>NZ_CM132119.1:0-2286103 GCF_053613275.1 Caproicibacterium sp. NSD3
GCACAATTTGTACACTGAAAACTGAATAAAGGTAAGTAGAAGAGAGAAAGAGCGCGAACCAAAGAAGGTTAATGGTCAAGCCCTCGACCTATTAGTACTGCCAAGCTACATACGTTACCGTACTTACACACGCAGCCTATCAACCTTGTAGTCTACAAGGGGTCTTACTGACTTACGCCATGGGATATCTAATCTTGGAGTCGGCTTCACGCTTAGATGCTTTCAGCGTTTATCCGATCCGCACATAGTTGCCCAGCTGTGCCATTGGCATGACAACTGGTGCGCCAGCGGTGCGTCCATCCCGGTCCTCTCGTACTAAGGACAGCTCTCCGCAAATATCCTGCGCCCACGACAGATAGGGACCGAACTGTCTCACGACGTTCTGAACCCAGCTCGCGTACCACTTTAATCGGCGAACAGCCGAACCCTTGGGACCGAATACAGCCCCAGGATGTGATGAGCCGACATCGAGGTGCCAAACCTCCCCGTCGATGTGGACTCTTGGGGGAGATCAGCCTGTTATCCCCAGGGTAGCTTTTATCCGTTGAGCGACGGCAATTCCACTCTCATACCGCCGGATCACTAACTCCAACTTTCGTTACTGCTCGGACTGTCATCCTCGCAGTTAGGCTCGCTTTTGCGTTTACACTCAAGAGCACGGTTTCCGTCCGTGCTGAGCGAACCTTTGAGCGCCTCCGTTACTCTTTTGGAGGCGACCGCCCCAGTCAAACTGCCCGTCTAACAATGTCCCCCGGCCGGATTCACGGCCGCAGGTTAGAATTTCAGCAACTTAAGGGTGGTATCCCAAGGTTGACTCCGCTCCGGCTAGCGCCGGGGTTTCCAAGTCTCCCACCTATCCTGTACATAAATTACCGAAACCCAATATTAAACTACAGTAAAGCTCCATGGGGTCTTTCCGTCTTGTCGCGGGTAACCGGCATCTTCACCGGTACTACAATTTCGCCGGGCGGGTAATTGAGACAGTGCCCAGATCGTTACACCTTTCGTGCGGGTCGGAACTTACCCGACAAGGAATTTCGCTACCTTAGGACCGTTATAGTTACGGCCGCCGTTTACTGGGGCTTCAATTCAATGCTTGCACATCTCCTCTTAACCTTCCAGCACCGGGCAGGTGTCAGCTCCTATACGTCATCTTACGATTTGGCAGAAACCTGTGTTTTTGCTAAACAGTCGCCTGGGCCTATTCACTGTGGCCACATCTCTGTGGCGTCCCTTATTCCGAAGTTACGGGACCAATTTGCCGAGTTCCTTAACTACCCTTCTCCCGTTGGCCTTAGAATTCTCTTCCTGTCTACCTGTGTCGGTTTGCGGTACGGGCGCCTAAGATATACAATAAGCTTTTCTCGCCCTCGTCTAAGCATGCTTCCCTACTCTAATTTCGGTCCCTTACGCCCGGGTCAACCAACGCCCGGGTCATGCCCTTTCAAGGTGTCACTTATCTTAAATCTTTTGGCGGCTACGGAATATCCACCGTATGTGCATCGGCTACGCCTTTCGGCCTCACCTTAGCTCCCGGCTTACTTGGAGCGGACGAACCTTCCTCCAAAAACCTTAGACTTTCGGCCAATATGATTCTCACACATTTCGCGCTACTCATTCCGGCATTCTCACTTCTATACAGTCCACCATCGCTTCCGCTATGATTTCACTCCGTATAGAACGCTCTCCTACCATGCATTGCTGCATCCCAAGCTTCGGTACACGATTTAGCCCCGTTAAATTTTCGGCGCAGGGTCACTCGACCAGTGAGCTATTACGCACTCTTTTAATGTATGGCTGCTTCTGAGCCAACATCCTGGTTGTCTGTGCAACCCCACATCCTTTTCCACTTAACCGTGTTTTGGGACCTTAGCTGTGGGTCTGGGCTGTTTCCCTTTTGACAATGAAACTTATCTCACACTGTCTGACTCCCGTACATCAATTATCCGGCATTCTGAGTTTGATAGGTTTTGGTAACCTTTCGGTCCCTAGACCATTCAGTGCTTTACCTCCGGTAATCTAATACAAGGCTAGCCCTAAAGCTATTTCGGAGAGAACCAGCTATCTCCGGGTTCGATTGGAATTTCTCCGCTACCCACACCTCATCCGCTACCATTTCAACGGGAGTCGGTTCGGTCCTCCATGGAGTTTTACCTCCACTTCAACCTGGACATGGGTAGGTCACCCGGTTTCGGGTCGAATATAACTGACTTCTTGCGCCCTATTCAGACTTGCTCTCGCTACGGCTCCAGACCTGAAGTCCTTAACCTTGCCAGTCACATTCACTCGCCGGACCATTCTACAAAAGGTACCCGATCACCCATTGACGGGCTTTCGGTGCTTGTAAGCACAAGGTTTCAGGTTCTATTTCACTCCCCTTCCGGGGTCCTTTTCACCTTTCCTTCACAGTACTCTTCACTATCGGTCACTGGGTAGTATTTAGGCTTGGAGGGTGGTCCCCCCATATTCCCACCGGATTTCTCGTGTCCGGCGGTACTCTGGATACAGCTTGGTGTTTCACCTTTTTACTTACGCGGCTCTCACGCTCTATGGCCAGCCTTCCCAGGCTGTTCTGTTAAAGTTCCACATCCATTATGCTGTCCGAACCCCAAAGGGATTTCTCCCTTCGGTTTGGCCTCTTCCGCGTTCGCTCGCCACTACTAGCGGAATCTCATTTGATGTCTATTCCTCGCCCTACTTAGATGTTTCAGTTCAGGCGGTTCCCCTCCTGACGCTATGAATTTACGTCAGGATGACTGGACATGTCTCCAGTCGGATTGCTCCATTCGGATATTTCCGGATCAATGCCTACTTACGGCTCCCCGAAACTTTTCGCAGTTTGTTACGTCCTTCATCGGCTCCCAGTGCCAAGGCATTCCCCTTGCGCTCTTTGTAGCTTGACCATGTGTTCTTCTTTAGTTCTCAGCTGGTGATGATTTCTCATCACCACTTAATGAAATTGTAGATTTGATAATAATTTCTAACAATGATTTTACTCATTGTTGCGTTCAATATCTGCTTCTACTTCTTTATTCAGTTTTCAATGTACAACTTACACCTTTCGGTGCTGGTGGGCTTAAGTGGACTCGAACCACCGACCTCACGCTTATCAGGCGTGCGCTCTAACCGGCTGAGCTATAAGCCCATGTTTCCGGCTTCCGGTTCTCACCGTCTGCCCATCTTTTCTTTTGGCTCCCTTTTGGAGCCTGGTGGAGATAAACGGGATCGAACCGTTGACCTCCTGCTTGCAAAGCAGGCGCTCTCCCAGCTGAGCTATACCCCCATAACTGGTGGCTGTTACCCTTCCACCTGATTGAAGTCCTTTTGCAAGGCCTTCAAAATTAAACAACGATTAGAGACTTAGGAAACCTGACCTTGGAATGTCGTCGAATGCTTCCATCCGACTGTTCTCCATAGAAAGGAGGTGATCCAGCCGCACCTTCCGATACGGCTACCTTGTTACGACTTCACCCCAGTCGCCAATCCTACCTTCGGCAGCGTCCTCATTGCTGTTAGACTACTGACTTCGGGTATTACCGGCTCCCATGGTGTGACGGGCGGTGTGTACAAGGCCCGGGAACGTATTCACCGCGGCATTCTGATCCGCGATTACTAGCAATTCCATCTTCATGTAGGCGAGTTTCAGCCTACAATCCGAACTGAGACCGTTTTTAGAGTTTTGCTCCACCTCGCGGGCTTGCTTCTCTCTGTTAACGACCATTGTAGTACGTGTGTAGCCCAGGTCATAAGGGGCATGATGATTTGACGTCGTCCCCACCTTCCTCCGTTTTGTCAACGGCAGTCCTGCTAGAGTGCTCTTTCGTAGCAACTAACAGTAAGGGTTGCGCTCGTTGCGGGACTTAACCCAACATCTCACGACACGAGCTGACGACAACCATGCACCACCTGTCTTACCGTTCCCCGAAGGGCACGCCCTAATCTCTTAGGGTTTCGATAGATGTCAAGACCTGGTAAGGTTCTTCGCGTTGCTTCGAATTAAACCACATACTCCACTGCTTGTGCGGGCCCCCGTCAATTCCTTTGAGTTTCAACCTTGCGGTCGTACTCCCCAGGTGGATTACTTATTGTGTTAACTCCGGCACGGAAGGGGTCAGACCCCCCACACCTAGTAATCATCGTTTACGGCATGGACTACCAGGGTATCTAATCCTGTTTGCTACCCATGCTTTCGTGCTTCAGCGTCAGTTAAAGCCCAGTAGGCCGCCTTCGCCACTGGTGTTCCTCCCGATCTCTACGCATTTCACCGCTACACCGGGAATTCCACCTACCTCTACTTCACTCAAGTCCCACAGTTTCAATTGCAGGCTATGGGTTAAGCCCATAGTTTTCACAACTGACTTGCAGAACCGCCTACGCACCCTTTACACCCAGTAAATCCGGACAACGCTTGCTCCCTACGTATTACCGCGGCTGCTGGCACGTAGTTAGCCGGAGCTTCCTCTTTAGTTACCGTCATTATCTTCACTAAAGACAGAAGTTTACGATCCGAAGACCTTCTTCCTTCACGCGGCGTTGCTGCATCAGGGTTTCCCCCATTGTGCAATATCCCCCACTGCTGCCTCCCGTAGGAGTCTGGGCCGTGTCTCAGTCCCAATGTGGCCGTTCAACCTCTCAGTCCGGCTACCGATCGTCGCCATGGTGGGCTGTTATCTCACCATCTAGCTAATCGGACGCGAGTCCATCTTTCAGCAGATTGCTCCTTTGATCTCTTCTCCATGTGAAGAAGAGATGTTATGCGGTATTAGCGTCCGTTTCCAGACGTTATCCCCCTCTGAAAGGCAGGTTACTCACGCGTTACTCACCCGTCCGCCACTAAACTTATTGGATTCCATCCGAAAACTTCATCCTCTAAGTTTCGTTCGACTTGCATGTGTTAGGCACGCCGCCAGCGTTCGTCCTGAGCCAGGATCAAACTCTCTAAAATATTTTATCAAAACGCTTACGCGCTCTAATCGTATTTCAGAGCTTTCTTATAGCTCATTTCGAAACACTTGCGTGTTTCTTTGTTTTGTCCGTTTTTTACGAGTTTTTCTTCTCGTTCCGTTCCAATTCCTCTCGGAATTTTTCCGGGTCCCTTTGTCTCTTTTCGTTGTTTAATTTTCAAGGTCCTGCGCCGCTCGTTTCTCGCGAGTCAGCTTTACTATAATACCAAACCTACCTCCCTTTGTCAACCCCTTTTTTCACCTTTTTTAATTTTTTTAAAGAGGGTTCTTATTTCCAGTATTTCATGGTTCATTTTTGGGCATTCTTTTTTTAGAAAGAAGGTTTAGGAAAATGAAGGGATATGGCATGTTCTTTTGGAGGCTCCTTGTTGTTCTGCTCGTGAATCTGCTGGCCATCACGCTTTTAATTGGACACAGTGGTACAACAGCGGTACTTTCTCAGCAAGGCAGCCGCGGAGACGAAGTCGTAAAAATTCAAACCGTACTGCAGAATCAAGGGCTTTATTCTGGAAAATTAGACGGTATCTATGGCAGCAGCACTAAAAATGCAGTGATCAAGTTTCAAAAAATCAATGGTCTTACTGCAGACGGTATTGCAGGCAAAAACACATTAAACGCCATGGGCATCGGTGGAAGCTCGGGTCAAAGTGCAAATACGGGTGCTGCCGGCGGATATTCGAGCAATGATGTTGCTCTTCTTGCAAAAGTTATTTCCGCAGAATCGCGCGGCGAACCTTATGAAGGGCAAGTTGCTGTAGGCGCTGTCATCTTAAATCGAATCGAGCACCCCAGCTTTCCTAATACGCTTGCTGGCGTTATTTACCAGCCGGGCGCTTTCAGTTGTTTAAACGACGGCCAAATTGATGCACCTGTTTCTGATTCTGCTTATCGTGCTGCTCGAGATGCAATTAACGGTTGGGATCCTTCCGGCGGTGCAGTTTATTATTATAACCCAAAAAAGAGTACTAGTCAGTGGATTTTTTCCCGTCCGGTCATTACAATTATTGGCGAACACCGATTCTGCTCTTAATTCTTATATAGAAGGTCCCACTCTTTTATTTACGAAAGAGTGGGACCTAAAACAGGGGCATATCAGGAAAACTTAGTCTTAAATGCTGATTATAGTTTTATAAACCAACAAAACCTGCGCGCATAAGTGACGCCTTCTCTGATTTGCTTTTACTCTAAGTATCTTTTAAAATCTTTTATCTCAATTTATCTTTTCCACCTTTTTGAGATTGCACTTTTATAAAAAAACGACGGAATGAGTGGTTTCCCACAAACTCCGTCGTTTTGATTGAATACAGTATACAACCGCTTTCTTGTTTTGTCTACTGCCACAAAGCTACAATCCTATAAAAAGGCAAAAGACTTTTTTGTAAAAAATCACAAAAAAGCCTCTCAAGTTAACCGCTCAAAATTGAGTGCTATTATAAAAGATCTGAACTTTACGCTTTAAAGTTTTCAAATTCCTGCGTTGCTGCCTGTTCCATCTGCTGATGGTCATCATTAGATACAGAATCGTGATAAATCATCAAATATTTTCCGTTTTTGCTGAGGACTGCCTTTACGTTGTCATTAAAAACCGGAACGGTTCCGTTCTCTCTGGCACTTTTAATGCAGGTCTTAGCCTCATCAGAAAGATTGTCAAGGTCGTATTCATACAATTCAACCGATAGATTCTTTTCATCTTTTGCAGGATTTTTGCTAAACATGTACCGCAGACCGGATTTTGCTCCAATAAAAGAAGCCTGCATTTCTTCCGGCTGTCCCTCTTCCTGTACGACAATTCCACTGTCAATCATATAATTGCACAAACCCGAAAGCGTATTCTCGTATTTTCCGGCATCAACTGAAACCGTGGAAACGACCGCAGAAGAAACAGCCTCTGTAGAAGCTGTTTGGGAAGGAACGGCGATATCACCTTCTCCGCAGGCGGTAAGGCTGAACATGAGCACTGCTGCAACGGCAAAAACAGATAATTTTTTCATGGTTTAGAAACCTCCCGGAAACTTTCAAAATACTAAAAAAACCGCTGCGAGAGCGGTTTTTAGTGCGGCAAAATCCGCTGGGTTTGGTGGACACGAAGGGACTCGAACCCTTGACCTCTCGCGTGTGAGGCGAACGCTCTAACCAGCTGAGCTACGCGTCCACATACGCGAAAAAAATAAGAAAAATGGTGACCCGGATGAGATTCGAACTCATGAAACCGCCGTGAAAGGGCGGTGTCTTAACCGCTTGACCACCGGGCCAAATTGATCGGAGGAAACCTCCGATAATTGGTAGCGGCAATAGGATTTGAACCTATGACACTTCGGGTATGAACCGAATGCTCTAGCCAGCTGAGCTATGCCGCCATTTTGTCCACCATCTGCTCACAGCACACAGTGAAGCGTTATTCATTATAATACAGATATAAAAGTTTTGTCAATGGATTTTCGCAAAATAAATTTTGGAATTTTTTAGTTTTCGGTAAAATAGTAGTATAAATTAGCTTATCTTGAAGTTTTACTGCTTTGTCTCCGCTCTTTTTTCAGTATCAAACAAGACTCTTTTGTATTTTAAAAAGCAAAGCAGTGCAATACAGGAAACCCCCAAACTCATGATCGTATTTCCGATGGAGCCAAACTTATCAAATAAAAATCCGCCCAAAAGGTTCGCCGTAACGGTGCCAATAACGGTGACCACGGTCAATCCCACAGAAATAGAAAAGCTGCGAATATGAGGATCTGCCGCTCTGGAGAAACATTCTACACTGATTGTATAAAAAAGGGCAAAACTTACTGACTGCACGATTTGCCCCAGAAAGAGCGGAACGATTCCAGGCAGCAAAAATAAAACCGGCCGACCCAGATTGATAAAAAAGGTCAGGATAGTTTCTTGTTTTAAAGTGATCAGATCCCGTGAGCGCGCAATCCAAAGCAAAACCACAAATTCTGTTACCGCGCCAATCCCGCAAATCCATCCAAACATTTGATCTGTCCCGCCGCGTTCCCCGCAGAACAAGGCAAGATAGCTGCCCACTGGGCGATGGCTAAGCCAATAGAGACTAAAAATGATAAGACAAGCTCGATAGCGCGGATTTTTCATCGAAACACGAAAAGACTCAAAGAATCCCAGAGCAGCTCCCTCGTCCCCGGATTTTCCCTCCGCCCGGTTATCAGGCTTTAGCTTTGGAAGCCCACGCAAAAAGAAAATCAGTGCCGCAAAGACGATTGCCTGCAACAAAAAATAGTGACCATATCCGAAAATAGAAAAATAAGCCCCCACGGCAGTTGCAGCCAACGCATATCCGATAGAGCCAAACGCGCGCACCCTGCTGTAAACAAGGTTCGTCCCTGGAAAATGGCTAACAATATTGACCCACGCATCCATCAGCTGGCCGAACGGATAAGCAAATCCTGCTGAAAAAACAATTAAGGCAAAGCAAACAAACTCCTGTCCGCCAAACGCCATGTTGCAGATACAGAGCACGATCAAGCCAATACAGGAAAGAATAAGGTAATCCCTGACCGACAAAAACGTATCGGTCAAATATCCGGAAATCGGCTGCATCACTACATTAGCAACCAAGGTCAAGCTGGTAATCAGACCGCAGGTCACCGCAGAAAAGCCTCGCTGAGAAAGATACGAAACTAAATAGGAAGCAAAAAGCGCATATGCACTATAATAAATAAAATAAGCTCCAAAAAACGCCGGTGCATAATTTTTCTCTTTCGGAGCTTTCTTTCGCAAACAGCACTTGCTCATAAAGTTCCCCTCGATTTCCCTTTTATAAAAACGGCTCCTGTCAAAATTTCTTTCGTACAGGAGCCGTCATTTGTATTGATTATCTCTGGTGACTGATATTGGTCTGGTCTTTCAAAATAACATCATGAGCGCCGCCCTCTACGATACTGGTTGCAGAAACGAGTGTCAGCTTTGCTTTCTCCTGCAATTCCGGAATCGTCAGCGCACCGCAGTTACACATTGTGGACTTCACTTTGCTAAGCGTTGTCGCCACGTTATCTTTGAGTGGACCAGCATAAGCGACATAAGAATCAACGCCTTCTTCAAACGAAAGTTTCTTGTCGCCGCCAAGGTCATACCGCTGCCAGTTGCGGGCACGGTTGCTGCCTTCGCCCCAATACTCTTTCATATATGTTCCATTTACGTTCACTTTATTGGTCGGGGATTCATCAAAGCGGGAGAAATAACGTCCCAACATCACAAAGTCAGCACCCATCGCAAGCGCCAAAGTAATATGATGATCATAAACGATTCCGCCGTCGGAACAAATTGGGACATAAACCCCGGTTTCACGGTAATATTCGTCCCGTGCCTTTGCAACTTCGATAATCGCTGTCGCCTGGCCGCGGCCAATGCCTTTTGTCTCACGGGTGATACAGATCGATCCGCCGCCGATTCCGATCTTCACAAAGTCCGCTCCGCATTCCGCTAAGAAACGGAAGCCGTCTTTATCAACTACATTTCCGGCACCGATCTTGACGCTGTCTCCGTAATTTTCGCGCACCCATTCAATGGTCATCTTCTGCCATTCGGAAAATCCTTCGGAAGAATCGATGCAAAAGATATCCGCTCCGGCTTCCAAAAGTGCTGGAATCCGCTCTTTATAATCTCTGGTGTTGATACCGGCACCGACTACATAACGTTTTTTCTCGTCCAACAGCTCGTTGACATTTTCCTTATGTTCCGAATAGTCTTTGCGGAAAACCATATAGCACAAACGGCCGTCATCATCAATCACCGGCAGAGAATTGAGCTTATGGTCCCAAATAATATCATTGCACTCCGAAAGAGTCGCGCCTTTTGGGGCAGAAATAATTTTTTCAATCGGCGTCATAAAGTCGCTGACCTTAATGTCAAGACCCATGCGGCTCAAACGGTAGTCACGGCTCGAAACGATCCCCAAAAGCTTACCGTTAGCAGTTCCGTCAGAAGTAACTGCTACCGTAGAATGTCCGGTCTTTTTCTTTAGCTCCAGAATATCCGAAAGGGTCTTATCCGGCTGAATATTGGAATCGCTGATCACAAATCCTGCCTTATAAGCCTTTACCCGCGCAACCATTGCTGCTTCGGATTCAATCGACTGAGAACCGTAAATAAAAGAAATGCCGCCCTCTTTTGCCAGCGCAACCGCCAGCCTGTCTCCAGAAACAGACTGCATAATTGCTGATACCATGGGGATATTCATGACGATTGCAGGCTTCTCCCCATCTCCCTTACGGTACTTTGTCACCGCTGTACGAAGACTCACTTCGCTCGGAATGCACTTTGAAGAGGAATATCCGGGAATTAAAAGATATTCATCGAAAGTATGGGAAGGTTCATCATAAAAGATCGCCATGTTTTGCTGCCTCCGTGTTTTTATTTTTTGGTTTTATAAACTATTTATTTATATATTTTTGTAATTATAGCAGATTCCCACCCCTTTTTCAACAACTCCTTACTGAAAATCTTTTTCTCTCTAAAAAAGGCATTTCCTTTTATCTCTCCGCTTTTCATCGGCTTGTCCTCTTTTCAAATAGGTATTTATCTGATATAATGAAATTTATGCTATATAAGGAAATAGATCCTTTTAGAATGCAGAAGCGGGAGAATTTGAAAATGTTGAAAAAAAGCAATTCTGCGCTGCCAAAAATAATTGGTGCAGGAATTCTTTGTCTGATTTTATGCTTAACCGGTTGGTATCTTTTTCGCAAATCATTTGACTATAGTAATAACGAAATCCAAAATACATCCCCCAGTTCATTAACTGCAACGCATAATGAAGAGGTTTTAGAAACAGAATGTTCTTCTTCCCTCCTGATTCACCGAGTGGGAATATGGTGCTCTCTTTCTGCCGATGGACAAACCCTTGATTCGTCGTTACTCAACCAAGATTCCGCTCCCCGTGGCTTTCTGGAAGTACAGGCAATCGATTCCCGAGGATCCACGATTGCAGAAAACTCCGTCAGCTACTCGGACCTCAATGGAAATTCTTATATGACGATCCTGTCCGGCTTTTCATATTCTTCCGCAAAAAATGGGGATCTGCGTCTTAGAATTACCGTTCATCAAACGGGAATAGACCCGATTTACCTTAAAACATCCGGCAATGGGCAGCCGGATATCCAGCTTATCGGTTATCTGGATTCTACTGATAACCGTGCCCTGCAAAAAGGCTTTGCGCTTGTCTTTGCCTTTGTTTTTACAGCGGCACTTGGCACTTATTTCCTTTTGGCCTTTTCTCATATAAAGCTGCATCTGATCTTTCTGATTGCTGCTTTTTTGCTTTCTATGGGATACGAACTTGTTCTGCCGATTCAATCGGCACCCGACGAATGGGATCATTTTACGCAGGCCTACCGCGTTTCCGACCAGATGATGAATTTACCTGCCGGCAACGATAAGATTTCCATGCGGCAGGAGGATTTTGATCTACTGCCTTCGGTTTCTCATACTCCAGATCGTTCTGTTTATTCCTATGTTTTTGGTAAGATCGGAAAAGGAGCAACGCAAACTGATTTAAAGGAAGTTGATGTCCATCGTATTTCGTGGGACGGGCCCTCCTACCTTTTGGGCGGAACCGCAATCACACTTGGACGACTTCTTCATTTAAATGGCGTCACTGTTTTTTATATGGCACGATTTGCAAATTCCCTTCTTTTTTTACTTTTATGCACACTCGCAATCGCCGTAACTCCAGTTAAAAAAGGTTTCTTTATCGTTGCTTCGCTTCTTCCCATGGTGCTCCATTTAGGGAACAGTCTCTCTTACGATGTGGAAATGTTCCCGATGGCTTACCTTGTAATTGCACTCTGGCTGCGAATGTCCTGCAAAAAGGAAGGTCACTTTATTTTCTTAAAAGAGTGGCTCCTTTTTTGTATTCCGCTCATTCTACTTGCGCCTTGTAAAATCTACATCTTGGTTTGCGCCCTTGCACTTTTCGTTCCAAAAGAAAAATTTGTGAACCCGCGCTGGGCCTATGCGCTTCGTACAGGAGCATTTGTGCTGGCAGTTTTATTTCTGCTCTTTAAAAATTTTAATTCCATCTTGCCGTCATCGTCAGGGACTGTCAGCGCTCACTTTTCTTTGGGATATCTTTTATTACATCCGACAAGGACGATTCAAGTATTGTTTAACACAATTATAGATTATAAATCTGCTTTTGTGCATTGGTTGATTGGAAGTTCCTTAGGTTGGCTGAATGTTTCTGTTGATTTACTTTGGATTTTTATATTCTTTGCTCTGCTGCTTTTCTCCTCTCTCTGGACAGAAGAGGAATTAGACAAGCTGCCGACAAAGTTTTCCCGCTATCAATGGGGATTTTTGATCATCATTCTCCTTGTAATTGCCGGGGTCGTTTATGCCGCTTTTACATGGACTCCGATCATAAGCGACCGAGTCGAGGGGATTCAGGGGCGGTATTTCCTGCCGATTCTTCCGCTGATCATGCTTTTATGCTGCCAAAAAACTTTCATTACAAAAAGGGACGATTGTCGCCGCTTTTTTATGATTGCTGTCTTTTGTAATTCTTTCCTTCTGATGGAAGTATTCTCAGACAGACTACTTGCTTAAATAAATTCCAAAAAATGTTGGAGGAAAACAAATGATAAAGGATTGTATGAAAAGGATTTTTAACAAAGAAAAAACGAAGAAGTTATGGATTCCGCTTTTAATTTGCTGTATCTTTGCTGTCGCCGGATGGTTTTTTTATCATTCTGCATTTGATCAGATTGATACCATTCCTTTTTCTTCAGAAAACATCACATGGAAAGCGGTCGAAGACCGAGAAGTAATGGAATCTTCCTATATAACGGACGCCAAACTGAAACAAATTTCGATCAGCTTTTCTTTAACAAACGCCGCTCCGAGCATGAAAGTCCAAACAAATAATAACAACAACAAAGATGATTGCGCAAAGGGGTATTTAAAGGCAGAACTAATTGATCCCGACAATCATGTTATTAGCTCCGTTTTAATCAATTACTCTGATCTTTCAGAAAAAGCATTTTCCCCTGTTCTTGCTCATTTTACTTATGCGGCCAACGAAAACCGGCCTGTTAAAATTCAAATCACCTTTCACCAGCAGAACGATATTCCGCTCTCCGTCGCAATCAATCAGGACGGTACGTTTTCTGCCTGTATGAACGGTTTTCTCAATACCCGGGATAACCATTCCCTTGTAAAAGGATATTGGATCCTCTTTGCACTGCTTTTTGCTGCCGTTCTTGTGGGGTACCTGATGCTGGCTGTTTTTCATGCAAAACTACATTGGTGTTTCTTAGTAGTAGGCGTGCTGCTCATCATGGGATTCGATATGGTCCTTCCGATCCAGTCGGCGCCCGACGAATGGAACCATTATTCGCAGAGCTATCGCTTTTCAGATCGTCTGATGGGAAGACAAGCAGATCCAAGCCTTATTACCATGCGCCACGATGATGCTTTTGTCTTCGATATGATTGACGAAAATCCAACCAAACAGACTTATTTGACTGTCTTTGGCAATATCGGAAAAAAGATAGACGGTGATCCGAATGAACTCCCGATGCCGGTTGAAAAATTCGGCTGGGATGGCCCTTCCTATATTTTTGAAGGACTTGCGATCACTGCCGGACGTCTAATGAATTTTAACTATGTAACCGTCTACTATATGGCGCGCGTAGGAAATTCTCTTTTGTATCTGCTGCTCTTTACCCTTGCAATCGCGATTGTTCCAGTGCGAAAAGGATTTTTTGCCGTTTCCGCTCTATTGCCGATGGCGCTGCATTTAGGAAGCAGCTGCTCCTCTGATACACAGATGTTTCCGATGGCATTTCTCGTCTTTGCCGCGTGGCTGCGGCTCCTTTTAAAACCGGAAAATGAACCAATCAACATGAAAGACTGGCTGCTCTTCTGCATTCCATTGGCACTTTTAGCCCCATCAAAAGTGTATGTGCTGTTTTGTCCTCTTGTCCTATTCGTTCCGGCTAAAAAGTTTAGGAACCGCCATTCTTCCCGCACTTACCGTTGGGGTTCTCTTGCAATCATGGCTCTCTTCATGCTGCTGCAAACGGGCGGCAATGCGGTCTCTTACACGACGCCCGGCGCTAAAACGCTGTTTACTCCAAAATTTTTACTGACCCACCTACAGGAAACCTTTTTAATGCTTTTCCAAACTGTTAAGGATTTAAAAGGCACGCTGGTTGAAAACCTAATTGGAGGCCGCTTGGGCTGGTCAAAGATTCCGGTAGATCATTTTTGGATTATCACTTTCATTGTCCTTCTGATTCTTTCCATGCTTTGGAAGAAAGAAGAATCTGAGCGTCTACCGCGACCTCTTACAAAACACCGCTGGCAAATGGTTCTTATCATTCTTTTGGTAACCGGCGCAACTGTTTATGCGGCTTTTACATGGACGATGGTTTATTATCGCTTTGTCGATGGACTGCAGGGACGGTATTTCCTGCCGCTTCTGCCGCTCCTTCTGCTTCTGTTCCAACAAGACAATTTAGCTCCCAAAAAGGGAATCGACCGGCCACTCATTTTCTGTGGCGTCCTTTGCGACGCATTTTTACTGCTGGAACTTTTCGCAAATCTTCTTTCTGGAACACCGGCAATCGGATAAAATCATTTTGCGGTCTGCAACTTATAATAGAAAGGATTTTTTATGAGCGCTTTTTTCAAAGAATACGATGCAGAAACCCTTTTAAAACTGCAAGAAACCCTTACCGAAATGAGTGCCGCACTGCTGGATTTTTGTAAAGAGCAAGATTTAATTGTTCTTGGTGCTTACGGAACCACTTTGGGTGCTTATCGGCATCATGGATTTATTCCATGGGACGACGACATGGATTTTTACATGCCGCGCAAAGATTATGACAAACTTCTTGCACTCAATGCAAAAGGGATCACAATTCCGGGATACGAAATTCAGTCCCTGCAGAATAATCCCGATTACATCAAACCTTTCGTGACCCTTCATAAGCCCGGGACACTCTGTATCAGCGAGGGCTCCGAAAATCTTCCGGGGCATGAGCGAATGCATATTTCCATTGATCTTTTTCCCTTGGATTTCATTCCGAAAGACCCGGCACTTGCCAAAAAGATTGCTTCCAAAACACTTACCCTATGCCGCACAATGTATTTAGGTACCGGACTCCCCGTCAATTTTCCTTCGGAAAATCCAGTTTTCTGCACATTTGCGAAATTAGGCTGCTCCGTCTTGCGTGGTTTCCTTCATCTAACAAAAACCGATCCCACCGCAATCCAGAAAAAGCTTGATTTTTGGCGAAGCAAAGGGCAGGAGGACTCAAGCGAGCAAATGTGCTACTTTGGAGAAGCAAATTCCCTCAATGCATGGGTCTTGGATCCCGCCGAAAAGGAACCGGATTCTTTACCATTTGGCTCTTTAGAACTCCCGGTCATGGCAGACCCTAAAGACTATCTTTCCCGCGAATACGGTAACAACTTTATGGAACTGCCCCCACCTTCCAAACGGCATAATCACGCTGCCGCTATCTTAAAATTTTAAATACCAAAAAGCGACTTGATTTCATTCAATTTGGAATGAATCAGAGAGAGATTTTTAAGAAAAAGAGAGATATTTATGAAAAAAATAATTTACAAGGCATACGAGCCTGCTGTTTTAAAATCATTGCAGCAGTCGCTTACCGAAATGAGCAATATGCTTGTTTCATTCTGTCAGGACCATGATCTTACTATTCTGGCTGGATTTGGGACCGTTCTTGGCGCTTACCGACATCACGGATTTATACCGTGGGACGATGACATGGATTTTTATATGCCGCGCAAAGACTATGAAAAACTTTTAAAGCTTCAGGCTGATGGAATCATGGTCCCCGGATATGAAGTGCAATGGCAGAAAAACAATCCAGACTACTATAAAGCATTTGCCTCATTTCAAAAACTTGGCACCTCTTTTATCAGCGAAGAACTGCTTTGCATGCCTGCACAAGACCGTATGCACATTTATATTGATATTTTTCCATTGGACGCGGTCCCTGATGATCTCACTCTGGCAAAGAAAATGGCGCATCTTTCAGATTTTTGGTCAAAGATGATGGTTCTTCGCACCAATGCTCCCATTAAATCCCCTTTTAAAGACCCTCTCAAGCGATTTTTAGCTGAAACTCCCTGCAAAATCATCCACGCCATTCTCTGTTTTTTCCGAGTCCATTATTTCACCCTTCTGAAAAGAGTGGATTTTTGGAGAAGAAAAGGAGAAAACGTCCCTTCTCACCGAGTTTGTTATTTTGGTGAATTCAACGCGCTTTCCGGCTGGATTGACAGTGATTCGGTCCAAAACACCATTGACCTTCCTTTTGATTTTATTAACCTTCCGGTGATGGCAAATCCGGAAGATTATCTTTCCCGAGAATATGGGAATGATTATCTTGAGCTTCCCCCTCCGGAACAACGGCGCAATCATATGGCCGCCGTCCTGGATTTTGGAAAGCAAAATCTAAGAAATGAACGGAGTGCTTAAAACGCATGTACCGAAAAGTATTGAAGCCGGCTACAAAAAGCGGCATCTTCTTCTGGAATATGGCAGGCAGCGTTTGTAACGCCGCCAACACTGTTTTAATGACGCTGATCATTACAAGGATCTGCGGCGCCGAAACAGCCGGAATCTATTCGCTGGCTTTAGCGGTCGGGCAAATTGTAAGCCCTGTCGCCTATTTCGAAGTGCGAAACTTTCAGGTCAGTGATATCCGCCATGAATTTTCTTTTTCGGAATATCATCTTTTTCGGCTGATTACAATCATTGCCGCTTCCATTTTTACGGTTATCTGGATTCTCCTCAATGGATACAGCGGTGAAAAGTTGTCAACGGTCATTCTCTGCTGTATTTTTCAACTCATCGAAGCCTATGAAAATGTTTTTCAGGGGCTTTTACAGCTCAATAACCGTCTAGATCTTTCCGGAAAAAGCTTTACGCTTCGAGTTGTTTTCGATACTGTTTTATTTTGGGGTCTATTAATCTTAACAGGAAACTTTTTCCTCTCCCTGCTTGTCTATACGATTTTTGCAGGGATCTGGATTTTCGTGATTACGGTTCCTATTTCAAATCATTTTGAAAAGGTCCATCGTACTTCCCTATCCTTTATTCCACAGCTTGTCGTTGCGTGTTTGCCGCTTTTCTTAACCACTTTTTTAATGTCTTACATTATTTCGGCGCCAAAATACGCAATCGATGAATTTCTTTCGCCTGATATGCAAACCTATTTCAGCATTTTATTTATGCCGGCCTCTGTTGTAAATCTTTTTACTTTTGTCATCTACCGCCTGTATATCACCAAGATGGCAGAAGATTGGGTAAATGGAAACCGCAAAGACTTTATGCGACAGGTTTTACTTTTGCTTCTTTGGATCGCCTTGATCGGCGTTGCTGCTCTTCTGGTCGGTTGGTGGATTGGAATTCCATTTTTAAGCTGGTTCTATGGACTGCCTCAGCTTTCTGCTTATCGCGCCGAGCTGATGATCGTGCTACTGGGCGGAATTTTTGCAGCTACTGCGGGATGGTTTAACGTTGTCTTCACGATTATCCGCCACCAAAAAATACTTTTGATTGTCAATGCGGTTTCTGCAGTCTGCTGCTTCTTGATCGTGCGGTCGATGGTACGAGACTTTGCTTTGATGGGCGCTTCGTTATGCTATATGATTTCTATGGCCGTTCTGACACTTGTTCAAATTATCTTTATTCTGTATTTTTTGAAGCAGTCGAAAAAGGGCACGGAGTTTTAAAGAACAGGAGTTTTAGAAAATGGAAAATCCTAAAATCAGTTTTATTGTTCCGGTCTATCGGGCCGAAAAGACTTTAAATGCCTGTGTCGACAGTATTCTCGCCCAATCCATGCCAAATTTTGAGCTTCTTTTAATCGATGACGGTTCTCCGGATCAAAGCGGAAAAATCTGCGACAAACTGGCACTTGGGGACAGCCGGGTTCGCGTTTTTCATCAAAAAAACGGCGGCGTTTCCCATGCGAGAAATGCTGGCCTTCAAAAAGCGAACGGTGAATTTGTTCTTTTTGTAGACAGTGATGATACCATTTCTTCCCAAATGGCAGAAAAAATGCTGACTGCTCAGAAAAATCAAAAAGCAGATCTTGTTGTCTGCGGAATTTTACATATCTGGAAACAGAAAACAACGCAAACCCATTACGGCGACTTTTCTGTTTCTTCTTTACAGGAACTAAAGGAGAAAAATGCTTCTCTTTCTTTAGAATATGCGTGGAATGCTCCCTACAATAAGCTCTATCCCCGCTCACAGATTCAAAAAGGATTTGATGAAAAAGTAGGTCTCGGAGAAGACTTGCTCTTTAATCTTTCTCTCTTGCCTGCCTGCCAAAAAATTGTGTTTCTTCCGGATTGCCTGTACCATTACGATCACCGCAATGAAAACTCTATTACGCAGTCCTATCGGGAACAAAAATTTGAGGACGCTTTGCGGGTTTACCACGAGAAATGCGACTTTGACCACTGGGCTTTTGGAAAAGATTATCTTCCCACGGCAGAAAGCGCCCTTCTCTGTGGAGATGTTATTCGCTGCATTCAGCGTCTCGTTCAAAAAGGTGGAAAATCTTCTGCAGAAGAAAAGCAGATCATTGAATCCTGGCTCTGTAATTCGGAAGTCCAAGAAGCTTCCAAAATCATGTACCGCCAAAACCCGATCTTTTTTGCGGTCTGGCTTTTCATTCATTTCAAAATGACCGGACTGATGCGAACCGCTTTTCGCCTACAAAAATAGAAAATCCATTTTGGAGTTGAAACAATATGACTTACTGCTTTTTTTCCGCGCAATATCTTCCCTCTTTTGGCGGAGTGGAACGCTATACTTTTAATCTCGCACGGGAACTGATTGCCCGCGGCGAAAAATCCATTGTCGTCACCAGTGAAAGACCCGGACTTTCCGCTCACGAAATCGATTCTTATGGAATCGAAATTTTCCGTGTTCCCAGTCAGCTTTTGATGGGCGGGCGGTTTCCCGTTGCAAATGGAGGTTCTGCGCTTAACCATTTACTGGACGACATTATTGCTCGTTGTGATCGTGCGGTCATTCAGACAAGGTTTTATCCGCTCTCCTATTTTGCAGCAACCCGCTGCCATAAAGCAAAAATCCCGTTTATTGTAATCGATCACGGTGCCGACCATCTAAATCTGGGAAACCCGATCGCAAATCAGTGCGGAGAATGGTATGAACACGCAATCACAGCCAACTTAAAGCAAAAAGTGCCCGCCTTTTATGCCGTCAGCCGTGCCGGATGTGATTGGCTCCGTCATTTTAAAATTGAATCGCGCGGCGTTCTCTATAATTTTATTGACCCACGGATAATTAAATCTGCTACCGATGGTCTTAACCCTCTAGAGACACGGGAAAAATACGGTTTGCCGAACGATCGCCCAATTATCCTTTTTACCGGACGCTTGGTAGAAGAAAAGGGCGTTTTACCGCTTGCGAAAGCGGTCTCTCTTCTTCAAAAGGAAGAAAAGCCTCCCATTGCTGTTTTTGCAGGGAGCGGTCCCAGCGAAGAAGCGCTTCAAAAAGAGGGGAATTTTGTTTATCTCTTAGGGACCTTGGAACAAAAGGAAGTCTTCGCTCTTTTAAAAGCCAGTGAGATTTTCTGTCTGCCCAGCCGCAGTGAAGGAATGTCCACTTCCGTGCTGGAGGCAGCTGCCTGCGGATGCTATGTCATCACGACAGACCGCGGCGGCAGTAAAGAGCTGATTTCTTCTCCGCAGTATGGAACCATTTTGGAAAATACCGAACCCGAAACGATTGCCGAGACGATTCGAAAGTTGCTTCTATTTCCCGAAAAAAGGGAAACTGCGGCGGCCGCGGCGAAAAAAAAAGTTCTGCATGGATTTACTTATGCTTCTACCTGCACTGCATTGATGGAAATTCCATGGGAATCTCTTTAAGCCTCGCTTACCGAATTTTTGTTTTCAAATATTGTAATCTGTAGTACAATAAAAATTTAGGAGAAATTGCATCATCACAGGAAAGGATGTTCTTAATTTGCGAACTCTGGTTATTATTCCTGCCTATAACGAGGCCCAAAATATTGTCCGCGTTGTGGACAACCTGATTCAAAATTTTCCGCAATATGACTATGTAGTCGTCAACGACGGCAGTCATGACCAAACCGCTCAGATCTGCCGCGATCACGGCTATTGTTTAATCGATCAGCCAATCAATCTGGGGCTTGCCGGCGCATTTCAAACCGGAATGAAATATGCGATGCAGAATCATTACGATGCTGCGATCCAATTTGACGGCGACGGACAGCATCGTCCCGAATTTATCGGAGCTATGGAAGAAAAGATCAAAGAAGGCTATGATGTCGTGATCGGCAGCCGTTTTGTCTCAGCAGAAAAGCCTAAAACTCTGCGGATGTTTGGGAACAATCTGATTGAAACTTTTATCCATATGACAACCCATAAAACGATCACCGACCCTACCAGCGGAATGCGAATGTTCAGCCGCCGGGTGATTCGAATTCTTGCAACCGAGATCAACTATGGTCCCGAGCCGGATACAATCGCACATCTGATTCGCAGCGGTGCAAAAGTCTGCGAAGTGCAGGTCAAAATGGATGACCGAATCGCTGGAGAAAGCTACCTGAATCTCTCTCGGAGTATCCGCTACATGGCAACTATTTGTATCAGTATCGTCTTTATCGCATGGTTTCGGCAAAAAGTCGATCTTGGGAAAGAGGAGGTACTCTCATGACGATCTGGTTTCGAATTCTGCTGTTTTTAGCAGCTATCCTTTCTCTTCAGCTTGTTTTACGAAATATTCGCAAATCAAAGCTTCTGATCTCTGACAGCCTTTTCTGGATCTTCTTCTCTGCCATTTTGGTCATTCTGGCCATTTTCCCACAGATCGCTTATGTAGTCTCTGATTTATTGGGAATCCAATCTCCAGTAAATCTTGTCTATTTGGTCATTATCGCTCTTTTGATCTGGCGTGTTTTTAAACTGTATCTGCGCGTCTCTTCCATGGATACAAAATTAAAGGAGCTCGCACAGCGAATTGCGCTGAACGAAAAAGCAACTCATTCAAAATAAAACCCTGAAGGAGTGAATTTGTGAAATGCAGGCAATTATTTTGGCCGCAGGAATGGGAAAGCGACTAAAGGAACTAACTCAAGACAACACCAAATGTATGGTAAAAGTAAATGGGGTCACTCTGATTGAGCGTGCGCTCACCCAGCTTGATCAGCTTTCTCTTAACCGCATCATCATCGTAGAAGGGTACGAGGGGAAAAAGCTAATCGACTTTATTAAGACGCTCTCTGTTAAGACTCCGATTACCTTTGTTGACAATCCTATTTACGACAAGACAAACAACATTTATTCTTTATGGCTTGCAAAGGACTATCTTTTGGAAGATGATACTTTACTTTTGGAATCAGATATCATTTTTGAAGACTCCGTTCTGCATGCACTGACGGACGATCCCAGAGACACATTGGCGCTGGTTGACCGTTATGAAAGCTGGATGGACGGCACGGTCATGCAAATTGATAAAAATGACCGAATCCTTTCGTTTGTGCCTGGAAAAGATTTTGATTTTAAAAATGTAGATTCCTACTATAAAACAGTAAATCTTTATAAATTTGGCAAGGAATTTTCCCGCACACATTATGTGCCGTTTTTGGAAGCTTACTCTAAAGCGCTAGGAAACAATGAATATTATGAGCAGGTCCTACGGGTAATCGCCATGCTTGACAATCCTGGAATCTATGCAAAACGACTTGACGGCCAGCTCTGGTACGAAATCGATGATATTCAGGATTTGGATATTGCTTCTTCTCTTTTTTCTTCGAGCGATGAGGAGCTTCTCTCCTCTGTTGAAAGCCGCTATGGCGGATATTGGCGCTATCCAAAGCTCCTTGACTTTTGCTATCTCGTTAATCCCTATTTCCCTCCGCAGAAAATGATTAACGAAATGCAGTCGAACTTTGTATCCCTATTGACCCAATATCCTTCCGGAATGAAAGTTAACAGTCTTTTGGCCGCACGGAATTTTAACCTTCATTCCGATGAGATTTTAGTAGGAAACGGCGCCGCCGAGTTAATTAAATCATTTATGGGTTTTCAAAATGGCAAAGTCGGCGTCATTCGCCCTACCTTTGAAGAATACCCCAATCGCTACAGTGCCGACAAAGAAATCGTTTTTTGTCCCAACAATGCAGACTTTTCCTATACAGCAGATGATTTAATGTCATTCTTTTCCGACAAGGAAATTTCTACATTAATTTTAATTAACCCGGATAATCCCAGCGGCAATCTCATTCCTAAAAAAGATTTACTGCGTCTGCTCGCTTGGTGTAAAGAAAAATCTATCTGTTTACTGCTTGATGAATCTTTTGCTGATTTTTCAGAACAAGACGCTTCCCTATTGGAACAATCTCTGATTTTAGCCAATCCAAATCTTTTCATCATGAAATCCATCTCGAAATCTTATGGTGTTCCCGGTATCCGCCTCGGAGTTTTTGCAAGTGGAAACAAGGGCCTGATCGCTTCGATGAAAAAAGATGTAGCAATCTGGAACATCAATTCCTTTGGCGAATTTTTCATGCAAATCGAAGAAAAGTACCAAAAAGATTATGCCGCTTCTCTTTTAAAAATTAAAGAAGCACGCAAAAAATTTGTATCACAGCTCTCCTCCATACCGGAACTTCGAGTTATTCCGTCAGAAGCAAACTATGTAATGGCAGAGATCGTTTCTCAAAAATGGACCGCTTTTTCATTGACCAAAGAATTGCTCTGCAAAAACAACATTCTGATCAAAGACCTTACCCAAAAGGTAGGTATCCGGTATATCCGCATTGCTGTCCGCAATGAAAAAGAGAATCAAAAGTTGGTTGACTGTCTGAAAGAACTCTTCTGATTTTTATGCTCCCGTGTT
This sequence comes from Caproicibacterium sp. NSD3, assembly GCF_053613275.1. Lineage (NCBI taxonomy): Bacteria > Bacillati > Bacillota > Clostridia > Eubacteriales > Oscillospiraceae > Caproicibacterium > Caproicibacterium sp. NSD3. The sequence continues at coordinate 22,864 of NZ_CM132119.1, forward strand.
CAAAATCTCATAAAAAGCAAATAAAAATGAACGGATTGGACGAATCATCATGCTTTCTAAACTTCAATTTGATATTTTATATTTTCTGCTAAAGAAAAATACCTCCTCTTCTCCCTCTCAGCGAGAACTTTCAGAAACTTTTTCTGTTTCGCTTGGAAAAATCAATTCCTGTTTAAAGGAGTTAAGAGCCTCTGATTTAATCAACCATGATCTTTGTATTACAGAAAACGGAAAGCAGGCTTTGCTTCCCTACAAGGTTCAAAATGCAGTGATTATGGCTGCCGGCATGAGTTCCCGCTTTGCACCACTTTCCTATGAAAAGCCAAAAGCTCTCTTAAAGGTTCGCGGTGAAATTCTGATTGAGCGGCAGATTCGTCAGCTGCAGGAAGCCGGAATCAACGATATCACGCTCATTGTCGGTTATATGAAAGAAAAAATGTTTTATCTGGCCGATAAATTTCATCTGAATTTGGTCGTCAACGAAGACTATTATCGCTATAATAATCCTTCTTCTTTAATGAGGGTGGCAGATAAACTCAAGAATACATACATTTGCTCCTCTGATGATTACTTTACCCAAAATGTATTTGAACCATATGTCTATCAAGCCTATTATGCGGCTGTCTATTCCCCTTCTAAAACAGATGAATACTGCATGAAGGCAAATCAAAAAGGAAAAATCATTTCGGTCTCTATCGGTGGTCAGGCCGCATGGTATATGACGGGTCATGTTTATTTTGACCATGAGTTCAGCAGCAATTTTATTCGTCTGTTGCAACAGGATTATGAAAATCCCGAAACCAAAACTCAGCTTTGGGAAAACTTTTATATGCGTCATTTAAATGAACTTACGCTTTACCTAAAGTCATATCCTTCCGGCGTTATTTATGAATTCGATTCTCTTTCGGAACTGCAGAAGTTTGACCAAAGCTACGTTGAAAACATTGATTCCGATATTTTTCACAACATTCAAGAAATTCTCTCCTGCAAAACAAAGGATATTCAGCAAATCGAACCAATTAAAGCCGGTATGACCAATACTTCTTTTTCCTTTTTTTGTGCGGGAAAAAAATATGTTTACCGCCACCCGGGTGTTGGAACAGATGCCTATATTAACCGAAAAGGAGAAGCCTGGGCCATGCGTGCCGCAAAAGAGCTAAAGTTGGACCCCTCCTTTCTCTACATAGATGAAAAAAAAGGCTGGAAACTCTCCTCCTTTATTAATGGCGCAAAGGCCATGGATTATCACGATCCCTCACAGGTAGAACACTCCTTGGAAATGGTCCGAACGCTTCACGCTTATCCTCAAAAAAGTCCTTATTCCTTTGACATTTGGAAAATGATTCACAGCTTTACCTCTCAGATTGAGCAAAAAGGGCGCGATCATTTCGAAGATTACCAGACCCTCTATAAAAGGACCCAAGAGCTTTATGACTTGGCAGAAGCAGATGGGGTTCCTAAATGCCTCTGTCACTGCGACTGCTATGATCAAAACTTTTTAGCCAATGAAGACGGTGATCTTTTTCTGATTGACTGGGAGTACGCCGGAACGGCTGACCCTGCATGGGATTTAGGAACCTACCTTGCCTGCTCCGACTATTCCTTGCAGCAGGCCAAAAAGATTCTATCGATTTATTTACAGCACGAGCCCAGCAAAAAAGAGCTTCGTCATTATTTTGCCTATACTTCTATTTCCGCTTATTACTGGTTTTTATGGGCGATTTATCAAGAAAGCATGGGAAAAAGCGTCGGAGAATATCTTTACATTTGGTACCGTTATACCAAAGAATATGGAAACATTGCATGGAAGCTTTATCATTCTGATCGAAATGGAGATGAAATCAATGAAACCGCAAACTGATTTTGAAAAGGAACAAATGAAAGAAATCGCACGTCGGGTAGAGTATCTGGAAAATAACTCCAACATGGAATCAAGTGATTTCAGCCGCGGAAACTGGATTGCTGTGTGGTGTACAATTATCGGCAGTCTTGCATTGTTTGTATGGGGTTTGTTCGTTTGATTTGAAATTTTTAAAAGGGAGTTTATGAAGGAATATGAAAGAAAAAAGCAATCGAGAAAAGCTGATTGAACAAGAAACGACGCTGGGAATTGCACCACTTTTGCCGCAGGAACGAAAATACGGATTTTTGGATGCTTTTTTGATTATCAGCGGATATGCAATCGCCACGTGGTGCTATACACAGGGAGCAACCGTTGCAGGACTCTTGGATTTTAAACAATTAATTGCCAACACCTTTGGAATTAACATTTTAGTTTTAGCCATCGTTTCCCTTCCAATTTTATTTTCTGTCCGTTATGGAATTGACGTTTGGATTTGGTTTCGCAGCATTTTCGGGTTAAATGGCTGCAAAGTACTTACCGTTTTAGCCGTGCTTGCCAATTTCCCATGGTATGCCGTATGTGCGGAACTATTCTCATCTTCTATGAGTAATCTGGTGGCAATGGCAGGCATCATTATTCCTGAACCTTTTCAGCCATTTTTAGGAGTCGGCTCTATCCTTTTAGGCACAGCCATTGCACTCGGCGGCCCAACAGCGATTCAGAAATCAACTCGTATTATGGTTCCCTCGATGCTGGGGGTCGGCATTATCGTTGTTATTATTGCTATGACCTCTGTTCCAACTTCTGAGATTCTCACCTATCAGCCGGACCTTAGCGCTTATCCGGGCGGACGGCAAGAAGCTTATATGCGCGCGTTGGAGCTAAATATTGCTTTTGCTTTTTCATGGTCGGTCGCCATGTTTGTTCTTCCGCGACTTTGCAAAAAAGAAAAGCATGCGTATTGGGCCACTGTTACAAGCTATGGAGTTGTTGCGCCGTTTTTCTGTTTTGCCGGCGGCGTTCTCGCAATCGCAATGTTTGTTAAATTCGGCGTGATGAGCGATGACCCCACTTATATGCTTGCAAACCTTGCTTCTCCTCCGGTTGCACTGCTTTCTCTTGTACTTGTGGCCTTCGCTAATATCGGAACACAGGGCGTCGGTTCTTATATGAACGCGCTTGTTCTCAAATCTTCTTTTCCAAAAGTAAAGTACAATACATTTGTATTTTTGCTTGCGGCTTATGTTTTGGTCCTGACGGTTTGGAATAAAGTGATTCAATATTTCAGCTCTTTCCTCGCGGTAGAAACTTATCTTTACGCCCCTATTATGGCCGTACTTGTGGTAGATTTCTTCTTTGTAAAACATCAGCATCTTTCTTTGCGAGATGCTTATTTTCTCAATTCTGATCGATATCGTTTTACCCATGGATTTAACTTGATCGGACTTTTTAGCCTTGTGATCGGATTTGTTTCTGCACTGCTGATTTTTAATCCGATTTCCGGGGAAATCTATTCTCCAATTTTCTATTATGTCGGCGCGTCCTCTGTTTCCTTCTTTACCGCAGGCATCGTTTATCTGATCGCCTGCAAAACAGCGCCTGGAAAAAGCTATATGAAACTTGATCCTAAATAATTGTTCTTGCTTTTTTGAATCCAAAAGGGAAGCCCGATAACATCATTTTTATGTTATCGGGCTTCCCTTTTCATTTGGCTTTGTTCTTTTATCAAGAGTATTTAATTCTTATTGAGAAATAAATGCTGTAAAACCGATTTCTCCGTGATGAATTCCCTGTATCGCAAAGCCGCCGTTATGTACTTCTCCAAAAAGTTCCAGTGTATCGCCAAGCTTGCTTTCTTTCTGATAATTGATCTGCACATGATGGTAGTTTCGAAACGTTTCCGGTAAAAAATCTTCAATAATATCTCCGTAAATCGTATTTGTCAGATGTCCGTTACGATCAAGATCACTATATCGAATTGGGCGATCTCCCAGCTTCGGCATCTCTTCAAAGCGCAGTCGTTCAGGACGTTCCTTTTTTTCTGCCTGCAGCGGACAAAATATCCGGTATTCATAAATTTTGTCCGGCCTTAATGGCTTATGTTCCACAAAATCCACGACTACACTTACCTGTAAAATTCGGACAATTTCTTTTCCCTCTGATTGAAAAGAAAATTCCCGATAAAACTGAACGCCGCTTGTTCCCAACGGACGTGTTACGATTGTCAGCTGCTCGTTGCGCTGCGGCAGGCGGTGAATTGTCACCTGGTTTGTTGTAATCAAAAAAGCTTTCTGCTCTTTCATCAACCATTCATAGCCCATGCCGATTCCATCCATATGTTCTTCGCCAGTTTCCTGCTCCATCCGCAGCAAAGCTGAAAGCCGAATGTTTCCGGCCGCACCGATTTGATAGCTTGCTACCCGTGCTTTCCGTTCAAACTTGGCAACAGCAATCCCCGTTTTCGGATTTACATATGGATCTGCTTTTCTAATCTCTTCATCCGTCATCTGAAAGACCTCCCTCTTTTGCAAATTTTAAGACAGGGAATCCTTAGAAAGACAGCTCATTTCTGTCCTCTCAAGGATTCCCTGTTCTTGATTTTTGTTTGAATCTTATTTAATCGGCTTTAATACTTCGATTCCGCCCATATACGGCCGCAAAACTTCCGGCACGATCACAGAACCGTCTGCCTGCTGATTTTGTTCTACGATTGCAGGCAGCAACCGGGAAGTTGCCAATCCGGAAGCGTTGAGCGTATGAACAAAATGCAGTTTTTTGTCTTTGCCGCGGTATTTGATGTTTCCGCGACGCGCTTGATAGGTTCTTGCGTTAGAAGCCGAAGAAACTTCCTTATAAATCTCCATGGAAGGAATCCAAACTTCAATATCATAGGTGCGCGCCATGCTGAATGAGCAGTCTCCCGCGGCCAAACGGGACAAGCGATAGTGAAGACCAAGTTCCTGCACAAGACGCTCTGCTTTGCCTACTAGTTCTTTGAACGCTGCATCGCTGCGATCTTCGGTTGTGTACTGCACCATTTCAACTTTATTGAACTGATGTCCGCGGATCATTCCGCGTTCCTCGCTGCGATAAGAGCCTGCTTCACGGCGATAGCAGGGAGTATAGGCGATATACTTATGCGGCAGCTCGTCTTCTGTTAAGATCTCGTCACGATGGAGATTCACGAGCGCTGTTTCGGCTGTTGGAAGCAGGAATTTTTTATCCGTGCTGGTGGGGTTTGCGATCCAATAATCCTCGTCTACAAACTTCGGGAACTGCCCTGCTACATAACCGCATTCATATTTGAGCATGTGCGGCGGAAGGATCAATTCATATCCATCCGAAATATGCTCGTTAATAAAGAAGTTCAGCAGCGCCCATTCCAATCTGGAACCCATGCCGCGATAAATCCATGCACCGTTTCCAGCAAGCTTTGCTCCACGGGGATAGTCGATCAAGCCAAGGTTCTCACAGAGAGTGACATGATCTTTTGCTTCAAAATCAAAGACTGGTTTTTCTTTAAAATAATGATCCGGAATATTCTGTTCTTTTCCGCCGGCCTGTACATCTTCATCCGGAAGGTTCGGCAAAGACAGCATTTTTGTTTTCTGAGCTTCTTCCATCTCAGCGAGCTTTGCGTTCTGCTCTTTTACTTCTTCTGAAAGCAGCTTCATTTTTTTCAGCACTTCAGAAGCATCTCCGCCGGCTTTTTTAATCTTCGGAACTTCTTTAGAAACCGCATTCTGCTCCGCTTTTTTTGTCTCAACTGCACCGGTCAACTCGCGGCGCTTTTCATCGAGGGCAAGAATTTCATCAATCACATTGTCCAGATTCATTTCTCTTTTCTGGATTGCCTTTTTTACATAGTCAGGGTTTTCCCGAATCAATTTGATATCCAGCATGGTTTGCTAACTCCTTTTATCGTTTACTTATTACAATTTTTCCCATTTTTTATAAAATTAAGCACTTATTCTTCAAACATTCGCAAAAGATTTTTTAAATCTTCTTCATTTCGGAATTCAATCTGTAAAAATCCCTTTCCACGGGTTCCATTTACCTTTACTCTGCGCCCTAACTGCTCATGCAGAGAAAGCGCAACCTCTTCGTAATAAGGATTTTTCTTCTTTAAATTTGTCTTTGACGTAGAACTCTTTGCAAGCTTTTCTAAATCACGAACCGTAATTCCTTCTTTAAGACAGCGTTTTGCAAGAGGAATCTGTAATTCTTTTGGAAATGCCAGAAGCGCTCTTCCCTGTCCTGCTGAAAGGCTGCCATCACTAATCAGCTTTTGAATCTCTTGCGGCAAAGATAAAAGCCGCAGCGCATTGGCAACTGCCGGGCGGGAACGTCCGACTGTTTTTGCGACACTCTCCTGGGTATAACCATATGAATCCATCAAAGACTGATAACCCTGTGCTTCTTCCAGCGGATTCAGGTCTTCCCTCTGCAGATTTTCGATCAATGCAAGCTGCATGACCTCTTCATCAGAGAGGTCTCGCACCAGCGCCGGGACCGTCTGCACCCCCGCCATACGGGCTGCTCTCCAACGGCGTTCTCCGGCGACAATTTGATAGCCACCCTCTAAAAGCGGCCGCACAAGAAGCGGCTGTAAAATGCCATGCTGTGAAATAGAATCCGCCAAATCGGCAAGTGCCTCTTCGTCAAAATCCTTTCTCGGCTGATTTCGGTTTGGTTCCAACTCGTTCAGCTTCAACTCAATTGACCGTGGACCCGCCTCAATATCATTCTCAGCAAAGATTGCATCCAAACCTTTCCCCAATCCGCGCTTTTTCTCTTTCAATACTTCACCCCTCCTCTGCTGCTTTTTCTATGATTTCTTTTCCTAATTCATTATAGGCCAGTGCACCTTTATTGTTCTTATCAAAATATTGAATTGGTTTTCCAAAGCTCGGTGCTTCTGAAAGCCGCACGGTTCTTGGAATGACCGCTGCAAACACTTTCTTTGGAAAATATTTTTTTACTTCTCCGACCACCTGTTGCGTTAAATTAAGCCTACCATCGTACATGGTCAAAAGGACTCCCTCAATTTCCAAATGCGAATTATAAAGCCGTTTTACACGCTTTACGCTGTTCATCAATTGGCTTAACCCTTCCAAAGCATAATATTCGCACTGAATGGGCATTAAAATAGAGTCGGCAGCACAAAGGGCATTGGTTGTAATAATTCCGAGAGATGGAGGGCAATCAATCAAAATCATATCATATTTTTCGCGCAAAGGTGCCAAATCAAGGCGGAGAATTGATTCCCGATGGCTTTGCTCCACTAATTCTATCTCTGCAGCCGCCAAATCGAGACTACTTGGCAGAATATCAAGATTTTCAAATGCCGTATGTAAAAGCACTTCTGCGGCAGTTGCCTGCCCAATTAACATCTCATATGTTGTCTTTTTTAGACTGCGGCGATTGATTCCTACCCCACTGGATGAATTTCCCTGCGGATCTATATCTACCAGCAGCGTCTTTTTTCCTGCTAATCCCAAAGCAGAAGAAAGATTTACCGCCGTTGTGGTTTTTCCAACGCCGCCTTTTTGATTGGCTATCGCAATAATCTTGCCCATTTCGCTCCACCTCCCCCAATTTTTCTAAAATTGGACTTGGTTTTTATTATATCACTTCTCTCTTTTTGAGACAACCATCTTTGCCCTTTTCTACAGATGTTTTTACATGTTTCACGTGAAACAGCGCGCAAAAAGGGACCCGGCAATTTGATACCGAGCCCCTGCTTGCGGGAAAAATGATAAGGAAATGGATGACTTGTAATTAATTTTAGGCAGGCCGCTTTTTTTGTGGAATTCGGATCACCCATTCGAGGCAATCCTCTTTTTTGTTGCATGACGCTTCGGCCTGCACTCCGGCGCTTTGCAATATTTTTACTGCGTGATCGATTGTATTTCCAAAGATCCGCACATCTTTGATAATTAAGAGTCTGCGTGGTGCGGAAGATTTTTGCTTTTTACTTGGATTTAAAAGCTTGTCCACCATTTGTTCTGTCTGCTGGACATTCAATTTTTGGCTTAAAATTGAATCCAATGTTTTTTGACGGGATTTTTCCGGTAGGCGAAGCAATGCTCTTGCATGACGTTCTGTCAATCCTGCAGAAATGATTTGCTGCCGCAAATTTTGGGAAAGATTCAGCAACCGTAATTTGTTTGCTACAGAAGACTGGCTTTTCCCCAAGCGCTGTGCACATTCTTCCTGCGTCAAGTTTGCTTTTTGCATGAGGCGCTGGATTGCCTCTGCTTCTTCAAATAGATTTAGATTGGATCGCTGCAAGTTTTCGATCAATGCCATAACCGCACTCTCATTATCAGAATATTCCGAAAGAACCGCTGGAATTACCCATAATCCCGCCATTTTGCAAGCACGAAGCCGCCGTTCTCCTGCTACTAACTCATATCCTTTTAAAGTTCTGCGAACAACAATTGGCTGAATCAATCCGTTTCTCTGGATACTTTCTGCAAGAGAACGAAGTTCTTCTTCTCCGAAAAATTTTCTTGGCTGAGAGGGATTCGGATGGATCGCGTCAATATTCAGTTCTAAAATTTTCTGACGCATTTGTGATTTTTCCCTCCCGCCTTGTCCATAGAATACCATATGAAAAGCCAAACATTTTGTCACTTTCTGCAAACATTTTTAAAAAATTTGAAAAGTTTTTTAAAAAAAGGCCTACTCTTTCTCTGTAAGCTTACAAAGAAAAACCAGGTCTTTTTTGTTTTTTATAAATGCTGTTTTTTTATTTTTCCACCCGGACGCGGATATTTTTTTGACATTAATCGTTTTTGCCGAATTAAAATCAAACTTCGGCCTTCGCCATCCGGCAAAGAATATTTTTTGACTGCTTCAACCTCTGCTCCAAGTTGTTTTAAAGCATGTTTGGCAGACTCAATCTCCTGCTCAGGCTGCGGCCCTTTCATTGCGCAAAAAAGGCCACCCTGTTTTAAAAACGGTAAACAATATTCGCAAAGAAGGGGAAGCTGCGCTACTGCTCGTGCAGAAACAAAATCAAATTTTCCACGCAGTTCCAATTTTTGTCCACATTCTTCTGCTCTGCCATGAATTTGTTTTGTTTCAATTTGCAGTTTTTGGCAAATATCTTCTAGTACACGCAAGCGCTTTTGAAGACTGTCAAGCAAAGTAACCGAAAGGGATGGCTCAAAAAGCTTTAATGGAACTCCGGGAAAACCTGCGCCGGAACCAATATCAATCAGATTTTTACCCGAAAAATCGACAAATTTCGTCAGATATAAACTGTCAATAAAATGCTTCATCACCGCTTCTTTGGGATCAGTAACTGCAGTTAGATTAATTTTTTGATTCCAATCGAGAAGTTCTTCCAAATAAATCTGAAAAGCTTTCGCTAATTGGGGAGTTATTTTAATTTTGCAGATTTCTGCTTGCTCAATCAGATAGGATTCAATGTTCTCCATTGATCAGTTCCTTTCTACTTTCCTTCTGCAGCCAAATTAAAAGTACACTGATATCAGCAGGGCTGACTCCCGAAATTCGGCTTGCCTGTCCAATATTGGCAGGGCGCACACGATTCAGTTTTTCCTGTGCCTCCGAGCGCAGTCCTGTAATTGTTTGATAGTCTGTCCCTTTTGGAAGCTGTTTTCCTTCTAATCGGCGCATTTCTTCAATTTCTGATTTCTGACGGCGAATATATCCTTCGTATTTTAGTTCAATCTCTACGTTTTCAAAAATTGCTTCCGGAAGATCGGGACGAGCCGTATCCACAGGCTCCAAAACTTTATAAGAAAGTTCCGGCCGTTTTAACAGATCAGAAAACCTTACTCCGCTGGAAACCGGTGTTGTTCCACGTGAAACAAGAACCTGATTTAGTGTCTCCGACGGCGATAGAATGGTCTTTTCTGCACGTGCTCTTTCTTCTTTTTTCTGTTCTTCCTTTTTGAGAAAACGTTCCCAGCGCTCGTCTGAAATCAAGCCGATTTTTCTTCCAATCGGGGTCAAGCGCTCATCCGCATTATCCTGCCGCAGTACCAAACGGTATTCGCTGCGGGAAGTCATCATGCGATAAGGATCCATTACCCCTTTTGTCACCAAATCATCTACTAACGTTCCAATATAAGAACTTGCTCTGTCAAGAATCATCGGCGGACGATTTTTAACTTTTAATGCTGCATTAATCCCCGCAACGATTCCCTGTGCGGCGGCTTCTTCATATCCAGAAGATCCATTAAACTGTCCGGCCCCATAAAGGCCCGGAAAATCTGTAAACTCCAATGTATTTTCCATTTGCAGAGGGTCCACGCAATCATATTCGATCGCATAGGCAAATCGCATGATCTGCACATGTTCCAGCCCTTTAATGGTATGATAAAATGCCAGCTGCGCATCTTCCGGCAAAGAAGAGCTCATACCCTGCAAATACATTTCTTCCGTATCCATTCCGCATGGCTCAATAAAAAGCTGGTGACGCGGCTTGTCTTTGAAGCGCATAATTTTATCTTCAATACTAGGGCAGTACCGCGGCCCGATTCCTTCAATTTTTCCTGCGTAAAGAGGACTGCGGCCAATATTTTTCAGAATGATCTCCTTTGTGCGATCGTTTGTCCACGAAATATGACATACCGCCTTATTTTTCCCCGGAACAAGCGTATCATAGGAAAATGGAACGACCGGCTCATCTCCGCACTGCTTTTCAAGCCCTGTAAAATCAATCGATCCACGCTTTACCCGCGCCGGCGTTCCGGTCTTAAAACGACGCAGACGAAGTCCTAATTTTACAAGACTCTGCGTGAGAAAACTTGCGGGAAACATTCCATCCGGCCCACTTTTATAACTGACATCTCCCACATAAATTTTTCCTCCGAGAAAAGTTCCTGTTGCAATCACTACCGCTTTTGTGTGATAGACAGCTCCCATTCGAGTAACAAGCTTCCAGCCGTCCTCTTCCTTCGTCAACTCCGTTACTTCGGCTTGCTTAAGCTCCAATCCATCCTGTAATTCCAGCTTATGCTTCATCACTTTGGAATACTCCCGGCGATCAATTTGGCACCGCAAAGAATGTACAGCCGGTCCTTTTCCCAAATTCAACATCCGACTCTGCAAAAACGTCTGATCCGCTGTTTTTCCCATTTCGCCGCCCAGCGCATCAATTTCTCTCACGAGATGCCCTTTTGCCGTTCCTCCAATGCAAGGATTACAGGGACAATTTCCAACTGCATCCAAATTGATCGTAAAAACAATTGTCTTCGCGCCAAGCCGCGCACTGGCAAGCCCTGCCTCTATTCCGGCATGTCCTGCACCGATGACCGCAACCTCACAATTTTCCGCTTCATACTCAGTTTCCATGTTCTGTCTCCCTTATAATTTTCCACATTGTCCGTATTTTAAGTTGAAAACTATTTGCCTACACAGAAGTTTTTAAAAACTTCCTCTACGACCGCATCGGTCACTCGTTCTCCGGTAAATTCCAAAATTGCAGAAAGTGCTCCTTCAACGCTAACAGTAACCGCATCCAGCGTCATTCCGCTTAAAAATGCATCCCGCGCTTCTTTTGTGCATTCCAATGCCCGCCGAATCACATCTTTTTGACGTTCCGTAAATAGAATTCCTGCTGAAGGATCAATCTCTCCTGTATGAAAAATTGTTTTAATCGCATCCGTCAGTGCTTCTATTCCTTCGCCTTTTAACGCCGATATATATACTTTTTGTTTAATATATTTATTAATATACTCTTCGTCTAATTTGTTCTGCAAATCCGCTTTATTAATGACTGCAATTGCCGGAACATTTCCAATCGATTGCAAAAGCTTCTGATCTTCTTCTGTAAGTGACTCAGAAGAATCAAAGACCGCAAGAATCAGCTGTGCATGATTTAGACGTTCTTTTGTTCTCTCAACACCAATCTGTTCAATCGGATCACTGCTTTCCCGCAGGCCGGCGGTATCTGCAAGGTGAAGCGGAATCTCATCCAGAGAGACCGTATCTTCTACAATATCTCTCGTCGTCCCCGCAAAAGCCGTCACAATGCTTTTTTGTGTTCCAGAGAGTAAATTCATCAATGTACTCTTTCCCACATTAGGACGTCCTACAATAACCGTATCAATGCCATCACAGAGAACTTGACCTGCTCCAAACCCATCATAAAGTTTTTGCAGACGATCCGTGCTATCACAAAGTTGTTTTTTCAACACTTCATTATCTACCTGCGGTACATCATCATCAGGATAATCTGCCCAAGCTGCCAAATGAGAGGTCGCATCCATCAATTCATCTTTCACTTTGTAAATCGATTCATGAAGTTTTCCGGATTGTCCTGCGCGGGCAGCACGAGCAGCGCCTTCACTTTTTGCACCGATCATTTCCATAACGGATTCTGCCTGCGTCAAATCCATCTTTCCATTCAGAAAAGCCTGTTTTGTGAACTCTCCCGGTTCTGCCGGACGTGCTCCTGCCGCATAACAGGCAGAAAGCAGTTTTCTCAAAAGAAATGGGCCTCCATGACAGGAAAGTTCCACTACATTTTCGCCCGTATAGCTTTTTGGAGCGCGAAAATTGGAAGCAACACATTGATCAAATGTTTCTTTTCCATCAGAAACAGTCCCAAATAGGGAAGTGTATCCAGGCAAAGATTCTATTTTTTTACCCGAAACGGAATGAAAAACCCGATCGGCAATTTTTTGAGCATCAGCTCCAGAAATTCTTACGATTCCAATTCCACCTTCTCCAGGCGGTGTACTGATTGCAGCAATGGTTCTCATATAAAAAAGCGACTCCTTTTTGAAATCATCAAATAAAAGGGGAGACGCCGCGATCTAAACGCGGACGCCTCCCCGATTTTTTTATGCATCCATGCACGATCCCTGCGGCAATGGTTTTTTATTCTTCCTTCTCTTTTTTGACATCAATTCTGCCATAAAGAACTGGTGTTTTTGCCTCTGCAGAAACTGTTCTCTGTTCTGAGCTAGGAGAATGAAAGGTGGGTTTTTCTTCTGGAGAATGATCAATTCTTCCATAAACCGGTGCAGGATAATTTGTTTTTGCAGGATAGCGATTGTTTTGGTATGGCCTATTCTGCCCCTGAAATCCGCCGCTGCGATTATTATTATAAGGACGTCTGTTATTATTCCTGTAATTTACCGGACGCTCTCCGGCTTCTGGACCAATCACAACATGACGGGCAAGATCTTGTCCTTCACTCCAGCTTTTTGCGCCTTCCACTTCGGAAACAGCGGTATGAATAATTCTGCGCTCATAGGGATTCATTGGTTCCAACGGAAAATTACGACCATATTTCAGCGATTTTCCTGCCATTTTCTTTCCGAGAGATTCCAATGTTTCACGGCGTTTTTCCCGATAATTTCCGATATCCAGCGTAATACGGAAATAATCGTCCCGTTTATGATTGACAACAAGACCACTCAAATACTGCAGGGCATCCAGGGTTTCTCCACGATGACCGATAATAAAACCAACATCTTCTCCGGCAATCGTTAGCATTGCTCCATTTTCCTGCGGCTCTGTTTTGATTTCGACCTCATCTAACCCCATCGCATCTAAAATCGAAGAAAGATAATTCTTCGCAATTTCTGTGGAATTATCTTCTATATAAGCTCTTACTTTCCCAGGATTTCCTCCAAAAAGACCAAGTGTCTTTTTGATTGGAAGCTCGAGAACTTCATACTCGACTTCGTCTGATTCCACCCCGAGTTTCTGATAAGCATCTTCTTTTGCTTTTTCTACAGTATCCCCAATCCCGATGGCTTCTTTCATCGCTGCTTCCTCCTTTTGAGAGCATTTTTATTCCAAAAAACACTTACTTCTCTCTTTATTTTCTTTTTCCTAAGTAATCATTGGAACTTTTTGTTTTTGCCGGCAATTTTCCAGAAGAATTTTTCTCCTGTGCGTCTTTACTCACTGCTGCCGTTTTCTTTTTCTTTGCCTTTTGTGCTTCCATGCGTCTCTCTAATTTTTCTGCAAGCTGCAACTGAACTTCAGCAGGAAGCGGTTCTTTTTCTGCTTCATTGAGTTCCATCCTTGCAAGGTGAGAAGCCTCTACATGAGAGTTCATAACTTCCGGTGAGTAATATTTATTCATCAAAAGCATTCGTCCAATATTTAGAATAGAGTTTACAATATAATAAAGACCAACACCGGCTGGAATTACAGCAGCCAGATATGCCATATAGATTGCCATACCATACATTAAAGCCTTCATACAACCCATTTGCTGCTGCATTCCGGGCTGCATTTTGTTCATGAAAAACTGCATACAAATCTGTAAAATCAAGCACAAAAGTGGAATCATAAACAGATTACTGTGGAAGAGTTGTCCAAAAAAGTCAGACGAAGAAGTTGGAGAATCCAGAAGATCCATCCCAATAAAAGAAAATCCTTTACTGAAAGAATCTAACTTTTCAGTTTCTTCCGGAGTCAGTGTTGAGAGTTGTCCCTTTACGTTATCGTAATTCTTTACGATCTTCAGTTCTCCATAGAACTGGTTTAATCCCAAAAAGCCAGCGTCTGTTTGCTGATATCCCGGAACATGGTCTGCAACACTCTTAATCTCTGCAATATGATCACTCTGAATGTGTAGCGTATTAGAAAGAGGCATTGCAAAAGAATAGAACAATCCCATCATGATCAATAACGGCAGTAACATTGTTAAACAGCCGCCGGTAGGTTTGATTCCTTCTTTTTCATAAAGCTTCTGCTGTTCTTCTGCCAAACGAGCTTTATCGTTGGCATAAATTTTCTGCAGTTCCTTCATTTTTTTCTGAATTTTCTGCATTCCAACGGAACTGCGCTGCTGCTTAATATAAAATGGAATTTGGATTGCAAATACCAAAATAGTAAATAGGATAATTGCAACACCAAAGTTTTTTACCAGCGAAAACAAAAACCACAGCACATATCCAAAGACGCTGCCAATTGCACTAAAAATCTGGCTCATATTTTTTTGGTCTCCTCATTTGATTTGCTTTTTTTCCGGAACAGGATCATATCCGCCCCGGCTGAACGGATTACATCGTAAAATTCTCCATATTGCAAGTAAGCCTCCTTTTAAGGCTCCAAAACGCTCGATTGCCTCTTTTGCATAGGCAGAACAGGTAGGAATATACTTGCAGCAAGGCGGATGCCGCGGAGAAATTACTTTTTGATAAAATTCAATGAGCTTTAAAAAAAGCTTTTTTATCATTCTTTGGAAGCTCCCTAATTATTTCCAATTTCTTCTTTTTCTTTCTGCTTTAAAATTCCGGATTTTTGAAAAAGCATTTCTATTTTCTTTTTTACATCTGTACTTTTTACAAATGGGGTACGGCTACGGGCCACCACAATCATATCATAACTGCCCTCTATTTTAGGCAGGACTTCGCGCAGAGCCGCCCGAATGATTCTGCGTGAACGATTTCGCATGACTGCATTACCAATTTTTTTACTGGTCGTAATCCCAACCCGACAGGTTTTTAAACGATTCTTTCTGAGATAGATTACCACCAATGGACTTACAAGACTTTTTCCACGGCCATAGATCCGGCGGAAATCACGATTTTCTTTTATCGAAACAAAACAATCCATCAGGTCACTCCGATACAAAAATGTGCCATACAACAAAGGACCACAATCGTGGCCCTTTTCGTTGATTCATTAATAGGACAGGCTCTTCCGGCCTTTTGCACGACGGCGGGAAAGTACCTTGCGGCCATTTTTTGTAGACATTCTTTTCCGAAAGCCATGCTCCTTCTGACGATGGAGTTTCTTAGGCTGATAGGTTCTAAGCATTTTAAAAACCCTCCTTTCGGGTATAAACCTTGCAATTTAGAATTATAACGTAAAATGCAAGAGCCTGTCAAGCAAAATCATACAATTGAATGAAAAAGAAAAATTTTTTTAATGATTAGAAATTTTTTCTCCAAATAATGCAAAAAATAGCAAAATAAATTGATCTTTTTCAAATTTCGAAAACAGAAAAACCCAGCAATAAATTTGCAAACTGACCAAATTTATGGTAGGATATAAAAGTGTATTAATATATTTAAATGTAATGGCAATTTTCCGCCTTACGAAGTATATGGAGGAAAAAAATCGAATGGATTTTACACCCGAAACGTGGGAATTGATCTGTAATTATTGTCGTTCCCAAATCACCGAAGTAGCCTATACAACGTGGATCAGCCGAATTGAACCAATCAATCTTGATTTTTCAACGGGAACTGCTACGCTGAAAGTTCCAAATGAATTTCATAAACAAACTATTCTGCATTATTATGCGGATCTTTTAAAGGACGCTTTTCAGCAGGTCTTTAACGGACAAACCATCAACCTCGATCTTCAGACTCCCGACGAGATAAAAGAAGCAAAACCACAAGAGGACAAGCTTCCGATGGATGATTATGAATATACATTTGAATCCTTTATTGTTGGCCCCAGCAATAAATTTGCCCATGCCGCCTGTATGGCAGTTGCCACTCAGCCAGCTTCTCGCTATAATCCACTTTTTATTTATGGAAATTCCGGACTTGGAAAAACACATTTGCTCTATGCAATCTGTAACCAAATCAAAAAGGATCATCCGGAAATGAATATTCTATACATAAAGGGTGACGATTTTACCAATGAACTGATTGAGGGAATCCGCCGCGGAAATACGGCTCAGTTTCATAATTTTTACCGCAACGCAGATATTCTTTTGGTCGATGATATTCAGTTTATCGCCGGCAAGGAATCTACGCAGGAAGAATTCTTCCATACCTTTAATACTCTTTATGAGTCAAAAAAACAGATTGTTCTGACAAGTGATCGTCCTCCAAAAGAAATTGCAACTCTGGAGGATCGTTTGCGCAGCCGTTTTGAATGGGGACTAACAGCAGATATTCAGCCGCCTGATTTTGAAACACGAATTGCAATCATCAAGCGAAAAGAGGAACTGCTAGATATTCATCTGGACAATACGGTAGAGGAATATATTGCAAATCAACTCAAAAGTAATATTCGTCAGCTGGAAGGCGCCGTCAAAAAGATGAAAGCATATTCCATCATTGATGTGCCACCAAATATTTCGACTGCAAGAGCGGCTATCAGTGATATTATCACAAATTCTCAGCCGATTTCCGTCACCGTCGAAAAAATTATTGATGAAGTGGCAAGAACTTATGGAACTGTACCGGAAGATATTCGTTCCGGAAAAAGAAATTCCAATATTAGTAAAGCACGCCAGGTTGCTATGTATGTGATCAAAGAAGTTCTTGGAATGTCCACTTCTGAAATTGGCGATGAATTTGGAGGAAGAGATCATTCCACTGTAGTCTATGCAATTCAGCAGGTCGAAAAAAATCAAGAAAAGAACAATCAATTTAAAGATACGGTCAACGATATTATTAAAAATATTCGCGACCGATAAATTTTTTTCTCTGTCAAAAACCGGTTTAAAATCTGTAGAACCCTGTTAATACCCTGTGAAAAACAGAGAAAAGCCCTCTTCCAACTTTTCACAGATTTCTAAACTTTTTTTTAACTTTCCTCAACCCATTTTCCACCACTTATTTTTTATTTGCAGTTTTTAAACTTTGTCCACATTCTTTCTACTGGCTGATTTTAAAAAAGTAGATCCAAAAAATTCAGCTATCATCTGGGTTTCTTCTTACTTTCCACAAATCAACCGCCCCTACTTCTTTTACTAAAATTAAATGAATAGAAAAGAATGATTATCTTAAACGGAGGCTTTCTTCATGAAATTCACCTGCGAAAAACAAAAGCTTGTGGAAGCTGTCTCAAATATTCAACGAGCTGTTTCCGTAAAAAGTTCCATTCCTGCTTTGGAAGGAATTTTCTTAAAAGCAAAAAGTACTTCTATTTTTCTCTGCGGTTATGATTTGGAACTCGGTATGACAACTGAAATTCCTGCGACAGTATCGGAACCCGGAGAAATCGTTCTCTCTGCAAAATTATTCGGCGATATCGTTCGCCGCTTACCGGACGATGGTGTCCATGTAGAAATTGATGATCATAATGTTACTTCTATCAAAAGCGGACAGAGTGATTTTTCGATTGTAGGAATTCCAGCAGAAGAATATCCAGAGTTACCTTCTCTCTCAGAAGAGAAAAGTATTAAAATTGGCTCTTCTGTTTTGAAAAGTATGATTAGACAGACTCTTTTTGCTGTTTCTGAAAATGACGCAAAGCCAGTTCATACCGGTACCCTTTTTGATTTAAGTGAAGGAAAACTTCGTCTTGTCTCCGTTGATGGATATCGTCTCGCCATGCGGGAAGAAGCAGTCCGCGGAGAAGAAGAGATGAACTTTGTTGTTCCCGGAAAAACGCTGCAGGAAATTATGAAACTTTTACCGGATGATGACAGCGAAGCAGAACTGCTTGTCGGAAGTCGTCATATTCTTTCAAAAATTGGTAATTATACAGTCATTTCTCGTCTGTTGGAAGGCTCTTTTCTCGATTATCGCGCTGCAATCCCAGCAAACAGCACATGCGAAATCAAAGTAAAGACGCGTGAATTTATTGACAGCGTGGAACGTGTTTCCCTTGTGATCACGGATCGTCTTAAGAGTCCACTGCATTGCATTTTTGATAATAACGAAATCAGACTTTCCTGTTCCACTCCGCTCGGCCGTGCAAGCGATCAGTTTTCGGCAGAAATTGAGGGAGATTCTATGGATATGGGCTTTAATAATCGTTATCTCCTGGATGCCTTGCGTAATGTAGACAGCGACTTAGTAAAAATTCAGCTCTGTGGTCCGCTTTCTCCTATGAAGGTCGTTCCGGTTGAGGGGAATAGTTTTCTATTCTTGGTCTTACCGGTTCGTATGAAGTCTGAATAAGAAGAGGAGTCAAAATGGCTGAAAAAAAATTAGTCCCGATTGATACACCTTTTATCAGGTTGGATTCCCTTTTAAAATTTGTGGGAGCAGTTGATACCGGCGGTCGTGCGAAATATTTGATTCAAAATGGAGAAGTCTCTGTCAATCATGAGATTTGTACGATGCGCGGAAAAAAGCTTCACTCAGGAGATCTTGTAGAATTCCAAGAAAATCTTTATGAGGTGTGTGAAAAGTGAAAGTTCTTTCCCTAAAAACAGAACATTATCGAAATCTCTCGTCAGATTTATTTATTCCTGGTGAAGGGGTTAATGTTCTCTATGGGAAAAATGCGCAGGGAAAAACCAATCTTCTGGAAGCTTTGTGGCTTTTTACAGGGGGAAAGAGTTTTCGCGGCGTAAAAGATTCTGAATTAATCTCTTATGGAGAGCAGGAAGCTTCTTTAATTCTTCATTTTTATAGTGAAGAGCGGGAGCAGACTGCTGAAATCAGAATTTTAAAAAAGAAGAGACAAGCATTTCTCAATGGAATCCTTCTTCGTTCCCCTGGACTTCTCGTTGGAAAAATTGGAGCAGTGATTTTTTCTCCCGAACATCTTTCACTTGTGAGAGAAGGTCCAAATTTGCGCCGTAATTTTTTGGATGCGGCAATTTGTCAGATCAAACCCGGATATGTGCGGATTCTCAATCGTTACTCCAGAACGCTCAATCAGAGAAATGCACTCCTCAAAGATTCTTTTCGCCATCCGGAACTTTTGGATACCATTTCAATTTGGGATGAACGTCTTTCGACAGATGGAGAGATTATAATAAAAGAGAGAGAATCCTACGTAGAATCCATGAAAGATCCTCTTTCTAAAATTTATGAAGGACTCAGCAGCGGAAAAGAATCCCTTAAAGTTCAGTATAAACGAAGTGCTGAAAATCTTTTGGAAGCACTTTTAAAAAACAGAAAACAAGATCTTCAGGTTGGTTATACCACTTGTGGACCTCATCGAGATGATCTGGAAATTTTTTTGGATGGTAAGAATGTAAGAATATTTGCTTCTCAGGGACAAAAGAGAAGTGTTGTACTTTCTTTGAAATTGGTGGAAGCTGCGCTTCTAAAGCAATATTCCGGAGAAAAACCAATGATTCTTCTTGATGATGTTTTGAGTGAATTGGATCATACCAGACAGGAATATCTTTTGAATCATCTTTCAGACTGTCAGGTCATCATTACTTGTTGTGATCCCGGACAGGCAGAAAATCTGAAAAATGGATTTCTTTTTCAGGTAGAAAATGGAACTTTGGAAAGGAAAAAAGCAGAATGTACCTCCATTTAGGGCAGAATACAATTATTCACAGCAAAGAGATTGTCGGTATTTTTGATTTGGATGTCTGTACAGTTTCCAAAATTACAAGAGAGATGCTTAGAGAAAAAGAGAAGCAGAATCACATTGTTACTGTTTCACAGGAGCTTCCAAAAAGCTTTGTTCTGTGCAGCAGAAAGAAAAATAAAAAAATTGATTTTGAAGAAGTTATCTATCTTTCTCAGCTGAATTCGGCAACTCTTCTAAAGAGAATGGAATCTATGAAAGATAATTAGATTCTATAAAGTTGATAAATATTCAAAGCAATTAAAAGGAGAAAAAAATTTATGGCAACTTTACACCGGGCAAAATGTCCATACTGCGGAAAAAAATTAAATTTTTTTCTGGCGTGGACATTAAAAAGAGAAGGCGAATATCGTTGTACGGCCTGTAATGGAATTTCTAATATTATCGTAGAGCCTTTTACACGTATTTTGGCAATCATTGCAATTGCTGTCTCTGCTCTGCTTTTTATTGTTTTTGGATTGATTTTGAATCATATTACATTTTGGCTTGTTCTTTCCGTTATTCTTTTATTTTTTCTTTTCTTTTTGCTGAGCAGCTTTACCATTCATCTCGAGCGTCCGGTTGTTAGGCGACATAGAAAAGCTTATCGTCCTGAATCAGTCAATCCGGAACAACTTTATTCTGATGAAAAAGAGCAGCCTCATTTTAATGAGGAGGAAGAATCTGGATTTACAAAACAGATGGATTCTATTATTCTTCCGGAACCAGAAGAACAAAATGAATCGCAACAAACCATTCAAATGAGTCCGATCGAAGAAGCAGATTCTATAAAATTAAAGCCCAATTTGCCTCGTCATTATCGACAGAAAGTAGATCATACTTTTCAGGATGAGACAATTCGTCGACAGATGCAGAATCCTTACGGAGAATACATGAAAAATGATGATAAAAAAGAACCATAAATTTTGTCCTTATTGTGGAACAGAATTTACCATGAAGGAAAGAAAAAAACTTTTAAGAGAAAAAAGCTTTTTTTGCGTACATTGCAAAAAAAAATGTACCGTGATTTATAAAAAGCAAATGACCGTCTATTTTCTTTTGGCTTTTCTCCTGCTTTGTCTTCTGAATTGCTTATTGATATGGACAACAATGAATTTCATTTTGATGGCGACTGTTACTTTTCTTTGTGTTGCCGCCGTTTATGAATGCAGAATTTTTCTCATCAGAATTGTAAAAGTATCACAGAAAGAATAAATGGATGCTTTTTAGTCGAGGAATAGGAGGATCAGAATTGGAAATCAATCAAGTAACGCAGACACGAGAAGCTTATGATGAAAATCAGATTCAGGTGTTGGAAGGTCTAGAAGCTGTGCGGAAACGTCCGGGAATGTATATTGGATCAACCGGAGAAAGAGGACTTCATCACCTTGTTTATGAAATTGTGGATAACTCAGTAGATGAGGCACTGGCAGGATATTGTGATCAGATTGATATTATCATCGAGCCGGGAAATATCATTTGTGTCAAAGATAATGGTCGTGGTATTCCGGTTGGAATTCAAAAAAAGACGGGCTTGCCTGCTTTGACAGTCGTCTTTACCGTACTGCATGCCGGCGGCAAATTCGGCGGCGGCGGATATAAGGTGGCAAGTGGTCTTCATGGCGTTGGTGCTTCTGTTGTAAATGCGCTTTCTATCTGGTTAGAAGTAGAAGTCTATCATAAAGGAAAAATTTATTTTGAACGGTTTGAACGCGGCAAAATAGTTGAAAATATGAGTATAAAAGGGGATTGTCCAAAAGATAAAACCGGTACAACGGTTCGTTTTCTGGCTGATCCTGAAATTTTTAAAGATACAACCGAATATCAATATGAAGTTCTGCAGAAAAGACTGCGGGAACAGGCTTTTTTAAATGCTGGAATCAATATTATTCTCACAGATGAGAGAAATCCTGAAAATAAAATTGAAAATCAGTTCTGCTATGAAGGCGGTATTTCCAGCTTTGTCCAATTTCTTAATAAAGAAAAAGAGCCGGTTCATCCGGATATTATTCATTTTTCAGCTCCTGCACCGGATGGAAATTCCAATGCCGAAGTAGCAATGCAGTATACGGATTCTTATAACGAAATGATGCTCTCTTTTGCAAACGATGTTCATACAACGGATGGTGGTACCCATGAGGAAGGCTTTAAGCGTGCACTTACCCGTGTGATGAACGATTATGCGAGAAAGCACAATATCTTGAAAGATAGTGACGAAAATCTAAAAGGCGACGATGTCCGCGAAGGTTTAACGGTCATTATCAGCGTGAAAATAAAAGATGCACAATTCGAAAGCCAGACAAAAGCAAGACTTGGAAATACCGAAATTGCAACGCTTGTTAATAATTTAGTCAGCGATAAACTTTCCACTTATCTGGAAGAACATCCGAATGTCGCAAAAGCTATTTTTGAAAAAGCAATGGCTGCTTCCCGTGCAAGAGAGGCTGCGAGAAAAGCAAGGGATCTCGTCAGAAGAAAATCCGCTTTGGAAAGTGCTTCTCTGCCTGGAAAACTTGCGGATTGTCAGAGTCGAAATCCAGAAGAAACTGAAATCTATATCGTTGAAGGCGACTCCGCCGGCGGCTCTGCCAAGGGTGGCCGGGATCGGAAATATCAGGCAATCCTGCCTCTTTGGGGCAAAATGCTGAATGTTGAAAAAGCACGTCTTGATAAAGTTTACGGCAACGAAAAACTGATGCCGATCGTTACTGCACTAGGCACCGGAATTGGAGAAGAATTTGATCTTTCAAAATTAAGATATGGAAAAATTATTATCATGGCAGATGCTGATGTTGATGGTTCTCATATCCGTACTTTGCTTTTGACCTTCTTTTTCCGTTTTATGAAGCCGCTGGTTGAACAGGGACATATTTATCTTGCTCAGCCGCCACTCTATCAGCTTACGAAAAATAAGCAGCACTATTACGCTTATTCTGATGAAGAACGTGATGAATATATGAAGCAGCTGGGCCAAACTGAAATTCAGCGATATAAAGGCTTAGGCGAGATGGATGCGGAGCAGCTTTGGGATACTACGATGAATCCCGAAACCCGTATCATGCTGAGGGTAGAAGTAGAAGATGCCGCCGCCGCTGATGAGGCATTTACCATTTTGATGGGAGATAAAGTGGAACCGCGCCGCCAATTTATTGAACAGAATGCAAAATATGTTCAAAATCTTGATATCTAAATAAGAGAAATAAGAGGAGGGAAATTTCGAATGGAAGAAAAGAAAGTCCCACAGGAAGATTCCACAGAAAAATCTAAAAAAGTGGAAACAGCAGAAGATGTTTTAAAGAGAATAGAAAAAAATTATGACCTAGATGAAGATTTGGATGAAAATTCGAATGATGAAGAAGAAAACGAAGAAAATCAGGAAGAATTACAAGAATCTTCAGAACAGCAGGAAAATCAAGAGGAAGAAGTAGAAGAAGAAAATCCTCCAATGATGGATCTTTCTTATGAGGTCAATCAGGAAGAAATGAGCAATTCACTGATTCACAGCAATTTTTCAGGAGGAAATCTTATTATGTCAATTGTCGCCTGTGCAATTGGCGGGATTGGATTTATCTATTATTTTATTAAAGCCATTAGCAGTGGAATTAACAATTATTACCTTCTTTCATTAATGTGCCTTGGAATTATCTTGATTGCAACTGCTTTTCAGATTTATATGATTAAGTCCCATGTGAAAAAGATGAATGATAAATTTCCATTTCGCATGAGAGTTTATTCTGATCGAATCGAAATGGGACCAAAAGATAATGCTTTTGTTATGGAAATGAATGGTCAGTATCAAAGCGAGATTTATAAAGAAATGCTGATTATTTATGTGAAACGCAGTATTGTAATTCTTCCAAAACGCTGTTGTGATGAAGAAACTTTTGAAAAAATTTATGAAATTGTAAAAGCGGGCACGAAATCCCGTAAAAAATAAATGACAAAGAGATTTTTAGGAGACCCACTTCTGGTGCTCCGACAGACTTGTTCCCGTGAAGATTATAGAAAAGCTTTTGTGCGATGGGAAAATAATCTTTCTATTTGGCATCGTCGAGAGTTGAGCTCTTTTTTAATGCTTGGGATTTCAGTGATTTTGACCGCCGGAATTCCAATTTATCGCCTTTGGTCGGTCACCTTTTTTATTCCAGGCCTTCTGATTCTGCTTGCTTTAATGGGAAGTTTCTATTTTTGGAAGCTGAAGCCGAAAGAAATCGAACAATGGGGACAATCTACTTTTCAGGAAAATGCATTATTGGGACTTTCTACGCAATATTTTTTCTATTTTGAGGGAATTTTCTTTCAGGATGATTATGAAGAAGTCTGTGAGTATTGGTCGGATTTTGAAAAATGTGTGGAAGATGATCAATATTTTATTCTTTCCGGCGGGATGGAACGAGGCCTTCTGATCCTTTGCAAAAAAGAAATGACAAAACAAGAATTTATAAAAGTCAGACAGTGCCTGAGACAGGCATTTGGTCCGCGTTATTTTAAAAATAAGATCGACAAGAAATGAAGGGGGGAAAATTTTGAAGATTACTGTGAGCTATCGCCCCACTGCGCAGGATTGGGCAGATTATAGAGCCGGACTCTGCCTCACAGGTCAGGGATCAATTGTTTCATGGTTTCTTAAAAATTTTGTCCTTTACTGGGTAAAAAAACATGCGATGGAATGGTACGATCTTCATAAAGATCAGATATTTGCCTGTCGGATGACTTTTTCAGAAAAATCTATTTTGATTGAGACAGACCGTTATCGGGGAAATATTCCAAAAAATTTGTTCAGCTTTTTCTGGGCAAATGATAAAGTCTTGATTTTATTTACCGGACGGCAAGAGTCTCGGTTTGTCCCCCGCAGGGCTTTTACTGAGCAAGAATGGAATCAGATCGAAAAAGTTTATTTAGAGAGTGAATAATAGGAGGGTATCCGTTGATGGATGATTTAGAGCAGCAAAAACAAAATATTATACCGGTTGATCTGGAAAAGGAGATTCGAAAGTCTTTTTTGGATTATTCTATGTCGGTAATCGTCAGCCGTGCCCTGCCGGATGTGCGGGATGGATTAAAGCCGGTTCATCGCCGAATTCTCTACACAATGTATGAAGCAGGATTAACACCGGATAAAGCCTATAAAAAGTGTGCGGCGACAGTCGGTGACGTTTTGGGAAAATATCATCCTCATGGAGATGCTTCCGTCTATGATGCTTTGGTGCGTCTGGCACAGGACTTTTCTATGCGTTATATGTTGGTGGATGGACACGGAAACTTTGGTTCTGTTGATGGAGATC
Organism: Caproicibacterium sp. NSD3; assembly: GCF_053613275.1. Taxonomy (NCBI): domain Bacteria; kingdom Bacillati; phylum Bacillota; class Clostridia; order Eubacteriales; family Oscillospiraceae; genus Caproicibacterium; species Caproicibacterium sp. NSD3. Next base: position 48,163 of record NZ_CM132119.1, read on the forward strand.
CACCGGCTGCCTATCGTTATACGGAAGCTAGAATGAGCAAAGTTGCAGTAGAAATGCTGCAGGATATTGATAAAAATACCGTTGATTTTCGCCCGAACTATGATGATAGCCGAAAAGAACCAACGGTTTTGCCCAGCCATTTTCCAAATCTTCTGGTCAATGGTTCGACCGGAATTGCTGTTGGTATGGCGACCAACATTCCGCCTCATAATATGGGAGAAGTAATCGACGGCATGTGTGCGTTGATTGATGATCCTGAAATTGAGCTGGAAGGCCTGATGCAGTATATTAAGGGACCCGATTTTCCAACTGCGGGTATTATTATGGGCAGATCTGGAATTCGTGCAGGTTATGCAACCGGCCGCGGCAGGATTATTGTTCGTGCAAGAGCGGAAATCTTAGAAGAAAAGAACAACAGATTTTCGATTGTTGTAACAGAGCTTCCCTATCAGGTCAATAAAGCAAGACTCATTGAATCCATTGCAGATCTGGTCAAAGATAAAAGAATCGAAGGAATCTCCAATGTAGAGGATCATTCTGACCGCAACGGCATGCATATGACGATCACGGTTAAAAGAGATGCTTCTCCGCAAATTGTTTTGAACCAGCTTTATTCCTTTACCCAAATGCAGACAACATTTGGAGTTAATATGTTGGCAATCGTCAACGGAGAACCAAAATGCCTGACTTTAAAAGAACTTCTGGAAGAATATATTAAGTTCCAGAAAGAAGTCATTGTTCGCAGAACCAAATATGAGCTTGAAAAAGCAATGGCAAGAGCTCACATTTTGGAAGGTCTCAAAATTGCGGTTGATAATATTGATGAGATCATCTCCATTATTCGTTCCAGCAAGGACCGTTCTACTGCCCGCATGAGAATGACTGAACGATTCGGCTTGGATGATATTCAAACACAGGCAATCGTGCAGATGCCTTTGGGTGCATTGACCGGTTTGGAGCGTCAAAAACTGGAAGAAGAACTCTCTGCGATTGAAGTAAAGGTCAAAGACCTGAATGATATTTTAGCGCACGATGAGCGTGTCAGCTCAATCGTAAAAGAAGAAGCACTCAAAATTAAACAAAAGTATGCCGATGAACGCAAAACAGAAATTGTGGCGGTTTCTGGAGAAGTGGATATTGAAGACCTGATTCCGAAGGAAGAATGCGTTTTGACCATGACTCAGTTTGGGTATGTAAAACGTCTTGCTACGGATACCTATCATATCCAAAATCGCGGCGGTCGTGGAATCAGTGGCATGACCCGTCGGGAAGAGGACGTTGCTACCGAAATGTTTGTCTGCGGCAGTCACGACTATGTGTTGTTCTTTACAAATTTCGGCAAGGTCTATCGACTCAAATGCTATGAGATCCCGGAAGGCAGCCGTACAGGAAAAGGCGTTAATATTGCAAATTTGCTGCCAATTACACAAGACGAACGTGTTACCTCAATGATTCGAGTGCCATCGTTCGATTTTGGCAAATATCTTTGCATGGTGACAAAAAACGGAATCATTAAAAGAACGGAACTTTCTGCTTTTGATACCGCAAGAAAAGGCGGCTTAATTGCATTGACTCTTGAGGATGGCGATGAACTTTCGTGGGTGCGCTCAACGGATGGAGATAGTGATCTCTTGGTCGGAACGTACCTTGGTATGGCGATTCGATTTAATGAGAATGATGTGCGTCCGATGGGGAGAACTGCCCGCGGGGTCAAGGCAATCAACCTGAAAGAGAGCGACTATGTAATCGGAATGAGCACGCTTAGGGAGGATGCTTATATCCTTACGGTGAGCGAGACCGGATTCGGACGTCTTTCTCCTATCGATGATTATCGAATTCAGACAAGAGGCGGAAAAGGACTTACCAACTATCATATTAATGATTACGGTTGTGTTGCCGCAATTAAAACAGTCGATCTGCATGATGATATTATTTTGATTGCTTCTGATGGAATTATTATTCGAATTCCAGCAGAGAGTATTCGAATTTGCGCAAGACCTAGTAAAGGAGTCCGTTTGATGCGTTTGATAAACGAAAGCAAAGTCGTTACAATCGCAAGAACTGCTCATGAAGAGGATGAAGAAATCGACGAATTACCCCAAGATGACGCTGATTCTCCAGAAGAGAACTCCGAGAAGGAAGAGTAAAATGAAATTGAAAGAAAGACTTTTTGTACTTTTCTTAGGCTGCGTTTTGTGCGCATCCCTTTCGGGCTGTGGTGAGGTCGTAAAAACGACCTCTTCCGGTGCCGCTCAAACGACGTCGTCGACACAGAGTACAGTTTTAACTGTTTTAAGTGAAGGCGAAACCGTAAGAAGCAACGCTTCTTCTGAAGCACTTAGTCCGTTTGAACAGAAGTTTTCACAAAATCCAATCGATGCGGATTATCAAGCTGACAGCAAAAAAGCATTGAGTATGGTCGATATGGTTGCGCTCGCAGACCGCTATTCAGAAATCTGGCTCAATGAAGAAACCGCTGCCTACGATTTTCTGCTCGAAAAATCTTCCCCAAACGATAAAGAAGCTGTTAAGAAAGAACAGGAAGACTGGGTCAATCAAAAGAGTCAGGACCTTTCTCAGATTCAAAATCAAACTTCCAGTATGGGAAATATGGCCAATCTGGAATATTCCAGCCGTACACTTTCGTATTATAAAAATAAAACGAAGGCACTCTATGAAAAAATTTATCAGATAGATTCGAACTTTTCCTATCATTATGCTGGAAAAGGAGCGGCCGTGGGATGAAATTGAAGGAAACTACCAAAGAAGAGAAAATTCTTTACGAAGGACACATTCTGAAAATGCACGTTGATACCGTTGTTTTAGAAAACGGTAGAATCGTAAAACGAGAATGTGTGGATCATCCTGGCGGAGTTAGCGTTGCTGCGCTGACCGAAAAAAATGAGATGCTTTTTGTAAGACAGTTTCGCTATCCGTATCGACAGGTGGTTTTAGAAGCACCTGCTGGAAAATTGGAGCCGGGAGAAGATCCTTTCGAAGCGGTCAAGCGTGAGCTTCGGGAAGAGACCGGTTCGGAAGGAAAACAATATCTTGAATTGGGAGAGATCTTTCCCTCTCCCGGATATACAAATGAAAGGCTCCATCTTTATGCCTGCCGAATCGATTCCACCGGAAAGCAGGATTCTGGATGAAGACGAATTTTTGGAAGTAGAACGGATTCCGTTGGAAGAAGCAGAAAGAATGGTGGAACAAGGAAAAATCCCAGACGCAAAAACACAGATTCTGATATTGAGAGTGCTTACACTTTTGAAAGATAAAAAAATTTAGAGAGAATATCGGGATAAAACGCTGGGAGGCTCTAAAATATGGAACGGCAGGAAATCATTCAGCAACTTAAAAATGCGGAAAAATATTTTTCTTCTCATGAAGAGATTTTTTCGAAAATGCGCAAAGGACAAGAAAATCTTGCAATTTTGCAAGAGAAAAGACAATATATAAAAAATATTCCGAAAAAATATTTTTGGATCTTTTGTGTCTCTATTTATTTGCTGTTGGTTTTATTTTTGGCTCCATGGATTTCGACGGTTCTCAATGATGTTGAGCAAAACTTTACACCACTCAAATGCAATAACGTATTTACATGGGGTGGGATTGGAATTCTTGGCATTTTTGTTTTAACAAAACTTATTTTTGCGTTGATTGAGCAACTGGTATTTAAAAAATCCCTGGTTGAATGGGAGAAAAGAATCGAGAATGAGCAAGAAGAAATAAAACCTTTAGAGGAAAAAATCCATCAAATTTTTGATTTTTATCAAACAGAGAGCAAAACAATTTGTCCCGTTCCGGAGTCGGATTGTGATCCGGCTATTATTCGGCAGATTATTTCAATGTTTGAACTTGATAATGTAGATTCCGTCGAGGATGCTCTCGACGAAATTCATCGAAAAGAAAAATTGGAACTAAAAGAACAGGTAGAAAAAATATTGTAAGAGTTATTCTTGATATTAAAAAAGCAGGGTTTATCTCTGCTTTTTTCTTTTTGTAAAATGATATTTGAAAAGTAGATTTTTGTCGAAAGATAGATTATAATAAATAAAAATCTATCAATCTTTTGAGAAAAGAGAAAACAAATGATCCGAATTGCAAGGGCTGAAGATGCGCCGAAATTTGCAGAAATTTATCGGCCATATGTGGAAAAAAGTGTGGTTTCTTTTGAAACAGAGGCGCCGGATGCAGCGGAATTCTGCCGTCGAATGAAAGAGACCCAGAAAGATTATCCATGGATTGTTTTAGAAGAAAATGGAAAAATCTTGGGTTATGCTTATGCACATCGCTATCGGGAACGAAAAGCTTATGACTGGGCAGTCGAATCCAGCATTTATCTTGCGGATGAGGCGAAGCATCAAAAAGTAGGGGATAGGCTTTATAGCAGTTTAATGAGTATTCTCAAAGAGCAGGGAGTTCTTCTTGCGTATGCTTTTATTACGAGTCCAAATCCCGAAAGTGAGAATTTTCATCTCAAATTTGGTTTTCAAAGAGAATCCCTCCAGAAAAAAATTGCTTACAAAGACGGTGCTTTCCGTGATTTAGCAGTGATGAGATATCAGATAGGGCCGTTTCCAGAAGTTCCGCAGCCATTGATTCCTTTTGAAATTTTGAGAAAAAATCCAACGTTTCGGTTAGAAGAAAGAATTTGATTTAGAAATACTAAAATGAAATAAAAAGCGGGATAAAAAACAGGAGGCATTTTTTAATGGACGAGGACAAAAAGAATTCAGAAGAACAGGCTCAAAAAGCAAAAGCGATGCCCGCTGAAAATGAAAGTTCGGAGAAACAAGATGAAAATGAGTCTTGGAAAAAAGTTTTGCAGCAGGATGAAAAAAGTTTTGAAGAAAAATATGATTTTAAACCGATAGAAAAGCCGGAAAATAAAGCGGAACAAGTAATCCGTCATGGGAAAAAATCCACTGCAAAAGAAAAATACCGCAGAAAAGTTTTAAAAAGAAGAGTTTTAATTGTTGTAATATGCGTTTTTATTTTGCTGATTTTGATTTTGATTTTTACAAAAGCGTGCCATCAAGGCAATGTATCCCCTCAAAAAGTAGATGTGGTATCTTCTCAGTCGGTGGAACCGGTCTCTCAGCCTTCTGATTCGATGATTAGTTCCGACAGCAGTAACATTTTTGATCATACAGCCTTTTTAGGAAATTCTTTGCTGGAAGATCTCAATACATATGGATTGGTTGGAAACGGTGATTGCTTTTTTAAAAAAGGATTGAATGTTTCTACAGCGATGGATGAGACAATGGTAGGACATAATATTTCGGTTGTAAATGAACTTAATAACGGAAAAAATTATGATCGAGTCTATCTGGTTTTTGGAGAAAATGAGCTTGGCTGGTCCAGCCGCGATACCTTTATTTCAGAATATAAAACTTTGATCCAAAAGGTCAAAGAATATCAGCCAAATGCAAAAATCTATCTGACTTCCCTTTTTCCGGTGACAAAAGCAGTCAGCGACGAGCCGGATGGACGGAATCTTACCAATTCTGCAGTAGACAGCGCCAATGACGAACTAAAAGGAATTGCAAAAGATACAGAGTCCACTTTTGCTGATGTGGCATCTGCTGTTAAAAATTCCGAAGGGGCTTTGCCGGACGATGCTAGCACGGATGGAATCCACCCCAATATGGAATACTGCCAGAAATGGGTAGATTATTTGGTGAACCTGGGGTAAAGAAGAGTTGAATTTGGGTGCTTCGGCAGGACCTTCTTTTTCCCACTGCACCGCACACCTATCCTTATCGGCTTTTAAAAGCACCTGTGCCGCGTTTTTATTATATTCCGGTGTTACTTCCCTCCGACGAAAAACGACTTTCTAAGAGAGTCTAGGACATAAATCTCGAAACTTTGCGCAAAAAATATACCGCCCCAGAGATTCTGGGACGGCTTGCATATTTGGCAGACCAGTTAAAAGAGCCGAAAGCGATCTCTGCAGAAGAATTGGCGGCACATTTTGACTGGAGTCGTGTTCCGCAGAAAAATTTAAAAATTCCAGCGGGACTTTTCTAATTTTGGAAAAAGGAAGATAAAAATTTATGATGACGATTTTTAAATCCGGAAATTCGGAAGATTTAAAGCCTTATATCGGAGAAGAACTGCAGGAACGTGTTCATTCTGCAAGGCATATTTGTGCGTTGCTTCCGGATAACGCTTATTATCTTACCTTTTTCTGGCGCGATATAAAAAATTCCAAAAAGAACGAAGAAAGGCAGCATTTTTATTGCAGCCAAGAAAGATTGATCTATTTAGGGGAAAGTGTTCGGTGTATTTCGATTTTAAAAGAGATGCCGCAGGAATGGGATCCCTTTTATCAGCTTTCAGAACTTTTTTTTAAGCTCACCGCCGATGATCTGGACACGCTCCAACGTTTTGAAAATTCTATCAGTGAACTGGAAACGGGACTTTTAGAAACACAGAAACCGGTAGAAGGAGCAGTTTCCCGCATTATCGAAATGCGCAGGGAACTTTTGAAGATAAAAAGATATTATGAGCAGCTGCAAACCATCATTGACCGTTTGGCGGAAAATGAAAATGGGATTATCCCAAAAGAGAGCAGCCATCGTTTTGATGTTTTAAGCAAAAGAATAGAATCTCTCAGAAAGTTTGTACTCGATCTGCGTGAGTTTTTAACCCAGACGAGAGAAGCATATCAGTCGAAAATTGATATTGAGCAGAACCAGATCATGAAAGTTTTCACTGTTCTAACAGCAGTGTTCCTTCCGCTGACGTTGATTGTTGGCTGGTTCGGAATGAATGTGAAGATGCCGGAATATGGTTGGACTTATGGGTATCTTTATGTGATTGTCCTGAGTATTACGGTCTGTGGAATTTGTGGCTGGATTTTCAAGAAGAAAAAATGGTTCTAAAAAATCAGATCCTGCGAATTAAAGACCACATTCCCATCATCAGTTCATGCGGAATGAATTTTGCAGTAATTCGGTGCAGAAAGGAGATCGGGCTGGGAGTAGAGACTGCAAAACCAAGCTTTGCATCCTGAAATGCCCATTTGACGACGGTCTTTTCCCTGGAAGCCAGCGGAAAACTGTGAATATAAGAGCTGTTCTGCGTCCTTTTTGCAGTGCAGATAAATTCGGTATCTTTTACCCAATAAGGGCAGATAGCCGTCACAGAGATTTTGCGGGAAAAAAGTTCAACACGCAGAGCACGGCTGTAACGGTATAAAAAGGCTTTGCTGGCAGCATACACATTGAGATAAGGAAATGGCTGAAACGCTGCAGTGGAACAAATCTCAAGAATGTGGCTGCCTTTTTTCATAAACGGAAGAACGCTCTGTGTCATCGAGACAGCAGCACGACAATTAAGATCGATCATTGTTTCACAGTCTTGGAGAGAAATCTCGCGATAGCTTCCGATTTTTCCCATGCCAGCGGCGTTAATCAAAAATTCTACCTCGGGATTTTCCTCTTTTAGAAGGGCAGTGACTTTTTGAATGGATTCCTTCTCCGTTAGATCAAGAGGCAAAATGCGCAGGGGAGTGCTGCAGCCAATCTGTAGTTCCTGCAAAAGATTTTCCCGCCGGGCAATTACCCAGATTTCGTTTAAACATTCTTTTCTGTCTAAGATTTTTACAAATTCTTTTCCGAGCCCGCTGGAGGCTCCTGTAACGATTGCAATTTTCAAAGAACCCCACCCCTTTTTAACGATAATCGAATTATAGCACAAACAAGAAAATGAAAAAAGGAAAGCCTACAGAAATTTTCTGCAGACTTTCTGTTTTTATTTATTTATAATGAAATTAAGCGTTAACGACGGAACGAATATAGGATTCCACTTTTTCGGGAGCAATCTCAAGAGAATAAGAAATTTCTTCCCGAATCAGCTTTTCTGCAGATTTTAAAACGGTTTCATCTGTAGAAGAAATCTTTTTTCCATCCTTCTGAAGGTTTTGTTTCCGCAGAAAGATACACCGCACCATGCAGATCAGCTTTTGGGGAATACATTCACGGATGATTTTAGAAAAACAAGCATTTCGCTCATTTTTGTCTTCAATCCAGTCTATCTTTTCACCGGTAGCTCCGGTCAAAATATCTTCAATTTCCTGCCTCTTGATGATCGGGCGAATCTTTTTGGTCAGATCTTCATTTTTAATCGGAAGAAAGATCTTTGAAGAATGATCGACCGGATTCAGAATATAGTAGGACTGTGCCGGAGAGGAAGACGAATACCGAAGCTTTTCAATCCCCTCAATTAAACAAACACCGTTATTTCCATAAACGACAGGATCTCCTTTTTGAAATTGCTGCATGAAATAATCTATCTCCTTTAATGAATCAATGACAAATGTTATTTTGCACGAAAAAACAAATTCCTATATATACATTATAACGGATCTCAACGAATTTCTCAAAGGATAAATTAAACAAATTTATAGTTTTTTAAAAAATAATTTCTAAAACAGAAAAAACAGTCATTAAAAATGACTGTTTTTTCTGTTTTGATTTTATTTTTTAAGGAGGAAAAAGAAAATCGCAGTTTTATCGGACTTCGTCCCGCAGCGCTGCAGCTTCTTTTGCAAGTCGTTCGATCTCTTCAAAATTTCCGGCTTTTAAGAGATCGCTCGGAACAATCCATGTTCCGCCGCAGGCCAATACATTTTTCTGGGACAGATAGTCTTTCACATTATTAGGCTTTACACCGCCTGTCGGCATAAAGCGCATAGAAGCATAGGGACCGGAGAGCGCTTTGAGCATTGCTACCCCTCCTACAACTTCTGAGGGAAATAGTTTTACAAGGTCCAATCCTTCGCGCATACAGGCTTCTACTTCGGAAGGAGTGGCACATCCCGGAATTACCGGAATGTTTTTTTCTTTGCACCAGCGAACGGTTTCAAGATTTGTACCCGGGCTGATGATTGCTTTTGCGCCGGCGTCCACCGCCTGCCGTGCAAGGGAGGGATTTAGGACGGTTCCGGCACAGAGAAACAGATCGGGAACTTCTTTAGAAATCGCACGGATAGACTCTTCGGCGGCTTCGCTGCGAAAAGTGATCTCTGCGGCGGGGAGTCCACCGTTTTTGAGCGCTTTAGCGAGCGGGACTGCATGAGCCGCCGTATCAATCTTGATAACGGGGATAATTCCCACCTTTTGCAGAGTTTCATACATATTCATTTGGGAACAATCTCCTTTCAATAGCTTTTCGGTTGATTTTCCGCCATAAAACGGCTGAGTTCTTCCCGAGTGGGAAGTCCTTCATTGTCGCTGACGTTCATAATTTGAATTACACCAATGGCATTACCGCGCAAAATGGCTTTTTCGAGAGGAAGCCTCTCTAAAACAGCACTGATGACGCCGGCTGCGAAACCATCTCCTGCGCCGACCGTATCCACAATCTTTTTGGGCACATAGGCCGGAACATGGAGTTTTTGATCTTTTGTAATTGCCCATGCTCCATCTGAGCCGGTCTTGACAATTACTGTTTTTGCGCCGTTTTGAAGATAAAAATCTCCAATTTTTGCAGGGTCATCACTGCCGCAGAGAATTTTCCCCTCATTCTCTCCCGGCATCACATAGTCTGCCATCGAAGCAAGGCGATTGATGCTTTGCACCATTGTTTCACGGTCTTTCCATAGCTGCTCACGCAGATTCGGGTCGAAAAAGATCGGGATACCGGCTTCTTTTGCCTTTTTCATGAGGCAAAGCGTCGTTTGGTGGGCAGATTCCGAAATTGCCGGAAGAATGCCGGTCAAATGGATTGCGTCCCACTCTTTTAAGTCGAGTCCTTTTATGTCGTCAGGGCAGATAGTGGAAGCCGCTGAGTTTTTGCGGTAATAATAAATATCCGGGTCACCATGGATGGTCTTGCTTTTGAGCATAAATCCGGTAGCATGATCGTCCGAAGTTACCGTCAGAGAGGTATCAATGCCGTTCTGATTCATGACTTTGATAATCTGACGGCCAAATGGATCACGGCCGAGCTTTGTAAGATAACCAACGGTATGCCCTAACCTGGTAAGACCTACGGCTACGTTAAATTCCGCACCGGCAACCGATGTGGAAAAATGCCTGACATCTTCAAGAAGCGCTTCTTCCTCGGCGATAAAAAGCCCCATTGGCTCCCCAGAAGTCAGAATTTTTTTGTTCATTCGATGAAAACACCTCACAAGCAGAATCTCAAAAATGAAATGACTGCTTTAAATTGCAGGAAATCGCTTCGTTCTTTTTATCAGAAAAATTATCGCATATCTGGAATCGCAATATCATCCATATCATCGAACGCTTTGTTTTCGCCGCCCATTGCCCAAATAAAGGTATAATTAGAGGTTCCACAGCCAGCGTGAATCGACCATGCGGGAGAGATCACAGCATCATAATTCTGCATGACGATATGGCGGGTTTCCTGCGGCTGTCCCATCATGTGAAAAACGACGTTGTCTTTTGGAATGTTAAAGTAGGTATAAACCTCCATGCGGCGCTCATGCGTATGGGCGGGCATAGTGTTCCAGACACTGCCGGGCGCTAACTGGGTAAGACCCATCGAAAGCTGGCAGGTTTCCAGAACATCAGGATGAATAAACTGATTGATTACGCGCTTGTTGGCAGTTTCTTCACTGCCGCAGGGACGCTTGTTTGCTTGGTCAAAAGAAATAAAAGTTGTTTTGCAGGGCTTATGTGCCGGAGCGGAAACCAGATAAAATCTTGCGGGATCTTTCGGATCAGCGCTCTGGAAGGTCACTTCTTTTGTTCCCATAGTGATGTAGAGGCAGTCCTCAAATCCCATGGGATAGTTTTTGCCGTCGGCAGTGATCGAGCCTTTGCCGCCCAAATTAAAGACACCGGCTTCACGGCGCTCCAGAAAATAATGGGTGCCGAAATTTTTCCAAATATCGATGCCCTGATCAATGGAGACTTTCTGATTGACAGGGTAGATCCCCAGGACGACCATGCGGTCAACGTGGGAATAAGTAGCCGTAACCTGATCCGGGACATAAAGATTTTGAATCAAAAATTCATTCCGCAGTTCGTCGGTCGTATAGCGTTTGACGTCGCGCGGATTTGTGCTGTAACGAATATCCATCATAAATAACCTCCTTGATCTATTATTTTCTGCGAACAAGGTGGAAGGCAAATCCGGCAATATCCTCTGCAAAATAGATGGTATTGAGCTTGCCGTCGGGGCCGTAGTTCGCGCTGCTTTCGTTAAATTTGATGCCCTTTTCTTCGAGATATTTGCGTGCTTTTTCCGGGTCATCCGTGCGGATCGCGATGTGTCCAAGCTTCCCGAGGAAGGGGGACTTCATCACTTCAAACTGCTCATTGACAAAGATAGAGCCGTCTGTTTCCCTTGTGGGAAATCCAAAAAGAGCGTTTAAAAGAGCAGCTGTTTTTTTTGCTTCTTCGGCATTTTCCTGATTGATGCCGATATGTGCCATTTCAAAATTAAAATCTTTCGCTTCCATTTAAAGTCCTCCTTATTTTGCCAGATAACCGCCATCCAGCGGAATCACGGCGCCGCTTATATAATTGGAGGCGTCGCTTGCTAAGAATACCGCAAGACCTTTCATATCTTCGGGGGTTCCCCAGCGGCCGGCCGGGATTCGGGCCAAAATTTCAGCATTGCGGCCGTTGTCATTAATGAGGGCAGTATTCATTTCGGTTGCCATATAACCGGGAGCAATGGCGTTTACCTGAATATTTTTGCCTGCCCATTCATTGGAAAGCGCTTTTGTCAGCTGAGCAACAGCGCCCTTGCTGGCAGCATAGGCTGGAACCGTAAATCCGCCGAAGAAGCTCAGCATAGAAGCCATATTGATAATTTTTCCGCTGCCCTGTTTGAGCATTTCACGCCCTGAGAGCTGACAGAGCACAAAGACAGCGTTCAAGTTTACATTAATGACGGTATCCCAGTCTTCCAGGGTAAAGTCTTCACAGTGATTTCTGCGCTGAACACCGGCGTCGTTTAAAAGAATATCAATTTTCCCGCCGAGCATTTTTAATGCTTCCTGAAACATGGCAGGGATTTTGTCGCGCTGACCTAAATCCGCACGGATTCCTGCAACGTCAAGTCCTTTTGCGCGCAGTTCTTCGGCAGTTTTTAAAACGCCTGCGGAAGAGCCGACGATTACGACTTTTGCACCTGCTTCGGCAAGGCCTTCCGCCATGCCGCGGCCCAACCCTCTGGTACCACCGGTAACCAGAGCGGTTTTTCCGCTCAAATCAAACATATTTTTCATGATAGCCTCCACTTAGTCAAAACAGAACATTACTTTAATCGCACCGCTGCCCTTGGTGGTAACGAGGTCAAACCCTTTTTGTGCCTCGCTTACCGGAAGAACATGAGTGATGATTTTTTCAAACCCGGGATCTTCCGCTACAATCTTTGCCGCAATAGCAAAATCTTTTTTGCGGTAGACCCGTGTGAACTGAATGTTTGTCTCTTTAAACATGCCTTTAATAAGCGGCAAAGTGGCAGGCTTTGCATAAGCGGCGATAATCAAAATGGTGCCGCGTACCTTTACTGCATCAAGAAGAAGGCTTGCGACCGGCTGCACACCGGCACAGTCGATTACCCAGTCAAAGCCGTTTCCATCGGTGCGGTCTTTACAGTAAGCTTCCATCTCTTTCGGAAGCTTTGTCGGATCGACCACTTCGAATCCCATCGAGCGGGCGTGTTCGGCGCGCAGAGAATCGGTTTCCATCATCAGAATGGAAGAGGCACCAAATACGCGCAGAGTCATAGCGGTAGCAAGACCGATAGTGCCGCAGCCAAAGACGAGAGCGTTGTCTCCGGGACGGAAATCGCGTTCCCGCAAAGCGTGAACACAGACAGCTACCGGTTCTACAAAGGCGCCCATCTTATTGGAAACTTTATCGGAAAGAGGAATAATACTTTCTTTCGGAGCTTCTACATATTCGGCAAAGCCGCCGTCACAGTCGATTCCAACAAGCCCCAGTGTGTTGCAGACGTGCATATTGCCGGTTTTGCAGGGTTCACATTTGCCGCAGGAAAGCAGCGGATAAACGGTGACCCGTGTTCCTTTTTTGATTCCGGGTACGTCGTCGCTTTCGAGCGTGCCGGAAAATTCATGACCCATAATCAGCGGTGCTTTTGCACGGGGATGGGTGCCGTGATAAATATTTTGATCGGTGCCGCAGATTCCTGCGTGCGAAACTTTTATAAGGGCCCAACCTTCGCGGGGCTGAGGTTTTGGTACATCGCGGACGCTAATGGTATTGGCTCCTTCATAAACGATTGCTTTCATTTTAGAACGTGTACTCCTTTCGAGAGAGATACTTAAATGTGATTGATCGGATAACGAACCGGCTCTCCGTTTAAGAAGCGAACGGCCTCTTCGGCGCATTTGCGTTTAAGCTCCAGAGCAGCCTCTTCTGAATACCATGCCATATGGGGGGTGATAATCAGATTCGGGTGTTTAAAGAGCGGACTATTGTGATCGAGCGGTTCCTGATTGACAACGTCGATTCCGGCGCCGGCGAGTTTTTTGGAAGTGAGCGCTTCGTTTAGCGCATCTTCATCCACAAGCCCTCCGCGGGAGACGTTGATAAAATAGGAACCATCTTTCATTTTTGCAAATGCTTCTTTGTTCATCATGTGGTGATTCCCAGCGTTTAACGAGCAGTGCATCGAGATAACGTCGGACTGCTTTAAGAGTTCGTCAAGAGAAGCACAGTAGGTAATATCCTGCGGAAAATGACGGCTGAGACTCTTATAATTAGGGTCAAAAGCAATGATCTTGCAGCCCAGAGCTTTTACTCTTTTGGCAAATTCAGAGCCGATCCGGCCGGTGCCGACGATGCCGACCGTTAATGTTGAGAGACGGTGTACCGGAATGGATTCTGCATAATTCCAGGCACCTTCCTTTGTACGGTTGCCGAGAAGCCATGCTTTGCGCACACAGGCGAGCATCAAGGTCAGTGCGTGATCGGCAACTTCATTCATGCCGTAATCCGGCACGTTGCAGATTTGAACGCCGTATTTGTCGGCGTCTTCCAGGTTGACATTATCAACGCCGACGCCGTAACGTACGATCATCTTCAGCGACGGAACGCCTTTAAAAACTTTTTCATTCATCGGTGCGTATTGGTTTAGAAAACATACGGCACCCTGACATTCTTTAATTACTTCATCTTCGGTGTGGCAGTGCAGCCATTTAAAACCGCAGCCGGCCTTATCGAAAACGGATTTTTCCATATCGACATTGTTGTGATCACAGTCACAAATGATAATTTTAGGATTTTGTTCCATGATACTGTTCCTTTCCAAAAAGAGATTACGCGATCAGACCGAGTGCAGAGGGGATCGCCAGAGACAATCCCGGAATGAAGGTGACCATCATCAGCGTGATCACGACGACCGCGAAGAACGGCAGCAGCAGACGGATAACCTGTTCGATCTTGACATTGCCGATCTTGCAGCCTGCGAACAGGATTGCACCGACCGGAGGAGTGATCGTGCCGACACAAAGGTTCATAACCATCATCAGTCCGAAATGGACCACACTCATACCCCAGCCCTGTACGATTGGCAGGAAGATTGGGGTAAAGATCAGAACGGCCGGGGTCGGATCCATGAAGGTACCGACAATCAGAAGGATGAAGTTCATGATAAGCAGAATGACGACCGGATTGTTGCTGACCCCTAAAAGTCCATGAGCAATCATCTGGGGAATCTTGGTGAAGGACATAACCCATGACATAATGGAGGAGACGCAGACCAAAAATTCTACGATTGCAGTGGTCTTAACAGAATCCAGCAAGATTTTGGGAAGGTCACGGATTTTCAGGTTGCGATAAATAAAGCTTAAAAGCAAAGAATAGACAACAGCGATTGCGGAGCCTTCGGTTGCGGTGAATACACCGCCGAGGATACCGCCGATAACAATAACAATCAGAAGCAAACTTGGAATGCCCTCCCAGAGGGTTTTGAGAACTTCTTTAACATTATAACGTTCCGTATCGATATAGCCGCGCTTTTTCGCCATAAATCCGGTAAGGATCATGCAGGCGACGCCCCAGAGAATACCGGGAATGTAGCCTGCCATAAAGAGGGCGGCGATCGAGACAGAGCCGGCAACGGTGGAATAAACGATCATGATATTGCTTGGAGGAATCATCATGCCCGTAGGGCCGGAAGCAATGTTAACGGCTGCGGAGAATTCTTTGGAATAGCCTTCTTTTTCTTCCATTGGCCCGAGGATAGAGCCCATAGCGGAAGCAGCGGCAACGCCGGAACCGGAAATTGCGCCGAAGAGCATGTTTGCGACGATGTTGGTTTGTGCAAGGCTGCCGGGCAGACGATGTGCAATTAGCTTTGCACAGCCGATCAGTCGCTTGGCAATACCGCCGTTGTTCATGATATTGCCCGCTAAGACAAAGAATGGAATGGCGAGCAGAGAGAATGAATTGGCGCCGGTAAACATTCGCTGCGAAGCGGTGATCATTGCCTTATCAAAGGGAAGAATTACCAGGATGGCAGCAGCGGAGCTGACTCCGATGGAAAGGCCAATCGGGAAGCCGAGACAGAGGGTAATGACGATGCCGACGACCATAATCAGTGCGGCAAGTGTAGCGCTGTTCATGTATCAGATTCCCCCTTTCCTGTGGTTGGTGCTGGTTTTGCGGCAACTTTTTGATGATATTCGACAACTGCAAGGCAGATGTTATAGATTGCATAAAACAGCATTACAAAGCCGCAGATCGGAATTGCTATGTAAATGATTCCCATGGGGATCTGCAAAGAAGCATCTACTGTGGTCATCTGTTTGAGTGCGCCCTGATAACCGCCGACAATCATAATGCCCCATGAAAAGATGAGCAAAACAAAATTGGTAATAATTTCGACGATTAGATAAGGTATCGGGGATAATTTGTCTTTAATTACCGTAATGTTTAGATGTTCACGCAGACCAAAAACATAGGCACTGCCAAACATGATCATCCAAACGAAAAGGTACTGCGCGAGTCCTTCGGAAATAGCACTTGGCTTGTTGAAAAAGTAGCGTGTGATTACCTGATAGGTAACAAGGATTGTCATAATGGCAAGAATGATAATGTTGCACCATTCCATAATCTTGTCAATGACCCTTTTTACCGCTGTAAAAGCATGCATTGATGTAGAACCTCCTGTTCTCTTTTCCCTCTTTAGTAAAAAAGACCCGCAGGAGCCTGCGGGCCTCTTTTGACATTCTCAAAAGGGTTATTTCAGCTTCTGAATTTCTTGATAGATGGATTTTGTCATATCACTGCGGTTGGAAACGCTGTCAATCAGGGGCTTCATAGCATCCTGGAAAGGTTTAATATCAACGGTGGTGATGGTGACATTCAGTTCATTCTTGCACTTTGTGAGATACTCATCGCGGAGTTTTGCAGAAAGGCTGAACATCGTATCAACGGATTCTTTAGAAACTTTCTTCAGAGCTTTTGCATCATCTTCGGTCATACCTTTGAGAAGACTGGAGCTGATGATCAGTTCATCGGGGATCATCAGGTGGTTTGTCTCAGAGAAAAACGGCGCAACTTCGTATTGTTTCAGATCAACATAAGTAATGATATTGTTCTCAGCGCCGTCCAAAGTACCTGCCTGAATTGCAGAGTAAACATCGCCCTGGCTCATCGGGGTTCCTACGCCGCCCATGTATTTGAGCATCTGAACCATAGTATCGGACTGCATAACACGAATCTTTTTACCGGAGAGATCAGCTGGGGTTTTTACCGGAGCACTCTTTGTGTAGATGCAGCGAGCTCCAAGGCTGTAAGCTGCAAGAACATCAAATCCTGCACTCTCGGTTGTCGCATACAGATCATCAAGTGCACCGGACTGGAACAGTTTCTTCTGATGATCGATAGAATCAAACATGTAAGGGCAGCCGATAACCGCAAAGTCCGGATTTACGTTTTCTACCATGGAGTTTGCGACGATTGCCATATCGATCGCACCATTTTCGACCAGTTCCAAAGAATCTTTCTGGCTGCCGAGCAGCTCATTCGGATAAACTTCAATGGAATAACGGCCATCAGTTGCATCATAGAGCTTATCGCTCATCTCAACAACAGTCTTAGCCTCTGGGTTTTCAGCCGACTGGTTGAAAGAACACTTGAGGACGGTCTTGCCGACCTTAGTGCCGGTCGCAGCGCCGGAAGCACTGGACGAAGTAGCGGCCGCTTTAGAAGCGGTACCGGAAGCTGCTGCAGAAGAACTGCTGGAGCTTCCGCCGCAGCCTGCAAGACTAAATGTCATGCCTGCTGCCAACGCAAGAGCAAGGATCGATTTTCTTTTGAACATTCTGTATTCCTCCCATAAATAAATGATTTATGCTGACTGGTACGTTACCAGTAAACAACCATTGAAAAGCCACTATGGAACCGGTTCCATAAAACTCTAAAAAAAATCCAACAAAGAATTTTTTATTTTTTTAAGAAGAAACCGTAGAACCTCTGATTTCAAGTTTATTGGGAAGCTCTTCATAAACCGGATCTTTGGGGCCTTTTCCAGCAATCCGTTGGAGGAGAAGCTGAGCGGCGTGTTCTCCGACCAATCTGGAATCCTGGGTAATTGTGGTGATCCCCGGTGGAATTAAATCAGCCCAGCCCCAATTATCAAATCCGCAGACGCCAAAATCGGCGCCAATCGAAATTTTCAAAGTTTGTACAGCGTTAAGAACACGCAAAAGCGTTACACCGTTTACTGCAAAGAGCGCGATCCGTTGTTTCGGATATTTAGCGCGAAACTGCTGAACCTTCTCGGTACAGTCCGCCTCTTTTTCCAGAGAAAAAGTATAAGTGTTTTCCTTACCGGAATATCCAAATATTTCATGGAGCGCATCGCAGAATCCTTGATAACGAAGGATTCGAGGAGCAATCATTCCGTTGCCTGGAGTGAAAAAGGCAACCTGCTCATAGCCTAGCTGTTTTAAATAAGAAATGCAGTCATATGTAATATGGTAATTCTCAGTGGCAACGGTATCGATGATACCGGGTGCCGAAAGGCATCGATCGGCGAGAACCAGAGGAACTTTTTGTCGTTTTAATTCCAAAAGATACGGATCGTTTTGTCCGGTGGTGTTGACAATCAACCCATCCACCTGGTTTTCCAAAAGATTTTGAATCGCACGGCGTTCATTTTCCGGATCATCGCCGCTGTCCACAAGGAGCAGTTGATAGCCAACTTGTGTGCAGACACTGTTGATCCCTTTTACCAGAATGGAAGAAAAAGGGCTGCTGATATCACTGACGAGGCAACCGAGCATTTTACTATTGCGGGATTTTAAGCTTTGGGCAATTCGATTTGGACGGTAATTGAGTTCTTGAATCACCTTTGCAATCCGAACCCTGGTTTCATCGGACAAAGCATCGTATCGACCGTTAAGATAGCGGGAGACAGTCGTTTTAGAAACGCCTGCTAAAGAAGCAACATGATCAATGGTGACTTTTTTCCCGTCTGTTGTCACTTTTGCTTCCTTCTTTCTGCTCTCCTGTACTTTCAAATTCATCATATATTGATGAAACCGGTTTGTCAATGTATTTTATGCAAATTAACTTAAAATCGTCAAATAAACAAGATATTAATAAAAATATTGTGCAGTTTTAACACGAAAGGTTGGCCCACTCGGAGACAAGTTGTCCTACCAATTAAAGAGGCATAAAAAGACTCTGACCAAAAATGTCAGAGTTTAAGGGGTTGGCTCATTTGGAAATAGATATTGACGATTTGTCGCTAGATGTAAAATCATAGCATAGCGGGCACCATATGGATCATGGCGAGAAATTGCGTTTGCCAGTGCTCGATGATACCGAATCGTATCTCCTTTGAGGCTGTTTTTGGTCAAATCGATATTTAGAATCGCTGACGAATGAATCACTGGAACCAATGTACTGACTACTTGATTGTGACTGGCCTGAGCAATTCGTCGGTGAAATTCTACATCGGCTTGCTGGTATGGTTCTTCATTTTTAATCAGTTCCTGTACCGTATCACATTGCTGCTCGATCATCCGCAGTTCCCGAGAAGTGGCACGCGTTGCCGCAAGTTCAGCAATGCTCGGTTCCAACATCAGACGAACATCTAAAAGATCCAAAGCGAGCTGCTGATCGTGCTTTAAAAAAGTAAGCCCGAGAGGATCGCTTGAGACTCCTTGTTGGGGCGAAATAAATGTGCCGGATCCTTGCCGAACGACCAGAACGTTTTGGGAGATCAGCGCTTTTACGGCCTCACGAACAGTGCCGCGGCCAACATTAAGTCTGCGGCAAAGCTCCGATTCGGTGGGCAGACGGTCGCCGGGTTTCATGTCGTTTTTCAGAATCATATCGACAATTTGTTTTTGTACAGCCGCACTAAGCGGCGGGGTTCCCTGTTTCAATCATTTTCCTTCTTTCGATGATGACCTTCAGATTATTTTTTCCACAGTCAGTATGGAAGTAGGTCGAAAAATATGCAGTAAAGGTTTTAAATCCTTATCTTTTAATTTAGCTCGGTTTTCCATCATGATGCAGCAGTCCATCCAAAATAGATAGAGGCATTTTTCAAAAGGTGTGCAGAGAAATGCCGGCGTAAATTCAGCAGGAATCAAATAAAAAGAAAGTTTACGCTTTTTAAAACCATGAAAAGAACTTTCTATCCGTTTGTTTCCATAGATGACCTGCAGCGGCGGTGGAAATCCGGGAAGAGGGCATACAAAGATTTCAGTTCCTTTTTCAGGGATAGACGGCTCTGCGGCTGTGGAATTATAATGAAACGGAGAATCATGGAAGGAAAGGTCACCGGAAAGTCCGCGGGTAAGATCTTTTGAAATAAAAACCCGTCGCTCTTTTCCAAGGGAGTCTTGTCGGAACCAATCAAAAAGCTTTTTCTGGTCAAAATGAAAAATAATGTTTCCACCATGAAAACTGCATGGAACCGGAAAAATCGCCTCCGCATTTTCTGGGAGCATATTTTTTTCACTGCGGACATTTGTACGCAGAATTCGGTGCCATTTGTTGCGAAATTCTTCCGCAAAGCTGCAGTTCTGCATCCATTTTGAAGAAAAAAGTTCCGTTGCCGATTGAAATGCATCTTCATAATTTTGCTGGATTTCCATTTTTATCTCCTCGTTTTTATAACTTGTATAATAGGATAATGTATCACAACTTTCAAAAAATTTCTACAAGTTTGCTGAAAATTCAAGGATAAAATCATTTTTTTCTAAAATGATAATACATTCCATCAAAATGGATTCGATTAAAATTCCAACAAAATCATGTTTTTTGGGAAATGCTCTTTCTTGCTTTTCTTCTGAAAAATCATTATAATGAAACTATTCTCCATATGAGTAGTAAGTTTTAAAGGAGAGACTTTCTATGACAAAATCACCACGACAGATTCGCATCGCAGCGGCTGTCTTTGAAGCTGCTTTTTTGGTCTTCCTTTTTGTACCGGCTGCTTTTCAAAAAAACAGTACATTGACAACACCGGAAATTGCAGTCTACGCTCTGGCAAATCGTTTTTTTGAGTGCGATTTTTTTCTGTTTATTGCATTTACGATTCCGGTTGTAATCTGGCTGATTTTATTTTTAGTGAAACCTTTACGCAGGGCATTTGGGATCTGTGTTTTTTTATCTGCTTTTCAGGGGATTTTTATGGCCTGCTTTTTTAGCTCTATTCGGTTGATCGTTCCACAAGTAAATTGGATTCAGTATGTTCTTTCTTATCTGCCGATTGCTTGTATGATCCTGCTGATTTTGGGCTTTTTACTGTCATGGGAGGGAAAGCCCGTTGACAAAAAACAAATTTGAGCCGTATAATTAATATTGAATGAAAAAGCCATCTGGATCATTTGGCTTTTTTCCTAAGTCCTATTTTCAAAAATAGTGAACGGGTAAAAATGCTTTTACAGCGAAAATGGGTAAATCATTCGAATGACTTTGCCTTTAATAATGTATTTGTCTTCGTAGCTCAGCTGGATAGAGCGACCGCCTCCTAAGCGGTAGGCCAGCGGTTCAAATCCGCTCGAGGACGCCAAAGAAATACCGCGATAGATAGCAAATTGTTGCTTTCTACTGCGGCTTTTTTATGCTTATTTCGATATAAATATACGAAAATATACGGTTAAAATCTAAAAAGTGCAAGTCAAAATGCAAGTCAAAATTTAGACCATTTATAAAACGTGAAAAATATTCACATAAAAATTTACTGGTAACTGGAAGAAATCAATGGGATTTCTATATCTGAATTGTTTAAAAGTTTGGTAAATTCATCGACCGGCATAGGTTTTGCGTAATAATATCCCTGCACATAGTCGCATCCCAGTTTTCGTAAAAAATCAACCTGCTCTTTTTTTTCAACACCCTCTGCAACGACCTGTAAATTGATCCATTTTGCAAGGCTGATAATAAATTCCAAAATATTATGTTTGTTTTTTTGTAAGGCACCTTTTTTAATGGAATTCATAAAGCGCATATCGAGCTTTAAAATATCAATCGGAAGTTCCGAGAGCATATTTAAAGAAGAATATCCGGTCCCAAAATCGTCCATTTCAATAAAAAATCCGATTTTTTTGAGCTTATTGACAACGCTTATTAATTGTTCAGCGTTTTCTGTATAGGCAGTTTCTGTGATTTCGAGATGAAGCTGACTCGGTTCAAGCCCATGCTTTTTAACGATATTCCAAATAATTTCCGGAAGGTTTTCTTGATAGATGTCTTTTCGGGAAACATTTACGGAAACCTGAATATGTGGCAAGCCTTTTTGGTTCCAGTTTTCCAAAATTTCGCAGGTGTGATTCCAGACGTATTCGTCTAGTTCTGTAATAAAACCGGTATGCTCAAAGAGCGGAATGAATTCGCTCGGGTTCAGTGCGCCCAGTTTTGGATGGGTCCAGCGCACCAGCGCTTCTGCACCAGCAATTTTTTCATTGGTCAGATCGTATTTTGGCTGCAAAAAGACTTGAAACCGATTCTTTTCCAAGGATGATTTCATTTCATCTATAATCTGCTGTTCCCGAAGAAGGCGCTGTCGTATAGAGTCGTCATAGTAAGCGTAAGACTTTTCATAATGCCCCTTTACACTTTCTGCCGCCAAAATAGCACGGTCACACATAATAGGGACAGGGGTTTGTAAATCTTTTATTAAGTACACCCCGAATTTCAGGGAAATTTTCATGTTCAAGGGAAATTGCTTTAATTCTTTTTGAGCTGCGTCGATAAATACATGCATATTTTCATCATCTGCGGATTTCGGAACCAAAATCATAAAGTGGTCTTCACTGTGGCGCGCGCAGATCCCATGGAGCTGAAGGGAATCGTGCTGTAAAATTTTTGCGATATATTGCAGAAGCTCATCGCCTGTAGTAGGCCCAAAGCTATCATTTACCAATTTAAAACGTTCAATGTCGGTGGCGACAAGAGTATAAGGCGCTGTTGGATCGGTACCCAAAATTTCTTCCGCATGGCGATAAAAAGCGTCTTTGGTATAAACACCGGTAAGTGTATCGCGTTCAATATGCCCAATACAAAGATTGGATTCATATAATTCAATCAGATTGGAAAGTCTGCGGCGCAGAATTTTTGGGTTATAAGGGGTGGAAATAAAATCTCTTGCGCCCATTTGCAGCGCTTTTATTTCGCTGTCCTCCTTGTTGTCCTGAGAAATTACGATGACAGGGATGGCAGCCAGTTCCGAATTCTTTGACATTTCTTTTAAAACATCATAACCATTCATAATTGGATCCAGAAGAACTGCAGAGATGGTTCCCTTTTGGGAACGTAGAGTCGCAAGAGCGGATCTGCCATTATCCGCTTCAATAATTTCGTAAAAGTCAGAAAGAAGCCTGCTTAAAATTTTGCGATTGATTTTTTGATTGTCTACAATCAGGATTTTCAATTTTGGTCTCATTTCTCTCTCTCCCGCTTTTTTATTCTGCTGTTCTTGTAAAAGCAGAAAATATTTCTTCCTAAATAGAAATCTTAGCTTTTTAATCTTATTAGCACAAGACACAAATTCCTGGCTTAAGATAGGAGATTTTTATGAAAAAAATAATTGTCTAATTGTATTATAATTTAATTTATAAAACGAATCAATCTTTTAGAAAACGTTTAACAGAGATCACTTTATAATTTGTATTTATTTTTATAAGCTAAGATTTACCCTTTTAAATTCCATATTTAGTATACTACTTTCTTTATTATGATTACAACACAATGACATTAAATGGAAATTTAAAAAGTATTGTAAAATTTAATGTTGCATAGTTCCAAAATTATAAAAACAAAGCTTAATTTTGAAAAAACTTCATTGACTTTTAAATTAGCATATGCTAATATAGCGCTTAGTTAGCAAGTGCTAATTATAGAAAATGGAAAGGGAGCGGTAAAAATGCCATTAACGCTCGCGAACATTGGAGAGCAGAACATGCGCTGGCTCATATTGAAGAGGCTGCTTTAAATAGTGTTCCGGCAGAACAGCAAAGATGGTATGCAATTAAGATTTTTGAGCGCGATGATAAAGTGCTTGCACAGCTGAAATTGGGGAAAGAAGTTCTGGACCATATCGAACAGGATATTAAGTCCGCAGAAAAAGAATGCGATGACGATGCCGAAAGTATTATCACGAACGAACGCTACTTGTACATTGCATCCATTCTAAAAGGCTGCTATCACAAGAAGAGCGCAGGAAAGCTTTCCATTTCCGATAAGATTGATAAAGTCGTTACGAACCGTTTTGCGGCGCTGCCAATTTTTGTAGTCGTCATGTTTCTTGTTTATTTTGTCTCTATTACAACGATCGGCGGCTGGGTAAATAACGGCGTCTTTGGAGACGGCTGGCATTTATTTGGGATTGGAACTTCCTCTTATGAAGAAGCAAAGGATGCTCATCAGGAATCGGGTGCTATGAAAGAAGCCTTTGAAGCAGCCGCGAAAGATGCAGGTCAAGATCCGCAGGAAGCAGTCGACTTGACAACGACCGCAGATCTTCGCAATGAGGATGACGGCAGTATCGACCAAGAAATTCCGGTAGATTATGATACTTATATGGCAGTCGCTGATGAAGAAGAGCCAGATCCGGCCGACTACGGAATTTGGGTACCGGGGCTTCCTTCACTGATCAAGGGCGGGCTGGACAGCGTAAATTGCGCGGACTGGCTGGAAGGACTGATTCTGAATGGAATTGTAGCCGGTGTTGGAGCGGTTTTGGGATTTGTTCCGCAAATGCTTGTTCTGTTTTTCTTCCTTGCTTTTCTGGAAGCCTGCGGATATATGTCCAGAATCGCGTTTGTGATGGACCGGATTTTTCGTAGATTTGGCCTTTCTGGCAAATCGTTTATTCCAATGCTGATTGGTACAGGCTGCGGTGTCCCGGAAATTATGGCTTCCCGCACGATCGAAAATGAAAGAGACCGCAGAATGACGATCATGACGACAATGTTTATTCCCTGCAGTGCAAAATTGCCGATTATTGCTTTGATTGCAGGTGCACTGTTTAATGGAGCGCCATGGGTGGCACCGAGTGCATATTTTGTCGGGATTTTTGCCATTGTTCTCTCCGGAATTATGCTGAAAAAGACGAAAATGTTTTCCGGCGATCCAGCTCCATTTGTTATGGAACTGCCAGCCTATCACTGGCCGACTGTTTCTAATCTGCTCCATTCTATGTGGGAGCGTGCTTCTTCCTTTATTAGAAAGGCCGGTACTGTGATCTTGCTGGCAACCATTTTAGTTTGGTTCACTTCGAATTTTGGTTGGGCCGATGGTTCTTTTGGAATGGTTGAAGAAGCCGACAGCATGCTTGCGGCATTTGGCTCTGTAATCTGTGTAATCTTTGCGCCGCTTGGATGGGGCAACTGGCAGGCAACCGTCGCAACATTGACCGGACTGATGGCGAAAGAAAACGTGGTCGGAACCATGGGCGTTTTGTTTGGAGGATTTGACGAAGTTGCAGAAAACGGCTGGCAGATTTGGAACAATATGCAGGCTACCTTTACTTCACTTTCTGCCTATTCGTTCTTAGCCTTCAACCTTCTTTGTGCCCCGTGCTTTGCAGCAATGGGCGCTATTAAACGCGAAATGAACAGTGCAAAATGGACCTTTTTCGCAATCGGATATCAATGTGTATTCGCCTATGCAGTATCACTTTGCATCTATCAGCTCGGAATGCTTTTCTCGGGATCTGGAAATTTGGCTGGCTCCGTTGCGGCGTTTGCGGTTGTGGCGTTTTTCCTTTATATGCTGATTCGCCCCTATCAGGAATCCAATACGCTTCGGCAGCCCAACGCACGGGTACACGCGTAAAATCAAAAAAAGACAGGAGGAATTTTATATGTTTGAGTGGTTTGTAAGCAATCTGGCGACCATCGTGATTTTAATGGTTTTGGTACTCGTTGTAGCAGTGATTATTTTTAGGATGATCAAAGATCACAAAAGGAAAAAATCCTTCTGTGGCTGTGGCTGTGCCAACTGCCCGATGAGCGGAGAATGTCACCGCAAAACAACGGAAAAGTAAAAAGTACGGAGTAAATCCTCCAATAAAAGCCCTCAAAACTCCAAAAGTCATAAAAAATGTCAAAATACGATTTTGTTTGTAAATCATAATTTCAAATTAAAACAGTAAATAGATATAAAATGCGAATTTATGATTTCAATTTTTACAAAAATCATCAGAAGAAAATAAGATGTCGTAAGAATTGATGATTCGATACTGCTTCCCCACACTTGTCGGTATCAAAACAGGAAATCTGTTTTCTTGTTTTGATTCTTCCCAAGATAAAATATTTGGGACGGTAAGAAAGTGGAACCAGCATCTTGTCCCAAAGGGACTGCGGGTGCTTCCGCTGTACTTTTCAGAAAAGCATGCCCTCATTTATTTGGCCCAAACAATTAAAAAGGGATCTTTCAAGAAATGAGTCAAAACTGTTTTTGAAAGAGCGCGGCTATGCAGTTGATCATTTGAATCAATGTTCCAACGGAAAAAGGATGGAACGGCTGGCAGGAGCTGATTGAAAAAGTCAAGGAAATCCGAATGGGAGCAGTTCGCTTTTAAAAGGAACTGCTCTCGTTTATTTTTAAAATGAAAGCATAGAATACTCATGTAAAAGGCTGAAAACGAGAGAAAATCAAAGAAAGTATGAAACTAAATAAAAAAATCAAGGAAATTGGCTTGACTTTCCGAAAATGCTGTGTTACTATCATAAATGCAATTCCTCTGCGCAGAATTTTCTGCGCGCTTTTTTACTTGATTTAAAAAAGAGCAAAGAGCAGCCCCGCTGGGGCGGGGCGATTGTAAATATAATTCTGAACTGGAGGTTCTGTTATGTCCACTTATATGCCGAAGGCAGAGGCTGTCGAGCGCAAGTGGTATGTGATTGATGCAGCGGGGAAACCCCTTGGCCGTGTTGCTTCGCAGGCAGCTCTTTTGCTGCGTGGAAAGCACAAGACGACTTTTGCTCCCCATGTAGACTGCGGTGATCACGTAATCATCGTTAACTGTGCAAAAACGGTGCTCACCGGAAACAAACTTGAGAAGAAACATTATTATCATCATACCGGCTATATCGGTCATCTGAGAGATGTCAAATATGATACCATGATGCGGGAAGAACCCTGCAAAGCCATGGAGCTGGCCGTTAAGGGAATGCTGCCGAAGAATACGATCGGTCGTACTTCCATCAACCGTCTTCGTCTGTTTGAAGGGGAACAGCACGAACATACCGCCCAGCAGCCAACTGCATGGGAATTTTAAGGGAGGAGGACTGAACTATGTACGAGAAAGCACCTTATTTTTATGGTACCGGTCGCCGCAAGAGCAGCGTTGCCCGCGTTCGTTTGTATAAGGGCACCGGAAAGGTCACAATCAATGACCGTAGCATTGATGATTATTTTGGCCTTGATACACTGAAGGCCATTGTTCGCCAGCCTCTCGCGCTGACAGAACTTAATGATAAATTTGATATCGTTTGCCGGGTTGCCGGCGGCGGTGTTTCCGGACAGGCCGGGGCAATCCGCCACGGCCTTGCCCGCGCATTGCTCCAGTATGAGGATGGAAGCCTTCGTTCTACTTTGAAAAAGGCTGGTTTCCTGACTCGTGATCCGAGAATGAAGGAACGTAAGAAGTACGGCTTGAAAGCAGCTCGTCGTGCTCCGCAGTTCTCAAAGAGATAAATTGCATATTCCAGCGCTGTTTTTACAGTGCAAAAAAATCCTTCCGAAAATATTCGGAAGGATTTTTTATTTTTCCTTTTTTCGCCATGTTATTCGAAAAGTTAGGATTAAAATGGGGCTGTAATTGATTCAGAGCAAATATTATTGGTAAAATCGTCAGCGTTTTTTCGAAAATTAAATTTGCTTATTAGAAGTAAAACTTAAGAAAATCCGCTGAAAAATAGAAGAAAACATCAAACAAAATTGCCCTATTGAAAGGTAAAAACAGAGAATCCTATCTCAAAAATTATGGAAGAATAAAGTCAAAAGTTAAAACAAAAGCAATAATAGCCGAAAAATCACCCACAATCAACAGACCTTTTTTGATCCATTGCGATAACTCTATTATTTTTTTTACATTATATATGTTTAAATACATATATATAATTACTTCGTAAAAAGTGAAGTTTAAAAGGGAAAAAATAGGAGGACAAATTGTAAAGGGATTGACTGTTTCCATAAAATGTAAGAAAAAATTTTCAAAATCAAGTGACAAGGGGTATGCCATTACAATTCTAGAAATAGTGGACAACCCCTATTTTAGCGGTATAGAGTGTGGAGGTTATGCCTTCATGTAAAGTGATTCACTTTACACTAAATCAGAAAGGACCTCTTATATTAGAAAGGTCTTCCCTTTTACTCGTAAAAATGAGAGATGGAAGAACAAGTAAAAAGCGGGGATCGAAATGCAATTTTTCCTCCACATCAGCCCCTAAAACCACAAGAATTTGGGATTGAAATAATTATGTTAACTTTATTACAAAATGGTTACAAGCAAATTCTTACATAATGCACAGAAAGTAAATCCAACAAATCCCATTTTAACCACTTTTCTTGAAGGAAAAGGAACCCTTTCGACTGGAAACGGGGGGGAGCCTTTGTACATAATGCTCAAATTTAGAACTTTTTGAAATTTGACAATGAGCATTTTTATTCGTATCATGAGACCCATAAACCTGTTGAGCAGTTGGTAAGTTATCAGAAAAGGGTGATTAGATAATGCTGAAACCAATCAAGATGATTGCTGCGCTGAGTGCGGCACTAGTAATATCAGGAACGGCGATGGCCGGTACGGTATTCGCGACAACTCACAATGCGGTCGTTACTGTGAATGGCCAAAGCACAACCCTCCGAATGCTGCAAAACGGAGAGACTCAGTCCATTCTACAGATGGCCGGCGTAGAACTTGGCCCAATGGATCGCGTAGACCGCGAGACAAACACAAGCGGCGACATTCTTTTGAATGTAATAAATGGGCGGGCTGTGAGTGTGCAGGACGGAAACAAATTTTCTTCTTTGGTGGTCAACGATGGAGCTACGGTAGAAGAGGTTTTGAATCAGTTGGGAGCGGATCCGATTGGCGAGTCCGATACGGTTACTCCTGGATTGCAAGAAAAAGTTCAGGACGATATGCAGATCACCGTCGAAAGACGACAGCATGTTTCAGTTGCCGTTGATGGTGAGACAAAAGATATTTTGGTTTTGAAAAATGAAACCGCGGTACAGGCACTTCGTGAGGCAGGCATTGATCTTGGAAAAGACGATGAGTTGAATTTACCATCCAATAAGCCTCTCGAAGAAAATGCACAAGTTGTTGTAAACCGGATTACATATCAGGAAACCACCGAGACCAGAGCACTGGACTTTACGACCTCGGAACAAGAGGACGCAAGTTTAACAAAGGGAACCAGAGAGGTTCAAACGGCAGGTCAAAAAGGCGAAGCCTCGGTAGTGGTTCGTACCAAGTATGTAAACGGACAACAGGATTCTCAACAGGAATTGTCCTCTACTGTGACCAAACAGCCGGTGAATGAAGTGGTTCTTGTAGGAACGAAAGTGCAGGTTTCTCAGCCAACACAAAACGCTTCTTATTCCGGAAACTCAGGAGGCAATACCATTGCGGGTCTCTCTTATTCAAGAGTGATCAGCGGCGTATGTACCGCTTATACAAACGATGGAATCTGCAGCACCGGAGTTCCCACGATGGTTGGACGGGTCGCAGTTAACCCAGCAGTGATTCCATACGGCACGCGGATGTATATTACTTCTGCAGACGGCAGTTATGTTTACGGTTATGCCGTGGCCGCAGATACTGGTGGATTTGTTTCTAACGGAAGCGGCGTGATGATTGACCTTTATATGAATACGATGGGCGACTGCACTAGTTTTGGCCGCAGATCGATGAACATCTATTTTCTCAATTAAATCACAGGCAGTAAGGCTTTGATAAAAAGCTTTACTGCCATTTTTATTAGTCAATCATAATATCGAAGGGACAGATTTGTCCCATGGAGAATAGAATTATAATAAAAAGATAAAAAACCTATTGCAGATTCAGAACATTTGTGCTAACATAAGAATCAAGGGTTTGAACAAATGTTTGAGGTGAAAAATGAAAATGTCTATATTTTTTGGCGGGATTTTGTTTTTGATATCATTGCAGTTGGCGCTGCATTATCATCCAAAGGGAAAAGTGGAACGGTTGATGATCGGGATGGTAGCAGCGATGTCGCTTTTGGCGTTCGCTTTCGGAGAGGGAAACTTTCTGTATTTTTTGATAGAAGGGACTTTTTCGGGAGTCGTAATTCTTTGCGCCAGAAAGGTTTTGAGGAACGAGGCTAAAATGCGTATGCACCGCTACTGCATCGAGCGGTATACAAAACAGGAGAAAACTCGGCAGGCACGCGTTGCTGTGCGCAGCAGGATGCAGGAAGATCGGGTTGCGGCAGCATACTTTGGAGGCCATTCCGAATTGACCTTTTTTGGACGTTGTGCCTAGCGTGTATTTGCACGCAATGGTGATTCCAGCATAGACTGAGGGTGCGGGAGGCAGCTGCCTTTTCCCCCGCTTATTATAGATGAAGCCCAGCTTTCGTACGGCGATTGGTACGAAGGCTGGGCTTTCTCATTTAGCGGATTGTCCTGATAGATCTTCCTTTTTGGGGAAAGATGGTGTATGATAAAAAGACAAATGCAGTAAAATTTTGGAGGAATCAAAGCATGCTGATAGCACCATCTATTTTGTCGGCTGATTTTGCAAAACTAGGAGAAGAAGTCGAAGCGATTACGAAAGGCGGAGCGGATTGGATTCATATTGATGTGATGGATGGACACTTTGTGTCGAATATCACAATTGGGCCATGTGTTGTGGGGGCGATCCGCTCTCATACGAATTTACATTTTGATACACACTTGATGATTGATCATCCTGAACGATATGTACCACAATTTTTAAAAGCCGGAAGTGACCGGATCTGTTTTCATTTGGAAGCGGCAGAAGATCCGGCAGCAGTCTTGGAAAAGATTCGTGAGGGCGGCGCAAAAACCGGAATTGCTTTAAAGCCCGGTACCCCGGTAGAAAAAGTGTATCCCTATTTGAATAAGACCGATATGGTGTTGATTATGACGGTCGAGCCTGGTTTTGGCGGGCAGAAATTCATGGCGGATATGATGGACAAAGTGAAAGCAATTAAAGAAAAATGTCCGCAGGTGTTGGTTCAAATTGATGGCGGGGTCAATTTGGAAACCATTGGTGCCGCAGCACGTGCCGGCGTCGATGTTTGCGTGGCGGGAACTGCAGTCTTTGGAAAAACAGATTATGCAGCTGCTATTTATGGATTAAAAGAGAAAGCACGTGAAGCACTTCTTTAAAGACAATGAAAAGCCGTTCTTTTCCGAGAAAAGAACGGCTTTTTTAGTTGTTTATCTTTTGCACAGTATTTTATCAATCAAAAAAGCTCCTTAACTTATCAGCAAGGAGCTTTTTGTAATTTAATATTTTGTGTTTTTAAAGAGCGTGTCTGCGGCGGCTTTATCTGAAATGGTTCCTTTGGCGTAAAGAACGGTACCGCTGATCCTTGAAAGCCGGTAGTAAAGATCGCCGCCCTGAGCAGTCATCGTGGTGTATGTATCGGAATTTGTCTCTTTAATTTCCAACCCGGCGCGGGAAGAATAAGCATCTCGCATCTGTGAATAAAAATCCTTTGCGTCGTTTTCTTCTTTAAACTGAACGAAAGCCATTTGCAGAGAAGAATCACTTTGCTGTGCGCCGACTAAGTAAGCATCCAGTTTGGAGGAAGACGAAATGTCTTGGCTGTTCACGGTATATCCGGCAGATTCTGCCGCTGATTGAACCGCATCAGATGAAAGTGCTGTTCGTGCGGAACCGCATCCGCTGAAAAGAAGAGCTACCGATAGAAAAAGCGGAGCCGCAATCTTAAAAAATGACTTTTTGATCATTGAGAAACCTCCAAGTTTTTTAAAATGAAATCCGAAACTCTAACTCTAAAAAGAATAATTTTATTTTATTCTTTTTTCGGCTGAAATGCAAGATAAGACGCGCTTTTGAAATGGAATCAAAGAGATTTGTCCGAATCGACATTTATTTCCAGATCATATAAGCAAAAATTCGGCATAGCAGGGAAAATATTGCAGATACTAGTTCCTGTAATAACCACAAACATTTCTTTTTCAATCTTGAAAAAGATTCATAGGAGGTAATCGTCGGTGAAAGCAACAGGAATTGTAAGAAGAATTGATGATCTGGGACGGGTGGTAATCCCAAAGGAAATCCGGCGTACGCTGCGGATTCGGGAAGGAGACGCATTAGAAATTTATACAGATAACACCGGTGGCGTAATCTTTCGCAAATATTCTCCAATAGGAGATCTTTCTCAGACGGCAGATCAATATGCCGAAGTCCTGTTTCAGACTTCTGCACATCCGGTCCTCATCTGTGACAGAGATCATGTGGTGGCGGCAGCGGGTGTTTCCCGCAGAGAGTTTTTGGAGCGCCGCGTTTCTGCAGAACTGGAGGACTGTATGCAGAACCGCCGCCCCTACCTTTCACAGTCAAAAGATGGAATCCGCCCAGTGGAAGGGATGGACTGCCACGCGGATACGGTATGTCCGATTCTTGTCCAGAGTGATGTAAATGGTGCAGTGGTACTTTTGGGAGGAGAGACCCCTGCGGATGATACAGAGAAAAAATTAACACAGACCGTGGCGGCGCTTCTTGCAAAACAGATGGAAGCGTAAAGAAAAGGAGAAAAAACCTGTTGTGCAGGAAAAATTATTAAAAACATGGATTTTCTAAGGCGGAATGCCTTTTCAAGGGTAAAAAAGCCTTGCTTTTTAAAGAAGGCTGTGCTATACTCAAAACGTAATATTTTGTAGGATGAAAGAGTGGGGCGACCCGCTCTTTTGTTTGCATTAGAGGTGTATCACTTGGCAGCAAAGAAAAAAGGCGGTATTGCACAACAGGTTCGTAGTTTTGTAGAGCCTTATGCCCACGAGTTAGGACTGACTGTCTGGGATGTTCGGTATTTAAAAGAGGGCGCAGATTGGTTTCTGCGTATCTTTATCGATAAGAAAGGCGGCGTTTCGATCGACGACTGCATTGGTCTGACCCATGCCATCAACGATCCTCTGGATGAATTGGACCCGGTATCGGATGCTTATACGCTGGAAGTGTGTTCCCCGGGAATTGACCGAGAGCTGACTCGCCCGGAGCATTTTGCAGCTTATCTGGGAGAACCGGTTCGCGTGCGTCTCTTTCATGCATTGCCTTCGGGGGAGAGAGAATTTTCCGGAATCTTAAAAGAATTCGGAGACGAAAATGTAACTCTGCAGCTTCCGGATGATACCGATTTTATATTTTCCAAAAAAGATGCTTCATGGGTGAAGCTCGACGATGACGCTATTGGAGGGAACTAAAGCATGAATAACGAGATCATGGAGGCTTTGAAAATTTTAGAAAAAGAACGGGGCCTCCCCATGGATTATATGCTGGATCGAATCGAAAAGGCAATTACCACAGCATGTAAAAACAGCTATGGCAACGAGAACGCGAAAGCGGTTCTTGATGAAAAAAGCGGCGAGTTTAAGGTGACTCTGCGTAAAACAGTTGTGGAAAACGTAGAGCAGCCAGGCACCCAGATCACATTGGAAAAAGCACGTGCAGTGGACCCTACAGTTGGAATCGGCGATGAAGTAGAAGTTTCTGTTAAAACAAAGGAATTTGGAAGAATTGCCGCCCAGACTGCCCGGAATATTATCCGGCAGGGAATCCGGGATGGAGAGCGCGGCCAAATGCTGCAGGAGTTTCAGTCAAAGCGGCAGGAACTTGTTACCGCTCTGGTAGACCGCGTGGATCCCCGCTCCGGCGGTGTCTCTCTGCGGATTGGTCGCAGTGAAGCGAATCTTCCCCGCAGTGAGATGGTTGGAAATGAGCAGTTCCGTGAAGGCGAGCACATTAAAGTGTATGTGGTGGATGTCCGTGATACGGAACGTGGACCGCGGGCGATTCTTTCCCGCACACACCCGGATCTTGTGAAACGCCTTTTTGAGATGGAAGTTCCGGAAATTTACGATGGAACCGTCGAAATCAAAGCGGTTTCCCGCGAAGCCGGTTCCCGTACGAAGTTGGCGGTCATGTCTCATAACCCCGATGTGGATGCGGTAGGTACCTGCATCGGCGCGAGAGGCGCCAGAGTCAATACAATTGTTGATGAGCTTTCCGGAGAAAAGATCGATATTGTCGAGTATAGTGATGATCCCCAGAAGTTTATTGCCAATGCACTTTCTCCGGCGAACGTTCTCAATGTCGAAATTGCAGAAGACGGTTCTCATTCTTGCCGCGTAACGGTGCCGGATGGCCAGCTTTCTTTGGCAATCGGCAATAAAGGGCAGAACGCCCGCCTTGCGGTAAAGTTGACCGGTTGGAAGATCGATATCAAGCCGGAAAGTGGATTCTATGGAGAGAATCCACTAGAGCATCAAGAGAAACCTGCAGAGGACGAAACTGCAGAGAATGAATAAAGAAAATTCTTAAAACATAAATGAGCGAATCGATTCCCCAAAAGGAGGTCTCCCATGCGTCCAAAAAAAATCCCCATGCGTATGTGTACTGGCTGCGGTGAGATGAAACCTAAAAAAGAGCTGGTACGTGTTGTAAAATCACCGGAGGGTGAAGTCTCTCTGGATCTCACCGGAAAAAAACCGGGTCGAGGCGCATATGTTTGCAAAAGTGCGGAGTGTCTGCGCAAGGCGAGAAAATCCCGGCGCTTTGAAAAGGCATTTTCCATGAAAATTCCGGATGAGATTTATGACGCAATGGAGAAGGAGTTGACGGAGAATGAGTAATAGGGTGCTCCCCTTTCTAGGGCTTGCCCGCCGCGCGGGAAAGCTGAGTTTGGGGCATGATCCGGCGTTGGATCAGATCCGTCATGGAAAGGCAAAGCTGATTCTTTTAGCATGCGATTTATCGGAAAGGACTGCAGCTAGCATTCGCCAAGAAGCGGATATGATGAAAATCAACGTTCGGCCTTTACGGGAGAATATGGATGAAATCGGCAGCGCGCTTGGCCGACGCACCGGTGTAATTGCAGTAAACGATGCCGGTTTTGCAAAGAAGTTAGAGACGCTGTGCGCAACCGATGAGGAGGAATGTAATTTATGATGATTAAATACAGAGTTCGCGAGGTAGCAAAAGACTTGAATGTTCCGAATAAGGATGTTCTGGACGTCCTTGAAAAATATACCGAGGGGCAGAAAAAATATATGACTGCCCTGACAGAACCGGAATTGGACATTGTGTTTGAATCTTTCACACAAAAACATTCCTCAGAAAATCTAGATGAATATTTTGCCCAGAGAGATCTGAAAAAATCGAAAGAACCCGAAAAAGAGGCGAAAAACGTGCAGCCAAAATCCAATGCACCACAGACAGAAGAAAAACCCACACCTCGTCCGGTCGCACCACAAACAGAAGAAAAAATCACACCTCGTCCGGTCGCACAGAAGCCGGGAAGGATCACACCGGTAGCTCCTCGTAATGATCATTTTGTCAACCGCAATAATCAGCAGAGCGGAAGACCGAGCCGCGAAGGAAATGATCGCCCGCCTTTCCGTAGCAATAACAACAATAGCTTTAACAACAATAGCAATAATAATAGACGTCGGGAACTTTCTCCTGCACAGAAAATGGCGCAGCAGACGCGCCCAATGCAGAACAACCCTTCTGTGAAGCCACAGTCGGATCAGCCGATTTCGCATCCTGAAGCGCGGATTGTAGATACCCGTGCCCATACGGTCGAACTGGATAAATACAACGAAAAGTATGATCGCCTGGCAAGCGACAGATTTAAGACTGATAACATGGTTCATAAACAAAAGCTTACCCAGCGCCGGAACCAGTATTATCGTAAACCCAGAGGGGCTCGTCGTGAGACAGAAGCGGAGCGTATGCGCCGAATCGCATTGGATCGCAAAAACAAACCGATCACCGTGCAGATTCCAGAAGAGATCACCGTTGGAGAGCTGGCAATGCGCCTGAAAGCGACCGCCGCAGAAGTGATTAAAAAACTGATTGGCTTAGGCGTTATGGCCAGCATCAATGATACCATTGATTTTGATACCGCTTCTCTTGCGGCATTGGAATTTCATGCGAAAGTGGAAAAAGAAGTTGTTGTCACGATCGAAGAGCAGATCATCGACGACAGCGAAGATAAAGATGATCAGTTGGTTCCCCGTGCGCCTGTTGTAGTCGTTATGGGGCATGTCGACCATGGTAAGACGAGCCTGTTGGATGCAATTCGTCATACTAACGTAACGGAAAGTGAAGCCGGCGGCATTACACAGCATATCGGTGCTTATCAGGTTAAATTGGGAAAACGGGATGTTACGTTCCTTGATACACCGGGCCATGAGGCATTTACAACCATGCGTGCCCGCGGTGCGCAGGTAACGGATATTGCAGTTTTGGTAGTCGCTGCAGATGATGGCATTATGCCGCAGACAATCGAAGCAATTCATCATGCGAAAGCAGCGAAAGTTTCGATCATTGTTGCGATCAATAAAATGGATAAACCCGGAGCTAATCCGGATCGAGTCCTCAAGCAGCTCACCGAATACGAACTGGTTCCGGAAGAGTGGGGCGGCGAAACCCCCTGCATTCGGGTTTCAGCAAAGGAGAAGACCGGGATTAAGGACCTTTTGGAGATGATCCTTCTCGTTGCCGATATGAAGGAACTCAAAGCGAATCCTGATCGTGCTGCGAAGGGAACTGTAATTGAAGCACGCTTGGATAAAGGGCGCGGACCGATCGCAACCATGCTGGTACAAAACGGTACGCTCCGTATTGGAGATATTATTGTTGCCGGAACAACAGTCGGCCGTGTGCGCGCGATGACTAACTTCTGCGGCAGACCGATTGAGCAGGCAGGACCCAGTGTCCCAGTGGAGATTACCGGTCTTGATGATGTTCCAACAGGCGGAGATATCTTTAACGCTGTTTCGGATGAACGGCTTGCCCGTCAGTTGGTGGAACAACGCCGTACTGCTCAAAAAGAAGATGTCTTTAATGCTCGGACCAAAGTTACACTGGATAATCTCTTTGAGCAGATGCAGGAAGGCGATATGAAAGAACTGCAGATCATTGTAAAAGCAGATGTACAGGGATCTGTAGAGGCGGTTCGCCAGTCATTAGAGAAGCTCGGCAACAGTGAAGTACGTGTGAATGTGATTCATGGCGGCGTCGGCGCAATCAACGAAAGCGATGTCATGCTTGCAACGGCCAGCAATGCAATTATTGTAGGCTTCAATGTCCGTCCGGATCCGGTGGCGGAGGAGAATGCAAAGCAGAACGGCGTAGAGATGCGGCTTTACCGCGTGATTTATGACTGTATTGCAGATGTGCAGTCTGCAATGAAAGGAATGCTTGCTCCGAAGGTACGCGAGATTCAGCTGGGCCGTGCCGAGTGCCGTGAGGTTTATAAGATCAGCAGTGTCGGCACTGTAATTGGCGCACATGTGATGAGTGGAAAGATTTTACGTTCGGCACAGATTCGTGTTGTCCGTGACGGAATCGTCATTACCGAGGATCAGATTTCCTCTCTGCGCCGTTTTAAAGATGATGTAAAAGAAGTAGCCGAAGGCTACGACTGCGGTATTTGCCTCGAGAAATTCAATGACGTAAAGGCCGGCGATATTCTTGAAGCTTTCCAGATGGAAGAATATCGCGAGGAATAAAAGGGAAAACCAACAAGAAGGGACCGCCCTGCGCCTTATTTGTGGTGCGGCGGATCCCTTTTTGCAAGAATAAGAAAGGAGGCTTTGCATCAATGCCAAGCCATCGTATGGGACGCACGACGGAGGATATCCGCCGGGAGCTGACTGCAATTTTTCGTGAACTCAAAGACCCGAGGGTAACTTCTACCCTCCTTTCAATTGTGCGGGTAGAAGTTACCTCTGATCTTTCATATTGTACGGTTTACGTCAGTGATATGGAAGGACTTCCCCGTACAAAACGTGCCGTTGAAGGACTAAAATCCGCCTCCGGATTTATTCGCCGGGAATTGGGAGAACGGCTCCATTTACGGCATGTTCCTGCACTACTTTTTAAAGCAACAGACTCGATTGAATACAGTGCGCATATTTCAAAAGTGCTCAATGATTTGGAGGAAAAAGATGACCATCACGCTGAATGAAGCTGCCGCTTTTTTGAAAAGCCGAGAGGATATTCTGATTCTTTGCCACTCTTCTCCTGATGGCGATACCTTGGGGTCTGGGGCAGCGCTTTGTCTTGCTCTGCGCAGCCTTGGAAAAAGAGCACAGGTTCGCTGCAGTGATAAGATCGGGAAAAAATTTGAATTTCTGTTTCAAGAACTTCCGGAGCAGGAATTTACCCCCAAAACCATTGTTGCGGTAGATGTGGCGGACGAAAAACTTTTGGAAGAACCGCTTTTGTCCCAGTGGGGCGGAAAAGTGGAGCTTTGCATTGATCATCATCCCAGCAATATGCACTATGCAAAGCAGTATTATGTGGATCCTAAAGCGGCGGCCACCTGCGAGATCATTTATGATCTGCTTAAATATTTGGAAGTTCCGCTTACGTTGCCGATCGCAACTGCAATTTATACCGGAATTTCTACCGATACCGGCTGTTTTCGGTATATTAATGTGACTCCGAAAACGCACCGCATTGCGGCAAAACTTTTGGAATGCCATGTAGAGGCTTCTACAATCAATCATTTGATGTTTGAAACAAAAAGCCGTGACCGAATTCGTTTGGAACAGCAGGTTTTGGGAACTTTGGAGTTTTTCTCTCAAAACAGAGTTGCAGTGATTGCCATTACCAGAAAAATGGTGGAAGCTTCGGGAATTTCAGAAGAAGAGACCGAAGGCCTAGCTTCTCTCCCGAGGCAGATCGAAGGAGTTCGTATCGGGGTTACTTTAAGGGAAAAGGCAGATGGCTCCGTTAAGATTTCTTTGCGTGCGCTGCACCCGCTCAATGCCTCCAATATCTGTGTGAAATTTGGCGGCGGCGGTCATCCGGGGGCTGCCGGCTGTTCGCTCCAGTGCTCTTTGGAAGAAGCGAAAAAACAGATTGTCAGTGCCTGCGAAGAAGCGTTGGATTCAGAATGAATGGTGTATTTATCCTTGATAAGCCGGAAACATTCACTTCATTTGATGCAGTTGCGGTGATGCGCCACCTTTTTGGAGAGCGGAAAATTGGGCATACCGGAACGCTTGATCCAATGGCAACCGGTGTTTTACCGCTGCTTTTGGGGAAAGGAACCCGGGCGATTCCTTTTTTAGAAGAACGGCCAAAAACCTATCGTGCAGAATTTTTGCTTGGAAAGCGAACCGACACGCTGGATCGCACCGGACAGCTTCTCGAAGAAGATGAAAAATCTGTGTCCGAAGAAGCTTTGCGGGAAACGATGCGAACTTTTGAGGGAGAAATTTTGCAGGTACCGCCAATGTACAGCGCAATTCGAAAAAACGGAGTGCGGCTTTATGATCTGGCAAGGCAAGGGGTCGAAGTGGAACGCTCTGCCCGCCCGGTTACGATCTATCGGCTAAAGCTTTTGGAATATGATGAGAAGACCCGGAGCGGCGCTCTGGAGCTCGCCTGCTCAAAAGGGACTTACGTCCGAACGCTGATTGATGATTTAGGGAAAAAATCCGGATGCTGCGGCGGAGTCATGACAAATCTGAGAAGGCTTGCGGCCGCCGGATTTTCAATAGATACGGCAGTTCCACTTTTAGAAGCGAAAGCAATGGAAAAAGAAGAACTTTTAAAAAAGGTACTGCCCATAGAAGCTCTTTTTGGGGAATATCCCAAAGTCGTTGTAAGTAAAGCGCAGGCAAAGCGCTTTTTAAACGGAGGCTGGCTTGACCCCAAACGTTTTGGGGAACAAAAATTTCCAAAAGATACTCCTCTTCGGATAAAAAGTCCCGAAGGACAGTTTCTAGGGCTGGGAGAATGGCAGGAAGACGCTCTTCGGGTGTTGAAAATTTTTATGGATCAGGAGGAACTTAAATGAAGGTATATGAATCGCTGAAAGAATCCCCGGTGGCTACTGCGGTGGCATTGGGCTCATTCGATGGGATTCATCTGGGGCATCAGAAGGTAATCGCCCAGACAATGGATTTGCCTGGATTATCGCCGACTGTGCTGACCTTTGCGGAAAATCCTCTTTGTGATCTGGGTGGACATGCCGGCGGAGAATTAATTACCAGACAGCAGAAAATTGAGATTTTGGAGTCTCTCGGCGTGGAACAGCTTTACATTTTAGAATTTCGGGATATCATGCACTTTTCTCCGGAAGAGTTCGTTGATGAAATCCTGCAAAAGGTCTGTCATGCAAAAAAAGTGTGCTGTGGCTTTAATTATACATTTGGCGCCGGAGGGCGCGGCACTGAAAAGACTCTGGAAATCCTCTGCGAAAAGCGCGGAATCGAAACTGCGGTGGTGCCGGCCGTGCTAGAGGGCGGCGAACCGATCAGCAGCACGAGAATTCGCAGCCTTGTGGCAAGGGGCAATATGGGAGAGGCCGCGAGGCTTTTGGGACGTCCCTATGGGTATTTCGGTACTGTTTGTCACGGAAGGCGTCTAGGACATTCTTTGGGAACGCCTACCCTCAATCAGAGGGTGCCCCAAAGCTTTGTTCTGCCTCGGTTTGGGGTTTATGTATCGCGGGTCTTGTTCGATGGAAAACATTACTGTGGCGTGACAAATGTAGGGATTAAACCGACTGTGGGCTCAAAAGAGGTGCTGGCGGAAACATGGATGCCGCTCTATGAAGGGCCCGATCTCTATGAAAAAGAGATTCAAACCGAACTATTGCATTTTCAGCGTCCGGAACAGAAATTTCCGAGTATTGAAGCCTTGAAGGAACAAATTCGGAGAGATGGAAAGACTGCGCTGGAGTTTTATGCTCGAAATCGGAATTTTTCTTGATAATCGAAAAACTCTGTGTTATACTAAATTCTGCACCCCATTTCCCGGAGAATCGCGTCTGCCCCAAAAAGGGAAGCCACATGGCGTTTCTCTGCGAATGCGGGAATTTAAAAAAAGGTGGAAAAAACAATGCTGAAAACAGAAAAACAGGAAATCATCAAAGAATATGCCGTCCATGAGGGCGACACGGGTTCTCCGGAAGTTCAGATCGCTGTTCTGACCAAGCGCATTAACGATCTTACTGAGCATCTGCGCACCCACAACAAGGATCACCATAGCCGCCGCGGCTTGCTGAAGATGGTCGGTCGTCGTCGTAATCTGCTCAATTATCTGCAGAAAAATGACATTGAGCGCTATCGTACCATCATTGCAAAACTCGGAATCCGTAAATAATTACAAGAATTAAAAAGCCTGCCTTTTAAAAAAGGCAGGCTTTTTTGTGTGTTTTACATGAAAAACAATTCTGTTAGATTAATTGAAAAAAATGAATGGTAAAAACGTCAAAAACAATCAGAAATTTTGCAAAATAGGCTATAAATTTTTTAAAATGTGTGCTAATATTATGAAATATAAATGAATAATCTATTAATTGGCGGCCTGAGGAAGCTGGCCGCGGGAAGGAAACGCACATGTTTGAAAATTATAAAGTTTTTGAAACCGAATTTGCCGGTCGCCCATTACGAGTAGAAACCGGAAAGATGGCTCAGCTTGCTAACGGTGCCTGCATGGTTCGTTATGGAGACACTGCAGTCCTTTGTACGGCAACCGCCAGCGCGAAACCCAGGGAAGGGATGGACTTTTTTCCGTTGTCTGTGGATTTTGAAGAAAAACTTTATTCGGTCGGCCGAATTCCGGGCTCGTTTTTGCGCCGGGAAAATAAACCCCCAGAGAAAGCAATCCTTGCAAGCCGCTTGATTGACCGCTCCATTCGTCCGCTTTTCCCGAAGGATATGCGCAATGATGTCACGGTCGTTTGCACCGTGATGAGTGTGGATCAGGATTATTCACCGGAAATTACTGCGCTGGTTGGGGCTTCAATTGCGCTTTCTATTTCCGATATCCCATGGAAAGGCCCGATTTCTG
Organism: Caproicibacterium sp. NSD3; assembly: GCF_053613275.1. Lineage (NCBI taxonomy): Bacteria > Bacillati > Bacillota > Clostridia > Eubacteriales > Oscillospiraceae > Caproicibacterium > Caproicibacterium sp. NSD3. The sequence continues at coordinate 89,656 of NZ_CM132119.1, forward strand.
CTGTATCGGTGGGATTGATTGATGGGCAGTATGTTTTAAATCCGACCAGCACACAGCGCGAACAGAGCCGTATGGCGGTGACCGTTTCCTCCACCGCTGAGAGAATTCCCATGATTGAAGCAGGCGCCAAGATCGTTTCTGATGAAGAAATGTACGAGGGGATTGCTTTTGGTCATGAAGAGAATAAAAAGATGGTCACTTTTATTGAGTCAATTCAAGACGAAATTGGCAAAGCAAAATTTACATATGAAGCAGTTCATGCAAGCGATGAAATGCAAAATGACGTCATGAATTATGCCGGTGAAGCAGTAAAAGCTGCGCTGGATACCAATGATAAAAATGTGCGCGACGCTCGTTTGGAACCAATTTATGACGATGTTTTTGGGCATTTTGCAGAGAAATATCCGGACAGCGAAAAGCAGCTTGACGAATGCCTCTATAAAACACAAAAATATATCGTGCGGCGCTGGCTTTTGGATGAGCAGAAGCGTGTGGATGGACGTGGGATGGACGAAATGCGTCCGCTTAATGCCGAGATCGACCTTTTGCCGCGTGCTCATGGCAGCGGTATGTTTACCCGCGGTCAGACGCAAGTGCTGACTGCTCTGACGCTGGGCTCTGCGAGCGATGCACAGCTTCTGGACGATATCGGGGAAGAAAAAGAAAAGCGCTATATGCACCAATATAATTTCCCGAGTTACAGTACCGGCGAAACAAAGCCGAGCCGGGGTCCCGGACGTCGGGAAATCGGGCATGGCGCATTGGCGGAAAAAGCTCTTTTGCCTGTAATTCCTTCGCAGGACGAATTTCCGTATACCTATCGTTTGGTGAGTGAGGTGCTTTCGAGCAACGGCTCTACCAGTCAGGCGTCTATCTGTGCAAGCACATTGGCACTGATGGCGGCAGGCGTCCCAATTAAGGCGCCGGTTGCCGGAATCTCCTGCGGCCTTATTACGGAAGGCGAGCGTTGGATGACGATGGTGGATATTCAGGGGCTCGAAGATTTCTTTGGCGATATGGACTTTAAGGTAGCCGGAACCAAAGAAGGAATCACTGCCATTCAGATGGATCTTAAAATTAATGGGCTGACTCTCGCAATGGTAAAAGAGGCACTTTATAAGACCCATAAAGCGCGCAATTACATTATTGATGAAGTGATTTTGAAGGCGATTTCGGCGCCTAGAAAAGAACTTTCTCCTTATGCACCCAAGATGATGAGCACTCAGATTCCGGTGGATAAGATTCGCGAAGTAATCGGTAGTGGCGGAAAAGTGATCCATCAAATCTGCGACGAATGCAATGTGAAGATGGATGTACAGGAAGACGGCCATATCTATGTAACCGGCCTTAGCTATGATAATCTCAAGCGCGCGATGACGATCATTGATACGATCGTACATGATCCGGAACCCGGTGCTATCTATAACGGCAAGGTGACCCGACTAATGGATTTCGGCGCTTTTGTAGAAATTGCTCCCGGAAAAGAGGGGCTTGTGCATATTTCACAGCTTGATGTAAAACATACGGATAAAGTCACGGATGTCGTAAAGGTTGGAGACGTTGTGATGGTAAAAGTAATCGGCACCGATGACCGCGGCAGACTGAATCTATCGCGCAGAGAGGCGCTGATTGAGGTCGAGGGACTTGTTCCGGAAAATGATGTTTCAGAGGAACAGCAGAACCGGCGTCCACCCCGCCGTGATGACCATCGTCCCGGACGTCCGGGAGGCCGCCCATTTCACCGTGAACACGAATAAATAATGAAAAGCGGAGAACGTTTTGTTCCCCGCTTTTTTAGAAAAGATTAAGCTTAGGCTTGGTGTGCATGATGATATTCATCGACCTCAGAATGGCGATGAAATAAAAGAGAAATACAGTAAACTGCACACAGCGCAATCAGAATATAAACGGTTCTGGCAGGCCATGTTCCCGCGCCGCCGAAAAGCCATGCAACCAGGTCTATTCCAAAAATTCCAACGCTGCCCCAGTTGATACCGCCGATAATTACCAGGCAAAGCGCAAATGTTTCCATTGGTTTTTTACCTCCTTTATGGAAATAGATTTTCCAAAGATCAGAAAATTTATACATTCTTTTTAAAAAGAGGCCAATTTGTAAAAATATTTACAGACTAGATTTTTTTCAAACTGTAAAATGTGATATAATTATTATATAAATTCATTTAAAAAGAGGGGGTACCTCCAAAATGTCGAAGATTACACAGGCAAAACGAATTGTTCTGAAAGTCGGAACCAGCACGCTGACTTACGAAAACGGCAGCCTGAACCTTAGGCGCTTTGAAAGACTCTGTAAAGTACTGAGCGGACTTTGCAACGAGGGACGGGAGATCATTTTGGTCACCAGCGGAGCGATGGGAGTCGGCGTCGGTAAAATGGGACTTTCCAAGAAGCCGGAAGAGACGGAAAAACGTCAGGCGGTAGCGGCTGTTGGACAGTGTGAGCTGATGTTTATGTATGATAAATTTTTTGGGGAATATAATCATATTGTGGGGCAGGTCCTTTTAACCCGCGATGTGGTGGAGTATCCGCACAGCAAAAAGAATACGGAAAATACATTTGAAGCGCTGCTGCAGATGGGCGTGATTCCGATTGTAAATGAGAACGATTCAGTTGCGGTAGACGAATTGGTTGGCAAGAAATTTGGCGATAACGATACGCTTTCTGCTACGGTTGCGGTACTTACAAAAGCGGATCTTTTAATTATTTTAACCGATATAGACGGCCTTTATGACGCAAATCCTCAAACAAATCCGGATGCGAAGAAGATTCCGGTGGTAAAGGGTGTTACGCCGCAGATAGAGGTTCTCGCGGGCGGTGCAGGCAGCAATCGCGGCACGGGAGGTATGGCGACTAAAATTGCCGCAGCAAAAATTTCCACTGGGGAAAAGATTCCGTGCGTAGTAATGTCCGGCGGAGATCCGGAAGATATTTATCACCTGCTGGACGGAAAACCCTTGGGAACTGTCTTTTATGAGGAGGGAGCAGCAGAATGAGCAAAACGCTTCTCGAAATGGGAAAAGCTGCAAAAGAAGCAGCAAGAATCCTTGCCAATGCGGGTCCAAAAAAGATCAGGCGCTTTTAAAGATCGCGGACGCGCTGGAGAACAATCAGAAAAAGCTTTTAGAAGAGAACCAGAAAGATTTAAAGGCTGCAAAGGAAAGCGGTATGACAGATGCACTGCTTGATCGGCTTGCTTTAACGCCTCAACGAGTGCACGAAATGGCTGAGGGCGTGCGAAAAGTAGCGGCTCAGAAAGACCCGATCGGTTCGGTTATAGAAGGCGAAGTCCGTCCAAACGGTCTTGAGATTCGGCGGATAAGAGTGCCGTTAGGCGTGATCGGAATTATCTTTGAGGCACGTCCCAATGTGACTTCTGATGCGGCAGCACTTTGTTTAAAGGCCGGAAATGCTGTGATTCTGCGCGGAGGGCGCGAGGCAATCCACAGTAACCTATGTGTAGCCGATTTGATGAGAGAAGCGGTAAAAGAAGCAGGTTTGCCGCAGGACAGCATTCAAATGGTAGAGGATACCTCACATGAGAGTGCAAATGAGATGATGAATCTTACCGGCTATCTGGATGTCCTGATTCCCCGCGGAGGCAGAGGGCTGATTCAAATGGTGGTAAAAAATGCGCGGGTTCCGGTGATCGAAACCGGCGCCGGAAACTGCCATGTTTATGTAGATGATTCCGCTGATCTCGATATGGCAGCCAATATTATTTATAATGCGAAGACCAGCCGCCCCAGCGTCTGCAATGCGATTGAAACGATCCTTGTCCATGAAAAAGTGGCAGAGGAAGCGTTGCCAAAAATTAAGGCGCTGCTCGATCAAAAAAATGTGGAGCTGCGCGGCTGCCAAAAAACGAGAGAAATCCTCGGCGACAGTGTGATTCCTGCAACAGAAGAAGATTGGGATACCGAGTATGATGATTATATTTTGGCGGTTAAAGTGGTAAAAAATATGGAAGAAGCACTTTCCCATATTGCACGCTATAGTACCGGCCACAGCGAATGTATCGTAACCAAAAGCTATGAACATGCCCGGGAGTTCACGCAGCGGGTCGATAGTGCCGCTGTTTATGTAAATGCTTCTACCCGTTTTACCGACGGCGGAGAGTTTGGACTGGGTGCGGAAATTGGCATCAGTACGCAAAAACTCCACGCCCGAGGACCTATGGGCGTGGAGCAGTTGACAAGTACGAAGTTTTTGATTTTTGGAAATGGGCAGGTTCGTTAAAGTTTTATAACAGCATATAAAGAAATGCCAAAAGAAGACTCGGATCACTTTTTTCTTCCATCAGGAGGAGAAGAATGGATAAGAGAAGATTTCGTTCCCCATCCTTTAAAATAGCTGAGAAGGCGCTTTCCTGCGGTTCAGAAGGCATATCTAAGTTTGGAGGTTCCGCAGACGCAGAGGAATGCTCAGAAACGTGAGAGACAGGATTTTTTTGCTGAGGGACGTTTCCTGTGGGCTCTGCTGCCCTTTGCTGCGGATATGACTGCCCGGAATTATTGTTATTATTATGAGTGGAAGCGACAGGAGTAGGAGCGGGAGCAGAAAATTGAGCATTTTGGATGCGGCTTGCTTGCCGCTGCATTTCCTGCGCACGCCGGATCGCTTCCTGTTGAAGTCTTTGAAAGTTATCCGTTTCCAAATCCGCCGTCTCCTTTTTTTGAAAATTTTTTGAATTTTACGACATTCCACCTAGATTGCCTAGATTCCCTAGATTTCCTAGGATGCCGGAACTCTTCAGTACCGGGAGCATGCGCATCATTTGCAGAAGGCGAACTGCTTCATCCAGCTTTTTTTGGCGCGCTTCTGAGAGCATGGGGCGCAGTGCATGCAATAGACGAGTGCTGTTGTCTTCGGTCTGAAAACTCTGCATCATGGGGGCAAGTTTTGCGATGAGTCCCAGCGTGTTCATATCGAGTCCGCCTAAGATTCCCGCAAGATTTCCAAAGGAGGGTCCACTCGCTGGGGGTCCGCTGGTGCCGGATGAAGGGGCAGGATTTGAGGAAACAGGAGGGGCAGTAGAAACTGGATTTGACTGTGAGGACTGCTGCGAAGCAGAGTTTCCTCCTCCCATGGAATTAAGGACACTCTGCACTTGTGCCATTATATTGGGGTCTTTCAGCATGGCAGAGAGCTTTTGCGAGAGATCATCCATTTTATTTGCCTCCGAATTTTTTCATGAGTTCCTTCGCTTGCGGCGTAGAGAGCAGTTGTTCCAAAGCAACTTTATTATGCAGAATGCTTTGCACTTTTTGTGCGTCTTCTTTAGAGAGCTGCTGCATCATCTGCTGTACTTTTTGCTGGCCATTGACATTATTTCCGGCAGAATTGTTTTGATTGGGGCGGTTTTGGTTATTTCGATTCATTTCTTCAACCCCTTTCCTGTAGAATATATATGAACCTGCATGATAAAATATGATGAATTACGAAGGAGGGTTCGGGCGGATGAGAATTCTTGTCGTTTCTGATACACACCGCGACAGTTGGTCTTTGCAGGAGGCAATTTTGAGGCAGCCAAAGGCCGAAGTGGTGATCCATTTGGGAGACGGCGCAGACGAAGCAGAAATGATAAAGCATAAATTCCCTGAAAAACAGTTTTATATGGTGCGCGGAAATTGCGATTGGAGCTGCAATCTTCCGATGGAGCAGATCGTAACACTTGAAGGGAAACGTATCTTTTTTACCCACGGCTATGCGCAGAATGTAAAGTACGGATTATATCAATTAAAGAGCGAAGCAAGAGAACAGGGTGCAGATGTGGCCCTGTTTGGACATACACACGAAAGCATGATCGATTATGAGGACGGGCTTTATTTAATGAATCCCGGCTCTTTACATGGAATGGATGCGACTTATGGGATTCTTGACTTGACTCCCGAGGGAATCGTAACCAATATCGTTCGGCTGTAACGCCGGTTTCGTTGACAGAAACACGCAATCATGCTATTCTTTTGGAAAAATCAAGAATTAAAAACTCTTTTAATTTAATAATTTAAATGAAAACGGGAGGAATCGACCATGAAGGAATATGATAGATGGCTCAGCCGGAATCTGGAAGATCCCGATTTGACAGAGGAACTAAAAAAAATTAAAAATCAGCCGGAAGAAATCAACGACCGGTTTTACCGGGATTTGGAATTTGGGACCGCGGGTCTGCGGGGCGTTTTAGGCGCAGGAACGAACCGTATGAACATCTATACGGTCCGTAAAGCGACACAGGGGCTTGCAAATTATCTTTTAAAACACGATGGAAAATCCGCCGCAATCGCTTATGACAGCCGTATTAAGAGCACGCTTTTTGCAAAAGAGACTGCATCTGTACTCGCGGCAAACGGAATCAAAGCTTATATCTATCCATGGCTTTCCCCCACCCCGACCCTTTCCTTTGCAGTGCGCTATCTTTACTGTGACGCCGGCGTCTGCGTGACCGCAAGTCACAACCCTGCCAAATATAACGGCTATAAGGTATATGGTGCTGATGGATGCCAGATTACAGCACAGATGGCGGACGACGTGATGAACGAGATCGAAGCGCTCGATCTTTTTGAAGATCCCAAGACCATGAACTTTGAAGATGGATTAAAAGAGGGACGCATCAGCTATATGGGCGATGATGTGATTGAATCATTCCTGCAAAGGGTGGAAGCAGAGCGAATCCTTTCGGATGACTGCGATAATCTGAAAGTTGTTTACACACCGCTTAACGGAACCGGGCTTGTCTGCGTAAAGGAGATTCTGCGCCGTATCGGGGTGAAAGACGTCACGGTTGTTCCGGAGCAGGAAAAACCAGACGGCAACTTCCCTACTTGCCCGTTCCCGAATCCGGAGATCCGCGAGGCGCTTGCGACCGGACTAACACTTTGTGAAAAAGTGCAGCCGGATCTGCTCGTTGCTACAGACCCGGATTGTGACCGCTGCGGGATTGCAGTCAATCAGCACGGGGAGTTCCATCTGATGAGTGGAAACGAAGTCGGTGTTTTGCTGCTTGACTTTATTGCCCGTGTGAAAAAAGAACGCGGAATTTTGCCGAAAAATCCGGTGGCGGTCACTACGATCGTCAGCACAGATATGGTAGACCCCGTTGCGAAAAAATATGGCATTGAGCTGCATCGCGTGCTTACCGGATTTAAAAATATCGGGGATCAGATTGCCTCTTTGGAAGAAAAAGGCGAAGAAGATCGGTATCTTCTTGGCTTCGAAGAGAGCTATGGGTATCTTTCGGGCGGATATGTGCGTGATAAGGATGCCGTTAATGCAAGCATGCTGATCTGCGAAATGGCAAGTTGGTATAAGAAAAAGAATATGACGCTTTTGGATGCGATGGAAGCACTCTATCGCGAGCATGGCTTCTATCGAAATGATTTGCTCAACTTTGCCTTCGAAGGCGAAGACGGCATGAAGCAGATGAAGAAAATCATGGATCACCTGCGGGAAGATCCGCCAAAATCACTGGGAGGATTCCCGGTATTTTGCTGGAGCGATTATGAGACTCGTATGCGCCATGACAAAGATGGGGAAACTCTCATTGACTTGCCAAAATCAAATGTGTTGGAGTTCCGCATGGAAGGCGACAGCAAGATTATCGTGCGTCCTTCTGGTACAGAACCGAAGATCAAAGTTTATCTTTCTGCAAAAGGAAAAGACTTGCGGGAGGGGATCAAACTGATTGAAATTTTGAAAAAAGCGGGAACAGATTTGATCCAATCAAAATAGTTCGGTAGAAATGATATAAATTGTGTACGAAATAATAAATTTCTGTGAATTATACGCGCTACGATTGACATAATTGTTTGAACGAGATATAATCAAAAACAGTACAGGACTGGGCCAACGGGGCTCGCGTGATATATTTGAATGAACGCCGTGCTTTTTTTGCACATTCTGCTTTCTAGGGAGCAGAAAGGATCTGTATGAGACGAGAGGCTGAGGGTTTTTTCTCTCAGTCTCTTTTTCTGTAAAAAAGAATTTTGGTTTTAGGATAAGCGAAAACACCTTGGCAAATACTAAGGCTGAGGTGAATAAAATGGATATTTTGCGTGCTTTTTTAGTAGGCGGTTTGATCTGTGTTGTTGGACAGCTTCTCATTGATTTTACCAAACTGACACCGGCAAGAATTTTAGTCAGCTTTGTTGTAGCGGGCATTGTGCTGGGTGGATTGGGAATTTATGAGCCGCTTGTTAATTGGGCGGGCGCCGGAGCGACAGTGCCGCTCACTGGGTTCGGATATTTGATGGCAAAAGGAACGCTTCAGGCGGTACGGCTTTATGGTCCGCTTGGAATTATTACCGGAGGATTGACAGCTGGTGCCGCAGGAATTGCGGGCGCAGTTATATGTGGTTTTTTGGCAGCGCTCTTTGCACGATCCGGAGATAAAAGCTGAAAATGTGTGGGAAAGTGGGGCTAGAAGTAAATGGCAAATTGAATTTTCAGATAAATATATTGTAAAACTTTGTCGTGTTTGGTATAATAAAAAATGTTTATTAGTTGTCGGCCCCATTTATAGATGGGCCGGACTCGTTTCTTTTAGGGAGGTTTTCCTTTGCGAATCCTGAAAAAATGCGAGGCCACCATTGTACTTCTGTTGAAGCTTTTGCTGTTTGCAGCACTGTTTTTAATTTTCTTTGTAATTTTTGGAAAAGAAAATCCGTGGCTTTGGCACCCTTCCCGTACAGCGGCTGTAACGATGATTACATTTACGCTTTTTGGCGGATTAATGATTGTAATTTACGGCGGCTTTCGGATTGGCGAACAAAAGAGCAAAGAGCTTGCACGTTCGATGGTACTGGCTGCCCTGATGACAGATTTGGTGACCCATTTAATGCTTTGCATTATGAATACAAATGACGGAAATAATTCTTCATTTGTATATGAGACCCCACAGCTTTTGCTTTTGGTGTTTCTTTTACAGATCCCCGTAATTGTTCTCTGGACTTATTTTGGCAACTTTATTTATTTTACCATCAATCCTACAGAAAATTGCTGTGTCATAACCGGTGCAGAGGGTGTAAGGGATTTATTGCCAAAAATTGGGCGCTATCATAAAAGATACCGTATTAATCAGGTGATCTCGTTCAACAATCCGGATGTGCTGCAGCTTATTGACCAGAATGATACGGTGTTTCTCTACCAGGTTCCCGCAGAGGAACGAGCTTATTTGGTGGAATACTGTTATGCTGCCAATAAAAACATCTATTATGATTTTGAAATTCGTGATATTGTTTCTTTGGGAGCAAAAGCCACCACTATGGACGATACGCCGATGGTCATGTTCCAGGTAAAAACACTTACCTTGGAACAGCGCTTTGTCAAAAGAACCATGGATTTGATCCTTTCGATTATCGCGATGATCATCACGAGTCCTTTGATGCTCGGAAGTGCGATTGCAATTAAAGCCTATGACGGTGGTCATATTATTTTTAAACAGAAAAGAATGACAAAAGATGGCAGAGTTTTTTCTGTTTATAAATTTCGTACCATGCGGGAGGAAAATTCTGTAAATCGTTCTGTAACAGAGGACGATAAGCGCATTACCCCGCCCGGAAGGTTTTTGCGCAAAACCAGAATGGACGAATTGCCGCAGATTTTTAATATTATTAAAGGGGATATGAGTATTGTCGGGCCGCGGCCTGAGATGCTGGAGAATGTTGAAAAATATACGAATGCTTTACCGGAGTTTCAATATCGGCTGCGTGTAAAAGCCGGGTTGACCGGACTTGCACAGATTCAGGGAAAGTATAATACTTCGCCCAAAGATAAACTGATGATGGATCTTATGTATATTCAGCAGTATAGCATTTGGCAGGATCTGAAGCTGGTTTTTCAGACACTGACGATTTTTCTAAAAGCGTCTGAAAGTACGGAGGCTTTTAAAAAGTCACCGCAAATGACGAAACCCAAAAAAGAGAAAAAAGGTGAAAAAGATGAGTAAGAATCGCAATAATCGGTCTTATCGGCCCGATACATACGAATCCCATTCTTCATCAAAGCGAAAAAAGATGCCGGTTTCGGCGGGTAGAGCAGTGCTTTTAACGCTTTCAATTTTGTTTGTTGCGTTGGGTGCTTTTACCGTGGTTGCTTACCAGTATATGTTTGCGCCGCTTAAGGTAAAGGCGATTGACCGCAGTGCTTCGGCATTGGGCATTGCCTCAAATGCGCAGGACGATATGAAAGAAACCGGTGTAACGAATATCGCTTTATTTGGGGTGGATTCCAGAGATGAAGGTTCCGACGATGGCCGTTCGGATTCGATAATCATTCTCTCCATCGATAAAACACATTCTAAAGTGAAACTAACCTCTGTTTTGCGCGATAGCTATGTGCCGATTGATGGGCATGGAAAAGAGAAGATTACGCATGCTTATGCTTATGGCGGGGCTCCTCTTGCACTTCGCACCTTGAATGAGAATTACAATATGGATCTTCAGGATTATGTGACGGTTAATTTTGCACAATTTGCAGGTCTGATCGATTCCGTCGGGGGAATTGATATGGATATCTCTGATGAAGAGATGAAGGAAATGAATGATGTAATCTGGGGTTCAGAGACCGAACAGGCGAGAGATGCCCAGATGATTAAAACGACAGGCATGCAGCATCTAAACGGCAACCAAGCAGTTGTTTATGCTCGTATCCGTGACGATGATAATGATAGTTTCCGTGCGGGCCGTCAGCAAAAAGTGCTCAGTTATCTTTTAGATAAGGTAGAAGCAATGCCAATGACGGAATATCCAGCACTGGTGCGCACCGTTATGGGAATGTGCGAGACTAGCCTTTCTCAGGATACGATTCTGGGTTATGTGCCGTTCTTGAGCAGTAAACCTTCAATGGAGCAAATTACGGTTCCAGATATTAAGTACGAGACTGACGTACAGGATGGTATTTATGGGAATGCCGGATGGGTTTGGCGCTATAATTTGAGCAATGCCGGCAAACGAATTCGTTCTTTTATTTATAACGAGACATAAAAAAGAAAAAGCTGCTGCTCCAAAATTGGAGTGGCAGCTTTTTTTGTAAACGTTTTCGTAAGAATGAAAAAGGCCCTGCATCGAAATTTTCTCGATACAGGGCCAAAATTGAAAAATACTGATTAAAATTACTGAATGGAGCAGTCTAAATAATGGTCCAACTCTTCTTCGTCTTTTTTCTTTTTTTCAAAGAAGAGGACCACTGCGACAGTGGCAGCGGCAATCGCTGAAACTGCTGAGATAATCGCGATCAGTACAGAGCATTTATTTTCTATTCTCATAATGGACACCTCCCGATAGTCGATTCATTTCTTTTATCATATCCATTTGATGGAGAAAAGTCAAGTGTTCGTTGTCGAGGGAAAAAAGCAAAAAGAAAAAGCAGAGCAAAAGCTCTGCTTTTAGATTCTTTTAAATCAAGCATTTACAGCATTCAGCTTGCGATTCAAGCTGGACTTTTTGCGGGCAGCAGTATTCTTTTTCAAAATGCCCTTTGCAGCTGCTTGGTCGATAGCTTTAACGGCGACACGCACAGCCTCGGCACGATCTTCTGCTTTGGCGTCAACGGCGGCATTTGCTTTCTTTATATCGGTCTTAAGTTCAGAATTAATCGACTTGTTAATCATCGTTTTTGTAGCGATAACTTTTACGCGCTTCTTTGCGGATTTAATGTTCGGCATAGTTGCACCTCCTTTTACGGTCGTCACATATTATTAATGATAGCATTGTGACTATGAAAAAGCAAGTAAATTTCTCGAAAAACATTGGCTTTTGAAAAAATAATCTGCAAAAATCCGCACAGACTATAAAAAACAAAGACAGGAGGAAGATTTTAATGGCATATCGAACAGATCTTGCGATGGAACGCAGTGGAAAAACAACGCAAAAAGAAAATTTGCGTGGATTTCCGGTACGCAGATCCAAAGAGGGAGAAGTATGTTATGTGACGATTGAAGCACCGCGAATTGGCGGCGGAGATGATGAAGAAGCGTCTCTAAGACGGCTGGTAACGGACGAGCTGCAGAAGCTTTTGCCTTCCAAAGGAGAAATTTTGGTAGCGGGTCTCGGAAATGCGGATATGACACCGGATGCACTTGGCCCTATTTGTGCAGATCAAGTTTTTGCGACCCGTCATATTAAAGGGACAGTTGCACATGAAGTCGGTTTAGGAGAGCTGCGCTCGGTAGCGGTGGTAAAGCCCGGTGTTTTGGGCACTACGGGAATTGAAACAGCAGAGCTTCTGCGTGCGCTGGTACAAAAAATTCACCCGGTGGCGGTAATTGCGGTGGATGCACTGGCAGCGGGCAGACTGCATCGGCTTTGCAAAACCATACAGATTTCTACCGGCGGAATCGCGCCTGGTTCCGGTGTGCGCAATGACCGGCCGCGCCTTGATGAAGAAACAATAGGGGCTCCGGTAATTGGGATTGGCGTGCCGACCGTTGTGGATGCAGCTACACTTTGCGAAGATCTTTGCAGCGGAGAGGTAGAAGGTGCCGGTACCATGATGGTAACGCCCCGTGGAATCGATTCGCTTGTTTCGCGTGCGGCAGGACTTTTGGCCCTTGCGATCAACTGTGCGGCAAATGATTCGATTGACCCCGAAACGTATGAGCAGCTGATGCTTGCTTAAAATCATTCTGCATTCTATGCTAATTTTGAAAGTTCCTGTGAAAGCACTTGGCCAAAGAGGTGGCCGGAATAAACCGCTTCATCGAGTGTGTTTACCTCTGTGCCAAATTCACAGAGCAGAGAACCTTTGGTAAGCTCTTCGTTATAGCGGCGGTCGATAAAGTCGAGCGGGCGCATTAATTTTGGAAATTGTGTGCCGCCTGACTGTAGACGAACCGCTAACTTGAGATTTTCCGCCCAGTTTGGAAAGTCCAGTGTGCCGTCGTCGCAGCCCGAAATGATCATAACCTGTGCGGCTCGTTTTCCGTTAACGATGGCGGTGGGTTTATAGCGGATTCCATCCTTTGTTGTCATGGAATCTCGATGAATGTCTAGTGTTACCTGAATGCTGGGATACTGCGCAAGATTTTTTTGAACGGTAGCGCAGCTGCGGTCATAACAGCCATTGTAATTGGGGCTGTCGTGGATTGTTGTATCGTGGATGACGCCGATTCCCGCTGCCTTTAATTCTTCGGAAATGGCATCCCCTACCGCTACGACGCTGAGGCTGGGATCATCGCTGCTGGTAACGCCTGCATAGGCTTCGCAGGTGTGTGTGTGGTAGATCAGTACCATCGGACTGCCGTCTTTGTGGATTTCCAGAGGCGGCGTCTGCGAAAGAACATCTGCTGCATCAACGGAATGCCCGGCAGTTGCATTTTTGATAAAGATTCCATTTTGCTCTGTTCCACCCTGAGAAAGATCAGTTTCGAGAATGTTTCCGTCTAAAAGAGAATCAGAAAGCGAATCGGAAGGAAGACTCCCCGAAGCAGCTTCAGAAGATCCAGTGGTTGCTGATGATGATTTGGTCGAAGAAATGCCGGAATCCGAGGAAACCGGCGGAATGTAAACGGATTGTGGCAAAGAATTAAGTGCCTCCGGTTCATTTGGATTGACGACTTCATGATAAAAGCCCAGCGGCAGAGCTGTATCTGCAGCGGCGACAGCAGCCTGCTGAGCGGAAAATTCCGGCAGCCTTGAAAACACACAGGCGAAGGAAAAAATAGCTAGGAGTGCGGTTCCGGCTGTACGAAGATATTTGCCCAATAAGAATCCCTCCCTGTCCTTGTTTTGTTGGAGTATATGGGAAAACTGGGGAAAATATGAATGGGGGAATGGAAATGCGGTCTACTTGGAAAATCGTTTTATGTTCTTGCGGGGCGACACTTTTGGTGCTGGGAACAGGACTTTTGCTGATGACGGTGGACGTAAATTGTCGATGGATTGGCTTTGGGGATGCACATACGCTTTATCTTGATCAGGTGCGTCCCATGACAAAACGCCTCGGACCCCTTTCTTTCGCAACAGATGTATGGTATGATCAATTCGTTGAATTGATCTGTCCGGAATCACTGGAATCCTGAAAGAAAGAAGGCAGCAGAATGAAAAAGCAGGCGGAAATTGGTGCTTTGGCTTTTTGCACTTTTATGACGCCGTCTTTTTCTGCTGCGGCTGCCAATCTCGAGGTACCGAAAGATAGCTCTAGGGATCTGCTTTTAAATACGTTGGGGATTTTAGGCTGGATTTTGCTTTTGGTGATTTTGGTCGGAACGATGTTGGTAGCGGTTAAAAACCCGTTGAGCCGTCAGAGGTTTGTTGCTCGCCGCCGTTATCACCGTCCGCAGAAAAAAATCCGTAGAAAATAAAAAGAGGACGGAACTGCAAGAAAAGAAAAGCAGTTCCGTTTTTTTAAGGTTTATGGTATAATAAAATTTACTTTAAGAATTGATTTTAAAAAGGAAAAGGAGCGGTGATCTTTGAAAATCCCACGGGAAAGAATCCGCAATTTCAGCATTATCGCACATATTGACCATGGCAAAAGCACGCTTGCCGATCGAATTCTGGAGCAGACAAAATCGGTTCCTCTGCGTGAGATGGAAGATCAGATTTTGGATGATATGGATCTGGAGCGTGAGCGCGGGATTACCATTAAGGCACATGCGGTCACGCTGGTCTATACGGCAAAAGACGGGCTTGATTATGTTTTTAATCTGATTGACACCCCCGGCCATGTAGACTTTAATTATGAGGTCAGCCGATCTTTGACTGCCTGCGAAGGCGCAGTCCTTGTTGTGGACGCTTCACAGGGGATTGAGGCACAAACACTTGCCAATACTTATCTCGCCGTAGACGCCGGATTAGAGATCGTGCCGGTCATCAACAAGATTGATTTGCCGAGCGCCGATCCGGAACGGGTGAAAGCTGAAATCGAGGATGTGATCGGAATCCCCGCACAAGATGCACCCTGTATCAGCGCAAAGTTGGGGACAAACATTCCCGCGGTCATGGAGCAGATCGTTTCGCTGATTCCACCGCCGCAGGGAGATGAAAAAGCACCTCTGCAGGCGCTGATCTTCGATAGCTATTACGATGCATATAAAGGGGTGGTAGCGCATATCCGTATCTTGTCCGGCACCGTAAAGAACGGCGATGTGATTCGCGTGATGTCTACCGGCAGCGAATTCACTGTGGTGGAATGCGGCTATATGCACGCCACTTCTTTTGAAAATGCAGGAGAGCTGCAGGCAGGCGAAGTGGGATACCTGACCGCTTCTATTAAAGAAGTGCGTGAAGCGAGGGTAGGCGATACCATTACGCTGCGGGATAATCCTGCAAAAGAGCCGCTGCCTGGCTACCGTGCGGCGCAGCCGATGGTTTTCTGCGGCATTTATCCCGCAGACGGCGCAAAATATCCGGATTTGCGGGATGCGCTCGAAAAGCTGCAGCTCAACGATGCCGCGCTTTCATTTGAACCAGAGACCAGTGTTGCGCTTGGCTTTGGATTTCGGTGCGGCTTTTTAGGGCTCCTGCATATGGAGATTATTCAGGAACGGCTGGAGCGGGAATATCATCTGGAGTTGGTCACGACAGCACCCAGCGTTATCTATGAAATTGTCAAAACGGACGGGCAGACAGTTTATATCGACAATCCGACGAACTATCCCGATCCTTCCCTGATCGCCGAAGCACGCGAGCCTATGACGGATTCACATATTTATTCGCCCAGCGAGTATGTAGGCAATATTATGGAACTATGCCAAGAACGGCGCGGTGTCTTTCTGGATATGCAGTATCTGGATACGGATCGGGTCGATATCCATTACATTTTGCCATTAAATGAAATTATCTATGACTTTTTTGACGCGCTTAAAAGTAAAACCCGTGGTTATGCGAGCTTTGACTATGAGGTAAAGGGCTATCAGAAGAGCAACCTTGTCAAACTTGATATTATGCTCAATGGCGAAGTCGTCGATGCACTCTCCTTTATTATCCATGCCGACAAAGCTTATTCACGCGCACGGAGAATGGCGGAAAAGCTCAAGGATAAAATTCCTCGCCAACTTTTCGAAATCCCGATTCAGGCTTGTATTGGCGGGCGTATTATCGCAAGAGAAACGGTTAAGGCAATGCGCAAAGATGTTCTTGCAAAATGCTACGGCGGTGATATCAGCCGTAAGAAGAAGCTTCTGGAAAAGCAGAAGGAAGGCAAGAAGAAGATGCGTAAACTTGGCACAGTAGAAGTTCCGCAGGAAGCATTTATGGCAGTCTTAAAATTGGATGATGACTAAAAGTTACCTGACGGAGAAATCCTACACAATCAATCATAAGTAAAAAAGCCCTGCATGTAAAAATGCGGGGCGCTTGTGTTGCCTTTTTAATCCTTTGTTTCATTAGGCGACAAAAAGCCGCCCCCAATTACGGGGACGGCTCAAATCAACAAATATGCGATTGTGAGAAAAAATTAGATCGTGATGATTCCCAGAGCGCTCATAACGCTGGAAATAAGAATGGCAACAATGCAGACCGGAGCGATCCAGCGAATTGTCACACCATACATTTTCTTTTCACGAAATTTTCCGGAGAGACTGATTTCATCTTCCACAAACTTGGGACCGACAATATGACCAATGCAGATGCAGGTAAGCAGAGCAACGATTGGCATCAGGACACTGTTGCTGATAAAATCAAAGAAGTCCAGAATATCCATACCGATGATCTGAACCATTGACCAAGGCCCAAATCCCAGAGAAGACGGAATCCCAATGGCGATCGAGCCCAACAGGACAATCAAGCAGGTTCCGCGACGTTCCCACCCGAGTTTATCCTGGAAGATGGAAACGACAGTCTCCATCAATGAGATCGAAGAAGTCAATGCAGCAAATAAAACCAACAGGAAGAATAGAATACCGGCAACAGTACCAAAGCCCATATTCGCAAAAACCTGCGGAAGAGCCTGGAACATTAAACCAGGGCCTGCTTTTTGAGGAGCTTCTCCTGTAAAGGCAAAGACCGCCGGAATAATCATCAGGCCGGCGATAAAAGCAATGCCGGTATCAAAAATATCGATCTGGCGGGCGGACTGCACAAGGTCTACGTCCCGCTTCATATAAGAGCCGTAAGTAATCATGATGCCCATAGCAAGGCTCAAAGAATAGAAAAGCTGTCCCATGGCACCGAGAACGGTGTTAACGGAGAATTTGCTGAAATCGGGCAGCAGATAATATTTAACGCCCTCCATGGCACCGGGCAGGGTGATAGAGTAGACTGCCACTGCAACCGACAGAACGACCAGGACCGGCATCAGAATCCGGCTGACTTTTTCAATGCCTTTCTGTACACCAAACAGAACGACGATTGCGGTGAGCCCGATAAAGAACAAGAACCATAGAACCGGTTCGATCGGCTCGCTGATAAAGTTGCCGAAAAATTTGGCCCCGGCAGCTTCGCTCCCTTGACCAGCAATGTAGACCGCCAGATATTTCATAACCCAGCCGCCGATTACGCTGTAGTAAGGCAGAATAATAATCGGCACCAAAGAAGTAAGAACACCGAGGAACTTAAACTTCTTGTTGATGGCACCATAGGCTTCAATTGCAGAAAGACCGGTTTTCCGCCCGATTGCAATTTCTGTAATCATCAGCACAAAACCAAAGGTTACCGCAAGAATAATGTAAACGAATAGGAAAATACCGCCGCCGTATTTTGCGGCAAGATATGGGAAACGCCAAATGTTCCCCAGGCCGACTGCGCTGCCCGCTGCGGCTAGTACAAATCCGACTTTACCGGAAAAGCTGCTGCGGGTTTTTGTTTCTTGATTCATAACTCTATTTACCCCCTCATTTGAAAAAAAAATTAAAATGCTAATTTAGCACTTTAAATTTTTGAACAGATAAAATTATTATATCATTTATTTTGACAAAAAACAATGTATTCTTCCTAAAAATGCAAAACAGGAGCAAATTTTATGAAACTTTTAACCAATGCTTTTCAAAATCTTCCCGAATACACGGCTCTGATAACAGCTTTAAGGGAGAAAAGGACCCCGATTGCCTGTACGGGGCTTACCGGAATTCACAAGGCGGCACTGATTAGTGCCCTCTGTGAACAGAGTGAAAAACCGGCAATCGTCGTTTGCGGAGATGAAAGTGAAGGAAATCGTCTACAGTCCGATTTGGTATCATTGGGGATCGAGACTCTTTTTTATCCTGCAAGAGATTTTACATTTCTCAGCGGAACTGCTTCTCACGAATATGAGCATCAGAGGATCGGGGTGCTTTCTCGCTTTGCAGAAGGTTCCTGTAAGGTTTTGGTCTGCAGCATCGAGGGGGCTTTGCAGCTTACCTTGCCGCCGGAAGTTTTAAAAAATCATACAAAAGAATTTTGTTCCGGAGAGGACGTTTCTCCGGAATCTTTGGAATCTTTGCTTTTGTCCTGCGGATATGAACGGGCAGAACAGGTGGATGGCTCAGGGCAATTTTCCCGCCGCGGCGGAATCCTGGATCTTTATCCGCCGGAGTCTGCTTCTCCGCTGCGAATTGAATTTTGGGGAGACCAAATTGATACCATCTCTCATTTTGATGCGGTTACTCAAAGACGTACGGATTCTGTTGAACGGGTGAAAGTTGTGCCGGCGGTAGAAGCTTTAACCGACCATCCGAAAATTTTTGCGAAAACTCTGCAAAAATTGATGTCGTCTCTGCGCGGAAAAGCAGCGCCAAAACAAAAGGAAGTTTTAAAAGAACAGATTGACGGGCTTTTGAATGGAATCCGACTTTCCTGCATGGATAAATTTCTGCCGATTCTGTATCCGCAGAAAGCAACGCTGCTTTCTTATCTCCCGCAGGATGGCTTTCTCTTTTTAAGCGAGCCGGCGCGGCAAAAGGAGCGGCTGCGCGCGCTTACCACACAGTGGGGAGAAGATTTGAAAGCATATCTCGCAGAAGGAACGCTCTGCCGCACCCTTGACTCATTTTCCATTTCCTATGAAGATCTGCTTTTTAAAGCGGAGAACAGCAGTTCCGTATTCTTGGATGTTTTTGCTCATGGCAGCTATGATGTGCCGCTTCGCGTCCTTTTGAATTTTACAGCGCGTCAGCTGGCGGCTTGGGGCGGCTCTATGGAGCTTTTGCAGGAGGACCTTTCGGCGATGCTTCATCAAGGGGAGGCATGTTTAATCCTAGCGGGTACCGAGCGCAGCGCAAAAACAGTTGCTTCTGATTTGGCAGCACTTAACATGCCGGCTTATTATTCCGAAGAACCAACAGAAGTTCAAAAAAATATGATTACAGTGATGCCGGGAACTCTCTCTGCGGGCATGGAATGGCCCGGGATCGCGTTGGGAATCATCACCCACGGAAAACTGATGCAGGGAAATCGGCAGCGCGTAAGCACCAAAAAAGATCCGAACCGGCAGGCAATCAGTTCTCTTTCAGAGCTTTCAGTAGGGGATTATGTAGTACACGATATCCACGGAATCGGCGTCTTTGACGGAATCCATAAAATTGATACGCATGGAATTGTCAAAGATTATATCAAAATCCGCTATGCTAAAAATGATATTCTCTATGTGCCTGTTACGCAGCTCGATTTGGTGAGCCGATACATCGGGCCCAGAGAGGATTCCACGGTAAAGCTCAGCCGGTTGGGCGGCAGTGATTGGCAAAAAGCCAAGACGCGAGTGCGCAGTGCCGTAAAAGATATGGCAAAAGAGCTGATCAAGCTTTATGCCCAGAGAATGCAGGCCAAAGGGCATGCTTTTTCCAAAGATACCGACTGGCAGCGGGATTTTGAATCCCATTTTGAATTTGATGAGACGCAGGACCAGCTGCGCTGCATTGAAGAAATCAAAGAGGATATGGAACGCCCTATGCCGATGGATCGGCTGCTCTGCGGGGATGTGGGATTCGGAAAGACCGAAGTGGCATTGCGCGCAGCGTTCAAATGTGTTACAGATGGGAAGCAATGCGCCCTTTTGGTGCCGACTACGATCCTTGCGTGGCAGCATTATCAAACGGTGACCAGACGGATGGAAGGGTTCCCTATCACGATAGAACTGCTGTCACGTTTTCGCACATCGAAGCAGCAGGAAGAAATTTTACAGAAATTAAAGCGCGGAGAAGTCGACCTGATTATCGGAACGCATAGATTGATCAGCAAAGATGTAAAATTCCGAGATTTGGGGCTGGTCATTATTGATGAGGAACAGCGTTTTGGTGTCGCACAGAAAGAGAAGCTAAAAAAACTTTGCAACAATGTCGATGTGCTGACCCTTTCGGCAACGCCGATTCCCCGTACCCTCAATATGGCGATGTCTGGAATACGGGATATGAGTGTGATCGAAGAAGCCCCTCATGACCGTCACCCGGTACAGACTTATGTGATGGAATATGATGCGGGAGTACTCGGAGAAGCGGTGCGCCGGGAGCTTCGCCGCGGCGGGCAGGTTTATTGGCTGCATAATGACGTGGCTTCAATCACTCGGGTGGCAGCTTCTTTAAAGCAGCGGATCCCCGAAGCTAGAATTGGGATCGGGCACGGAAAGATGAGTGAGCAGGAGCTTTCGGAGCAATGGCGTCAACTGATTGACCATGAAATTGATGTGTTGGTCTGCACAACCATTATTGAGACCGGTGTAGATGTGCCGAATGTCAATACCCTGATTATTGATAATGCAGATCGAATGGGGCTTTCGCAGCTGCACCAGATTCGCGGCAGAGTCGGAAGATCAAATAGGCGCGCCTATGCTTATCTGACCTTCCGGAAAAATAAAGTTCTCTCAGAGATTGCGCAGAAGCGGCTTTCGGCCATTCGGGAATTTACAGAATTTGGTTCCGGATTTAAAATTGCCATGCGGGATCTGGAAATTCGCGGAGCGGGCTCCATTCTTGGCGGAGAACAGCATGGGCATATGGAAGCGGTAGGCTATGATATGTATTTAAAGCTGCTTTCGGACGCAATCGCGGCTGAAAAGGGAGAAGCACCTCAGACAGACGAAGAATGCGTGGTCGATTTGCAGGTGGAGGCACATATCCCGGAAAGCTATATCGAAAGTCTTTCCGGCAGATTGGAAATGTACCGCCGCATTGCGGATATCCGCAGTGAGGAGGACGCGATGGATGTGACGGACGAGTTGATCGACCGTTACGGGGATGCGCCAAAGAGTGTCGGCGGATTGATACAAGTGGCACTTTTGCGCAATCAAGCAGGAAAAATGGGCTTTTCGGAGATTAAACAACAAAATGGCAGCTTGTATTTTTACAGCAAAACGCTCAATATGAAGTGGATCGGAGAAATCTCTGATCTCTTTAAGGGAAGAGTGCTGGTTGGTGCCGGCGAAAAGCCGTATGTCAGCTTGAAATTGCAGCCCGGAGACGAAATTCTGGAGGTCCTTAAAAAGGCCCTTTTTGCAGAGAAAAAAACAGAAAATTGAAATTCATGCAGACTAGACGGAGGGAACGATCCGTGATACAATTAAACCATCCGTAGGCAGTGAAAATCTGATTTTTCTGCAAATCTTTTTGTAAGGATTTTTTCTTTGCAAAGGAGTAGGATTTTTGGGAAAGGAGAGCCTTCTCATGAGCAAAAACAGTGTCCGGTTAAATATTTGCGGAATTGAATGTGTGGTTGGAGCGATGGACAGCGAAACCTATGTAAAAGGAATCGCAAAGGAAGTTGCCGATACGATCGAACATCTTTCGCAAGAAAATGAACACGCTTCCGCAACGGTAACCGCAACGGTGGCGGCGCTTTCGTACTGTGATGACTATAAAAAAGCTGCGGCTGATGCAGAAAAGCTGCGCGCTCAGATTAAGGACTATCTGGCAGATACTTCCCGTGCCCGCCTAGAAGCGGAAGAAGCTCAAAAAGAGATTGGACGGCTGAAAAAAGAGGTTGCATCTCTGCGCGCCCGTTTGGGCGAAAAACCGATTGACCAGCCCGCTCCTCGAGCCAATGCCCCGATTCAGCGAACCGGGGCCTATACAAAGACAAATGAGGAGACACCGGAGCAGGAAGGCTTTGTAAACCTGTTCCAAAAAACAGACTCTAAAGATAGTAAAGAGGACAAGCATGATAAAACCTGAGGTTCTTGCACCCGCCGGAAAAATGGAAACCCTGATTGCCGCAGTACGAGGCGGCGCCGATGCGGTATATCTTGGTGCGCAGAGCTTTTCTGCGCGGGCAGGCGCTCAGAATTTTACAAAAGATGAACTCTCAGAAGCGGTTAAACTTTGTCATCAGCGAGGAGTACGAGTTCATTTAACCGTCAATACATTGCTACAGGAAGAAGAATTGCCGCAGGCGCTGGAACTTGTGGAGTTTGCTTGCTCTTTGCCGGTAGATGCCGTTTTGGTGCAGGATTTGGGGCTTCTTTATCTTCTTAGAAGATGCTGTCCCAATTTGCCGCTTCATGCGAGTACGCAGATGAGTATCCATACTCCCGCGGGAGTCCGATTCTGTAAAAAGATTGGATTTGAGCGAGTGGTGCTCTCGAGAGAAATGAGCCTTTCGGAAATTGTCGCCTGTAAAAAAGAAAATCCGCAGATCGATCTGGAGGCATTTGTGCATGGTGCCCTGTGCATGAGTGTTTCCGGACAGTGCTATTTCAGTGCCATGCTTGGTTCCCGCAGCGGAAACCGAGGACAGTGCGCACAAACCTGCCGGCTGCCGTTTTCTGCACCGGGTGGAACCGGACACGATTTGAGTTTAAAAGATCTTTCCATGATT
Organism: Caproicibacterium sp. NSD3; assembly: GCF_053613275.1. NCBI lineage: Bacteria > Bacillati > Bacillota > Clostridia > Eubacteriales > Oscillospiraceae > Caproicibacterium > Caproicibacterium sp. NSD3. Next base: position 112,326 of record NZ_CM132119.1, read on the forward strand.
TCGCGGGTCTCTGATTTAACAAAAGCCGGTGTGATGAGCCTTAAAATAGAAGGACGCATGAAGCGCCCTGAATATGTTGCGGCCTCTTCCCGTGCCTGCCGATTGGCAGCAGACGGAGAGAAAATTCCGCAGGAGCTCCAAACTGATTTGGAGCAGGTCTTTTCGAGAGGTGGTTTTACAACCGGATTTCCGGATGGCAGGCGTGACCGTTCCATGTTCGGAACAAGGCAGCCGGAAGATTCCCAAAAAGCAAAGGCAGTTTTTCCAGAACTGCATGAGCTTTATAAAGGGGAATATCCGCGCGTGCCGGTTTCTTTTTCTCTTCAAATCAAGAAGAACTTTCCGATGACTCTTTTAGCAGAGGATGAAAATGGGCATCGGGCAAAAGTGGATGGGCCTATCCCGGAAGATGCAAAGATAAAAGCAATTTCTGAAGAACGCTGCAAAGAGCAGCTTTGTAAAACGGGCGGTTCCCCCTTCTTTGTTAAAAAGATTTCCACCGAGATTGAGGATGGCCTTTCCGTCCCAATGAAAGAGCTCAATGCTTTGCGGCGGCAAACCCTTGAAATTTTACTTGATGAGAGAGCGGATGTTCCTAAAATTCCGTTTGAATATAGATTTCCTCAAAAAACGCCCCATCACGCGGAAAAGGTTTCTTTTCGGGCACATTTTCCGACCGGTGAAGTTCCGCAGGAAGCAGATTGCTGTGAATTGATCTATGTTCCGTGCGGTGTGCCGCAGGAGACACTTACTGCTCTGCAAAAACGGGGCTTTCGAGTGGGGATTGAGCTTCCCCGGGGAATGTTCGGGATCGAAGAACAGTTGAGAAAAGAATTACAGAAAGCGAAAGAAATCGGAATTCCGGATGTCTTTGCGGGAACACTCAATGCAGTGGCATTGGCACAAGAAGAAGGAATGAGAATTCACGGCGGATATTCGCTGAATGTTTTTAATACACAAGCACTCAACTTTTTGGAAGAAGAGGGGCTCTGCGATACGGAATTGAGCTTTGAGCTTTCTTTGCAGCAGGCATGCAGCTTAGGGGGACAACTTCCCCGGGGAACGATGGTTTACGGACGGCAGCCACTGATGCTGACTCGGTGCTGCCCAATCGCAAACGGCGGCTGTCCGGGAAGAAAAAATCCGTGGGGTGGCTGCGGAAACCCGCGGACACTTGTTGACCGCAAAGAAATCGAGTTTCCGGTCAGCTGTGTAGGAGCATGCAGTGAAGTTTATAATTCGGTCCCGCTTTCGCTTCTTGGCAGGCAAAAAGAGCTTTCCAATTTGGATTTTGTTTCTGTACGTTTTACAACGGAAACTTTAGAGGAAGAATGCAACATTTTGGCGCATTTAAAAGAGGATAAGCCGATTTTGGGTGCGCTGACCCGTGGATTATCTTATCGAGGTGTTTTATGAAACTGGTATTTAAAAAATTAAACGAACAGGCGATCTTGCCTACCAGAGGAACCAAAGATTCTGCAGGGCTGGATCTTTATGCCTGTATGGAAGAACCGGTCACGATTGCGCCGGGAGCGCTTTGCCGGATTTCTACAGGTGTAGCGGTAGCTTTGCCGGAAAATAGTGTTGGTTTGATCTGCGGGCGCAGCGGATTAGGCGTTCGTCATGGGATTACCCCCTCCAACAGTGTTGGTGTCATTGATTCCGACTATCGCGGAGAGCTGATCGTCGGGCTTTGTAATGTTGGCAGCGAGCCGTGGACCATCGCACCGAATGAGCGCTTTGCACAGCTTTTAGTGCTCCCGGTTTTGATGCTCGAGCCGGAATTTAGAGAGAAACTAGACGAGACCGTCCGCGGAGATCATGGGTTTGGTTCTACGGGAACTTCTGTCTGAAAATACGGTTTTGGCAGATTTTAATCATATTTTAAGGAGTTCCATCATTTGTTATGAAGAAAAAATTATTACGCACAATCCTTTTGATAGTGATATTGCTTTTGGCGATCGTACTCGGAAAAGTCGGCGGAGATTCAGCACTTGCCATTCCGTGGATTTCCTTTCTTGGGGCCGGAGCCAGCTTTGGATTGGAACCGACGGTTGTTGATCTTTATGTTTTAAAGTTTACCTTTGGACTTACCGTCAACATTAATGTTTTACAGGCAATTTTGATTTTGGTTGGAATTCTTGTTTACTCGCATATTAAGATTCGAGAATAAAGAATAAAATAGAAAGATAAAATAGAAAATATTCGACCGGATTTTCGATTTTTATCATTTAGAATAAAAACGAATTGTAAAGGAAAAAATTCTTTTTACAATTTCATCCTGAAAGGAGTACTTTTTGATGTTCATACTGGCCTCTTCTTCTCCAAGACGTTCTGATTTACTGCATCAGGCAGGCTATGATTTTGAGGTAGTCCCCGCGCAGGTAAATGAAGCCTGCCCGCATGGCACCCCTCCTATGCAGCGGGTGGAACAACTGGCACGCCGAAAAGCGATCGCAGTTGCGAAACAGCATCCTGGAGATGTAGTCCTTGCTGCAGATACGCTGGTGGCTTTTAAAGGAAGAATTCTCGGGAAGCCCCAAACCCCCGAAATGGCAAAAAAGATGCTCGAGCTGCTTTCCGGGCAGGTGCATCAGGTCTATACGGGGTTTTGCTTGGTTGCAAACAACGAGATTTATGAAGATAAAGATTGTACGAGTGTGGAATTTTATCGGATTGAACCGGAAGAAATCGAAGCTTATGTCGCTTCGGGCGAGCCCATGGATAAAGCAGGCGGATATGGAATTCAGGGGCGCGGCGCCGTTTTTGTCAAACGAATTGATGGAAGTTTTACCAGTGTGGTTGGACTTCCGCTTGGAAAAATTCATAGGATTCTGAAAAAGGTTGGAATCCATCCGGAAAAGTAGGATAAGGGAAAGGAGCTTCACGAAATTATGCGCTTGAAAAATATTGCGATTGATCTTGGTACGGTCAATACGCTTGTTTATGGAAAAGGCAAGGGAATTATATTAAGAGAGCCGTCGGTTGTTGCAGTTGACGTCGAAAGCGACGTTGTGCTGGCAGTCGGAGAAAAAGCACGGGAAATGATCGGCCGTACACCGGATACCATTGAGGCTGTCTGTCCGCTTCATGACGGCGTCATCGCGGATTTTGACATTACCGCGACCATGCTTAAACATTTTATTCAGGAAACTTTGGGGAAGCCTTCTCATTTTTCCAAGCCTAAAATCGTGATTTGTGTGCCTTCCGGCGTTACCGGGGTAGAGCGCCGTGCAGTGGAAGATGCGATGGCGGATGCCGGTGTGCGTCAGGTAGAAATTATGACGGAACCGATGGCTGCTGCGATGGGTGCAGGGCTGCCGGTGATGGACCCGATCGGTTCTATGGTAGTGGATATCGGCGGTGGGACAAGTGAAGTTGCGGTGATTTCTCTTGGAGATATTGTTACAAGTACCAGTGTTCGAGTAGCAGGAAATAAATTTGATGAATCCATTAGCCAATATGTTAAAAATAAATATAATCTTTTGATTGGCGAGCGTACAGCGGAAGAATTAAAATTGCAGATCGGTTCGGCCTATCCTACGGAGGAATCAAATGGCCTTTCGCTGAAGGTCAAAGGGAGAAATCTTGCGGATGGTCTGCCCGCTTATATCACGATTACAGCTCCTGAAATTCGCGAGGCAATCTCTGACCCGCTCTCTGAGATTATTGATGCGGTTCGCAATACGCTGCAGAAAACGGAACCGGAGCTTGCGGCAGATGTCATTGACCATGGAATCACACTTACAGGCGGCGGCGCACTGCTGCGGGGGATCGACGAATTAATCAAAACAGAGACTTCCCTGCCGGTTCGGATTGCGGATGCCCCTTTGGATTGTGTGGCGCTGGGTGCAGGAATGCGTTTGCAGGGAATTGAGCAGGCAGGACGGCAGGAGCAGCCGGAGCCGAAGAAAAGTGAGCCGAATGATTCGAAAGAATGAAAATTCGAAAAAGCAGAAAGATTTCGGACAAACAAGGATCCGCTGATCTTTTCTGCTTTTCTTTTTCCGACTTTTATGATGAAAAAAGGAGGCGGCGGAGTTGAAAAAAGGATCTCATAAAAAGAGTCTCGGAAAACTTCTAATGGTATGTGTTTTAATGGGCTGTTTGATGCTCTCTACCGCCGCGTTTAGTTCCAGCGGTTTTGGAGGAGCTGTCAATTTGCTTTTGATGCCCATGCAGCGGGTCAGTGCTGCTTTGTCGGAGCAGATTACTGCAAATGCAGAGGAAACAGGAGCCTCAAAAGAAGATCTTCTCAGCGAAAATGAAGACCTTAAGGCGCAGATCAATGATTTGAACCGTCAGCTTATCAATTATGATACGCTCAAAAGAGAGAACGAAGAATATAAAAAATATCTGGGGCTTAAAGAAGAAAATCAGGATTATCAGCTTTTGGCGGCAGAAGTGATTGCAAAAGATCCGGATGATCTCTATGGAAGCATCACGATTGATCAGGGGTCTAGAGACGGCGTTTCAAAAAATGACCCGGTCATAACAGATGCAGGGCTTCTCGGTTGGGTGAGCGAGGTGTTCCCCACTTCCAGCCGTGTGACAACGCTGTTCCATGCGGATGCAAAATTTGGCGCCCGTGACAGCCAAACGCAGGAAACAGGAATTATGAGCTGTACGGTCCAATCGGCAGACGAAGGATATCTTCGAATGAATTATCTGGATTCCACCACAAAGGTGCAGGAGGGCGACTTGGTTGTTACCAGCGGCCTTGCAGTAGAGAGCGGATTCGGCGGGCTTTTCCCCAGAAATCTGACGGTGGGAACAGTGAAGTCTGTCAGCCGAAGTGAATCAGACGCCTCCCTTTATGCACTTGTACAGCCTGCGGTAGATTTGAAAAACCCAAAAGATGTGATGGTGGTCACCAATTTTGCAGGAAAAAGTGCAGCCGGTGAAGATACAGCTTCCTCAGGGGGGAACTCATGAGGCGGGCGGGCATTTTGCGGGGGATGGCTTATGGTGCCGAATTTTTGCTATTGTATTTGCTGCAGCAGGTTCCAGGACTTTTTCCGGAAATATCTCATTCCCTGCCGATACTTCTGATTCCGGCAGTGGTTACAGTAGCTTTCTTTGAAAAGGAAGTGCCTGCGATGGTCTGCGGCCTTTTTTGCGGATTGCTGATGGATTTTGGCAGCGGCAGTTTTTTGGGAGCAAAAGCCTTAGAGATCGCGATTGGCGGATATTGCGTGAGCTTTCTCGCCAGTGAATTTTTAAAGACAAACCTTTTGAGCGCTGTCGTTTCCACTTTGGTACTGGGAGGGATCTTGGCCCTTTTACAGTGGATTTTTACCGCTCTCTTTCCGGGAAGTTCAGAGAGCGGGTATCTGCTACTTTACCATCTTTTGCCGCGGACTCTTTATACGGCGGTATTTGCAGTGCCTCTTTATTATCTGAATCGGTTTTTAGCGACAAGGCTGAGAGCGCCGGCTGATACTTAATAAAATAAAAAATTTCGGAAAGGAAGTGGGATCACTTGAGGTTGTGGAAAAAACAGTTGTCCAGAAAAAAAGTTTGCATGGGACTTCTTCTTTTAGCCTGCGGTATTTTTGCCGTTCGGTTGATACAGTGGCAGTTTGTGGATGGACAAGAGCTTTCGGCCCTTGCGGAACAGTCGGTCAGCACAACACAAACGATTCCCACTGCCCGGGGAGAAATTGTGGATATTAATGGGGTCGGGCTGGCAACCAATCAAATTTCTTACGAAATCCGGTTTAATTTGGGAGAAATGTCGGCGGCGTCGATTAATAAAATTACAGGAAAACTGATTTCACTTTTAAAAATGCGCGGAGAATCATGGAATGATACTTTGCCCATTTTATATCAAAACGGGGAATACGAGTTTCAAGCAGGTGCGGAAGATGAACTTACATATTTAAAATCCGATCAGTTCTTGAAAGTAGGACAAGATGCCGATCCGCAAACTTGTATTGACGCACTTTCAAAACGATATTTCGCGGGGAGCGGAAATGATGCTTCAGAGTATACTCCTGAGCAGTTGCGCGATATCTTGTCGGTGCGTTACGGAATGACAATGAGCGGATTTTCTCTGGGGGTTCCATATATTTTTTCCAGCAAGGTCAGTCAGGAAACGGTAGCGATCATCAGCGAAAACAGCGATGATTTGCCAGGTGTATCTACACAGATCACGTCGGTCCGGAAATATCCGGAGCCAACTTTGATGCCCCATATTTTAGGCAATCTGGGGGCACTTTCTGAGAAGCAGTATGAGTCTTTAAAATCAGAAGGATACACGCTGAATGATACAATCGGAAAATTTGGAATCGAGGCTGCGATGGAGTCTACACTGCGGGGCTCTGCAGGAGAAAAGAAAATTGAGTATAATAGCAACGGAGAAGTTCAGCAGGAGACTGTGACCAAAGAGCCACAAGCGGGAAATACCGTATTTCTTACCGTTGATTCTAAAGTGCAGAAAGCTGCCGCCGATTCACTCGCAAAAAATGTACAGGCAGCGCATGCCACGGCCAAAGACTGTGTCGGCGGCGGAGTGGTAGCATTGAGAGTTTCTGATTTTTCGGTGCTGGCTGCTGCAAGCTATCCGACTTATGATCTTTCTCAATACAGCAAATCTTCTTATTTTGATTCCCTTTTAAAAGATGCTACCAATCCGCAGGTCGATAGGGCTTTCGGAAGCGCGTTTACCCCCGGTTCTATCTTTAAACCGTGCGTTGCACTGGCAGCTTTGCAGGAAGGTGCCATTACGGATACAACGAAAATTGTCTGCAATCATGTTTATGATCGTTTTAAACCGAGTTTGATTATAACCTGTATGGGTTGGCATGGTCCTATGGATGTTCGTTCTGCCTTGGCACAGTCCTGCAATGTGTTTTTCTGCGAGACCGGCTATCGCTTGGGTATTACAAGCATGGATCTATATGCGAAAAAATTGGGACTCGGAGTAAAAACCGGAGTGGAGATCGATGAGACGGAGGGAACGCTTGCCGGCCCGGAATCCAGAACTGCTGCGGGTGGAACCTGGTATGACGGCGATACCGTGCAGGCGGCGATTGGGCAGAGTGACAATCAGTTTTCTCCCGCTCAACTTGCCGATTATGTTGCAACGATTGCAAATAATGGAACTCGAAAAAAAGTGCATTTGGTTGATCACGTAACCGATTATAGCCGTCAGAATACGGTTTCTTCAACAGAAGGAGAGACACTTGTTGATAACTCTGATTATAGTTATCTTTCTGCGGAAAATCTGAAGACAGTACAGGAAGGAATGAGAGAAGTTGTGACCTCCGGTACTGCAAGAACACTCTTTTCTAATTATAAAATTGCGATTGCCGCAAAAACCGGAACGGCAGAAACAAACGGCAGCGATAATGTTACGTTTATCGCCTATGCGCCTTATGATAATCCTCAAATCGCTGTGGCGGTGGTGTTGCCGCATGGCGCAACAGGCAGTTATGCTCAAAATATCGCAAAAGATATTTTTGACGCATACTTTCAATCATAAATTTGTTAAAAAAAGTCTGGAGACAGAATTAAAAACAGTTATTTTGACTGTATTTTAGCTTGTATTAACAAATATCTGTTGATTTTAGATAAAAAAATTGACTATTTAAGAGTCTTGTGATACTATGAAAATGAGGTTTTTAATATGGGAGCAGTAACAGTTATTACATCGGGAAAAGGTGGCGCAGGGAAATCCACCACAACAGCGCATGTTGGTCTGGCATTGGCAGCAAGAGGGCGTCGGGTGCTTCTGGTTGATTGTGATGCAGGGCTGGGATGCCTTGATTTGCTTCTCAATATTGCACAGGAGCAGGTCTTTGATCTTTCCGATGTGGTTTCCGGTACTGCTACACCTGCACAAGCGATCTATCCCAGCTCTTATCAGGATGGTCTTTATTTGATGCCGGCTCCATTTCGGGAAGAAGACTTAGTTAGCCCTGAAATCATGAGGGAGCTGATCGGTGCAATCGCATGTTATTTTGATGATGTGCTGATTGACTGCCCTGCAGGGATCGGGGCAGGTTTTCGCAGTGCTGTTTCGGCAGCAGACAGAGCCTTAGTAGTCAGTACACCGGATAAAGTTTGCACATTGGCTTCTTTTAAAACCCGTGAGCAGCTTTTAGAAGCAGGCATAACGGAACAAAGGCTTGTGATCAATCGGTTTTCATCTTCTTTTTTCCGAAAATCGGGATTTTTTACCGATGTAGATGATATGATTGACCAGACTGGAATCCAGCTGATTGCAGTCATTCCGGAAGATGTGGAGCTTCGTGCAGCAGCGGTGCGGAAATTGCCTCCGCAGAAATGCCCTGCAGCGTTAGCTTTTGCTCGACTTGCCATGCGGCTAGAGGGACATGAGGTTCCGCTGCCGCCTTTGCAAAAGTTTTAAAAGTATCGAAAAAAATAATGATATAGGAGAGTGTTTAAAAATGAATATTGCATTGATCGCACACGATGCAAAAAAAGAATTGATGGTTCAGTTTTGTATTGCATACTGCGGGATTTTAAGCCGTAACGATTTATGTGCTACCGGCACGACAGGAAAGCTGGTCAGCGATGCGACCGGCCTTAAAATACAACGTTTTTTAAGCGGAAGTCAGGGTGGAGATCAGCAGATTTCTGCTCGAATTGCCTGCAATGAAGTGGATATGCTGTTGTTTTTTAGAGATCCGCTCTCTGCAAAGCCACATGAACCCAACGATAATAATATGCTTCGTCTCTGTGATACTCATAATATTCCGGTCGCTACGAATATTGCAACGGCGGAAGTTTTGATTCATGGTTTGGAGCGCGGCGATTTGGATTGGCGCAATATTGTAAATCCTTCCCACTGATTTTATCAGTGGGTCTCTTTGTGCGAATCATTAAAAAAGTCCCGCCTTTGCCGTATCTCTCCGGCAGGGCGGGATTTCTGCTTTTCTTTTAGAGAAAAGTAGTTTTCGGAGCGGTCAATTTATGGTATAATAAAAAATAACATTTTTATTTGAGATCAAGGCCCAAGAGCTCGGATAGCTTTTGATGGCTTTTGAAATGATTCAGGAGGAAAATTCTTATGGAACTGATTACGCAGGTACCTCGCGGAACAGAAGATATCTTGCCGGGCCAGAGCGAAAAATGGCAGATCGTAGAATCGGTTGCACGAAACGAAGCCGAAAAGAATGGATTTTCGGAGATTCGCACACCGGTTTTTGAACATACAGAACTTTTTTTGCGCAGTGTTGGGGAAACTACCGATGTGGTACAAAAAGAGATGTATACATTTAAAGATAAAGGCAACCGCAGCATTACCCTTCGCCCGGAGGGAACAGCTGGTGCGGTGCGTGCTTTTTTGCAGCATGGCTTGCTTTCTGCCGGAATGCCGCAAAAGTTTTATTATCTGACCAGCTGTTATCGCTATGAAAAAGCGCAGAAAGGCAGACTGCGGGAATTTCATCAGTTTGGGATCGAGATGTTTGGTTCCAATTCCCCACTTTCGGATGCCGAAGTGATCGGTGTGGGATATTCTGTTTTGCAAAGACTCGGAATTGCCGGCATTTCGCTTGCAATTAATTCCATTGGGTGCCCTACTTGCCGGGCGGCTTATACAAAGGCACTGAAAGAATATTTTTCTGCCCGCAAAGAAGAACTATGCGAAACCTGTTTGTCTCGTCTTGAACGGAATCCTATGCGGATCTTGGACTGCAAAGAGAAAAAATGCCAAGAGATCGCAGCAAATGCGCCAAAGATTTTAGATTTCCTTTGTGAAGATTGCCAGAGACATTTTGATGGCGTAAAGCATGCACTGGAGGCAATGGGGATTTCTTATACCGTTGATCCTTCTATTGTCCGCGGATTAGATTACTATACAAATACCGTCTTTGAATTTCTCTATAAAGGAATGGCGATTTGTGCCGGCGGACGTTATAACGGACTTGTAGAAGAAATGGGAGGAACTCCAACACCTGCATTGGGATTTGGAATGGGACTCGAACGCGTAATCCTTGCGATGGAAGAGCAGAAAGTTGAATTTCCACCCAAAAAACGCTGCGATCTTTTCTTAGCGTCTCTTGGGGATGCAGCGCGGGAGAAGTCATTCCTTCTGGCACAGAAGTGCAAGGAATCCGGCCTTTATGCAGAATTTGATGAGATTGGGCGCGGGCTCAAGGCACAGATGAAGTATGCCGATAAAATTGGGGCACGGTTCAGTCTGGTTTTAGGCGATAATGAGATCGAGAGCGGCCGGGTCATGATTAAGAATATGGCGAACGGAGAAAAGACGGAAGTTTCTCTGGGAGATGAGTTCTTAAAAGAATTCTGTGTCTTAGAAAACAGCTGATTGTATCGACGGAAATATCGTTAAATTTGTTTTTATTGATCTAATTTGATTATAAGAAAGCCCACGCGAAATTCGCGTGGGCTTTCTTATTCTGAAATATACCTTAAAGTAGCTCTCCATATCTTTTAATATATAATTTTTTGACAATGGTCGCGAGTATCATATAACCGAGAACAATCGCGGAAAGCCATGCAAAATAAATTGGAGGAAGGGGAGAAAATCCTAAAAATGTTCCCAAAGGAGTACTCACGATCAGTGTTGCCGTTAAAACAGCAAATGCCGTTAGAGACAGCACAGGCGCAGAAGCACGGCTTTGTAGAAATGGAATTTTAGGAGTGCGGATCATATGGACTACCAAAGATTGGCTCCACATGGATTCCACAAACCATCCGGACTGAAAAGTCGAGATATAAAGTAATTTTAAAGAAGGGTCCGTGATCTGCTGGAAGAGCTGCCCGCCGCAGACCATAGGGCAAATGAAAAAATACATGAGAAGATACGTGACAATATCAAATACCGAGCTGGTGGGGCCAATCCAGAGCATGAATTTGCTGATAGAAGAAGCATCCCATTTCCGCGGCTTTTGCAGATATTCCCGATCTACATTATCCCAAGGAATGGCGGTGCAGGAGATATCATAAATCAGATTCAGCAATAATAGCTGAATAGAAGCCATTGGAAGGAAAGGAAGAAACGCACTGGCTGCCAAAACGGAAAACATGTTTCCGAAATTAGAAGAAGCAGTCATTTTGATATACTTTATCATGTTCGCGTATGTTTTTCTTCCCTCGATGATTCCGTCTTCCAAAACCATCAAGTCTTTTTCCAACATAATAACATTCGCAGATTCTTTTGCGATATCTACAGCAGTATCAACAGAAATGCCTACGTCGGCGACTTTCATAGCGGCAGCGTCGTTGATGCCATCGCCCATATATCCGGTGACATGGCCATTATCCCGGAAAATTTGAATCACACGCGCTTTTTGAGTGGGAGACAGCTTTGCAAAGACCATCGTTTTTTCTGCTTTTTGGGCAAGCTCATCGTCCGTCATGTTGTCGAGATCTTCTCCTAGAAGCATACGATTGTCTGGAATTCCTACCTGACGGCAGATGCTGCAGGTGACTTTTTCATTGTCTCCGGTCAGAATTTTAACGGCAACACCATGTTCGTTAAGGGCGCGGATCGCTTTGGCTGTTGTTTTTTTTGGAGGATCTAAAAAGGCAAGAAAGCCGATCAAGACCATGTTGTCTTCGTCTGCTACCGAAAATTCACCGACTGGAGCAGGATTTGTTTTGTGCGCGACTGCAATGACGCGCATGCCCGAAGCGTTTAGTTCGTCAGATTTGGAAATAACAAACGAGCGAACTTCTTTTGTCAGCGGCTCCACTGTCCCGTGAAGCTCGGCATAAGAACAGCATTTGAGCATTTCTTCAATGGCACCTTTTGTAATCATTTGCGTTTTGCCGCTTTTATCCGAGACCACAACGCTCATTCTACGACGATTAAAGTCAAATGGAATTTCATCCACTTTCCGATAGTCTTTTTCGATGGGGACAGGCTCTAATTCATTCTGCTTGGAGATAATTGCAAGATCGATCAGATTTTTGAGCCCTGTTTGAAAATAGCTGTTTAAAAAAGCATGGCGCAGTACGCGGGAATCTTCATTGCCCTCAACATCCAGATGGGACTCTAAAATCACACGATCCTGTGTGAGAGTTCCGGTTTTGTCGGTGCAGAGCAAATCGATAGAGCCTAAATTCTGGATGGAATTCAGACTTTTGATGATTACTTTTTTTTGACTCATTGCGACAGCACCTTTTGCAAGGCAGGTAGTCACAATCATGGGCAGCATTTCCGGTGTAAGACCTACAGCAACGGAAATTGCGAATAAAAATGCTTTAAGCCAGTCGCCCTTTGTAAATCCATTAATGAAAAGGACAATCGGTACCATAACCAGCATAAACCGAAGAAGAACCCATGAAACAGAGTTGACCCCTTTTTCAAAACTGGTTTTTGGTGGTTTTTCCGTCAGACTTTTTGCAATGCGACCAAGCATGGTATCATTCCCGGTAGCAATTACAACAGCTTTGGCGCTTCCGCCGATCACGGTGCTTCCCATAAAAGCAAGGTTCGAAATTTCTGTCAAGGAGTTCTGTTCACTTACAGGAGCTCCATATTTTTCAACTGGCTGGCTTTCCCCGGTTAGGGCGGATTGGCTGATAAACAAGTCTTTTGCTGAGAGAATCCGCAGATCGGCTGGAATCATATCACCGGCGGAAAGGTAAACGAAATCGCCGACCACCACATCTTCCAGGGGGATTTCCTGTTTGCCGGATTCCTGCCGCTCGACGCAAGTCGTTGTATGGATCATTTTGGAAAGGCTTGCAGCTGCGTTTCCACTTTTAGTTTCCTGAATAAAGCGCAGGACTCCAGAAATCATTACCATCGTTACGATAATAATGACGGTTGTATAATTTTGTTCACTGGGTTCTGTAAAAAGAATATCAGTAAACACCGAGATAATGGCAAGCGCAAACAAAATCGCTGTAAAAGGATTGATAAAAGCGCTGCAAATTCTTTTAAAAAGAGATTGTTTCTTTTTATGCATGACGATGTTGCTGCCAAAAGATTTTCTTGCGGATTCAACCTCTTCGTCGTTTAATCCATTAGTCCCGGTACCAAGCGTTTGCAGGACTTCTGCTTCATCGTGAGTCGAAGCAAATAAAAGACGATTTTTAACTTCTGTACTACACGAATCTGCCATGGAAAGACTTTTTTTGGTTAAAACTGTTTTTGAATTTTTTTTCATCGCTCGTACCTCCATTTCTTTAGATTGGCATGTGCTAAAAGGAGGAAGTATGGCACTTTTTATAAGACGGAGGACTAGATACAGAGAAGAATGAAATCATGGTTTGATTCTTTTATTGTTTCCATTTTTGCTGTAGGCCATCCGTCGGGGACTGTGCCGCTGCTACTCCCAGAGTCCATTCTTCTCACCTCCGTTTGAATCAAAAATTATCTTCGATTTTAAAGATGTCAAAACATGTTAAAAAAATAAAAAGCTCCCATATATTCGGTCAAGAATATATGGGAGTGTAAAAAAACACTTCTGACTTCTTCGTTTGAGCTTTAGCTTTGCAGGGCAGTGAAACTGTATTATGCTACACCTTAGGTTCGATATAGCCTGCTCCAACCTTCTCCATGGTGTCTCCACCACTCTGCGGCAACAATCCATATCCCTGCAAAAACCTCACCTACCGAATCTTACTTATTATAAGTATATTCAAATGTGATGTCAATGGTTTTTGACATTTTTTTGAACATTAGAAAAATTTTGTGCTTTTCTGTCCAAAAAGATCTCCTGCAAAAAGTGGTAGCTACTAATAGAAAGAGCTTTTAAAATGATCCGAGAGGAAACTAATCATAGTATACAAATATTTGTACTGTTTGTTAGGCAATTATTTTTCACAAACGAAAAATGAAATGCTTTAAAAAAAATAATCAATAAATATCATGAGAAAATTACAGCAATATTATACGAAAGCATTGAAAACAAATTTCACAAAAATCCTATATTTACTATTTATTATATAAAATATGGACTAAATGGAAACGAATGAACAAGGGATTTCTTGTGAATATTCTGAAAATACTTGTTTTACCTTGTTAAAACGCGATGCTATACTTTAGCCAACAAAGCAAGAATCAGGCCGGCCTCCTGCTTCTTTGGGAATAGATTCCATAATGGAGGAAGCAGATAGGTGTGAAAAATTTTGATGATAAAGCAAGTGAACTAATGAAGGGAGGGTATGACTTACATATTCATACATTACCCTCGGTGTTTCCGCGGTCGCTGGATTGTTTTCAGTTGGTAGCAGAAGCTAGCCAAGCGGGAATGAAAGGAGTTGTTTTAAAGAGTCACTATGAATCAACAGTTGCCCGTGCTATCTTGGTTAATCAATATGGGAACGCTCGAGCAAAGGCGTATGGTGCCGTTGCGTTAAACTGGCCCGTAGGAGGGTTAAATGTTTACGCGGTGGAAAACGCGCTCAGATTTGGTGCGAAGATTATCTGGATGCCAACACGGGATGCGGCCAACAGTTTGACTTTTGGAAATATGTCGGGAGATTTTTTTGATCGCCCAGGAATTACGATTCTTGACCAGAAAGGTCATCTTAAGAATTGTGTCTATGAGATTATGGATGTTGTTAAACGGTATGATGCAACGCTGGCAAGTGGGCATTTAAGTCCGGAAGAATCCGTTATTCTCTGCAAAGAAGGAAGACGCAGAGGCGTTCGCATGGTTTTGACACATCCGGAGTTTTCCCGTACGATCGTTCCGGCGGAAATTCAGGAGGAACTTGCTAAAGAAGGGGTTTTCATTGAAAAGGTTTGGCTTAATGTCGTTCAGAAATCCGTATCGATCGAGCAAATGGTGAGTACCATTCGCCGAATTGGCTCGAGCAGTGCATTTATTACAACAGATCGTGGACAAAAAGGAAGTCCGCATCCCACGATCGAAATGCATCGGTTTGTTTGTGCGCTGCTGGAACAAGGATTGAAGAATTCTGAGATCCGGGATTTAATTCATAATGTTCCGGAGGTTATTTTAGGGTTAGAGTAGAAATGGGGGAAAATCGAAAATGAAACGTTTCATTGCCGCAGTTTTGGTATCTGCTATGGTGCTTAGTTTGGTCGGATGTGGAGAAACAAGTTCTGCTCCGAAAACAGTACTCAGCATCGGCTATACGACTGCTTCGAATCCAAATGATCCTTATGCGCTCACTGCGCAGAAGTTTAAAGAAGTCGTGGAAGAAAAAACACAGGGGCGCATTACGGTGAACGATTATCCGAGCAGTCAGCTTGGTTCGGAACCGGAAATGTGGGAAGGAATGCAGATTGGCACCTGTGATATGGCCGTTATGACAAACGCATATGTTTCTACCTATGTTTTGGCAAACGGAGCTTTGGATCTTCCGTTTATCTTTTCCGATTCCAAACAGGCAAGAAAGATTTTGGACGGCGATTATGGACAGAAGCTGGCAAAAAATGTAGAGAGTGCAGGCGTAACAGTTCTGGGATGGTCCGAAGGTGGGTTCCGTCAGCTGGCTACGGGCAAAAGAAGCATTAAGGAGCCGTCCGATCTTGCGGGAATGAAAATTCGCTGCATGGAGACAAAAACATATCTTGCGGCTTATGCTGCGCTGGGCGTCAACGCGACCCCGATGGCATGGAGCGAGGTTTTGACTGCTTTACAGCAGGGAACCATTGATGGGTGCGATGCACCGTTAAGCGTGCTGTATACAAATGGGTTCCCGGATGTCAGCAAATACATCAATAATGTGAATTTGTTTTATTCGCCTTTGCCGATCTGTATTTCGAGCAGAGTTTTGGAATCTTTCTCTGAAGAGGATCAGCAGATTATCCGCGAAGCTGCACAAGAAGCCGTTGCTACCGTTCGCAAAAACAATGATGATTCTGCGGAAACGATGGAAAAGGATCTGATCTCTAAAGGAATGACCGTAGTTCCTACCAATGAGGTGGATTCAAAGGCCTTTCAGGAAGCTGCAAAGCCCGTCTATCAAAAAATGGAATCTTATATTGGCGGAACATGGGTTTCGGATCTTGAAAAGGAAGTTGAAAGCAAATGATGATTTTGAAAGGGCTTTTGCAGGGTAGCGCGAAAATCAGAAATTCTGATCAGAATGAGAAGGGGTGGAAATGTAAATGAAAGGGTTAAAACGCGTTTCTCATACGATTAATAAAGCGGTCAGCTATACGGGAATCGGAATGTTTGTAGTGCTTGTTTTCGCATGCGTTATGCAGGTGTTCTTCCGCTTTGTGCTGAATAATTCGCTTTCGTGGACAGAAGAATTGGCGAGATATCTATTTGTTTGGATGCATCTAATCGGCGCATCTCTTTTGATTGAGGATGGCGGACATGCGACTGTGACGGTGATTCTGGACCTTCTTCACGGCAAGGCACGCAAAGCCGTCAATATCCTAATAGAGGCAATTATTTTGATTGACGGCACTTTGATGCTTTATTCCGGAGTGATTGTATCTTATCGCTCCCGCACAAACGTCAGTACGGCCATGTCGATCCCGATGTGGGTAATCAATTTGTCGGTAGCCGTAAGCGGTGCACTTCTGATGTTTCAGGCCATTGTGCAGATTGCGGTCTATCTTTCTGATAAAGCGGAAAAGAAGGAGGGCACTGCAGAATGACACTCGTATTTATTATCTTGTTTGGCCTAATGCTGGTCGGAGTTCCGGTCGCATTTGCAATTATTTCTTCCGGTGTTGCATATCTTGCAACCAATGGAATGAGTATCCTTACTCTTTCTCAGCGCTTGATTTATGGGCTGAATTCCTTTACGCTTCTGGCGGTTCCACTGTTCATCTTGGTAGGAAATCTAATGGATTTTGGCGGGATTTCCAAACGCCTCACCGATTGGGCAAAGAGCCTTTTGGGCTGGATGCCAGGCGGACTCGGGATCGTAACGGTTTTTAGCTGCGCAATTTTTGCAGCATTGACCGGATCCGGCCCGGCAACAGTTGCGGCAATCGGCAGTATTATGCTGCCCTCAATGATCAAGTCTGGCTATTCCAAAGAGACCAGTGCCGGCTTGGTTGCTGCGGCAGGTGCTTTGGGGCCCATTATTCCTCCGAGTATTCCAATGATTATTTACGGCGTTACCATGAGCCTGTCCATTCCGGCCATGTTTGCTGCCGGAATCGTTCCCGGTCTTATGATTGCAGTTGTTCTGTGTTTGGTGAATGTTTACTTCTCCTTTAAAAATCCTGAAGTACGGAAACAGGCGGGCGAAGTAAAATTCGATTTTAAATATTCCCTTAAAATGTTTTGGAAAGCTTTGGGTGCCCTTGGACTGCCGGTGCTTATTTTAGGCGGTATTTACGGTGGGATTTTTACGCCGACTGAATCCGCTGCTGTCGGTATCGTTTATGCGCTGGTTCTCGGATTTGCACTTAAGGAACTCAAAATCAAAGATATGCCGAAAATCCTGATTTCCTCTCTTAAAACTTCTACGATGGTAAACTTTATCATTGCGGCCGCTTCACTATTCTCTTGGGTGGTTTCCAGATCTCAGGTCGGAAAAGTGATCTCGAAAGGCTTTATCAGCATGGTTGGCGGAAACAAAAATGTTTATCTTATCTTGTTGATCCTGATTTTGCTGGTTGTCGGATGCTTAATGGATAACGTGGCTGCCACGTTAATCCTTGCTCCAATTTTAATCCCGATTGGTGTTTCTCTCGGATGCAATCCGCTCCATTTGGGCGTATTGTTCTGCATTTGTCTTGTAGTTGGTTTTGTAACGCCTCCGTTCGGCTACAACCTTTTTACGGCTGTTTCCGTATCGGGACTTAAATTCAATCAGGTTGTTAAAGGAGTTATCCCATATATGCTGACAGAAGTAGTTTTGCTGGTACCTTTGGCATTTTTCCCAGACATTATTTTATGTTTGCCGCGTGCTATGGGATTTAGTTATTAGGAACTCTTAAAAAGCAATCGACATAAATCATATACATATAAAAGAAATAAAAAGGCAGTGTCCTGTTTTTATGCAGGCACTGCTTTTTCTAAAGGAATTCGCAGGCAAAAATCGTGACGATTTCTTATGATTGCAGATTGTCAGAAATGATAGTATGATAAATAAAGAAATTTTATTTGCATGAATGAAGAGAAGCTAATTCATATGGAAGGGGATTTTCCATGAAAACAGGATATGAAATCTTTTTGATGACGGCAGAAGAAAAAAATATTTCTCGTGCCGCAGAAAGAGCATTTGTTACCCAGCAATGTGTCAGTGACCATATTAAGCGGTTGGAAAAAGAATATGGGGTTCAGCTTTTTGAACGGAAACCCAAATTTAAACTGACGCCGGCGGGAGAAGTGATGCTCCAGAATCTTAGAAATATTCAGATCCTAGAAAAACGAATGAATAGTGATTTAAAGGATATGGCGCATGGAGAAGTCGGAAAATTTACGCTTGGGATCAGTACATCCCGAGCCCCGGTGATTCTTCCGGCGGTTTTGTCGCACTATCACGAAGCTTTTCCAAAAGTGAAAATTTCTTTTTGTATCGAGGATACGCAAGTTTTAGAGGAAAGAATGCTGCGTGGGGATATTGATCTTTTTATCGGTGTGAATACAGACCCAAATCCTGAATTTTGCATTCAAACGATCGCTTTAGATGAAATTGTACTGGTGATTTCTTCGGAACTTCTGCATAGCTATTTTCGTGTGGAAGAAATTAAAATGATGCAAAAAGGGGTGGATATGGAAAAGTTCTGTGATGTCCCTTTTACGCTTAGTTTTAAAACAGGAAAGGTAAATCGGGTGATTCAAGAATACCTGAATGACAGAAAGCTTCAGCTAAAGGTCATGTATAATATCAGCGATAGTGAGACGCAGATCCTTCTTTGCGCAGAAGGAATTTGTGCATCGCTCTGTCCCAAAATGCTGCTCACGACTGCCTATCGGCATAACCTGACCTGTAGTGAAAATGAAAAGCTTTATATGTTGCCCATTAATCATTTGGACCGAAAACTGCGCATCGATCTAGTGACGCACAGCCATATGAGTCAGCCAATGTATGTTCGTGTATTTATTGAAACATTGAGAAAAGAGGTTGCGGAAATTTCCAAAAGAAATTTTTTAGCGATTGGACAGGACTAGTTGTTCAAAAACATAAAAAGCTCGAAATATAATAATGCTTAAAAGTTAGTACAAAAAACAGTCTCAGAACCTTTTGGGCTCTGAGACTGTTTTTAGACAACGTTTAAAAATTACAAGACCAACGAAGGGGCAACATAGACGCGAGTTTGCAGTTCATTGTCCAGCATATAAAGTCCCTTAGGGTCATTCCCAAACAAATCATACTTTTTGATTAAATCTTCTGCATTCTTTTCTTCTTCTCCCTGCTCTTTCACAAACCAATCTAAAAACTGCATGGTACGAAAATCATGTGCCTCATTACTGGCAGCATAAATCATGTTAATTAGAGAAGTCACATAGCGCTCATGCTCTAAACCAAAATGCAAAGGATCTTCAAATTTAGTCAGCTTTTTGTCCGGCTTTTGGACGGTATCGAGAGTGACCTTTTCGTTGCTGTTCAAAAGATATTGGAGCATTAGCATAGCATGATCTCGTTCTTCCTGCACCTGCACTTTGTACCAGTTGGAAAAACCATCTAAGCTTTCAATAGCATAGTAGTTGGAAAAATCCAGATACAAATAGGCAGAGTAGAATTCCTGTGTAACTTGAGAATTCAGAAGCTGTGCAACTTTTTTGTCTAGCATAAAAAACGCCCCTTCCATACAATTAAAATAAGAATAATTACTTTTTCATGTAAAATTATAGCACAAATGAAAAATTTATGAAATTATAATTACATAAAAAGGAAGGCCCCCAATACCAATTTGGTACGGAAGCCTTCCTTTTTCAATTTATAGGGTAAAGTTATGCTGCAAATTTTAAAAAATTAGTCAGCGTATTTATCGTCGTTCCAAGCGTACATTTTGCGCAGCTCTTTACCGACTTTTTCCAGTTGATGAGAAGCAGCTCTTTCACGGCATGCATTAAAGTGTGCACGGCCGCCTGCTTTGTTCTCTGCGATCCATTTGGAAGCAAAGGTGCCGTCCTGGATCTCGGTAAGAATTTGCTTCATCTCGGCTTTGGTTTGAGGCGTGACAAGACGTTTGCCGGTCTCGTAATCGCCGAACTCAGCAGTGTCGGAGATGGAGTAACGCATGAAGCTGAAGCCGCCGGTGTAAATCAGATCGACGATCAGTTTCATCTCATGGATACATTCGAAGTAAGCGTTCTCTGCCGGATAGCCAGCCTCAACCAGTGTTTCGAATCCAGCCTGCATCAGAGCGGTAACACCGCCGCAAAGAACTGCCTGCTCGCCGAACAGATCGGTTTCAGTCTCAATCTTAAAGGTGGTATCCATCAGAGCTGCACGAGCAGCGCCCAAACCTGCGCCATAAGCCAGTGCAATATCGAGGCAGTGACCGGAAGCATCCTGGTAAACCGCAACCAGAGCCGGGGTGCCTTTGCCTTCGACAAACTCAGAACGAACGGTGTGACCCGGTGCCTTCGGAGCAATCATGAAAACATCAATGTTCTTAGGCGGGACGATCTGCTTAAAGTGGATGTTAAAGCCATGAGCAAAGGCAAGTGCTTTTCCTTCAGTTAAGTAGGGAGCGATGTCTTTCTTATAAATATCCGCTTGCTTCTCATCAGGAGTTAGCATCATAATGATATCTGCCTTCTGAGTGGCTTCTGCAGTGGTCATAACATCAAAGCCCATCTCTTTTACATGATCCCAGCGCCGGCTGCCTTTATAGAGGCCGACAATTACATTTACACCGCTGTCACGCAAGTTTAGAGCGTGAGCATGACCCTGGCTGCCGTAGCCAATAATTGCAACGGTCTTCCCCTTGAGAACGTTGATGTCGCAGTCTGCGTCGTAATAGATCTTTGGCATATGTTTTTTCCTCCTTGCCTTTCTCAGGCTTAAAATTTATAAACGAAACTCTCAAAAGAGTTGGGTTAACGTAAGAAAATCAGGGATTTACTTTGCTCTTTGTAATCTGAGCGCCCTTTTCAATCGCGATTGCACCGGTTCGGACAATTTCTTTGATTCCATAGGGATGTACCAAATCAATCAAAGTCTGGGTATTTTCCTGTGTATCCGAAATTTCCAAAGTCAGGCTGCTGGGTGCTACATCTATAATCTGAGCTTTCATCAGCTCGGCGATCTTCATCAGGTCTATTCGGTCTTGTGTGCGGCAATTCACCTTGATAAGAGATAACTCTCGAGAAAGGAAGTTTCCGGGAGTTAACACTTTTACCTTAATGACCTGAATCAACTTATTTAATTGTTTTTCCACTTGCTCAACGATCGATTCATCGCCGTCCACTACGATTGTAATGCGGGAGATGGTGGAGTCTTCCGTCACGCCCACTGCAAGAGAATCAATATTGAATCCCCGCCGGGCAAAAAGGCTGACCACTTTTGAGAGCAGGCCGGGCTGGTTTTCAACCAGTACAGAAAGCGTAAATTTCATTAAAACTGCCCTCCTTTAAATACTTGGGGTATCCGGATCAACCCGACATACTAAAATATAGGGGTCAGGACTTTCGAGCATTCGTGCGGCGGCTTCTTTTGCTTCTTGGTTGGAAAAAGCGCATTCTGCTTTGATTCCATAGCTTTTTGCCAGAAGGACAAAATCCGGTTCGCCGCCTTTTAGCTGTGTCGCAATATAATGGCTGTGATAAAGTTTATCCTGAAACTCTTTGACCATGCCGAGAGTGCCATTTTGCATGATGATGATTTTAATCGGAATTTGATACTGCATGATGGTGCCGAGTTCGCACATTGCCATCTGAAAGGAACCGTCTCCGCAGACGGCGACGACCTGCCGGCGAGGTTTCGCAAGCTTTGCGCCGATTGCCGCTGGAATGGCATATCCCATGGTGCCAAGGCCGCCGCTTGTTAGGAACCGACCCAGCTTTACATTAAAGTTGCGTGCCGACCAAATTTGGTTTTGTCCCACATCGGCGACAAGAATCGCATTTTCTTCCATCATAGAAGAAAGGTCGCGGATAAAGACCCGGGGTTCTACCGCATCCTCCCGGGGAACTCCACGGAGCGGATACTGATTTTTAAGCTCTAAAACTTCTTTTTTCCATTCTTCCGGAACGGTGTCGGTGATTTCTTCTGCCATCGTGTGCAGAACGCCGCGGATATCGCCGACAATCGGAATATCCACCTGTATGTTTTTTCCGATTTCGGCAGGGTCGATATCAATATGAATAATCACGGCTTTATTGGCGATCTGTTCCGGAGAGCTAACAGCGCGGTCCCCTACTCTTGCGCCGCATAAAATCACCAAGTCGGCTTTTTTTAGTGCCCGATTGGCGCTTTCTCTGCCGTGGGTTCCGATCATGCCGAGATAATGATCACTATTCATCGGAACCACGCCGATCCCCATCATGGTCGCACAGACGGGAATTCCGCTGTTTGTTGCAAAGGCAATCATTTCTTCCCTGGCACCAGAAAGAACCACACCGCCGCCGCAGCAGAGGATGGGGCGCTTTGCTTTACCGATAGCAGTGAGCGCTTTTTTGACCTGCATAATATGTCCCTGGGTGCGGGGCTTGTAGCCACGGATCTGCGCTTTTTCCGGATAGTGAAAATCTTCTACCATCTGGTTTTGGATATCAGTGGGAATATCGATCAAAACGGGGCCGGGGCGCCCGGTAGAAGCAATATAGAATGCTTCTTTAAAGATACGAGTCAGATCATTTGCATCTTTTACAAGATAACTGTGCTTTGTAAAACTTTCACAGGCGCCGGTGATGTCGGCTTCCTGAAAAACATCACGTCCCAAAAGCCATGAATTTACCTGGCCGGTAATGATAATCAGCGGAATCGAATCCATATAAGCGGTTGCAATGCCGGTAATTAAATTAGTTGCACCAGGGCCGGAGGTCGCAACACAAACACCAATCTTTCCGCTGGAGCGGGCATATCCGCTGGCCTCATGTGCAGCATTCTGTTCTTCCCGACAGAGGATATGGCGAATGTCAGATTCGAAAAGGCAATCATAAAAAGGGCAGATTGCGGCGCCAGGATAACCGAAAACAAGATCGACGTTTTCTTCTTCCAGACATTTTACCATAATCTTTGCGCCGCTAAACATGAAAATTACCTCCTCATTTTGCCAATAAAGTCACCAAGACTTTTGTAATAAAAAAAGCCGATCCGGAGAAAGGATCGGCGAAACTTTTTCCGAATTTAATTAGTAATTATACGATAGAATGACCAGAAGGTCAATAAAAAGTTTAGCAATTTAACTCGGAAAATTTATTTTTTAAATTATTTTTTTAAAAATGGGATTTTTTATAGCTTGGAATCGGCTTTTTGCTGAAAACGATTGGAAAAAACAGAAACGCGCTGGTGGACTCCGGTAGCGACTTCACCTTTGTTATCGCTGGCGGTCAAGGAAAAATCGAAAAAGCGTCCCTCCTGTTTTGTCAAAACTGCCGTTACGGTAATTTTGGCATCCAGAGGAGAGGGCGCATTGTGATTGACTGTGATGGAACAGCCAACCGTTGTGGAACCCTCGTCCAAATATTTGGCAGCGAGATTCATGGAAGCGTTCTCAAAAAGGGCAGCCAGAGTTGGAGTGGCAAGTACCCGCAGGCTGCCGGATCCGACATTTACAGCGAGCATATCTTCGGTTACGGTTTTTGTGATGGTCAATTTTGTTTCTTGCATTGTAATCCCTCCTAGAATCATGTTATAATTACTATATCATATTTTCTGAAAAAAAAACAAGGAGAACCGTAAATTGGAGCTGCAAATTGTAAAAGCGGAAGAGGAAGATTTACCTCAGGTTGCTGCTTTGGCAAAAGAAATCTGGGAAGAACATTTTACGCCGATCATCGGAGAAAAACAGGTGGCGTATATGGTGGAAAAATTTCAGTCTCTCACCGCAATGCGCCGCCAGATAAAAACAGAGGGATACCGCTATTATCGCTTCTTAAAAGATGGAGTGCTAATTGGCTATACGGGAGTGGCGGTGAACCCCGGTGATGAAGGACGGCTTTTTTTAAGTAAACTGTATCTTAAAAAAGAAGAAAGAGGACAAGGCCTTTCCAGCAGAGCCTTTGATTTTCTCGAAGACCTTTGCCGAAAAGAAGGCCGCCGGTCGATTTGGCTTACCGTCAATAAACAGAACGAAATTCCCCTTGCGGTTTATCGACATCGCAAATTTCAGATTACCGACAGTGTTGTCACCGATATTGGCAGCGGATTTGTGATGGATGACTACATAATGGAGAAGATTATTCCAAAAACAAAGTAAAACTCACAGAAAAACAATAATTATTATTAAATTTGCATTGACTTTCCAAATTCTTCATGATATTATAAAAAACGAAAAGACAAAGAGGGATCACTGTATGAAATTAGGAATTGTAGGACTGCCGAACGTAGGAAAGAGCACCTTGTTCAACGCGATCACAAATGCAGGGGCACAGAGCGCAAACTATCCGTTCTGCACCATCGAACCGAATATTGGGGTTGTGGCGGTGCCGGATAAGCGGCTGAATTGGCTTTCGGATTTCTATCATCCGAAGAAGTTTACGCCGGCTAGTATTGAGTTTGTAGATATTGCGGGCCTTGTAAAAGGAGCCAGCAAAGGCGAAGGGCTCGGCAATAAATTCCTTGCCAATATTCGTGAAGTGGATGCAATCGTCCACGTTGTCCGCTGTTTTGAAGATGACGATATTGTCCACGTAGAGGGCAGCATTGATCCGAAGCGTGATATTGAAACGATTAATGTGGAGCTGATCCTTTCAGATTTGGAAGTCTTGGACCGCCGAATTGATAAGACCCAGAAGATGATTAAAGCAGATAAGAAGTATCAGATTGAGCTTGACTTTTTCAAACGGGTCAAAGAAGCTTTAGATGCTGGAAAACCTGCACGCAGCGTCGAATGTAACGAAGACGAAGCAGCACTTCTTTCGACCGTCAATCTTTTGACGAATAAGCCAATTATCTATGCTGCCAATATGAGCGAGGCGGATTTTAAAACCGATATTCATCAGAATCATTTTCTTGCAGAAGTCGAAAAGATTGCAAATGAGGAGCATGCGGCGGTATTGCCGATCTGTGCAGAGATGGAAGCAGAGATGGGCGATATGGAGCCCGACGAAAAAGAACTGTTCCTTGCGGATCTGGGGTTAAAGGAATCCGGACTGGACCGTTTGATTCGCGCCTGCTATTCCCTTTTGGGATTGATCAGCTTTTTGACTGCCGGAGAACCAGAAGTCCGTGCATGGACCATTAAAAAAGGAACAAAAGCCCCGCAGGCTGCCGGAAAGATTCATACGGATTTTGAACGCGGTTTTATCCGTGCCGAGATTGTTTCTTTTAAAGATTTGGTGGAGTGTGGGTCCATTGCCGCAGCGAAAGAGAAAGGCCTCTATCGCAGTGAAGGTAAAGACTATGTGATGCAAGACGGAGATGTAGTCCTTTTTAGGTTTAATGTTTAAGAAATTTCTTTTTGGCAATTCTTTTTAAGGAAAGAAAGTTTTTCTTTTCTTTAGAATTTGTATAAATCAAAATGAAATTAGGAGGTAATTCGTATGGAATTCAAAGGAAGTAGAACAGAAGCAAATTTGGCGGCTGCGTTTGCCGGCGAGAGCCAGGCACGCAATAAGTATACTTACTACGCCAGCCGGGCAAAAAAAGATGGATATGAGCAGATCGCAGCCATCTTTGAAGAGACTGCCAATAATGAAAAAGAACATGCAAAACTTTGGTTTAAACTTCTTCATAATGGTGAGATCCCGGATACCATGACCAATTTGGCCGATGCGGCTGCCGGTGAAAACTACGAATGGACCGACATGTATAAGAATTTTGCAGAGGAAGCTGACAAAGAAGGCTTTGCGCAAATTGCACAGACAATGCGTGATATTGCAACGGTTGAAAAATCGCACGAGGAGCGCTACCGCAAGCTGCTTTCTGATTTGAAAGAAGATATCGTTTTCAAATGTGATGAAGAAACAGTCTGGGTATGTCGGAACTGCGGTTATATCTATGTTGGCAAGGAAGCTCCAAAAGTATGCCCCGCCTGTAAGCACCCGCAAGCTTATTTTGAACGCCGCGCGGTCAACTATTAATTAATAAATTGAATCTTTAATTTTACAAAAACCGGCAAACCATTTTTGGCTTGCCGGTTTTTCCTACATTTCATTAAAAAATAAATAAAAAATCAATGCCTAATTTGTAAACATTTAATCTCATGTCCCATTTTTGGGACATGACCCCTAATTGAAAGAATAAATGTTCGAATAATTATTGCGCTTGTCCACAGAAGCTCATACAATAAAAAGAGGAGAGAAAATTTACCCGACCGAGAAATTCAGGAAAGCGAGTGGATAAACGAATGGATTATTTAGCATTATCAAACGAATACTTAGGGGAGGCCCAAAAATTGAAAGAAGCAATCGTACCGATTAAAAATCGGCTAAAGCAAAAAAGGCTTGGCTTTGAAGAAACGATTTCTTTGCAGCGGAGGCAGGCAATGCTTTATCAGATGTATCTGGAGTGCCGGTTTACCGGTCTCTATTTGAAAAGGCATTACGCATGAGGACAAAGCTGCTCAGCCTGGAGGCCCTAAAAAAGGGGATTGCAGCACAGGAACAGGAACAGGAAGACCCCAAAAGAGAAAGGCTTTGCCAAACAGTAAAACTTGCGATGGAGGAGGAACTGACCGAGCGGCAGAGAGAATGTCTTTGGCGCCGGTGCGAGGGAGAAGCGATCAAAAAGATAGCGGAAGATTTGGAGATTACACCGCCGACAGTCGAAAAGCATATCAGCGCGGGCTTGCGCCGCCTACAGCGAATTTTTCGCTATTATCCTTTCTAGAGAATTCGACTTTTTAGGACAAGAAAGGCGGTAGACAAATTGTGGAAACAAGACTATAATAAAAACGATTCTAATTTGTTAAAAATACAAAATTAATTTTGGAGTGTGAAACTATGAAGTCTAAAAAGATTCTCGCGGCCTTGATGGCGGGTGCGGTGGCGCTTTGCAGTTCAGGCTGTACGATCGGAGGGGACAAGTCCTGGTCTGCAAAATCGGGAGATACGAAACTTCCGGCGGGCGTTTATATTTATGAACTTTTCAGTGCTTATAATCAGGCAAAAACAAAGGCGGGATATACCACCTATATGGATATGAAAACCCAAACAATTGATGGAAAAGATGCGTTTACATGGACGAAAGATACCGCTAAGAATAGCATTAATCAGATCTTTGTCATTGATGATATGATGAAAGACCTGAATCTGACCCTTTCGGATGATGATAATACAACCATTAACACCGAGACGGCTTCTGCTTGGAATGGTTCTTCCTCCAATGCAGGATATGGTTCTACCTTGGAGAAATATAATATTGCAAAATCGTCTTTCCAGATTGCTTATGCTGAATATTATGTCAAGTATCAGAAAGTGTTTGAGGCGATCTATGGACAAGGCGGAAGCAAAGAGATCAGCGCAGAAGATCAAAAGGCATATTTTGAAAAGAACTTTGCTTCTTTTGAGATGATTCCGGTTGCTCTTTATAGTAAGGATTCTTCCGGGTCTTACAGCGTTATGAGCGATGATGATAAAGCAAAGCTCAAAACAGAGCTGGAAGGCTATGCAAGCGAAGTAAAAGGCGGAAAGAAGTCCATGTCTGATGTGGGAACGGATTATATGAATGCACACTCCGATACCGTTACCGCTTCTCCTAATCAGGATGTCACAACCGATTTGGAAACCAGCGGACTTCCAACCGATGTGGTCACAGGGATTCAGGGCATGAACGGCGGAGATGTACAGGTACTTGATATTGGCTCCTATTATATCCTTGTCAGCAAGCGCGATATTAAGACCAAAACAGATGCGGCACTGCAGGATCAACAAACAAAACTTTCTGTTCTAAATGGACTCAAAGGGGACGAATTCCAGCAGGACATTGAACAAAAAGCGGAGAATTATACGAATGCAACCTTTAATACCGCCTGCATCAATGCTTATACGCCGGATTTGTTCTATACAACTCCATCCAGCAGTGCGGCAGCTTCTTCGGAAGATACTTCGGAAAATCCCTCAAGTACTTCTGATGCGGTAAGCAGTACCAGTTCCGCAGCATAACAAAAGAGAATGTATAACGGATTTTTATAAAAAGCAGCGGCACAAACAGGAATGTTTGTGCCGCTGTCTTTTCTTATTTTAAAATTACTTTGTTCATTTAGAAAAGCACGACAATATCTCCGCGGACTGCACAGTCCCCTTCATAGCTTTGTGTCTTTCCGGTTTTTAGGTCATAAATGGAATAAAAAACAAAAGTGCTCTTTTCATCGGTCATTTCATAGCGGGCTAAAAGATAACGATCATCAAGGCAGGTAATAAAATCTCCCATTTCAGTGCTGTAACAGATATCCACCGAACTGTGAAGAATCCCTTTTACGTGAATTCCTTCGTTGCAGCGATTGATTCGAAAAACCCGGCATTCCCCATCAATCTGAAATTGCGCATCTTTATCGTTCCCTGTAAGAGTCAAGCTTGCGGCAACTGTTTTATGTCCGGTTTCTTTATCGACTGCAATCAGCCGTTGGTCGCTTCTCGGAAAATACAAGGCGCGAAAATAGAGAGATTTCTCGTCCTGACCGGCATAACGAACAAGCCCGTCGGTGCCGGCGCGAAGAATACATTCCATCGGCAATTCACTTTTTCCATAATGGATCGCATCCAATATTTCGCTTTGCATCCCGAGAAAGACAGAATCAGAAATATCGTCTCCGAGCCACCGCTTATCCTGATAGCATTTTCGTTTGTCTTCTTCTGTACCATGAGGCTGCAGCAAAAGAAGCTGCGGAATTTCTCCACCGATAAATGGAATGAGCGCTGCGCCCGCACAGATCCGCTTATCCCGAATGCTGCGGCAGCGGCCCGTTTCCAAATCGTAAAGATAAGCTGCCCGAGAGTTTCCCGTATGTAGCTGATATTCATGAAACAGCGCTTCATCCCGATCATTTTCCTCCACGTAAAAAAGAATGTGAGATTCATCGATCGCAAAGCTGCCGGAGTAATTTCCCGCAAAAGTCACCTGATCAAAATTCTTTTCTTTGCCTTCTTTACTGAGCCGCAGAACCCACGCTTCTCCACTGCCGTTTTCCATCACGACGAGAAAATCAGTGGGAAACGAAAAATAGTGCATCATATAGCCAGGCTTTTGAACCAGATAATTTGCGAGCATATCCTCTTTTTGGGTAGCACTGTTATAGCGCAGCAGAAAGAGGCTCTGCTTGCCGTCCTCTATTTTTTCTTCAGCATAATAGATTAGATCACCGCAGATATCGATCAGAACATCATTGCAGTTTGTAAAAATGTTACGCAGGTCAATTAATTTCATATTCTGCGGTGCTCCTTTCTAAAAACTTACTTTTCTATTTTAGCCTACCTTTCGGTCTTTTTCAAGCAAATGGGAAGGACTTTTCCTGAGAAAGTCAAAAGCCCCTTTGAAATAAAAAGTTCATACACTTTTTATGATAAATGTGTATAATAATATCAATATGCGAAAGGGGATTCATTTATAATGGTAGAGCGAGGAAGCGGCCCGGTGGTGGAACTGGATTTTCATAATACGCTGGTCAAAGATGCACAGCGGGAGCTGACCTCCTATCTTTCTCATGCGCCGGATTCTGTCCGCGAAGTACGTGTGATTCACGGATATCACGGCGGCACGGCTCTTCGAGATATGATTCGTTACCATTTTCATCACCCCCGCATTAAGACGAAGATGATCGCGCTAAACCCCGGGGAGACCCGACTAATTTTAAAATAACGGGAGAATCATATGGCTTTTGTGGAATTTCATGATGTGACCAAGTTTTATCAAATGGGTGAAGTTTCAATCCATGCGGCGGACGGCGTTAATTTTTCCATCGAAAAAGGAGAATTTGTCATTATTGTTGGTCCAAGCGGTGCGGGAAAGACCACAGTGCTCAATATGCTGGGGGGCATGGATTCCTGTACTACCGGAGAGATCCTTTTGGATGGGAAAAATATCAGCAGTTACAATCAAAAACAGCTTACGCAGTACCGGCGGTACGATGTAGGTTTTGTTTTTCAGTTTTATAATTTGGTGCAGAATCTGACGGCACTCGAAAACGTGGAATTAGCATCTCAGATCTGTAAAGATCCGCTGGATGCGATGGAAGTCTTACGGGAAGTGGGACTTAAAGAGCGGGCGGATAATTTTCCGGCACAGCTTTCGGGCGGCGAGCAGCAGAGGGTTGCGATTGCCCGTGCTCTTGCAAAAAATCCAAAATTACTGCTCTGTGATGAACCGACCGGCGCACTGGATTACCGCACCGGAAAGGCAGTCCTTCAGCTTTTACAGGATACCTGCCGCAATACCGGAAGAACTGTGATTGTTATTACGCATAATCAGGCATTTACTCCCCTGGCAGATCGAGTGATTCATATTCATTCAGGAAAGGTTCAGAAGATGGAGCTAAACCAAAACCCAATGAGCGCTGAAAGGATTGAATGGTGAGATGAAAGCTTTCAGAACTGAAATCCGCCGTTCAATTTCACGGTCAAAGGGCCGATTCTTTGCGATCTTGCTAATCGTAGCGTTGGGTGCGGGATTTTATGCCGGCTTGCGGTCAACAGCACCGGATATGCGCAGAACTGTTGACCAATATATGAAAGACGGCAACCTGATGGATCTTCAGCTTTTGTCCACTATGGGATTTTCGGATTCGGATGTGGAAGCTGTTTCTCAGGTCGAAGGCGTTGAGGCAGTAATGCCGACCTATTATACCGATGCCGTCACCACGGTAGATCAGAAAGATATTACGATTAGAATTCATGCGCTCCCGCCGTTGGGGGCGGAAGATACGTCGACAGAATCGATGAACCGTCCGACTTTGGTGGAAGGACGCTGGCCGCAGAATAGCGGAGAATGTGTTGTCGAAAAAGGGAAAGACATTAAGAATAGTATCGGAATTGGCTCGACAATTACGATGCAGTCTTGTACAGGCGGGCTTTCGGATACCTTGAAGACAGATACGTTTACAGTGGTCGGCTATGTGGATTCCTCATATTATGTCAGTTTTTCAGTCGGGACTACGACCATCGGAAATGGTCAGCTTGACCGCTATGCCTTTATTTTGCCGGAAGATTTTAAAAGCAGTGCTTATTCGACGCTCTATCTCAAAGTGAAAGGTGCAGATTCAGTCAGCACTTTTTCAGATCGGTATGATGAGATTGTCGGCGCGGTAAGTGATCGCCTGGAGGACATTCGGGAGTCGCGGCAGGATGATCGCTTGCAGGAAGTGAAAGCAGACGCGGAACAGAAGCTTTCTGATGCCCAGACAAAATATGATGATGCAAAGGCGGATACGGATGCGCAGTTAAATGAAGCACAGCAGAAGCTTTTGGATGGAGCGGCGCAGATTGCAGAAAATGAGCGGACGCTGGAAGACGGAGAAGCGAAGCTTGCTGAAGGGAAGCGGAAATATGAGAGCGGTCTTGCAGCTTATCAGGAAAAAGCAGCAGAGACAACTCCACAGTTAAATGCTGCGCAGGACCAAATTGATGCAGGTAAAACGGCCCTTGCCGAAAAAAAGCAGCAGTTAGAGGATGCAGAGAAAAAGCTGGAAGAAGGAAAAGATCAACTCTCTCAGGCAGAGCAGTTGGTGCAAAGTATTCCGCAGCTAAAAGCCGGCATTTCACAGGCGCAGCAGACAGTAAATGATCTGGCCGCAAAACAGAAACCTTTGGAAGCTCAAGTTGCGGGATTAAAAGCCCAGGCAGAAACGCTTAACGCACAGATAAATGCGCTGGATCCAAAAGCTCCTGATTACGAAGCTCAAAAAACAAACCTGCAAAATCAACTCGATCAGGTAAATGCAGGACTTTCTCAGGCAGAAAGCGGGCTGCAGCAGGTGAATGACGGGATAACCGCCGCAAATTCCGAACTGCAAAATCTGGGGGGACTTCTTGCGCAGGCAAATGAACTTTCTCCGCAGCTTGATTCGATGAAAGAGCAGCTGACTTCTGCGGAGCAACAAATTTTAGAGGGACAAGAAGCAATCACTTCCGCTGAGGCGGAGATTGCTGCGAATCAGCAGAAAGTGGATTTCGGTCGGGAACAGCTTGCTGCGGCAAAAGAAAAACTTGACAGCGCTGCAGAAGAGATTTCTACAAATGAAACACGTTTGGCACAGGGAAGACAGCAGCTGGAAGAAGCCAAAAACACGCTTTCTGATGGACAGAAATCCTATGACGATGCAAAAAAAGAGGCAGAAGAAAAGCTTTTAAATGCCAAGCAGGAACTCGACGACGGGAAAGCAAAATTAGACGAACTGAAAGCGCCTACATGGTATATTCTTGACCGCCATAAGAACCTTGGCTTTGCCAGCTTTGAAAGCGATGCAGACCGAATGGATTCAATTTCCAGCGTGTTTCCGGTTCTGTTCTTTTTAGTTGCAGCGCTGGTCGCACTCACGACAATGACCCGTATGGTAGAAGAGGAGCGGGTCTTGATCGGAACCTATTTTTCTTTGGGATATTCTAAGCATACGATCCTGAAAAAATATCTGTTCTATGCGGGAGTTGCAGGAGTTGCAGGCTGTGCAGTGGGGATTCCTTTAGGAATGTATGTTTTGCCGCCGATTTGTTGGAATAGCTATCGCCTGATCTATATTGCACCGCCTGCAATTTTGGAATTTAACCTCAAATATACGGCGATCGGCTTTTTTGCTTCTCTGGGAACTTCTCTAGGGGCGACTGTTTTTGCAGTGGTTTCTTCCCTGAAAGAATCCCCAGCATCTCTGATGCTGCCAAAAGCACCGGCACCCGGAAAGCGAATCCTTCTCGAGCGGATCCACCCGATTTGGCGCCGTATGAAATTTACCAGCAAAGTGACTGCACGGAATATGTTTCGCTATAAACGCCGTCTGATTATGACGATTGTTGGAATTGCCGGCGCGACGGGGCTTCTTTTGACCGGATATGGAATTAAAGACAGCATTTCCGACATTATTACGAATCAGTACAATGTTCTTTATTCCTACAATGTGGTAGCTCATCTGAAAGATGGAAACGTTTCTGAAGAAGCAAAAAAAGTTTTGGAAGATCCCCAAAAGACTTCCGGTTGGATGAAAGATGAGCGCCGCAATATCGATATTGATAACGAAAGCAGAAAGAGTATTTCCGGATATCTTTTTGTACCGGAAACAGCGGATGAACTTCCGAGCTTTGTGAATCTGCGTTTGAGAAAAACCCATGAGCAAGTGCCTTTTGGCAGCAATAGCGTTGTCCTTACTGAAAAGGCCGCCGGTCAGTTGGGTGTCTCTGTGGGCGGAAAAGTGATCATTAAAAATAATGAGGGAAAAGAAGTTTCGTTTACAGTGACCGGCATTACGGAAAACTATCTTTATCATTTCCTTTACATTGATCCGGTGCTTTATGAATCTGTCACAGGAGATCAGC
Source organism: Caproicibacterium sp. NSD3 (assembly GCF_053613275.1). Classification (NCBI taxonomy): domain Bacteria; kingdom Bacillati; phylum Bacillota; class Clostridia; order Eubacteriales; family Oscillospiraceae; genus Caproicibacterium; species Caproicibacterium sp. NSD3. The sequence goes on from NZ_CM132119.1 coordinate 145,730, forward strand.
CTCAATATAATGAATTGTGTATTGAGGCGAATGCCCCGGATAGTGCTGCGCAGAAAGCATATAGCGACGAGCTTTTAAATAGCGATGGAATTTCTATTGTTACGTTTTTGAGGGATACGACAAAAGCATTTGAAAAGATGATTGAATCGCTGAATAATATTATTTTGGTTTTGATTTTCTGTGCCGGAATGCTGGCGTTTATCGTCCTTTATAATCTGACCAATATCAATATTACCGAGCGGCAGCGGGAACTTGCTACCATTAAAGTTCTGGGGTTCTATGATCGTGAAGTCAGTGCTTATATTTATCGAGAAACCAGTTGGCTGACGATTCTGGGGTGTGGCGCAGGGCTGCTTTTGGGAATTTTGATGCACGCTTATGTCATTACAACGGTAGAAATAGATGTGGTGATGTTTGGCCGCGAGATTGCACCGCAAAGCTTCCTCTATAGTGCTCTCTTAACATTGCTGTTCTCTGTGATTGTTGATCTGGTTATGAATCGAAAACTGAAACGAATTAATATGGTGGAATCTTTAAAGTCGATTGATTAAATAGAATAAAAAATAAAAAGCTGAAACAACTTACTTAATAGACAAATGTTTCGGCTTTTTTGTATAAAGAACGCTCCAAACGGGAACTTTACAGAAAAAAGGAGCGTGAAAGCGATATGAATGGGGACGCGGAACTGCTGAACTTTATTTATCAGAATTCACAGATGGGAGTAGAGACGCTGGGGCAACTGATTCCCATGGTGAAAAACTCTTCGGAATTTCAGAAACAGCTCGAAGGGCAGAAACGGGAATATGATTCGATTCACAAAGAGGCAAGAGAGCTTCTCGAAAGCCACGGAAAAGAGGAAAAAGGTCTGGGTTCTTTTGAAAAGGTTCGCACTTATCTAATGGTGAATCTGGAGACCCTGACCGATCGTTCGGCGTCTCATATTGCCGAAATGCTCGTGATCGGCAGCAATATGGGTGTGATTGATGCGATCAAGAATCTCAAAAAATATGAAAGCGGAGTTTCACCAGAAGTAAAAAGTTTAATGGAGCGTTTGAGAAAATTTGAAGAAAATAACATGGAACGCCTTAAAAAATATTTATCATGATCAGAAATAAAAAACGGCATCGGAATTTTTTCCGGTGCCGTTTTAATAAGAAGTAGCAGATGATTTTTACACATGAAGAAGCTGCGCTGCGATAGAGAAATAGATAATCAGGGAAACCGCATCCACAATCGTCGTAATGAGCGGTGCCGCCATCAAAGCGGGGTCCATATGTAGTGCCTTTGCAATCATCGGCAGTACGCCGCCAATGGATTTTGCCATGATAACGGTGCAGATCATGGAAAGGGATATGGTCAGTGCAATTAAGGGCCGATCAGGATAAAGAATGATCAAACGAACAAAGTTTACAGCACTTAAGACGATGCCTACCATAACACTGACTCGAATTTCTTTCCAAAAGACTTTCCAGAAGTCATGCATCTGGATTTCTCCCAGCGCCATACTGCGAATGACGATGGTACTCGACTGGCTGCCGGCATTGCCGCCGGTATCGGTGAGCATCGGAATAAAGGAAACCAAAATCGGCATTGCCGAAAATGAAGCCTCATAGTTATTAAGAATGGATCCGTTGATCATCCCGGAGATCATCAGAATTAAAAGCCATACGATTCGGTTTTTAGCGAGCCGAAAAACGCCGGTCTTGAGATAGGGCGTCTCTTCCGGCGCCATAGCACCCATGACCTGTATATCTTCGGTAGCCTCTTGCTCCATAACGTCCATCGCATCATCAACGGTGATAATGCCGACGAGACGATTTTCTTTATCGACTACCGGCATGGAAAGAAGGTCGTATTTACTAAAATTGTTGGCAATATTTTCTCGATCGTCTGTCGTAGTAGCTTTGATGATATCTTTGTCCATCAGTTCTTCTATCGGACAGTCGTCGTTTGAAAGCAATAAATCTTTTACAGTGACGATTCCCTGCAGGATTCGCTGATCATCAATCACATAGCAGGTATAAATAGTCTCACTATCTTCTCCCGTACGGCGAATTTTGCGGATGGAATCTTTGACTGTCATATTCCGCTGCAGATCCATAAATTCGGCGGTCATAATGCTGCCGGCGGAATTTTCCGGATACTGTAAGAATTTGTTGATCAGCGTGCGGGTATCTTTAGAAGCAACTTTTAAAACACGTTTGACCATGTTGGCCGGCAGTTCTTCGACCATATCCACTGCATCATCAACCGAAAGATCTTCTAAGATTTCGTGCAGCTCCTGGTCGGTAATCGATTCTACTAAATATTGCTGGGTATCCGATTCCAGATTGGAAAAGACTTCGGCCGCTACCTCTTTTGGCAGGGTACGGAATGCAACAATCGATTTTTCGGCCGGCAACTTTTCCAATAGTTCGGCGATATCCACTTCGTTCATATCGTCGAGCAGTTTGCGTACAGCTGCAAAGTTGCGCTGATTTAAAAATTCCAGAAGCTGATTTTTGAGTTCTTCATTGTTGGAATTGTCCATATGGGAGGTCCCTCCTTCGCTTTTTAAGTAAAGAGACAGAGAACCCCAAACAACGAAAAAATAGCCGAACGCAAATCACTTTTTAAAAGTTGCGCACAGCCATAACGAGTCCTTATTTAAAACGAACACCAAAGCCGATGATTCATTAAAAAATCAATCGGGCTAAAATGGTCGTCCATAAAGGAACGTCATCGTCATTTTGGGCGCTTCGGTCATAGATGTCCACTTGGTGCTCCTCCTCTTTTAATTTTTTTTGAATCTCTACATGAACATATTTATTATAACATACAGTCTTTTAAAATGTATACAAAATTTTAAAAAAACAGAGTGGATGAAAGCAGAATTTTGAAAAGTTGATTCCTTTCTGAAGACGGCTGTGCTATAATAAAAAATGATTTAGAAATGCAGGACTTTTAAAAAAAGGCCTGAAATCTTGGAGGTTTATGAACCATGGCAGAATTTATGACAGGCTTAAAACGAAGCTGCTACTGCGGTGAAGTACGCCTGAGTGATGTTGGAAAAAAAATTACGGTTTGCGGCTGGTGTCAGCGTCAGCGCGATCTGGGACAACTGATTTTTATTGATTTAAGAGATCGCACCGGTATTTTACAGCTGGCTTTTGATGAAAGCTGTGACCGAAATGTATTTGAAAAAGCATTTTCCGTGCGTGCAGAATATGTGTTGGCGGCAGTTGGTGTTGTACGAGAGCGGACCAGCAAAAACAAAGAGATTTCTACCGGCGATGTGGAATTAGAAGTGCAGGAGCTGCGTATCTTTTCAAAGAGTGAGACGCCGCCTTTTGCGATCGAAGAAAATTCCAATGTAAAAGAAGATACTCGCCTAAAATATCGTTATTTGGATTTGCGCCGTCCGGATATGCAGAAGAAGATTATCGGCCGTCATCGGATTGTTAAAGTTGCACACGATTATTATGATGAGAACGGCTTTGTTGAGATTGAAACGCCGGACCTGATTAAATCCACACCGGAAGGCGCGAGAGATTATCTGGTTCCTTCCCGGATGTTCCCCGGCAATTTCTTTGCATTGCCGCAGAGTCCGCAGCTTTATAAACAGCTTTTAATGCTTTCAGGATTTGACCGCTATATGCAAATTGCCCGCTGTTTCCGCGATGAAGATCTGCGTGCAGACCGTCAGCCGGAATTTACGCAGATCGACTTTGAGATGAGCTTTGTCAATCAGGAAGATGTCATGGGGATTGCAGAGGGCTTTATCGAGAAAGTTTACCGCGAGATCCTTGGCATCGAAATCCCGCTGCCGCTGCACAGAATGACATGGCAGGAAGGAATGGAGCGTTTTGGCTCCGACAAGCCGGACCTGCGTTTCGGGATGCAACTAACCGATGTGAGTGAGTGTCTGAAAGATACGGAATTTAAAGTATTCTCCGGCGCACTAAAGACCGGAAGTGTCCGCGGAATCAATCTGAAGGGACAGGCACAGGCGCTTTCCCGCAAAGAGATTGATAAGCTGGGCGAATGGGTAAAGTCTTATGGGGCAAAGGGCCTTGCATGGACTCGCCTTGCTGAAAAAGAGACAAGCAGCTTTGAAAAGTTTTTGAAGGCAGAAGAAGTCGAAGCGCTGCGTAAAAAGATGGATGCACAGCCCGGAGATGTACTGTTCTTTGTTGCCGACCCGAAAAACAAAGTTGTCTTTGATACATTGGGTGCTTTGCGCTGTGAACTTGCGCACAGATTTAACCTGATCGATGACAGCAAGCCATGCCTTTTGTGGATTACTGATTTTCCACTCTTTGAGTACAGCGAAGAAGAGGGAAGATTTATGGCAATGCACCATCCGTTTACGATGCCGAATCCAGAGGATCTTGACCGGCTCGAAAGTGATCCCGGCTCGGTGCGCGCATTAGCTTATGATATGGTTTTGAACGGCAATGAAGTTGGTGGTGGTTCTATCAGAATCAATGATTCCGAACTGCAGCGCCGCATGTTTAAAGCGCTTGGATTTACACCGGAAGAAGCACAGCGCCGATTTGGATTCTTGATTGATGCGTTCCGCTATGGAGCGCCCCCGCACGGTGGTATGGCCTTTGGGCTTGACCGCCTTGTGATGCTGATGCTGAACTGCGATTCTATTCGTGACGTGATTGCGTTCCCGAAGGTCGCTTCTTCGGCAGAACTGATGTCGGAAGCACCTACCGAAGTCGATCAAAAGCAACTGAACGAACTTGGAATTCAGATCGCAAAACAAAAATAAAGCCGATTTTTCCGAACCTTTTTGGAGAGAGGCCGGATCATTTCAGAATAGAGGGATTGATTTTGGCACCAAAAGAAAATTATCAGTTGGTTCTGGATCGAACCTTGCAGAACTTAAATGGCAGAAAAAAGCTGCTTCTTCATGGATGCTGTGCTCCCTGCAGCAGTTATGTTCTGGAATATCTCAGCCGCTATTTTGCGATTACGCTTTATTATTATAATCCGAATATTTCTCCAAAAGAGGAGTATGAAAAACGGGTGCGGGAAGTAAAACGTCTATTAAAGGAGATGCCGTTTTCGAGCCCTGTGGAATTTTTAGAAGGCCCTTATGATCCGGAACGCTTTTTTGAAATGGCAAAAGGGATGGAAAATCTTCCGGAGGGCGGCGAACGGTGCCATAAATGTTATCGTCTGCGTTTGCTCCAGGCGGCACAGGTCGCAAAAGAAAACGGATTCGATTATTTTACGACGACCCTTTCGATCAGCCCATATAAAGACGCACAAGCTCTAAATGCAATCGGAAAAGAGCTCAGCGAAAAAATTGGAATTCCTTATCTTTTTAGTGACTTTAAAAAGCGCGGAGGATACAGCCGAAGTATTGCACTTTCGAAGGAATATCATCTTTACCGGCAAAACTATTGTGGCTGTGTCTTTTCTGCAGTGCAGGCAGAGAAAAAAAGAGAAGAAAAAGCAATTTTGCAGAGTTCCCAGTCCGAGTGATTTTAGAAACTTAATGAAGATTATAAGGAGAAGGATCATATTATGAAAAAAGATAAAGAAAAAAAGAAAAAGCGCAGCCGGGAAGAAACGGCTCCTTCTAAATCTTCCAAAGACCTAAAAAAGCAGGCGGTACAGCAGGAAAAGCAACCGGCTGTTTCTCCTAAAGAAGAGGAAAAAGTTTCGGAAACTGCGGATAATGCAGATTCCCTTTTGGCACTGGCCCTTTCAAAAGTCGGAGGAAAGTGGAAGCTTCGCATTCTTTTGGCACTGGAAAGTTCCGCACAAGACGCCTTGCGCTATGGGGAAATCAAAAATACAGTCTCCGGTATTACGGATATGATGCTCAGTCAAAGTCTGCGTGAGTTGACTGCAGATGGGCTAATCGAACGCAGACAATACCAGGAGATTCCGCCAAAGGTTGAGTATCGGCTGAGTCCCTCCGCAAAAGGAGCTCTTCCTGCCGCTCAGCAGATGGCAGAATGGGCAAAAACTTTTTAAAAACAATCCTCATTAAAACCCGCAGGCGCTAATCAAGAGCGTTTGCGGCTTTTTTAATGTGTTAAAAGATCCCGTTTGAATGGGCTTTCTATTAGTTGCTCCCATTTGTAAATAGCACAACATATAGATTTATAAATAAAAACATGTCAATATAAAGTATTCAACCACTTGACTTCCTAAAAAAGCAGTGCTAAAATACAAACTAGTACAGATGAAATAGGAGAGGAGATTTTCGGGAAATGGTCAAGGAAATTATTAAGAGGAATGGGACCAAAGTAGCTTTTAATGCGGATAAAATCCGTACGGCAATCAAAAAAGCGAATGATACAGTGCCATCAGAAACAATGACTTCCAAGGCATTGGATGCATTAACTGCTTCGGTACTCAATTCGCTTTCTGAAAAAGGAATACCAAGTGTAGAAAAAATTCAGGATTTAGTAGAGGAAAAGTTAATCAAGGCAGATTATGCGCAAACGGCAAAAGCATACATCCTTTATCGGGCGGAGCACACAAAGATTCGTCAGGCTGAAGGGGATTTGATGAATATTTATCGGCAGCTGACTTTTCAGGATGCGAAAGATGCGGATATCAAGCGTGAAAACGCGAATATCGATGCAGATACAGCCATGGGGACAATGCTTAAATACGGCAGTGAGGGCAGTAAATACTTTGTCAATAATTATATTTTGCCAAAAGATATCGCTGCAGCACATATGAATGGGGACATTCATATCCACGATGAAGATTTCTATATGCTGACCGAGACCTGCTGCCAGATCGATCTTCTGAAGCTTTTTAAGAACGGATTTTGCACCGGACACGGCAATCTGCGGGAGCCGAACGATATTCGTTCCTATGCGGCACTTGCCTGCATTGCGATTCAGGCAAACCAGAACGAGATGCACGGTGGACAATCTGTTCCGAATTTTGATTATTCAATGGCGCCTGGTGTTGCTAAAACATACCGAAAATCTTATTTCTATGCGTTGAAAGATTATTTTGAAATTGCTTTTGGGATGAATCAGCAGGATGCGCAGCTCCTTGTTGAAGATTTGAAAAAGAATCTTACGGGAACGATTTCTATGAGCAACGAAGAAAAAATGGAGAAAGCACTTTGTGATTATTTGCCGCGCCATCAGGAAGAGAATGGATTCCAGAAAATTTCTGAGGAGGAAGCCAAAAAAGCAAACGCTTTTGCAGCAAAATCCGCGTTGTCTGATACGGATCGGGCGACTTATCAGGCGATGGAAGCATTGATCCATAACCTCAATACCATGAATTCCCGTGCGGGTGCACAGGTACCGTTCTCCAGCCTGAATTACGGAACAGATATAAGTCCCGAAGGACGGATGGTCATGAAAAATTTGCTCAAAGCAACTGAGGCGGGACTTGGCGCCGGTGAGACTCCGATTTTTCCAGTGCAGATTTTTAAGGTAAAAGACGGTGTCAATTATTCCAAAGGCGACCCCAATTACGATCTTTTCCGGGAATCAATGAAATGCAGTGCAAAGCGCCTGTTCCCCAATTTCAGTTTTCTGGATGCTCCTTTTAACCTTCAGTATTACGATGGAAGCTATGACAGCGAAGTGGCTTATATGGGCTGCCGTACCCGTGTGATGGGAAATGTGCATGACCGCACAAAGGAAGTCACCTGCGGAAGAGGAAACCTAAGCTTTACCAGTATCAATCTGCCGAGAATCGGAATTGAATCAAAGGGCAGCGAAAAGAAGTTCTTTGAGATTTTGGATCAGCGGATTGATCTCGTGATTCGCCAGCTGCTGCACCGCTTTCAAATTCAGTGCAGCAAAAAAGTTTACCATTATCCGTTCCTGATGGGACAGGGACTTTGGCTGGATTCCGAAAAGCTTGGCCCTGAGGATAGTGTTGCGGAAGTTTTAAAGCATGGAACACTTTCGATAGGCTTTATTGGGCTGGCAGAAGCGTTGGTCGCTCTTACCGGAAAACATCACGGAGAGAGTGCGGAGAGCCAGAAGATGGGACTAAAGATTATTTCCCATATGAGGCAGCGCATGGATGAGGAAAGCGAGAAAACGCATCTGAATTTTACACTTCTTGCAACGCCGGCCGAGGGACTTTCCGGAAGATTTGTGAAGATTGATAAGGTGAAATACGGAGTGATTCCGGGCGTTACCGATCGGGAATATTATACCAACAGTTTTCATGTGCCGGTTTATTATCCGATCAGCGCTTTTAAAAAGATTCAAACCGAGGCCCCCTATCATGCGATGACGAATGCGGGACATATCTCTTATGTTGAACTGGACGGCGATACTTGCAAGAATCTGGATGCTTTTGAATCGGTGATTCGCTGCATGAAGGAATCGGGAGTCGGTTATGGCAGCGTCAATCACCCTGTAGACCGCGACCCAATTTGCGGGTATAATGGTGTCATTGATAATGTTTGTCCGCGCTGTGGCCGCCGTGAAGGAGAGCCGGTCAGTGTCGAACGTCTTAAGGAACTGCGCAAGAAATATCCGGATATGCCGATTATTCCGGGCTGCGGCTGCGATGGACGTTAATAGACCAAATAATTAAATTTTTATATTTTTAAAGGAGGAAATTACGATGACTGGAACAACACAAACAGAAGCAGTCAAAGAAGTAGGAGAGGGCGTTGGATTTGAGCGGATTCGCAGGATTACGGGATATCTTGTGGGAACGCTTGACCGTTGGAACGATGCAAAACTTGCAGAAGAGCGTGATCGAGTAAAGCATGGACTCAAATAATCTGATTCGCTTAGCTGGTGTAGAACCGGAATCGATTGTAGATGGGCGAGGATTTCGCTATGTGATTTTTGTGCAGGGGTGTCCTCACCACTGTCCCGGCTGCCATAATCCACAGACTCATTCGTTTGAGGGCGGTACTCTGGAGTCTCCTGAAAGATTCCTCAGTGAGATGAAGGAAAATCCGCTGCTGCGGGGCGTTACTTTTTCCGGCGGAGAACCATTTTGTCAGGCAGAGGCACTTTCTTATTTGGCCAAAAAGATCAAAGAGGAGACGAATCTTGACCTGACCGTCTTTTCCGGCTGGACTTATGAAGAGCTGTTAGCCAAAAAAGATTACTGGACGGATCAGCTGCTTGCTCTTTCAGATTATCTGATTGATGGCCCCTTTATTAAGGAACAGATGGATCTTTCCCTGCAGTTTCGCGGCAGCAGCAATCAGCGAGTGATCGATTTAAATGCGACTAGAAAAGCAGGCTGTGTAGTACTTGACAATTTAGATGAATAGAAAACGGTTGCAAAAAACTTTTTTCTATTAGAAGCGGTGCAGTGAAAGCTGCACCGCTTTTTTGTGTGATGAAAATGGCTGTATGAAAGGGACTTTTTTATTGGTTGATGTTGTTGGGACACGCATAGAGAGGGAAAGAATTCGCATAAGAATAAAAGGAGCTTTTTGAAAGGGGGAAAAGTGAATGGCATTTTCCGATCGGGAAATTTTGGCACGAATCATTGAGTGCGAAGCCGGCGGTGAAGGAGAAACCGGGATGAAAGCGGTTGCTTGTATCGTAATGAACCGGGTGCAAATCACCTATGGAGAATATGCAAGCTTACATACGATTCGGGCAGTAGTTTATGAAAAAGGACAATTTGTCTGTGTGCGCGAAACCCTTTACGGGGCGCAGAATCTGCAAAATATTTATAATATGCGTCCAACCGGTGTCCATTATAATATTGCGGATTGGGCAATTGCAGGAAACCGATTGAATAGTCTTGGATTTGCGCTGTGGTATTTTAATCCATATAGTCCGGTCTGTAAGGCCAACTTCCCCTCAAATGTTGGAAGATTTGCAATCCGTATCGGCAATCATTGCTTTTATAATCCGACACCTGTTTATGCAACAACCTAAAGGAGGCACTCTCTATGGCTAATACGACAAATAATAACCAGTCTAGCCAAGTCGCCGGCAGCAGCCGTCAGAAACAAGTAGAACAATATGATTGGCATCAAGGCTCCAGCGAAAGTATAAAGGAATTGCTCCAAAATAACCGATTTTATCTGCCGCCCAATGAAAAATTTGACTCGGAAGAGATGCGCGGGACGTTGCAAAAGACACTTTCTGAAAACATCGGGGAATACATCGTTGGCGAGTTTTTGATTGGAACCGATCTAATTATGCGTAAGCAGGGAGTGCTTGTTCATGTAGGCCGTACTTTTATCACCATTTATGATGATCAGTCCGATTTCTTTATCACCTGCGATATTTTCTCTATCAAGTTTGTTTATTTCTATCAGCCCGGAAAACGCCCTCAGCACAATTTTAATCATCTACGAGATAATCAACAACGTAGGTTAATTTAAATTTTATTTGTATAAAAAAGGCGGAATCTTTTGTTTTAAAAAGATTCCGCCTTTTTTTATCAGAAAATGCCAAATGAAAAGGATCTATGTGGAATACTTGTTTTTTAAGAGAGGCTACTCTATAATAAATTTAGAACTTATTAAAGGGGATGCGAGTTTTTGCAGATTAGCGAGGAGCATAAAGAACATCTGAAAAAAAAGGTTCATCAGATCAAAGAATATTTGACCATCTTTTTTCGTTGGGTATTTTTAAGTGCGATTATTGGAGTGGTAATTGGCGGTTTAGTCGGAACCCTTTTTTACTATGCACTCAAATGGTGTACAAATACAAGAACCGCGCATGAATGGCTGCTGTATTTTTTGCCGGTTGGCGGTCTTCTGATCGTTTGGCTGTATCGTTCCTGTGGAATTAAAAAAAGCCGCGGTACGAATTTGGTTCTGCTGGCGATTCGGGCAAAAGAACCATTGCCTGCTAAAATGGCATCGCTGATTTTTATTTCGACCTGTATCACCCACTTATTTGGCGGTTCTGCCGGAAGAGAAGGCGCTGCCCTGCAAATTGGCGGCAGCTTAGGTTATCGACTGGGGCGCCTGATGAAGTTGGACGAGGATGCGCTGCATGTGGTAACCATGTGCGGGATGGGCTCTGTGTTTGCGGCGTTGTTTGGGATGCCGGTCGTTGCGGCTGTTTTTGCGCTGGAAGTGACCAGCGTTGGCGTGATGTATTATTCGGCTTTGGTTCCGGTTTGTATTTCCTGCTTGCTGGCGTCTGGAATTGCAGAGAGCTTTGGTGCGATTCCGACTCATTTTGTACTGAATGCGTCAGAGCATGGGATAAGTTTGCTTCCGGCGTTGCAGATTGCGGTCCTTGCAGGACTTTGTGCTTTGGTTGCAATCATATTTTGCAGAACGCTTCGTCTCTTTGGAAAGCTTTATCAGCGCTTTTTTCCAAACCCGTATATCCGAGTAGCAGTCGGAGGAGTTCTTGTCATTTTGGTGACGCTTTTGACGGGCGTGCATGACTATGAGGGAGCCGGCGGCGATATTATTGAGCGTGCGATCGGCGGTGAGGTCAGACCGGAAGCGTTTCTATTAAAAATTATTCTGACAGGGCTCACCTTAGGTGCAGGATTTAAAGGCGGCGAAATTGTGCCAAGTTTTTATATTGGTGCAACCTTCGGATGCTGGATGGGCGGCCTTTTAGGGATTGATCCAGGAATTGGTGCGGCAGTCGGTCTGGTTTGCCTATTTTGCGGCGTAGTCAACTGCCCAATTACAGCTTTGTTTTTAAGCTGTTCTCTTTTTGGATATGATACCGCACCGTATTTCTTCCTTGCGTGTGCAATTTCGTACATGCTGTCCGGCTATACCGGACTTTATTCCGAACAGACTATTCTGTATGGAAAATTTCGTGCAAAGTTTATCAACAAAAAAACAGAATAAAAAAAGACATTCTCCTATTGATTACAGCTGGGAGAGTGTCTTTTTTATTTTTTATTTGCAGGAGGTAAGCGCTTCGATTACAGGGGTAAAATCAGAACGGTCTAAGTTTCCAAAAACAGTGCCGTTTATTGCAATTGTTTCCTGTAGATCGGAAGCTTTATAAAAAGTATAAATGGTTTTGCTGCCGTCATATCCGGTTAGCGTGAAAGTCCATTCCGGCGTCCCAGAAACAGCGGATCCTTCATCAGTAATTTTCAGATTCTGAAAACTGCTCCAGAAAGAAAGATAATTGTCACTGCTCGAAAGTGTGGTTCCATTTAAAGAATAGGTGTACTTATAAGTGGAATTATCTTCCGTAGAGCTGTTTTCATCAATTTCACGGTTTGCAGAGAAATGATAGACAGAGCCGTTTCCTTCCGCTTTTAAAGAAGCGGTGTCTTCTCGTTTTTGAGAAATTGGATTTAGTTGCCGATAGGTCAAAGCAGAAGCGTTAATCCAAGAAGCTCCACTAGCAGAAAGCTGATAGATAACCGGTCGGTCGTCCATCATCAAAGCATAGCGGCTGTCGGCGAGATTCCCGATTTTGAAGGTGTGACTTTCGCCGTTAATTGTAAAGGAAACAACGGAGGAAGGGGAATCAAGGCCATAGCTTTTCAGCTGATCTTTTGTGGGATTCATTAAGGTAACGCTGACAGCAGAAGTGTCGCCTAGTTGATTGCCGAGTGCGGCGATTTTATCGTGATCGCCCGGCTGCCCATTCACAGTGTAACCATCCCCAGAGGAAGTAGGCAAAATTTCAATCGTGCTGTTCTTGTTTTTAAGACTTAGCTTTTGGACGGAGACGGAACTTGATGAAGAAGTAAGATTTGTAAGCTGTTTTGAAAGGAAGATCGATTTATCCCCAAGGATGGCATCTTCGATTCCGGCAATGTAAATTGTATCACTGCCCTCAAGCTGTACATATCGACTGGATTCCGAAAGCGGAGGCTGTCCGCCAATCAGAAGGGTGGCGGTCGATCCGTCCTCATAAGTCATTTTCATGGTTGCCTGCGGATTTTCCAGACCAAATCCGGAAGTGCCAGAAGAGCCGGAAGAGATATCGATTGCTTTAGAGGCGGAGAGCGCACAGCCGTTTTGTGCCGCTGCTTTTACAGCGGTAGAATCAAGATCATAACCAGAGAGCTCTTTGATTGTAAAGACAGGATCGGTGCTGCCCCCGGAAGACGAGGACTGTGCTGCTTCGGTTGCTGATTCGTCACGGACTAACGTATAGCTGCCGTTGGAATTTTGTACTTCTATCTGCGTTAGATTGGTGAGTCCTTGATTCAAAAGCGAAATCTCGGTTGTGGAAACAGAGGAGGAAGCAGAACTGCCCGAACTGTTCCCTGAAAAATTCAGAGCGGCAATTACAGCAATCAAAATCACCGCCCAAATTCCCAGAATCACAAATTTGTTTTTGGGGGAAGGTTTCACTTATAGACGCCTCCTCTTGCGGTAAATCACAATTCCGGCGACTGCAAAGCACATTGGGATCAGGAAGGTAAAGACACCGACTCCCAAGAAATTAATTGCACCGGTAGGAATCGAAATATCCAAGGTGTTCGTTTGCACAGATTTTGTGGGGATCGTGCCGCTGTCATTGCTGCCGGTCATGTAGCGGGCAAGATCAGCGGTCCAGGTCGAATTATTAAAGGTACTGGAGTTGACAATTCCATCCACAAAGAAGGGCGAACTGCCCAGAGCTACCACATTTGCGTGATAATCGTTTCCATTGGAAGAAACGGTGCTCTGCGCGAGAACGGCAATATCGAATGCCTGCTGATTGTTTTTCTCTTCACCGGTTGCCTGTTGATCCATACTCAGCGCATAACAGGTAGATGAAGTTTTCAATAGAGAATACGTTTTGATTCCATTTTGTTCGGAGAAAAGCAGATTAAAAGGAACGCTTGCAGGAGCAATCAAAAGGTTGTAGGAATGGTTGCTGTTAAGTGCTACACTGCTTTGCGCTTGTGCCAGAAGATAGGTCGGATCCTGACTCAAATATTTTTGCGAATTGCTTTCGGCAACATAGTTGCGCTGCGGCTCAATGCCCCATTCTTTCAGGAGAGCCGTCAGATTCGGCATCGCGGATTGATTGGGGTAGAATGTCACCGCAAGGCCGCGGTCGACAGCACGGGAAGAATCTTTCAGATAAGATTCCAGCTTCTCGACTTCATCCGCCGTCAGATCATTTGAAGGGGTAGCAAGAATAATTAATTGAGTATTATCTGGAATGGCATCTGTTAAAAGGCTAAAAGATTTTGTTTCAAAATTGCTGCCGGCAAGGATCTTTCCCATTGCGGTAGTGTCCAGCTGCTCCTGGTGGCCTGTATCAAAGGCAACAATGGGAAGAGTATTCGCGTTTACGTTGTTGATTGCACTTGCTAATGTGGAATCAACCAGAGAATAAATGGCGGTAGAACCGGTGTAGTCAGAGCTGATGTTAAATAAGTCGGTATAAGCGATATGACGATATCGGCTGGGGGTTTTGATGATGATGTCTCCAGCGGAAAGCTTTTCGCTGGAATATCCGGAAGCAAAACTGGGGTCGGTGTCGAGATCTTTATACGAAATCTTGATATTGGGATTCATCTCAGCCATCTTGGCGCAGAGATTTGCAACTTGGCTGTACTTGATGCCATAGTTTGAGAGAATCTGGTCGCCTTTTACCTGAGCTTCTGAAGCCAGAATATAAATATCGGTCTCCTGAGAAACGTTTTTCACCACATCTTTTGTGGTGTCGCTTAGAGAATTGAGCCCGCCTGTTGTCATATCTAAATTGAGGCTGGGATACTTTTGAACAAGCATGCTGACAAAAACATTCACCAATACCAAAACGATAAGAAGTCCCGCGGTAAATACATTGGCGGCGGTGCCGTGGCGGAATTTCGGAGAGCGCAAAGTCTCTTTTAAAGGCTTGTGAAAGGCCTTCTTTTGAGCCTTGACCGCTTCTTTTTTCGCTTTTTTAGCTGCCTTTTGAACAGCTTTTTCCTGAGGATCTTTTGTACTTTTCATCGAGTACACCTCCTTAGTTCCAGCGGCGGCCTTCGAGACGACGTGCCGTCAGGAAGAGAAAAGCCGCAGCGACCGACAGGAAAAAGACCAGTGAAGAGAGGTCAAAGACGCCGGAAGTAAATGTTTTATAGCGGGTATTAAAGGAAATCCAGTTGATAATCTGAGTAACGACCGGATTGCTGACAATCGAACCAATTTGATCGATTACCATTAAAAAGACTGCAATCCCCATCGAACTGATGGCGGCAACAATCTGATTTTCGGTCAGCGAAGAGAAAAACATACTGATAGCAATCATGGCGGCGCCATAGAAAAGGGTGCCAAGAACGTTACCAAAGATAATTGCCCAGTTAGGCGATGAAAAAATACCGATTACGAACGCGGGAATCAGAGACCCCACTAGAGAAACGGCAAACACCAATAATGCTGCCAAAAATTTTCCGAAAGCGATTGCATAGGTGCCGACCGGTGCTGTTAAGAGTGCCTGATCGGTTTTATTTTTTCGCTCTTCACTAAAACTCCGCATCGTAATGATCGGAATGACCAGCATGTTAAAAAGAAACATGGAGCTGTATACACTGGAGATATAAGTAGAAGTCTGCAAAAGCAGGACGTTGTAATAGAAAAATCCATAGAGCGCCAACAAAACGCCGATACAGACATAGGCAATCGGAGAATGAAAATAGGAATTGAGTTCCCTTTTAAAAATCGCTTTCATTCTTGATCACTCCCTTCTTTAGAGTCGGCAGAAGCATCCGCAGAAGATACAGATGGAGAATCATTTTTGGGCAGCAGATGCCCATCATCATACTCACCGCTTGTCAGGCGCAAAAAGACTTGCTCCAGACTCTGTTCATGAGAATGAAGCTCCAAAATAGGCCAGTCCTGCTCTTTGCAGAGAGAAAAAATTTCTCTGCGGGCGTCCTCTTTTTCGTCGATCGAGAAAAGGCAAGTGCCGTTTTCCCGACGTTCGGAGCAGACCGCTACCTTTATGGAAGGCAGCTTTCGTAAAGCGGAGAGCGCTTCGTCACGCGGCGCTTGTAGAATCAGCTGTAAATGGGGCTCTTCCATATTTTCACAAAGTGATTCCGGATTTCCGTCAGCGACGAGGCGCCCGTGATTGATGACGAGAATCCGAGAGCAGGTCGCTTCAATTTCCGGGAGAATATGGGAAGAAAGCAATACGGTGTGTTCTTTTCCAAGCTCTTTAATGAAATTTCGAATCTCAATAATTTGCTTTGGGTCAAGCCCGACGGTGGGTTCGTCCAGAATTAAGAGAGGAGGGTCACCAAGCAGTGCTTGTGCAAGCCCTACCCGCTGACGATATCCTTTGGAAAGGTTGGCAATCAGCCGGGAGGAGACATCCGAGATACCCGACTCTTTGCAGATTTTTTCAATATGTTCTTCTTTTGGCATGCGAATCTTTTTGAGGTCAAAGATAAAGCTGAGATATTCGCGCACGGTCATATCCATATAGAGCGGGGGCATTTCCGGTAGATATCCAATCAGCGATTTTGCCTGGTTGGGTTCGTCCAGAATATTGTGGCCCCCGATAAGGACTGTCCCGTCGGTTGCAGAAAGGTATCCGGTCAAAATATTCATGGTGGTGGATTTTCCTGCACCATTTGGACCTAAAAAGCCGACGACACCGCTGCCTTCCACTGAAAAGGTGATATCGTCGAGGGCCGTAAAAAGGCCGTATCGTTTGGAAAGGTGACTGACGTTAATCAATCTGGAATTCACTCCTTTTTGATGTGGAGAAGCTTTATAAAAGTTTCGGACACAGATTAATTTCTATTATAAAAATACTATCTGAACATTACGTGAAGATTCCGTGATTCCTAAAGTTGGGTTTTGCTTGACGGAAACAGTGTCACCGTTTAAAATAGAGTATATAAAAGTTCAAAAAACAGTAGGAGGGTTACAGTGTATGGCAATTATCAAACCATTTCGAGCACTTCGCTATACAGATAAGGCAGGAGAAATTGCGGAATTAACCTGTCCACCTTATGATATCATCAGTGAAGAGCAGCGAAAAGCCTATCTTGACGAAAATCCAAAAAATGTGATTCGTCTGGAACTGCCCAAAGGCGAAGATCCTTATGGAGAGGCCGGACGTACGCTTGATACCTGGCTCAAAGACGGCATCCTCCGCGAGGATACTCAGCCGGGAATTTATATTTATGAGGAAGAGTTTAAAGCTTACGGCGAAACAAAGAAAATTAAGGGCCTGATCTGTCGGGTTAAACTGATTGAATTTGATAAAGGCGTTATTTTGCCGCATGAGGAGACGCTCAGCAAGGCAAAAGAGGATCGCTTTCATCTGATGAAAGCAACGCACTGTAATTTTAGCCAAATTTATTCGCTTTATATGGATGAACAGCACAAAACAAAAGCCAGGATCGATGCGCTTTCTAAGGATACGCCGCGGTATGAATTTTCTGATGGAAACGTGACACATCGGATGTGGATTGTGAATGACCCGGTGGCAATCGAGGCAATCTGCGATGATTTTTCTATGAGAAAACTTTATATTGCAGATGGTCATCACCGCTATGAGACAGCGCTCAATTTCCGCAACTGGTGCCGGGAACAGGGTGTGATTTCACCGGAACCGGATTATTGCATGATGATGCTGGTAGATATGGAGAATGAAGGGCTGGTCGTCTTCCCAACCCATCGTTTGATCCATGGCCTTCCGAAATTTGATGAGAAAAAGCTCCTGAAGGACTGTGAGCAGGAATTTCGGGTGACCTCTTATGAGGGGACCGACAAGATTCAGTCAGCGTTAAACGAATGCTATCAGAAGGGCGAAAAAGCGTTTGCTTGTTACTGCGGCGGCGAAAGCTGGAATCTGCTTGTTTTAAAAGACCCTGCCGTGATGAAAACTTATCTGCCGGAAAAATCCAAGGCAAGTCAGGAACTCGATGTTGCAGTGCTCCATACGATGATCCTTGAAAAGTATCTTGGAATTGACAAGGAAAATATGGCAAAGCAGATCAATCTGTCTTATACCCGTGATCTGGATGAAGCGCTTGAAAGCGTGCGGCAGAAAAAGAGTCAGTGTGCGTTTTTGATGAATCCTACCCGTGTAACGGAGATTCGTGACGTAGCGGCTGCCGGAGAAAAAATGCCCCAAAAATCCACTTATTTTTATCCGAAGCTGATTACCGGCCTTGCGATGAACAAGATGAATTTTTAATCATGAAAAAGTAAAAAACCTTAGAAAAGCGTGTGTCGGTTTTGGCACACGCTTTTTTTTACTTTTTTAGTCTTTGTCAGATGATTTTGAAGTCTTTTCCCAGTAGTCCGACATGGTGAAGCCGGAAACTTCGGTGACCTCTCGCCCTAAAAATTCAGGCGGAATAAATGCGTTTGCCTCCTCTTTTGAAGAAAATTCTACTTCTGCGTAGCAGAAAGAAGTTGGCTTTCCAGAATCGACCACGCTGTATTCCAGCCTTTTTCCTTGAGACAGCGCATAGACGGTGTAATCTTTTCTTACCATTTCGCGCGAAAGGAGTTCACAAAGCTCGGTAAACTGCTGCTTTGTAAGATCAGTTTCCACTTCGGTGCGGCACAAAGTGCCCTTGCCTTTAATGCAAAGCCGAAAGGTAGGGGCGTTATTCGCAACTTGTTTTTTTCGAATGCGGACAGTCGGCTTTGTGCAAAGATAGCCCTGATAAATAACTGCTTGTTCTAAAATCGGAAGTCCCTGAGGCTTTTGTTCCATTAAAAATTTTCGCTCAATTTCCATTTTTGACCTCTTCCTTTCGATAAACTGATTATACGCGTCTTCTCAAAAAGGTACAAGATTGTTTTAAAACTTCTAATTTTGAACAATTTTTAAATAAAGATGGAAAACAATATTCAGACAAAAATTTATGGTATAATTAAACAATATTATTTAATTTTTTTAAAAGGAGGAGAAAAAATGAAGAGAGTGCTGTCGGTACTGTTGACTGCTATTTTGGCGGTGGGAATTTGTGTGCAATTTACTGGATGCGGTAATTCCTCCAGCAGCAAGGGAGAAATTAAATTTGCAGATGTTGGCTGGGACAGTGTCCGTTTTAACGATGCGGTCGCGGGTTTGATTGCGCAGTCCGGGTATGGATATACATGGTCGGAAACTTCCGGTTCTACACCGATTATGCATGAGGCACTCACAAAAGGTGAGATTGATGTGAACATGGAAGAGTGGACCGATAATATTCAAAGCTATGCGACTGATTTAAAAGCCGGTCTCTTGCAGGAGATGGGAACAAATTTTGATGATAATATTCAGGGGTTCTATGTGCCGCGCTATGTGATCGAGGGCGACGCCTCGCGCGGGATTGAACCTATGGCGCCGGATTTAAAAACGGTGCAGGACCTCAAGAAGTATGCGAGCCTTTTTAAAGACCCCGAAGACCCTTCTAAGGGCAGAATTTATGGGGCAATTCCCGGGTGGGAAGTAAATGAGATCATGAAGAAAAAGGTTTCATTTAATGGACTTGATTCTACGTATAATTATTTTCAGCCCGGTTCGGATTCGGCGCTTTCGGCAGCATTTACTTCTGCTTACCAGAAGGGAGAGCCCATTGTCGGCTATTATTGGAGTCCCACATGGCTTTTGGGAAAGCTTGATATGGTGCTTTTGGGGGATGTTCCCTATACAGATGCTGCGAGCTATAAAGAAGGACGTACCGCCTGCCCATCCGTTGATGTAACGATTGCCACAAGCAATTCGTTTGCAAATAACCCAAACAATGCAGACTACTGTTCCTTCTTAAAACGTTACCGTACTTCAAGCGCACTGATTAACGAGGCGCTTGCTCATATGCAGGACAACCCTGGCGTCAGTTATACTGATACTGCTAAATGGTTTTTAACGGAGCATCAGAATTTGATTGACCAATGGGTACAGGATCCAGACAAAGCGGAAGAGGTAAAGGCTTCACTGGGACTGGCAGAGAAAAAGAAAAATTATTTCTTGGAATTTCCATTTCAGCTTCCGATCGATGTTAACTCTTTTGACACTTCGGTCAAATCATTTGCATCGTCGAGTGCTGGTTTCTTTAATGCACAGAAGAACGGAATTAACAGCTTGATTTCTGCCATTTCCGGAATTCTTTCGATTATTCCATGGTGGCTGATGCTGGCCTTGGTATTTGTCGCCGGCTGGAAAATGAACCATAAGATTCGTACCGGTATTTTATATGCAGTCTTGCTCTCAGTGATTGGCATGATCGGATTGTGGGATATGATGTATGAGACGCTTTCCATTGTAATCGCTTCTGTACTCATTTCACTTTTGCTGGGGCTGCCGATCGGAGTTTTAATTTCGGGCAGCGACCGTGCCAATCGAATTGTTCGGCCAATTCTGGATACGATGCAGACCATGCCGGTCTTCGTTTATTTGATTCCGGCGGTCCTGTTCTTTGGATTGGGAAAAGCGCCGGCAGTTATTGCAACCTTGGTTTATGCGATTGTGCCGGTCATTAGACTGACTAGCCACGGAATCCGACAGGTTGATCCCGAAGTGGTGGAGGCAGCAAGATCGTTTGGCTCTACCCGGATGCAGACTTTGTGGAAAGTGCAGATCCCGCAGGCAATGCCAACCATTTTAACCGGTGTCAACCAGACACTTATGATGGCGATGTCCATGGTGGTCACCTGTTCGATGATCGGGGCTTCCGGACTCGGAATGGAAGTTTTGATCAGTGTCAACCGGATTGAGATTGGACGTGGCTTGCTGGCAGGCAGTGCGGTTGTTATCATTGCAATCTTGATGGATCGTATGACGCAGGGAATGCTCAAGAAAGGGGAGAAAAAAACAGATGGCCAATAATTTAGAGTTTTTGGAAAACCATATGGAAGAATCTCAAAACCAAGAAAACATGCTTCGGGTTAGCCATCTGACGAAACTCTATGGAGCAAATAAGCAGGAAGCTGCCAAAATGGCGGAGGCTGGCGTCGGAAAAGATGAAATCTTTGAAAAGACTGGCGTGACGCTGGCTTTGTGGGATGTTAGTTTTTCGGTCAAAAAGAACAGCATTTTTGTCATTATCGGCCTCTCCGGGTCCGGAAAATCCACACTGGTCAGAACGCTCAATATGCTTCATAAGCCTACTTCCGGTGAAGTGATTTTTGAAGACAGTAAAATCGATCAGTTTGGGAAAAATGATTTGCTTCGTTATCGTCGGGATAAAATTTCAATGGTGTTTCAAAATTTTGGACTGATGTCACACCGGGATGTGATGGGAAACGTTGCCTATGGATTGGAAGTGAAAGGGGTTCCTCGGATAGAGAGAGAACGCAAGGCTGCCGAAATGATCGAGATGGTCGGATTAAAGGGGCTGGAGCATTCCTCTATCAATGATCTTTCGGGCGGCATGAAGCAGCGTGTTGGAATTGCCCGTGCGCTAGCGAATGACCCGGAAGTCCTTTTAATGGACGAACCGTTTTCCGCTTTGGACCCATTGGTTCGAAAAGATATGCAGTTTGAGCTTTTATCAATTCAGCGCAAACTCAAAAAGACGGTCATTTTTATCACGCACGATATCAATGAAGCGTTTAAACTTGGAGATCAGATCGCGATTATGCGCGATGGCCGGTTGATTCAGATTGGAACACCGGAGGAAATGAGCGCTCATCCGGCAGATGACTATGTTCGCCAATTTATTGGCAGTGCCGATAAGACAAAAGTCCTTACGGTAAAGCATATCATGATAACTCCCTCCTGCGTTGTGCGGCTGAAAGACAGCCCGCAGTTTGCAATTCAGGAAATGAAAAGGAACGGAACTTCTACTGCGTATGTGGTTGATCATGAAATTAAATTGCAGGGAATTGTTAATATCGAGGGTGCAGTCAGAAGCATTCGAGAGAGTCTTTCTCTTGCAGAGGTACAGCTTCATGATGTAGAGACGACAACACCGGATACTTTGATTAGCGATATTATGCCGGTAGCTGCTAAGGCAAAATATCCGCTTGCCGTTTTAGGAGAGGATGGCAGACTTTTGGGAATTGTAACAAAGGCTTCCGTACTTTCTTCGATGCTGTAAAAGAAAATAAACAAATCCCCCAATCGTAGAAAAATAAAACTACGGTTGGGGGATTTGTGATGTTAAAAAGAAATATGCAAAAATTTAGTGACTCTTTATTTTTGCGAAAAATGTTCTCGCAGACGTGCAAAGGTTTCTTCACTGATATCATGTTCAATTCGGCAGGCATCGGCTGCAGCAACATCGGGAGTTACATCGATGGAGATCAAAAAATTAGTTAAAAAACGATGCCGCGCATAAATATTATCTGCAATTTTTTCACCGGAGCTGGTCAGGGTAATCTGTCCGTCTTCTGCCATTGTCAAGTGCCCCGCTTTTCGAAGAACTGAAACCGCTCTACAGACGCTTGGCTTCGAAAAATTCATCTCTCGTGCAATATCGACAGAATGAACATTTCCGGTACGTTCCTGAAGGATCAGAATGGTTTCCAGATAGTTTTCTCCGGATTCCTGAATTTTCATCTGTACTCCCACCTTTTTATAAAATTTTTATATTATCTTATCTTATCATACTTGAATGATTTTTACAAGTTCAACCAACTGAGGAAGATGGCGTATTAGATTCTAAATTTTGAGCGGTTATAATGGAATGGGGAAGACGCACATACTGCCCATCTGTAACCGGATAAGACTGAGAAGGATCGCCGTCGGCTGAAAGGATACAAGCCATTCCGACAATGGTTTCAGCTTGTGCGTCGGCGTCATTTTTAATGGTCCCATAAAGAGATCCATCCCGAATGGCATCCAAAGCCGGTTCAATTGCATCAATTCCTACCACCAGAGGCCCGCCGTTTGAATACAAAAGATTCTTCTTCTTGAGTGCCTCGATTGCGCCCAGCGCCATATCGTCATTATTGGAGATAACGACTTCAATCTGATCGCCTAAGCCACTGTCCAACCATTGCTGCATCTTGGAAGAAGCCTGATTGCGCTGCCAGTTTGCAGAAGCGTTTGCGAGCTTTTCCATAGGAACGCCGCCGTCTGTGATGGATTTTACAGAATACTCGGTTCTCAAAACGGAATCCTGATGAACAGGTTCTCCTTCCAGCATGACGTACTGCAGCTTCCCGTCGCCGTTTTTGTCGATGGAAGGGTTTCTTTTAAGAGCATCTAAAACCATTTGTCCCTGCAGCATGCCGGACTGCTTGGCATCGGTGCCTACATAATAGGCTTTATTCCACATTTGCAGATCCTCTTGAACCGGTTCACGATTAAAAAAGATAATCGGAATATTGGCACGCTGGGCTTTATCAATGATGACTGCCGAGACTGTGCGGTCTACTTCGTTTACACAGATTACATTGTAGGCCTGGTTGATAAAGTTATCAACTTGATCGTTTTGAATGGACTGATTGTCTTTTCCATCCGCGATGGTAAGAATAATTTTCTTTCCCAAAAGAGACTCCTGTTTTTTAGCATACTGTTCCATATTATCACAGAGTGAGGAAATAAAAGCGTCATCCATACGATAGGCAGCGATGCCGATTCGAATGGTTTCGATGGACTGAGATGATTTTTTATTGTCCGAACAGCCGCAGATCGAAAGAAAAAGTCCTGTCACGATCAGCAGAGGAATGGTACGTTTCCAGAATCTCATAGTAGAAGCCTCCTTTTTACCGGGATTATTTGCAAATTATTGGGAGAATGGGAAGAGCAGACGTTGATTTTCTTTGGTATAAAGATCCTCTCCGTTTACAATGGAATAATCAATGACTGTATTCTGTAAAGATTGTTTATTTAGGATACTTACAGCTTTCTGTAGACCAAGATAGCCGATATTAAATTCATTTTGAACGCCCAGAGCAGAAATAATATGATCTTCCAGATAGGAGACTACCTGACGAGTAGAGCCGACGCCAAAAATTTGTACAGAGGTAACGCCGGAAGGGGATAGCTCTTGTTCTGCTTTGGCGACAAGCTCAGATGTGTCGCTGTCGAATGCAGCAACTTTGTTCACGGACGGCCCGCGCAAAAGGGTAAGAAGTTGATTATAAGCTTCGGTAGGATCTTCGGGGAGAGCCCATTCCACAAAGGAAACGTTTTCTTCCTGTAATTTTGATTTAGCCCCCTGATAACGTTCAGCACAACTGGTTCTGGAAAGATTGCGGTTTACAAGCGCAATCGGTTTTTCAGCTTTTGCCGGATCATTTAGCATTCGCTCGGATAATGTTTCTCCTAAGGCAGTATTGTCACAGCGAATATAAGGAATATCGTCAGCGTCTGCAATCTCGGAATCAATTGTGACGACGGGAACTGAACGGGCAGCTTTTCGAATTGGTTCCTCCAGATCTTCCGAATTAACGGGGGCAATCACAATGGCATCTGCACCGTTTTCTACTTCACGTTCCAGCATCTCAATTTGTTCCTGTGCATCATTTTCTTTGGAAAGATAAACCGGGGTAAGTTCTACTTTATAATCAGATGCCGCCTGCGTAATCCCCTGTTCCATTTTGGTCCAAGTTTCTCCTTTTTTTCCGCCTGCAAGAAAGGAGATTTTTTGAATCTGCGGTTGGGTCTGAGAAAAAGTGATGCCTTGGGAAATAATGGCCAAAAAGATCAGAAAAAAGATGAGAATGACTGAAAAAACAATCAGACTGCGATGCTTCTTCAAATGGAATCGCCCCCTTCTCCGGTCACTTCGGCGATAGTTTTAACGGGAAGATGAATCCTTGCAAGTGTCCCTTCGTCCGGTTGGCTCAAAATCTTTAAGCCGTACTTTTTTCCAAAATAGAGCTGAATCCGCTCATTGACGTTTTTTAAGCCGACACCGGAACCACTCCCGGTCTTTGGCTTTTGAGAGCTTTCCAGAAGGAGTGACTGCGCCTGTTCCGGGGGCATACCTGGTCCGTTATCCACAACATCAATAAAGAGGTCTTTTTCTTTTTGGTAAGCCCGGATATGAATTTCACCATCGCCGTCCATAAATTCCATGCCATGATAGATCGCATTTTCCACAAGAGGCTGAACGATCAGTTTAATAGTTGCACAGGAAAGGACTTCGGGCTCTGCCTCCATCGTATAGATGAATTTATTTTTGTAGCGCGTTTTCTGAATGGTCAAATAGTTACGCACATGCTCCAGTTCATCCTTTACCGAAATCACCGTTTTTCCTTTGGAGAGGCTAATGCGGAACAGCTTAGCGAGTGCAGTGACCATTTCAATCGCACCGTCGTAATGCTCGTTTTCAATCATCCAGACAATGGAATCTAGGGTGTTATAAAGAAAATGCGGATTAATCTGTGCCTGCAGCGCGTCCATTTCACTTTTACGCTTACTTTCCTGTTCCGCAACGATGTCATCCATTAGCTTTCGCATCTGTTCTGCCATGGAACGAAGCGCGGAACCTAGGTGGCGTACTTCATAGGAGCCTCCAATAGAAATCGGTGCGGAAAGATTCCCCTTTTCCAATTCTCGAACGGATTGTTCCAATTCTTTAATCGGGTTTGCGATTCTGGAGGATAAAAACAAGTTTGCAGAAGCCAGAAGAAAAATGGTAAAGAATGCAAAGAACCAGATATAAGTTTGCAGCTCTGTATAATTGGCGGTGATATCTTTTATTGGAACGACGCCGACAATTTTCCAGCCGGTATAACCAACCGTTTTTACCGAGACCATGCGCTCTTCATTTTCAAAGATTTCTGTATGGTTTCCATCACTATAAGTTGCAGCGGCCAAATTGTTTTCGTGAATCAGATTGGAATAAATCAGCTGCTGGCGGGGGTGGTAGATAATCTCGCCGTCGTTGCTGATTAAATAAATATAGCCCGATTCTCCTAGATCTGCATTTTTGCAGATCTGTTCAATTCCGCTGAAGTTCATATCGACCAAAAGGACGCCGTGATAGATAGAACCGCTGCGCGTCAATTCTACCGAGCGGCTAAGAGAGACGACCCATCGATAAGGATTATTGGAATCCACAAAAAGATTCTGTACATGCGGCACCGAAAAATGTACATTTTCAATTTTTTCCTTAGCACTTTGGAACCAGTCCTGATCTTTCACGTTGACGCTGCTCTTTAATTGCTGCAGCGGCTCGGAGGAGAGAACGGTACCGTCGTCGGAAAAAAGAGAGACTGAAACCAGAAGATCGCTGTAAGTGTTGTAGAAAAGCGTCATGTCTTTATTGACGGTCTCCATATCGGAAGCAGTATCCAAATTTGCGCTTTTAATTACACGGTAATACACGGAATCGGAAACGCGCATAATGTTGTGCAGATAATTATCAAGATTTAGGTTGATTCCACTTAAAACTCGCTGATTGTCTTCAGAAATCATTTTTTCATTGGTTTTTGTAAAGCGGGCAGAAAGAGTCAACGTAACGACAATCATGCCTGCAATCGCAACCAAAGTAAAAGTCAGCGAGAGCGTAAACTGAAGGCTTCGCTTTTTTAAAAGATGTCCAAATTTATCGAGTAGGTTGTGTAGACGCTGTTTCATGATTCAGCACTCCGATTATTCGAAGGATGTTCTTGATTGGAACGATACTTGGAAGGCGAAACGCCAAAACGTTTTTTAAAAACATAACTGAAATAGTTGGATTCCGTATAGCCGACTTTTTCCGCAATCATATAGGTCTTATCGTTGGTCGTATCAAGAAGATTGAGTGCATTTTGAAGCCGGACATCCGTTAGATAGGAGACAAAGCTCTGCTCCGTTTCACGTTTAAAAACCGTTGAAAAATAAGCGGGGCTTACGTGAAGAAAAGAACAAAGAGTTTCAACGGAAATGGATGGATTGCTGTAATGCTCCTGGATAAACTGCTGAGCGTTCTGCGCGAGAAGTTTCGAAGAATCTACGCGTTCCCGCTTGATGCAGGCGCTGAGCGTTAAACAGTGTTCCGTTAACCAGCTTTTCATTGCCGCGGGGGTATGCAGAGAAGAAAGCGCATTTAAAAAGTCCATATCTTTTCCAAAAATATCTTCCGGAGAGATGGCATAATCGTGTGTGATTTTCATGAGAGTCGTGATGATCTCCATAATGTAAACCTGATACTGTGTCATCGAAAGCGGCTGTTTTTCCAGTTTGGAAAATAAATAGTTGAGCACCTCACGAATTTCATTGTCACCGCCAAGCTTGATAGCACTGATCACAGTGCGCTCTTCTTCTTCGCCAAATTGCAGTTGGATTGAAGTGTTCGGTTCTACGTCTTTAATATAATTTGCACGGCTGTATCCGTGAATACAGCCATAGTCCAAAGCATTTTGAGCTTCCCGATAAGAAAAATGGAGATTAAAAAGACTATAGGGACTCCCGATTCCGGCAAAAATCCGCATACCCAGAATCGATTCGCCTCTTTTGCAGATTTCATTTAATCGGCTGACGGCGATCCCGATGGAACCGGGTTCAGAAAAATCGAAGAGCAGTGCGACGTCTTCAGAATAAAGAAAAGATTGAAATTGACAATAGGAGCCCAGAATTTCTTCGGCGGTACGCAGCAACGAAATCGGAACCAGTTCCTCTTTTCCATGCAGTGCAGAAGGGATATTGTTTTCTGTATGGTGAGAATTGAGATCAGCATGAATCAGACCGACTGCCCAGCAGGAGCGGTCGGTAGAAAGCTGAAATAGCTTCGCCTGCGATTGAAGCCGTGATTTCGAAACGCGGCCTTCCAAAAGGCTTACAAAAAACTGCTCCTTAATGACCGGAAGGCTCTCTTCATAATGGCGGCGCAGCGCTTCTACATCCCGCCGGCTTGCGGATTCTTCATCCAGACGAATTTTTAAACGCTGTAAAACTTTTGTAAGATCGGTAGCGTTTACCGGCTTTAAAAGATATTCCACTACGTTTAGCTGAATCGCTTTTTGTGCGTATTCAAAGTCATCATAACCGGACAGAATGATAAATTTGACAGAAGGGAGCAAAGCTGCCGCCTTAGCAGCCATCTCCAATCCGCTCATAAAAGGCATACGAATATCTGTTAAAATAACATCCGGATGCAGTCGCTCCGCTATTTCCAATGCTTCCAGGCCGTTTTCTGCGGCGCCGGCGATCTCAAATCCAAGAGACTGCCACGCAATTTTCCGAATAATACCTTCCCGGATCTCTTCTTCATCATCCGCAAGGATAATACGATAATATGACATTTTCAGTCTCCTAATAATGTATAAAAAATTCAGTCAGAAAAGTTTATTTTTCTTTATTTTATCATTAGTCTTTCCTTTCTGCAACTGTAGCTTTTCTTATCAATTCATATAAAAAATAAAAAGGCGAAGCCAAAGCTTCGCCTTTTAAGAGATTTTTGAAAAAGAGGAAAAGATTATCTTCTGCGATATTTGCCCATATCGATTGCAACAGCAACGGCAATGATAATGCCTTTGATGACTTGCTGCCACATAGGGCTGACACCGATGAACTGAAGACCATATTGAATAACGGTGAAGATCAGAACGCCGGAGACAATGCCGCCGATTTTTCCGATGCCGCCGTTTAAGGATACGCCGCCAACCACGCAGGCGGCGATTGCATCCAATTCGTAGCCATTGCCGTAGTTATTGGTAGCGCCTGCTGTACGAGCGGCTTCCAGAACGCCTGCAATGCCATAGAGGAATGCAGCCAAAATGAAGATCAGCATAATGGTTTTAAAAACATTTACGCCGGAAACTACAGCGGCTTCACGGTTGCCGCCGACTGCATAAACATTTTTGCCAAATACTGTTTTGTTCAGAACGAACCAAATGATTACACAGGTAATGAGTGCGATGGGAATCAGTACTGAAATGCCTGCAAAGGTACTTCCACCAATATTTTGCAAATACTTTTTTTGGCCGATTACAGTAAAGTCCGGACGAACACCACCGATTGGCTGAGAGTTATTCGGAGGCATATCGAAATAAAGGCTACATGCACCATAAATCATAACCTGGGTAGCTAGTGTTGCAATGAAGGGGTGCATATCGAATTTTGCAACAAGGAATCCGTTTAAAACACCGAAC
Organism: Caproicibacterium sp. NSD3; assembly: GCF_053613275.1. Taxonomy (NCBI): domain Bacteria; kingdom Bacillati; phylum Bacillota; class Clostridia; order Eubacteriales; family Oscillospiraceae; genus Caproicibacterium; species Caproicibacterium sp. NSD3. The sequence goes on from NZ_CM132119.1 coordinate 174,498, forward strand.
AAAACGCAGGCAGCCACCGCAGCCAGAATTGGTACGATAATGGGAAGCGTCGGCAGGTTCGGGAAAAAGCGGTTTGCATAAGTTGCGGTCTGCAGCATCGAGGTGGAAAGCACAGCGGCTAAACCAACCATACGGCCTGCAGAAAGGTCGGTACCTGCAATTAATAAGGTAAAGCAGATGCCTAATGCGATGATCAGACGAGGGGAAGCCTGTGTCATGATATCAAGCAGAACCTGATATTTCATGAAACGAGGTTCCTTGATCATGATAAATACGACTAGTGCCAGAAGAGCAATCATAATCGCATTATTTGTCAGGAATGTTTTTGCGTTTGATCTGGAGAATTCAACAGGAACACTGTGCTGTTCTTTTCGTATCAGCTGAGATATTCCATATGCGCTGGTAGCAATGCCAACCAGCAAAATGTACATCCAAAGATCATAAACTTGATCTTTTGGCGCGGCAACTGCAACAATGATAGAAATTAGAATCAGTGCAGCACCTATTGACGCAAAAATTGTTGCATATTTTTTGCGAGTGATTGTGTTTGTGGCTTTCGCGGTTGCTCCCATATTGGACCTCACTTCCCTTTCCATTTTGTGCGATGGGAAATCACAGAAATTTTACATGAACTTTGTTGCAAGTTCCATTACTTTTACGGAATCGCACTCACCGGCGTTCACAATTCCTGTTACACGTCCCTCACACATAACCATGACCCGGTCGGACATACCAAGCAACTCCGGCATTTCGGAGGAGATCATGATTACCGATTTTCCTTCTTTAATTAACTGTTGCATAATCGTGTAAATTTCATATTTTGCACCGACGTCGATTCCTCGAGTAGGCTCATCCAGAAACAGAATATCCGGATCGGTCAGAAGCCACCGGGCTATCAGAACTTTCTGCTGGTTTCCGCCGGAGAGATTCTGCATCTGCTCTAGCATGCTCGGAGTTTTTGTACGCATAGAAGCATTGCTGTCCGTTGCGGCTTTTTTGCGCGCAAAGTCATCAATTATGCTGTGATGAACCAATTTTCCTTCATTTTCTGTAGCAATTACAGTATTGTCCAATACCGAAAGAGTGGGGAAAATTCCGGTAGCGCGGCGCTCTTCTGTCAAAAGTGCAAAGCCGTGCTTCATGGCATCTCGTGGACTTTTAATTTTGATCTCTTTGCCGTCTTTGTAAATCGTTCCGGAAGCAATCTGACGCAGTCCAAAAATTGCCTCTACGGTCTCGGTACGCTGTGCGCCAACAAGGCCGCCGATCCCAAAGATCTCACCGCGATGAACTTCAAAGCTGACATGCTGAAACGAGCGCGGCAGAGGGGAGCAGATATCATCGACTTTAAAAACAACATCTGTACCCGGAGTATACTCCTTAGGTGGAAAACGATTGGTCATATCACGGCCGACCATTCGGCTGATAATCAGATCAGTAGTTAGTTCGTTTGCAGGCCAAGTACCAACGCATTGACCGTCTCGCATAATGGTTACTTCGTCGGAAATTTTTAAAATCTCTTCCATCTTGTGCGAGATATAGATGATCGCGCGACCTTCCGATTGAAGCTTTTTAATGATCTTGAACAAATGCGCCGTTTCGTTCTCCGTTAAGGAGGAGGTGGGTTCATCCATGATGATGATTTTTGAATTATAGCTGACTGCCTTTGCAATTTCAACCAACTGCAGCGTCGAAGCAGAAAGATTTCCTGCCAAGGTTTTGGGGTCTACATCCAGATCAACTTCTTTAAAAAGTTCCTTGGTTTTTTCATACATTGCTTTATGATCAACCGCAGGTCCTCTTTTTGGGAAGCGTCCCAGCCAGATATTTTCCATAACCGGCCGAAACCGGATTGGATGCAGCTCCTGGTGGATCATAGAAATCCCGAGGTCCAGCGCCTGCTTGGAGCTGTTGATCTTTTGGGGCTTTCCGTCTAGAATGATCTCTCCGCTGTCTTCTGCATAGATACCAAATAGGCATTTCATCAATGTGGATTTTCCGGCTCCGTTTTCACCCATTAGTGCGTGTACACTGCCGGGATGGACTTTTAAACTGACGTTATCCAACGCCTTTACTCCGGGGAACTCTTTGGTGATATTGTTCATTTCCAGTACATATTCACCCATCAGCGATCCTCCTTTTCTTATAAAATAACGGGGAACGGAAAGCGCCTGCTTTCGCGTTCCCCGTGGACAGACTTAGGATAGAAAATTCAGTCAATCACTGAAAGTTAGATGTAATCTTTGTAGTTGTCAGTAGTAACCTTTACGTAGTTAATCCAAACGTAATGGCCATCTGCTTGCTCTTTGCCGGTAGCATCATAGAGTTTGTAGCCAACGTTCTCTTCGTTGATCGGTTTACCCTGTGCAGCAGCAGCAGCAATGTTAACAGTTGCTTTTGCCTGGTTCTTTGCATCATTCAGAACGGTGCCCAGCATGGAACCATCTTTCATTGCTTCCAGAGCAGGAGCAGTTGCATCGACGCCGACAACCGGGATGTACTTGGAGCTGTCGCCGGTGTTGTAGCCTTGTGCTTTCAAAGCTTCGATTGCGCCCAGTGCCATATCATCGTTGTTCGCAAGAATTGCTTCGATCTTATTAAGACCAACAGAAGTAATCCAAGTGTTCATCAGATCGGTTGCTTTTGCTTTGTCCCAGTAAGCGGTATCTTTTGCAAGAGCCTCGGTCTGGAATCCAGCAGCTTCAATAGCAGCCGGAGCGGCCTGAGAACGAAGGGTTGCATCCTGATGTCCGGGTTCGCCCTGGAGCATTACATACTGGATCTTGCCGTCGCCGTTTTTATCAGCGGATTTGTTCGCTTTAAAATAATCGGCAATAATTTCACCAGACATGGTGCCGGACTGTTTTGCATCTGCGCCGACATAGTATGATTTGTCATAAGAGGCAATATCGGTATCGGAAGGCTGACGGTTTAAGAATACGATTGGTAGGCTGGCAGCTTTTGCTTTTTCGATCAAAGGAGCAGCGGCAGTCAGGTCAACTGGGTTGATGGCCAGTGCATTAACGCCCTTAGTAATGTAGGTATCGACTTGTTCGCTCTGGGTAGCTTGTTTGTTCTGGGAGTCCACCAGATCAAGTTTTGCACCCAATTCCGTTGCGCGCGCGGTCATTGCATTACGAACGCCGGTCATAAACGTATCATCGAATTTATAGATACAAGAACCGATGTAAACGTCTTTTGCACTGGCGGTAGATGCGGCGCCGGAAGCCGCACCAGATCCGGATGCAGCTGCTGAGCTGCTGGTGCTGCTGCCACAGCCGGTTGTAGCGGCTGCGATCATGGCAGCTGCCATGAGTACTGCGAGAATCTTTTTCATACAAAAACCTCCTGTTTTTCTTTTGGCTTTTGAGAAACCACTTGTACCTTTGCACAAATATCGATGTTTCTCTGCCTTACTATTGGATAGTATAATTGGAATTGTGGACAGAATCTATAGGATTTTCTTTCGAAAAGCATCAAATATCTTTTCAAATCAGGCAAATTTAAGAAATAGAAAGGCTGATTTTTGTATAAAGTGTTCAGTTTGGCCTGCAAAGTCAAAATAAAATGATTTTTAATCAGGGGAATAAAAAGAAAAAATGAAGAGCATCGAGCTTTTTTGCGCGCCCAAAATTGGAACGATTCGAAAAACAGATCAATTTGTCGAAAAAGCCTGCTGCTTTTTCTTGACTTTTCAAAGAACATGAGTATAATTAGTATTACAAGTAATACCAAGGTAGAAAGGGGAGATTAGAATGTCAGTTTTATCGGTTTCGGGGCTTTCGAAATCTTATCCATCTTTTTCGCTGAAAAATGTTAGTTTTGAGCTGCAAGAGGGCGCTATTACCGGATTTATCGGGAGAAATGGTGCCGGAAAGACCACGACTTTAAAGTCTCTGCTCAATTTTGTCCATCCGGACAAAGGGGAGATTCAGTTTTTTGGACAGTCCTTTCAGAAACATGAATTTGAGATCAAGCAGAAAATCGGTTTTGTCTCGGGCGGAATTTCTTTTTATCCGAAAAAGAAACTGCGTACCATTACTTCGGTTACGAAAAGATTTTATTCGCAGTGGGATGAAGCGGCTTATAAAGAATATTTAAAACGCTTTGAACTGGATGAAGATAAAGTGCCGGATTCTCTTTCGGCCGGCATGAAAGTAAAATACTCTTTGGCGCTGGCACTTTCTCATCGGGCAAAACTGCTGCTCCTTGATGAACCTACCAGTGGACTGGATCCGGTTTCGAGAGATGATCTGCTGGATGTGTTTTTGGATCTTGCCGAAGAAAACGGCGTTACGATTCTGTTTTCGACCCATATCACCTCTGATTTGGAAAAATGTGCAGAAGACATTCTCTATTTAAGGAGAGGCGAAATAATTGGAAGAGGAAAACTCAAAGAATTTCAGAATCAATTTGTTCTCTGCAATTTTTCAAAAGAGCAAATGACCGAATTATTAAAACCATATCTTGCAGGATATAAGCGCGAAAAAGAAGGATTCAGTGCCCTTTTTTATAAAGATCATCTGCCAGAGGGAAATTTTAATTACTATCCGGCAGATTTGGAATCCATTATGATTCATTTGGAGAAGGGAGAATTAGCATGAAAAATTTGATTTATAAAGAAATCAAGCTTGCACTGCATCCCACAGCTCCTTTGTTTTTGCTGCTGTCAGCGCTGCTGCTGATCCCAAATTATCCTTATGAAGTCATATTCTTTTATACCTGCTTGGCCGTCTTCTTTCATTGTCTGAGCGGGCGGGAAAATCATGATATTGAATATTCATTGTTGCTGCCGATTCAAAAGAAATCTATTGTACAGGCAAGATTTTTGTTTGTGATTCTTTTGCAGATGATACAAGTTTTAGTATCAATTCCGTTTGTGTTTTTAAGGAACTATTTAATTCCAGAAGGCAATCAGGCGGGGATGGATGCGAATATAGCGCTTTTTGGGAATGTATTTTTGTTGATGGGGATTTTTAATCTCATCTTTTTTGTGCTTTATTATCGGAATCCGGATAAAGTCGGAAAAGCTTTCGGAATTTCCAGCGTCGTATTTTTTACGGTAATGGTAATTTTAGAGGCACTCGTTTTTACAGTGCCGTTTTTCCGCGATCAGCTGAATACAAGAGATCCCATTTATCTGCCCCAAAAACTGATCATGTTGGTGGTCGGGTTTGTACTTTATGTAATTTTTACAGGAATTGCTTACCGAAAATCGATTTCTACTTTTGAGAAATTAGACTTTTAAAAATGTGAAAAGCCCAAAAAGGCCCTGTGTCATTTAAAATGACACAGGGCCTTTTGATTGTTCATATTAAAAAGATTAAGGCTTGCGCAGTTTCGGAACCAGCCAAATTACCATTGCCCAGAAGAATTCATAAATAATCAGACTCATGGTGGAAATTTGCTGTAAACCGGAATAGCAGGTGAGTAATGCTACCATTATAAAACCGAGCACAACAGCGACATTTTGAAGAACAATGGCAATGGAGATGTTTCCGCGTTCCCGCACACAGGCGGTTACCAGACGCATCAGTGCCGTAGGACGTCCCTTTGTAGCAATCATGGCCGTTTTCTCGTTACATGCCTCGCGGGTGCGACTGACATAAAATGACCCTAAGCGTTCCGGCAGGACTCGAATACCATGCGGATCCAAACCGAAAAGTTCGGCGAGAAAAGCCGGGGTAATATTTGGGTCACAGTTGCGTAAAATCAAAGAAATTCCATTATTCTCCATTCGGCGCAACTCCTGAAGACGTCGGCGGTCACAACTATAGGTAATGATCAGCATGGCGATGAGTTCTCCGCCGATTGCCAGATAAACCAGTTTTTTTCCGCCTTGAATGTATTTTTGTTCAATGGCTTCTTCAGGTGGATCAATTTTATGAGCGGAAAGCAGTTCGCGGTTTCCTACAAAAACTCGATGACCGTTGATCCAACCGCTTAAGCCCTGTCCGTCTGTATAAGAAAATTTTTCAACTTCCGGAAGCTTTTTGTGCTGTGTATGAATCACTTGGTCAAACAGGGAAGAAAGCGGGGAATGAGCGGCAATCATCAGCGCTGCCGCCTCGATGAGAAAATCGTCAATGGAAGTGTTTTTAAAAGTTTTGATTCCATTTAAAGTAACCGTATTTTTCGGGAACAGATCCTGAGAATCCATCATCACTGCATTTGATTCGCAGAAATGCTGAACGGCTGGGAATCCAATCACCATGCCACCGCACTGAGAAGCAATTCGGCTGATTCTTGCAAGTGGAAGATTTACGGCCAGCAGATTCATAAAAGGAGTAGTGATGCAAGTTGCCGCTGCAAATGCCGTAAATGCGATTGCGACATCTTTCGTCAGCACTAAAGTGATAATACAGAGAATCAAACTCGCTAGAAAAGCAACAGGTGCAATCGTTTGATTGGCACGGTCGCTCGGGTCGTCTTCATAAGAAAGACGAAGAAAATGGGATAGGAAATTGGTTTCCGTCTGATAAGCGATCACCGGGGCATCCATTGTACAGCCGTCTGCTAACTGCAGGCCGGTATTATAGTCTTCAAACAACGTCACGGCATATTTTTTATCCGGCGAGACGACAAAATGAAAGTTCTTGTTAATCCGTTTGATCATGCTGAATTTTCCTAATGTATTGAGAAACAATGCAGCGGTTGCTACGCTTGCATAAAGATTGAGAGAACCGGAGGAAAAACGTGTTTGCATGAAAAACGCCATAATGGATTGAACAAGAGCGACGATTGCAGCGATCGAAACCGCACTATCTGAATTGGCATGAAACCGGAACAGTGCTTTTAGTCCGTTCCAGATTGTTGCTCCGCAGAATACAAAAGCGATCGTAGTAAAGATCACATTACAGATAAGGTAAACAGTAATGTTTAGCCGTTCGAAGCCAAGAAATCCAAATTCGCCCAGCCAGCCGAAAATCAGCAGCAGGATGGTAGAAATTCCGGTGACACCCAAACGCAAAGAAAGTTTTCTTAAATTTGCGTTTAAATCGTGAAAGACAGCAGGAGCATCATTGCTGTTGTTGTAATCTTCTACTTCTTCAGCCTCTTTGGGCGGTGTTTCTTCCGATGGATCATTTTCCGGTTCGTCCATGCCTGAAAGATGGAAAAGAGAGCGTTTTTTTTTCTTCGGTTTTTGGGGAGGCAAAGAAGCCGGATTCGATTTTTCATCCGCTTTGATAGGCTCTGTCAATTTTTGCTGGACTGGCTTTTCTTTCGGAGCTTCAGCAGATGGAGTCGGCGCAGGGGCAGGAACTTCTTTTGCCGAAGGCTCAATTGACTCAATTTTTTCTGAGCCTTTTCTGCGGGCTGATAAAAAATCAACGGCATCATCCTGCGGCAGGCCATTCTTGGAATATGTTTTAGCCGCTTCTTTTAGAGGAAAAGAAAGGTCATCAACCTCAATAAAATGAATTGGGGCGGTTTCAAAGCGGTAAGAAACTTTTTTATTAACAGGTTTAATAGCAAAATCCGAGGCAAAGAGAGGAGAGGCTTCTTCTCGTACAGGCTGCGGCCGCGTGACGGGTTCTTCTACCTTTGGGGCAGAAGACTCTTTGTGCGGCAGCGGAGGAGTTAGCGTGGGCTCTTTTACCGGAACTGGTTTTTGATTAATAACGTCGGAAGTTGTTAAGGGCATCGTCGGTTTATGAAAAACTGGCTTTTCCGTGGCGGCTATTTTGGTTTTTGCAGCTTTTTCTTCGATGGGTTTATACTGCATTTTGGAACCGCGTTTAGCAGCGGCTTCCTGAATCTCTTTCAAGCTGATTGCAGTGGTAATAGAAAAAATATCCTCTTGTTCAGGGTCCTGTACAACTTTTTCAACTCGTTTGCGGCGCTCTTGATGAAGCTTGCGGAATCTTTCTTCAAGTTCGGGATCGCGTTCTTTTGCACGTGTGGGATCGAACAAATAAGAAAAAGTCCCTGTAGCGCCCTTCGGATTTTCTTCCGGACGGATCGGTTTAAAAGACATAGTCTCTTCATATTCCCGCTGATATTCTTCGCGAGATTTTAATTTTAGGCCATAATAAATATCATTTTCATCGGAGGTGATTTTATCATTGGAATTTTTTTTCTTTTTATTTTTCTGGCTTTGCATCTCGTTTTGCTTTTCCACAGGCGCTTTTGAAGGCGTCTGTGCTGGCTTTTGAGAGGATGGTTTTTCGTTTTCCTTTGCATAAGGATTGCGGGAAATCTCTTCTAAAGGTGCTTTATGAATCGGGCTTTCTGCTTTTGGAGCAGGAGTGGCCGATCTTTTGGCGGCTTCTTTTTTAGCCGCGGTTTCTGCTAAAATTTCATCCAGGGAATAACCTGGGTTTTGTTTCTTTTCGTCCATCGTATCCCCTACTTTCTACTTGGATTTGAGGCCGGATCGCTGCCGCGCAATTTCATAACAAATAATTCCACAGGCAACAGACGCGTTGAGGGAGTTGATTTTCCCTTTCATGGGAAGAGAGACAATAAAGTCACATTTTTCTCGTACCAGTCTTCCGATACCGGCCCCTTCATTTCCAATGACAACTGCGCATGGGCCACGGTAATCAAGGGTACACCATGATTCGCCGTTCATATCCGCTCCATAGAGCCAGCAACCACGACTTTTTAGTTCTTCCAGAGTGGCAGAAAGATTGTTGACGCGTACAACCGGTACATATTCGATTGCACCGGCGCTCGATTTTCCTACTGCATAAGAGAGACCAACGCTTCTGCGTTTCGGAATAATAACACCGTGGGCTCCTGCACATTCGGCTACCCGCAGGATTGCCCCCAGGTTATGAGGGTCTTCCAGCTCGTCCGCCACAATCAAAAATGGTGGTTCGTTACGGGATTTGGCCAGCGCAAAAACATCGTCAAGTGTAGCATATTCTTTAGCGGCAGCAACTGCCACAACGCCCTGATGCACACATCCTCCGCAAAGGAAGGAAAGCTTTTTAGGGTCTGCTTCCTTAATGACGGTACCGCGTTTCTTTGCTTCGGCAATTAATGCACCAAGACTGCCGTTGTGCTCTCCGCGGGCAATGAACAGCGTATCAATTTGACGGCCGCTGTTGAGCGCTTCTTTTACTGCGTTGCGTCCGGCAATTATTCCTTCTTTTTTGGAATCATCTTTGTTGTCTATTTCTAGTTTTGCATCCGTTTTCATGGGCGCTCCTTTACCTTATCTAATAATGTCTAATAGTTTCTTTATTATAACACAAGTTGACAAACCTTGCACTTTTTTTCTATAAAATTCTCGCTTTCTACCTCTTTCCCCCTCTTTCTTCAAAAAGAACAAAGAATCTATGAATTATACAAATTGTATTTGCAAGCGTTTACATAATTTTTTAGGAAAAGCGGGGTGAAACCGGTGGAAAACCCTGTTGAAAGTGTTGATAAGTGGCTCAGATAGGGGAAAAAATTAAAAATTCATTTTGTGGAGATAATTTTTTATGTTAACAACGGTTTTGACAAGGGGAATAAACTCTCTGTATTTTAGTATACGAAGAGTAATTTTTTGCAGATTTTTGCCGAAAAGGGCATTCAACTTCCCGTATTTTTATGGTATGATTTTCTAAGAATCATACCGAAAGGAGAAAAGCGGATGACAGCTTCTGATCTCAATTTACAGCAGACGTTATTCTGTGGGCAATGCTTTCGCTGGGAGGAAAATCCAGACCACGTTTTTTCTGGAATTGCATTTGGAAAAAAATGTGTTGTCAGGCAGGAAGAAAAGGATTTTCTTACAAATGATCCAATTTGGCGAACTTATTTTGATTTGGATGCAGATTATGGACTTTTACGAAAAAAGCTTAGCTGCATCAGTCCGGTTTTAAGGGAAGCAATTCAGTATGCGCCCGGCATCCGAATTTTGCGGCAGGATTTTTGGGAGGCGCTCGCTTCCTTTATCATTTCTCAAAACAACAATATTCCCAGAATTCGCGGGATTATCGATCGACTGTGCGAAAATTTCGGAGAAAAATTCAACGACGGATATGCGTTTCCCCAACCACAAAAGCTTTTAGGCCTTTTACCAGAAGATCTTTCGAGCCTTCGATGTGGATTTCGTGCGCGTTATCTTCTGGATGCTGCACAAAAAGTCTGTGCAGGAGAGATTGACCCTGTTTCTCTTCAAAAAATGCCGCTGGAAAAAGCAAAGGCTCAGCTGATGACGATTTGCGGCGTTGGACCCAAAGTGGCAGACTGTGTTTTGCTTTATGGATTGCACAGAATGGAAGCCTTCCCGATGGATGTCTGGATGAAACGAGCGATGAAGACACTTTTCCCTGGAATGAAACCGGAAGATTTCGGAGAAGGCGCAGGACTTGCTCAACAGTATATTTTTTATTATTCCCGGCAGCATCCGGAACTGTTTTTGGAGAAAAAATCTTTGGAGTTATCAGATCCGAAGAAATTCCCCTCCGGAAGAAAACTTTAAAAATACGTTCTTTTTGTTTCTTTTTTTATTTAGATGCGTTATAATATCAAATACAGAAATTTTAAAACGAAGGATTGGAGAGTGATTATCCATGCCATTAGTTAACACAACGGAAATGTTTAAAAAAGCCTATAATGGCGGTTATGCAATCGGCGCGTTTAACGTCAACAATATGGAGATCATCCAGGGAATTACCGAAGCAGCAGGTGAATTAAAATCACCTGTGATTCTACAGGTTTCCAAAGGAGCTCGTGCTTATGCGAACCCTACTTATTTGGTCAAACTGGTAGAGGCGGCTGTCATTGAGCATCCGGAAATCCCGATTGCTCTGCATCTGGATCACGGTCCCTCTTTCGAAATGTGCAAAGCCTGCGTCGATGACGGATTTACCTCCGTAATGTATGATGGTTCTTCTAAGCCCTATGAAGAGAACGTGGAAGAAGCTATCCGCGTGGTCGAATATGCACATAAATATCATGTAACGGTCGAAGCAGAACTTGGCACTTTGGGCGGCGTTGAAGATGAAGTTTCAGTAGAAGCGGATAAGGCAATGTATACCGACCCCGATCAGGTACAGGACTTTGTTACCCGTACCGGTGTGGACAGCCTTGCAATTGCCATTGGAACCAGTCATGGCGCTTATAAATTTAAACCCGGTCAGAATCCAAAGCTGCGTCTTGATATTCTGAAAGAAGTCAGCGATCGGCTGCCGGGATTCCCGATCGTTCTGCATGGTGCTTCCAGTGTTCCGCAGAAATTCGTCGAATTGATCAATCAATATGGCGGAAATATGCCCGGCGCAATCGGAATTCCGGAAAGCGAACTCAGAAAAGCCGCTGCGATGGCAGTTTGCAAGATCAATGTGGATTCCGATATCCGCCTTGCAATGACCGCTTGTATCCGGCAGCATTTTGCAGAGCATCCCGATCATTTTGATCCCCGTCAATACCTTGCGCCTGCTCGTGAAGCTGTTAAGAATATGGTGGCTCATAAAATCACTGATGTGATGGGCTGCGCAGGCAAAGCTTAAAAATTTGTTTTTTTTAATTAAATACTTTTAAATCGTCTGCATCTTAAAATGCAGGCGGTTTTTTTGTGAAAATTTGAAATAATTTTGTAACTGTCTTTTGTTTTCAACATGAGGTATACTTAACTTTAGTTAACATAAACCAAGGGAGAGGCTGTTTTTATGATTCGAGGGAAAAAGATATTTGTACTGCTTTGCTGTGTGTTTTTGCTGTTACTGGGCGGATGCGGAGCGAAGGAAGTAAAACTGGATGTTGCGGCAACAGCGGATAAACTGGCTTCTGAAGTGGCGTTTAAAGATCAGCTTTCGCCCCTAAATGATAAGGCGGCTTTTAAACTTTTTGGACTGAATGATTCTACGGTTGTCAGCCAGAAAGTTTATGCGGGAACCGGCGCGACCGCAGAAGAAATCGGTGTTTGGGAATGCAAGGATGAGAATGCCGCTAAAACGGTGCAGGGTGCCGCAGAACAACGGGTAAAAGATCAGACCCAAGCGTTTGCAAACTATGTGCCCGGAGAGCTGACAAAGCTGAAATCACCATTTATCAAAACTTATGGGAAATATGTTGTTTATGTTTGCTGCGATGATACGACTCAGGTGCAGAAAGTAATAGACAGTTTCACAAAATAAAAATGATACAAATCAAAAGACCGCTTTCGCTGCAATGAAAACTGCAGTGGGAGCGGCCTTTTTTAAGATTTACTTTGTTTCAATTCCAAAAAAGCCTCTGCGAATTTTTTCGCAGAGGCTTTTAATAAGTAATAATGAATGATCAGCGGTTAGCCTTTGAGTGCTTCATAAGCGGCAACCGCACAAGCAACAGTCGCACCGACCATTGGATTGTTGCCCATACCGATTAATCCCATCATTTCCACGTGAGCAGGGACGCTGGACGAGCCCGCAAATTGAGCATCACCGTGCATACGGCCCATGGAATCGGTTAAGCCGTAAGAAGCAGGGCCTGCACCGACGTTATCCGGATGAAGGGTTCTGCCGGTGCCGCCGCCGGAAGCAACTGAAAAATAGTGCTTGCCGTTTTCAATGGCCCATTTTTTATAGGTGCCGGCAACCAGATGCTGAAAACGAACCGGGTTAGTGGAGTTCCCGGTGATGGAAACATCAACGCCCTCGTGTTTCATGATCGCTACGCCTTCCAAAACGTCATTGGCACCATAGCATTTCACTGCGGCGCGGTCACCGTCGGAATAAGCATGGGTATCGACGACTTTGAGTTCGTCATTATAAGGATCATACTCGGTTTTTACATAGGTAAAGCCGTTGATCCGGGAAATAATGAAAGCGGCATCTTTTCCGAGACCGTTCAGAATAATGCGCAAAGGCGCTTTGCGGGCACGATTTGCAGTGCGGGCAATGCCAATAGCGCCTTCGGCTGCGGCAAAACTCTCGTGTCCTGCAAGGAATGCAAAGCACTGGGTCTCGTCCCGCAAAAGACGGGCGCCAAGGTTGCCGTGTCCCAATCCGACTTTCCGGTTTTCGGCGACAGAACCCGGAATGCAGAAGGCCTGCAGACCAATGCCGATTTTTTCAGCGGCATCGGAAGCAGAAGCTGCACCTTCTTTTAAGGCGATCGCGGTGCCAAGGGTATATGCCCACGAAGCGTTTTCAAATGCGATAGGCTGAATGCCCTTTACAATTTTATCAACATCGATTCCTTTGGAAAGGCAAAGATCTCTGGCTGCTTCGAGACTTTCAATCCCGTATTTTTTCATGCAGACCTTGATCTTTTCCATTCTTCTTTCTTTTCCTTCAAATGTTACATCATTGGCCATTTTGCTGTGTCCTCCTTTATCTCTCAGATTTATTCTTCGCGGGGATCAATGTATCTGGCCGCGCCGTCAAACCGTCCATATTGTCCGATATTATCTTTGTATGCCTGATCCGGCGATTTTCCGTGGCGGATATCTTCCAGCATTTTTCCAACTTTGACGAACTGGTAGCCGATGACTTCATCATTTTCGTCCAGGGCCATCTTCAGCACATAGCCTTCGGTCATCTCCATATAGCGCACGCCTTTTGCATTCGTGCTGAACATCGTACCGACCTGGCTGCGCAGACCTTTGCCCAGATCTTCCAGACTCGCTCCGATGGGAAGTCCTCCCTCGGAAAATGCGGTCTGGCTGCGGCCATAAACAATTTGCTTGAAAAGTTCCCGCATGGCAACGTTAATTGCATCGCATACGAGATCGGTGTTCAGGCATTCCAGAATTGTTTTTCCCGGAAGAATCTCTGCCGCCATAGCAGCAGAATGGGTCATTCCGGAACAGCCGATGGTTTCTATCAGTGCTTCCTGCACAATGCCATCCTTAATATTAAGAGTCAGTTTACAGGTGCCCTGCTGCGGCGCACACCAGCCCACACCATGAGTCAATCCGGAAATATCTTTGATGTCATAAGCCTTTACCCATTTTCCCTCTTCTGGAATCGGAGCGGGGCCGTGCTTTGGTCCTTTTGCTACGGTACACATTCTTTCCACTTCTGCGGAATAGTTCATCTTCGTTCTCCTTTCAGCATCCGGCGCCCACTTTTTTTGGAGCGCCTCCCGCATGTCATTTCTATATGCTCATTATAGGTGATTCAAAAACGTTGTGCAAGCTCAAAAAAACAAAAAGATAAAAATTTAACAATCTTTTTATGACGGATAGAACTAACCGAATTCTAAAAAGATCAATGAAAAGAAAGAAGGAAAAGCCTTTTTGCAAGAATCGGTGAGGAGCAGGGACCTTTGGAAGAATTATCGGAGACGAAAATCAGAAATGAAGGAAATTAAAGTGCTTTCTTCGTACTTTTTTTCAGTTTTGGACCGTTAAGATGGAGATACAGCCTTTGAAGAGGACAGGCTTAAAAACGGAGGATTGAAATTATGACAATGAAGCGCTGGAAAAAGATATGGAATATTTTAGGTGGATTATTAGTGGCGCTGGCAGTGGCAATCTTTGTAGTGCCGAGATTTTTTGGATATGTTCCGCTGGGAATGTGCAGCGCAGGGGTTCGGTGTGAATATCCTCAGGGAAGCCTTTTATACATACAAAAAGTACAGCCTGAAAAATTACGGGTAGGAGAGCCGATCGCTTATTATAGAGGCAGTTTAAAAAGGCAGCCCGTTGTGCGCAGAATTACCCGAATCGATTATTCTAACGGTCAGTTTATGGCAAATCAGGACGACTCCGATTTTGCCGCGGATATTGTGCCGTTTTCAGATCTGTATGGAGCTCCGGTTTCCTTTTATCTGCCCGGTTTAGGAACGGCGTTTACAGAACTGCAAACACTGCCGGGAATGGTGGTCTTGTTTTTTTTGGTCGGTACTTATCTGGTGCTCAATTATTATTTTGGTGCTCTAGCGAAAGGAGAATGGCCGCCGCCGACAGAATTTCGCTGAATCTTAACTTTGCAGGAAAAAATTATGAAATGTTACAAAAATTTAAAAAAGCCTTCTTTCCACCGGAAGGCAAATATGATATAATCACTTTCGTATACTGAAATACAGGAAACTTTTAATAGAAACAAACCGGGAGTGGAAATTTCTCCTTGGTATGAGGTGGAAAACATTATGGCCAATATCCTGAAAGCACTTTTTGGAAATTACAGCAAACGAGAGCTCAAACGGGTACAACCTATTTGCGATGCTGTGATGAAACTGGAAGAAAAATATGCAGCCCTTTCGACGCAGGATCTTCAGGCGCAGACGGGCATTTTAAAACAGAGACTTAGAAACGGCGAAACACTGGATCAGATCCTTCCCGATGCTTTTGCGGTTTGCCGAGAAGCCAGCTGGCGGGTACTGGGAATGAAACATTTTCCAGTACAGATTGTCGGCGGCATTATCCTGCATCAAGGACGTATCGCCGAGATGAAGACCGGTGAAGGTAAAACATTAGTGGCAACGCTTCCGGCTTATTTGAATGCACTTTCCGGAGAAGGAGTCCATATCGTTACGGTCAACGATTATCTGGCCCGCCGCGACAGTGAATGGATGGGAAAGGTCTATCGTTTTTTGGGCCTTTCTGTAGGACTGATCGTTCACGATAAAGAAGGCGCACAACGAAAAGCTGCTTATGAAGCCGACATCACCTATGGAACCAACAATGAATTTGGATTTGATTATCTGCGGGACAACATGGTCCTTTATAAAGAAAATAAAGTGCAGCGCGGCCATCATTATGCAATCGTCGATGAGGTGGACTCTATCCTGATTGATGAGGCCAGAACGCCGCTGATTATTTCTGGTCAGGGAGATGAATCTACCCAGCTTTATACGATCGCAGACCACTTTGCTCAGACACTGAAAATGACAAAGGTAGCAGAGGTCGATAATAAGGAAGATAACGACGAAATTTATAAAGATGCCGATTTTGTGGTGGATGAAAAGGCAAAAACGGCTACATTAACTCCTTCGGGCGTTAAAAAAGCAGAAGTGTTTTTCCATCTGGATAATCTGACCGATGCCAATAATATTACGATTCAGCACCATATTAATCAGGCAATCAAGGCCCGCGGTGTGATGCAGCGCGATATCGATTATGTGGTAAAAGACGGAGAAGTTATTATCGTCGATGAATTTACCGGGCGTCTGATGTATGGCCGCCGCTATAATGAGGGATTGCATCAGGCAATTGAGGCAAAGGAAAACGTAAAGGTTGCCCGCGAGAGCAAAACACTGGCAACGATTACGTTCCAGAATTTCTTCCGTTTATATGATAAGCTTTCCGGCATGACCGGTACCGCCATGACGGAGGAAGATGAGTTCCGCGAAATTTACAAATTGGATGTTATTGAGATTCCTACCAATAAGCCCATGGTCCGTGAGGATTTAGCCGATGTCATTTATAAGACAGAACGTGCAAAATTCGATGCGGTGATTGAAGATATTATCGAGCATCATAAGCAAGGGCAGCCGGTATTGGTCGGCACGATTTCGATTGATAAATCCGAAAAACTTTCGGCGCTGCTTAAAAAACAAGGAATTCCACACGAAGTTTTGAATGCAAAGTATCATGAAAAAGAAGCTGAGATCGTTGCGCAGGCAGGCCATAAAGATGCAGTGACAATCGCCACCAATATGGCTGGTCGTGGTACGGATATCGTACTGGGCGGCAACAGCGAATTTATGGCAAAAACCGAGATGCGCAAAGAAGGATTCTCCGAAGAAGTGATCGAAGAAGCCAATGCTTATGGAGATACAGAGGATCCGGAAATTCTCAATGCGCGTAAGGTCTTCCGTGAACTGGAAGAAAAATATAAGGAAAAAACCCAGGCGGAAGCGAAAGAAGTACGCGCAGTCGGCGGCCTTTATATTATCGGAACAGAGCGCCACGAATCCCGCCGGATCGATAACCAGCTGCGCGGTCGGTCAGGACGTCAGGGCGACCCTGGTATGAGCCGGTTCTATATCTCGCTGGAAGACGATCTGATGAGACTCTTCGGCGGAGACCGAATCACTGCACTGATGGAAAAGCTCAATGTGGACGAGGATACCCCGATCGAAAATAAAATGCTCACGAATACGATCGAGTCTGCCCAGCGTAAAATTGAAGGCAGAAACTTCGGAATCCGGAAAGACGTTCTGCAGTACGATGACGTTCTTTCCCGTCAGCGTGAAATTATTTACAGTCAGCGCGATAAAGTGCTGGAGGGCGAGAGTGTTCACGAGCAGGTCATGCAGATGATTCGTCAGGCAATCGAAGCAAAGGTAAAACAGTATCTGCCGATGGATGAAAACGATCTTGACGATCCCCGTTCCGGCTGGAATTTGATGGGACTCAAAGAACACTATTACCGCTGGCTTCTTGGGGACGATGATCTCAATGATACCGCCGAAGAACAATCCCAGAAACAACCGCAGGATTATGTAGATTTCCTTTATCAGAAAGCCGAAGAAGTCTGTAATAATAGGGAAGCTCAATTCGGAGAGAAGATCTGCAGGGAACTCGAACGCGTAATTCTGCTGAAGAATGTTGATGCGCAGTGGATGGATCATCTGGATGCGATGGAGGAACTGCAGCGCGGAATCCGGCTGAGAGCTTATGGCCAGCGGGACCCAGTGGTGGAATACCGCATGGAAGGCTTCGATATGTTTGATGCCATGATTGCGACAATCCGTGAAAATACCGCGCGCATGATGCTGACAGTTCGGCTCCAGACTCGCACGGAGCCTAAGAGAGAACAGGTCGCCCAGCCGACAGCTGCAAAAGGAGCTCCTGACGGGAGCGAAGAAAAAAGTCCAACGGTCAAGGGCAAGAAAATCGGACGCAACGATCCGTGTCCCTGCGGCAGCGGATTAAAATGGAAAAAATGTACTTGTGAAAAGTATCATCCAAAAGCATAAAAAATAAAATGAAAAGAGAGTTTGTGGTTCTGCCGCAGACTCTCTTTTCATTATTATAAATATAGAAAATTAAAAAATGACGTCAAATTTATTCGTAAAAATTGAAATCCTTTTCGAAAAGGGTTGTATTTTTCGTAAATATACGCTATAATCTCATTGAAAATTAGATAAATATTAGGTAATTTGATGTCGTTTTTTGCAAATGACCGAAGGGATGCGAGCGATTTGAAACAATACCATGCAAAAGAAATTTTGAATTTGGCCATCGCCGGACACAGCGGTTCCGGAAAAACCAGCATCGCAGAGGCAATGCTCAAACTTTCCGGTGCAACCGATCGCTTGGGAAAAATCAGCGACGGAAACACGGTCTGCGATTATGATCCGGAAGAGATTCGTCGGAAGACGAGCGTTTCCGCAAGTATTGCGCCGCTGGAGTGGAAAAACCGCAAAATTAATTTGATTGATGCACCAGGGCTTCTTGATTTTGCCGGTGCCGCCACAGAAGCGTTTCGCGCAGCAGACAGCGTGCTGATTACCATCAGTGGGAAAAGTGGAGCCGCAGTCGGAACTGAAAAAGCAGTGGAAGCGGCGGATGAGGGCGGGCTTTCCAAAGTGTTTTTCGTAAACGGGCTGTGCGACGAGAGCGCACGGTTCTACCGGGTTTTTGAAGATTTAAAAGCGCGTTTTGGTCCAAGCGTCTGTCCCCTTGTGGTGCCTTACATAGTAGATGGAAAAGCAAATATTTACGTTAATGTTTTAGAGTATAAAGCTTATGATTATTCCAAAGGCGCGCCGGTAGAAGTAAAAATGCCGGATATGGGAGAGCGTTTGGAAGGTTTGCGTACTGCTATCTATGAAGCAGTCGCTGAAACCAGTGACGAGATGTTTGATAAATATTTTTCCGGAGAAGCTTTCACGCCGGAAGAAGTCATTGTTGGTGTTTCTAAAGGCGTCAAATCCGGTGCAATTATCCCGGTGTTCTGCGGGGATGCACTTTTGATGCGCGGCATGGAACAGTTTTTAAATGGACTTGTATGGCTTTTGCCAACGGCTGCCGACAAAGCAGGAGAGATTGCCGCAGATTTAGATGGGAATCCCGTGGAACTGGCCGTCAATGAAGATGCAGCGGCGGTGGCATTGTGCTTTAAGACCATTGCTGATCCTTTTGTTGGAAAAGTATCTTTTCTCAAAGTGATTTCCGGAAAAGTCGCAACCGAAGATCAGCTCTTTGATATGCGTACAGGGGCAACGGAGAGAATCGGAAAAGTTGTCAAGATGTGTGGAAAAAAGCAGGAAGAGATGAAAGTGATTCCTGCAGGAGATATTGGAGCGGTATTGAAGCTCTCTGGCGTTTCTACCGGGGATACGCTTTGCGCGCCGAGCAGAAAAGTTACATTGGATGGGATTCGTTATCCCAGATCTACTCTGCAAATGGCAATTCTCCCAAAGACGAAGGGGGACGAAGACAAAGTCGCACAGGGAATCTTTAAGCTAATGGAAGAAGATCCTACGATTTTGTTCGAAAACAATCCGGAAACCCATCAGATGGTAATCAGCGGTTTGGGCGAACAGCACCTGAATTTGGTCGTTTCGCGGCTGAAGAACCGTTATGGTGTGGAAACAATTTTACAGACGCCGAAAGTGGCTTATCGTGAAAAGATCCGGAAGAAGGTACAGGTGCAGGGACGCCATAAAAAGCAGACCGGAGGCCATGGGCAATTCGGTGATGTATGGATTGAGTTTGAACCCTGTGACAGCGAGGGACTGGAGTTTGCTGAACGCGTGGTCGGAGGAAGCGTTCCAAAAGGATTTTTCCCGGCAGTGGAAAAAGGGCTGCGAGAATGTATCCAGAAAGGTCCGCTGGCGGGGTATCCTGTGGTAGGATTGCGCGCAACCTTATATGATGGCTCCTATCATCCGGTAGACAGCTCCGAGATGGCCTTTAAAATGGCAGCAGCCGTTGCTTATAGAAATGGAATGCCGCAGGCAGACCCCGTTTTGCTGGAACCGATCGGACATTTAAAGGCAGCAGTGCCGGATACAAACATGGGCGACATTATGGGCGAAATCAATAAGCGCCGCGGTCGCGTTTTGGGCATGGAACCTGCAGAAGGTGGGAGTCAAACGATTGATGCGGAAGTCCCGGTGGCAGAGATGAGCGACTTTTCTACTTATGTGCGTCAGGTGACACAAGGGCGCGGTACGTTTCAGTTTGAATTTGAACGCTATGAGGAGTGTCCGCCTCAGATTGCACAGAAGGTCATTGATGAAAGCAAACAAGAAGAAGCATAATCTTTGGTGGAATTAGAGAGAAAAAAGGGACTTTCCGCGATATAATCCGGGAAGCCCCTTTTTGTCGAAAAATTTGCCGCTGTGTTCTTTCCGTGTTCTGTTTTTAAAAGAGATCTCATAAACTTGTTCTGACAGGGGGAGATTTTTATGCGTATGATTTCAGTGCGGTTTTCTAAGAAAAAAGGGCTGCTTTTTCTGGCCATCCTGCTTTTAGCAGTGGGACTGATCTTTGTAATGGCTTTTTTAGACGGCGCGTGGAAAAATCCCGGTGGAAAAAATGAGCAGCGGATCAGCTTTTTACGCAGCTGTGGCTGGGAGGTAGAACCGGAGCCTGTTGAAACATGTGAAATCCAAATACCGGGAACATTTTCGCAGGTTTATAAAAATTATGCACAACTTAATGAAAAGGCAGGGTTCCATTTGGAAGCAGTTGCGGGAAAAAAATGTATGCAGTACGTTTATAAAGTGAAAAATTATGATGGGCGAAATGATGTTTATGCTAATCTTTTGGTTTGCGAAGGCAGAATTTGCGGAGGGGATCTTTCTACAGCAGCATTAAATGGATTTATGGTTCCGCTGCGGATACTGGCGGAAAAAAATTAAAAATGGTATACTAATATAATAGATTAAGAAAGGAAGCCTGAAAAGAGAATCTTTTCAGCAGGAACAAAGTGGAACGGATTGATAAAATTTTATCGTCTTGTGGGACGATGAGCCGGAAAGAGGCTGGGCTGGCAGTTCGAAAAGCGAGGGTCATGGTCAATGGCAATCTTGTTCGTTCTGCCTCAGAAAAAATGAATCCCGATACAGATCAGATCATGCTGGATGGGGTCCCTTTCCTTTATCATAAGGTGCTTTGGCTGATGCTGAATAAGCCTGCCGGGGTCCTTTCGGCGGCACGAGATCCAAAACAGAGAACGGTGCTTGATCTAGTGCCGGAAGAACTGCGTCGGAAAGGCCTTTTTCCAGCCGGTAGATTGGACAAGGATACGACGGGCTTGTTGATTTTAACAAATGATGGAGAGGCGGCACATCATATGCTGGCTCCTAAGAGCCATGTGACGAAAAGGTACCGCGCTCGTCTGGATGCTCCGCTTCCTTCGGATGCAGAGGAACGCTTTGCAAAAGGAATTGCGCTGAGTGATTTCACGACGCTTCCGAGTAAGCTGAAAATTTTGGAAGAGAGAAGCCAGCCACTCTGTGAGGTTGAAATTCATGAGGGAAAATTCCATCAGATCAAACGAATGTTTTTGGCCCTTGGCTGCACAGTCATTGAACTAAATCGTATTGAGATTGGAAGTTTAGAATTGGATCCTGTGCTGAAGTTAGGCGAATGCCGACAAATGACAGAGGAGGAAGTCAAATTGGTTTTTCGGGAACCAAAGGGATAAAAAGCTTGGAGAAATGGAAAAATAATTTTAAAATGGATATTTATAGAATTCTGTTCGCTAAAAATATCGGCAAAAATCATAAAAAAAAAAATTTTTTTCGTCAAAATGGTTGATATTAAACCGAAAGATATGTAAAATATACTTAGCTTATTCTATTTTGAACTTATTTTTTGTTTAAACTTCTAAATATGAAAAGAGAGGATCAAAACTATGTCAAACAGATTGTTTCAAGGCGTGATCCATCAGATGCGTGACGCCATCGACCGGCCAGTTGGTGTGATTGATGAAACATCTACTGTAATTGCTTGTAGCGAGCTTGGAAAAATTGGGGAGAAGAGCGGCAATATTTCTCCGGAAATGATGGCCTCTCAGGAACCTTTTGTGGCAAATGGTTATACGTATTGCCCATTTGGTGGCCTTCCCCGTGCAGAATATGCCATTTTTGTTCTTGGAAATGACCAGGAGGCCGCGCACTATGCAGCCCTTTTGGCAGTTTCGCTCAACAGCATCAAGCAATACTATGATGAAAAATATGACCGCGGTAATTTTATCAAGAATATTATTCTCGATAATATTCTGCCCGGCGATATTTATCTGAAAGCCCGGGAGCTGCATTTTAATGCAGATGTTACTCGCGTTTGCATGCTGATTAAAATTGTTGCAAATACCGATGTAGCAGTCTTTGATGTGGTTCAGAACCTTTTCCCGGACAAGTCAAAAGATTTTGTTGTCAACATTAATGAAGACGATATTGCGATTGTCAAAGAGATTCAACCCGGAATCGATGCAAAAGATTTGGAAAAATTGGCCAGTTCCATTGTCGATACGCTTTCGGGAGAATTTTATGTACACTGTGTAGTTGGTATCGGCACACCGGTAGAAAGCCTGAAGGATCTTGCGCGTTCCTTTAAAGAAGCACAGGTCGCTTTGGAAGTTGGAAAAGTTTTTGATACAGAACGCAGTATCGTCAGCTACGATAACCTTGGAATTGCTCGTCTGATCTATCAGCTGCCAACGACACTCTGTGAAATGTTCCTGAAAGAAGTCTTCAAAAAGGGTGGGATCGACAGCCTTGATCATGAAACGCTCTTTACGATTCAAAGATTTTTTGAAAACAACCTGAATGTCTCAGAAACAAGCCGCAAACTTTTTGTTCATCGAAATACCCTTGTTTACCGCTTGGAAAAAATCAAGAAGATCACCGGGCTTGATCTGCGTGAATTTGAAGATGCCATTGTGTTTAAAGTGGCTTTGATGGTTAAAAAATATCTTTCCAGCAATCCAACAAAATTTTGATTGAATCAAAAAAGACGGTAACTATTTCCTTTTTCGCAAAGGTGACAAATAGTTTAAAATAGTTACAAAATAATTGCAATTTATTTCTTATTCAGAATTATAAAATTGAGGCTTGTTGGTATGATGATAACATGTCAGCAAGTCTCAATTTGTTTGTTGACATTGATTTTTGGAAATGGAGCGTGTTTTTGTGATAGAATTCGACCATGTAAGCAAAACCTATCCAAACGGCACTCATGCGTTATATGATGTCAGCCTGAATATTGAGAAAGGGGAATTCGTTTTTATCGTTGGTGCTTCCGGCGCAGGCAAAAGTACCTTTCTTAAGCTGATTACGGCAGAGGAACGTGCGGAAAAAGGACAGATTTTTGTAAACGATATTGATGTGACCCATATCAAGCGCAGAAAGGTACCTTATTTGCGCAGGACCTTGGGAACGGTCTTTCAGGACTTTCGCCTGATCCCGTCGATGTCCGTCTATGATAATGTGGCGTTTGCCATGCATATCGTCGGCATGCCGACAACATCCATCAAAAAGCGTGTGCCGTATATTCTAGGGCTTGTCGATTTGCAGGATAAAGCAAAGTGCCTGCCGGCAGAGCTTTCCGGCGGCGAGCAGCAGCGTGTGGGTCTAGCAAGAGCATTGGTCAATAATCCTTCGCTGATTATTGCCGACGAACCGACTGGAAATATTGATCCGGCACTTTCTTTTGAGATCGTTGACCTTCTCAGCGAGATCAATCTGCGCGGAACAACTATTTTGATGGTTACCCATGAACATAGTCTGGTAAAACACTTTCAGAAGCGTATTGTGGAAATTAATGATGGCCGCATCGTGGCCGATACCAAGCAACTGGAGGTGGGACAATGAAGCTGGGATATTTAATTAAGGAAGGCTTTAAAAATGTCCTGACCAAACACCGGACGATGAGCCTCGCTTCGATTGGCGTTCTGACTTGCTGTATTTTGATGACGGGTGCTGCGGTATTATTCAGTATGAATATGAACGCGGCGATGAGCACCGTAGAAGGAAATAACTCGATTAAAGTTTTTGTTAAACGAGATGTTTCTTCCCTGGACGCTATTAAGATCGGCGAACAGATCAAACAGATGGATAATATTGATACCTGCGAATACATATCAAGAGAAGATGGCCTAAAGGAAATTCAGAACATGGTTGGCGCAGAAAATTCCAGCCTGCTTAACGGCCTTTCTGATGATACCAGCTGGCTGCCGGATTCTTTTCGGATTTCGATGAAAGATCTTTCACAGTATCAGGATACTGCAAATCAGATCTTAAGCATCCAGGGCGTTGAAAAGATTACGGATTATACTGCCCTTGCGGACAAGCTGACCAGAATGGATAAAATTGTCACAAACGTCGGTTTGGCAGTCGTAATCATCCTAAGTGTCGTTTCTCTATTTATTATTGCGAATACGATTCGTGTTACGATGTATTCCAGACGTCTGGAAATTAGTATTATGAAATCGGTGGGCGCTACCAATGGGTTTATCCGAATTCCGTTTGTTGTAGAAGGAATTATTCTCGGAATTGTTTCAGGTGGACTCGCGGTTGCACTGCTTTATCTGCTTTATCAGAAGATGGTGAGCTTGATTGCAAACCTCGCCGCTTTTCAGGCGATTAATATCCACCCATACCTGCCCTGGATGATTCTTATTTTTATGGGCATTGGCGCTTTGTTTGGAACTTTAGGAAGTATGATCTCGATGGGAAGATACCTCAAAAAAGAGGGGGGTTCCATCGTTGGCTGGTAAACATTTTTGGCAGCGTGCCGCTGCCGCAGTAATAACCGCTGCTCTCATAGTAGTGCCTGCTGCGACCACAGCTTTTGCCGAGAATAGTAATTTGGATACACTCCGACAGCAGCAGAGTGATTATCAGAACCAGCAAAAAGAAAATCAAACGAAAATTGATCAGCTGAAATCAGATCAAACTCAGAAAGAAGCCTATAAAGCTGCTTTGCAGGATCAGGTTTCTAATTTACAGCATCAAATTGATACTTATAATCAGCAGATCGGGGATCTTGATCAGAATATTGTTGCAAAACAGGATGAGATCGAATCTAAACAAAAAGAAATCGATTCCGGTTTTGCACTGCTGAAAGAGCGTCTGCGCGCGCTCTATATTTCAGGAGAAGCAAGTAGTTTGGAAATCTTGCTTTCGTCTAAAAGTCTTACCGACTTGGCAGATAAAACGGAAGCGATCAAGATGGTGTCGGATCACGATAAACAGCTGATCGACAGCCTAAAAAGTCGTTTAACAGAGATTGAAGCGCAGAAAACAGAAATCGAGCAAAACCGACAGGAAGTTTCCGATGCAAAGGATGCACTGGACCAGAAGCGGACAGAACTCGACGACGTGATGGAAGAGACCCAGCAGGTCATTAATGGACTTGCCGGCTCTGCCGAAGCTTTGGAAGAAGAAAACAAGGAAATTGCGCAACAGGAAGCTGCTACCGCAGAGCAGATTGACTCTTGGTATGCTAATTATTATTCGCAGAAGCAATCTTCTTCAGATGTCGTTGTGAGCCCTTCCGGCGGCGGACAGTTTGTTTGGCCGGTTCCGTATACCACGAATGTCACTTCTGGATTTGGCCCTCGTTGGGGAACAAACCATAAAGGAATTGATATTTCTTCCGGCGGCGTTTATGGACAACCGATTGTAGCTTCTGCTTCCGGGACTGTTATTGTTGCAGATTCCGGCGGCTGGGGCGGTGGCTACGGAACTTGGGTTTCCATTGACCATGGGAATGGATTTTCTACCGTTTATGGCCATATGTCAGGTCTTTGTGTCAGCGTTGGACAGACTGTTCAGCAGGGCCAGGTGATCGGTTATGTCGGGAGTACCGGAGATAGTACCGGCCCTCATTGCCATTTTGAAGTGCGCGTAAACGGCGTTGCACAGGATCCGCTTAACTATGTTTAACTGAATTTGCTTTTAATCGGCTCGGCGTTTTTCGGGCCGATTTTTTTATGGAAATAAAATTTTTAATAGTGTCGATTTTTAAAAGTCTGTTGCTTCTATGACAAAATACGGTTGACAGAAAGCAATTACGACCCTATAATACTAACTGTATATCGAAAAAATCAGGCGAGCATTCGCCTATGAATTAAGGGATGATACCATGATAAAACAAACTGTCTTGACACAGGAAGGCCTCGATAAATTGGAAAAAGAGCTGGAACAGCTCAAAGGGGTCAAGAGAAAAGAAGTTGCTGAAAAAATTAAGGTAGCACTGAGCTTTGGCGATCTTTCTGAAAACAGCGAATACGACGAAGCTAAAAATGAGCAGGCTATTATGGAAGCTAGGATTGCCGACCTCGAAGTAACGCTGAAAAATGTAAAAGTCATCGACGAATCCGAATTGAGTAATGGTTTGGTTCATGTTGGCTCAAAAGTTCAAGTTTCTGTAAAAGATGAAAAAACTCAAAAAGTGCGGGAAATGAATCTTAAAATTGTTGGCAGTAATGAAACAGACCCGGTACAAGGATTTATCAGCGATGAATCTGCCGTTGGAAAAGCGCTGTTGGGACACGCGGTCAATGATGTTATGCAGATCGAAGTGCCTGCTGGAATAAAGGAATATACCATTCTTTCTATTTCCAAATAACACCGTCTTTTTAAGGGTGGGGTGGTTTCATCCCGCCCTCTCTTTTTGAATTTTGACAATTGAGCGAATAATTCACCGATGATAAATAAAAGGTAGGGAAAAATATGAGTGAAAAGAATCAGGAACAGCAGCCGGAACAGAATTTGGGAGAATTGCTGCAGATTCGCCGCGATAAGCTAACCGCTTTGCGCGAAGCAGGCAAAGATCCCTTTAAAATCACAAAATGTGATCAAGATAGTTTTGCGTCAGAAATTCATGAGCATTTTGAAGATTATGAGAATAAAGACGTCTGTATTGCCGGTAGAATGATGAGCCGCCGTAATATGGGAAAGGCTAGCTTTATTGATCTTTGCGATAAAACAGGCCGAATTCAGGCTTACGTTAGAATTAACGACGTCGGAGAAGAAAGCTATTCCGATTTTAAAAATTACTGGGATTTGGGCGATATTATTTGCCTGAAAGGGTTTGTCTTTAAGACTCGCCGCGGAGAAATCAGCGTCCATGCAAAAGAAATTCAGCTGCTTTCAAAATCCCTACTTCCGCTGCCGGAAAAATTTCACGGATTGAAAGATACCGATTTGCGCTATCGTCAGCGCTATCTGGATCTGATCGTTAATCCGGAGGTCAAAGAGACTTTTGTGATGCGCAGCCATATTATTACAGCAATTCGTGCTTTTATGGACAGCCATGACTTTTTGGAAGTGGAGACTCCAGTTCTGCATACAATTGCAGGCGGTGCAGCAGCAAGGCCGTTTATTACACACCATAATACGCTCGATATCGACCTTTATTTGCGCATCGCTTTGGAGCTGCACCTCAAGCGTCTGATTGTCGGTGGCTTTGACCGCGTTTATGAGATCGGGCGCGTGTTCCGCAATGAGGGCATGGATACCCGCCACAATCCGGAATTTACGCTGATGGAATTTTATCAGGCTTATACGGATTATCACGGCATGATGGATTTGATCGAGGATTTGATTCGTACCGTTTCCACAAAAGTAAAAGGTTCCTCTAAAATTACTTATGACGGGGTGGAACTCGACTTTGGCAGCCCGTTTTGCCGCATGACGATGGTAGAGGCAGTCAAAAAGTATTCCGGCGTTGACTTTAATGAGATCAAGACGCTGGAAGAAGCGCGTGCTGTTGCAAAAGAACACAATCTTGCATATGAGGAACGCCATAAAAAGGGTGATATTCTAAATTTGTTCTTCGACGAGTACTGCGAAGAAAAATTGATTCAGCCAACTTTTATTACAGAACATCCGGTAGAGATTTCGCCGCTTGCAAAGCGCAAAGAGGATGATCCTAACTATACGCAGCGCTTTGAACTTTTCGTCATGGGACGTGAACTTGCCAACGCATTTTCTGAATTAAATGACCCGATCGATCAGCGCAAGCGCTTTGAGGCACAGGCTGCCCAGAAGGCTGCCGGAGATGATGAGGCCTGCGATGTTGACGAGGATTTTCTCACAGCTTTGGAATATGGGATGCCGCCTACCGGAGGCTTGGGGATCGGCATTGATCGTCTGGTCATGCTCCTTACCGATCAGCCTTCTATTCGCGATGTGCTGTTGTTCCCGACCATGAAGCCTTTGGATAACTAAAGGCTATGAACCTCTATAACCTGGTACAATTCGATTTGTACTTTAAAAACCCGCTGAGAAATCAGCGGGCTTTTTTATTTTGGAGTTCTGAAGTAAGGAGTTGTTTTAATATGGATTACCACCAAGAAAAAAGCTTTTGAAATAAAACACGAAACGTTTATGAGTTTTCAAAAAAGCAAAAAGGATAGGCGGCCAATTTAAAAAAGAGGCCGCCTATCCTTTTTAGGAGGACAAAATGAATTTTGATGGGATCTTTTTATCAGACAGCGGAAAGGCGTTGATTGATTTCTTCCAAAGTGGGCATGGAAGGAATTGCGCCGTGCTTTTCGATGCAGCAGCTGGCGGCTGCGTTTGCAAAATGCGCATATTGAGAAAGCTCTTTCAGAGAGAGATCGTCAAGTGATTTTGAATTTTCACAGATGCGGGATAAAATACCGCTGCAAAAGCAGTCTCCGGCGCCGTTGGTATCAATGGCATGCCCGGGAACCGGCGGCGCAAAAGCGCAGCCTTCCCGGTTAAAAACGTAAGCACCGTTTTTGCCGAGGGTGATAAAAACTGCTTTTATCCCATGGTCAATCAAAAATTTTCCGGCTGCTTTGGGATCTTTTTCCGGTGTGACAAAATCGGTCTCTTCTTCGGATAGTTTGATGACGTCAACATACGGCAGTACCGAACGGATTTCTTCTTTGGCTTTTTCTTCGCTCGGCCACAAAGACGCCCGGTAATTGGGATCGTAAGAGATGATACAACCGGCTTTTTTAGCAGTTTCCAAAGCGGAAAGGGTGGCAGTACGGGAGGGTTCATTCGTCAGAGAGAGAGAACCAATATGAAAAATCTTAGTGTTCCGGAGAATATCGTCCTTTACTTCTTCCCGGCGGAGCATTGTATCTGCACCGGGTTTTCTGGCAAAAGAAAAGCTTCTCTGCCCGTCTTTTGAAAGGCTTACAAAGGAAAGCGTGGTAAAATAGTTCGGGTCGACGATCAGACCGGAAGTGTCGACGTGTTCCCTTTTTAAAACAGATTCCACAAAACGGCCGTTAAGATCGCTTCCGACTTTTCCGATAAAAGCGGTTTGAAAGTGCATCCGGCTGAGCCCTGTAAGGACGTTTGCCGGTGCTCCTCCCGGATTCTGTTCAAAAAGATGCATCCCGTTTTGAGAGATTCCGGCGTCGGTAAAATCCACCAAAAGTTCTCCTAAAGCTGCCACATCATACATTTTCATATCATCCCTTCTTTGCTTTTAAAAGTTTCTCATCAGAAAATAAATTGAAAAATTCCAGATAGGAAAATTCGTTTTTAAAAACAACACGATCAGTGGTTTTGATATCCGAGTTTCCGCTTTTGCAGGCAGTCAAATCCAACTGCCAGAAGAAGAATGACGCCTTCGACCACCATCTGAACATATTCGCTGATATTCAGAAGGACCATGCCGTTTTTGAGGATTCCCATAATGAACACGCCTGCTACAACGTTAGAGAGTTTGCCGGAGCCGCCTGAAAGGCTCACGCCGCCAAGGGCCACAGCGGTGATTACCTGAAATTCATAGCCCTTGCCTGCGGTAGGTTGGCCAGAATTGGTGCGCGCCAGCATGATAATGCCTGCGATGCCTGCAAAGAGACCGGAAAGCGAGAAAATTAGATATTTGACTCTCTTTACTTGGATACCTGCCATCTGTGCGGCGGTCTCATTTCCGCCCAATGCGTAAAAATATCTGCCGAAATAGGTTTTGTTGAGAATGAATCCGCCAATGAGAAAGATAACGATCATGACAATGACGGGAATCGGAATAAAACCAACATATCCCTGCCCGATGGTTGCAAATCCTTTCGGAAAGCCGAAAATCGGCATTCCTTTTGAAAGAATGTACGCAAAGCCTTCAAAAATCGTTTGAGAAGCGAAGGTCACGATGAGGGAGGGGATGTTCATATTAGCGACCAAAAGACCGTTTAAAAATCCGATCGCGGTGCTGGAAAGCAGGGCAATAAGAATCGCGAGCCACATATTCATGCCCATATTGACCATCAAATACGCCGCGATGATATTGACAAACGTGATAATGGAGCCGGTGGAAAGGTCAATTCCGCCGATCAGGATGACATAAGTCATACCGACGGAGGCAATTCCGAGCACGGCGATCTGCCGGGCGATGTTGATTAGATTATTGGGGCTCAAAAAGTCACTGCTTAAACATGAGAAAATAATAAACAGGGCAATGAGCGCAACATAGATTGCCCTTTCTTTTAAAATAGGAATAACCTTCTTCATGCCGATTTCTCCTTTTTCACGTTGGAAGCAAAATTCATAATCATTTCCTGACTAAAAGAATCTTTCTTCAATTCACCTGTAATTTTTCCCTCTGCCAGCACCAAAATCCGGTCGGACATTCCCATCAGTTCTTCCATTTCGGAAGAAATCAGAAGGATGGTCTTGCCCTGTTCGACGAGGTCGTTGATGAGTTTATAAATTTCATATTTCGCGCCGACATCGATTCCACGTGTCGGTTCGTCAAAAATAATGAGTTCTGAGTTGGCTGCAAGCCATTTTGCAAGAACCACTTTTTGCTGGTTTCCGCCGCTTAGGTTCTTTGCAAGCTGATGAATACTGGGAGTCTTGATCTCAATTTCCTTAACGTATTTTTTGCTGACCTCCCGCTCCTCTTTTTCGTTAATGACAGAGCCTTTTGAGAGCTGACGGTAAATTGGCATATTGATATTCTGATTGACCGAAAGTCCCAACAAAATCCCCTGCTGCTTTCGGTCTTCGGGGACCAGCGCAATTCCAAGATTGATGGCGTTGCGCGGATTTTTCGGATTAATTTCTTTTCCCTTCAAAAAAATTTGGCCGGAGGTTTTTTGTACCATGCCGAAAAGTACTTGCGCAAGCTCTGTGCGGCCTGCGCCGATGAGACCGCCAAATCCAAGAATTTCTCCCTTTTTAACCGAGAACGAAATATTCTGGTCACCGTTTCCATATAGATTTTTCACTTCAAGTAAGGTTTCGTCTTGAATGCAGTCTTTTCTGGGTGGGAATTTTTCCTGTAGCGTTCTGCCGACCATCAAATTTACTAGTTCGTCAACATTGGTTTCTTTGGTGTTGACGGTTTTTATGTAGTTGCCGTCGCGCAGGACGGTGACGCGGTCGGACAGGCGGAAAATTTCTTCCATCCGGTGAGAGATATAGATAATCGAGACCCCATAACTCTTAAGCGCGTCGATGGTTTTAAAGAGGCTTTCAGTTTCACCGTTGGTAAGCGGGGCCGAAGGTTCATCCATGATGAGCAGCTTTACATCCTGCTGGATGGCCTTTGCGATCTCTACCATTTGCTGATAGCCTACCGAAAGATTGCGCACGAGGGTGTTGGGGTTAATATGAATGTGGAGACGCTGGAATACTTTTTCGGATTCTTCAACCATCTTTTTGCGGTCAATCATGATACCGTTTCGGATAGCGCGGCCGAGAAAAATATTTTCCGCTGCGGAAAGGTCCCCAACCAGATTAAACTCCTGATAAATGATGGCGATTCCGTTTTGGATTGCAAGCCGGGGAGTCATGGAGTGAAAAGTCTGTCCGCCGGTGATGATTTCTCCGGAATCCGGGATCACAGCGCCGCTGCAGCACTTAATCAGCGTCGATTTTCCAGCGCCGTTTTCTCCAATCAGGGCATGAATTTCGCCTTTTTTGACGTCGAGGGATACGTCGTTCAGAGCGACCACGCCGGGATAGGTCTTTTTAATATGATTTAATTGCAGAACATATTCAGAATCTTCCATAAAAGCGATCCTCTTTTCTTTGACAAATCGTCATCAGTTCATGAAAACAATTTTACAGCATTTTTGCGTAAAAGTGATAGAAAAAATTAAATTTTTATGATGAAGAATGCCCCCGAAAGACACGTAAAGAGTATAAAAACGTGTTTTGTGGGGGGCATTCGTCTCCATCATCTTGCATCCGGAAAACCGGACGGACGATTAGACGTCCACTGGTTCTACCGCTGTTTTTTCAATGCACTGAGGGATTTAAGTCCGATGTATTGGCAGATTTTATTTTGAATAATACTGCGAAGCATTTTCAGCCGTTACAGGGAAGATATCTCTGTAAACATTGCGGCTGTCAAAAGTACCGCCCGTGCCGAGCTTTGTGATCAGCTGATAGCAGCTTTCACCGATAACCTTCGGAGTTCCGGTTACCATAACGGACATTCTGTTTGCTTCACCGTTCAGCATGGCTGCCAGTTCCTGGTCGGTTGCATCCGCTGCAAAAATGCCCACATTATCGGCAATTTTGTTGGCGGCTTTCAAAGCTTCGTTTGCGCCAACAGCGCCGCCGCCGCCGATGCAGCAGACAACTTTTACATCGGGATGTGCCTGAAGAATCGTCTCCATGGCGTCTTGACCTTGGGTTGCGTTAATAGCAGGCTGCTGTGCAACTACTTCTGCGTTGGGGGCTTTTTCTTTGAGCGCTGCCAGAATTCCGTTTTCTCTTTCAAGAAGGATTGCGGTCTGAGGATAATCCAGCACGGCGACTTGGCATTTGCCGTCGGTGAATTTGTCGTTGATGAATTTGCTGGCCTGCTCGCCAATCATGTAACCGAGTTTCTGGTTATCGATGACCCAGTTGATATCGGTGTTTTCCATTTCGTTATCCCAGCACATTACTTTAATGCCGGCGTCGCGTGCCTCTTTGCAGACGTTTTCGATCGCGTTCGGGTCAGAGGGGTTTACCATGATGACGTCGCATTTGCTGCTGATAAAGTTTTCGATCTGCTCAATCTGCTTTGATGAGGTATCTCCGCAGTCGGTGTAGGTCAGGGTATTTCCGTCTTTATCGGCCATGTCTTTCATGGTGGTACATGCTACGGACCAGACCTGATTGCTAAGACTCTGGACGGTGATGCCGATTTTGAGCTTCTTGCCTGCTGCCTGCGACGTGGATGTTGTTGAAGCGCCAGAAGCTGCTTGGCTGCTCGCTGTGGAGCTGCTGCCGCAGCCACCCAGCAGGGATGTGATAAGCAGAGCGCTCATCACGGTTGCTAATAACTTCTTTTTCAATGTAGTTTCCTCCCACTTATAATTTTTAAAATAATCCGCTAATCAGATTATTTTAATGACTGATTTTACAACGGTATTCTTATTGTGAACACTCTCATCCATGGCTCTTTGAATATCATCAAAGTCATAGACATTAGTAACAACACCTTTCAAATTTACTTTTCCACTGGAAACGGCGTCGATTGCGACAGGATAGATATGTCTATAGCGGAAGACTGTTTTAAAGGTGAGTTCTTTATCAAGTGCCATGCTCATGGGCAGGGTGATTTCTCCGCTCTTGCTATAGCCTACAAATACAATCGTGCTCCCCTTTTTGGCAACCTTGATCGCTTGGCGGGATGTAATTTCGGTTCCGGCTGTTTCAATCGAAAGATCAATGCCCTTCTGATGTGTCAGTTCCATAATTTTTTGAACGGCGTCCTCGTCTTTTCCGTTGATGACTTCGGTTGCACCCAATTCTTTGGCTTTATTGAGGCGGTTCTGCATCACGTCGACCACATAGACAGTGGAAACTCCCATGGCCTTTAAAGCCATCATGGACATCAGCCCAATGCAGCCTGCACCGAATACCGTTGCAGTCTGACCAAGATGGGCATTGCCCTGTTTTGCTGCATGGAACCCGACGGAGAGCGGCTCAATCAAAGCGCCTTCCATGGTATCCATGTTGTCCGGCAGCTTAAAGCACAGATCTGCTTCGTGGGCAACATATTGCTGAAAAACGCCGTTTACGGGCGGGGTGGCAAAAAAGATCACATCGGGACAAAGATTATACCGGCCGGTTTTACAAAATTCGCAGTGCCCGCAGGTCTTTCCGGGCTCCAAAGCCACCCGGTCCCCAACTTTTAGATTCGTAACATCTTTTCCTACTGCGACGACCGTGCCGCCGGCCTCATGCCCTAAAACGTAAGGCGGTTTTACGATATAATCGCCAATTCTCCCAAATTCATAATAATGAAGATCAGAACCGCAGACGCCCACGTACTCCACTTTCACAAGAGCTTCGTTATCCTTGGGTTGCGGGACATCCCGCGATTCAAATCCCATTTTTTCGATGCCCAACATAACGGCAACTTTCATTTTTTTATCCATAAAATTACTCCTCTTTTCAAGAAAATTAAAGACTTTAATAAAAAGATTTAATAATCTATTAGCAGAATACATCTACAAAATCATTTTGTCAACATCAATTTTATTAGGGGAAACGACCAATTATTTCAAATAAATTGTTCAAAATGAAAATTAATTATGAAAACAGCTTTTAAAAACAAAAAGTCATGTGGTTTTCAGAAAGGAAGATATTCATCTTTACTAAACAATTCGAAATTCTTTATTCTAAGATTGTATTTTTTTGAAATATAGAATACAATAATTTTATTAAATGGTTTTATAAAACGATTAATTAAGTGGCGGAATTTTTATTGCCATAAAAAAGAGAGCTGAATTTTGCAAAATGGAA
Organism: Caproicibacterium sp. NSD3; assembly: GCF_053613275.1. Lineage (NCBI taxonomy): Bacteria > Bacillati > Bacillota > Clostridia > Eubacteriales > Oscillospiraceae > Caproicibacterium > Caproicibacterium sp. NSD3. Next base: position 209,007 of record NZ_CM132119.1, read on the forward strand.
AAAGCACCAAAGGAAATCCAGACAAAGCGAAAGAATAAAATTAAAATTGTCAATTATATCTATCGGCGCAGCCACGCTTCGAAGGTGGATATTGCAAATGATTTGGGGCTCAGTATGCCTACGGTCCTTCAGAATATCAAAGAGCTGAGCGATGCGGGCATCGTGGAAGAAGTGGGAAATTATCAATCTACCGGCGGAAGAAAGGCAAAGGCGCTGTCGATTGTCCCCAATATTTGTTATGCGGTGGGAGTTGATATTACCGCCAACCATCTAGGGCTGGTGATGATTGATGCAAAGGGCACCATGCTGTCGAATACCCGGCAGAGAATGCGGTATGAAGATACGTTCTCCTATTATCAGGAGATTTCCGAGAGGATTCAAGCCTTTATCGATGACACGCTTGAGGACCCAAAAGAGCGCGAAAAGATCGCGGGAATCGGCGTTTCCATTCCCGGAATTATCGATAAAGCGAATCATATTCTTTTAAAATCGCACGCGCTGAACGTCTCTAATATCAGCCTTTTAAAGATGAGCCAGTTTCTCCCCTATAAAGTTGTCTTTGATAACGACGCAAATTGCGCGGCCTATACCGAGATTTCTGATCCTGATAGAAATGTGATTTATCTTTCTCTCAATAATACCGTCGGAGGCGCCATCAGCTATAACGGAAAATTATATGAGGGCGATCATTTAAAAAGCGGAGAGTTTGGTCATATCATTATCGTTCCGAACGGCGAAAGATGCTATTGCGGGAAAAGAGGATGTGTCGACTGCTATTGTTCGGCCTTGCGCCTTTCTTCTCATACGGGCGGCAATCTGGAAAAATATTTTATCGAGCTAAAAAACGGCAACCACGATTTTGAAAAAATCTGGCACGACTATCTTTATACGCTCGCTTTGACCGTATCCAATCTGCGGATGGCCTTTGACTGTGATATCATTATCGGCGGGTATGTAGGCGGGTATCTTAAAGACTATCTCATCGATCTTAGTAAACTTGTGATGCAGATGAATAAATTTGATTTCGATACCTCTTATCTGCGGTGCAGTAAATATCATATGGAAGCTTCCGCTTATGGCATTGCCATGTGGCTGATTCAGAAATTTTACGATACCATCGGATAAAAAACAGCGCAGCATTAAAAAGGGACGGCACATGAGTAAAACATGTGCCGTCCCTTTTTAATGAGAAGTTTATTCTGTCATAAAATGCTTATTTTTGCTATAGAGCTCCGATGCATGAAAATGCTGCTGATCTGTGATGCCGTCACGCAGACTCTTTGATAAAAGCTGTGCTTCCGCCACATCCGGAATCCCCGAGAGCAATCGAAGCCCTTGGCGCGCATAGCTGGCAGAAGAAAAAGTCAGTAAAGTTTCCAATTCCCGATTATGCTGCTGTGTGCGTTCCAGATACTGACGGATAGCCATGCTGACAAAACAAAGGATGGCGCCCTCTAAAGGAGACTGCAGGCGGATATTGCTTTTCTGCGCATCTTTGAGACTATTGATGGCAGCTTCAGAGTTTCCATCTTGTATCTGATAATAGGCGGTAAAAGCAGCTGCTGCGGTACAGCCCCAAAGTTCTCCGGTAAGCTGAGACAGTTCGTATCCGCGCAGAAACAGCTGCTGTGCCCGCAGATGGTCTTCCATAAAGAAAGTGGTTCGCCCATAATGGATATAAACCCAAACAGCTCCTGGCCATGGGCTTTTTTCGGGACCATCCAGCGTATCTAATGCTTTTTTAAAATAGGAGCAGGCATTCGCATAGTCCTGCCGTTGGCGGAACAGCCTTCCGCAGGCGCTGTTTGCTGCGGCAAGTTGGATCCGCGCCGCAGTGGAGGGAGGCTGCTTTTCAAGTCTTTCAATGGCCTCTAAAAAATAGTATCCGCTTTTATCGTAGTCGCCCCGCAGACAGAAGCAGGCGCCCCGCAGACGCTGAAATTGTGCGGAAAGCACGGGGTCTCCGCTTTTTTGAAGAAGGCGCGTTCCTGCAGCGGTATAGCGTTCCGCAAGGCTGAGAGATTGCCGGTAAAGAGCACAGGAAGCCAGTAAGTAGCAGGCACGGATCATCACGTTGTGATTTCGGTCTTCACTACCTGTGGCACTGAGAGTTCCCAATACTGCGCTTCCTTTTTCAAAATCTCCATGGAATAAAAGCAGCCGTCCGCGGATAAGAATCAGCTGGTTCTCCAAAGCCGGCAAAACGCTTGCTCCTTGTGCAGACTGCTGAAGATCAGAGAGCTCCTGTTCGCACTGTAAAAGTTCTTCCTGAAGCTTTTCCGAGGGGACAAACGAAATTTTTTCGCAGGGAACGCAGGGAAAGGGCTCACAGCTGCGTGTGCTTTCCAAATCGAGGGCGCGAATCCGGCAGCTTAGAGAGCGAACGAAATCGCCGCCCAAATGAAAATGCCATGCAGCACGGCGGCAGATATCACTTTGCACCGGCAGTCCGTCTCCGGTAAAAAGCTGCGCAATCCGCAGATGCAAGGGGCTACGCTGAAAATAGTTGAGCCGGTCATAGACCAATTTCCGGATGCGCTCATGAAAAAACCGATAGGTAATTTCGCTGCCGTCCCGGTATTCTTCGATCAGATGGCGGCGCAGCAGCTCTTCTAATCCGGAAGAAAGGGCGGCTTCGTTGCCGCTGAGAAGTTCTAGCAGAATTTCGCAGGGAGCATCCTGCTGAAAAACAGAGATGAGTTCGGCAATGTGAATGGTGTTTTCGTCCAGCCCGGATAGACATTCCATCAGAATATCGTCAAGGCTGTTAAGCGTCTCTTTGGTGCTGCCATTGCGTAGAAAAGCACGGGACAGTTCCATCAAAAGAGAAAAATTTCCGCCGGTCTCATCATAAAAACAGCTTTGCAGCTGCAGGGCGGCTTCTTTGCCGAGTTCATTTTGGATGAGCGTGTCGGTCTGTTCCCGCGTGAGAGGGAGCAGCGAATGCTCCTGCAGAAGATCATCCGCAGCATCGCACCGAAGAGATTTCTGTAGAGAGGGACTTCCGCCGCCGCTGCAGGTTAAAATCATCATGAGGCCGCCGGTTCCGAGATGTCGCATAACGGTATCCATGAGTGAAAGACTGTCTGAGTCCATCCACTGCAGATTTTCGAGAATCAAAAGGATTTTGTACTGCCGGGTAAGCATCCCTAGCATAATCATCAGGCTGTCTTTCAGGGGTTCATCCAATTTTCGGAGCAGACGCGTAGCCCCTGCTTCTCCGCCTTCGCGGAAAACCGAAAAAGCTTGGCCGAGGTGGGCCCTTATTGGCCCTGAAAGAGAGAGATTTTCCCGCTGAATCAGTTCTGCAAGAGGAAGCATTACACGGTCCCAAGGGGCAAGCGGCATCAGCTTTTCGGATTGCAGGCAAGTACAGCGAATCACAAGAAAAGAAGATAAGTCGATACTTTGCAGCAGATAATCGATCATTTCTCCTTTTCCGGAGCCTACATCTCCCATTAAAAGCTGAGAACAGTGGTGGGCAGCCTCTAAGCGAAAAGAATCCAGCGCAGCCCGCAATTGAGCATAGATATTTTCACGGCCCACCAGAACAGGCGCAGAAGAGGAATGCTCGGGGGGAAGTGTGGTATCGTTCCATTCATTCATGATCTCATAATAAAGGACGGTAGTCGCTTCCATGGGCTCGGTGCCCAATTCCTCTGAAAGACGCTTCTTTAAATCCTGATAGATCTGGGTAGCGCGCACATATTGCTTTTCCTGCCGCTGAAGCTCCATGAGAAAAGAGCACATGGTTTCGTCGAGGGGCTCTTCCCGCAGAGATTCTTCCGCCCAGCAGATCGCCTGCTTACGGTTGCCGCATTTCAGGCAGGCCTGCGCCTGATCCGAAATCTTATGTAGATATTGTTCGTGCAGTTTATCACGGGTGCGGCTGAGCCATTCTTCATAGGAAAAAGCGTGCTTTACGGAAAAGCCCTGCAAAAAAGGCCCTGCATAAGCGGAAAAATCGCCATCCTGTATAAAGCGGTCATAGTCGCAGGTGTATTCCCAATCTGGGTTGATAATGACAAGAGATTTCTGAGGGGAGATCAGAAATTCACCTCCCAGAACTTTTTTCAGAGTATAAAGCGCATTGCGCAGATTTTTAAGCCCCGTAACGTCATCATAGCTTTCCCAAAGAAGAGCGGTCAGCTCTTGCCTGGTGGCGCTATGCTGCACGAGCATATAGTAAAGCAGTGCTTCCGCCCGCCGGTATGGGAACGTGAGCAGCTCACCGTTTAGTTCTACAGAAGGATTTTTTAAAAGAGTGGCTTTGAGCATATGGATTCCCCCCGTTTATTCTCAATATCAGTATAATAAATTAAAAGCTTTTGAGCAATAAAAGATTTTGTTTTTGTTGCAGAGAAGGGGGGTCTGCCTATATAATAGACACTATAGAAGATTATCGGAGAGGAGTGCGTTTTGATTGAAATTAGAGCAGATTATTGAATCGGTCCCAAATTTTAGCGAGGGCAGAGATCTGAGCAAAGTCGAAGAGATCGTCGATTGTTTTCGGGCAAAACCGGGCGTTAAGCTATTGGATTACTCTACAGATCCGGATCACAACCGCTGCGTTGTGACGGTGTTGGGCAATCCGGAGCCGCTTAAAAAAGCGATGATTGAGGCGGTGGGAGCGGCAGTACGTCTGATTGATATGACAAAGCATGAAGGAGCGCATCCGAGAATCGGCTGTGTGGATGTGATTCCGTTTATTCCGGTGCGCGACTGTACCATCGAGGATGCGGATCGGCTGGCAAAAGCAGTGGCAAAAGAAGCTGCCGAACGGTTTGGGCAGCCCTTTTATCTTTATGAAAAATCCGCTTCTGCTCCCTATCGTGCAGACCTTGCGGCGATCAGGCAGGGCCAGTTTGAGGGCCTTGCGGAAAAGATGAAGGATCCCCGCTGGAAACCGGATTTCGGCCCTTCCACCATGCATCCTACCGGCGGCGCCACAGCGATCGGCGCAAGGATGCCGCTGATCTGCTTTAATGTGAATCTCGATACGCCGAATGTGGAAATTGCGAGAAAGATCAGCAGAAGAGTGCGCAGCATTAACGGCGGATACCGGTTTGTGAAGGCAATGGGAATTTCTTTGGACGAACGAGGCCTTGCACAGGTTACCATGAATTTGACCGATTATACGCAAAGCTCCATGTACAGCGTTTTTGAAGCGATCAAAATGGAGGCCAGAAGATATGGCGCCCGGGTCCTTAACAGCGAGATTGTGGGGATTGTACCCATGCAGGCGCTGGTAGACTGTGCCCAGTATTATCTTCAGATCGATGATTTTTCCATTGATCAGGTTTTGGAAACCCATTTATAAGTAAAGAGGACTGCAGAATCACTGCAGCCCTTTTTTATTAGGGAGAATTGTATCTGTGGGTTTTCCAAAAATAATTTTGCGGTTTGAAAGACAATGGGAAAGTCCCGGGATAAGTGTTTCTCGTTTTTCGCAGTGGATAAAATCCGGCACTTTTTTTTTAGGGTTATCCCATTATCTGTTTTCTATGAACCGAGAGTACCTTCGAAACAATGCCCAGCGTCAAAAACTGAGCGATTCCCACTACAAAGGTCTGGACCGATCTGGTCGCTAAAAGCGGCAGATACGGCGAGGAATACCAAATGGAAATCCAGAACGAATTGAGAAAAAGACTTAAAAAAAGCTGATTTACGGCTACACAGCCCAAAATGCGAAGGGGCGTCTGCTTTTTATGCAGAAATATTGCATAGACAATTCCAGTGAGAAAGGCGGTCAGGGTAAATCCCGGGAAATAGGGCCCCACCGGAAATAGGATTGTGCCGATGATATCGCTCAGTGCTGCCACGGTGCAGGCTTCTTTCATGCCAAAAAGGATTGCCGCCACGGCTACCGGCAGAAAACTGAAGCTAATTCTGATATTCCATGCGGAGATCGAGCAGAACCGGGCGAGAAATACGGTCATTGCAATGAGAAGCGCAATCGTTGTCATGGCTCGGGTATCGAATTTTTTCACGAGAATCCCTCCCTGTGCAGATTGCTACAGCAGAGAGAAAGTTCTTGCTGATAGCAGTGGATGCGGATGCAGTATCGTGAAGCAAAATCGCTTTTTCGTTCTGCGGCGATTTTTCATCCGCAGGCACTTAACGTACTGCCCTACTCTGTCTGACTTTTTTAAAAGAGGCCGGTGATCTTTCCGGATTCGTCGATGTCGATCTTATTTGCGGCGGGAACTTTTGGCAGGCCCGGCATTGTCATGATGTCACCGGCCTGCGCCATCAAAAATCCAGCGCCGGCGTTCACTTTAAGATTTTTCACCGTGATGCGGAAACCGTCAGGTGCGCCAAGAAGTGTTGCATCGTCCGAGAAGGAATACTGGGTCTTTGCCATGCAGATCGGCAGCTTGTCAAAATGGAGATCGGTAAGGAGCTTGAGCTGCTTTTTGGCGGGGCCCGTCAGATCGACGCCGTCCGCGTGATAAATCTTTTTCGCAATGGCGTTGAGTTTGTCAGGAATCGAATCGTTTACGTCATAGCAGAACCGACACTCGCTCTTTGTTTCGCAGAGCCGCAGAACTTCTTTTGCCAGAGCTTCTCCGCCTTCTCCACCTTTTGCCCAAACTTCGCTCAATGCTACATTGACGCCTAATTCGCGGCATTTCTGCTTGATGAGGTTTAATTCAGCAGGAGTATCGGTGGGGAAGACATTGATTGCGACTACGCATGGCAGCCCAAAGACTTTTGTGATATTTTCCACATGGCGCAGAAGATTCGGCAGTCCCTTTTCCAAAGCGGTGAGATCTTCTTTTTCAAGGTCTGCCTTTTGCACGCCGCCGTGATGCTTTAATGCGCGCACAGTAGCGACGATCACCGCTGCATCAGGGGTGAATCCACCGGCGCGGCATTTGATATCAATAAATTTTTCAGCGCCCAGATCGGCACCGAATCCGGCTTCTGTCACCACATAATCGGCAAGCTTTAATCCAGTCTGTGTGGCGGAGATGGAGTTGCAGCCGTGGGCGATATTGGCAAAGGGGCCGCCGTGAATCAGTGCGGGCGTATGTTCCAGCGTCTGCACAAGGTTCGGCTTGATGGCGTCCTTTAAAAGAGCCGCCATGGCGCCTTCGGAATGAAGATCGTGGGCCGTGATGGGTTCGTCATTTCTTGTATAGGCGACCACCATCTTTGCAAGCCGCGTTTTGAGGTCGGAAAGGCTGGTAGAGAGGCACAGCACCGCCATGATCTCCGAAGCTACCGTGATATCGAAGCCGTCTTCACGGGGAACACCATTGGCTTTTCCGCCAAGGCCGCAGACGATGTGGCGAAGCTGGCGGTCGTTCATATCGACGACGCGCTTCCAGACAATCCTGCGCACGTCGATATTGAGCGCGTTTCCCTGCTGGATGTGGTTGTCAATCAGGGCGGCCAGAAGATTATTGGCAGCGCCGATGGCATGAAAATCACCTATAAAGTGGAGATTGATTTCTTCCATGGGGATGACCTGCGCATAGCCGCCGCCGGCAGCGCCGCCTTTTATGCCGAATACCGGGCCGAGGCTGGGCTCACGCAGGCAGACGACGGTGGATTTTCCGAGGCGGGAGAGGGCGTCTGCCAAACCGACGCTGGTGGTGGTCTTTCCCTCACCGGCAGGGGTGGGATTGATGGCGGTGACGAGAATCAGCTTGCCTTTTCTGGGCTTTTCTTTTAACGAATGAATGTCGAGTTTTGCTTTTCCGCGTCCGTATAATTCCAGATTGTCTTTCGAAATCCCCAGCTTTTCCGCGATCTTTTCGATCGGCTCCATAGTCGCTTCCTGGGCGATCTCTATATCGGTCTTCATAACGATAATTCCTCCTTTTGTCGGTCTCACAAATGAGTGCCGGATAAAAAATAATGAAGATAACGCCCGAGAACGAAATCATTTTCGGACCCGGGCATGGTGATCTTCTGATGAAATTGTAGAGATGATTTTTAAATCGGAGCTGAGAGCAATGTATCTATTTCGGCGATCATAAAGATGGAAGATTCACGGCTCTTTAAAAGCAGAGGCGCGGAAAATCCCGAGACCATTACAGCTTCTTTGCAGAAAAACACCTGAGAAGTCGTTCCTGCAGAGAGCGTGCCGCTGCCTTTTGTCGCATAGACAATCGTCGTATGGCGATAATCGTTTGTGCAGGGGGAAGCTGGAATGGTCATTTCTGTACTTTCGGCCAGATGTAGGCAGAAAAGATTCCCTTTGCAGGCCCCTTTTCGCAGCATCAGGTTAAAATCCACACAGGTTCCTTCCGAATGGGTGGTGCTGCCACCGTCAAACGCATGAATCTCATAGGGAGAAAGCGAGAGAACTTTTCCACCGTCATGAGAAAGATGTATTTTCCCTTTTAATAGGGAAATATAGCGGGAATAATCCGGTAGCATGGTAAAATCCGATTCTTGAACATTGACGGTGGCAGTGCTGAGACGCCAGAGAAAATCACGTTCGGCGTATTGCGTATTTTGGGGGCCAATCGCAATTTGCGAAGTGGTTCCGCCGCTCCAATTGCTGACGACGAAATCGGAGGGGAAAATATGACGGATCAGCGGTTCCATAGAAAGCCTTCTTTCCAAAAATCAATTGGTCAAAGAGAAGTTACAACGTTTAGGTAGATGCTGTCGGCTGCTTTTATGGCCTTTTCCAACAAAACTGCTCCGTTTTTGCGATAGGTATCGACAAATTCAGAGTCTTTGATTCCACCAAGATTGATGAGAACGTTGAGCCATGCGCATTGTGCAGCCGATTTGAGGCTGAGCGCGGCGCAGCCAAGGTCGCTTTTGGTGCTCGTATTGGAGCGATCCAAAATGCCGGTTACAAGATCCAGTGTTTCGCAGGCGAGTTCCATTATTTCAAAAGGGGTTTCGGTGCAGCCTTTCAGAGCCTTCTGCAGGGCTTCGCTGCGTACTGCTTTTTCATCGTCGGTATTTTTCGGCATGGCAAAAACAGCGCTGACCTTATGAAAAGCATCAGTATCCCGGTCAAGAACGTCCAGATAGCGTTCTTTGAGCACGTTAGCTTTCTGTTCGGTTTCTTTTGCCAAATCCTCAAATGCAGCGTATTTTTTCTTTCCCTGTGTCAGAGCACATACCATTGCGGTAAGAGCCGCACCCAGAGCCCCTTCGAGTGCAGCAGCGGAGCCGCCCCCTGGAGCCGGCTCGGAAGAGGCCATCAGATTGGTAAAACCGGTGACAGTATCGTCAACAAGCTTCATTTTTATGTTCTCCTTTATCGATTTAACCGTTGATGAGATGATTTTCCATGACCTGTTTGTGATAGTCAAAGTTTTCGATCTTCAGATAATATTCCGCACAGTCTACCAGGGCTTTTGCAGGGGTCAAACCGACGACTTCGCTGCCGATAATTGGAACACCCCAGCGCTGTGCTTCGGCACGAATAACTTCGAATACCCGGTAGAGCGGGGTGCCTTCGTAGTTTACCATGTTCATGGAGACCTGCGCTACATTGCGGTCTTCCAAAAGCAGGCCGATTGCTTTGCAGTATTTGAATCCGCCGGAAGAAGCACGGACAACCTTTGCAATTTTCTTGGCGATCTGTACGTCGGAAGTGCCAAGGTTCACGTTGAACGCGACCAGCGGCATCCGGGCGCCGATTGCGGTAATGCCGGCTGTCGGATGAATTTTGCGCTCGCCGTAGTCGGGCTTCCATTCGGGCAGCAGAAGTTTTTCGGGCATTCCTTCAAACTGGCCTTTGCGAACGGTGGCAAGATTTTTGCGCTCGGGCGTTGTAGCGGAATCTTCATAAAGAAAGCTGGGAATCTGCAGCTCTTCCCAAATACGTTTTGCAACGCGTTTTGAGAGCTCGACGCACTCCTCAACGGTCATGCCGATTGTCGGTACAAACGGAATGACGTCGGTAGCACCCATGCGGGGATGAGCGCCTTCATGCTTTCTCATATCAATGAGTTCCTCAGCTTTTTTGCAGAGCTCGAAAGAGACTTCTTCGATTCCTTCGGGGGAACCTACCAGAGTAAATACGGAGCGGTTATGCGTAGGGTCGGACTGCACATCCATCAAGGTGCAGCCGGGGACGCTTTTTGCAACAGCGACTAAAGCGTCGAGAACTGCCTGGTTGCGGCCCTCACTGAAATTCGGAATACACTCAACAAGTTTTGCCATTTTTAATGATCCTCCTATGATTTGGTTTTATCGAAAAAAAGTGTTTTGCAAAAGGAATCAGCCGGTGACCGCATGGACAAATGTCTTAATAAACCAGATCGTTTGCGGCTGATAGATAATGTCTACGAGGAATGCCCCGACGATCGGGACGATCATCATCGCGCGGCGGGACATTCCGTAGCGCTCGTTAATTGCAGTCATATTGACGATGGCAGACGGGGTTGCGCCAAGTCCGTGACCGCAAAGGCCGGCACACATAACAGCGGCGTCGTAGTTTTTGCCGAGAATGCGGAAGATAACAAAGTAGCTGACAAGAACCATAAAGATTACCTGGCAGATGAGGACGACCAGTACGCCGCCGACAAGATCGGCAAGCTCCCACAAACGCAGGGTCATCATTGCGATCGACAGATATAAGTTCAGCATGACGTCGCCGATGCCTTCGACCAGCGGGAAATCAAATTTGTAGAAATGAGTTTTTTCATTGAGATTGCGCAAAATGACCGCGATAAACATTGCGCCAACATAAGTGGGGAAGCTCATGCCGATCAGGCTGCCGATCCATCCGGAAACCACCATGCCGAGAGCCATGCAGACGAGAACAGCGGTTACATTTTTCATAACGTCGAGGCCATTGCGCTTTTCAGAGGTCGTAGCGTTTACTGAGGCGATGCCGGTATCAAAGTTTTCACTTTCATCGGGCTTGAGGTGATATTTTTCAATCAGTCTGCGCCCGACCGGTCCGCCAACCAGAACAGCCGAAATCAATCCGAATGTAGCGGTGGCAGCGCCGACCAAGGGGGCGGGGGCATAGCCCATCTGCGCGAATGTACTGCCATAAGCAAGCGCTGCGCCATGGCCGCCGATCATGGAGATCGCACTGGCTAATAAGGAATAGGGCGCCTGCAGGCCGATTGCAGAACCGACTGCAATACCGATAATGTTTTGAAAAATGGAAACAACGCCTGCGCAGAGCCAGTAAATGATCAGCAGCAGACCGCCTTTTTTGAGCAGTGCGAAGCTTGCACCCAATCCGACTGTGGTGAAAAATGCCAGCATGAACGGATCCTGAAAAGACGAGTCAAACTTAAAGGCGAACGTTCCGCTGAGATGGCCGAAAAAGGTGATAAACATAAACAAAAAACCACCTACCACCGGCGCGGGGATACAGTATTTGCGGAGAAAACTGACCTTGCTGTTTACAAAGTAGCCGATCAGCAGAAGAACTGCCGCCATAGCAATGGTCATAACGGAGTTGGTACTGATCTGAAGGACATTGTCGATGGTTTCAAAAGTCATTCTAAAAAATACCTCCCTACATAGTTAAAATCCCGTGTTTTGTAGACTCGGTTTTGGCAACCAACCGAAATCCACTGCTTTCTATTTGAGTATAGCAAAGGTTCGTCGAAGAAACGTCTAATTTTATCCGGGAATTCGATCTATTTAATTTTGACAGGGGCGTTTCCCTGATTTTTAATGTAAAAAAGTAGGCTCTTTTTAAGAGAGTGTAACGCTTGTTGTTTACAAGTGCTTTTTTCTTGTGCTATAATCGAAACAATAAAATTTCGGGGGTATTTTCCGAAAAAATCAAAGGAGTGTAGAACCATGAACAGTGATGCAGTCAGAAATGATATGCCTAAACGTGCGCTTTTCCATGCGCTGGGTTTAACCGATGAAGAGATTGAGCGGCCTCTAATCGGAATTGTCAGCTCACAAAATGAAATCGTTCCGGGACATATGAATCTGGATAAAATTGTGGCGGCTGTTAAAACAGGTGTTTCCCTTGCGGGTGGAACTCCTTTGGTTTTTCCGGCAATCGCGGTTTGCGACGGAATTGCTATGGGGCACCGTGGGATGAAATATTCTTTGGTTACACGGGAACTGATTGCTGACAGCACAGAAGCAATGGCTTTGGCACACGCCTTTGATGCACTGGTAATGGTGCCGAACTGTGATAAAAATGTGCCGGGACTCCTGATGGCCGCAGCACGGTTGAATCTTCCTACGATATTTGTTTCTGGCGGCCCGATGATGGCCGGCAGAGTAGATGGGCAGAAAACAAGCTTTTCCAGCGCAAGTGAAGCGGCAGGCGCTTTTGCTGCCGGAAAAATTGATGAAGCAAAGCTCAAAGATTTTGAATATCATACCTGTCCGACCTGCGGCTCCTGTTCGGGAATGTATACCGCAAATTCCATGAACTGCCTAACGGAAGTTCTCGGAATGGGATTAAAGGGGAACGGAACAATTCCGGCAGTCTATTCCGAACGCCTGATGCTTGCAAAGCATGCCGGAATGCAGGTCATGAAACTCTTAAAGAAAAATATTCTGCCTCGGGATATTATGACAAAAGAAGCGTTTGAAAACGCTTTAACAGTGGACATGGCATTGGGCTGCAGCACAAACAGTATGCTGCATTTGCCGGCGATCGCCCATGAATGCGGAATTGAGATCGACCTCTCGATTGCAAATCAGATCAGTGACCGCACGCCGAATCTTTGCCATTTGGCTCCGGCAGGTCACACCTATATGGAAGACCTTAATGAGGCAGGCGGCGTTTATGCAGTGATGAATGAGCTTACGAAAAAGAATCTGCTTCATACCGATTTGATGACGGTTACCGGAAAAACCGTCGGAGAAAATATTGCACCCTGTAAAAACCGTGATCCCAATGTGATTCGTCCCATTGACAATCCCTACAGCACGACCGGAGGAATCGCCGTTCTGCACGGCAATCTTGCACCGGAAGGCTGTGTGGTAAAGCGCTCGGCAGTGGCTCCTTCGATGCTGACGCATGAAGGACCTGCGCGCGTTTTCGAATGTGAAGAGGATGCAATGGCGGCAATTACCGGAGGAAAAATCAACGAGGGAGATGTCATTGTCATTCGCTATGAAGGCCCGAAAGGCGGACCTGGAATGCGCGAGATGCTGAATCCCACCTCTGCAATTATGGGATGCGGCCTCGGGGAAAGCGTTGCGTTGATTACAGACGGACGTTTTTCAGGCGCGACCCGCGGTGCCGCGATCGGCCATGTCTCTCCGGAAGCAGCAGTCGGCGGCCCGATTGCTCTGGTAAAAGATGGAGATCTGATTTCCATTGATATCATGAAAAATACGCTGGAAGTGCGCGTCTCAGAAGAAGAAATGGCAAAGCGCCGCAAAGAATGGCATGCACCCGAAAAAGAATTGACCGGGTACCTCAAGCGCTATGCAAAATTGGTGACAGACGGAATGCATGGTGCAGTTGTTGATTAAATAAAAAAGTAAAAAGAATAGAAAAATCCGGCTGACTCTATGAAAAAATCAGCCGGATTTTTTATCTGCTTTTATAATTTTACGTTTGGGTTTGTATTAAAATAATGACGATTATGAGAGCCCCTTTAATGCTTCCGGGTCCAAAATACAGATGGAGCGGTAGCTGCAGTGAATCCATCCTTTTTCAGAAAAGTGGCGGATCACTCTACTGACCGTTACACGGGAAGACCCGGTCAATTCTGCCAGATCCTGCTGCGTACAGGCAACACAGCCGTCCTTTCGGGGAAGCGCTAAAAGCTGCTGAGAAACGCGTGTTTCTGCAGGCATAAAACTGATGGTATCCACTTGAGAAGAAAGCATTCGTACCGTCTTTGCCAGAAATTGCAGCATTTGCAGCGCAAGATTCGGAGATTCCCGGAATCGGGCAACTAATTCCGCACGCCCGATCGGAATGACTTCGGCGTCCTCGGTCACTTTTGCAGAGGACATTCTCGGAAGACCATCCAGAAATGCCGCTTCTCCAAAAAGACTATCCGGGGAAAGCTGTGTCAGCGTTTTCTCCATGCCTTTTTCTGAAGTCAGAAAAATTTTCACCTTTCCTGATTTCAGATAGTAAAAATAAAAATCCTGCTGCCCTTGAAGATAAAGGATCTCACCTTTTTCATAAGTCTTTGCAGGAAGCCCTTTAATTAGATCCGACCAGCCGTTTTTGGGCGTTTCAAAATGGAAATCCATTCCTTCTTGCATATCAATTTCCCCCTTAAAAATTCTTCTTAAATTGTATCATAGCTTACAATTTAATCAACAAAAATCTGTTATACTCAAATCATTCAAAATAAAGGGAGGTCTTGAACCGTGGGAATGACCATGACGCAGAAGATTTTGGCGGCGCATGCCGGCTTAGAAAATGTGACTGCCGGACAACTAATTGAGGCGAAACTGGATCTGGTTTTGGGAAATGACATCACGAGTCCCGTTGCAATCAATGAATTTGAAAAATGCGGTGCACAGAGCATTTTTGATAAGAATCGCATTGCACTGGTTCTTGATCATTTTGTGCCCAATAAAGATATTAAAGCTGCGGAACAATGCCGGCAGACTCGTGATTTTGCTGGAAAATATGACATCAAAAACTTTTTTGATGTAGGCAGAATGGGAATTGAACATGCCCTTTTGCCGGAGCAAGGTTTGGTGGGACCCGGAGACTGCGTAATTGGTGCAGACAGTCATACCTGTACCTATGGCGCTTTAGGTGCGTTTTCCACCGGCGTTGGAAGCACCGACATGGCAGCCGGTATGATCAGCGGAAAAGCATGGTTTAAAGTGCCTTCTGCGATCAAGGTCGTACTAAAAGGGAAGCTTCCGCCCTATGTTTCGGGAAAAGATGTGATTTTGCACCTGATTGGAGAAATCGGTGTGGACGGCGCTCTTTATCAATCTTTGGAGTTTACAGGCGAAGGGGTCAAGGCACTCTCGATGGACGACCGCCTCTGTATCTCAAATATGGCAATCGAAGCCGGCGCGAAAAACGGAATTTTTCCGGTGGACGATGTGACTTTAGCTTATGAAAAAGGACGTTTCGAGAGAGAGCCAAAAATTTATTCGGCCGACCCGGATGCCGAATATACTCGCGAAATAACGATCGACCTTGATACACTTCGGCCGACTGTAAGCTTTCCGCATCTGCCGGAAAATACAAAGACGATCGATGAAGCGGTGGGAGTTAAAATAGATCAGGCGGTGATCGGTTCCTGTACCAATGGCCGAATGGAGGATATGCGCACAGCGGCTTCCATTCTGAAAGGCCGTAAGATCGCAAAAGGACTGCGCTGCATTGTGATTCCGGCGACACAACAGATTTATCTTGACTGCCTGCGGGAAGGACTTTTGGAAATCTTCATTGAGGCGGGAGCGGTTGTCAGCACGCCTACCTGCGGACCATGCCTCGGCGGCTATATGGGAATCCTCGGAAAAGGAGAACGCGCAGTTTCTACAACGAATCGAAATTTTGTCGGACGGATGGGGCATGTAGAAAGCGAAGTTTATCTGGCAAGCCCTGCGGTTGCGGCGGCAAGTGCGGTAACCGGAGTTTTGACTGATCCTGCTAAACTGCCTGCGGTTGACTAAAGAAAGGAGCATGTCTTTATGATTGCTAACGGAACGGTTCATAAGTATGGAGACAATGTAGACACGGATGTGATTATTCCGGCCCGATACTTGAATACAGCTTCTCATGAGGAGCTTGCAAAGCACTGCATGGAAGATATTGATGCGACATTTGTATCAAAAGTAAAGGCTGGCGATATTATTGTTGCAAATAAAAATTTTGGCTGCGGCTCTTCTCGGGAGCATGCCCCGATCGCAATTAAAGCGAGCGGAATCTCCTGCGTAATCGCCAGCACTTTTGCACGGATTTTTTATCGCAATTCCATTAATATTGGTTTGCCGATTTTGGAATGTCCTGAGGCTGCTCAAGAGATCAAAGACGGCGATGAGGTGGAAGTGGATTTTGATTCCGGAAAAATTTTAGACAAAACACTCGGAAAGACTTTTCAGGCACAACCTTTCCCTCCATTTATTCAGAATATTATTGAAAAGGGCGGCTTGCTTAATTCTTTAAAAGATCGTTGAGCCTGATTAAAAAGAAATTTCTAAGCATCAAAATTTCTTTATTGGAAATTTTGATGCTTTTTCTTTTAAAAAATCTTTCAAAAAAGCGGAAAATTTTATCTTTTTATAGAAAATTCATTACTTCTCAAAAAAAATCAAGTATAATAGAAACAATTAAAGCTTTCTCTATTGGAGGGATCAGAATGTCACAAGGAAAAATACTGGTCGTTGATGATGACCAGAATATCTGCGAATTACTCCGCCTATATATTGAAAAAGAAGATTTCGACGTTGTGATTGCAAATGATGGCCGCAAGGCTTTAGCAATGTTCGATGCACAGGCGCCTGACTTGGTGCTGCTTGATATCATGCTTCCAGAGCTGGACGGTTGGCAGGTCTGCCGTGAAATTCGGAAAAAGAGCCAATGCCCGATTATCATGATTACCGCGAAAGGCGAAGTCTTCGATAAAGTGCTTGGGCTGGAGCTTGGTGCCGACGATTACGTTGTGAAACCTTTTGAAGCCAAAGAAGTTGTTGCCCGTATTAAAGCGGTCATGCGCAGAATCGGAAAAACGGAAAATAATACCGTAAAAGAAGTGAAGTATGATAAGCTTTCTATTAATCTTACGAATTACGAATTAAAGGTCAATGGAAAAGTAATTGATACACCGCCTAAGGAGATGGAGCTGATCTATCATTTGGCGAGCAATCCAAACCGTGTCTTTACAAGAGATCAACTATTGGATGAGGTTTGGGGATTCGATTACTACGGGGACAGCCGTACGGTCGATGTGCATATTAAACGCTTGCGTGAAAAATTAGAGGGCGTTTCAGATCAATGGTCTTTAAAGACGGTATGGGGAGTCGGATATAAATTTGAAGTCAAAGAATAAATGTGGAAGCCCTTTTGGCGACCGAACGATTTTTAAAAAATATCTGCGGGTCACAATGCTGCTGATTCTTGTCAGCTTTATTTTCCTTGGCCTTGTAATGATGATGTTCGTCAGCAATAACTGGAGACAGGAAAAACGGGATATCCTTGAAAAAGGGGCCCGCAATATTGCTGATATTGCATCCAGACAGGTGACCCAAGACGAAAATGGCGATTATCAGCTTGCGACCGAAAGTGTAAATGCTTTTTTAAAGGCATTTAGCGAAAATTCTCAGTCCGATGTTTTTGTTACGGATAACAGCGGCAATATTTTGCTGATTTGCCGAGGAACTTCCGACACTTTCCAAAAACAGGCGCTTCCGGAAAACGTGATGGAACAGACTCTTTCCGGTATGTATGACGGACAATCCACTTTAGGCGGGGTTTATGAGAAGTCCTGTTATGTTGTGGGAATCCCGATTACGGTTGCTACAGAAAACGGAACAAAGGCAGTTGGGGCTGTTTTTAACTCTGTCAGCGCTTTATCACTGACCATGTACCGCATGGATATGCTTAAAATGTTTGTTTTTGCTGCACTGGCTGCTTTTTTAATCAGCTTTTGCGTCGTATGGCTATTCTCCTATAATCTCGTCAAGCCGTTGCGTGATATGGCGGCGGCAGTACGCAGCTTCGGAGAGGGAGACTTTAGTGTACGGGTACCGGTGACAACTCGCGATGAAATGGGAGAACTGGCGGTGGCATTTAATCATATGGCGGATTCACTCGCTACCGGGGAATCTTCCAGCCGCAGTTTTATTGCCAATGTGAGTCATGAGCTGAAAACACCGATGACGACCATTTCCGGATTCATTGATGGAATCTTGGACGGTACCATTCCACCGGAAAAACAAGAACATTACTTAAAGATTGTTTCTTCCGAAGTAAAACGTCTTTCAAGATTGGTGAAAAGCATGCTGAATCTTTCTCGTATTGACAGCGGGGAACTTCGACTGCGGCCGGCAACTTTTGATATCAATCAGACCGTTCTGGACGCTATGCTTTCGTTTGAAAAGCCGATCGAGGACAAAAAGCTCGAAGTTCGGGGCTTGGAAGACAGTGTCAGCATAAAAGTTGACGGAGACCCTGATATGATTCATCAGGTGGTCTATAATCTGATTGAAAATGCGGTTAAGTTTACAAATGAGGGCGGCTATATCGAAGTTCGTACGGAAGATCTAAAAGATCGGGTGGTCGTCCATATTAAAAACAGCGGCGAAGGAATTGCACCGGATGAAATCACACGGATTTTTCAACGGTTCTATAAGACAGACAAATCGCGCTCAAAAGATAAAACCGGGATGGGATTGGGTCTCTATATTGTACGTACAATTATCAAACTGCACGGCGGAGAAATTACAGTCAGTTCCATTCAAGGAGAATTCAGCGAATTTTCTTTCTGGCTGCCTAAGCAACATTACCTGGAGGAAAACCAAAAACATTCGGAAAAACGTTTGGACAAGAAAACCGATTCCAAAAAACATTCGTCTCTGAAAAAATCTAAGAACAAGAAAACCAAAACAGATTCTCACCATACAGGAGGAAATGTATGACGGATGATCAGAAAACAAAATCTCTGAATGATGAAGCAGAACAGCCTCAGGACATTTCTCCGGAAAAATCAGAAAATCATGAAAGCACACAGCCCGAAGTTCCAGAAAGCTGTTCCAAGGAAATAATGCCTGTGGAAGATCATGCGGAGACATCATCAAATGAAATAAGCTCCTCTTGTTCTAAAACATCTGGAGAAAAAGAGCATTATTCTGAAGTTGATATAGCACCGCAGGACCCAAGCCAGAGTGGGTTTGGCTATGGCACGGGTACCATTCCGCAAAAGGACACTTATGGAAACGGAGCGGCACCGCAGAATCCTAGTCAGAGCGGATTCGGTTATGGAACGGGTACCATTCCACAAAACGGGGCTTATGGAAACGGAGCGGCACCGCAGGACCCCAGCCAGAGTGGGTTTGGCTATGGAACTGGCACGATGCCGCAAAAGGACACTTATGGAAACGGGGCAGCACCGCAGAATCCTAGTCAGAGCGGATTCGGTTATGGAACTGGCACGATGCCGCAAAAGGAAGCTTATGGAAACGGAGCGGCACCGCAGAATCCTAGTCAGAGCGGATTCGGTTATGGAACTGGCACGATGCCGCAAAAGGACACTTATGGAAACGGAGCGGCACCGCAGAATCCTAGTCAGAGCGGATTCGGTTATGGAACTGGCACGATGCCGCAAAAGGACACTTATGGAAACGGAGCGGCACCGCAGGACCCAAGTCGGAATGGATTCGGCTATGGACAGGGGAACGGAGCTGGCGGGAATCCGCCGCCCCCCGGTGGATTTTATGCACCTCCGGGAGCACCAATGCCGCGTGGGCCAAGACCTAAGATGAGCACGCAGACCAAAGTGATTCTGGGAGTCTTTATTGGCTTAGCGGTCATCTTTTTGATTGTCGGAATAGGAGTGTCAATCTTTTATACGGTAAACCATACAGATTCCGGCGTGGTACAAAATTCTTCTTCTTCTGAGTCTGGAGGGAAAAACTCTTCTTCTGACAGCAGTGAATTTGAAACACCTGAACATCCTTATATTGAGGACGGAGGGACTTCCAATGCAAAAATTACAATGGCGTCTAAAACTGGCAGCCCAATGGATGCAACTGAAATTTTTCGGAAAGTTAGCCCCAGTGTTGTTGGTGTCGTTGCAGAAGTTTCTGACGGCAGCGGAAATACCGAAACCAGTCAGGGAACTGGAATCATTGCCAGCAGTGATGGTGTAATTTTGACGAATTCTCATGTGATTAATAATTCTAAAAAAACAAAAGTGAAAGTGATTTTACAGGACAGCAGCGAATATGAAGCAAGTGTAAAAGGGTATGATAAAACCAGCGATATAGCTCTACTTAAAATCAGTGCCCAAAATTTACCTGCTGCTATCTTTGGAAATGCTGACGAAATGCAGGTGGGTGAAAAAGCTTATGCAATCGGGAATCCCGGCGGAATTCAATATGCATATTCTATGACGGATGGAATTATTTCTGCATTGCATCGGCCTATTACCAGCCATTCTGAAAATGGGATTACTTATATCCAGACAAATGTTGCCATTAATCCTGGTAATTCCGGAGGGCCACTGATCAATGACTACGGACAGGTGGTTGGAATCACCTCCAATAAAATTATCGCAAGCGAAGGCATGGGCTTTGCGATCCCGATTAATCAGACTGCCGATATTATTAACCAGCTGATTTCTAATGGCTATGTGAATGGCCGTGGGCGCCTCGGGATCACCGTTAAAAATCTCAGCGGTTGGGAACAGAGTACCTATGATATTGACGGCGGTGTCTCTATCTATTCGATCAACGACGACAGCCCTCTTAAGGGTACAAAAGTAAATGCCGGAGATATTTTGTTACAAATCGATGGAACACAGGTCGACTCCGTCAGTGATATGACTAATATGATGGGAAAATATCATGCAGGAGATTCTGTTACTTTGACGGTCTTTTCGGTTAATCAAGGGGAAAATGTTGATGTGCAGGTCACTCTTTTAGAAGATAAAAGCGATAATTAGAAAGAAACTAAAAAGGCATTCTATCCAAAAGGATAGGATGCCTTTTTAGCTGATAAAAAGATATTGGAAGCGAGTCCTTATAATCAATGTAAGACAGCCAAGAAATGGGGGAAAATCTATTCATAAGAAGTCATTCCTTAACTGCACCTTGATTATACAATGAGATGCTGATATAATCAAATACATATATTTGTATATCAATTATAATAAAATGTTATGGGGCGATTTTATGTTGCAGGAAATGGCTTATGTTTATGAAGTCTATCGTGAGCGGAGTTTTTCCAAGGCTGCAAAAAATTTATATATTTCTCAACCCGCTCTGAGTACCTATGTCAAACGGGTGGAGAATCAGATCGGACAGAAAATTTTTGATCGGAATGTGACGCCGATTGAATTGACGGAAGCCGGACGAGCTTATATCGATACGGCGGAAAAAATTTTAACCGATGAAAAAGATTTGATTCGTTATTTAAACGATCTTTCTGATATGAAAACCGGAACGATTACAATCGGGGGAACTCATTTTTATTCCTCTTACCTTTTGCCGCCGATTATTAAGGAGTTTAAACGTCGTTTCCCTGGAATTCAAGTACAGGTGGTGGAAGGAGATTCGGTATCTCTTTACGAAAGAATCAAAGAGCATCCAATCGATTTGATTATGGATGGTGGTACCGTAAAAGAATCTGCTTACGAGATGGTCCCTTTTATTGAAGAAACCGTTTTGCTCTGTGTGCCCCAAGAAAATCCCATCAATCAAAAATTACGCAAATATCAAATGACGGCAAAGGATATTTATAAGAATCGATATCAGCTTCCCAAAATGCCGGCAGTTCCTTTAAAGTGCTTTTCGGAAGAACTTTTTGTTTTGATGAAGCCAGGACATGATCTCTATGCAAGAGGAGTGGAAATTTGTGGGGAAGCAGGCTTTGTACCCCGTTCTTCTATGCGCCTAAGTCAGATGATGACTGCCTATAATTTTTGCAGTCAGGGATTAGGGGTTACGTTTGCTACTGATTTGTTAGTAAAAATGCAGCCGGGAAATTCCCATCTGGTTTTTTATCGAATCGGAGATCCACGCTCTAAACGCCCAGTGTTTTTGGCTTATCGGAAAGGCGCTTATATGACAAAATCAATGGCATCGTTTATTGATATTGCACGCAAACAACTTTTCCTTGACCCACAACAAAGTTCTCTGTAATTATTTTATAAATATAAAAAAAGGCCTGCCGCCGAATGATTTTTCGGGACAGGCCTTTTTATTATTTCTTAATTTAACGTTCCGTTCCAAGGAAAAACAAAGCAATCGTTCCCGGGCCGGAATGAGCACCGATCACGGGACCTATAAAATTGATAAAAACCGTTTTTGTTCCTAATCGCTCTTTTATCTGATTTGCTACATATTCTGCATCTTCTTTGGAATCTCCATGGCTGATAAAGACCGTTTCATTTTTCGGATTAGTTGCGGTTTGAGCCATATGATCCACTAAAGCATCCAGAGAAGCTTTGCGGCCGCGTACCTTACTGATCGGAATTAAGTGGCCATTATTATCTACATGCATGACCGGTTTAATGCCGAGAACAGTTCCAAAAAGTGCCGCCGCACCGTTTACTCTTCCGCCGCGTTTCAGAAAGTTTAAATCATCAACCGTGAACCAATGGCAAAGATGAAGTTTGTTTTCTTCAATCCAATCCCGTACTTCATCAATTGATTTTCCGTTTAAACGCTGATTAGCAGCATACCAAATTAAAAGTCCCTGCCCAAGTGATGCACAGAGAGTATCAATTACATAGATTTTTCGTTCCGGATAGAGAGCAGTTAGCTCTTCTCCAGCCATTTTAGCCGCTTGGTAGGTACCGCTCAGCCCCGAAGAAAAACAGGGACATAAAACATCCTGACCCTTTTTTAAATAGATTTCCATCAAATTTTTAAAGGATTCCATATTGACGGCACTAGTCGTACAGGTAGAACCTTCACGCAGCTTTTTATAGAATTTTTCCGGTGTGATTTCTGGCCAGTCTAACTCGTTTTTATGCTCTTTTCCATCAATGTGAAACGAAAGTGGCAAAACCTTTAAATCCAGCTGTTCGGCTATCTCTTGGTTGAGATCACAGGAAGAATCAGTGACAATTACGTAATTGGGCACAGAAGGAAACCTCCCCTTTACATTTTATTAAAATGATTGTATCACGCTTTGAAAACAAAATCAATTCGTTTTTAAAACCAGATGAAACATTTTGATAAAAGAATATTAATATTTTTAAAGAATTCGCTGATTAAGGCGAATTCTTTTGTTTGTTTTCCGGTGGAATGAAAGGAGGAATGAAATGAAATATCCAAAGACCGTGGAAGACGGCTACCGGAAACTGGCCTTCGGCGGAATCGGAAGTGCAGTACGGCTGCTCTTTTTACGAGAAGAGGAATCACTGCCGAATTTTGATAAGTTGGATCTCTATTGTGTGCAGGAAATTCGCAGAGGAAAAGATGGCATTTTGGAAATTAAATTCTACGACCGACTGCGTGCAATGGAATGTCTCGAAGCTTATCAAAACCATTCGGAAGGAGAACCACTGCAGGAAGCTTTATCAGCTTGTGCGAAAGCGCTCAATCACGATCATGATTCTGCACTTTAGCAAAAAGCAACTGACGGCGATGACGTGGTGGTGCAGAGAAAGCAAAACCGAAAATTTTGATGCAATTATCTGCGACGGTGCGGTGCGAAGTGGCAAGACGCTGTCAATGGGACTGGGTTTCATCTTTTGGGCAATGAGTACTTTTAACCATGGAAGTTTTGCGTTCTGTGGAAAAACCATTCGGTCCCTTTGGCGAAATCTAATGGGAAATCTTCTTCCTATGCTCAGTACCGCCGGGTTTTCGGTTTCCCTTCGCCGGAGCGAAAATAGGTTTCTCGTAAAAAAGGGAGACAAGCAAAACTGTTTTTTTCTCTTCGGAGGCAAAGATGAAAGCAGTGCCATGCTGATTCAGGGATTAACACTCTGCGGAGTCTTTTTCGATGAAGTTGCCCTAATGCCGCGTTCCTTTGTGGAACAAGCACTGGCGCGCTGCAGCGTGGATAATTCTCGATTTTGGTTCAACTGCAATCCGGAAGATCCTACTCATTGGTTTTACCAGAAATGGATCAAAAAATGCAAAGAAAGGAATGCTTTTTATTTACATTTTACAATGGAGGATAATCCGGGGCTCTCAAAAAAGGTGCGTTTGCGCTATGAACGGCTCTATGAGGGCACTTTTTATGAGCGCTTTATTAAGGGACGCTGGGTATGCGCACAGGGATTGATTTATCCGTTTATGACCTCGCCGCAGATGATCTTTTCTCCACCGGGAGTTTGCTCTGAATATGCGGTTAGCTGTGATTACGGAACCAGAAATCCAAGTTCTTTTGGCCTTTGGGGAAGAAAGAAAAATGTTTGGTACCGGGTGGACGAATATTACTATGACGGACGCCAAAATGATTCCCGCACCGATGAGGAACATTATAAAGCACTTGAAACGCTTTGTGAAGGGAAAAAGATTCATTGGATTACGGTGGACCCTAGTGCTGCAAGTTTTATAGAAGTGATTCGCCGCCACGGGAAATTTCGTGTGATCCCTGCTAAAAATGATGTACTCGAAGGGATTCGAAAAACAAACCTTGCTTTAAAAGAAGGCAAAATTCGAATTTGCAGTACCTGCGGCAATACCATTCGAGAATTTTCTCGATATCGCTGGCAGGAAAGCCGCGAGGCACCGGTGAAAGAGGAGGATCATGCGATGGACGATATCCGGTATTTTGTTATGAATCTATTGGGCAGAGAAGAAAATGCATGGGCGTTGGCTCTGCCCCGCGGAAAGGAGGATTCATGAAATCCTTATTCAAAAAGAAACAGGAACCTTCGGCAGTTGCAGTTCAGACGAGAAATAGCCTTTATCCTTTTCAATCTTTACGGGACTATATTCCACAAAACTCCGGTGAGCTGCAGCTTTATGACCAACTGCGCCAACTGGTCCCTATTATTGATGCTGCGATCGATAAGATCCTACGGCTGATTGGCTCTTTCCAAGTGCATTGCAGCGATGCTGACAAAGAAGCACCTTTGCAGAACTTTTTGCAGACGGTACAGGTGAACGCTACGAGTTGCGGGCTGGAACGCTTTTTATTGGAATATCTTGACCAACTGCTTACTTACGGCAATGCAGTGGGGGAAATCGTTTTACAGAACGGACAGATTGCGGCTCTTTATAACGCATCTTTGCGGGATGTAGAATTGGTTGCCAAAACACCGCTTTCTCTGGAGGTGAGAAGACGGACTCTTTCCGGCAGCGAACCGGTTCCCTATCCGCAACTGGTGATGGTAACAGCACTAAATCCACCCCCAGGTTCGGCCAAAGGGGTAAGCCTTTTGAGAAGTCTGCCGTTTGTAACGGGAATTTTATTGCAGATTTTTCACACGTTGGGGGTCAATTGGGAGCGCGTAGGAAACGTCCGCTTTGCTGTAACCTGTGAGCCGGGACGAGACGGGGAACCATTTGCAAAAGAACGTGCGGAACAGATGGCAACTCAATGGAAACGGGCAATGACTTCTAGAGACCCAAGTGATTTTGTAGCGGTAGGAAATGTCCATATTCAGGCGATCGGTGCAGATAACCAGATCCTTGACAGCGAAATTCCGGTGCGGCAAATGCTGGAACAGATTGTTGCAAAGTTGGGAATTCCTCCATTTTTACTGGGCCTCTCTTGGTCCAGTACAGAACGAATGAGCACACAGCAGGCCGATCTTCTTACGAGTGAACTGGAATCTTACCGAAGACTTCTGGAACCGGTCATTCGGAAAATCAGCACACTTTGGCTGAGACTTTCCGGCAGCTTTGGAACAGTCTCGATTGACTGGAATGACATCTCGCTTCAGGATACAACAGAACTTGCAAATGCAGCGCATGTACGCGCACAGACAAGTCTTTTGGAGGAACAAATTCGAAAACTAAAAAAGGAGAATGCAAATGCGTAACGGAACCGTTTTAAAAAGCGGTGATCTGCCGGACACAGACGCGCTAAATAAAATCAATCAATACACTCGAAGACCATTTTCCGCAGAGGAAGTTTATACCTTTCGGGTGGCGCTTTGCGATAATGAAATTGACAGGGATTATGAGCGCTTTACCACAAAGGCTCTCTCTGATCTCGGGAAGCTGTTTCTAGGAAAAACCGGAATTTTTAATCATAGTATGGACGCTTCTACGCAGGTTGCTCGTATTTATGATACGGCATTAGAAACAGATCAGAGTCGGAAAACAATGGCAGGAGAGCCATATTGCAGACTGGTCGCAATGGCCTATCTGCCGCGATGCGATAAGAATCGCGATTTAATGTTGGAAATTGACAGCGGAATGAAAAAGGAAGTCAGCGTTGGCTGTTCCGTTGGAAGTATGACCTGTTCGATCTGCGGAACGGACTTACGGGAAAAATCCTGCGGCCATCAAAAAGGAGAACTTTATAACGGCAAAGTCTGCTGTGCAGTGCTTTCCAATCCGCAGGACGCCTATGAATGGAGCTTTGTAGCGGTCCCCGCGCAGAGGGAAGCGGGAGTAACAAAAGGATTTAAAAATTCGGGAATGGAAGACGATGCAGCATGGGGAAAACGGTATCGCGAAAAGTTGATGAAAGAAACAGTAAAAGCAATTTCTTTACTGCATCCGGAAATTGAGGGTGATACGGTACGACGAATGGCCTTAGCACTTTCGCCGGAGGAATTGGAGCAGGTGGAAAATTCTCTGCAAAAAAATCTGCAGGAAAAGCTCCCCCTTGCGCCTCAGCTGATGCGCAGAGAGAAAAAAGCACAGAAAAATGACAACGAACCCTATTGTATTTGATTTTGCACCAAAAAGGAGAGAGAAAAAAATGAAAATTTCTATGAATGGTTTTGGAGAAAATATGGCGACCTTTGCATGTGGTGATACGACAGCTTATGGCAACCTGGTAAAAATGAGCGACAACGGAACGGTTTCTCCCTGTGTGAGCGGAGATGTCTTTTGCGGCATTGCAAATTCGGTAAGAAACGGATTTACAGCAGTTCAGCTCAACGGATATCGGGAGATCCCTTATACGGGGACAGCGCCAAAGGTTGGCTATCAGACCTTAGCAGCTTCTGGAGCACAAAGCGTTTCGGTCGTTTCTACAGGTGGGCGAAGCTATTTAGTTATCAGTGTAGACCCCAGCGCTAAAACAATCGGAATCATGCTTTAATTAAGAGAGGAGATTTTATTATGGCTTTTTATGAAAACTTGCGATTGGAAAAAGGAATGTATGGGACCGGAAAATCTTTTACGAATGTTCTGGAATCTTTGGACCATTCCGAAAACTATAAAGGGACGTCCCTCGAAAATTTGGACGCTTATCAGAGACAGCTAAAACGTTTTGATATTCGAGTGAGCGGACGAACCAGCGATCGGGTGGAAAAATTTTTCCAGTCCGGCGATAGTGCCGCTCTTTTCCCGGAATATGTCTGCCGGGCTGTTCGTCAGGGGATAGAACAGGAAAACCTACTTCCTTCAATTGTGGCAACAACCACACAGGTGGAGGGACTTGACTATCGTACCATTACCAGCACGCCGACGAACGAGGAAAAGTCGCTTAAGCCGGTAGCGGAAGGCGCAAAAATTCCGGAAACCGTTGTCCATGTGCAGGATCATCTGGTGAAGCTTCAGAAACGTGGCCGCATGTTGGTGGCAAGCTATGAGGCTTTACGATTCCAGCGGTTGGACCTTTTTACGGTTACGCTACGCCAAATCGGCGCCTATATTGCCCGTGCACAGCTTGGTGATGCGGTAGATGTTTTGCTTCATGGAGACGATGGAAAAGATAATGTTACTTCCATTACGGCTTTCGGTACCAGCGGAGTTGCTTATAAAGATCTCGTTTCTCTTTGGGCTTCGCTTTCTCCTTATCAGATGAACACCATGTTGGCGGGAACCGAAACTGTTCAGGACCTTTTGAATATTTCTGAATTGAAAGACGCGAAAGCGGGACTGAATTTTCAGGGAACCGGAAAATTGGGAACACCAGTTGGTGCAAATCTTTTGCATGTGCCGGATGTGCCCGCTAAAACAGTGGTTGGTCTTGACAGCACTTGCGCACTGGAAATGGTTCAGGCCGGTGATATTGTCACCGATTATGATAAGCTGATTGACCGTCAGTTGGAACGTGCTTCCATCAGCATGATTGCAGGCTTTACAAAAATTTTCGGCGGCGCCGTTAAAACGCTGACTTATCAGGCTTAACCTATGGATGAAATAGCAGTGATGGAGCGATTCGCTTTTTATCGGGGATTGAATGAGGAGGAAACGCAACCTTATTTTACCTTGGTGAGAGACGCGATTGCTCAGATTGAAGAAGCGCGGCGAAAAGACATTTCAGGGGGAGAGACGCTGCTCTGCGCCGCTGCTGCCGCTTTAGCAAACTGGCAGGCATCGCTTTTAAATGGCGGCGGCAGCTTCTCCGCAGGAGAAGTCCGGATGCAATCCGGTTGCGGCGCAACGGAAAAAGCTCTATGGGAGCAAGCCAAACGCGCAGCATCTCCTTTTCTTCAAGACCATTTTTATTTTGGGAGGATATTATGAGCCGCTCGGAATTGGTAAAAAGTCTTTTACAGCGATATGGAAATGAGTTTTTTTGGAATGAGAATTCTTATCGCGGACTTTTTCGGACGCTCGACAAAAAAGTGCAGGAAGGCAGATGTTACCGCCTGATTGCGTCTGCGGATTTTTTACCAATGATTGGCGATGAAGTTAGAGATGAAAAATATTTTTATACGATCCTTCGCGTAGATGGCGTATTCGTTTCAGGAAAACGCCTTTATACCTGGTGTATCGTAGAACAAAAAGACGGTTGGGAGAGATCGGAAAATGACGCTTGAACAAATAGAAAGCCTCACGGAAAAAATCAGCAAAGAGCTTGAGATGGAGGTTTTACGCGGAGAGCATTCTGTTGAGGGGGATACAGAATGAGGGAAACGATGAGTTTTCGTGACTTTTATTGGCCGCGTTTACCGGATCAAGTGGAAATTAAGGCCTCTCGGCGAGTACATGCTTTGGAACAGCCGTATGACGGAGAAGTTTTGCAGGAAATGGGAGGAAAAGGCCGAGAAATTTTAGGCAAAGGGATTTTTTTAGGAGAAAATGCCAGAGTGATTTTTAATCATTTAGCCGAACTCTTACAGGATCCTAAAGGAATTTTATCAGCGCCGGGCTTGTCCGTTCCGATTGAAGCAATTTTTGAGGAACTCAAATTGGAGGGAACTCCGCGACCGGACCGGGTTGCTTATTCGTTTCATTTTCTTGAAATCCTGCAGAGCAAGTCGGCTGTAAAGCCGAGAGAAACGATCATTGGAAAAGAAGGCTCCCTCTGGGTGGAGGCAACTCGCAATCATACGACGGTTGATCTTCTTTTGGAAAAGAATCCGTGGATTTGTAGACCCGATCAGCTTCCGGTAGGAAAGAAGTTGATCCTTTTCTGATGATTTATGATTATATTTCCGGGAAGGGGCAGCACTTGCGGCTGCCTCAGCCCGTTTCGATACAGATAGACTGGGAGGAAGATTCCCCGGCAGCTTCTTTTAAGGGAACCTTTCCAATGGGGAATGAAAAACTTTTTGGCGGAAAGATTCAGGTGACAGACGACAGTGGGGTAACGGTTTTTATAGGAATGCTGGATGAAATACGCACATTTCTCGGAAATAGCGCCAAGCTTTTTTTGCAGGCAAGAAGTCCCGTTGGGGTTTTGCTTGATAGTGAAGCAATGCCGGCAGCCTATCCTAATCCCAGTTTGCAAATTTTATTTTCCGCCTGTGCAGAGCCTTATGGATTTTATCTTTCTGAAGAAGAAAATGAATTTATGAAGACTTCTTATTCGGTGGAAAAGGGCAAAAGTGAATGGCAGGCACTTAACGAATTCTGCAAGAAATTTCTTGGCAAAACACTTTCTGCAGATGGATGGACTCTTTCCATGAAAAAATCCAAATATCCAACTCTTATTTTAGGAGATAATGGGCGGAAAATCCTGGAGGAAATACGGAGACAAGCTATTTATCAGCGCGTTTCTGCAGTTTACGGCAAGGAGCAAAACAACTGGAAATTAATGGGGGAAGATGCCGAGACAAAATCAATGGGAATTTTGCGCAGGCGATTTTCTGCCGATCCACAGGCCGCTTTACAGAAAGCACTCAAAAAAGAGGAAACGGTGCAGGTGCTTTGTGCCGGAGCGGTTGCTGCGCATCCACTGCAGCCCGTTTGGCTTCATGGAGAATCTGATTGGGTCGTTTCTGCAGTTCGCTACTGCTTAAACGAACAAGGAGAATCAACGAGACTTACCCTGCGAAAGGAGAAGCTAAAATGTGGTTAACAGAAAAAATGCGCGATCTTGCGAAAGCATCGCCCGCAGGAAAAGTGGCAGATGTAATAGGAGACGAAAGTCTTCAGACCGATTCCGAATATCGAAATGTTGCACAAGTTGGACCATGGGGAATCCTTTGGAAGGCACCGGTGAGTGCGCAGACAATTTTGGTCGATACCAATTTAGGAAAGACTTCGATTGGGGCAGTTCAGACCGAAAGAGATCTGGAACCGGGAGAACTGCTCCTCTTTTCACAGGGGGGAGCGGAAATTTATTTGAAAAATAACGGCGAAATTGTCCTTAACGGACAGGTATTCGCCGCAAAAAAGGAGTGACTGTGTGGAGGCAGCTTTAAAAGATGGAGATATTCTGCAAAATGCGGCCGGTCAGTTTCAGATGCTGGAGGGAATAAACGCACTGTTTCAGCGGGCGGCATTCCGATTAAATGTGAAAAAAGGTGCTTTTTGGTATGCGCCGGAGTTTGGAAGCCGCTTGTTTGAGCTGGATCGTTCAGCTCCGGAAAGCGAAAATATTGCGCTTTCTATGGCGGCTGAAGCGCTGCTCCCCATGCCGGAGGCGAAAGTGATTTCGGCAGAAATTTATGAGGACAGAATCTCTTTTATGGTGGAAATTTTTAACGAACGCAGAGAAATCGAGGTGAAATATTCTTGGTGATTACTTATGAAGACTTAGTGGAAGAAATGAAAAATCTTTATTTTGAAAAATCAGGGACTTTTCCGGATGATGCTTCTGATTTGGGAATCCGATTCCGCGTGCTGGCTGGGGAGTTATACAACCTTTTTGCAGAACTTGATTGGATGAAGAAACAAATGAACTTTACAACTGCAGAAGGGGAAGAACTCGACAAACATGCACTGGGGCGCGGCTTAACCAGAATAGAAGGAACGGCAGCTTTCGGAATTTTGCAGTTTAAAAGGGCAAAAGCGCTTTGGTTTGATGTCGCAATTCCGAAAGGAACGATTTGTCAGACGCTGGATGGCACTACATTTGAAACGATAGAACCAGGAATTCTTGGAGTTAACCAACTTTCGGTTTCAATCAAAGCAAAAGCTCAAAAAGAGGGGATTTCAGGAAACGCAAAAGCGGGAACAATTACCCGTTTTGTTACGGCTGTGTCAGGAATTGAAACGGTTACGAATTTGTATGATTTTTTCGGCGGGACAGATACCGAATCCGATGGGATGCTGCGGCAGAGAATTGAGGATAGTTTTAGCCAGATCAGTACCGGCAGTAATGCGGCGTTTTATCAAAACAAAGCAATGAGCCATGAAGGAGTCAGAGACGTTTATGTAGTGCCTAGGGAAAACGGAGTGGGAACCGTTGGATTATATCTTGCTGCAACAGGCGGAGTCCCATCGGATGCACTTCTTTCGGAGGTGGAACAGGATCTTCAAAAATCGCGTGAACTCAATGTGACGGTTCTGACTCATCCAATTTCTGTTGTTTCTCTCGATGTAGAAGCACAGCTCGTATTTGCAGAAGGAGTCGATAAGCAGGCGGCGATCGCTCAATGTAAGTCCACAATTCTTGGCTTATTTGATTCTTTAAAGATTGGACAGTCGCTTACTTATAGCGCTGTTTATGCTGCCATTTATGGGACCGGAGCAGTCACGGATATGACAGTCTATTTTTATGGGACGTCAGTTCCGACTCAAAATAAGCTTCTGATTGCCGGAACGATTACGGTAAAGGAGAAGAGCTAAAAATGGGCGCATTAGAACGAATGAAAGAACAAATGAAAGTAATCCCTCTTTATCGTTTAGATGGTACCACTACCGTTGATCATGAACTAGAAGCATACGCTGCCGTACTGGATCGATGTGAGCAAACCCTTCTGGAGCTTTATCGGGAAAATTTTGCAGCGACCGCAGAGAGCTGGGGGCTGGAACTCTTTTCAAAAGAACTTAAAACAGCAGATGGAACACTTATGGAACAGCAAAGTGCTGCGAAAGTCCTCTTTTCGCTTGATGATGACCATTTTACAAAGTGTGATATGGAAAAAATTACACAGGCAGCAGGGCTTTCCTGCAATGTAGAGGAGTATCCGAAAGAAGATACGGTTCGGTTTGTCCTTTTGGGAGAGCCGCAGAATCTTGCTCGTTCCGTCCGAATTTTAAGGCGATTTTTTCCAGTCCATCTGATTGGTTTGGTCGATCATCGAAAAGAAACTTGGGAAACTTTAGATAATCGAAATCTTACATGGTCTGATTTGGAAAGCAAAGGGCTTTCATGGAACCAAATGGATGGGACAGATGATGTGATTGAAATTTAAAGGGGGAAAATAATTTGTCAAATCAAAATAAAACTTCTCTTGGACTGCATGACTGGAAAGCAGACGATAAACCTGTTCGTTTGGATTTTGTACAAGATAATCAGCTTCTTGACAGCCTTTTGACAGCACATTTTAATGATAACAGCCGTCATAGAAATGCAGATGATCCAGTGCCGATGACAATAAATTCTTATGTAGGAGACGGTAAGGCACAGCAGGTAATCTCTTTGCCGTTTGCGGCAAGGCTGGTCCTTGTCTATTGTCAGAATCTATCTGCGGTTGGGGTGCGTACCGGCGGAGAATTGGGAGCCTATTGTGCGTTTGCAGTTCCATCGGAAAGAGCAATGGCAGGATTGTTCCTCGATGGGACCAGTCTTATCGTAATGCAGGATTCTGATACAAGCACTACGAAGGTTCACAATTCTTTTAATGAAACAAATACAGAATATGAATACATAGCTTTTCGATGATTTGCAATACTAAAATAATTGCAGTAGAATAGGAAATACAAAATTGCGCAGTCGGAGGGTTCTTATGCTGGAAAATGAAGAAAAAAAGGTAAAAGTAATTCTGGTGGAAGTTGATACCGGGGAATATGATGTGGAATCTTCTCTTGCGGAACTGTATGAATTAGTATACAGCGTAGGCGCGGAACCTTTCGGCACGATCACGCAGAAGCGCCCTGCACCGGATCCGGCAAGCTGTGTTGGTTCCGGAATGCTACAGCAGATTGCTGATTTTTGTGCGGCTCATGAAATTGGTCTGGTCGTATTTGACCGGGATCTTTCCCCAACTCAAATTCGTAATGCGGAAGAAGTGACAAAGGTTCGGGTAATTGACCGAACGATGCTGATCCTCGATATTTTCGCAAGCCGTGCAAGATCCAGCGAAGGAAAACTACAGGTGGAACTGGCACAGCTTCGGTATCTTTTGCCGCGCCTTTCCGGCAGAGGAAAAGAGCTTTCTCGGTTGGGCGGCGGAATCGGAACTCGTGGACCCGGCGAAACGAAGCTGGAAACAGACAGACGCCATATTCGTGCACGGATTGAAAATCTCAAGGCACAGCTGCAAGATGTAGAAAAACACCGAGCACAGATTGATCGCCGTCGTAAAAAAGAGGGCGTAATCACAGTTGCGCTGGTGGGCTATACAAATGCCGGAAAGAGTACTTTGATGAATGCTCTGACTAATGCCGGCGTACTTGCGGAAGACATGCTTTTTGCAACACTAGACCCGACCGCCCGTGCCTTAAAGCTTCCCAATGGAGTTACGGTCATGCTGATCGATACGGTTGGTTTTATCCGGAGACTGCCCCATCATCTGGTGCAGGCATTTCATTCTACACTGGAACAAGCAGTTCAGGCAGATATTATTTTAAATGTTTGTGATGCTTCCAGCCCGGAAGCACAGACCCATTTGAAAGTGACCCAAGAAATTTTAACGCAGCTTGGCTGCCGAAATCGTCCAGTGATATCGGTTCTCAATCAATGTGATAAGGTACCGGAGCTTTCCGAGATCCCAATGATTGGAAATGCGGTGCGAATCAGTGCCAAGACCGGTGCAGGGCTGGATTCCCTTTTGAAAGCGATTGAACAGAATCTGCCGGTAAATGTCAGAAAAGTTTCTTTGCTTTTGCCTTTTGAAAAGGCTGGTTTGGCGGCAAAAATTCGAAAAGAAGCAACTTTGCTTTCAGAAAGTTATGTGGAAAATGGCCTTTGTATTTCTGCTATGGTAGGAGAGGAACTTTATAATCTTTTAAAAGAATATGAGGTCAAAGATCCTCAGGAAAAACCATAATCATAAAAAGCAACTCTAAATTCTACTTGACATGGCAAATGCCCCAATCGTAGTTTTATTTCTACGATTGGGGCATTTCTTTGATTGTTTAGTCTTTTTAAAGCCTGTTTAAAATTGAAATGTAAAAATTTTTAGTCGTTAGAAAAAACGCGTACAATCTCGCCTACAAACATATTGTGGTAATCTTTGTTTGGGTACCAGCGCTCATCAAGCGTCTGATCAAGCAAATATTTTGGCTCCAGAGGCTGACGATAAAGTTTTTTACAAATAAAGGTGAGCGAAGCTTCTTTAAAAATCGGTGCCTCTTTAAATTCTGCCAGATGCAGACCTGCTTCCGTAATCTTCTGATTTTCTCCGCCGGAGTGACTTCCGCAGTAATTGAGTGCGTCACGGTAGCCATCTTTTAAAAAGGTGATAGAAAAATAATCATTCTGATCAATGAACTTTAATGTGTGACGCTGCGGCCGAATAAAGGAAAACACCACATTCTTTCCCCAAAGTACACCAACACCGCCCCAGGAGGCTGTTAAAGTGCTGCAGGATTCCGGAGTGCCGGCAGAAACCAGCATCCAGTCCTTTGCAATTTTGTTAAAAGGCGAAAATTCAAATTTGTCCAAAGAAATTTCTTTCATAGCAGATAACCTCCAATCATCTGTAAACATACATTTTATTTGATTTATTATACCATATTGTATAAACTTTGAAAACTCGTTATTCCGATAAAATTACGTTTTTAGAGAGATTGCACAGCCTTTGTCAGGTTATTTTTATACAAAACTGTGGAAACTGTGGAATATGAATATTTATGCAATAAATCCTTGATTTTATGAATAATAAGTGTATAATAAGAGCCACAAAGAAAAACAACGGAGGCATTATCATGGATAAGAAAAATATTAAAAAAGTGGTTCTAGCTTATTCAGGAGGCTTAGATACCTCTATTATTATTCCCTGGCTGAAAGAAAATTATAACAACTGCGAGGTCGTTGCAGTTGCAGCAGATGTTGGACAGGGAATGGGCGAACTGAATGGTCTGGAGGAAAAAGCAAAGAAGACAGGTGCTTCTAAACTTTATATTGCCGACCTTAAAAAGCAGTTTGTCGAGGATTATATTTGGCCGACACTGAAGGCAGATGCCGTATATGAAAATAAATATCTTTTGGGAACCAGTTTTGCTCGTCCGCTGATTGCAAAGCGTTTGGTGGAAATCGCAGAGGCCGAGGGCGCCGACGCGATCTGCCACGGCTGTACCGGCAAGGGCAACGATCAGGTTCGTTTTGAGCTTTCCATCAAAGCCTTTGCTCCTAATATGCCGATCATTGCTCCATGGCGTGAGTGGAGCTTAAAATCCCGTGATGAAGAAATTACTTATGCAGAAGCTCATAATATTCCGCTGAAAATTACACGGGAAACCAATTATTCCAAAGATAAAAATCTATGGCATCTTTCTCATGAAGGGCTTGACCTGGAAGACCCTGCAAATGAGCCGCAGTATAATAAACCCGGATTCTTGGAACTGGGGATTTCACCGGAAATGGCGCCGGACAAAGCCACTTATGTGACGATTCATTTTGAAAAAGGCGTTCCTACGATGCTGGATGGTCAAAAGCTCTGTGCGGTCGATTTGCTCAGCAAGCTCAATGAATTGGGCGGTAAAAACGGAATCGGCATCGCCGATATCGTAGAGAATCGGCTGGTTGGCATGAAGAGTCGCGGCGTTTATGAAACTCCCGGCGGAACGATTCTTTATCATGCGCATAACAAATTGGAAGAAATCTGCCTCGATAAAGATACTTATCATTATAAGCAGGGCATCGGCGATAAAATGGCGGAATTGGTCTATGACGGCAAATGGTTTACTCCTTTGCGGGAAGCAATCAGCGCATTTGTAGACAGCACGCAGGAGCATGTAACGGGCGATGTGAAGCTGAAGCTCTATAAGGGAAATGTGATTGACGCCGGTGTTAAGAGCCCCTATAGCCTTTATGATGAAGAGATCGCAACCTTCAGTGAAGATGAGGTATATGATCAGGCAGAAGCCAAAGGATTTATTGATCTGTTTGGATTGCCGATTAAGGTGCAGGCACTTAAAAATTTAAATCATCAGGTGATTTCCTCTAAAAAATGAGGAATCCCGGAAGAGGATCGGAACGTAAAGTTCCGTCCGGTCTTTAAGACTTGGAAGGGCGGACGAAGGTTCGCCCTTCTGCTTATTTTAAAGGAAAACAAACAACCGGAGGAGTTCTATGAAGCTTTGGGAAAATAAATTTCATAAGGGCCTGGACGAAAGGACAAATGATTTTAATTCCTCTATTTCGTTCGATAGCCGTATGGTACAGGAAGATATCGAGGGCAGTATCGCTCATGCAACGATGCTTGGAAAAATCGGGATTCTTAAAAAAGAAGAAGCCGAAGCAATCTGTGCAGAACTAAAGAAGATTGCAGAAGAAGTAAAGAGCGGCACGCTTTCGATCGACCCCACTTGCGAAGACATCCATACTTTTGTGGAGGGGGAATTGACGAACCGCTTGGGGGATGCCGGAAAACGGCTCCATACCGCGAGAAGCCGAAACGATCAGGTTGCGCTGGATATTCGGCTTTATCTGAGAAATCAGTGTGATTCTTTGAAAGAAGAACTCAAGGAGCTGGTCAAGACCCTTGGAGAGCTTGCACTCAAATATAAAGCGATTGTTATGCCGGGCTATACGCATCTTCAGAGGGCACAGCCGATCGTTTTTGGGCATCATCTTCTTGCCTATGCCGAAATGTTTTTGAGGGATATTGATAGGATTAAGGATACCAGACGACGCATGAATGTTTGTCCATTAGGTTCCGGGGCTCTCGCAGGAACAACGTATCCGCTGGACAGAAATTTGACGGCTTCGCTGTTGAAATTTGATGCACCGACACATAATAGTCTAGACGGCGTTTCCGATCGGGATTTTTGTTTGGAACTGCTTTCGAATATTTCAATCTGTATGGTTCATCTTTCCCGTTTCTCAGAAGAGATCATCCTCTGGTGCAGTTGGGAATTTAAGTTTATTGAGCTGGATGACGCATTTTCCACCGGCAGCAGCATTATGCCGCAGAAGAAAAATCCGGATATTGCTGAATTGATTCGCGGGAAAGCCGGAAGAGTGATCGGAGATCTGACGGGGCTTTTGGCTACTATGAAAGGTCTTCCGCTCGCTTATAATAAGGATATGCAGGAAGATAAAGAGCCGGTTTTTGATGCCTGTGATACCCTGCATATGTGTCTTACTACTTTTATTCCGATGATTAAGACCATGCGCGTTTTGCCGCAGAATATGCGCAAAGCTGCCGCCGGTGGATTTATCAATGCCACTGACGCTGCCGATTATCTGGTAGAAAAGGGAATGCCTTTCCGAGATGCTTACCGGGTTGTCGGAGAATTGGTCGGCGAGTGTGTGGAAAAGGGAACAACACTGGAAGCACTGCCTTTAAAAAATTATCAGGCACATTCTGAACTTTTCGATGAAGGAATCTATGATGCCATCAGCCTCGAAAAATGTGTAAACGGCAGAACCGTTTTAGGCGGACCTGCTCCGCAAAATGTCGAAAAAGAAGCAAAACGTATCTTAGCAATGGTATAAATAAAAAAACAGCTCTTTTTTCTAGAGCGCGTATAAAAAAGGGGGAACCAATCGATGAAATCTATCAAAGTCGGCGTCGTCGGCGCCACCGGATATGCAGGCGCAGAATTGTGCCGTCTTCTTGCAAATCACCCGCAGGCATCTCTTACAGCTATCAGCAGTGTAAGCTTTGAGGGAAAAGCACTGAGCGAAGTATACCCTTCCTATTATGGCTTGTGTGATCTGGTCTGCGGCAACCAGGAACAGGTTGTGGAAAAAAGTGATGTGATTTTTGCTGCTTTGCCACATGGACTTTCACAGGTACTGGGAAAAGAGTGCTGGGATCAGAATAAAGTTTTTATTGATCTCGGCGCAGATTTTCGATTGGAAAAAGCGGAGGATTACGAGCTTTGGTATAAGAATACGTTTCAGTATCCAGAGCTCCACAAAGAGGCTGTTTATGGTCTGCCGGAGCTTTTCCGCGAGGAAATTAAGGGAAAGCGCCTGATTGCAAACCCCGGTTGTTATACTACGGCTGTGCCTCTGGCACTTGTTCCGGCATTAAAGGCAGGATTGATTGAGCAGGACGGAATCATTGCCGACTGCAAATCCGGCGTGACCGGAGCGGGGCGGAACAGTACCCAAGATACGCATTACCCGGAACTCAACGAGGGCATGCATGCCTATAAGGTCGCTGCGCACCGCCATACGCCCGAAATTGAGCAGAGTCTTTCTAAAATTACCGGAAACTCAATGAAGGTGCTTTTTGTGCCGCACCTTCTGCCCGTCAACCGCGGAATCCTTGCAACTTGCTACGCAAAGCTAAAAAATGG
The DNA here is from genome assembly GCF_053613275.1 of Caproicibacterium sp. NSD3. NCBI lineage: Bacteria > Bacillati > Bacillota > Clostridia > Eubacteriales > Oscillospiraceae > Caproicibacterium > Caproicibacterium sp. NSD3. The sequence continues at coordinate 247,416 of NZ_CM132119.1, forward strand.
CACAACGCTTTCACAACTTCAAGAGGTTTATGAGAAAGCCTATCAGAATGAATATTTTATTCGCCTTTTGCCGAAGGGAAAAGAAGCGGATATTCATAATGTAAGGTATTCTAATTTTTGCGATATTTCACTTCATATTGATCCGCGTACCAATACATTTATCGCGGTCAGCGCGCTTGATAATATGGTAAAAGGCGCGGCGGGTCAGGCAATTCAAAATATGAATCTGGCATTCGGATTAGACGAAACAGAAGGTCTTACCGCATGGCCGCCGGCATTTTAAGGAGGACGGATCTATGAAGTTTATAGACGGAGGAATTACAGCGCCAAAAGGTTTTATGGCAGGTGGAATGCACTGCGGGATTCGTCCTAATAAAAAGAAGCCGGATCTGATGATGCTCAAAAGTGAAGTTTCCTGTAATGCTGCCGGCGTTTATACCAGTAACCTGGTAAAAGGCGCATCGATCGAGGTTTGTAAAAAGCATCTGACGGATGGAGTTGCTCAGGCTGTGATTGCTAATTCCGGCAACGCCAACACCTGCAATTCAGATGGAGTGGAAAAGGCCGAAAAAATGGCAGAAGCTGCTGCACACGCATTAAAAATCAAAGCACAGGATATTTTGGTTGCGAGTACCGGAGTTATCGGGCAGCCACTGCCGATTGAGCCGATTTTAAAGGAAGCACCTGTTCTGGCAAAAAAGCTCAGCAAAGAAGGCGGCGATGATGCCGCGAAAGCACTGATGACGACCGATACGGTTCCCAAAAATCTTGCGGTAGAGTTTATGCTCGGGGGGCATGTGGTGCGCTTAGGCGGCGCTGCAAAGGGCAGCGGAATGATTCACCCAAATATGTGTACCATGCTTTGCTTTTTGACGACGGATGCCGCAATTTCGACCGAGGCGCTGGAAAGTGCTTTGCAGGAGTCAGTAAAGAACAGCTTTAATATGATCAGCGTGGATGGAGATACCAGTACGAATGATACCTGCTGCATTATGGCGAACGGCCTTGCGAAAAATGAGCCAATCACAACGGACGGAGAAGATTATCAAACCTTTTTAAAGGCAATGAAAATGCTCTGTACCGCGCTTTGTAAGATGATGGCAAAAGACGGAGAAGGCGCAACAAAGCTTCTTGCTTGCCGGGTAACGGGAGCTTCTTCCGATGAAAATGCTAGAATCGTTGCAAAGACGATTATCTGTTCTTCCCTGGTAAAAGCTGCGATGTTCGGAGCAGATGCCAACTGGGGACGGGTGCTTTGTGCGATTGGATATTCCGGAGTGCCGGTAGATATCCATGCCGTCGATGTTGCGTTCCGTTCTAAAATGGGTGCAATTAAAGTTTGCAAAGATGGTGCCGGAATCGATTTTGATGAAGAAACCGCTAAAAAAATTCTTTTGGAAGATGAAATCGGAATCGATGTAACGCTCCATGACGGCGATTTTGAGGCAACTGCCTATGGATGTGACCTCACTTACGATTATGTGAAAATTAATGGTGATTATCGGACCTGATGAAAAGGAGGAACCCCCCTTGAATATTTTAGATGCAGAGCGGGCACAGGTTTTGGTGGAGGCATTGCCTTATATCCAAAAGCTGGCGGGAAAAACAATCGTTGTCAAGTACGGCGGAAATGCAATGATCGATGATCATCTGAAAGACGCTGTGATGAGTGATTTGGTTCTGATGCAGCTTGTCGGAATCCATGTGGTTTTGGTTCATGGCGGCGGCCCGGAAATCAATGCGATGCTCAAAAAGATCGGAAAGAAAAGCGAATTTATTAAAGGAATGCGCGTAACCGACCAGGAGACAATCGACATTGTTCAAATGGTCTTGGCAGGAAAAGTCAATAAAGACTTGGTACAGCTTTTGCAGCGACATGAGGGCAAGGCAATCGGACTTTGCGGTCTGGATGGCGACTTGATGCGTGCGGAAAAGAAAGTCTCTGAAGATGATCTTGGGTTTGTCGGAGAAATTACAGAAGTCAAAAATGAAGTGATCAATGATGCAATCGAAAAAGGATATATTCCGATCATTTCCACGGTAGCCGGCAGCCGAGAGGGCCAAGTATATAATATCAATGCAGATATTGCCGCGGCACATATCGCTGCAAGTCTTCATGCTGAAAAGCTGATCCTGATGACGGATATCCGCGGGCTTTTACGAGATAAAGACAATGAGGAAACCTTGATCCCGATTGTCAATCTTTCTTCTGTACCAAAACTGCAGAAAGATGGGGTTATCTCCGGCGGGATGATCCCCAAAATTGATTGTTGTGTAGAGGCGGTTCGGCAGGGTGTTAAACGTGCGCATATTATCGACGGGCGGGTTGCGCATTCCATTTTGGTGGAACTCTTTACCGATGCCGGTATTGGCACGATGTTCTGTTAATATAGAGGAGGCACTTTATGGAATTTGAAAAGATCAAAGCGCAGGCAGATCAGTATATAATGCACACTTACCACCGCTTTTCCGCAGCGCTGGTAAAAGGAAAAAATGCGACCGCATGGGATGCAGATGGGAAAAAGTATATTGATTTTACTGCCGGAATTGGTGTAAACAGTCTGGGATATGCCGATCCAAAATGGGTCGCGGCGGTTTCAAAACAGGCGGGAGAAATTCAGCATACCTGTAATCTGTTTTATAACCCGCAGGTTACGTCACTAGCAGAAAATCTTTGTAAAACAGCAGGATTTTCGAAAGTGTTTTTTGGAAACAGCGGTGCAGAAGCAAACGAGTGTGCCGTTAAGGTTGCAAGAAAATATAGTTCCGATCGGTATGACTTTGACCGCTGCGAAGTGATGACTCTTCAGAATTCTTTTCATGGCAGGACTCTGGCAACTCTAGCTGCTACCGGTCAGGAACATTTTCATGAACTGTTTAAGCCGCTGCCGACAGGATTTATTACTGCGGAACCAAACCTCCAGAGCGTCATGGAGAAGCTCAGCGATAAGACCTGTGCGATTTTTTATGAACCGATTCAGGGAGAGGGCGGCATTTTGCCCTTGACTGCGGAGTTTGTAAAGGCGCTGCGGAAACTTTGTGATGAAAAAGATATCATTTTGGTGGCGGATGAAGTGCAGACCGGTGTGGGGCGTTCCGGAACTTTTTATGCGACGGAGCAGTTTGGAGTAAAGCCGGATGTACTGACCAGTGCCAAGGGATTAGGCGGTGGCCTGCCGATCGGGGCATGTCTGGTCGGCGAAAAATGCGCAGAGGTTCTCGGTGTTGGCGATCACGGTACTACCTTCGGCGGGAATCCGGTGGTTTGTGCAGGCGCAAATGTGGTTTTGGAGAGACTCAATACACCGGGATTTTTACAAGAGGTTTCTAAAAAAGGTGCCTTTTTGCAGAAATCACTTAGTGAAATGAAAAACATTGAAAACGTGCGTGGCATGGGATTAATGATCGGTGCGAAGCCGACCGGAAAAACCGCTGCTCAAATTGCAGATCAGTGTGTGGAGAACGGATTGTTGGTGCTGACGGCAAAAGATGTTCTGCGCTTTTTGCCGCCGCTTACTATTACCATTGAGGAATTAAAAACGGGCCTTTCTATTTTGGAAAAGGTACTGGCTTAAAATTTTTGAGGAGGCTTATCGATGAAACATCTTTTAAAAATGCTGGATCTTTCTTCTCAGGAGATCACAGAGATTCTGGATCTTGCCGATCAGCTCAAGTATGAGAAAAAGCATGACATTGCGCATCCGCGTCTGGCAGGAAAAACATTGGGAATGATCTTTGAAAAGGCCAGTACCCGTACGCGTGTTTCCTTTGAGGTTGGTATGTATCAGCTGGGCGGACTGCCGATCTTTCTTTCTTCAAAAGATATGCAGATCGGCCGCGGGGAACCGGTGCAGGATACCGCAAGGGTCCTTTCCCGTTATCTGGACGGAATTATGATCCGTACCTTTAAACAGAGCGAAGTAGAAGCGCTGGCTAATTTCGGTACGATTCCGATCATCAATGGTCTGACGGACCTTTCCCATCCGTGTCAGGTGCTTGCGGATCTGATGACGATCCGTGAAAAACATGGCAGTCTGGACGGCCTTAAAATGTGCTTTATCGGCGACGGAAATAACATGATGAATTCCCTGATCGTCGGCGGCCTTAAGATGAAAATGGAAGTATCGGTTGCTTGTCCTCAGGGGTACCGTCCGGCAGCAGAAGTGCTGGATTTTGCGCAGGCTTATCCGGCGTTCAGCATGACGACCGATCCGAAAGAAGCGGCTGTCGGAGCAGATGTTGTGATCACAGACGTTTGGGCTTCGATGGGACAGGAAGAGGAAGCTGCAAAACGCCGCAAAGCGTTTGAAGGATTCCAGATAAACGCAGAAGTGATGGCAAAGGCCAAAAAGGATGCAATGGTACTGCATTGCCTTCCGGCACATCGCGGAGAAGAAATTACCGCGGATGTATTTGAAAAACATTCCACAGAAATTTTTGAAGAAGCTGAAAACCGTCTACATGCTCAAAAAGCAGTCATGGTAAAACTGCTCGGCTGAGATCTCTTTGCTTCGATGTAAATAAAAAGTGCCTCAGAAATCGTTTTTCGGTTTCTGAGGCACTTTTTTATAATTATAAGGCTTTTATCATCTTTTTCCATGCCTTTTGCAGGTCATGAAATTGCTGATTATGATTCGGTACGTTCTTGACGTATTTTTCCATTTCATAGAATAGATTCAAGTACCGTCGGTCATTAAAATAAGAACAGATAGATGGCAGACATTCCTGAAGATTTTGGAGGGACTGATCCATTATTTCTGTAAAGGAATCCGGTTGAGTCAGATAGGTATAAAGAGGTTTATAACGAGCCCAGCCGAGGCAGGCTTTATAAAAACGATTGTTAACAGCCGCAGAATCATAAAGGGAAATCTGTTTTAATTTTAGAGGAAGAACACCGCGCAGAAGAGATTCATAGAAGGAAAACCCATCATGAAATGTATAGACGGGAATCCACTTTACGTTATATTCATCCAGACAAGTACTGAGAATACTGTCTTCGCCCCGCGCTTCCGGTGGATTATAAAATGGCAAAACTTTTGTCCGTTTTGTCAGATTGATTCCGAGATTTCCTCCGCTTATAAATTTTGCACCATTTGTTTCCAAAGCAAATTTTGCCTGATGTTCTCTCAAAATGGTTTTGTCTGCATATGTAACTCCGCCGGATGCAATCAAACTCTCGACCTCGTCCCATTTTAGTACATCACTGCTCAGAGCGTCTGTAAAGCGGTGAAAGATTTCTTTTGAGAGAATCCCATCGAAATCAATAGAAGGAACAGGCGTTAGATAGCCGCAGTGATATCCATTTGTGATATCGGAAAATTGCAGGTAACGGATATGCTCTTCCAAAACATTTTGACCGCTCCAAAGAGAAATTCCGTTTGATTCTGTCACCGCCATGGGATATTCATCGTCATCAAGAAAGATAATTCCATCAACGTTTTCACGCAGAGCTTCATATAAAATAATATTTCGCTGCATCGCATAACCGGTTCCAAATACACCGGCTGCTTCTTCTTTTGTTAGAATGGATTCTTTTACAAGCTGCTGCTTTTCTTTTTCAATGTCGTCCGGCCCGATAAAGCGGCATAAATAAAAGGATTCTCTCTCTTCTGTACTGAGATCATCATAATCTTCTTTTTTGGTATTATTATAGCTGGGATCATATGCGACAAATAGAGATAAAAGAAACTGGTGATCGGATGGAGAATGGGATTCTTTTAAATGATAGATATAAGAATGCAGTACATTTTTAAAGCCAATTCGTCCGGTTGCAAATCCGATTGCAATGTGCTTCTTTCCATCTATCATAAAATTCGCTCCTATTCTGTGTGGTTTAATATATTTTAATTATACCATTATTTAACCTGGAATGCAAAAAATTGGACAAACTTATTTTATGATGATAATTGTTGCTATAAAAAAAACAAAAAGACCGGCTCAGAAAAACGAGTCGGTCTTTTTGCTTATAAGGAGATAAATCTTTTATGCAAGTGATTTTACGAAATCGGCCATCCGATTGGTTGCTTCCAAAATGTTTTCATTAGAAGTCGCGTAAGAAAGGCGGACAAAATTTCCGCATTCTTTTCCAAGGCCGATGCCGGGGACAGTACCAACGAGCTTTTCTTCCAGCAGCCGTTCGGAAAATTCCTGTCCGGATAGTCCGGTATCGGAGACATCAATAAAAACATAAAAGGCGCCGGAGGGGTGAACATAATGAATCTGTTGAATTTTATCGAGCTGTTCCATGATTAGTTTTCTGCGTTCCCTAAACTTTTTTTGCATTTCTTTTACGGCTGCTTCTGTTTCAGGAAGATCCACAGAATTTGCAAGACCAATCTGCAAAAAGGTGGGACAGCAGGTGGTAGAATACTGATGAAATTTTAAAATATAATCCATATGCCGTTTGTCAACTGCTAAATATCCGAGTCGCCAGCCGGTCATGGCATAGGTTTTTGAAAAACCGCACATGATAAGCGCCCGTTCCCGCATCCCGGGAAAAGAAGCCATCGAGCAGAAAGGTTCATCATAAGTGAGGCGGTCATAAATTTCGTCCGAAAAGACGAGAAGATCATATTTACAGGCAAGTTTTGCGAGGCCTTCCAAAATTTCACGGTGATAGGCAACGCCGGTTGGATTGCAGGGGTTATTAAGAATAATCATTCTGGTACGGTCGGTGATATGGGCCTCGGTCTCAGCAAGATCAATCTGAAAGCCATTTTCCTCTTTTAAAGGAAGCGAAACGACAGTGCCGCCCGCTAGATGAACCAGATTCTCATAGCTTACAAAAGCGGGGGAAAAGATGATGACTTCATCTCCCGGACTGATTGTCGAGAGCAAAGCGTTGTTAATTGCTTCTGCGCCGCCGCATGTCACAAGAATTTCGGTTGCAGGGTCGTAATGAACTCCCATATCCCGTTCCAGAATTTTCGAAATCTTTTCGCGCAGTTCCGGCATGCCGCGGTTGGAACCATAATGTGTAAAGTTAGCTTCCAAAGCGGCAATCGTTGCTTTTTTAATTGGTTCCGGTGTATTGAAATCCGGTTCCCCTGCTACCAGAGGAATCACTGTTTTACCGGCGTCTTTCATGGCACGGACCTTATCGAGCATGACGCGAATTAAAGAGGAAGAAGTGGAATCCATACGTTCGGCACCCGCAAAAATATCTCTTTTTTTCATAAGAAGTCCTCCTTTAGCTGGCTTTGTCAATCGGGTTTGGATTGTTTACAGGAAAAGTAGGAACTTGCCCTTTAAGTGTTTCCACAATTCCCAAAGCAGCCTGATAGCTCATTCGTTCCAAAGAACGTCCGGTAAAGGCTGCGGTATGCGGAGAGACAATTACATTATCTAGATGGAGAATGGGATTGTTCATATTTGGAATCCCACCATCAAAAACATCAATGGCAGCACCGGCAATCTTTTTTTCTTTCAATATTTTAGTCAATGCTTTTTCATCGGTCACTTCTCCGCGGGCCGTGTTGATCAAATAAGCGGTTGGTTTCATCAAAGCAAGCTTTTCCGCGCTGAGAAGATTTCTGGTAGAAGAGGTGAGCGGTACATGAAGGGAAAGAAAATCAGCGGAACGGATCACTTCGTCCAGATCATTTGTGAGAATTCCATACTCTGTTTTCATTGGCTTGGTTAAACGGCGTTTGTGGCCGATAACGTTCATGCCAAGTCCGTAAAATGCTTTTTTGGCAACCATGGTACCGATGGTTCCAACACCGATGATTCCAAGTGTTTTGCCCTCTAGGTCCATTCCGCAGATGGAACGAATTCCCCAGTTTCCTGCTTTGAGTCCTTCGTTATATTCAAAGGTACGTTTAGCCAGAAGCAAAATCAGACCAATTGTATATTCTGCTACAGAATTTTGATTTGCCTTGGCAGCGTTTGTAACCTGAATCCCGAGTTCGGTAGCGCTTTTCACGTCAATTCCATTGACACCGACTCCGTGCATGGAAACTGCTTTTAGTTTTGGGCAGTGTTCCATGATCTTGCGGCTGATTGTTGCGTTACGAGTCAGAATTGCATCGCAATCCGACGCCTCTTTTAAAACGGTTTCTTCATCGATCCCCGTTCCCATTCGGATTTCATATCCCTGTTCTCGGAGAAGCTCTTTTCCGGCTTCGTTGATATCTTCTGTAATTAGCACCTTATAACTCATGTATGCCATCTCCTTAAAAGCACAGTGTGTACTAGCATGAAACTTCGAATGTGTAATCCTGCATTTGAGAACATTTTAACAAGTCCTCGATTTTTCTGCAAGCGACGATTCGTCCAGAAAATATGAAAGTTATGGACGATAAGTCCATCTGAAAAGTAAAAGCTTATATGAACAATTTTTTTTAAATAATTCATTATAAAATTTTTATTTATAAAAAATCATTGACAGAAGTATTTTGGCATTATTATAATAAGGGAAACGACGATGTTTTTCTTTGTGTTCAAAGAGAAGCGTCGCCGTTTTTTTTAACAAGCTTTAAGGAGGTGTATGAGTTTTGTCCCTGCACATAAGAGAAATCGTCGATCGTCAGATCCTAAATGGAATTAAATTGGTAGCAGGAGCCTCTGGAGCAGAAAATTCGGTTTTGTGGGTAAATGTAATGGAGATTTTGGATACCCCTGATTCTCTGCAAAAAGATGAATTGCTGGTGACAACGGGATATCAGCTTGCAAATGAAAAGCGATACAGCGATTTAATCCAAAAGCTGGAACGCCGAGGAATTAGCGGAATCTTAATTCAGCTTGGCTATTATGTAGATGATGTGCCGGATTATATTATTCGGGAAGCAAATCGGCTGCGGCTGCCAATCTTAACGATTCCGCCTCATTTGACCTTTTCGGCGATCATGCATATCCTGATTGACGAAATTCAGCGCCAGACTGCAGCGCAGGAAGATGAAAGTACAAAAAAGCTGTTGCCCCTTTTAAAGAAGCAGATGGAACAGAATCAACCGCCAAAAGAATTGCCTGGCTATATTTTTGTGGCGATCCCTGCTCCGGATCGTCAAGTCCCGCCAAAAGAGCTGCAGGAGGGAATTAACCGCATCTCTTCTTACCTGTATTCGCAGGCTGCATGGTATATCCGGTCGCAGCTTCCGGATGGAAAAACGGTTTTCTATCTAAATTTAGCGGAAAAAAATACGATTCAGGATGTTATTTTTGAGCTGACAATTCTCCTTACTTTTTTATCAGAAGAACAAAAAATCAGCTATTATGTAGGGGAATATGACTTGGAAAATTCCGATGATTTAGAAAAGAGTTTCTTTGCTGCCGCAAAATGCTGTAAGGCTTTGGAACAGATTGGTGCAAAACGAGGAGTCTTTCGCAGTAAAAACATGTCGTTCTTTTCTATTTTCAGCAGTTTCCATCAAAACGGGGAAGAAATTTTGCGCAGTCAGCGGCCAGAGCTACAAAAGTTGCTGGATTATGATCGGACCCATAGCACACATTACGTCCATACACTTCGGGTATATCTTGCGCATGAGGGCAGTCAAGCTAAAGCTGCAAGCAGACTTTTTATTCACCGGCATACGATGGCGAAGCGCCTTGAAAAGATCTGTGACTTGGGGGATTGGGATCTGGAAGATTATTATACGCGCACCTATCTTTCGCTTTGCTTAATGCTGCATGATTATTACGGAGTTTAAAATGCAGGAATCAATATTATAAAATTCAAATATCTAATTTATGAAAAAAGAATTATAAAAGAGAATTTATACAGATATAGGGAACAAAAGGGAAAACGTGGTGGACAAAAAGTCCATTCAAATCAAAAATTATGGACGAAAAGTTTATGAGGTACAAAAAAGATTTCAATTTTAAAAAATATAGGTACTTCTTAACAAAATGAAAAAGAAGCAAGAAAATCGATTGACAAAGCAGATTCTATGCCGTATCATGTTACCAAACAAAGGCGTTGACCTCCTGGTTTACAGAAGGTCAGCGCCTTTTGTTTATTTTTTAAAAGAGGAGGGCTGCTTTGAAGTTTGTTTCTGTAAAATGAAAGCACAAAAATTTAACTTTTAAAGAGAGTGAATATTTAAACTATTTTAGAAGGCTGAAAAGAAAATGTTAAATTTAGAAATTGCATTTTATAGCAATAAATGATTCATAATGGCGTTTTTTCAATCCGAAAAGTCATAAAAATGTGTATCCTGCTTTTTTCGGAAAGAACAAAACACCCAAAGGCCCAAATCATTTTTAATTCGAAAATAGTGTCCATTGGTTTTTGTTTTTTGGCTTCAAAGTTAAAGGAGGGTACATTATGAAAAAAATTCGCATTCTTGCACTTGCTCTTGCAGCAACGATGGTGACGGCGAGCGTTACCGGCTGCGGGAGTGGCAGCAGCTCAGGCTCCGCTTCCACGGCGGCAGCGTCTGGAGGAACCATTAAGATCGGGTTAGTTGCTCCTCTTTCAGGAGACAGCGGCGTTATGGGCGAGAGTCAGCAGCACGGCTACGAACTTGCGATCAATGAGATCAATGCAGCCGGCGGCGTCAATGGAAAGAAACTGGAATTGACTACTTATGATGATCAGGGCGATCCGCAGAAAGCAGCTTCTGGTGCTCAGAAGTTTGCGGATGATGAATCCATTTTGGCCATTGGCGGTTCCTGTAACTCTTCCGCTACTTTGGCAATGGCTCCAATTATAGACGCTGCGGGACTTCCGGATTTGGTTATCAGCTCCAGTTCGCCTGCTTTAACAGGCTGCAGCGACTATTTCTTCCGGATGGCTGTGCAGGATAATGCTGTTGGCCCACAGATGGCACAGGCTTTATTGGATCGGGGCAAAAAAAATATTGTAGTGTTCTATCCAAATAACGATTACGGCACGGGCTTAAATACAAATTTGAAAAACTATATGGAACAAAAAGGCGGAAAGGTACTCAACAGTTTGACTTATCTTGCTACCGATCAGGATTTTACCGCTCAGATTACGACGGCAAAAAGCTTGAATCCAGATGCAATTGCTCTTTGTGGAACTCCGGCAGACTCCGGTCTGATTATCAAGCAGCTGAAACAGAATGGAGTAAATGTTCCGATCATCGGTGGCACCGGCCTTTATAATTCTAAAACAGTTGAAATTGCAGGAGATTCCTGTGAAGGCATTTATGTGATTGGCGTTTATGTTGCAAATAATCCGGATCAGAAAGTACAGGATCTTGTCAAGAAATTCCAAGAAAAATATGGTTCTGTGCCAGATGGATTTGCAGCGCTTGCCTATGATCAGATGTATGTCATTGCAGAGGCAGCAAAAAAAGCAGGCGATAAGCTGTCCCGTGATACTTTAAAAGATGCACTCAAAGAGACAAATTATAATGGCGTTACAGGGACGGTTAAATTTGACAGCAATAATGACTGGGTTCGCGATTATCTGACTTTGACCGTTAAAGGCGGAAATTTTGTTATGGCAGATAAATAAACCACAGCGGTTGGAAGCTGGAAGAAGGACAGCGGCTGGAGAAAATTTTCCAGCCGTTGTTGTTCTTTATCAAAGCTTTGGGGGTGTAAGAATATGGATTTTGTACAGCAAGTAATTAACGGCTTGGCACAAGGCGGTATTTATTCGCTGATTGCCATTGGCTGGACAACAGTTTTTGGAATTGTGGGTGTTATGAACTGGACCCACGGTGAAGTTTATATGTTAGGTGCTTTTGCAGGGTATTTTCTCTGCATCATGGGGATACCGTTTGTTCCGGCATTGCTCTTATCCATGCTGATTGGTTCGGGGATTGCAATGGCGATTGATGAATTTGGATATAAACCGCTTCGTAAAAAAGGGAAAATGGCAGTCGCAGGATTTATTACTGCACTGGGCCTTTCCACATTCCTCCGCTATGGCGCCAATGCGGTATTTACGCCGAATCCGCGTGCATATCCGGATGTAATTGATTATCAGCTCATTCCGATTTTAACAGTGGACGGTAAAACATTGACGATCAGCTCGATTCATTTGACCATTCTTGCGGGAACGATGCTGATCATGGTTTTGCTGGAACTCTTTATTCGCCGTACCATCACCGGAAAAGCGATGCTGGCAGCTTCTCAGGATATGCAGACGTTGGGATTGATGGGCGCAAACAGCGAAGTCCTCATTAAAGTCACTTTTGCAATCAGTGGGGCCTTGGGTGCAGCTGCCGGTGTCTTTGTCGGTACGATTTATGCGATTAACCCAATGATGGGCGAACTCGCAGGACTCAAAGGCTGGGCTGTTGCAATCCTTGGAGGAATTGGTTCCATTACCGGTTCTCTGATTGGAGGACTGATCCTCGGAGTGGCAGAAAATTTAACGGCCGGATTTATTTCTACCGGCTATAAAGATGCAATCGGCTTCATTATTATGATTGCAGTTCTTTTGATTAAGCCAACCGGTTTGCTGGGCTTTAAGTTTGATGAAAAAGTTTGAGAGGAGGGCTATACATGAAAAACGATTCGTCAGCAAGTGAAGTGCTGACAGCAGGGATCGAAAGTGTTCCTGCTGATGTGCTTACCAATACAAAAAAGAAGTTTGCCCTCCCCAAGGGAAACTCGAAATGGTTTTTTGGAACGAGTGGAAAGACCACTTTTATTGGAGCGACAATCTTCTTATTGGTGATCTGTTTTTTGGATAGTTTTACGCCGGTTAAAGTGATTCCGGCTTATGTTAAGCATATTTTAGTGAGCTGTTTGATTTATGCAATTCTGGCGCTTGGCCTCAACTTTGTTTCCGGGTATATCGGGCAGACTTCTTTGGGTCACGCAGCTTTCTTTGGAATCGGTGCCTATGGAACAGCAGTATTGATGAAATATTCCGGAATGAATTTTTGGCTTACCATTCCAGTTGCCGCCTGTATCGCCGCTTTGGCGGCTCTTCCATTAGCAGCTTCTGCATTGCGTGTAAAAGGTTCTTTTCTGGTCGTCATTACATATGGCTTCGGTGAAGTGCTGAGATATGTTGCAATTAATACGGATTCGCTGGGGGGATCTTCAGGTATCCCGGGAATTAAAGTCCCAACTATTTTTGGGATTAAAATGAGCAAGATTGGTCCTACCGGAAAAGAAGGATATTTGATTCTTTGTTTCCTCATTGTCGCTTTGCTTGCTTTCTTCATGAACCGAATTGAAAAATCCCGCACCGGATATGCGTTTGCGGCAATTCGAGAAGATGAGATTGCAGCGGTCGCCATGGGGATTCACACCAAATATTATAAGATACTGGCGTTTGTCATATCGGCCTTTATCTGCAGCATTGCAGGAAGTATTCAGGTAGCTTATTCTTCGTTTGTCAGTCCGGAGCTTTTAACTTCCACACAGTCCATCCTGATTCTTACCATGGTAATCGTCGGTGGACGCAGAAGTATTAAAGGCGCAATTCTCGGAGCGGGGCTGATGACGATTCTGCCGGAAGTCCTTCATTCTCTCAAGGATGCAATTGGGCTTTCGTTCGATCCGTGGTATATCCTCTACGGCTTGATCCTTGTAATTGTAATGCGTGTACGTCCTCAGGGATTCTGGGGAAATAGCAGTGATGCCTGAAAAGGAGGGAGTGAATTCTGATGCCAGTATTACTTGAAACAAAAGCGGTCACCAAATCTTTTGGGGGCCTGCTCGCAAACAGTGAAATCGATTTTCATATTGATCAGGGCGAAATCGTCTCCATTATTGGACCAAATGGTTCCGGAAAGACCACTTTTTACAATCTTCTGACGGGAATTGCTCCGGCAACTTCCGGACAGGTGTTTTTTGAAGGGGAAAATATTACCCATAAAAAGCCGGATCAGATTACAAAGATGGGAATCTCCAGAACCTTTCAGAATATTCGCCTTTTTGGAGATCTGACGGTAGAGGAAAATATTGTAATTGCACGCCACTGCCGCCGAAAGACAGAGATAATGGGCGCTTTTCTAAATACACCGACCTATAAAAACGAACTCAAAACCAATGATGAATTTATCAAAGAATGCCTTAGCTATGTCGGTATTTATGATAAAAAGGATTGGAAGGCAAAAAATCTGCCTTATGGAATGCAGCGCCGCCTGGAAATTGCCAGAGCGTTAGCAACCGAACCGAAATTAATCCTTTTGGATGAACCGGCTGCCGGAATGAATCCTCACGAGACAGATGAGCTGATGGAAATTATCCGGAGACTGAAAAATGATCAGTATTCTATTATTTTGATCGAGCATGCGATGCGCCTTGTGATGCGAATTGCCGAAAGAGTGGTTGTATTTGATCACGGGCAGAAAATCGCAGATGGACTTCCCAAAGAAGTCAGCTCAGATCCGGTCGTCATCGAAGCTTATCTCGGAAAGGACGATGATGATAATGAAATTGCTTGAGGTCGAGAATTTACATGTTTATTACGGGAATATCCATGCGCTGAAAGGCTTGAGCCTGGAAGTAGAGGAGGGCGAAATCGTTTCTTTAATTGGTGCTAACGGCGCCGGAAAGACGACTTTGCTGACCTCGATTATGAGTCAGGTCAAAAAATCAGAGGGAAGTATTTCCTTTATGGGAAAAAGCTGCGAAGGAATGCTGCCGCCGCAGATTGTGCGAGAAGGTATGACTATGGTGCCGGAAGGCCGCCGTGTGTTTCCGCGCAGCAGCGTATTGGATAACCTGCTTTTGGGTGCCTATTTTCGAAAAGACCGCACTCAAATTAAAAGTGATGTTGAAAGCGTTTTTAATATTTTCCCCAGACTGGAAGAACGGAAAGCGCAGCTTGCCGGAACCCTTTCCGGCGGCGAGCAGCAGATGCTTTCAATGGGGCGCGCACTGATGAGTCGCCCAAAGCTTTTGCTGCTTGATGAGCCTTCTATGGGACTTTCGCCTTTAATTGTAAAACAGATATTTAAGACGATTCGTGATATCAATCAGACGTCAGGAACAACGGTAATGCTGGTAGAGCAGAATGCAAACCAGGCGTTAAAAGTTGCTAGCCGCGGATATGTCATTGAGACAGGCGAGGTCGTTTTGGCGGATACCGCAGCCAATTTGCTTTCTAATCAGCAAGTCAAAGAGGCATATCTTGGAAGTTGAAAAGGAGACATGTTTTATGCGTGGGGCTGTTTTTGCAAATGACGAACGAATTTATTTTGCATCGGAAGCTCTAAAAAAACTGAGGATCGAAATTGATTGCGCAAACGATTACTCAAAAGGGCAGAACCTTCTAATGAAAAATCCAAAAAACTATGATTTCGTATTGCTTCCGGTTCGCGGAACAGAAGACGGAACGATTTTGCAGTCGGAGGGAACATCGCTTTTTGTCGGAGACTTTCTAAAAGGACTTTCAGAGGGAACACCGGTTTTTACCGGGAGACAAACAGAATATCTTCGTCAATTGCATTTAAACCTCTATGACCCGTTTAAAGATCCGGAGGTTTCCAAAAAAAATGCGGAGCTTACAGCTGAAGGTGTTTTGTGGTTTCTTCTGGAGTATACAAAAAAGAGTCTTTTTGAAAATTCTTATGATGTGATCGGTGCCGGTCATACCGGAAAAGCCATTACGGAGATTTTAAGAAAGCTGAGACTGCCGGTAAGACAGGCTGCGCGAAACGAACATCTGGATACGATTTCTATGGAGCAATGGAAGAGAGAGACTCCGTCTGATGTGGTGATTATTACGGTACCGGCATTGGTGCTGCCAGTGGAACTTGCAGAAAGTTGGAAAAAGCCAGTCTTTGTATTGGATATTTCAAGCGGACAGCTAGGGGCAGATCCAAAAATTGCAGAGCTTCAAAATATTACTTATTATGCGGCGCCGCCGCTGCCGAGCAAGGTGGCTCCCCAGTCGGCGGGAGTATTGATTGCAGATTATATCGGTCGGGTAATGTCTGACAAAAATATCCGGAAAGCAGATGCTGCTCCGGCAAAAAACGAGGGATGATTTTGAGAGTAATCGAACACCCAATTCTGGGTACACTGACAGATCTTAAAAAAGTCACGCTGTATTTTAATGGAGAACCGATCGAGGCTGTCGAAGGGGAACCAATTGCAGCGGCACTTTTGAATGCAGGAATTAAAGTATTTCGTACCACAGCAAAACGCCATGAACCGCGCAGCGTTTTTTGCGCGATCGGGCGTTGTACGGACTGCATGATGATTGTAGATGGAGTCCCGAATACGCGCACTTGCGTAACGCCTGTTCATGACGGAATGCATGTAGAGCGGCAGGAGGGACTCGGTGTAGTTCGAAAGGAGGCAGACAAATGAAAACACTGGAAACAGAGGTTGCGATTGTCGGCGCCGGTTCTGCCGGACTTTCGGCTGCCTATCAGGCGCGCAATGCCGGGGCAAGGGTATTGGTCATCGATGAAAACAGCCGCCCTGGCGGACAGCTTTTCAAGCAGATTCATAAATTTTTTGGTTCTCATGAACATCAGGCCGGAACCCGTGGCTATGTGATCGGGCAAAAACTTCTGAAAAAAACGCAGGGCTGCGGAGCGGATGTCATGCTTAACAGTCTTGTCTATGGAATTCAGCCCGAAGATCTTACGATGGGCATTATTCAAAATGGGGAAAATTGTCAGCTGCACGCCAAAAAAATTATTATCGCAGCAGGGGCAAAGGAAAACTATTTGCCGTTTCCCGGTTCTACACTGCCGGGCGTAATGGGTGCGGGTGCTGCACAGACCATGATCAATGTTAACCGGGTTCTTCCCGGTAAAAAAATCGTGATGATGGGTTCCGGCAATGTAGGGCTGATCGTTTCTTATCAGCTCATGCAGGCGGGAGCTGATGTTCTTGGAATTGTCGAAGGAGCCCCGAAAATTGGCGGCTATGGCGTCCATGCCGGAAAAATCCGCAGAGTGGGGGTTCCGTTTTATCTGGGACATACGATCAAGCAGGTATATGGAAAAGACTGTGTGGAAGCAGTCGAAATTGCAAAAGTGGATGAAAAATTCAATCCTATTGAAGGAACTGAAATGATGATCGAGGCGGATACCGTTTGCATGGCAGTAGGGCTCAATCCCATGACGGAGCTTGCATGGATGGCGGGTTGTCAGTTCGATTTTATTCCTGCTTTTGGCGGGCATGTTCCGCTGCATGATTGGAATATGGAAACAACGGTTCCCGGTGTTTATGTTGCTGGTGATATTACCGGTGTGGAGGAAGCTTCTACCGCTATGGAAGAAGGAAATCTTGCCGGAGTTGCTGCAGCCGAAGCTTTGGGCTATTTGAGTGAGCAGGATGCAGCAGAGAAAAAAGCCGCAATCGTAGAGCGGCTCAATACACTGCGCTGCGGACCTTTTGGAGAAGGGCGCAGAAAGTTTAAAGAGCATCAGATTGCCGATATGGAAGCGCTCAAACGCGGTGAGTTTTTTGGGAGGTGCATTGAGAAATGATTGAAAAAGAAGGAATCATTTATACCGGATTTCCGTCAAAGGAAGAACTCATGTCCTGCCCTGGAGTTCCCAGCGAGGAACGCATGAAAAAAGGGCGTGTGGCGGTCATCGAATGTGTTCAGCAGATTCCCTGTAATCCCTGCGCCAGTGCCTGCCCTATGGGTGCGATCACAATCGGGGAAAACATTACGAATCTTCCGCATCTAAACGAAGAAAAATGTTCCGGTTGCGGGCTGTGCATTGCGAAATGTCCTGGCCTTGCAATTACGGTTGTCAATAAAGCTTTCGGAGAAGGAGAGGCTTCCATTGATTTTCCGTTTGAATATTTGCCGCTCCCTAAAGAGGGCGATCTTGTGGATGCGGTTTCCCGTGCAGGGGAGCCGGTTTGTAAAGGCAGAATCCTCAAAGTGAAAAATCTTGCAGCTTATGCGGGAACAACAGTGATCTCCATGGCAATTCCAGTCGAGTTTGCCGATACGGTCCGCAGCATGAAGCGCCTGCCGAATCCGGCAGTGGAAGGAGCGTGAGCAAAATGAATGATGATGTTCTGATTTGCCGCTGCCAAGAGATTACCCGCGAAGAGATCATTCAGGCGATCCATGACGGCGCGACGACAGTAGACGGTGTAAAACGCCGCACCAGAGCTTGTATGGGACTTTGTCAGGGAAAGACCTGCGAACGTCTGATCCAGGGAATTATTGCGGAGGAAACGGGGAAAAATCGCGCGGAAATTCAGCCGCAGAAGACCCGTATGCCGGTGCGTCCGTTAAAGTTGAGTGTGCTGGGGGGGAGTGGAAAAGATGAAGTATGATGTCATTATCGTTGGCGGAGGTATTATTGGATGTTCTGTCGCCTATTATCTTTCCAAACGGAATCAGAAAGTTCTGCTCCTTGAAAAGCGTGACCATGCACAGGGTTCTGCCGGTGCTACAGATGGTGTTGTCAGCTATCATACCAAAAAACCGGGAGCGCAGATGGATTTGGCAGTTCAGTCTTTAAAACTTTACCAGACGTTGGAAAAGGAACTCGGAGAGTCCGTTGAGTTTGTTCCAGACTGCGGCGGAATGCAGTTGGCAGAGAATCAGGACCAGTGGGATATGCTCAGTAAGATTGCGGATAAACAGCGCGAGAGCGGTGTGGATATCCGCATGATCTCGATCGATGAGGCAAGAGAAATTGAACCTCAGCTAGCACCTGACCTTTATGGAGTACTTTATGCACCATGCGGAGGCAAGGTAGAGCCAATCAAGCTGACAATGGCATTTTTGCATGCGGCAAAGCGGCAGGGAGTCGAAGTAAAAAACCATCTGGGGGTTACTGAAATCAAAAAGGACAGTGCAGGCAAAGTAACGGGTGTTGTGACCGAAGACGGCAGCTTTTATGAAGCGCCAAAAGTGGTGATTTCGAGTGGCTCTTGGTCGGCTGAGGTTGGAAAAATGGCGGGACTCGATCTGCCGATTAAACCCCGCCGCGGACAGCTTTTGGTGACAGAAGCGGTCGGTCCGTTTATGCATTGCACAGCACAGTGTGCTTTATATAATGTAATTAAATTCATGCCGGAGACAATCAAAGACCCTAAAATCCTTTATATAGGTGCTTCTCTGAGTATACATCAAACGAAAAACGGCGGACTTTTAATTGGAGGCACCCGCGAATGGGCCGGGTTTGACCGCTTTAATTCTTTGGAGGCAGTGGAAGCAATCGCGCATCGGGCGCTGCGCTTTTTCCCGGCTCTTAAAGATGTCAGCGTCATTCGCGCGTTTGCAGGGCTGCGGCCCTATACGCCGGACGGAAAGGCACTGATCGGCGGGACAAAAAAAGTACCGGGCCTTTATCTGGCAGCAGGCCATGAGGGGGATGGAATTGCTTTGGCACCAATTACCGGGAAATTGCTTTCTGAAGAGATTGTAGACGGAAAGTCCTCCTATCCGCTGGAGCCGTTCTCCCCGGATCGGTTTTCCTGAGTAAAAAGAGAAAGGGTGGATTTACATTGAAACAGTTTGTGATAGCCCTTACCAGACGATGCGGCGCCGGAGCAACCCCAATTGGCAAAATCCTCGCTAAAAATCTCGGCGTACATTTTTATAATCGGGACCTTTTGCGGTTGGCTTCAGATGATAGCGGAATTAGTGAAGAGCTTTTTGCCAAGGTGGATGAAGAGACCAAAAAGAGTCTGCTTTATAGGGTTTCGAGAAAAGTATACGACGGTACCATAATTCCGCCGGAAAGTGATAATTTCCTTTCAAATGAAAATCTTTTTAATTATCAGGCGAAAGTGCTCAATGAGCTCGCAAACAGAGAATCTTTTGTGGTGGTTGGCAGAGCGGCAAATTTTGTGTTAAGAGACCGCCCCAATGTCGTTTCGGTTTATCTTTATGCACCGGAAGAGATTTGTGTCCGCCGCAAGATGAATTTGATGAATTTTTCCTATGATGAGGCAGTTCACTATGTTAAGAAACAGAATAAGTACCGCCGCGGTTATTTTACGCATCACACCGGACAGATCTGGGAAGATATGCGCAATTATGCACTTTGCATCGATACCAATGAGCTGGGGGATGAAGGGACCGCAAAACTAATTGAAGATTTCCTTATGAAGCGTATGGAACGGATTCCATTTTGATTTTTAAAAGGCAATAAAGAATGACGGTTCATAATAAAAAGGCTGCTCTCCAAAATTTTCTAGAGAGCAGCCTTTTTTATTTTTAAATATTTAAAGAGCAATATGAAACAGCCTGCAGGCATTTTCGATTCCTAATTGAAGCACTTCTTGGGTTGTACAGTTGCGGGCCTGCGCAATGACTGCCGCTGATTTTGGAATCATGGTACTGTCACAGCGCTTTCCGCGGAAAGGGACCGGTGCCATATAGGGACAGTCGGTTTCTGTTAAAAGCCGATCGGAAGGAACTGCTGCCGCAACCGCAACCGGAACCCGCGCATTTTTAAAGGTAACAGCTCCGCCTAATCCTACATACATCCCAAGCTTTACCAGCTCCCGCATCATTTCGACGCTGCCGGAAAAACAGTGCATAACGCCGCGCGGACGATATTTTCGCAGGATTTCCATCGTATCTCCGTGCGCCTCTCGGTCGTGAATGATAACCGGAAGATCATATCTTTTTGCAAGCTCCAACTGTGCGATGAAAGCTTTTTTCTGATCTTCTCTCGAAGCGTTTTCAGCAAAATGATAATCGAGCCCAATTTCGCCGATCGCAATCAGCTTGGAGTCTTTTTTTTTCAACATTTGTTCTAATTCGGTCAGCCAATTTTCCGGAGCTTCTTTTACTTCTTCCGGATGAAGTCCAATCGCTGCATAAATATAGGAGTATTTTTGAGCAAGCAAAAGTGCTTTTCGGCTGCTCTCAAGAGAAGCACCGCAGTCAATTAAACCGCAGACACCATTCTGAGGTAAAAACGTATCCAAAACCATTTTACGGTCAGAATCAAATGCGGCGTCATCGTAATGCGCATGACTGTCAAAAATTTTGTTCATCGAATTCGGCTTCCTGCCGGGACACCGTCCAGAAATACAACTTTTACTTCATCACCGGCATCCGCTGCCAAAAGCATTCCTTGACTTTCTACGCCGCAGAGCTTTGCAGGTTTCAGGTTGGCGACGAGAACAATGGTTTTTCCGATCAAATCTTCCGGCTGATACCATGGCGCAATTCCGCTGCAGACCGTGCGTCCTTTTTCTCCATCGTCCAAAGTTAATTTCAGCAGCTTTTTTGCACGCTTGATGTGCTCGCAGTTAATGATCTTTGCAGCGCGCAGTTCCACTTTCTGAAAATCATCGATCGTGATCTGAGCAAGTCCTTCAATCTTTGGCTTTTGCAGCGCGGCGGGATTCGGGATCAGCTTGTTGAGTTCCTCGATTTCCTTGTCAACATCAATACGGGGGAAAAGGGTATCTCCTTTTTGCACGGTTACATCAGAGGGGAATTCACCAAACTTTGCGGCGCTTTCATAGCTGCATTGATTGCCGCCAACACCAAGCTGTTCCTGAATCTTGGGCGCTGTTTCGGGCATAAAAGGCTTAATCAGAATCGAGACGATGCGCAGACTTTCGCAGAGGTGTGCCATAACGCAGGCAAGTCGATCTTTTTTAGTCTCCTCTTTTCCAAGAGCCCATGGGGTCGTTTCGTCAATATATTTATTGGTGCGCGCGATAAAACGCCAAATTTCTTCCAATGCTTTGCTAAACTGATAGCCGTCAATGTTTTGGTTGCACTTTGCCCGCAGCTCATTGCCCATTTTTTCCAATTCACTGTCGGGATCGGCGCTTTCCCGCTGAGCAGGAATTTTGCCGTCAAAATATTTTTGCACCATTGCGGTCGTGCGGGAGAGCAGATTTCCAAGATCGTTGGCGAGATCGGCATTGATCCGCGAAATAAGTGCTTCGTTTGTAAAGACACCGTCACTGCCAAACGGAATTTCGCGCAGCAGAAAATAACGAATCGCATCTACGCCATAGCGTTCGCAGAGAACATAAGGGTCTACAACATTGCCCTTGCTTTTACTCATCTTTGTACCGTCGCCAAAAAGCAGCCATCCGTGGCCGTAAACCTGTTTTGGCAGAGGCAGATCAAGAGCCATCAGCATGGCAGGCCAAATGATGGTGTGGAATCTAACAATTTCTTTTCCGACAAAATGAACATCGGCCGGCCAGTATTTACGGTAGGCACTGTCATCATCGCTGCCGTAGCCCAGCGCGGTGATATAGTTCGTTAAAGCATCCAGCCAGACATAGACGACATGTTTGGGGTCAAAATCAACCGGAATGCCCCAGGTGAAGCTGGTACGGGAAACGCAGAGATCCTGCAGACCCTGATTGATAAAGGCAATCATTTCATTCTTGCGACTTTCCGGCTGAATGAATTTTGGGTGATCCTGATAGTATTGCAGTAACCGATCCGCATATTTGGAGAGTTTAAAGAAATAGGCTTCTTCTTCCGCCCATTTAACTTCACGGCCGCAGTCCGGGCATTTACCGTCTTTTAGCTGATTTTCTGTCCAGAAGGATTCGCAGGGGGTGCAGTACCAACCCTCATATTTGCCTTTATAAATATCACCCTGATCGTGTAACTGCCGAAAAATTTTCTGAACCGCCTTGACATGATAGTCATCCGTCGTGCGGATAAAGCGGTCATTGGAGATATTAAGCAGTTTCCAAAGATCCTGAAAGACTTTGGAGATACGGTCGACATACTGTTTTGGAGTGATGCCTTCCGCTTCTGCTTTTTGTTCAATTTTCAGGCCGTGTTCATCTGTTCCGGTCAAAAACATCACATCATAGCCCTGCATGCGTTTATAACGGGCGATCGCGTCGCTCGCCACGGTACAGTAGCTGTGACCGATATGAGGATTGCCGGACGGATAATAGATCGGTGTTGTAATATAAAATGTTTTCTTTTCCATATTGAGAACCCTCCATGCGGATTTTACTAAACGATAGATAATATCATTATATATCGAATGAGGGGGAATTACAAGAAAAAGCCATTTGTATAGGAAATGTGTGTAAATTGCATGCTGAAAAAAGTAGTTAAAGCGAATTAAAAAAATCTAGTTTACTTTTTGATTTTAAGAGGTGCTGTCAGTCTCATAAATAAATTTCCGGACTGCAAGACAGTTTTGCTTCAAATCGGGGACCAAAACCATTCCAACGTCTACGGTAGCGTCCTGCCAGGAGCCGTCTATAGGAACATAAAAGGTTTTTGTGGGATAGAAGACTGCCGGAGAGGAAAGAAACGTGATGCCGGTCAATTCAATTGCCGGGATATTCGTACGCAGCTTTTTGAGAATATCCGGCAGCTTCATAATTCCAGAAGGGCTAAGAACCTTTTTCAGAAGTTTCTGAATCACTTCACGCTGTCTTGTTGTTCTGCCAAAATCAGTGCCGACTTTTCGGATACGGGCATAATAAACGGCATCAGCGCCGGTTAGATGGAGATTTCCGGCAGGATAGGAAGTTCCCTGATCGTGATTGAGCTGATCGACCAAATCTTGATCCATGGTGACATCAATTCCGCCGAGGTCCGTAATGATATCGGCAAGCCCGTCCATATCGACGGCAATGTATTTATCTACTTTAATGCGGAAATTATTTTCGATGGTCTGCATGGTTAACGCCGCACCACCATAAGCATAGGCAGCGTTAAGCTTGTCCATCCCATTTTCCGGTACGGCAAGATACATATCCCGCAGAAAAGAAGTCAACTTTAGAGTGTGATGACGATGATCGATCGAGAGCAGCATGATCGAATCACTGCGCTGTGCGCCTGCATCCAATTTGTCAAGCCCTAACAGCATAATATTGGTGACAAACGGATCGGACATGACGCTGTAGGTGGGCGCATTTGTAGGCTGCGCCACGTATTTGCTTTGATCGGTGTTCCCAGAGCGATTCATCTGAGAATAGAGCATCGTTAAAATAACACCAAGAATGATTAGAAGGACCAGTAGAATGCCGAGAATCCGGCGAAAAAGATGACGGTGACGACGACGAGGCTTTTTGTGATTGTCCCAATCGTCTGGGTCGTTCCGACGGGATTGGCGGTTCTTTTCGGAGCGAGAATCCTGATTTCCCGGTGCCTCTACATAATTATAGCAATCAATCGGCAGCGTTTCTTCCTGCGTTTTATAGCGAGAGGAAGGAGAGACTTTTTTGCTCTTTTGAGAGCCTTTTTCGGCAGCAGAGGAAGGCTTTTTTGTGGAGGAATAAATATCTTTTGCTTTTCCTTTTCCTTTGCTGTATGAATAAATATCCCGGTCTTTTTCGGGGTGGGACGAATCACTCATCGGGAGATCCTCCTTATGATATTAATATAGAATCATTCTAACTGTTTCCCAAAAAACTGTCAAGTTATGTAAACTTTTGAAGAAAAATTTTCTTGAGAGTTGACTTTTTTAAAAAGCAAGCATATAATAACACCAAATATAAAAAACCGACGAGAAAGAATAGTAACTCTGAATATCTTTTGCAAAGAGAGCCGCAGCGGGTGTGATTGCGGTAAAAAGAGGTAGAGTGAATGGGCTTTTGAGGGCAGGATGAAAGACGGATTTTGAGCCGTTTAGTAGTTCCTGACGGGGACTTTACCCGTTATCCGGAAAGCGTGTATTTTGTGAAGTACATGAAATTGAGTGGGCGTTTTTTTGAAACGTCAATTTGGGTGGTACCACAGGAGTTTTATAGCTCTTGTCCCTGTGTTTTTGCAGGGACAAGAGCTTTTTTTATGCAGAGAAAGGGGTGAGGCAGATGCCGGATGGTTGGTGGCAAAGCTTTTTGTCAAAAAACAGGGATCTTCGTACGAGGGTAGGCATTTGCCTATATCAGTGATTGAGTGACAGAATTTGGAGGAATTAAAATGAAAAAAAATCTTTTGAAAAAAGTATCCGCATTTGTGATGGCAGCATTTTTGGCGACGGCAGCTACCGGTTGTGGGAGCAGTTCTTCTTCTACCGGCGCTTCTTCAGAGGCTTCAGGAAAAAAGACGATCGGGGTCATTCAGTTTGCGACGCACCCATCCCTCGATAATTGCTATGAGGGATTTAAAGAAGGTCTTGCCGAAGGCGGATTTAAAGAGGGCGAAAATCTGACGATCAATTTTCAGAATGCACAGGGAGAAACAGCCAACGCAGATATGATTGCAAAGAGTCTTGCTGCCAAAAATTATGATATGATCGGTGCAATCGCAACGCCTGCAGCGCTGAGCGCATACGGAGCTACCAAAAATGCCGGAACACCGGTAGTCTTTACAGCGGTCAATGATCCGGTCGGTGCACAGCTTGTTAATAGCCTTGATAATCCAGGAACCAGTTGTACCGGAAGCAGTGACGTACTTCCCCTGGAAGCGCAGGTCAAGATGATTCGTGCGTTTTTGCCCAATGCGAAAAAGATTGGAGTTCTTTATACGACCAGCGAGCCGAACTCCATCTCCATGTTGGAAAAGTTTAAGGGAATTGCGGCAAACGAAGGCTTTGAGGTCGTCGAACAGGGCGTAACCAATTCCAGTGAAGTTGCTTCCGGTGCAACAGCATTGGCTGCAAAAGGAGTGGATTGCTTTAATAACTTTACGGATAATAATGTTGTTAACAATCTTTCGAGTGAACTGCAGGCTGCTAAAAAGGCTGGGATTCCGGTATTCGGCAGCGAAGTGGAACAGGTGAAAAACGGTTGCCTCGCAAGCCAGAGCATTGACTATGTGGCGCTGGGAAAACAAACTGGTTTGATGGCGGCAAAAATTCTTAAGGGAGAGGCAAAAGCTTCCGATTTGCCGGTTTATACGGTAGAAGATGCTACCCCTGTTTATAATGAAACAGTGCTGCAAGAAATGGGACTGAGCCTTCCGAGTGAATATCAGACGGCGGAAAAAGTGACTTCTGCAAAATAAAAAGCACCTTTTTTAGAATGGGATTTTTGGAAAGAGAGCTGAAAAGAAAGCATGGATGTGTTTTTTAATCTAATTCTAGCGATCCTCGAGGAGGGATTCATCTACGGAATTATGGCGATCGGTGTTTATATCACCTATCGCGTTCTGGATTTTCCGGATTTGTCTGTAGATGGGACTTTCCCAATGGGAGCCTGCCTTACGGCGGTGTTGATTTCGCATGGAATGAATCCGTGGCTTGCATGTTTGTGTGCATTTTTCGCGGGAACAATCGCAGGCGGAGTAACAGGGCTTTTGCATGTTAAGCTTCACATTACCGATCTGCTCTCTGGAATTTTGGTTATGACAGCTCTTTGGAGTGTCAATCTGGCAGCCGTCATGGGTGGAAAAGCGACGATTACGATCTTTAATTCCAACACGATTTTTAATTCAGGACTCGCGATGCTTTTGCCGAATGCAGGAGCGAAGTTTCGAGTTGTGATTTTGGCAGCAGCCGTTTGTCTTTTGATTAAATATTTGACGGATGCTTATTTACGAACACGTTCCGGATTGTTGCTGCGTGCGGCAGGGGATAATGCCCAGTATGTGATTTCCCTAGGAAAAGATCCGGGCAGCATGAAAATTCTGGGATTGATGATTGGGAATGGCTGCACGGCACTTTCCGGCAGCATTTTGGCACAGCAGGCGGGTTCTGCCAACGTAGCGAGCGGAACCGGTATGGTTGTAATGGCGCTTGCTTCGGTAATTATCGGAACGACCGTCTTTAGAAAAGTCAAGTTCATGCGTGCAACGAGTGCAGTAGTCTGCGGTGCGATCCTTTATAAGGCTTGTCTTGCAGGAGCAATGCAGATGGGACTTGATACCAATTATTTAAAGCTTTTGATGGCGGTCATCTTTACCATTGCTTTGGTGGGGAATCAATTTACTTTGGGAAGGAGGAAAAAGCAGCATGTCGATCCAACAAAAATCTGAGCCTTTGGTTCGAATGGAACATATTGCTAAAGTTTTTCACCCGGACGAGGTGAATGAAGTTACTCTTTTCCAAGATTTTAACCTTACTATTTGTGAGGGCTCCTTTGTTTCGGTTGTTGGGAGCAATGGTTCCGGAAAAACGACGATCCTTAATTTGCTCTGCGGCTCCATTCCGGTGGACAGCGGAAAAATTTTTGTGAGGGATCGGGAGATTACCAAGCTTTCAGAATATGCGCACAGCCGGTTTATCGGGCGTGTGTTTCAAGACCCCGCGAAAGGAACTTGCCCGCAGTTGACCATTCTCGAAAATATGGCGCTTGCCGACCAAAAAGGAAAGCCCTATGGCCTTGCTCATGGGGTGAACCGCAAACGGGTGGATGCTTATCGCAGTCAGTTAGAGCTTTTAAAGCTGGGATTGGAAGATAAGCTGGAGGTGACGGTTGGGAGTCTTTCCGGCGGACAGCGTCAGGCTTTGGCTCTTTTGATTGCCACGATGACGCCGATTGATCTTCTGATCCTTGATGAGCATACGGCAGCGCTGGACCCGCGTTCCAGCGAGACGGTGATGGAGCTAACGGAACGGGTCGTCAAGGAAAAACATTTGACGGCGCTGATGGTTACGCATAATCTGCGGTTTGCAGTGCGTTATGGGGATCGTCTTCTCATGATGCACCGCGGAAAAATTGTTTTAGATCATGAAGGGGCGGAGAAGAGTTCCCTGGAAGTTCGTGACCTGACGGATCGGTTTAACGAAATCTCGATTGAAGATGGAAATTGATATAAAATTGCAAAAAAGGGACGCCTTTCGATTAGAAAAGCGTCCCTTTTTATGATTAAAAATAAAATAAGACGAAAGAAAATTTAGCTCTCAGAATCATTTCTTTCGGATGGTTGTTCCGGCTTATCCGAAATCAAGGTCCCTTTTACACGGGGACGCATGATTTCTTTTGCACGCTGCCGCAGACGATTTTTGGAGATTGCCTCCATGGTTATCTCCTTGAGACTGCCGCTTCCGCTGTCTACTAAACCAAAGAGCATCTCGGTAGCGGTTTTGACGCTTGGAAGTTCATCCATCCGCAGAAATACCTTATGACCGTCTTTATAGAAAATAAATTTCATCAGGCGCGTACAGGGTGCTTGTAGAAAATGAATATACAGCTTTAAAACAGTACGATCCTCCTCGTCTGTAGTGAGTTCTGCAGATGAGCCAATAAAATAATCCTCACCGCCTAATCGAATCCAGCTGCGGATGGCACTTGTCTGCAGCCCCGCGTCAATCGTAATCTCTGATTCTCCACAGAGAAAAATGCAGCGACAAAGATCCGGTTCAAAGGAAAATCGGACTGCTTTTGGTGAAGATGGGAAATTATTAGTAACACTGCGCAGAATCAAAGGCATCAAAGAAGCAAATCCGTCTTCTAACAGGAAAGCACCGCCCGGAATTGTCTTTGCGAGCGGTGGAATTGAGGGAACATGCTTTGGTTCCTGATGAGAACCTTTCAGTGCATGAAATAAGCGGGAAAGCCCTTTTTGAGGAGGCTCTTCCTGAGAAGGAGCCTGCTTTGTATGGTTCGGTTCTGCATAGAGATGATCAATCACGTCTAAAAGCTTTTTGACGCCCATTACATCACTCGGAAGCGGCATTTCTGCAAAAGGCTCAGCCTGATCTCCAAAGAATTTTTCAATAATTTCCAGAGAGGAATCATGAAAAAGCTGGCCGCTTCCGCTGGTGATAGCAATTACCATATCGCGCGCCGGAAGAACGACTACATATTGTCCGAAGACGCCGTTAAATTGATAGGCATCTTTTGCGGGAAAACGCCGAATCTGATACCCATATCCGGTGGGGCGGTCTCCCTCTTGAAAAGGAATCCAGTTCGAAGTACTGTCAATTACCCATTGTTCGGGGATGATCTGAATCTTTTTATTGCCTTTTTTCCAAGCACCCTGCTGCAGATAAAGCTGACCGAGTTTCAGCATATCAACCGAGCGCAGATAGAGTCCCCAGCCGCCTTTTTCAATTCCCATGGGGCAGGTGTCCCAGCGCGGTTTTGGAATTCCGAGTGGAGAAAAGAGGCGTGGCATCAGAAAATCGACAAGGGACATCCCTGACTTTTTGCAGATAAGCGCCGAAAGTATGTAGGAATTCATACTGTTGTAGTAAAATGCGGTTCCGGGTTCGAAAAGGCAGTCGGAAGAAAGGAAGCCTTTTACCCAGTCTTTATCGGTAATGCTGAATACCTCGTTATATTTGACGCCGGAAGTCATGGTCAGAAGATGGCGTACCGTGATATTGTTAAAACGGGCACCGCGAAACGGCGGTCTGATCTCAGGGAAAAGATCAACCAGCTTGTCATCCACTGAAAAAAGTTTTTCTTCTACAGCAAGTCCCACAGCCATACCGACGACGCTTTTGGAGAGGGAAAACATCATATGGGGGCATCCGCTGGAATAGGGCTGAAAGCTGCTTTCTGTAATCATTTTTCCGTGGCGCATGATGGCGACGCTGTGAACCCGGATATCCGGACAATCGCGAAGCGCTGCATAAAAATCGGCGATCGTACGGCTAGGTACCCCTTGTGCTTCTGGAACCTCGCGTTCCATGCCGTAGATTTCAGAATCCGGGTTCTGACGGTTTGGATAAGGAACAAACGGATAAGGTGAAATCTGTTCGGGAGTCCCCTGTAAAAAATGGATTAATAAATTTGCAGTTTTCACCTGCGGCATAAGATCTGGAATCATAGGGATTCCTCCTTTTGGTCCATGGAATTTGTCACAATATTTTGATAGTCAAGATGTAATTCCGGCTCAGGAGCCGGAAGGCTGAATTTGTCCCGCAGCCGACGGTTTAAATCAGGAAGCATTGCTCCCAAAGAATCCGGATCGTCCGGAAGAAGTGCAATCGCCTGACTGAGGCTTTCAATCAGATATCCTTTTGTATTTTTCTGTCCGGAGAGCCTTAAAACGCCGTCAGGACGGCCGCCTTTTGTAGGGACCCCCAGAATTCGGCAAATCTCCAATGTGCATTCCGGCTGCCCCCCTTCAGCAGGGCCAACGATTAGAATGACAGGGCTTTCACTTAAAAGCTCGGCTAAAGCGGCGTGCAGCCGTTTTAGATTCGTTGCGGTACGGATTGCAGTAAAAGTGATTCCGCTGTGCCCTAGAAGTTCCTGGCAAATGCTGGTGCGATGTGCTTCATAAAAAATAACAGCGGTATCCATTTTGGAAACTCTTCCTTTCTGATTGTAAATTTTATTTAGCGCGGCGCTCGTGATGGAAGGCCGGCACTTCGATGTCAGGCAATCCTAAAAGACGGCGGCGCAGCATATCAAGCGCATTATTTGCGGCGGCTAAGCGCAGGAAGGAACGCTCGCGGATATGACCGTTTTTGGGGTTCAATTCCCGAATCCAAGTGCTGCAGCCATCGCAGAGCCCAATATAAATCAGTCCGACCGGCTTTTCGGCAGTTCCTCCGTCGGGACCGGCGATCCCGGTAATGCCAATGCCAAAATCGGCGCCTGCTTTTTCCCGAACCCCTTTTGCCATTGCGGCGGCAACCTCCGGACAGACTGCACCTTTTTTGCGCAGTAACTCTTCCGGAACGCCTAATAACATCGTTTTAATATCGTTGGAATAGGTGACTGCTCCCATATGAAAGACCGCAGAAGACCCCGGAATATCCGTGATTCGTTTTGCTACTAGCCCTCCGGTGCAGCTTTCTGCTGTTGCCAGTGTCATTTTCTGCTCTGTGAGGGATTTGACGACTACTTCTTCAAGACTTTCTACATCAATTCCATAGACTGCGTCTCCGAGGCGATTGCAGACTTCATGTACCATGGGTTTACATAATTTTTGTGCTTCCTTTTTAGTAGAAGCTTTTGCGGTGACCCGGACATACATTTCATTGGTAGCTGCATACGTTGCAACAGTCGGATTTTTGTTTTGGGTCAAATCCACAATCCGTTCTTCGGCGGCACCTTCTCCGATTCCATAAACGCGGATATCGGTGCTCCAAATGGTACTGTCTGCTAATTTAGAAAGAAAAGGAATTGCATAATTTTCCATCATGGGGACCAGTTCTGACGGAGGTCCGGGCAGCATGATGACCACTTTTCCGTCTTTGGTGGTAAATGCACACCCGGGAGCGGTACCGTGATCGTTTTGAAGAACGGTGCAGCCTTCCGGCAGCATCACCTGTTTTAGTTGGTTAGGGCCGCAGTCCCGGCCTTTAAAATACTCTTTGAGGCGTTCAAGACTCTTTTTATCCTGTACGAGGGGACGCCCTGCGAGACGTGCACAGGTTTCTTTTGTCAGATCGTCTCCCGTGGGTCCAAGGCCGCCGGTGGTAACGATTAAATCTGCGCGGGAAAAAGAATCGGTGAGTGCGGTGGTAAGCCTTTCGGAGTTATCACCAACAATGCTGGAATATTGTACATCAATGCCAAGAGCAGCCAGACTGCGTGCTACATAAGCAGTGTCGGAGTTGATCACCTGACCGAGAAGAAGTTCTGTGCCGACCGAAATAATTTCAGCTTTCATAGTAAAGAGATCCCTCCTAATTTTTAATAACGGCCGATTTTACGGCCGAAAGAATCAAAATCTAAACGGGAATCCGACGAATGGTTGTGTTTTGTACGCATTCGTCGAGAAGTGCTTCTACGGGAAGTACGGATTCTGCCTCTAAAACATCTTTCAAATTTGGGCGAGTGCGGGGATGCTTTGGGGTAAAGACAGTGCAGCAGTCTTCAAAAGGCTCAATAGAAGTTTCAAAAGTGCCGATTTTTTGAGCCATTGCAACGATATCCCGCTTGTCGTCCCCAATCAGAGGACGGAAAACAGGCATGGAACAAGCTTCGTCGGTACAGCAGATTGCCTGTAGAGTTTGGCTTGCTACTTGTCCGAGACTTTCTCCGGTAATCAATGCGCGGCAGTCCTCTTTTTGTGCAATTCGTTCTGCGGCCTTCATCATAAAACGGCGCATCAGAATTGTAAAATATTCTTCGGGACAATGATCGCGAATCGCTTCTTGAATATGAGTGAACGGGACAGTAAACATATAAATTCTACCGGCGTAAGCACTTACTTCGGTGAGCAGATCGACTACCTTCTGTTCGGCACGTTCACTGGTGTAAGGCGGACTTGCAAAATGTACGGCCGAAAGTTCCAGCCCACGGCGCGCCATCATCCATGCGGCGACCGGACTGTCGATTCCGCCGCTGATGAGAATGGCGGCTTTTCCGCCGGTGCCGACGGGAATTCCGCCTGCACCGCGCAGCGGTTCGCCATGGATATAAGCTGCAAAATCACGCACTTCCACGCGCACGATTAAATCGGGATGATGGACATCGACCGAAAGATTCGGAAATTTTTCCAGTAAATAAGCGCCGGTCTCAGCACTGATCTGCGGAGAATTGAGCGGAAATTTTTTATCGCTGCGCTTTGCTTCCACCTTAAACGTTTTGGCAGAAAGCAGCTGATATTTCAGATATTCGGCGCAGGCGGGCAGAATTTTTTCCATACTCTTTTCGGCAACGCAGGCTCTGGAATAGGTGGCGATACCGAAAATCTTTCCGATTCGTTCGGAAGCTTCGTCCATATCGCAGTCGTCGGAAAGCGGGGTTACCGTGATGGTAGACTGCAGGGAACGTATTTCAAATTTTCCGGCGGGTGCAATTCTTCTGCGAATATTTTTGAGCAAAGTCTGCTCAAAGGTTTGGCGGTTAAGCCCTTTTAATACCAATTCGCCTAATTTAATCAAAATGATTTCTTTCATGATCAGAATCCGTTTCTATGTTTATTTTGAATTTATTGAGAAATTTTATACATGCTGAAGGGAACGAATTCCTTCCTTTATGGCGTTGCAGAAAGCGAGAACGTCCTCTTCCGTATTATAGCGGGAAAAGCTGACTCGCAGAGCAGAATCAATTCGCTCGCTTGAAAGCTTCATAGCAGAAAGAACGGGGCTCTTTTTTCCCTTGGAACATGCAGAACCGGAGCTGACGTAAATATTTTTCGAAGAGAGAAAATGCAGCATGGTTTCAGCACGAATTCCAAGAATGGAGAGATTGCACACAAAGGGAAGTGCATCAGAGGGACTGTTGCGGACGACTCCCGGAACCGGTGCCAGTGTCTCAAAAAGAAGATCGGAAAGGGTCTGTGCTTTTTTGCGGGAGACAAGGGGACTCGGTAAAACGGAGCAGGCAGTGCCAAAAGCACCAATAAGGGGCAAAGCCTCTGTGCCGGGACGAAGATTTCTTTCCTGTCCGCCGCCGAAAGTATGGGGACGGATCGTAATACCTTTTTTCAGATAAAGAGCGCCGACCCCTTTTGGTCCGTGAATTTTATGGGCACTGATCGATAAAAGATCAATCCCTAAATGCTTTGGAGAAATCGGAAGCTTGCCAAATGCCTGTACCGCGTCCACGTGAAGGAGCGCAGGGGCACCGGAAGATTCGATTGCCATATGGGCAGCCTCAATCGGAAGGATCGTTCCAACTTCATTATTGACCGCCATCATGCTGACGAGAATGGTATCCGGGGTGACGGCTTCAAATATCTGTTCCGGAGAGATATGGCCCTCTTTGTCCGGCATGAGATAGAGAACTTCGAAACCTTCTTCCTCAAGAGCATGTAATGTATTAAGCACAGCCGGGTGCTCGATCGTGGTAGAAACAATGCGGTTTCCACGTTTTTTTCTGGCATGTGCTGCTCCAAAAAGCGCAAGGTTGTCCGCTTCGGTTCCGCCGGACGTAAAAATGATTTCTTCCGGTTGGGCGCTCAAAACTTTTGCAACCTGTTCGCGCGCAAGACGCAGAGCTCTCTCTGCTTCAAACCCCATTTTGTGCAGAGAAGAGGGATTTCCGTAAGTTTCTGTCATGAGGGAAAATGCTGTTTTAGCGGCTTCTTCGCAAACCTTGGTGGTAGCCGAATTATCAAGATAAATCTCCTGCAAGATGATCCTCCTGTTTTGTATATGATTGAATCTTTATTATACACCCACAAAAGTGTGGAAGCAACTGAATCAAAGACAATCAATTGGCTGCTTTTTGTTCATGTTTGTGGCATCAAAAAGAAAAGAATGCACGGATACAAACAGAGTCATTTATTTGCAGAGTTTACGATTTCATACAAATAAAATTAAAAAAGGATCGACTTTCCAACAAAAAATTTGGACGGAAAGTCGATCCCCATTTGTTTTCATGGAATGATTTTGGACAAAGCAGCATAAAACTCGATTAGGTGGGGTTATTCAGAGATTTAAGCCGTTCCTGTGGAGAGGGAATTTCTGCATAGGGGCCGGTGTGATAGACTTTCATAAGTTCTTCCATGAGTGAAAAAATCTGTTTTTTGGAATCAGTCTTATCAAATTCTTCGCAGGAAGCGCGCATCTTTTTGAGTTCTGTTTCATTGCTGAAAAGATCTGAGATGATCGCTGCACAGTCTTTTCCACTGCCCAGCTCCACCGCCATGTTATGGTCCAAAAGGAAATCGGTATTGTCTTCTTCCTGACCGGGAATTGCATCAAACACGGCCAGCGGGATTCCGCAGGCAAGCGCTTCGCTGACGGTCAGACCGCCGGGCTTTGTAACCAGAAGATCCGAAGCATGCATATAGGATTCTACTTCATCTGTAAAATAGATAAGCTTTGTTGGCTTTTTGCTGTGAGGGACGGCTTTTTCTTTGAACATTTCATAGAGCTTTTCATTTTTGCCGGTGATTACAATCATTTGAAAATCCTGTGGCAGAGCGGCGATTCGTTCATAGATCCGCAGAACACGCGTCACTCCGAAAGAGCCTGCCATAATCAGGATCGTAGGCTTGTCCGGATCAAGACCCAGACGAATACGAACAGAGCGGCGATCTTCTTTTTTAAAGAAGGCATCCCCTACTGGAATCCCAAAAGGATGGACCAATACCCGCGGAACCCCCATTGTTTCCATTTCAGCGATCATATCTCCGGTGCTGACAACATAGGCATCTACATTGGAGGCAATCCACGCCATGTGTGGGCCGTAGTCCGTCATCAGGCAGATAAGCGGAACTTTCAGGACACCCTCTCGTTTCAGATTGGAAATCATTTCGGTTGCAAAAGGATAGGTGCTCAAAATCACATCGGGTTTTTCCTTTTCTAATAGAGGAATCAGCTTTTGCGCCGCACTGTGATTAACACGGACCATCAGGCTGTTAAGGGGGGTATCTTTATTTGTTGCTTTATAGAGAGAGCCAAAAAACTTTGGCGCATTTTTGGCGATCAGCTTGTAGCCGTCACAGCAGGTCCAGTCCAGTGCTGCACTGACATTTTTTAGTGCATCTGCGACCAGAACTTCAGCGTTTGGCACATTCTGCTTGATATAATCTTCTACTGCATGAGCTGCACGTAAGTGTCCGCCGCCTGCTGCGGCAGAGAGAATCATAATTTTCAAATCATCACTCCTTTAAAATATTCATAGAAATTATAGCATAAACTTTCTATTTTTTCTACATGGCGTTTTTGCTAAAAAGGTACTTGTTTGCAAAGCTGTAACTTTACACGCAATCCCAAAGTTACTATAATGAAAAAAGAAGAAAATTGGCATAAAATGTGTTTTTAGGGAGATCCTTCAGGATTCCCCTTTATAGGAGGATATATATATGCAGCATTGCCAGGCTGAACCTGTAAGAAACATGATGAAGTCAAACAGACATAAAAAAAAGCTCATTTTTATCTGTTCAGCTTCTGTTGTTGGCGTTTTGATTATCGTTGGTGCCATTGTGTTTACCTTGATTCGGCAGGGGAAGCTTGCAAATCCATGGAGAAGTGCGAATACTTTTGCAAACGGTGTAACCGTAGAAGAAATTGATTTAAGCGGCAAGACGATGGAGCAGGCAAAAGATGCACTTGCAGATACGGAAAAGCAAAAAACTTCCGGATATCGGTTTGAACTCAAATATCAGGATCAAACTTTTACTGTGTCTGACCAAGATTTTAAGGTTACCTGTAATACAGATGAGGTGCTGGGAGAAGCACTCCAAGCGACAACGGCGGAAAACTTTTCTCTTTCAACGGCAGTTGATCAGTCGACTTTAAAAACTGCATTGGAAAATGCGGTGGCGCCTCTTAATAAAGAGGCAAAAGACGCACAGGCAAAATCATTTGATCCTTCTTCCGGAAAAGTTACCTGTGATGCAGCGCAGACGGGTGTGGAAGTACAGAATGACCAAGTCCTTCAAGATGTTCAGAAAATTTTGGATGAGGGAAATAAAACCGGCAGCGTGGCCCTTACAGTGAAAACGGTAGACCCGCAGGTTACAGCGGATGATATTCAGAAAAACACTGTGAAATTGGGAACTTTTAGCACGGTTTCTACGAATAATGCCAACGGTACGTTTAATATGGCGCGTGCCTTGGCAACGGCTAATGGAACGATTATTCAGGGTGGCGGGACATTTTCTTTTCTTAATACGGTAGGCGCCTGTGATGAAGCTGCCGGATATAAGTCGGCCGGAGCGATCGTAGATGGAAAAGTAGTAGATTCTTATGGCGGTGGGATCTGTCAGGCAAGCACGACTATTTATGGTGCTGCGCTGCGTTCGGCATGTGCTATCACTGTTCGATACAATCATACCTATGCTTCTTCTTATGTGCCTTTGGGACTGGATGCAACGGTCAGCTGGCCGAGTGCGGATTTACAGTTTAAAAATCCGACGAAATATCCGATGTTCATAGTGAGCGGTTCTAACGGGAATACGATGTTCTGCACTATCTATGGATATAATGACGGAACGTGGGATAATATAGAGGTTTCTTCCTGGCAGGCTAGTAAAGATGACAAAGGTGCCGTGACAGCAGATGCACAGCGTACTTACTATAAGAATGGTGCAAAGGTGCGTTCAGAACAGCTGCCAAGTTCTTATTATTCCAACAAAGAAGCAGCTTCATCCGATTCTGCAGGAACAAATAATGCCGTCGAAAATAATACGAGCCAGACGGAGCAGCCTTCGGTAGGAACAACGGGAGCGATTCCACAAGGTTCGGGTAATAATGCAACACCTCCTTCTAGTGATACGGGGGGCAATACAAAACCGCCACAAGGAGAAAATTCCTCCGTTTCTGAAAGCTCGAAAGCCGCCTAAAAATTATTTAAAAAAATATCGAAACGGGCTGAACCGAAGATAAACGGTTCAGCCCATTTTACGGGCAAGAGAAAAACTTGACTTTTTGGTTTGAATTTGAGAAAATAACTAAATATAGTATGCACACGCTTTTTGCAAAAAATCCGGAAATATTGGAGAAGAAAGGACGGATCACAGTGGCGTTTTGTGTTCAAAATCCCGAGATCAGCGTCATCGTGCCGGTCTATAATGTGGGAGAGTTTGTTGAGAAGTGCATTTCTACGCTTGCGGAACAGTCGATTAAGGTTCCTTATGAAATTCTCGCAGTGAATGACGGAAGTACGGATCAGTCTTTAAAAATATTACAGAAAATGGAACAAAAATATTCTAATGTCTGCATCTTGAATCAAAAAAATTCAGGAGTTTCAGTTGCACGGCAAAATGGCCTCAAGCAGGCGCGGGGAAAGTATATTTGCTTTGTAGATGGAGATGATTATGTATCGAGGAAATACCTTGAAAAGCTTTATCAGGCGTGTGAAAAGAATCATGCTCAGATCGCTTGCTGTTCTTATGATTGGCATTTTGTCTTTAGTGGATTTTATTTGCCGTATCCATTTCGAGCTTATCACGTGATGAATACCGAAAAAGGATTGCGCACGCTGATTCGTGATTATCAGATTCAGAGCTTTTGGTGGAGCAAGATGATAGAGAAAAGTGTGATTCTTGCGTCTCACGTGACTTTTCCGAAAATGTGCTTTGAGGATTTGGCAGTTCTGCACAGGGTCTTTGCCTGTGCGGATAAAGTCGTTCTGATTCCAAATGGACTTTACTATTATAATGTCCATACGGAAAGCACACTCGGAACCATGAACCCGCAGAAAATCTGTGATTACATACGGGCAGTGGCTATGGTTCGGGAAGGCTTGATGCAGAAGGGATTGTATACTGGAAAATACCGCAATGCCCATAATGCTCTCGCGAGTAAATCACTTTCCTGCTGCCAATGGAATGTTATGAAAATGCATATAGAGGCGCATCACCTGAAAGGTGCCATGGCAAATTTGCATCGTGTTCACTTGTTGATGAAGCAGGTGACGGCAGATGAATTTAACCCGAATACTTTTTATGAGGAATTGTCAGGAGAAATTTTAACTCCTTCTGATAGAAAAGAAGCGGACGATACCATTTGCTGAGGAGGCATAAAATGAAGGACGGCTTTTTAAATGTTGCTGCGGTAACTCCCGCACTTCGGGTAGCCGATTGTGACGGAAATGCTGAAAAAATTTTGGAACAATTAAATCTCTGTACTCAAAAGGGAATCTCTGTGGCCGTTTTTCCGGAACTTTCCCTGACAGGCTATACTTGTGGAGATTTATTTCATGATGTTGCGCTTTTACGTTCGGCAGAAGAAAATTTAAAAATGGTGATCCAAAAGAGCAGCAGTCTTTCCATTTTGGCAGCAGTAGGAGTGCCGGTTGCCGTTGGGGGAGCGCTTTATAATTGTGCCGCTGTTTTTTGCAAGGGAAAGCTTTTGGGGCTGACCGCAAAAAAGTTTATTCCGAATTACGGAGAATTTTATGAGATGCGTCAGTTTACCCCGGCGCCCGAGGAACCAATGACGGTTTCTTATTGCGATACGGAAGTCCCATTGGGGAGCGGGCTTTTGTATCAATGCGAAAATAATCCCCAAATGACTGTCGGCGTAGAAATCTGTGAGGATCTTTGGGTGCCGGAACCGCCCAGTGTGCAGATGGCAAGAGAAGGAGCACTCCTGATTTTGAACCTTTCTGCCAGCGATGAGACAATCGGAAAAGCGGAGTATCGAGACAGCCTCGTTGGAAATCAGTCTGCACGGCTTTACTGTGCTTATGCCTATGCAGACGCAGGCGAAGGGGAATCGACTACTGATATGGTTTTTGCCGGGCATGATCTGATTGCCGAAAGCGGTGCGATTCTCTGTCAAACCAAACTCTTTTCCGGTGCCTGCGCAATGGCACAGGTGGATTTGGAACGCCTTTTGCAGGAGCGCCGCCGTGCGACTACATGGACAAATCTCCCTCCTAAAAAATCCAAAATTCTGTTTTCAATGAATTCGGCGGAGACGGGGCTCTTGAGACAGTTTTCTCAGACACCGTTTGTGCCGGAAGATCAAGGGGATTTAAAATGCCGCTGTGAGCTGATTTTATCAATTCAGGCGAACGGACTGAAGACCCGATTAAAGCATACCGGAATTAAAAATGTCGTGATCGGTGTTTCCGGCGGATTGGATTCCACCTTGGCTTTGCTGGTCGCAACCAGAGCTTTTGAACTTTTAGGACTTTCCAAAAAGGGAATCCTTGCAGTTTCCATGCCGGGATTCGGAACCACCAGCCGTACGCGCTCTAATGCAGAAGGGCTGGCAGTCGCCTTGGGGGCGCAATTTAAAGAAGTGCCGATCGGAAAGGCCGTTCGGCAGCACTTTTCCGATATTGGGCATGATGAGTCTGTGCAGGATGTCACTTATGAGAACAGTCAGGCGCGAGAACGCACACAGGTGCTGATGGATTTGGCCAATCAGGTCAATGGCCTTGTGATCGGGACGGGAGATCTTTCCGAATTGGCGCTTGGTTGGGCAACTTATAACGGTGACCATATGAGTATGTATGGGGTAAATGCTTCTATCCCCAAAACGTTGGTGCGTCATCTTGTGCGCTATGCTGCAGAGGATTTTGGCGGTGAGATTGGGAAAATCCTGCTTGATGTGCTGGATACTCCGGTAAGTCCGGAACTTCTGCCTCCGAAAGATGGTAAAATTGCGCAGAAGACGGAAAACTTGGTGGGACCCTATGAGCTTCATGACTTTTTCCTTTATTACATGCTGCGCTTTGGATTTGCACCGGATAAAATTTATCGGATGGCCTGCCATGCCTTTGAGGGGCAGTATGACCATGAGACCATTTTGAAATGGCTTAAAACTTTTTACCGCAGATTCTTTACCCAGCAGTTTAAACGCAGCTGTCTGCCGGATGCGCCGAAAGTTGGCAGCGTGACGCTTTCACCAAGAGGCGATTGGAGAATGCCAAGCGATGCGGCGGTTACTTTATGGATGAAAATTCTCTCGAGCTTGGAATCCTAGTAAAAGGACAAAAATCTTTTAGAATATTGAGTGCCCTCTTCGGAAAGAATAAAAATCCGAAGGGGGCACTTTTGATGAAATTGACCGATAAGGAATATCAAAGCCTATACGAGAAGGCATCACCGAACAGCAAATGGGGTAAAAATTGCCTTTGGGCATTTTTTGTCGGCGGAGCAATTTGCGCCGTTGGACAAATGCTTTGCAATCTTTACGTAATGTTGGGAGAAGATCTTTCGGATGCGCGTACATGGGTCAGCCTTTCGCTGGTACTCTTTTCTGCGCTGCTCACCGCATTTCAAGTTTATGATAATTTGGCAAAGCATGCAGGCGCTGGCACTTTGGTGCCGATCACCGGCTTTGCCAATTCGATTGTTTCCCCAGCAATCGAGTTTAAAAGTGAAGGATTTATTACCGGAATGGGTGCGAAAATGTTTGTCATTGCAGGCCCTGTTCTGGTATATGGAACGGTTGCATCGGCAGTTTATGGACTGATTCTGGTGCTTTTCCATTTGTATTGAGGGGAGGAAAGCACGATGCGCGTTGGCACTTATACACTGAGACTTAAAAATCATCCACGGATTGTAGCAGGAGGTTCGGCTGTTGGCAAAAAAGAGGGAGAAGGCCCGCTGAAAAATTATTTTGACCACTGCTTTACCGATACAACCTTAGGAGAAAAGAGCTGGGAAAAAGCGGAAAGCGATCTGCAGCAGGAAGCGGTAAAAAGCGTTCTAGAGAAATCAGGAATTAAGCCTAGTGAAATTCAGTATCTGTTTGCGGGAGATCTGCTCAACCAGTGTATTTCTTCTGTTTTTGGATTGAGAAGTATGAATATCCCGTTTTTGGGGCAGTATGGCGCCTGCTCCACTATGGCGCAGACATTGGGGCTTGCGGCGGTCTTTGTAGACAGCGGACTTGCGCAAAACGCACTGGCAGTGACCAGCAGCCACTTTTGTTCGGCAGAACGGCAGTTTCGATTCCCGCTGGAATATGGGGGGCAGCGAACCCCTACTGCACAGTGGACCGTAACCGGCGCGGGAGCACTTTTGGTGGGACAGAAAGGAAATGTCTCGATAGAAGAAGTGACTTTCGGCAGGATGGCTGATCTGGGAGTCAAGGACGCTGCCAATATGGGAGCGGCAATGGCACCGGCTGCAGCACAGACAATTGAAGATTATCTAAAGGATACCGGGAAAAAGCCCGAAGATTTTGATTTGATTCTTACCGGAGACTTAGGACAGGTCGGCAGTACTTTACTGAGAGAGATTCTCAATCAAGATGGAATCGATGTTGAACGTCAGCAAAATGATTGTGGGTTGATGGTTTACGATCGTCAAAATCAAGATGTCCATGCAGGGGGTTCCGGCTGCGGATGCAGTGCTGCGGTTTTTAGCAGCTATGTGCTTCAAAAAATTTCTAAAGGAGATTTGAAGCATGTGCTTTTCATTGGTACCGGAGCGTTAATGTCACCAACCTCTTCCCAGCAGGGCGAGACAATCCCAGGAGTTGCTCATTTGGTGCATGTTGCGTGGAATCCGCAGGCATAAAAAATAAAAAGAGCTGATTTTACAAGATCAGCTCTTTTTTATTGGGTTTTTGAGGGGTCCCTTAATATCCGTTCCAAGAAATCCGAAATAATGATTTCTTATTTCCGTAAAAATTCTTCCAGAGGAGAAAGATCGATTCCGGATTCTTTTTCTAAAAAGGCGTTTGCTTCTTCAGCAATCGTACGAACGCCGCCCTTAGAGTCACTTTCCATGTTGAGCGGCAGAATCGGATCGTGAACACTTAGCCGCAGAAGCATCCAGCCGTCACCGTGAGCTTTGTCAAAGGAGATGCGGATTCCCTCTCGGTTATCCGGCGCGATTGACCAGCCTTCCTGTTTTTCGGCGTAATCGGTCAGATGATCAATTACAATCTGACCCGCTTTGCGTGCATCTTCTTGGGTAATGGGGATTCTGATTTCAGAAGCTTCCTGTGGTTCAGCGAGTGGCGCAAGCAGGTCTTCCAGAGACTTTCCTTCGCAGCGAAGCGCTGCCGTTTTAATAATAATTTTTGTGACCAGATAAGCGCCGTCGTCCAAAAAGTAATTTTCCCGCATGGCGGCATGACCGCTGGTTTCGATTGCCAGAGGGCAGTCAATCCCTTCGTTATTTAACCGGATGGCTTCATTAATTACATTTTTATAGCCGCGTTTAAAGCGGTGATGAATGCCTCCGAGTGTTTTTTCAATATAATCTTTAAGACCGGTGCTGGTGATAGAATCGGTGACGACGGTTCCGCCGGGATGATTTTCGAGGGCAATGGCACTGGCGACTGCTACGAGACGATTTCGGTTGATTTCTTCTCCCAAAGCATCTACGGCGCCGCCGCGGTCCACGTCGGTATCAAAGATCACGCCAAGATCTGCTTTGACATTGCGGACTGCTTTACAGATGGATGCCATTGCTTCTTCATTTTCCGGATTCGGGATATGATTGGGGAAATGACCGTCCGGCTCCAAAAACTGGCTGCCGGAAATATCGGCGCCAAGGGGCGCAAGAACATCGGTTGCGTAAAATCCTCCTGCACCATTGCCGGCGTCAACAACGATATGCATATTTTTAAGCGGCTTCTCTGATTCAGCAATTCCAATTCCATCACAGATCATTTTGCGAAGATGGGCGGCGTAGGTTTTCATATAGTCGCAGGGAACAGCAGAACCCATTTTTTCAGGCGCTTTTTTGTCCGCCTGTGCAAGAGCCAGGACTTCTTCCAGATCAGAAGAATCTAGTCCGCCGCTGCGGGTGAAAAATTTTAATCCATTGCGGTTCCATGGGTGATGGCTTGCGGTAATTTGAATGGCACCGTCGCAAGAAAGATCCACAGTTGTCATAAACATACTGGGGGTCGAAGCAAGTCCGCAGAGAAGAATCTTTATACCGGCCCGTTTTAGTGCCTTAACGACTGCCTGCTCAATCCGATCAGC
This sequence comes from Caproicibacterium sp. NSD3, assembly GCF_053613275.1. NCBI lineage: Bacteria > Bacillati > Bacillota > Clostridia > Eubacteriales > Oscillospiraceae > Caproicibacterium > Caproicibacterium sp. NSD3. Next base: position 290,274 of record NZ_CM132119.1, read on the forward strand.
GGAAATACGCGAGTCATGTCCCAAAGAAATCGTCAGTTTATCCGGCTCCTTTTTGACTTTTTGAGAAAGCCAGACGACGAAAGCCGCTGTAATTCGTTCGATAACGGAATCCGTCAAATTGATCTTTTCATTTGGAACTCCTTCACATGCTACACCACGCACGTCAGTGCCGCTTTTTAATTCTTTCCATAAGGGATCGAGCATAAAAAATTCCTCCTATTTTGATATCCTCTCTATTATAAAGGATTGCTGCCTTTTTCTCAACTTTTTCTGCAGGGGGTCAAATTGACAAGATGTTGTTTTCAAGCCTATAATGAAAATCAAAGTAAGAGAAGAGGAGAGATGATATGCGATTTTTTGATCGGCTGTGCCGAATTATTGCGGCGGCCGTATCAGTATTGTTTTTAGGCAGTTGTGCGGCGCCGGGAGCTGTGAAGCAAACATCCTCAGGCACTTCCTCAAATATAGACATAGAGGGAAAAAGCCAAATTTATTATTTTGATGTGGGGCAGGGCGACAGCGAGCTCATTCAGCTTTCAGACGGAAAAAACATATTGATTGATACCGGAACACCAGATTGTGCAGATCAGTTGGTGCGAAGGCTTCAAAAGCTGGGGGTCAAAAAGCTGGATGCTGTGATTGGAACACACCCGCATGCAGATCATATTGGCTCTATGGCAAAAATCATTGACAGCTTTGAGATCGGAGGAGTTTATCTGCCTCGTCTGCCGAAAAGTCAGACGCCGACAACAGCAACTTATACAAAACTGCTGGAGGCTATCTCGAAAAAAGGGTGTCGTGTTACGCAGGCAAAAGCAGGGGTGGAAGTTTTAAAGGAAGGCTCAATTTCTATGGAGATGTTGGCGCCGAACAAAGAGAATTATGAAGAGATCAATAATTATTCGGCGGTCTGCATGCTGCAGATCGGCGAAAAGAAATTTCTTTTTACCGGAGATGCCGAAAAAGAGAGCGAAAAAGAAATGCTTGCTTCCGGAAGAGATTTAAAAGCGGATGTGCTCAAAGTTGGCCATCATGGAAGTGCCACCAGCACCACGGCGAATTTTTATGAAGCGGTATCGCCGAATACAGCGGTGATTTCTTGTGGAAAAGACAACAGCTATGGGCTTCCAAAAGAAAGTGTTTTAAAGCGTCTTTCAAGCGGGAATACAGAAATTTACCGAACAGATACCAGTGGGACAATCCGGGCTTCGACCGATGGAACAAACATACAGATGGAAGTTCTTCCCGATTTTTAAGTTAAAAAAAGCTCCGACCATTTTTAGTGGCCGGAGCTTCTTATTATTTATTTCGATTACTATTTAAAAACTGATCCCAGTCAAAATTATCATTGTTTTGTGGTTTTTTAGGAGAAGCTGCGCGTGCAGCTGCGTCTAGATGGTGAGAGGGAGTATATCCTTCACAATCTTCCTGGTGTCCTACGTCATTACTGTAGGACTGAATATCTTTATATGGAGTCTGTTGCGGAGAAGATGTATGAGGAGCAGCGGAGGAGTGGCGAAGCGGAATGGTGTGAGTAGACTCATCTGCATCTGCATCATTATCATAGAAATTTTTGTCGGCATAATCAGAATCGTCGTAATCTTCTTCTTCATCGTCATAGTAATCGTCTTCATCTTCATAATCTTTATTTCGGCCTTTTCCGCGGGGAGAACGGGAATACCGTATTTTTGCGCGGTGGTGCAGAATAATAAAGACAATGATGCCGATAATACCGACTGCTACCAGAATAATCCCAACCAGCATAATTGTCGGCAATGTGGTGACGATCGTCCCTGAAAAGAATCCGGAAGAGACGGAAGAACTGACCTCGCTGGAACCAGAAGCAGTTTGGCTTGCAGTGCTTGAAGAACTGGTTACTTTGCTGCTTGAGGAAGAACTGGAAGCAGCTTTGCTTGTACTGGACGAAGTTGTTTTGCTAGAGGCGTTTGAGCTGGTCAGTGTCCCAATATAGGTACCGGTTTTGTCATCGTATCCATCATGATCTTGATCGGTATAGTTTGGTGGGCCAATGTAAGCGCCTGTGTTATCATCATATCCGTCATGGTCTAAATCGGTATGGCCATTGACTGCTGCACCTGTATTATTATTTTGGGTAACAGTTTCAGCACCGTTCCCTGCCTGGGCGGTTCCAATTGCGGAATTTTGATATCCGGCACCGGGCTGTTGAGTTTCGACTGCAAATGAAGGGATCTGCATGGTACCAACCGAAAAAATAAAAATCAATGTTAGTATAAAAATTTGGAAAAACTTTTTTCGCATATCCTCTGTCAACCTCCGATTCTTAAGATTCTCTTTAAATTCGATAAAACTCCATAAATCTCTATCATATTTTTTAATATTAACACAAATAAAAGGTAAATTACAAGAAAAATTGCAGAAAAAGCGGTTAAAGATAGTTTGATTGCAATTTTATCTTTGTTTTGGTATAATAATAAAACCCTGTATAGAATGGAAGTGGAGAATATGTCTGCTGCGATTACAACAGATTCCGGCTGCGATTTATTCCCGGATTTATATCTGAAAAAAAAGGTGGATGTCATTCCGCTTTATATCACGATCGGCAATCACACTTCCCGTGACTTCTTTGAGATCAAACCGCAGGATGTATTTGAAGATTTTGCGATTACAAAGAAGCTGCCGAAAACGGCGGCTCCGGCACCTGCGGATTTTTATGAAGTCTTTAAGAAATATGTTGATGCAGGGGAAGATGTTGTTCATCTTTCCATGAATTCAAAAATGTCAGCGTCTTATCAGAATGCAGTCATTGCTGCGCAGGAGTTTAAAAATGTTTATGTGATTAATACGTTTACCATCAGTTCCGCACAAGGGCTGATGGTTTTGGATGCCTGTGATCTAAGAGATCAAGGGAAAAGCGGGCAGGAGATTGCTGCTCTAATGGAGCAGGAAAAAGATAAAATCCGTACCTATGTTTTGCTGGATACATTGGAATTTGCTTATCGCGGCGGTCGTGCCAGCAGACTGCAGACAATGGGAGCCAATCTTTTAAAGCTGCGTCCGTGCCTGCTTTTAAGTCCACGAGGAGAACTTTCCATACACAAAAAATTCCGCGGAAATTATCCGCAGGTATGCAGAGAATATGTGCGTCATGTTTTGGAAATGCCGAATATTTGCAGAGACCGTGTGATGGTTTCTACTACCGGGATGGATCAATCTTTATTGGAGAGTCTCGTGCAAATGATCAAAGATTCCGGCATTTTTAAGGAAGTTTTGCTGACGTATGCCGGATGTACCACGACTGTGCATACCGGACCCAATACGTTTGTGGTGTTTTATAAAGAAAATTAAAAACAAATGTCCCCGATACTTTTACAGTACCGGGGACATTTTTAGCTTTCAGAGGAGCTCCCAAGATTTTCTGCCAGAATATCTTTAGAGAGCATCACAAGATCCTCATAGGTGTTGAGCCCTCCGGCTCTGCGCCGGAATTCTGCAGCACCTCTAAGCCCATGCAGATACCAGGAGACGTGTTTGCGCGCTTCCTGCATGGCGCGGTGTTCGCCTTTATATTCCACCATCTTTTGAATATGCTGCAGCATGACGAGCAAGCGCTCATGAATTTCAGGTTCGGGAAAAATCCGGACGTCTTCCCGGAGACAAGCGTTGATTTGAGAAAAAATCCATGGATTTCCCATGGCGGCTCGTCCTACCATTACGGCGTCGCAGCCGGTTTGTTCCAGCATGCGCGCGGCGTCGTCGGCATGGATAATATCTCCGTTTCCAATAACCGGGATCGACACGGCTTCTTTTACTGCGCGGATGATCCGCCAGTCAGCAGAGGGTGCATACATCTGGGTTTTGGTTCGTGCATGAATCGCGATCGCACTCGCACCGGCTTCTTCGCAGATTTTAGCCACCTCTACGGCGTTTTCATGAGAGTGGTCCCAGCCTTTGCGGATTTTTACGGTGACCGGAATATCAACGGCATTTTTAACCGCTTTTACGATTTCACCGCAGAGCTGCGGCGTTTTCATCAAGGCGCAGCCGCTGCCGGAAGTGTTGATCTTAGGAACCGGGCAGCCCATATTAATATCAATGGCATCAGGAGAAAATGCCTGCGCTTTTTTTGCGGCAATCGCCATCGAAGCTGGTTCGCTGCCGAAAATTTGGATCGCACAGGGATGATCGTTTCCAAGTTTCATCAGAGAAGGTGTGTGTTTGTCGCCGTATTCCAGCGCTTTGGCACTGACCATTTCAGTGGTGCAGAAGGCTGCGCCGAAGCGCATGCAGAGTTCCCGGTATGCAAGATCGGTAACACCTGCCATTGGTGCCAAAAATGCTTTTCCATTTAATTCGAGAGTTCCAATTTTCAAAATTCGGATTCCTTCCTAAAAGTTTTCTTAAGAGCAGTAAAAGAAGTATAACACTTAATTTTTCGCTTGAAAAGTGGTATAATGATTCAAAATTGAACCTTTCAAACGGAGGACTGTATGAAAATTCTGGTATTAGATGGAAACTCCATTTTAAATCGCGCATTTTACGGGATCAAAATTCTGACGACAAAAGAAGGGCTTTACACCAATGGAATCTATGGATTCCTGACGATGTTCCAAAAGCTTTTGGATGAAGTGCAGCCTGATTCGGTGGCGATTGCTTTTGATTTAAAAGGTCCAACATTCCGGCACAAAAAATATGCGGGATATAAGGCGAACCGTCACGGGATGCCGGAAGAACTCGCGCAGCAAATGCCAACACTCAAGGAACTTTTGAAAGATTTAGGCTATCATCTTGTGACCTGTGAGGGATATGAAGCCGATGATATTTTGGGGACTTTTTCAAAAGCCTGCACGGAAAAAGAGAACACTTGTGTCATTGCGACCGGGGATCGTGACAGTCTTCAGCTTGTTGGTCCCTATACCAGCGTGCGCCTTGCTTCCACAAAATTTGGCCAACCGCAGGTAACGCTCTATACGGAAGAAAAAGTAAAGGAAATTTACGGGGTAACGCCGAAAGAAATGATTGAAATCAAGGGGCTGCAGGGAGATTCTTCCGATTGCATTCCTGGAGTTCCGGGGATCGGGCCGAAAGGTGCCGGCGAACTGATTCAGAATTATCATTCGATTGATTATATTTACGATCATTTGGACGAGCTACCAATCAAAGAGGGCATGCGCAAAAAGTTGCGGGAAGGAAAAGAGAGTGCCTATCTTTCGCGGGAGCTGGGGACAATCTGTCTGAGTGTACCGATCGATACCGACATTTCACATTATGTGCCGTTTCCCATTAAAAAAGAGGAAACGACTAGACTGATGGCAAAACTGGAGCTTTTTAAATTGATGGAAAAGCTTCAGTTGCAGAATCTTCCGGATGAGGCGCCTAAAAAGCAGGAAAAGATTGATCATGCGGTCCTTTTTCGCAACCCGGCATTGGACATGTATCTGCCGGAGCTTGAGAAAAAAGGGGAAGCGCCGCTCTTGGCTTTTTATCAGAAAGACGGCTCGATCGAAGCATTAGCTGTCGCGACCGAACGTGGTGTCTGCATCTTGGAAAATCCGGAAGACATTCGCAGCCTTTTGGAAAATCCAAAAATTCCGGTCATTACCTATGACATAAAGTCTCTGCAGAATGCTGCTGCAAAGGACGGAATCTTTTTAAAACAGGTAAAAATGGATGTGCTTTTAGCAGCATATCTTTTAGACCCCTCTGCCGCAGGATACGATTTTGACCGTCTGTGCCAGGAATATGGGGTATCGGTCTGCGAAGTGTGGAAAATGGAGAATCCGGTACCGGAAGACCTTTTGCCGGAAAATCAGAAAAAAGCAGAGCGCTTTGCACGGGTGCTTTCTCTGCCGGGACTATTTGGGGCACTTTCAAAGAAAATTGCCGAAGCCGGACAGGAAGAGCTTCTCTCTAACATTGAACTGCCGCTTGCATGGGTGCTTTCCTGCATGGAGCGGGAGGGCTTTGCAGTAGACGCCGAGGGAATCAGAAAATATGGCGAGTCCATGCAAAGCGATATCGAGACCATTCAAAAAGGAATTTTTGAGGAAGTCGGCTATGAGTTTAACCTGAATTCTCCAAAGCAGTTGGGGGATGCGCTCTTTGTAAAATTGGGGCTGCCGCATGGGAAAAAGACAAAGAGCGGTTACTCGACCGGTGCGGCGGTATTGGAATCTTTGCAGTATGAAAATCCGGTCATTTCGGAAATCCTTCGGTATCGGAGTCTCTCCAAGCTCAAATCAACTTATTGTGACGGCTTGTTAAAAGTGATTGGCGCGGATGGAAGAATTCATTCCAGCTTCAATCAGACCGAGACCAGAACCGGCAGAATTTCGTCGACTGAACCCAATTTACAGAACATTCCGGTGCGTTCCGACCAAGGACGAGAGCTGCGGAGATTTTTTGTGGCTCGTCCCAGATGGGTGCTTGTCGATGCCGATTACAGCCAGATCGAACTAAGAGTGCTTGCTCATGTTGCAAATGATGAAAATATGCGCCAGGCGTTTTTAAACGGCGATGATATTCACCGTGCCACCGCTTCACAGGTGTTCCATATGCCGGAAGATTTAGTGACGCCTTTAATGCGCAGTCGTGCTAAGGCGGTGAACTTTGGCATTGTTTATGGAATTGGCGCTTTTTCTCTTTCGAAAGATATCGGAGTTTCCCGCAGAGAAGCCGATCAGTATATTAAAGATTATCTTGCCCACTATAGCGGCATTGATGAGTATATGAAAAAATCGGTAGAGCTTGCCAAAGAGCATGGCTATGCTGAGACAATCTTTGGCCGCCGCAGGTATCTTCCGGAGCTTCGGAGCAGCAATTTTAATCTGCGTTCCTTTGGGGAGCGGGTCGCACGGAATATGCCGATTCAGGGTGCTGCGGCAGATATTATTAAGATTGCGATGATCAAGGTGCAGAATCGACTCGAAAAAGAACACATGAAATCAAAGCTGATTTTGCAGGTACACGATGAATTGATCGTGGAAGCGCCCCGCGAAGAAGCGGAAAAGGCCACGTCTCTTTTAAGAGAAGAGATGGAAGGCGCGGTCGCGCTTTCTGTTCCGATGGTGGCAGAGGCAACAATTGGAAAAACATGGTACGAAGCAAAGTCCTAAGGAGAAGAATATGGGGTTTATCTGTCCAATCTGTAAAGATCCGCTGTTTTATGCGGAGAAAGAGCATGCCTTTCGCTGCCAAAAAGGGCATAGTTATGACCTTGCTTCAGAAGGCTATCTTTATCTTTTGCCGCCGAATCGGAAACACAGCAAAATGCCCGGTGACGATAAAAAGATGGTGGCGGCCCGAAGGAGATGTCTGGAGCGGGGCACCTATCAAATTTTTGGGGATGCTTTAGATCAAATTGCTTCCCGCTATCTTTCCCAAAAGAATTCCCCAGTGATCCTTGATGCCGGCTGTGGAGAGGGTTGGTACACGAACGGTTTAAAAGAATCACTTTTGCAGGAGGGCAAAACGCCTCTTGTTTTTGGTTTCGATATTTCAAAATTTGCCATCAAGGCGGCTGCAAAACAGTATCCTGGGATTTCTTTTGCAGTGGGGAGCAGCTTCGAGATCCCATTTTCCGATTGTGGCGCCGACTTTTTATTGGATGTCTTTTCTCCGGTGATGCCGCAGGAATTTCTGCGGGTGGTAAAACCGGGCGGAATCTTTTTGCTGGCAGTGCCGGGAGAGCGCCATCTTTTTGGCTACAAAGAGATTCTATATGAACACCCCTATGAAAATGAGCACCGCGAAACACAATACGATGGTTTTTCCTTTTTGGAGCGAATTCCGGTGCGCGGAGAGCTGAAGCTCGATGACAAAGAAGCAATCATGGATCTGTTTGCAATGACGCCTTATGCGTGGAAAACGCCCAGAGAAGGAATTGAACGTTTGGAACAAACAGAGACACTCAAAACAGAAATTGCATTTGATTGGATCGTTTACCGGAAAGATTAGGGGGGAGAAGCGATTGATTCGATTGAACCCGATGGAGGAAAAACACATTTCGGCTCTTGCTAAAATAGAAAAGCTATGTTTTTCCGCACCATGGACAGAAGCAGGACTGCGGGCGGAATTAGAAAGCAGTACGGCTGTTTTTCTGGTGGCAGAAGAAGATGAAACGGTCTGTGGATATGGTGGGATGCACTTTGTTTGCGGAGAAGGGTATGTAGATAATATTGCGGTACATCCGGATTTTCGCCGGAAAGGTATCGGAGAAATGATTACGAAGGGGCTTCTTCAGTATGGAAAAGAGCATGAGGGCAGCTTTATTTCATTAGAAGTCAGGCCATCTAATTGGGCGGCGGTCAGCCTTTATCAAAAACTGGGATTTCAAAAGAATGGGGTACGAAAACAATTTTATACAAATCCGTCGGAAGATGGGTGGATTTTTACGAAATTCTTAAAAAAAGATTGATTTTGGCTTTAAATTAGGATTCGCAACCAAAAGTTGCGCCATTTGAAAAGTAGAATTGCTGGTCGCAACCGAATCTTTTATGTTATTTTTAAAACACAAAATCAATTAGAAAAATCAGGAATGGAGTACAATCAATGAATATTGAGATTGCAAACCGAATGGTGCAGCTGCGGAAGAAGCAGGGACTTTCCCAGGAGGAATTGGCAGAAAAACTTGGAATCAGCCGACAGGCGGTTTCTAAATGGGAGCGGGCCGAGTCTTCTCCCGACACAGATAATCTGATTCTGCTCGCGCGGCTGTATCAGATTTCTTTGGACGATCTGCTTAAAACAGACGGACCCGTTGAAAATCGTGATCCGGAAGGAATCGTGGGAGAAAAAGAGGAAAAGATCTCTTTGGAACTGCCAAAAGTGCCGGGCCAAGAAGAAGCTTCTGCTGCGGAAAATTTGCAAAAAGGAGAGGAGCCGGCTCTCGAGATGCCTTCTGAAGAATCGGTAAAAGAAGCGGCGGAGCGCCTTCAAAAGCAAGCGGAACAAATGAGAAATGCGGCAGCTAATTCCTATGGACAAAACACGGAACAATCACAGCCGCAGCAGTCGGCAGAAAAATCAGAGCCGGATTTTTCGCAGGGATCCGTTGTTTATTCGGACCCTATTCCTGAAGAGCCCCGCAGGCATTCTATTTCTAATCAGATGATTGGAATTTGTGTTGTGGCGCTTTTGATTTGTATTGTGCTGTGGATATTTTTAAATATAAAATGGGTTTTGGTTCTCGGCTGTATCGTCCTTTGTCCGATTATCGCCAGGGTTTGTCATCTGGAAGGGGTTTATCCCGTCTTGATCACAATTCTTTATTTGGTACTTGGCTTTCTTTTTGACCTTTGGCATCCGGGCTGGATGTTATATCTGACCATTCCAGTTTTTTATGCATGGGTTGGCAATCAGAAAAAGAAAAATTGATTTTCTGGTCATTTTCAAAAGAATATGATAAAATAAAAAACTGAGTATGGAGAAAATCACATACTCGGTTTTTTATTTATTTTGAGCAGAATAAAGGAGATACGATCCTATGAGGATTTTAGCATTGGAAAGCAGCTGCGATGAAACTGCCGCGGCAGTTGTGGAAGACGGAAGAAAGGTGCTTTCGAGCGTGATAGCGTCGCAGGTAGAAGAGCATAAGCTCTATGGCGGGGTTGTGCCGGAAATTGCCTCTCGCAGACACTGTGAGGCAGTGGTGCCGGTAACAGAACAGGCGCTGGAACAGGCGGGCATGACGCTTTCTGAGGTAGACGCGATTGCCGTGACCTATGCGCCGGGATTGATTGGTGCTCTTTTAGTAGGTGTCAATTTTGCGAAGGGACTCTGTATGGCTTCCGGAAAGCCGCTGATTCCGGTCCATCATCTCAGAAGTCACATTGCGGCAAACTATCTGACTTCACCGGAGCTTACTCCGCCGTTTCTCTGTCTGGTGGTTTCGGGCGGACATACCCACCTAGTAGAAGTTCGGGATTATACGGATCTTCGTGTTTTGGGACAAACCAGAGATGATGCCGCCGGAGAGGCATTTGATAAAGCTGCCCGCGCAATGGGATTGCCTTATCCTGGCGGAATTGAACTGGATCGGCGCGCCGAAGAAGGAAATGAGAATGCTTTTCGCCTGCCGCACCCAAGAGTAGACGGGGCTCCGTTAGATTTCAGCTTTTCCGGATTAAAGACGGCAGTTATCAATTTGCTGCATAACGCAGAACAGCGTGGAGAAGAGGTCAATCTGACGGATTTGATGGCATCTTACCGTAAAGCGGTCGTGGATTGTTTGGAAGAAAATACGGTGAAAGCGATGGAGCAGACCGACAGTCAAAAGCTGGTGATTGCCGGCGGAGTGAGCGCTAACCGCCTTTTGCGCCGCCGGCTGCAAAGCGTGAGCGACAAACGCCATTGGCAATTTTATTGCCCGGAGATTCGCTATTGCGGAGATAATGCAGCAATGGTTGGCGCACAGGCTTACTATGAGTATCAGGCGGGGCATACTGCGGGACTTGATCTGAATGCGAAACCGGAACTTTCTATTTCTTAATCATTAATTTGGTAGATTTTATATTTTATAAAGATTACCCGCTGGGAATTCAACACAATTCACATTGATTCTAGATATCTTTTGTATTATAATAAAAATCGAATTTGAAAGGCTAAACGAGCTGGAAGGAGATTGGACTATGACTAAAAATCAGTCCGTATTGAAATGGATCGAAGAAATGAAAGCGCTGGTAACGCCGAAGGACGTCGTTTGGATTGACGGTTCTGAAGAGCAGTTGGAAGCTCTTCGCAAAGAAGCATGTACGACCGGCGAAATGATCAAACTGAATCAGGAAAAGCTGCCGGGTTGCTATCTGCATCGTACCGCTGTCAACGATGTTGCACGTGTGGAGGACCGCACTTTTATTTGTTCCAGAAAAGAAGAGGATGCAGGCCCTACCAACCATTGGATGGAGCCCCAAAAATGCTACAAGATGCTCTATGATATTGCCCGTGGAAGCTATAAGGGTCGCACCATGTATGTGATTCCTTATTCCATGGGGCCGATTGGTTCCCCATTCTCCAAAATTGGTGTGGAGCTGACCGATTCCATCTATGTAGTGCTCAATATGTCCATTATGACTCGTGTAGGCGATAAAGTCTGGGAGTCTTTGGGCGACAGCAGCGACTGGGTCAGAGGATTGCACGCAAAGTGTGATATCGACGCCGAAAAGCGGTATATCTGCCACTTCCCGGAGGACAATACCATTATTTCGGTTAATTCCGGTTATGGTGGAAATGTACTGCTGGGCAAAAAATGCTTTGCTCTGCGCATCGCTTCCTTTCTCGGAAAGAACGAGGGCTGGATGGCTGAGCATATGCTGATTCTGGGAGTACAGAATCCGAAGGGCGAGATTAAATATGTTTCTGCCGCGTTCCCGTCTGCCTGTGGCAAGACGAACCTTGCAATGCTGATTCCGCCGGAGGTCTATCGCAAGAAGGGCTATAAGGTTTGGACAGTTGGCGACGATATCGCATGGATGAGAATCGGACCGGATGGCCGTCTCTGGGCGGTCAACCCTGAAAATGGCTTCTTTGGCGTGGCGCCAGGCACCAATGCAAAATCCAATCCGAATGCGTTGGAATGCACGCACAAAGGCACTATCTTTACAAATGTTGCTGAAAATCTCGATGACAAGACCGTTTGGTGGGAAGGCCTTGACAAGAATCCGCCAGAGAACGGAGTGGATTGGAAAGGAAACCCATGGAACGGGAAGACAAGCACGGAAAAGGGTGCACATCCAAACAGCCGCTTTACTGCGCCTGCAAAGAATTGCCCGTGCGTCAGCCCTGAATTTGATAAGGGTACTGGTGTGCCGATTTCTGCAATCATATTCGGTGGTCGCCGTGCACAGACAACGCCGCTTGTTTATCAGTCCCGCGACTGGAATAATGGCGTATTTGTAGGTTCCATTATGGCTTCTGAGACGACTGCAGCTGCTACCGGTGCAGTTGGTGTTGTCCGCCGCGATCCAATGGCGATGCTGCCGTTCTGTGGATATCATATGGGAGACTATTTCCAGCATTGGATTGACATGGGCGAAAAGCTTGGAGACAAAGCCCCGAAGATTTTTAACGTTAACTGGTTCCGCCTGGATCAGGACGGACACTTTATCTGGCCTGGATTCGGTGATAACCTTCGTGTGCTTGAATGGGTTCTTGCACGCTGCGAAGGAAAAGCCGATGCAGTAGAGACGCCGATCGGATTTGTGCCGAAGGCGGAGAATATTAACCTGGATGGCCTTGATATGAGCCGCGAGACCCTGCAGTCCATTTTGAACGTAAATAAAGAGCAGTGGGCAAAAGAGGCAGAGGGAATTTCCGAATTTTATAAGAAATTCGGAGATAAGATGCCAAAGACACTGAAAGAAGAACTAAAGGGACTTCAAGGTCGCTTGAAATAAAAGCAATAAAAACAGCTCTCTATCTTTTTATAGATAGAGAGCTGTTTTTTTGTTAAAAAAGAAAATCATGATTGTTCCCCAATGCTTTTCATAAGAGATGGATTTTTAGAATGGAACATGATGAATGGGGCACCTTATTTTTTGTAGAACAAGTTCGGCTGTTTTTTTGGGATTTTTTAAATCGGCTTTCGCTAAAAAACTATTTTTAAAATATGGGAATTACTGGAATATAGGCAGTACAATGGAACATGGAACGATAATTTTGTCAAATTCTTGCTCATCTTTACCAGATTGCATGCATATTTTGAAGCATTTCCTGTAATTATGAACGATTTATGAATAATCTGTTGATTTTTTTGTCAAATGAGGTATACTTAAATCTGTAATTCTTGCGGAAAATCCGCAAAAAAGATCGAGAGTGAAAGAGGAGCGTGAATACTTTTGGAAAAAATCTTCAAGCTAAAAGAGCACGGTACCAACGTAAAAACTGAAATCCTGGCCGGCCTGACAACCTTCCTTGCGATGGCTTATATTTTGGCGGTAAACCCCAGCTTGTTGGGGTTAACAGGGATGGATCAAAACGCGGTATTCGTTGCAACAGCGCTGTCTGCAGCAATTGCAACTTTTGTGATGGGCTTTTTCGCAAACTACCCGGTGGCTTTGGCTTCCGGCATGGGACTGAATGCCTATTTCACCTATTCCGTATGCCTTGGCATGGGATTGGGAGATGGCGCCTGGAGAATCGCATTGACTGCGGTTCTGGTAGAAGGCTTTATCTTCATTTTGCTTTCCCTTTGCAAATTCCGTGAAAAGATTGTAAACGGAATTCCGGAAAACCTCAAATATGGAATCACTGCTGGTATTGGCCTCTTTATTTCGATGATCGGGCTGAAAGGTGCAGGAATCATTCGGTCGGATGCTTCTATTGTTGATGGAAAAGTTTCCTCTTCTACTTTGGTTGCACTCGGTGATTTTGCTTCTCCTACCGTTGTTCTCGCTTTAATTGGTGTTATTTTGATCGGTGTTCTGACTCATTATCATGTGAAAGCTGCTATCCTTCTTGGAATTTTGGCAACTTGGATTCTTGGTATTTTTGCAGAGCTTTCCGGTTGGTATGCGGTCAACCCTGCAGCGGGAGTTTATTCCAATATCCCGTCTTTTGCAAATTACACACCATTCCCGTCGCTTGCACCGACTTTTATGCAGTTTGACTTTAATTATGTGGTACACAATCCGATGAATTTTGTCATCGTGATGTTTGCGTTTTTGTTTGTTGATTTGTTTGATACGGTCGGCACTTTAATTGGTGTTGCTTCCAAAGGAAATTTGCTGAACGAAAAAGGAGAGCTGCCGAGAGCAGGCCGTGCACTCCTTTCCGATGCAGTCGGCACTGTTGTAGGCGCATGCCTTGGTACTTCTACCGTCACCAGCTTTGTAGAATCTTCTGCAGGTGTGGCAGAAGGCGGACGTACCGGCTTGACGGCAGTGACCAGCGGCGTTTTGTTCCTGGTTGCAATTCCGCTTTATCCGATCTTTACTTCGATTCAGGGATTTGCAACAGCACCGGCTTTGATTTTTGTTGGTCTGCTGATGATGAGCAGTGTTCTGAAGATGAAGTTCTCCGGAGATCTTGCCGATGCAGTTGGCGGATTCCTTGCAATCATCATGATGCCGTTTACTTATTCCATTGCAAATGGCATCATGTTTGGAATGCTTTCTTGGGTTATCATCAAGATCTTCACTGGTAAGATTAAAGATATTTCCCCCATTATGTATGTTGTTGGTGGCTTGTTTGTTCTGCGTATTATTACGCTGGCGATGCATATCGCATAAAAAGCATTCTTTTGAAATAATCGCTTTAAAACGATGCTGTAAAAACAGCATCGTTTTTTTGTTTACAAAGCCAAAAGTAAAAATCTCCATAGCAATCAAAATGGCTCCATGCTATAATTACTTTAGAACAAGAGTGACAGGAGAGAGATAAAATGCCACGTTTTTTTATTGATACAATTCCTGATGATGAAGCGATTATTAAGGGAGAAGATGCAAAGCATATTGAGAAGAGCCTGCGCATGACCGTGGGAGAAAAAATCACGCTGTGTGATTGCTTAGGAAATGATTACCTAGGAGAAATTGCTCAGATGAACTCAGACTTTGTGCGAGTAAAAATTATGGAGATCCAACAAAGTTTTGCGGAACCGACTGTAAAAGTGACTCTTTGTCAGGGGTTGCCAAAAAATGATAAGATGGATTGGATTATACAAAAATCGGTGGAACTTGGAGTAAGTCAAGTTCAGCCGATGGAAACTTCCCGATGTGTATCGAGGCCGGATCGAAAAGCGGCGGAAAAGAAAATTGCGCGGTGGCAGAAAATTGCGCTGGAAGCTGCAAAACAGAGCGGACGAGGAATGATCCCAAAAGTGGATCCAATTGTTTCGTTTAAAGAAGCGGTTCAAAATGCGGAAGGGAAGAAAGTCCTTTTTTATGAAGGCGGCGGAGAAAAAATTCGAACGCTTTTAAGCCCGCAAGATCAGAGAGTGACGATTTTTATTGGGCCGGAAGGTGGATTTTCACAGGAAGAAGTCCAAATGGTAACAGAGTCCGGAGGCGTTCCGGCAACCCTTGGCCCCCGCATTCTCCGTACAGAGACAGCACCGCTTGCGGCATTGACAGCAATCATGATGGCAACAGATAATTTATGAGGTGAAGAAATATGAAAACGGCATTGGTAACGGGCGGCAGCCGCGGAATCGGTGCGGCGTGCTGTCGGGTCTTAGCAAAAAAAGGATTTCGGGTGGCGATCAACTATCAACATAGTAAGGAACAAGCATTGGAATTGGCAAAAGAAATTGATGGAATCGCAATTGAAGCAGATGTGTCCGATCGTGAACAGGTGGTAAAAATGTTCCAGAGGACAGGCGGCGTAGATGTTTTGGTGAACAATGCGGGAATTGCACAGCAAAAACTTTTTACGGATCTGACCGAGGAAGATTGGAGACGGATGTTTGCCGTCGATGTAGACGGTGTGTTTCATTGCTGCCAATGTGCACTGCCTTATATGATTCATGAAAAAACAGGGAGTATTATTAACATTTCATCCATGTGGGGACAAGTGGGCGCTTCCTGCGAAGTGCATTATTCGGCGGCAAAAGCAGCAGTCATTGGCCTGACAAAAGCGCTGGCAAAAGAACTTGGACCCAGTCATATTAGGGTGAATGCGGTAGCTCCAGGAGTTATCCTTACAGAGATGAATCAACAGTATAGTGCTGAAACACTTCGGGAGCTTGCGGAGGAGACACCACTGGAACGCTTGGGAATGCCGGAAGAAATTGCGCAGGCAGTTGCTTTTTTGGCAGATGAGAATTCCTCTTTTATTACCGGTCAGATCTTGGGAGTAAACGGTGGATTTGTAATCTAAAATTGAAGATCACGGCTTATTTTCTTTGGAACAATCGTTGGGAGCAGCATAGATTGTTTTAGAAGGAGGTTTACGAATATGAATTCATCGAAAATTAAATTTTATCAATGTAAAGGCAAAAGCAATTTGGTTTATCTGCAAATGCATCCAGGTTCAGTGCAGAATGAATGCGAAAACGCTTTGGAAGAAGCACCATCGAACGCAAAGGGAAGTGCCGAAAGGCATTTGCCGGTTATTACTGTCACTGGAAATACGGCCAAAGTGCATATCAGTGTGCAAGATCACCCAATGGTGGACGCACATTATATTGAGTGGATTTTTCTTGAAACGAATCATGGAGGAAAGCTTCATTGGCTTTCTCCGGGAGATCGGCCGGAAGCGGAATTTTGTCTTTCAATAGGAGAAAAAGTAACCGGCGCAGACTGCTTCTGCAATTTACACGGACTTTGGAGAAAAGAATTATAAAAAAATCCCCGACAGGAAAGATTCTGTCGGGGATTTTTTAAAATCAAGTTTTATTTTTTTGCTGGGAAATTGGCTTTTTCAGGACTCGAAAAAAGCTTATTTTTTTCGAGAAGTACGCGGTTGTTCCGTAATTGGCGGAACCAAATCCCAATATTTTCGATAAAGCCAGTAAGTAAGAAAAATGACTGCAATCACAATCAGTGCAAATAAAACTTCTGCTACAATCAAATCCAAAGCGCTGGCTGCGGAAAGTGCGGTGGGGACTAAAGCAAGCATATGCAGTATAATGGCAATCGGGAAAAAGTACCATTTCAAACGGTGTGTAATAACCATCCACACTAATACTGCCAATGCAATCTGAAGAGAAATCATAAAAATTTGCTCTATGCCGGTAACAAAATATAGATAAGGCTGGATATCGGCAATCGCTTGAATTTGTTTTTGAGCAAGAATCTTTTGATCATCTGTAAAACTCTGGAGAACAGTGTCGATGCCCTGACTATTGACTGTGGCCGCAACACGAAGGGTCGAAATCTGATAAAGTCCAAACTCCAATGCTGATTTTAATCCGCCAAAGGCAATTCCAAAGCCGATTCCAATACCAATTTCAGAAGCGGGGGCTTTGTCTCGGCAGATTTTCGAACGTAGCAGAAAAGCAGAGGTCAGCATACCGGAGCCTTCGATCAGGCCAGCCATCAGCAAAACCATCACAACGTAAAGTGTTGGGTTGGTGGTTGGAAATGCGTTTAGAAGAGACAGCAGTTGCTGCCCCATAACGTCTTCGATGGCATAGCCGAAAAACAAATATGCTGCAAGTCCAAAAATGACCGGATAGACTCGAAAATTTTGAAATCGTGCATGAAAATAAAAATAAAGGCCGAATGGTAATATCACAGATGCCAGTATAATAAATCCCATACCGGCGATGTTTATGCTTGGAATCATGTTTTAAACTCCTTTTTGGAAAAGACTTCCCCGAAAAAATCATAACATAATAAAGAATAGGCGATTTTAAGTAAAATGTCAAATTAAAATATTTTTGAAGAAAGCAAAAAGCAATAAAAAAAGCCGTACAAGTTTAAGCCTGTACGGCTTTTTCTAAAATTACATTTTAAATGATTAGACTTTTCCCTGTCATTTCGGTAGGTTGCGGCAGTCCCAAAATTTTGAGCATTGTCGGAGCGATATCCGCTAGGCGGCCACCGCTTCTCAGCTTGCAGGGGTATCCGATGACACAAAACGGAACCGGATTAGTGGTATGTGCCGTAAAGGGGTTTCCGTTTTCATCCACCATCTTATCAGCGTTACCATGGTCTGCGGTGATAAGGGCAACGCCGTGCATATCGGAGATTGCGTTGACTACTTTTCCAACGCATTGATCGATTGTTTCTACGGCAGCTTTTGCCGCCGCAAAAATACCGGTATGCCCAACCATATCGCAGTTAGCGTAATTTAAAATGATAACGTCATATTTCCCGGAATGAATAGCGTCTACCAACTTGTCCGTGACCTCATATGCACTCATTTCGGGTTGTAAATCATAGGTAGCAACCTTCGGCGATTTGACAAGAATGCGGTCTTCGCCGGGATATTGCTTTTCTACACCACCGTTAAAGAAAAATGTAACATGGGCATATTTTTCGGTTTCTGCAATCCGAAGCTGTGTCATCCCATTTTTCGAGAGATATTCTCCCATCGTATTTTTAAGGCTTTCCGGTTTAAATGCGACCAGCACGTTGGGCATGGTAGCATCATACTGCGTCATGCAGACATAAGTGAGCGGGAAGAATCCTTTTTTGCGCGGAAAACCGGAAAAATCGGGATCAACAAAGGTACGTGTAATTTCGCGGGCACGGTCAGGGCGAAAATTAAAGAAGATTACGGAATCGCCGGATTTCACACAGCCTCTCTTGTCAATGACCGCGGGAATCACGAATTCATCGGTTACCTTTTCCTGATAGGATTTTTCTACCGCCTCTTCGGCAGAATCGGCAAAGTTGCCTTCTCCATATACCATGGCAGCGTAAGCTTTTTCCACGCGCTCCCAGCGGTTATCGCGGTCCATTGCATAATAGCGGCCCATCACAGTCACAATTTTGCCGACACCGATCTGTGAAAGTTTTTGATTGCAGGCAGCTACAAACCCTTTGCCGGAGGTTGGAGGAACGTCGCGGCCGTCCAGCAGTGCATGGATATAAACATTCTTTACATTCATGCGTTTTGCCATTTCTACAAGTGCATAGAGATGCTCAATATGACTGTGAACACCGCCGCTTGAGAGCAGGCCGATGAGATGAAGGGCTTTGCCTTCTTGTTTTGCATTTTCCATGGCAGAGAGGAGAGCCGGATTTTCGAAGAAATCGCCGTCTTGAATCGACTTTGTAATGCGGGTGAGCTCCTGATAGACGATGCGGCCGGCACCAATATTGGTATGACCGACTTCACTGTTGCCCATTTGGCCATCCGGCAGTCCCACGTTTAATCCGGAAGCGCCGATCTGAGTGATGGGATTTTCGGAAAAGAGACGGTCAAGATTCGGTTTGTTGGCACTGGCAATGGCATTCCCAGTGGGAGGGGCAATTCCGAAACCGTCCAATATCATTAGAATTAAAGGCTTTTTAGCCATAAATAGTTCCTCCTTTAAAAGAATCCTTTTTCTGCTTTGATATACAGAGCGCGGACAGGGCAGAAACGCCCGATCCGCGCCGAAAATTTAATAATTTATGATTAGCCTTTTGAAGCAGCATCTACGATTGCAGCAAAATCATCCGGCTTTAAAGATGCGCCGCCGATGAGACCGCCGTCCACATCAGGCTGAGCCAAAAGTTCCGCAGCATTCTTTGCCTTCATGGAACCGCCGTACTGAATAGTGGTTCCTTCGCTTACCTTTTCGCCATAAAGAGCTTTAAGGGTGTTGCGAATGACCGAGCAGACTTCGTTTGCCTGCTCTGAAGTTGCGGTTTTGCCGGTCCCAATTGCCCAAAGAGGCTCATAAGCGATAATCATTCGCTTCATTTCTTCTTCGGAAACACCGTTTAAAGCGATCTTTGTCTGCATAGAAACCAGTTCCGAAGTAATTCCTTGTTCCCGCTGCTCCAAAGATTCTCCAACACATACGATGACGGAAAGACCGGCGTCCAGTGCAGCACGAATTCGTTTGTTAACGGTAGCATCGGTTTCACCAAAATAGGTTCGGCGTTCGCTGTGGCCGATAATCACATAGGGCACTTCCATAGAAGCGAGCATATCGGCGGAAATTTCACCGGTATAGGCGCCGCTCTTTTCCCAATGGCAGTTTTCGGCACCGACCTTTACGTTGGTTCCATGAGTAAGCTCCAATGCTACGGGAAGATCAACATAAGGGACACAGCAGATGACTTCGCAGTCTGCATCTTTTACGAGCGGCAGAATTCCGCGGATCAGTTCAGCTGCTTCTTTCGGCGTTTTATTCATTTTCCAGTTGCCGGCAATTATCGCCCGGCGGCATGATTTTTTCATGGAAAAATCTCCTTCTTATGTGGTTAGTCTTTATCGTTCAAGCAGGCAATTCCCGGCAGAATTTTTCCCTCAAGGAATTCAAGAGAAGCGCCGCCGCCTGTGGAAATATGAGTCATCTTATCGGCAAAACCGAATTTCTCGACTGCAGCAGCAGAATCGCCGCCGCCGATAATGGAAATTGCACCGCTGTCGGCAACTGCTTGTGCAACCGCTACTGTGCCGGATTCAAAATTTTCCCATTCGGAAAGTCCCATAGGACCGTTCCAAACAACGGTTCCGGCTCCACTGATAGCAGAGGCAAAAAGTTTTTGCGTTTTGGGTCCAATATCGAGGCCCATCCAGTCGTCTGGAATTTGGTCGGAATCGACAACTTTTGCTTCGGTATCCGGCTTAAACTCATGGCCGATCTTGTTGTCTACGGGGAGCAAAAGTTTGACGCCCTTTTTCTCTGCAGAAACCATGATCTCTTTTGCAAGATCAACTTTATCTTCTTCGCAAAGAGAAGTTCCGACTGAATAGCCTTTCGCGCGGAGAAATGTGTAAGCCATGCCGCCGCCGATAATTAAAGTGTCGACTTTTGTGAGCAGGTTTGTAATGACGGAAATTTTATCCGATACTTTTGCTCCTCCCAAAATTGCAACAAAGGGACGTTTGGGATCGGAGAGCGCTTTGCCCATAATGGTGATTTCTTTTTGAATCAAAAAGCCGCAGACAGCCGGAAGATAATCGGCAACGCCTGCTGTAGAAGCATGAGCACGGTGTGCGGTTCCAAAAGCGTCATTTACATAAATATCTGCTAAAGAAGCCAACTCTTTTGCAAAAGCGGGATCATTTTTTTCTTCTTCCTTATGGAAACGAACATTTTCGAGCAGTTCCACTTCGCCGTCTTTTAAAGAAGCGGCGATCGAACGAGCGCTTTCACCAATGACGTCGGTTGCCATTTTTACAGGAAAACCAAGTTTTTCCGAGAGGCATTTTGCGACGGGTTTAAGGGAATACTTTGGATTGAATTCTCCCTTTGGGCGCCCGAGGTGAGAGCAGAGAATTACTTTTGCCTTGTGATTGACAAGGTAAAGGATCGTTTTCATTGCACCATCAATGCGTTTGGTATCGGTAATGTTTCCATGATCATCAAAGGGAACGTTGAAATCGCAGCGGACAAGAACTCTTTTTCCGGTTACATCAATGTCCTCAACTGTTTTTTTGTTCAGATAGTTCATGGTGTTTCTCCTTCCGTTTTTTCGCTTCCAGATAGGTAAAGAATCTTTAAATTGACTTTATTATACAACGCCCCAAACGGGTTTTCAAGCAACCAAAGGGCAATTTGGAAAAGATAATTAAAAATTTAACAAACTTTTTATTTCAAACATGGTTTTATTTTTTTCCGAAAAAAGGATTTCATTCATGATCGTTTTTACCAGTGCAGCCGATGCAGTTCTCCTTTGACGAGAAGTTCCGGATATCCCCATTGCCGCAGACATTCGTAAACGCCGATTGCAACGGAATTGGAAAGATTGAGACTTCTGGCGTCTGGATTGTTGAGCATAGGGATTCGTACGCAGGATTCCGGATTTTTGAGCAGCAGCTCTTCAGGCAGACCAGCGGTCTCTTTTCCGAAAACTAGATAGCAGTTTTCTATTGGGTAGGAGATATCGCTGTGGATGTGCCGGGCTTTTGTGGAAAAATAGAAAAAATTTCCGTCGTTTTCCGAAAAAAAATCGGTAAGACTATCGTAATAGGAAATATCAAGCAGATGCCAATAATCAAGGCCGGCGCGCTTTAATTTTTTATCGTCAATTTTAAATCCCATGGGGCCGACCAGATGGAGCCGGGCACCGGTCAATGCACAGGTACGTGCAATATTTCCGGTATTCTGTGGGATTTCGGGTTCGACAAGAACAATATTGAGTTTTGACATGAAGGGAACTTCCTTTCGCTTTTTATTTATTTTAACAGGAGATGGCAATTATTTCACCGAATGTTTCAAGCCATAAAACCATTCTAGAAGGGGATGATAGAAGATGGGACTTGTAATTATAGGTTCCGCAATTTTATTCGGGAGGTTGTATCTAATGTATAAGAATACAATGGGTTTTGTAAAAGGAATCGCCACTGGCGCCGCTGTTGGTGTTGCCGCTGTAGTTATTGGAGGAAAGGCAATGGAAAATAACCACCAGCTGAAAAAAACTGCCCATAAGGCAGCACAGGCTGTTAACGGCTTTGTTGATGAAGTCGGCTCGGCAATCCGCGGTTAATGAAATGAATTTTTCCTTTGGCATTAGGCTGTCCGGAAAAACCGGATGGCCTTTTTATTTTTTTGAGGTAGAATATCAGGATTGCTTTTCTAAGCATTAAATATATCATATTTTTTGGGAATGGTCTATCTTCCTTTCATTTAAAGAAGGAAATTCTGCAAAGTAGGTTGCATTATGCAAACGCTTTTCTTATAATAAATATGGACTATTTTGTTGAATTTTGGTTTTGAAAGGATGGCGGCAGTGGTGAGTGACCCGGTTTTTTATTCAGTAACCTGTGCGCGTTTCTGCGAGGACGGACAGGATCTCTTGGGGAAAGTGCGCCAAAACTGGTTCCGGGAAAAAATTGCCCAGCGTGGAGAGATCAGTTCAGAGGAATTTGGTGCAGACTTGAGCGCCAAATATCACCTTGCTGACCATCACTTTTTATGGAAAATGAAGAGCTCCGGAGAGATTTTTCAAAAAGCGATTCCGCAAAAAAATGGTTGGGCAGTGATTTCTTGGTATCCATCCGGCGCTGTTCGATCAAAAACTACTTTTAATGGGCAGCAGCAATGGGAGCGCACGGCGTATTATACCGGAAACCTTGAAAGGCCGCAGGTAGTGCTGATGCCTTCTCAAGAGGGAATCTCTATGCTGGAGTATGATCGAACGATAAAGAAGTACCGTAAAAAAGCTTTATATCCCGTCCAATTGGAAGAGGGGACAGCCCGTCGAAGCTTAGTGGATACTGTTGCAGGAAGTCCGCGGGTGATCGCGCGTACGCAGGATGGAATTTTTGGCTATGAAACCCAGGAAGAACTGGAATGCCGAGCAGCTGTCGAACGGGATTTTTCCAAAGGGGATTACAGCGAAGAACCGGATTGGAAGCCGGTAAAGATGGAGCCGATCGATTTTCAGTTTGTGCCGAATGATCATGCGCTGGATCCGGTTCAGCCCGCAGAAAAAGAACATCTTGAAGCAAAAACAGTGCCGTTGACGGTAGAGCAAGAAGACCAAGATGAAAATGAGGACGTCATTGTTGAAGCAGTACCGCCCAAAGAATCCGCAGCAATTGAAATTGCAGATTCGGAAGAGGAAAAGATAAAAACGCTTTCTGAAGAGAAAGTAAACATAGAAACAGCTGTAACAAAGCCGAAAGAAGCACCCGAAGATCATTTGCCAAAAGCGGAAGATCCGGAAATACAGCCGGAGAAAAAACAAGAACTGCCAACGAGGGAAGCGGAACCCGAGATCGCCGAGATGATTCCTGCAAAACGAATTGTTGTGAGTGCAAATGAAGATTATCGGTATTTTGGCCGTGTGATCGATGGTTTGCGGCAAGGCAAAGGCCGAACCGCTATGGAAAACGGGGATACAGCCTATGAGGGCAATTACAGAGACGATAAGCGCGACGGCTTTGGAACTTATTATTATCGTTCGGGGAAAATCTGTTATGTCGGCTCATGGAAAGAGAATCTCCGCGAAGGGATGGGAGTTAGCTTCAGCGCAAAGGACGGCTCTGTTTTTGTGGGCCGCTGGAAGGATAATATTCCGACCGGAACAGGTGCGGCCTTTGATTCCGAGGGCAATCTGACCTATTCCGGCATGTGGGAGAATGGAAAGCGCTGCGGGCAGGGAACAGAATATCAAAATGGTGCTGTCTGCTATGAAGGCAGCTTTCAAAATGATATGTGGGAAGGCCGCGGAATCCAGCATCTTGCCGGAGGAGGAAAACTTTCCGGAAACTTTAAAAATGGCATAGCGGACGGTGTCTGTGAAGAACACAGCGGGAAAGGGCAGCTTTTGCGTACTGGTGTGTGGAGAGCAGGAAAATTTGTTTCCGGCGTGCTCTATCAAGATGGACATCCGGTTGATCTGGTTACAGAGAAAAAATAAAAGGATCGGGGGAAAAAAGCGCGATGGAATGGCTCGAAATGCACAATGTAGAATATGGAGAATGTATTGTGCTGGGAGGCCATCACAATGATCTTTTAATGGTTGACTGCGGCAGTACCAACCGAAAGATTCGAGAGGGAGAGGTAGATTTTCGCAGCTATGTGGATCCGGCGCTTCTCAATCGATACGATGGCTTTTCGAGTCGTGCTTTTCTTTTGACCCACTATCACAGAGATCATCTCTGCGGCATGCGGGAAATTCTTGAAAAAAGGCCGGGATGGTTTTCAACGTGCTATCTTCCCTGCACCCCTGCAGATGAAAATGGAAAAGCATTATTGCTTGATTTTTCTCTGATTGCATATGCTTTTATGACAAGGCGCACGGGTTATGGTCAGGTGAATACGGCGGCAGTTAAAATCTTTTTCCAGACGATGCGGGCCCTTTTGGGAGGAAAACTCTATGCACTGGGAGAAGGGGACCGATTCCTGTTTGATGATGTGGAATATGAGGTGCTTTGGCCAAAACGGACAGGGTTTCTCTTTCAGGAAGCATTCGTGGAAATTTCGGAAGAACTCAACGTGATGCTTGCTTCCCCTTTTTTGCCGGATTGTGTGCGGGATTTTGTCGAGCTGAAAGAAGACTTTTGCAGAGCTTATTTGGAGATGTGCGATCATGCTCCAGTAAGAGAAGCTGATGTTGCTCATACGATGGCAATTTTAAATCGAATTGACGATTTAATTCCGATTTTGCAGAAGCAGCCGGTGGCTTTAGATATTTGTGAGTATCTGGAAAAGCCGCTTGTCCGCGAAGCTTATTCCGAACAGATCAATGCGGCAGGGATTGTTTTTCAGAATGTTCGCAAGCATCAGGCGACTTGTGATGATATTTTGATGACCGGAGATGCCCCGGCAGAAGTGATCGATTTTATTTCGGATTCCCTTTATTCGGATTATTATATTTTAAAAGCACCCCATCACGGCATGGAGTCTGGATGGAGTACTCGCTTTTTAGAGCTGAATCCTGCACATATCTTGATTTCCAATGGAGAAAGTCCGGCGGGCGGAAAAATTTCACCAAAATATGCGGAGCTTTCGGGCGTAAAGCATTGTACAAACTGCTCTGCCTGCGCGTGGTATCAGACGACCGGCTGCTCCTGCAACCGTGTTTCTACCTGCTATGATCAGGAACGCCCTGGCTTGGCACTGCGCTGTCCCGGAAATCAAAAAGGATTTAGCGGAGAAAGGCATCTGCCTTGTGGGATTTATGTGATTGGGCCTTCCACTTTGCGCGGATGTCTATGTGATTGATAATATTGAAAGCTGAGAGATCGAGAAAGGAACCTTTTAAGATATGACACTGAATACGTTGCCTTTTCTTGCGTTATTTTTACCGATTTCTTTGATAGTAGCGCTGCTTTTGCCGGAACGTTTTCGAAACGGCGGGTTGTTCGTGCTTTCTCTGATCTTTTATGCGTGGGGTGGTATTTGGCAGCTGCTGTTCCTTTTGGGCGCTGTACTGGTGGATTATTTTTGTGGAAGACTGATTGGAACTTTTCGGAAGACGCCCCAAAAAGCAAAAGTGGTTTTGATTTTCAATGTCATTTTTAGTGTACTTTTGCTTGGCGTCTTTAAATATAGCTCCATGGCGGTGGATACCGCTAATCACCTTTTTGATCTTTCGGTTTCGGCCCCAACGTTGATTTTGCCGTTGGGGATCAGCTTTTTTACATTTCGCAGTATCAGCTATGGAGTGGATGTTCTGCGGGGCGACTCACCGGTACAGAAAAATCTGATTGATTTTGGATTATATCTTACGTTCTTTCCACAAATTACGGCAGGGCCGATTGTTCGCTATCGTGATTTTGCGCCACAGCTCAAAAATCACCCGGTTACCCTTCAAAAAGTATCCCATGGGCTTACTCGATTCGGAATCGGTCTTTTTAAAAAAGTTCTGATTGCCGATTTACTGGCACAGATTTCTGCGCGGGTACAGTTTTATGAAGAGCCAAGTGTCTTAGCTGCATGGATTGGCGCATTGGCGTTTACCTTTGAAATTTATTTCGATTTTTCCGGTTATTCCGATATGGCGATCGGACTTTCCGAAGTCTTTGGATTTGAGACGCCGGAAAATTTCTTGCATCCTTATGAGAGCCTTAGTGTTTCGGAATTTTGGCGCCGCTGGCATGTAACTCTTGGAGCATGGTTTCGAGAATATATTTATATACCTTTGGGCGGAAACCGCCGGGGAACGGCGCGCACCATCTGGAACCTGTTTGTCGTGTGGCTTTTAACAGGCTTTTGGCATGGAGCCAGCTGGAATTTTGTCCTTTGGGGACTCTATTACGGAATTTTAATCATGTTGGAGAAATTCAGCCTTAAAAATTTTTGGGGCAGGCTTCCGAAAGGAATTTGTTGGTTTTACGCATTTTTAGCGGAAGTTTTGGGCTGGGTACTTTTTAGCCATACCGATCTTGCGCGTGCAGTCGGCGCTTTGGGAGCAATGTTTGGGGGTGCACCTGGAGTTGATCCTTTAGGGCTGTATCTCCTTTCCACTGCTTGGCCATTATTATTGATCAGTGCCGTCTTTTGTACAGAATTTCCGCACAGACTGTTTTTAAAGATGTGTCGGTCGATGCCGGGGAAAATTCTTTGGAGCGCAGGATTTGCAACTTTGTTGCTATTGAGTCTTTCTGCAATGGCCGGTAACGGATTCACAACATTTCTTTATGCGAAATTTTAGGAGGTGTGCGGATTGAATCAAAAAAAGAAGGGCCGCACATTTTTTGCTGCAGAATCCGGCAAAAAGCCCTGCGGCGAGCAGCTCTTTTCCATGGGATTGATTCTCGCTGTTTGCTTTTTTTCATTTGGTTGGATTTTGTTTGGACCAAAAGAGACTTATTCGCAGGAGGAAAATCGTTCGCTCACAAGTTCCTTACAGTGGGATTTGTCTAAGATTTCGGATGGAAGCTTTCAAAGCAGTATCAATGATTTCGTAAATGATCAGTTTTCGGGGAGACGACAGCTGGTAGAGCTCAATGCCGATGAAAAGGCAGCTTTGGGACAAAAAGATTTAAGCGGAAACTATATGCAGCAGCCACCGGAAGGCGGCGTTTATCTCGGAAAAGAAGGACATCTTTATGAGGTCTTGCTGCCTCCCGACCGCACGCTTCAGAAAAATGTGCAGGCGTTGGCAGACTTTGCCGAGGAAACTGGGCTTCCATTTTACGTGATGCCGGTGCCTTCCGGTGCTCAGGAACAGCCAGAGTGGCTTCCTGAAAACGCACCGAGTTACGATCAAACACAGGCATTAAACCTTGTGCAGACTAAATTTGATGGGATTCCCAATGCAAAAGTTTTAAATCTATTTGATGCGTTGAGTTTACATAAATCAAGCTATGACTATTACTTTAAGACGGACCATCATTGGAATCTTTATGGGGCATATGAGGGATATTCTGTTTTGACAAAAGCGATGGGGGAAACGCCAATTCCACTCTCTTCCTATACGTTGAAGGATCAGGGCGACTTTTATGGGACGCTCTATTCCCAAGCACTGCTTACAGCGCAGGAGGCAGATTGCTTTTTGCTTCCCTACTATAAGGGAGAGGAAAATGTGACTCAAGAGACAAATGGACAGACCAGAAGCGGAATTTACTGGGAAAGCTATCTTAGCGGAAAAGATAAATACAGCACTTATCTCGGCGGCAATCATAATCTGGATGTGATTCGGAATCCCAAGGCCAAGAGCTCAAAAAAACTGTTGGTTTTGCGGGACAGCTATTTTAATTCAATGGTACCATTTTTGGCGGATCAGTTTTCCGAGATTGATGCGGTTGATCTGCGGCACTATACGGGAGATCTTTCTCAATATATACGAGAAAATGGAATTACAGAGATTGCGGCTGTTTACAGCATCAAACAGCTCTGTGACGTGAACATTTCGAGACAACTTGGATAATCTCACAATAAAGAGAAAGAGCGGAAAACCAATTTGGTTTTCCGCTCTTTTAAACAGATTCTAGTGAAGATCCTGGATAGTACCACGAAAGAATTTCCCCATAAGAGTTTCCGCTTTGTGCCATTGCTTTGGCACCCACTTGACTCATTCCAACCCCATGCCCGTATCCTTTTACGGTAAAGGTAAAAGTATTATTCTCATAAGTCCATGTGAAATTTGCACTGCGCAGTCCCAGTGCAAAGCGCAGATCTTGTCCCTTTACTGTTTGATTCCCAAGCGTTTGGGTTAAAACATTTCCGGCTTTGCTGCGATTCGTTTCGCCAAACCATGAAGAGGGGTCCCCGTCCATGGTACAGCCTAAAGATTCCGCTGCGGTTTTTACTTCGTCGGACGAAAGCGTTTTTGTAGATAGAAAACCGGGATCAAAGCAATCTTCGGGACTTGCAACGCTGACGAGACAGGATTGCCCGCCACCCCAAAGATCACTGGCGTTTTCTGTCTCACCGGAACTAATTGCAAAGTAGGTCGCATCCACAAGTTGTCCGTCTATTTTAAGTGCTTGGCCTATGGTGGCATCTACGGCCTGCTCTACGGCTGCTTCGTAATTTTGATAATTATCACCCCAGCGATCCTTTCGCTGCTGCTCATCGGCATAGGTGAGCCATTTTCCTGTTTCGCAGGAAAAGTCTGCCCCCGAGAGGGCTGGATCCGGATTTGCCTGATGAACCTGCTGCTGCCGAAGATAATAGGTGTTGGCGGCAACCGCCTGTGCCTTTAAAGCTTCTGGAGGAGAATCTGGACTCATTTCGGTGCTGACG
The DNA here is from genome assembly GCF_053613275.1 of Caproicibacterium sp. NSD3. Classification (NCBI taxonomy): domain Bacteria; kingdom Bacillati; phylum Bacillota; class Clostridia; order Eubacteriales; family Oscillospiraceae; genus Caproicibacterium; species Caproicibacterium sp. NSD3. The sequence continues at coordinate 318,934 of NZ_CM132119.1, forward strand.
GTGCCGATTAAAAACTCTCTCTGAGAAATGGACTGCACGGTTCCACTCGTTTTATCAAGTACCGAAAAGGTTGTTTGTCCCGTTTCTGCCAGTGGGGCTGCAGAAACAGGCGCACTGCTTTCTGAAGTCTGTAAAATGGCGGAAGAGGAGATGCTGCTCGAAACGCTTGGAGTTTCTGAGGAGGAGTTTCGAGAACCGTTTCCGAAAAAGACAAGGCACGGCAAGAGCAGCAGCAATAAAAAGAACAAGACAAGCAAAGCAATGGTACCTTTCAAAGTAAAATCAGGCTCCTTCCTTTTTCTATTCATGAATCACATCAGATTCCTTTATTTTCGATCAAATAAAATTTCAAGAACAAGTGAAAGAGAAAAACAAATGAATGAATCAGTCGAATCAGGTTCATTTTGAGACAAGCAGGATAGGGGATAATATTGACTTTATCAGGGGGCTGCTATAAAATTATTACATTCTTTAGCCGGATATTCCTGATATCCTGAAAATCTCGTGAAAAAAGGGTGGAAGTTGAGTATACCGGGTAAACATCTTTATAATGGACAAGAGGAATGCTTCCTGTGAAAAATTTCGCGAAAGCAATGACGTTGACCAAAAGAAATTTGGTCTGTATAATGATATGGAAGAATTGGAAGCTGCAAAGCGGCAGGAATATTGCCTAAGTTGACAACGATAGGAGTTTTTGTGATGATAAAATCAAAGAAAGCAGGATTTACCAGCTTCTTTTTGGCAGCTGTCCTGATTTTTGGACTGCGTATCGCTATTTTTTTGCAGAAGGGGACTGCCGGAACCCTGTTTTTTTCTGATGGAGGAATCTTTTCTCTGCTCACAATGATTTGCCTTTTTGTTGGGACTGTTTTAATTTTTGCCCTTTTTCGTGGGACCAAGAGAGAAATCTGGCGTGCCGAACGCAGCGTTTTGCAGGCGGTGGTCGCTGTTTTATGCGGTGCTTGCCTGATTATTCAGTCTATTTATGCGGCTGTCGGTTCTTTTACGATAGAGACAATCCTCCTCTTGATTTTGGGAATTGCAGCCGGACTTTCGCTGGTAGTCCTTGGCTGTGCAAGTGGTGCCGGGCAGAATTTTTATGAAGATCATCCTTATCTGGCATTATTGCCATGCCTTTGGTGTGCAGCAGTACTGATTGTTCAGTTCCGTAAAAATTCCGCGCAGATTCTTTTACCGGAAAGCCTCTTTTTAACGATTGCATTTTGCTTTTTTCTGTATTTCTTTTTTGAACAGGCAAAAATTCTTTGTGGAATCGGAGCACCGTCTCTTCCTACGTTTTATCGTGCGGGACTTGCAGCGGCACTTTTTGGGTTCTCCGCTTCTTTGCCGGAACTTTGTGCAATGCTGTTTTCCTGTAATCCTACTGGGGAAACCTTGCCCGGTATGCATGGGCTATTGTTCCCGATGTCTCTGTATGTGATTGTGATTCTGAAAACTTTAAAAACGACGCCGATTTCTTCTTATGAAACCGTTCTTGATTTTTTGCAGAAGGAATATGAAGCAAAACCGAATTTTTTATTCAAAAGCGGGAATCATTAAATGCGTAAATAAACATTGATAATTTTTAGACAATGTGCTGATTCCACCGTAAATACTTGTAAATTACCAAAAAATGCGATACACTAATGGCAGAAATTAATTCGGGAGGTAAATCCAATGATTAAAATCGGTATCAATGGTTTTGGCCGCATCGGTCGTCTTGTTTTTAGAGCTGCGGTTGCACAGCCGGACAAATTTGAGGTCGTGGGGATTAACGATCCTTTTATGGAGCCGAACTACATGGTATATAACGTAAAGTATGATACCATGCATGGCCGCTTCCATGGTGACATCTGTGATGATGGGGACAAGCTTATTGTCAATGGAAAGAAGATTGCTGTTTTTGCAGAAAAAGATCCGGCAGATATTCCGTGGGGAAAAATTGGCGCTGAATATGTGGTAGAGTCTACCGGCGTTTTTGCAACCACTGAAAAGGCTTCCGCACATCTGAAAGGCGGTGCAAAGAAGGTTGTTATTTCTGCTCCTGCAAAGGACAAGGATACCCCAACTTTCGTTTGCGGCGTAAACCTGGAGACCTACACTTCCGATATGAATGTAGTATCCAATGCTTCCTGCACGACAAACTGCTTAGCTCCGCTCACCAAAGTAATCAACGATAACTTTGGAATTGTTGAAGGCCTGATGACAACGGTGCATTCCACTACAGCAACCCAGAAAACCGTTGATGGACCTTCTAAAAAAGACTGGCGCGGTGGCCGTGCGGCTTCCGGTAACATCATTCCTTCCTCCACTGGTGCTGCTAAAGCATGTGCTTTGGTTATCCCGGATGTTAAAGGAAAGTTGACCGGTATGTCCATGCGTGTTCCGACTTTGGACGGTTCTGTAGTTGACCTGACTTGCCGCCTTGCAAAATCCACTACTTATGATGAGATCTGCAAGACTGTAAAAGAAGCTTCCGAAGGACAAATGAAGGGAATTTTGGCTTATACCGAAGATCCAATTGTTTCCTCCGATATTTTGGGCGATCCGCATACCTCCATTTTTGATGCCGGTGCCGGGATTATGCTGAATGATCATTTCGTCAAATTGATTTCCTGGTATGATAATGAATGGGGCTATAGCAACAAGGTTCTTATGCTGATTGAGCATATGAGCAAAGTTGACCATGCCTGATAATGGCTTTTTTATCGTATAACAAATAATCGACACCCCTTATTAGAGTATTTTTTATGCTTTAATAAGGGGTGCTTTTTTATTTTATTGAAGCCGCATGTTTATTCCTCTGGTTTATAAAAATAAAGCCGTCATCTTTTAAGAAGGTGACGGCTTAAAGAAGGTTAAGTATGATGTATGTCCGCGCTGTTTTTAGAAGGAATGAATGAGCTTTGGAATTTGATCGGTTAGTGCGTTGATGGTCATATAGACTGCGAAAAGATAGCAGACGGTCATGGAAATCTGCAATACTCTTGGTGCTTTATAGCCATTGAACAGTTCCTTTTTCCACAGAATCAAAACCATGAAAAGTCCAGCGACAGGCGTTGCAATCGAGGTTGCAACATTTGCGATAAAGATCAGCTGTGTTGGAGATCCGCCGTATGAAAAGCAAATCACAGATGCGACGGCAAGGCATACAAAGCAGGGTACTTTGACAGCCTTAGAATCCAACGCGGTTTCCTTGTTGACACCAGCATTGAACAGAACAACACCGCGCTGAGTGTTTCCCAGTAAGGAAGAGAAGCCGGCTCCGATAATGGCAACGCCCATAATAATGGGAGCGGCATTGCCAAGGAATGGGCGAAGCAGATCCCCGAGTTGTGCAGGAGCTTTAATGGTTATGCCATTCGGATTCAGAACAATGGCACCGACCAAAACAATGGAACCAGAGATCAGGACGACGGTTGTAATGTGGAAAATCGCATCTGTGCGCATTGCACCATTAAAAAGGTCCTCTTTTTTCCAGTTCTTTTCAAAGCCGAGATAAGTGCCGTAAATACCCGCTGTGACGGCGGCGTTAGTGCTGATGTAGCCGAGCGCTGTAGCAAAGGAGTTATCCGCGAACTTCCAGTTGGTCAAGCCTTGGCCGAATGCGCCCCAATTCGGGCCGCCGGTCGCCACCAGTGTTGCAAAGAAGGAAATGATCATTCCAATAATGCAGATCAGAATTCCCTTTTCAACTTTGCCGTAGACACCCTTGGATAGGTAGCAGAATGCAAGCACAGCGAGCATAATAAGCGCACCGATTCTCCAGTCAAAACCGAAGATCAGGGTCATGCCTGCACCGGTACCTGTAATGTTGCCAAGTGTAAAGAAGAAGCAGGCGAGAAAAAGTGCTGTGCCGCAAAACGCGGCAGCGACACGGCCAAAATAATGGTCAATTGCGTGAATGACGGGCATTCCGGTCATAGTGGAAATTCGATACGATGCCATGGTGAAAGTGATGCCCATAACGATGACGGGGATCAGCAGCCACATCATTGTGTATCCGTAGTTTGCACCCAGCATGGCGGAGGTGGTAATATTTCCGGGACCGATGACAATGCCGGTTGCGATGATTCCGGGACCGACCTTTTTGAGCATTTCTAGGAAGGAGAGCTTTTTGACCGATTTAGGGTCAAAGCCAAGCCGCTCGGGCACTGGTTTGCTCATATCTACTTTTTCGTAAGCCATAGTGCACTCCTCTTTCTTGTTTGTTGAGAAAAGGGGCAGAAAAACAGGCGCGCATGAAAATAAATATGTTCTGATATATGCCTGCCTTTTCATTGCCAATTTTACTTGTTTTTAGAACCGCGCATATCCGATTTTAACTGCAGACTGCGCAGTACAACCATATTATTTATATTGCTCCATGTCAACCTTTGGCAGATCGCTGAGCTTCAGGCCATTCGCAACCCAGTCAATCTGATTCTGATCCAGAGGAAGAACCGGCTTTCTCATAAGTGCAGACGTAAAGATACCGCGCTGTTTGAGTGCTTCTTTGAGTCTTGCATGTGCTTCGCCGGAAGGTTGGCCGCCGCCATAAATTGCTTGGCTGATCGGATAAATACGGTTGGATGCGTCTTGTGCTTCCTTGAGTGTATGCTTCTGGGGATTCTTGAAAACATCCCATGCTTCGGTGATCAGTTCAGGCACGCAGCCTGCAAAGCCAATCAGTGCGCCGTCCATGCCGGGGAACCAACTGACACACAAGGTTTCGTCGTGGCAAGTGATCAAGGAAATGTCCGGGCACTGTTTGCGCAATTCGCGAACATCGTGCTCGTAAATGGAGGTAACACGTGTGCCCATCTTGATGCACTTTACATGCTCAATTTCCTTGCACATTTTGATTAGAGTTTCTACCGGGTAGAACGCCTTGGAGGTGGCAGGATACAGATGAATAATAATATCAATGTCTGCGCCCTCAGCAACATCTTTGACGTATTCAAACGGAGCGTTGGGGTTCATTCCAAAACGCAGCCACATGTGAGGGGGCATCAGCAAAATGCCGTCCGCGCCAGCATCTTTTGCATCCTTTGCCATCTCAATGGTTTCTGCCGTGTTTTCGCAGTTGACACCAGAAATGATCGTCATTTTATCTCCGCACTCCTCGGCGCAGATTTCAACGACTCTTTTTCTCTCGGCTCTGGTCAGTCCGGTGACTTCGCCGGTATGTCCGTTGCAGACAATTCCCTGAATCCCTTTGTCATAGAAGCTCTTGATCCACCGAAGGTATACGCGGAATTCTTCTTCATTGATGGAGTAGTCATCATTTAGGGGAACAGAGACCGCCGGGAAGATCGTTTTGAAAGTTTTTACCTTAGCCATTTGAATAATCTCCTTATCATATTGTTTTGAATTGGTTATGCAATCGATTGCACCTCTTTAATTATTTTGTACCACAAGGGAATCTTGTCGTCAATCATTTTACTTTCTTCTGCAAGTTATTGCATATTACATGCAAATATTTGTATAAATTATCTATTTACAACAAATAAGTGTAAACTATTTAGTGATAATTATAATGAAAGGCCAAAAAGAGTGATAGACGGAAAATTTCGAAAGATTAATTTCATGCAAACGATTGCATATAGACAACTATTTGCTATAATATTGGTGTCAGTTAAAGAAATTGGAGGTTTCATCAAAGGAGTTGTGAATATGGCTACCTTAAAGGATGTTGCAAAACTTGCAAACGTGGATGTCAGCACGGTGTCCCGTGCACTGAACAACACCTCCTATGTGCATCCGGATACTCGGGCGCGCATTATAAAAGCGGTGGAGGAGCTTAGCTATCAGCCCAACATTCTTGCGCGCGGTTTGCGGCAGGGAAAACGGAATACGATTGCGGTCATTGTCCCCAAGTTGTCCTTTTCAATTTTTGAGGAGTTGACTGCCGGAATTCAGGATGAAGCTCAAAAGCGTGGCTATTCGACGATTTTATGCAATACCGATGACGATAAGATCACGGAAAAAGAATGTCTGAACCGCCTGAGAAACACTTTGGTCGATGGAATGATTATTGCGGGTACCGGGTACAACAAACGGTTGGTTCGGGATATGAGTGTTGATGGGATGCCGATTGTTCAAGTAATTCGGCAGCTGGACCCAAATCTTTGCAGTGTTACAGTTGACAACGTCAGTGTTGGTTATCAAGCGGTTCAACATTTGATTAGCAAGGGCTGCCGGAATATTGGTTTGATTAATGGCTCTATGCAAATTTCGCCTTATGCTGAACGTTACGAAGGTTACAGTAAGGCCATCCGCGAAAATAAACTAAAAGAGATCACAGTGGAGCTTCCTTCTAAGAACCGTGGTGCGATCTACGGGTATGATTGCACGGAGCGTTTGCTCGATCAAAATGCAAAACTGGATGCCATTCTTGCGGCAACAGATGCTCAGGGGATGGGGGTTCTGCGTGCGCTAAAGGAAAACGGTCTTCGAGTGCCGCAAGACATTCGGGTCGTCAGTATGACTGGATACAGGATAGGTGAAATGCTGGAAACGACCTTGACTTCTATGGAGCTTCCGGGCTTTGAAATCGGTGTCAGCGCTGCAAATATGGCGATTACTGCGATTGAGGCGGACAAATCTCAGCCGATTGCTGTTCGGCATGTCAGCTTTTCAGCGATGCTGACACAGAGGGAGTCAACTATGTAAGCAGCTTCAACTTTTTTGAAAAAAGGCGTGCCAAAATCGCTGTATATTAAAGATAACAAATACATTATAAAAAAGGGATATCATCTACAAATAGGTGATATCCCTTTTTAGTTTTAGGACATGGCCAACCTGACAGTATGACGCTGTGATACTGCCTTTGATTTGAATAAATTATAAAAAAACTTGCAAATTTCTTAATTTTAGAAAGAATTTTTTTAAAAAATTTGGATTTTATATGGCTCTGCTATAGCTATTAATATTAAATAATAGCATTAAATTAACGATAAAATTGGGGAAAAAAGAATAAAATCGCTAGAAATTATTAACATGTTAAAAATATAATAACACATTACATAATTATGTGAACGTAGGGTGTAAATCATGAATGAAGTGTAAATTATTTTTGAGATAAATAAGAGAAAAAATATCTTTCAAAAATTGACTGTGATATACTGAACTTACAAATAGCACAAGAAAGGAAAAATTGCTAATTTTGAGCAATCAAATCCTTTCCAAATCTATGTTACCCGTTAGGTATACTGGGCACCCAAAATAGAAAAGGAGGAAATTTATGAAAAAGACTCAGAAATCATTATCCCTGCTTATGGCATTTGCCATGTTACTCTCTGCTACTAGTTGTGGCACGAATCCCAGCACTTCATCAGCATCCTCTACTGCTTCTCAGGGCGGCAGCGCTTCCTACACATCTTTGGATGATTTTAAGCTGTTTGATGCCGATAAACAAATGATTCGTACCGGACGAAATGATACAGGCGAAAAAGGTGTCGTTTCTACCGGCAAGTATGAAGCTTCCAAAATTGGCCGCCAGGTTATGGAAGAGGGCGGCAACGCAGTTGACGCTGCAGTCGCAGCGGCCTTTACTCTCGGTTTGGTTGAACCCAATTCCTCCGGCCTCGGCGGTGGCGGTTTCATGACCATTCATCTGGCTGATGGGACCAACCACTTTGTCGATTTCCGTGAAGTTGCTCCTAGCGCCGCTACTCCTGCAATGTGGGAAGTAGGCCAAGACGGCAAAGTGAAAGACAACGCCAATATGGTCGGCGGCAAGTCGACTGGTGTTCCCGGCGAAGTTGCCGGTATGCTGTATGCTTTGGACAAATACGGAACTAAGAATCGTAAAGATGTTATTCAGCCTGTTATCGATTTGGCTAATAAGGGCTTTACCGTAACCCCCACCCTGGCCGATGATATGACGAACTGTTATGAAAACATGCAGAAGTTTCCAGAGTTTGGAAAATTGTTCCTTGGCGAAAATGGTATGCCCTATGAGGTTGGACAGAACCTTGTAAATAAAGATTACGCCAAGTCTTTACAGATTATTTCCGACAAGGGGACCGATGGATTCTACAAGGGAGAAATTGCCCAGAAGATGGTCGAGATGAACAACAAGTATAATGGCTTGCTCTCCATGGATGATCTGGCTAACTATAAAGTAAAAGATGTTGATCCTGTTGAGGGAACCTACCGCGGCTACAAGGTCATTTCTTCTCCGGCTCCATCCTCTGGAGGAACCATTATTATTGAGATCCTCAACATCCTCGAGAATTTTGATTTGCCCAAAATGCAGGCAAACTCCGCTGACGAGCTCCATTTGTTCTCTGAAGCTTTCAAGCTTGCTTATGCAGACCGCGCTAAGTATATGGGCGATCCGAAATATGTCGATGTTCCGCTGAAGGGCCTTATGAGCAAAGAGTTTGCAAAGACACGCGCTCAGCTCATCGATACCAAGAAGTCCGCTGCGACCGTCGATGCCGGCGATCCCTTCGCTTATGAACATCAGGAAACGACTCATTTTTCCATTGCCGATAAAGCAGGCAACATGGTTTCTGTTACCCAAACAGTAAACGGCTATTTTGGCTCCAGTGTATGTGTTGATGGCTATGGCTTTATGCTTAACAACGAGATGGGTGATTTTTCCCCCGATGCCAAGAGCCCGAACTGCATCGCCGGCGGCAAATGCCCACTGTCCTCTATGAGCCCAACTGTTGTTCTGAAGGAAGACGGAACCCCTCTGATGGTTCTTGGCGCTCCTGGCGGCACAACCATCATCTCCACCGTTGCACAGACAATTTCTAAGGTGGTTGACCATGGCATGGGCATGCAGGAAGCTGTTGATGCACCTCGTATCAGCGGTTACAGCAACAACACAAATAGTTATGAAACCCGCATCAGCTCCGATGTAGTCGACGCTCTCACTAAACTTGGTCATACTATGAAAGCGTCAGAAGAGTGGAACCGCGGCATGGGTGCTGTTCAGGCTGTTTTGTACAAGAATGACGGTACTCTTGAAGGTGCGGCTGATCCTAGACGTGACGGTAAAGCTTTAGGATTTTAAGCACTCTGATCTTAATTAGGTTTCCTGTAAAAAGGAAAAATTTCCGGCACTTTTCGGCATTTAGTAAAATTTCAGGAGGAAAACAATTATGAAACTCAAAAAAGGTTTAGCGTTTGCGGCAGCTCTAATGATGACCGTCTCTATGGCGGCTTGCGGGGAGTCTGGTGGCACGTCCTCTGCGGCGCAGAGTGCGGCACATTCCACTGCTACTTCCGGCACTACTTCATCATCTGCTGCTTCCGGCGCTGCTTCTGCCAGCGTGCAAGGATTAAAGCAGCCCATCGCGGAGCAGCCGATCCTGCTGACTTCCGTTGGACAGAGCGCTGATGTAGAAATGGTCAAAACCTTATTTAAAAAGATTAACATGGACCCCACGACCGACCATTTAGCCACTGCGGATTCGATTGGAAATGCCAAGACACTGGTTCTGGCGATCGGCGGTTCCTCCAAAGGTCTCGGTGCTGCTGGTATTGATGCAGATCAGGAATTAGCCCGAGTTGCAAAACTGGTCGACGCTGCGAAAGCTAAGGGATTGAAGATTATTGCTATGCATACCGGCGGTCAAACCCGCCGCGGCGAATTGTCCGACAAGTTTATTAAACCCGCTTTTGACAAAGCCGACTATGCGATTGTAGTAGCTGACGGAGATAAAGACGGGCTCATGAAAGGCCTGGCGGCTTCCGAATCCATTCCGATGGATACGGTTGATAAAATAACGGATGTTCCAGATGTTCTTAAAACTGCTTTTAAGTAAAACTTCTTCTTATATCTTCTCACTATATCCCTAGCATGAAAATCTGCCACTGCGTCAGATAAATGAACGGCGGCAGATTTTCTTATTAAAGGAGGTTTTTGCATGTGCATTGAATTAATTATTTTCATCGCCATGGTCGTCGTGTTCGCCGGCGGTTGCTTTTGGCTAAAGCTGCCGGTGAGTATCTCAATGGTGATTTCTGCCATTGTAGGTGCTTTGATCGGCGGCCAAGGAATTCCACTTCGCCACTTGGTTGAAGGGACATTCTCTTATGTAGATACGATTCTAGTAATTGCCTGCGCCATGATCTTTATGAAAGTCCTGCAGGAAAACGGTTCCCTTGACGCACTGTCCTGTATGATCGTGGAGCGTTTCCACAAAGTTCCGGCACTACTTTTGTGCCTTATTATGTTGGTTATCATGTTCCCTGGTATGATTACAGGTTCTTCCACTGCGGCAGTTCTCTCTGCCGGTTCCATTATGATGCCGGTTCTGATTCTGATGGGAATTCCAAAACTGGAGACCGGTTGTATCATTGCCATGGGGGGAATCCTAGGAATGATCGCCCCTCCGGTCAATATTCCGGCTATGCTGATTGGCGGAGGCGTCGACATCCCCTATGTAGGCTTTGAAGGCCCGCTGGCACTGCTTACTTTTCCGCTGGCGTTCTTGTTTGTACTGATGTTTGGCTTCAAATATGTTAAGCATCTGGACTATGAGGCAATTCGGCAGCGGATGAATACCGAATCCCGTGAGAAATATGGATTCCGAAATTATATTCCGATTCTAGTTTGTGTATTCCTCATGATTCTGAACAAAGCCGTCCCTGCTATCCCGGATTTGGGGATGCCTTTGGTCTTTCTTATCAGTGCTATTGTGGGTCTGTTTACCGGTAAGAAGGTTCCCGTACTTAAGACCGCCAAAGAAGCTGTTAACACGGTTCTTCCCGTGCTTGGCATTCTGATGGGCGTAGGAATGTTCATTCAGATCATGACTCTCACCGGCGTGCGCGGTTTCATCGTGAACGTCTGCCTAAGCATTCCGGACGCATGGCGTTATTTGGCCATGGCGATCTCTATCCCGTTGTTTGGCGCGGTATCTTCTTATGGTGCATCTTCTGTTTTGGGCGTTCCATTTTTGCTGGCATTTTTGGCGAAAAACCAGGTTATCACCGCGGCGGCCATCTCTCTTATTGCCTCTTTGGGAGATATGATGCCTCCTACTGCGCTGGCTGGTATTTTTGCGGCGCAGGTTGTTGGTATTGAGAAGTATACGGACATCCTCAAAAAATGCCTCATTCCCTCTATCATTATGATCGTTTGGGCAGTCGTTATCATTATATTTTCTCCACAACTGGCGAAGATTATATAAGGAAGGATCTGAAGCGATATGATAATTACACTGATCTACCGTGCAATCGTAGCACTTGTTCTAATTTTTACGATTTGGAATCTGTTCACGGAAAAGAAGGTTGCGCTCCAGGCAAACGCTGCTCTTGTGGTGATTCCGCTAATCTTACGTTTTCTGATGATTAAATAAGAAAGGAGAATTCGACTTTATGGGTAAGAAGAATGTTATTTCAGCGACTATCTGTCTCGTGGCAGCGCTTACAATTGCGGCTGTAACCGGTAAAAACTTCATGGATATTAAAGCACCGGATACGCTGCATCCCAGCGCCAACGTCACAGAGACCAAAATGCTGAGTGACTACTTTGGAGATTTGAAAGGTACCTATGCAGATACGCCGATTTATGTGTTCAAGGGTTCTAAACCCGGCGGTTCTATGCTGCTTCTGGGCGGTACTCATCCGAACGAACCTGCCGGCTATTTAGCGGCTGTGACGTTTCTGGAAAATGCCAAAGTGGATCAAGGTACCGTTTATGTGATTCCCAGAGCCTGCAACAGTGGCTTTACAAACAATGATGCCCAGGAGGCTTCTCCACAGTATTTGCACTTTATAAATAAAAATGGACAGGAACGTCAGTTCCGTTATGGATCTCGTGCGGCAAACCCAGTCGACCAGTGGCCAGATCCGGATGTGTATATCCATGCGGGCTCCGGCCAGCAACTGTCCGGTTCCGAGACTCGAAACCTGAACCGCTGTTACCCCGGCAGACCCGACGGTAATTTAATGGAAAAGACTGCTTATGCCATTGTACAGCTGATCAAAAAAGAGGGCGTCAACCTGACATTTGATTTGCATGAGTCATCTCCAGAATACCCGGTTAATGATGCGACGGTTGCCCACGAAAAGTCCATGGACTTCGCTGCAGAGGGTATGTTGGAATTGGAAATGGAAGGCATCACTATGAGCTTGGAGCCTTCACCTACTAACTTACATGGCTTGAGTCATCGGGAACTTGGTGACTATACAGATACCTATCCAATTCTGATGGAAGCTCCGAATGCTTCTCAGGGCCGTTTGCGCGGTGCTACCAATGAAGAAATGGCTTTGACCGGCAAGGATAAATTTTATGTCAGTGCTGCAAAGTTAGGGTTTGTCTATGTTCCCTATGATGAAACAGGCCATCCGATTGAAGAACGCGTCGGTCGTCATCTGCAGGGAATCATTGAATATACAAAAGCGTTTAGCTCTATCCACAGCGACAAGGTAGTCAGCTTTGAAAATGTTCCCGGATATGAGGAAATGTTTACTGATGCTGACCCCTCTCAACTGGGTGGTCCCCATTTAGGTTCCTTCTTAAACTGAGTACAACTTTATTCTTTTTCATCCTTACTGTACCGGTGTGAATCCAGGGTTTTAAAATCCGGGAGCACACCGGTTTTTTAAAGGAAAATAAATACTTTCTTGCTACTTATTGGATGACGTACTATAATGTAATATAAATAGTTAATAAATAGCTTTCATTTTGCAAAAGCATTCGGAATCTCCATTAAGAAATCATCAAATGGAGGCGAGATCACAGTGGCTCCAAATTTTCTCCTGCGCAAAGGTAGCATTTTACTGTGCTTTTTGCTATGCTTGATCTTGACCGGGGTACCGGGTGATTCTGCTCCTTTTTCAACGATCTCTAGAAGTCTGTTGGCTCAAGGGACAGACATGGAAACCGAACTGATAGCCCTTAAAGGCAGCAGTCCCGGCCCCAGTTTGGTGGTAGTTGGAGGACTCCACGGCGACGAGACCGCCGGTTGGGAAGCCGCCGATCGGCTAAAACATACAGCTCGGATTAAAGCTGGTACGCTGTACATTTTGTCACCCGCCAACGTTTACGGTGCCAAACATGATGTTCGCTATACGGCGGAAAATTGGGATCTGAACCGCTTGTTTCCCGGTAACCAGGAGGGAGATCCCAGCGAGCGACTGGCGGCGCAACTGTGGGAGCTGATCCAGCGGGAACAGCCTGTACTGGTGGTGGATCTCCATGAGGCTTTGCCTAAGAAAGAAAATTGGGATTATCTGGGAAGTTCCATTATTGTTACGAAAATGGATGGTATCGAAGATTTAGTGGACGCAATTTTGTCCGATACCGCTGCCGGAACCTTGTGCTCCGAACCTTATAACTTTTACGGGCCCGGTATGCCTGGGAGCATCAACCGGACCGTTACCGAAAAGCTGAATATTCCGGCTCTGACGATAGAAACCTTCCGAGGGTATCCTCTCGAGCGTCGGGTAGGAGATCACTTGGCCCTGATCCATTTCATTCTGAACTGGTATGGAATGGAGGAAAAGGAGGTACCGCGATGACGAAGTCTATCGGGGTAATTTTGATTTTGGCAGCTGTATTTTTCGGTTACTTAATCTGGGAAAATCGACGGGCTATAAAAGACCGCCGTGCCATAAAGCATGTAGTCTATGTGAACGGAACCCGTGGAAAATCCAGTACGACTCGTCTGATTGACGGCGGTTTGCGGGGCGCAGGACTGCAGGTGCTTTGCAAAACGACCGGAACCTTACCCATGACAATTAATACGGATGGGGTGGAGCAACTGATTCACCGCCGGGGGGCAGCTAATATTCGGGAACAACTGCAGATTTTACATAAGGCGGCTAAGGAGCACGCTGATGTGCTTGTGATCGAATGTATGGCGGTGAACACAGCGTACCAGAATATTTCCCAGCACCGAATGGTGCGGGCAGACATCGGTGTTATCACGAATGTGCGGTTGGATCACACGGATGTGATGGGAGAAGCGTTGCCGGAGATTGCCGAGGCATTGTCTAATACGATTCCTAAGGCTGGTATTTTGTTTACTGCCGAGCAGGAACAATTCGATGTGCTGGCCAAAAATGCACAAGCCCTTGGAACAAGAATTTTTCAAGTTTTACCGGAAGAATCTTTGGCAACGATTGATTGGCCGGACAATGTGGCTTTAGCTTTGGCAGTCTGTGACCAATTGGGTGTAAGCCGGGAAACAGCCCTCTTTGGCATGAATACTTTTTATCAAAGGGATCCTTATGCCTTGTCTTTCTATCGGATCGGCAAAGGAACTCTCTTTATCAATGGGCTTTCTATTAATGACGCACAGTCCACACTAAAAGTCTTTGGGACTCTGCAGAAAAAGTTGGGGTTCGAGAAAGGAAAGCTTATTTTGCTTCTAAACAGTCGGGCAGATAGGGCTTCCCGTACGATCCAGATGGCGGAGTTGGTGCGTGATTTGGCACCGGATTCCTTATGGCTTTTAGGATCCGGGCGAAAGCTTTTAAATCATATTCTGCCTCGGCGCATTTCGAAAGACCGGATGCCGGAGGTACATCTTTATGCCAGCGCCGCAAAGATTGACTTTTCTGTTCTGCAACCTAAAGATATAGTTTTTGCGGCAGGTAACATTGCAATGGAAGGCAAAAAACTAATGGATCGAATTCGTGAGGAGGGAACCCCTGATGTATTATGATATTGTGGTTCTTGGAGTGATCATCGGTGTCCTTTTTTCCGAACTGACCCAATTGTCTCCAGCAGGTCTGGTGGTACCCGGCTATATCGCCCTCAACCTAAAATCACCGGAGCGCATTTTCTACACACTGCTGATTGCGCTGCTCACCTGGGGGATCGTAAAGCTGATGGGCAACGTAATGATCCTTTATGGGCGTAGGAGCTTTGCCGCCTCTATTCTGGTGGCTTTTCTGATTGACTGGCTGGTAACAATAAGCGGTCTGTTTTTGGGACACCCTAACATGATCGGCTGTCTGGTAGCGGGAATCATGGCACGGGAATTCGAACGTCAGGGCTTTTCAAAATCCATTTTGTCTCTTGGCATTGTGGTGGCTATTTTGGCACTCATCATGCTCCTGATTGGCCACCCGGCGTTGGGCCTGTAGGGGGGTGCGCCATGAAGCAAAAGCTGACACGGCGGGAAATTCCCCTTGCCTTTCTGTTCCTTGCTCTTTGCCTGGCGGTTTGGGGTATCAGCGTCGGCGGAAAGTCGGTGAAAACTTCGGATTACGAAGTTAGGCTGGCGGCTGCTCGACGCATGCAAGCCTGTATGGATGCGGTGAAAAGCTATAAGCAGGAGCGGAACATTCCCTTGAACCCTGAGGATGTTTTCGGAACCGGTATGCTGGGGGAAGAATACAACGGGATCACCACCACCTTAGGGGACTTGCAAGCGAAACGCACCACTGCAAACAGTGATATGGCTGCTCTATGTGTAGCGCTTTTAGAAAAGTCTGGAGTTAAGCAAGGTGATACGGTAGGAGTAGGGGTCTCCGGTTCTTTCCCTTCCATGAATCTGGCAGTGCTTTGTGCCTGTGAGGAGATGAAGGTTAAGGCTTTGACGATTCCCTCCGTAGGAGCTTCTACTTACGGGGCTAATAACCCAGAGCTGACTTTTCCGGCCATGTTAAAACTGTTGGCTAAGGATGGACTGCTGACGGACAACGTACTGAGGGTGACACTGGGCGGCGACAGCGACTGCGGTCTTAGCATGGACCCAAAGCTGAGAGATCAGGTGGAGCAGAATCTCAAAAATTCGGGGATCACTCTGTGGAAGGAACCCGATTTTCAGAAAAATCTTCAAGAGCGCATGGCTCTCTACGAAGAATATGGCCCCATTTCCTGCTATATCGGGGTAGGAGGCAACATGACTTCCATCGGTGTGAGCGGAAAGAAAATGACTTATGGCGTTACGGGGCCGAAAACGATGTTGGCGCCGGTGACGGAGAAAAGCGGCTTGTTGGATCTTTATCACGATAAAGGACTGCCGGTTATCAATCTACTCGATATTAAAAAGTTATGTACCGATTATGGCCTGCCCTTTGATCCTGCTACACTGCCGGAACCTGGAACCAGCGCGATCTATTATGTTGTCACCTATTCTGTTCCGGCAGTGGTGATAACTCTGCTGGTGGCTTTGGCAATCTTGATTTTATATTGGAGCAGGAGGAAAAAGCGATGAGTAATCTGCAAATTAAGCATATGGATCGGCGCAATCTGGTCATCGGGATTTCTCTTGTTCTGTTGAGCCTTCTGATGCCAAATCTGGTAAATGTGCAAAACTTTCAGATCTACGAAATTCTGTACCAATCCATCGCCACTCAGGAGCGGGTTTATATCATTTATGCGGCACTCAAACTGGTAGCTCTAAACGCTATCCGCTGTATTCCGCATTATGTGGGCGCTTTCTTCATTGGTGAGTCCATAGAGATGAGCTACAAAGGAAAGCCTGTTGCTTTTTTGCGGGCACTTCTGATTTGTACCATTATTCCCATTGTCTATTTTTTAATTGGACAAATTTATCATATTCGATATGACTTTGGGGGACCAGCCCTCATGTTAATTGCCATGCTCGTGATGCTGGAAAAGATCAATTTCAACCTAGTCAACCTTTCCAAAAAGACACTGATGGTAATCCTGATGATTATATCTCTGCAGCTTCTTGACGTAATGCCAGACCTCGATAACTTACCTTTTGGCCGCGGAGAAACTTCCACGGATATCAAAGTTATTTCTCATTTTATGGAGGCAGACACCTATTTGCAATTTGCTGCCACACTGCTGTTTTTCCTACTGTTTTTGGGGTCTATTCTGATGTGCAAGTTGATTCTGGATGAAAATAACCTGCGGCAAATGAATGAGATTAAAGAACAGAATGAGAGGATGCACACGAAGCAGCGATTGCAGGCCATGGAAGAACGTACCCAGCAGGAGCTGCGTCATCTGGTTCACGACCTTAAAACGCCGCTGACTACTGCACAGGCTTTGGTGAGTGTAGTAAAATTAAGCTGTCCACAAAATGACCGAGAACTGGAATACCTAACTCGGGTGGAAGATTCTATGGATCACATGAGTTCTATGATTTCGGAAGTGTTGTATGAAGACCGACGCTCTGTGGTGACTACTGAGCATATCACGCGGGCACTTTTGGCACAAATTTCGAATGCAGAGTATGCGACGTTGGTGCATACCCGCAATTCGGTGCCTGAAATTAAGGTGGAAGTCAACGAGATCCGATTTTTGCGGGCATTAATTAACCTAATAGAAAATTCATACTATGCATTAGAGCCTGACCGAGAAGGAGATATCTGCGTTCTGGTAACGCTAGATGCCGAAAGCCCTAATAGAGACGTATGCTTTCAAGTAAAAGATAACGGAAAGGGAATTCCGGCAGAAATTTTAAATTCCATCTGGGAAGACGGCTTTTCCACCCGGAATTCCCATGGCTTGGGCTTAAGCTTTGTACGCCAAGTAGTAGAACAGAACCATGGAACCATTGAAATGACCAGTGAAGTGGGAAAGGGATCCGTTGCAACCATTCGAATTCCAGAAAGCGAGGAGAATTATGCATAATCCGATCAAAATTCTATCCATCGACGATGAGCCGGATATCCGGTATGCCCTAAAGGCAATTTTTGATTTTGAGGGTTGGGTTGCCTTGATGGCACCGGATGTCCCGGTAGGACTGAAGCTGTTTCAACAGCATCAGCCGGACCTCGTTTTAATTGATTATCACTTGCCCAATGTCAACGGGATTGAAGGAGTGCGCCGTCTGCGGAATCTTTCTGCTACGGTGCCGATCTTGGTTTTCACCATCGACGAAAGCCAAGAAGTGGCGAACCGTTTTCTGGAGGCGGGAGCCACGGACTTTGCCCTTAAGCCTATCAAGGCTCCGGATTTGATCTCTCGTATTCATTTGCATATCCGCTTGTTGGAAAGTCAGAAAAAGCCGGAAACTTTAGAAGAACTGCCTCTTGCAAAAGGGATTGGGCTACCCACTCTCCAGCGAATTATGGAATTTTTCCAGGGGCAGAAAACGTTTCTCACCGTGAATCAAGTTGCGGACAGCACAGGCTTTGCCTACCAGACTACCTACCGCTATTTACAGTACATGGTATCTGTTGACCTAGCAGAGATTTGCAATACTTACGGCAAAATAGGCCGCCCTAAGCAAGGTTACCGGTTAAAAAGCAAAGTCCATAGAGGGAATCATCTGCAGCGTGCAGGAGAGTGCTGATAGGCTAAACGATCTCGTTCTGTAGATAAAACTTTTTATATCGTGATAAACGAAAGCTATCATAGTGTATGGACATTGGCTTTTGTCCGATAGAAGAAAAGCGCATTAGGAAGAAATTATCTTCTTGATGCGCTTTTTATAAATTTAGAAAACCGCGAAAGTTTTACTCAAAGCAGACCAATTTGGACAAGGTTTTTAATTCTGCTCTGTTATTCTTAAAACGCACGCGAAAAATCAAAAAAATCTTTTTTATTTTCTTACAGATTAAAAAAGGAATGATATTTATCAATATGACTAAAAAATCAAAAAATAAGTCCCATTAAAGTCTAGAAGTTTTACAAAATGCTTGAATTTTTTGGGATATGTGATATGATGAGGTTATAAATAATACCTAATAAAAAGGTGGAAAAGAGGTCTGTTAATATGCAAAAAAGCAAAAAAGAAAACAACTTGCCTTTGTATCTTTTTCACCAAGGCACCAATTGCCGTACATATCAGTATCTAGGGGTTCATAAAGAGCTGGAATTGGGAAAAGAAGTAACTCAGTGCCGTGCATGGGCACCAAATGCAAAATCGGTTTCTATGGTAGGCGATTTTAATAATTGGGACCCTCTGGCAGCACCGATGAAAAAGATTAGTGATGGAGTTTGGGAGTGTACGCTTCCGTTTGTCTTACAAAAGTATGAACGGTATAAATTTTGTGTGACAACGGGCGAGGGAGAAGAGCTTTATAAAATCGATCCCTACGCGTTCCATTTTGAGACCCGTCCCGGCACTGCCTGCCGCTATTATGAGCTTTCCGGATATCAATGGCACGATGATGACTGGCAGAAACAAAAGTCCCGTCATCCGCACGATACGGCTCCCGTTAATATTTATGAGGTGCATCTCGGTTCATGGCGCCGCTATCCGGATGGAAATCCATTCAGTTACGAAAAACTTTCGGAAGAATTGATTCCCTATGTCAAAGAGATGGGCTATACGCATATCGAAGTGATGCCTGTAACGGAATATCCATTTGATGGTTCGTGGGGATATCAGGTAACTGGATATTTTGCACCAACTTCCCGATATGGAACGCCGCATCAATTTATGAAATTCGTAGACGATTGCCACAAAGCTGGAATCGGCGTCATCATGGATTGGGTTCCGGCACATTTTCCAAAGGATATAGCAGGACTTGCCCGTTATGATGGTACACCCTGCTATGAGTATAGTGATCCAAGAAAAGGAGAACATAAAGATTGGGGCACGCTGGTCTTTGATTATGGCCGCAGTGAGGTCATGAGCTTTTTGATTTCCAGCGCGGTATTTTGGTTGACAGAGTATCATATCGATGGAATTCGAGTGGATGCAGTTGCTTCTATGCTGTATCTGGATTATAGCCGAAAAGCAGGAGAATGGCTTCCAAATAAGGATGGCGGAAGAGAAAACCTGGAAGCGGTCGCTTTTTTGCAGCGGCTCAATCAAATGGTTTTCAGAGAATGTCCGCAGGCCATGATGATTGCAGAAGAATCGACAGCGTGGCCGCTTGTGAGCAAACCTTCCGAAGTAGGTGGACTGGGATTTAATTACAAGTGGAATATGGGCTGGATGAACGATATGCTGCGCTACATTTCGCTGGATCCCATCTACCGAAAATTTAACCATGACAGTCTGACGTTTTCATTTTTCTATGCGTTTTCGGAGAACTATATTCTGCCGATTTCTCATGATGAAGTCGTCCATGGAAAATGTTCTTTGATCAATAAAATGCCGGGAGACCGACAACAGAAATTTGCAGGCGTGCGGGCATTTATGGCTTATATGATGGCGCATCCGGGCAAAAAGCTTAGTTTTATGGGGAATGAACTCGGCCAGTTTGTCGAATGGAACTACGAAAAGGAACTGGACTGGGGGCTTCTGGAAAATCCGGAGCATCAACAACTGCACCGCTTTTGTCGCGAGCTAAACCTGTTCTATCAGAAAATGTCGCCCCTTTGGGAGATCGATTTCAGTTGGGATGGATTTTCGTGGATCAGCAATGATGACTACACCCAAAGCGTGATTGCTTTTCAGCGCTTTGACAAGAAAAAGAAAAATTTGATCATCGTTTGTAATTTTCTTCCGGTGGATCATCCGGATTATAGGATTGGGGTCCCCGAAAGCGGGATCTATGAGGAAATCTTTTCAACAGACCGCACGGAATATGGCGGCGGCGGCGTGACAAATGGCAGCGGAATCAGAAGCAGTAAGAAATTTTCGATGCATCATCAGGAACAATCAATTTCACTGCATCTTGCACCGTATGCGGTAATCTATCTAAAGCTGAAACGCCACAGTCCCCAAAAGAGAATGTCAACTTTTAAAAAAGGAAAAAAGCAAGAACCGCAAAGTTTAAAAAAGCCCAGCAGAATAACTTCTCAGAAAAGTTCTGCGCGTTTAAAAAGCAGTAAAGAGGTTTGATAGAAGGAGGAATTAACATGTTGCCCAAACAAGAAGTCGTGGCAATGCTTTTGGCTGGAGGTCAGGGAAGTCGCCTCGGTGTTTTGACCAAAAAGCTGGCAAAGCCGGCGGTTCCCTATGGAGGAAAATATCGGATTATTGATTTTCCTCTTTCCAACTGTGTCAATTCAGGAATCGAAACGGTTGGCGTGCTGACTCAGTATCAGCCGTTGATTTTAAATGAATATGTAGGCTCCGGTCAGCCGTGGGATCTCGATCGTATGAATGCCGGGGTTACGGTGCTGCCCCCGTATCAGCGCAGTAAAAAATCAGATTGGTATAAGGGCACTGCCAATGCAATTTATCAGAACATTCCGTATATTGAGCGGTATAATCCGGATTATGTTTTGGTGCTTTCCGGCGACCATATTTATAAAATGGATTATTCTAAAATGATTGCGTATCATAAAAAAATGGAAGCTGCCTGTACGATTGCTGCAATCGAAGTCCCAATGGAGGAGGCTTCTCGCTTTGGAATTCTCAATACCGATGAGGATGGTGTAATCGAAGAATTCGATGAAAAACCGAAAGTTCCGAAAAGCAATCAGGCAAGCATGGGAATCTATGTGTTTACTTGGAGTAAACTGCGGCAGTATTTGGAACAGGACGAGGCGAATCCTAAGAGCAGCAACGATTTTGGACATGATGTGCTGCCGGCGATGCTGAGTGCCGGCGAAAAAATGGTTGCTTATCGCTTTGAAGGATATTGGAAAGATGTTGGTACCATTGAAAGTCTCTGGGAGTCCAATATGGATCTGCTCAATCCTAAAATGCAGATGGACCTTGCGCAGGAGGATTGGAAAATTTATTCCCGAAATCCGGTAATGCCGCCGCATTATATTGCGAAAGGTGCAAGAGTGCAGAATTCTATTGTCGCAGAAGGCGGTAATGTTTATGGTACCGTTGATTTTTCGGTGCTGTTTGCCGGTGTTTATATTGCGCCGGGAGCAGTGGTGCGGGATTCTATCATCATGCCTGGGACTCGTATTGAAGAGAATGCGGTGGTTCAGTATGCGATCGTTTCAGAAAACTCTGTAATCGGAAAAGGCTCTGTTGTTGGAGAACGGCCGGAAGATATGAAAGATAAATCGGCGTGGGGAGTCGCAGTAGTCGGGGATAACT
The DNA here is from genome assembly GCF_053613275.1 of Caproicibacterium sp. NSD3. NCBI lineage: Bacteria > Bacillati > Bacillota > Clostridia > Eubacteriales > Oscillospiraceae > Caproicibacterium > Caproicibacterium sp. NSD3. Next base: position 340,713 of record NZ_CM132119.1, read on the forward strand.
GTACGCTTGCTCCTAATTCGGTCATTCCTCCCAAAGCAATGGTGGATTCAGAAACTTTGGAAGGGGTGGAGACAAAATGAATGGAAATAATGTATTGGGAATTATTTTCTCCAACGTTCATGAGGAAAAGCTGAGAGAGCTGACAGAGATCCGTACGATGGGCAGTGTCCCTTTTGGCGGCAGGTATCGTTTGATCGATTTTGGACTTTCAAATATGGTGAACTCCGGGATCAATAAAGTCGGCGTTATCACGAAAGCAAACTACCAGTCTTTAATGGACCATCTGGGCTCTGGAAAAGCATGGGACCTTTCCAGAAAACGTGAGGGATTGTTTCTTCTGCCGCCGTTTTCTGCAAATTCTTCTCAGTATTCCAGCAGCCGGGTAGAAGCACTTTCTTCCATTCGCCGGTTTCTTCAAAATTCCAAAGAAGAATACGTGGTGTTGATGGATGCGGATTTTGTCTGCAATATTAAATTTTCCGATGTGATGGCAGCCCATCTTGACAAAGAGGCCGATATGACGATCGTTTATCGCTACGGTGAAGTCCCCAGTGGATTGCCGGCGCCGCTGGTCTGCGATGTGGACCCGGATGGTGTGATTCAGGATGTATTGATAGATCCAAAATTGCAGGGAGCCTGCAATTATGCGATCGGCCTGACCATTCTTCGCCGGGAGCTTTTGATGGAACTGGTAGATGACTGTGTCAGCCGGAATCTTTATGATTTTAAACGCGATTTTATTCAGCGCAATGTGCGTCGCCTTCGAGTCTGTGGATATCCGTTTACCGGATATATCCGTCATCTTTGCAGTATCAATGAATATTTCGAAGCCAGTATGTCACTGATGCAGCCGGCGGTCCGTGCGGAACTTTTTAATGCGGAGCGCCCGATTTACACAAAGGTGCGGGATGATATGCCTGCACGGTATGGCCTGGATTGTTCCGTGCAGAACAGTATTGTAGCAGATGGCTGTGTGATTGAGGGAGAAGTTGAAAATTGTATTCTGTTCCGCGGAGTCCATGTGGGAAGAGGCAGCCAGATACATAACTGCGTGATTATGCAGGATACAAAAATTGGGTCTAATTGCCAACTAAATTATGTGATTACCGATAAAGATGTTGTCCTGAAAAATGATCGTTCTCTGCAAGGATATCAGTCTTATCCGATCTTTATCAGTAAGGGCAGTGTTGTCTGATCACTTTTATCTTTTCGTGATACGAAAAAGCGCTGAAAAGTTCCCTCAAAAGGACAGAAGGAGGTTTTTTAGAAGATGAAAGTTCTTTATTGCACCAGCGAGGCGAGACCTTTTGCTGCGACCGGAGGGCTTGCGGATGTAGCGGGCTCTTTGCCACAGGCACTCCGTCAGCGTTTGGTCGGCTGCCGGGTTGTGATGCCTCTCTATGAGGATATTCCCCAGAATCTGCGCGAAGGAATGCGCTTTCTTACCAGCCTTTCGGTGCCGGTTGCGTGGCGCCGCCAATATTGTGGTATCTTTGAGGCACGTTCCGGCGGAGTGATCTATTATTTCATTGATAATCAGTATTATTTCAAGCGCCATGGACTTTATGGACATTATGATGACGCAGAACGGTTTGCATTTTTTTCCCGTGCAATTCTCGAAATGCTGCCGTATATTGATTTTAAACCCGACATTATCCATTGCAATGATTGGCAGACTTCTATGGTGCCTACTTATTACAGCATTTTCTATGCAAATAATGATTGGTATCGCGGAATTAAAACGGTGATTACCATTCACAACATTCTTTATCAGGGAAAATATGGAAAAGAATTGGTAGAAGATGTATTGGGAATTCCAAACAGCGATTTTTCTATCCTGGAATATGATGATTGCGTTAATATGCTCAAAAGTGCCATCGAAACATCCAACCGTGTAACGACGGTCAGCCCGACCTATGCACAGGAGATTTTAGACCCATGGTTTTCCAGTGGACTCGATGGGATTTTGCGGGAGCGGAAGTGGAAGCTTTCCGGAATTTTGAATGGAATTGATACAAATTCCTATAATCCTGCAACTGACCCCGATATTTATCAGAATTATACGGTGGACGATATTCCTAAAAAAGCAGAGAATAAGCGTGCCCTGCAGGAACGTTTAGGACTCATGCAGGACCCGAATGTGCCGATGATCGGGATGGTTACCCGCATGGTAAGTCATAAAGGACTGGATCTTGTAAAAGAAACACTGGACGGAATCATGTGGAAGTCCAATATCCAGTTTGTCATTCTCGGCAACGGTGATTGGGAGTATGAAAACTTTTTCCGTGACATGCAGAATAAGTATCCTGGAAGGCTCTGTGCCTGTATTGGATTTATTCCGGAACTGTCCCGTAAAGTCTATGCCGGAGCAGATCTTTTGCTAATGCCCAGTAAAACAGAGCCCTGCGGCCTTTCACAGATGATTGCACTGCGGTATGGGACGATTCCGATTGTCCGTGAAACAGGCGGGCTCAAAGATTCTGTCCAAGACAGCGGAGACGGCAAAGGCAATGGCTTTACCTTTCAGAATTATCAGAGCGGAGATATGGTCAGTGCAATCAATCGTGCCTTGGAAGGTTACCAGAATCAGGAAGGCTGGCAGCTGCTGGTGGAACGTGCGATGCGCTGTGATATGAGCTGGGGATGTTCTGCAAAAGAATATATCAAGTTGTATCGCGGAATGCTTCAGGAAAAGTAATTTTTGAATCTTTATATAAAAAGCCCGGCTTTCCTTTTTAAGAGAGTCGGACTTTTTTATGTATTTTTAGGTATTAATTTTTAGAATTTGTTTCGAAATCCTTTTGCCGATTACGTTGTCGGTGAATATCGGCACTTCTCATTCGAATAAAAAGCGGGTCCCATAGCTTTTCGTTGAAAAACTGCAGGAAAGGGCCCATACAGAAAGCGGTAAAGATGGTGCCTACGCCGATGGTGGCTCCGAGAAGAAAACCAATCAAAACGCAGAAAAAGTCGGTTAAGACTCTCCAGAAACGAAACTGAAGTGGAGTTTTTAATTTTGCAAGGGAGATTGCAACCACATCGTAGGTAGAGACGCCTAAATCGCTGGTCATGTACATCGAGGCACAGAGGCAAAGAATGATCATCCCGATTAATAGATAGAGAATCCGTACTATAAAGTCGGGCGCGGGAGTAATCTGCAACAGAAAGCTTTTAGATAAATCGGCCATAAAACCGATTCCAATGATGTTGATAATCGTGGCAATCCCAATGTAATGACGCCCATAAAAAAGCATGGCAATCAGTAAGACTAAATTAAGCCACGGATATAACGTGCCATAGGATACATGAAAAAAGTTGGCGATCCCGGTGGCAAATGCGGTAAAAGGATCGGTCCCAAAATTTGCCACCTGAAAGAATCCCACAGAAAATCCGCAGACCAAAACGCCGACGATTGTCATCAAAAAGCGGCAGATCCATTCATAAGAGCAGAATTTATGAAGAATGGTCTGGAAAGGGAGACTCATTGGAAAAATCAGTCCTTTCACAAAACTTTTTAAGAGGTTCTCTACTTTTTAAAATCCATCAAGAAGCTTCATTTACAAGAGAAGCAAAAACCGTTATAATAATAAAGATATTTTATTTTTTAAGAAAAATGATTTTCTGCTTTTTGAAGCAGGGAAAAAAGAGCCGGCGCAAGATTCGGATAGGCAGCAGAAAGTTTTTCCGGCGTCAGCTGCGGCAGATGGTCTTTGGGAAGTCCTTTTTTATCTTGGATCGTTTCTCCCAATGCAAGGCATTGTGCGGCATTCAAAGCAAGAACCATAGAGGCTTCTGACTTTCCGATTGCCTGATTCTGTGAAACGGTAAACATTGCCTGGGGATTTTTTGGATTGCTGGAATATAGAATCCGAAAAGTGCGGTATATGGCAGTTTCCAGATAATCAGTTACCGAAGAGGTCAGCGGCTCGCAGTTACAGCTTTTTAGAATTTGATATAAAAGGCTCAGAGAACTTGCAAGGAGCTTTCGATCGGGATTGTCATCTGCATCATCATGCTTTTTGCGTGAATTTGGCTTCTCATCATCCGAAAGATCAGAAACTTTGATCGTTGCACCATTTTGATGAGGCGACAACCCCAAAAGATAGTCACAGGAAACTTTATAATATTCGGCGACTTTTACCACGAAATCCAGTCCGCATTCCCGAATTCCTTTTTCGTAGTGAGAAAGAAGTGCTTGCGAGATCTCCAGTGAGGCCGCAACCTCTTTTTGGCTGAGCCCTCGTTCTTTTCGCAGAAGGGTTAAAATACGCGGAAAATGATTATTCATGGTAAAATCTCCTGTCAGCTTTTGTCGATTATAAATGACGTAATGTATATTATATCGTAAGAATAACAATGTGTAAACCCACTGTATTTTGTAGTCAAATCACTAAAGGAGCGGAAAGTATGCAATCTTATACAATCCATTTGATTCGGCATGGTTTAACCGAAGGAAATCTTCTCGGACAGTATATCGGCAGTACCGATTCTTCGCTTTGCAAAGAGGGGATTGCGGAACTTGAAAAGTTAAAGCAAAATTATGATTATCCAAAAGCACAGGCTTATTTTTGCAGTCCGCTTAAGCGCTGCAAAGAAACCATGAAGATCCTCTATCCGGAAGCGAAACCAATTTTAATTCGTGACCTCAGAGAAATCAGCTTTGGGGAATGGGAGGGAAAGACTGCAGAGGAACTTGCTGCGAAAGACCCGCATTTTGCCCAATGGATGGAGTCGGGAAAAGCCTATACCCCAGAGGGAGGAGAATCCGGCGGCATTTTTATGCAGAGAACCTGCCTTGCCTTTGAAAAGATTGTAAACGGAATGCTTCGTTCTGGCACCACCAGCGCTGTTATTGTGGCGCATGGCGGCTCTTTGATGTCGATTCTCAGCACTTATGGCTTGCCCCGCGCGAAATTTTATGATTGGATGACGCAGAGTGGCTGCGGCTATACGATGCAGATTATTCCCGGACTCTGGATGCGTTCTATGGTGGCAGAAGTCTGCGAAACAATTCCGCCGCGGGAAAAGGCTGATCCGGATGATATATCCCGCCAGATCATTAACGCGGCGCGGGAAGCTGCCGATGAGGCATTTGGAGAAAAGGATAAACAGAAAGAGGACTCTCAGAAGAAAAACCCAGAAACTCCCAAAAAAGACTCTTGACAAAGTAAGGTCAGGTGTTATAATAAGACAAATTCAATTTTAAAAAGGCAATGACGGGAATAAGGCATGAGTCCCTCTTTCAGAGAGCCGGCGGATGGTGTGAGCCGGCAGAAGGATTGATGCGGATAGCTCATCCCTGAGCCGCCGGTTCCGATTTATTAGGGCCGGACGCAACGGTAGCGTTATCAGAGCCGTGGCCTTGATAGAGGCTGCTGAGGGTTCCTTTGTGGAACTGAACTTGGGTGGTACCACGAATTGATTCGTCCCAAAGACAGAATAATTTCTGTCTTTGGGACTTTTTTTGTGGGAGAATCCACACAGTCAATGAAATTCTCGGTTGGTTTTAGAGAAGGCCGGTAAACCAGTTTGATTGATAGAAAAGGAGCTGTTTTAAGATGATGTATGAGGGTTATAAAAAGTACATTCCGTTTCAGCCGGTTTCTCTGCCGGACCGCACATGGCCGGATCAGATACTCAATAAGGCGCCGGTTTGGTGCAGTGTTGATCTGCGCGACGGAAATCAGGCATTGGTAGATCCGATGAACCTGGAGGAAAAGCTGCTTTATTTTAAAACTCTAGTTGAGATCGGCTTTAAAGAAATCGAGATTGGATTTCCGTCTTCTTCAGAGACCGAATATGAAATTTGCCGGACACTGATCGAAAAGAATCTGATTCCGGACGATGTGACGATTCAGGTATTGGTGCAGGCCAGAGAGCACCTGATTCGTAAAACCTTTGAGGCAATCAAGGGTGCTAAAAACGTGATCGTGCATTTTTATAATTCCACTTCTACTTTACAGCGTAAGGTGGTTTTTAAAACGGATATGCAGGGAGTCATCAACATTGCGGTAGAGGGTGCAAAGCTGGTTCGCCGCCTGACGGAAGAAGAGATCAAAAGAAGTGGTGCCAATATTCGCTATGAGTATTCGCCGGAGAGCTTTTCAGGCACCGAAATGGATAACGCGGTAGAAATCTGCGAAAAGGTGCTGGATACTTTGGGGGCAACGCCGGAGAATAAAGTGATTTTGAATCTGCCCAATACGGTAGAGATGTGTACCCCGAATACCCACGCTGATCAGATTGAATATTTTATTCGCCATTTAAAGGCACGCGACCGCGCAATTATTAGTCTGCATCCGCATAATGACCGCGGCACCGGCGTTGCAGCGACAGAGCTTGCTCTGATGGCCGGAGCGGAGCGGGTAGAAGGAACGCTTTTTGGAAACGGCGAGCGTACCGGCAATGTGGATATCATGAACCTTGCAATGAACCTTTACAGCCAGGGAATCGACCCGCACCTCGATTTTTCCAATATTCGTCATATTCGTGATGTCTATGAAAAATGTACGAATATGCGGGTCCATGACCGCCATCCTTATGCGGGAAACCTCGTTTTTACTGCATTTTCCGGTTCTCACCAGGATGCGATCAAAAAGGGAATCGATTATATGCATACACATGAATCTCCTTATTGGGAGGTTCCGTATCTGCCGATTGATCCCGCTGATGTAGGCAGAGAATATGAGCCGATCATCCGTATTAACAGCCAGTCCGGGAAAGGCGGCGCTGCTTTTGTAATGCAGCAGAGCTTCGGATTCGATCTGCCAAAAGCGATGCATCCGGAATTTGGTGCGGCAATCAAAGAAGCATGTGACACTGCCGGAAGAGAACTGATCCCCAGCGAAATTCTTCATATTTTCCGCAAAGAATATTTGGATCTGCAGGCGCCTTATCATCTCAAGTCTTATAAGCTTTATGAAGAACGGGTCAGCGACGATGAAAGCGATTCTGATGAGGATACTCCGTCTGCGGTTCATTTCGAAGGAAATATTCGTTTTCATCATGAAGACCATCCGGTCAGCGCCATTGGAAATGGCCCGATCGATGCTTTCTTTAAAGCGTTGGAACAGGTCGGAATCAAGAATTATCGGTTTGTAACTTATCGAGAGCATGCAATCGATGCCGGTGCCGACAGTAAGGCAGTTTCTTATATTCAGCTTCAGGACCCCAAAGGACGGGATATTTTTGGTGTTGGGGTGCATCCAAATATCAGTATGGCATCGATTAAAGGAATTATCTGTGCGGTAAACCGTGCAGTGTTACGGAATCAGAAGGAGGCAGAAGAATGAATACGTATCATATCGCAGTCCTCAAAGGGGACGGAATTGGGCCGGAGATCGTGGAAGAAGCGATGAAAACGCTCGAAAAAGCAGGCGAAAAATATGGATTTTCGATGGAGTTTAGGGAGGCACTTTTAGGCGGAAGCGCGATTGATGCAACAGGCGTTCCGCTGCCGCAGGAAACGATCGATTGCTGCAAAGCGGCGGACAGTACCCTTTTGGGCGCAGTTGGAGGGCCTAAATGGGATCATCAGCCCGGAAATAACCGTCCGGAAGCGGGACTGCTTGGAATTCGCGGTGCCTTGGGACTTTTTGCAAATCTGCGTCCGGCGGTCATCTTCCCGCAGCTGAGAGAAGCTTCTCCGCTCAAGAGCAAAATCATTGGAGAAAATCTGGATATTTTAATTGTGCGGGAACTTACCGGTGGAATTTATTTTGGCGAGCGGGGCCGCGGAGAAAAAAATGGAAACATTTATGCCTATGATACCGAAAAATATTCGGTACCGGAGATCCGCAGGATTGCACGCAAGGGCTTTGAAATGGCAATAAAGCGCAATGAAAAGCTCTGCAGCGTCGATAAGGCAAATGTGCTGGAATCCTCTCGCCTATGGCGCAAAACAGTCGCTGACATGGCAGAGGAGTATCCGGAAGTGGAACTCACCAATCTTTATGTGGATAATTGTGCAATGCAGTTGGTTTGCAATCCGAAACAGTTTGATGTGATTGTGACTTCCAATATTTTTGGAGATATTCTTTCCGATGAAGCTTCTATGATTTCAGGGTCTATCGGAATGCTGGCTTCCGCAAGCCTCGGTGCCGGCAAAGCAGGTCTTTATGAGCCGGTTCACGGCTCAGCGCCTGATATTGCGGGAACCGGGAAAGCAAATCCTCTCGCAACGATCCTTTCCGGCGCCATGATGCTGCGCTATTCTTTAGAGGAGCCGGAGGCCGCAGAAGCGATTGAGGCAGCCGTCACAAAAGCGTTAGACCACGCGCGCACGGCAGATATTGCTTCGCCTCAGCTTCCTCAGGTATCCTGCAAAGAAATGGGCGAGTTAGTGCGAAAATTCATCTGAATAAAATTTTTTGCGGTGTCGAAAAACGGCACCGCTTTTTGTTGCCATCAAAGAGAAATGCTGGTAAAATAAAAGTAACTTTATAAAGATGGAGTTAAAAAAATGACATACGAAGAGATTTTAAAAAGTGCGCAGGGACAAATGGGGCCTTTTTGCAAAGCCTGTCCTGTTTGTAATGGAATTGCCTGTAAGAATCGAATCCCCGGTCCCGGTGCAAAGGGCACCGGCAGTGTCTTTATTCGAAATTATCAGAAGTGGCAGGAAATTTGCGTCAATCTGGATACGATTGGAGACCATGCTCCGGCCGATTCTACATTTTCTCTTTTTGGAAAACAATTTTCCCTGCCGGTTTTTGCAGCACCTGTTGGTGCAATGCAGCTGCATTACGGCGATAAATATGATGATCTTGCTTACAATCAAATTCTAGTTTCTGCGTGTGCGGAAAATGGAATTGCTGCTTTTACTGGAGACGGAACAAATCCGGCAGTCTTCGAGAGCGCGGCAAATGTGATCGGACAAAACGGAGGGATGGGGATTCCTACCATAAAACCGTGGGACCCTAAGACGTTGAATGATCGGATGAAGCTTGCAGAGAAAGCCGATCCACTTGCGATTGCGATGGATATTGATGCGGCAGGACTTCCGTTTTTAAAAAATCTCAATCCTCCGGCAGGAAGAAAAACGGTCGAAGAGCTCAGAGAAATCATCTATATGACGCAGAAGCCGTTCCTTTTAAAAGGAATCATGACGGTAAAAGGCGCAAAAAAAGCACTGGAAGCAGGCGCCTCTGGAATTGTTGTTTCCAATCACGGTGGAAGGGTGCTGGATGGGTGTCCTGCTACTGCCGAAGTTTTGCCACAAATCGCAGATGCAGTCGGCGGTAAAATGACGATTCTGGTAGACGGAGGAATTCGGAGTGGGCTTGATGTTTTTAAAGCGCTTGCCCTCGGTGCGGATGGTGTTTTGATTGGGCGTCCTTTTGTTACCATGGTTTATGGAGGTGGAAAAGAAGGGGTCAAAACTTATGTGGAAAAGCTCAGGGCAGAACTTTGTGATACAATGGAACTTTGCGGAGCGCACACATTGGGGGAGATTGACCGCTCGATGATTTTTAAAACAGTGTAATTTTTTATTTTCTTATATTGGAAAAATTTATGAAAAGAAAAGGATTGTGATAAAAATGAAGAGAGTTATCACTGGAATTTTAGCATTGGCATTCGTGGGAACAATGTTGTCAGGTTGCGGAAACAAACAGACGCCTGCAGAAAAGTTGGCTGCAGCGGCAGAAAAGACAAACCAAGTGCAGAGTGCCAACAGTAAACTAAACATGGATTTTGGAATAGGTGTCTCTGCCAATGGGATGAATATGAATTTGGATATGAAGATGAATTTTGATTGTACTTCTTTTAAAGACCCTCAAAAGACAAAAGCAGACGGAACCCTTGATATGGGTATTTATGGCAAGCAGACGATGCAGATTTACAGCGAAAAGCAGGATGATCAAATGAAGGTCTACTGCAATACGGGTTCCGGTTGGGAGACTGTTTCTGCGGATATGATGAATGAAGTGGATCCGTCGAAGGACTTGGAACTTTATACAGAAATTGCGGGGGACTTTAAAGAAGCCGGCACCGAAAAAGTCAATGATCAGGATGCACTCAAAATCACAGGAACTATTTCGGGAGAAAATTTAAAGAAAATTTTTGATAACAATACATTGCTTCAAGAGCTGAAGTCAGTTGTTGGAGATGATCAGGAAAAACTTGAACAGCTTTACAATAATCTCGGGAGCATTTCCGTCAATTTCTGGATTGATTCCAAGACCGGATATTTGGTCAAAACGCAGATGGATATGACAGATGTTCTAAAGAATCTATTTTCAGAGGCAACGACACAGTCCGAGGCTCCTTCTGGGGTTTCATTCGATGTCAGTACGGCAAATGTTGAGATCGACTTCTCGAATTTTGATAAAGCAGATGACTTTACAATACCGGATGAAGCGCGCGCATCTGCGAATGGCAACAATGTGAATAGCTCAAGTTCCGCTGTATTGGCAGCATGAAAACAAAAAGATAAAGAAAAAGCCTTTGCGGGGTTAGCCCCGCAAAGGCTTTTTTAATATCCAAATGTACCGCTTAAAGACTCATCGTTTTCAATCCAGTCATGAACCGGAAAGGCTTTGTATTCTGTTCGATTAATTCTAACAATGACCTGTAAAATTCCAGCGTTGATCACCATGCGTTTACACATGGAGCAGGAGGATGGATTTTCTACATATTCCTTAGTGGCAGCATCACGCCCCACCAAATAAAGAGTGGCACCGATCATATCTTTGCGGGAGGCGCTGATAATCGCGTTTGCTTCCGCATGGACGGAACGACAGATTTCGTAACGTTCTCCGCGCGGAATTTTTAATTTTTCACGGATACAGACGCCGGTATCCAAACAGTTGGCGCGACCTCTCGGAGCGCCATTATAGCCGGTGGCGACAATCTCATCGTTATTGACGATGATCGCGCCCCACATTTTTCTCAGACAAGTTGAGCGTTCCGAAACAGTTTCGGCAATGTCCAAATAGTAGTTGATCTTATCTTTTCGCAGCATAACGATTTTTCCTCCTTATTGGTTTTGAGAGTGCTTTAGAGACTCGAATGCAAGAAAAATTCCACCGAGTGCAATAACTACCGCAATCATGGAAAAGGTGATAGAGAGAGCCTCTTGTTCAAGAGGGCTCAAAATCATTCCAATCAGTGCACAAACGCAGGCAACTGCAAAAAAAATCCAGCTGAGCTGTTTGTCCGATTTCTCTTTCATATGATTTCTCCTTTTGAAAGTGCGCGTGTAAGAGCCGCAAATTCATCCATTGAAAGCTGTTCGGCACGGCGGTTTTCAAGAATTTTTGCTTCAGAAAGCGCCTGTCTGGCTTTGTCTTTCGGAAGGGATAATCCTGCCGAAAGGGAATTCAGCACGGTTTTGCGACGCTGGGAAAAGCAGGCGTGAACGGTTCTGAAAAAAGCTTTTTGAGAAGGAACATCAACTGGAGGCTTGCTGCGAATTCTTAACTGAATCACAGCGGAATCTACTTTTGGACTGGGCAGGAAACAGTTTCTCTTTACCGAAAATAGAATCTCAGGCTCGGAATAAAACCAGACGGCTGCGCTGACCGAACCGCAGACCCTTGTCCCAGGAAGGGCGCATAGTCGCTCAGCAGCTTCTTCTTGAACCATAACAGTCATAGCATCAATGGGAAGATCTGTTTCCAGAAGGCCCATAATGACCGGAGAAGTAATGTAATAAGGAAGGTTCGCACAAACTTCAATTTTCAAACCGGGAAATTCTGCTTTTAACAGCTCTGGAAGATCCAGCTTTAAAATATCCCCTTCTATTACATGGAGGTTGGAAAAATCAGAGAGCGTCTCGGAAAGAACCGGTAAAAGCCGATGATCGAGTTCTACCGCAGTTACTTTTTGTGCGCGGGAGCAAAGTTCCTTTGTTAGAACACCAATTCCAGGCCCAATTTCGAGCACGCCGACTCCTTTGTCTGCACCGCAGGCTTCTGCCATGTTTGGACAGACAGAAGGGTCAATCAGAAAGTTTTGCCCCAGCCCTTTACTAAACGAAAATCCGTGACGAGATAAAATCGACCGAATTGTTTTGGGGTCTGAAAGATTCATCGGCAAAATTCTCCTTTCTGTGTGATCAAAATTACATGGATTCCGGAGCGTTGATTTTTAAGAGTGCCAAAACATTTTCCAAAACAACGGCAGTGTCATGACAGAGGAACAGGCGTGCTGCTGCAAGGTGTTCTTCTTCACCCTTTATACGGCAGGCGGTATAGAATTTATGGAACAGCGAAGCGAGGCTGAGCGCATACCGTGTAATTCTGGTAGGATTCAGTTCTTTGGCAGCATCTATAATTTCATCTGTATAAGAAGAAAGGATATTAATGAGTTCCAACTCTTCAGGAGCTTTCAAAAGAGCAAGTTCCTCTTCTGTGCAGGGGCGCGGAACCATGTTTTCTTCTTCCTTGAGTTTCTTCATCATGCTGCAAATACGCGCGTGTGCATATTGCACATAATAAACAGGATTTTGGCTGTCCTGCTGAACCGCAAGATCAAGGTCAAAATCAATCTCGGAAGTTGGCTCGCGCAGATTAAAGAGGAAGCGTGCAGCATCTACAGGGACTTCATCAAGAAGCGTGACAAGCGTAATCGCTTTTCCGCTGCGTTTGCTGGCTTTAATCACTTCGCCGTCGCGCATCAGGCGAACCATTTGCATCAGAACGACGTCCAGACGGGAAGTATCTACCCCTAACGCCTGCAAAGCGCCTTTTAAACGCGGTACATAGCCGTGATGATCGGCGCCGAATACATCGACAGCGTAATCAAAATTCCGGGTAACGAGTTTGTTGTAATGATAGGCAATATCCGGAACAACATAGGTGGGAATCCCATTTTTACGGACCAGGACAAAATCTTCGGATCCGTAATTTTCCCCTTTAAACCAGGTGGCGCCTTCTTTTTCATAAGTGGCGCCCTTTTCTTTGAGCAGCTCGACCACTTTTTCAACTTCACCGTTTTTGTGAAGTGTGGATTCTTTAAACCAGTTGTCATAGCAAATTCGATATTTGAGAAGATCTTGCTTTAATCCTTCGATATTAAGCGGCAGAGCATATTGGATCAGCGCTTTACGGCGTTCTTCAGAAGAAGCTTTTACATATTGATCGCCGTATTTCTGGGAAAAGCTTTTTGCATGCTCAATAATATCTACCCCTTTGTAGCCATCTTCCGGAAAAGATACAGCATCTTCTCCTTGATAAAGCTGCAAATAACGTGATTCCAGAGAAGCACCGAATTTATTGACCTGATTTCCGGCGTCATTGAGATAAAATTCTCGTTCTACCTGATAACCGGCTTCGCCCAATACGGCGGCCATGGTATCACCCAGAACACCTCCGCGGGCATTGCCGACGTGCATAGGTCCGGTGGGGTTGGCAGATACAAATTCTACAAGGACTCGCTTTTTCCCGCCGAAATTGCTTTTTCCATAATCTTTTCCGCAAGCATTGATGTCATTAAGCACCGCCGCGTAAAATTTAGGCTTATAAAAGAAATTCAGGAATCCGGGACCGGCGATCTCACAGTTTTCGAAGAAAGTATCGGAAAGAGAGATGTTCTCTTTGATTGCTTCTGCAATTTTGCGGGGAGCCATATGAAAAGTCCGGGCGGATACCATAGCGGCATTAGAGGCCCAGTTTCCATGGCTGTGGTCAGCGGGGATTTCCAGCGTAAAAGCAGGAGCTTCTCCTTTTGGCAGAGTCCCTTTTTCCTGTGCTTTTGTAATTGATTCGAGAATAGCCGTTTTAAGTCCTTCGGTTGCGATTCCTACATATTTAGACATCTTTGCTTTCTGCCTCCTTGACGGTAATATAAAGTTCATTGCTGCTTGCAAGACTGGAGTTGATATCCAGCGTATATTGAACCTTCAGACTGCCGCCTTTATCGGTCAGAAGATTTTGCAGTTCCGAGGTTGAAATGCCGAGCATTAAATTCCCATAGCCGGTATTGTACTGGCAAAGATACCGCTTGCCGTTTTCCAAAATCAGGTGGGTGCCGTCCGTCCCTCCGCGCATTACAGTGAGGCGGTTATTTCCCTCTATTTTCAAGATGTTGGTTCTGGTAGGCTGGGAATTTTCATCATATTCTTTATACATAATATAGCGCTTATCGCCTTTGCGGACGTAAGTGCCTGTTGTGTTGACTTCAATTTCATCCGACTGTCCATTGACCTGTTGCTTGCCGAGGACGGAAATCAGATAGTTTTCTTTCATAGGTATAGTTGACTCCTTAAAATGCTTCGATATCAATCGGATTTATATGGTTCTGATTCATATCGTACTGCAAAATGATGGCTCAAAAAAGCAATGGGATAAAAATAAAATTACTGATAATGCTTGCGCTCAAATGCCAAATTAATTAAATCCGTCAATAGCTCGCTAAATGATTTTCCGGCCTTTTCCCAGAGCTTTGGATACATGCTGATGCTCGTAAAGCCCGGCAAGGTATTGAGTTCATTTAGGATGACTTCTTTTCCGTCATGTACAAAGAAATCTACACGGGCAAGGCCGGTGCAGCCTAAAAGACGGTAAGCACGGCAGGCAGTATGACGGATTTCTTCGGAGACTTCCTCAGAAAGATGGGCCGGAATATAAAGCTGGCTTTTTCCATTTTTATATTTGTCATCATAATCATAAAATTCGGCAGCCGCTGCAATTTCGCCGACACCGCTTGCTTGCGGATTTTCGTTTCCGAGAACAGCGCATTCCACTTCTTGGCCGACCACTAAACTTTCTACCACAATTTTGCTGTCTTCGTTCGCAGCTTTTTGAACGGCAGCATCCAGCTCGTCTTCAGAATTCACTCGGCTGATTCCAACGGAAGAACCAGCGTTGGCAGGCTTTAAGAAAACCGGATATCCAAGACGTGCTTCAATCTTTTGACGGATTTTTAAACGCCCGGCTCCTTGATATTTATCGGCAAAGAACCAGAGGTATTCTGCCTGCCCGATTCCCCAACTGGAAAGCAGCGTATGTGTGACCGCCTTATCCATGCAGACGGCACTGGAAAGAGTCGCACAGCCCACATAGGGGATTCCGCTTAAATGGAGAAGCCCCTGCATGGTTCCGTCCTCACCATTTTTGCCGTGAAGTACCGGGAAGATGCAGTCAACTTTAATTACATCAAAAGAATTTTCACCCTCGAGAACGATTCCTTTGAGAGAAGTATCGGGGGAGATAAAAGCTTTTCGGTTCAGCTCATTATTTTCCCATGAGCCGTCCCTCATTTCGTCGGTAGAGCCGCTGAAAAGATACCAACGACCGTCTTTCGTAATCCCCAAAAGCCGTACATCATAGAGCTCGTGGGAAAGATGGTCGGCAACGGCGGCTGCCGAAACACAGGAAACCTCGTGCTCGGAAGAACTGCCTCCAAAGAGGATCGCAATCGCTTTTTTTGCCATATCAGAACTGCCTCCAATTTTGTCAGAATTGTTTTTAAAGACAAATAATTATAATTCTTGAACTTATATGATACCACAAGAACTTTTCATGCGCAATGCTGAATTTGGAGGCTCTTAACCCAAAACCAAATCTTTTTCAAAAGGGCTTTGACAGGAAATTCCTCAGCCGGTATAATAAAAAAAGCAAAAATTTTGCACATTATATTTAGAAATGGCAAATGACCTATTACTCTTACTAAGATAGCAGAAAGAGGTCGTCTATGAGACACAAAATTTTACTTTCCGGGATGTTGTTACTTGGGATCTGTTTATCAATCGTTCTGTTTTGCGGCTGTCAGGCGGAAGATATTGGCCTTTCTTCGTCCGGAAATTATGTGAAGGTGACGATCCCGTCCGGGAATACCTTTGAACAGACGGCAGATCTGCTGGACGAAAATGGAATCTGCTCTAAAGAAGAATTTTATATGGTCTGCGAATCTTATGAACCTCAGACATTTACAATTCCAGATGATCCAAAATGTGCATTTCGGATGGAGGGATATTTGTTTCCTTCTTCTTATCTGTTTCAAAAAGGAGAAAACGCTGAGATGGTTTTAACTCAGATTTTAAAGGCCTTTGAGACAAATGCAGGGGACTTATCAGAAGATGAGTTAACTTTAGCTTCTCTGGTGCAAAAGGAAACGAAGGTATCAGATGAGATGCAGATGATCGCAGGAACGCTGCAGAATCGGCTGGACAGCGGGATGAGGCTGCAGCTTGACTCTACCCGCGTGTATGCAGATTCGATTTCTCAAAGCAGCCTCTTGTCCCACTCGGAAGATTATCAATCCTATTATAATACAAATCGAAAAAGGGGGCTTCCGCAAGGGCCGATCTGCAGCCCCAGCGTTGCGGCGATCGATGCGGTGCGCAATCCGGCGGGAACAGATGCACTGTACTTTTTCTTTGGTAACGATGGGAAGAGCCACTATTCCAATACCTTTGAAGAGCATTTGAAGGCAATGGAAAAATATGGGGTACAAAGTTTACTGTAAAATTTCCGGAGTCCTTCGGATTTCGGGGGTGACAAATCCATAATCATATAGTATAATCAAATTAATCCGGACTTTTTTAACGGTATTTTTTAAATTAGAATTGAAAAATAGTCCTAAGAATTTTGGGACTTTTAAAAAACAGGAGTGATATCATTTTGGAGCAGAGCGTTTATAATCCGCAGAACGTGTTTGAGCAAGTGAATTCCCGCGTAGGAGAAGTTCTTAACAAGAATCATTTTGAACGTCAAGGCGAGATCACTACGGAGGATGACGGCTATAGCACTGTTTATATCAAAGATGATTTGGCTTATCAGATTTATATGAATAATGAAAAACATCAGTTTCTGCTGCGTTACTGCGGGGTGGAAAACGATGAGACCGATGGGAAATGGCGGACACGTTCCCTTCTTCTGTTTGAACCGGAAGATGAGTCACAGATTAAAAGGGAAGTCGAAAGTGTTGTCAATGATTTTACGGAAGAGATTGCCGGCCCTTCAAAGGCTGCAATTGTTCTGAATCAGGTTCAGAAACGCCACCGCGGCACGGAAGAAAATACAACCGATCCGGTTTTCTTTTTTAACCGCCTTGTCCCGCTCTGCAAAGATCTGCGTGACGACCTTCTGAAGGAGCGCGTTACTTACGGAGAAGTGCGTGGTGCAACATTTGCGAAAGAAAAGGTACTGCCCAAAGTCCAGCTGCTTTTAGAGAGCGGCAGCCAGTCTTCTATTGAGAGACTTGCCAATATCTTCAGCGATTTGTATGAAGTGGGCGACCTAGATGTACGCTCCATTATTACGCTGGTTCTGATTAACGGCCTTACCGAACAGGAATATCAAAAGTTGGAGCCGCTTTTCAGCGACAACCTGAAAAAAGGCGCAAAAGCAGGGCTTCGTATGAAGGGTAAAACGATAAAACCGGAGAAGAAAAAGAAAGCAGCCCGTTATGTGGCCGATAACCTTAATGAGACGCGCTGATTATTTTTAAATTTAAAAAACAAGTTGACAAAATACCTCTCTTTGTGGTAAACTTTTATTACCTCAAAAAGGGGTATTTTTTTTGCGCCCTTTTCGAGGGAGGCCGGAATCCAAAAAGATTCCAATATTTTTCCGTACAACGGGAGGTGCCGTCATGAGAGTAAAAGTCGTATTGGCCTGCACAGAGTGCAAACAACGCAATTACAACACAAAGAAAAACAAGAAGAATGATCCGGACAGGCTCGAGATGAACAAGTACTGCAAATTCTGCAGGAAGCATACACTTCACCGCGAGACTAAATGAACGGGGTGACAGAGAATGGCTGAAAAAGAGATGAAAAAAGGGAACGCACTGAGCCGTGCGGGCAAGCGCGCTTCTCAGTTTTTCAAGGACACCAAAGCCGAAATGAAAAAGATCGTATGGCCGACGCCACAGGCAACATGGAAAAACACAGGTGTTGTCATTGCGTTTATCGCCGTAGTTGGTCTGTTCATTTTCCTATTGGATACGGCGTTTCTTTCCCTACTCCGTCTGATCATGAATGTTGCAGTTTGAAGGTGAGGTTTGAAGATGCCAGAAGAAGCACGTTGGTATGTAGTTCATACCTATTCCGGCTATGAAAACAAAGTTGCCTCAAACCTTGAAAAAACAGTTGAAAACCGTAATTTACAGGATCTTGTTCAGGGGATTCGAGTTCCCACCGAGACCGTCGAAGAAGTAAAAGACGGAAAAACTCGCCAAGTGGAACGTAAGATTTTCCCCGGCTATGTTCTTGTGAAAATGGTTCTCACAGATGAATCCTGGTATGTCGTGCGCAATATTCGCGGCTGTACAGGTTTTGTCGGCCCATCCAGCAAGCCGGTTCCTCTTACAGAGGAAGAGGTCGCTTCGATGGGAATCGAAAAACGCAGCGTAGAGGTTTCTTATCAGGTGGGTGATACTGTCAAGATTATTGATGGACCATTCGATGGCTTTGCTGGCCGTGTCGAAGAAATCGATACCGAGAAAAATCGTCTGCGCGTAACGATCAATATGTTTGGGCGCGAGACTCCGGTTGAGCTTTCGCTTGACCAAGCGGAAGCTGCAGAATAATTTTGTAGCAGATCCGTTCAAAATCATCAATTTTTAGAAGATCTGCGGAGATACTCCGCTGATTTTGGGGCGCAGAGGTGCCCCAGTGGGAGAAACAGGAAAATCTATTATCCCCGTTTCGCTTTTACCACAAAATTTGGAGGTGCAGTAAAATGGCTCAAAAAATTACCGGCTATATCAAGCTCCAGATCCCTGCCGGCAAAGCAACCCCGGCGCCGCCTGTTGGACCGGCTTTAGGCCAGCACGGTGTTAATATCATGGCGTTCACTAAGGAATTTAATGAGCGCACCAAAAAAGACGCAGGCCTTATTATCCCTGTTGTCATTACGGTCTATGCGGATCGTTCTTTCACTTTTGTCACCAAGACTCCTCCGGCTGCAGTTCTGATTAAAAAGGCTTGCCAGATTGAGACAGCTTCCGGTGAACCGAACAAGAAGAAAGTTGCAAAGATCACCAAAGAACAGGTGAGAGAGATTGCCGAAAAGAAAATGCCCGACTTAAACGCTGCAACTGTAGAGACTGCTATGAGTATGATCGCAGGTACTGCACGCAGCATGGGTGTTGAAGTAGTCGAATAATCCGCAGATCAAATGAAACCCGGGTGGGAGGAACCCGAACAATTCCGCCATACCACTCAATAGGGAGGATTACAATGAAACATGGTAAGAAATACGTTGACAGCGAAAAGCTGATCGACCGTTCCAAATATTACGATTCAGCGGAAGCAGTGGAACTTTGCGTTAAGACCGCTACCGCAAAATTTGATGAAACCGTTGAGGTCCACGTAAAAATGGGCGTTGATGGACGTCACGCAGACCAGCAGGTTCGTGGCGCCATTGTGTTGCCGAATGGAACCGGAAAAACAATTCGTGTTCTGGCAATTTGCAAGGGCGATGCCGCAAAAGATGCTGAAGAGGCTGGTGCCGATTTTATCGGTGCTGAAGAAATGGTTCAAAAGATTCAGGGCGGCTGGATGGACTTTGATGTTCTCATCACCACTCCGGATATGATGGGCATGGTTGGTCGTCTTGGTAAAATCTTAGGACCCCGTGGCTTGATGCCTAACCCGAAGGCGGGTACTGTTACTCGTGAAATCGGAAAAGCAATCAATGAGGCAAAAGCCGGTAAGATTGAATACCGTCTGGACAAGTCCAACATCATTCACTGTGTGATTGGACGCGCATCTTTTGGTGCCCAGAAGCTTCAGGAAAACTTTGATGCTTTGATGAGCGCAATCGTAAAGGCAAAGCCTGCCGCTGCTAAAGGCCAGTATATCCGTTCTTGCGTAATTGCAACAACGATGGGCCCCGGCGTACGTCTTAATGTCAATCGTTTTAGTGCGTAAATTTTTGCTTCTTGACATACGGTAAACCGTGTGTTAAAATAAATAAAGCTGTTTTTTATTCAAAGACAGCAGGTGCATTTTGCATAAAGGGGAATCCCACCTGCCGAGGATAAAGCAAATACGTTTATTTATACAGTTTGTATAAAATGTAAATTTGCCTTCTCCGCGGTCAACGTGGAGAAGGCTTTTTGTATAATGCGGGATTCGTTTTATGGAGGTGAAATCATTTGCCAAGTAAGAAGGTTCTGGAAGAAAAGCAGCAGGTCGTAGCAGATCTGGCTGAGCAGCTGAAAAAATCCTGTGTCGGCGTTGTCGTTGACTACAAGGGAATTTCTGTTGCCGATGACACAAAGCTTCGTAAAGAATTGCGTGAAAGCGGCGACCAGTATAAAGTCGTCAAAAATACGCTCTTGAAGCTGGCTTTAAAAGAAGCTGGAATCGAAGGTCTTGATCCGGTTCTGGAGGGAACAACTGCAGTCGCTCTGAGCGATAAGGACTATGTCCATGCAGCAAAAACACTCTATACTTTTGAGAAGAACAACAAAGGTGCTACTCTGAAAGTAAAAGCTGGATTCATTGATGGAAAGGTTCTAAGCAAGGACGATGTTGCTGAACTGGCAACTCTGCCCAGCAAAGAGGAACTGGTTGCGAAAGCACTGGGAAGCCTCAATGCTCCGATTACCGGATTTGTTACCGTGTTGAGCGGAACAATGAAGGCTCTTGTAATTGCACTGAATGCAATTGCAGAAAAGCAGAGCGTAGAAGCATAATTACGCTCTTTATAAAAAATGATTATAGAATTTAATTTTGGAGGTATTTATCATGTCTGAGAAAGTTACAAAGCTGATTGAAGATGTAAAATCCCTGACCGTTCTGGAACTGAACGAACTCGTTAAGGCCCTGGAAGAGGAGTTCGGCGTTTCTGCTGCTGCTCCTGTTGCTGTTGCTGCTGCTCCGGCTGCCGCTGCTGCTCCTGCTGAAGAGCAGACTGAGTTTGATGTTGTTTTGAAGTCTGTTGGCCAGAACAAGATCGCTGTTATCAAGGTTGTCCGTGAGATCACCGGACTTGGCCTGAAGGATGCAAAGGCTGTTGTCGATGCTGCTCCTAAGGCTGTTAAAGAGGGCGCTTCCAAGGAAGATGCTGAAGCAATTAAAACAAAGTTGACTGAGGCTGGCGCTGAAGTCGAACTGAAGTAATTTCGCTTTTCCATAAAAACGAAATTTGTCTTTTGGCAAAATTTAAAGAGGTACTGCAGAAAACCTGCAGTACCTTTTTTTTGCTGAAAAAATATAAGGAAAACAATCAATTACTGTTTTAAAAATTCAAATGGTAATTTCGATTCGGATTTGTTCAGGCCCAAAAACACAGCTTTCGTAATAGCTGTCTCCGGTAGTCCTAGGTCCGCTGATAGTAGAATAACCGCCTTCTTTGAGTACAGCCGTCAGCTGATCAACTTTTTCTTTGCTTCCAACTGAAAAAGCCAAATGATCGAGTCCAGAACAAACAGTGCCGGTTTCTTTAGACGAAAGTTCAGGGCGATTCATTAATTCTAATCGTGCACCGCCGTCATTAAAAGATAAAAAATAGCTTTTAAACCCGGTCTTTGTGTTATGGTAAAGTTCAGAAGTGTTTGCCTCAAAATAAGTTTCAAAAAACGATCTCATCTGTTCCAAATTGGAAGTATAAAGCGCCAGATGCTCGATTCTCATGAAAATTAAATCCTTTCAAACATAGTCAAATGACTTTAAAAATTTCTGATTTACATTTTGCGATAGCGATGAACTTTTCGTTTGGCAGCTTTCTTTTGATGACTAAACAGTGTTAAAACAATGTAGACGATAATTAGCACCGCCAAAATAGCGGCAATCAAAACGAACCAGCGGGAAGTAACAATTCGTTTGGCAAGCGTGATAATATGGACCCATTCGCTGCGGTCGACGCTTTCACTGGAAACCAAATTTACAGAACCAATTTGTTCTCCGTTATAAACCAGCTTCGCTGTTCCAACTTGGTCTCCGCGTTTTACTGGTGCTGCAACCGATTGAGGTAAATCCGGCACAATTTCTACGTTGCTCGGGTCAACGTCGTTCGGAAGAACGGCAGATACCGTTGTTTCAGGACTTAGAAGCAGATGATCTTTGTTCCACGCATAGTCGAGCGGAACTTCCATAGTTGCCTGCGAAGCGGATAAAACCTGTTTTAGCTGAAAATTCTTGTAGGCCCAGCGATATAGCTGACGGGTATCAAGCATCTCTTGGTGAATGACAGCTCCGCTGCTGTCTGTGCCGGGACTTTGAGTGTTCATCATTACACACAGATAGGAGATCCCTTCTGCGCGGGCTGAAGTTACTAAACAGTAACCAGATTCATCAGTATGTCCGGTCTTGATACCTCGCGCATATTGATAATAATAGTCCGTGGAACCAATCAAGTTCTGATTAATAAGAAAGTTTGTGGTGTCTACCCAGGCGGTAGTGCCTTTGCGGGGGCCATCTTTAATGGTAAAGGTATATCGAAGAGTATTGGTGATCTCATCGAAATAGTTCATTTTCATTGCATACTGTGCGATCTTTGCGAGATCAGATGCAGTTGTATAGTGGTTTTCATCCTGCAGGCCATGGGGATTCATAAAATGTGTATTGGTACAGCCTAGATCCTGCGCTTTTTGATTCATCATATCGACGAATTTTTGAATATCTCCGCCGCCGACATAAGTGGCCAGCGCAACAGCGGCATCATTGCCGGAGGGGACCATCATGCAGTAAAGCAAATCATGAGCGGTCAAAACATCGCCGACTTTTAAACCGGCAAGAGAACTGCCAGACCCCGTAAGAGTATCTGACATTTGCTGCGTAAAAGTGATCATCGTATTATCAAGATCAGGAATGTTTTCAGCAGCAATAATGTAGGTCATAATTTTAGTGGTAGAGGCAGGATAGACTTTAGCGTCCGGCTGCTTAGAATAGATGGTCGTATTTGTATCCAAATTGATCATCAAAACAGACTGCGCTTGTGGCTGAAAATCGGGAGAAAACGCAGCATTTTCTGAGATTGTACAGAAAAAGACTGTAAAGATAATGAAAAGAGGAAGGAGGAAACTCCGTTTCTTCATAGAACTTTTGCCTCCAATGTGATAAAATAAAAAGTAATAATATTTAGTATACCAGTATTTCGAGAAAAAGGAAAGCAGGAAACAAGGATTTTTCAGAGAGAATGGAGGAAATACCAAATGAAAATTCTGCATACGGCAGATTGGCATCTTGGAAAGAGCCTATACGGAAGATCCCTTCTGGAAGATCAGAAATGGTTTTTAAATTCGTTTTTATTGCCCTTGCTGGAGCGGGAGAACCCGGATGCCCTTGTTGTAGCGGGGGATCTTTTTGACCGGCAGGTGCAGCCCGTAGAAGCAATCACGCTGCTGGATGATTTTTATACGAAGCTTCATAAAATGGGGATTCCGTTGATTGCAGTCGCAGGGAATCATGACAGCGCAAAACGACTGTCTCTTGGGAGCACTCTTTTAAGAGAAAGCGGAATCATTTTGGCAACTCGTCCGGAAGAACTTTTTTGTCCTGTAGAACTGAAAACCGAGTCCGGAAAAATTTGTTTTTGGACCCTGCCGTTCTGTGAACCTGCACAGATAAGGGAATTGTTGGGGCAGGAAGAAATTCACTCGATGGATGAAGCGTTTCGTGCGATGATCGAAAAGGTGGAGCCAAAAGGAAATGCAGTGAATGTTCTGGTGACGCATTGCTTTGCGGCAGGCGGACAGATCGGTGCGAGTGAAAGTCCGGCATTTGTGGGCGGGAGCGCACAGGTGGGAACGGATTTATTCGAAAAATTT
Organism: Caproicibacterium sp. NSD3; assembly: GCF_053613275.1. Taxonomy (NCBI): domain Bacteria; kingdom Bacillati; phylum Bacillota; class Clostridia; order Eubacteriales; family Oscillospiraceae; genus Caproicibacterium; species Caproicibacterium sp. NSD3. The sequence goes on from NZ_CM132119.1 coordinate 364,380, forward strand.
GATTATACGGCTTTGGGACATCTTCATGGGCCGCAAAAGGCTGGAAAAGGACGATATTCCGGTTCGCCGCTTACCTACTCTTTTGATGAGGCAAATCAAAAAAAATCGGTGACCATGGTGGAATGGAACGATGAAGGACAAACGGTAACGGAAATTCCGGTTTGCCCTCCAAACAAAGTCCGGGTGATTTCGGGAGATTTCCAGGAGCTTTTGCAAGATGCCAAAGAAAATCCAAGCGAAGATTATCTTTTTGCCGAGCTTTGTGATACAAAACCAGTTTATTTGCCTCTTGATCAGCTGCGCCCCTATTATCCAAACCTTCTTGGGCTTTCGAGTCAATGGCTTCTTTCCAAGGGGGAAGGAGATAATCAGAAATTGCGGGAACAGATTCATCACAGAGCGGATGATCTGGCGATCTTTGAGGAATTTATGAAACAAATCTGCGGAATAGAGGCAGATGAGGAAGATAAAAAACTGATTCAGAAAATGCTTCGCATAGATTTGGAAGAAGAGGGGGAGAAAGCCGAATGAAAGCACTTTTTTTGCGTATGAAAGCATTCGGCTGCTATCTGCACGAAACAAGTCTTGACTTTGAAAGCCTTGGAGAGCACCCATTATTTTTGATTACCGGAAATACCGGCGGCGGAAAGACAACCATTCTTGATGCGATGTGCTTTGCACTTTATGGAAAAGCAACCGGAGGGCAACGCAGCTGGGACAGTATGCGCAGCCTTTCTGCCGCGATGAAAGAGGAAACCTTTGTGGAATTTACGTTTGCTCTTTCGGGGAAAATCTATAAATTTTATCGGGAGCAGAAGCATTACGCTGGGCGCGGCACTGGAGAAGAAAAAATTAAAGAGACAAATGAGTGCTGGAAGAAAGATAAATTAGGAGAATGGAAGCTCCTGGAATCTGGTTCCGACAAAACGATTCGGGAATGGGCGGAAAAGCTTTTGGGATTAAATTGTGAGCAGTTTTCCCAGGTCGTAGTGTTGCCACAGGGGGATTTCTTGCGGCTTTTAATGTCCAATTCTATGAAAAAAGCCTCATTGCTGCAGACCCTTTTTCATGCGGGAAAATGGAAAGTCCTGACGCAGAGGATGCGGGAGAAAGAACGTGCACTTTCTCGGGAAGCAGGAGAAAATTTAGCGTCTAAAAATTCTATTTTGGAACGGGAATCTTCTTCTAGCGGGGAAGAGCTGGAAAATTTCTGTAAAAATCGGAGAATTAAGATCAGTGAACTAATTAAAGAACATGAAAAAGCGCAGACAGAACTTGAGAGGCAGAATCGTTCATATCAAATGGCAGCTGCCTTGGATACTTCCCAAAAAATGTTGATTAGCTGCCGCAAAGAGCAGGAAGAATCTTCTCAGCGGGCGAAAAATGCGGCGGAGGAAAAGAAACAGGCAGAAGCTTTTTTACCAAAGGCAGACGAAGCAAAGAAAAAAGCGGATTCTTTGAGGGAAAAGCGAGGCAGTTTTCGGATGGCTCTGGAAGGGGTCAACAGACTGCAGTCCGTTGAGGAGCATTGTCAAAAGCTAAAAAAGCAGGCAGAGGAACAGCGAAAAGTAAAAGGAGCAGCGGAAAAAGAATGGAATGAAACCTCGGTCAGATGCGAAAAGGGAAATGCTTACATTGAAGAAATTAGTAAGACGGCTTCTTTTTTGCCATCTTTATCAGCTCAGATAGAGCAGGAGATCAACAAAAATGCAGCGGCGGCGGTAGCGATTCATCTTGAAAAGGGAAAACCATGTCCGGTCTGTGGCTCTTTAGAGCACCCGATTCCTGCAGAGCCTTCGCTGATTCTACAGGTACTCATAAAGCGCCGGAAGGAGACCCAAGAGGCTGTAGAAAAGCTGGAGAAAGCGCGCAAAAAATTAAAGCAGCTGGAACAGGAACGCGAAAAAGCCCGGGATCAGGTGCAGCTCGCAGAAAAGGCACAGAATCTGTTGGGACAGTCTTTAGCGGCAGAAGAAGCAAAGATTGAAGAGCTTTCTAAAACGGTACAGGGGAATTCTTCGGCAGCAGAATTAAAATCTGTTCTGGAGAAAATAGAAAGATCGATCTCTGACTGTGAAAAGATGGAAAAGGAGATTACGGAGCGGATGCAGTTGGCGCAGCGTTCGATGGCAGCAGCGGCAGCTTCACTGGAAAGTGCAAAAAAAGCGTTCTTGAATGCACAGGAAACAGACCGCAAGGCACTAGAAGCATATCATATGGCTTATGGGGAGCAGGCGGAGCGCCCGAATGTTGAAGCGATTGGACAGACGCGAAAAGAAGCGCAGGATCATGTTGCAGAACTTTCAGCTCAAAAGGGTGCTGCACAGGAACGGCTGCAGAGTGCAGAAAAGTCTTTGGAACAGTTAAAGCAGTTGGAAGCACAGGGCGAAAAGCTTCAGGAGCAGTATGCAAGAGTGAGCCGCCTCGCTAAATTGCTTTCCGGAGATTCTGCAATGAAAATCCCCATTCAGAATTTTGTATTGGGTGTAATGCTGGACGAAATTCTGCAGAGTGCGAATCTCTTTTTTGCCGATCTTTCCGGAAACCGTTATCAGCTAATTCGAGCAACAGAAGAAAACAATGGAAATGCAAGGGGCGGGCTTGATTTACAAGTTCTGGATGCCGCGGCAGGCGGAGCAAGAGAAGTAGCAACGCTTTCGGGCGGAGAACTTTTTCTAGCGTCTCTTTCGTTGGCATTTGGGCTTTCCGATGTGGTGCAGAGCACTTCCGGCAGCGTCCGTCTGGATTCTATTTTTATTGATGAGGGATTCGGAAGTTTGGATCAGGAGACGCTGGATACCGCTATGAATGCGCTTTTGCGCCTTCAGCAGAGCGGCAGAACAGTAGGAATCATTTCTCATGTGACCGAATTAGAGAGTGCAATTCCGCTACAGGTAAGAGTCGGAAAACTTTCCGATGGGACAGGCACTCTGCGTGTAAAAACTTTATAAGTATTAAAAAACGGATTGCCGAAAATTTTTGGCAATCCGTTTTTGATGATTTTTGATTAAGGTTAAGAAGACTCAAGAGATTGAAAAAGAAGCCGCACCTCTGCACAAAGGCCGCGGTGATCTTCATTTTTAAGTTCAGGGTCTTCCGCTAAAAGAGAGCAGGCAATCGTTTGAGTTCGCTTGAGAACTGCCAAATCGGTGTTGATGTCGGCGATTTTTAATTGGGGAAGACCATGCTGCCGATCTCCAAAGAAATCCCCGGGACCACGCAGCTTTAAATCCCGGTCGGCGATTTCAAAGCCGTCCTGTGTTTCACACATTGCCTTCATTCTTGCCTGTGCGTTATCGTTTTGCGCGTCGGAAATCAAAATACAATAGGACTGAAATTTGCCGCGCCCGACTCGTCCGCGCAGCTGATGCAGCTGCGAAAGCCCATACTGTTCTGCATTTTCAATCAGCATAACGGTCGCATTCGGCACATCTACGCCGACTTCGACAACGGTTGTCGAGACGAGAATATCAAGGTTTCCAGCAGAAAAATCTTCCATGATTTTGTCTTTCTCTGTCGCTTTCATTCGTCCGTGGAGAGAGCCAATTCGGCAGGAAGGAAGCTCTTTCTTTAGCTTTTTTGCATATTCTGTAACGCTGGCTTTTTCGCTCCCGTCCTCAATCATGGGGCAGATCACATAGCATTGCCGATGAAGCTTTACTTGCTTTTCTAGAAAGCCAAATGCACGTCGGCGTTTGTCTCCGGCGATCCAGAAGGTTTTTATTTTTTGTCTGCCGGGAGGAAGTTCATCAATCACTGAAAGGTCTAGATCTCCGTAAATAATCAATGCCAGTGTCCGTGGAATCGGCGTTGCACTCATGACAAGCACATGGGTGCCTTTTGATTTTTCCACAAGTTCCGCTCTCTGCCGAACGCCGAACCGGTGCTGCTCGTCCGTGATGACAAGGCCGAGATTTTGGAACTGCACATCCTGCGTGAGAATTGCATGGGTACCGATCAGAACATCAATTTCTCCCGAAAGCAGAGCGGCTTTTATTTCTCGTTTTTCTTTTGCTTTCATCGAGCCGGTCAAAAGGCCAACCCGGATTCCACATTTTCCGAGGAGGGGAGAAAGCGAAGCGAAATGCTGATGAGCGAGAATATCAGTCGGGACCATCAGCGCCGATTGAATCTTATTTTTCGCCATCGTATGGCAAAGCGCAGCTGCAACAACGGTTTTACCACTGCCAACGTCGCCTTGAATCAGGCGATTCATAGGTTTTCCGCTCATTAAATCTGCAATCGATTCTTCTACGGCACGTTTTTGCGCATTGGTCGGGGAAAAGGGAAGAAGACTCCAAAACTCCTTTGTGTATTCAGCTTTAATCTGAAATTTGCTCTTTTCGCGGGTATGGCTTTTCATGGAGAGAAGCCCTAACTGCAGAACAAGAAGTTCTTCAAAAATCAGCCGTCTGCGGGCGGTTTCCATTGATTCAGTGTCTTTGGGGCAATGAATATTTTCGAGAGCAAAGCGCAGATAGCAAAGGCCTTCTTCTTTGCGCAGAGAAGGGGAAAGCGGATCTTTGATTGTTTCGGGCAGCAGACGCAAAGCTTCGCGGACTGCATTTTCGATCATACGGCTGGTAAGTCCCTTTGTCTGCGGATAGATTGGCCGAAGCCCTGTACAGCGTTCTTCTAAAAGAAATGCAGGGGAAGCCATTTCTTTGTGCCCAAAATTTTCCGTTACTTTTCCGTAAAAAATATAGGTGCTGTCAGGAATCAACAAGTGCGGGATATAGGGATTATTAAAAAAAGTAAGATTCAGAATTCCAGTTTCATCTTCTGCAGCGCCTTTAATCAGAATCATTCCGCCATGAACCCGAACGGGAGAACCAATCGAAGAAACTGTTGCCCGAATGGCACAGACAGTCCCTGGAACAGCATCAGAAATGGTAGAACGGTGGTTCCAGTCTTCGTAGGTACGTGGATAAAGGCGCAATAAAGCGCCGACAGAAAGCACTCCAATTTTTTGGAAAAGAGGAGCACGCTTTTTGCCGACGCCTTTTAAATTTGTAATTGAAACCGAAAAAAGAGACACGAAAAATCCCAACCTTTTTGGTGGTTTTCAATTGGAATTATTCAACTGAAATGATAAAATAATAAACCGGTTGACCACCGTTGACTAAAGTAACTTCAATATCGGAACTCACATGAGATTTAATGCGATTATAAGCATCATTGGCCTGTTCTTCGGTTACATCCTGACCATAGATAATGGTGATAAAGGAGGTAGCACGATTTACCATGGAGCGGGTCAATTTGCTGCAAGTATGAACGTAATCTTTTTCAATAAACTTCATCTTGCCGTTTTCAAGGCCAAGAATGTCGCCCTTTTTCATTTTATGACCGCCAAACTCACTGTCACGAGCGGCGAAGGTGACCATGCCGGTATTTACATTCCCGGCGGCTTCCATCATTTTAACGGAATTTTCTTCCGTAGTGGATTCCGGATCATAAGAAAGCATGGCAGAAAGTCCTTGCGGAATTGTACGAGTAGGCAGAACAATAACTTTGCGGTCGGTAATGAGTGGAATGCACTGTTCAGCGGCCATAACAATATTTTTATTATTCGGCAGAATCATGACATTTTTTGCCGGAGTTGCTTTGACAGCTTCCAGAATATCTTCTGTGCTGGGGTTCATTGTTTGGCCGCCGCTCACAACGTGAGTGCATCCAAGATCTTTAAAGAGGGTTGCTAATCCTTCCCCTGCGGCTACAGAAATAAATCCGATTTCTTCCGTAGGTTCTGCAGACTTTAGTCCCTCTTTTTTAAGCTCTTCTTTTTTAGCAGCCTCTGTTACTTGTGCTTTGCGGTGCTGTTCTTTCATGTTGTCAACTTTTACAGTCAGCAGCTGACCAAAGACTAGAGCGGCTTCCAGAGCATTTCCGGGATCCTCTGTATGCACATGAACTTTGATGATCTCATCGTCTGAAACCACTACAACGCAGTCGCCCATGGTTTCGAGGAAAGTACGAAGTTCTTCCGGATCTTTCTGTACTTCGAGATTACGCCCGACAATAAATTCGGTACAATAAGTGTAGTGAATTTCCTGGTCAAATTCAGCTGCAGCATTGCGGAAGAAGTCATCACTTAAAGAAGCAGCAGAATTTTTTTCATCTTCGTCCCCATCATTTTCGATGATGACACCGTCACGAAAAACACTCATCATACCCTCAAAAATGTAGCAGAGCCCTTTTCCACCTGCATCCACGACACCGGCTTTTTTAAGGACCGGTAAAAGTTCAGGTGTATTTTCCAGAGCTTCTGCAGCGCCTTTACAAACGGCACTCCATACATAAACCGGATCGTCATCAATTGCTGCGGCAGCTTTTCCTTTTTCGCAGGCAACGCGGGAGACAGTTAAAATCGTTCCTTCTGCTGGTTTCATAACTGCCTTATAGGCAGCTTCCACACCCATTCCCAATGCATTGACAAGGTCACTTCCGCCAAGCGTGTCCATTCCTTCTGTTCCTTTTGAGAACCCGCGGAAAAGCAAAGAAAGAATGACTCCGGAATTTCCACGGGCACCACGCAATAAGGCACTTGCTGCAATGTGGGCTACTTCACCGGCTGTTTTTTCTTCTTTTACTTTTTCAAGTTCAGCGGCGGCATTTCCGATAGTCATAGACATATTCGTTCCGGTATCTCCATCTGGGACCGGAAAAATATTCAGTTTATCAATGCTGGATTTATGCTTTGCGATATTGTTCGCAGCTGAAATCATAGCGTTGCGAAGATCAGTTCCGTTGATCATATCGACACTCCTCTTCATAAGGCGGTTCAGACCGCTTCCATGCTTTTAATATCCAATATTATATCACAATCGATAAATGGATTCAACCTGAATCTTTTCCGCTGTGATGGGACAATATGTGTAAAAGATAAAACACTTTTAAGTGAGCTCAATTCGCTTTGCAGAAAGGCAGCGCCCGGTTTTTTCATCAATGCCAAAGAGACATCCGTCCATTTTGCAAGGACCTTCCTGCAAAAGATCAAAGCGAACCGGCATTTTGGTGCGGGCTTTCTCAATGGTTAGTTCCGGTTTGACCCCCAATACAGATTCGATCGTACCGGTCATTCCAAGGTCGGAAATATAGCCTGTGCTTTTTGGCAGCAGACAGTCATCCGCTGTTTGAACATGAGTGTGAGTTCCCCAAATTGCACTGACCCTTCCATCCAAATAATAGGCGAGACTGCGCTTTTCTCCAGTTGCTTCCGCATGAAAATCCACCACGGTAATTTTGGGCGCGTCTTTTAAAAGACGGTCGGCGCAATCGTAGGGGGATTCCATGGATTCCAGATAAACAACTCCCATCAAATTGAGAATTCCCACCTGAATGCGGCCCATATCAACCACGGTAAATCCTCTTCCCGGGGCGGAAGCAGGAAAATTTGCTGGCCGCAAAAGCGTTTCGCAGGTATCATAAAGCTCATAGCTTTCTTTTCTGCGAAAACTGTGATTGCCGCCTGTAAGCACATCGACGCCGCTGTCGAAAAGATAGCGTGCAGAGGAAGGGGTCAGGCCATTGCCGTCGGCGCTGTTTTCGCCGTTAGCGATTACCAGGTCGATTCCTTTATATTTTTTAAAAGCGGGCAGTTTTTCCCGAAGAAATCGGCATCCAATACTGCCGACAACATCTCCGATTGCAAAAAGATTCATTTTAGAATTCCTCGATTCTATTTTCAACTGTTTCCTATTATGAAGGAAAAAATTCCAAAAGGCAAGAGCGGTACAGCTTTAAAGCATAAAAAACGCCCGTCTGAACAATCAGACAGGCGTAAGATTTCAAAAGAAAAGCATGCGGCTCAACCGCAAAGTTTATTTTGCATAGTCAGAAGCGCGGCTTTCACGAATAATGTTTACCTTGATCTGACCGGGATATTCAAGCTCATTTTCAATCTTGTTACAAATTTCGCGGGCAAGCAAAACCATCTGATCGTCACTGATGACTTCAGGCTTTACCATTACGCGGATTTCGCGACCTGCTTGGATGGCATAGCAGCTTGCAACCCCTTCAAAACTGGAAGCGACTTCTTCAAGCTTTTCAAGGCGCTTGATGTAGTTTTCCAGATTCTCTCTCCTGGCGCCGGGACGAGCGGCACTGATTGCATCGGCAGCCTGAACGAGACAGGCAATTACCGTTTTAGGTTCAATATCATTGTGATGTGCGGCAATCGCATGAATGATTGCTTCACTTTCCTTGTACTTACGGGCGACATCAACACCGATATCTACATGGGAACCTTCCATCTCATGATCCAGAGATTTTCCAATATCATGTAAAAGACCGGCTCTTCTCGCAACAGTCGGATCCATTCCGAGTTCACTTGCCATAATTCCACAAAGGGAAGCAACTTCAAGAGAGTGATTGAGCACATTCTGCCCATAGCTGGTACGATAACGCAATCGTCCCAGAAGTTTGATCAATTCAGGATGCAGACCGTTTACACCGGCCTCAATAACAGCCCGTTCACCTTCCTGCTTAATGGTCGCGTCCACTTCATGGCGGGCTTTATCCACCATTTCTTCGATTCTGGCTGGATGAATCCGGCCATCGGAGATCAGTCTTTCCAATGCAATTCGTGCAATTTCGCGGCGAACCGGATCAAAACTGGAAATGGTAATTGCTTCTGGTGTGTCATCAATAATCAGATCGACTCCGGTCATCGTTTCAATTGCCCGGATATTGCGTCCCTCACGGCCGATAATGCGGCCTTTCATTTCATCGTTTGGCAGTGGAACAACGCTGATGGTTGCTTCTGCTACATGGTCTGCAGCACAGCGCTGAATTGCCATAGAGATAATCTCTCGAGCCATTTGGTCGGAATTATCTTTCATCTGTTGCTCCATGGTCATCAGCTTGGCTGCTTTTTCATGAGTCAGCTCATTGTCAAGGTCTTTGAGCAGATATTCTTTTGCCTGGTCTGCTGTATAACCAGAGATCTTTTCCAGCATTTCCAACTGACTCTTTTTAACCTCTTCTGCATCTGCGAGCTTTTGGTCGGCATCTTTGAGCTTTTGCTGCAGAGCTTCGGATTTTGTATCAAATGTTTCTGATTTTTTGTCTAGAAATTCTTCCTTTTGCTGGATTCTCCGTTCTTGTCGCTGTACTTCTTTGCGGCGGTCGCCGATTTCCTTTTCCGCTTCTGAGCGCAGCTTATGCAACTCATCTTTTCCTTCCAGCAAGGTTTCTTTCTTTTTGGATTCTGCATTTTTTAGCGCATCGCTTACGATCCGCTTGGCTTCTTCTTCTGCAGAGCCAATCGCAGCTTCAGCTGCCTTTTTTCGATGTGCAGAACCGACAAAAAAGCACACAACACCAGCCACCGCTGCACAAACTGCTGCGATGAGGATTGCTGTGAAAGTATTCAATTTTAGGGGCACCTCCTTTTAAAAAAAAATTTTTAAGAAATTGATTTTGAAAATATTAAGAAAATTGGGTGCGTCATTCCCAAAAATGCAGTCATGTGTTTTCCACTCTTGCATTCTTTACAATTGTATACCGCAAAGAGGGGGGTTGTCAAGAATGGATCCTCCTTTTCCAAAGGGTTCTGCAGCCAAAAGAAATTTGGAATAAAGATTCTGATCGCTTGACAAGGAAAGAAAACGGTGATAACATGACTTTTATCCGGAGATTACCGGGTGATATTTAAATAAAAAGCGATGACGAGGAAGCCGCAGATTGGTTTTGGATCAGAGAGCAAAAGTCTTAGGCTGAAAGCTTTTGCACCGAATACAACTGCAAGGACTACCACCTCCGAGCTGCATGCTGAAGAAGTATGCCGGAAAAGCACCGTTAGAAGCTTTTTTAATGAGTCCCGTTTTAAGCGGGAGAATATGGGTGGAACCGTGAGACAAATCAAGTCTTGCCCCATTTTAGGTGGGGCAGGGCTTTTTTATTTTGTCAGCTGCCTCTCTAAAAATATTATATAGAAAGAAAAGGAGCAGAAAAATGATTCAGGTATCTTTAAAAGGCGAACCAAGAGAATTTGAATCCGGAATCACAGTTGCAGAAGTTGCCAAAAGCATCGGAATGGGACTTTATAAGGCTGCCTGCGCTGGAAAGCTGAATGGAAAAGTGGTCGATCTGCGGACTCCACTAACAGAGGACTGCGAGCTGGAGATTTTAACGTTTGACCAGGTGGACGGCAAGCGTGCTTATTGGCACACTACCTCTCATATTATGGCACAAGCGGTTCAGCATTTGTTCCCTGATGCGAAATTTGCGATCGGGCCTGCAATCGATAATGGATTCTACTATGATTTCGATCTGCCCAGGACGCTCACTCCGGAAGATCTCACGGCGATTGAAACTGAGATGAAGAAGATTATCAAAGAAGATATTCCATTAGAGCGGGTAGAGATGTCGGCACAAGACGCATTGAAGCTGATGAAGGATTTACATCAGGATTACAAAGTCGAACTGATTGAAGAACACAGCGGCAAGGGCGAAAAAATCACTTTCTATAAGCAGGGCGATTATATTGACCTTTGCGCTGGTCCTCATCTTTTGAGCACCGGAAAAGTAAAAGCGGTCAAATTGACAAACTGCACCGGAGCTTATTGGCGTGCAGATGCTAAAAATAAGATGCTGCAGCGTGTTTACGGAATTTCTTTCCCGAAGAGTGCAGATCTCGATACCTATGTGAAAATGCTGGAAGAAGCCAAAAAGCGGGATCACCGTAAACTAGGAAAAGAACTGGAGCTCTTTACAATTATGGATGAAGGCCCCGGATTCCCGTTCTTCCTGCCAAAGGGAATGATTCTTAAAAATTTGCTTCTGGATTACTGGCGTGAAGTGCATAAGAAGGCCGGCTACCAGGAAATCAGCACGCCGGTGATTTTGAGCCGGAAGCTTTGGGAGCGCAGCGGACACTGGGCACATTATAAGAATAATATGTATACTACGGTGATCGACGACGAAGATTATGCAATCAAGCCGATGAACTGTCCCGGTGGAATGCTGGTCTATAAGACAAAGATGCGTTCCTATAAAGATCTGCCGCTGAGAATGGGTGAGATTGGTCTTGTCCATCGTCATGAACTTTCCGGTGCTTTGCATGGCTTAATGCGTGTACGCTGCTTCAATCAGGATGATGCGCATATCTTTATGACGCCCGATCAGATGAAAGATGAGATCAAAGGCGTGGTGCGTTTGATCGACAGCGTTTATAAGACTTTTGGGTTCCCGTATCATATTGAACTTTCGACCATGCCGGAAGATCATATGGGAGATAAGGCAACTTGGGATAACGCAACGAATGTTTTGCGCGAAGCGATTACGGAACTCGGGTATGACTATGATATCAATGAGGGCGACGGCGCATTCTATGGCCCGAAGCTCGATTTCCATCTGCAGGACTGCTTAGGCCGTACATGGCAGTGCGGAACCATTCAGTTGGACTTCCAGCTGCCGGAGCGTTTTGAACTGGAATATACAGGCGCAGATGGGCAAAAGCATCGTCCGATTATGATTCACCGTGTTGTATTTGGTTCGGTGGAGCGCTTTATTGGAATTCTTACCGAGCACTTTGCTGGTGCATTCCCGATTTGGCTTTCTCCGGTGCAGGTACAGATTCTACCGATTAGTGAACGCCATCACGATTATTGTGAAAAGCTGCAGAAAGAATTGGAAGATGCCGGTCTGCGGGTAGAAAGCGATATGAGAAATGAAAAGATCGGTTATAAGATTCGTGAAGCACAGCTGCAGAAGACCCCTTATATGCTGGTAATTGGCGATAAGGAAGTTGAGAGCGGAGAGATTTCTGTACGTCACCGTAAAGAGGGAGATCTTGGCACAATGGCTGTCAAAGATTTCATTGCGCGTGTACAGAAGGAAGTTGCAGATAAAAAGCTGGACTGATTCTTATTGAATTGAGGTAAAAAAAGCCGCAGGGATTTTGTCTTTATTGACGAAGTCTCTGCGGCTTTTTACAATTATCAAGACGATTATTTAGAAGGCTTAAATATCAAGAGGAAGATGTTCTGTCAAACACATAATTTTAGTTTCCTAGAAACTTATGTAAACAGTTTGTCCGGGGAAAGTTTTGACAGCTTAGCGGTGGAAGTTGTGGAAAACTACCCCCAATCGGCTGACTTTCGCCCTTTTTTCAAATCACTTTGTGGAAAAGCCGGTGGAAAGTGTGGAATACTACAGGGAAAAAACAAAATTATAAAAATATTTTTTTACATTATGTAAACCAGCGAAACTAAAGAGAAACCTTTTTTCATAAAAATCATCATAAGATTCCCTTGCATTGGTTACTGTTTTATGTTAAAATAACAACCATAGTTTTGCTGATTATGCAGGAGTAGTTCAGTGGCAGAACATCAGCTTCCCAAGCTGAATATGGGGGTTCGATTCCCCTCTCCTGCTCCAAATAAACTGAGTCTGAACGCAATTTCGCGTTCGGACTTTTTTCTTTCTATATACTATATGGCTTATCGCTTTCATTTGCCTTTTTATCGAAGTTGATCAATAAAAGGGCCTTTAGGCCTATAGAGTTTGTCAGTCAGCAAAAGTGTGATAAAGACACAAAATTTGATAAAAAGTGTAAGAATATTTTTAACTTTTCTATCTTTACAAAATGATGAAAATTGTATACTCTTAATAAAGTGGTTTGGTGATGAGGCTCACTATAATGCAGTGATTGCTAATGGCTTCTACTTTAAGGGATTGAGGTAGGAGCCTATATTTTTGTCTTGAGGGTGGTATCGTTGTTATGAAGTTAAGCAGAATCTTAATCGTTGGGTTTGGGGGATTTCTTGGTGCAGCACTGCGCTATGTGATTTCAACCGCTACAGCTAAATATTTTGGAGATTTTCCTCTGGGAACTCTGATTGTAAATATCTTTGGTGGATTCATTATGGGATTCATCATGGAGGCAAGTTCCAGTGCTTGGCCCATTTCAGCAAATGCCAGAATATTTTTGACGACCGGGATGATGGGGGGACTTACTACTTTTTCCACCTTCAGCTATGAAACCATTTCCTTCTTTTCCGACGGCGAATATCTGATGGGTGGAATGAATGCCGGATTAAACCTTTTTTCAGCATTGTTTGCCTGCTGGCTTGGAAAAATAGTCGCTCATTTATGGTTACGCTGATGTGCTTTTTGCTATATTTTCGAATGACTTTAAATATTATGCTGTAGACTCGCCGTTTTAAAATGGCGAGTCGTTTTTTATATACAACAAAAAGGGCCTGCAATGATTTAGGGGGTTCACCTTACAGCAACTGTAAGTGGTATTTGACTGTTCTGAATGCTACAATGAAGACAATCAATGAGCAGGAGGAATTTACCATGAATGCAAATGATCGAATCTTACAGGTGGAAGGTCTGACAAAAAGCTATGGGAAAGGCAGCACCAAGACGGAAGCCCTACGGGGGATTAGTTTTGATGTGTTGGAAGGGGAATTTCTTGGAATCATGGGAGTCAGCGGCTCTGGAAAAACGACGCTTCTAAACTGCATTGCGACCATGATCAAGCCAAGTTCCGGTAAAATCATTCTGCACGGCAAGGATATCTCGACCTTTAACGGAACGCAATTAGCAAACTACCGCGGCAAGGAGATCGGCTATTTGTTTCAGGAGTTTGAATTGCTCGATAATCTAACGGCAAGAGAAAATATTACCCTCCCATTGGCTTTGCACGGCGTCACTGGGGAAAATGCGGAAAATAATATTCGGCAGATTGCCGCAAAATTGGATATTACAGACGTTTTGGATAAATTTCCTTCACAGATGTCCGGCGGACAAAAGCAGCGTGTTGCAGCGGCAAGAGCTTTGATTTCTGATCCGAGCATCGTTTTGGCTGATGAGCCTACGGGTGCTCTGGACAGTAAAAATTCTAAAATTTTAATGGATAAACTTTCTTCTATCAATAGTGAGCAGCATAAGACGATTATGATGGTCACCCATGATGCCAACGCGGCAAGTTATTGTTCCCGTATCCTCTTTATCCAGGATGGCCGTCTGTTCCACGAGCTCAGAAGAAACATGGCAGCGGAAATACCCGTTTTCTTCTACGAACGGATTGTAACAGTGATGGCTCAGTTGGGAGGAGGAAGCGCAAATGTTCTTTAAGCAGATCCGGCGCAATGCTGCCAAAAACCGCAAAGGGAACGGTCTGTTCTTCCGCTCTCTCATCATTGCCATTGTTGCTTTCTATACACTTCTTTCATTGGATAAACAGGATGTTATGCGCTTTTTGAGCACGATCGAGAGCGATGCTGTTCATAAACTGATGATGTTGATTCCATTTGTATATGTAATATCGTTGTTTTTCGTATTTTTTCTGGTATACTTTGCTTGTAAGTATCAGATAGATAGCCGGCGTCGGGAATTTGGAATGTATCTCATGCTGGGGATGAAACGCAGCCGCTTATTTTTCCTTCTGCTGTGTGAAACGCTGTGGAGCAGTCTGATATCCCTGCTGATCGGGCTGCCGGTGGCCCTGTTTCTCACAGAGGGAATCAGCCTTATAACAGCAAAACTGATTGGGCTAGGAATTCTCGGTCACAGCATTTCATTCTCTGGGGATGCTATCCTATGGACAGTCTGCGGCTTTGTCATGGTACAGCTCCTTTCCATGCTGATCATCTGTATCCCATTAGGAAAAGCAGAACCAGCAAAGCTTTTAAGTTCGGATGCTTCCGAAAAGCAGGCACCAATGTCGAAAAGAAAAAGCGGCACTTTTTTTATTCTCGGAATATTATTTCTGCTGATTGCCTATTATTTCGCAATTTTCCAACTGAGCAGCATGGATTTATCTGCTTTGATGATTTCTGTTCTTATACTTTTCATGTGCGGCATTTTAGGAACTTTTTTTCTATACCGCGGACTTGGCGGTTTTATAGGGAAGCAAATCAGCCGCAAAAGCCAAAATGCAACAGGACTCGCAACTTTTACCGGGCGTCAGGTTCAGGAGAATGTACTGTTTGAGCATAAGTCGCTGGCGGTATCATCGTTACTCCTGCTGATCGCGCTTTCCTGTATCTCTTATGGAATCGCCATGGGGATTGGCAGAACAACAGAGTCGAGAAGCACCGATTTTTCGATTATGGGAACAGAATCGGATATTTCTGCCGTTTTAGAGAACCCGAAAATCAACGAAATGATAAAAACTTCCTATCCTGTTTATCTGTCCATGACGAAGACGAAATTTGAGACGAACCATATAATTGATGCGTTAAAGAAGATTCCGAAAGCTGACAATCTTGTGCAGAACTTTCATTTGGAATATATTCTGTCGGAAACATCTTATAATCATATGATGTCTGCCATGGGAAAAGAGCCGATCGATCTCAGCGAAAACAAGGTGGCGCTTTATTCGACGATGGGCAGTGGAGAAGGCAACCTCTATGATCTGCTTAATGAAGCACTGAAAAGCAAGGTGACCATAGGAATCAACGGAGAAGAATATAGCCTTTTGCCTCAACTATATCACGACAACATTGTCGCCAACCGTTCTATTACGCTTTATACCGCATTGATTGTTCCCGATGAGCTGTATCAGAAACTTGCCGAAGATACACAATCATTTTGCCAAAATATACACCTAAAGAAGAGCCTGACTGATGAGTTGGGACTGATGCAGGCAATTCAAAAAATGGACAGCTGCCTTGCGGGAACTGGTCTTCAATATGACAGCTATCTTGGCGGCATCGGAAGAAATCTGTTTTATACTGTGGCTGCAAGCTATCTGACAATTTATCTTGGCATTTTGTTTTTGCTGATTTCCAATACTTTGGTCGGCTTAAAATATCTGATTCAGCAGCGGAAGAATAAGCACAGATATATTACTCTGCTGATTCTTGGCGCAGATACGGAAGATTTATGCCGTTCTGCAAAAAAACAGATTCAAATGTTTTTTACACTCATGCTCAGTGTTGCGGTCTGCAACAGTATTGTTGCGATCTTTGTCATGTTTACAAATCTTACGCGACTGCCGACCGGCACTTCGATAGTTACCGTTGCTACGCTTGCGGCGATTGCGCTCATTGTCTTTATTATGACGGAGATCATTTATATATCTATTGTAAAACGGACGGCCTGCCGGGAAATCAGGATGCTTGAAATCACAGATCGGGGGTAAAGCCGCTTGATCAGAATTGTCATAGTGGAAGACGATGAATATTTGCGCGAAGAAATCATGATGACCTTTCAAAAGAAGGGATACTCGGCCTCGGGTATCTCTTCCTTTGCTGCTCCTCAAAAGGAGATCCTTGATCTTCATCCTGATCTTGTTGTGCTGGATGTTAATTTGCCCGGTAAATCAGGATTCGAACTCTGCAAATGGCTAAAAGCAAGGGCCTCTTTTCCAATACTGATCCTAACTGCCCGTGATACGCTGAATGATGAACTGACAGCGCTTGGGCTTGGAGCTGACGATTTTTTGATAAAGCCGTGCCACCCAGATCGGCTACTTGCCCGTGCGGGCAGACTTTTGCAGACCTATGGCAAGGTAAAGAGCGTCATTCAGTGTGGAAAATTATCGCTCGATACCGATACCTATAAATTGATTTTGAAAGACAAACACATGATACTGCCGGAGAGGGAGGGCAAAATTCTTCGCCTTCTGATGGAGAAACATCCTAAGCCTGTTTCTCGTGCGGAATTATGCTCCTTTGTATGGGGGACAGATGAATTTGTGGACGAAAATATTCTGCAGGTCAACATGACGCGGCTTCGGAAGAATCTTAGCAAAATGGGACTTAAAAATATTGTTATGACGATTCGGGGGAAGGGCTATCAGCTGGAGGTCTCAGATTTATGAAATTGTTTCTAAAAAGAATTGGGCACTGGCTGATTCTGCTGCTGTTAACGGACTTGACCTTTATCCTATTGACATGGCTGCTTCGCCCGGATGCAATGAAAAGCATATGTCTGTTTATTTTGCTTTTTACAGCGATCATCATTGGGGTTGGCTATTTTTTGCAGTGCCGAACTCAAAAAAGAAAGATCAATGCGGTTGATAGTTTTTTTAATGATCCAAACGAAGCGACAAAACAGGCCCTTATCGTTACACTTGATGATTCATGGGCGTATGTGATTGAAACGGTGTATGAACGGCTTAAAAAGCAAAATGCTGATCTTAACGAGAAACAGCTTAATTTGCAGAATTATCAGGAATATATAGAAGCGTGGACGCACGAAATCAAGACTCCGATGTCTCTGATGACTTTGGTGTTGGAAAATCATAAAGACGAGATGAGCCCTTATGTTTACAGCAGAATGGAGCATTCGAGGCGGCAGATCAGCGAAGATGTCGAAAAAATTCTCTACTATGCCCGCTTACAGACGGCTCATGTGGATTACAATTTTACCCGGTTTAGACTGGATGAGTGTGCCGAAGAAGTCATCAGAGAATTTGCATCTCTCATAGAAGAAAAACAAATAGACCTTGTGACGAAATGGAATCCCACAACGGTCGTTTCAGACAGAAAAGTTCTTGCTTTTATGATTTCACAGCTGCTCAGCAACGCCGTCAAATATGCAGCGAAAAAAGACGGACAAGTTTTTGTGTCCACCTGGCAAGATAATGATAACCATAAAATCTATCTTTGTGTGAGGGATAACGGAGCAGGAGTTCCGCCGGAAGACGCACCGTTTATTTTTGAGAAGGGGTTTACCGGAAATCACCCTGATCGTCAAAAAGCGACAGGAATGGGTCTTTATTTGGTGAAAAAATATGCCGAGGCGCTTTCTGCTGAAGTGAACTTGGAAAATGGATTTCCGGTAGGCAGTGGGTTCGGCATTGAACTGGTCTTTCCTTATGTATTATAGACAATCTATATTGCAAATTACCACCTATTTTTAATTAAAAATTATAAAATACGGCAAATAGAGAAGCAGCTTTATTAAAATAATTTCCTAGTTAGTCAGGAGCTTACACTACAATAAAGGCACGATATGGAATCACATTCTTCTAGAATTCCATATCGTGCCTTTAAAATTTTGCAAAAAATGTTTGACACGTGTCTTTTTATAGTGTATAATTCGACACATAACAGCAAAGGCGCTGCGGGTTTTTCCCGCAGCGCCTTTTTTGTTAGAATAATCCGTTATGTCAATTTTTGAAAAAGGATCTTATAAATCTTGGCAGGCCGTCCCCGCAAATTAAGTTGGCGATTATATTGAACGGTTGCAGCACCTCCGGCTTCCAGCTTTGAAAGAATGCGCGATGCACTGCGGGTAGTAACGTTCAAAAAGAAGGCTAACTCTTCTGCAGATAAAGTATCACTGCCCTTTTGATTGAGGACAGAAATAATTTTGCTCAGATAAAGTGGGGAAACAGAAAGACTTTTGCTTAGATTTGAGAGATGCTGATTCGGAGAATCTGTATAACTGATCCTTCGAACGCTGGAAAGCGGCCCAATGATCACATTGTCCGCGGTGACAATAAAAGCAGCAGAACCTTTGCGCAGAAAAGCTTCTTTTATGGCTCGCTGTGCGTTACGGTGTGCATCGATCACGTTATTGGAACAGCCCCAGCCTACGCAGACTGGAAAATCCAAATTGTTTTGCAAGAATGTCATAACAGGACAGGTGGTGTATTGCTGAGACATTTCTTTTAGCACTGCAATATTTGTGGTTAATTCATAATGGTTCCCATGCTCATAGACAAGAAAAGGCATACCAAACTGCTTATTGCAAGTTTGTAACTGTGAGGATAACGCAGTGCGTTGTGCTTCTGTCATAGTGTGTGCTGTGCCAACCAGCCCGATACAGGCTGCGGAGTCATGCATAGAAACAGCGCTGAGCTGCATAATTAGGCCGCGGAAAGTTTCTATCATAGATTCAGCTGAAGGGTATAAAAATTCATGCCGAATATGATTTTTATTGAAGTATTCGTCCATACTGCCGAATCGGGTGACTAATAAATCAGCTTTACCGCTGTCCCAAACCTGGCGATAATATTCGAGCAGGGGCTTGTACCACTCAACAGCATCGACTGTTTCCCAATCAATGGGCGCCGTACCGAGGAGAGGAATATCCGATTTGTTAAAAATAGAAGTAAAATCCACAGGTATTTCCGGCCGGTCAAAATAAACCCGCGAAAAATCCAACTGTGGCTTTTGTATCGCCAAACGCGCGATCAATTTGTAATAATCACGGTCAGTAATATTGAAATAGGTAAAAGGTTTTAGAAGATTATTATATTTTTTAACAATGACTTGGTAAGGATAGGAGCCGCTGAATAAAAGCCCATCAAACTGGTTAGCATTTTTTTCGTATAAAAATTCCAGATGCTCCAGAGAAGAATAAGGCAAATAAGTGATGTTGCTGTATGTGCGCATTTCCTTATCAATGCACATGATATATCGCAGAGACTGCTCCGTAGTGAATACACCAATAGAATACATGAAAACATCCTCTCACTATACAATATCATTCATTGCAATTGTATACTACAAAAATGATAAAAGCAAGACAAATGTCTAAAAATATGTCTAAAAATTTTTTAAATGAAAAAATAGGATACAAAATGTCTAAAAATAGTTTCTTTATTAAATAATAACCAAGTCTTGAATTTATCCTTTGTAGGAAAGAGAAAAGATTGTTTTTAGGCATAAATTTTGCTTGACCGAGGGATTCCTTAATGGTATATTTTAAATGAAATTTCCGAAAGGTGTCCGAAAATATAGTGAAAATTTCATTTAATAATTTTAAATTCGGCATCTTTCACTTTATTTTAGAGTCCATGGGTAACGACTTTCAAAAGCAGCAATTACAGCATAGACAGAAAGGATCACAAATATTATGTCAATTAAAAAAGAACAAGCAATTACTTTTATTGATGAAAAGAGCAAAATGCTCACTGGAATGAGCGACTTTTTATGGGATCATCCGGAAATCGGATACCATGAGACGAAGGCCGCCAAATTGTTTTGTGAGACATTGCAGCAGGAAGGGTTTACAGTTGAACGCCCATTGGCCGGAATTCCTACTGCTTTTTCCGGAACATTTGGTTCGGGGGCGCCTATCATTGGATTTTTGGGAGAATTCGATGCATTACCTGGTTTAAGTCAGGTTGCTCAATGCCCAGAAAAAAAGGCTGTTGAAGTTGGTGGTGCCGGCCACGGTTGTGGACATAATTTGTTGGGGGTCGGATCCCTTGCGGCAGCGATCGCAGTGAAGCATTATCTGGAAGAAAACGGTTTGCCGGGAACCGTCAAATTCTTTGGGTGCCCGGCCGAAGAAGGCGGTGCCGGAAAAGGGTTTATGGCGCGTGACGGTGTTTTTGATGAATTGGATATTGCCTTCAGCTGGCATCCTGGAGAAGTGAATAGCGTGGCACGCGAAAGCACAATGGCAAACTATCAGGCATGCTACCACTTTTATGGCATCTCTTCTCACGCGGCTATGTCCCCGGAACTTGGCCGCAGTGCATTGGATGCCCTGGAACTGATGAATACCGGCGTACAGTATCTGCGCGAACACATGCCAATGGACAACCGAGTTCACTATGCAATTACGAATACCGGTGGCACACTCCCAGGAGTTGTTCAGCCTTACGCCGAGGGATTATACCTAATGCGTGCGCCACAGCTTGGACAAGCCAAAGACCTGTACGAAAGAGTTAATCGTATTGCAAATGGCGCAGCAATGATGACGGATACCCGAGTGGAAATTGAATTCGTAAAGGCCTGTTCCAATACCGTGCTTAATACCAACCTGCTCCAAGTTTTACAAAAAAATTTAGAGCAAATCTCCGCGCCGGAATTTTCAAAAGAAGATTTTGCGTTGGCAAAGGCTATGCGCGCAACTCAAAAAGGGAGTGCTTCCTATTTTGATGAGCTTCTTCTGGATGTCACTGACCCAGAAGAGCAGGAAAAGCTTTCCCAAAACTCTGGCAGCGACATACATAATGTGGTGATGCCCTTCCCGATGGAACGTCAAGGCTTTGCCTCCTCAGATGTGGGGGATGTTAGTTGGGTATGTCCGGTGGCTCAGCTCAATATCGCCACGATGCCCGCAGGAACTGCAATGCATTCCTGGCAAGAAGTTGCGGTAGGAAAAAGCGGAATGGCGCATGGAGGAATGCTTTATGCCGGTAAGGTGCTCGCAGGTGCAGCAATCGATGTGCTAAAAGACCCTGCCATTGTTGAACGCGCTAAGCAGGAAAAGCTGAAGCGCACAAAATCCCAGGCGTATTGCGCTCCTATTCCAAAAGAGATAAAACCAAAGATTCCCCAAGGCATATAAAAACAGATTCAAAATAGTTAAGAAGGTCAAGTTGCCTTTTCTGTGCAGAGAAGTTCAACAATATTTGTTCCAATATTTTATTGGATTAATAAGGAGGAAGAAGAAATGTCCCAGATGACAATATGCTTATTAATTTTTGCATTTATGATTGTCTCGTTTTTCATGAAAAAAATACCGATGTCAGTTACCTCAATGCTTGTTATGGTGCTTTTAGTTATCACTGGATGTACCGATGTCAAAACAGCATTGCCGTCTTTTGGCAGCACAACCGTTATTACAATGGTCTGTATGTTCATCGTTGCTGCGGGTTTAAGCCGTACCCAGATGATCACTCATCTATCCAAAATGCTTTATAAGGTGACCAAAGGGTCCTTTACCAAAGTCCTTGCTACTTATGTCCTGATGACTTGCGTTCTGGGACAATTTATTCCCAGTATTGTAGCACTTTTTGCTTTGGTCTATCCGTTGGTTCAGGGCATGTGCGACGAGATGCACATCAGTCCGTCTAAAATGATGTATCCAATTGCTATCGCATCGGTGTCCTGCGCATTTATTATCGAGCCTATCGGCCCTTATGCCGCATGGTACACTACTGATAACGGTTACATGCAATCCTTTGGTTGGACTGCCACTCAGTTTAACCTTTGGTCAGAAACAGCCGTTCTATTGCCGGTCGGACTTATCACCATTTTGTTAGCAATCTTTGTAGTCCCAAAATTTTTGCCGGAACAGCCGGAAATGCCTACCAGCATGGTGCAAGGTCATGAACTGAAGCATCAAGAACCACTCAGCCCTGTGCGCGAAGTTTTGGGCTATGGTGTGTTTGTAGCAGTTATCATTGCTTTGATGCTGGGTGTTCCTTCTTGGGAAGCTACCATGATTGGTGCTGTCGTGATTGTAGCTAGTGGCGTTTTGACCGAGCGTGAAGCAATCAATAACATGAATATGGAAATTATCCTATTGTATGTGGGCGTAGTTGTTATGGGCAATGCACTGAGTGATACCGGTGCTGCACAAATGTTAGGAAAATTGTTTGCCTCTATGCTCGGTCATACAACCAATGGCTATCTCATTGGTGCGGCATTCTACATCGTTGCTTTCTTAATGACCTCCGTGCTGTACAATCGTGCTGTTACAACAGTGCTGGTTCCATTGGCGGTTATGACCTGCGTTTCAATGGGCTGTGATCCGCGCGGACCAATCATCCTGTGCGCATTGGCATCAATGTCTTCGTTGATTACGCCAATGGCAACTGCCGTTGTGCCAATGGCTATGGGCGCTGGCGGATACAGCCAGAAAACTATTTTGAAAGCCGGGTTGATTCCTGGTGTTGTTCGTGGCGTAGTTGGTGTATTAATTGCAATGACATTGTATCCAATCGGCTGATTTGTTTGATCTGCACAGAAACAAATCTTGATATAAGAGAATGGCTTAATAATAAATAAATTTGTAGAACAATCCATCAAAATCGTAATATAGACAAAAATGCGGCGATAAAAAGCAGAGTGATCTTAATACCATTAGGTATTTTGATTGCTCTGCTTTTTTATGATAGCCTACAGATATCAATATTTAAAAGATAAAAAATCAGGATTTAATTCGGGGGATGCTCTATTTAGAAGACTTAGACATTATTTTAGACCAAAACGAAAACTTTTAACAGATCATTAACAGATTACTGGAAAAATATGATATACTCAAAGCAAGAATTTAGTCATTTGTTGGATGGTAAAAGAGAATCAGCACAGATGGTTGAATCCAAAAAATTAAAGAAAAAGGAGTGTTTTTTATGTCCAAACTGAAGTTCTATATTTGTCGTCACTGCGGGAATATTGTTGTCAAAGTACATGATAGCGGAGTCCCTGTTGTGTGCTGCGGAGAAAAGATGCAGGAACTTGTTCCGAATACGACAGATGCGGCTGCTGAAAAGCATGTTCCGGTCATTGAAGTTTCAGGCAGTACTGTTACGGTCAAAGTCGGCAGTACTCCGCATCCGATGACCGAAGAACATTCGATTCAGTGGATCTGTCTGGAAACAGAAAAAGGTTATCAGCACAAGGCATTGCACCCCGGAGAAGAGCCGAAAGCAGTGTTTGCATTGACATCAGACGATCAGCCGACCGCAGCTTATGCTTATTGCAATCTGCATGGACTTTGGAAAGCAGAAGCTTAAATGGCAGCCGAAATGCAGTCATCGATCAATTGACTGTGTGATGATAAGCTAAAATTTTCATTGTTAAAGAGCCAATCGCTTTTGCAGGCAGCAAAAGGGATCGGCTCTTTTTTGTATGGGACAAGCGAAAGAAGCTTAAAAAGGAGGAGTTTCCATGTCAAAGTTGCAGATCGTTTTAGGAGACATTACGAAAATGCGGGTAGATGCAATCGTGAATGCTGCGAATACAACTCTTTTGGGAGGCGGCGGAGTAGACGGCGCGATTCATCGTGCGGCAGGGCCCAAACTTCTGGAAGAGTGCCGGACGCTGGGTGGCTGCTCTACCGGCGAAGCGAAAATCACCGGCGGATATCTTTTGCCGGCAAAGTATGTGATTCATACGCCAGGGCCTGTTTTCCACGGTGGAAAGAGGGGAGAAGCACAGCTTTTGAGAAACTGTTATCGAAATTGCCTTTGCCTAGCGCAGAAAGCACATTGTCACACCGTCGCTTTTCCATCAATCAGTACCGGAATTTATCGCTTTCCACTTCCAGAGGCGGCAAAAATTGCGGCTTCTGAGATCTTAGAATTTTTAAAGTCTGATTGTGGCATTGAAACGGTTTATATGGTCTGCTTTGATCCTGTTACGGAGAAAGCCTATCAGAAGGCGCTACAAGAATTATCCTAAATGCTTCTAAATCATTAACGAGAAAGATGTTTGATCGGTTCATACCAAAAAACAGAAACTGCCGCCAAAAAAACACATACAAAAAATTGAGAAATCGGCAGAGGAGAAAGCTTTAAAAAAGCGCATAATGGAGAATTGAGCATTAGAAAAATCAGGAGAAATGTTCCGAGAGCGGAAAACTGTAAGACCCGATCTCGCAGAAACGATTGCATTCCTCTGAAAGTTGATCCTCGGTCGAAAGCGGAGAGCAGTACCAAAAAGAAATTGGCAGTCATTAGAATACAGAGCCCTATTGAGCGGGCAAAGGCGGCATTTTCGTGTAAATGATTCAAACAAAAAACATAAGAACCGGATGATACCAGAAATAGAATAAATCCCTGTAAGAAACTTTTTCCGAGAAGATGATGAGAAAGAAGGGAGCCTCCTTTTTTTCTGGGTGACTGTTTCATAAGATCCGGCTGTGCCGGCAGACGCTCCAATACTAAGGAACAGGTGGGATCGATCAGAAGCTCTAAGAGCATGATGTGGACAGGAAGTAAAAAGAGAGAGTCAGGCAGAATTCTGAGAATCGGCATGAAGATTGCCGAAAGCGCAATCGGAATGTGAATCGTAAAAATATAGCTTACGGCTTTGCGAATGTTCTCGTAGATTCTGCGGCCGTCGTGAATCGTTTCAACGATAGTAGAAAAGCGGTCATCCATTAAAATCAGGTCAGCAGCTTCCCGAGAGACTTGATTTCCTTTTTTTCCCATGGAAATACCAATATCCGCATATTTTAGAGCCGGTGCATCATTTACTCCATCCCCGGTCATTGCAACGACTTCTCCATTTTTTCGAAGTGCCTCTATAATTCGCATTTTGTGGGAAGGAATCGTGCGGGCAAAGACAGAACTTGTTTTGACAACTTCTAAAAGTTGCGCTTCGTCCATTTGATCCAACATGGCTCCGGTGATGGCACTATTCGTACTTTGTATCCCAACTTTTTGGGCAATTGCATAAGCGGTTAAAGGGCTGTCTCCGGTAATCATTAAAACACGGATTCCTGCGTGGTGGCAGTTCTCAATATCCTGTTTGATGGATTTTCGAGGAGGGTCACAAAGCCCAATCAGTCCAGCAAATTGGGGGCGGCATTCTAAAATTGTTTTTGGAATCGCTTCTGATTCTTCCAAAATTTGAATGGCAGCTGCAATGACCCGCAGACCGGATTTTGAAAGCAATTCATATTTTTTACGGGCGGCTTCAAGAGTTGCCTGAGGAGGTTGGCAGAGCTCTAAAATCTGTTCCGGACTGCCTTTTAATGCAATTTCAATGTGACCATTTCGTTTCCAGACGTGTCCCATGATTTTGAGATCGTCAGTAAGAGAGTATTCCGCAAGAAATTCTCCACGGGAAGAAGAATCCATTAAAATATTTTGTTCTCTGCAGAAACGCAGCATCGCTTTTTCCATCGGGTCATAAGGCGGCGTTTCACATCCTAGCCCCATGATTTCGGCAAGATAAGACTGATTGATGTTAAATGGCCAAAGCTTTTTTACCTTCATTTCGTTTTTTGTGAGGGTTCCGGTTTTATCTACGCATAAGACCGAAACGGCGCCCAGCGTCTCCACACTGGAAAGCTTTCGTACCAGCGCGTGTTTTTTGGCAAGCCGCCATGCGCCCATTGAAAGAAAGACCGTTAGCACCACTGGAAATTCTTCCGGAATCATCGCCATCGAGAGCGTGATGCCGGAGAGCAGACTTTCCGTTAGACGCTCACGCAGAGGAAAATCCAAAAGATTCCAAAAGGTTAAAAAAGTGACCAGAACAAAAAGCCCCATGGTGAGAATTGCGCAGCTTTTAATTAATGTGGCAGTTTGAGATTGAAGCGGCGTTAGTTTTTCCGGTGCCTGAGAAATGGCAGTACCGATTTTTCCGTATTCCGTAAAACGCCCTGTGCGTTCTACAAAAACGGCAGCGCTTCCGCGTGTTACCAAAGTTCCTGCATAGCAGCTGTCTCGGCGAAAATAAAATTCGGAAAAATCATTTTTAGAAAATGGAACTTTTGAAATTGCTTCTGTTTCTCCAGTAAGCGTTGATTCATCTGTCATAAAATCGGAACATTCTAGAATTCGTCCATCCGCAGGAATTTTATCTCCTTCGAAAAGCAGCATTCGGTCACCGGGGACCAAATCACAGCTTGAAATTTTTTGCTCCTTTTTATCCCGAATAACTGGAATTTGAGGCGCTGAAAGTTCGCGCAAAGCAGAAAGCGTCCGGTCAGTTTTCCAACTTTGAATGCTGTCGATGGTAATCATGCCGCCTACAAAGATCAGCATAGTACCGCCGTCCTGTGGCTTTCCGAGAAAGAAATACAGCGCTGCTGTTATAAGGAGCAAAAGAAACATCGGTTCCTTTAAGACTTTTAAAAATTTTTGAAAAGGACGATTTCGTTGCGAAACGTAAAGTTCATTTTTACCATAAATTTTAAGTCGCTTTTCAGCTTCTTCGGAGGAAAGTCCTCGGTACTGCGAAAAGTCATTCATAAAAAAGCCTCCGGAAGTTTGGTCGTTTTAGTTAAAAAGTTTCCATCTATCTTATGCGGAAACTTTTAAAATGGTATCTTGTCCGGAGCCTTTTTATTTAATATCAAGAAAGCCCACAGCTGTATTACAGTTGTGGACTTTCTTTGTACAAAAAAAGGTAAGAAGAAGGCTAAATTAATGACCGCGGTAGTAATTGATCAGGCAGCCGGCGACGATAATCTCGCGTTCGGCTTCGGTCAAAGCACCTGTGGAAACGGAGAACTTGGTAACAGTGCCGTCAGCCTTGACAGCATATGCTGGGAAATTGGCCTTGTTCTCAAGAACAGCCTGCCGCACACCGGGAACAAAGAGATAATCGCCCAGCTCGAATACTTCAGGATTCTCTACGAGGAAGGGAGTCATACCCCAGTTGATGCAATTGGAACGGTAACGCTTGGTGGCATAGGCTTTAGCAAAGTTAGCAAATGCACCCATCACTCTCTGACAGGAGGCAGCTTGTTCACGTGCAGAGCCATCGCCGGGCATATTGGCAAAGATCGTGGAACCGATGTTGGTGCTCTCTGGGTGGTTTTTGATACCGGCTGCAGTTAGAGCAGCGTAAACTGCTTTTACCTCATCGGAAAGTCCTTTGCCAGCCTGACGGTCACGCTCCTGCTGACGCATCACCTTGCTGCGGGAGACATACTGAGGATCACGGCGGGAAAGAGCAAATTCGGAAAGACGCTCAGGATTGGAGCGGTAGGAAGAAGTTTCGCCTGAGGGAATCAATTCGTCAGTAGTGGTAACAGGGTCGGTGATGTAGGAACAGACCTTTACCAGCAAATCATCGGTCAGAGCAGGCTGTGCAGGCCAATCCTTAATGTTGGGGCCAAACTTCAATTCAGTCTTGGGTTCGGGCTTTGTCCAGCCGTTGTAAACCCTTTTTTCATAGATACTGCCATCAAATTTGTACTCAGGATTGGTATACTCAACTTCGATATCGGTTGCGGCGGTCAGCTTGCCGCCATTTGCCGCGGTGGCTGCGATAGAGCGTGCGTCCATAAGAGCAACAGCTGCCATCTGACCTTCACCGGGTTTGGAGCCTTCGCGGTTGGGAAAGTTGCGCGTGGTATGGCGGATAGAAAACTCGCCGTTTGCGGGGGTATCACCTGCACCGAAGCAGGGGCCGCAGAAGCATTCACGCATGATGGCACCGGCAGAGACGAGATCGGCAGCTCTGCCATTCTTTATCAGCTCAGCCAAAGCGGGCATGGAGCCGGGATAGATACTTAGTGTGAAAGCACCGTTTCCGCAGCTCTTGCCTCTGAGAATGTCGGCGGCAGCACAGATATTATCAAAGGTACCGCCTGCGCAGCCTGCAATCTCACCTTGTTCTACCCATATAGCGCCGTCATGGAGCTTGCTGACGATGTCCATTTTTGCACCCTTTATCTGCTTGTTGGCATTTTCCTGAACAAGATGCAGAATGTCAGCGGCATTTTCCTGCAGTTCGTGAATGGTGTAGGTGTTGGAAGGGTGCATGGGCATTGCAATTGTGCATTCCACTGAGGAAAGGTCAATATAAACACAGCCATCATAGTAGGCAACGTCAGCGGGTTTAATTTCTTTATAGGCTTCAGGACGGCCATGAATGGTAAAGTATTTCTTCGTTGTTTCGTCCGTGACCCAGATGGAGGACCAACAAGTGGTCTCGGTGGTCATAACGTCAATAGCGTTGCGGTACTCGATTGGAAGGTTTTTAATACCGGGGCCTACAAATTCCATGACTTTGTTCTTTACATATCCGTTCTTATAAACAGCGCCGCAGATCGAGAGCGCGACATCATGGGGACCGACACCGGGCTTGGGAGCACCGGTCAGATAGATCGCGACAACACCCGGACGGGCAAAGTCATAAGTTCTGCCGACAAGCTGTTTTGCAAGCTCGCCGCCGCCCTCGCCAATCGCTAGAGTGCCAAGAGCACCGTAACGGGTATGAGAGTCGGAGCCGAGGATCATACGTCCGCAGCCTGCCATGGTTTCGCGGTTGTAGGAGTGAATGTTTGCCATGTTGGTTGGAACATAGATACCGCCGTACTTATGAGCAGCAGAAAGTGCAAACTTGTGGTCATCCTCGTTGATCGTGCCGCCGACAGCACAGAGAGAGTTGTGGCAGTTTGTCAGAACGTAGGGTAGCGGGAACTCAGTCATGCCGGAGGCACGGGCAGTCTGGATAATACCAACATAGGTGATATCATGGGATGTCATGGAATCAAACTTCAGCTGAAGATTCTCCATATGATCGGTGGCATTGTGGGCTTTCAGTATGCCATAGGCCATGGTGCCTTTAGTGGCTTCTTCCTTAGAGACGGTCTTGCCGACAAGGCTGGGAAGTGCTGCGCTGTCGGTGACGATGGTTTCGCCATTCACGAGGTAAATACTGGATTCATATAATTTAACCATTGCTTTTTTACTCCTGTAAGATAATTTTTATTTTCTGCTCAAAAACAAATTCGGACAGAAAATAAAGGATCACATGACCAGAGAAACAATCAGATTATAGACTGCACTGAGGCCAACGCTGACGGGAACAGCTACGAACAGCAGACGATTAAAGAGAGCATTGCGTTCTTCCTCGTTGCCGCAGGAGCCAAGAATCAGGCTGCCGCCAGAAGAGAAGGGACTAATCGCAGAGCTCTGCGCACCGAGAACCGTACAGGTGAAAAGGACTGCGGGGTTCAGACTGGTAGCGGCTGCCAGCGCGGGGATAAGCGGGAACAAAGCCGGGCAGACAACGCCAGTGGTGGAACTGAAGAAACTCATAATTGCCGCGACGATGGCCAATGCCATAGGAATGAACCATGTAGGAACGTTGCTGCCGATCCAGTTGGAGAGCATGGTGATAGTACCTGCTTTAACTGCAACAGCGATCAGCATACCGGCACCGGCAATCATAAGAATCGTATTCCATGGAATCTTTGCAATGATTTCTTTCTGAGGAGCAAGCTTCATCAGAAGAGCGATGACTGCAAAGACAATTGCAACAAGACCGACATCTATTTGGCCTGCGATGACAGAGAAGATCTTGACGCTGGGGATGAGAAGCTTGAGAATGGGGAAGACCAGGACGACTGCCATCATGATAAGGATGAGGGTCAGGGTCTTCCGCTGAACCTTATTGTAGGCTTCAGGTTTTTCAAAAGCAACACCTTTGCCGATGTTGCGGTTAGACTTAAAGGCAAAACGGAAAAAGGTGATGATGATAAGACTGGAGATGATTGCGAGACCAAACATGGTCAGGGTGGCAGTAAAGTCATCAATGGGGGTGAGGTCGGGAGCGCCTTGATAAGCGGTGCCCATCAGACCGCGGAATATAACGCCGAGGGCTGCGGTTGGAAAGTCGCCGCCGGCGAGAGCACCGCAGTTGATTGCGACAGCACCGGTAAGCTTATCCATGTTTGCTTCTTCGCAAATCATAAGGGTGATAGGAGCGAGGAAGGCAAGAACGGTAAAGTAGGCAGCACCCATAACGGAAAGGATAACTGCGACAGCGAACAGTGCATAGGGTAAAATGCCAGGAAACTTGCGGCATGCATAAAGTAGGCTGCGGGAGATCTTTTCGAGAGTGCCGTTGGCAGCTGCCACGTTATAGAAGAGAGAGACTGCCAAAATAACAAACATCGTGCTGGTAGGCCAGAAGGCAATTAGATCCTTAGGCTTGAGGCCCATCCAGAAGCAGCCGATGAAGTATGCAAAGACAAAGCAGAAAAAGCCGGTGTTGATGTTTGTCTTGTAGCCAAGGTATACAGCTAGAGCAATGGCCAGGACGATTACTAAGCTCAGCATTTTGATTCCTCCAGATTATTTTTCTATCCCCAGCAGATGGCAGGGGGTATCATGAGTCATATAACGGACTTGTTCTTCGGGAATACCGTGGTCATAGAGATACTGCATATATTCGTGCATTGCAATTTCCCAGTGAGGGTTTTCAGTCTGACCGCCGTCAGTGTCTACCATTACGTTTTTGTAGCCGACGGTCTTGATAAGCTCAAGATTGTCAGGTAGGTTGCTGCGATATTTGCCGCCGCCCATGTTTTGTGCATAGCAGCGCTCGAGGATTACATCATAGTCCTTGACAAGCCGAACCTGATCTTCAATGCTCATGCCGACAACCCACCATTCGGGATGAGTGATCACAATCTTCTTGACGCCGGCATTGCGCGCGGCCTCCACAACTACAAAAGCCTCTTCGGGGGAGATATGGGCTGTACCCAGTACGGCATCATAGTCGTTAATGAGTTTAAAAACATCCAGCATCTCGGGAACGACCTTGCCGTTCACAACGGTATCGACACAGCCGTCGGTAGGTTTGCCCATCTTGGAGAGGTGATTGCGGGCGGATTGAGTAGGCAGCCATACCACCTTTGCACCCAGTTTAAGAGAATTTTCCACTGCAACGGGGTTGATGCCGCCGACGCAGCGGTTGAGAGTGATAGCACCGAACATGGTAAAATCATTTTCTCCATGAACGATCTTGTTGTAGTGATTCACCAGCGCAGCACGGCAGGAGGTGTCACCAAGATGTGTTTTGATGACGATGGCACGCGCGCCGACTTTTACAGCGGCATCACACAGTTCAAAGTCATCATAGGCCCGCACTCGCAGGTCGGGATTCGTATGGACGTGCATATCGATCACGCCCTTCATTGACAGTTCCGACATCTTTTCTCCTTTCTCACAATCGGACTGATATTTGAAAAAACGATATATCATTTAAAAGCATCAAATATCAATCGGCTTTTTACATAAAAATGGTCTTGAAACCTTAATAAATTTATTATATACTGGAGAAAAAGATTGTCAATTAAGATTTCGGCATAGTACCAATCGGAAAAACCGATATTACATGTAAGGCCTCACAAATAAAAGTAATTGCTTTTGTGCAACAATTTAAAAAAGGGGAAAATGAGCATGGAATTGAAAGAATTGGAGTATATTGTAACCATTGCAGAGGAAGGCGGTATCAGTAAAGCGGCACAGAAGCTGTATCTTGCACAGTCAAGCCTAAGCCAGTTTCTGGCTCGCTATGAGGCGGAGTTGGACACAAAGCTTTTTGTTCGCACAGGCTCTGGTGTACGTCCTACGATAGAGGGAGAAATCTTTATTCGCAATGCGCGGCAGATGCTCCAGCAGTACCGTCGTGTTAAGGAGGAGCTTCGGGAGGCAGAATTGCCGAAAGGCGGTCAGCTTATTTTTGGGATAAGCAGTTTCCGTGGAGCGGCACTGATTCCACCGGTGCTGCAGCGGTTTCGTGCAGAATATCCAACCGTAAATGTGATTATCTCAGAACACGACAGTATTGTTTTGCAGAAAAAGGTTGCAGCAGGCGAGCTTGATATGGCACTGGTTGCGTTCCCGGCTAATCAGTGTCCCCGCAAAAATTCAACTGTTTTGCAGGATGAGGTGTGTCTTGTTGCCAATCGAGCACATCCCGTTATGGAGTTTGCTCATTATGGTCAACTCAGCCGTCCGTGGATCGATTTGAGGGATACTGCAAATTTTGAGTATCTGCTGTCTAAACGCAGCAACGTGCTGGGGGCGGTGGCTCAGCAACAATTTAAAAAATATGGGATGAATCCTCCTGTCATCAATGAAAATTTGACAGCAGCTTTTGCACAGTCCATGGCAGCTTATGGGCTGGGGTTGGCGTTCACCTATGGCTCGTGTGCAGTACCAAGTGCAGATGTGGAATATTTTAGTTTGGGAAAAGAACGCTACTTTGTGGATCTTGCTCTGATGTTCCCTCCGGACGGTTACCGCAGCCGCTCCAATCGGGCTCTTGAGGAAATGATTCGTGAATTCTTCAACAACGAAGATAATAACGGAGAGATATAAAAATGCCTGACCGTTTTCAGAACGATCAGGCGTTTTTCTTGTATTATTTAAATGAAGAACTTATTTAAGGGTTGCGCATACTGCGCATTCAACGGATCTCTTTAATTTTAGTACGAAATTTTAGCAATCAGTTGACTTCCTGTCGGTGGAAAATTAAGAGTCCACCGAAGCAGAATACGACTAAGTGAATCGCAGCAACCCATACAATGTTGATCAGTTGTTCTGGGGCAGTCGTTATAATGCTGTTTGTCTGCATAAAGAGGGTCAGTTTTTCGAACTTTAAGAAAATTGGATTTGCATAGTTCAAAAGTCGGAAGAGCAGCACTGGAAAGACCAAAATTCCAAAATATGAAATGCTGAACAGTGCATTTTTCTTGACAATGAAAGCCAAAGCAGTTGACAAAAAGCAGGCGGCAATATAGCACAAAAAAGCAGTTCCAAGATAGGGCATCAGATCAGAAAATGTCTGAGAGAAGCTGCCGTCGGAGTGCATCAGCAGAAAATCGCTGGCCATATATACTCCGAGCGTGATAATCCCGGTGATTAAACCAATGATAAGGGTACTGATTTGCTTTGCAAAATAGATCTTACTCCGGGAGACTCCGGCAGCAATCGTATTTTTTAGAGAATGCTCTTTATTTTCTTCTGCAGTTGTCATATCGGAGAAAAGACAGATCAAAAACAGAGGATAAACAAGAAGTTCCAAAACCATTTTTAGTGTCATTTCAACTGAACAATCCGATTGAGCAGCAATCACATTGACAAGAACGGCCAAACCGGCGAGGCAGATAATGATTACATAAAGATAGGCTCGATGAAATGATTTGTAAAGATCAGCTTTGATCAGATTAAACATGCTGCATTCCTCCCACAAGATTGATAAAGTATTCCTCCAAATTAAGTCCGGTTCGCTCTACACCGGAGACCATAACATCGTTTTGGACTAGCTCTTTTACAACGATCTCTGGGGTATCAAGAAAAGCGTCCAAACGCATTTCCCGCTCATTTTCAATCTGAAATTCATTGCATGAAAGATTTTGTTCCAAAATTTTGGCAGCACGTTCCGTATTGTCTACCGTCAGCTTTAGATTCATTTTGCATTTCTCTTTCAAATCAGCGGCGCTGATGTGTTCAATCAGTTTTCCGTCATTCATAAAACCAAAAGTAGTCGCAATCTGAGAAAGCTCACCAAGAATATGACTGGAAATCAAAACGGTTGTGCCTTTTTCGTGGTTGAGCGAAAGAATCATTTCACGAAATTCTGCAATTCCCATAGGATCAAGACCGTTGATCGGTTCGTCCAAAATGAGCAGTTCCGGATCATCTAAAACGGCAAGAGCAAGGCCAAGACGCTGTTTCATGCCAAGCGAGAAATTTTTGAATTTTTTAGTTCCGGTTCCCGAAAGACCGACAAATTTCAGCGCTTTTTGAACGCAGCTTTTGTCTTTCATTCCTCTTTGTAAACGATAGTATTCCAAATTATCGTTTGCGGAAAGGTAAGGCAAAAATCCGGGAGTTTCAATCATACAGCCGGTTTTCGCGCGGGCCTTTTGAAATCCGCTTTCGGTGGTTTCGCCCAAAAGCCGCAGGGAACCACCACTCCGAGCGGAAAGTCCGCTGATCATCTTGAGCAGGGTCGTTTTTCCAGCTCCGTTTTTACCGATCAAACCATAAATTTCACCGCGGCAAAGTTCAAGATCCAAATCGGAAACTGCTTGAAAATTACCGAATTTTTTTGAAATTTTGTTTGTGCTAAGAATATTTTCAGACAAAATCCTCATCTCCATAATGTATTATTGTATTAAGTCTCTAATACAATAATACAACACTTTTACAGTTTGTCAAGATAAAAATAAAATTTTTTTAAAATAAAAAAACAAATAGGACGATTCCTTTTTTGCTAAGAGAAAAGGAATCGTCCTATTTATCATTGATTGATTCGTTTTTTGTAAGTGACCTTAAAAAAGTTCCATAGAGGAATTAAATATAAATAAAAGGCAAATAAAAGACTGATCTGAGGTGCGCCTACTGCGGCCAGTGGAACCCCGCCCGCGATGGACCAAGGGATAAGGGGGGCCAAAACAACAACAGTATTTTCCAGATTGATTGCCATTTCTTGATGATCAGGGATCATTTCGTCACAAAGCTGATGAGTTAGCATAATGGCAAGTGTCTGGTTGCAGGCAATCATTGAAGTTCCAATGGAAGTGCAGAGAAGGCTGCCATAAGGAGAAATCTTCTGGCTAAGTTTTCTAATGTTTTCTTTTAAATTGATAAGAAGGCCGGTACCATTAAAAATTCCGGCATAGCAAGAGGAAAGACAAACAATCGCGGTAACATTCACCATTGAGAGGATGCCGCCCCCATCAATTAATTTTGCCAAGGCAGGATCTTGTGCATGATAGCCGAAGATCAGCAGGTGAAACACCGCAGTGGGCTCTAGGCCTTGTATCCTAAAAGCAATTCCGACAGCAGAAAGGATGCTTAGCGACATCGTGATTTTGACGGGAATTTTAAAGCAAGATAACACTAAAATTAAAATCGCAGGAATTAAAGTTAAAAAGGAAAGATTAAAATTCGTTTCAAAAATTTCTTTTATTCCAATCGAATTAGCTTCTGAATTCTTAGTAAATCCTAAAGTGATATATAATACGCAAGTAATAGAAAAGGGAACAAGAGAGGTAAAAAACATTTTACGGATATTTGTAAAAAGGTTCGTTTTTGTGAGTTCACTGACTAAAAGTGCACTGGTAGACATCGGCGAACAGCGATCCCCGAAAAAGACCCCGGAGAGAATGGCCCCTCCGAGGAAGGCGGGATCTAAGCCCATCGCGTTTCCGATTGCCATCGTGATAACTCCCATGGTAGCTGCCGATCCGAAGGCAGTTCCCGTTAAAAAGGAAACCAAACAATTTAAAAGGAATGTGATTACAAGGAAGAAAGAAGGAAGCATTAGTCCGAAAGAATCACAAATAATGGCAGGAATCGTCCCTGCTGCACGCCATAAGGCGGTAATCATTCCGATTAATAGGAAGACGATCAAAATATTTTTAACAGTTTTAATTCCTGTAAGGGACATTTTTAAAAGTTCCTGTGGCTTTTTTCCCTTTTGCAGTCCATAAAAACAAAATAAAAAGTATCCGAAGACCAGCGCATATAAAATCGGGAAATTAAAAAGGACACAGCAAAATAAAGCAGCCGCAAAAAGCAGTAAAGTAACAGTTTCCATCAGAAAGCCTCTTTTCAATTCCAGTATAAAATTTATAAAAACCATTGTCAAACTGTTATTTACCGTATAAAATACAGTTAAAATACTGTAATAGGAGAAAAAGAATGAACTTTTTAAATATACACTATTTTTTAATGGTCGCGCAGGAGCGCAGCTTTACCAGAGCCGCAGAGCGCCTTTATATTACACAGCAAACTTTAAGCGCCCAGATTGCTTCGATTGAGGAGGAATTGGGCTGTAAGCTGTTTCAAAGAAAAATTCCCCTGGAACTGACTTATGAGGGCCGCATATTTTTGAATTATGCAGAAGAATTTTCGGGAAGATATGAAGAAATGCAGCAAGAATTTGGAGAGATTTCCGGCAATCAGAAAGGCTGCCTCCGTATTGGAATTGCCTATACGAGGGAACATGCGCTGATGCCGAAAATTCTCAAAGAATATCAAGAGGAATATCCTAACATTGAGATTCAATTGGTGGAAGATCTGAATGATATTTTACAGCGAAAGCTTTTAAAAGGGGAAATTGATTTAGCGATTGCAGGGTTTCTGACTCCTTTAAATGAAGTTCAGATGCGTGATTTTTATAAAGAAGAAGTGGTGCTCTTGGTTGGAAAGGAGCTGTTGTCTCAACTTTATGGAGATCATGTAAAACAGGTGGCTCAAAAGATCCGGGAGGAAAAAAAGGTTACTCCGTTGGAAAAATGTCCGTTTTTAATGAATGGGCAAAAAGATATTGCCGGAAGAATTGGTCGGCATTTGATTGCACAGGCTGGCTTTATTCCGGATATTAGAGTGGAGGGGGGCAATATTGAAACGCTTCTGGAACTCTGTGCAAAAAATATGGGGGCTTGTTTTTCTCCCAAAATTTTGGCACAGGCAGTTCTTTCCGAAAAGCAGCTTTCAAAAATGGAAGTTTTTCATTTTCCAGAAGACACGTGGTATTGGATTCGCTTTGCTTGGCTGAAACAATCCTATGCACAGACTTTAATTACTCATTTTATTGAAATTACAGAAAAATTGTGTTTTGAAAAATAAAAATCGGCCCATAGAAAATGGGCCGATTTTGTGATGTTTTAAGATTTTATTAAACGATCATCGGGTCAGCAACTATAACTTTTATTTTTGTAAAAACACTTTTAAAAAAAGCAGAGAATTTGTTCGGTTAAAAAAACCGCAGCGCAGCTGCAGGCGGCTACCATAACGAGGCTTTTCCCCCAGAGAGATATAATTATGGCAACCAAAAAGCCAATCAGACCGCTGATCAGAGAATTTGTAGAGTAAAGAATCGACGGAAACGTCATGGCAGTCAGACAGGCACAGGGGACATAAGTTAGAAAAGACCGCAAAAACCGATTTTTGATCTTCTTTTGAAAAAGTGTTAAGGGCAGCATGCGAATCAGATAAGTTGTCAGGGCCATTGCAAAAACACTGATATAAATGTTCACGCCAAGGCCTCCTGCACGTTTTCTTCATCGCCTATCGGGAATAAAAGCGCGCCAATCGCTGCTGAAATTACCGTGCAGAAAATGACCGAGAGGCTGGAAGAAATTCCGTTCAGCGCTGGAATCCAGTAAAAGAGGCAGCTGAGAACAAGAGAAATCAGCGTGACGGCTAAAATGGATTTTTGTGCGCGTGCCTGCGGAATTACAATAGCAATGAACATTCCATAAAGAGCAACGCCAAGAGCAGTACGAATCATCAGCGGCAATGCGGAGCTTGCCAAGGCACCCGCGAGCGTTCCACCAGTCCAGCCTATCATTGGAGTTAGGCCGAGGCCCAGCAAATAGGGAACCGTCAGAGGCTTTTGGCGCGCCATCGCCAGAGCGAAAATTTCATCGGTGTTAAAAAATGCAATGATGAGTCTTGGCAGCGTACCGATGCGGCTGCCCATTTTTTGTCCAAGAGAAAGGCTCATCAGGGCATAACGGCTGTTGATGACTAACTGTGTCAAAATCAGTTCCCAAAGAGAAGCTCCCGCTGTGATTGCAGTTAAACCTGCAAATTGACCGGCGCTCGTTAGATTGGAAAAGGAAATCACCGCAGCATCCCATGCACTGATTCCGTGAGATGCTGCCAGAGCGCCAAATCCAAAACTGACTGAAAAGTATCCGATTCCGACAGGCATCCCGTCCCAGACTCCAATTTTATATTCCATACCATTCATATTCCCAAATAACTTCTTTTCCATTTATTTTCCTCAAAAATAGTATACCTGTTTCTTTGCAATCAGTAAAACAAATTGTTATAATTGATTCATTAGAAAAACTAATGGGGTAGGTGAAAATATGACTAGATATGAAGTCTTTTTACAGGTGGTCGAGACCGGGAGTTTTACAAAAGCGGCCCATCAGCTCGGTTATACCCAATCCGCAGTCAGCCAAAACGTAAAGGCTTTAGAAGAAGAGCTTTCCACAGCGCTTTTGCAGCGGACCAAAAATCGGGTAGAGCTGACGGCAGATGGAAAAGAATATCTGCCTTATCTGCAGGCACTTTGTGCGGCACATCGGCGCCTTGAGGGAAAGGTGCTGGAAATGCATGGCCTTCAAAATGCGGTGATTCGGATCGGAACATTCACCAGTGTGAGCCGCAGCTTTTTACCGCGTGCAATGAAAGAATTTCGAAAACTTTATCCGATGGTGCAGTTTGTATTGGATCAGGGAGAATATACAACAATCGCCCAATGGATTAAAGAAGGGCGTGTGGATTTTGGCTTTCTTAATCCGGATGCAGTCAGCGGTCTTGAGACGATCCCTCTTTGTGAAGATGAAATGATGGCGGTACTGCCAAAAAATCATCCTTTAGCTTTCGGCCGCCATGTTGAAGTGAAAGAGCTTGCGCAGGAGCCGTTTATCCTTTTGGGAGAAGGGGAATACAGTGTGCCGCTCAATGTTTTTCGAAGCCTTTCGCTGACTCCGAATATCCGTTATCGCGTAATTGATGATGATACGATTATTGCAATGGTAGAGCAAGGGCTTGGTGTTTCCGCATTGTATCAGTTGGTGCTGAGGAAGATCAATCACAAAAATGTTGTGATTCGTCCCATCAGACCAGTGATGAAACGGACGATTTCCCTTGCATTTCGAGATAGGAAGACACTGCCGATGGGCGCACGTTATTTTGTGAATTTTTTGCTGCAAAATTTAGAGCAGCATCAGATAGAAGAGACTTTATAAAATCAAATTTACGAGAGACACGGTTGGAGGTGATATTTTTCCATCCAGTCTTCAATCTGCAGAATATAGGCCATCATTTGAGGAGCTGCCATCAGCTGTCCAAACCATGGTTTTCCGTAATCTTTTGGAGAGGATAAAAAGAGATCTGCTTTTTTGGGGTCGAGAAAAGCATTTGCCGGTGCATTTGGATTCTTTAAAAGTGCCGAAAATCGATTGGCTAAAAGTTTTTCGTAATTTGGACTGTACGTCTTTGGATAGGGACTCTTTTTGCGATGAAGAATTTCGTCCGGCAAAAGATCTTTACAGGCGTCCCGCAAAAGTGCTTTTTCCACTCCATGCTGATATTTCATGTTCCACGGGACATTGTAAAGATATTCAATGATGCGATGGTCTGCAAACGGCACTCTGGCTTCTAGCCCATAGGCCATACTGGTTCGATCCATGCGGTCGAGAAGCGTCTGCATAAACCACCGGATATTTAAAAAGCTGATTTCGCGCCGCCGTTTTTCTTCCGATGTTTCTCCCTCTAAATAGGGAACATCGTGCAGGGACTCTTCATATCTGCTATGAGAGTATTCATCAATTTTGAGCTTCTGAATAAAATCATCATTTAAAAGGACGGTTCTCGCGGATAAATCTTTGGACCACGGAAATCCATCGGTTTCAAAAAGATCTTTGCGATAAAACCATGGGTATCCACCGAAAATTTCATCGGCGCATTCGCCGGTAAGCGCCACTTTATTCTGTTGCTTTACAAG
Source organism: Caproicibacterium sp. NSD3 (assembly GCF_053613275.1). NCBI lineage: Bacteria > Bacillati > Bacillota > Clostridia > Eubacteriales > Oscillospiraceae > Caproicibacterium > Caproicibacterium sp. NSD3. Next base: position 403,988 of record NZ_CM132119.1, read on the forward strand.
AGAGCAAAAATAGAGAAGAGAACCGTCTACGTCGGTCATACCGGGAAGGTCTTTTGCGGTGACGGCGTCAAACAGAGAATCGACCAACTGATACTCATCGCACTCCAGATAGGTATGATGGGTGCGGCAAACTTTGAGCATTTTATCGACGAACGGGCGATCCTGTGCCGGCTGAAACGAATTGGAACGAAAGTTTTTATCATTGTCCACAAAATCGAAAGAAAAGGTATTGAGAAGAGAACCGTTCTTTTGCAAAAAATCAGCTGCGACTGCAGTGACAATGCTGGAATCGATTCCTCCGGAAAGAAAACTGCAGACAGGAACATCTGCTACCATCTGTCTAGTAATCGAATCTCGGACCAAAAAAGAAACAGTATCCACTGTCTTTTCGTAACTGTCCGTATGCTCTTTGGCGTTTAGTTTCCAATAAGTGAATTGGTGAAACCCGTCTTTTGAAAAGCGGACACAGGTTCCGGGCTTTACCTCACAGATCCCTTTGAATACACCGCAGCCTGGGGTCCTTGCAGGCCCAATTCCAAAAATCTCTCGAAAACTGTCCAGATTCACTTCTGGTTTTACGTACGGATGACAGAACAGAGCCTTTATCTCGGAGCCGAAAACAAGAGAATCATTCTTTAACGTATAGAATAATGGTTTTACCCCTACGCGATCCCGATATAAAAGAAGCTGATCCTTTTTGCCGTCCCAAATTCCAAAGGCAAAGATTCCATTGAGCTTCGTCACAAATTCCATGCCATATTCCATATAGGCATAGAGGATCACTTCCGTATCGGAAGTGGTTTCAAAATGATATCCTGCTTGTTCGAGAGCGGGCTTAAGTTCTTCTGTATTATAAATTTCTCCGTTGTAGACGATTGCATATTCAAAGTCGCCTGCTTTTCGAATCATCGGCTGAGCGCCGCCTAAGATATCGCGGATCGAAAGTCTTGCATGGGAAAATCCAATGTTTTCCCGTAAATATTCTCCCGATTGATCGCTGCCGCGGTGGGCAACGGAAGTCCGCATATCAACTAGGACCTGATTCCACTTTTCCTGTTCTGTTGTAAAATTTTCTTGAAAATCACAAAATCCGGCAATTCCACACATAAATACACCCCACTTTTGCAAAATAAAAAGGGAACGCTCTAAAAAAGTGAACGTTATTGTTCTGTTCATTATCTTATTCAGAAAGTAGGAAAAAAGGGTACGGATTTCTGGCAGATACATAAAATTCCTTATTTTATTAATTAAGAGGTTTCAAAAATAAATTTGGTACATAAATTGGTTTCTTTTTGTAAATATTAAAAATGGAAGGTGATTTATTTATGCAGTTAACACAAAAAGAAACAGAGCTTTTAAAAGACTTAAAAGAGCAGGAAAAACTTTTTACCGAGAAGTACCAAAAAGAATCTAAAAAGGCAACAGACCCGCAGCTTCAGAATTTGTTTACGCAAATTTCAAAGGAAGAACAGCATCATGGAGAGCTTCTTAAGGATATTGAGAGCGGAACAGTTCCAACAGCCATTGATAGCAGTTCTCAAGGGCAGCCGACATTTACAGCTACCTATGGAATGGCTCAAAACCAAAACAAAAATGAGGACAGCTTTTTGTGCACAGATGCACTTTCAGGCGAAAAATATGCCTCTCATTCTTATGATGTTTGTGTATTTGAATTTAAGGAAGAAAATGTTCGAAAAGTGCTGAATCAGATTCAGGCTGAAGAGCAGGAACACGGAAAAATGATTTACGATTATATGAATAAGAACGGCATGTATTCCTGAGATGATTTTTGTATTTAAATAGGAAATCCCTCCGATGTGTTTTCGTCATCGGAGGGATTTCTTTATTTACATAACATTTTGCAATTTTAAATAGATGTCTTTATTCGCCGCATTCGTCATGATGCTGATGTTCGTGGCAGATGCTGCCGGTTGATTTTAGTTCGCCCTTTAGGTAACGTTCTGCTGCCGCCTTTGCGTCACCGGATGCGCCGGTAATCACTTCAACATTTCGCTCATTAAAAATATCTACGGCACCCTGACCCATGCTGCCGCTGATGATAACATTTACGCCCTTATCAGCGAGAAAGTTGGGCAAAAATCCGGGCTTGTGACCGGGGTTATCTATCGATTCCTCTTTTACGATTTTGCTGTTTTCTACGTCATACAACATAAAGTTGTCACAGTGTCCGAAATGCCCCGTTACATTTTTGTGGTTAGAAGCAACTGCAATTTTTGTCATTTTCTTTTCCTCCAAGTTAATAAATGTTCCGCCAACTATTCGCGGACGGTATCAAATCAGCTTTGACCTGATTTTTTACTTTTTAAAAATTGATGACCAAATGGGTTCCGGCTGACAGATAACCGATCTGATCGCCCATGATTGCCTTCAGCCGGTGGTAAGCTTCTTCTCCGGTGCAGTGGCAGGTGTAATACTGTGTGCCGGTTCTTTTGAGCTCCCGCGCAAGGGTATCCACGGCTTCAGGCGCTTCATTTTTTCCAGATCCACGGCTGTAAAGATGAAATCCGCCGATCACGACATCGGGAAAACGACCGTTGTCTTCTCTAAATTGTCGGACAATGTTGAGAATTCCACGATGGGCACATCCCGCGATCAGCAAAGCTTTTCCATTTTGCCGGATAACTAGATTTTGCTCATGCGCAAAATCGTCCGGTAAAAAAGTATCCCCAACTTTTCGGTACAAATCCGTGTTCCCAGAGGGGATGGGAGTCTTTTCTCGGACTTCTGAAAATAGCTCCAGTTCCTCATCAATTTTACGGGTTGCCCCGCAGAATACAAAACGTTCGTTAGGCAAAAGCGTAAGATCCAAACCAATATAAGCGTTGGTCCCATCGGGTCGATGGGCATAATGTGGCTCAAAGGCTCGTTCGTTTGCATATACCTTTGCCCGGCTATTTTGTTCCAAAAAAGTTTTCAATCCACCGCCATGATCGTAATGCCCATGAGATAGAATTGCGATGTCGACTCCTGAAATATCGACCTTCAGTTTTGCCGCGTTTTCTGCAAACAAGCCGCTGGCTCCGGTGTCGAACAATAGGTGGTGTTTTGGGGTTTCCACATACAGGCTCAGTCCGTGCTCACAGCCAAAGTCTTTGGACGCCGCAGTGTTTTCAGTTAGAACTTTAATAATCATCACAGTTTTCCTCCATTTCGATCAAGGCCGAAGTTGATCTGCAAAAATTTGCATTTTAAATACCGGTACCGCCGGAGGGTTCCGTTGCGCTATTTTGAAGTGAAGGGCTTTCATTTGTATCCGTATCTTCAAAGCATTTTCCGCATCTGCATCTTGGGCATCCGGCTCTTCTACAGCCGTGCTCCTGCCCGTCGCAGAGACGGTATTCACCGCCTTTGATCAAAATGATTTTTCCGTTTACCAGTGACTGCGCCAGTTTATTTCGCGCGCTGTCATAGATTCCCTGCACTGTAGTGCGCGAAATCTTCATCTGCGCCGCGCATTGCTCTTGGGTAAAGTTATCTAAATCGATCAATCGGATGGTTTCATACTCGTCCACCGTCATCGTGACGATGTCGTCTTTTTGCGCACACAGATCCAGTGGCCCAAATCGGCTGTTTTCAGGGAGGCCGCAAACCCGTCTCCATTTTCTTGGCCTTGGCATGGTTTCACCTCATTTCGAAACACAAGCAATTATTTTCGCTTGCTTCATTGCTGATCAAAAGCTGCAAACATCTATCATTTGCTTTTATAGTTTCCAACATATGTCGCTTATGACTTTTATTATAATTCATTTTAGACATATGTCAATAACTACAGTGAAAAAAGGAATCAAAAAACCGCTCGCAAATATTTTGTCGTTTTGTGAGTAAGTCACTGAAATGAATCTTTTAAAGTTGTATAAAGTTTATAGAGTAAGACAAAATAAAAATTTAGAAAAATAAGGAAGGAGAATTCCTATGTCTGTAACTACGATTACAAAAAACAATTTTGCTGCCCAAGTACTTAATTCCGAAAAGCCGGTGCTCTTAGATTTTTGGGCCAGTTGGTGCGGCCCATGCAGAATGCTTTCTCCAATTGTGGATAAAATAGCTGATGAAAATTCTTCTATAAATGTTGGAAAAGTAAATGTGGACGAGCAGCCGGAACTAGCTCGCCAGTTTGGTGTCATGAGTATTCCAACCCTGGTCGTTTTTAAAAACGGAAAAATCACACAACAATCAGTTGGTGTTCGTCCAAAAGGTGCCATTTTAAAGATGATTGAGGCATGATGCGGAAATCTGAAATTCTTTTGATTCGTTTGATACGTTAGGAGGCAACTATGAAAAAGGTCGTTATAATTGGTGGTGTAGCGGGAGGAGCAAGCTGCGCAGCTAGACTTCGCCGGCTGGATGAAAGCGCCGAAATTGTTGTTTTGGAGCGTGGCGAATACATCTCCTATGCGAACTGCGGGTTGCCATACTATGTTGGCGATGTGATCAAGTCCAGAGATGCGCTGCTCCTGCAGACTCCGGAAGCAATGAAAAAGAAGTTCCGCGTCGATGTCCGCGTAAAAAATGAAGTAATCAAAATTGACAGGGAAAAGAAAGTCGTGCAAGTTAGGCGGCTGGAAGATGAAAAAACCTACGAAGAGTCTTATGATACGCTCGTGATCTCTACCGGTTCGTCGCCGGTTCGCCCTCGAATTCCTGGAATTGATTCTCCGAGGATTCAAACCTTATGGACGGTTCCGGATACAGACCGCATCCGTAAAATGATTCATGAGCAGGGGGCGCACTCAGCGGCGGTGGTCGGCGGCGGATTTATCGGTCTGGAAATGGCGGAAAATCTCAGTCATGCAGGGCTTGAAGTATCCGTAATTGAAGCGGCCGATCAGGTGATGGCTCCGCTCGATTATGAGATGGCACAGCTTCTGCACGAAAATCTGCGGGAAAACTGTGTTGATTTGTATCTTGGCGATGGTGTTAGCGCGTTTCACGATGAGAAGGATGCAGTAAAAATATCCTTAAACAGCGGAAAATCGGTTATGGCCGATATGGTACTTCTTTCGATCGGTGTACGCCCGAACGGAGAACTGGCCAAAGAGGCAGGACTTGCTGTCAATGCACGCGGCGGAATTGTCGTGGATAAGATGCTTCACACTTCTGATCCTGACATCTTTGCGGTCGGCGATGTGATAGAAGTAGAAGATTTTATTTCGAAAGACCGCACCATGGTTCCATTGGCAGGTCCTGCAAACAAACAGGGACGGATTGCAGCCAACAATATTGCCGGTGCGCACGAGGAATATAACGGGACGATGGGGACATCGGTCGCAAAAGTATTTGATCTTACGGCTGCATGCACCGGCGCAAATGAAAAAACACTTGCAAAACAGGGAAAAGTAAAAGGGAAAGACTACGAGAGTGTTCTCATTACGCAGAACTCTCATGCCGGATACTACCCTGGTGCAGTGCCGCTGACACTGAAGCTGATTTTCAGCATGGATGGGGCGCACATTCTTGGCGCTCAGATCGTAGGGCGGGATGGCGTCGACAAGCGAATTGATACGATTGCCGTTGCCATTCGGATGGGTGCCGGCGTTGGGGACCTTAAACAGCTTGAACTTGCCTATGCGCCTCCGTACTCCTCTGCAAAAGATCCGGTAAATATGGCTGGTTTTGTTGCAGAAAATGTTTTGTCCGGAGTGGTATCTTTTACTCCATGGAATATTGAAAAAACGAATCCTGACGCTTTGCTGCTTGATGTGCGGGAGGATGCAGAGCTTCTTGCATTTTCTTTGCCGCAGGCCGTGCATATCCCACTCGGACAGCTGCGCGACCGACTTGATGAGCTCGATCACAGCCGGGAAATCATTACTTTCTGTGCCATTGGAGTACGCTCCTATAATGCAGCTCGTATTTTGATGCAACATGGATTCAGCAATGTAAAAGTGTATCCTGGCGGAACACGATTTTATCAGTCCACACATCCGCAGGAAAACTCTCCGGCAGTTTGTTGCCGGCCTAATTCGTCCGAGCATATGGAAAAGAAAGTAGATTCTCAAACAGATATTTCGCTGCGCATTGACTGCAGCGGAATGCAATGCCCCGGTCCTATTATGAAAGTATATGAATCCATGCAAAAAATGCAGTATGGGGAAGTGATGGAAGTATCCGCTTCCGACCCGGGATTTGTTCGTGACATCAATGCATGGTGCCGCAGAACCGGAAATGAGCTTCTTTCAAAGGAGCAGCGTGGTTCGGATTATGTTGCCCGTGTGATGAAAAAGAGCAGGAAACCCGCTGAAACGATTTCTGCAAAAGAACCTCCCCAGGGAAAAACGCTGATTGTATTTTCTGGAGATTTAGATAAAGTTTTGGCCAGCTTTATTATTGCCAACGGTGCCGCTGCCATGGGACGGCCGGTCACGATGTTCTTTACTTTTTGGGGCCTAATGGCGCTTCGGAAAGAAAAGAAGCAATCTGTCAGTAAGACGATGATGGAATCTTTGTTTGGAACCATGCTACCGCGTGGAAGCAAAAGACTAAAGCTTTCGAAGATGAACATGGGCGGACTTGGGACCGCAATGATGAAAAGAATAATGAACGACAAAAACGTTGATTCTTTGGAAGCCCTTATCCAGAAAGCCATGAAGGCCGGTGTAAAGATCATTGCTTGCTCAATGAGTATGGAAATCATGGGGATCAGAAAAGAAGAACTGATTGACGGGGTAGAAATCGGCGGTGTCGGAACTTATTTGGGAGATGCCGAAGAGTCCAATGTAAATTTGTTTATTTGATTTTTTGATCATTTATTCGTACTTTAAGTAAAAAGCGAATCCACATTTAGAAAATAAAAAATCCGCAGTTGCTTTCACGAGCAGACTGCGGATTTTTTTGTTTGTAATAAAATATTGATGCGTTGATGCGAAAAAGCATGCCACTTTATTTTTCTGTCGGAATGATGCTTCTTAGTTTTTCTTTGTCTATGACTTTTACGCCGCCTCTGTAGAGCTCTACAATGCCTTCGCCCGCAAAATACTTCAGCATGCGGGAGACTACTTCGCGCGCAGTTCCCATATATTTGGCAATTTGTTCATGAGTCAAAGGAATTTTATCTGTATGGTTCTTGCTGCATTCGTCCCATAAAAAGATGGCCAGTCGTTTGTCAATTCCCATAAATAGGATCTGCTCCATTGCCCACATCACATCCGAGAAACGTTCCGTTGCAGTTTGGTACGTAAAGCATTTTACATAGATATTTTTTTCTGACATCTCGTGAAATGCAGACGAGTTCACAAGCAGCACGTCGGTATCTTCCTCGGCATCAATGAATACGTCAAATGTAATCGTATCCAACATGCAGGAAGCGGAAAGAACACAGACATTCCCGGGAAACAGGCGGAAAATCGTGACGTCACGTCCTTCTTCGGATAATAAATAAGTGCGCAGTTGCCCTTTTGTGACCAGAAGAATTCCAATACAGTCCGCATTCCCGTTATGAACACAGGTTCCTTTCTGATAATGCGTAGAAACCGTGTTTTCTAAAAAGAATTTCTTTTCGGCACTCGAAAGATGTTCCCAAAAGGAAAAGTGCTTAGAGTATAGGTCACTGTAGTTTTCTGATGTCATGTTTGTCTCCGTTTCTATAGAAAAAGGTGGCATACGTTTGTGAGATAGTTTGTCGGAATATAAATTATCATATGCAGAAGTGCCTAGGCTGTCAATAGCTCTATTAGCAAATGTTATGGAATGCACTGCGCTTTTCTTACGATGTCGGGACTACCTTGCCTGTAAAGCACTCACCTGCTAATATAAGTGTTAGCTGAAGGGCAAAAAATTATCTCAAAAGTTGATTAACAAAAAATCAGGACAACCCCTGACTTTTTTAATTAGAGAAGCGTTATATATCAATGGATGGATAAAAAGGAAGTGCTGCAGTGGAGGACGAAAATCTGATTCAGCGCATAAAGACAGGCGATGTCGATGCAATGGATCAGCTGGTTCAAAAATACTATGGGTCGGTCTATACCTACTGTTACCGTAAGGTGGGCAACAAAGACGATGCCCAAGATCTTACACAGGAGACTTTTCTGCATTTCTGCCGGAATTTTGACAGTTATGCGCAGAGAGGAAAAGTGAAAAATTACTTATATACGATTGCTCACAATCTTTATGTAAGTATGATGCGAAAAAGCGTTCCGATCCATTTGGAAGAATGGGGAAAAGAGGAGTCTCATAATGATGTAGATCAATTTGAAGTAGCGGATTCTATCCGAAAGGTATTGTCCGAATTGCCGGATGAGCAGAGAGATGTCGTTTTACTTCGGTTCTATCAGGATTTAAAGATCAAAGACATTGCACAGATTACAGGTTCCGGCTTATCTGTCACGAAATACAGACTCAGTCAAGGCATAAAAACCATCAAAAAACTTATGAGGGGAGATTAATTATGAATCGAGACGATCGAGAAATCCGTAATTATCTGCAGCAGGATTCGATTCCCTCGTATGACCCGGAAAAAATGCAGCAGACGGTTCGCCTTGCACGACAGGCATATTGCAATCGCCTATTATCCAAACGGATTGGTTTTGGGGAGTTTATACGGATGCAGATGCACTTTATTGGGCATTGGGTATGGTTTACCCAGGCTGCGCTTGTGCTTGGATTTTTGATTCTTCTTACAAAATATAATTTTGGGCAACCCGATTTACAGCACATTCTGCTGCTGTTTTCGGCCGCTTCACCCATGATTGCCCTTGTTGGTTTCCCGGAGCTTTTGAAAAGCTATTCTCATGGAATGGAAGAAATCGAGTCCTGCACCCGATTTTCTATGCGGAAACTGATGGGTGCCAGAATGCTGATCCTTGGCTTGACGGATTTGTTTTGTCTCACAGTGATTCTGGCAGTGTCCACTGCACACAGCGGTGAGCTTCTCCTGAGAATGATCTTATATCTGTTTGTACCGTTCAACCTGACTTGCTGTGGATGTCTTACCGTGCTGAGCCATGTAAAAAGCAGACAGGGCGGGTATTACTGCGGAGCAATCTGTGCTTTGTGCATCGCTGTTTTTACTAGTCTGTCTTTTGTCAGGCGGTATTATGAAGCGGCAGCAACGGGAGCTTGGGTAATTATGTTTATTCTAACGCTCGTTTATCTTGCTGTAGAGGTTGTGCAGACATTTCAAAGCTTCAATCGCTTTTACGCAAAAGAAGAAGCAATTTCGGTAACTTGGCAATAAATTTATGGAGGAAGCAAAAATGGAACTAACATTTAGGAATCTAACGAAAAAGTACAAAGATAAAACGGCGGTCGATGCGCTTTGTGTTACGCTGACACCCGGAATCTATGGGCTGCTTGGTGCGAACGGTGCCGGTAAAACCACATTGATGCGCATGGCCTGCGGTATTTTGAATCCGACTTCCGGAAAGGTTTTGTTTGATGGGAAAGATGCACTTCGCATGGGCGAAAATTACCGTGATTTATTGGGCTATCTTCCGCAGCATTTCGGGTATTATCCTGTTTTTACCGCACTGGACTATTTGCTGTATATTGCAGCCTTAAAAGGGCTGAGCGCAGGTGCGGCGAAAGTGAGAGCTAATGAACTTTTGGAACTCGTATCGCTTCAAACAGTAGCTAAAAAGAAAATAAAAACGTTTTCCGGCGGTATGAAGCGGCGTCTCGGCATTGCACAAGCGCTTTTAAACGATCCTAAAATACTGGTGCTTGATGAGCCGACAGCTGGACTTGACCCCAAAGAGCGCGTCCGTTTTCGCAACCTGATTTCTGATATTTCCAAAGATAAAATTGTAATTTTGTCCACCCATATTGTATCGGATGTAGAGTATATTGCAGATACCATCCTGATGATGAAAGAGGGAAAACTCATCCATCAAGGCAAACCAAGTGAAATTACCGCCTCCATCAACGGATATGTTTGGGAGTGCCAGGTTGACCCGATGCAGGCAGAAATGCTCAACAGTGAATATACGATTTCCAACCTGAAGCACGAAGGCAATGTGGACATGCTCCGGATTGTTTCTGAACATAAGCCCACCGAAAACGCGGTGCAAACGGAACCTACATTAGAGGATTTATATCTTTTCTATTTTTCAGAAGAAGTCTGTCATGAAAAAAACTGAAATCGATGAGTGAAAGCAGAACCCTTAAAAGAAACAATTAAAGGAGAGATTAGGATCATGCGTATATTTATGATGGAGCTTAAACGTATGGGCAAAACACGTGCGACATGGATTTCAGCAGTCGCTGCGGTTGTCATGTCGATTGTTCTAGCGTTTTCCGTATTTGCCAGCGAGGACTATGAAACCGTCGATCAAGACGGAAATACAGAAAGAATCACCGGCATATCTGCTATCGCTGTCAATCAAGAGCGGATAGCGCCATATGAAGGAGAAGTAACGGTGAGCAAACTTCAATCGGATTTGGAAGTGTTTCATAGTCTGTTTGATCAATATGGAGGGAATATTCCATTCGATCTTTATAACAAAGAACTTTCCCCAAGGTTTCAGCGGCTCAATTTGATTGCTTCTGCGTATTCGGATAATCAAGATATTTTTACCGCTTTGGAAAAAATTCAGCCTGATGATGTACAGAATTTTTATGCTCAGCGAAATCAAAAGTTAGAAGAAAAGTTAGAAGCAAAATATCCTCATAATTCCGATGTGAAAAATCAAGTGATGCTGCTCAATAGTCAGGTAAAAACGCCACTTACTTATTTCTACGGAATTCCAAGTAACAGCTTTTTTATTCTCAATTTTTTAATTTTTATTTTATTGCTGATCTGCGTTATGATTAATGCACCTGCTTTTTCGGGGGAATACCAAACTGGGTCTGATGACATTCTCCGTAGCACTCGAAACGGAAGAACGAAATTGGCAGTCAGCAAGCTTTTGGCGGCCCTGTTGATTGATTTGATACTATTTACCGTCAGCATTGCAATTTTCATTTTGGTGGTGGATAAAACGTTCGGTTGGGAAAGGCTTGTTAGTTCCGCACAGATTCACAATCTCTTTTTATTCCTGCCCATCACGGTTGGTCAGGAGCAGGCACTTTTGGTTGTGGCAGGATTTTTAACTATTTTTGCCACTGCCTGTTTTTCAATGTTTCTATCGGCCAAATGCCATAGTTCGACAACTACGCTGATCATTGCCATCGCGTTTTGTTTGTTACCGGATATTTTACACCAGGTGATACAGGGAGCGGGAAACTTGGCTGGATTCATAAGCTGCATTTTGCCGTCCAGCGGCCTTGGTATCAACAATAATTTTTCTTACCAATTGGGGAATATGCTGTTTATTCAAATAGGCCCATTCAGTGTTTGGTCTCCATATCTGATTATGGGTGCCGCAGCGATTGAAATCCCCTTGTTTTTTATTTTGGCGATCCGCACCTATTGCAAACATCAGGTATCCTGAATGTTTAGAAATTGAACTCAGAGCATCGGTTCGACTAATTGATAAGCCGGAACATTATTGTTCCGGCTTGTTTTGAATAATCTTGTATGTTAAAATATTTTGTAATGAATTGAATTTTATCGATATGATTTGTGCAAGTAAAATCAAGCACTGTAATTTTTATTATATTATAATTGTTACAGAGTGGTTGAAGCGAGGGGAGTAGGCAAATGTACGAATGGAACAAGCAGATCCAAATAATCGTTGATCAAATTGATGAGAGTATTAGACATCATCACGGTGAAGCACTAACACTGCAGTTCCTTTCTCGCAAGTTGGGCTATTCTGAATTTTATACTACCAGAAAATTTAAGAAAATATCGGGTATGCAGTTTAGAGATTATTTGCGGCTTAGAAAGTTAGCCTTTGCGCTAAAAGAAGTTCGGGATAGTGAAAAAAACATTTTGGATATTGCTTTTGATTATGGTTTTTCATCACATGAAGCTTTTACCAGAGCTTTCAAGGAAACATATGGGGTAACTCCAAGTGAATATCGAAAGAATCCTAAGCCTGTCGTTCTTCGTACGAAAATAAACCCGTTCGACCGCTACTTTTTTGGATTTGGAGAGATTGGTATGATGAAATCTACAGATGATGTTAAAATTTATTTTGTAACCATTCCCGCACACAAATTTTTGCACATTAAAAACTATGAGAGTAATGGATACTGGGATTTTTGGCAAAAGCAAAGTCTTATTCCGGGACAAGACTGCGAAACAATTTGCGGCCTACTCGATAGTATCAAAGGCAAATTGGATGACAATGGTGGGAGTGAATCTAACAGCAGCAGCGGTCAGATTATGGCGTACATTAATGATCCGGACGGCAGACTCTGCGATTGGGGCATTCCACGCACAGAATGTTATGGGGCGCGTCTTCCTTTTGATTATAAAGGCGAAGTACCGCCACAAATGCTTATGGTTGATGTTCCCGAAGCCGAGTATATCGTTTTTGAACATGGGCCATTCAATTATGAGCAGGAAAATCGTAGTGTAGAGGAAAAAATAGAAAAGGCAATGGCAACTTTTGATTTTACGGGTACTGGTTACTGCTATGATACTTCTCCTGGAAGAATCATTTACTTTTATCATGATCCGGAGCGTTTTTGGAAATATGTCAGACCAGTACGAAAGGCATAATCGCAGGTTTATTTTAGACAGCTAAAAATAAAAAGAATAGAAAATGTAAAAAGTTCTTGACATTTTTGCATCGCAGTGTTATACTCCGAAATGTAAAAACAATTTGACATTTCGGAGGCAAAACAATGAGAAAAATGGATGAGATGGAGTTGGCTATTTCTCTGCGGGCAATTCGCTGGGCATATCTGTTTACTGCACTTGCTCTATTTGTGTGGGGAACTCGTGATCTTATCTGCCAGGGTAAGATCACGATGCCAATTTATCTGCTGATTTTTCAAAACCTGGTTTATTATTTTTCCACTATTATTTCGAAAATTAAAGTTGGAGATGAAGAGGAAAAAAAAGCCTTTATTGGATTTCCGCTCCTGACAGTGGCATTTTTAATCGCATTCGGTGTACTTCTTCTGCTTTTCCCGGGTAAATAAAATGGAAAACGATATTAGGAAACGACGAAAAGCACTTGGTATGCGGCAGGAAGACCTTGCTGAAAAGCTTGGAGTTACCCGTCAGACCATCAATGCCATTGAAAATAACAAATACAACCCAACATTGGAACTTGCGATGAAAGTAGCTCGTTTATTAAATGCATCCGTAGAAAGTATTTTTCGCTTGCCAGATTAATTACTATTGATCAGTTTCGAGTTTAAACAACAAAATTTATAATTAATAGAAAAATCCATGTGTAGGTCTGAGTGTTTACACATGGATTTTTTAGTGTGTCATTTGCTCAATTTAGATGCAGGTTTTAAACGCGAGCGAAGCTGCAAAAAAAGAAAAGAGTCCGAACGCGAATTGCATGCAGACTCAGTCTGCTGTGTCATTTGCTCAATTTAAATGCAGGTTTTAAACGCCAGCGGTAAACTGCAAAAAAGAAAAGAGTCCGAACGCGAATTGCGTCCGGACTCAGTCTGGCGGAAGCGGTGGGATTCGAACCCACGAGACCTTGCGGTCTACCTGATTTCGAGTCAGGCCCGTTATGACCACTTCGATACGCTTCCATATAGATTAAATTACAGATAAACTCAAAAACCCATTATAAAGTTTCTGGCAGAAGTCTGCATTTTCCATTTTAAAGAATTTGCCTAAAAAAGTCAAGGGCGAAATCTCGTTTTGACTTGACTGAAAATCAGTCAACAGGTAAAATAATAGACATAATGAGTAGATTTTCTATTATTTTGCAAAAAGGGGTATATTATGAACCGAACGAAACAGGCCGCTGCAGAGCTGGCTTCTCTCTCTGTTTATCACGGAATCTTAAATCGAACCGTTCCCAAGGCACTTTATCGTCTGCTTTGGGCTGATACAAAAGAAACTTTTCTCAATGCGTGGGGAGAATTTTTTGCTGTTCTTTGTGAAAGAGAGAGCAGTGAAAACTTTGCCGGGCATCTAACCAGTACAGCACTATACGATGAAAATGCGTTTTCGCTGGCTTCCGCTGCCGGAAATGTGAACTTTTCCAATTGTGTGCAGGCAGCTGTAGAGCGTGATCTCGAAATTATTTTGGATCTTTCCCGTTTAACCCCCGATGATCTTTTGCAGAGCTGTGGCTTTTCAGATCTTCCGCCACTGCCGCGTTGGGAAACGGGAGAACCGGTGGAACTGCTGCGCGGGGATGCAAAGACTTGCGCACAGCAGATGGCTCAGTATTATCAGAAAAATGGATGCGGAATGTATGCGCGATATCGGGCATTTATTTGGAGAGATAAGCGGATTTTGCCGGTGGCGCATCCAGACAAGCAGAGAATGAATCAGCTGAAAGGCTATGAAGTACAGCGCCAAATGGCGATTGATAATACAGTCGCATTTTTAAAAGGCTACCCGGCGAATAACTGTCTGCTTTATGGTGATCGTGGTACCGGAAAATCTTCTACCGTGAAGGCACTTTTGAATGAATTTTATCCGCAGGGACTGCGTGTGATTGAGATGCCAAAAGAATATTTGATGGATTTTCCTTATTTAGTGGATCAGATTGCGGAAATCCCGATGAAATTTATTATCTTTATTGATGATCTTTCTTTTTCACAGCAGGACAGCACCTATGCGGCACTAAAGTCTGTTTTGCAGGGAGGATTGGCTGCAAGACCGGATAATTCTCTGATTTATGCCACCAGTAATCGCCGCCATCTTCTGCGGGAGAGCTTTTCAGACCGTGATGGAGATGAGGTGCACCAGAGCGATACCATTCAGGAAAGTCTGTCTCTTGCAGATCGTTTTGGGCTTTCCATTAACTTTATGCTTCCTGATAAAGTACGCTTTTTTGAAATTGTTGATCAGCTTGCCTATCAGCATGACCTCAAAGAGTATATTCCTTTGTTGGAAGCCGGTGCGGAGCGCTGGGCGACGGTTCATGGAGGCCGTTCTCCCAGAGTTGCCCAGCAATATATTTGCGATGCACAGGCAAAACTAAGCATGGGAAAATCGTTGGATGACTGACGACCTTTAGAAAGAGAGGATTTTATGAAAAAAAGATGGCTTGCAGGATTTCTTTGCATCACCTTTTTTTTAATGATGGTTACCGGCTGCGGGCAGGCGCAGATATCATCTGCAGTTTCCGGCGCTGCAGCTGCCGATTGGCCTGTAAAGGTAGAGAATGTTAATCTTACAAAGGAACCTGCTGGTGTTGCGGTACTTTCAGGAAATATTGCCGATATTCTTTTAAAGCTGCGGTATGAAACTGTTCTGAAAGCCCGCAGTGAAGACTGTAGTCAGAACGAGCTGTCTTCGCTTCCGGTATATAGTCTTGATCAGGCAAAAGAGCTCAAAAATTTGGGTGTTGATCTTGCCCTTACTGATCAGACACCAACACAGGACCAAACCAAAGCTTTTTCTGATGCGGGGATCATTTTGCTTAGTTTTTTACCGGCAAACGGAAGAGCGGATCTCAGCCGCCTTTATACAGAAGTTGGAACTGCAGTAAAAGGCGCACGCACCGGATATGAGCAGGGAGTTAAAATGGCGGAACAGGTTTTGATGGGGATTGATTCTGTTGCACGGATTATTCCCAATAAAAATATTTTGCTCACCGGAATTTATGTTTCGGATACGGATGGATCAGCTGTTACCGGAGATATGTTTCAGAATTCCATTTTGGAAAGCGCCGGCGTGACCAATGTAGCCGCAGGCTCTGAAGATGGAAAAATGGATTTAACGGCTCTTAAAAGAGCAAATCCGCAGGTGATTTTCTGTCCGGTTGGATTAAAAGAAAAGCTCGAAAGTGCGGATATCTTCGAGGGCCTTTCTGCGGTCAAAGAAGGACGCGTTTATGAAATTGATCCCAATTACATGAAGTGGCAGGGAGAGACCGTGATGTTTGCAGTAACAGAGATCGCAGGGTTTGCTTATCCGGAATTAAAGCAGACAGGTTCTTCGTCTGCTTCATAAATTTAGGTTTCGTAAGGCGCCTGATCCAATTAACAGAAATCAAAAAGCAGTACAGTCTTTTGACTGTACTGCTTTTTTTATCGTGATCTAAATTTATTTTTTGCTAAAAACAAACGAAATCTTTTTATTAAAGTTCGCGGGGGAGAAAGCCAACCTTCCGCATTACTTTGCTGAGGGTACGGTTTGCAATTCGTTCCGCTTTTTCGGCGCTTTCATTCCAGCAAGACTGCAGAAAAGCTTTGTCCTTGCTATATTTCGCATACCGCTCTTGAATTGGGCGAAGATGCTCTACAACTGCTTCTCCAACGGCTGTTTTAAAATCACCATAACCGCGACCAAAAAATTCCGCTTCAATTTCCTGATAATTTTTCCCCGTGACACAGCTGTAAATATCCATTAGATTATTAATTCCGTCTTTTCCTTCGCCATAGTGGACACAGGCTTCGCTGTCCGTGATGGCACGCTTAAACTTGCGCATGATATCTTCCGGCTTGTCCAATACATAAATGCAGCCATTTACATTTTCATCGGACTTGCTCATCTTTTTGGTGGGATCTTGGAGGCTCATGATTTTGCCGCCCTGTTTCATGGTATAGCCTTCTGGAATTTTAAAGGTGGGGCTGTAAAGGCCGTTAAAGCGAGTCGCAATGTTGCGGGTCAGTTCCAAATGCTGTGTCTGGTCAGCACCAACCGGAACTAAATCGGCCTGATAGAGTAGAATGTCTGCTGCCATCAGACTCGGATAAGTAAAAAGCCCGGCGTTGATATTGTCCGCATGCTTTTTGGATTTATCCTTAAACTGCGTCATGCGGGAAAGCTCTCCAAATTGTGTATAGCAGTCAAGAACCCATGCAAGCTGTGCATGAGCAGAGACATGGCTCTGAAGGAAGAAAAGACTTTTTTTAACGTCAATTCCGCAGGCGAGAAGAAGCGCATAGGCTTCCAACGCATGTTTGCGGAACTGCGCCGGTTCCTGCCGAACGGTAATTGTGTGTAAATCTGCTAAAGCAAAAATGCAGTCAAATTCATCCTGTAGGCTGATCCAGTTTTTAAGTGCCCCAAGATAATTTCCCAGCGTAATATTTCCGCTGGGCTGAATGGCGCTGAATATGCGCTTCTTAGGTGTTTCGGAATTCGTTGTAGTAGGATTGGTAATCTCCATATTTGTTTTTATCTCCTCATAAAATGGTATCAAAAAAATTAGCCGCGGTCTTTCCAGCCTTTTGCAAGTTCTCCCAGGCGGTGAATTCCTTCTGCGAGTTCTTCATCGGTAGGAGAAGAATAATTAATGCGGAAGCTCTGGCATGGCATGGTGTCATCGGTGTAAAATGCGTTGCCGGGCACAGCACAAACTTTGCATTCCTTTACGGCAGCAGCGCAGAAATCGAGCATTGGAATGTAATCCGGGAGTGTGCACCAGATAAAAAGCCCGCCTTCAATTGCGCGGTAAGGCATCAATTCTTGATAGAGAGCCAAAGCTTCCTTTGCAATAGTATATTTATTGCGATAAATCGTGCGCAGTGCAGTTAGATGTTCCGAAAGATCGTAATGAGTCAGAAAGCGATGAATGACCATCTGGCTCCAAATGTTGGTATGGACATCCTGCCCCTGTTTGCAGACGACCATTTTTTGAATCAATTCATCGCCGCAGACGGCGTAGCCGACACGCATGCCGGGAGAGACAATTTTGCTGAAGGTACCGCAGTAGAGAACGCGGTTATCAGTGTCCAATGTTTTGATCGCGGAAATCGGCTCGCCGGCAAACCGAAGTTCTCCGTAAGGATTGTCTTCGATGATAAGAATGTCATATTCCTGCGCGAGCCTGTAAATTTCTTTCCGCTTTTCCCAACTGGTTGTGATGCCGGTAGGATTCTGAAAGTTCGGAATGATATAAAGAAATTTAGCGCGTTTTTCTTCTCTTAGCGCTTTTTCGAGTTCGATCAAATCAAGACCGTCGTCCTGTAGGGGGATTCCACGCAGACGGGCATTATAGGAGCGGAAGGTGTTAAGAGCCCCCAAAAAGCTGGGCTCTTCACAGAGAACCACATCGCCTTCATTTAAAAGGGATTTGGAGACGAGATCCATAATTTGCTGTGCACCGCTTGTAATGATGAGCTCGTCGTTTTCATGATAGATATTTCCTTTTCTCAAAATCTCGCGGAGATCTTCACGCAAAGCAGGTAACCCCTCGGTGACGCTGTACTGCAGCGCATCGATCGGGTGGTCTTTCATAATGGCGGTACTGCATTCCCGCAGTGGGACAACCGGGAAGGCTTCCGGTGCAGGATTTCCAGCAGAAAGAGAAATAACATCAGGGTCGCTTGCATACTTTAGAATTTCGCGAATAGCAGAGGGTTTTAACCCCATCACGCGGTCAGCAAATTGATAATCCATATAAATTAGCCTTCTTTCTTTTAAACTGAAGAGTGTGTTTTATCTCAATGATTACTTTAAACTTTATTCTATCACAGAACGGCCTATGATTCCAGAAAAAAGTTCATCTTTCCGGCGGTTTCTGACAAAGTTGTAAAACTGAATTTCCTTATAATGGAAATATCACAATCCCTGTGTCTTTCGGAAAAATTAAAGTTAAAAATCATGCCGAAAAACGCAGAATAAGAAAGGATGGCTTTCTCTCTATGACAACGACGAAAAGCAGAGCAGCGGACAAGCCTCAGGAAGACGCACTATTCCGGAATCTGTGCGGCCAGATTGCCTTTTTTGCCCTAGGGCTGCTCTGCTCAAAAGCAACTGTATTTGGGGAATATGCCCCGTTTGGGGTTGCGCTGGCGGCGGCAGCGCCGGGAACCCTGATTTGGGGAGGGACGGCAGGTGCCCTTTTGGGGTATCTTCTTCCGGGAACTGCAAGAGTTCCGGTGCATTATCTGGCGGCTCTTTTAGCGGGCGGAGCACTTAGATGGGCTTTGAACGACTTGGTTAAACCAAGCCAAAAAGCGTTGCTTTCGGGGGGAGCTGCAGGGCTTTCGGTGCTGTGCACAGGGCTTTGCGTTGCAGCTGTCAATGGGGCTTCCGGAGGGAGCACTGCTCTTTTTGTGGCAGAGTCTCTTTTAAGTGGCGCTTGGGGTTATTTCTTTGCTCGCACTTTGGAGGTACTCTGGGACAAGCCTTCTACTGCCGGCCTTTTGCCACAGGATCTTTGCTGCTGTGCGTTTTCGGCCGGAGCAGTATTGCTGGCGCTTTCCGGTGTTGCCGTAGAGGGAGTCTCTCTTGGAAGAATTTTGGCCGTTTTGTTTATTCTTTATGCGGCACGGTTTGGCGGCGCTGCAGGAGGGGCTGTCTCTGGAATTGGAGCGGGAGCGGCTTTTGCGCTTTCTACAACCGGACTAAATTATCTTTCCGGCGCTTATGCGCTTGGAGGTTTGATGGCAGGCTTATTTTCGCCTTTGGGAAAGCTCGCAGGGGCCTGTGCCTTTGTAATGGCAAATGTAATTGCCTCTTTGCAGGTAGGCTCGACGCCGACTGTTTTTGCGGGAATTTATGAAGTCGCGATTGCAACGGTCGTTTATATGATATTGCCCTCTCGCGTCGGTGCCAGATTCTTGCGCCTTTTTGCCAGAAAAGATGACGCTCCCCGCACGGATGGACTACGGCGGTCAATCGTTTCTCGGTTGGATTTTACGGCGCAGACTATGGAAAAAATATCAGATACAGTAGAGCAGGTTGGGGATAAATTGGACGAAGCAGATCAGCTTGAGAGTGCGCGAGAGCATACCATGCCGACTTTACCGGGCAAAAATCTTGCGCGTGGCCTTCTGATCCAACAATTTTCAACCGTTGGAACTGTTTTAGAAGAGATGGCTTCCGATCTGGAAATTTATGAACGCTGTGATTATCAGACAGCGAGAGCGGTTCGGGAAGTACTGCGGGATTTCAACCTGACTCCAGTAGATGTAAATTGCGTGGTGGATCGGTTTGGCCGAATGAAAGTAGAAGCACTGGCAACGCGCAGCGGCGCAGGAGTTGTTAATAAAGCACAGCTTGCGCAGGAGATTTCGCGCACCTGCAGCCGTCGCTTTAATCCACCGGCCATTGTGCGTATCGGTGCCAACTGGCGGATGGTTTTCGGCGAACGAGTTCGCTATCGTGTATTGGCAGGCTGTGCGCGTCATTCGTGTAATAATCAGAAGCTCTGTGGGGATAGCTATCAGTATTTTTCAGATGGGCAGGGCCACGAGATTGCTGTTTTAAGCGATGGGATGGGAACCGGAGGCCGTGCAGCTGTTGATGGAACAATGGCTGCCGATGTTTTTTCGGATTTGATGAAAGCGGGAATTGGATTTGACAGCGCGCTTAAAATCGTCAATTCTGCGCTTGTTGTAAAGTCTGTCGATGAATCGCTGGCAACGCTGGATGTTTTGAGCCTTGATCTTTATACCGGTTCAGTAGAATTTTATAAAGCAGGTGCGCCAATGAGCTTTGTGCGCCGCGAGGGAGATGTGATTCCCATTGATGCACCCGGAGTGCCGGTAGGAATTTTGGAAGAAGCAAAATTCCATAAAATCAATGAAGTGATTGACGCAGGCGATTTGATTGTTCTTTTAAGTGATGGAGCACTTTCCTCAGGAGCTAACTGGATTGCGGATAAAATTTCCGGCTGGGATGACCGCATGCCGCAGGAATTGGCAGAATCTATTGTAGCAGAAGCGGTCGCCCGCCGTGTAGACGGTCATGACGATGATATAACAGTGCTCGTATTTAAATTGATCGACAATCACTGACCGGAAAGTTGCAATTTGCTTGCTGTCATGATATGATTCTCCTTGCTGATTTTTATTTTGAAAGCAGGAGGATTGCGGTATGCTGTTTGTTTCTGGGGTGTTGTTTATTTTAATTGGCATTTATATTGGAATCAAAATTTACCGAAAATCACAGAATCAGGAAGAAGAAAAATTCGGAAGGATCCCAAAATTCTTAACTTTGCAGGAGATATTCGAAAAGTTGGGAGAACATCCGGATTTTAAACGGAATGAGGTTATTCGTCTGCAGGGCGTCCTCTATTGTGACCATACGGAAGAAACACCACTTTCCGGGACTTCGGCAATCTATTATGAAAGCCGGGCGGACGCAATGGAAAAGGGTGGAATCGAAAAGTCAATCTTTGAACGTTCCAGCCAAAATGTTCTTTATTTTGAAGAGAAAACCTCAGGCAAACGAATTTATTTGGATTTGAAAAGTTATGGAAAATATGCACAGATCCTTCCTGCATGCTTTGAAACGGTCTTGATCGATTCTCCTGATTACCGAAAATTCCAGGACAAGCTTTCTTATCAGCCCGAAAATCCGGATAATTTTCGCGGGTTTAAAGTAACGGAAGGATATCTTCCGGAAGGACAAAACGTTTTTGTAAAAGGCAGGCTCATAGAGAAGGAGGGGAAAATATGGATTTCCCCCAATGCAAGGGATCCTTTCTTCTCCTATCATCAGCAATGTGTATCGAAAAAAGATAACTCCATGAAAGTGGCTGCAATCGGAACGACGGCTGTTATGGTGATTTTAGGGGTCTTTTGCCTCATCACATATTTTCAGCATGGCTCATAAAATGTAAGGACTAAAAAAAGGAATCTCCTCTGTAATGCTTAAAAAGCTGCAGAGGAGATTCCTTTTTTAGATTTAAAAGTTTAAAGAACCTTTTTACGATCAATCTTACTGATTGTTAGACGACGGCTAATATTTTTACGTAAGAGCGTATAAATAACGGAGCCAAGAGGAATTGAAAGAAGCATTCCAACGAGGCCCATTGAGTTTCCGCCCACTGTCACTGCAAGCAACACCCAAATAGGAGGAAGCCCAACACTGTTTCCAACGACGTGAGGATAAATGAAGTTTCCTTCGAGCTGCTGCAGGATCAGGAAAAAGATTACATAGTAGATTGCCTGAATGGGATCTACGGTTAAGATCAGGAGGCCGCCGATGACTGCGCTGAAGAAGGAACCGAAAATTGGGATCAGAGCCATAAAGGCGACAAAAACTGAAATTAAAGAAGCATAGGGGAAATGGAAGATATTCATTCCGATAAAGCACAGAAAGCCCAAAATACAAGCTTCCGTGCATTGGCCTGCGATAAAATGAGAAAAAGTGCTGTTCGTCAGCCGACAGAGATTCAAAAAGCGGTCAATCTTCTTTTCCGGCAGATAAGCATAAAGAAGACGCCGGATTTGCCGCTGCAGTTTTTCTTTTTGGGCCAGTGTATAGATTGCAAAAATACAGCCCATGGTAAAGGTAAAGATTCCGCTGAAAACATTTGTGGCAACTGTAATGGTGGAGCCCATAATATCGGAAAAAGAAGAGACGACTTTTTGCCCCATCTGAGTAAAGACCCGGTTGATACTGGACCAGTCAATTTGAATTTTTCCTAATTCTAGTTGAATTTTAGGGAAGCTATTTCCTAAATCCTGAATCCAAATCTGCAGCTGATTAAGAAACGTAGGCGTATTTCCAATGAGCGTTTCAAAGGTGTGCAAAAGCTCCGGCATCACCTGAAAAATGATTGCAACGATCAATCCTAAAATTAAAACGATCGTCAAAATAAGGCACAACGGACGGCGAATGCGTTTCCATGTTTTGGAATTTGCATACTTTCGGTTAACGCCTGCAAAAAGCCGGGTCTCAATTGCTTTCATTGGAACATTTGCAACGAAAGCAAACGCAAGACCTAAAAGAAATGGCTTAAATATATTGAAAATCCACCAAAAGACATCAGAGGCGTAGCGGAGATTCATAAGAGCCAGAAACAGCACGATTGCAAAAGCAATTAAAAACATGAGCTGCTTTGTATTTTGCCGATTGAATTCCACAATACCAATCCTTTCTCCAATAGATAAAACCCATTTTGATTTCTTTATTGTACTCCATTTTAAGGGGCATTACAACTGATATCTTCTTTAGAACAAAATGAAATCTCTTATATCTATCTGCTATCATTTTGTCATAAAAAAGCTTATAATAATCACAAAAAAACAAAAAGGAGAGATTATGATGCGGAAAATTACAACTGTGAATACAAAAGTGATGCTTCTTTGCATCTCGGCGGCGTATATCGTTCTAAGCTTAATTTTGCTCTGCAACAGTAAGATTTCCATGCAGAATGTCTGCTCTGTTTTAGGAATGGTTCTTCTTGTAATGGGCGCAGTCAGCATTGTTTGGTATTTTTTCAAGAAAGAATATCTTGATCCCAGCCGTTTTGGTTTTGCAGTCGGAATAGGGGAAGGAATGCTAGGTTGTTTTGCACTGTTTCAGGGGGAGAGAGGCGCAGTTGTCATCCTACAGATTTTGGCGTTCTGCATTTTATTAGATAGCCTTTTAAAACTGCAGTATTCTATGAATTTGCTGCAGATGAAATTTCACTTTTGGTGGGTTGCTCTGCTTTTGAGTTTTGTAACGATTGGATTAGGAATGACAGCTTTAAATTATCCATTTGGAGACGAGATTTTTCACGCAAAATTTACTTATATTTCATTGATCTTGGATGCTGTAATCAATGTGATCGTTGTCCTTTTTCAAAGGGTTGCGCAAAAACAAATTGAAAAAGCATTACTTCCGGCTGAACTCCAAAAAGAAGATAACGATTTCGTAGAAGATGAAACAAAAGAAGAATGATGTTTTTTAAAGAAGAGAAAATTTTAATGCTTAAAAAAAGCTTTGTCATAAGGAGAAAATTCTCCTATAGCAAAGCTTTTTTATTTATCTTTTATTCTTGCAGTTCTGACTGCAAGATCTCTTCGACCTGATTGCGGCGTTCGAACAAAACACATCCGCCTGCATGTTCGTCTTTTAAAACATCGTGCTGTCGTAAATCTTTAAAAAATTGACTTTCAAGTGCCTGCAAAAGGGTAATCCCTTTTAAATTCTGGTCGCTGTAGGGAGAAAAAGGACATGGTTGTACGTCGCCGCGGGGATCAATATGAAAAAATCCTCTTCCTGCAGCTAAGCATCCCCCGGAAGATTTTTCATCCCCCGGAAAGGAAATCAGAACGGGACTAAAATCGCTGTTTCTAAGCATTGCAAGTCTCGAACTTAGATAGGCGCGTTCATTTTCTCCTGGGGCAAGCGATCTGGAATCTTCAGTAACAGGAACATATTCGACGAAGATGATAATTTTGCAGCCGCGGGATTCGAGATCTTGAAGGAATTTGTCTTCGGTTACTTCGGTAAGATTCTGTGTTGTTACCGTAACAGAAACGCCAAAAAGCAGGTGCTCTTTTTTCATGGTTTCCATAGCGCCAGTGACTTTTTGATAGACGCCATCCCCACGCCTTAGGTCGTTCTTTTCTTGTTCTCCTTCCATGCTGAAAATGGGAATCAGATTCCGGCAGCGTTTTAAGAGGGTTAGAGAAGATTCATTAAGCAAAGTGCCGTTAGTGAAAATTGGGAAAAGGATGTCAGAAAAATCCCCCGCTTTTTCGAGGACATCCCGACGCATAAAAGGTTCCCCACCTGCTAAAAGAATAAATCCGATTCCAAGGGACTCTGCTTCTTCAAAAATTCGCTGCCAGTCTTTTGACGATAAAAGACCAGCAGGGGAATCCTCAGTGCAGGTTCCGTTGGAACGGGCATAGCACCCTTTGCAGTGCAGGTTACACTGGCTGGAGATGCTGGCAATCAAAAAAGGCGGAATATGATGCCCCTGCGCTTCCAGTTCTTTGCGGCGGGAAGTACCTGCTTTGCTGGAGCGGGCAAAAGCTGCCATAAAAAGGCTTTCTTTCGGATCTTTCAGCGTGGCACGCAGAATTTCTTTTACGATTGACTCGACCCCTTTTGCTAAATAGGTTTCCAGATTCCATGAAGATTCCATTCGATTTTCCCCTTTTGCAAAAAAGATGCCCCATACAAGTTGCTTTGTATGGGGACGTCTTTTTAAAATTCAGTAAAAATTAATAAGCGCTCGTAGAAGTAGGCGGAACCGGATTTTGAGGAGCATTCAGACCAAGCTCCGAAGGATCCAGCATTCCGTTTTGGATTGCACGATCCCGCAAAAAGATATAAAGTTCTGCAAAGCTTGCGTGTGTATAAGGCCGCAGAAAGATAAACCCAATTCCAAAAGTCATCCCGCAGAGAATAACCCAGCCAATAAAAGAAAGTCCAAATACGAAGATGGACCCCTTTTCTCCCATTGTAAGTTGATTGCTGATTTGCCGTGCGCGGGAACCGGACAGATTTGGATTGTCACTCAGAATATAGTTGACCATGCTGTAGCGAAGAGAAGCAATAATTCCAGGGACTACAAACAAAAGAGTCCAGCCAAAGATGATCAGATCAGTAATCAGCTTTACACCGACGGTATTGAGCCAGTTGGCAGTGAATCCACTGAAGATTGCAGAAAAGCGGGTATCTCCGAAACGGTTATGTACATAAAAGCGACTTTCACCGATCTCGAATGCAGGGCTTACAAAGATGCTGTAAGCAATCATAAGCATCAAGAGAGGAATCACAAAGATGAAAATTAAAGGCAAAAGGTGGTTAATCCCGAAAAAGTGAAGAAAATTATAAAAAGCGTCTCTAAAGTCATGCCTACTCCCGTAATAAGAATAGGAATTAAAGTTATCCGGAATCTGATACACCGTTTTTACGGATGATCCCTGTGAAAAAAAGCTTCCTGTTAAAATAGCACAGACAAGTGATGCGCCAAGGCACAACCAATAGCGCCCCCTCAGGGCAAGTTTGGCATTTGATTTAATAATACTGCGATCCCACATGGCTTTTCCCTCCTTGTATTTTAGGATGTTTTGTCGGACAGTCGGGGAAGTATTTTCATTATATCAAAATTATTGGGAAAATGAAACTAAAATAAAGAAGCCTCTTTGAAAAGATCAAAAAGGCTTAGACGTCCATTCAGATTAAAAATCTATTTTGGGGGTCAGATACGTAACTAGTTCGTCAATCTTGATACGTTCCTGCTGCATGGTATCACGGTTACGGACAGTAACGCAGTTGTCCTCTTGTGAATCAAAATCGTAAGTGATGCAAAATGGTGTGCCGATTTCATCTTGCCGGCGATAACGTTTGCCGATAGAACCTGTTTCGTCAAAATCAATCATAAAAGATTTTGAAAGGGTTGCATAAACTTCGCGGGCTTTTTCAGAAAGCTTTTTCGAAAGAGGGAGGACGGCGGCCTTAAATGGAGCAAGAGACGGATGTAAATGTAAAACGACACGAACATCTTTCTTCGTTTCATCAATCACTTCTTCATCATAGGCATCGCATAGAAAAGCCAACGTGACGCGGTCAGCGCCGAGAGAAGGCTCTACAACATAGGGAAGGTAATGCGCACCGGTTTCCTGGTCAAAATAGGTGAGGTCTTTGCCGGAATGTTCCTGGTGGCGTCCTAAGTCATAATCGGTACGATCGGCAATTCCCCAAAGTTCGCCCCAGCCGAATGGGAAGAGATATTCGATATCGGTTGTCGCTTTGGAATAGAAGGAAAGCTCTTCTTTTTCATGGTCGCGCAGACGAATATTTTCTTTCGTAAGCCCCAAAGAAAGCAGCCAGTTTTCGCAGTAATCTTTCCAGTAGTGGAACCATTCAAGATCGGTATCCGGTTTGCAGAAAAATTCACATTCCATCTGCTCAAATTCCCGGGTGCGGAAGGTAAAGTTGCCGGGGGTGATTTCGTTGCGGAAGCTCTTGCCGATCTGGCAGATGCCGAAAGGCAGCTTCTTGCGGGTGGTGCGCTGAACATTCTGGAAGTTTACAAAAATTCCCTGTGCAGTTTCGGGACGCAGGTAGATTTCGTTTTTAGCATCTTCCGTAACGCCCTGAAAAGTTTTAAACATCAGGTTGAACTGACGGATATCAGTGAAATTTTCGCCGCCGCAGTTTGGGCATTTGATGTGATTTTCCCGGATGAATTTCATCATCTTTTCATTGCTCCAGCCATCTGCCGGTTCACCGGTAAAGTCTTCGATCAGTTTATCGGCGCGATGGCGAGCTTTGCAGTCTTTACAATCCATCAGGGGGTCGGAAAAACCTCCAACGTGACCGCTTGCGACCCAGACTTCCGGATTCATTAAAATAGCGCAGTCCAACCCAACATTATAGGGGCTTTCCTGAACAAATTTTTTCATCCATGCTTTTTTGACATTATTTTTAAATTCAACGCCGAGAGGACCGTAATCCCATGTGTTGGAAAGGCCGCCGTAAATTTCGCTGCCGCTGTAAATAAAGCCGCGATTTTTGCATAAGGATACGATCATGTCCATCGTTTTGTCGGTTGCTTTCATTTTAATAATTCTCCCTTTATTTTTTCTTAAAAATGACCAGTTTGCTTAGAATGTAATTGATGATAATAACGAGAATGTTCGAGATAATCTTTGCACTCAGATTAGAAGTATGCAAAACTTCAAGGAGCAGCCACATGGTGCCCATATCGACACCTAAAGATAAGAGCCGTGCTCCAACAAAAGTTGTAATTTCCCATAAAAGCTTTTTGGAAGTGACTCCGCGGCTTTTAAACACAAATAGTTTATTGGTGATAAAAGCAAAAGCAACACTGAGAATCCATGCAAGAAGGTTGCTGGGTTCCCATGCATAGTGCAGTATATCGGCCATTAACCAGAAAACTACAATATTGATGACTGTTGTGCAGACGCCAAAGAATAAATAGGAAAGCATCTCAGGGGAAGTGAAAAACTTCCATAGCTTTTTAATCTTTTCCATATCCCAGCCCTTTTCCGATAAAATTGCTTAGATATTCAGTTTATCATTAACAAAGTCTGCTTTCAAGAGCTGATAGATGATTTTTGTATTTTGTCACTTGACTTTTACAGTTGTTTTCTTATATAATAAATAAGCTTGATGTTGAACAACAGAATTTCGGGGTGTAGCGCAGCTGGTAGCGCGCCTGCTTTGGGAGCAGGATGCCGCAGGTTCAAATCCTGTCACTCCGACCATGTCGAGTGTCCTTATAGGATCTGAGTATCCATGTAAGGACACTCCGTTTTTTATCCGGCTTTTGCTTGGGAGTAGCTTAGTGCTACTCCTTTTCTCGTTTTTAAGCGCACATCCGCTTCCGGGATGCTCTCGTGCTCCGGCACGGTAAAGGCTCCGATACAGTTGTAAAAAATGGTAATGCGCTGAACAGTCTGCCCGCCGACCTTCTCGGCATGATATACGTCGATGTGGTCAATCAACTCCGTTACCATCCGCTGTGAAAGTTCCCGAGCATTGGTATATCGGCGAATCGTCTCCAAGAAATTATCGGCGGTCATGAGTTGTCCGCCTACTTTCCGCAACTCCGATTTGAGCGCCTTGACTTTGGCGGCGTTCTCTCCCTGCTCCTGTTCGTACTTCTTGGACATTTTGGCAAACCGCTCATCGTTGATCTTCCCAGATACGTTGTCCTCATATAACCGTTCAAAAAGGGTGTCCAGTTCCTTATCACGTGCCCGCAGACCGTCAAGCTCCTTTTGCTTTAGCGACCGTTCACATGCCGCCGTTTTTGCCGAATGTCCGATAATCTCTTTCACGAAATCATCTTCGTATTCGTCGGCAAACTGTGTGAGTCGGCGTATTTCTTGCAAAACCACCTGTTCCAGAAAATCCAGCCGAATATAGTGGGTAGATGTGCATCTCCGATATCCGGTGTTATGGTTACAGCAGCTAAAAAACTTGATGTCATGGTTTCCCTGATTAAAGTGGTAGTTGAGATTGCCGCCGCATTCAGGACATTTTAATAATCCAGAGAAGATGCTCCGTTCACCGCTGACCGTCGGCTTTTTTCGGCGGGTGCCACGGCGTAAACTCTGAACCTTCTCCCATGTTTCACGGTCAATAACGGCCTCGTTGGTGTTTAGGAACACAACACGGTTTTCTTCATCGTTGGCAATGCGCTTTTTCAGCTTGTACGACTTTGAATACGTCTTAAAGTTAATTACGTCACCGCAATACTCCTGTAGGGTCAGAATTTTTCTTATCGTGGTATGACCCCATTGTGTGGTCAAAACGGAGCTTTTCGTCCCGCCGCGACTGATTCCTTTGCTTTGCCAATAGGACGTGGGATTGAGTACGCCATCCTGTGCGAGTGCGGTAGCGGTTTCAGAAAGGCCGTATCCGTCAAGTGCCATCTGATAGATACGGCGAACGACAACGGCAGCTTCCTCGTCCACAATCCAGCGTTTCACATTATCCGGGTCTTTCATATATCCATAAGGCGGGGGCGAAAGCGGAACGCCGGAATTGCCTTTGAGCTTATTGACGATGCGGCGCTTTTTGGAAATATCCTTTGCATACCATTCGTTCATGATATTACGGAATGGGGTAAATTCGTTATCGCCCTCGTCGCTGTCTACGCCATCCGAAACGGCAATCAACCGTACATCGTGAGCAGGGAAAAAATCTTCGGTATAGTAGCCGACTTTCAAGTAATCGCGTCCGAGACGGGACAGGTCTTTCACAAGGACAGCCGATATAAAGCCTGCCTCAATCGCTTTTATCATCCGCTGAAAGCCGGGGCGATCAAGGGTTGTTCCACTTATCCCGTCGTCTACGAAAACCTGAATATCCTCGTATCCTTTTTCCTGTGCTACTTTTTTCAGAATAGCTTTTTGGTTCGTAATGCTGTGGATTCGCAATCAAGATTATCGTCACGACTCAAACGGCAGTACAGGGCGGCGGTATCCATATTGTGTTTTTTATTGTTTGACTGTTTCAAGACAGCCTCCTTTCCGGCAGTCAAACAAGCAGTATTTACACTTATAGTATACTGCTTACGCCCGCCCGTGTTAAGGATGTCGAAGTCGCACAAACCTGTTCCGTATCAGCCTTCATAAGCCTTAACAGAATTGCCGTGATTGCTTCGCCCCGGTCTTTATATACCGGCGTCACAACAAAGTTGACATTATTGACCTGATAAGTATATTGCTCTGCTTTTATTTCTTCCGGCATATTTTCTCCTTCCATAACTCTAAAGTTGATTTTTTTAAGCCTCCCGTGTCTTGTGGGGAAACACCAAAGGGCAGCACCAGTCAAGGTGCTGCTCTCTAATCTTGCTCCACACTTCGGGTCAACTTGACCCGAAGTCAAAGCTCCGTTCATCAACAAAAGGAACAAATGCATCGGGAAGTTTTGGATTGTCGCAAGACAAAGAGACCCGACGCGGTGTTCCAAATATGATATTGCGAACAGATAACCCGGACGGGCGGCGGCTTGTCCGCCCCATAGGAATTTCACCTTTCCCCATTCTAGTGGCAAAGCGTTCTCATTGCCTGCGACGGTTTTATCACGCTCGGGCTGTGACTGAACGCAAGTATCCAGGTTTGTGTGCTTGATCCAGCGGGGCCAAGTCCCGTCTCACCTGCGGCATGGGCCTTGTCGCTCTCTCCATCCTCTGGCAATGGAGATCATGGCGGGCCTGTCACTCGGCACATGTACCCTTCGTATCCGGGTATCTTTTTATTCAGCTTTCAAAGTACAAACGAGGAAAAAGTATCCTCTACTTATTAGGACGGAAAGGGGCATTTTGTGGCCTACCTCTTCCGGTGATTTTGCAAAAAAATATCCCGCAGTTTTTAAACTGCGGGATATCCTTTATATCGGTAAGCTATTCAATTTCCGGCGAGAGATTTCGGAATAAGTCGCAATCATAAAAATCTACAATGCACAAATCTAGCCCGTCACATAGCTTCTTGACCGTGACCGCGCTCACATCCCGGCGCTCCGGCTGCAACATGCTGTAAACGGTCGAGGGCGTAACGCCAGCCAGCCGCGCAAGCTCCGTATAGGATATGCCGCGCTCCGCGCACAATTGCCGAAAGCGTTCCGCAATTGTGTCTTTGATCTTCATGCCCTCACCGCCCTTTTAGTAGTTTCAACCTAAGCATATCAATTTATACGCAATGACGTATACGCACTTGCGTATAATATGCTTTTCTGTTAAACTGATTCTGAAAGGGAACGGCCCCGCCAAACGACGAGGCCGCCCGGGAAATGCCATTACTCGGTGAGATACTTTTGCAGTTGAACAAGGGCGCGCTCAATGGAGCGGCCTACCGTTCTGAAATCGACTTTTTCCAGCTTGGCAATTTTGCGGTATGTCAGGTTGTCCACAAAATGCAAAAGCAGTCTCCGGTGCTGTGCTTCGGAAAGTTTGTTGATGGCTGCATAAAGTTGCCGGTAGCTTTCCATTTCCATTACGATATCGGCGGCGTCTGCCTGTGGATCGTTCATGTTCGCGTCGGTCAAACCGTCTATGAAATCCATGTAATCAAGATGTCGCCTGTCTTGCCGCCTTTGGGAGCGGATTTGTCGGTCGGACTGCTCCAGCAGTTCCTTAACCGAAGTTGATACTTCAACACAAATCCGTCTTCCATCGACGGTTTTATATGTTATGGTTACGAATGACTTGTCCATTATTTTTCCTCCGTTCATCATTTGTGTGGGTTGATTGCTGATGAACGGAGAGTGGCGGGGAGCGACAACCGGGGCTGCAATGCTTTGGAGGCCCTGCCCGGATTTCGGGCCAAATTGGCCCGAAGTGGCACAGTTGCTTATTTCGAAGGCCAGAAAACCAAAAGACACCTATTCGAGAAAAAGCTCGAACGGTGTCGTATGGAAAATGGGCGCAGTAGCCGCCCATTAATTGGTATATTTTTTTGAAATTGTACTGAAAGAAAACTTCTGCTATAGCCAGCCATCACAATAATGTGATAGCTCCTCCACTGGCTCATAATTAGATCTTTTACGCATAAAGAGCCCTCCAATCGCATTACTGCCATTGGAAGGCTCTTAAAAGCGCGCATTTAGTTACCTACCAATCCCAAAGGGTTCGGCAGTTTATGTAACTATTTCTCATTGATGCATCAATGTATTAAAGTATTTTAATAACTAAGGAAACAGCACAATATGCTAATAATGCTGCTAAAATGACATTAACAATTTTTGTGTGCTTTACAATGATTCTTTGAAATACTGCGCCAAACACAGTCCAACATACTGTACAGAAAAAGGATGCTAAAGAAAGTAAAATACAAAACAGAATTAAAATGAAAGGTGATTTATATTGCGGTAGAATAAAGGATGAAAAAGCAGTTATTCCGTATAAAATCGTATTGGGATTTACAAATTGCAAAGCAACACCTTGCAAAAACAAATTGCCACTGTCTTTATTGTACTTGTTTTCTTCGACAGGCTTGCTTTTGAGCGTATTCCAAGCTAACCACAATATATATGCGGCACCAATCCAAACCATAATTAACTGAAAAGCAGGAAAAATATCAAATATGACCCAACTAAAAAGGCTGCACACGAGTAATACAATGAATGCTCCCGTAGATACGCCCAAATTAAATTGGACACTTTTTTTAAATCCGAACTTTCCTGCATTGGACATTGATATAATTGCATTGGGCCCTGGGGAAATGTTTGATACAAAAACATATGATAAAAATTCCAGAAGATTTGGCATTAAACATCTCACCTCTCTTTACTCTATATTCGTAGCATGATATACTGCATAATATACAGCGCGTGCACTATACCGTACGTGCAGTATAATAATATCATATGTGCAGTATACTGTCAAGCGTGAGGAGGCGATTTTTTTGGATAACCTTAGTCATGTAATTTCTGAAAACTTGAAAAGAGTAAGAGAAGAAAAAAAGCTGAGCCTTGATACAGTGGCAAAGCTCTCTGGCGTGAGTAAAAGTATGCTTGGCCAAATTGAACGTTGTGAAGTAAACCCAACCGTATCAACCATGTGGAAAATTGCGAATGGGTTAAAAGTGTCTTTTTCACAATTCATCAATCATGTGGAAACGAATATTGAATTAATAGATATTAATAGTCTAGAACCAATGCTTGAAGATGAAGGAAGGGTAAAAATTTACCCAACGTTTTCTTTTGACAGCACTCGTCGCTTTGAAATATATTCTTTGGAATTTCAAACGAATGGGTATTTATCTACAGAGCCTCATTTACAAGGTACGCAAGAGTTTATAACCGTGTTCAGTGGGGAAGTGACAGTCACTGTAGGCGAAAAGAGTTTTGTTATCGATGCAGGAAAAGCAATACGTTTCAAAGCCGATGAACCCCACAGTTATAAAAACACTGGAGGGGCAAATTGTTTGCTTCATATGGTTATTTTCTATCCGGATTAGATTTTATTCATATCATGTTTGCTAAACGGCAAGCAGGGCAAGTGTATTGACACTTGCACATTTTATGGATTTTCCCTTGTGGTCAAACCATAAAACTGCTTGTTGGGGCCAGCCGCCCCAAACCCTGCGACTTCGGGCCAACTTGGCCCGAAGTCGGCGCTCTGCGCCTGTTGTTGCGTCACCGTCGCTATCGCTCCTGTTCCTTGTTTTTCTGCGCGTCCGTCAGGCTGAGTAGACGGTCGATGTTGGCTTTCGCCGTAACTACCTCCTGCATGTCCTTCCGCACCGCGCGGTACTCCTTGTATGCGGCCCGTTTTTCCACCGCCAGCTTTTGATATTCGGCTTTGAGCGCATCCATCTTCGGGAGCTTCGCCCCGGACAGAACGCGCCGGAATGTCTCCTGCGCCGCCCGGTAAAGCGCGATTTCAGCGTCATGCTCCGCGAGATATTTTTTGCTGTATTTCGCGGCCTTGTAACCGTTGAACATAGGCCGGGTTTTCGCGTAATTCACCACCGCACCCTTTAACTCTGCGTTGGCGCTCATAGCGCCCTCGATAGACTTGATCTGTTCGGAAAGAACGTGAAAGCGATCTGCGGCCTCAGCCGCCCGTTTTTCCAACTGCCCGTATTCCAACAAGCCATTTTCCTGCAAATATTGGAGCGTCGCGGCCATCTGTTTCAGATTATATATTTCCATCCACCGTTCGTAAGCGGGGCCTTTCCCATCTTTCATGCGGGACTGAATATCTATAGTCAGGTTGACCTTACGGGTGCTTTCGGCAAGCCCGCCGGACGGAGCGGCCCGGCCCTCGATTACCGCCTGTATGTCCTCCGGGCCATAACCTTTTCCGAGCGTGGACGAACGCAGACGCGTAAACCGTTTTTGCCCCTCGGCCCGAAAGCTGATCGTGCCGCCGCGCCCACGCTTTACCTCGTAGCCAGCTTTCGACATAGCCTGAAAAAAGGCTTCCATATCTGGCGGCTTTTCGGCAAGGCAAGCGTCTATCTGTGCTTTCAGACGTTCCTGAAAGGTCGGCGGTCGGTTGTCGCCCCGCCATTCTCCATAATGCTTGAATTTTCCCTTGCTGTGCAGCTTCGGATGGGCAATATAGGACAGACCGTTTTCAAGGCAAATCCGGTCGGAGAGCCGACGCACAGCCCGCGCCGAGCCGATAAAATCCCGGAATTTCCGGGTGCAGTCAAGGCTCGTGGAGTTGTAGTAAATGTGGTTGTGAATGTGATGCCGATCAATGTGAGTGGTAACGAAAAAAGCGTGATTGCCTTTCGTCCAGCGCATAGCCGTTTCATAGCCTATCCGGTTGGCTTCCTCCGGCATGATCTCGCTGGGAAGAAACGCCTGCCGAATCTGATAGCAGAGGATGTCCGCGTCCTTTTTCTGCTCCCGACCCGTGATTGCCTTGTACTGTGCCTTGCTCAACAAAAATTCCGCATCGGCGGTTTTGGGGTCGCACCTGTAGGCGGAGATCAATTCGCCGCCCCGCGTTTTTTCCGGGTTCTGCCCGTAATCGAAACTGTCCGCGAGGGATTGCGCGATAGTTTCCCCCTGCTGATATGGCGCGCTATCAGGCGCGTGGTTGCCATGTAGTTACCTCCTTTCCCGCAAAAAACAACTTCGGGCCAAGTTGACCCGAAGTTGAACCGGAATATTTCAGCTCATAATATAGTCCCGGAGCAGATAGTTCAGACCGTTTAACCTGTCGATCAGCCATTTCGCTATGGCGGGGATGCCGAGAGGGGAAATGAGGAACGAGAGTGCCAGAATCACACAGCCGTCGAATTTTCCCACAGCGAACAGCATGATTACGCCGATCAACGCCCCAATCCCCGAAACAATCTCCAGAAACGTCACGGCATAGCAGAATAAAAAGGTCAGTACGGGTACGGAAACGGTCAGCGCCAGCATGAACGGCACTGCAAACAATTTGAACAGGATTTTCATAAATACAGCTCCCTTCAATGGTCCCTATACCTATATTTTACCATCAATGAAGGGGGGCTAACAATGTTGTCGAGGCCGCACCGATCTTGTCCTATTACTTCAAGCCAAATTGATCTGAACTAAATCTAGACTTGTTCAGCATTAGGAGTTGCAATATAATAATCTTGATAAATACTTCGGAATGGTGGAATTAAGCTTATGGAAAAACGAGCGTTTTTATTGGGAATGTTTCACTATCAACGAAGCCGTTCAATTACAGCTTCTAATTTGCCAAGTACAGAGTTTGACGTTTGCACATTAGAAAAAAAGTTGAAGCAGTTGCAGTTTGAAACAATAGCATATATGGATTTATGCTTAACTGACGCAATTGAAAAGATTAAGACATTTGCTCAAGAAGCCCCATGCGATTCTCTAAATGTTATATATTTTTCTGGACATGGTGGTCATAGCAGAGGGGAAAACTATTTATATACGGTCGATTTTGGTGCTAATCTAGACCAAGGCTTGCCTATTGAAAACAGCGCATTGAATATAAAAACATTATCTTCTGCTTTTCCTCGAAAAGTTAAATTGCTCATAATTGTTGATGCCTGTCGTGATAATCTTACTCCGACCTATAGCTGCAACTATTCAGAGATGATTGCACCACAAGATACATATATCGCTTACGCCACACAGTTTGGCCATTATTCTACTTGTACTTCGCAAAGCAGCTATTTCACTGAAACATTGTGTGAAAACATATTGGAACCAAACATTTCAATAGATCAACTTTTCACAAATGTCCGTGCTGCACTATATCTAAAATATAGTAGACAAATATCAAATAGTGTAAATGGACTGATGAGCTATGTGTCCCTAAATGAACAGGTTACACGAGATGATGTAGGATTATCTGTATTAAAATTTGTTGATAAATATGGCGATATGTATGTAGACAAATATGGATGCTTTGCAGGTGACGATTTAGTTTTTATAGATGCAGCTCAGTTCTGTGGTATCAGTGTTCTAGATGCCATTTATAAATATTTGAAATTGGATGCAGAACGTTGCCATGTCACAAGAAGCCTTTCCGAAAGCCATGAAAAATTGATTGCTTTCTGGGGTATGCTACAACATGGTTTGGAGCAAGATGAATTCTATACATGGCAATACCGTGGCCGCTCTATCCGCTTGGGTGAAATCCCCCCATTGCCTCTAGATATGCAAAAGCCCATGCCAGATGAAGAAAAGAAAATTGAAGTAAGGTTTATGATTGATGCCAAAAGTAACGAAATACAAATCCGAACAAATCTCCCTGACAATTTTCAACTTTATGGAAAGATAAATGGTTCTATTCCATTTAGCAACATCGGAGTTAAAAATGGAGTAGCAATAATTCCATTTAATAGTAATACAACAAAATTCAAATCACTGGACGCTTATTCTGTGCTTGCCACGGTTACAGGCGTTGATTTATCTATTGTTGGTGACCGATGCCGAAATCTTGTCGGAAAATATGTAAAATTCAATCCCATTAATGGAAATACCATTGAATTTCATGCCTCTTAAAAAATAGGGACGTAGCCACACAGGCTACGTCCCTATACTTTACTTCTCCACGATAT
The DNA here is from genome assembly GCF_053613275.1 of Caproicibacterium sp. NSD3. Taxonomy (NCBI): domain Bacteria; kingdom Bacillati; phylum Bacillota; class Clostridia; order Eubacteriales; family Oscillospiraceae; genus Caproicibacterium; species Caproicibacterium sp. NSD3. The sequence goes on from NZ_CM132119.1 coordinate 440,612, forward strand.
TTGCCAGATCCCTTAACAGTTTGGATAGTAAACTCCATAATTTGGTATAGCCTTTTTGTAGTACCTTGATCTCTTCCGGGTACACGCCGTAGGTGTTCGCGTGAATGGCAACCTGATTCAGATTGTCGGCACATCTGCGTTGCAGGGAAACAAGCTCCCGGACGGGCGCAAGGTCCACATTCAGGATATAACCGTTGAGTGCCATTTTGCGGATATAGGCGCTCAGATTTTGCGTCCCCGCTTCCTCCATACGCTGGCGAATGGTATCGTATTCGTCCTGATTCACCCAAACGTACAGGGGAACGCCGCGTTTGCGCTTGTGGGCGTTCACCGTTCCAGTTCCCGGCTCCGCTTGCGCCGAGGCGGTTCCTTCACCCTGTCCAGCGGTTTTTTCTTCGGCACGGGGATGGACGGGGGAACCGGCAATGCCGTGTTGTTCGGGTTGCCGTCGATCATGTCATAGTTTTGTTCGGTGGAAAGCTCCGCGTTTCTCAGGTAATTGTCTTTATCGTCCATAGAAAAATCCTCCTTCGCATCACTTCGGGCCAAGTTGGCCCGAAGTCCGATTATCTGTCCTTCTCCGTATTTTTTGCAGGCACGGGCTTTGCTTTCCATAACCTTTTCATAACGTTTGGAAAGCTCCGTATCGGAAATAAGCTCGTTTTTCACAAACACGCCGAGGTCTGGATACCACTAGGTCAGCCGCTTTGCATCGGGAATATGTTTTGCCTGTTCCCATTTGCCGACAACCTGTGCTTGCTGTTCCAACTGCTCCGGGGTAAGCTGGAACCGGTCGGGATTGCCGGGCGCAGCCCGAAGCTCGTAGTCGGCCATCTGCTTTTCTGTCAGGGGCGCACGGTACAGAAGATAGCCCCACGCCTGAAACTTGCCGTTTTCCACGTTTTCACGCTGATCAAAATTAACGATCTCGGCGGGGCCGTTCTCTGTTTTGGGGAACGTACCGATGTCCACGGGCCGCTGCGTGGAGTAATATTTATAGACATCCGGCGTGGGGCGCGCTGATTTTTCGGAAACGCCGTAGTCCTTTTGGTATTCGGCAGCGCGGTTTTCAAAATCTTTTGCCGCCGAATCGGCGTTTTGGGTATAATGGCCCCAGTAAAACTCTCTCCTGCCGCCCTCGTTTTCGGTAAATTGCCATGTGACAAAGGGCTGCGGGGCGTTCGGATTTTCGGCAAGGGCAAAGCCCCTATCGTTCTCAAAAAGAACCGACTTTTTTATTTCGTAGCCATGGACCTTCTCCGTGGATGGAATATCACTCATTTTTGCCTCCGTTCCATATGGGAAAATGTCACGATATTACCCGCGATTTCAGGGGGATAGGGATTTATACCACTTCCCCCCAAACCGGGGCCGGGAAGCCGCATAAACACAGGCGTTTTCCGGCTAATTCTGTGACCCTTTATCCCTGTTGTTTTCGCCTGTGCCGTCGCTGGCGGCGTCGGTCTGCTTCGCGTTTCCCCTTCATACGGCAAGCCTCCGAACAATACGCCTGATTTGTGACAGGGATATACGCCGTCCCACAGACAGGACAAATCTTTTGGGAAACTGTACCGGCGCTGTCCGTCAGCTTGGCCTCCAAAGCAGAATCCAACGGGAGCACCGCGTTCTGAAAATACCGGCAGTATGCGCCCGTCCAGCATTTGCCGAGCATGTAACAGGGACATTCCAGCGGCAGACAGCCGTATTCCGGGTCGTAGTTGGCGCACATGCCCGTCGCCAGCCTGCGGATGCCCGCGCGCTCGTCTCGGGTTAGTTCGCGGGATGCAGTTTCGGCTGTTTCCATACGTTTCACTTCGGGCCAAGTCGGCCCGAAGTTGCCCCCCTCCGCGAAAGAAGTAATTTGCGGTAACAGATGCCGACGCAGGGCGCGCCTGTCCAATACTCGCAATTCCGGCAGGGAGAACCGGGCGGCGGCTTACGAACAGTCCCCCGGCAGGGCCGGGGGACTTGCTTCATCATCCGTTCAAACGGGCTGTCGGTGAAGTTCATGCTTCACCGCCCCCGCCACTTTCGTCGTCGCCGTTTTCGCTCTCGGGCAGCTCGTCGGATTCCGAATCTTCCGCATCGTCGGAACCGTTTTCGTCGGCGTAATCGAAATCGTCCTCACTCGCATCCTTTTGATGCTTCGGGCGGTAAATCTTGAAATAGTACCCGACCCCGCCACCGATCACCACGACCGCCAGCACAAGCAGGAGCGTCCCCATGTTGTTGCTCTGCGGCGCGGAGGAAGATTTTACAGAAGGTTCCGTCCCAGCCTGCGGCGCGGTGCCGGAGGCCGTTGTCTGCGCGGAACCGGAAGATGTGCCTGCGGCAGTCGTGCTTTCACTTGCGGTCGTGCCGGAAGAACCGCCGGATTTTTCAGCCAGCGCCAGCAGGTCTTTTTTCATCACGGCATTGAGAAAATACACGTTATCGCCGTCTCGCTGCCGGTCAATGACAAGGTAGAACACGTTTTTGTCCGGGGTCGTGATCGTGTAAAATTCCTTGCCGTCCTTGTCGGTGGCGGTGTTGACCACCGTTCCGGTTCCGGCGGGCGTAAAGACGGTGGACGCGCTGGAAGTGCCGGACGTTAAAGATAAATCCGTCGATGCGGCGGAAGAACCGGAAGCCGCCGCCGAGCTTGACGTTGTTACCGGCATTGAAGATGTTGAGTTTACCGGCTCATTCGTTACCGACGCCGCGTAGGCCACGGTGGTAAACGAGCATGTCAGCGCGAGGACGGTGCAGAGCGCCGCCAGCTTATAAAATTTTTTCATTCTTTTTCATCCCTTTTGTCGGTATTGGTTGACTTCGGGCCAACTTGGCCCGAAGTGATAAGCGTCCCGTTTTGCTCACGGAGCGCCTTTAAGACAGCCGAGAGGTCGTTCAGAGAAATGTCCGTGCCGCGCACGGCCTCCACAATTTCGATGTTTTCAAGCTCGGTTTTCTGCTTTTCCAACTCCCGCAGCCGGGCCTGAAACTCGTTGATTTTTTCCTTGGTCTTGTCGATGTCCTTGTTGACGCGCTCGATTTTCGCGTTCATAAAATCCCTCCATTCATGGTGACGGCAATCTGCCAAAGGCATAAAAATGAGATTTCCAGTAGCTTGTTGTGATATCCGAATAGCCGATGGGGTCGCCCGCCGCGATCATCTTGCCGTCACCGACGTAGATGCCGACGTGGGAAATGCCGGTAGTGTCGTAGGTTCCTTCAAAGAAAAACAAATCGCCGGGCTTCGCTTCGGACGCGGGGATGGGCGTACAGATGTCGTAAAGGCCCTGCGCTCCGAGCCGTCGCACGTTCCAGCCGCTGTGATTGATCACCCAACTGACGTAGCCGGAGCAGTCGAACGAGGTTTCCGGGCTGGAACCGCTCCACACATACGGGTAGCCGAGATACTTTGTCGCTTCCGCCATCATGGCGGCGAAGGTTTTGTCCGACATGTATTCTGCGGGAATGTCGTAATTTGTGTACGGTTCGAGGGTGGAGGCGTTCGGGTACTGCGATTGCGGGAACAGGTCGGGCCGGTTGCCATGGGTTTTCGTGTAAAAGGCATACCGGGAAAGCTGTTCCTCCGTCAGAACCGAAACGGGCAGATGGGACAAATCCTCGTTGTGCAGGGTCACAGTGCAGATGGTGTAGGTATACGGAACCTGCGTGGTTACAGTGGACGTGCTGCCGTCCGGGTTCGTCACTGTGCTTGTTTCATTCCGATAGCGTGTTTCCGTCTGAACCGACTGCGTAAGCTGATACTGTTTCCCAAACAGCGTGGAAATGGTACTTTGTACCTCGTCCAGTGTCCACGCCCCGTCGTGCAGGGCGCTTAAAATTGAGATCAGCACATAGGGGTCGTGTTCAACCTTACCAAGATTGAAATGATACTCGTCGTAGCCGGGATGGAGCGTCGCGTATTTGTCGGCTTCGTTTTGCAGTTTCGTTTCCATGCCGGAATACGCCGCCTCCGCCGCCAGCATGTCCGAATCCTGAGACGGATAGGTTCCCGCGCCCACGGCTCCGATCAGGCCGTTGCCGATGGTGGTCATGGATGCCATGCAGGATTGCAGGACCAAAATCAGGAGAAAAGCGATCAGCGCGATCAAAAGCCCAGCCGGGTGACGTTTCATAAAGGCAGCGGCGGCGCGGGCAATTTTCGCCGTTGCGGTTGTGGCTTTCCCCGCCGCCCGCGCCTGTTTCTGATACCGCCGTTTGATACGCTGCTTCTGAAAGAACCGGGAAACCGCGTTTCCCTTTAGCTCCGGGTGCTCCCGCGCCATTCGGCGGTACTCAAAATCCGCTTTTGCCCGGATGTCGCGGCGTTCACATTTAGTGACATTCCGGGTCGGTCGGGTTCGGATGCGGTGCTTTACAAAACGGGAAGCGCCCCGGACGGCTTTTTCCCCGGCAAGCTCCGTTTTGTGCGCGGCCTCTACGCCCACGTTTTCCTGTTCCACCTCATGAATTTTCTGATGGGCATAGTACCACGCGCCAGCCGCCGCCTTTTTGACGGCTGCTTTCGCCGGATTTGGCTCGGGGGACGGTTTCTGCGCCGCCGCTTTTTCGCGGGCAGCGTCCAGCTTCGCGCCGGTCTTTTCGGCCCGGAACTTTGACTTTTCAAACCGTCTGTCGTTCCACTCCGCCTTTTTGTCGGCGGGGCCACCATCCTCGTCGGGTGGTGGTTTTTCCTCACGGCGCAGACGGTCGGAGAATCGGGCCTGTTCACTATGTGGGCGAAATTTGCTCCTGCCCGTAGGGGAGGAACCACCCTTTTCAAGCGGCGGTGCATCCGACGTGTCGGAAATTGGTGGGCTATCGGCAGCGGAAAACTGCCGTTTCCACTTCGGGCCAACTTGGCTCGAAGTACCGGAACTATTCCGCGCAGATGGCGAAGCGTCCGGCGTCTCGGAAATCGAAGAGCTATTGGCGGCGGAAAACCGCCGTTTCGACTTCGGGCCAACTTGGCCCGAAGTGATCGAACCATCCCGCGCAGACGGCGGCGCGTCCTGTGTGATGGGGTGATCCTCGATATGAAAGCGGCGAACCGTGTCATTCTCCGGCCCGCCGCTATCCTCATTCCTGCTTTGCTTCATTGGCTAAGTCCTCCGGGCGGGTTGTGAGCAAACGGTAAATTTCGGTGTCCTTCGGGAAGCGATCTACAAAGGGAATGGTGGTGTTCCCATAGAATAAAAGGCCCTCACCTGGATTGCTGTGGGTGATGTAAGAGAGCTGATGCGTGGAAATATTGAGTTGTTTGGCTAAAATCTGCCGGTCGCCCTGCGCCTGTGAAAGCAAAATCATAAAGTCGGTATTTTCAAGAATATTCTCAATTTCCCGGCTCGCCATGAGGTCTTTGACATTCTGCGTTAAGGCACTCGGCACACAGCCTTTCTTCCGCAGCATCTTCCAGACCGTCACAAAATAGCTGGCGGTCAGAGCGTCCCGAAGCAGGATATGGAACTCGTCGAAGTAGCACCACGTCGCCATGCCGTGTTGGAAATTAGCGTTGACCGCCGAAGTGACAAGCTCGTTCGTAATGTGCATGGCGATTTTCCGCAGGTTTTCCCCCAAACCTTTGAGCACGACGCAGACAATCCGGTTGTTCAGGGTAATGTTGGTCGTATGGTTGAACAGGTTGAGGGAGCCGGTGCAGTAAAGCTCCAACGCCGTCGCAATACGCTTTGCCTCCGGTTCCGGCTGCTTACAGAGAAGTTCGTACAGGTCTTGCAGAACGGGCATTTTCTCCGTGTCGATACCGAGGGCGATATTCCGGTAGACGAGACGGACGCATCGGTCGATCACCGTTTTCTCGATGGGTTGCAAGCCGTCCCTGCCGCCGACGATCAGTTCACAAAGTGACAATAAAAAATCCGCTTTCAGCGAAAGCGGGCTTTCCTCGTCGGCCATGCTCATTTGAATGTCCATCGGATTGATGTGGTGGGCGCTGTCCGGCGCGATGTCGATCACCTGACCGCCGAGCCGCCGGACGAGCGGCGCGTACTCGCCCATCGGGTCAACCACGATTATCCTGTCCCTTGTGGCGAGGAACACGTTGATAAGCTCCCGCTTGGCGGCGAAACTCTTGCCGCTGCCGGTCGAGCCGAGGTAGAGGCCGTTGGCCGATTTAAGCTTTTTCCGGTCGGCCATAATGACGTTGTGAGAAAGGGCGTTCTGCCCGTAGTAAATGGCCGGGCCTCCCATACGCAGTTCCCGCGTCATGAAAGGGACGAAAATCGCCGTGCTGCTTGTGGTCATGCCGCGCTGAATCTCAATCCCGTTGCCGCCGAGAATCAGGCTCGACATATATCCGGCCTCCTGCTGGAAATCCAACCGTTTGAGCGCGCAGTTGTATTTCTGCACGATACCCGCCACGGTGAAAATGTCGTTCTCCAACTGCTGGCGCGTGGGGGCCGTGTTGAGTACAAGGAAAGTAAGCAGGAACATCCTCTCATTCCGGCTCTGCAAATCGCCCAAAAGGGCCATCGCGTCCTTGCTGAAGGTGACGAGGTCAGGCGGCAGGATGTCCATGTCGTAGCCCGCCCGCACGGCTTTTTTCTGTTCTTCCACCTTCATTTTGTCGATGTCGCTGATTTTGCCCTTGAGCGCCTTGATGGCCTTAGTTTGGTCAACCGTTCGGATATGCAGGGTGATGGTCATTTCAGCGTCCATTTCCAGAAGTTCCGCGAGGAGCTTGTCGGAAAGCTCCGACGCCAAAATCTGCATATACGAAACCGCGCCCCATGTCGTGCCGCCGACACGGAAAGCGCGGCCCTGTCTGAAATCAAAAGACGTGGGGGCAATGAAGTCTTTCGTACCCATGCCCGTTTTCGGAATATCGCCCCATGAGAAAACGAATGGCTCCCGGCTGTTCGGGTGTAGCTGCCCGTGCAGCACTTCCAGCCGTTCCCGTCCGGCGAGGGGCCGGGACTGGACGCCGAGCTTTTTGAAATTGCTCATAATATCGGCTTCTACCCGTTCCAGCCGGGGCCGCGCCGCGCCGATTCCGTCTGCTTCGATGCCGAAGGTGATGTACTTGGAACGGACGATGCCGTTGTTGCTCTTGGCGATCTGCCCTGTAAGCATTTCCACATACTCGCCGCGAATGGCGTCGTATTCGTCGTGCTGCGGCGGGATATTGACGCTGTATCGGTTTTCGGGCCGGGAACGGTGGTTGATGAAGGAAAGCTGAAACGGCAGGGCCGAATCGAAGTAATTCAGGAACGCGCAGTAGCCGTCGAAGATCGCGGCCTGATCGTCCGCCGACGCGACCGAATAGTTGATGTCCTCGTACTCGACGGTTTTGGTATAGAAGCCCTCCCGCACCTTGCAGATGCCGTCCCGGAGCATTTCAATATATGGAATGGTCTGCTGTGCCGTCTGCGGCCCGCGCCCTTTCTTCTAACCGCTTCAATGCTTCTCATAATAGCGGACTTGGAACAGCCGCAGATGTTACCAATCTGGGAACAACTCAGTCCTTCCAGAGCAAAAAGCAGAAAACGATAACGCTGTTTTGCTGTGCAGCTTTCCAATGCTGCCGTAATCTCCCGAAGGGTTTCTTTTCGGCAGAGCCAATCTTCCGGTGTTTCGTAATAACTCCGGCTGCATTCGCGAGCGATGATGTACTCGTCAAACTCGCGCCCGTCCCAATGGCGGCGCTGCTCGTGAAACAGGTTCTCGGTTTTGTGGTTGGCCCGATCAAGATATTCTCCGACTTCGACGGACACTTCCACATTTACGCTTTGTCCGCAAATTTTGATATGAACATCCATAATTTTTTCGTCCTTCCTGAATGTTTTCAAAATCCAGAAAAGACGGCGGGAGGCGAACGGCAACGGTGTAAAATGCCAATCAGAAATAAAAAAGCGCTCAATGGGAGGGTATCCCAATGAGCGAACAGAAACTGACATTCCCTATTTCTGTGAGTTAATAAACTTGTAAAAAGGGCGGAATTATCCGCGGAAAAAGTTAGGCTTTTTTTGAAGCATTAACACAGGCTATAAAGTATTCAAAAAAGATATCCGCCTGTCACGCGAGGCCGCAGGTTTGCGGCCTAATGAAAAAAAGTGAAGGCATATAAAAATCCCTCCAAACCGTAGTCTGGAAGGATAAAAGGGAAAATTGTCATAACTGCATACTGGCCAAACTTACGGTTTTTTTTGTAAGGTTGACCATGATAAAATACTATAGAGAAGTGATTTTATAGATTACCCTTAAGTCCAATTTCTTGAGCGATTTCTCTCATACCAAGTATTGTTTCCTGAATAATATAATCGAGATTCGCACCCAAAAGCATGCAGCCTTTTTCAATTACTGTTCGATTAACCCCTTCTGCAAAACTTAACTGCTTGAATTTTTTCTTCACTGATTTAACTTCTAAATCCAGGACACTTTTGGAAGGTCGCACAAGGCAAGCAGCTGTAATGAGTCCAGTTAATTCGTCGATGGTATATAGTGTTTTCTCCATTTGGTTTTGCGGCTCTACATCAGAGCATATTCCATAACCATGACTGCAAATGGCATGAATATATTCCTCGTCTATATCTTCAGCCTTCAATATCTCCGCTGCTTTTTTACAGTGTTCTTCTGGGTATTTTTCATAATCCAAGTCATGTAAAAGGCCAACTATACCCCATTTTTCAACATCTTCATCATTGATTTTCGCAAAATGTCTCATAACAGCCTCAACAGTGAGTGCATGCTTTCGCAATGCAGCGGTTTTAGTATACTCTTTTAATAATTCCCAAGCTTCTTGCCGTGTGAGTTCTTTTCCCATCATAATTCTCCTTCTTAATATATTTTAATATGACTTACGAAGCAAAGACAAACTGCACTAGAACCATATAAATTACTGTACCTAAGACAATACACGCCAGAGTGTTTTTCTTCCATATGTAAAGAATGATGATACATAAAATTGATATTATCTCTGGTAATCCATGCAAGCCAGAAAAGAAAGTTACATCTTTCAAACAATAGATTACCAACAGGCCTATTACAGCAGAAGGTAACACTTTACCTAAATATTGAATATAGCGCGGTGGCGTTTTATTTGCTGGAAATGCAAAAAAAGGTAAAAATCTTGTAGTTACAGTTCCTATAACAACCATAATAATTGTTATAATGCTTTGTCCTAAAGACATGGTCATTTTAATATCGCTCTACTTTCAGTATGACTTTTTAATACCGTTAGGCTAAATATTATAAGTATCATTGCCGGAATCATAAATTTGCTTGAACCAAAAATCAATAGACAAATTGCCGACGATAATAGGCCGACCAAAGCTGGCAAATGATTTTTTGCTTCATTCCACTGGTTTAGAAAAATGACTACAAACAACGCAGTTAAAACAAAGTCAATTCCTTTTGTATTGAATTTTATATAAGAGCCAAGGATTCCGCCTAAGGTAGCACCGACAACCCAATAAATATGATTTAATAATGTAACAAAAAACATAAACCAGCCTTTATCTATATCTTGAGGCGGTGTGACAGAACAGTTAATAGAAAATGATTCATCGCACATGCCAAATATTAAATACCATTTTTTATTTCCAACATTTTTATACTTCTCAAGCATAGAAATTCCATAAAATAAGTGTCTTGCATTCACCACTATTGTTAATAGAAAAGCATATAAAGGGTTAAAAGTGGATAATAGCAAACTCACAGTTACTAATTCCATTGACCCTGCAAAAATGAACAGGCTCATAAGCATGGGATATACAAAGGAGAAACCCTTACTGTTCATATAAATTCCATAAGCGATTCCTAGCGCTAAAAAGCCTGCACCAATTGGAATTGTATATGGAAAAGCAGCTTTTAGTGCTTTTCTCTTAACCATTAAATAACCTCTTTTCTTACCTTTAAATCTTGATTTTATGTTATAGTGTGCGTAAAATAGAGATAATGGGTAAAATATATATGTAATTTATATTTTACGATTGTTAAGTATAGTTGTCAAGTCTAGAAAGGATATTTTATGGACTTAAATAATATAATTGCTGCAAACCTTAATAAATTAAGAACTGAAAGGAATTTGAGCTTAGGCCAGTTGGCTGGCTTATCCGGCATAAGCAAGGTAATGCTTTCACAGATTGAAAAAGGTGAAACTAACCCTACAATTAATACCATTTGGAAAATTGCTAATGGGCTTAAAGTTCCATATACAAAGCTGATCGACGAGGCTCCTAATAATGCTGTGGTTGTAAAAATGTCTGAATGCATTGAACAGATGAATGAGACTACTAATTATCGTGTATTTTGCTATTATGCAAATACACCAACTCGCAACTTTGAGATGTTTCGCATAGAATTAGACCCTCATTCATCAAATGAATCTATTGGGCATTCGGAAAAATCCGAGGAATATATTTATGTCACTAGCGGAGAATTAATTTTAAATACGAAAGGTAAAAATTATACTCTACTGGAAGGAGATACAATTTGTTTTGATTCTTCAGCGCATCATACTTACATCAACCAGCAAGATAAGCTACTTACCTGTGTCATAATTAACTATTACCCGTAAAGCAAAGTCTCTTTAGGATACTTTTTTAAAGTATCTGACCCACGAGGGAGAACGCCCTACGGGGGCTTGCGGCCTTAAGGCCGTAAAAAAGCGGGGTGTGCCTGTTGTGGCCACACTCCGCTTTTTCAGCTTGGCCTTGATAGTTTGGGTTACGCTAAGAAAAGAATAGGAGTTCCGAAAGATTTCTAATACCGAATCACCAGTAGTATGGAACTTGTGCATTTGCTCCCGGATTGTCGTTGCCGTAACCTTCCAGAAGGTTGATCGCGCCCCAAATGGCAAGGCCCGCGCCGAGGGCGATCACAAGGGTCTGGAGAACGCCGATTGCGGAATGAAAGAAACTCATAATACTACCTCCAATTCTGTTTTGAAAATGAAAAAAGCCGCCATTTCTGGCAGCAGGGGCGCACTTCGGGCCAAGTTGGCCCGAAGTACTATAAGGGTTTGTCCGAAAATTTGGCATATAAAAAAACACCTGTGCAGTAAAGTCCCTGCAAGGTGCTAAATGAAAAATGAGCGCAGTAGTAACCCGCTTTTTGATATAATTTTTTGAAGTTATATATTTTTAGAACATCAGCTACGCCAAGCCGTCACTGTAAAGTGACGGCACCTCTCGAACAATAAAAAGCGGCTTTGTGTACACAGAAAACCCCATTCCCAAAGCCGCCGGATATAAAAAGGACGCACATTATAAAGCCATCTAATATGCAGAGAACAGCAGCTTTGATTTCAGTCAAAACCGCTGTTCATCAATGAAGTACTTTTATGACATAACTATCCCCTCGCCGAACAACGGTTTTTTCCTTTTCCGCTTATGCGGCGAGTACGTTAACTTTTTTAGTTTATGTACCTCGGGACAAATTGGCCCGAAGTGACTGGCTTCTTAATTTACAATTCAATCTATGGTTACTACTAATCAGATATTCAGACAGATTTAGGAATCAAACCTTATCCTATCTTTATCTGTGGGAATACCGTTAGCCACTTTTTTCCACTCACCATCTTGGAATACTTCATATTGTTCAAAAGCACAAGGCAACCCGTTTGCAGTAGATATGTCACTGCTATCCATAAGCTGAAAATGCAAATGTGGCGCATAAGAATTGCCTGAATCACCCACTTTACCAATAACTTCGCCTTTTTTTACGCTCTGGCCAACTGAAACCTTAATAGACCCTGTTTGAAGATGAACTAGCGCAGCATATACTTGGTCGCCGCATTTCATAATGATGTAATTGCCGGCAACTGATTGTATGTCGTCTTTCTTCGGATCGAAATAATGAGCAATTTTATAAGCGTAAGCTATATCTGAAAGCAAATTTGTTCGTTCTCGTTCTTTATAATCATCCTTTGCTTGGACAATGATCCCGTCGCAAGGTGCATATACTTCCTGGCCCCAACAATAATATTCATTTAAGGGAACCCCCAAAAGAAGATATTGTGGAAAGCTAACGCGATAGGCGGGCAAGCCCTTCCTTTTCCAATCCACTTGTATAAAGTCATAAGCGTATCTTGTTCCTAACCGGTTTGTTCCGTGACTCGGAATTTTAGTTCCCGGAGTGTTAGGAGAAAGCCATTCCCCCCTTAAAGGGAACTCTACAATTATCGGCTTACGTGCTTCAAGCATCTCATCAATCCTATCCGTCTGTACTTTACCTACATTATTGAAAATTATTAGTGCTAAAAGGGCAAGTGCCAGTACGATACTGATGTGCTTTTTTCGCTTCCACGCTGTAAGGTTGTTAGGCGATTTGCACCTTTCACTCATTCCACATCTCCAAATTCATTGATAATATCCTCGGCCTTAATATCAGGATTGCGATACCGTGTGCGTTCAATTGTATTTCTACCATACTCAATAGCCGCATTTGGACACCAATGAATACATGCAAGGCATTTTTCACAGTTATGCTGCCAAAATGGAAGTCGATTTTCCATTTTAATATTTTTTACAGGGCATACCTTGACACACAAGCCGCAACCTGTACATTTCTTTGTAGCCCAAAATTTTTTATCCCATTTGTATGCATTCTTATAAAGAAAATTGTAGTTAACAATTTTGCTCCATATCTTTGCTCTGTGTTTGGCCGACTTTAACTCATGGTTAGAAATAGATTCCGCAATTTCTATTGTTTTCATGGTAGCTTTAACAATCAGGTTTTCCGTATGCACTTTATCAGGGAGAGGATGAGCAATAATGTAATTCGACGGCATCTTAATCTCATCTGCAAAAGACAAACGAAGATTTTTAGAAATGAGAATGTTATCCAATGTGCCCAATGAATTTGACCGTGTACCGCCAGAATTAGCAATTGCAAAGCAGTAAGTGCTCGGAGCTATATCAAGATTTTCAATAAAGCGCTTAACTAGTCGTGGCAGGCCGTTAAAGTAAACAGGGAATACAAACCCAATAGTTTCTCCCACTCCCCCCACAAATTCATTTATTTTGCTTCCAGCCATCGGTAGAACAACAGCGTTATCCATTTCGCTTGCTATATTTCGAGCAATTTGTAAGGAGTTACCTGTAGCAGAAAAATAAAAAATCTTTGTACCCATAGCTTTACTCCATGCTCGGTTTATAGAAAATTTTTCTAAGCTCATCAAAGAATTCATCAAGTGTTGTAATGATATGTTGGTAATCCAAGTTCAAAGTTTGCGAATTTCTAATATCATCTAATATTTCATTAGTAAATCCAACATTAGTCCAAAGGATGATTTGTTTGCATTTGTCAATATCCAGACCGGTTCTGAATTTAGAAACATCTATCTTGTCAAATATTTGCTTGTAGCATGATGATTGCTTTTTATTGGCCCTATCCTCAAGGGCTTTGTTGACTTCATCAGAGTTTGTCATAACAGAAAGTTTGTTAAAATCCAAAATCCAAGGATATTGCTTTATCAAATCAATTTGAAGCAGATAGGATTGGCGCAATCTCTCAAAGATATCTTTTCCCGAAAAATCCATTTTCGCAAAATACTCTTTGTCAAGCAGTATGGAAAAGTAGTCATACACAAGCAGAAAAAGCTCCTGTTTATTATTTACATAATGAAACATTAGTGCTTTAGAAATCCCTGCCTCTTTTGCAATTACATTTGTTGAAGCGTTGTCAAATCCTCTTGACGCAAATTCTTTCAACGCTGCATTCAAGATAGCGTTACGCCTTGGAGGTTCTAAATCCAATAGTTTTGTAGGCATACATGATACTCCCTTAAAGTTTTACTCGACATTTACCTATTAGGTCAATATCATTATACTGCAGTTTACCTAATAGGTCAATAAAAATTTTCACCCTGAATATGGGATAGTTTAAGCATCCGCTAACCGGAAAGTAGGCAAGTGTATTGGCACTTGCCACCCCAAGCCCGGCTATGTTGCGTCATTCGCGGTCGCTCTTCCTTGTTCAACTTCGGACCAAGCTGGCCCGAAGCCCTATCAAAATGTTCTTGTCTTATCATATAAATGCCCGTGATGCTTTGCGTATTTACGATAAAGTTTAGGCAAAATATAGGACCTAAAACTTGCAAATCCGTTGTCCGACTTTCCTTTGTTTAATAGGCTTATACATTCATCTGTCAGCAGTCTATTCAGTTATTTTCATGTTCGGTGTTTGCTTCCTTATGGGCCCAGCGCATTTGCTCCTGGATTATCTGAACCGTACCCTTCCAGAAGGTTGATCACACCCCACACGGCAAGGCCCGCGCCCAGCGCGACAACGAGGGTTTGCAATGTACTGACCGCACTTGTAAAAAACTGCATAGACTTTACCTCCATTTTTAGTTTTGAGCGCAAAAAAGCCGCCATTTCTGGCGGCTTTGATTTAGGGATACATTAAATCATCAGGTGGCGCGCGAACCATAAGAAAATGCTCCTTTCTCGTTGCCGAGTGCCTAATAGATTGATATAATAAAAATAACTCCTAATATTAGAAGGAAGTGTGAAAAGCATGAAATGTAATGTCTTCTATTCGTGGCAATCAGATTTGCCAAATAAAGATAATCGTTCATTTATTGAGACCTGCATTTTAAAAGCGATAAAAACCAGTGAAACAGAAATTGTTGCTGGATTAACTATTGCTTATGACCGTGATACTAAGGGAGCAACCGGTGCACCTGACATAGCGGAAGTTATATTCGACAAGATAGCTAGGTCAGATATTTTTATTTGCGATATATCAATAATAAACCCGGATTATGAGGGAAGAAAATGTCCCAATTCAAATGTTTTACTTGAATTGGGATATGCTGCTAAAACAATAGGTTGGGACAAAATAATTTGTCTATATAACTTAAAGTATGGAAGCCTTGCAGATATTCCTTTTGATTTAGAGCATCGAAGGATATTTTCTTACAATTCTGATGTAGAAAAAGAAAAATCAAATGTATCAAAAGGGCTTTCAGAAGCAATTAAAATGATGTATTCTAGGGGACTTTTATACAATCCATTAAAGGATCATATGAAAGGCAAAATTGACTATTGTTTGTTGGAAATACTAAAACAAATAAGTTGTATCCTTTATCGTACAGTTACAATGTCAGGCGCTTTAGCGAAGACAAAAGAATTATTGTCATTGGGTAAAAACGACATATCTGCAATGCTTAATAAGCGGCAAGCTATTTTGGGATTCTTTGCTCACAACGATTTGAGTGAAGTAAAAAAACTATTAGAAAATATATATACAACAATTACAACCTCTAACATTTATCCTCTAGACTGGACATTAACAGTCCTAAAAACTTTAGATTGGCTAAGACAATATCAATACTTAATTTCTGATAGAGCTAAGCTAAGATTATTTAGTTCGGTCATAGAACCTTCTCCTACTCTGAAGGTCGTTTCGGCTCAAAGCATGAATCCTAATAACCCTGCCAACTCATATCTCCTGCTTAAAAAAGTTGGAGTAGACGAGGGTCAAGTATTGTATTCAGGAACAATGCCGCGAATTGATGAAAAGTATTTATTGTCCCCTTATAGAATAAACGATAATACAATTGAGCCTTTCTCAAATTGTGTGAGCAATCTTCTTAAACTAGCCAATACGTGGTTAGATGAAACAGGAAGTGAATTTATTTTTGATCCAGATTTCTATGAGATTACATAATATTGGGCCAAGTTGGCCCGATGTTATGCAAACGTATCCGGGTCGTCTACATCGTCGTAGTTGAGGATGTCATCGTCTTCTCTTGCGGCGGCGTTCTCTCCGGGCGCGTCTACCTCGTAAACGGTATATATTTCATCCGGCTTCACTTTCATTCGCCGGTTAATCAGGGAAGAAATGTCGAAGCTGTTGCACTTGTCGGCCTCGGCGGTGTACTTGTAGTTCGGGTGCTTTTTCAGGTCGTACTTGGGCGAGAGGAACGGACGGAGGCCCCGAAGTTGCAAAATGCACTTGCTCCCGTCCATCGTGGTCAGCTCGTCCATCGTCATAAGCTCTTTACCGAGCCGTTGCAGATTTTGGCCGTGGCTCTCCTGCATACCCCGCGTGACACTCTCGGTATACATGGAAATCGTCTCTTTTCCCAAAGCCTCCGAAAGCTCCTTGACGGTGGTATGCTCCCGACCCCCTAAGAAAATGACCGAATCCATATTGCCTAAAATCGTCTCGGCGTTGTCTTTATACAGTGCCTTTAATTGAGCTTGCGCCTGTAAAAACAGGCACAGCGAAATCTCACGGGAGCGAATGACGGCCACCAGCTTTTCAAGTTGCGGCACCTGTCCCGTGTTCGCGGCCTCGTCCCAAAGCACCCGCACATGATGGGGCAAGCGCCCGCCGTACTTGTTGTCGGCCCGTTCGCACAAAAGATTGAACATCTGCGAAAAAGCCAGTGCGACAATGAAGTTATATGTCGTGTCGGTATCACTGATGATGAAGAACGTCGCCGTTTTCCGATCGCCCATGCGGTCTAGCTCCAGCTCGTCGTAGCTCATGATCTCCCGAAGCTGCGGGATGTCAAAGGGGGCTAACCTCGCTCCGCAGGAAATCAGGATGCTTTTGGCCGTTTTGCCGCTGGCGAGTTTATACTTCTTATACTGCCGAACGGCGAAATGATTGGGGTTCCGTTTCTCTAGCCCCATGAACATGTAATCCACGGCATTTTTGAAGTTGTCATCATCTTCTTTTACTTCCATGCTGTTGATCATATCCACAAGGGTATTCATGTTGCGTTCTTCTTCCGGCCCTTCAAAGACGATGTAGGCCACAAGAGCGCAGTACAAAAGGGTTTCCGCTTTCGTCCAGAACTCGTCGCCCTCCTTGCCGTCGCCCTTCGTGTTGGTAATCAGGGCGTTGACAAATTTCAAAATGTCCGATTCCGTCTTGATGTAGGAAAGCGGGTTATAGTGCATCGAACGGGCAAAGTCGATGGAATTGAACACCTTGATTTTATAGCCCTGCCGTTTCAAAAAAGCGCCGACCTGTCCAAGAATGCCGCCCTTCGGGTCAACCACCACATAGGACGAATGGGCTTGAAGCAGTTGCGGAGTCAGCCAGAAGCGGGTTTTACCTGAGCCGGACGAACCGATGATGCAACAATTCAGGTTCCGGGAATTGGCCGGATTTTTCGGGCGCGTGTTCATCGTGAGAAATTCAGTTCCGGTGAGAATGACGTTCTTCTTGAATACCGGGTCGATAAACGGCTTGATGTCCTTCGCCGTTCCCCATCGGGCGCTCCCGTATTCCACATCCTTTCTGAACTTTTTGGCGTTTTTTATTTTGTGCCAGACAACAAGCCGGAGGATAACGGCCCCGGAAAGGCCGACCAGCCAATCAGATGCGGCGAGGCCCGGCGTTATCGTTTGAAACGCCGGGCCGATGGTCTGTACCATGCCGATCAGCTTTTCCCCGAAACCGGCCCCCGCCGCGAGGCGGTAGGCCGTGCCGAGTTTCAGGCAGCACCAGAAGATGAACAGGTATGGAATGTTCGGCAGAACAAATCTGCGGATTTTATCGCTCATTCCGCGTCGCCTCCCGTTTGCGCTGTTGTTCGCGGGGCCGCAAATGCGCCTTGTCCCCATAATTTTTGAGTTGTTGGAGAATAGACGGACGCCTGTTTTTGCCCCGCCCCATTACCAGCTTGGTATACTCAGAAAACGCCGCCGTGATAGCGTCGGCCTGTCCGGCCTTGAAAAACAGCAGATATTTGTTTGGCCCGGTCTTGTGGAAGGCGTAATCAACGTTGTATTTCCGGGCCACGCGGTCAAACAGCTTGGTATCGCCGGAAAGATCAAGACTGTTGGTGGAAACGCGGTGGTTCATGAGCTTTTTCACGCTCTGCCTGCCCTGCGGAGTCTGCGCCTTACGGTGTTCCTTTTGGATCTTACGCACAACCGCCGCCAATACCTTTGCTAGCGTCCGGCCCGTGAGTTTCGCTGCATTGATCGAAACGACAATCGTCCGGCGCTCTATATCTTCCTGCAAACAATCAGCCTCCTTTCGTCACTTCGGGCCAAGTTGGCCCGAAGTGTCAACATTCAGATGAAATCGTGCTTTTAAAAGAGTTGTTGAAAAAATTTTTAAAGCGTGTTACCGTTTGGATATACCAATGAATTTCGGAGTGGTAACATGACTTATCAGATTGAAGAAATGTCCAAAAGCCGTATCGCATATATGCGTCGGGTCGGCCCTTACGGGGCGGATAACTACGCTCTCATGAAGAAGTTTAAAGAATGGGCGAAAGCAAACGGCTTGTTCACAGCATCGGCGGTTATCTTGGGAATTTCACAGGATAACCCCGCAGTGACGCCACCTGAAAGCTGCCGCTATGATGTCGGCATCGTTATTCCAGAACAGTTTACAACCACGGATACCGATGTAAACGTCGCGGAACTGTCCGGCGGGAAATACGCCGTTTTTACGATTGACCATACCGCAGAAGCGATTCAGAAAGCGTGGGGCGAAATCTTCGTTCAGCTATCAGCTCAGGGCCAACAACCCGACGTTTCCCATCCTATCCTTGAACGGTATATCTCCACCATGATCGACAAACACCTGTGTGAAATCTGCGTTCCTGTTTAAGTTCGTTCTTCTGCTTTGACGGGCCGGTCTTTTTGGGAAACCGGCGCGGCGTCGATCATTTGTTGATACTGTTTGAGCGTGTCGCGGATGGATTTTTCCGGCGCGGGGTACGCGAAAATCTTGCATTCATCCGGCAGATCGTCCCTGCCGCTGTAAAGCTCCACGAAACGGTCACCGGTGTCCACAATATAGCCGCTTTCGGTGAACGTGCCGCCGTCCTCCAATGACACATCCCGCCCGTATGCCTCGTAGTCGATGTAGTTTTCCAGGTATTCCGGCACTTCCAGCGCGCCCATTTCGTCGATCATATAGCGGCCCAAATCGTCCTCGTCGCAGATTCCGGGGTAATATTCGTAGCAGTCGAGGTTTTGCGCAAGGTTGATCAACTCTTTCAGGCTGCTTGAATGGTCGCCGCAGGAAAGGGTGGCCTCAAACTTTTCCCGGTCGCCCTCGTTAAGATCGTCCAACAGGGCGGCGAGATAATTCAGTTCATCCAGATCGGCGTATTCGGGCAGGCAGTCGTACAGGCCGGAAACATTGGTTTCGTAGTCCGTGATGAAAATTTCCTCGTATTGAACGCCGTCCACATGGATTCGTTGAAAAAGTGCCTGCACTTCCTCGGTTGTGGCGGGGAGCTTCAAAAACTCCCCATCCAAAAGCCCTTCGTTGTAGCGCCCGAGATTGGTGACAAAGGCTTCAATCGCGCTCATTACCGGCC
This sequence comes from Caproicibacterium sp. NSD3, assembly GCF_053613275.1. NCBI lineage: Bacteria > Bacillati > Bacillota > Clostridia > Eubacteriales > Oscillospiraceae > Caproicibacterium > Caproicibacterium sp. NSD3. The sequence goes on from NZ_CM132119.1 coordinate 459,864, forward strand.
TCCCCGCGGCCCTGCCCCTTGACCGTCAGAATGCCGTCCAGCGTGGTCGCCGTGATGTTCAGCCGTCCAGCCGTGGCAATGTCGTTTTTCATATCCTCGTTCACGCCGTCGCCGCAAACGACCAGCACATGGGAACGACGCAGAAGGTCGCGCCCGATGTCGATGCCGCTTTTATGTTCCTCCGGGATAGCGTCGTTGAGAATGAGGGGCAGGTAAAGCAGGGGGCAGACTGGGGAAAACCCGGCCTCGTATACATTTCTGCAATACCGCGCCGCCTGTTTCGCGTCCGCGTCCTGATCGCCGCTCCACGCGGCTGTGATGTATGCCAATGGCCTTTTCATAGAAATAGAAAGCACCTCCGTTTCCGTTGCGTTGAATATGTCAACCTATCCTCCCGTCCTTTCCACGTTTGGAAAGGAAGCGGTTCAAGGGAATAATCCCCGTCGCATGGCCGCAGGGAAGCACAGCCGGAGCCCGCCGTCAAGAGCAAGGCCGCTTCGCGGTGGCGCTATGCGCCACTCTTGACGGCGAACATCCGGTTGTGCTACAAAAATTGCGGCGACGGGGAATAAATCCTTTGAGCATCGAGGTACGGGGCGGCGCCCCGCATACGGACTTCGAGCCAACTTGACCCGAAGTTATTTCTCCTGCTCGGCCTGCTTTTCCCGCTTCGCAAGCTCCGGCTGCTTTTCCTTCCACTCGTCAAGCAGTTTGATAATCTGGTCTTTCATCTCACGCGGGGTCTTTTCCTTTCCAAAATACTGGCTCAATTCCTGACTTGAAATAATCACTTTGTCTACCTCCTTCTTTTCTTCGAGCATGATTCCGTCGATCACGTCGCCGTTAAGCATTCCTTTCTGGTCAAGCTCCCGCATCCGCTGTGCCTGCGACAGCGAAGGGGCCGACTGCTGGCCCTCAATGGCGACGGCGATATACCGCTGATTTTTTGGTTTGATGAACGACATTTCCACGGCGGGGGTGAATGAAATCTTCCTATCGTCCACCATTTTCATGAGGTCGGGAACAAGGTCGTTGAGCTTGATATACCGCTGAACCTGTTTGACCGTCATTTTGTTGCGTTCGGCCACAACCGCGTTGGAACGCTGCCCGTTTTCCGACTTCGGGCCAAGCTGGCCCGAAGTGGACAGGTCACCCCGTGCGCCCTGCCGCTTAATGGCTTCCAACTGCATTTTCAGAGCCTTGGCCCGTTCGCTCGGCAGGATATTTTCACGCTGATTGATGTTGTCCTCCACCATCTGCGTGATTGCCTCGTCGTCGGAAAGGTTGCGGACGATACAGGGCATGTCCGCGTATCCGGCCAATTCGCTGGCTTTCTGGCGGCGGTGGCCGGATATGATTTCATACCCGCCGTCCTCGCGGGGCCGGACAATGGCGGGGTTGGTCACGCCCTTGTCCCTGACGCTCTCCACCATCGCCCGCATTTCATCATCGTCCCGGACTTGAAACGGATGATTTTGGAAAGCGTGAAGCTCGGACAGGTTGAGGAAAACGATCTGCTCCGTTTCGCCCTTGCGCGGAGGCTCTTTCGGCTCCTGCGGCGGTTCCGGCTCCGGGGCCGGAATTTCCTCTTTCGCCGGGGCCTTTTTCACAGAAGTAAGTTTCTGCTTTTCCGCGCGGGCCTTGCGCTCCTTTTTGGGAGCCGGATTCGATTTTTCCGCTTCCGCTTTTTCGGGAGCCGGGGCCTGTTCGGCCCTGTCGGCCTTTGGGAACCTGCCTCTGCGTCCGGGTTTCTTTTCCGACATAAGCTCGTTGATTTTGTCGGACGGGGCAACCACGTCGCCGGGGGTGGGGATGTGTTCGTCACCGATGTCTGACGGCGCGGGCGGCTCATGTGGTTCTTTGTCCTCATGGGTCAGCGCCGCCTTTTCCTCGGCGGTTTGTTCAGGGACCGGAGCTTCGCCGCCGACTTCCGGCGGCGGGATGGCAGGAGCGGCTTTTTCCTCTGCCGGGGCTTCAATAACCGGCCCGGTTGCCGTTTCCTCCGGCATATTGGGTTTGTCTTTTGCCATACGTTTTTCCTCCTTGCTGATTTTTGCAGTAAAAAAGGGCCGAGAAAAAATCTCTGCCCGTTCTGCCTGTTTGGATATTTTCAAAATGACCGGCTCAGTCCGCAATCGTGAAATCCAGCGTCAGTTCATGGGAAACGGTTTTCGCGTTTGCCCACGCCAGGCCGAATTTAGCGGTAAGCGCCAGATTCCCCGATGATCCGTTTGCGTCGAGCGTTCCCAACGGGACTTCCGACGCGAGATCGCCCGTGTAAACGGGAGATTCACGGTCAACCGCTGTCCAGCCCGAACCGGCTGCTTTGCTGATTCCAACGCCGAGCGCGATTCCGCTTCCGGTCTGCGCCGCCGTCAGACTGTTCCAGTCCGAATAGGATGTGGGGGCGGCGTCACCGATGCCGGATGTCGCTTTCAGCCCCGTGACGGAAACTTGGACGGGAAAAGTGGAATGGTTGGTAATCGAAATGTCCGGTGCGGTGAACGGCGTATTGCTGTTCGGGTCAATCGCGTAACTGATGCTGACCGGATGGGTCACAGAGACAAGTTCGTCCGTATGGTAGTGGGTGACAACCGAAACATTTCCGGCATTGTCCACGGCGGCGATATGGATGAAAAAGCTGCTGCCGGATGGGCGGGAGAAAGTATAACTGCTCGCTGTGGTCGTAATGCTCCCGTCCGGGACGGTATCGGGGTTGTTGTCCACTACGATGGAGTAGCCCTTCATCCCGGTTTTTAGGGATGTCGATATGACAGGAGAATCGTATTTCGCTCCGTCATTTTGCCCTGTGGCCTCCACATAGTATTGATATCCGGTGGCGTTGTCCTGCGAAGCATAATTGACGGTATACTGCGTCCGGCCGGAATTGTGCGTAACGCCGGAAACGGCCGGTTCGTCCGGTGCGTCCAAATCCTGCCCTTTGTGGTCATTCCAGCTTGTGTCGGTCGTGATCTGAGCAAGGTAAAACAGAGTATTGGCCGTAACGCGTTGCTCGTCCGGCGTCGCCTCACCGTTGGAGTGGCCGGTCTGAATCATGGCGCAGTTTGACCAACTGGTGAGATAAAACGTGTTTGTGCCTTGTCCGCCGGAGCCGGTGGCCTCAGCGCTGTTGGGGTAAGTGTAGGGTTGCTGATAGGTCATCCACACATCCCCGAAAGCAAGCTGATTGGAATGGGACATCGGAACATTCAGAACTGTACCCACGTCCCCAATTTTCCACGGGTAATTGGTGAGCAGGCCCTTTTTGGAAACCTTGATTTGTGTTCCGCCGAGCACGGTATAATGCGGGATGGTCTGAATATCGCAGTAGTGGGCCAGCTTGAAAAAATTCGGCATGGAGATTGTATCATTGTCTACCATCGTGTCATGCCCGAACAGAACACCGCGCCCGGTTTTGATAAAGGCGTCGGTTTTACTCTCTGCCGCAGCGGACAAATCCTGACTTGCGAAAGCATCCCACGCACCGAAATACAGAACGTCGTATTTGTAACTGCCGTCCGCGTTTTTCAGGTAAGCGTCCGGGTTGGCGTTGAAATCGGAAATCGACACGGTGTCCACGGAAATGAGGCCCTTGCCGTAACCTTTGGAATCGTATTCGTTCGGCGTTTCCATCCACATTTTAAGGGACGCCGACTTTGGCAGGGTGTAACTCTTGCCGTCCCATGTCGTAAAGGAAACGGTCGGCTCGACGACGGGATAGATGTTAAGAACCTTCGCGCTGTCTTTGGCGGGGATGCTCTGGAAGATCGATTCATGCGCGGATTTGGAATAGAGCATGTAGCTGTACGGCTGCCTTTTGTCGCTGTTCGTCCAGTTCAGTGCCACATAATTTCCGGACGGATTCGGCGTTGCGGCCAGCGTCAGAACCGACGCGGCGGAGGCCGTGGCGCTGGGAGAAAAACCGGACAATAGAATACCGGCGGCAAGCAGAGGTATAAGAAAAAGCCGCCTGAATGATTGCCTCAAATAGAAACCCTCCTTTCGGCGTGGAAGATTGGCCGGGAAAATCCCGGCCAATTCCCGCCTGTACCTTTATGCGAGCTGGAACTGGAAAACAAGCTGATGGTTGGCCGTGTACGCCCCGTCGAACGCGAGGCCGTAATCCGCCGTCAGGAACAACGCGCCGGAAGTGCTCGGGTTCAGCGTCCCGACCTGTAACGGCGAATCGCTCACCGCCCAATGGGTGGATGTGCTGTACCCGCTGTTCCAGCCGGAATTGGCCTTTGCCGCAATGCCAAGCGCGATGTACTTCTTGGAATCCGCGAGGCTGAGAGAACGCCACGCTTTTGCGGACGGATCAACGTCGGTGAAAGTCAGCGAGCCGCCCGAAGCGGCTTTCAGGGATTCCACTGTGGCGATCACCGCGACTTTGGTGTTGTTGGTTACTGCGATGTCGGGCGCGGTAAAGGTTTCGGCGTCCGGGCTGATGGCATAGGCCACGTTGCCCGTGACGCTGCCTGTTCCGGTGTCGGCCTTATCGGCGGCGAACGCCGGAACCGCAGCCGACATGCCGAGCACGGCAAAGGTAACAATGCCCGCGAGAATCTTTCTGAGCCTGTTTTTCATTGGAAAACCTCCTGCATGTTTTTATTTCAACCGCAAAAACGGTTGATTACGAAACGGAAAGATGGATTTTGTAGTCGGCCATCCCAAGGTAAGCCTTTGCATCCTTGCTGTAATACCGGATGGTCGCCGTCACGCTGTAATCGCCGGGTGAAACCTGCCGGGAAAGAGTAATCCCATCGATGTGCTGGCCCGGATAGATCGGCGCGGATTCTGCTATGGTTTCGCCGTCTAGCACGATTTCACACTGCATAACGACGCTGTTGGAGGATGGGTTTTCCACTTCCCATGTTCCGGTGCTGCCTTTTGCCCCTTTGGAGAAAGAAGCCTGTGAGCTTACCTTGTCGGTGACGGTGACTTCCTGCTTTTGAAGCCGGGACAGGATTTCCTGCCGTGACGGGGCGCTGCTGCTTCCCGGCTCCGCACTCCCGGTATCGTCCAAAGAGGGAATGGATGAGGACGGGGCAGAACTGGATGGTGGCGGGTTCGGGGAGGGGTGCTGATTACCGCAGCTTCGCAGTAGAAGCAGCAACAACAGAAGAATTCCAAGGATGTACGGCCACTTGCGCTTCCGCCTTTTGTCCTCCTTTCTGCGCTTGCTTTCGTTGGTTTTTTCAGTTGTCATGCGATTTCCTCCTTCATTTAAGAATGAAAAAAGGGCCTGATTTTTCAATCAGACCCTACGGGGATATGTTATCCCTCCCTTCGACTTCGGGCCAACTTGGCCCGAAGTGACTTTTACCATATATTAAAGCACCACCCATAGTCTCACTTGGGTGACGCTTTTTGTGATCAATATGTTTTCTTTTCCTTGATGTCTTGTGTCCAAACCCAAGAAAAGGTAGAATAATAATGTCTACAGGAAATTTACCTTTGCTAAGATATAGGAGTAAAAATGAAATTTATCATTGATTTATTCGAACACGAAGTTGGGGTTACAAAACCAACAGATTATTACAGGCTTAAATCTGGTGTCCAAATACCGATTTATGAGATTACTTCTTTTCACCTTCTTACTCAATTTGTAGGTTTCGGAAAATATATGAACAGAGAAAATGGGAATGTATACATGAGAGGGCAAGGCGATTTATATAGGAGACCAGGCGAAACATGCGATTTGCTAATTCCTTCGGCTTTAAGGGCCACAGGACCTAGCAGAAAGAGAATAAGTAAATATCAGGAACACTTATATAAATCAGCATCACTTTGCAAAAACTTAAAAGGACTAGAGAAAAATAAGCTGCAACCGTTACTGCAACATTATGGTATAAAAACAGCATGGTTAGATATAGTTGATAATTTATGGGTTGCTCTTTGGTTTGGCTTACATACATTTGATTCAATTATCCTTGATGGGCATGAACATGTCCATATAACTGAAAAGCAAGATAATGAATATGCATATGTTTTTTTAATATTATCGGATGCAACAAACGAATGTAGCCCCGGCGTATTTCTCGGAGATAGCACTCGGGTAACTGATTTGAGAAAAGCATGTCAATCGATCTATTTGCGGCCACACGCACAACATGCATTAATGATAAGAATGAATAAAGAAGTCGCATATGACTATAGCGAACTTATAGTGGGAATAGCAAAAATTCCAGTTAAAAACGGTTTTGATTGGATAGGGAAAAACGGCCTTTTATCTATACAAAGTTTATTTCCACCAACTTATTATGATTATGGGTTTCGCGATCTTCTACATGAATATAAGGCCATAAACGATAGTAAAGACTTCATTCAACAATTTGGATCAATACAATATATATCATATTAGTACGGAAGAAGATGACATTATGGGTTCCATGATAACTCTAGGCATTGGCAGGATGGAAATTGATTGGGGCAAGAACAGTTCTTACAGAGACTATTCCGCACTGTTTCAGATACAGGATATAAAATTAGTTCCTTACTATTACGCTAATGATGAAGCTGACAATCCAGTCGTCGAGATGAAAGAAGGCTTCTCACGCATATTATCATCGGTTAAGGTGCGTTTAGACTTACTTGGTTACGATATTACGTCTATAAGGGGGCTATATGAGGCTAGTTTAAAAGATTGCGAAGAATTCGGATATGAAGTTCAATTTTCATTTGATGATTTTTACAATACGCTAAGATATATAGATATTCCAAAGGTTGACTCTATGAAAATTTCAATTAAATACGATGAAAATGGATATGACCTCGGCGAATATGTAAGCAAATGTATCCTTGAAGACCCTCAAATCAAAAAACACTTACCTGTAAAATATAAAAAGAAGGACAAAAATGGGTGGAACAATGCTATATATGATTTAGGCACATTCTTTGAAAATCTTGATCCATGTATAACGCTTCGTGTTCTAGCCGAGAATCCAAATAATCAAGATTTAGAATTACAATGGAATTTTGCTGATGTTGTTGAAGGTGGATGGGCAAAGAGAGAGGATTTTGTTTCTCCACTTTCCTCTGGCGAAAAAATACTCATTGTTACGGAAGGTTCATCGGACTCATACATAATTAAGCGGACGATTGAATCATTGTATCCTGATATTGCAGATTTCTTTGACTTTATTGATATGGAGGAAAATTATCCTTTCACAGGAGTCGGAAACTTATATAATTTCTGTTTGGGCTTAGTTCGAATAAACGTCGGCAATAAAATTCTCGTGATCTTTGACAACGATACAGCAGGAGTTGAAAAATATCAATTATTGAGCTCTGTAAAAAAGCCGGATACTTTTTTAATCACAAAATTGCCAAATTATGATGCGTTCTCACATTTTCAGGCTCTTGGGCCCCAAGGTGAATCCTACGAGAATATTAATGGGAAGGCTGTTGCAATTGAATGTTTTCTCGATCTAAATAGCGTTAATAAAATTCCGGCTATTCGTTGGACATCGTATAATAAAAAAATGAAGCAATACCAAGGGGAACTTGTTGGTAAGGATGATTATGTTCGTGCATTTAAAAATTGTGACCTGACAAATGGATCTTATGATAGCAAAAAACTCCGATTTCTTATTGACTATATTCTTTCTCAATGGACTCATAGATCGTCATTAAGCCTCTGAATGGTGTAAAATTCACTCTTTTAGTCTAACCCGGGTAGCATCTTGTGTAATATACAGTCGTGATATATCGGCTTTAGAAAAATGATAAGCCGACCTTATCTTGTGTTGAATGATTCGGTTTTCCCCCTCCGCACTTCGGGCCAAATTGGCCCGAAGTGACTTCTATACAAAAACACCGCCTATAGTCTCACTAAGGCGGTGTAAGTGTCAATTTTCTGTTTTTGGCGTAAATACTGCTTGCAAATTGCCTGCAAACCATTGATATTACTGGATTTATCCAAGTCCTATAATTTCACTCGGACCATCAAAAGACCGACGATTTTGAATCGTCGGTCTTTCGTTTTGCCGGTATTTATGCGGGCTCTCAAGGTGCAAATTCTATAAAGGCACTCGCCTGTCATATACGAGTGACAGGATTATTAATTTCCCACAAGTAAAAAATTCAAGTGCACACCTCCAATTACTTTTCTTTTGAGCGGATTAGATTGGAAAGCTGCATCTTGCTTGTCACCTCAAGCTTTCTATAGATATTCTGCACATGGTTGTCCACCGTTTTGGGCGAAATAAAAAGTCTCTCTGCAATCTGTTTATAAGTAAGCCCACCCAAGACCAATTCAATGACTTCAGTTTCCTTGTCGGTAACGCCATATTTTTCGACAAAATATTCGGTTGGTTTGTTTTCCGCTATGTAGGCCGGCGTGTTAAAGTATGCGTATGACCAGTGAAGAATACTGATGTTTATTATAAGAAAATAGGCTGGCAAAGCAAACAACTTAAGTACTTGCAAGTCTTTCAGCGCATTGATTTCTGGACGGATATATTCAAGAGCAAGGAAGGGCAGAAAAGAAAGCGTAATGATGGCAAATATTCTGCCGGCTCGTTTTAGCTCCTTATCCGGTATTTCTCTGTAGTTTACGAGCACCGTAAAGATTTCATACGCAATGACAGCAATCAAGGATACCTGTCCGAGATGTTTCAACGTAACAAGTTTGGTGTTGGCATAGCAAACTGTAATTGCGACCATTTGAAGAGAGGTAACGGTCACAATAAGAATTTGTTTTATCTTTGAAATGTGCTTGCCGAGCAATGCATGAATAAAAAGTAGGCCGAATAGACTGCTGAATGAGGTTCCCAGCACATCCATGCTATCAGACATGACGGATAAGAAAGTCCCCATATTATTCGTACGGACAATATACAGATTTAAGGTGATCATGGCCTGTATCATGAAAAGGGAAACGTCGAGCCCTATAAAATATTTGAGAGCTTTTTTTGTATGGTCAATATTAATAAACACCGCAAGGGTGATGGATGCCACCCCCGCAAATAACGAGATAATGCAAAATAGCAGTTGTAAGTCCTCCAATGCATTTCTCCCTTCCATCTCTATGCTATTCAGTATAATGATTTCTCCAAAGGATTACAAGCAGCGAAGCACGCAAAGATGCTGCATTTCCGGACTGAGGGAAATCCCCTACGCTAGGAAATAGGTTGTATTCCTTATTGTCAATGTTGATTTGCTATGCTGTAATAGAGACGAATTACTCGAATCTGAATGGAGAAATGATAACATGAAACTGATCGACGTGATTATGATTACACTTTGCATTGCTGCTGTAGGAACTATTGCTATCGTCCTGACAATCAAATTCGCTCCGAAACATCTAAAGCGAAAAATTATAAAGGGGATATGCATCGGTTTACTGGGAATTGTTGTGCTCTCTGTCGGCGGTACGGTCGCCGTCATTACCTATATACCCACCCGTCTAAATACGCAATACCAGAGCACGCCCCAGTATTACACGGTAACTAAGCCGGTTGGAAAAGCTCTTGTCATTTATCAGCCCGCGTGGACCGATAGTACAAAAGATGCCGCCGACGCTTTGGCCGAAAGCCTTCAACGGAAATGTTATGACGTAACGGTCAATTATCCCGGAAACTTTCTGCCCCGTAATGTTTCCGGTTATGACGTTCTTGCCTTTGGAACACCAGTTTATAACAGTAAAGGTTCTCCGCTTGTGGCTAATTACTTGAAAAGTCTGAACGGACTTTCTGGGAAAAAAGTGATTCTTTTTACCACAGGTTCAACGACTCCGATGGAAAAAGATCGGGCTTTCGATGGTATTGAGAATGATATCAAGGGCATGTTTAATATGCAGCGCATCAAATTTTCAAACAAAACGGATAAAAATAAGCTTGCAAACGCTACGGTGAACAAATTATGCGAAAACAAATGATCCGGCTGCTTCCAAACGTCTTGTCGGCATTGCGTTTTCCGCTCGGCGGCACATTTGCTTATTTGTTGGCAATTAGGTCTGCTGGAAGAACAATTCCTGTGTGGAGTCTGCTTATCTGCTTTATGGCAATTTCTCTGAGTGACCTGATGGACGGCTGGATTTCACGTAAATTTGATTGCCAGTCAGACATTGGAGCTATTCTGGATGTATCAGCCGACAGCTTCTTCATATTGCTCGCACTAATTGTGTCGAATTACTACGGTTTTGTGCCTATATGGTTTACTATTATCGTTATTCTAAAACTTGTTGATTTTATCTTGTCTTCCCTGATTTTCTCAACAGGTGAAAAAAGGCATTTTATTTTTGACTTTCTTGGAAGATTTACCGCAGTCGGCTTTTATCTATTGCCGATTTTGGTGGGAATTTTCCAGCATACTGGTATCATCAAATCCGTAACACTCTTTCTTGCGATTACTGCTATGTGCTCATCCATGCTACGATGGTTTTCTTTCATCTGGCAAATATATCATAAATCAACAAACGATATTGAAGATAAAAATACCGATGGCACTGTTGCTGTGACTATTCAGTCAAAACATAATACGATATAAAAGGCGTTCCGTATTCACGGAACGCATGGTGTAAGTACCGCTTGCAGACTGCCCGCAAGCCATTAGTATTACTGGATTTCACCAAGTCCTATAATTTCACTCCGACCAACAAAAGACCGACGATTTTGAATCGTCGGTCTTTTGTTTTTCTTGTATGCATGCGGGATTACGGGCTTTAAGTGTGTCGTAAATCCTATAATTACACTCGAAAGCAAAACCGAGTGACGGGATTTGCAAAGCCCTCGTCAAAAACTCTACGGAGCGTTGATTGATTATTTTCCGGTAATCGCTTACACTATGTCTGATGAGGGAATCAAAATTGGATTGCAGCAAAGCAGGTAGCCGATTGTATGAATCTCAGCGATAAAACAATTTCAAAATGGGAGCGCGGTCTGGGTTGTCCCGATGTAAGCCTGATCGGGGAACTTTCCAACCTGTTTGAGGTCAATATTGAAAAAATTCTGAACGGGAATTTGGAATCGAGTGCGAGAATGTGATTACCAATACCGGTGATGCGGAGATTTCCTGCTGTGGGCATAGGCTGTCGCCGTTTGCTGTCAAACCCGCTGACAATGAGCACCGGGTAACGGTAGAAGATACAGACGGAGAATTCTACGTTACGTTTCATCACGAAATGGAAAAAGACCATTATATCTCCTTTGTTGCATATGTCACAAATGAGAAGCTTCTGTAAGGCTGCCCAAAATAGGCCCGCTACTGCAAAATACAGCACAAGGTTTTATTACTGCTGCAGCAGACACGGATTATATGTATTATAAAACATTAAGGAAAGGGAAAAGAGGTGTCACCCTATGGATTCTATGAAACGGAAGGAATTGAAAAACGCCTATAAAGATAAAGTTGCAATCGGCGGTATCTACCGCATCCAGTGCAGGGGGAACGGCCGCGCATGGGTAAAATCCACAACGAATCTGGCGGGCCAGGAAAACAAGTTCACATTTTCCGTTTCGACCAATTCCTGTCCGGAACCGGCCATGCAGACAGAGTGGATGGAATACGGGGCACAATCGTTTTCTTTCGCCATCCTTGAGAAACTGAAGCAGAAGGAAACCCAAACGGAACGTGAATTTTCGGAAGATATTAAGACTCTCCTTGAAATTTGGCTGGAAAAATATTCGCAGGAAGGAATCTCACATGGAACAGATCATTAAAATTAAACAGTTTCTTGACAGTTCCGGAAAAATCACGCAGCTGCCGCAAAAACAGAGAGCAAGGTGTGCCGTGTTGGAATATCTGATCGGAAAATTCGATCCGGGCCGCACGTATTCCGAACGGGAAGTCAATGGCATCTGCAGCCAGTGGCATACCTTTGGGGATTACTTTCTCCTGCGGCGGGAACTCGTCGATCACGGCCTTTTGTGCCGCGAACGGGACGGCTCCCGCTATTGGAGAGCACAGACTGCTCGACAAGAAATGGAGCTTGATCATGAATCGTGAATTTCATCCTATTGATCGGAATGCTTGGAGCAGGACGCCGTATTTTTACTATTTTACAAAGATGCTTCCCACCGGGTACAGCCTTTCGGTTGAGGTGGACATTACAAACGCCTATCATATGGTCAAAAAAGCGGGTAAAAAATTCTTTCCTGCTTATTTGTATCTGGCATCCTTTCTGATTTCCCAGCAGCAGGAATTCCGTATTGCCGAACAGAATGGACAATTGGGATATTATGAAGTGCTACACCCTTCCTATGCCTGCTTTCATGAGGATGACAAGACCATGTCCAGCCTATGGACGGAATACGACTCCGATTTTGAGACCTTTTATGGCAATTATATGGAAGATCAGAGGCAATACGCAGAAAATCACGGAATTGTTGCAAAGACAAATCTCCCCGAAAACAATTACATGGTGGGTATGCTGCCCTGGATGCAGTTTACGAGCTATACTCCCGTGCCCTACGGAAGCGGCAACAACTATTTTCCGGTATTGCAGGCGGGAAGATTCTTTGACAAAGGCAACCGAAAAATGATGCTGCTCTCCATAACCGTGCATCATGCCGTCGCGGACGGCTACCATGTCGGTCTGTTCCTTCAGAGGTTTCAGGATGGCATGCTATATCCAGAAAAATGGACGGGATCAAAGTGAGATGAAAGACAAATATTCCATTTCTACGGGACCCTGATCAGGCAGGTGACGGTAATCGCCAGAACGATATAACCGAGGTGCTCTTTTGATGTAAATACTGCTTGCAGAATGCCTGCAAACCATTGATATTGCTGGATTTCTCCAAATCCTATAATTTCACTCCGACCAAGAGCCTCCTTTTTGGAACTTGATAAATCAAGTTTTGAAAGGGAGATTTTTTATTTATTTCTCCGAAAAACGGAATTGTTTTTCGGAGAAATGTTGTTATGATATGAATCATATAGAGAATTATTTACATTTATCAGGGGGAGAAACAAAAATAATTAATTGGATTGCATCAAATTTGCCATCTATATCTGGTATTGCGGTGGCATTCCTTTCATTTCTTTCGTCTTTTATCAGCTTTTTCAGCGAGCGAAACATAGAATCTAAAAATATAAAAAGAGTTAAAGATTATACCGAAATATATTCTAAATTACCGGATGGAACCCAAGCCCCAAAAAATATTGAGTTGCTATTAACGCAACTAACTCAAAAAATGGTTGAGCAAAATAGCAAAAAGCTTAATCCCTCAAACATAATAATAATGATTATTTTCGCCGTAGGCGGCAGATTATCTTATTTATTGGTATTGTGGGCAATGAGTTTTAAAGGCTTTTTGGCTGTTCTTATGTGGATAGTATTTGGTGTTGTAATATTTTTCCTATTTTGTATGAAAGAAGTGGAGACCATGTTTCAAACTGCTCCCGGAGTGACAATTCCTTTTCCTAATAAAATTTTGGAAAAATATCAGATATTTAAGGGAGAATCCATTTTTGCTAATGTTAGCTATGAGAAACTATCAGCTTTAGTCACCGATTTTTATAGAGCACTTCCTGAACCATTGTTTTTCGTGATGCAATTGCCGCTGTCAATTTATGAAGAAAACAAAATGGGATTTAGGGAAATTGTTCACCAAGAAGTACTGTATCTTGATGGGCAAACGCAAAGTCAAATCGATACAATAATGTCTTCATACGGGCAACTGTTACTAAGTGACGGATTATCTCAATTTGCTATTGCATCTCACAAAAGTCATGAAGAAATTTTTATTCAGAAATACAAAGTGGTTTCTATTTATTCGGAGATGCCAGAAAAACATGTTGGCTTGCTAACAAAATATGGGTTACATGAAACCGACAAGCTAATAACTGCTTGGAATACTTTTTCGCCAGACTATCCCGGTGAATGCCGCAGAATCTGTATGGAAGGTCTTGACGCGTATACTGTGGCAGATATATTAAAAAAGCAAGGAATGTACCGTGCAAAAATAATCGAAAACGATTGATATCATTTACTTTTTCCGGATTCTAGATCACACTTTCATCATGGTCAGAGTCGTCAAACTAGACGGCTCTGTTTTTTTTAATGCTTTTTTGATTGATTCGCGATACTGCTGTAAGTAAATGCTGGAAAAATATTTGAAGCCATAATCGCGATCAGACTGGAGAAAGTACTTTTTAAGAATAAAAACAAAATATTTAGACAAATTAAATTTGGAAAGGATACGAATTAAAGAATGATGGGGGTGGTTTGTTTTTAGCAAAAATATGCACAAAAACAAATCACAAAAATTAAAATTTTATACAAATATCTTATAATGCTATTGACTTTTAATAAACGAATAGATACACTGAATGACATAGCGAACAACTAATTAAATCAATAAGCGAAAGGGGAAAATAATAGATGAAAATTACTAAGGTGGAAGTATTTCGCCTCCCTACTGCGAATAGCAAAATGAATAGTCCGATTGGTTGCCGCATCCATACCGATGCAGGCATCTGTGGTGATGGCGAAGCCGGCATGGCTTACGGTGTAGGTGGCTCCGCAGCTTTTGGAATGGTGTGTGACCTAGCGGAACTTGTTATTGGTATGGACCCGCTGCAGACTGAACTTATCTGGGAAAGTATGTATAAAAAAAGTTTCTGGGGGCAGAATGGTGGTCCGGTGGTATTCTCTGGAATAGCTGCCATCGATGTTGCACTGTGGGATATCAAGGGCAAATATTTTAATGTTCCCGTCTATCAGCTTTTGGGTGGTAAGGTTCGCGATAAACTCCGTACCTATGCCAGCCAATTACAGTTCGGTTGGGGCCAGGTTGGCGTGAGCGAGCACCTCTGGGCCGTCAAACCGGAGGATTATGCTCATAATGTGAAGCTGGCCATTGCGGAAGGGTTCGATGCAGTGAAAATCGACTTTTTCGACCGGGACGAAGAAGGGAAGCCTTTAAACTTTTTGGATACTACCGGATTCCTCACGCCCGCTCAGCTCAAGATGGTGGAAGCTCGAATGAAGGCTTCCCGGGAAGCTGCCGGTGACGGAGTAGATATCATTATGGAAAACCACTCCTATCCAGATGCTTTGGGTGCAGTACAACTGGGCAGACTGGCCGAAAAGTATAACATCTTGGCATTTGAGGAGCCAAATACTCCTACTACTCAGACAGTCGAGTATATTTCCAAATACATCAGTGTGCCGATCGCCAATGGCGAGCGTCTTTTCTCACGCTGGCAGTATGCGGATTACTTTAAGCGCAATCTTCTGCAGTTGGCTCAGCCTGATATTGGGAACTGCGGCGGTATCAGTGAAGTAAAGAAGATTTGTGACATGGCTCATGCTTTCGACGTAGGTGTTCAGGTTCATGTGGCGGGCAGTCCTTTGGCTACTAATGCGGCACTGCATCTGGAGTGTACTATTCCAAATTTCGTTATTCATGAGCACCACACCTGCAACCGGATGGATACCTGCCTAGGCCTCACAAAGTACAATCTTCAGCCTGAGAATGGGTATTTCACGGTTCCCGATCTGCCCGGTATCGGCAATGAGTTCTTGCAGGAGGCAATTGACAAAGCAATTCTTTACAAAGTAGTAGAATGATCTTTTGTCTAGTCGGTCATTCTAATTCGAAGAGGAGGAGATAAATATTGGCCGTTAAATGAGAAACATGCCATTTTCGGCCTGTTAAATTTTGATGATTTTCCCCAGCACCATAAGAATACCGTTTAATTTAGAGAGAAAGCGAGGAGGTCTTTACTATGGCAATTAAAGTAATTAAAGAGCCAGCACCAAAGCCCGGAACTCTCGGAAGAACAGAACTCTATGCATTAGCCGTCGGGCAGGTTATTGGTGCAGGTGTCATCACTCTTATTGTCCCAGCAATCAAAATGACTGGCTATTCTGCTTGGCTTGCCTACTTAGTAGCTATCATCATGGGCTTTATTATGGTTCTCCCCTATATCTTTGTCTCATCGGCTCTCCGACTAGGCGGCGGTAACTATTCTATGCTGTGTGAACTTGCCGGTCCGACCACTTCTGGAATTTTTGCATTTTCTTATTTAACACAGTGTTTGTCATTATCTCTGTTCGGCACCGCTGCGGCTGCATATCTGGGTGACGTTGTCCCTGCCTTGGGGGGCATAACTTCCCGTATCATTGTAGGCGTTGTTTTGCTAACCATTTTCTTTATTGTGAACCTGTTAGGTGTGGATATAATGGCACATGCTCAAAAGTTAATGACATGGCTGCTCATTGCTGCCCTACTTCTTTTTGCGATTGTGGGTATTTTCAAAATGAAGCTGCCAATTTTTAACTTTTCAGACCCCAATTTTTTGATTAACGGCTGGGGGATTACCTTTGACAAGGGGCAGATATCCGGCGGATTTACCGGCGCGATGCTGCTGTTTGTGTACTCCTGCCAGGGATATTATATGACCATTGCTTATGGCCGCGACGCCAAAAATGCCAAACGGGATATTCCCGCAGCTATGCTGATGACTGTCCCCACTTTAATTCTCCTTTATGTGGGCGTGGCCATGGCCGGCGTTGGTGTTATGAATGTGAGTGAATATGGAAATTCAACCACTTTGGTCTTTGCAGCGCAGCGTATTTTCCCCACATGGCTGTTTTATTTCTTCATTATCGGCGGCCCCATTATGGCGTTGCTGTCCACCTTGAATTCCAGCTTTGCTTATAACGCCATCACGATCGGCCAGTCCTGCGACGATGGTTGGCTTCCTGCCTCTTTCGGAAAAAAGAATGCTAAGGGATCTCGCGTTTTCATTCTGACCTTTATGTATATTTTGGGCATTATTCCTATCATTTTTAATCTGTCCATTACTGTCATCACCAATATGGTGCAGATCTTCACCTCTTTTTTCGCCTTCCTGAATTTTGTAGCGATAATCAGACTGCCCAAAAAGTATCCTGAAGCATGGGGCAAATGCCGCCTTCATGTGTCTAATGGTTTTTATTACACCATCTGCGTTTTGTCTTTGGTCGGAGCCATTGTGGTATTTTGGAAATCCTGCCTGTCCATGACCCCTGCCTTAGCAATTGCGAATGTAGCAGCGCTTCTGGTTACAGCAGCCATCGGAATCTGGCGCGCCAAACGCGGCAATATCGAAATTCATACTTCCGTGTGGGACAAAGATCCGGGTGAAGAAGAAGCGCCTATCACAAAATAAGCAGTTCTCTTAAAAAGTTTTTTATAAAACAACCTATAGTAAAAGAAAGGAGCAACTATTCATGAAAATTACAAGTGTAGAATGTTACCTTGGTGACGGCGCCCTTGGCGGTTTTGTTACCATCAAGGTCAACACAGACGAAGGAATCAGTGGATCTGGTGAGGCTGGTTTAGCTTATGGCAACTGCTCTGAGGCGGCCTTTGGTCAGTGTCAGGACTTTGCTAAGTTGGTTATTGGTATGGATCCCTTTAATACCGAAAAGATTTGGGAGCACCTGCATCGCCATACATTTTGGGGCATGGGAGGCGGCGTAGTCGTCACCTCTGCAATAGCGGCTATCGACACTGCCTGCTGGGATATCAAAGGCAAAGCTTTGAATCTGCCTGTCTATAAGCTGCTCGGCGGTAAAACCAACGACAAGCTTCGTGCTTACGCATCCCAGCTTCAGTTTGGCTGGCGGAAACTTATAGAGAAAAACGATTCTCTAACCCTTCTGTATGATCCAAAGGACTACTATGATGTAGTGAAGGACGCTATGGCCGAGGGCTATGATGCTGTCAAGATCGATCCTGTTTTCGCTCCTTGCGAAAAAAAGGACGTTGGCGAAGTATTTGCTACCCAAGGCAATCAAATTCGCGGTTGCTACCGGGAACATGACCTGAAACGCTCCGTAGAACGTATCGCCGCAGCTCGTGAGGCTGGTGGTGACGATCTGGACATCATCATCGAAATTCATTCTCTGCTGGATACCAACACTGCCTCTATTTTAGGCAAGGCTCTTCAACCTTATCGTATTATGTACTTTGAGGAACCCACTATGCCCTGCAATCCCATGCTCTTCAAACATATCGAGGAACGCAGTGGTCTGCCTCTTGCTACCGGCGAACGCAGCTACACCCGCTGGGGATTCCGTCAGTTCTTTGAGGATCGTACTCTCGATGTAATCCAGCC
Source organism: Caproicibacterium sp. NSD3 (assembly GCF_053613275.1). NCBI lineage: Bacteria > Bacillati > Bacillota > Clostridia > Eubacteriales > Oscillospiraceae > Caproicibacterium > Caproicibacterium sp. NSD3. Next base: position 477,921 of record NZ_CM132119.1, read on the forward strand.
TGATCTGTGCAACACCGGTGGAATCACAGAGACAAAGAAAATCAGCGATATGGCTCAGGTTTACGATATGGGTGTGCAGATTCACGTCTGCGGTGGTCCTATTGCTACTGCGGCTGCTCTGCAGGTGGAGGCTACTATCCCCAACTTCGTCATTCACGAGGAGCATAATGCCAATCTGCTGACCAAGTTTAAGAATGCCGGCAAGTACTACTATGCGCCTAAGAATGGATTCTATGAAATTCCAGAGCTTCCGGGTATTGGTCAGGAAATGAGCGAGGAGTACATGGCCAAGGCCAAGAAGGTTGTTATCAAATAATTGCGTATACCTTTAAATGTAGTCATCCTTTTTTCACAGGTGGCCATCTTCCAGTCGGAAGGTGGCTGCTTTTTTATTGCTAAATTTTTGAAAAATATTCGACATTAAAAAAGTGTGCATTATTTTTAGAAAAGGGTTATAATTAAAATAAAATATTGAATAATTTTAGGTGAATAGTATGGAAAAAGAATCCCTCGGTAGGTTTCCCCAGCGAAAAATGAAAATAAGTCGCATCTCTCTTGTAGATCAGGTTTGCGCGTCTATCAAGCAGGATATTGTGGATGGTATCTGGAAAGCAGGAGACAAACTTCCTTCAGAGTCTGATTTTGCTGATGCCTTCGGCGTCAATCGTCTAAGTGTGCGTATGGCTCTGCAGAAGCTTAGTACTTTAGGCATTATTGAAACCCGTGTTGGCGAGGGGTCATTTGTGCAGGACTTTTCCCTCAAGCCAATGCTTAGTGAAATATCTGTCTTTTATGAAAGCAAGGATCGTTACAATGATGTGCAGCAGCTGCGCAGTCTGTTGGAATATGAGTGTATGCGTTTGGCGATACTTTCTGCTACCAATGCGGAGAAAGAGGAGTTGCATAATGCCCTTATTCATTACAATGACCTTGCTTTAAAATATAATTTAGACGTGGACAATGAAGATGCACTGAAACGCCTAGTAGATGCAGACTTTAACTTCCACTACAAAATAATAAAAATGAGCCACAATAGGCTGTACAAAGATGTTTACTTTATGGTGCAGCAACTGATCCGCAGCCATATTACTCAGTTGGTCAGCGCCCGTGCCCATCGCCGGGCCGAGGCCGGCCTCCCTCCATTGGGAGAAAGCGATACCCACAATAAAATTTATAAATGTATTATCGATTCTGATGTCACTTTGCTTCGGCAGATTACCGACGAATTGCTTGGTATCAAACCAGTTGAGGGAATGGATGTTTTTAACGAGCAAAGCTGCGCTGCAGAGGAAGAACAATCCCAAACAGATTAAGACCACGATCATGATGGCAACACGAAAAAAGCAGTTAAAAAAGTTTTTTACTGATATCTAATAAAATAAAAGGCCGACGATTTTGACTCGTCGGCCTTTTGCTTTATCCTTAACATAGAAAAGGATACCGCCATTGTATTTAACAGATGGCGGTATCCTGAATCAGATCTTGATTATTTTTCTTCCCATTTAACGGGTAGCACTTCATTTTGCAATAAAGCTGATTGCGATACTTTTTCAGCAGCAGTCGCAGTCGCTATCCAGGCAAACATATTCCGGTGTGCCCATAATTTGAATGTCCTGATCGATTCCAAGTTTATCGATGATGTCTTCAGACAGCGAGAAGTTAACCATTGTGGTCCAGATGGTGGTAGTTGCACTGGCCTGAGCCAAATATTGGTCAAGCACATCTACTTTGTAAGTCAGGTTTCTCAGTACGATATAGGACTGAAGTGTCGGGTCATTCAGTTCGCATTTCCTCAGAGGTGCGCTGAAACTGGTCAGAGGAATCGTAACCGTGTATTCAAAGTTAGCGTATGCAGTTGAAGTTGCATTATATTTAATGACAAACTGCTCATAAGGCTGGGTTACGTTCTGATGCTGAATGATAGGTGCGCCGGTGGTCGGATCAAGTACGGTAGGTCCAACGAATGCTTTTGTGGAGGCGGTGTACTTCGTAAAGGCGGCAAGGTCTCTTGGAAGTGTCAGCACATCAAAAGTATTATCCTCGTATTCCACGACTAAAACCAGTTCAAAATTAAGGGTTACCCTTGACTTTTGTGTGCAGAGAATGGTATTTCCCGGATTTTCGTCGAGAATTCGTTTGCAGAGTTTCACACATTTTACAGGAGATCCTGTACTTGGATTAGGGGACTCAGTGCTTGCCACTGCGCCGTGGTTGATTATATAGAGCGTTAATGGAGCCTTTGTTCCCAAAGGTTTAGGGGGAGTATCAGTAGAATAATTTTCTTGGAAGACTTCCTGTGTCTGGAGCAGTTCGGATTTCGCCAGAACTCTTCGGACATAAATATCAAGTGGCTCTTGAGCTACGTCAGTACTCATGAAGTTTTCACTCCTAAATTTAAGATTGAAAATGAAAGGATACATCATTTTCTATGTATATCATATGTGAATTAGAACTTAATGTGCAAGATGTGCTGACTAAATATTAGAAAACGTCCGAACAAACGACGCAATTTGGCAAATAAAACGGAAATAAAATAATGTTGATATGGATTGCTTTTTTGGGAATTCAAAACTTTTTCAGAGGACATAGTTTTCTTTTTCTCCAAAAGAGTAAACAGATGATCCATTGTTTGTTTTTGCTCAGAAAGCATATGATTCAATGTATTAATATCAGCACTCATTTGGGTTAATTTTTTCAAAATATCATTTTCCTCGCATGTCTCATTCTTTTCCGTAGACTTTTCAATACTTTCACATTCTTTTTTTACTTTTTCAACATTAGGAGGGGAATCCACTATGCTGGGATCATCTTCTTTAATCAAAGGACGCCAAGTGCTTTGATAATTTGAGCTTTTACAAAATTCATCCATACCATCACCGTCCCCGCAAATACTTATGTAAAAGTAAGATTTTATATTAATTTCTCATTACACTTTTACATAAAAACATCTGTTATAAGAAATAAAAATTGTGCAGGCGAAGACATAGGGCAGACCTATCATATGCCATATATAAAGAAAAAGGTTCCGAAAAAACGGAACCTTTTTCAATGAAATTTTTATAAAGAAGATCAGCCTTTAAAATTCAGCGCCAAAGACGCGAGCAGTGCTGCACCACGCCATAGAATATCCTCGTTGGCTGTAAAGTGAGAGCTATGCAGCGGCCAGCTTGGATCTCCTTCTTTTGCAGTGCCAATCCAGGCGAAAGCGCCTGGAACATGATTGAGATAAAAAGCAAAATCTTCTGCGCACATGGAAGGATGGGGAACAAGAACGGATTTTTCTGCTCCAAACAGTGAAGCAGCGGTTTTATGGACATAATCGGACATCGCTGCATCGTTATTAACGGCCATATAGCCCCGTTCATAATCAAGTTCTCCGGTGCACTGTGATAAGGTGCAGATCCCTTCCAATACTTCTCCCAGACGCCGCTCTGCCAGATCTTGAACGTCAGGGTCAAAAGTGCGGCAGGTTCCCTCTAAAGCACATTCTTCTGCGATAATGTTGTAGCGTGTGCCGGCTTTAAAGGTTCCGATGGAGATGACCGCCGATTTAAGAGGATCTGTGTTGCGGCTGATAATCGATTGTGCTGCAGTTACAAATTGAGCACCTGCGAGCAGCGAATCGATTCCTGCTTCAGGAGTAGCTGCGTGACCGGACTTTCCGTGAATCTTAACATAGAAATGATCAGAAGCAGCCATTAGAGGACCGGCCTTTACACCAAAGGTACCAAGCGGAAGTCCCGGCCAGACATGCAGGCCAAAAATCGCATCGATTCCTTTTAATGCCCCGGCTTCAATCATGGAACGGGAGCCACCTTTTGGCGAAAGCTCTTCAGCGGGCTGGAAAATGAGCCGGACTGTTCCGGAAATTTGATCTTGAAACTGTGCGAGCAGATGCGCTGCGCCTAACAGCATCGTAATATGATTATCATGGCCGCATGCATGCATCATGCCTGGGTTTTGAGAACAAAATGGCAGCCCAGTTTCTTCTGAAATCTGAAGAGCGTCCATATCAGCGCGAAGAGCAACCGCTTTGCCGGGCTTGTTGCCATGGATTTCTGCAAGGATTCCATGACCGCAGATATTTTCTGTAATCTGATAGCTGCCGATCTTTCGCAGTTCCGCTGCAATCAGAGTGGAGGTTTCTTTTTCCTCAAAAGCTGCCTCCGGATGGCGATGAAATTCTTCCCGCAGTTCGGAAAGATGTGGTTCCATCTTTTGTGCGGATTCAAGAATTGTCATGAATAAAATTGCCCCCTTTTCTATTGGAAAAAGCTACATAAAACGATCTTATTTTTTTGCGTTACTATTTGGCATGATTTCGGGCGGAATCGGACAATGGTACGGTTTTCCGCCTGTTTCGGATAAAAATTCTTCCTTAGCCTTTGAAAGAATCGTAGGATCGTCAATCAGCCTTTTTGCCGTATCAGCGAGAACCCTCGCAGCATAAAGCATTCCTTTGACCGCTGTGCCTGAGATTCCCTGTGCTACGGCCTGCCATGAGTGCGCCGGTGTACCGGGCACAAAACAGGCGCCAATAAACTGAGCGGTGGGAACGACGTGACTGCAGTCACCAACATCTGAAGAACCCGGGATATTAATTTCCATGTGCTTGTGAGGCAGGACAAAATTCATCATCGGCAGCGCTTGACATTTCGCGATTATTTTTTGCTTTTCTGCGGCAGAAGATGCCGTTAGGGAAAGATCACTTGCCATATCCGTTTCTTTAACGGTCTTTTTCATCTCTTTTGCAAAATCCAATTCCTCTTCAGTATAAACGGGGAAAGGAATACTCGTCATACTCTGATAAAGAACCTCTTCCAGTACGGAGTTTGAGAGCACATTCGAACAGGCTTTATCAAATCGAATTTCCACTTCGGTTTCTGTCATCAGGGCAGCACCTTTTGCAATCTTGCAGACGCGGTCGTACAGTTTCTGTACTTTTTCTGAGTCAGTGGAGCGGATCAGATAGATGACCTCTGCATGGTTTGGTATTACGTTTGGAGAAATCCCGCCGGTGTTGGTAATTGCATAATGAATTCGATCGGTCGGCTCAATATGTTCCCGCAGATAGTTAGCGCCAACATCCATCAGTTCTACGGCATCCAAAGCACTGCGCCCCAAATGCGGTGCACCGGCAGCGTGAGCAGAAATTCCTTTAAAGCGAAAATAAGCCTGACAATTTGCCAGCATGGAGCCGGTTGCAACAGCATTGCCTCCACCGGGATGCCATGTGATGGCGGCGTCTAGACGATCGAATGCACCGGCTCTCGCAAGATAAGCTTTTCCGGAGCCGCCTTCTTCTGCAGGGCAGCCATATAGGACCACTGTGCCGGACCTTTTGTTTTCTTTCAGATAATCCCGCACCATCAGTGCGGCACCGACAGAGCCGCTGCCCAAAAGGCTGTGCCCGCAGCCGTGTCCGTTTGGCGTTTCTTCTCTGGGAGAAGGAGACGCAACATTAGCTTTTTGGCTGAGTCCCGAAAGCGCATCATATTCGGCTAAAATGCCAATAATAGGATGACCGCTGCCAAAGGAGGCGGTAAAAGCTGTGTCCATTCCGGCTAGACCGGATTTTACTGAAAAGCCTTCTTTTTTAAGAAGATCAATGATTGCCCCTGAAGAATGATATTCACAAAATTTTAATTCTGAGAAATCCCAGATTTTCGCATTCAATTGAGTAAGCAGTTTTTCATAAGTTTCCATATTACGTTTCTTCCTTTATGTAGGGAAATCAGTTTCCTTTAAATTCTTTGCCAAATGCGATACGGCTGGAAATGATAGCACCAAGCAAAGAGACAATGCCAAGGCCAAGACCAACAAGTGCAGTAAAGCCTGAACCATTGCTGATTGGCAGAACAATAAACATGTTAAGTAATGCAAAGTAAATAATACTGGTAACGGTGTAAGAGAGTGAATAGTTTGCAAGAGCAGGGCTCTTGAGGTCTGGATCACAGATTCTGAGAAGCAGAACGCCTGTCAGGAAAACACCTGTTGCCATGCCGAAGGTGCCGATCATCTGCTCAAACCAGTAGCCTTTCAACAGACGTTTGCAGAAGAAGAACAGAACCGCGGTGGTAACGATGTAGCCGAGGACGACCATGACAAGAATTGGAACGATATAAGTGGCGATTGCTTTTAGTGGCATACTTGCAATTGCTGCGATGACAGCAAATTCAGTGCAGGAACCGGAAATTTTGCTCTTTACATGATCATCGACCAAATAATCGATCTTCAATTTGCACATAATTCCCCAGATGAGGAACATGACGAGCATGCCGTAAGCCCATACAGAAATACTGCTTAATACCGGAATATTAAAAGTTTTGGTTAATTGAAGAATCCAATAGGAAATTCCGCAGGCGAGAAAAATCAGAGCCATATGGAATGCAAATGCATCAATGGAGGAAGACATTGTGGTTTCACGGCCGATAGAAGCTTGCTTTGCAGGATCTTTTTCAAAACCAACACGGAGCGGTTCCGGAACATCTGCTGGCTTCTTTAGCATGGCGGTCTGGCCATGACGGGCAGCCCAGTTGATCATTGCAATGCCGATCAGAATGCCGCCGACAAGGCCAAAGGTTGCTGTGGTGATTGCAACGCCCTGAGAAGTTTGCCAATATGGTAAATTCATTTCGTTGAGCATATTGCCGAGGGTACCTGCAGTGCCATGACCTCCAACAAATCCAATTGCAAGTTCGATGCCGAAAACATCATAGAGATTCTGATTGTTGAAGGCAACATGTGTGCCATAGCCGACTGCAAATTGCAGCATGCTGGCACCAAGTCCGATAAACATTAGTGGAACAATATTTTTGAGGACGCCGGCATCTTCTCCTGCAGAAGCACCTTTCCCTGTTCCTATGCGCAGACCCAGAGGGACAGATGCGACAACAGGAACGATTAAAATGCCTGGTAATAGAGAATAGGTGTTAAACCAATCAGTAGGGACCGGAAGAATGTTAAAGCATTGCGGCCCTAGGAGTAAGAGCAGAAATCCACCGATCACGGAAGCCGGAATAAAGGCTTTCTGAAAGGCTTTCACTTTGGCGCGTAAAAACACGCCGATTAGTAGGAATGCGCCTAAAAGTCCCAAACTTTTAAGCAGGTCGGTAAGGATAGCACTGGTCATTAGGTATTCCCCCTCTAGTTTTATTTAAGGACTTAAAATTTTAAGTCCTTAATTTTGAATTCACAATATCATCAACAGCAAGAAAAGTCAATCCTTTTTTTGACGAAATAAAATCTTTGTGATATATTAAAGAAAATCCATCAAAAAATTTGTGATAAATTAATTTTCGACGTAATAATCTTAAGGAACGGATTGGGAGATTTTATGATTTCTGTTGCGATTGTTAGTCCGAAGCGTTCGCTGGAACCGATCAATAAAGTTATTGAAAGCTATGATTTTGGGTGTGAATTTCACAAGTATATCTATAATGAGCTTTCCGATATTGACTGGATCTATGAGGACTGCAAGAATCGGTGCGACGTTATTTTCTTTTCTGGAGAGCTGGGGTATCATTATATTCATAACCATATCCCTAATGTTGCGATTCCTTGTGCCTTTACTGCCTATGGAACAAAAGACATTCTGGGAATTCTGCTGAATTTTTGTATTGAACACCCGGAGATTCCCTTAAATCGCGTATTTGTAGATTTTTTGACTCCTCTTAATCATTTTATGGACGTGCAGCGGTATATTGATCCAAAGAATATGCCTTATTTTTATGAAGACAAGATTTATGACTATAAACGGATTACCGCCCGTACCCAGGAACTTTGGGATGCTGGAAAAATTGATCTGGTTATCAGCCGAAGCATTAATAATCTTAAGGCATTGGACGAGCTGAAGATTCCATATCTTGCAGTTTTCCCTTCTGCTATTATGATTCGGGAATCAATCGAAGCTGCAGTAAAAGAATTACGGCTTTCTCAGGCGGAGGAAATGGACCACTTAGTCGTTATTTTGCGGCTGCCTATGGAACGAAGCTGCAATGGGGAAGAGCGCGAGTACAGAGAAGCAACGCTGCATAAGCTGCTGGTGGATTTTCGCCGAGATAATGGAATGGACTTTTCGATCACTGCCGGCTTTGGGCGCTTTGAACTCCAGACGCAGGCACCGATTCAGACAATCTCTGTGGAACGGATTCAAAGATTGGTGCGTTATCTGCAGGAACATTTGAATTTTCCATTTCGTATCGGAGCGGGGCTCAATCCTTCCGGAGACCGCAGCCATTATTATGCCGAAGTTGCATTGCTGGAAGCTCTAAAATACGGCGGCAACGACGGCTTTTTGGTAAGTGGAGACAATGCGGAGATGACAGGCCCCCTTTCTGCTACACAAGCAGTCACTTACAGTTATGAAAATCAGAATGCGGTTTCATTTGCAAAAAATTGTGGAATTAACCAGACCAATTTGCTAAAACTTGTCGGGCTGTTTCAGCTCAATGAGTCGGCGCATCTGACAGCAGCTTCTGTCGGAAAATTGCTGAATGTAACTTCCCGCAGCGCAAACCGAATTTTGCAGCAGCTTTTAGAAGCACAGCTGATCCATGAAATTTCGATTTCAGGCCCCAATAAAAAAGGAAGACCAACGAGAACGTATGGGTTTTCAGCGGAAAGTTTTAGAAAAAGGCTTTTATGATAAGAGAATAGTAAAGACAAAAGACGTACTGCGAATTTTCGTGGTACGCCTTTTTTATGTTCCGGAATCCTATGGAGGAGGTCCTTTTTCGATTAGACTTGTTTGCCCTTTTTCAGAAAGTTTGGCAGAAGCCTTTCCTCTTGTAATTTCCAGCTCTTGCGTCAGCTCATCGAGCCTGTGAATCGTAGCAGGAGTTAAGAAATGTTCGATCTTTTCCGCTTCCTCCAATTCGTCCTGAGAATGATTGAGAATACAGAGAAAACGAAATAAAACGTCATGACGGTATAGCAGATATTTTCCGACCTTACTGCCTTTTGGGGTTAAGCAGATCAAACCGTATTTTTCTGAACGAAGATATCCACAGCTGGTCAGTTGCTGTACCATTTTCGTAACGGAAGAAGGCTTTACGTGAAGTCTTTGGGAAAGCTCTCCTACCTTTACGGTTTCACCTTGCTGTAAAATTCGGCAGATCATTTCTAAATAATCTTCCATTGCAGAGGTCATATCTGCGCTGTCGTTTTTCTGATAGCCTTTCAGAGTATAAAATCCGTTTTGCTCTTTCATAAGAATTCACCTTATTTTTAATGATTCAACTTCTGGAACGAATATTTTGAAAGCTGAATAATCTGTTGATAGACCAAAAGTTTCCTTCTCCTAAAATTTATTCGAAAGGTGTCATTTCTATGAATCAGCAGCTTTGCTTAAATGATATTGTACCGGGACAGCACGCAGTTGTCCGTTCATTAAACTCCAAAGGCAGCATGAGACGCCGACTTTTGGATATCGGGCTCATCGAAAATACAGATGTGGAATGTCTCGGAAGAAGCCCGGGAGGGGACCCATCGGCATTCCTGATTCGGGGAGCAGTAATTGCCATCCGTTCAGAAGACTGCCAAAACATCCTGATTAAAGCTTAGTCGGAAAGGGGCTCTCAGAATGGGGTTAACAAATCGTTCGGTTGGAATTAACGCGGTGGATTCCGGGTTAAAGATTCAAAAGCATACACCGCTCGATCGGGTTATTGCGCTGGCGGGAAATCCAAATGTGGGGAAGAGTACCGTCTTTAATGGACTTACAGGGATGAATCAGCATACCGGAAACTGGCCGGGAAAAACGGTAACCAATGCGCAGGGATATTGTGGAACAAAAAGACATTCTTATGTGATGGTGGATATTCCGGGAACCTATTCTTTGATGGCGCATTCTGCAGAAGAAGAAGTTGCGAGAAATTTTATCTGCTTTGGGGATCCGGATGCGGTGGTCGTTGTTTGTGATGCGACTTGCCTGGAACGCAATCTCAATTTGGTTTTGCAGACGATAGAAATTTCTTCAAAAGTAGTCGTATGCGTCAATTTGATGGACGAAGCCAAGAAAAAGAATATTCGCATCGATTTAAAAATGCTCCAAAAGCGTTTGGGAGTTCCGGTAGTCAGTACCATAGCCAGAAAAAAAAGCAGCCTGCAAAAGCTAATGAACACTTTAGACAGTGTGGTTGATGGGAAACTTTCAGCTTTTCCGCTAAAAGTTACTTATTCAGAAGAAATTGAAGAAGCAGTTGCGATGATAGAGCCGCTGCTCCAAAGAAAGTTAAACGGAAAGTTAAATAGTCGGTGGCTCAGCTTAAAACTGTTGGACACGGACGTATCTTTAATGAAAGAAATTGATTCTTATTTAGGAGAAGATTTTCTCAAGGACCCAATCCTTTTTGCAGGTGTTACGCGGGCAAAAAGTTTCCTTAAGGAAAAAGGACTCAGCAAAGATGGGTTAAAAGACCAGATGGTTTCTTCTTTAGTGACTGCTGCCGAAAAGGTATGCCGCGGCGCGGTTACATATGAGAAGGAAAAATATAGTGCATTTGACCGTCGGATGGATCGGATTCTCACAAGTAAAATGACCGGATATCCAATTATGCTTGCACTCTTGGCTTTGATTTTCTGGATTACGATTACAGGGGCGAATTACCCTTCGGAGCTTTTATCCGACGGACTGTTTTGGGTACAGGATCGGCTGACAGATTTCTTTCGCTCGATCAATGCGCCGGAATGGTTCTATGGAGCGCTGGTATTTGGAGTTTATCGGGTGCTCGCCTGGGTTGTTTCGGTGATGCTTCCGCCAATGGCAATCTTTTTTCCGATGTTTACACTTTTGGAAGACGCCGGATATCTGCCTAGAGTGGCTTATAATCTCGATAAGCCGTTTAAACGCTGCTGTGCCTGCGGTAAACAAGCACTTACAATGTGCATAGAGAGTATAAATTTGTATTATAAGAATGTGAATTATATTCACATAGAAAAATCACCACCAACCGTCCTTTTTATTGGACGGTTGGTGGTGATCCTTTTAGTTGGAAGATATTATTATAAACATAATAGGAAGGTTACATTTTCTAGTATAACTTTGGAGGACAACCTTTGTTTTCTACTACTTTTCTCACTAAAATTTCCCATTTATCAATGAGTTGCTGCCATTCACGAGAGCCAAAATATTGTTCAATTGGATTCTTTAAATCAAATTCTGGTAGATATGTACCTGTTACACCTTTTTCTTTTAATATGAGAATCGGAAGACCAAGTTGAAATGCCATGGCAGGCTCAATCTGACAATAAGGGCTAGTAATCCATTTATCTGAAAGATCATAGTTTGATTCGTAAATATTACTGTCAGGCTTTCCTTGACCATGTTGAATATAACCTCGCCTAAATGCTACAGTTAAAAGTCCATTAGATTCTATCATAAGTCTCCTTATAGCAATTAAAGGTTCTTCCATACATAGTCAGTAATACCTAGGGTTCTAGGTTCTAGCCCCCTTGACATTAGGTATTTTGTTATTCTTTCTATAAAATCTTTCTGAGCTTTCATATATGGTTTCTGATAGCTGAGAAAAGCCGAAATATTCGTAAACTTCCTCCAATTAGGTTATTTAATAAACATAATGAAAAGTCGCAATTTGATAATTCAACACTATTTTATCGATTGAATTGCCGTGATAATAAAAGGTAACCCAGCAATTGCTGCATCTGCACCTTTATCTGCTATGAACTTTAATATTTCTTTAGCTTTCACCCAAAGCTTGTTCCTATCTCTTGCAGCCTTAATTCCTTCTAAGGAATAGAGATATTCTTTTAATTTGTCTTTGTCGATATTGGATAGGCTATCTTCCGAAATTTTGTCGATCTGCTTTATTGCTTGTTCAATGGTAACAGTCACATTTGCTGTTGCTGTTGCTGTTTGAGTTGGATTTGCTTCAGCGTGAGCCGATAATTGAGGCTGTTTTAATCGGGCTAATTCAAGATCATATTTCATTTTATTCTGAATATTTTGAAAATTAATCTCATAATTTATAAGCTTTTGCTTTATTAGCTTAATATCTTCGATAAAATCAATTTGGTCTTTTGGACCATAAGATTTTAACTTATTCTTTATGTCAGGAATTTCAGATCCAAATACTCCAATGATTTCGTCCTGAAGTTTACGGGCACCGTCTACATATACACAGTTTATCACATCATCACAACTTCTTATATAGAATTCAATAAATTCCAGCTTGTCCATATTAACCACTAACCCTCTTTCTAAAAAATTTTTGATTATTATCCAACTTTGAAATTGAAAGCCGGTTGGAATTTAGAAATTAAATAACACTCGAAAAACAAAATTTTTCTTTTGTCGTCAACATCAAGTGGAATAACGTATAATTTGGATTGATTGAGTTTGTTTAAGCTTCCTTTTTTATTACGTAATTTATATCGTAGTCCACCAGTATCACTGCTTACAAAATGCTGTTTAACTCTGACATATAAGGACTGAGTTGTTGCTTGCCCAACATATAGGACAGTATTTGTCTCATCCTCTGTAAACAAATATGCACCATATTTCCCTTTGAATTCTTGTAATTCCTTATAATTATTACGAGAAGGGAACTTATATATATCGGGATATTTTATACTATCGCTTTTTTTCGTCAAATAATTAATATAATCAATATCGTACTTATTTTCCAGCCAATCCATTAAATTACCTCTATCCAAACCCATGACAAATTATAAACATTTCTTATTTATTGCGTTAATAATACTCTTAAATACCATAAAATGGAACACTTTGTATTAAAATTCGTGTAAATTAGACAGTTTTACGTATTTGGATTAATTGACAGCAAAATCGTGAATTACATTCACGTCAAAAAATCCCTCAGCCGTCCTTAAAATGAACTGCACCGCAATTGTTGGGCAGTATGATATACTGAAAAATGATTGGGGTGTTTTTTATGCCAAAAGGGATCTGGAAAAAGCATTATAGCGGAGAATTCAAGCAAATGGTGATTGACGATATGCGTAAAAATCATTTGCAATTTAGAGAAGCAGAAACTTGAATTGACTAAAAGGTAAACCAGTGCCCTAATTTTCAGCAACAAAGCTCTTGAATTTAAAAACGATGTGACTTAATTTAACAACAATTATGCCAAGCCCAATAACATTATAGATTGACTTTGCAAACAAAATCACGTATACTAATAACAAATAAGTGAGGTGGGCCATCGTTGTATACAGAAATTGTTAAAATTATTGAAGGCGGCCTAGTCAATGACAAGGAAAAGGTAATTAACTATGCTACCGTCTTAGCAGATAATCTCGAAAGCCAAGGAGAGAGTTCACTGGCAAAAAGGATTAGATCAACTTTAAGCAAAAAAAAGGGAACTCTTACTTCATTGGATAGCTTTGCGACAAAGCCAGTCGATGCAGAAAGCCGGATGGACATTATCGAGATCACATCGCCTCAGATTGAACCTAGTCAAGTGATTTTGAGCAAATACTCCCAGGAAGCAATCTATAATTTCATTGAGAGCTACAATCGCAGGGATGATTTGCTTAAATCCGGAATCGGTGCTGCCAACGCTTTACTGCTTTATGGTCCCCCAGGCTGTGGCAAAACGACGGTAGCGAAATTTATATCTAGTATCACTGGACTTCCCCTTGTTACTGCAAGATTGGATGGTTTGGTATCTTCATTGCTTGGCAGTACAGCCAAAAACATACGCAAAATTTTTGATTATGCTTCAAAAAGAGAGTGCATTTTGTTTTTGGATGAATTTGATGTCATTGCGAAGTTGAGAGACGATAAAAATGAGCTTGGTGAACTAAAGAGAGTTGTAAACAGTTTGATTCAAAACATAGATGCTTTTAGCAATGACAGCATTTTAATTGCTGCAACCAATCACCATGAACTGCTTGATTCGGCAATCTGGAGACGGTTTACTACAATAATAACACTAGAAAAACCGCAGAAGGAAGAAATAAATCAGTTACTTTATGTCCTTTTCGATGGCAAAAAAACAAATTTTTTATCAATTCCCAAAAAGCTGGATCTTATTGAAGATGCTCTGATTGGACTTAGTCATTCAGATATTAAGACGATAGTGTTTAATGCAATGCGTGATGTGATACTTTCAGACAGAAACTGTTTAACAAGTTGTGATGTACTAAAAGAAATTTACTTTCACAAAAATCACGCCATTGAAAATGAAGACGATTTTATAAAGTTCTTGATGAAATATGGTGCTACTCATAAAGAGATCAACGAAAGCCTAGAAATACCGCTTCGCAAAATACAAGGAATTTCAAGAAGCATTGTTAGGAAGGAGCCATAAGCCATGGAAAATGAAAAACTTCCCATTAAATTTTTTGCTCCACGAGAAGTAGATGAGTTAAGAGTTGAAGGATCTAGAAATTCTGAAGATCCTAAATGGGTACTTACTGGGGACGAACTTGTGCAACGTTCTAGCGAGTTATTTTCAGCGTTTAATCAGTTTTCAGAAATTGTTACCGAACGTGCAGAGCGCAAATCTGCAGTTCCTTTTGTGTTTGTGGCCAAAATGTGCGACGACTCGACTTCCAAATCCCGTCGAAAAGATATCTCATCATTATTCCAAACAGATGATAGAAGTAATGTGATTGGACTGGTAGACTCGGATGAGCTAATTGTAAAGCTCGATTCTGTTTCACAAATGGACGAAATATCAAATAGGCTACAAGATTGCAATCGTAACAGCTACGCACTTTCTTGCCTTGAAACCTTTTTGGAGTTTCGTCCTGTCATACAGAAACAGGATAATGAAACAATGTACAAAATTAAACTTATTGATTTTCAGGACTATGAAACCAATATATCCATGCAACGATTATTTGAGCGAGCGTTGACCTCACGGAGAATTCCGTTTAAAAAAACAAGTTATGCAAGTCAGTTCTCTATATACAAAGTAGAACTGAATCCCCAAACTATGCTTGACGAGCTCCGTGGTGATGATGCATATGAAATGTTATTTTCTATTGAGCCGATGCCAAAATATATTGTGTCGTTGGATTCTGCCCAAGAAGAAACTACTATTGAAGTTATGAAACCTGTTGACGGGCATCGTTATGAGACATTAGGGATACTTGACAATGGTATAGCACCGATTCCACAACTCGCTCCATGGATAGCCGGAAAACGATGGACAGTATATCCTGAGTCTGCAATAAATCCTACCCATGGCACATTTGTCGCTGGAATAGCGTTGTACGGAGATGCCTGTGAAAATCAAGAATGGGTTGGGCACAAAGGAATAAAGATATTTGATGCAACTATATTTCCAGATGAAGCAAAAGAGGGTCTTGACGAAGATGACTTAATTGCAAATATTCGCGAGGCAATTGATGCAAACTATGAGAAAGTAAAAATATGGAATCTGTCTATCAGCGTTACTCGCCCGGTTTGCGATACTAAATTTTCAGATTTGGCAATCGCATTGGACGATCTTCAAGATAAATACAATATCCTAATATGTAAATCTGCCGGTAATTGTAGGAACTTTATTTCTGGAAGACCTAAGGGAAGAATTCACGAAGGTGCTGATTCTGTAAGGTCTCTGGTTATAGGTTCTGTAGCACATGCAAAAGGGCCTGATGACTTCGCAGATATTGATAATCCTTCACCTTTTTCAAGAATAGGCCCCGGCCCAGAGTTTATCATTAAACCCGAAGTATCTCACTATGGTGGAAACGCTGGCGTCAACCAAAACGGAAAACTTGTTACAACAGGGGTTAAGTCTTTTTCGAAAAAGGGGGATTTGGCAAGTAGCGTTGGAACAAGTTTTTCGACCCCACGCATAGCCTCGTTAGCTACCGGATTATATCAGGAACTAGACGAGGAATTTGATCCGCTACTACTTAAAGGTTTGATTATCCACTCAGCGTCGTACTCGAAAAATCTCCAAATTCCTGTAACTGAAAGGACAAAACAATTAGGTTTTGGTGTACCAAAAAATATATCTCAAATTCTATATAATGACCCCTATGAAGCTACTCTTATCCTGCGTGGCACGCTTTCAAAGGGAGAAAAGATAGATATTATGGACTTCCCCATGCCAAAATCCTTGATAAGAAACGGGTATTATACAGGCCAGATTATTGCAACGCTGGTTTATGATCCCATCCTTGACCCGACACAAGGAGTAGAATACTGTCAGTCAAATGTTGATATAAAGTTTGGTTCTTATGACGCTAAACAGCCACGGGATACTAGTAAACATAATATTCTCAACCCTGTTGGCCGCGCAGGAGCGCAGAATTTATTTAGAGAAAATTTATATAGTAAAAGATTGATGAGAGACAACAAAAGTGACTTTGCTTTAAGAGAGCGGTTGCTAATACAGTACGCAGATAAGTATTATCCAGTAAAGAAGTATGCTGTTGATTTATCTGAATTATCAGAAATAAACAGGCAACACTTTACAACGCCAGATAAACAATGGTTTCTGTTTTTGCAGGGATTGTTTAGAGATCACACTGAACAGTTGGCAGAATTAGAACATAGAATTCCAAGCCAAGATGTTTGTTTAATAATTACTATCAAAGACCCACAACGTAAAGCTCATGTATACGATGAGGTTACACAGGGATTAGATGCATTTAATTTCTGGCATAGTAATATTAAAATTACTAATGACATCTCTTTGGGCCTATAAATACATAAACATGAAAGTGTCTTAACTACAAGTGCTCTTATAGGACCTGCTTCTTACAAATCCGCATCCATGCATGCAAAGCAAAAGGCCGTTGGCTTTTGTCAAAGGCCTTTTTAATATCCCATTTTATAGAAATCAAGGGCAATTATTAACGCAATAAAGGGATATGTATTATAACAAGGGCTCTGTCTAAGCGTAATATACAAACTTTGCATATATATTATGAAATTGCTCCTCAACGAAATTAATTGGATATAATATTCAATTTTTAACAAAAAAGTCCTGGATCATTGAATAAAATGCTTGGCGTGACATTGTAAAACTGATGTGCTATTATTATAATATTAGGTTGAAAATAGATTGCATTTTGTATGAATGGTTTGTTTCACATCTGCTCGCGAATTTTTATTGCATGAATCCTTCTTAGCTTTAACAATTATGCATATTCAAGATCACAAGCGTTGTATTTCATTTCGCACGCATGGATGCTATAATAAGTGAAAATTACATTAACATAAATTGTTTATTTTTATATATGCGGGTAAAGCATATATTCGGAGGAGTATGTATGGATAACAGCTTGTTTTTTTGTGACGTCCAAAAGAATGATAATAATGCTGCATTAATCAATACGCTTAGACTCTATTCAGAACAGCATTCTGTACAAATTTATATAATTAAATCGCCTTTAGGAACTGAACCATCACGTTATGACTATGATGATGCTGTTGCAGTATTAACCCCAAAGCATAAGATTTGTCTTGTTAATTTCCGGGCGACAGACAATGATGATTTTAAGGATTTTTGCGATGATTTTATTGAAGATTTAGGTTATTTGTCTGATAAATATGATTATCGCGCTCAGCTAGGACGTCCACGAACTTGGAGAAATAGCCTTATAACTCAATTAAATAAGCCAAACATAGAAAGCGCAGATTTTGTATTTAAAAGCACCTTTTTAGAAGATACCATTGAACAGCGCAATGCAGATTTTTTAATATCGTTGCTAATTGGTAGTATTAATGATATTAGTCGTATCGGTGGAGAACATCCTGAAACTTTACTTGATCAGGTAAAAAAGAAAATTATACTGTTCGATGGCGATCAAAGTAGATTCATATACTCACAACCAACAATGCAAAAGCGTATTACGATTCAGGGACTGGCTGGAACCGGAAAAACGGAATTACTGTTGCATAAATTAAAAGATCTATATACCAAGGATAAAAGCTCAAAGATTGTGTTTACCTGTTTTAATAAAATACTTGCACAAAGTATGCGCAAACGGGTCCCAGAATTCTTTAATTTTATGCGCGTTGAAGAACAGATAAAATGGGAAGAACGCTTATGGGTAATGTCTAGTTGGGGGTCTATGGGTAATCCAAACTCAGGAATATATAGCTATATTTGTTCAAAATATAATTTAGAGTTTCATTCATATTCTAACGCATGGCAGTTTGATACAGTTTGTCAAAATGCAATTGGCAACTTGAAACTGATGGGGGATTTTGAACCATGCTTTGATTATATCCTTATTGATGAAAGCCAGGATTTTCCTCAGAGTTTTTTTGAACTTTGTGAATTGGTGACACGTCAGATCGTTTACATTGCTGGAGATATTTTCCAAGATATTTATGATCGAACAATTGATCAATCCGTTAGAAGCGATTACTTATTAAATAAGTGTTATCGCACTGATCCTAGGACATTAATGTTTGCACATGCTGTAGGAATGGGACTTTATGAAACACCTGTAATCCGTTGGTTAGATGACGACGAATGGATTTCATGTGGATACAGGATTAAACGAACTGATTCCACATTTACTCTCTCCCGGGCTCCATTGCGCCGATTTGAAGACTTAGATATGTCCGGCGTTGATAGCATTGAAGTGTTAAGTAGCGAAGATGATGAAATAGAGGAGAGCGTTTTTCACATTATTGATTCCATCAGGGCTAAACATAACACCGTGCAACCAGGAGATATTGCCATTGTTTTTCTAGAAAGTAAATACAAATCAAATTATGACCTAGCAGACAGCCTGGCAATATCTATTCCTAAGAAATACTCATGGAAAGTCACGAAGGGATACGAGACAAAAAACAGTACAAATGATGCTGTATTTATTAGTAATCGCAATAATATAAAAGGATTAGAATTCCCATTTGTAATTTGTCTTGTACGTGGGCTCATCACTAATAATGTTTTCTCGAGAAATACAATTTATATGATGCTTACGCGCTCGTTTATAACGTCATATTTCCTTGTCAACAGTATCAATCATGATTTTATTGAAAAGTACAAATTAGCTGCACGAGTAATAAGTGATAGCGGCGTGATGACTTTGCGAGAACCTCGCGAAAATGAAAAGCGTCAACAAAATCAAAAGGTTAGTATTGCCGTCGCTAAAAAACAACGTCCAGTGAAAGATGTTATTGAAGAAGTATTTGGTGAATATCCTCAACTTTCTCAGAAAAACAAACAATTTATAATACAGGCAATGATGAATATAATTGGCGACGAAGGAATAATGAGCGAATTCGAAATTCAGGACAGAACAAAGAAAATGATTTCTGCCTTTATGTAAATGGTAGTGAAATGAAAAGATTTGAATTCGCGTTAAGTGATTCTTTATATGAGCAATCACTTTTGCCAATCAGAACAAAATATGATATTTTAATCTTACTTGCTCATACAATAAAATTCCTCGTCTCTTCGCCGCTTTCTCAGCAGACCCCTGAGGAAAATAGCAGAAAAATGATTCTATATATTGACAAAATGAGTCGATTGCTATTCTGTGTAAAGAATAAAATATTTACATTCCAATTTCCATTGCAAGTTCAAATACCATCAGATGGTAATGATTGTTTATCTGTGTATTATGGAGATTTTTTGAAAATTGACAGTATAGTTTCCTCGTTGCTATTAGCTGTTTTTGAACAAAAAGATATTTTCAAAGGTTCATTAGAAAATATCGATCAAAAGGTTCTTCAAGAAATCGTAGATAATGAGTGGGATGATATAAACTGGGATGGCTTGTGTGAGTTAATCAAACACCTTGTGCTTTTTGAACCTGGTTATTTGCGATATGATCACGACATAAAACATGCAAATGGCGAGTTACACCCAGAACATCATCTTGATTTTTTTTTCTCACAAAACAATGTGCTAAAGATAGGATTGCGAAGCGGTGTTGAAAGTGAATGGATGCTCGATCTATTGAATATCCTTACAAACTGCAAATATATTACATGAAGTAGATAGCCTAACAATACTTTATGTAATTTTGATGAATATTCCGGTAATGATCATAACCTGTTTGAAGTGAATTTTCATCAATAAATTTCACTTATACAGACACATGCTGCTCTGTAACAGAGAATATTTCACCGTTGCAGAGCCTTTATTTTGATAAAAAAGTCCTTGTCAATTTTTCTCTGGTGTTTTGTGCTTTGATATTTTTATATTGCAGATGATACAATTCAAAGCGATTTTTGACTTCGTACTTAGGATCTTTCCATTAAAAAGGATTATCCCTCAGTTATCCTTTTTGAATTGAACCCCAAAAGTTAGACAAAAGTTGAATTACGCAACCTGAACGGTCTGAATTCTGTATTGTACAGGACTCAGGCCGTTTAAATTTGCCTTAATACGGTAGTTGTTGTAATAATTTAAATATTCAATAAGAGCTTGCTGGAATTCTTTCATCGAAGAAAAGTCTTGCATATAAAGCAGTTCTGCCTTCAATGTAAGTACGCGCAACAGGTACAAGCTCGTGGGATTAACTGGCATAGCAGATATATAAAACTTTCAATTTTCTTAAACCAGATCGTAAATTGACGAACTTTATAGAGACATATTGTATTTCTTCTATTCACATATTTAATGCCTATCATTTTGCAAATTCTCTATTAAGATGAAGCACGAGTTCATAAAGTCCTGACCTTGATTAATGCCTATCTTCAAAATAGACCTTGCGCTTAGAGGACGAAGAGATGTGAAGTTTATCACGGTATTTACAGTTTCTTTGATTATTCCGTTCACCGTTTTCAGCAGTTGCTTGCCCGGTGCGATTATTGACAAGTTTTGGAAAGAAGTTTACTGCTTCTCTTGTATATTGATCTGCAAAGATTAGGGCTTTTGAATTCCCCAAAAATAGTAAACAGGCCTGAATTGCTTTATAGGAAGCGATTCAGGCTGCTGCTGCTTCATGGGATATATAGTGGTACCTAATTCCTCTCTGGCACCTTTTTTTTGCTGTAAGGCCTAAGGTCATTCAGTTCCCAGAAAGCCAGAATTGATTTCGAGAGATGTTTGTCTTTATGATGAATCAGGTAGAAGTACCGCTCAAATGTCAGGTCACGAATATGGATCTGCTTTAAAATCTTTTGGGAAAGGTCGTGCTCTACAAGCTTAAGAGGAAGAACAGAGACCCCGAGGCCGCAGGATACGGCATTGATGATTGCTTCCGTGCTGATGCTCTCCCAGTCTGGTGTAATAGTGATTCCTTTGGTCAGCAGGGTGCTGTCGAAAAGCTCCCTGGTTCCGCTTCCCTTTTCCCGAAGCAGAAACGGAAGCTTGCCGAACTGTTCCACGGATACCTCGTATGGGAAGGTTTTGTCCTTTGCTCCGCAAACCAAGATTAGTTCATCTTTTAAAAAAGGGTAACGGACAATGCTGTCTGAATGAACGTTCCCCTCGATCAGAGCAAAATCGAGCTGATTATCCAGAATCTTTTTTTCGATCTCTGCGGAGTTGTCAATTGTTGCAAGCACTTTGGTTTTGGGGTATTTGGAATGAAAACGTGCAACATAATTCGGCAACAGGCAAGTGCCGATCGTAATGCTGGAACCGATGCGAAGAATTCCGAATGAGTCCCAGTCGCGGATGTCAGATTCCGCTTCATCAAACAGCAGTACAATTTTACAGGCATATTCAAAAAGCCGTTTTCCCTCATCCGTGATATAAAGCCGGTGGGAGATGCGGTCAAAAAGGCTCACACCGTAGTATTGCTCCAACTCCTTAATGGCAAGACTGACGGCGGGCTGTGCAATGCCAAGCTTTTCCGCCGCCGCCGTTGCACTTTTGCAGCGGCAGACCGTAACAAAGATTTTCATATGCCGCAAAGTCATGACAACACCCCACAATATAATAAAATAGATATGCTGTAGATAATATTATATTATTTTACTTATGAATTAGCAAGTATTATACTGGATAGGGCCGTAAAAATTGGAATGATAATTATAGGCTCAGTTTAACAAGACACGGGAGGCCTTCATAAATGGATCTTCAAAAAAAGGCGACAAATGATTACAAGGGCATGTCTTCAGAAGACGTGACATCTGCTTTGAGCAGCGGAAAAGACGGGCTTTCTGAGGCGGAAGCGGCTGACCGAATCAGCCGGTTTGGCCCTAATGAGATTCAGGAGGAAAAAAAGAATCCGGTCAAGCAGTTTTTAAAACGGTACTGGGGTCCGATGCCCTGGCTGCTTGAGTTTGCAATGATGCTTACCATCTTTGTCAAGCACTATACGGAAGGGATCCTCATCTTTGCACTCCTGACGGTCAATGCCGTTATAGGATTTGTGCAGTCGCGGAACTCGCAGAAAGCAGTGGAGCTTCTGAAAAAGCAGCTTCAAATTAAAACAAAAGTGCTCCGGGACGGTCAGTGGGTTTTAAAGGACGCGAAAGACATTGTGTCCGGTGACATTTTAAACCTGAAACTGGGCGACCTAGTCCCTGCGGACGTCTTTGTCCTGGAAGGAGAGGTCAGCGCTGACGCATCCGCATTGACCGGGGAATCTCTTCCGCAGGACATTCATCCGAAAGACGTGATGTACTCCAGCTCCATCATCAAACGCGGCGAAGCACGCTGTCTGGTGGTGAATATGGCGGCCAATACCTATTTTGGCAAAACAGTTTCACTTGTTCAGATTGCAAAGCCAAAGTCAAAACAGCAGAAACTGATGTTCAGCATTGTAAAATATATGATGTATCTTGGCGTCGCGGCATCCGCTGTGGTTACCTGCTATGCGATCGTCCTGCATAAAGACATCATGTCCATCATGTCGCTGATTATTGTTTTCCTGATGGGTGCTATCCCTGTTGCGCTTCCGGCGGTAATGACGATTGTTCAGGCAGTCGGTGCGCTAGGCCTTTCTAAAAAGGGTGTGCTTGTCACAAGGCTGGATTCAATTGAAGACGCTTCTTCCATTGATACATTCTGTTTTGATAAGACCGGAACAATTACCCAGAACCAGCTTTCGGTGACGGACTGCAGATCATTTGGTACTTATGAAAAAGCGGATGTTGCCAAACTTGCATCTCTGGCGTCGAAGGCAGAGGAAATGGACGCCATCGACACTGCCATTCTTTTGTATGCCGACTCACTGAGAATCAGCATGGACGGCTGCTCACAGCTTACTTACCTACCGTTTAATCCAGCAAATAAAAGAACGGAAGCTACTGCCCGTATCGAAAAAGATACACTCCGCATTCTCAAAGGTGCCCCTCAGATCATTCTGCAGCTTTGCGGAAAGACAGACGAACAGACAGTTCAAGAGATCAACTGCGCTGTTGATGAATTTTCCACCAGAGGGTATCGAACCATTGCAGTCGCCGTTTGCGGGAACACAAAGCCACAGGAAAATACGAATTGTAAGTTTGTTGGGCTTCTGGCCCTTTCCGATCCGCCGCGGCCGGATTCCGGCGCGATGATTCAGCGCATTAAGGATCTTGGAATCCGTCCCCTCATGCTGACGGGAGACAATCAGGCCATTGCCCGCGAGATTGCCGGTCAGGTGGGCATCGGAACACGGATACACAGTGCAAAGGAATTGGATGGCCTGAACGATGAAGAACAGTTAAAACTGATTGAAAATAGCGACGGTTTCGCGGAAGTGTATCCGGAAGACAAATTTAAAATTGTCCATCTTCTGCAGGAAGAGGGGCATATGGTTGGGATGACTGGGGACGGCGTTAATGATTCGCCTGCCCTCAAGCAGGCCGAGCTTGGCACGGCCGTTAGTGCGGCGACGGACGTTGCAAAAGCGTCTGCCAGTGTGGTGCTTACGAAACCCGGGCTGAGTGAAATTATTGATACCATTCAGGTCAGCCGCCAGACTTATCAGCGCATGCTGACTTGGGTTATTAATAAGATCACGAAAGTTGTCGAAGTGGTTGTCCTTTTCACGGTCGGTTATTTTTGGCTGCACAACATGCTTATTTCTCTGCTTGGTATGTCACTGCTCGTTTTCGCCAATGATTTCGTTACGATGTCGATTGCAACCGATAATGTAATGTCTACAAAATCACCGAATTCGTGGAATTTAAAGAGTATCATTTCTTCTTCCATGGTGCTTGGTGTTTTCTTCGCGCTGGAAGATCTGCTGGTTGCCTATATCGGCGTTAACTATTTTCATTTGCCATACGCTTCCCTCTGCACACTTGTAATGCTCAGTCTCGTCTTTAATACGCAGTTCCGCATTCTGACGGTTCGCGAGCGCGGGCATTTCTGGGCTTCTTTCCCCAGCAAAAAGCTGTTCTTTATCAGTCTTGCTGCAATCGTCGCATTTGCGCTGATTGGAATTTTCGGGAATATCGTACCTGTGCTTCTGTGGAATCAGGTACTGATTCTGCTGGGAATCGGTGTTGGGTTTATGATGCTGATTGATTTCGTCAAATATGGCCTGTTCCAAAAATTCCACGTCTAATATGGGAAGAAACCCGATCAATCCCAAATTACGTATTGGTGATACAATCCAAGTAATAGCTGCTGTGTAGCAGATATGCTTTATTCCATGCCGGATTCTTACACTGAAAAGTATGGAAATAACCCAAAATAACAAATTCAAAGAGCCACCATATACTGGTGGCTCTTTTTTAATCTCTAGGTGTGAA
Organism: Caproicibacterium sp. NSD3; assembly: GCF_053613275.1. Classification (NCBI taxonomy): domain Bacteria; kingdom Bacillati; phylum Bacillota; class Clostridia; order Eubacteriales; family Oscillospiraceae; genus Caproicibacterium; species Caproicibacterium sp. NSD3. The sequence continues at coordinate 502,471 of NZ_CM132119.1, forward strand.
AAATATTCACATAGAAAAACCACCATCAGCCGTCCAAAAGAAGGCAGTTGGTGGTGATCTTTTAATAAATCCAATTGTTAAAAAATATAGTGGATATTACATTGGACTTTTGTAGGTTTTGTTATAATTATTATATTATTATCTTGATTTTTAAAAGAGTTTATGTAGTTAGTCAAGTTGGGAAGCCCAGTCTTCTTCTTGTTTTTTATTTTGAGTAAGCAGACTGACGATAATTACGGCCAACAGAGGGATTATCACGCTGTAACCTTCATGTAGGCCAGTAGAACTTTTGAGAAAGACATACCAAAGTGCAGTGGTCGGGATCCCGGTAATAATTCCGGCAAGAATTCCCTGACTGGTACACTTTTTCCAATATAATCCAAGGTATAGAGAGGGGCCAATGGAAGTAAACAACCCGGTCCAGGCAAAGATAATCATGGTAAATACTCCACTGCTGGCATTAAGGGAAATTAGGAGACCACCTATACCAATTAAAACAGTTAATCCCCGTATGATGAGCGCATAAGTATGCTCGGAAATATTTTTATTGATCCAGATGCCTTTTTGCAGGAAGTTGCGACTTATCTCACTAGTAGACTGGAGTAGCAGAGACTCCGTAGTAGACATAACAGCTGCAAAAATTCCGGCCATGAGGATTCCCCCAAAAAAATTGGGTAACAAATCTACGATCATGGTAGGAATAGCAGTTTCAGGATCCTTAAGGACGGGATAAATCAAACGGCAGCACATGCCGATAATTACTGGGCCAAGTTGGCGAATGACATTAAAAATAATTGACATTAGGCAACTTACACGAATCTTTTTGTCACTTTTGATGGTAAGGTATTTTTGGAGTGCTTGGGGTTGAGCAAGAAAGCCGAGAGCACTGCCAAGCCAGTAGTTGCATATATAAAATATGGCTTCTCCGGTAGGTCTACCATTATTCCATTGAATAAGTTCCGGTGCAACGTTGGATAAATTAGAGAACAGGCCTCTAAAACCGCCTACTTGCATTAGGGCCATAAAAGTCAAGACAGCAAATGCGATAATCATGATGACCCCTTGAATGGCGTTGGTCCACATGGCTGCATCTACGCCTCCCAGAAAAATGAAGACGATTGTGAGCACGGCCACGGCGATGGCAATAAAGTTAGGATCTAGTCCCATGGCAGTAGCTGCCTTAGAACCAGCGGAATATTGGCCCGCTAGATAGAACACCATAAATAAGCCAATCATTAATCCACCAAAGATCTTGATTAGATTTTTTGGGTCCCCTTTGAGGTGACTCATGGCTTCAATTGGAGTAACGCTGCTTGTATTGATAGAGAGCTGACGCAGTTTACGAGCCAGAAAATACCAACAAGCAAACTCCAATATACAACCAAAAATGCACTGCCAGGTAGCCACTAGCCCCATTGTATAACCCATGCCTACCAAACCGATAAAAGCAAAACCACTGGCCAATGTGGTGCCCATACTAAAAGCTGTGACTACAGGGCCATAGTTGCGGTCGCCGACAATAAATCCCTCAGCGGTTTGCTTTTTCTTTTTTTGTGCAGACCAAACGCTAATGCCAAAAGTTGCAACAATATAAAAAATCAAACCAGCAAATAAACCTGTCATATTGATCACTGACCCTTTCTCTCTCTGTTCAAAGATTTAAAAGAACTGGTGGAAGAGTTTTTGTCATCTTCTTTGTCTTCGTTGCGGTGGTGAATTACCCATAAAACAGAAAGGAGAAGTCCAATAAAAGGCAGTACAAAAATATTGAGAATTTCTCCGAAGCCAATGAACTGAAACATAATAAACTTTCCTCCCTAAAATAAAATTTAATCCATATGCAGTCTGATTTTTGTTTGACCACCGTTAACAGTGACTCCTTGGGCAAAAAGTAATTCTTTGTCGTTACCACCTTCCGGACAAACGTTACCTTTTTGGATAGTCACCCAACCGTCATGGCCAGGCAATACACGGTCAGCTATGTTGATAAGCCTCTTAAGACTTTTGACAGAACTCACTGGATCCAAGGAAATTTGTACTTCATGGGTGCGAAGTTCTCCACGATTTTTGGCTGCGTCCCCCGCGAGTACCCATAATTGGCCGTTCGGTTGATGAAGTAAGTAAGAAATACATCCAGGAGTGTGCCCAGGGGTTAGTAATGCGGTGATCCCTGGGATTACCTCTTCACCATCGTTATGAATTAAGTGCAGCTTTGCGCTGCGCAAAAAAGTCAAAGCACTTTCCTGTATAAAATAGTCGCGGTTAACTAGACTATTAGCGAATTCCCATTCTCGCGCTGACAACACGAAGGTAGCGTTGGGAAGCAGATCTACATTGCAGGCATGATCAAAGTGCAGATGAGTAAGTAGAACATAGTCTATATCTGTGCGGGTAAGCTGGTGTTTAGCAAGAATGGCATCAAAATTTTGTCGTAACCCCACGCCTCCAGTATCAAGTAAAATATTATTTTTCCCGTTTCGTATCAGTGCCCAAGTCCCCCAACCAAAGGCACAATCCGCTAATTTTCCAGAAAATCCAGAGAACAGAATATCAACAGAAAATTGCAAAATAGAGTTCCTCCTTTTCAGATATGTTTTTAGACCACTGACATTGCTTGTCAACTCCGCGGCTGTAAAGTTGTGTTCAATTTAGAGCTATGAACATGGAATCGTAAAATGGATCAATCCAATTGCAATTAAGACAAAATGTATTATTTTTTTGCAAAAATCAATTAATTTCTACAAAATATAAAATATCTCTTTGCCTGTAACATTTCAAGAGAGGCAGGAGGATAGCGCAACATCTGCAATTAAGAGGGCAACAAGGAGAAAAATAACCCTCATAAGCATGTACTTTCTTGTAAAAATACTCACATTTTAAATCAGCGCAAAAAAAATAAGCCTACCGGGGGAAAAATCCTCGATAGGCTTATTACTTATGTTTTATTACTTTTGATCGCTAGTGTCATCCGGTACCTGAGAATCGACCTTACTTTTGAGCATCGAAACGAGGCGTCCTAGGAATCCAGGAAGCGGCACTCCGATATCTCCGATGTTTTCGAGAATGCTGATTAATTCGTTACAAATGAGCCAAACAGCTACAAGTGACGCAATCAGCATGGGGAGATGAATGGTCATTCCGAGTTTGTCGCCTGCATAAGAAAGAAGCCAGTCAAGCACAGCACCGACCGCCACCAGCAGCCACATACAAACCTTTTTTGCAATGCCCTGAATGCCTCGGTAGCTGCTGATCTTTTGGCCGCGCTTTGATGCTGCGGCGAGTCCCGTAACATAGTCAATTAGGTTGCAAATGACCAGCACCATCATCGGTACGGCCAATTCGCCGAGCCACGATGCTAACACTCCCACGACGGCAGTAAATACCGCCTTTGTTTTTGTTAATGTATCCATTTTATTTTTCTCTCCTCACACTCTATAAAGATGATTGATGCTTACAGCGGCCGTGACTGTACCGTCAATGCCAATAACTGCGCGGTCGCCGGAAAGTTCCAGGATGTTGTAGGTGGTCTGGTACACAAAGTCTGCAAGGCTGTTTCCATCATAATCGCAAGCACCGGATTGTACCTTGACGCTGTCACCGATTCCGATAGCAGCTGCAGGGGCAGAATCGTCACTGTACTGCCCGCGGATATCTCCATCGTTTACCCAGCACATTCCGTTGTCCAAAAGGTATGGATTTGCGGCGCCCTCTGCAACGTATGTAATGACGCCATGATTTTTGAGCATGTTTCCTGCTGGAATTGCTTCGCTGTTTGGTGCGGTGCTGGACGTATAGCAGGTAGAAAACACAACGTCCTCGCCGATGCTGTGTGTATTACAGGACGGCTGTTCCGCCGATGCCTCCGACTGCTGCGGAGCAGGGGAGGGAGCGTCTTCCCAAAGAGGACACTTGTCCGATTCGTTACCGTCGAAATTTTTGCCGCAAATGTTAAGGCAATCTGTAAACTGCCAAAGGTGATGAGATGCAGGGCTGGTGCAGCGGTCAGCCCACTGTGCAATCCATTTATCATAGCGATCAAGCCGGCCGCCGGCAAGACAGCCGTCAACCCAAGACTGGCTTGCATAAATACCGGAATAGTTTCCGCCTGCCTCCATAGCACTGCAGAAGATATCGCAGATGGACTGCAGCTGATCATTAGACGGAAATCCGTTGTTGCGTTTATATCCGTCTGCGTCTTCCATGTCGTACCAAACACCCATAGGCGGGATCCTGCCCGACAAAATCCGACGGGCGTGAGCTACCTCACTTCGGGCGTCGTCATCGTTGAGGGCATATCCGTAAAGATAAGCGCCCCAAGGCTTTCCCATCTGTTCGCAAAGTGTAACAGTATTCTCAAATTCGCTGTCGTCCTGCGACTGGATATCAGAACCAAACCCGAGCCTGATTATTACAAAGTCTACATTTTGCAGTACATCACGGGTAATTCTCCCATTGTGCTCGCTTGTGTCAATTCCTCTCATGATTTTTATTCTCCCTGTATTTCGTAAATTATTGGTTGGGCGCGGAAAACGCAATCACTTATAGCAGCTCCATTTGAGTAATGCATGTCAAAAGACATATTTCCGTGCCAAATAATGCCGGATAAAGGTGTATTATCTGCGTTATTATATCCTAAGAATGCTGTATTTGCTTTTGGATAATATTTTTTTGCAATATCTGATGGCAAGAAATTGGAAAGCCCCGATTTGTATGCGCAGGCTATCGTCAAAACTGCAAATTTTTCCGCAAATACAAGTAAGTCAATATCGTAATTGTCATTGTGCACACTGATTAATTGTTTAATACCGAGTTGCGATTGTAATACATGGGCATTAGAATCCAGACTAGCGATCCCATTAGGTTGCCCTAATTGGCTAGGCCCTGCTATAACGCGCTTATCCGTAATAACATTGTCGTTGATTACTGACACGTTATTTCCAACGCTGACTTCTGCAAGTTGTAAGCATCCAGAGGGGATAGCAGGTGCGACCGGAGAGCTAGAGGGGGTCCCTTCGATATCGATTGCAGTCGTTTTACTGTTTACAGTATCGATTTTGATTACAATAGCATCAATCCGGTTATATCCGCTTGTATTTGCATTGATCAACACGGTTTCTGCAGCGTCAAGCGTCACAACGTATCCGTTTCCGCTGATCGATTTTTTCATTCTCCCTGCAGATACTTTTACCGATAAATCAGCCGGGCTATTTGCCACTGCCTGTAGGGCATCTGATTTATATACGCCGTCAGTGCTAAGACAATCGGCAAGTGCCATAAAATCCGGAGCCTGGTAAACAGTTTTTCCGTCGTTAAAAAATAAAGTTCTAAATCCCAAAAAAGTCACCCCTTATATAGCCTCTTTGTCGGTGCTGTAGGCTTGAATATAATGTTACCGACCGTTATTTCCCTTGTTCCTGTTTTGTCCGTGTGTTGCATGCGCAAGATTCGCACGGTCGTCGTATAATCAAAATACGGTATCAAGTGTAATGTGACTCTGTCCCCAACCTCTAGGTCATAAAACGGTGCTGACTCGCTGTCCTTTACCGTCAGCGTTATGTTATCAGCAGGATAGCAGCTCCTTTGTAACTCCCCATTTGCTTGTGTATCTAGGGTTGACTGCAGTGTTACTCCGGAATTCGGGGAAAACGTTCCAACAAATAATCCGTATTTGGAAATACTATCCGCATTGCTAACAAGAGATGTTAGGGGCGTGTCCCCGTCTGTTTGCGCCAAAACCTCATTTTTAAGGCTTTTTATGTCGCGTGCAAGAGTGGGGGAAACAATAATATTATCTTTGCTTCCGCCATACTCAAAAGAGTATTTTGTCTTATCAGAGCCGCGTCTAAGTGCAAAATGAAAAATACGGTTAACGTCTACCCAATAATCATAGTTTGCATCATCTCCAAACTCTTTTATCTTGCTCCATAACGTATCAGTGACCTTTGTTTCACGTTCTGTCTTTAATGCTCCGGCCGCAATGGCTGAATTATTATAGTCAAGTTTTTTCTGTGCTTCGGAGCCCCAATATGTAACGCTATCAATGATCATCTGCTGTATTAAAGCCCCATATTCCATAGAGGAATACTGTTTTCCAATGCAAAGCAAATATTCCAAGATGGAATTATAATCCATACAGGTTATTTTTAAGACGGAATCAGAAAAGCTCTGACTGAAAATGATTCCTCCCCACGTTACAAGGCCGTTATCTATAATTTCGATATGGTTTGCAAACTGCATGTATTCCGTCGTGCATTTTGGGGAACTAAGCGGAATCGATACTTCCATTGTGTCAATATCGTTAAGCGTCCAGCCATATTTTAAATCATTTCCGTAATCATAGATTTCGGTCAAATAATTATGGTTACGGTCATATACCTTGATTACTTTGTCAGCCATTAAATCCACCTCGATCGCAAGCTGATTTCACAATGTTTTATATTTTGCGTAGAGTTTCTAGCAAACGCAAAAACGTTGTTTCCAGGTACGCATTTTAATAGGTTGCCAATCGGGATGCGTTCCAGCGTCGCACCGACAATCAATGCGACGGCATTATCGGGGTCAAATGTTATGTTTAACATAGAGCCTTCGGGAATCGTACCGGAATAACTAAACGTTTGGTATGTGGTTGTATTTGTCAATGTAATTCCAGAGCATGGTCCTGTGATGATTACATCTGGATAAGCGTCTGTATTTCCATAGTTGACAATGGTTCCTGCAGCGCCTGTAGCCGCTCCGAAAACTATTCCGTCTGTACCCCATAGTTTAATGGGGTTGGAGGGAGAAAAAATAATCCCGGAACTGTATGTCGCTCCTAATTGGATTTTTTGCTGATCTATTGAATACCAGTAGGGGGAAGGCATTGTAAGTTGTACGGTTACAATATGGCTATTATCTGCGTTGCTTCCACGGCTGGTTACTTCAACCTGACTCTGATATTTATTGTTAATAATCAGCGTCTTTAATCCGTTTGGCGCTAACACTCGGTTAAGTTCCCATTCTGCGTTTATCCCACCGGATAAAATATATCCTTCAAGGACAAGCGCTTTTGCTTTGTTTTTGCTTCTTTCCCAAGATTCACCATCAAGCGCTAGATCGTTTGTCACAATATCTTTTTCAAAGTCCTGTAGGCCGGAAATGTGAAAATAATAGTTTCCGCTTGCCAGCTCCAAGCCGTTTAGATTAATTGATGTAATAATCATGCCTATACCTCTGCCAAAAACTGTAGCTGTTGTAGTGTAGCGGACTTACTACCTTTATCTTGCACGTTTACAGGACCATTGATATTTATAACTGGTGATTTTGTAACGCTTTTATCAATGGTTTGTGGATAAGGTCTATTAGCAGAGCTAATCGTTACGCTGCTAATTTCCGTCGCTAAATCTCTCGCTAAAGATTTAATCCAAGCAGTATTATTCTCTAAAGGCATAATGGCTTCTTTTCCGGATTCTCCGGCCATTAGCAAAGTTGCACGGTCAACAATACCTCCGTTTGCAAAGTAAGGCACCTCTGGAATACTAAATCCTAGCCTTTGCCCTGGCGCGATCGGAGACCATGACGGAATGTCAACATGAATAGAATCGATTGCATCAATGACAGCATTTAACCCAGAAACAAAGAAATCAATAAACCCTCTAAATCCGGAACTGATTCCATCCCAAATTGAAGAAAAGAACCCTGTTATCCCGCCCCATGCGCTTTGAATTGCATCTGCTGCAGCGCCAAACACTTGTCCAAACCAATCTCCAACCGCACCAAATACCCCGGTTATTCCGTCCCAAATCCCGGAAAAGAATCCTGTTATACCGCTCCATGCGTCTTGAATGATATTAGCTGCGCCATTAAAAACGTCACCAAACCAGCCACCAACCGCACTAAATATCGAGCATATTCCATCCCAAATTCCGCCAAAGAATCCTGTTATACCGCCCCATGCGCCTTGAATGATATTAGCTGCTCCATTAAAAATGCCACCAAACCAGCCACCAACTGCACTAAATACAGCGCAAATTCCATTCCAAATCCCGCCAAAAAACCCTGTTATACCTCCCCAAACGGCTTGAATAACCTGTGCTGCGGCAGAAAAAACAGACTGGAACCAAGCACCAATACCATTAAAAGCGGCTTTAATTCCGTTTGCGACGCCTTGAAAAAACTGTACGACATTTCCCCAGTTTGCAATAATTAATGATGCGATTGTAGCGACTACAGTTATAATTGCTATAATTGCTAAGACTTTAGGTGACATTCCAAATAGGTTTTCGAAAACTTTTGCTCCTTTTGCAACTCCCGACAAACTTTCTATTCCTTCTTTTGCTTTGCTAATCACTTCCGATATTGATATAGCTGCTTTGATCGCTATAAATCCTGTAGATATACCGATTAATGCAGCTTTTACAACATCCCCGTGTTGCGCCATCCAATCCAAAGCAGTTCTGACAGCACCAAGCGCTGTAGAAACACCACCACTGATCATAGAGCTAATTCCGGACAACCCATCTTGCACATTTGGGAAAAGATTTGAAACGATTTGTTCTATGTCAGAAATAATCGGCTCTATAAATGGCTTTGCGGCATTTATTGCATCCCCGACTACTCCGGCAGCTTGTTGCACAAAGTTAATAATGTTTTGTATAACCCCAATAATTTGATCTTTGTGTGCTGTTACAAAATCCGCAACAGACTGCACGCCAGAGATTATTGACGGCATTACCTGATTAATTACCGGCAATAACGCTGTAGCAATCGAAACTCCGGCGCCTTTCAAATTATTCTGCATAATCTGAATCTGTCCGGTAAGGGTTTGTCCAGCAGCTTCTGCGCTTCCTCCAAACTCTTTTTCAAGCTCATTGAGCATGATCATTTGGGCGCCTGCCGTGTCACCGGAAGCTTGCATTGCTTTTATTTGCTTTTTCTGCTCATCTGTAAAAGTAACGCCTTGCTTAGTTAGCTTTGATAACCCGTTTGTAGGATCGTTTAAAGCTTTTCCTAAAGTTTTAGCGGCGTCAGTTGCGCTGGTTCCCATTGCAGTCGCCATGTTTTCAGCGGATTTTATGGCCTGTGGAAATACGTTGCTGCCAACATTTGTAAACGTAAGCATCATGTTTTCCGCTTGCTCTGTTGTGCCTTTGCTGTATGTAGTAACCTTGCTTTGGCTATCGGCTAACTGCAGTAATTGATCTTTTGTGACCCCTGCGGTTCCACCGGTAGACTTCAATACAGCGTCCATTTGCGCCATCGTTTTTTCCGCTGTATCGGTTGCCTCTGCAATATCTTTAATAGATAAAGCGGCAACGGCTCCGGCGACATATCCTTTTATGGAATTTGCTAATCCGCTAAAATGATCTTTAATATTTGATGTTGTTTTTTTAGAGCTATCTGCAAGAGATGTAAATGTGCTTTTAAGCTTTCCGGTAACCTCTGATAATGGGCTAGTATTAGATTTAGCTTCTTTTAATGCAGTGCTGTATTTGGTTATTTGCTTTTCTGTACTGGAAATTTTGCCTTCCATAGTGTACATCTGATTTGCCAAGCTTTGAGCTGATTTACTATCTGCTCCTTGTTCGGAAACCGTTTTTTGATATGCAGAATTTAGCGTTTCAAGAGCCTGTTTTTGCAGTTTCAATTTGTCTTGTAAAGAAGAGACTCTTTCAGAAAGTCCTTGTGTAGAAGAACTCCAATCCTCCATTACGGCAGCAGAGGCACGGAAACTAGTTTCTATTGACTTCATTTGTGCGTTAAGTTCTGTAACGCCTTTTTTAAACGCTGTAGTATCTAGGCCAACAGAACCGCCAAGGCCATTTTCACTGGACACAAGAAGCACTTCCTTTCTATTAAAAAAAGTGATATAATTCAATCAAAAATATATTGGGGGAGTAGAAATGACTGATTTAGTTGAACCTTTACCGCCGAAGTTCGGTGTTCCTCAAGGGGAAAATGTAGAATTATGTCTAAAGGGAACAAACAAGGAATGGCTTGTATGCACCGATAAAAAACTTTACATAGTAAAAAAAGGATTCATGACAGGCCACCTAATTGGCGGTGGAACGTTCCAAATGCCGTATCAGAATATCACCAGCGTTCAAACCGATTACCATATGCTTTCAGGATATTTCGAAGTAAGTACCGGAGGAACGCAGGGGACAAAGAAGAATTATTGGGGAAACGGTCAAGACAGCCCCCAGCAATCTCCAAACTGCGTAACAATTACTGGAAAGCCCTTACTGCTTAAATTTCAAGCGGCCTGCGATTTTATAAACAAAAAAATTTCAGAGGCAAACGGCAAAGCCACTGGTTCAACGCTATCCAGCGCTGCCGACGAAATTAAAAAATTCAAAGAATTGCTCGATTCTGGCGCCATCACGCAAGAGGAATTCGACGCTAAAAAGAAGCAACTCCTCGGTCTCTAAAAAATGTTTCCAATTTCATTGGCTTTTTTCACCGCATAAGGCTTACCATTACGCATGACGACTTTTTCTCCGCTCGATGCTTCTTCCGGTTCTGCCTGCCCGGTCAACCGCAAATATTCATTCCATAAATCTGAAATTATACGCGGACTTGACCTCCAAAATTGATCATTTGTCCAATGAAATATTCCGATTGCAATCGTATAATAAGAAGCCCATGGGAAGGTTAATCTTCCTGTGGGCCTTTTGTGTTTTTTTCGTCTTCCTCTGGCTCCGGAGTTGCAACTATCATTGCTGCGCCTAGTGCGTTCATTACTTCGTTCATGTTATTAAGTGTAATAAGTTTTGCAGCATCATGCTCGGTCAGATCGTCGTTATCATGCTGCAGAGCCGCCCAAAGCATAAATCTAATATCTTTCATTATCTTTTTAGGCTTTACTTTTCCATCTGGACCTTTTTCTGTGGTTCCGATATTAGCCAGTACATCCATTGCACGGTCAAAATCCCCGTAATGATCTTCCAATGCGCACATTGCATTCATGTCGATTGTCAGGTGATATGTATTTCCATCACCTAAAACAATGGGTTTGCCTGTAGATTCTTTTAAATCTTTTCCAGAAATATGAGCTTTCATAATAATCCTCCAAAAATTTTATTTTCCGTTTTCCGGGTTCACGCGCCCGGATTACGCATATAAGGGTCGGAATAAAATTTCGACCCCATTTCGTTGCCTTTTCGCCATTTTAGATGTAGTATTATGGCGAAAAGAGGCGAGAAAAATGGAACTTAATCCTGACTGCATTCGTGATGTCATGCTTGCAATTGAAAGTATGCAAAACATTGACTCTGAACTTGTAATGCACCACACAAATCTGTCAATACTTGCAAAGTCAGAAAAATTAGAAAAATACGCGAAAGAAGACATTGCCTACACTCTATTAAAGTTAAACGAGGGCAAACTAATCAACGCTACTCCATCATACGGCGGAGGAAAGATATTTAACTTCTATGTTTCTGACTTAACATTTGATGGCCACCAGTATCTTGATAAAATTAGAGACGCTGAGCGTTGGAAAACTGTGAAATCCGTGGGAAACAAGATAGGTGATTTCTCATTGTCTGCAATTGAGAAAATTGCAGAAGGTGTCACTAGCGCAGCAATCAGCAAGTTTTTCAATACCCCTTAAGCAGGTTCCCAGTCGTTAGCAATTAAATCCTCTTTTGTCGGTTCCCACCGCGGGCCGGACTCTTCTTTGCTAAAAAATGTGCAACAAAGCTCGCTGTTTGTTGGTTTCACACACCAATCTTTTGGCCATGATGCACGCCTTATTCCTTCGCCTTTTCGAACGGCCTCTGCAATGTTCATCACTCACGCTTCCCATTCTGTTATGCTACTGTGAAGTAGCTGATTGTATCGGTTAAATGCTGACCGTAAACGTCGATAACGTTTGCAATAACAACTGCATGGCGGGCGCCGGAAGTAAGCGCAGAATGCGTCATTGTTAAAACTTTTCCTGCAGAGTCCCAAGACTTAGTAACCGGTACAAGCGTCCCGGTCGGAGAATTTACCAAGAAAATATTGCTTTCTGAAATAGGATTGCTAAACTTTAAAACAATATTGGCTGTCGCAACAACGCTGGTAGTGCTTGCAGCGGGGGAGATTGAAACCATAGAGAATGCACTAGGAGAACCCAGCGTTTCCGGAGTCTGAACCTGCGAGAACCACGCTTCAGAGCCTACAAAAGCGGAATCCGTTGTATCAGCCTGAACGCCTTTTGCGCCTTTTCTTGAACCGTCTGGCATCAAAAATTCGTGAATCGTTACAATTCCCGTAAAAGTAAGTTCGACTGTACTTGCAGTGACTTTGTCTTCTTTTGTTTTTGCTGTCTCTGCGCCGATAGAAAATCTACCTTTTAAAAACTGATAGTATCGGAACCCTCCGTCCCCAAGTTCTGCTCTAGCCGATAATGCGTAATAGGACGCATTTGACACATCTCCAGTATCAATCATGATTCCGCGAGTTGCGTCATATGGCTTCCCGGTCAATTCTGCTGCTTTTTTGGTTGGTACTCCGGAAACCGTCAATGTAACTTCGGTTGATGCTTCCGTTGGAGAAACAAATAACGCTTTCCCATCATAATATCTAGGAGTGGCGTCTACTTTTGCTTCTTTTTTCATTTCTGCCGCTGGGGCGAGATATTCATTTGCCCCGGCCTGATAAATGTCTTCACTGTCGTTTAACACTTTTGCGCAATGCAAATTATCAATATTGACAAGTTCACCATATTCAGATGCCATGATTTACCTTCTTTCGTAATAATAAAATTCCCGGCGCCAGCCATAATGACCAGTGTCGGGCTGATAGGGGATATGGCCAACCGGGCCTCGTGTGAAACCGGCGGCGGTAAATGCCTGCTCGATTTTATCCGGCACGGTCAGCATATCCGACTTTTTGCGTGTAAAAAAACTAATTTGTATACGCGGCTGATGGCTAGTTTCCTCGCCGTCTGCATAGGTTGTTCCTTCATCATCTATCAAAAAATAAATGATATATTGATCGGGGAGTTGTGGAGAAACAGGCTGGTTAGAATCTGTCTGCCATCTCTCAAAATCATAGGGGATTCCGCTTGAAGTTTGGTATGCCGTTAAAATTGATTCAACGGCATCAATCCATTTGCTCAATCAATCGGCACCCCTCTCTTTTTCAGCACGGCGCGCTCTGCTGCAAGGATTTCTTTGCGGTTATCATCAACTGCTGGGCGCACGAAGGGGTCGGGGAAGCAGGGAGAATGACCGTCGCCGTATTCCTGAAAAACACCAGGCAATGCTTCCGGATGCTTTTGCATATCGATTCCGACTACACCATAAATAAAATTCCCCTCTTGTTTTGCAGGGGTGATTTCGATAGCATTTACCACGGCACCTGTTTTGCGGTGACGCTCTGCTCCGGCTTTCATGGATTTCTCCACAATAGGCAAAGCAGCATTTACCGCTTCTTTGCACGCTTCATCAATACTGTTACCAGCGGATTCAATCTTTTCAAGATATTTGTCAAGATTTGGAAGCGTAATAGTTGCAGACAATGCAGATTTTCCGTATTTGTTACCCACCGTTCATCGCTGCCTTTACCTTGAATTTCAGCCAGTGCTTATGCTGATCTGGATCATTCGGCCCGATGATACTGTAAATTACGCCATCGCGGACCACCCGGCACATAGACGTTACCGCCGCGTTATACCGGATAATCACGTTTGCGGCGTCCATAACCTGTTGGGCTTGTGCGGCCCACGTTTCAGCACCGCCAAGCGGATACCAGCAACACCGAGTATAAGCTTTCGGGTCATCCTCGGCCGGCGTTCCGTCCAAGTCGTACCATGCAATAGTTTTGTGAACGCCCGTGCCAGTTACCACCGATTTCTGAATTCGGATTTGAGTGCGGAGGTCGCCCGGGCCAATATAAAAATCAGACATTAATGCACCACCGCTTTCATGGCGGTGTCAAGCGCTGTCTGAACCGCGTCGGTATCAGCGTAGTTGCCAACCGGCCGCGCATCAAGGACCGCCTTTGCAGTGGCCTCCTGCCCGCCAAAGGATAGGCGTTTGAAATCAATCAGGTTTAAACCGAGCGTATCAGATTGCAGATAAACAAGCATATCGTCGGCGTTCACTGCCGAATTGATATTCTGCAAAGCCTGCATTCCTGCCTGAATTGATTCAAGCTGCGTAATAGCTGACAAATATGCTCGCTCCATCGTCGCGGTTTGCTGCGGGTTCATGGCACCAAGGTCATAATCGACAGCGAGGCGGCACATGGCAGCCCGCTTTGCAATGGGATGAATTGGGCTGCCTTGAGTCCAGTCACGCCCGGTCGCTTCCTGAATGGTAGAATCAACCTGTGGCAGGATCATCAGCAGGCGGCTGTCGGTTGGATCTACCGAAACAATATCAGCAGCCTCCGTCGCAGTTAAAATATTTGCCACAGGTTATTCCTCCTTAGTTGAGCGTGACATCAATGGACGCTACTGCACCATCATCGGTTTGCTTGCAGTCAGCTCGCATAATGCCGCGAACGACCGTGTTGTTGTTTTCGAAAGCGCCGCCACCGATGTTCGTCGAAACCATTTCAAGACCGGAGCGAGCGAACAGGGTAATTGCTTCCGCTGCGTCGCCGATAATGATACGGCTGTGGCTCTTTGTGTCGACAGTCGTAGACGGCAGCAGACGATTGGAGAGCAGTGCAACCGGGCGGCCCTTGATTTTGTATGCAGTATCGTTTGTCGGGTCGGGCTGTAAAAGCGGACGGTTCATACCGTCTTTAATCTGATCGAGGAAGTCGAAGCCGTCCTGGTTGACAAAGATTGTTGCGTTGACGGAAATATCCGGGTCAAGCACAACGTTCAGAACATGTTTGACTGTATCGAGCGCGTTCTTCGGAGTAGCCGTGTCGGCCGGAATGGTCGTAAGGGCATTTAGAATTGTGAGAATCAGGCTGTTGTTGGTAAGCACAACCTTTTTGCCAAACCATTTTGCCAGATAGGTCATGATATTTACCGGCGTGTCTTCGAGCAGATCGTTCCCAACAGGAAGCAGACCGCCATAATCGGAAACCTGGTAGGTGATTTTTTCGAAAGCAGGCTGTTCCGAGGCCGGAACTGTACTGTTGTTGGCGAATGTGGTAAACGGAGTAGATGCCGCGGCTTTTTCTACCGCTCTCCAGCCGCTGAATGCCTGCACGTTCTCAACGTTAACATACTGCGACAGATCGAGGAGCTGGCGCTTGCGTTCAATAATCATGTTGTTGAACTCCGTCGGAAGCAGAAAACCACCATCCGCGCCGGCCGGAGTTCCGCCGGTTTCCGTGAGCGCTTTCATCAGGACATCCATCCCTTCGGGCACACCGGATTTTTTGAAATCCTTCGGCGTCATGCTGGACGCAAAAGCCTTGAAGAAAGCAGTGGTATATTCATTCGATTTCAGAATATCACTGCTTTTTGCTTTGTTTGCTTTCTCGCGGTCGTCTGCGGGAACAAATTTCTTTGCTGGGTCTTCGCCCTGCGCGGCATCGCGCATGGAGAGATACATTTCCTCGGCATCCTTCGCCTTTTTGGTAAGAGTGTCGAGGTCCGTTTTCATTGCAAGGCCCTTTTCGGTATCACCGGCATCGAAGAGCTTCTGGATTTCAACCGCTTTTGCGGCCTTCGTGGTGCTCGCCTCCACGGCGGCATCGTAAAACTTTTTCAGATCAATAGCCATTTTTTATTTACCTCCTGTAATCAATTTGATTTCGGCTTTAAAAGCCTTTGTTTCGTCGGAATCTTCCGGCGGGATTTCGTCCCCGCTGTTCGGGTCTTCGGTTTCACCTTCCGGCGCGCCTTCGGGATTATCGTCCGAATCGTCATCATCCGGCCAATCCCCAACAAGCTCATCCTCAATGGTGCGGGCCTGCTGGACACAATCCAGCGCCTTATCACGGAGCTTTCGCGCTGCGGACAAC
The DNA here is from genome assembly GCF_053613275.1 of Caproicibacterium sp. NSD3. Classification (NCBI taxonomy): domain Bacteria; kingdom Bacillati; phylum Bacillota; class Clostridia; order Eubacteriales; family Oscillospiraceae; genus Caproicibacterium; species Caproicibacterium sp. NSD3. The sequence continues at coordinate 518,368 of NZ_CM132119.1, forward strand.
TTTTTCAGTGTTTCGGTGGAGAGTGTACGGCCATCTTTTGTACAAAACTGCTTTGTTACTCCAGCGGCTGGTTGTGCGGGTACGGCCACAAGCGAAAATTCGTATGCGTCGGTCACATCGTCAAGCATAGTGAAGCACGTCTTTGTAACACCATTCTCAGTGTAGGTCCCGCCTTTCCAGTGCGGGCAATCTGAGGAATAATACTCATTTCCGCAGATTGAACAGGTGTTCTTTTCATTGCAAAATGCCACGCTACCTTCTTTGAGAATTCCACCGTCAAGGGCCGCAATAACTGGTTCGTTCTCCGGCCGGTTAAGCATATATGCCATTGCGACAAGCCGCTGATACGGCTGCCCGAGACTGTTTGACTTGCCCTGCACCGGTTCAACCGATGCGTCGTAAATTCTTGCCGTCTGGTTTTTTGCACACCAACTGTGATCGAAAATCACCGTTTTGCCAATAAAAAGCGCCGCGAGCTGTTTCAGCGCGGCGGGCGAGAACTGGTCAAACTGGCGGTCTATTTCATTATCACAAAGCTGAAGTTTCATGGTATAAACCTGATCGGTGGTAAGCGATGTTCTTGTGTACTGATTGATAAGGTCAAGGTCGGCCTGCTGAGCGTCTCCCATGGCTTTCAGCGTTCCGGCTTTGCTTTCACGTTGAGGTTTGATTTTCGTTTTCATTTGTATTTTCACCCCCTTGTGTTTGTGGTGGAGTCTGCGGCTGCGAGAAGAAAGGATTATCCACCGGTGAATAGTTACGCGACATCCAGAATTTTTGCCCCTGATCATATCCGCTTAGGTCTTCATCCTCGCGGGCCTCGTTTGGACTGGTAACGCCCCAACTGATGTTTTTACTGTTGACGTCCGCACGAGCCGAGGCGTCGATCTGGAGCAGGGCCTTCCGATAAAATTTGAAATAATCGGTGTCCTGCTTATCCTCTGGGAGCCACTTCGTCCGTGCACCCTGCTCAATCTGGACAAGATACGGGTCCAGCGTAGAGCCAAGATAGTCCAGATTGTTTTGTTCGTTGCTGGAATAAGCCTGCTTTCCCATATTGACCTTGTTCAGTGGCACGCCAAAGAAATTACAGACTTCAACATCGGTTGCCTGGATGCCCTGCAGAAACTGAATGTCGATCGGTCGCATGGTAATCGGTTCGAACTTTGCAATCTTGTTGTCAAGAATAGCAAGGCGGTATGCATTATTCGAGCCGCCCATCCGGCTTTCAAACTCTTCACGCATTTTGTCACGCGCTTTTGGACTCAGTTCGCCGTTTACGGTCATAATGCCAGCGGGGTTAAGACCTTGCTTATAAATATTACCCTGCGTCTCATAGGCGCCGAGCTGGCGACCGAGACTCTCACGAGCAAATTCAATAACCGACCGACCATAAATTCCGTCGATACTGTTAATCAGCAGTGGCAGGACTTCAACGGCCGGCAGAAATGATATTTCACCGTTGTTAAAAACGGTCCGATACCACAAGTTTCCCTGATCGTCATAATACGGCAGTGTAGAGTCGCCGCGGAGAATGAACATTTCCCGCCGGCTCCCACCCTGCGGCGGGGGACTCCAAATGAATGACATTCCCCATCCGAGCAGCCACTCAATCAGTGATTTTTTGAAAATAAATGGCGACATATACCGGTTTGGGGAAACTTCCAACAACCACGCAATATTTTGAAGTTCGGCGTCTGGCATGATCCGGTTAATTTGGTCTTGCTTCGGGCGGCTGTACGTATAAAGCGGAATTTTCGCCACGTCATCGGAAAGCACATTGATGCAACGGTAGGCCGTGGCGACGTTTTTCGCATTCTCCATCGTCACTGTTTTACCCGACGACGAATTCCATCCACCGAAAACATCCCCCGTTTGGTACATTGGCATTAGGCCGGGCGGTTGACGGGCAAGCATGGATGATAAAATCACACCGGATCACTTCCTTTTCTGAAATTTACTGATGATTTTTACCGCCATCGGACTTTTTAACCACACACCGGCAAAAAAAGCAGCTACCAAAAATGCAGCCCCGAGGATATACGTCCCCAGAACTGCATTGATAAGATACGAAGCCACCACAAAAGCGATAAGTGCGAGACCGACAAGAATGTCGTCCAGGAAACGGAGAAGACTTTTGAGCCTTTGCATTACATTCCCTCCAACTCTTTTTGGAGAGTGTCGCGCTCCGAAATCAATACTGACAGCACTGCATCTTTTTCTGATGTATTAAGTTCAATTTCAGAACCGCCGGAAGCACCATATCCAAGAATATGGAAGCACATCTTTGGCTTTTTTATCGTAAGCTGTCCTTCCCATAGCCTTTGCGCCGTGCGTATGAAGGCATCGAGCCGTCTAATTTTATTCGAGATTTCATTTGCTCTGGAAAGATTCTTTTCTGTCATTTTCATCACCTAAAATCCAAAATCATCTGAAAGAACTGCCTCGCTGATATCCTGCGGAGCTTCATCAAATGCCGCCGTCCTGGCCAAGCAGTCAATGGATGCCGCCAACAAGTCAATCCGCTGTGAATCATCCTTGTTTTTCTTTGAAAGGCGAATGTTCTCATTCGTATCACTGTATTGGTAAGCGTTTGAAACACACCAATCAAGACACTCATTTTTTTCGTGAATCAGTTTGCCCTGTATGGTGAGCTCGCGGAAAAGCTTTGTCGGTTCGGAAAGCGTCATGATATTTTGACGGATTTCCGTGACCTTATAATTCTGCTTTTGTAGATTGTTTTCCATCTGCGTTGCGAGTGCAGCATCAAGATCCCATTCGAGCACATTCCAGTGGTTATCGAATTCCTCTTGATGCGCAGTTTCAATTAGGTAATCATAGTCAACAACTTCGCCGTCCGTGGCGGTGCACCATCCCTGATTGCACCAGTACCGATAGGGAACGCGGTCGGTATGCTCGTGCTTTGTAATTGCCGCGTCCGGTATAAATCCGTGCGCCCGAAGTGCATACCGGCCGTCCGGCAAACGAAATAGGAATGCCTGTCCTGTCAGGTCGATGCGTTTTGATAGGTCGCCACCGACAAGGCATGAGAGACTTTTTGTGAGTTTTTCAAATTCCTCTTTAGACACCTCATTCTCATGCCACTTATCCATGCAGCCATCAAAATATTTATCCGTGCTGCCTTCCTGCCAAAGATCACATCGCTTTACAAGCCATTCACGAATCTTACCCTGATCCCCGGAACTAAAGGCGATGTCATGTGCTTCCATGATCTCGTTTTTAAGGTTCTCGCTATAATCGTCCGGGTCCTGCAACATGGGATTGGCTTTCGGCAGATTCCTAAAATCGTGTGGATTATCATCTTTATCCAATTGCCGGATCATTACGAAATACCGTTCAGCAGTAATTTCACCAGTCAGTATTTTGCAGCAGGTATCATATTCTTTTTTACACGGGTTGTTTTCAGCATTGTTGCCCGCAGTAGATATGACATCCAGCAGATCCTGTGCTCGTTTGCCCTGTGAAGATTCTCCGATATCATAGAAAGCTGATGTGGGATGTTCATGATACTCGTCGATTTCCCACAAACACGGAGCCGCACCGTTTTTGTTATGCGTATCCTTTGAAAACGGTCTCATTTCCCCGCCTCGGGTACGATGCTTTACTGTGTTATTAAGAAATTTCAGTCGCTTTGATATGTCCGGACTGGATTTTCCCATTGTCACGGCATCATCCCAGACGCGCCGAGCCTGTTGCCGATCGACAGCCACACAGTCGACTTCCGGTGTCAGTTCATAAACGCGTTGTTCCGGGTGTCCCGGCGGATAAACACAGTCGGCACACATGAAATAATTTGCTTTACCTGACATCTCCACTGACTTGGCATTGCCGCGGGAACGCATTTCAAACGCTTTCTTGAAACGCCGGCGGCCAGTATTCTTTTCAACCCATCCAAAGATTGAACCCTGGTCAAATTTCTGGAAAGGTTTGAGTATAATTGGCTGACCGGAAAAAACGCCGCGCGGATGCCGACAGCAACGCGCAAACCAGTCAAAAATACGGTCTGCCCGGCTTTCGTCAAACACATACGGAAAATCAGGAGTTCCCTGTCGCTGCAAATCTTTCAAATGTCGCTCACATGCAAGCCATTCCCACTTGCAAACCGGACCGCGAATTCCTGCCACAATTTCCACGGCATAGCGCGTCGTCGGATGCAGAGCGTCCAGGTTCTTCACATAAGCACTTGTATCAATCGAACATTTCCGCATTTGGATCATCACTCGCTTCCTTATCCGGTTTCTGCGGCACCGCACCTGCACGGGAACGTGGATTCATGTAAAGAGAAAGCTCCATCTGATTGAGCATTTTCGTCTTTGCTTCAATTCTTGTTTCAACCTTCAGCACGGTATCGACACTGAACTTTTCCATGCCGATGGAGATAATGCCGAGAATACTCGAAAAATTAGCTTTGCCAATCTCATCTTTGATAGCGCTGTCCTGAACGATTTCACGCAACTTGTCAATACTCCGATCAAGCAGAGCCGTCATGTTCTGTTTCTGTTCGCGCAGATGCAGAAGCCGATTTCGGGCATACGTTTCTTCGCAGTACCGCGCCAGCAGATTTGTGTCGAGCGCATTCAACAGTTCCGTTCCATCATATAGTTTGAGCGTCTGCTTCCAGATGCGATAAAGGTTGACATTATCCCGAATTTGACGAGGAACTTTCAATTTTATGCTAGGAGTGACGCTTGCTTTTGCCTGCTTTTTATCGTCTTTTTCTTTGTTTGTAAGATGTTTTTTTGAGAAATTTGCTTCAATTGGTGCTGGCATTCTCAATCGTCCTCCCTTCTAATCTAGCAGTATTGCTTTATTGTCAGAAATGAAATTTTATTTTAGTAACCTGAAATTTTTCCATTGGGAATTTTTCAAATATACGAATCCATTGCGCTCTCCAAATGACTTGCTAAAAACATTTTTCGGGTGGGGGAGTTACGTTGCACTCCGAAGGAAACCTTTATAAAACGACTTACGCATATTTTCTTTCATCTCTTCAAGGTCTATAGTAACGGTCGTGTTCTCTGTAATCTTGACATTACGGTAATCGTGCTTTACTAAGGCAGGCATAGCGGCGGATTCAGCAGAAGGCATACTGGCTTGTGCCATAACAGCAACAGCTTCCATCCTCTTATGTTGACATGTATTCGCATACCGGCACTTCCGACACTGCTCACTTAATCTGCTTAATCCCATATCGTCTACTCTCCTCTTGCTGTCTTCTGGTTATGATGATGCTCGCAAAGTCCCTGCCAGTTGTACCTATCCCAAAACAAACGCCTGTCTCCACGATGCGGTTTGATATGGTCAACTACCGTTGCTGGGACGTACTTGCCTTGCTTCAGGCATTCCACACACCACGGGTTTTTGGCAAGGTAAGCTTTGCTTTCCCGCCGCCAGTCGCGATCATATAGCCGATGTCGTGTTGCATCTCTTGGAGGTGCGCCGTGTTTAGAGCAATACCCGTTCGGTCCAGCTAGCCGGTTGCATCCGGGATGGCAGCAGAGTTTGCCGGGAAGGTATAACATGTTTAATTTCTCCTTTCCGAAGTATAAAAAAGGACGTCCAACAGCTTTCATTCAGGACCACCACCCGGAGGGTGCTGACCGATCAGCATCAAGTCAGTAGCCCATTGTGCCCTTAAACGTCTGAGATCAGCCTCTTGTTGGATAGAGAGATGGGGAAGGCACTCAAGATTGCGTATTTGCTTATCGAGGTTGATTCGGTGATGTGGATCCAGCGGACAATAGGGGAGGGCACACGCTGGACACCCGGTCTTTATAGTGTTGTTCTGTGGACAATGATCACATGGCAGCATGGTGCCACCTCCTTAAAAATGAGTATAAAAAAGGACGGCCCGAAGGTCGTCCATGATTTTACAATCTATTTTGGATTAACAATAGCTTTTATCTGTTTTAGTGTTAAAAAATTGCCGTGAGTATTCAAAGATTCAAACTTTGAAATCATGTTCTGATATTTTGTTGCGTTTGGCCAATGAGAATTTAGCGTATAAAATCTTTTATCATATAATTGAGGATATTTTTGAAAAACTTCGAGCAAAAATTTTGCGTATGAATAATACTCAATCTCTTCGTTTCCATCAAATCCTTCAAATTTAATATCTTCAGTATCCAATTGCTCCTTTTCTTCCGGTTTTAGTTGGTTGTATGACATTAATAGCATTTGATATATTTGCAATGTCTTTTGAACTAATGATGCTATATCATCAGAAATTGGCTCACTAAATCCGTCGAATATTGTTTGGTATTGCTGTTTATATCCGTTTACTAATATCTCTTGGCAAATATCATAAAGCTCTGTATGAGAATGTATTTTGCAATCCTCCAACTTTTTCAATATTTCATATTGATTATAAAGCATTAACCGTTCAGCTTTGCTAAGTACCATTTTTATCCTCTCCTTTTCTCCATAATAATTACCTTACAGACAAAATTCAAGAATAAATTTGTACGAAAGCGAGTGTCAATTTTTGAGTATAAAAATAGCGCCGACCACTGAAGTGGAGGACGCTAAAAAGTTATTAAGAAAATTTTAATGTGAGTCCATATAATTTGTTGCGCTTAACAATTATTCTTTTTCCCCTTTAGGAGAATTTTCCAAATAAGTCGGTTGTGTAACTATGGGAGGAAATCCGGCAGATTGCATAATATTTGAAATAATTACGGATGCTTCTGCAGGTGCAAATAATACAAATTTGCGTTTATTCTGATTAATTAAATCTTTAATCTCTTGATCTGATGGATTAATTCCTTCTTTAATTATTGAACAGAATTGAAAAGTAACTTCTAGACAAATACTATTAGTATTTGTAGAATAAATTTTTCTTTTATAATTTACAAATGTTTTATTGTGATTTTCATCATCCCTATAAAAATCACTCAATGAGTCTTCTAGTTTAAAATTAATAGTGCCTTCTGGCTTATCATTTAAATAATCGTTTAAAAATGATACTTGTTTAAGCTTCAGCATGCTTTTACTGAATAAATCTTTTAGTTCCATCCTATTTTACCTCCGACTAATACCTTTTGATTGGATCCGGTATATAGACAACCATAAGTATATGGCTGCTTTTGATATTCATTTTTTGTATCGTTGGAATTGCATAATGATTGATAATCAGAAAGAGCTATACTTAATTGATCTTCCGTTGTTACATATCCAGCAACATTTTTTCTAATAGAATCTGCTACATATTCATTTAAAGACATTCCTTCTTGCTCAGCATATACGGAAGCTTGCTTATGAAGTTCTGGACTGATTCTGACATTGAATGTACCTTTGTACATTTTATCAGGTTCTTTGCCAAGTCTTTTACATGATTCTAAATATCCATCAATAGCCTCATGAAAATCACAGATCAGTTCTTTTACTGAGTTTCCCTCAAAAGTAATCAAATCAGCAGTTCCCATAACAGTGCCAAAGAAGACTTCATCTTCAGGACTAAATTCAATTTTTGCCATATATCCCTTATATTGTAGTCGATTATTCATTGATATCACCATTTTCTTTGAGCTTGTTAACAACAGCTTTTACTTGATATAACTTTAGTATTGAGGTTGGATGGGGCTTATGTATATATATCATAACTCCGCTGCTTTTATGTTTAAAAGAAACAGCGGAGCCAGACGTCTTACCTTTAGTATCTTCTTCGAATTCAAGACTTATTAATAGAGCCCTTAATTCATCATAAGTAAAATCGGTAGGAAACGTTAATATGCGTTTTATCAATTTTTCTTTTTTACTCATCCTTTATTTTGTCTGCTTTTGTTTGCAACTGAACCATAGTTGCAAATTTATAATATCAAATTTCTCATCTTTAGTCAATAGCCATTTTTATTGCTAAAATTTATTGTATAACAAAAAGCAGAAATTCTCACCTCTCTCTTTCCAAATAATAGAGTCTTTGTCTGAAAAAGTCAATACAGATTGTCAGAGGAAAAGAAGAAACACTTGTATTGGAGGGGAAAAATAAGCTTTTCAATAATCCCATATATGTTATGCAAAATTAGCCTTTAAAGACTAACTTTAATTAAAGATTTACAAATTTTATTATTTAATACTTTAAATGCATATTTATTAAAAAAATAAAAGCAAAAAAGCACCCAGCTTATTGACCAGGTGCTTTATGGGGGTAGGAAAAAGACTATTTGTCTTGTAATCGGTTTATAGCTGTTTGATAATACTGCCGGTCAATTTCCCAGCACACATAATTTCGCTTGGATTGTTTGCATGCAACCGCAGTCGTTCCGCTGCCGCAGCAGCTGTCGAGGACAAGTTCTCCCGGATTCGTGTAAGTCCTAATCAGGTAGTCAAATAGCGCTACCGGCTTTTGGGTTGGATGTAGGCCGCGCTCGCACTTGATTTCCAATAGCTGACGCGGGTAATGTACAATACAGGTTTCTGTGTCATGGGATAGACTGTTGTCTATACGGTAAACAGAGTCTCCATGGGCAGGAACCTTTTTACCATTTCTTTTGACTGGCTTGTCCAAAATAATTAGTCCCTGTGGATTGTAAGTGGGGAGATGCTTGTAAAATACACATACTTCTTCAATACACCGCAGGGGCATTTTTTTCGCGTTGGCGAATCCGGTCGGTTGATTTTTGTACCAGTACCAGCAGTATCGGAAAAGTTTTGGTTGACTGTTGATAAGTTGCGTCGTAAAAGGCTGGCATCCGGTTAAACAAATTGCACCGTGATCTTTGATGACTCTAAGATATTGTTCCCATAGTTGGTCAAATGGTAAAAGGCTGTCCCAGCGACACCCCGTGATTCCATACGGGAGATCGGTGAGGATCATGTCTACACTGTGATCGGGCAGCCGGTGCATTCCGGCAATGCAGTCTTCATTAAAAATATGATTGATATAGTTTTCCATGTGTAATCTCCTTTTTGTCAGAGACCCGCATGGCCTGCACTAAAAACGGTATAAAAAAAGGAGCTTCTTTTAAAAGCCCCTCTCTGCGAAATTCCGTAATTATATGTTAGCACACATTGATGCCGGAGTATTCCGTATTTTCCAGTAGAAAGCAGTAGAAACCGGGTGTTATTTTTCAATAGGCTGTCCAATTAAAGACTTCTTGCGGAGAAAGGTCTGAAAGTTCTTTTAGTAATCCATACACTTTTTTGCGCGTCCAATCTTCGTCATAATGCATATCGGCTGCAATTTGTTTCCATGCAGGTCTCCGGCCATCCCATTCTTTTCTTAAAGTTGGATTTTTGGGGCCTAAATAAGCGAGCTCTAAGATGCGTCTTTCTGTCAGTCCCAATGTTCCTAATGCCACTCGGCACCAGTCCTGCTGTTCCTGCAGACGGGCAATACGCTTTCGACAGGATTCAATCTGCCGGTCAAAATAGACGGTATTATCTCGCATGGCTGTGTTTGCGGTTTGATCGCTGGTGCTGCCTTTTCCTGTCGGTAGCCCAGAGAGGGTAGGGGAGGAAAGAGAAAACTTTCCTCGTTCTTCCTGGCAGTGCCGGATCGTAGCCAATTCTTCATCAATCATTTGAGGAATGTCGTAATATTTCTGCAAAAGTTTCTTGATCTGATCTGGCGTCATTGGTTCCATTCAAAACATTCCTCCATAAAATAATTTTATATTTACAATATTGTTTATCTCTGCATATTCTATTGTTATCTATGTTTTTAAGGGCAGCAGCCAAATGATAAGGAGTACCTTTTATGAATAACTGTCGCAATCGAATGAATTTAACACTTGTTTTTCGTGATCTATGGACACAACACGTTGTGTGGACGAGAATGATCATCATTAGTACAGTATCCAGCTTAGACGATCTGAAATATGTTACCGATCGTCTTTTGCAAAACCCAAAAGATTTTGCAAAGGCTTTAACGCCGTATTATGGGCAGCAAAAAGCGAAGAAGTTTGAAGACCTTTTAACGGAGCACCTTACAATTGCAGCAAGTCTTGTTAATGCTGCAAAAGACGGTAAAGCAGACGAGGTCGAGGCGCAGCGGAAAAAATGGTATGATAATGCCGACGAAATTGCTACTTTTCTTGCAAGCATCAACTGCTTTTGGTCAAAAAAGGAATGGCAGGCAATGCTGTATAATCACCTGAAAATGACAGAATCAGAAGCTGTTTTGCGGATTGATGGTCAGTATGCAAAAGGTGTTGAAACGTTTGATGAAATCAGCGCTCAAGCCTTGCAAATGGCGGACTATATGGCAATGGGGATTAGAAGACAATTCAACAGGCTGTGAGGGAAGAGGCGGAGTTAATTACTCTGCCTCTTCTTTTTGCTATAGGCTTGAAATCCAAACTTCTACAATTCCAGGTCCGGCATGGCTGATCTTCCGTTCCGGAACCACGTGCTGATTTGGTTTGAATTACCTGGATTACTTTGACGGAATCACATTCACGAGAAAACAGAATATTTTTCATATTAGAATTCTTTCTGTCGCTATTTTAGTGGCATTTTTAATCTACAATAATTTCTCGGAAAGCCCATCCATTTGGACGGCAGTATTTTTCGATGAATAACCTTCGGCGGTATATGTAATCCCTTTGGAGCTTTCGTATGGCCTTTGATTTCGTTTCTATGGCTTCTATGGTTCCATTGCGGTAAGTTATGAGAAAGTCGGGAGTGTAACGCGCTGAGGGCAATCTTAGGCCGCAGTACTCGCTTTTCGGAAGCAACTCAAAACTTTTGTGTAACTCTATGTCGATGATCTGTCCGCTTAGGATTTTCGGAAGAAGATCAGTTATGTAAAAGTTGCGTTCCAGCTGACTGTCAAATTCATCTGATCGTTTCGGTTTGCAGTGCTCTTTTTGCTGGTTTTGCTTTTGACGTTCTTTTATTTGCCGTTCCAGTTCGGCACGGACAGCCGGACCAAGTTGACTTAAGTCGTCAATTCTCATGGAAAAACGTTTCTCCCGTTTTGCATTTCTTTTTTGCGCCGAAGGAGTTCGGCCTGAATGATTTCAATTTCTGAATTTGCAGCGGATACCGATTCCTTTTTCCCAAGTTGTCGATTAAAATTGAGCGCTTCTTTGAGACTATCAATGCGGTGCTGAAGTCTTTCAACAGGGAGTGTGTGGTAATCAAGACTCATTTTTCATAACCTCCAATTTTGGCAGTATGTATTTTTCAAAATCCAGCCGTTCACTGTCAGAGAGGGGACACCAGTCTGCAATCCCCTTCCAGCGTTTGTAACGCTTATATAGCGGCAGAACGGCCGGGTGGTTGATATTAACCCGAAACCCATATGGATTGTGTTCCAACAGCAGCCCAGTTTCTGCCGGATCGTTATGGTAAATCATGGGTCATTTCCTTCATACTGTTTTTAAGATATTCGTCCCAATCATTTGTTATTCCGTTTTGGGGCTGCGGGATTTCCTTTTTACCCTGTGATCTGGAAAGCCATGAATTAATAAACTTTTTGATTCCGCTTTTCACTTTTCTGCGGCTTGGGTTGGTGTCACACCAGCCTTTCATTTTTCGAAATTCCTGTTCGATATCGACTGCTGGATATAACGCTCTCCATTCCTCGATCTGACGTTCAGTAACCTGATAATAGGAATTATCACGAAGAATAAGAGAGATGAATGGAGGAGAGGCGGGTGAAACCGCTTTTGCGGTTGAACCTATCTGTTCTATACTCTTCTCTCCTTTACTCTCCTTTCCTTTACTTTGGGGATTAATTTGCAAATTAACGGCATTATTTTCTAAATTAACATTGGTTTTCTCTGAATTTACAGTTTTAAAGGTGACCTTATTAAGAATGCTGGTTGGAACGTCTTTTTTATCAGATGAGTCCAGTAACCAGTATTCTTTTATGATCTGTATTTCTTCACGGGTAGATACTGCACGTATGTACCTGCGCTGGATACCCGCCGATGTCAAAATGCCGAACATCTGAAAAACCCCATTATTGAAAATGGAACGTCGCAGACACCCTTGCACCACCTGCGTTATGTTCTCGGGGACGATCCCACAACCGACAGCGTCAGCCATGAGGAGGCAGGAATCTTTGTCCCACATTTTGTAATATCCAGTAGTGCGATAAATATCGCACAATAGAGAGATCACAATCAGGATCCCTTTTGATCCGAATTCGGCTTTGATCAGCCGGATTTTATCATCTTGGAGAAAATCAACATCAAGAGGAAAATAATCAATCCCGTCCTTAGCAGGACGAGCCATAAGATCACCTCCCGAATAAGAGCCTGTACCACGATCCACCCACCCGGCTCTGTGTCTTGCTTTCTGCGAAAACGGTCATGGTTCTTTGACCTCTCCGGTTTCTTCGTCGACTTCAACGCTTTCCGCTTCGATGTATTCAGTAGGAACGCTGAACATGTCATCCGAAATCTCAGTCTTGATAGTTTCATCTGCTGACATTCCACGGACAAATTCGGTCTTTAATGGAGCATATTTGAGGGCACGCTTCAAAACAGTTTTCTTTGCCATTTCTTCAAAGTTGGTTGACCAGGGGGAATAGCTGCTGCTGTATGCTTTGCTGTATCGTTTGGCAAAGGCGCGTACGTCATCGACGCTCATTACTTCAAATCCATATCCGCCGTCTTTTGTCTTAAACATGCCATAGAAATAAACAGCATTTCCTTTGTCGGCGTCTTTGCACGGTACATGATGAAGCTTTGGTTCAAGCCCCAATTCATAGTCGAATTCATCATGTTCGTAAACGGTGTGCGCTTGGATAACGCTGATTTGGCCGGATCTGTAGGCAAGGTCAATTAAACCTTTATAGCCGAGTTGAAACTGGCATTCCAGAGTTCCATGATTTTTATATGGAATCAGATAGGCTTGCCCTAAGGGGGTATTCGGTTCGACACCGAGCTGTGCGGCAGTCATCATTGCGCCGAGGAAAGACTGAGGTGTTGTTGCTCCCAACTGCGGATTGGTAGAAAGAGCCGATAAAATAATTCTGGTAAAACGTTCCGGCGTCAAAACGGAGGGAAGGGCTTTCTTGATTTCTCCCTGCATCTTTTGAATGTAGGCTTGAATGGTGTGCTTTTCGGCTTTCGCCGTTGCTGTGCTTTCAGTAGCTTTTTGGATGGAGGTCATTTTGAATTCTCCTTTATATCAAATTTTCTGAATGTTGATTCTTTAAGATAAGAACGGAGGTCTATTTCCGGGTGATCGGAAGCAAATTGTTTGAGATTAAAACTGCTCCTGGTTTGTTGCTTCCAGCTGACGGTATAATTGCTGCATATTCCTGACTCGCGCTCTCCAAGCTCACTTTGCAGCGCCTGTTTATATTGATTGAGTTCTTGCTGATAGGACTTAATGAGATCTTTGGTGCTGCAGTATTGCTGAATGAGGTCATGACAGGTTTGCAGATCCGCCGGCTCTTTTGCCGGATCACTGTTTTGAAAGATGGTTTCGAGTGTTTCACTGGTAGGGGGAAGACCATCTACCGGAGGCGGTATATTTGGGACAACATATGTATTCCAGAAGTTGGATTCCGCTTTCATCAGCGCGTCAATCTCGGCTTGATCACGTTCGATCGTGAACCATTTGAACCCCTGTCCCAAAATCACGCATGCTAAATACCAGCGGTCCCATCCGGTCACGGCCAGATAATGGATGCACTGGACGTAATAGTTTTCCGGGAATTCTCCGTTTTTGAACTTTTTAAGGTTCATAACACTGGTGGTCTTGCATTCGAGTCCGGCACGTTCCCCGACGACTGCACGGTCAATGTTCGCATGAGCGAATGGGAATGACTTGCTGCAGAAAAAATCAGTCCGGCGCCGTACTCTTTTTCCGGTTTCTCCCATGAAACGGCTTGCAACATACTGCTCCAAGTCCCGACCCTGCCGCATGGCTTCATTATCCGGTTTGTCCGGAAGTTTACCGGTCTTATCTGCCCAGAGCATATATGGAGTCACATAATGGTTTAAACCAACAATGGCAGCGGCATCTGAACCACCGATTGATTTGCGGCGCTCAGATAACCATTGTTTATGCGTTAACTTCAAAGCAGATACTCCCTTTCTATTGTGATCGGCAGCCAATTCCCGGAATAAAACCAATCGACTAGCGTTTTCATAAATTCCTGCCGGCAGTCGCCTGTATTTCCAGAGCAATCAAATGCGATTCCGCAGCGAAGCATGGCATAGGGAAGAGCGTCATCTGCGGGCACAGTTTTTCCTCTTTCTGGACCGATCCCTTTATAAGCGACGATATTTCGCTTGACAAATCCTTTATTCTGCGGTACTTTTAAATTATTAGTGGTTTCCTTTCCGCCCTGAGTGTTGGTAGCGCTCTGGGCGGTATTTTTATGTTCATTCATAGCTGCGCCTCATTTCTTCACGATTTTGTGATTTTCTGCGATCAATTTGCCTTTGCTCGTGCGCCCAGTTGCGAATGGCCTTTTTGCGGTAACGTTCAATCGAGATTGCTTTGACGGCACGGATCGCAATTGTGATTACCGCGACGAGGCCGATATACTCAAATAGATTCATGCCGATTCCTTCTTTCTAAACTTGTCCTCTTCTATCACCAGTGGTATTATTTGGGTGGAGAGGAGGTGATAATTATGGTTGAATTTTCAAAAGATAATATAACTTTTATGATTGCAATCATCGGCTTCTTTTTATCACTGTATAACTTTATAAAATCCTGTTGGGAATCTTCGTGCCATTTGCAGGTTTTATATAAAAGTCATACTTGTGGGGAGCGCTATGATAAAAGAGCGATGTTAGTTGCACGACTCATATTTGAAAATAGATCGTCAAGAAAGATTGCTATTTCTCGTATGTTTTTAGAGCACAATAATAAAAGATATGAGTTTGCATTTCCAAAACACGAAGTGTGGAAATTTACAACGCGGTCAGGTGGGAAGATTACAGATGAACAGCAGATCTTTTCTCAGGAAATTCCTTTTGAAATCGAGGGATATGGTACTTTAGGCGGATATTTTATACTTTATCTACCCCTCGAGATGAAAGAGGATTTTTCTAAAGATACGACATTTGATCTCTTGATTTATACTAATAGAAAGAAGTTGCGTGTTTCACTTTCTGCTGATAATTTCGGAACTGATTCCGAGCAGTATGGATAATATGGCTAAAATTAAAGAGATTGTGGTAATATCCATCCTTTTTTGTTGCCTCCTTTTTCAGGTTAATTAGGGCTTGTCCACGTTTGAAAATTTAAACGTCCTGGTTCTTTAATTACTTTTGGTTTTTCTTAGCTTCCTCTTCCATCTTTTCTATACACGCTTGGGCGATGAGATGATAGGCAGGAAGCGTTGTCTCATTAACAGGAACTACATATCCATCCATCGACTCTCTGATGGTTCCGTCTTTCATGCGATTAGTAATATGTACGGTTTTTCCCCCGAGTTGCATATACATAAAATCACCTCCCAAAATGTATATGATTGCTGGATTGTCCGACTTTACGCCGATTTTTCGGTTAAGCCACTTCTTGCTTTACCCGATCACGCACGTTTGCCATGCCTTCCAAATCTTTGGCCTGTTAAGTCTTTCATTCCTTTCTCACTTCCTTCCTTGAAAATTTTTCCTTTCCAATGTAGAATTGTGGGGAAAGGAGGTAATAAAATATGGATAAGGACTTTTCAGAGTTTATGAAACTTATGGACTCAAAGGACTGGTCAAAAGTGGTTGACAGCATTTCAACGCACTGTGAGAAAGTAGATGGGAAAATTGGCAAGTCGATATATGCCAATTTGGAACTCACTTTGACCGTTCTCCGCGAATATCACGACTGGATAAATCAGCCGTGATCTTGTCAATGAATTTTGCGCCTTTAATTGGTTCTACAAATTTCTTGTCGCCCTCGGAACTCGTTCTCTGGGCGACATCTTTTCTTCTGTTTTTCATCTTTTTCACTTCCTTTTAAGCGGATTTCTTTTCGATGGACGCCATTTGTCCGACTTTACGCCGATTTTTCGGTTAAGCCACTTCTTGCTTTACCCGATCACGCACGTTTGCCATGCCCTCGGCAAATGTAGTTAATCGGTCTTTATCATCATCAGAGAGCTTATTATAAATAGCAGCTAAGTTCTTAAGAGCTTTCCTTTCTAAGTCAGTCATTGCATTTTCACCTCACTTTTATCTCTTTTGCAATATTATATTATCACTATAGTAATTAAATTGCAATACTTTATTGAAAAAGTTTAATAAAAATATTGCTTTTGTAATATTTTAAGATATAATAATATCTGAAGGATGTGATATAATGACTATTGGAAGTCGAATTAAAGAAATAAGAGTATCTCTTGCAATGAGTCAAAAAGAATTCGGATCAAGAATTGCGGTTGCTCAAACATACTTGTCTCAAATTGAAAATGGAGAGAGAGAGGCAACTGACAAAATCATCATGTTAATTGCCCAAGTGTTTGGTGCAAATGAAAATTGGATCAGGACTGGAAAAGGAAAAGCCTTTCCAGACCCTGATCCAGCTGAGGAAGTAGCTGATTTTTTAGGTAAAGCATTAAAGGATGAAAATAGTTTTAAAGCACGATTTATTTCAGCTTTATCCCGTCTCAATGAGTCAGACTGGGAAGTCATAAAAAAATTTGCAGAAGACTTACAAAAAAAAGACGATGCATAAGCATCGTCCTTTTTCATATCCAACTCTCTAAAAATTGTATTAATAATTTCAATTGTCTGTTAGTTGCCCCTTCTAACTCCTTTTTAATTTCATTCATTAACAATTGTCTTAATTCCATGCATTTCCATCTCCAAAAATCCGCACGTTTGTTCCGGTAGCGTGCTTTTATTATAGAACGTCCATTCGACTAAATCAACTAAAAAATCGACTAAATTTAGGATAACATTTTTGTATGGGACAAATTTGGGACATGAACTTAATTTTTGGTGCGAAATTGGAAATAAGGGATTGATTGTTGTCACCTATTGGGATATATTGTAATCATCTATATTTAAAGGAGAGATTTTATGAAAAAGGTAATTTGCTTTTTGATGGCAACGGCTATGTGCTTGGCAATGACCGCTTGTGGAGAAGGAACAGCTTCTTCCAGTAAAGCTTCGTCATCGGCCATTGCAAGTAGCAGTTCTGCACCGGTTAGTTCTGCGCCCCAAGCCAAATATTATTTTAAGGATAACGTTTTAGTTAGCGAGGATGTCAAAATTGAAATTGAAAAATATAAAGTAATACAGCCAGGAGAAAAAGGAAACGAGTATGGAAAAAAACCTGTAATTGCTTTTTGGTATAAGACAACAAATCTTTCTGGAAAAGAAAAGATTACTTCGATGTCTGCTTGGATTGCAATGTTTAAAGCAATACAGGATAATGATCCCAATAAAGTTAATACCTTAGAGGTTGGTATGCTTCCAGATAGTCAGTTCTCAGACTCCCAAATGCAAGAGATAAAAAAAGATGGGACTGTGGAAGATGCAGTAGCATATGAGTTATCCGATACCACAACTCCTGTTACCCTTAAGGCCACAAAAGGAATAGGCGGAGAAAAATTAGGGGAACAGAATTACGATTTGAAGTAATAAAAGTAATTAAATAAAAAAATTCGCCTGCTGGTACTTGCAATACCAACAGGCGGAGATCAACGGCCGGAGCCGATGGAAATAAATGGAGTTTTATTATACCAGTCGTTCATCTAAAAGTCAAGAGAGGTGATACTTTGCAGCAATCGTCGTTTTCCCGCGTAGGGTGTTATGTCCGTGTGTCAACGGAAAATCAATTAGAGAATTATTCCATACCTGAGCAAAAAGAGCGGTTAGAAGCCTATTGTAAAGCGAAAGGATGGAGAATATATAAGATCTATCCGGACGCCGGATTTTCGGGTGGAAATACTGATCGCCCAGCATTACAGCAGATGCTAAAAGATATACGCTTACACCGGCTTGATATGGTAGCAGTTTATAAACTTGACCGTTTGTCCCGTTCTCAGAAAGATACACTGACTTTGATAGAGGATGAGTTTATCGCAAACGGTGTGGAATTTGTTAGCATGTCGGAAAATTTTGATACGTCAACCGCGTTTGGGCGTGCCATGATTGGAATCCTGTCTGTCTTTGCACAGTTGGAAAAAGATCAGATTACTGAACGCTTTACAATGGGCCGCATCGGTCGCAGCAAAGCCGGATATTTCCACGGTGGGGGAAATGCTCCGCGGGGATATGATTACATCGACGGAAAATTGATTGTAAACGAGTTTACAGCAAAGCAAGTGCAAGAGGTTTATCAAAGATTTTTGGGCGGCGAATCCGTCAACTCGATTTATAAGTATATGCACAAAAAATACGGTGGTTGGAATTCATCACGAGCTGTGCTTAACACTTTAAAAAACAGTGTATACATTGGAAAAGTGAAATTTAAAGGAAAGTCTTATGATGGAGTACAGGATCACATCGTATCAGACGCCGAGTATCATCAAGTACAAAAACTGCTTAGTTCATCAGCGCGGGAAGAAGCCAAAACCAGCGCCCAGAAAACGCCTTTTCGGGCGGGGTATCTTTTATCCAGTCTCGTTTATTGTGCTCGCTGTGGGGCGAGATACAGCGCTAATCACGGGTATTATAAATGCTATTCCCGCTCTAAGAGCAGTCAGAAATTTATAACTGATCCAAATTGTAAAAATACCAATTACAAAATTGAGGAATTAGATGCGGCGGTAATTGCGCAAATAAATCGTTTGCAGTATGATAAAGATTATTTCAATGAAGTGGTTGGAAAGTCTAGGAGTACGAAAGATGAGACCAAAGCGTTATCAGATAGACTTGCGGAATTGGATCGGCAGATATCCAGGATGCTTGATCTGTACCAGGTAGGAACAATTCCGATAGACCAAATATCTTCTAGGCTGCAGGAGCTGCAAAGTAAACGAGATACCGTAAAAGAGAAACTGATATCTGCACAACAGGGGGCAGACAATGGACGAAAAGAAGACTTTATAAAGGCCTTAAAATCTGCAGATGATATCCTTTCTTCTGACTCGCTAGAGAAAAAAAGATTACTCTTATCGACTATGATAGAGTCTATCTGGATTGATGGAGAGTCCGTAGAAATTAGCTGGAGAATCTAATACAAAATTGTGACATCTATGTGCATGGGATTTGGTTGTAATGCAGCCGGAATCGTCGGGTGCCGGATTATTGACTCCCCAAGAGAGAGACTTCTCGCAATTTTGACAAATAATTTTGTACCATGCAACGGCAGATTTCCGACGTTGATTGCAATCATTGTCATGTTTTTTATCGGCGCATCCGGTAGTACAGCTTCTTCTTTCCTTTCGGCACTGCTTTTGACCGCTGTAATCGTATTGGGAGTCCTTGTCACGCTGGGGGTTACGAAGCTGCTTTCTAAGACACTTTTAAAAGGAATTCCTTCCTCGTTTACATTGGAGATGCCGCCTTATCGAAAGCCGCAGATTGGAAAAGTAATTGTGCGTTCTATTTTTGACCGAACCCTTTTTGTATTGGGAAGAGCGGTTGCAGTAGCGGCACCTGCTGGCCTTATTATTTGGCTGATGGCAAATGTTACGGTTGGAGGGGTCAGCCTTTTAAACCACAGCGCAGCTTTTCTTGACCCATTTGCAAAGCTTATGGGATTGGATGGTGTGATTTTAATCGCATTTATTTTGGGATTCCCTGCAAACGAAATTGTAATTCCAATTATTATCATGGCATATATGGCAAAGGGAAGTATTCTCGAATTGGGGAATCTGCTGGAGATGAAACAGCTTTTTGTTGCAAACGGATGGACTTGGCAGACTGCAATTTGTATGATGCTTTTTTCCTTAATGCATTGGCCTTGCTCAACAACACTTTTGACGATTCATAAAGAGACCGGCAGCGGAAAATGGACGGCACTGGCGGCGTTGATCCCGACGGTCCTCGGAATTCTCAGCTGTATGGCATTTCATTTGATTACGACCCCGTTTTTGTAAAAATTATATTTCAAAAAATGAGATTTAAAACTTGATACACATATAAATTCACCGGCTTAGGAATGTCTTTTCTAAACCGGTGAATTTTATATTGTAGAACAGGAACCAATCAAATTTAGACTGGCAATCTTGTTTATACGGATCATTACAGAAATAACGGTAAAAACATCTATATTTAGCCGGCAATTTACCAGTTGTTTGTTTGTGCTTTTTCGTTTTTCTGCTTTATTCCTGCAGCCTTTTGTGATAAAATAAAAAAATATGGCATACCGTGATTTTTCGCGGGAATCATTGTTACAATGAGTCGATCTGAAGGTCGGCGGAACGGGGGAACGAATGTCAAAGGTCATCAGAGTATTTGTAGAAAAAAAGCCCGGATTTGATGTTGCGGCGCAGCAGATGCGGAAGGATCTTGTGGAAAATCTGGGACTTAAAAACCTCGAAGAACTGCGGCTGATCAACCGTTATGATGTAGAGGGACTTTCCAGGGAGGATTTTGTACGCGCACGGGATCAGATCTTTTCTGAACCCAATGTGGATAACGTTTATGAAGAAACCTATCCTGTGCCGGAGGGCTTTGGAATTTTTGCAATGGAATATCTGCCGGGACAGTATGATCAGCGAGCTGATTCCGCTGCCCAGTGCGTTCAGCTTTTAACCCAAGGAGAGCGGCCGCAGGTCGTAACTGCTCGTGTGGTTGCGGTTAAGGGGAAGCTCTCTCAAGAAGACCTTGATAAAATCAAATCTTATATGGTAAACCCTGTCGAAAGTCGCTTAGCTTCTCTCGAAAAACCGGAAGATCTCAACCTTCGGGCAGAGGTTCCGGCAAATGTTGCTCGGGTAACGGGCTTTATTGTGTGGGACGAGAAAAAGCTACAGGAATACTATGGCTCTATGGGATTTGCCATGAGTTGGGAAGACCTTTGCTTTGTAAGGGATTATTTTAAGAAGGATGAAAAGAGAGATCCTTCCGTTACGGAGCTGCGGGTCATTGATACTTACTGGAGTGATCATTGCCGCCATACGACGTTCAGCACTCGTCTAAAGAAGATTGACGTTCAAAAATCAGCGGTTAGTAAATCGATTGAAGAAGCGGTCAAGCTGTATTTTGATACTCGTAAAGAAGTGTACGGAGACCGTAATAAAACTGTTTCTTTGATGGATATGGCCTGCATCGGAGCAAAGACCTTAAAAAAGCGTGGCTTGATTCCGGATTTGGATGAGAGTGAAGAAATCAATGCCTGCTCGATCGAAGTTCCGGTCACGATTGACGGAAAAACGGAGCAGTGGTTGGTACAGTTTAAGAATGAAACCCATAACCATCCGACGGAAATTGAACCTTTTGGCGGTGCGGCAACTTGCTTAGGCGGTGCAATCCGCGATCCGCTTTCCGGCAGAGCTTATGTTTATCAGGCGATGCGTGTTACCGGCAGCGGAGACCCCCGTACTCCGTTTGAGAAAACACTGCATGGAAAACTTCCTACCAGAAAAATTACGACCGGTGCAGCCCAGGGCTATTCGTCTTATGGCAACCAGATTGGTCTTGCTACCGGACAAGTGCAGGAACTTTATGATCCCGGCTATGTTGCAAAGCGCATGGAAATCGGTGCTGTTATTGGAGCGTCTCCCAAGAAGAATGTCGTGAGAGAAGAGCCGCAAACAGGCGATGTGATTGTCCTTTTGGGCGGCAGCACCGGCCGTGATGGAATCGGCGGCGCAACCGGTTCTTCTAAAGCACATACAGAAGAAAGTGTAGAAGAGTGCGGCGCAGAAGTACAAAAAGGAAATCCTCCGACAGAACGAAAACTGCAGAGAATGTTCCGCAGACCCGAAGTTTCCACGCTGATTAAACGCTGCAATGATTTTGGAGCCGGCGGCGTTTCGGTTGCAATCGGAGAGCTGGCCCCCGGATTAAAAATTGACCTTGATAAAGTACCGAAGAAATATGAGGGCCTTGATGGAACAGAACTGGCGATTTCTGAAAGCCAGGAACGCATGGCCGTCGTTTTAGCGCCGGAAAATGTTGACGCATTTATTAAGGCTGCCGGAGAAGAAAACTTAAATGCGAAGATTGTGGCGGTCGTTACAGAAGAGCCGCGCCTGCAGATGTTCTGGCGCGGAGATGAGATCGTCAATATCACCCGTGCATTTTTGGATACCAACGGCGTTACGCAGGAAACAGATGTAGAGATCTGTGCACCAAAGGGCGGCGACGATCTTTTGAAGGTAAAAGCAAACGCCTATCGGGAAATCGTTCCGCAGGAGCTTTGTGGAAAGCCTCTTTCTGAAGCGTTTACAGAGAATCTTTCCCGCCTCAATGTTTGCAGCCAGAAGGGCCTTTCGGAACGGTTCGATTCTTCGATCGGTGCTGCAACGGTGCTGATGCCTTTTGCCGGAAAATTTCAGTTGACGCCGGAAGAAGCGATGGCAGCTAAACTGCCGGTCGAAGGCGAAACAGATGATGCCACAGCGATGGGTTACGGCTATATTCCGGGAATTTCTGAGTTTTCTCCGTTCCATGGAGCTGCATGGGCAGTTGTGGAAAGCCTTTCGAAACTTTGCGCAATTGGAGCAGACCCGTTAAAAGCACGGCTGACGTTTCAGGAGTATTTTGGACGGATGACAGAAGATGCAAAACGCTGGGGAAAACCGATGGCAGCGCTTTTAGGCGCTCTGACTGCACAGCTGAAACTTGGACTGCCTTCCATCGGCGGAAAAGACAGCATGTCCGGTACTTTTGAAGACTTAGATGTTCCTCCAACTTTAGTAAGCTTTGCAGTTGCGATGACAAAAGCAAGCAAGACGATTTCGGCAGCGCTTTCGGGGGCCAATCACAAGTTGGTGCTGATTTCATTGCCGCAGGATTCCGAGACCGGATTGCTGCCCGATTTTGGCGGCATTCAAAAAGTCTATCAGATGGTTCATCAAATGATGGAAAAAGGAGAAGTTCTTTCTGCTTCCGTTGTCAAAGAAGGCGGCGCAGCAGCTTCTATTGCAAAAGCAGCTTTCGGCAATAAGATCGGTGTTCGCTTTGCAAAAGAAGCCGAAAATGAAACACTTTTGTTCCGTCCGCACAGCGGAGACCTAATCTTGGAACTCAAAGAAAATGTTTCTTTGCCGCAGGGAGCAACCCTTCTTGGAGAGACTACAGAAGAGCCTGTGATCGAACTGCAGGGACAGAAAATGGAAATTGATTCTTTGATTTCCTGCTGGATGGGAACTCTTGAGAAAATTTTCCCGAGTCATGCGAATGAGCAGCCGGTTCAGTTTACAGTGCCGCTCTTTACTCAGCGCAATCAGAAAGTGCCGGCGATTAAGGCGGCTAAGCCCAGAATCTTTATTCCGGTATTTCCAGGGACGAACTGTGAATATGATTCTGCAAAGGCATTTCGCCGTGCCGGCGGTGATCCTCGTGTATTGGTGGTTAAAAACCTTTCTGCTTCCGGGATTGAAGAGACGATCCGTAAAATGGAGCAGATGATCGATGAAAGCCAGATCATTATGCTGCCGGGAGGATTTTCCGGCGGTGATGAACCGGACGGTTCCGGTAAATTTATTGCAACTACTTTCCGCAATCCGAGAATTGCAGAAGCGGTTTCCCGCTTGCTGGAGCAACGGGATGGCTTGATCTTGGGAATCTGCAATGGATTCCAGGCACTGATTAAGCTGGGTCTTGTTCCGTATGGCAAGATTGTGGAACCTAGTGAGAAAGCCCCGACTTTGACCTTTAATACGTTGGGCAGGCACGTTTCCCGGATGGTTTATACGCGTGTTGCCAGTGTAAAGAGCCCATGGCTGTCGGGAGTAGAGGCAGGAGATTTGTTTGCGATTCCTGTTTCTCACGGAGAAGGACGTTTTGTGGCAAGCGATGCTGTGATGAAACAGTTGATCCAAGATGGACAGATTGCTACACAGTATGTAACGCCCTGCGGAATTCCTTCTGGGGATATTGAATGGAATCCCAATGGTTCTGATTGCGCAGTTGAGGGCATCACCAGCCCCGATGGCCGTGTGTTCGGAAAAATGGGCCATTCTGAGCGCAGAGGAGAAAACCTCTATCAGAATGTTCCCGGAGAAAAAGACCAGAAACTGTTTGAATCGGGTGTAAAATATTTTGGATAAGTATTTAAAACGTACTTGGGCAGAAATCGATCTGGATGCGGCAGAGTATAATTATCGTGCAATCCGCGGTGCACTGCATCCGGGGACCAAGATGTGCTGCGTCGTAAAGGCGGATGCTTATGGGCATGGCTCTGAAGTGTTGGCTCGTCTTTATGAGAAACTGGGTGCCGATTGGCTGGCAGTTTCCAATTTGGAAGAGGCCATTCAGCTGCGCAACGAAAAAGTGCATCTGCCGATTTTGATTCTTGGCTATACGCCGCCTAAGATGGCGGGACAGCTTTGTGCTTTAAATATTTCACAGGCATTGCTTTCTGAAGAATATGCCGAAGCATTGAACCAAGAAGCGGTTCGGCAGGGGACAACAGTTCGCTGTCATGTAAAATTAGATACCGGTATGAGCCGAATTGGTTTTGTTTATCAGCAGCCTGAGCGCGATGGAGCTTCGCTCGATGCGATTGAGCGCGTCTGCAATCTGCCGGGTTTGATTCATGAGGGAATCTTTACTCATTTTGCAGTAGCGGATGAAGGAGAAGCAGGCAGAGCATTTACGGAACATCAGTTTGCATGCTTTTCCGGTGCAATTAAAGAACTGGAGAAGCGTGGAGTTACTTTTCAGCTTCATCATTGCGATAATTCGGCCGGTGTTACGGAATATCCGCAGATGCAGCTTGATATGTGCCGCCCGGGTGTGATTCTCTATGGGATGCAGCCTTCTGCCGCTCTGCAGAATCCACTGCAGCTAAAGCCGGTGATGGCGCTCAAAAGCGTAATTTCGCTTGTTAAAACGCTCGAATCTGATACGCCGCTCAGCTATGGTTGTACCTGTAGAACAAAGCAAAAAACAGTGGTGGCAACCGTGCCGATCGGATATGCCGACGGCTATCCTCGGATGCTTTCCAATCAGGGAGAAGTTCTGGTGCATGGCCATCGAGCAAAGATTCTTGGAAGAGTCTGTATGGATCAGCTGATGATTGACGTAACCGGAATCGAAAATGTTCATGCGGATGATGAGGTGACATTGATTGGCAGCGAAGGGGAAGAAAGCATTTCCGCCGCAGAGATTGCGGGCCTTTGCAAGACAATCAATTATGAAATCACCTGCGATATCAATAAGCGGGTATCGAGGGTTTATCTAAGGAATGGAAGCCCTGTTTCCGTAACCAATCTTATTTGCTGAACTTGATGATAAAAAATGCTCTCTGCAGTTTTTCGATGCAGAGAGCATTTTTATTATGCAAATAATTTTTAAGAGAGCAACATGCGGTCATTTGTAAGCGCTGCACCTTGAGCAGTATGAAAGCGTGCTAAAAGATCATCGACAGTAAGAGATTTTTTCTCTTCTTCTTTGATATCAAAGAGAATCGTTCCCTCATTCATCATGATAATCCGGTTGCCGTATTTGAGTGCGTCACTCATATTGTGCGTGACCATCATGGCGGTAAGTTTATCTCGTTTAATAAATTCGTCTGTCAGGTTTAAAACAGTTGCGGCTGTTTTAGGGTCAAGTGCTGCCGTATGTTCGTCTAAAAGCAAAAGCTTAGGTTTTTGCAGGGTCGCCATCAAAAGAGTCAGCGCCTGACGCTGTCCGCCGGAAAGAAGGCCAACCTTGCTGGTCAGACGGTTTTCCAGTCCCAAATCCAATACTTTTAATTTTTCCCGATAGAGTGTGCGCTCTTCTTTTGTAATTCCCCAGCGCAGTGTTCTTTTTTGTCCACGGCGATAAGCCATCGCAAGATTCTCTTCGATGCCCATATCTCCAGCAGTACCGCGCATTGGGTCCTGAAAAACACGACCAAGATATTTTGCCCGCTTAAACTCGGGCAAACGAGAAACTTCTGTGCCGCCCAAGACAATCGAACCGCTGTCGCAGGGAAAAACACCTGCAACTAGATTTAGTAAGGTGCTTTTTCCGGCACCGTTTCCGCCGATAATGGTAATGAAATCTCCAGGTTCCAGATGGAGATCAATACTAATTAGCGCTTTCTTTTCATTGACGGTTCCTTTATTAAATGTTTTACATACATTTTTAAGTGTTAACATCTGGCACCCCTCCTTACTCTTTTTGATTGGTTTCGTCCGGATCTTTATCCGAATCATCAATGCTGTCTTCCACTGCGCGGTCAGGGACAAGCGGCGGCGGAAGTTTTTCCTTGCGGCGTGCAGACCATATTTGGACTTTCTTTTTTAGGATCGGGAAGAAAAGCGCCAGTGCGACGATCATTGAAGAAAGAAGTTTCATGTCCTGTGATTTGAGGCCCATAAAGAGAACCAACGCAATAATGATACGGTAAACAACAGAACCCCCAAGCATGGCAATGAGCCGTGCAATAAAGCTGAGGTGATGCCCGAGCAGCACTTCGCCGATAATGACGGAGGCAAGACCGATTACGACGGTGCCGATTCCCATGCTGACGTCACCAAATCCTTGTACCTGTGCGACAAGGGCACCGGAAAGACCAACAAGGCCGTTGGAGAGAACCAATGCCAGAATGGTCATGGTGTCCGTATTGACCCCCAGAGAACGTACCATGTAGGGATTGTTGCCGGTAGCACGGATAGAGCAGCCGATTTCAGTGCCGAAAAACCAATACATCAAAGCAATGATAATCGCGGCAATAATACCGCCGAGAAGCAGTTCGCAATTGTATTTGGAAACGCCGGGCAGCATTGCTTCTACCTTCATATCAACGGTGTCAACGCCTAAGAGCGGAATGTTTGCCTTTTCTCCCATGATGTGCAGGTTGATGGAATAAAGAGCAGTCATGGTAAGAATGCCGGCTAAAATCCCCGGAATTTTCATTTTGGTATTGAGAAAACCTGTTAAAAATCCGCAGCCCATTCCACCCAGAATTGCCACCAAAAGCGACAAAAATGGATTCATGCCGTTTGCGGTTAAAATAGCAGAAATTGCACCGCCGGTTGCAAAAGAACCATCTACCGTCAGGTCGGCAAAATCCAGTACCCGAAAGGTAATGTAAACGCCTAAAGTCATGATGCCCCATAAAATTCCCTGCGCGGCTGCGCCGTGAACGGCACCCAGTAAGTTTGAAATATCCATATTCTATAACCCCGATATCATTGATTTTCAGCGCAATGGGCGGTGAGTTGCCCCACCGCCCGAAAGTGCAGATCTAGTTTTTCCGTATGTTAAGAAGCACTGGAGACATCCTGCCCTTTTGTAATTTTTTCGGGCAGTGTAATACCGAGCAGTTTAGCAGTAGCGCTGTTGTAGGAAACATCGTAATTTTCCTGATATTCAATAGGCATTTCACCGATCTTTGCTTCGCCGCGCAAAACCTTTGCTGCCATTTTGCCTGTCTGTTTGCCGAGTTCTTCATAATTAATACCAACAGTGCACAGACCTCCATTAGAGACCATGCCGCTTTCGCCGACGATAACGGGCAGTTTATTCTGGTTGGTGATTGCCGCTACGTTTTTCATACCGGAGGCCAGCATATTATCGGTTGGAATGTAGACTGCCTGCACTTTTCCAACCATGGACTGTGCTACTTGCTGAATTTCATTGGAATTGGAAACCGTAAATTCCTGAGACTTGATTCCCAGAGCATCGCAGGCTTCTTTAGCCCAGCCTGCCTGGATCTGGCTGTTTGATTCACTGGAGCAGTACATGATTCCGACCGTTTCAATGTTCGGAACAATTTCTTTAATCAGGTCAATCTGTTCTTTAACCGGTGTTTTATCGCTGGTTCCGGAAACATTTTTTCCAGGTGCTTCATTGGAAGCAACCAATTTGGATTCGGCCGGATCAGTAACCGCTGTAATGAGAACCGGTGTATCTGTAATGACCTTTGCAACAGCCTGTGCCGCAGGAGTGGCGATTGCAAGGACTAGATCCGGCTTTTTGTTGGCAAACGTATTGGCAATTGTTGCGCAGTTCGATTGTTCCCCTTGAGCATTCTGCACATCATAAGTAACGTTTACGCCCTCTTTAAAGCCTTCGTCTTCCAAAGCTTCTTTAAACCCCTTGAGAGAAGCATCCATCGCAGGATGAGTCATCAGCTGTGCAACTCCGATTGTATAAGTTTTACCGCTCGCAGTTGAAGCAGCAGTGCCGGAAGTAGTGGCAGAACTGCTGGAGCTTCCTCCGCATGCCGTCATCGAAACAGCACATACCGCAGCCATCATGCCGGCTAAAATCTTATGGACCTTTTTCATATTGGTTCCCCCTCCATCGCTTTTAGTAGTTAAACCATTTAATGCTTTAAAGTAACGATTAATAGTAGTATTCTACAAGGAAAGCAGGCTGATGTCAATAGAAAATCGAAAATCTATTAAAATAGAAGATTTTTTTTAAAAAAGTGTAAAGAGCCGTGTTATAATAGAAAAAAACAAATCGGAGGAACCGGAATGGAAGCTGTATTATACTGTTATGACGGGGAAAAGCCGACTTTTAAACTGACTGCAGATCCGGATGGAAATGATGATGGGGGAAGACCATATGATCTTCCAGAAGGATATCATGTGGAAGAGACGAAAGACGGACCTCAAATTATGGGAGAACTCCCCTGCACATTGGAAGAACATAATGGAAAGCCAGTTTTAGTAGACAATAAAAGCCGAAAGGCTTATCTTTTGGAGCGCAGCCGTCGGATTACGCAGCGGCGCGAAGAGATGGGGATGACCCGCCAGGAACTGGCAGATGCGCTGGGAGTTACGTTGATGGAAGTGTATCAGTGGGAGACCTATGAAGTAGAAATTGGCACAGCTATTTTGGGACGGATTGCCAAAGTACTGGAATGTGAAACGATGGATTTAATTAATTAAAAGGACTAAAAGTGAATTTTAAACAACAAAAGGGTGTGATTTTCAATCGAGAATCACACCCTTTTGTTAAGAAGAATTATTGTCCTTTGAGAATGCTATTTAAAAATTCTTTTGTGCGGGGCTGCGTTGGGTTGGAAAAGATCTGTTCAGGAGGCCCCTCTTCCAGAATCACACCTTGATCCATAAAAATCACTTTATTTGCGACTTCTCTTGCGAAGCTCATCTCGTGAGTGACCACGATCATGGTCATACTGTCACGGGCAAGCTGCTTCATGGTGTCGAGTACCTCGACGGTCAATTCCGGGTCCAATGCCGAAGTTGGTTCGTCAAACAGCAAGATATCAGGGTGCATCATCAGCGCACGGGCAATCGCGACCCGTTGTTTCTGCCCGCCGGAAAGTTCGCGCGGATAGCTGTCCGCTTTTTCCGAGAGCCCAACTTTGTTAAGATACAGCGTACAATCATCGGCAGTAATTTTAAAATCCTGCTTTTTCACAAGTTTTGGTGCAAGTTCAAGATTCTTTCGAACGGTCAAATGAGGAAAAAGATTAAAATGCTGGAAAACCATCCCGGTTTTTGCCGTTGCCGCCGCAATTTTAGCGGGCTTGCAGTAAATTCCATTTTCCACCAAAGGGTCTCCGTCAATCCAGATAGAGCCACCGTCTATTTTTTCAAGATCGATCAGCGAGCGCAGCAGCGTGGATTTTCCACCGCCGGATGGCCCGATTACGGCAATGACTTCTCCTTTTTCCACTTCAAAAGAAATATCCCGGAGAACGCAAAGATCGCCAAAAGATTTTTTTAGATTTTTTGCTTTTAAAACAGGCATCATTGTTTCCTCCTTAAAAATCAAATTTCTTTTCTAATTTTTTGAAAATGACAGATGGAATCGTTGTCAAGACCAAATAAAAGATAGCAGCAAAAATATAGGGGACAAAGGTTGCCTGAGAGTTGACAATATTGGTAGCGTTCTGCAGCAACTCTTCGATACCGAGCGCAAAAACCAGCGAAGTGTCTTTTACGAGCGTGATCGTTTCGTTTGCGGTGGAAGGCAGTGCAACCCGGAACATTTGCGGAAAAACGACGTGCAGATACATTTGACTTTTGGAAAGGCCAAGCACTTTGGAAGCTTCATACTGCCCGGGGTCGACCGCTAAAAGACCGCCGCGGAAAATCTCAGCAAAATAAGCGGCATAGTTTAAGGTAAATGCCAATGTACAGGCAAATGAACGGCTTGTAATGACCAAATGAGGCCCGATTCCCGGTATGTAATAAAGCCCGTAAAATAAGATCAGCATCTGCAGGAGCAATGGCGTTCCGCGAAGGATATAGATGTAAAATTCAAAAAGCCAACGAACCGGTTTGATTGAACAGCGTACACCAAGCATCACCAAAATGCCAAGAATTAAAGACAAGGGGAGCACAATGATAAAAAGCTGCATGGTTACCAAGGATCCCTTGCACAGTTGTTGAAACATGACGGAAAAGTCCATGGCAGAACCTCCTAAACAATAAGATAGAAAAGGGCCGCGCTATCGCAGCCCTTTAATGCTTTCAAACAGATTTAAAAAATCAGCCTTTGTACATCGTATCAGAGCCGAACCAGTTGGTTGCAATCTTTGCAGCGGTTCCATCGCTGATCGTCTCGTCGAGTGCTTTCTGAATTTCTTCCATGAGAGCTTCATTTCCTTTCTTTACAGCAACTCCATAAAGCTCATTTGCAAGAGAATCATCGAGAATGACGAAAGGATACTGATCGGCTTGCTTGGCAAGATAATAATTGGCAACGACCGAATCCATGATGGCGGCGTCCGCGCGTCCGGTGGAAATTTCATTGAGACAGAGAACATTATCTTTAAGTTCCGTCACGTTTGCGGTAATGCCGGCGTCTTTCCAAGCATCAACTGCCGTGGATTCCTTCTGCATGACAACATTTTTACCGTTGAGGTCCGCTTTGCTTTTAATATCGGAACCTTTCTTGACGACAATTACCTGTTTGTTTTCCATATAAGGCTTTGAGAAGCACATCTTTTCCTTGCGCTCGTCGGTAATGGTCAGACCATTCCAAAGCAAGTCCACTTTTCCGGTATCAAGTTCTGCTTCTTTGGAGCTCCAGTCGATGGGCTGAATCACAAGTTTTTTGCCCATCTTATCTTCAATGACCGCTTTTGCAAGATCAATATCGAAACCGACGACATTGTCTCCATCTTTAAATCCCATCGGTGCAAAATTGACATCGCAGCCTAAAACCAAGGTGTCTTTGCTTGCTGTAGAAGCAGCGGCAGAAGAAGCAGCCGTTGATGCAGAACTATTGGAACTACTGCCGCAAGCGGACAACGCCATTACAGTGGCGGCCGCAAGTACCAGAGAAAGTATCTTTTTCATTTTGTCAATCCTCCTAAATTCCTTAACTGAAAACATTCAGCAATTCACTTTTTCGCTTTATCATGCTATCATGATAGCTGTTCAAAACTTATTATATCGAACTTTTCTTGATTTGGGAAGAGAAAAAGAAAGATTTTTTCGAAAAAATCATTTTTTAGAGGATTTTTGGAAGATTCGTTTGAGAATTTGTGTTTCTCTTGAAAAAATTCATCAACAATGCGATAATTAAAAGAAAAGAAAAAATATTCAGAAGGAGGAACCCAAAATGAGGGCAATCTGGATTGTTCTAGATAGTTTTGGAGCGGGTTCTTTGCCGGACGCTGCAGATTATGGAGATGAAGGGGCTAATACGCTTTTGCATATTGCGCAGAATGCAAACCCTTTTTCTTTGCCCAATCTTGAAAAAATGGGACTTGGAAAGTTTTTCCCTACCCCCCACCTAAGAAATGATCTGCCGGCAGACGGCGCTTTTGGCAGAGCCAAAGAGCAGTCTGCTGGAAAAGACACCACGGCGGGGCATTGGGAAATGGCCGGTGTGATTACAAAACAGAAGTTTCCGACTTTTCCAAACGGTTTTCCAAACGATTTTATCGAAGCGTTTGAGAAAGCCTGCGGACGCGGCATCTTAGGGAATAAGGCGGATTCTGGTACGGCCATCATTGAAGAATTAGGAACTGAGCAGTTAAAAACCGGAAAACTGATCGTCTATACTTCTGCGGATAGCGTTTTGCAGATTGCGGCACACGAAAAAGTGGTTCCGCTTTCGGAATTATATTCTATCTGTAAAATTGCGCGTGAGATGATGCAGGGACCGCTCGGCGTCGGCAGAATCATTGCACGCCCATTTATTGGGGAGCCGGGACATTTTGTGAGAACGCCCAACCGCCGTGATTTTTCTTTGGAGCCAATGGGGATAACGGTGCCCGATCTTGTGAAAAAAGCTGGGCTGCCGAGTATTGCGGTTGGAAAGATTTCCGATATTTTTGCGGGGCGCGGTTTTACAGAGAGTGTTCATACGGTTGATAATGCAGATGGAATCGAAAAGACACTGCAGATGATGGGACGCTATAAAGAAGGGCTGATTTACACCAATCTTGTGGATTATGATATGAAATATGGTCATCGCCGCGATGTGCAGGGATATGCAGATGCTTTGATGGCGTTTGATCATCGTTTGCCGGAAATTTGCGCGGAAATGAATGATCATGACCTTCTGATCATCACTGCAGATCACGGCTGTGATCCAACATGGAAGGGGACCGACCACACGAGAGAATATATCCCGATCCTGGCAGTGGGTGCGTCTGTGCCTGCAAATACAGATCTTGGCATTCGGGAAACTTATGCGGATATCGGCGCGACTGTCACGAAATTCTTGGGATGCGGATCACTGCTGGCAGGAACTTCGTTTCTTAAATAAGAAAGAAAAAGATCCCGCTGATTTTTAAAAGCGGGACTTCCTTATTTTCTAAAGGGAGTAAGACATGATATTTCCACACCAAAATCCACTGTAGCGGCGGTTGTATTGCAAAAATTCTTCCAGACAAAAATAGCCTTCTTTTCCCCACGAAGCGGCATGCAGAAAATGTCCCTTGGGAGAGATGATTTGATCGCCGAGGAATAGCAGATAGTGGGAACAAAGCCGATCAAATGGGATAAAATCTCCATTTTTAAAGGAATAGAAGGGGATGAAATGTCCCGCAAACGGATTGGGGAAATTCTGACCGATTCCGACAATAGCAGGGCGCCCATCTTTAAGGAGCCCTTCGAGAACCTTTAAAAAAGCAGTTTGTGAGGTTTCCCAATGTGTGTGAAGAGAAAGGTTGTAGTTTTCAGCATAGTGATTGATTGCATGAGAAAGCATGTAGCTTTGAATACCGATTTTTGAAAAAACGGGAAGATAAAGCCGATACAGCAGCAGTAAAAAAGAGAGATACTCTTTTTCTTCAATCCAATCATTTTTAATAAAGGGAGCTTTTTCGGTAAGAGGGGTCTCCGGCAAAAGCCCGTTTTTGGTCAGTAACAGGAGGAAATCCCCCATGGAAACAAGCCCACAGCCTGATTTGCTGAGGATATCAGCCCGTCTTTGAGAGATAAGAGGGGAACTTTTGAGCCAGGCTTGGTTTCCAAAAAAAGAAAAAGAACCATCTTTACGATGGATTCGTATCATATTCATGGAGAAAACTCCTTTCAACTGGAGAACGAGATAATGGAGGGTATACAGATGGGGGTACAAGCAGGAACACAGGAAGAAAAGTTTGATCGAATGACAAAGTCGCCGGTAGACCGCTTAATCTGCAAATTAGCGGTACCAACGATTTGCAGTATGCTGGTTACCAGTGTCTATAATATGGCCGATACCTATTTTGTAGGACAGATTGGAACCAGTGCAACAGGCGCGGTCGGAGTTGCATTCTCAATGATGGCGATCATTCAGGCACTGGGATTTTTCTTCGGACAGGGTTCGGGCAGTTATATTTCCAGGAGACTTGGGGCAAAAGATCTCGACGATGCGTCTAAAATGGTGACGACCGGCGTCTTTTCCGCAGCAATCTGCGGAGCAATTGTCGGGGCATTAGGACTCATCTTTTTAAAACCGCTTGCATGGGCGCTTGGCTCTACGGAAACGATTCTTCCGTATGCCTGCGAGTATTTGAAGTATATTTTGATTGGTACACCGTGGATGGTAGCTTCTCTTACCTTAAATAATCAGCTGCGCTTTCAAGGACGCGCGCTTTATTCCATGATCGGGATCATGACCGGCGGAATTCTAAATGTGGGGCTTGATCCGCTTTGTATTTTTGTATTCCATATGGGAATCGGAGGAGCGGGCTTTGCGACGATGCTGAGCCAGGCAGTCAGCTGCGCACTTCTCGTAGCAGGAACTTTTCAGAAGGGAAATCTGCGGATTCATTTCCGTAATTTTACCCCCAATGCCAAGTATCTAAAGGGTATTTTTCAGGGCGGATTTCCATCTCTTTGCCGTCAAAGCCTTGCAAGTGTTGCAACGATCTGCCTTAATTTTGCAGCCGGTGCCTATGGAGATGCTGCAATCGCTGCCATGTCAATCGTTATGCGTATTTCAAACTTTGCCGGTTCGGCCGTTATTGGTTTTGGGCAGGGATTTCAGCCGGTTTGCGGATTCAATTATGGCGCGAAAAAATTTGACAGAGTTTTAAAAGGATTTTGGTTCTGTGTACGAATTGGAACGATTATAATGCTCTGCCTTAGTGTCCTGGCTTTCATTTTCGCGCCGCAGGTTGTTATGTTGTTTCGAAGAGACGATCCGCAGGTTATTGAGATCGGAGCGCTGGCACTTCAGGCACAATGCGTTGCCATGCCGCTGCTTGCATGGATTTCTTTGGGCAATATGATGCAGCAGGTGATCGGGCAGTCTGTGCGTGCAACCATTATGGCACTTGCCCGTCAGGGACTGTTTTTTCTTCCGCTTCTGGCAATTCTGGTGCCGAATTTTGGCCTTTTTGGAATTCAGATTTGTCAACCGGCTTCCGATTTTTGTACGGCATTGCTGGCAATTCCGGTCTGTGGGAAAACGATTAAAGAATTAAAATTGGGAACGATTCTCGAACCGTCAAAAAAAGCGGGAAAAGCTGGCTAAAAATTTTTACTTTTGCTGTCCGTAATGGTAAAGTGCAAAATGGCGCATCGCAGCAATATCCTTTGGGTCAAGCGGATCAGGCGTTTTTCCAATTGCACGGATACGCCAATAAATTTCAGCTGTCATTTCGAGAACTTTGGCTGTTTTGAATGCTTCTTTCTGTGTGCGGCCAATGCAGACGGTACCGTGTGATTTTAGAAGGCAGGCGTTTTCTCCATGGGAGAGTGCGTTTGCGCAGACTTCTGCAAGCTTTTTACTTCCGGGCAGCGCATAAGGGCATACTTTTACAGGGGCGCTGAGCGACTGTGCGGCTTCATCAAGAAAAAGCGGAATTTGTTCTCCAATGCAGGAAAAAATGGTCGAATAGATCGGGTGTGTATGAATGATGGCATTAATTTCTGGGCGGGTACGATAAACTGCAAGATGCAGATCCTTTTCGATGGAAGGTGTTCTAGTTCCAGAAGAGATGCTGCCATCCGGAAAAAGCACAACAATATCTTCTTCTGTACAGTCGTCATAGTCCATTGCGCTTGGAGTTAAATAAATGAGTCCGCTTTCCGGATCACGCAGACTCAAATTTCCCCATGTTTCTACTGTCAGTCCGGAATGAAGAACTTCTTTTCCGGCTTCAATCAACGCTTTTCGATAAGGATGCATGATAAAACTCCCTTTTTCATGATAAACTTTCATGATAAACTCTTTTTATCAGTATAGAAAATCTGCTTGCAAAAAACAAGGACAAGAAAAAATTTTCTTTTTGAGAAGAAGCCGTTTATTTTGCGGGAAAGGATGAATTTTTGTAATGACTGTTTCTGAAAAATTGGAATGCTGTTTTCAAAGTGTAAAGGATAAAATTCCGTTTATTCCGAAAGTAGCTTTGATCCTTGGTTCCGGATTAGGCGATTACGGAGACTATGTAAAAGTGGAGGGAACGATCGACTATCATGAGATCGAGGGGTTCCCGGTTTCTACTGTTCCCGGGCATAAAGGGCGGTTCTTATTTGCCCATATTGGAAAAGTTCCCGTCGTGATGATGCAGGGAAGAGTCCATTATTATGAAGGATATTCCATGCAGGACGTAGTGCTGCCGACGCGCCTGATGAGAAGGCTCGGCGCAGAAATTCTGTTTTTGACGAATGCTGCGGGCAGCGTGAATCCGGACTTTTGTGCGGGTGATTTTATGCTGATTAAAGATCAGATTTCGGATTTTGTGCCGTCTCCGTTGATTGGGAAAAATCCGGACGAGCTAGGACCCCGTTTCCCTGATATGAGCGAGATTTATGACCGGGATTTACAGGAGCTTTTGAGAAAGGAAGCCCAAAATCTTGAAATTTCGCTTCGGGAAGGAACCTACCTTCAGTTTACCGGCCCCAATTTTGAAAGCCCTGCCGAGGTTCGTATGGCACGTGTTTTGGGTGCGGATGCGGTTGGAATGAGTACCGCTTGTGAGGCAGTTGCCGCCAATCATATGGGAATGAGGATCTGCGGAATTTCGTTTATCTCGAATCTTGGGTGCGGAATCGGAGATCATCCACTTTCCCATCAAGAAGTGGGAGAGGCTGCTAAAATTGCGGCGCCCCGGTTCCGAAAATTGGTGACGGCCGGGATTACTGCTATGGGAGA
Organism: Caproicibacterium sp. NSD3; assembly: GCF_053613275.1. Taxonomy (NCBI): domain Bacteria; kingdom Bacillati; phylum Bacillota; class Clostridia; order Eubacteriales; family Oscillospiraceae; genus Caproicibacterium; species Caproicibacterium sp. NSD3. Next base: position 554,823 of record NZ_CM132119.1, read on the forward strand.
GACTATTTTGCAGAAATAATGGGAGGAGAAAAAATGGAAGTTCAGTATCCGGAGAATGTTGCGCTGAATGAATCAGAAACGGCAGTGGTGATCTTAGATCAGAGCGTTTTGCCCGGTCAGACCCGCTTTTTAACGCTTTCAACACCGGAATCATGCTATGAGGCAATTCAAAAGCTTCGTGTTCGGGGGGCTCCGGCGATCGGAATCTTTGCGGGGTATGCACTCTATGTCCTCTCTAAGACCATTCATACAGATTCATTTTCTGCATTTTATCAAAAGTTTTGTGAAATTGGTTCCTATCTCAATTCTTCGCGGCCAACAGCGGTTAATCTAAGCTGGGCAATCAAGCGAATGGAAAAGACTGCAGAAAAAAATCAAGAAAAATCGATTCTTGAAATCATTTCCATATTAGGGAAAGAAGCACATGCCATTCAGCAGGAAGATATCGATATGTGTCATTCTATCTCCGAATATGGACTTTCGCTTTTTCAAGAGGGAGACGGCCTCCTGACCCATTGTAATGCGGGGCCCCTGGCAACTTCCCTTTATGGAACGGCGTTGGGACCGATGCTCCTTGCAAAAGAGAGGGGCAGAAATTTTCGCGTCTTTTCAGACGAGACAAGACCTCTTTTGCAGGGAGCCAGGCTCACGAGTTACGAACTACAGAAAGCGGGCATTGATGTAACGCTGATCTGTGATAATATGGCTTCTCTGGTGATGAAAAATGGCTGGGTAAATGCCTGCTTTGTCGGCTGTGACCGAGTTGCAGCAAATGGGGATACCGCCAATAAAATTGGAACAAGCGGAGTGGCAATTCTTGCAAAGCATTATGGAATTCCTTTTTATGTGCTCGGGCCTACTTCTACCATTGATCTTTCCTGCAAGAGCGGAGACAATATTCGGATCGAACTGCGTGATCCGGAAGAAATCCGTGAAAAGTGGTATCGAGAACCAATGGCGCCGGAGCATGTAAAATGCTATAACCCGGCGTTTGATGTGACGGACCATACGCTGATTACTGCGATTGTAACGGAAAGCGGAATTTGCCGTCCGCCTTTTACAGAGAGTTTAAAAAAAGCATGTCAAGCTTCTAAATATCAATCTGCAAGATAAGGAGGAAATCTCTATGAAAATTCGGCTACGAAATGTAAAAATAGAAACGATGGAAGAGGGAAAACCTGTATTCCTCGGGGAACTTCGGACAAATGATGATCAAATCACTTATGTCGGCCCGGAAAAAGAGGATGGAGAACCTTTTGACCGTACGATCGACGGCAGAAGAAATTTGATTCTGCCGGGATTCAAAAATGCGCATACCCATTCTCCGATGACATTTTTGCGCTCTTATGCGGATGACCTGCCGCTTTTAGATTGGCTCAATCAGCAGGTGTTTCCGATGGAGGCACAGCTCCGGAAAAAAGATATTGGACCGCTTACAAAACTTGCCATTCTGGAATATCTGACAAGTGGAATCACGGCATGTTTTGACATGTATCTTTTCCCGAAAGAGGCCGCACAGGCTGCTGTTGAGAGCGGATTCCGAATGGTTCTCTGTGGCAGTGTCAATGATTTTACCAGCAGTCCCGAAGAACTTTCAGAAGACCATAAGACGTTTAATCATTTTGACCCGCTGATTACGCATCAGCTCGGATTCCATGCAGAATATACCACAGCTCCGGAACGCATGAAAAAGATTGCAAAATTGGCATATGAATTTGAGGCGCCGGTTTATGTGCATAATTCCGAGAGTGTTTCCGAGGTAGAGCAGTGTAAAAAGAGAACCGGTATGACGCCGACCGCTTTTATGGATAGTCTTCATCTGTTCGATTTTGGCGGCGGCGGATTCCATTGTGTCCATATGACGCCTCAGGACCTCGATATTTGTGTAAAACGCGGAATTTCAGTCATTACCAATCCGGCTTCCAATGCAAAACTTGCCAGCGGAATTGCTCCGCTGTGTGAGATGGAAAAGCGAAAAATCAATCTTGCGATTGGAACGGACGGGCCGGCCAGCAATAACTGTCTTGATATGTTCCGAGAGATGTTCTTGACAACGGCCTTGCAGAAACTTTCGCTGAACGACGCCTCTGCAATGGATGCCAATACGGTTCTTCGCATGGCAACGGTAGGCGGTGCAAAAGCCATGCGGCTTTCAAATTGTGAAACACTTTCTTTGGGACAGCAGGCCGATTTGATCATGATTGATCTTCATCAGCCCAATATGCAGCCGGAGAATAACCTCCTAAAAAATTTGGTTTACAGCGGCAGTAAACAAAATGTAAAGATGACAATGGTCGCTGGAAAAATCCTTTATGAAGATGGAAAATTCTCGATTGGGGAAGATCCGGAGAAAATTTATCGGGAAGCGAATGAAATTATCGCCGAAAAGAAAGAAATGGCAGAACAGGCGGCAAAAAATAAATAAAAAGAGTCCCGCCTGGCATTTTTACAGCCGAGCGGGACTCTTTTTATGCTGATTAATTAGAAAGATGCTTTTGAGCGATTGGAATCAGTCGCGGATATAAAAGCTCAATGCCCATTGTAATCACCGGCACCATAACGGCACTCTTGATAAAGCGAACAGAGAGCAGCGCTGCAAGGGAAGTATCTGTGATCATCGAAAGCCAAAAGCTGTTAACAAGCAGCTGTGTGGTGCAGACACAGAAAGCGGCGGTCAGAGAGCGCAGCCAAGAGATCGGGCGGTTATGAAGGATCAGCCCATAAAGAGCGCCTGCAAGAAAACTCGTCAGTGTAATTCCGGGAAAATAAGCACCGGTCGGGAAAAGAAAAGTTCCAAGAATATCTGCGACAGCACATCCCAGGCCGCCCACCAAAGGGCCAAAAAGAAAGCCCAATAAAGAAGCAGGGATAAAGCCGAACCCGATTCGGGCGATTGGGGTGCTGATGGAACAAAACCGACCGAGAATGATATCCAGCGCTACAAGAAATGCGATTGTAGTCAGCCGGATCAGCGTGGAATGATTTTTCATATTGATTCCTCCTCTGAAATTGGCGATGCCACAAACAGAGAAGACTCTTTTGTGACAGCGGATGCGAAAGCACATCATCCGGCCATATTCCGGCCGCGTCGTCCGACAGCAACTTCCCGTCCATCGGCACTTTATGCGTACTTTCTACTCTGTACAAAGATTTACAATTTCATTTTACACGTTTTTTTATTTTTTGGAATAGCCAAAGCCAAAAATTTTTAAAAAGGGCAATCTTAATAGAATGGGGAAATTTACTTTCAATAAAAACGGAAAAAATCACGAAGAAAAAGGGCCAAACACATAGGGTGAAAAAATTTCACTCCCTGTGTTCGGCCCTTTTTTATTTTTGTTTTATGTAACTGAATGAATCAAAATAAGTTTGTGCTTTTAAAAGTCACAGCTTAATTCACCAAAACGTTTAGAATCTTTGGTACATGGGACTCATCCCTTAATTTTTATTTTTGTTGATACAGAAGTTTCGCCCGTAAGAACTTGGTGCATTGGAATCCACTCCCTGTAAAATTTTGCCGCTTTCGGAATACGGCGTTCCGCTTTTTCTATGCCATTGGATTCACCCCTTTCGTTTTTCTTTGCCTGTATTATAACAGGCCATTTTATAAATTGCAACCCCAGATTTGCAATAATTTATAATAAATATTGCAAAATTAGATTTAAATAATTAATTATATGAATAAAATTTAAATATTATTGCAAAATTATTAAAAAATTATTCAAATTTATTTAAAACAAGTTTTGGATTAATTTGAAATATTTCGAGACTTTAAGGCGAAAATTCCAATAAAAAGTTAAATCGTTTTAAGTTGAGTTTCCATAGAATCTCGATCGAGACAGCGTTCCAGCGCAGTCTTTTTTATAATTTTACCCGCTTTGCAAAGGTTAAAAATGCTGGCATCCATCGAGATTATTCCTTCTTTGGTGCCGGAGAAAATAACAGAATCCAGCTGGTGAACTTTTTCTTCGCGAATCATATTTTGTACAGCAAGATTGCAGATTATGATTTCAAAGGCCGGTACTATCCCACTATCGACCGTAGGAAGGAGCTGCTGTGAAACAACGGCTTTGAGCACCATCGAAAGCTGCAAACGGATTTGATGCTGTTGATTGGTAGGGAAAACGTCGATAATGCGGTCGATTGTACTGACTGCGTTATTGGTACGCAGAGTGGAAAAAATCAGCTGTCCGGTTTCCGCGGCAGTCATGGCCGTTTCGATTGTATCGAGATCCCGCATTTCCCCCAGCAGCAGAACGTTTGGCGCTTGCCGAAGTGCGGCGCGCAGAGCGGCTACATAGTTTTTGGTATCGGAAGCGACCTCTTGCTGAGAGACAATACATTGATTATGGCGGTGAATATATTCAATCGGGTCTTCCATGGTGATGATATGACCGCTGCGGGTTTTGTTAATCCGATCAATTAAACAGGCAAGTGTCGTGGATTTTCCATTCCCGGCAGGGCCTGTAACAAGTACCAGCCCGCTGGTTAGTTCGCTCAGTTTCATTACCTGATCCGGGATGCCCAACTTCGCTGGATCCGGCAGCTGAAAAAAATGATGCGGATCACGGCAGCAAGAGAGCTCGTACGCTTTCTGCACAGCGCTGTTCCCTTGAATCACCTGATTCGTTGCAGAGACTTTTGGAAGATTCTGAATCGGAAAGGAAGTAGCTCCCACTATAGCTGAAGAAGCATTTTTTGCAGTGAAATTCGAGGAATCTCCACAGCTGCAAAAAAAGATGGTACAGAAAAAGAGAAGACAAAAAATTTTAATTAAATGGCTCGGTTTGTTTTGTCCGAAGGGAGTCATATCTTTTGGAGATTTAATGAATAGCCCTCCTTTCCGGAACAGTCAAAAATAGTTGGACTATGGCAAATTCCATAATATATAAAATATGGTGTTTAATCATTGTAAATTCCTTTTTTATGATAGTATATTCAACCATAAAGCAAAGTTTTACTATACACTTAGCGGTGAGCCTTTGAACCTAAATAAAGTCATTTTGTAAGTGTATGGTAGAATTGAGATTTTATAAAAGGCTAATATGCTGTTACCTATATAAATGATAATAGTTATTATTTATTTGATTAAACTAAACAAATTTGAAAATATTTTAGTTGAAATTAAGTATACTTTATGATATTATAATTACAGAAACGAAAAAGCTTTTACGCGTTTTAATTTTAGAATTTTGAATCATAACAACAAAGTTGTTTAATCCTATGGGGGTGATCATGCTTATGAATGGATTACATTTGACGGTATATATTTTTAGTGATTCTTTAGAATTGGAATCTTGTTTGCGGAAGGTGCCATTGGAAAAAGATGTTACCTGCGGATTCCTGACATGCCAAAAAATTTCTAAGATTAATTTTAATGAGGGAATGAGTCTCATTATTATTGATCAAGTATCCTTAATATCGGAAATTTGCGCTTTTAAACAAAAAAATGTTACTTCGATTTTTTACGGACAAGAAAAAGAATTATTACAGCTCAATGAAGAAACGTTGTTTTTAGTAGACGGAGTTTGGGAAAAATCGTCTTCTGAAAAGATGCTCCAGTTTTATTTTGTCAACCGGATCAAAGAGACACGATATAAATATGACGCGTGGCTGTATCAAAATCTCCTGACGGTGACGATTGATAGTATGCCGGAAATGGTTTGGTATAAAAATATTGCCGGTGCCCATATGATTGTGAATTCACAGTTCTGCAAAACCGTACATAAGACGAAAAAACAGGTTAAGGGGAAGGGACACTGCTATATCTGGGATCTTCCACCGGAAGAGTATAAAACCGGGGAATATGCTTGTCAGGAGTCTGATAATGCGGTTATGCAAAAAAGACAGACATGTATTTCTGAAGAGGCTGTAAAAACAAAGGACGGGTTAAAACAACTTCGTACCTTTAAATCTCCTCTGTTTGATATTGACGGCTCTATTATGGGGACTGTTGGGGTCGCACATGATGTGACGGATTTTAGCAATATTGGAGTCAAACTGGAAATCTTAATTGAGAATTTTCCGTTTCCGCTTGCAATCTGTGATAAGCAATGGAATATTGTTCGTACAAACCAAAATTTTAAAGCCATATTTGATGTTTCAGATTCTGTGTTGGATTATAAAGTGTGGAAAGATTCAACATTTCAAGAGGTTTATTTAAAAGAGCGTGATCATGAAAAATCAAAAGTGGAAGAAGTCGTTTTTCAACGTAAAGATCAGCGCTTGATTTTTGAATTGATTGAGCGGGAGATTATCGATGCATTTGGCTATGTATCTGGATATTATTGCCTCTTTACCGATATTACGGTAGAGCGTTCTTACGAAAACAAAATTATGAAGCTGGCTAATACAGATCCCCTGACGCAGGTTTATAATCGCCGTTATTTTTATAATTATATGAAAGATCATTATGGAGAGCCAATGACACTTTTTTATATGGATCTCGATCATTTTAAATTGATTAATGATACTTATGGTCATCAGTATGGCGATTATGTGCTTTCTGTTACTGCAAAACAGATTCAAAAAGTATTTTCGGATGGGCTGGTTGCACGGATGGGCGGAGATGAATTTATAGCTGTTCTGTGCGGCGAATATGACATTTCCGAAATGAATCGGCGGGCACGTAAATTAGCGAAAATTGAAAGAAATGTGTTTTGCAAGAGCATTGTCTCAGACAAAAAGTTCCGACAAAATATTACGATCAGTATTGGGATCGCCCAAACAGATGGGACGAATAAGAGCATTGACGCATTGATTTTGGAAAGTGATACGCAAATGTATCACCAAAAGGGCAGTGAGGAATAAGTTTGCATTGATCGGTTATTTGCAGCGTGTATTGGGGAAAACAAAAAGACATGACCTTTACAAATCAGTAAGGTCATGTCTTTTTTATGACAGTTACTCAATTAAATGTAAGTCGTGACCTTATAAAATGCTTATTTTTATGTGAAACACGATTTTACATAATCAACCGGTACATCCATACGAATGGCTGTTTCTTCAATTGAAAGTCCAGTGTTTATAAATCTTTTAACGACCATATTCATGCTTTCGCCGACTTCAATGATGTGTTTATCCAAATCATAGAAACGGACGACTCGTTGCCCCCACGAATGTTCAAAGAGCGGGTGAACATATAGAATACTTTTCATACTGTTTAGTCTTTTAATGAAGCTGTCCATGTCATCTTCTTCAAAATACAGCTCACAGGCATTGTTCCCAAAGACAATTTCTTCCTCTTGCTTATGAATAAAATTTTTCCAAGTATCAGCAGTTTGCAATGCGATACCGCCTGTCAGAGTGACATTGGCTCCAAAATCAGAAACAACTTCTAACCCTAAAACGTCATGGTAAAATTGTTTTGCTTTTTCCATGCTTTTTACCGCGATTAACGTGCAGGTATATTTCATCCTCATATCCTCCAGTACAGATTTAAATAAATTTAATAGATTACTTAAGAAATATAAGAAACGAGATAAAAAAATCCATGTGCAGGTTTAATCCCTTACACATGGATTTTTGTGGTGCGCCCGACTGGATTCGAACCAGCGGCCTTTCGGGTCGGAGCCGAACGCTCTATCCAACTGAGCTACGGACGCATATCGACAACGCTTGTTATTATATCACAGGGCTCTTCCTCTGGCAAGTTGTTTTCTTGTGAAACATGCAGAAAAATTTTTAGTGGTTGACTTTTTTCGTCAAGATATAGTATACTGAAACCATAAAGATCATATGACTGACGGAAGTGGGAATAACCACATGGAGTATGATCGGAAAATGCCGACCGTCTGGGCGTAAATACCCGGACGATCGGTATTTTTATTTGCGTTTGTCCGGAAAAGGAAGGAGCAGAAAAATGACGCTTGCTCGAATCCATTCGATTGAGAGCATGGGACTAGTAGACGGCCCGGGAATTCGCGTAGTCGTGTTTATGCAGGGGTGCCGACTGCGGTGCAGATTTTGTCATAATCCGGATACATGGGACTTATTAGGCGGTACACAAATGTCACCGCAGGAACTTTTAAAAATGCTTTTGCGCTATCGTCCATATTTTGAACGAAGCGGTGGCGGAGTGACTTTTTCCGGCGGAGAACCTTTGATGCAGCCGCAGTTTCTTGAGGAAATGCTTTTTCTTTGTAAAAAGGCGGGAATCCATACTTGTTTGGATACAGCCGGCTGCGGAATGGGGAATTATGAGGCAATTTTAAAGAATACCGATTTAATTCTTTATGATGTAAAAGAGATTACATCGGAAAAGTATCAGCGTATGACAGGTCAAAGCTGGGATGAAACAAATCGCTTTTTAAAAGCGGTACAAAAAAGCAAAACGCCAGTATGGGTGCGCCATGTGGTGGTGCCGGGGCTGACGGATTCGCCGGAACATTTAAAAGCATTGCGTCAATTTATTTTGGAACGGGTGCCGAATGTGAAACAGGTGGAACTTTTGCCGTACCATTTGCTGGGAGTCAGTAAATACGAGACGATGGGAATTCCTTATTCTTTAAAAGGGGTCCCTGCTATGGACCCCAATGTGTTGGAAGAAGATCAAAAGAAATATTTTCAGAACTTTTCAGGAGGAATTTAAAATGCAGAAAGCTTGGGAAGGTTTCCATGAAGGAAACTGGCAGAATATAATTGATGTCCGTAATTTTATTCAGAAAAATTATACTCTTTATGAGGGAGACGAAAGCTTTTTAAAAGGACCTACCGAGAAGACTCAGAAGGTCTGGGGAAAATGCACAGAACTTTTACAGGAAGAAATGAAAAAAGGCGGCGTCCTTGATGTTGAGACGGAGCGGATTTCCGGCATCAACAATTTTGAACCCGGCTATATTGACCGTGAAAATGAAGTGATTGTCGGACTTCAGACAGATGCTCCGCTTAAGAGAATGGTGAATCTTTACGGCGGAATGCGCATGGCTGAACAGAGCCTTGAGCAGTATGGATATAAGCTCAATCCGGAAATTGAACGTCATTTTTCAGAATATCGTAAAACCCATAACGAGGGTGTCTTTGATGCTTATCCTCAAAGAGTAAGAACGGCGCGCCATGCAGGATTGCTTACTGGACTTCCGGATGCTTATGGACGCGGCAGAATCATTGGAGATTATCGCCGGATGGCGCTTTATGGGATCGATTTTCTGATCAGCGAAAAAGAAAAAGATCTCGACGAACTGGATGGTCCGATGGATGATGAGAGAATTCGTTTGCGGGAAGAAGTCAGCATGCAGATTCGGGCTTTAAAAGCAATTGCAAAAATGGGCGCAAGCTACGGAATCGATTTGACAAAGCCTGCCTCTAACGCCAGAGAAGCCGTACAGGCAGTTTATATGGGATACTTAGCGGGCGTAAAAGAAAATAATGGTGCTGCAACTTCTTTGGGGCGCACCTCTACTTTCCTCGATATTTATATTGAGCGTGATCTGCAAAATGGCCTTCTGGACGAAGAGGGCGCTCAAGAGCTGATCGACCAATTTATCATGAAACTTCGTCTGGTGCGCCATCTGCGTACCCCGGAATATAATGAGCTTTTCGGCGGCGATCCTACTTGGATCACAGAATCTCTTGGCGGCGTTGGCGTAAACGGCAAACCGCTGGTCACCAAGAACTCTTTCCGTTATCTGCATACGCTGAAAAATCTCGGTACTGCGCCGGAACCGAATCTGACGGTTCTTTGGAGCGAACATCTGCCGCAGACATGGAAGAATTACTGTGCAGAGGTTTCTATTGAAACCGATTCAATTCAATATGAAAACGACGATATTATGCGTCCAATCTACGGAGACGACTATGGAATTGCATGCTGTGTTTCCGCTATGCGTATGGGCAAGCAGATGCAGTTTTTCGGTGCGCGCTGCAACCTTGCCAAGTCTTTGCTCTATGCGATTAACGGCGGAATCGATGAGAAAAAGGGAACGCTCGTCGTACCGGGAATTGAGCCGATGACGGACGAAATTCTCGATTATGATAAGGTTTGGAAAAGCTATCAAAAAGTACTGGAATACGATGCTCAGCTTTATACGGATGCCAATAACATCATTCATTTTATGCACGATAAGTACGCTTACGAAGCAAGCCAGATGGCTTTGCATGATACAAAAGTAGAGCGCCTGATGGCTTTTGGCGTAGCAGGTCTTTCGGTCGCTGCGGATAGCCTTTCTGCAATTAAATTTGCAAAAGTAAAGCCAATTCGTGATGAAAACGGAATTGCAGTGGATTTTGTGACCGAAGGGGATTATCCAAAATACGGAAATGATGATGACCGTGTAGATGATCTTGCGGTCAATGTCATGATAACGTTTAGTACAGAACTTAAGAAGCATCCGCTTTACAGGGGCGCGATTCATACGCTTTCTGCGCTGACGATTACCAGCAATGTCATGTATGGCAAAAAAACCGGAACGACGCCGGACGGCAGAAAAGCCGGACAGCCTTTGGCTCCCGGTGCAAATCCGATGCACGGAAGAGATCAATCAGGTGCGCTGGCTTCTTTAAACTCTGTTGCAAAGCTGCCGTATCGCAATGTCTGCCAGGACGGCGTTTCCAATACGTTCTCGATTGTTCCGAACGCTTTGGGAAAAGATGATACTCAGCGCAAAAACAATCTGGTCTTTATTTTAGGCGGATATTTTGCACAGGGCGCACATCATCTCAATGTAAATGTACTCAATAGAGAAACTTTGCTGGATGCGATGGATCATCCCGAAAAATATCCGACTCTGACCATTCGTGTTTCGGGATATGCGGTCAACTTTAACCGCCTTTCCAGAGAGCAGCAGCTGGAAGTGGTCGCCCGTACTTTTCATGAATCCATGTAAGGCTGATTGCTCTTGACAGCCATTCTTTTCGGAATATAATTAGAAATCAGATAAAGATAAAAACACGTTCCGGCCGGTAGTCCGGAAGCAGCAGAGATGCTGTCAGTAACCTGCCTCCTTTGGTTGTCCGTTCTTTATCAGGCAAACGGTCCAAAAGGAGGAATTATCATGGGGATAATCCGTATTTCTGTTACGGTTCTGTTCGAAGATCCGTTTTGGATCGCGCTTTATGAGCGGTGGGAAGATAGACGGTACGAAGTTTGTAAGATCACCTTCGGAGCGGAACCCAAGGACTATCAAGTGTATGCGTTTCTGTGTAAAAATTGGAAAAGACTGCGCTTTAGTCCGGCGGTTCAGACAGAGAAATCTGACGCAGAGAGAATCAATCCCAAGCGGATGCAGCGCCTGATTCATCGGCAGGTTGGAAATACCGGAATCGGGACTAAAGCTCAGCAGGCGCTTAAACTTTTTCAGGAACAGAACAAACTGGTTCGAAAAGAAAACTCCCGCGAACGGCGCGAAGAAGAAAAAGACCGCCGCTACGAACTTCACAGAGAAAAAGCAAAAGAAAAGCACAAAGGCCATTAAAAGCCTTTGTGCTTTTTTGTTTAATTGGGTTGATGAGAAAAAATTTTAGGCGACTTTCTTTTTCATAGAAGCAGCTACCGGGATCGAGATGAAATTCTGAACTGGTTTCCAGACTGCGACCGCGATGGTGAAGTCTACCATGCTGTGAAGGATGGTGCCGCCGCCGACCAGCAGAAGGACCGAGAACAAGAAGCCGTTAGCATACCATTTTCCGGTCATTGCACCGCCAAAATAGAAGGCAGCTACAACCAAAGTTTCGCAGAGGGCATGTACTAAAGCCAGCACAAAACCGAATGCCATAGCGGAAGATGGCTTTTGCAGGACGTCACTTTTCTTTTTCAGGATGAGGCAGCCTACCAGTACAAAGCCAATATGCGAAAGTGCACGCATGGCGATCACCGGAGAAGTCGTGATGAAGAATCCAATTGCAGAAGCAATACAGGTAGCGATTGCAACGGCCGGTGAGATAAAGATTGCCAGAAAAGTTGGAACATGACTCGCTAGCGTAAAGGACATCGGTTCAATTACAATTTTAGGAAACACCATCGGAATCATAATGCTGATTCCGCATAGAAGTCCGGAAAAAACCAGATACAAAAGGCTGTTTGATCGACTCTTATTCATAAAATACCCCCTAGAATAGTTGTCACATGATTATATATGTGTCTTGACAACTATTCTAGGGGGTAAATGAGGACTTGTCAACTATATTTTTTATTTTTAAAAAATTTATTTTAAAAATTAAAGATTTTCCTCAAAAAGAATTCCGGCCTTTTTGAGTTCTTTTAAGACGCGTCCAAAAGAATCTTCATCCGGGCAGGAAAGCGTATGGAGATGAACGCCTCCTGTCAGTGCAGAAAGCGGAACGGAATGGGTTTTATTTAGACGGCTTAAAAATTCATCGGCATCGTGGCGGGAAAAAATATGTAGTTGACCGATAATTTGTCCGTAAAGATCGTGGTCGACGATGACATCAATCAGGCCGCAGCCGTTATCCACTACCAAATAAAGCTCTTTTTGCAGAAGAGAGAGAGATTCGTGCCGGCAGGCGATGGTGTGCTTTTGAGAACCGGAATCCCGGTTGAGCACATAACCGCGGGGTGTTGCAAAAATTTTGATTTCAGACGCACGCAAAAGCGCAACATCACCGACAATGATTTGTCTGCTAACGCCGAAGTGGCGTGCAAGCTTTGCAGCACTCAATGGTGTTTCGGTTTCCTCAAGTGCTTTTAAAATTCCGTTTCGACGCTCGTCCGGTGTCATCGTCCTTTTCCTCTTTTCTTTATAGTTTAAAAGTATTCGGGTCAAATTTCGGCAGTGGTGGCTGAACTATCGGAACTCTCTTGAGGGGATCATACTGAAACTTTTTACAGTCCTTTTCTAAACAAGAGAGACCTTTTCGGCAGCTGAGCGAGCCATCATAAGAAAGGCTGTTTATACAGTATTCACAGCTTGCTTCGATCTCGTTTCCAAAGAATTCCCCTTTTTTTGTTTTCATCAATCAGCCTTCCCCTTATTAAAAAATCAATTTTATTATAACACGGGCTTATTAGAATTTCCAGAGATTTGAGAAGAAGGAAGAGAAGTGCATGATGGGTTGCAAGCTTGGCGCTGGATCAGAAAAGTATTAAAAGAGTCTCCAAGCTGCGTACAAACAGCGGATAAAAGCTGTAGTTCCTCATTAGAAAGGTTTTTTGCGAGAGCAGAAGCAAGAGAAGAAACAAAAACAGTCAATTCACAAGGACTCATATTAATCACCAATTTATTCTATGCTTTTCCCCGCATTTTTGAGAAAGAACAGGTGTCCAATAGAACCGCGATACAAAGGAGCAGCAAAACAGCACTTCCGATCATTGGGCCAGAAAGGCTGGGAACGGTAGCAGAGTTGCTTCCAAAAACCGGAGATGCGCCCGGGAACAGATGGGCAAGTGGAAAAACAAGCACTGCCGATAAGATTCCATGAAGCAGGCGGCAAAGAAAAAACTGCCATAGAGGAACTTTAAATTTTAATCCCTGTAAAACTTGCAGATGAACGCAGAGCCCGCCCCAACCGGTTGCCAGAGCAAAACACCAAAGCGGCATTCCGGAAAGAGACATGGTTTTACAGCCCAGTGTGACTTCGCAAATTGCGGAGAGAACGGAAAGCTGGGGAAGAGAGAGGAGTTTTTGGGCAATCTGAAGGAAAGCTGCAAAAAGAATGACAAATCCGCACATGGAGACCATGGAGGCGGCAGCGCTGCGTGCAGCTTCGAGCAATGCTTTTGCAGGGGAAGGCAACGGCTTTTGAGAAAGTTTTGGAAGGGAAAAATGTCCCCGAAAACGAATTGACAGAAGGACGCCAAGAAGGATTCCGCCTAAAAGATGTGCGCATAAAAGCAGCTGACCGGCGACGGGATTTCTTAAAAAGCCGGCACCGACTGCGGTACAAAGAAATGCCGGCCCTGCGTTTACACAAAATAAAAGTGCATGAGAGGCCTCTTTTTCGGTGAGTTCATTTTCTTCGTAAAGTGCTTCGATTCCGCGGGAACCGGCCGGATAGCCACCGCACATTCCCATCAGAATTGTTCCGGCGGCAGACTGAGGCAAAGCGAAAAGTCTTGCGATCAGCTTTCCGAGAGGAGAATTTCCAAAAGAGGCGGTAGCTCCGCTTTTTACGAGAAAGACCGTCAGAACTAGGAATGGATATAGAGATGGAATTAGAACAGAGAGGCAGGTATCAAGCCCCAGTTTTGCGCCGGTGGCTCCTTCTTGAGGGAATCGGAGCAGCAGGGCGATTAAAAAGAGACCTCCTCCAAAAGTGAAAATCTTTTTCAAGAGGAAACATTCCTTTCCTATTAGATTCTTCTATGTATATGCGAAACAGCCGGGACATATTTTTTAAAGAAAACAACCGGAAAAGAGGGCGTCAAATGAAAAGAAAAAAAAGGGCGAACAAAGAACCTTTCCGGATAAACGTGGTGGAAATGGCAATGCAACCGCGTCTGGAAATTTTCGGAAATCGAGAACTAGTGATTGATGGCTGTGCCGGAGTCCTAGAATATTCTGCAGAAAAAATTCGCGTTCGCTATGGCAGAATGGTTCTGCAGATTAGCGGGCGAAACCTCAAAATCAGCAATTTGGGAGCAAAATCGCTTTCGGTAACCGGATTCTTTACAGGCTTTGAGTTTTTATCATAAGGGGGCTAAAATATGCCGAAACTGACCCGTTGGCTTGTTGGATGGGTACGCTTTACCGTGAAAAACGGCGGAGAGCGTTTTTTGAATAGCTGTGCGCGCAAAGGAGTTCTGCTCTGGGATATTCGACCGGGGCCCCCGATTTCCTGTTGTATCAGGGCTTCCTCTTATCGGGATCTTCGTCCGATTGCAAGGCAGGCAAAAGTGAAAATCCGCTTACAGAAAAAAGCAGGACTAAAAAGAAGAATATGGGCCTTAAAGAAACGTCCGGGACTCGTGATCGGTGCGATTATTTGTCTGTTGAATCTCTGGTATCTTTCTCATTTTTTATGGACGATTAATATACAGATGCAGGGAGCAGAAACGCTGACTCCACAGAAAATTGAGGACACCTTGAAACAGCTCGGGATTACATCTGGGACTCCAAAAGAAGAAATTCCAACAGGAAAGGTGCAGGCTCATCTGATGGATGCTTTTCCAGAAATTAGTTGGGTAACGGTTAATGACCGAGGCTGCAACCTGGAGATCCATGTGACGGAAAAAAGCGATGCGCCGGCGGTAGAAGATAAAACAGGCTGGTGCCATCTGCGGGCAAAATGCAGCGGTGTCATTACCAGAACAGAGGTCTTTGCAGGGAAGGCTTTGGTTAAGGCTGGTGATGGCGTTTACGAAGGGCAGCTTTTGGTTTCTTCGGCGGTTGTAGATCATGAACGGGAATTTTATCAAATGACACATGCCTCCGGAAAAATCTATGCAGATACCAAACATGTTTTAAAAGAGCAGGTACCGCTTTCTACGGAAATTTCGGAAGAAGACGGGAGTACGATCGTCCGCCGGGGGCTGCGCATCTTTGGAATACAGATCCCGTTGAGTTTCTCTTTGCCGCCGCAGGGAGAGGCAAGGCATGAATTCGAAAGTCAAACACTTGCTGCGGGGGATAAGGCACTTCCAGTCAGCTTGGAAGAGGAAAAAATTTATCCGCTCAAAAAGGTTTCCGTTGAGCGTACAGAAGAACAAGCTATGGCAGAAGCAGACCGGCTTTTAAGTGAACAGGAGGAGCAGGCAAATATCGATGGAGAGATCTTAAAAAGAGAAGATCAGTCTAAAATTGAAAACGGTGTGCTCTATGTAGAACGCACTCTAAATTGTGAGGAGAATATTGCAGAAGAGGTAAAAATTTCTGTCGATTAATTCTAAAATTTTTTTATCATTATAGTGACTTTGCACGGAATTTGTGTTATAATTCTTTTTTGTAATGGAGCTTTTATAAACAAGGAGTAAAAATGTTTGAACAGAGACTAAATATTGACCGAATGGAACAGGCGATTGCGCTTTTTGGCAGCTTTGATGAAAACATCAAGCTGATCCAAGAACAATATCATGTTTCCATTGTTGGGCGCGACAGTGAAATTAAGATTTCCGGAGAACCCGAAGATGTTGCACGGGCAGTTCGGGCCATCGAGAGCTTGCTTTCGATGGTGAACCGCGGAGAAGCTCTGAGTGAGCAGAATGTGCGGTATTGCATTTCTTTAGTAAATGAGGGTTCCGAGGAAAAGCTGCAGACTCTTTCGAGAGACTGTATTTGCATTACCTCGAAAGGAAAACCGGTGAAGCCTAAAACGCTGGGACAGAAAAATTATTGTGCTGCAATTAAAAGCAATACGATTACGCTGGGCGTTGGTCCTGCCGGTACGGGCAAAACTTATCTTGCAGTGGCGATGGCCGTTACAGCGTTTCGTGCGCAGGAGGTCAACCGAATTGTTTTAACCAGGCCTGCTGTTGAGGCCGGCGAAAAGTTAGGATTTTTGCCGGGAGATCTGCAGCAGAAAGTAGATCCGTATCTACGCCCGCTTTATGACGCGTTATTCGATATGTTGGGTGCAGAGACCTATCAAAGATATGTAGAGCGCGGTAATATTGAGGTTGCGCCGCTTGCGTATATGCGCGGACGTACATTGGATGATAGTTTTATCATTTTGGATGAAGCGCAGAATACGACCAGAGAACAGATGAAGATGTTTTTGACCCGGTTAGGGTTCGGGAGCAAAATGGTGATTACCGGAGATGTGACACAGATTGATCTGCCGGATGGAAAACACAGCGGCTTAAAACAGGTCGTTCACATTTTAAAGGATGTTCCGGATATTGCGCAGGTGTTTTTTACTGGAAGAGATGTTGTCCGCCACAAACTGGTGCAGGATATTATAAAAGCATACGAGAAAAGTGATAAAAATGAGGAGGCCAGACACTGATTATGGAAAAAATTCGTGTCATTATTGAAAACCGTCAAAAAACTGTAAAGATTCCAACTGGACTGAGAATGCTGATTCGCCGCTGCTGCAATGCGGTGCTGCGGATGGAAAAATTTGAAGGCCCTGCCGAGATTAGTGTGACTTTTGTGGATAATGAGCAGATCCGCAAATTAAATGCGCAGTACCGTAAAAAGGATGTAGAGACCGATGTGTTGAGCTTCCCAATGGGCGAAAACGGTGTATATGATATCAATCATGATACCGGCGCAAAAATTCTTGGAGATGTTGTTCTGTCTATGGAAAAAGCAGAAGAACAGGCCAATCAGTTTGGGCATAGCCTGGAGCGTGAGGTTGGTTACCTGACGGCACACAGCGTTTTGCATCTGCTTGGATATGACCATGAGAACGGCGGAATCGAGCGGGTTCGGATGCGTGAAAAAGAGGAACAGGTTATGCTGCAGTTGGGACTTCCTAGTACCAGCAGTTATGTGCTGACAGACGAGGACGTGTAAAAATCTTGCGATTTCGAAAAAGCCTAAAATATGCTTTTCGGGGAATTATTTACTGTATCAATACTGAGAGAAACATGCGGTTTCATACAGTAGCGATCCTCTATGTGCTGCTTTTAGCGCCCTATTTTTCCCTGAGTCGTGCAGAGTGGGCGGTCCTTTTTTTGACCTTCGCTGTGGTTACGGCAGCAGAGTGCTTTAATACGGTGGCAGAAAGGCTGAGCGACTTTTCGGCTTCCAGCTTTAATACGGTGGTGCGCATTGTCAAGGATATGGCGGCCGGCGCCGTGCTTTTGTGTGCACTTTTTTCGATTGCGGTCGCGGTTTGCCTTTTCTGGAAGCCAGAGGGCTTTTGGAATTTATGGCAGATGTTTTTCGAAAATCCAGCCTTCCCTGTGCTCTTGATTTTGTTGGCTTTTCCGGCTTTCTTTTATGTTTCATGGGGGCCGCTGGAAATTCGGGATCGGATTCACCATCGAAGAGTTGTAGGGTTTCGGGTCCATCAGAAAAAATACTCTTCTGAAAAATCCGAAAAGAATAAAAATAATTTAGTTTAAGGAGTTACAAAAATGAAGGAACCATCCAAGGAACGCAGTGCATATATTGCGATTGTAGGACGTCCAAATGTAGGGAAAAGTTCTTTGATGAACCGCTTATTAGGACAGAAAGTCGCGATTGTCAGCAGCAAACCTCAGACGACCCGTACCAGAATTATGGGGGTCCTGACCGAAGGCGAAGATCAGCTCGTTTTTTTGGATACTCCTGGACTTTTAAAGCCGAGAGACCGTTTGGGAGAATATATGGTTAAGAGCGTTATCGCTTCTGTTTCGGGCGTAGACGCGGCTCTTCTGGTGGTTGAGGCGGGAACTAAAATCTCTCCTGCGGACCGCGATTTGATTGAGCGGTTCCAAAAGTTGCATCTGCCAGTAATTTTATGTATCAATAAAATTGATTTGCTGCCGAATAAAACGGATCTGATAGTGCAGATTGCGGCTTTGAGCCAGCTTTATGATTTTGAAGCCGTTGTGCCGGCTTCTGCCATGGACGGAGACGGCTTAGACGATTTAAAGGAAGAATTAAAAAAACTGTGTATGGAGGGCGGTCATCTTTTTCCGGACGATACTTTGACCGACCAATCGGAACGGGTGCTTGCTGGAGAAATTGTACGCGAAAAGTTGTTGCGCCTTTTGGAAAAGGAAGTTCCTCATGGCTTGGCAGTGGTTGTGGAACAGCTGCACGAACGGGAAGATCATTCTTGTGTGGATATTGAAGCCACAATTTATTGCGAAAAAGAAAGCCATAAAGGAATTATTATCGGTAAAGGCGGCTCTATGCTTAAAGAAGTCGGCACTTATGCCAGACAAGATCTGGAGAAGTTCTATGGAACAAAGGTCAATTTGCAACTCTGGGTCAAGGTGAAAGAGGATTGGAGGAACAAGGAAGCAGCGCTTCGTTCCTTTGGATTTAATGGCAATGATCTTTTGGATCATTGATTCCTTTTTTAGAAAATTCTTCAAAAAATCCTTTTTCATAGCACAAAAGAAGAGAAAAAAACGTCTAATTTTGACGAATATTCATTTATTTTCCACTCATACTGGAGCGGATTCCTGTACATAATGATCCTTGTACGACAACAGGAAAGGGGCGTTTTCAGTATGGACGAAAAATCAGCTTGGTCTTGCTTTCAAGAGACTGGCAGGGTGCAGGATTATCTTGCCTACGCCCAGCTAAAATACGATGCTCAGCAGATAAAGGAGGCGCCTGATGCGGTTGAATACACGGGGACTGATCATCAGGACTTCGGAAGTGGGCGAAAGTGACCGCGCAGTAACGGTACTTACCAAAGACTGCGGAGTCGTACATGCGTTTGCACGCCGTAGTCGTGCCGCAAAAAGCGCGCTTGTTTCGGCAACTCAGCTTTTTTGCTATTCTGAGCTGACCCTTTTTGAAGGAAAAACAGCGAATACGATTGATGATGCCCAGCCGATCGAAGTCTTTTTTGAACTTCGGCAGGATCTCGCACGGCTGTCCCTTGCCCAGTATTTTTGTGAGCTGGTGGGTGTGCTGGCTCCGGAAGATGATGGTGCAGGGGATTTTTTGCGCTTGCTATTAAATGCTTTTTATTTAATGTGCAAACAAAAGCGTCCCCTTCCTATTATCAAGGCGGCTGTCGAAATGCGCATGCTTTCTCTGGCTGGATATATGCCGGATCTAATTTGCTGTAAAGACTGCGGTGCCTATGAAGCCGATCTGATGCTCTTTTCTCCCCGGGAGGGAACACTGACTTGTGATTCCTGCTGCAAAGGGGATTATGAGGGGATGATTTCGCTTCATAGGGGAGCATTGACTGCACTTAGGCATACTATTTATGCAGATTTTTCAAAATTATTTTTGTTTTCCCTATCGGAAGAGGGACTAAGAGAATTAAACCGCGCCAGCGAATCTTACATAATCAATACGTTGGAGCGTTCTTTTCAAACGCTGGATTTTTATCATTCCATCAAAGATGATGAAAATGCGGCTGATTCCAATCAAGAGGATAAAAAATCATGAGACTTGAAAATAATCATCATCTAAAAGCACTGGAACTGCCCAAAATTCTTGCACTTTTGGCGGAGCAGACTGACTGCGACGACGCAGCACAGATGGCTCGGGAACTGCGGCCTGTCGGCACTTTGGAGGAAGCTTCTGCGCTTTTGGAAGAAACATGGGACGCTTATCGGATGATCGCACAGTTTGGTGCGCCGTCGTTCCGAGAACTTTATAATGTGACAAATGCGGTTCGCCGGGCAGAAGCAGGCGGACTGCTCAATTTGACGGAACTTCTCAGAATTGGGGAGACTCTGCGTGCCTTGCGGGGCATCTATGACTGGCGGCAGAAAAGCGCCGGGCTAAAAACGGTATTGGAATGGAGATTTTCCAATCTGATGCCGAATAAATACATGGAAGACCGAATCTTTAATGTGGTCATTTCGGAAGAAGATGTGAGTGATAATGCTTCTCCGGAGCTTGCCTCTATCCGCAGAAAAATGCGTGCGGCGGGAGCAAGAGTGCGGGAAAAACTTGACCATATGATTCATTCTACAACTTATCAAAAATATCTACAGGAACCGATTATCACGCAAAGGGAAGGCCGTTATGTTGTTCCGGTAAAAGCGGAATGCCGAGGGAATGTGCCTGGCCTTGTTCACGATACTTCGGGCAGCGGCGCTACCGTTTTTGTGGAGCCGATGGCTGTTGTGGAAGCGAATAATGAAATTCGGGTGCTGGAAAGCAGAGAACGCGCAGAGATTGAACGGATTTTAGGGGAGCTATCAGCAGAAGTCGGCAGTTTTGCGAGCACGATTGTGGCGGGATACAATTCCGCAGTGGAAATTAACATGATTTTTGCGAAAGCAAATCTTGGGTATCAGATGAAGGCCACAAAACCGATTCTCAACGATCAGGGTGTGATCAACCTTAAAAAAGCACGTCACCCTCTGATTGCGGCTAATAAAGTAGTCCCTACCGACATCCGTCTGGGGGAAGATTTCGATACACTGGTGATTACAGGCCCTAATACCGGTGGCAAGACGGTTTCTCTTAAAACGGTGGGACTTTTCTGCCTGATGGCAATGTGTGGCTTGCTGATCCCCGCAGCGGAGCAGAGTGAAGTATCCGTCTTTAGCAGAGTGCTTGCGGATATTGGCGACGAACAATCCATTGAACAGAACCTTTCTACGTTTTCTGCCCATATGGTGAATCAGATCGCGATTTTGAAGCAGGCGGATAAACACAGCTTGGTGCTCCTTGATGAGCTTGGAGCAGGGACGGACCCGATCGAAGGTGCGGCATTGGCAATGGCTATTTTAGAGCAACTGAGGACGACCGGAGCCAAAATTGCTGCAACAACGCATTATGCGGAGCTAAAAGCATACGCTTTGCAGACCCCCGGAGTGGAAAATGCCTGCTGCGAGTTTAATGTTCAGACGCTGTGTCCGACCTACCGGCTTTTAATTGGGGTGCCGGGGCGCAGCAATGCATTTGCAATTTCACTTCGTTTAGGTCTTTCAGAGACGGTAGTAGCGCGCGCTAAAACATTCGTTTCCAATGAAAATCTTCGCTTTGAAAATGTGGTAAAACAGCTGGAAGAAAATCGCCAGCAGTTGGAAATACAGAAAAAAGAGGCTGAAGAGGCAAAGCTGCAGGCACAGGAACTGAAAAACGAAGCTGCCGGTGAGCGCGAAAAAATTCAGAAGAAAATGCAGCAGGAAATGGATGAAGCACGCGAAAAAGCAGCACTTTTAGTTTCCCGGACCCGCGGACAAGCGGATGAGCTCTTGGAAGAGCTGGAAGCGTTAAAAAAGCAGAAAGACCGTGTGATTTCGGCTGAAGAAAAGGCGAGGGTCAAAGCGGGACTGCGGGGATTGGAAGAGCAGGCAGACCCAGTGAGCCAGAAAAAGGACGATCATTATGTGCTGCCCCGTCCGCTGAAATCTGGAGATCCTGTTTTGATTTTTGATCTGGATAAAGAAGCGGTTGTGCTGGAAGCGGAAAAAGGCGGGAAGACTGTCTTGGTGCAGGCAGGAATCATCAAAACACAGGTACCAATTGAAAATTTGCGCCTCCTCACCAATCGACAACAGAAAAAGCGCGGCACCGTGGGAACTCGTCGGGCGGTAACTCGTACTGCAGTAGAGACGCAGGCAAAAGCAGAGCTCGATTTGCGCGGGGAGAATGCCGACGAAGCGATTTTTCATGTGGATCAGTTCTTGGATCATGCTCAGCTGGGCGGCCTTTCCCAAGTGATGCTGATTCACGGAAAAGGAACCGGTGTTCTGCGAAAAGCGGTGCAGGAGCATTTAAAACATCATCCCAGCGTTAAGAGTTTTCGCTTAGGAACTTATGGCGAGGGCGAAAGCGGCGTTACGATTGCAGAATTAAAATAAAGAACGATCAAAAGGACGAATTTTTTCGCCCTTTTTGTTTTTTTGGCGGCAAAAATTTATGGTTGACATTTTAAATCGAATACGGTATAATTTTTCTTGCGTGTAAAAGTAAAGCACTTTACAGAAAGAAGGAGACAGCATGGCAAAGAACTTGGAAGTATCTGTTTTGTTGGACTATTATGGTTCTATGCTGACTCAAAAACAGCGTAAAGTACTGGATTATTACTATAATGATGATTTGTCTCTCGCTGAGATTGCGGAAAACGAGGGAATTACCCGTCAGGGGGTAAGAGATGCTATTAAGCGCGGTGAAACGCAGCTTTTTGAAATGGAAGACCACCTGGGCTTTTTAAAGCGATTCCGCGAGATTAAAGAATCTCTTCAAATCGTTGACCAAAGCACGCACAATATTCAGGATTACAATAAACGGTTCCTTTATAACCGTGATATTACAGGAGAACTCGATAAGATTCTCTCTGCGGTCGAAAATTTGAACAATCTGATTGAAGAATGAAGGGAGTGCATCTATGGCATTTGAAGGCTTATCGGATAAACTTTCGGCGGCTTTTAAAAAGCTAAAATCGAAAGGAAAACTTTCCGAAGCGGACGTTAAAACAGCAATGCGTGAAGTTCGCATGGCACTTCTGGAAGCAGACGTCAATTATAAGGTTGCAAAAGATTTTACCAACCGGGTAACAGAACGCGCAATCGGCAGTGAAGTGATGGAAAGTCTGACTCCCAGCCAGATGGTGGTCAAAATTGTCAATGAAGAGTTGACAAAGCTGATGGGCACCGACGACGCGGACATGCGCCTGAAAATGCCGTCTTCCGGGCCATGTATTGTACTGCTCTGTGGCTTGCAGGGTGCCGGTAAAACGACGCATGCTGCAAAGCTTGGAAAGCTGCTCAAACGGCAGGGACATCGTCCGCTGCTGGTCGCCTGTGACGTTTATCGTCCGGCTGCAATTAAGCAGCTGCAGGTAGTCGGAGAACAGGCTGGCGTTCCTGTTTTTGAGATGGGCAAAGATGATCCGGTCAGAATCAGCGTAAAAGCGATTAAACATGCAAAAGATTATGGCAATGATATTGTTTTGATTGATACAGCCGGCCGGTTGCAGATCGATGATGTTCTGATGGATGAACTGGAAAACATCAAAGCGGCAGTCAAGCCGAGTGAGATTTTGCTGGTAGTCGATAGTATGACCGGTCAGGAAGCAGTCAATGTTGCAAAAGCATTTGATGATAAGCTTGGGATTACAGGCGTTATTCTGACGAAGCTCGACGGTGATACCCGCGGCGGCGCTGCACTTTCAGTTAAGGCTGTTACCGGAAAGCCCATTAAATATGCCGGAGTCGGCGAGAAGCTTGATGATCTGGAAGTTTTTCACGGCGACCGTATGGCGAGCCGAATCCTTGGCATGGGCGACGTTTTAACCCTGATCGAAAACGCTGAACAGACGATGGACGAAAAAGAAGCCCGTAAGACTGCTCAGAAGATGATGCACAACAAGCTGGATTACAATGACCTTTTGTCACAGTTCCAACAGATGCAGAAAATGGGGCCGATGCGTTCCGTTCTGGAAAAATTCGGTGTAGATACCCGCAAAATTGATGATAAAGCGGTAGATGACCGCATGGTTGATAAACAAATTGCAATGATTCGCAGTATGACAGAAGAAGAGCGCGAAAAGCCCGCCGTAATGAATCCGAGCCGCAAGCGGCGTATTGCCGCCGGAAGCGGAACCAAAGTGGAAGATGTGAATAAACTGATCCGCAGTATGGAACAGATTCAAAAAGTCACCAAGATGATGAAAAAAGGCGGCAAAAAAGGAAAGCTTCGGCTTCCGCCCGGAATGCTCAATGGGATGGGCCCCGGAATGGGATTCTAATTTACTTAGATACTTTTATTAATTTGTTATCTATTAAAAAATTATTAGATAAATAATTATAATTCAATATGGAGGTGAAAATTATGGCAGTAAAAATTCGTTTGCGCAGAATGGGTGCCAAAAAGAACCCTTTCTATCGCATCGTTGTAGCAGATTCCCGCTATCCTCGTGACGGCCGTTTCATTGAAGAAATCGGTTATTACAATCCGCTTACTGAGCCTTCTGAAGTGAAGGTTGATGCTGAAAAGGTAAAAGAGTGGATCAAAAATGGCGCTCAGCCGACCGATACAGTGAAGTCACTGTTTAAGAAAAATGGCGTACTGTGAGAAGGAGTGAAGAAAAATGCAGGAACTCTTACTTGCGATTGCCAAGGGTTTAGTCGAAAAACCTGACCAAGTTTCCGTTACAGAAGATGCTCCGATTGAGGATGGTACGATTGTTTATCATTTGCATGTTGCAGAAGAAGATATGGGTCGTGTGATCGGAAAACAGGGTCGAATTGCAAAAGCAATCCGTGTGGTTATGCGCGCAGCGGCCACTCGAAAGGAAACTAAAATTTCTGTGGAAATCGACTGATAAAATGAAAAGCAGTGGACTGCCTTTTTGCAGAACAGCAGACAGCTTTTTTGTTTGCTTTTTGCAGAAAATGTCTGCCGCTTTTTCTTTACTCTAAGGAGGGACGTTTATGCAGTCTGAATATTTAGAGGCCGGGCAGATCGTTGGAACACATGGTATCCAGGGAGAACTGCGCCTTTTACCATGGTGTGATTCGGCAGATTTTCTGTGCCGTTTTAAAATGTTTTACCGGAAAGATGGCACTGGTCTAAAAGTCCTTTCTGCAAGAACCCATAAGATGCTTTTGCTGGTTCGGCTGGAAGGAATTGAGACAGTCGAAACGGCCGACACTATGCGCGGACAAGTCCTTTATTTTGCGAGAAAAGACGCAGACCTTCCGAAAGGCGCCTATTTTCGTCAGGACTTGATTGGCTTGTCTGCTGTAGATGCGGACACTGGAAAATCTTATGGCATTTTAACGGATATTTTGGAGACAGGTGCAAATGATGTTTATGAGGTCACAGATGAAAAGGGAGAAAAACATTTGATGCCGGCCGTTAAAGAAATGGTGGAATCCGTTCATGTTGAAGAGGGTATTTTAAAGATTCGCCCGATTGGGGGAATCTTTGATGAGAATTGATCTCATTACGCTTTTTCCGGAAATGTGTGAACGGGTGCTTTCCGAAAGTATCATCGGAAGAGGCAGAAAAAAAGGTGCAGTGCAGGTGTGCTGCCACCAGTTGCGTGATTATGCGCACGATAAGCATCAACGGGTAGATGATACGGTTTTTGGCGGCGGAAAGGGAATGCTGTTGATTGCAGAGCCAATCGCTGCATGCTTTGATGACCTCATAGAGACACTTGGAAAAAAGCCGCATATTGTATATATGTCACCGCAGGGGCGCCCGATGAATCAAACCGTAATCCGTGAACTTTCTCAATACGAAAATCTTTGCATCCTCTGTGGCCATTATGAGGGCGTAGACGAACGCGTTCTGGAAGCGTACGTAGATGAAGAAGTGTCGCTTGGAGATTTTGTGATGACCGGGGGCGAAATTCCCGCGTTGTGTCTGACCGACGCAGTAGGACGGATGCAGCCGGGGGTTTTGGCGGCGGAAGAGTGCTTTGAGGAGGAGAGCCATTATGATGGTCTCCTTGAGTATCCACAGTACAGCCGTCCACAGGTTTGGCGTGATCACAGTGTGCCGGATATTCTGATGACCGGCCACCATGCGAATATCAAAAAATGGAGACATCAGCAAAGTCTTTTGAGGACTGCCCAAAAAAGACCGGATTTATTGCAAAAGCGATCATTATCCAAAGAAGACCGGAAATTTTTGGAACAACAGAATCCTATAGAGCAGAATCAAAATTAAGACTTTATTTGACATAATTTTGTCATTGATACAGCAGACAGCCCAAAAGTTTTCAACAAATATGGCAATTTGCACGATAAAAAACCTTGCAAGGCCTGCTCAATTAGGGCAACGATCCAAAGTTTTTTCTCGAATGTTGACGACGAAAGGAATTGTGCTATAATATTTTCGATGCTAAGAGAACTTAGATTTTTGTCTTGTTATGTTGGATTTCGTTTGATGAGCGTAAATTTCATCAAATCATTTGAGCGGAGTTAGGAGCGTTTTATATGTGTATGAAAGAAGTTTTGGTACAGAATCAAGTTGGGTTGCATGCGCGGCCGGCTACATTTTTTATTCAAAAAGCAAATGAGTTCAAATCTTCTATTTGGGTGGAGAAAGAAGAACGCCGTGTAAATGCCAAGAGCCTTTTGGGAGTGCTTTCTCTGGGAATTGTCGGCGGTACTACAATTCGTATTATTGCGGACGGCGCCGATGAAGAAGAGGCTGTTGACAGCTTGGTAAAACTTGTAAAATCCGGTTTCGCCGAGTAATTATTTTAAAAATTAAGCACCGCCTTAAAAGCGGTGCCTTTTTTATTTTGGGACGAAAGGAGAAAGTTTATGGAAGAAACACCGGATCAGAAAAAAAGAGAATTACGGAAACAAGCCATGAAATTACCGCTTTCTCCGGGAGTCTATTTGATGCATGACCGCTCGGGAAAGATTATCTATATTGGAAAAGCTAAGGCGCTGAAGAACCGGGTCAGCCAGTATTTTGGCAGTGAAAAAAATCATGATGACAAAGTGCGGCAGATGGTGGCGCATGTCGATTGGTTTGAGTATATTTTGACCGACAGCGAATTTGAAGCGCTTGTTTTGGAATGCAGCCTGATAAAACAGCACACACCGAAGTATAATATCCTTTTGAAGGACGATAAAGGATATCATTATATTAAAGTTACAAATGAGGAGTGGCCCAGAATTTCTCAGAGCAAACAGGCGCCTGATGATGGGAACACCTATATTGGCCCTTATGTAAGTTCCTGGGCAACAAAAGAAAGCGTGGATGAAGCACTCAAGATTTTTTGTTTACCAAGCTGCAACAGACATTTTCCAAGGGATATCGGAAAGGGAAGACCGTGCCTTAATTTCTTTATTAAGCAGTGCTGTGCACCCTGCCGTGGGAAAATCAGCAAAGAAGAATATTTGGAGTCCGTAAATGAAGCGATTGATTTTCTCAAAGGAGGCAGTTCCGAGAGCGTTCGAAAGCTGACGGAGAAAATGAATCGAGCAGCAGAAAATTTAGAATTTGAGTATGCTGCCAGAATTCGTGACCGCCTCACAGCAATTCGAAGGATGGGAGACCGACAAAAGGTTGTAGCGATCAGTGTGCCCGAACAGGATGTGATTGCGTTGGCACAGGGACCAAGCGCCTGCTGCTTTCAGGTGTTTCGCTTTCAGGACGGGAGACTCTGCGACCGCGAGAGTTTTCCAATGGGCAGATGTGGAGAACCGGAATCTGCAAGAAGAGAATTTTTAGAGCGCTATTATACGATTCGCAACCGTATCCCGCCCCGTGTTACGCTCGATGGTTCGGCAGAAAGCATGGATCTTTTAGAGCGATGGTTAACGGAAAAACGCGGTTCTCGTGTTCTTTTGAGCGTGCCACAAAAGGGAGAACAAGCAAAACTTGCTGAAATGGTAAGGCAAAATGCGGCGGAAGCAGTCGCACAGACGACCGGACGCACCGTAAAAGAAACTTCTGCCCTGGATGAATTAGGGAGAAAGTTGGGCCTTTCTGAGCCGCCGAAATATATTGAATCCTATGATATCAGCAATCTGCAGGGCGGTGAAAATGTTGCCGGAATGATCGTCTTTGAAAATGGGCGGCCATTAAAATCAGCTTACCGAAAGTTCGCAATCAAAACAGTAGAAGGACAGGACGATTATGCTTCTATGCGGGAAACACTGGAACGCCGTTTTGAGGAATATGAGCTGCATAAAGAAGAAGGCGAAGGCTTCGGTCGGCTGCCGGATTTGATCTTATTGGATGGCGGAAAGGGACAAGTCGGGGCGGTTAAACCTGTTCTGGAAGAACACCATCTCGAGATTCCACTCTTTGGTATGGTCAAGGATTCCTCTCACCGCACGAGGGCAATTACAGGCGACGGCGGCGAGATTTCAATCAGCTCCAATCGTGCTGCTTTCACGCTGGTTTCTTCGATTCAGGATGAAGTGCACCGCTTTGCAATCGGATATCATCGTCAGCTGCGGAAAAAGCATTCGATCTCTTCTGCATTGACTACCGTGGAAGGAATCGGGGAAAAGCGAGCAAGGGCGCTTTTGCGGTATTTCAGAACGATGACGGCAATTCGGGAAGCAGAGCTTTCCCAACTGGAGCAGGCGCCGGGTATGACAAAACCAACGGCACAAAAGCTTTATCAGGCAATTCACGGAGCAGAAAATCTTGACGAAAAATCGCAAAAAAGTTGACAGAATGACGAGAGAATGCGATAATAAAAAAATCAGGAAAAAAGGAGTTCGAACCTATGCG
This sequence comes from Caproicibacterium sp. NSD3, assembly GCF_053613275.1. Lineage (NCBI taxonomy): Bacteria > Bacillati > Bacillota > Clostridia > Eubacteriales > Oscillospiraceae > Caproicibacterium > Caproicibacterium sp. NSD3. The sequence continues at coordinate 583,451 of NZ_CM132119.1, forward strand.
CGTAATTACAGGCTCTGCCCGGGGAAGAAAATTAGTGACCCGGGAAGGGGAAGAAACCCGTCCGACTCCGGAGCGGGTCAAAGAGGCACTGTTCAATATTATTCAGTTCCAGGTGGAAGGACGGCGGGTGCTTGACGCATTTGCCGGTTCCGGTCAGTTGGGAATTGAAGCGCTGAGCCGCGGTGCAGCCCATGCGGATTTCTTGGATCAAAGCCGTGAAAGTGTTGCGGTGATCCAAAAGAATCTAGCAGAAACTGGCCTTTCTGAACAGGCCGAAGTTTATCAGACAGATGCATTGGTTTTCCTGATGCGGAAAAATGCACCTTATGATTTGTGCTTTCTAGATCCGCCCTATCGTACCGGCCTTCTGCAGAAAGCACTGCCGCTCTGTGCGGAATGTATGAATCCGGGAGGGATAATCATTTGTGAGCATCCTACGGATGAGAAACTGCCGGAGCAGGCGGGAAAATTCCAAAAAGAACGGGAATATCGTTACGGAAAAATTCTGCTGACGACCTATACGTGTAAGGAAGTAAATATATGAAAATAGCAATCTGCCCGGGTAGCTTTGATCCGGTTACTTTAGGACATCTCGATATTATCAGCCGTTCCTGTAAGCTTTTTGATAAAGTGATTGTTGCTGTCCTGGTCAATCCGGAAAAAAAGACATTGTTTACAGTGGAAGAACGTATGGAGCTACTCAGACGCTGCACCAAGGATCTGCCGGGGGTAGAAGTGGGCAGCTTTTATGGCCTTTTGGCCGATTATGCGAAAGAGAAACATGCAACTGCGGTGATTCGTGGGCTGCGGGCTCTTTCTGACTTTGAATATGAATTTCAGATGGCGCTGACAAACCGGCAGTTGAATCCGAATCTTGAAACGATTTTTTTGGCAACACAAGCGCAGAATATGTTTATCAGTTCCAGTATCGTCAAACAGATTGCTAATTTTGACGGAGATGTGAGTGGTTGTGTCCCTGGATGTATTATTAAAGATATTCAAAAACGTGTTGAAGAAAGCAGGAGGGAATCCCTATGAATGCTGAAGATTTAATCAATGAATTATACGATTTGCTGGATAAGGCATGGAGCCTTCCGTTGAGCCATGGCCGTGCAGTCTTAGACAGCGCGGAGGTTAAACAGATCTTGGATGAACTGAAAGAAAGTCTTCCAAAGGAGATTCAGCAGGCAAAAGGAATCGTAGCAGATCGCAGTCAGATCCTGACAGATGCCAAGCGTGAGGCCGAAACGGTGATTCGCGTTGCGGAAGACCGCGCCAAAGCAATGGTGAATCAGGAAGAGATCGTTAAGCAGGCACAGCAGAAGGCAAACGAAGTGCTGCTGCAGACAAAGCAGAAGGCGCGGGAACTGCGCAAGGCCAGCAATGATTATGTAGATGACCTGATGCGCCGCGCTGATGAAGGCTTGACGGGGAATCTTGCGGAACTGCGCAAAACACGGCAGAATATCAAGGTGAGCCAGCGTGCGGCAGCACAGCCGCAGGAGAATGCTTCTCGTCAGAGATAAAAGTTGAATGTTCCATAAGCAGAGCCAAATGATGGAAAGACCATCATGCGGCTCTGCTTTTTTTATTTTCTTTGGAGAACAGATCAAAAGATTATAATGCTTGTAAACACCAGATTTTGTACAAGCTAAAATAGAATATGCAACATCTTTTGAAATATAGAAATTTTTAAAATTCAGTTGACATAAATTTTAAAAAGCACTTGCAATTCCAAATGGAATCCTTTATAATGAATTCACAAGTGGTGAAAAGTGGAGACAAGTGGAACCAGAAACCACAAAAATGCAGGTTAGGGGAGTTTCGTTATGCTGATCGGTGAGTATCAACATAATATTGATTCAAAAGGCCGCGTAATTGTGCCTTCTAAATTCCGTGAGGATTTGGGAGAGCACTTTTATATTGCGAAGGGCCTTGATCGTTGCCTGTTTGTGTTCTCTCAACAAGAATGGAGCAGACTGCAGGAAAAAGTGCGTGCCATGCCAATTTCCAAGGCACGCGGACTGCAGCGCTTTTTCTTTGCGGGCGCTTGTGAAGCGGTTCCCGATAAGCAGGGCAGAATCCTGATTCCACAACTGCTGCGCGAACACGCTGGACTGAAAAAGGATATCACCTTTATCGGTGCGTCCAGTCGTGCAGAAATTTGGGACACCACTTCTTGGAATGCATTTAATGCAGAATTGACACAGGAAAGCATCGCTGATGCGATGGATGATCTGGAACTATGAATTATCAACATCGTCCTGTTTTATTTGAAGAAGCAATTGAAAGCTTACAGATACGCCCCGATGGGCATTATATTGATGGTACAGCCGGCGGCGGCGGCCATTCGCAGGCAATCCTTGATCGTTTGACATCCGGCAAGCTGCTTTCGATTGACCAGGATCCGGATGCGATCGCAACGGTTACAAAGCGTTTTTCCGGGAATCCATGCAGCATTATTCGGCAGGCAAACTTTTCTCAGATGCAGCAAATTGCCGATGAGGAAGGAATTCTTCCAGTGGATGGAGTTTTGCTGGATATTGGTGTTTCCTCTTATCAGCTGGATACACCGGAACGTGGCTTTTCCTATCATTATGATGCTCCCCTTGATATGCGTATGAGCAAATCCGGACCTAGTGCGAAAGATTTAGTCAATACGCTTTCAGTAGCAGAATTAGCGAAGATTATTTCTCAATATGGTGAGGATCGAAATTCAGCCAGAATTGCGCGTGGCATTGTCGCCGCACGAGAAAAAATGCCGATTGAAACGACTCTTCAGTTAGCTGAAATCGTGAAGGAAAGTGTTCCCGCGGCAGTTCGGCGTCAACCTGGACATCCTGCTCGTCAAACTTTTCAGGCACTGCGGATTGCAGTGAATGGAGAGCTGGATCGTCTCCACGAAGGACTGAATGCAGCATTTGACAGTCTGGCGCCTTTCGGTAGGCTCAGCGTGATTACATTCCATTCGTTGGAAGATAGAATTGTGAAACATCAAATGGTTCAATGGTGTCAAGGCTGTACTTGCCCGCCGGATTTTCCAATTTGTGTTTGCGGCAAAAAACCGCGGGCCGAGTTGGTTTTTAAAAAGGGATTGGTTCCAAATGAAAAAGAATTGGAAGAGAATCCCCGCTCTCGCAGTGCAAGACTTCGTTGTTGCACCAAATTAGAACAAAGGTAACAGAAAAGTTACATTATTAACAGAATGTTCATAAACGTGACAGCAAAAGTATGGTAAAATAAATCCATAACAAAGGAAGTGGAATCATTGGCAACTTTACATAATAGTAGTGCAGCATATGATTTTTCGTTGTTTGAGGAATGCGCTCCTGAAGTACAGGAAACTTCTCAGAAAGCTTCAATAGATCATCCAATTAATAATGTTGTAGAAATGCCGCAACAGAAGAAAAAAATTGGTTTGCGGGTACGCAAACGTGCTTTAAAAGTAGTAGGAATGGGAATCGGCCTCGTAACCATGGTCAGCATGGTTGGCGTTCTGATTTTTGGACAAGTTCAGCTGACAGAATTAACGGATCAGATCGGAAAGCAGAAAACGGCTTTAAGTGAGCAGCAGAGCCTTCAAACTCAACTTCAGGTGAAGGCAGATTCTCAGCTCTCTTTGTCTTCGCTGGAAGAGCGTGCAAAGGAAATGGGAATGCAGAAGGTAAATACTGCACAGGCAACTACCGTTAATTTATCGCAGGGAGACAAGAGTCAGATCGTTACCAGTACGAAAACACCCTCCTTTTTAGAGCGTGTATGGGATCAAATTGTTTCTTTGCTGTCATAAGTTTTTTATGATTGAAATATGAATCATACCGAAGGCTATTATAATTTTTAGCGGGAGGTATTCTAAAAGAGAGTTGAGATGAGTGAATCTTGACTCTCATTTTTGTAACGGAAGGAATTGGAGGTAAAGTATGGCAAAAGGCACCACCTCGAAAATGTGGAAACGAACGACGACCCTTTTGATTACTCTGATTGTTTTGGGCTTTGGCACGGTGATCTTTACGTTATTTCATCTTCAGATCATCGATGGGGAAACTTTAAAATCGAAAGCAGTTGCTCAACAGTTAAAGGATAATATCCTTTCCGCGAAGCGCGGTACAATCTATGATTGCAATATGAAGGAACTGGCTACCAGCGCTGATGTTTGGAAAATTGTATTGGTGCCGGCACAGATGGATGAAACAAAATATCCGGGACAAAAAGAAGAAATTATTTCCGGATTAAGTCAAATTCTGGGAGTTGACCGCTCTAAAATTGAAGATGCCTGCAATAACAGAGACTCTTATTGGCAGGTGGTCGGTTCTAAGGTGGAAACAGATGTTAAAAACCAACTGGCAGACTGGATCGAAGCAGATGCCCAGAAAAAGAGCGGCTATCTTGCTTTGGGAAATTGTATCGAATATGAAAATGATTATAAACGCTACTATCCGTTTGGGGATTTTGCTTCGGTCGTTTTGGGATTTACCAATGCGGATGGCGACGGCGTAGAAGGCCTTGAGTCTAAATATAATTCTTATTTAAAAGGCACAAACGGACGCCTTGTTACGGCGAAGAACGCGCAGCAGGGAGATATGCCGTTTCAATATTCGCAGAGAGTAGAGGCTCAGGATGGTTCTTCTCTCGTCCTGACGATCGATGAAGTTGCGCAGCACTATCTGGAAAAAGCACTGGAGGAAGGTGCCGTCGCGCATAATGCCGGCAACCGTGCATTGGGAGTCTTGATGGATGTCAATACCGGAGAGATTAAAGCAATGGCGGTTAAGGGCAATTTTAACAGCAATGATGTAGTAAATGTCCATAAGAATATGTTGGCTGATTCCGGCGCATTTGACCCCAATAATCCGCGGGTCTTAACGGATACGGAAAAAGCGCGTATTGCCAAATTACCGGAAGATCAACAAAGTACTGCGACCCTCAATACGCTTCAGCAAAAATGGAGAAACAAAGCGGTCAGTGATACCTATTATCCTGGTTCTGTCTTTAAGATGTGTACGGGCTCCATGGCGATGGAAGAGGGCGTTGTAAATGAAAATACAACGTATACTTGTACCGGCAGTTACCAAATTCCGGGCGCAAGCAAACCGATTAATTGCTGGAAGACCGGCGGGCATGGAACGGAAAATTTTGTACAGGGACTGTGCAATTCCTGTAACACCTTCTTTATTCATATTGGCGTAGACCTTCTCGGAAAAGAGCGTTTCTTTAAATACTTCCAGGGCTTTGGATTTACAGAAAAAACAGGAATCGATTTACCTGGTGAAGCGAATTCCCTCTATTATAGTGAAGAAGCACTGGATCCAATCAACTTGGCCGTTGAATCTTTCGGCCAGAACTTCAGTATTACGCCGCTGCAGATGGTTACCGCCTGTGCGGCAGTCGCAAACGGCGGAAATTTGGTCACTCCGCATGTGGTAAAGCAAATCGTCGGAGCAGACGGAAACATTCAGAAAAGTGTTGGAACTGAGGTTCGCCGGCAGGTAATTTCAGAGGATACGAGTAAGCGAATGACCGCAATTATGCAGCAGAACGCTACCAGCGGTACTGCAAAGAATGGTTATCTGATGGGATATCGTGTTGCCGGTAAGACAGGTACCAGTGAAAAAGTAGATAAAGATAACGAAAGGAAAGCCATTGACGGAGTAGAAGGCGAGTATTATATCGCTTCTTACTGCGGATTTGCTCCGGCAGATAATCCACAGTATGCATTGCTGATTTTTGTCGATGAACCGGATTCAAGTGTGGGCAGCTATTATGGCGGTGCAGTTGCCGGCCCGATCTTTAGTCAGGTGATGGGCGAAGTCCTCCCATATTTGGGCGTCGACGCAAAATATGATGAGGCGGATGCAGCAAAGCTGGATGTTAAAGCACAGGATGTCACTGGAAAATCAGTAGCAGACGCAAAGGCTGCACTGCAAAGTCAGGGTCTTTCAGCCGAAGTACAGGGATCTGGAGATTCTGTGTTGATACAAATTCCTCAGGGCGGTCAATCTATGCCAAAAGATGGAACCGTTGTGCTCTTTACAGATCAGGCAAGCAGAAGCACGACAGTGGACGTTCCGGATTTTTCAGGGATGACGGTTTCGGAGGCCGAGGCGACAGCGGCTTCCCATCATTTGAATATCGAACTGGCAGGTGCCGGCGAAACCGGGAGCAGCGGCATTACCGCTTCCGGTCAGAGTGCAACAGCCGGCAGTAAGGTAACACCGGGCACAATTGTGACGGTTACCTTCATTGAAAAAGACACCGTTATGTAAATTTGATCAGACTTAAAATTTCCTATTTGCGTGTATTTGTGGTATAATCAACATAACTGTGTTGAATACCAGATATTGAGGGTGGAAAATATATGAGTATTATTTGGATCGTCTCTGCGGCGGCTATTTCATTTGGTGTAACTGCGCTGCTTGGAAAATGGATGGTGCCCTATTTGCACCATATCAATTTTGGGCAGACGATTCGCGAAGTTGGTCCAAAATGGCACCAGAAAAAAAACGGAACCCCTACAATGGGCGGATTTATGTTTATGACAGGAATCGCTTTGGCGCTTCTTGCAGCGCTTCCCTTCTGCGGAGAGAATTTTGCGGAAAATTTAATGGGAACCCGTGTGGTCGGCGGTCTTTTGATGGCACTTGGCTTTGGGATGGTCGGCTTTGTGGATGACTATATTAAGGTTGTAAGAAAGCGAAATCTTGGTCTTACCGTTTTGCAGAAGCTTTTGCTGCAGATCATTGTGGCGGCAGCATACCTTTTGGCGCTGAAAATGGCCGGAACCGGTTCGATTACGATCGTTCCAGGAGTCGGAGCAGTAGAACTCGGTACCGGTTACTGGGTTCTTTCGCTGATTGGAATTGTGGGCATGGTGAACGCGGTCAACTTTACAGATGGAATAGACGGGCTGAATGCTTCCGTTACTTTTGTCGTGGCAATCTTCTTTATGGCGATTGCAGGTGTGATGAAGCTGACTGGGATGAGCATTTTGTCGGCGGCGTGCGCAGGGGGATGCTTGGGATTCCTGATGTGGAATTTTTATCCCGCAAAAGTTTTTATGGGGGATACCGGTTCCTTGTTTTTGGGTGGCTTGGTCTGTGCGCTTGGGTTCGGTATGAATGTGCCGGTATTAATCCCTCTCATGGGAATTATCTATGTATGTGAGATCCTTTCCGTTGTGCTGCAGGTGACCTATTTTAAAGCAACCCATGGAAAAAGGATTTTTAAGATGACGCCGATCCACCATCATTTTGAGATGTGCGGATGGAGTGAAGTGAAAATTTGCTGTGTATTCAGCCTCGTGACGATTGTAGCCTGCATTGTGGCATTGCTGCTTGTGATGCGAACTTACTGGATGCCAATCTGAATTTTGTCCGTTTGATAGGACAAGAAAATTTTGAATGAACGATTTCAAATCAGAAATGATTGTTTTAACGATTGGAAAGGAGATCGTCTATGGCGGTTCGGAACAGTGGAAATTTTTCGCAAAACCGGTCAAATACAAGTGCTTCCGGATACAAAAGAGATACGAAAGCGGTGCAGCAGCGCCAGCCCAATCAAAGGACAGAACGCTTTCCAAAGCAGAACTTTGAGCAAATACGGCAGACACCTCAGGAAAAGCCAAAGAAACATCGGCCCCGTCGTGCAAAAAAGTTTCGGCTGTTTTCTACCCGTTCAGGAATGGACCTAACATTATTGTTTCTTGTTTTGGCACTTGTCAGCGTTGGCCTGGTCATGCTGTTTTCATCCAGCTATGCATATGCCTATTACAATATGAATGGCGACAGCTATTTCTTTGTTCGTAAACAGGCATTTTTTGCAGTCCTCGGAATTGCTGTAATGATTGCGATTTCCTATTTCGATTATCATCATCTTCATAGGTTTGCCATACCGCTTTTGATTATTACCTGTTTGGTGCTGATGCTGATGGTTCCTTTAAAAGGAACTTCATTGGTGCCAAACCGCAATGGTGCTTTCCGTTGGATTGAACTTCCCTTTTTAGGATCTGTTCAACCGTCAGAAGTTGCAAAGTTTGCGGTGATCTTGATTTTTGCTCATTTGATTTCGATTAACTATAAGCAGATGAATAACTTTAGGTATGGTGTTTTGCCATATCTTGCAATTCTAGGGGCTGTCTGCGGATTGGTCATTTTGGAAAAGCATTTGTCTGCAACTTTGATTATTTTGATTTTGGGATTAATTATGCTTTTTATTGGCGGTGTTCCGCTTAAATGGTTTGGAATTGGAATTGGCGGCGTTGCAGGAGTTGGCGGGTTGAGCTTTTTATTTTTACGGAATTCGCTTCTTTCCTATACCATGCCGCGACTTCAGGGTTGGCTCAATCCTCTAAACCCACCTGACGGCGTTGATACATGGCAGACCCGTCAGTCCCTTTATGCGATTGGCTCTGGTGGACTCTTGGGGTTGGGACTCGGAAAGAGCCGCCAAAAATATCTTTATCTTCCGGAACCGCAGAACGATTTTATTTTTGCTATTGTCTGTGAAGAACTTGGATTTATCGGTGCAACACTCATCGTGCTGCTCTTTGCGGCACTGGTTTGGCGTGGAATTATGATTTCTCTGCGTGCGCAGGATAAATTTGGAATGCTTCTTGGAATTGGATTGACGATGCAGGTAGGACTTCAGGTCGTTTTAAATATTGCCGTGGTTACGAATTTGGTGCCAAATACCGGCATTAGCCTCCCATTCTTCAGCTACGGCGGATCTTCTCTAATGATCCTTCTGGCAGAGATGGGAATCTTGCTTTCTATTTCGCGAACTTCTAATATTGAAAAGACTTAAATCCGGAAAATTTCGAAATTGGAGATTTTACAAAGAATCTCAGCAGAAAGGAATGGATTCGATGAGAATTCTGTTTGCCGGCGGCGGAACGGCCGGACATATCAACCCAGCGTTGGCGATTGCGGGATATTTGAAAGAACGTCAGCCGGATGCACAAATCCTTTATGTAGGAGCAAAGGGCGGCATGGAAGAACGTCTGGTCCCCCAGGCAGGATATGCTTTTAAAAGTGTGACAATTTCGGGATTTCAGCGTAAAATCAGCTGGACCAATTTTAAAAAGAACTGTAAAACGCTTGTTCATGTATTTACAGCAACAGAAGAATCCAAAAAAATTATTCGTGAATTTAAGCCGGACGTTTGTGTTGGAACTGGCGGGTATGTATCCGGGCCTGTTATTCGTGAAGCAATGAAAATGGGAGTTCCGGCATTGATTCATGAGCAAAACGCCTATCCTGGAGTGACCAATAAAGCGCTTTCTCGTAATGCGGCGCGCACGATGCTTGCAATGGCAGATGCCGAAAAGTACATGGAAAAAGGTGCGCACTGTGTGCTTACCGGAAATCCGGTGCGGCTGTCCGTCCTGCGGGCAGACCGAACCAGCGCCCGCCAGAGGCTAGGCCTCGATAATCGTCCGGTCATTCTTTCTTTCGGCGGAAGTCTTGGAGCAAGAAAAATCAACGAACCGATGGCTGATCTTTTGGCGCATACCGCTAAGACGGATCGTTTTCAGCACATCCATGCTTATGGGCAGTGGGGGAAATGGTTCCCCGATCTGCTTAGAGAAAAGGGAGTGGATCTGGCAGCTCATCCCAATATGGATATCCGAGAATATATTAATGATATGCCGGACTGCCTTGCTGCGGCGGACCTTGTAATCTGTCGTGCAGGCGCCATTACGCTTTCAGAGCTGCAGGCCGTTGGACGCGCATCGCTTATTATTCCAAGTCCCAATGTTGCGGAAAATCATCAGTATCATAATGCGATGTCCATGGTAAAGCGCAACGCTGCATGGATTTTGGAAGAAAAAGATCTAACCGGCCAGACGCTGATTAAAAAGGTAGAACAGCTTTTCCAAAAGCCGGAAACGATTGAACATTTGGCAGAAAACGCTAAAAAAATGGCGATTGTAGACGCCAACGAGCGAATCTATAAATTGATTTTGGAAGTGCTCAAGGAGAATCATAAAGCGTAAATAATGACATTCGCAAAATTCCCTGCATAGTATGGGAAAGATTATGTGGGGGTGTTGTCTATGCCAAAATTAAAAATTGCCGGTCCCTGTCGATTACAGGGCGAAGTTTCCGTTCAGGGGGCGAAGAACAGCGCCCTGCCTCTTTTGGCGGCTTCTATTTTATGCCGAGAAGAATGTATTTTACACAACTGCCCACAGCTTTCAGATGTTCGTATTTCGACAGAAATTCTCCGAAAGCTGGGCTGCCGGGTCCTTTCGGAACGAGATACCATCTGCATAGATGCACGTGAGGTTTCTTCTTTTCAGATTCCGGATGACCTGATGAGGGAAATGCGTTCGTCAATTATCTTTTTAGGGGCGATTCTGGGCCGTACCGGCTGCGCAGTTTTAGGCTTTCCAGGTGGGTGTGAATTAGGGCCGCGGCCAATTGACTTACATTTGGAAGCTCTACGGAAAATGGGCGCTTCGATTGTAGAAGATCATGGACGGCTGCTCTGTGAGACGCCTACGGGGCTTCATGGCGCTCATATTGCATTGAGTTTCCCCAGTGTAGGTGCAACAGAAAATGTGCTTTTAGCAGCATCGTGTGCAAAGGGAATCACTCTTCTTGAAAATGCGGCACATGAACCGGAAATTTGTGACCTTGCCGATTTTCTTAACAGCTGCGGCGCAAAAATTCGTGGAGCGGGCGGCAGCACGATTGAAATCGAAGGAGTAGAGCAGCTTGGCGGATGCGAGCATTGGGTGATCCCAGATAGGATTGCGGCTGCAACCTTTTTAGCAGCCGGTGCAGCAACATACAGCACAATTACTTTGCGCAACATTAATCCGCAGCATCTGACCCCAATATGGCCCGTGTTTGAAGAGGCAGGCTGTGACCTTACTTTGTTTCGTGATGCGGCAGTTTTAGTTCCACCCAAAAAGCTTCATCGGATCAAGCATATTAGAACAATGCCGTATCCAGGATTTCCCACAGACGCACAGGCACCCTTGATGGCAATGACAACGCAGTGTCAGGGTACGAGTATGTTTGTGGAAAATATTTTTGAGAGTCGGTATAAACATGTTGGAGAGCTGCTCCGTCTTGGCGCACATATTCGTGTAGACGGACGGGTAGCTGTTGTTGAAGGTCCCAGCAAACTTTCCGGAACAACTGTTGAAGCTGCAGATTTGCGTGGCGGCGCGGCTTTAGTAGTCGCCGGATTAGCGGCATTCGGAGAGACTATTGTAGAAGAGATTCACCATATTGACCGAGGATATGAGGCAATTGAACGGACTTTGGGTGATTTAGGAGCACAGATTCGGCGGTTGCCGTAATGGATGATCGAAATCTGGAGGATCGGAAATTTGAACAGGAATGAGAAAAATCGGCGAGGAAACGTTTCGCCGGAAAATCAGAATAAACGTGTGATTTCATCAGAGACACGCAGAGCCTATTCGGATCGAAAGATGCCGGAATATCCGAAAGAAAGGCAAAGGACTGCGCCGAAGGATCCTTATGACCGGGTACGAAGACATCGGCGAAAGAAAAGAATCTTTTATATTGTTTCTTTTTTAATTGTGGTAGTGGCAGCTATCACGCTATCGCTGACGGTCCTGTTCCGGGTTGACCAGATCGCGATTGAAGGGGAAACACGGTATAGTTCGGATCAGATCATAGAATCGAGCGGCCTTTATTACGGAGAAAATCTTTTTCGTGCAAATGGGAATCTTGCAGAGGAAACAATCGAAAACAAATTACCGTATATCGGGCAAGTCAAAATTTCAAAGTCGCTTCCTGGAAAATTATTGATCAGCGTACAAGAAGATGATGTTGCCGGCGCAGCAGGATATAATGGACAGTATGTAATCTTGTCTTGCAAAGGAAAAGTTTTGCAGCTTTCAGATGCAGTACCGGAAGGAGTTGCAACGATCAAGGGGCTAAACCTTACGAAAGCAGTTCCGGGAGAAACGGCGTCTTATGAGACTGAAGACGAAGGTTCTTTGTTTGGGCAACTTGGAGAAGCAGTTGAGCAGTCGGGGCTCAGCAACGTGAGTGCGATGGACCTTTCGGACCGATATCAACTGACGGTAACGATTGAGAGCAAGTTCTTACTCAAATTAGGAACACCTACTTACCTGCAAAGAAAATTGACTTTTGCACAGGAAATTTTGACAAATCATTTACAAGGCTCTCCATCCGGTGTGATTGATCTTTCCGGTATTCAGGAAAGCAATCAAGCCTATGTGCCATATGATCCGCAACAGATTGATGATACGACTTCTCCGGCAAGTTCCAGTGCATCTACTAGCCCTTCTTCAGAGGCTTCTCCTGCATCGGCAACAAGTCCTTCTTCTGGAAGTCCTTCGCAAAGTACCGCTTCGACTTCTAAAGAAGGTAGTTATCATATTGCGGTAGATGCCAACGGAAATACCGTTTATGATTCCGATGGAGACCCTATTTATACGAAAAAGGATGTTTATACTCCGGATCCTGCTGCGGGAGAGACCACCAAATAATTCGATGCAATTTTTAAAATAAAAAGAATCATTTGAAGAACTTCTTTGAATTACGGAATTTTCTAATTGAAATAGTTGAAATTTATCGTGAAACGTGATAAAGTAAAATATAATTGAAAAAAGAAATGGTCATTTTACGGGTTCCCCGTAAAATGTAGGATTGTACATCATTAAGGGGGATTTAAAAAATGCCTTTTGAAATTGATAGCGATTTCGATAATATTGTTCAAATTAAGGTCGTCGGTGTCGGCGGCGGCGGCGGAAATGCGGTTGATCGAATGGTCAACTCCGGAGTGCAGGGCGTTGAGTTTATTACAGTGAATACTGATAAGCAGGCGCTTTACCGTTCAAAGGCCACTCAGAAAATTCAAATTGGCGAAAAGGTTACGCATGGAAAAGGTGCGGGCAGCAAACCTGAAATCGGCAGCAAAGCCGCGGACGAAAGCCGCGAGGCAATTTCTGCGGCTATTCGCGGCAGTGATATGGTCTTTATTACTGCTGGTATGGGCGGCGGCACCGGTACTGGTGCTGCACCTATCGTTGCTGAGATTGCAAGAGACATGGGGATTCTTACCATTGGAATTGTGACAAAACCTTTTGCTTTTGAAGGAAAGGTTCGGATGTCTCAAGCTGATGAAGGAATTGCCAATCTGAAAGAGCACGTCGATTCTTTGGTCGTAATTCCAAATGAACGCTTGAAGTTGGTTTCTGAACAGCGTATTACTCTGCTCAACGCATTCGCAGTTGCAGATGATGTTTTGCGCCAGGGCGTTCAGAGTATTTCTGATCTGATTAAGCTTCCGGGTCTTGTCAACCTTGATTTTGCTGATGTTACTTCTGTTATGAAAGATGCCGGCTATGCACATATGGGCGTTGGCCATGCTTCTGGTAAAGATAAGGCTGAGACTGCTGCCAGTATGGCAATTTCCAGCCCGCTGCTGGAAACCTCTATTGCTGGAGCAAAGGGCGTTATTATTAATATTACTTCCTCTCCGGATATTGGTTTGGATGAGATTGAGACTGCATCTTCCATGATTTCTGAGCAGGCACATAAAGACGCCAACATTATTTGGGGCGCCGCTTTTGATGAGAATATGGATGATGAGATGACTGTAACAGTCGTTGCAACCGGCTTTGCAACCCATGACGGTTCTGATCCGGATGCTGATTTGGACATTGATATTCCACCTATGGCAGCTTCTTCCGCAAGACGTCAGCAGGCGGCGGCATCTGCTACTCCTCGCAACACTGGAAGAGCGGTTGATAAAGCACCAAGTTCTTCTGAAGAAGACGATGATTATGTGGATATCATGTCAATCTTCAATCGTAAATAAAAGCTTTTGAGAATCTTTCGGAGACGGGCGCTTTCGCGTCCGTCTCCTTTCTCTATCCTATATTTTAATTCGAATTTTCGAAGAGGAGAAATTATAAAATGGAAAAAATCAGGATTAATGCACAACAAATGGTCAAACTAGCTCCGACTCTTCATGCAGGAGATAATGTGCTTTTAAGCGGTATTATTTATACGGCTCGCGATGCAGCTCATAAGCGAATGATCGATTTGATTGATCAAGGGAAAAAGCTGCCGTTTGAACTTTTTGGGGCGACTATTTATTATGCAGGGGCAACCCCCGCTCCAGAAGGCTTAGCGACTGGTTCCTGTGGGCCAACTACCAGCACGAGAATGGATGTTTTTTCACCACGTCTGCTCGATTTGGGCCTTAAATGTATGATTGGTAAGGGTGGCCGCGGCCCAGAAGTATGCGAAGCAATCTGCCGGAATCAGGCAGTCTATCTTTGTGCAATCGGCGGAGCAGGAGCACTTGCTTGCCGCTGTATTAAAAAGCAAGATGTGATTGCTTTTGATGATTTGGGCTGTGAGAGTATTAAACGCCTAGAAGTAGAAGATTTTCCGTTGATTACGGCAATCGACTGCCATGGCGGGAATCTATTTAAAAGGCCCTAAATGACTTTTGAATTTGTTGTGAGGCGATTGATTTGATCCAGTTTTTAATTCGGCATTTTATTAAAAATTATCAAAATACCTCGGATCTGAAAGTCAGAGCAAACTATGGAAAATTTGCCGGAGCAGTGGGAATTTTAACGAATTTATTGCTTTCCGCTTTAAAGTTTATGGCAGGTACCCTTTTTCACAGCATCGCTGTGGTAGCGGATGCTGTCAATAACCTTTCAGATTCCGCGTCATCAATCGTCACTTTGGTTGGATTTAAATTGGCCGAAAAGCCGGCTGACGCGGAGCATCCATTCGGACATGAGAGGATAGAATACATCAGCGGGATGATTGTTTCTTTTGTCATTTTAGCGTTGGGATTTCAACTGGGACAGGAGTCTGTTTTGAAGATTATTTCTCCGGAACCAGCGGAGATCAGCTTTTTGACAGTTGCTGTTTTGCTTATTTCTATTTTGATCAAGCTGTGGCAGTGCTTGTTTTATCGTTCGATGGGGCAGGCAATTTCTTCAGAAGCACTTTTGGCAAATTCTATAGACAGCCGCAACGATGTAATTTCTACGTTGGCAATTCTTCTTGGAATGGCTCTTACGGCGCTGACCGGGTTTAATTTGGACGGCTATATGGGCCTTGTAGTTGCCATTATGGTCTTTTTGACAGGAATTCATTTGATTCGAGATACCAGCAATCCGCTTTTAGGGGTTGCTCCCAGCAAAGAAATGGTCGACGAAATCTATCATCGGATTATGGCATATCCGGGTGTTTTGGGAATGCATGATTTGACGGTGCATAATTATGGCGCCGGAAATATTTTTGCAAGTGTGCATTGTGAAGTGGATGCTCGGGCGGATATTATGAAAAGCCACGATATGATCGACAATATCGAAAAAGATTTTCATTCGGAGATGGGGATTCAGCTGGTGATCCATATGGACCCCATTGTGACGAACGACGAGAGGACCAACGGACTGAAAGAGCGAGTAAAAGACGCTTTACACCTGCTTTCACCAGAAATTACGATGCATGATTTCCGTGTGGTTTGGGGAACAACTCACAGTAATGTCCTTTTCGATATTTGTGTCCCTTTTGGCTTTTCTACAAAAGATGATGTTTTGCATGATCAAGTTGTTAAAATGGTTGAGGGACTCGATCCAAAGTATCGAGCCGTGATTACAGTGGATCATAATTATATTCCATCGGATGCGCCGGAAGAATAAAACATGAAAAAGCAGTCAGCAAAAAACGCTGACTGCTTTTTTATTTAGAGAGGATTGTTACAAAATGGAAAATTCATAATTTATTCATTGAAAAATAAGGAAATTTGCGCTACAATAATTTAGCACTTAAAGATAAAGAGTGCTAAAATTAAAAAACAAGTAAGAAGAGGTTGATCGATCATGAAGCAATTTAAGGCAGAATCAAAACGGCTTTTGGATCTGATGATTCATTCTATTTATACGCACAAAGAGATTTTTTTAAGAGAGTTAATCAGTAATGCAAGCGATGCTATTGACAAGCTTTATTATAAAACGCTGCAGGATGGCGATACGGGTCTTTCCAGAGATGATTTTGAGATTCGAATTACAGCAGACAAAGAAAATCGTACGCTGACGATTGAGGATAATGGCTGCGGCATGACGAAGGAAGAGCTGGAGAATAATCTGGGTACGATTGCAAAATCCGGTTCGCTTGATTTCAAGAAAAATAATGAAAAATCCGATAATATTGATATTATCGGACAATTTGGTGTTGGATTCTATGCGGCATTTATGGTCAGCTCTAAAGTAGTGGCAGAGAGCAAGGCCTATGGCAGTGACGAAGCGTGGAAATGGGAAAGCAGCGGCGTAGATGGGTATACAGTTGACCCCTGTGAAAAAGAAGGGCGCGGCACAAAAATTACCTTGTATTTGCTGCCGGAAAATTCGGAAGAAGAATCCTATGACCAGTATCTTGACGGCTTTACGATTAAGCGCCTTGTGAAAAAATACAGCGATTATATTCGCTATCCGATTAAGATGGAGCTTGAAAAGAGCCGCATGAAAGAGAAGCCGGCGGATGCCCCGAAGGATGCAGAGCCGGAGTACGAGACCTATACAGAGCTCGAGACGCTCAATTCTATGGTGCCGATTTGGCGCAAAAATAAGAATGAAGTGACAAACGAAGAGTATGAGCAGTTTTATCGGGATAAATTTTCTGATTATGAAAAACCGCTCAAGATTATTCGCAGTAGTACTGAAGGAACTGCTACTTATGATGCTCTGCTCTTTATCCCGAGTCATGCGAGCTATGATTATTACAGCAAGAGCTATGAAAAGGGACTGCAGCTTTATTCTAACGGCGTTTTGATTATGGACAAATGTGCGGATTTGCTGCCGGACTGCTTTAGTTTTGTGCAGGGCCTTGTAGACAGTCAGGATCTGTCACTTAATATTTCGCGTGAGATGCTGCAGCATGACCGTCAGCTGAAATTAATTGAAGGCCGCCTTGAGAAAAAGATCAAGGAAGAGCTGCAGAATATGCTCAAGAATGACCGCGAAAATTATGAGAAATTCTTTAAGGCTTTCGGTCTGCAGCTAAAATACGGCGTCTATGCAAACTTTGGTCAGCAGAAAGAACTTTTACAGGATCTGTTGATGTTCTGGTCCAGTAAAGAGAAAAAGATGGTTACGCTCCAAGAATATGTTTCCAGAATGAAAGAGGACCAGAAATATATTTATTATGCTTCCGGAGACAGCGTTGCCAAAGTGGATCTATTACCGCAGACAGAAGCACTGAAAGAAAGAGATTACGAGATTTTGTATCTGACTGAGGGCGTCGATGAGTTCGCTCTCAAGATTCTTGCAAAATATAATGATAAAGAATTTAAATCCGTTTCCGACAATGATCTCGGATTGGAAACAGAGGAAGAAAAAGAGACAGCCAAAAAGCTGGTCGAAGAAAACAAAGATCTGCTCAATACAATGAAAGATGATCTTGGAGATGAAGTGAAGCAGGTAATTGTTTCGCAAAAATTAAAGAGTCATCCGGTTTGTCTTTCTACAGATGGCGCTCTGTCAATTGAGATGGAAAAGGTGCTGAATTCTATGCCTGGAGAAGAAAAAGGCAATGTAAAGGCACAGCGTGTGCTGGAGCTCAACGCAAATCATCCGGTCTTTACAAAGCTGCAGGAGCTTTATAAAGAAGATCCGGAAAAGCTTAAGAAATATTCTAAACTGCTTTATAATCAGGCGCTTTTGATTGAGGGTGTTCCGATTTCTGATCCAGTGGCGTTTAGTAATGCCATTTGTGATCTGATGGTTTAAAGATAACAGAATCGCAGAGTAAGGAAAGAGGCTGAAAAAGGGCGACGGAAAATTCCGCCGCCCTTTTTCTGTCCTTTTAAAGCTTTTTGACCGGATGCCGAATCACAGTCCGAAGTTTTTGTGGATTGCATCTTCTAGCATCACTTAAATAGATTTCATGATGATAGCGGGAAGGCGTGATATCGATCACATATCCCAGGTCTTTTGCAAATTGTTCCATCAGAGCAATCGTTTTTGGTTCGTTATCAAAAGGACCGATATGCATACACTGTACGCAAAGCCCTTCATGGTAGGTTAAAAATTCTGCTTTAGAAAAATCAGCCTTCTTTTTTCGAGAAGCTTCTGCGACTGCCCAGTCAAAATCTGATTTTTTTACAAAATCAGGCAGGCAAATAAGAGAAATCCATTGATAAGTTTCCTTATGAAGATAATCAATTCCACTGATGTTGTCCTGCCACCAAAAGCCTTCTAAGGGTGGTACCACATAGTCAAAATAGCCGTCCAAGGCGTGACCGTTTTTTTTGCTCATTTTGATCGTAAAAGCAATTCCGTAGAGCAGACTCATGGCGGCTTTATATTCTCCGTCAGTTTCGTTTGGGTTTCCTTTGCCGCGAACCGCAATAAAATTCATCGTTGGAATGTCAATAATTTCCGGTTTGTTTTTCGGCATATAAAATTCTTTATATTCTTTTTTATAATCGAATGCCATTAAAAATTGCACCTCCGCAACGTATTTTCCTATTTCTGATGCTACCATAAAATCAGGCAAAAGACAATTAGAAAAGGATTTTTGTACGGAACTTTCAAAATTGTGCTATACTGAAATTATTCGAAAAAGGAGGCAGTTTTCGATGAAAAAAGAACTGGAAGAATTGCAGAATATGATCGACCAGAGTAAACGGATCGTCTTTTTTGGTGGAGCAGGTGTTTCCACCGAGAGTGGAATTCCGGATTTTCGCAGTGTAGACGGTCTTTATCATCAGAAATATAAATATCCTCCGGAGGTAATGCTGAGTCACAGTTTTTATAGGCAGCATCCGGAAGAATTTTTTGATTTTTATCGGGATAAACTTCTTTATCCTGATGCAAAGCCAAATGCGGCACATCGCAAGCTGGCCGAAATGGAGAAAGCCGGAAAGCTTTCAGCAGTTGTCACGCAGAATATTGATGGTCTGCATCAGGCGGCGGGCAGCCAAAAAGTCTATGAATTGCACGGCAGTGTTTTGCGCAATTATTGTGAGCGATGCCATAAATTCTATGAGATGGATTCTATTCGGGAAAGCAAGGGCGTTCCGCACTGCAGCTGCGGCGGCACCATTAAACCCGATGTGGTGCTTTATGAAGAAGGGCTTGACAGTGATACGATCGACGGAGCGCTTGCAGTCATTTCTGCTGCGGATATGTTGATTATCGCAGGAACTTCTCTTGTT
Organism: Caproicibacterium sp. NSD3; assembly: GCF_053613275.1. Lineage (NCBI taxonomy): Bacteria > Bacillati > Bacillota > Clostridia > Eubacteriales > Oscillospiraceae > Caproicibacterium > Caproicibacterium sp. NSD3. The sequence goes on from NZ_CM132119.1 coordinate 602,642, forward strand.
GTATATCCGGCGGCATCTTTGATTGATTATTATCGTGGACACCGTCTTGTTTTGATCAATAAATCCGAAACTTCCGCAGATCGGCGGGCAGATCTGGTCATTCATGCACCGGTAGGAGAAGTATTGGAACAAATTCATGTAGAATAAAGCGAAAGGGCTTTGAAAGAGTTTTCTTTCAAAGCCCTTTGTGAATTTAAAGGGATTGCTGCATCTTGAAAGTGAAGCAGGCAGTTTCAGATTTGCAGTCGGTGCAGCCATGCGTTGAGCAGCTGGTCATTTGTACATTGGAGGCGTCACAATACCCTTTTTTATTATAAGAACAGTTTTCAGCCTCACAGTGGACATCCAGGCTCTCGTTAGGATCGGAAGTACCAGCTGTAGAATTAGAAGCACCCTGGCGTTTCTGAAAATCGCTGCAGCTGGTTTGTTCGCAGCCACAGGCAGATTTTCCTACTACCTCAATATCCGGGCGACAGCAGAGATTTTGGCTATTATTTGCACAATCACTTACACTGCAATGCAGATTCGACATATTAAGCACCTCTTTTTTATTTGGGATACGTTTAGTTTGTTCTGCCTGCAGATAATTATGCGTTGGTTATTTTTTTTGCAAAGAAAGCAGCGTGTCCCAAATCTTTCCGGCTGTTTCGTATTTGGAAAGCTGCGGCAGTTCTATTTCTTCAGAATCCGAAATCAGGGTAATTACATTTGTATCAGTGCCAAAACCTGCACCTGGTGTGCGAAGATTGTTGGCAGCAATTAAATCAGCATGCTTTTTTTGCAGCTTTTTTTTCGAATTTTCAATTAAATGTTCTGTTTCCATCGAAAAGCCACAGATCATTTGACCCTTTTTCTTTTGGCTTCCAATTGTTTTCAAAATATCCGGAGTGGAAGAAAGAGGAATATCCGAAAAATTACCATTTTCTTTTTTTAATTTTTGATCGGCAACAACTGCCGGACGATAATCAGCAACAGCGGCAGCAAAAGCAAAAAGATCTTGTTCGGGTGCTGCCGAGAGAACCGCGTCGAACATCTCTTGGGCAGAACCAACAGGTACCGTTTTTACGAAAGCTGGAGAAGGAAGTGCGGTCTTTCCAGAAACCAACGTGACCTCGGCGCCGCGGCGCATGGCATTTCGTGCCAGTTCATATCCCATCTTTCCGGTGGAATGATTTGTGAGGTATCGTACCGGATCCAATGGCTCCTGAGTGGGACCGGCAGTCACCAGCACCTTTAGCCCTGCCATATCCTTTTTTTCGGCGATTTCTTTTAGCACATATTCCAGGATATCTGCAGGTTCGGGGAATTTTCCAGCCCCAATGTCTCCGCAGGCGAGCATTCCGCAGGCAGGCTCGATGATGGTCCACCCGTAATGACGCAATTTTTTGAGATTATCTTGTGTTACCGGATTTTCATACATTCCAGTATTCATCGCCGGTGCGATCAGCTTTTTGCAGCGGCAGGCAAGAACCGTGGTTGTCAGCATGTCATCTGCAATTCCATTTGCTAATTTTGCAATCACATTTGCGGTTGCCGGCGCAACCAAAACAAGATCAGCCTGTTTCGCAAGAGAAACATGTTCTACATGATATTGATAGTTTCGATCAAATGTATCTGAGACCGCTTTTTGCCCTGTCACGCCCTCAAAGGTCATTGGTGAAATCAGTTTGCAGGCGTTTTCGGTCATCAATGTGTGAACTTTGGCGCCCTCATGATGGAGACGGCTTGCGAGATCGGCAGCTTTATAAGCGGCAATACTGCCGGAAATTCCCAATAAAACGGTTTTATCTTGCAGCAACATGGAGAACATCCTTTCAAAATCCGGTTTGTTTCTATTTTTACCGGACAACATACCTCTATATTATAAGAATTCTTTCATAAAATTACAAGGAAAATCCCATTTGGGTAAATTTTTTTGTCAATTCCCTTGCATCTCTGAAAAATCCTGTTATAATAAACTGGAAATATGCGCTGGATCTTTTTGATTCAGGCTTTTCTTTTTGTCCTTTGAAAAGAAAGCCAATCAGGGACCGGCAGCTGGAGGAATTTAATATGTCAAGCAAATCAACAACGATGTCCGCAACAAACTCTAAGTACCGCGATTTTGTGCTTTTGGCACTTTTTGCGGCCATTGTACTGCTTTTAGGATTTACGCCGTTAGGCATGATCCCACTGCCCTTCATTAAAATGACCATTATTCACATCCCGGTTATTTTGGGGGCATTACTGCTAGGACCAAAATATGGAGCGGTTTTAGGCTCCTTATTTGGCTTGGTTAGTCTGATCAGCAATACAATCACTCCTGCACTGACTTCTTTTACATTTAGCCCTTTGATTCCACTGCCGGGTACGGCAAATGGAACCCCGCTCGCTTTGGTTGTTTGTTTTCTTCCGAGAATTTTAGTAGGCGTAATTCCCTATTATGTTTACCGTGCAATTCAGAAAGTAACACATGCAAAAAAGGAAGGCTCAGTCGTGTCTCTTGCGGTTGCAGGCGTATCTGGTGCCCTGACGAATACGATTTTTGTAATGGGACTGATTTTTGTTCTTTTTCGTGATGCTTATGCAGCGGCAAAAGGAGTGCCAGCCGATGCAGTTCTCGGAATTGTACTCGGAATTGTCGGCGCAAACGGAGTCCCAGAAGCAATCGGTGCTGGAATTTTAGTCGCGGCCATTGGCAAGGTTTTATTTAAAATTGCAAAATATTGATTGATTGAAAAATTCATAGTAAAAGCGGGAGGCAGAGGTCCTATCTGCCTTCCGCTTTGTGTGTTTCGGGAGAACCGAACACGGAAAAATTAAAGCAGGTGAAAAAATGATCGTCGCTATTGACGTAGGAAATACGAATATTGTGCTGGGCTGTATGGATGCTGAAAAAATTTATTTTACAGCACGTTTATCAACAGATGCCAGCAAAACAGCAGATGAATATGCTCTCATGATTCGCACTTTATTTGAAATGCATGGGGTGGAGCGCCACGAGCCGGAGGGAGGGATTATTTCCTCTGTGGTTCCGGCACTTTCTGCGGCACTGCAAGAAGCAGTCCGCAAAGTTTGTGGAAAAGTTCCGCTGTTAGTTGGTTCTGGATTGAAAACGGGATTGAATATTTTAATGGACAATCCTGCCCAGTTGGGTGCCGATTTGGTGACCGAGGCAGTGGCAGCTAGCGCAGAATATCCCAAGCCAATCATCATTTTTGATGTGGGAACTGCAACGACCATGTGTGTTGTAGATGCAAATGGAAGTTATATTGGCGGAATGATTATTCCAGGGCCTGTTGTCAGCTTGGAGAGCCTTGCAGCACATGCCAGCCAGCTTTCTCATGTTAGCTTGGAGGTCCCTCAGCGCCTGATTGGCAAGAACACAAAGGAATGTATGCAGTCCGGGATCGTTTTCAGCAATGCCGCGATGATCGATGGGATTATCGATCGGGTAGAAGCGGAGTTAAAGGAGCAGGCAACGATCGTTGCGACCGGTGGAGTTGCGGGCGTGATTATACCGTTCTGCAATCGCCGCGTCATTCTCGATGATAATCTGATGCTGAAAGGTTTGTGGATTTTATATCAAAAGAACCATAAGGATTGACAGAAAAAAACAACAGCGGTACTTGGATTTTAAGCCAAGTACCGCCATTGCTTTTTAAGGTTGAATAATTTTGTACGCTTTTAGAATCATCTCTACGGAGTTATCAATTCCCAAAGCACCCGTATTCAGGCACAGATGATAATTTTGAGGGTCGTTCCAACGAGTATCACTATAAAAATTATAATAGTTAGAGCGCTGCTTATCTTTTTTTATAAGAATTTCGTGAATCTTTTTCTCATCTTCTCCATATTTTTCAATGGCACGTTTTGCCCGGAATGATTCATCTGCATAGAGAAAAACATGCAGTACGTCATGGCGTTCCCGTAGAATATAATCTGCACAGCGGCCGACAATTACGCATGGACCTTTTTCCGCAGCATTTTTAATCAGTTCCGTCTGAAGAATAAAAAGCTGATCGTTAAGAGGAAGATGGTTTGCAACTGTTGGAATTCCATAGGAATAGCCATTCATCCACAGAGAATAGAGAAAGCTGGAAGCAGCTCGTTCATCTACGCTTTTAAAGACCTCTTCGCTCATACCACTTTTTTTAGCAGCCATGATAATGAGTTCTTTATCCAAAAACGGAATCTGCAGTTTCTTTGCGAGCTTTTCCCCGATTTCTCGACCACCGCTGCCATATTGTCTGGAAATTGTGATAATATTCATAAATATACCTCCTTGCTGGTCCAAAAATATAGATATAATTTATAACTATAAAATACCTGAAATTTTCAAAAAAGTCAAGTGCATAATATGAATATGGAACGTATTGTTTATGGCTTGTTTTTTCGATGTAATTTGTTTATAATAAAGTTACTTATGAAACGGAGGAATTATCATGCAGGGAAAACGGCGTACGATATTTTTGCGAGTAGTAGCGATTGTATGTGCAATATTGATCGGCGGATCGGCAATCATTAGTGCCTTCTTTGCGTGACTGAAGTTTTTGGCTGTGTGCTTAATTTGCACACAGCCTTTTTTTAAAAGGCTATAAAAGATAAAATACACATAAATATTATAAAATTAATTGAATTTTTATCTTAAATATGATATTCTCAAATTATAAAGGATAAAGGGGGCTTTGTTATGCATCATACGATTTTAACAATCGGCAGGGAATATGGAAGCGGCGGCCGCAAGGTGGCTCAAATTCTTTCCGGATTACTCGATATTCCGTACTATGACAAGGAACTCATTGAAAAAGCAGCAAAGAACAGCACTCTAGATCCAAAGGACTTGGAGTGTGTAGATGAGCATCCGGTAAGTCCATTTTTGTATATGGATGCGAAGGAGGCAGCTCATATTGCACGTTATGGACAAACGATAGGGGATACTCTTTATCAGCTGCAGTCGAGAATTATTCGTCAGATGGCAGAAAGAGAGTCCTGTATCATTGTTGGCCGCTGCGGAAACTATGTCCTTCGCAATCGGCCTTACTGTCTGCATGTATTCCTTTATGCCCCTTTGCCAGTTCGGATTCAATGTGTTATGGAACGGAGTAAAATTTCTGAGGATGAAGCCAGAATTCTTGTGCGCAAGACTGACCGTATGCGCCGTTCTTATTATAACTATTATACGGATTTGCGTTGGGGAGAAAGAGATCAATTTGATCTTTTAATGGACAGTTCTGTTTTGGGGATAGAAGGAACGGCAGAAATGTTAAAGGCAGCTTATCAGCAGTTGGTAAAAATTCCCGAATCCCAGATGATGAATCGATCCTCTAAAGAACCATTCGGAAAATAATCAATTATATTTTGTTAAAAAAGTACGGGGAAGAAATTCTTCGTGCTTTTTATTTTGATTAAAATTTTTGCGGCTTTTCAAGTCGATTAGAAAGTGATAAAATTTTTTTAAAAGAATTGAGAGAGAGGAAATTTGATGAAGAGCATTATAGATAAAGAATTGACACCACAGGGAAAAGAAATTCGTCAAAAAGTTTTTGTGGAAGAGCAGGGTTTTCAAAAAGAGTTTGATGAGATCGATTTAACGGCAGAGCATTTAGTCTTGTATGATGGAGACGTTCCAAAAGCAGTGGGCAGAATGTTCCGTGAAGACTCCAAAAAGCCGGTTTATACAATCGGCAGAGTTGCGGTTTTAAAAGAATTTCGGGGAGAAGGCCTCGGAAGGGTAGTCGTAGAAAAATTAGAGCAGGAAGCCCAAAAAGAAGGCGGCACCGCGATGAAACTCTCTGCACAGTGTAGAGTGCAGAAGTTTTACGAAAAGCTTAATTACCATGCAGTCGGAAATGTTTATTATGATGAATTTTGTCCTCATATTTGTATGACAAAAGAATTATAAAACAAATTTGGACAAACAAAAGCCGGACTTTGCTTTCGCAAAGTTCGGCTTTTGTAAAAAGGAGAAATGATAAAAAAGGGGTCAATATATAGAAAACCAATTTCTTGGTCTTATTGTTTGTCTGTGCATCTGCCGAGTTGGTATTCCAGAAAGTCCGGCGGTTAGCACAGTGTTTTATAATTTCTTTTAGAAATCTTTTTCTTTAGAACTGTTTATAGTATAGAGAAAGGATATGTCCTGAATTTTAACAGGATTCGAACTTCTGGTAAATCTTAAGTGATGGTTATGTGAAAAAAGCCCCATCGGTTTTTCGATGGGGCAAAACATTAACGGTCAAATTCAGGGTTAAAGGCATAAAAGTTTTTGGAATCCAAACGATCGGTAGCAATGCGCAATCCTTCACCGAAACGCTGAAAATGAACGATTTCACGGGCACGCAGAAATTTGATTGGGTCCCGGACATCCGGGTCGTCTGCAAAGCGCAAAATGTTTTCATAAGTTGTACGGGCTTTTTGCTCTGCGGCGAGATTTTCGTGCAGATCCGTTACCATATCGCCTGCAACAGAGAAAGTCGTTGCACTAAATGGGTTTCCGCTGGCGTCTACAGGATAAATTCCGGTTGTATGGTCTACAAAATAAGCGTCATAACCGCCCTTTTTAATTTCTTCTGGAGTTAGGTTGCGCGTAAGCTGATACACAATGGTACTGACCATCTCGAGATGAGCTAGTTCTTCTGTACCGATATCTGTCAAAATTGCCTTGAGCTCTGGATAGGGCATGGTGTATCTTTGGGAGAGGTAACGCAGTGATGCGCCAAGTTCTCCATGAGGTCCACCATACTTCAAAATGTGATCATTAAAGGTAATAAAAGATTTGAACGGATTGAGATGCTCGGTCAAAAATGATATGATCGATAAAAGTACGCAAGATCCGATTCCCTTCATCAGGCGGTAAAGATTCGCATTGTTGAAGATTTTTAAGTGCTTTCTTACAGAAAGCTTTCTGCTGGGCTTCGGTAATATCAGTAATGGGAGCGACAGAGAGTTTTGCTTTTAGATTTTTGATTTCAGACATGATTTTCTGCTTATTTTCTTTATATTCCTCCAGAGTGTCAACGCCGGCAGTATAGGAATCTTTCACACGACCAAGTTTACGTTGTTCTTGCTCGATTTTGCTTTGGATCATGGAATTATCAAATCCATCAGACTTCCTATTTTTACGCTGAAGAGAAAAAGCTTCGTAAGTTAGCTCATAGTTGATTTCAGAAAAGACCATTCTGTATATTTTATCATTGGTGATGTAGTGTGATTCTGTACAGCGGCTGTGCGTGTAATTGGTACACTGTAGCCCCCCTCTTTTTCCGCCGCCGACCGGAGACATAGTAGCACCGCATGCGCTGCATCTAATCAGTCCACGAAATAGATTACCGGAAGGGGTACTGCTGTGTGCATAATGGCCATACAGATTGCTGATCGTTTCTACTCGCTTTTGGGCGGCCTGCCATTGGCTTTTCGATATAATCGGGTCATGGTCGCCGTCTACAATTTTTGATTTTGTTTTATAGTAATCTACCTCTTTTCCGGTGGAATTCCAACGAATCTTTCCGATGTAAACCGGATTTTGTATTACATAGCGAATGGTGCGGTTTTCCCACAAGTTGCCCCGGCGTGTTTTAATGCCTTGCGCATTGAGATTAAGAGCAATCTGCTTGTATCCGTCACCGGCTAAAAAACGCTCGAAAATGTATTGAACAACTGGAGCGGTTTGGGGATCGACAATGAGCTTTCCGGTGCCCTTCGGCATTAGATATCCAAGAGGCGCAGCTGATACCGGTTTACCACGCTGAAAGCGTTCGGTCATTCCGCGCATCACTTCGCCGGAGAGGCGAGTAGAATAATAGCCGTCCATCCATTCGATGATGCGCTCGATTAACCCGCCGAAGTCACTATCTGAAATTGGCTCCGAAACACTGACAACGGAAATGTTGCGCTCTTTTTTTAAAAGGGACTTGTAGACGATTGACTCTTCTTGATTTCGCGCAAATCTTGAAAATTTCCAGACAAGGATCATGGAAACATCGGATCCTTTATTTCGAGCGGTTGCAATCATGCGCTGAAATTCCGGACGTTTAGCAGCCGAGCGGCCCGAGATTCCTTCTTTTTCACGAAAAATGTATTTTGCCGGGACGATTATATCGTTGTGCTTTGCATAGTCCAGTATTTTTTGAAGCTGAGAGTCGGGGGAGAATTCCAGCTGGTCATCCGTTGATACGCGGATATAAGCTGCGGCAATTTTCATAGCATCACCTTCTAATCATTCTCCAGCATTTTTATATTGGAATAAGAACTTTTATCGCTTATTTGTATGTGATTAAAGCTAAAAAGTTTCTCTTTTTAAAAAATACGATTTCATTTTGGGATAAATGCAGATGACTGCCAGATCTCAAAAGGATACGGTCGCCGCCGTTTTGGAAACATTGAAGGGAAAAAACATATTATCATAATAGCGGGGAACGGATAGATTATCATGATATCTAATCCAGCCCTTCGAGATTAGTTCTTGTCTAATGTAAGTATGGAGGTAAACAAAATTATTAGGAGGAGCTTTTAATGAGCGTATTTTTTCAGCCCGCCGTGTTTTATTCTGCCGGATCTTCTCCTTATGGGATTACGGCCGCTGATTTTAACGGCGACGGGCGTCTTGATTTAGCAATCACAGATATTGGTAGCGAATCGGTTGCTGTATTGCTCGGAAATAGCGACGGCACTTTTCAGGCAGCTTCATTTTTTGATGTAGGTATCAATCCAACCTCGGTTACTGCTGCCGACTTTAACAACGATGGCAAAATGGACTTGGCCGTCGCGGATTCAAATGGCGGTGATGTCGCAATCCTGCTTGGCAACGGTAACGGAACCTTTCTGCCGGCTACGGCAGTAGCAGCGGGGTCAAATCCTTTGACAGTCGTTTCCGCCGACTTTAACAACGATGGCAAAATGGATTTAGCAGTAACCGATGTGGGCCTTGGAAACGTTAACGTGCTGTTTGGCAATGGAGACGGTACTTTTCAGGCGGCTGTGCCTTATCCTGTTGGCAGCTCCCCTTATGGGCTTGCGGCCGCTGATTTAAGCGGTGACGGAATTGTTGATTTAGTTGCGGCAGTTGGTGGGAACAATACTGTTGCGGTTCTGCTTAATAACGGTGACGGCACTTTTCAAGCAGCAGTACCTTACTCTGTAGGAACTGGTCCTATGGAGATCGCAGTAGCCGACTTTAACGGTGATGGTAAAAGCGATTTGGCAGTATCAAATTTTGACTCTATGAATGTGGCCATATTGCTTGGCAATGGTAACGGTACTTTTCAAGCGGCATCCTTTGTTTCAATTGGTTCAAATCTTGAGGGAATCATTGCAGCTGATTTTGACAACGACGGAACATTTGATTTGGCAGTTGCAGATAACGGTTCCAATAACATTGCAATATTGACCGGAAATGGTGACGGTACTTTTGGACCGAAACAATTTTATGCTGTTGGTTCTTATGCTGCGGGATTAGTAGCCGGCGATTTTAATAACGATGGTAGAGCAGATCTTGCAGTTACAAATACCTATTCAGACAATGTTGCAATCCTGCTCAGCGACACGAATTCATTATCGCGCGGCGCGCCTTTCTTGAACAGAATAGAACGATAAGAAAAAAGAGCTTTGCTAATAATTGCACGATTCATAAACAGACGATGGGTAGCGTAATGTTTTATTGAACCTCCCGGCTGGTATATACGGAAGTACCAACTAGGAGGTTCAATTATACAATATGATCGCAAATAAAAGAAATGGAGGAAAATTTTATGAACGCAATTCCCGGTTGGACTATATTGGCTTATCTAGACGGCAATGGGGAACTGGAGCCGGAAATAGCAGCTGAGTATTGTGAATTGAAGGCAGCAGCAATAAACGAAAAGCCAAAAGTCCTTCTCCAAATTGGACGGCTAAAGCAAAGTACCGTGCAGCTCATAAGGCCCGATGCTAAACCGGATCAGGAGATATGGGACGGAGTTCGGCGCTATCAATTCAATACGGATGAAAAAATTTTGCCGGAGGATTTAGGCAATGTCAATCTGGCGGATCCAAATTGCTTGTATGATTTTCTTCTCTGGGGGCTTAAGAATACCGATACCAAGCATGTAATGCTGATTCTGGGCGGGCACGCCTGTGAATATATAGGCCTAATGAATGATTACAGCGGGAAATATCCCGCGATTATGGGGATTCCGGAGCTTGTAGCAGCTATCGAAATGGCGGCAAACGCCGGGGGGGGCATGTCATTGACCTGCTGCTGATGGATGCGTGCTACTGCAATAATATCGAGACTCTCTATGAATTTGGATACCGAGACAACCCCGCCGTTAAATTGCTTATTACGTACAGACAAAATGCCAGCGCAGCAGGAATATCCTTTCGGGAACTTCTAAAGGCGGTGGGAGAAAACGATACAGCAAACCCGAAAGAACTTGCGAATAGAATCTGTTCGGAACTTCCATCCGATCTTGTTGCCAGAGTGGTTCGGTCAAAAAGCATAAAACAGCTGAAACGGCTGTTTGACCGTCTTGCGCGAAAAGAACTTTCTTCAAATGTGCGTAAAATAAAAAATCCATCGGAGCTTTTTTCGGTAAAAGCCGGGGAGAACAAATTTGAGCGGGATGAAGCAGAAGGGATTTCGCGTATTGTTTCTGATCTGACCATCAGCCAAAAAACAAAGGTGCAGGATACGGGTAAAGATATTGGAATTTTGGATCAATACATTCCCGACAAGGGGCTGGCTGCTTTTTATTATCGGCTTGCTTTCGCAAGAGACAACGCATGGGCGGAGCTTTTATGTTCACAGATAAAAGAAAAAAATTATATGCTTTTAGTTACCATCGGATTTTCACCTCTTTTGATTCCAGAAGCAAAGGTACAAGCGCTTATCAAATCATGCAACCCTTATGCGGACTCGTCCCTTGTAGATGCTATATGCGGAAAACTAATTGATGAAAGAAGATGGAATAAACATCTTTTTCCAAACATTTATCCCAAAAATGCCGCAGATAGTTTAGAAAAATAAGAAAATTCTTTATTTCATACCGCTAAAATCATCGCTCGTGATCTGCTGTCGGTTAGCTAAATAAAAAATATAGAAGAGGGATAGATCTGTTGATCTACGCTTCTTCTATATTTTTTGGTAGTGGCTTTTGGAAATTCCTTTCACTCTTAGTTCAATTGTCTCATTCATGATACGACTGAAACGAAATTAATTAGAAAGTCGGACAATCGGCTAAACATATTATGAAATGAGGTGAAAGAAATGGCGCGCAAACCGGAAATTTGGACAGTGCAAAACAACTTAATAGAGGGCAGCCAAACGTGCCTGATCAGTGAGCACAAAATGAAGCTCTATAAAGAAAACGGGAAATGGAAAGCAGAAATTATTTCTGAAAAAGATAGGATGCCAAAGGAAGAACAGAAATCGATCTTTAAAAGGATGACGAAAAACATTGGGAATGAAATCAACGAGCGTGTTTCCAGGGGAGATATAAATTTGCCGGACGGCAATTATACCGTTGGAGAAATCTTAGACAAAATATGAAAGGAGCCAGAACATGGCGATCAATATGATTAATTCGAATGAAGAAAGAGTAGAGGAACTATTGGAAGGGATAGCAAGTTCCATGAAAGAAATTTGTCAGCTCGGAAAATATGATCATCTCTATGTTACATATCCAGCAGATGGAAAGGCTACTGTGGTTGCGCACGGGGAAGCTGGACTCGATCAGTATGACGATATTTGCCCGAAAATTAACAGCCTGACCGTTGAAAATTTAGCGCAGGAATTTAATGATCTGGCGATCAGCATTGAAACGGCACGTGCAGAAGCAGTTGCTCTGAATGAACAACTGGAAGCAGTAAAGCTAAGGGAGAAAAAGAAGGTACACGTCGAATTGCGAAAGTCTGGCAGATAAGCAATGCACACACGGCAAATGTCAAAATAGTTATTTGCGGGCGGGCAATAAAATCGGTCAAAAAACAATTTGACCGGTGCCCGTTTGTGATAGATCTGTACAAGCTGACTTTTTATAATATCAGAAGAGAGACTATTGATTTTTAGCAAAAATAAAAAAAGGCTCCGCCGAAGCAGAGCCGTTAGAATGAAAAAATTTACATCATGCGCTTTCCTGCGTGCATAGGTCGAAAACGAATTCATCAATACTTTCTAAATCCTCATAGATTCCTTCACTATGTATTGCGGCCAGATGCAGAAATGCTGGTGAATAATCACCATGATCGTTTTGGGGTGGAACAAAAGCAAGCTCAACAAGATCTCCATCCTTTACTTGTGCTAATTTTTCTTCTAACAAATTTTTTTCTACAATGATTTTTACCACTTTGGACTTCCTTTCTTTATTTAAGGTTAACTTTCTCTCGAGAACAGTTCTTATTATCAGGCATTAAATCGAAAAAAAACGTCGAAAAAAATTGCATCTATGGAAATCAGCGAATAAAACAAAATAAGTTGTTAATTTAGGGGAAATTTAATGCAAAAGGCTTAATAAATGTTCCAAAAATTAACTTAAAAAGCAGCGGTTGGGTCAATACAAGAAAATAATAGACTGAAAAAACGGTTGGCTGCTAAATGATAGTGTAAAATACTTTTATCCAGCTGCTGAGGGTTTCCTCTATCCTAAGGACGGCTGTAAAAATTTTGTTGTTAATACCTCTAATATATAATTAAAATTATGTTGAATCTCGACGAACTTTTCTTCAAGATGTTTCATTTTATAAAATTTAAAGGTATGATTAACGCGGTAAAAAATTATAAGTAAATTTCGAAGATTAACTTTGTAAAATAATGGTTTGAAGCAGGACTGAATGTTTGATTTGAGTTGTAAAATCCGGGAAAAGCTCAGAATCATTCAGCTCAGAAATGCTGCATATCTGGAGATATGATTACAAATGAAAAGCCTAACATATTTATTTAAAGACATTCCAAAACTCAGAACTTTTTTGGAGTCCCATACCCTACTCTTTTCTCATACAGCAAAATCTGTTTTAGTCCAGATCTTCTCGTCACTGCCTGACAGGAAAGTCCTTGGGCGCATTACAGATGAAATAAGAGAGTACATTCCCAAAGCAGTGGTTGTCGGTTCCACTACCGTCGGTGAGATCATTGATGGTCAGCCCAAAGTCAGAACTGTTGTATTATCGTTTTCTTTTTTTGATGAAACCGTTTTAAAAACTTTTGTAGTTGAAGATCCTATGGGTGCTGAATTCGAGGCCGGCAAAAACTTGATGAAAAAAATAAACAGCATGGAGGAGGTAGCCGGCGTACTCTTATTTGCGACCCCGCAAAGTATTAGTGTTTCAAAACTGTTTAAAGGAATGTCGGAAGAAAAATTCGACTTTCCTGCTTTTGGCGGCGGTGCTGGTGTTTATGATCCGAATGCAGCTTCCATGATATTTTTAGGTCGGCAATCGGTAAGCAAAGGAGCAATTTGCGTTGCCTTTTTAAGCAAAGACTTACATATTTATACAAGAACATTTTTAGGTTGGAGACCACTCAGCAAAGAAATGACGATTACTCAGGCGGATGGTAATCTGCTGAAAAAAATTGATGGAAAATGTGCTTTTGACGTTTACAATCGATATCTCAATATTCCGAATGATGAACGTTTTTTTGCGAATGCGCTTGAATTTCCGATTCTTATACAGAAGGACGGAGAAATGATTGCGAGGGTCCCATTTTTTGTAACAGAAGATGGCAGTATAGGCTTTTTGGCTGATATTGATTCTGGGGATCAGTTTCATATCGGTTATGGAGAACCCAACTTGATTTTGAATCATTCGGAATCTATACGGAAAGAATTGCACGATTTTGAACCGGATGTGATTTCTTTGTATGCTTGTATCAGTAGAAGATTCCTATTGCAGAATGATGCGAATCTTGAAATTCAAACGTTCAATCGTATTGCACCCACTACCGGATTTTATACGTATGGTGAGTTTATCAAACGGAACAACAGGATGAATCTGTTAAACTCAACGATTGTGATTGTCGGAGTCCGTGAAGGAGAACGAAATTCGCGCCGTAAGTTGGAACGTTCTAAGGGAATAGCAGATCTGCCGATCAGCAACGATCCGTTTTCGGCTACGCACAGCCGTATTATAACGAGGCTTCTTCATTTTATCAGTGTTGTAACATCGGAACTGGAAGAAGCAAATAAGGAACTAAAAAGGGTATCCGGCATTGATAAGCTTACTCAGATTAATAACAGACTTAAATTGGACGAGGTTTTGGAGCATGAATTTTCCATCACTGTACGTTATAACACGGGTCTTTCTATTTTGATCCTTGATATTGACCATTTTAAAGAAGTAAACGATACTTTTGGTCATCTGGTCGGCGATTTGGTTCTTACGCAGCTGGCAGGCATCCTAAAATCATGCGTTCGTGAGAGTGATACGGTTGGCAGATGGGGTGGAGAAGAATTTTTGGTAATCCTGCCTCATACTCGTCTGGCAGATGCCAAAAAGGTTGCTGAAAAGATCAGGGCCGCAGTTGAAAAAACGGACTTCCAAAAGGCAGGGCATATCACCTGCAGCATTGGGACAGCTTCATTCTGTGAAGGTGACGACAGCGAAAAGCTTTTGTCTCGTGCCGATAAGGTTCTGTACCGTGCGAAAAGCGGCGGCAGAAATCAAGTGGGATATTAATTTTTTAGTAGGACACGCATTTGGGTAAAAAAGAGATCTATAAATATGTAGTGAAAGGTGTTATGAACTTCGTATAAGGCCATGAATTAACGGTTGGCAAGTAAAAATCAACTTTTTAGTTTGTTTATAAAATGAAAGCAACTGTTTTGGAATATTATTTTGATATTTAAAGGCGGTTGTTTAATCCTTATAAAAGTATAAGCCAGCGGATTATCATAATTTACAATGAGGGCCACCATACTGTGTGGCGATTAGCCTAGCGAGGGCTGGATTTGGATTCTTGATTTTCACTGGATACTGAAGCCTTTTTTCATAAGTCCACATTTAGTCCTCGTCTCCCTTCTTGATTTCCCACGGCCATGGTCCTTGAATCCATGACCAGCGTGAAGTACAATCGCTTTTTTGGCCCATGGCACCATAAGCATCTTCATATTGTGCCGTTAGCTTTTTAGCAAGTGCAAGATTTTCCTCCAGCTTTTTGTAAGCTGCAGAATCGTTAGGATGAGTATCTAGGAAGATGTGCAGTTCCCAGATCGAAAATTGTACGGCGTAGATTTGCCGCATTAGTTTTTGCTGTTCATTCATTTTGGCGCACCCCGCCTTCCGTAAAAAGGTTTATCAAGATCTGGAAAAAGAGTTCCTGCATTTAACGCTTTTTCCGGAGGAAAAGTAGTGCCAAATTGCTGAAAAGGAACATATGCCATCGCAACAACCGGATTTTCCGGCAGAGGAGATGTTGGTTTAATTGAACAGAACTGCCCTTCTGTGATTTCTGCCATTATAAAACCTCCCTTCATAGAATCGGGATATTCCCTTAGATATTCTATGAAGAGAGGTCCTTTTGGGTGTTTTTGCCAAAATCACAAGAAAATTAATGCTTTTTTCCGCTGGCGCGAAAACAGCAGCCCCACAATAAACCAAGATAAAAACAGATGACTCCGGTCATGATATAACCCACCATTTTTCTCGCCCTCCCCTGACTATTTCCAAATTCTTCTATTCTAGTATATCCTTAAAATTTGAAAACTTGCAGGAATGGAAAAGCCTCTGCAAAGCTTTTTTGCAGAGGCTGAAAAAGAAAGGCGTATTTTAGGGACGACGCAGAGTTTTACGTAATTGATCCAGTGCATCCCGCGCATTTGGGAGCTGCATTTGCATCTTTGGGAAGGCTTTGAAAATTCGAGTTGAAAGAGCAGAGAGATCTTTTTCAACAGCGTTCTTTCGGGCGATTAGATCTGCTGCGCGTTGACGGTTGTCGTTGTCCAGAGTCTCCAGCTTTTCCTGCAGATTATCAATCATGTCGTCTTTGGCAAGATGCACCTGAAGACGAATTTCATCGAGAATCCCTTGTAGCACTTCAATCTTTCCACGTATGCGTAGTGCATTTCGTGCAGAGAAGAAAGTATCTACGGCAAAATAAACCACAAGCAAAGCCGAAATCCATAGAATTCCTTCGGAGGGAATCATGTGCATGAGGAAAAGAACCCTTGGATGAAGGACTTCCATTAAAAAGAGAGACAACAGGCCAAAAATTAGACAGTTTTCGAGGCAGATACGCCCATGTAAATGAAAGCGGTGATTGCTGTAATCCCACCATTTGGCATGAAATAATGTTTCTAAAAGCCAACCGGTAAAATATTCAACGGCAGAAGTGATGAGAGTGCCCAAGAGGAATACGAGCGGCCAGTTTTCAGAGACGGGTGTCAAAAAATAAATGCTCAGGAGGGCTCCAACTGCATAGACCGGACAAAATGGGCCATACAGAAATCCACGGTTGATCCAGTGCTTTGCGCAGATGGAGCAGAAAATACTTTCGCATAGCCAGCCCATCCATGCATAACAGGTAAACAAAAGTATTTGTTCTGAAAAGACGGCCAAAAAATCACTTCTTTCTTCTAAAATAGACATGAATACTTTTTAAGTTTACTGATTCTGACGAAAATTGTCAATCCTATTTTCCTGTGTTATAATTTAAAGAAAAGGAGGGCTGTTTATGAATGGAATAGAGGGATTACGGGAACTTCCGCAAAAATACGGAATGGTTTTTCTGATTTTAAGCATCCTATTGAGTTTATTGAATTGCTTTTTCGGCTATAAACTTCTACACCTTTGGACAACCCTTTTAGGTTTTTTGATCGGAGGAGTCGGTGCCTATCTAGCGGCTTCTGCCTTTGGTTTTGAGATGACGTGGGCCGTATTGATTGGCTTTGTCGGTGCAACGGTAGTAGGAGCGTTATCCTTTTCTATTTATCGTTTCGGTGTTTTTCTGTTTACTTTTATTATGGGACTTGGAATGGGACTGCAGTTGTTTCAGCAAAATGAGATAGCAGCATGGATTTCCGGAGTTCTTTTGGGAATCGGCTTTGCTATTCTATCGGTCAGCTATATCCGGCAGATTGTGATTGTGTCATCCAGTCTGAGTGGCGGAGTCAATGCAGGAGCGGATTTGATTACTTTATTTCATATTAGTGATCTTTGGGTGCCCTACCTTATAGAGGCAATTCTTGTGATTTTGGGAATTTTGGTTCAGTTTCGTACGACGAAGACGAAAAAGAGAAGATATCGATAAAAAAAGCCTTTCCGAAATTTCGGAAAGGCTTTTTTTATCTGGTTTACAAGGAGAGACAAAGATAAAGTAAAACTGCCCCAGAAGCCGGCGTAAGAATCCAAAGCGGAGAAATTTCAATATCGGCTGTGTTGAGCAACTTACTGATACTTAGGGAGCTATTGAGCAGCTCGCTGCAGAAAAGAAGCAAAAGATATCCTTTTAGGCCTAATATTGGGATCAGGAAAAAGCACCAGCAAACTCGAAAGACAGCATCTACGAGATTGCAGCACAGAGAATATTTTTGCTGATTCAGTCCTTTCAGCATTCCGTCAACTACGCTGTCGAGATATAGAAGTGGAATTAAAGGGACCATAATGCGAACAAGAATAGCCGCGTCCTGACTTTTATAGAACAGCTGACAAATTTGCGGAGAGAAGGCAGCCATCAATGCAGCGCAGACAAATGAAAAACAGCTGGTCAGACAAAAGGCCTTTGTCGTGATTCGGCGAATCCTTTTTGGCTGTCTATGCGAATTGGAACGGGCAAGTTCCGGAATCAGCAGAAGAGTTGCAGAGGATAAAATGGTACACGGAAAAACCAAAATCGGCATCATCATTCCTTGTACTAGCCCATATTGGGAAAGCGCTTCTTCCCTGGAGCAGAAAGAGGAAAGTCCTCTCGGAATCAGCAGATTTTCCACTGAGAATAGAAAACTGCGGAGCCCTGCTCCCCCTAAGACAGGCAATCCAATCGCGGCTATCTGACGGAAGGAGGGGATAGGAGCAGCACACGTTTTATGATGAGGCATTTTTTTCAGATAGCAGAAAATCATGAAGATGCAGCCGACCGCTTCTGCTGTGGTGGAGGCAGTCATAACCGCGGTAATAGAAGAGGAAAAATCGTCCAGAAAAAGAATGCCAAGCCCGATGGTTGCCCCCTGTTCCACTATTTCTGCAACTGCCGGAACACCAGATTTTCCCTCTGCCAGAAAACAACCTTTTAAGCAGGCACAGACTGAAATAAAAGGCAGACCAATGGCAAGAATCCGCAGAGGAAGGCTGCCGGAAAGCAGAGGCCCAAAAAGCGGTGCAAAAAGCTCAAATAAGAGACAGGCGCTGCAGCTGATCAAAAGGCTGAAGCAGAGACATTTTCGAATAATTCGGTGGTCGCTTCCATGTTCCGCTACCATGCGAGTCGTACAAAAAGAGGCTCCGGCAGCAGAAAGACTGACTCCTAAAACAAAGACAGAAAGATTCAGTTGATATAGCCCCATTGCGGCTGTGCCGAGATGGGTGCAGAGGTATCCGCGATACCAAATATCAGTCAGACGCAAAAGTCCGTTTGTAATCGTAAGGACAGCGGCGCTCTGGAAGAATTTGCGTTCATTCATGTACATCCCTCCGCTTTATTATATTGAAAGACGGGGGTAAACATGTTAAACTAAAATAAAAGGATTTGAATGCGTTAAAGGAGCTTTAGAATGGATTGGACAGACCTGACCGTTACGGTTTCACAGAAAGACAGTGAAACAGCCGAAGCAATCGCACAGATGGTAGTTCCCTATGGAATTTATATTGAAGATTATTCCGATTTGGAAGAGGGTACATGGAAAATTACGCATGTTGACGTGATCGATGAAGAACTTTTGAAAAAAGATCGGTCGAAAACGATTATCCATATTTATTTGCAACCAGATCAGAATCCGGCAGAAGCCACTGCTTTTTTGCAGGAACGGCTGAAAGCATCTGGAATTAAAAGTGAGATCGGTTCTTCAAACTGTAGGATGGAAGACTGGATTAATAACTGGAGAAAATATTTTCATCCGATCCCGGTAGGAAAAAAGCTTTTGATTCGTCCGGACTGGGAAGAAGTAAAAGGCCCAGGGGGACGTATAGTGCTGCACTTAGAGCCAGGGCTTGCTTTCGGGACCGGTACGCATGAGACGACCAGGCTGTGTCTGGAGCTTTTAGAGACCTATTTAAAGCTGGGAGACGAGGTCCTTGACGTCGGCTGCGGAAGTGGAATCTTGGGAGTTGCGGCGCTCCTTTTAGGGGCAAAAAAAGCGGTCGGGGTTGATATTGACCCGTTGGCGGTTAAAACAGCAGTCAGCAATGCGAAACGCAACGGAGTAGCGGATTCCTTCGTGGGAATTTCCGGCGATCTAACGGAAAAAGTGACCGGAACCTATCAGATTGTAGTTGCCAATATTGTGGCGGATGTGATTTTGCGGCTTACAAAAGATGTGGAGCAATTTTTCTGTGAAGATACGGTTTATCTAATGAGCGGAATCATTGATGAGCGCGAACAGGATGTTTTGGATGGCCTTAAAGACCGGTTCGAAATTTTGGAGCGTCGGGAAGAACGCGGCTGGGTCGCTTTGGCAGCGAGAAGAAAAAAGAATCTTTAAAAACAAAAACAGCCTTCTGATATCTTTAAAAGATACCGGAAGGCTGTTCTTTATGATTCGGTTAATTTTCCGGATAATTCCCCAAAAATGAAAAGCGCGGCAGTTCGTCCCAAAGAGAACATAAAAGTTCCAACACAACAGGATCATGAATATTTCCAGAAAAATCCAAATAAAAATCATATTCAAATTCTTTTCCGATAATTGGGCGAGATTCAATCTTTGTCAGATTCATTCCCGCTGCGGCAAAACGGGAGAGAACACTGTTTAAGCTGCCGGTACGATGGGGTAGATTGAAGCAAACGCTGATTTTATCGGCTCTTTTGGAAAGACAGAATTCCCGGCTCAATACCAAAAAGCGGGTATGGTTTGCGCTGCAGTTTTGTACTTTCAGCGGAACAATTTTGAGATGGTTCTCTTCGGCAGCTTTCTTTCCGCAGAGCGCAGCCGAATTTGGATTTTTTGCAGCCATAGCGGCAGCTTCTGTTGTGCTTCTGCATTTTTTGACCGAAAGGCCACAGGATTCTACAAAAGTGCTGCACTGCATCAGAGGCTGCGGGTGGCTGTAAAGGGATGTTACCCCATCAAGTGTTCCGGATTTACTTGCCAAAACATTATTGACGCATAATTTTCCGGCAGCAATGATATAGTATCGGTATTTTAAGAGCAGATCATATACTTCCAGAACACTTCCGGCAGAAGAATTTTCGATCGGGACCAGAGCAAGGTCTGCGTCTTCCTTCTCGAGAGTGGAAAAGATAGACGAAAAATTCGGACAGAAAACCGGCTGTGCTTCCGGATAAAGGGTTAAAAGTTCCACATGACTATAGCTGCCGGGGCTGCCGAGACAGGCAATTCGAGCGCTATTTTTAGGCGTTTCCCGGGCATTTTGCAAAAGCTGCCGCAGTGGCTTTCCGGCACTTAACATTTGGTGCTGCAGCGCGCGGCTTTGACTCATGATCGCTGAAAAAATCACACGGGCAGTACCGCCGTATTCTCCGGCTTCCTTTTCCACGCGGTCAAGAATTTCTTCTTCCCGGAAGCTATTGAGTACGGGAATTTGGTGCTCTTTTTTATAGACGGCAACTTTTTTTGCACATTCCATTCGTGCGGTTAAGAGCGGCAAAAGCTGTGCGTCGATTTGATCGATTTCCTTTCTGATATCAGATAGTTCCATCTTCAGTCCCTCCAAAGATTCATAATTGCAAGAGCCGCAGCGGCTTCTACCACAGGGATTGCCCGCGGTACGATGCAGGGATCGTGACGCCCCTTAATTTGAAGCTTTACATTGCGGTGCGTTGATAAATCAATGCTATTTTGCTCTTTTGAAATGGAGGGGGTCGGCTTAAAAGCGCAGCGAAAAACCAGAGGCATTCCAGTTGTGATTCCGCCTAGAATTCCTCCGGCATGATTGGTGTGCGTTTTGATGGAACCTGTTTCATCGTAAAAATAGGAATCATTATTTTCGCTGCCCAAAAGGGAAGAGACTTTGAACCCATCGCCGAATTCTACGCCCTTGCAGGCCGGAATTCCAAACAAAATGGAAGAAAGAACGCTCTCTACACCGCCAAACATGCCCTCCTCTGCGTAGCCGCCGGGGATCCCTACACAGGCGCATTCGACGATTCCGCCGACGCTGTCACCTTGCAGGCGGATAGTCTCAATTTCCTGCCGCATCTTTTCCTGCACTTTTGAATCGATAACGGGAAAGAAAACCGTATTCAGCATGGAAAGTGCTTTGGCATCAATATTAACGCTGTCGAAAGGCGTATCGAAAACATCATGAATTGCATAGGCATGTGCGCCGATTACAATGCCGCGTTGTTCTAAGATTTGACGGCAGATGGCACCGGCGAGGACGAGGGGCGCTGTCAGCCTGCCGGAAAAATGACCGCCGCCTCTCAGATCAGAAAATCCGTGATATCGGAGAAAAGCGGCATAATCGGCATGACCGGGGCGCGGAATATTTTTAAGAGATTCATAATCTCCAGAATGCTGATTGCTGTTTTCGATGACAGCGCAGAGAGGGGCTCCAGTTGTGATCTGATTACAAACGCCGGAGACGATGATCGGTGTATCACTCTCTTTGCGGGCGGTAGCAGTTGAATCATTCCCAGGAGCTCTGCGCGCCATCTGCTTTTTTACTGCCTCTAAATCAATCGTTTCTCCCGCTGGAAGGCCCTCTAATACCATGCCGATCATAGGACCATGACTTTCTCCAAAGATTGTTAGTTTTACACGTTCACCCCATGATGACATGGACGTTTCCCCCTAATCGTTTAAAATCTTCAAAAAAATTCGGATAGCTTTTTTGAATCGCTTCTGCGCCGTGGATGGTTACCGGGCTCTCGGCGGAGAGAGCAGCAATCGAAAGCGCCATCACGATTCGATGGTCATGAAAGCCGTCTACTTTTCCGCCGTGAAAAGCCGAGATTCCATTGATAATGAGTCCGTCCGGCTTTTCTATAATATGGGCGCCCAAAGCGTTGAGCCCGTCGTGGATTGCTTTCAGACGGTCGCTTTCCTTAATGCGCAGCCGCTGGGCATTCGATATCACTGTCCTTCCGGGACTGAGAGCGGCACAGACGGCAAGCGCCGGAACAAGATCCGGAATTTCACCCGCGTCGATCTCAATACCGGAAAGCGTCCCGGCTTTCGCATGAAGAGATCCATCTTTTTCCCAATTTATTTGTGCGCCAAATTTTTGGAATAATTCCAAGGCAGCACAATCTCCCTGAGCAGAGTCTTTTGAAAGGCCTAAAAGAGAAAGATCGCTGCCGAGAGCCGACGCTGCGAGGAAAAATGCCGCTTGACTCCAGTCACGCTCAACAGCGAACCGGCAGGCGTGATAGGTTTGCCCTCCTGGAATCTGCCACCCGGTTTCGGTCGGAATGACTGTAACGCCGAATGAAACCATTGCTTCGATTGTCATCTCTACATATCCGGTACTTTGCAGCGGCGTTGTCAAAACAATTTCACTGTTCCCTCTTAACAGCGGCAAAGCGAGTAAAAGGCCTGTTATAAACTGACTGCTGACATTTCCAGGCAGAGAAAAAGTACCGCAGGTAAGTTTTCCGGAGATTGCTAATGGAAGGCCTCCTTTTGTATCACAGGTAAGGCCATGTGAAGGCAGACAGTCAAGATAGCAGCCAATCGGTCTTTGCGGAAGACGTCCGTGGCCTGCAAAAAGTGCCGGAATTCCTAAAGCACCGAAAATCGGAATTAAAAACCGCAGAGTAGAGCCGCTTTCTCCGCAGTCTACCGGTATGGGACCGATTGGAAGAGAATCTTTTTTTATTCCGGAGACGCGCAAAAGATCTTCCTGCAGCGCAACATGCGCCCCCAGTACCGAGATGGCACGGATGGTTGCTTCAATGTCTTTGCTGTCCGCGACCGGAGAGAGAAAACTTTCTCCCTGAGAGAGCGCAGCACAAATAATCGCACGGTGGGCAACACTTTTGCTGGGTGGAACAGAGAGCTTACCAGAAAGGCTTCCGGGAGAAATCACAACGGAACTCATTTTAACACCTCGCACAGCTTTGGCAATTCTGAGCGTGGAGTTTTGCGGAGAAAAGCGTCACCGATTTGATGCAGAAGAACGAGATTGATACTGTCTGCGGTACTCTTTTTATCGTTTCCGGTGGCAGCGATCAAGTCGTCGATGGATTCTGTAAAAGAAGTGGGGAGTGCATATTTCTGCAGCAATTCTGCAATTTCAGTATGAGTTCCGGCGGGCGTAACAGCTAATCCTTCTCCGATCTTTGCGGCGATCACACAGCCGATTCCAACAGCGGCACCATGGGTAAGACCACCGTAGTTTTGCAGCCGTTCCAGCGCATGACCGAAAGTATGTCCAAAGTTGAGCATCATTCGTTCACCGGTATCAAATTCGTCCCGTTCCACAACGGCACGCTTAATTTCAATGCACTGACGAATTAGATCGCAGAGCTTTTCCGAATCCTGACGCAGAGAATTTTGATTGTTTTCTTTTAAAAAGTCAAACAAAACTTCGCTTTTGATACACCCGTATTTAATGGCTTCTCCCATGCCGTCTGAAAAGAATTGATCAGGAAGCGTCTTTAATGTGTCGGGATCGATCAGCACAAAGGAGGGCTGATGAAATGCGCCAACCATATTTTTGCCCTGCGGCAGATCAACGCCTGTCTTTCCACCGACAGAAGAGTCAATCTGAGAAAGCAAACTGGTAGGAACTTGGATAAACGGGATTCCTCTTAAAAAGCTGGCCGCCGCAAATCCGGCCATATCTCCGGTGACTCCGCCTCCCAATGCGACGACAAAGTCGGTACGAGTCAGATGTGCTTCACAAAAAGCATCGTAAAAAGACGAAATTGTTGCGAGCGTTTTTCGTGCTTCTCCGGCTTCAAAAGAAACAGCAGAAACAGAAAACCCGGCTTTTTTCAAGCTTTCTTCTGCTGTTTTTCCATAAAGGGGCAGTGTATTGCTGTCTCCGACAACACAGCAGCGAGCAGCTTTCGGAAAAAGTTGGGCAGCACGTTTGCCAAGTTCCTTGATACATCCCGGCTCGATTTGAATTTCATAAGGATGTCCAACCTGTATCTGTAAAATCATTCTCCCAATTCCTCCTTTACTAAACGACCCTGCCGAAGAAGAGATTCCAGTTTTGGCTGATCTTTAGCGGCAATCGCATCCCGAATCGCGCTGAGATTGCGGATCAATGTATTGAGTTCCGTTTTAAGCGGTTCTGCATTATCCAAAAATAGTTCTGACCAGAGCACTTCGTTAATATTGGCGACTCTGGAAACATCGCGGTAACTGCCAGCCGAAAAGCCCCGATGCTGCGGGCAGCAGGGACTCATCACATAGGCGCAGGCCAAGGCATGCGGAATCTGACTTGTAAAAGCAATCATTGCATCGTGGTGTTCCGGCGTTGTGATGATCGCGCGGCCGAATCCAAGTTCATAAGCGGTTTCTTTTAAAATTTCAACGGCACTTTGGGGAGCACCGCAGGGAACGATCAGATAGCTTGCACCGCGGAACATATCAGCCTGTGAAGCGGAAAATCCATGCTTTTCTGTCCCGGCCATCGGGTGGCTGCCGCAGTAGGTGAATCCGCCAAGCTGAGAAAGTTCCCTGAGTTTGGCACAGACCGCAGTTTTGATTCCGCAGACATCCGTGACAATTCCATCCGGATTAAAAGAATGCAGATGGGATTTTACAAATTCAATATCAGAACCAGGATAAAGGCATAGATAGGTCAAATCTGCGGATTTTAAATCTGCTAGATCTGCTTCTTTTTGAATGGCACCGATAGAAAGGGCCTCTTCCAGAACGGCAGGATCGCTGTCAAATCCTGTAACAAGGCTGTCTGTATATTCAGAAAATGCACGGGCAAGGCTTCCGCCGATCAGCCCTAAACCCACAATTACAATTCGCTTTTTCTGCTTCAAAAATTATTGCACTTCCTTGCCAAAAAATTCTGCTGTCTTTTTAATTTTGTCGGAAATTTTGTCGAATTGATCTGGAGTCAGACTCTGCGCACCATCTGAAAGCGCCTTTGCGGGATTGTTGTGCACCTCGATAATCAATCCGTCTGCTCCGGCCGCGATTGCTGCCATAGAGAGCGGCTCTACCAGCCATGAAATTCCGCTGGCATGGCTGGGATCTACAATCACAGGCAGGTGAGAAAGACGCTTTAAAATCGGCACGGCAGAAATATCCAAGGTGTTGCGCGTATAGGTCTCGTAGGTGCGAATTCCACGCTCACAGAGAATGACCTGATCGTTGCCGCCAGCCATAATATATTCCGCGCTCATCAAAAGCTCTTCAATGGTGCTGGAAAGACCGCGCTTTAAAAGAATTGGTTTTTGAATATGACCGAGCTCTTTTAAAAGCTCGAAATTCTGCATATTTCGTGCGCCGACTTGAATGATATCAACGCCTTCATTGAGAAACAATTCAATATGAGCTGGACTCATAATTTCCGTTACGATCGGCATTCCGGTAACATTTTTTGCTTTTTTCAGAAGTTCCAGTCCCTCTGCTTTAAGTCCCTGAAAAGAATAGGGACTGGTGCGAGGTTTAAAGGCACCGCCGCGTAAAAACTGTGCCCCGGCTTTTTTAACGCGTTTGGCAACTTCGGTGATTTGGGATTCACTTTCTACGCTGCAGGGACCGGCAATCATTGAGAAGTTACCGCCGCCGATCTGTTGTCCTCCGGGAAGTCGAATTACGGTATCTCCCGGGTGAAATTTGCGATTTGCTTTCTTATAGGGTTCTTGGACCCGTTTTACATTTTCAACAAACTCCTGTGCCGCAATATAGTCAATATCGATTGCACTGGTATCTCCTAAGAGTCCCAATACGGTGCTCTGTGTGCCAACCCATGTATTCACCTGAACATGGTATTCCTGTACTAATTCCTTGGTGAACGCTTCAATTTGTTCCTTTGAACACTCTGGCTTTAAAACGATAATCATATTCTAAACCCCTTTATCTCATTTAAAAAAATAAAAGGCAAAGCTGATCGTTTCAGCTCCGCCTTTTTCACCATTCCAATGTTCTGTATCAACAGGACTTTTATCTGCAGAGGAACTTACCACGAATTTTACAGTATAAGAAATTAGCCTGCGCTATAAAATAGCGAAGGAAATCAAAACCTGTAAATCGTGTGGAAAGCATTTGAGCAGTCATGGAAAAGCTCCTTTTTGTTTGATTGAACCTATCATACTTCACTTTGAAGGGATCTGTCAAGCACTTTATTGATTAAAAGTGAAAAAGTAAAATACAACTTAATCTGTATGAAGAAGCTCCATAACCAAACAGGCGGCTTCTTCACTGGTATTTGAAACAGGAATCACGTAGTCGGCGGCTTCCTCATAGATTGGTTGACGTTTTTCATAAAGAATGTGCATGGCTTCTTCTCGATTTTCACATTCCAAAAGCGGCCTGCTGTGATCATCCTTTAAACGTTGTTCAATGAGTGCAAGCGGTGCATCCAGCAGAATTGTGATCCCGGTCTCTTGGAACAGTTCTGTGTTTTTTGGATTGAGCAGGCATCCTCCACCGGCAGCGATGACAAGCCCCTCTTTGCGGGAAAGAGTTTCAACCGCTTTGGTTTCCATTTCCCGAAATGCTTTTTCGCCATCCTGTGCAAAAATTTCTGAGATGGTTTTTCCGGACTCTTTTTGGATATAAGAATCTATATCGATAAATTCCCGATTCAGTGCGTTGGAGAGAATTGCGCCTACCGTAGTTTTTCCGCATCCCATAAAGCCGCAGAGAATAATGTTTCCAAAACGGCGCTGCATAGCATTTTGAGCGTCTTTGATAATGGGGGTAACCTGTTCCGGCAAAAATGTTTTTCCGGTCCAAATTTTTTGCGCGGCAGCAGCCTGCCATACCAGCATGCCCATTCCGCCGATGGAAGGAATCCCATTCTTTTTGGCTAGGTGCAGAAGACGAGTGGTAAGCGGATTATAAATTGCATCAAAGACAGTATTACAGGCACATACAACCATTTCACTGACAGGACAGTCTGCAAGGTGAGGATACATTCCAACGCTGGTAGCGTTGATCAGAAGGTCAAAAGTTTCTCCTGATTTTACCATTCCCTCCAGTTCTTCAAATGAACAGAGATCAATTACAGCATTTTCTTTTCCGATTTTCCGGCAAGTTTCGCTTAAAGTCTCTGTAATCCGATCGCAGCGCTGATGAAAGGAAAAAACAGCATTGCTGTCGCCGAGCGGCAGCTCGTTTTGATGACGATGTAAAGCAATCGTCAAATGCGGATTTTTACTTTTGCGCAAAATTTCGTTGATAAATACCTGCGCAACACCGCCGTTTCCGAGAATCAGACAATGTCCCTGCAAAGAGAAGCCGGCATCCTCAATTGTATGAAGAAAGCCATCCCCATCAGTGGTATGGCCAATCAATCGACCATTATGATTTTCGACCGTGTTGACGCTGCCGAAAGCTTTTGCTTTTTCATCGGACTGATAGAGCAGCGGCAAAATCGATTGCTTATGGGGGATCGTCACATTGAAGCCATCCAGGCTCCGCAGACGAGGCAGAGAATCCAATAATTGCTCTGGTGGGATCTCCATTGTTGTATAAGTGCCTTCTATGCCGCTTAATTTCATCAGACGATTGTGAAGAAACGGCGACATGGTATGGCCAATTGGATAGCCGATAACGGCGAAGCTTTTTTTGCCCATAAAGTTCCTCCAAAAAAATCCGGTTATTATTTTATGAAAAATCCAAAAAAAACATTGACAAAGACCGAATTCCCTAATAGTATTGTTGATAGATTATTTTCATTACCGCTTTTTAGCGGATGTTGTGGATATTATACCGCATAGTGCAGTGTTTTGTCTACTTTAAGAAAATACCTTTTGAAAATTCTGCAAAGGAGGGATAAATTTTATGGTATTGGAGAAAGTCAAAGCAATCCTCGCGGAGCAGTTCGATGTAGAAGACGAAAACAGCATTACCGCCGAGACAAACATTGCGGATGATTTGGGCGCGGATTCCTTGGACGTCGTTGATTTGCTGATGAGCATTGAGGATGAATTCGAACTGGAAATTCCGGATGAAGAAGTAGAAAATCTCAAGACTGTCGGTGATTTGGTCAAGTATATTGAAGACCACATCGGATAAAAAATTGATTCTTCATTGCCTGCAGCATTTTGCTGCAGGTTTTTTTATTAGAAGCGAAAGTGTATTATTAGGAAAAACCGTGGCAAGATCTTTTAAAATCAAAATTGAAATTTGACGAAAAATAAAATATTTTTAGAAATAATTAATCGCTTCTAATGAAAGAATAAGGGCAAAAGGGATAATCGTTTTTTTCTGTGCATAGAATTGCACGAGGAGGGAAAAACGATGACTGAACCAGAAAAGAATGGAAAAACACCTCATAGCCTGACTCTGGAAAACCGACATCTAATAAAAGCTACCGGCGTTGCACGGGTAGATAGTTTTGATGAAGAGACTGTTGTTGCTTATACCGATTATGGCCAGCTGGTGATTAAAGGTCAAAAATTAAAAATCAGCGAACTAAATATGGATACGGGAAAGCTTTCGGTTGAAGGCGAAGTCGTTTCAATGACCTATGTTGCTGGGCGGGAAGAGCAGGGCGGATTCTTTGCCCGCCTGTTCCGCTGATGGATACGCCTTTGCCCCAGCTGATCTGGGGAGCCGGCGCTTTTTTCATTTTGGGGGCGATTGTGGTTCCTTTTTGGGAACTTTTACAGGCTATCTTTATTTTTGTGCATGCAAAGCGACTTTTTAGGACCGTCTTAGAGTCTGTCTTTTTAGCTTTGCTGGCGCCTTTGATGATGCTTTGGGAGCTGGCTGTCAATTATGGAGAACTGCGCTTTTTCCATTTGATCAGTGCCGTTGTATCCTTTTGGATCCTTCACCGAACAATTGGGAAGTGGCTGCGCAAAATCTTTTTGGCAATTTTATCGATCCTTAACAAACTGATTTTTGTGCCAATTAAAAAACTAATCGAATTTTTAGGGAGAAAAATTGAAATTGTTTCTTCCTTTTTCGGAAAGATTCGTGCGAAATTAACGTTCTCTGTAAAAAACACCTTGAAACCAAAGCATAAAATAGTGTATAATAAAACTATCCATAATAAGGACTTAAAGAGAAAAGGAGGACAGGGCCATATGCAGGAAGTACCACCCAAAAAGAAAATTAAAAATCGAAAAAGTATTCTGCTGAGGCTTGCCCTTTTTGCTTTTGCAGTCTATGTGGTGGTAGCAGTTACGAATCAGCAGGTACAGATCAGAGAACGAAAACAGGAACTCGACCAACTGAATCATCAGGTGCAGGTGCAGGAAATTGTGAATGATGAAATTCGCCATGACCTCAGCACTTCCAGCCAGAGCGATGATTATGTGGAGCGAGTTGCCAGAGAAAGCCTGAGCCTTGCAAAACCCGGTGAACGGATTTTTGTGTGCATGGGCGGCGAGTCATGATCATGTTATCAGATATCAGACAAATTTTTGAGGAGGAAACGGACAATTTATGCAGCTTGAGGTAGGAGCGGTCCTGGAAGGCAAAGTTACAGGAATCACGAAATTTGGTGCATTTGTAGAATTACCCGAAGGGCACACTGGAATGGTGCATATTTCTGAAATTGCACCGACTTTCGTACAGGATATCCATGAATTTGTTTCTGAAGGGCAGACCGTAAAGGTAAAAGTGCTCAATATCACAGAGGAGGGAAAGATCAGCCTTTCTATGAAGAGACTGATGACCCCTCAGCAGGGACGCGAAGGTCAGGGCGCCGGACGCCCTCGGCAGTCACGCCCGCCTCGTCCGCAGCGCCCGCATATCTCTATGCAGAGCGCGGGCCGTCCCGGCAATTTTGAATGGCAGCCAAGATCGGCTCCGGAGGCTGCATCCTTCGAAGATATGATGTCTCATTTTAAGCAGACGAGCGATGAGAAAATTTCAGATCTTAAACGGGTTACTGAAAACAAACGCGGAGGCGGAGGCGGATTCTCACACCGCGGTGGTTCTAAATCATAATAAGAATAGGCGGAAAACTTTGCAGAAAGTCGATTTTTGCTTTGCTTTTTCTGCCTTTCATCGGGATTGCCCGGAGGCAGTCCCGATTTTTTTGCAGGAGGAATTATGCTCTTTATTCATTGTGAACTTTATCCGATGGAGGGCCCAGCCATTTCAGACGGTTGGATCGAAACAAAAGGCTCTCGAATCGAAAAAATAGGGGAAATGCCGGCACCTTCCGGATGCGGCCGAATGGTAGACTGCAAAGGTGCGAAAGTTTATCCCGGATTTGTAGACGCTCATACTCATCTCGGAATGTGGGAAGATGCGCTCACTTTTGAAGGGGACGACGGCAACGAAGAAACCGATCCGGTTACGCCTCAGCTGCGTGCGATCGATGCCGTAAATCCACGGGACCGCTGCTTTACAGACGCATTGGAAGCTGGAATCACAACAGTGGTGACCGGCCCGGGCAGTGCAAATCCGATCGGCGGTCAGATGGCGGCTTTAAAAACATATGGAGACTGTATCGACGAGATGATTGTAAAGGCGCCGCTGGCAATCAAAATGGCACTGGGAGAAAATCCAAAAACCGTTTATCACGGAAAGGATCGAACCCCTTCTACCCGTATGGCAACGGCGGCATTAATACGGGAAGAACTTTTTAAGGCACAAAGATATTTAAGTGACCTTAAAAGAAGTGAAAAAGATGAAGATATCGATCCGCCGGAATTTGATATTAAATCGGAAGCACTGATTCCGGCTTTGCAAAGGAAGATCCAGGTCCATTTTCATGCGCATCGCGCCGATGATATTTTTACCGCAATTCGGATTGCAGAGGAATTTCATCTGGATTATGTGATCATTCACGGAACGGAAGGCTATGAGATTGCAAAGACGCTTCAGAAAAAGAAAGCCCGTATCCTTTCCGGACCATTTTTTACAGACCGAAGCAAACCGGAACTGCACGATCAAACGCCGGCAAATCCTGGAATTCTTGAAAAATTTGGAATCCCGACGGCAATCGTAACAGACCACCCGGTGATTCCGTTACAGTATCTGACGATGTGTGCAGGTCTTGCGATGCGGGAGGGAATGAGCCGTGAAGGCGCATTGCGTGCTATTACGCTCACCCCTGCAGAAATTTGTGGAATTTCAGACCGCGTGGGAAGTCTCCTTCCCGGAAAAGACGCCGATCTTGTTTTCTTTTTTGGTGACCCGCTTTCCGGATATGAAAAGCCGGCGGCAGTAGTTGCCGGAGGGAAAATCGTTTTTGAACATTTTGACAAAAATTCAGATTCAGAACAATAAATTTAAAAAAGGAGACCGATAATATGAGAGAAGTTGATACAGCACAAATTACAGATACCGTGGCGAGACTTTGCATAGAGGCAAACCGAGAGCTTCCGAAAGATCTGGAAGCGCTGATTCGGACAAAATGTGGCGTGGAGACTTCTCCGATGGGAAAGAGCATTTTGTGCGATCTATGCAGTAATATGGATGCCGCAAGAGAATTCGGGGTACCGGTGTGCCAGGATACCGGGATGGCGGTGATCTTTGCAGAGGTCGGGCAGGAAGTTCACTTAAATGGCGATTTTGAAGAAGCTATCAATGCCGGTGTGCGCAAAGGATATGTAGAGGGGTTACTGCGCTGCTCTGTTGTAAAAGACCCAATTCGCAGAGGGAATACCAATGATAACACTCCTGCAATTTTACATACTCGGCTGGTGCCGGGAGATAAAATCAAATTGACAGTGGCACCAAAGGGCTTTGGAAGCGAAAACATGAGCCGGATTAAAATGTTTTTCCCGTCTGCAACAGAGGATGACTTAGTTCAGTTTGCGGTGGACAGCGTAAAAGCGGCAGGAAGTAATCCTTGTCCTCCGGTGGTGGTCGGCATCGGCATTGGCGGCGATTTCGAAAAGTGTGCGCTTCTTGCAAAACAGGCACTTTGCCGCCCGGTTTCCGAAAAGAACAAAGACCCATATTATGCTTCTCTGGAAGAAAAGATACTTTCCAAAATCAATGAGCTTGATATTGGGCCGCAGGGCTTCGGCGGGAAAGTAACGGCGCTGGCGGTTGCCATTGAACAGTTTCCAACTCATATTGCCGGCCTTCCGATGGCAGTCAATATGGGCTGCCATGTGACCCGCCATGCGAGCTGTACCTTGTAATTTTTAAAAAATTATTAATTTTTCACAAATACGAGAAAATCGCTTTTATTATTTTGGCATATATGCTATATTGTAATCAAGGAAACGCAAAGCGTTTTCGCTGAAAAGATAAAGGAGATGTTCTGAATGAAAGTTACCATTATTGGACGAAAAGTGAATCTTCGCGATAATTTTAAAGAGCTTGCGATTAAGAAGCTAAGCCGATTTGACCGCATTTTTGATGAAGATGCGCAGGCAAAAGTAGTGGTTACTTTAGAGAAGAACCGTCAGACTGTGGAAATTACGATTCAAAACCGCGGAATCTTTTATCGTGCTGAAGATACGGAGCAGGAAATGAATGATGCTCTAGATCAGGTAATCGGCGCTTTGGGGCGTCAGATCCGCAAGAATAAATCAAAATTGGACAAAACGGTTCATACGGCGGCTATTGATCAATATATTGCTGATTATGCACCACAAGAGAAAACGGATAAAGAAGAGGAATATAAAGTCGTGCGCAGTAAACACTTCTTTGTAAAGCCCCTTTCTGTAGAAGAAGCGATCCTCCAGATGAATATGTTGGGACATCAGTTCTTTATGTTCCGCAATGAACAAACCGGAGAGATCAATGTCGTTTATAAACGCCGCGACGGAAATTACGGCTTTTTGGAGCCGAACGGCAAATAAAAGCCGAGTTTATGCCGGCAGGGGCGCTCTTTCGTCAGCGTCCCTGCCTTTTTCTGAAATTTTATTATGGAGGTTTTATGGAACAATTTGAATTGTGCTGCCCCTGTGTTTTAGGGGTAGAGGGGCTGGTGGCAAACGAGCTGCGCAGAATGGAAATGCAGAATGTTCGTCCCCAAAACGGAAAAGTCGTTTTTTCGGGAGATGAAAGAAGTCTTGTCCGTGCAAACTTGAGTTCTCGATATAGCGAGCGGGTACAGGTGTTGATGGGAACATTTCCTTCAAAGACCTTTGACCAGCTTTTTGAGGGAGTGAAAGCCCTGCCGTGGGAACGGTGGATTGGAAAAGAGGATGCGTTTCCGGTAAAAGGGAGAATCCTTTCCAGCCAACTCAGCAGTTTGCCGAGCTGCCAGAAAATCATAAAAAAAGCGATTGTGGAACGGCTGAAATCAAAGTATCGGGTGGATTGGTTCCATGAGACCGGAACTCTTTACCAGATTCAGTTTTTGCTGATGAAAGATCAGATCAGCCTGATGATCGATACGAGCGGAGCAGGGCTTCATAAGCGCGGTTATCGTCAGAATGCGGCAGAGGCGCCCATTAAAGAAACTTTAGCTGCTGCGATGGTCGATTTGAGCCGAGTCCATTCGGATGCGAATTTTATTGATCCCTGCTGTGGTTCCGGTACGATTTTAATTGAAGCTGCTATGTATGCGATGAATATTGCTCCGGGGATGCAGCGGCGCTTTTCCGCTGAACATTGGAAAAATATAGACGGTAAACTCTGGCAGGAAGAACGCGATCGTGCCCGCTCACTGGTATTGCGGGACGCTGCCTTTGAGGCACACGGCTTTGATATTGACAAAGCGGCGGTGGATCTTGCATTGGATAATGCGAAAAAGGCGGGGGTAATCGGTCATGTTCATGTGGAAAGCCGGGACCTGCACGATTTTCAGCCGCTGGGGGATTTCGGATGTGTTATTTGCAATCCGCCTTATGGAGAGCGCCTGCTTGATCTGGATGAGGCAGAAGAACTTTATCGTACGATGGGAAAAGTCTTTGTTCCAAAGCACGGCTGGAGCTATGGGGTTATCTCTCCTGATGAAACATTTGAAGAATGCTTTGGGCGTAAAGCGGACCGCCGCCGCAAACTTTATAATGGAATGATTAAGTGCCAGTACTATCAGTATTTCCGGGCACCAAAGGAAGAATCATCTTCAAATCCCTGAAGGATGGCAGTAGGCTTTAAGATACCGTATTTTGGAGGAAGAAAATGATTCGTCGACTTCAAAGTGAGGACATGGATATTGTTTGTGACATTGTCAATGACAATTGGAAATCTGTTTACGCAGGTTATGTAAACCAAGAACTGCTTGGGGAAAAGGGCTGTGCCGACAGAACAGAAAGATTGAAAAAAGATTTTCTTTCCGGCAGACTGGAAAATTATATCTATGAGCAGGATCATCAAGTGGTTGCTTTATTGTCTGTTGGCCGGTCGGAAGATCCTGATAAAGAAGGTTCTTTCGAAGTTTGGCGTATTTATTTGAAAAAAGCGTTTCAACGACAGAAAATCGGTTCCGATTTGATTCGCTTTGCAGAGACACAGGCCCGAAAAGAAGGCTTTCGGGAGATTGTAATTTGGGCCTTTCAGAAAAATACGTCGGCTGTTGCTTTTTATCAAAAAAATGGATATCAGGTTGATCAGACAAAATACTTGGGCAAGCCTTTTTTTGCGTACGGTTTGCGCCTTCAGAAAATACTTTTATAAAAAAGCAGCAGAAAATTTTCTGCCGCTCTTTTTTTACAGTTGGGAAAATTCGCTAATTTGTAAATAATTTATGAAATCGAAAATTTCTGTGAAAAACCCCTTGATTTTTTCGACACAAGCCGTTACAATAAGTTTAGCACTCAAAGATAAAGAGTGCTAAAAGCAGTAATCTATGTTTTATTTTTAAAGGAGGCTTTGTGTCATGACGATTCAACCTTTGTCTGACCGCGTGCTTATCAAAATGGAAGAGGCGGAGGAGACCACAAAGAGTGGAATTATTCTCTCTGGTTCCGCAAAAGAAAAACCCCAGATTGCCGATGTGATTTCAGTTGGCCCTGGCGGCATTGTCGATGGAAAAGAAGTTAAAATGACGGTTAAGGTCGGTGACCGTGTGCTCACCAGCAAATACTCCGGAACTGAGATCAAACTGGATGGACAGGAATATACCATTGTTCGTCAGTCTGATATTTTAGCTGTAGTAAAATAATTCATCTGATCATAATTGGAGGAATCAAGAATGGCAAAACAGATTATTTATGGAGAAGATGCCCGCAAGGCTTTAATGCGCGGCATTGATCAGTTGTCCGATACAGTAAAAATTACATTAGGCCCGAAGGGCCGCAACGTTGTGCTCGATAAAAAATTCGGCGCACCGCTTATCACCAATGATGGTGTGACAATTGCCAAAGAAATCGAGTTGGACGATCCCTATGAGAATATGGGCGCTCAGCTCGTTAAAGAAGTTGCTACAAAGACAAATGATGTTGCAGGTGATGGCACCACCACTGCAACGCTGCTTGCACAAGCGCTGATTCGTGAGGGCATGAAGAACGTAACCGCAGGAGCCAATCCGATGGTTATTCGCAAGGGAATGCAGACCGCAGTTAATACGGCAGTTGCCACTGTTAAGAAAAACAGCAAAAAGGTTGACGGCAGCGCCGATATCGCTCGTGTTGCAACGGTTTCTTCCAGCGATGAACAGGTTGGCAAACTGATTGCTGAGGCAATGGAAAAGGTTACAAATGATGGAGTCATCACAGTCGAAGAGAGCAAAACCGCCGAAACCTACAGCGAAGTTGTAGAAGGCATGATGTTTGACCGCGGCTATGTTTCTCCTTATCTTGTCACCGATACCGACAAGATGGTAGCGGATCTGGATGATCCTTATTTGATCATCACCGACAAGAAGGTTTCTTCTTTCCAGGAAATTCTGCCGTTGCTTGAGAAAGTTGTTAATACCGGCAAGAAATTCCTGATTATTGCGGATGATGTTGAGGGCGATGCTCTGACGAACCTGCTTCTTAATAAACTGCGCGGCACTTTAAACTGCTGTGCTGTTAAGGCCCCTGGCTTTGGTGACCGCCGCAAGGAAATGCTGCAGGATATTGCAACTTTGACCGGCGGCAAAGTCATCTCCAGTGATTTGGGCGTTGAGTTTAAGGATGTTGACCTCTCTATGCTGGGCCATGCCCGTCAGGTAAAGGTCGATAAAGAGAATACCATTATTGTTGGCGGCAACGGCGACAGTGCAGAGATCAAAGCTCGCGTTGATCAGATCCGTGCCCAGATTGAAAAAACCACTTCGGACTTCGATCGTGAAAAGCTGCAGGAGCGCCTCGCAAAATTAGCCGGCGGCGTTGCAGTGATCAAGGTCGGTGCTGCTACCGAAATTGAAATGAAGGAAAAGAAACTCCGCATTGAAGATGCTCTGGCCGCTACCAAAGCAGCTGTGGAAGAGGGCATCGTCGCAGGCGGCGGTGTTTCTCTGATCAATACAATTCCGGAAGTTGAAAAACTTCTCAAGAAGACACAGGGCGATGAGAAGACCGGTGTTTCTATTGTCCTGAAAGCTTTGGAAGAGCCGATTCGTCAGATTGCAACGAACGCAGGGGTAGAAGGCTCCGTTATCGTTGAAAATATTCGTCGTGAAAATAAGATTGGTTATGGATACAATGCTTTGACCGGCGAATATGGCGATATGCTTACCTTCGGTGTTGTTGACCCGACAAAGGTTACCCGTTCCGCTTTGCAGAATGCTGCTTCTGTCGCAATGACTGTTCTGACAACCGAGTCTTTGGTTGCTGATAAGAAAGAGCCTGCTCCGGCAGCTGCTCCGGCTGCACCTGATATGGGCGGCGGAATGTATTAATTTTGCAACCATAAAATAAATCCTCATTGATAGAAAAACTTCGACAGCTTTTTAAAGCTGCCGGAGTTTTTTGTTTTTTAAAGAGTTCTAAATTGCATTTAACTTCGTTTTAACATTGCATTGATAGAATAGCATCGTACAAAAGGAAAATAATAAAATAAAAAAACGAGGAGACAAAGCAATTATGAAAAAAATGGTTGGCTTTATATTATCAGTCTTACTGGTATCTTCCACTTTGGCCGGATGCGGCCAAAACGCTGCATCGGGAAGCAGCAACGTAGCTTCTGGAGCAGCAAGTACTACAACGTCAAAATCTGCAACGGCGGATATTAGCGGAACTATTACAGGATCCGGATCGAGCGCCCTTTTGCCGCTCGCACAGGATGCAGCAAAAGATTTTAAAGACAAATATCCAAATGTTTCGATTACTTTAAATGCTGGAGGCTCCGGAGACGGATTAAAGCAGGTTTCTGACGGATCCGTCAACATCGGAAATTCCGATGTTGAAGCTTCCTCAAAACTGACGGCCGATCAGGCAAAAGAATTGGTGGACCATAAAGTCTGTGTTGTTACGATGGCGCCGATTGTTAGCAAAGATGTCGGAATTACAAATTTGACAAAAGAACAGCTGATTTCTATTTTTACCGCTCAAATCACAAACTGGAAAGACGTCGGTGGCCCGGATGAAGCGATTGTGCTGGTGACCCGTCCGACTACTTCCGGAACGAGAGCTTTATTTACGCAATATGCGCTTAATGGAAATCAGGAAGCCAGCAATGCTGCACTTGAAACCGATAACTCCGGGACCCTTATTAAATCAGTGGAACAAAATAAAGGGGCCATCGGATATGTGGCACTGAGCTATTTAGTTGGAGACAATGCAAATCAGGTAGCAGCGGTTTCAATCGATGGAGCTGCACCGACTCTGGAAAACACTTACAACGGAAAATATCCCGTTTGGGGATATGAGCACATGTATACCAAGGGCGAGGCTACCGGTGCAGTAAAAGAATATCTTACCTTTATTTGCTCGGATGAGTATGGCAAGAAGATGGAGGGACTTGGATACGGGATTACTGCTAAAATGGATTCGTCCGTTACCTCTAGCCGTGATGCCGCAGCTAAATAAGGCCTTTCAAAATAAAAATTTGTGCTTTTAAACGAATTGGGATCGGAAAGTTCAGACGGAAAAATTGTTCGTCTGAACTTTTCACATATAAAATGGAGTGCTTTATGAATAAAAGAATTTCGGGGCATATTCGAAAAGAATATGCAGGGCGAACCGTTGTGACCATTTTTGGCGTTTTTATGATTGCAGTGACCTTTGCAATCGGAATTTTTCTTTCTGCAAAGGGAATAGGAACCTTTGTCCAATATCAGCATTCGGTTAGCGAGTTTCTCTTTTCCTCAAACTGGAGTCCTATGGATGATTTTATAGGGGGCGGCCACGTCGGTGCTGCAATTTTTATTGTTGGTTCGCTTGCCACCTGTGGGCTGGCACTGGTAATTGCAGTTCCCTTTAGCTTAGTCTCTGCGATTTTTATTACCGAAATTGCGCCGGGTTTTGGGAAAAAATTTTTTCGGCCGGCCATTGAAATCTTTGTCGGAATTCCATCAGTCGTTTATGGATGGGTTGGACTTTCCATCTTAGTTCCAACAATTCGTACGGTTTTTCATCAACCGATGGGATATGGCGTTCTTGCTTCTGCAATCGTTTTGGCAGTGATGATTTTTCCATCCATTACGACAGTGGCGGCCGATGCCATTCAAAGTGTCCCGGACAGTTACCGGGAGGCGGCCTATGGAATGGGTTCCACACGCTGGCAGACCATTTATCGAATTGTTGTCCCCAATGCACGGTCTGGAATCCTGACAGGAATTATTCTCGGTCTTGCGCGCGCCTTTGGAGAAGCTCTTGCAGTTGCAATGGTAATCGGGCAAATGAAAGCTTTTCCAAAATCAATTTTTTCACCGACTTCAAACCTTACTGCAACAATCGCCTCCAATATGGGAGGCGCTGCCGAGGGCGGGGAATATAATACGGCACTCTGGACAATGGCGCTGCTGCTTTTCCTGATTTCTTTGCTCTTTATTTTTCTGATTCATTTGATTTCAAGCAGAAAGGAGAAAATCAATGCACAATAATCAAAAAGACGAAGTGGATCGTTTTAGCCGAAAATGCCGCGCAACAGATCGGTTTATGACCAGACTGTTTTATGTGGTAGCGGGATTCTTTCTCCTTTTATTAGCTGCTTTTTTACTGGATGTGTTGATTTCAGGTTTTTCGAGTTTTGACAGCAGTTTTCTTTCTTTTACGGCAGAGGGAATTGGAAACCAATTTTTCAATACGGTCTATCTGGTGTTTTTGTCTCTTTTAATCAGTGTTCCTATCGGCATATTTGCCGGGATTTATCTTGCGGAATATGCAAAGGATGGAAAGCTGACCCGTTTTATCCGGATGTGCGTGGAGACGCTTTCTTCATTGCCCTCCATTGTGATTGGCCTTTTTGGATATCTCGTTTTTATTGTGATGACTCATCAGCACTGGAACCTTTTGGCAGGCGCTTTTTCGGTTTCTATTCTTTGCCTGCCGCTGATTACATCGACGACAGTGGACGCGTTTCAGGCACTGCCTGGAGAATATAAAAGCGGCTCTCTTGCGGTTGGCGCCACTCACTGGCAGTCGATCGTCCATATGCTTTTGCCTGCTTGTGTTCCGCGCATTATGACCGGTATTATTTTAGCTGCCGGACGGGGATTCGGTGAGGCTGCCGCTTTGCTTTATACGGCAGGGATGAGCACGGATATCAACTGGAGCAACTGGAATCTGACCTCTCCGACCTGCCCGCTCAATCCTATGCGTCCAGGCGAAACGCTGGCTTTACAGATTTGGGCTTCCCGTACGGAATCCATTGCTGCAAATGCAACACAAATTGCAAATTTTTGTTCGGCTGTATTAATTCTGATGGTTCTTCTGTTTAGCTTGTTGGCACGAATCCTCAGCCGAAAAATTGATGAAAAAGCAACCGGTTCTTCCAAATAAAGGAGAAATAAATGATGGAGAATATCATAAATCAAACGCCTGCCTTAGTCGATTTAGTAGACAAAAGACAGGGAACATGGCAGCTAAAAGAAACAGCCGACACTACCCCACATGAGACAGTTTACGGAAATCTTTGCGGGATCGAAAATATCAAAGTGGGAATTCATGACCTGAATCTCTATTATGAAAGTGCAAAAGAGTCTTTTCAAGCACTCAGAAATGTAAATATGGACATTGCAGCCAACAAAATAACGGCGTTTATTGGACCTTCCGGCTGCGGAAAATCAACTTGTTTAAAAACACTCAACCGAATGAATGATCTGGTGCCAGGCTGTAAGATTACAGGAAAAGTCACAATTGATGGAGAGGATATTTACGATTCCCACACGGATGTCACTCTTTTGAGAAAACGTGCGGGAATGGTATTTCAAAAAGCAAATCCATTTCCGATGTCGATCTATGATAATATTGCTTATGGTCCGCGGATTCATGGAATCAAGCAAAAGCAGAAACTGGACGAAATCGTAGAGACCAGTTTAAAACAGGCCGCTTTGTGGGACGAAATAAAAGATCGTTTGAAAAAAAGTGCGCTGGGAATGTCCGGCGGGCAGCAGCAGAGACTTTGTATTGCTCGCGCACTGGCAGTGGAGCCGGATATTCTTTTAATGGATGAACCTACCAGCGCGCTGGATCCAATTTCAACTTTGAAAATTGAAGATCTGATGGGCGATCTGCGCAAAAAGTATACGGTGATTATTGTTACGCACAATATGCAGCAGGCAGGACGAATTGCCGATAATACCGCCTTTTTCTTGCTGGGAGAGATTGTGGAGTATTCCAATACAATGGATATGTTTAATAATCCTTTGGACGAACGCACAGAGCGCTATATTACAGGAAGATTTGGCTGATTTTTTGCTCGCGTTTTTATAAAAATATGGTATGATACAAAAGGAGACCGAATTATGCCCAGAAAATATTTCGATCAGGAACTAAAAAAACTTAACGAACAAATGATACAAATGGCTCTTATGATCAGCGACCGAATTGAAAAGACGATCCGGGTGCTGAAAACAGATGATCGGGAGTTGGCCCAGCAGGTCGTTTTGGGAGATCGGGAAATTGATTCTTTGGAGCAGGAAAACGAAAAGTTTTGCATGAACCTGCTTGCAATGCAGCAGCCGTTAGCTCATGATCTGAGAGAGATCGCCGCCTGCCTCAAAATTTTGACCGATATGGAACGCGAAGCCGATCAGTGTGCCGATATCTGTGAAATTTCAGAGACAGGAACGCTTGATCCCAACAGTTTGCTGATCAATAATGTGGTGCAAATGATGGGAATGGCACAGTCGATGTTCCAAAGAGCGATGAATGTTTTTTTAAGCGGAGATTTGGAAGAAGCAAGGGCAGTTTGCAAAGAAGATGATGCAGTCGATTCTGCATTTGCAAAAATGGTTTTGGAAATTTGCGCTTCCATCTCTAAAAATCCGGAACAGGTGATGAAAGAGGTTGATCTTCTTTTTATTATTAAGTATATTGAACGTATGGGAGACCACGCGACGAATATTGCAGAATGGGTGATCTATCGGGGAACAGGGGAGCATCCAGACCTCAATGGAGAGGAGGATCTTCCTAACGGGAAATAACGGAGGAAGTTATGGCACTTATTTATGTTGTCGATGATGAGATGAATATTCGAAAATTAGTGGCTTTTGGATTAAGAGACGCAGGATTTGAGACGGCCGAATTTTCGGATGGAGAAAGCCTTCTAAAAGGAATGAATCGAAAAAAGCCGGATGCCATTATCCTTGACTGGATGATGCCGGGCATGGATGGATTAGAAGTATGTCGGCGGCTGCGGGAAGAGAAATCATGGAAAAAGATTCCGATTTTAATGCTGACTGCTAAGGGAGAAGAAATCGACAAGGTAGTTGGACTCGAAATGGGTGCCGATGATTATGTGACAAAGCCATTTGGAATCAAAGAGCTCTGTGCAAGAGTGCGGGCAATTCTCAGAAGGGTGAATGACTCCAAAGAAAACGAAGAAGAAGTTTTGGAAGAAGGCGGCCTTTCAGTCGATATTTCGCGTCATACGGTTAAAAAAAATGGAACAGTGATTGAACTGACTGCAAAGGAATTTGACCTTCTCTGTATTTTGATGCAAAACACCGGAAAAGTGCTTACTAGAGAGATACTGCTTGATAAAGTCTGGGGCGTGGAATATTACGGGGATACTCGCACGGTCGATGTTCATATGCGCTACTTGAGACAGAAAATCGAAGAGAATCCGGATTGCCCCCGATACTTAATTACAGTGCGTGGGGTCGGATATAAATTTGTCGGAGATCACTCATGAAGAAAAAACTGATTCTTTTAAATAGCATCGCAGTCGTTTTAGCATTTTCTGCGGCGTTTCTGTTTTCTGCTTTTCAAGTGCAGCAGCGGTATCACGAAATGTTTTCACAGAGGGTCTCAACGGCACTTTCTGTTCTGTCTGCCGAAGAGGATAAAATTTTGCAGGACCCACAGGAAATTGCGCAGGAAGTCGGAAAACAGCTCAGTGAAAATGGGGACGAGATGCGCATCAGTATTATCTCTTCTGACGGAGAAGTGCTGGGGGATAGTACGCAAAAAGAAATTTTAGAAAATCATGCGAATCGTCCGGAAGTAAAAGCTGCAAAAGAGTTTGGACGCGGAACAGATACTCGCATGAGCGCTACCGTTCATCAAAGCTATTATTATGAAGCAATTTCTTTAGAAAACGGCATTATTTTAAGAGCAGCTCTGCCGACCACTCAAATCGATCAGGAAATTTTGGGGCTCTGGAAAACAGCAGCATTCAGTATCGCACTGGGAGTTCTGCTTGTTCTGTTTATTACGGGAGCGATGGTCTCCCGTGCAACGCGTCCTTTGCAGGAACTGACAAAGGCTGCTGGAAACATTTCCAAAGGGGATTATTCCAGCCGTGTTAAGGTGACTGAAAAAGACGAAGTAGGGGATTTGGCAAGTTCTTTTAACAAAATGGCCGAAAGCACTCAGCAGGCGATGGAGGCTCAGCGGCATAACCAAAATCAGCTGGAGGGCCTTTTGGATAGC
The DNA here is from genome assembly GCF_053613275.1 of Caproicibacterium sp. NSD3. Taxonomy (NCBI): domain Bacteria; kingdom Bacillati; phylum Bacillota; class Clostridia; order Eubacteriales; family Oscillospiraceae; genus Caproicibacterium; species Caproicibacterium sp. NSD3. The sequence goes on from NZ_CM132119.1 coordinate 645,615, forward strand.
ATGGACAGCGGAGTCTTGGCGATTGATCGAGAAGACAGGGTACAGTTTTTAAATGAACGTGCCAGAGAACTGGTTGGAATTCCACATCTTGCAGTTGGAGGTCAGATGGAAGGCAGTCTCCTCCTAGCTCATATTGGGCATCTGATGCACCGCGCAATGGAAAGCGGAGAAGCAGTTCGCCAGGAACTGAGCGGGCAGAAAGAAGAGCAGAAGCTGACCGTTTATGCCGTTCGTGTTGATGATGGGCATACAGCTTTAGCGGTGATTTCTGATGTTACCAGAATGAAACAGCTGGAGCAGCTGCGCACAGAATTTGTTTCGAATGTTACCCATGAACTAAAAACGCCGCTCACTGCAATCAGGGGGAGTATCGAGCTTTTAAAGAGTGCTGACCGGGATGAAAAAACCCGCGCTTACTTTTATGATGTGCTGGATATGGAGACGCAGCGGCTGCAGCATTTGATCGACGATATGCTGGCACTTTCCCAAATTGAGAATGCAAAAGAGGATCCTTCTGCAAAAATGTGTTCTGTAGAACAAGCGGTAGAAGAAGTGGTGGAGCGCCTTTCGGAGACGGCTAAACAGAATGAGGTGCAGCTCAGCTATCGTGTTGATCCCAAAGCGATTGTCCGTTTTTCTCCCACACGGCTTCAGCAGATGATTTCTAATTTGGTCGAGAATGCAATCAAATACAACCGAAAGGGCGGAACGGTCAGCGTTGAGGGCCTTTTGAGGCGGAATATGGTTGTGATCAATGTAAAGGATACCGGAATTGGAATTGCACCGGAACATATTGGGCGTTTGTTTGAACGGTTTTATCGGGTAGATGCTTCTCGTTCCCGAGAAATCGGCGGTACCGGATTGGGACTCTCGATTGTCAAACACCTGGCGGCTTTATATGGCGGTACGGTTAGTGTAGAAAGCGTGCCGGAAAAAGGCAGCACCTTTACGGTGACGCTTCCCGTTGCAAAATAACTTTTGTTTAACAAGATCGATTTGGAAACGATTCTTTTTTAATCCTTCCTTTTTTTAGAAAATATGATACAATATTTTTAAAATGTTTCTTAAGGGAAGGAGATTTTTATGAAAAAGTGTAAAACTTTGGCCTTAGTGGTGGCTGTAGCTTTGCTAATGGCCGGTTGTGGACAGACTGCCTCGGTCTCCTCTGCTCCGGAAGCGCCGGCTTCCTCTGCGTCTGTTTCTTCGCAGCCTCAAAACGAAGGAAATCCCAAAAACATGAATCTTTTAACAGGGCTGGGTACTTTAACTGACGGAGCGGTCGGAAAACGTCCCGTGGCGGTCATGGTAAATAACCTTGTGGATTCTTTGCCGCAGTATGGAGTCTCTGATGCCGATGTGATTTTTGAGATTCCCGTGGAGGATAATATTACTCGTCTGATGGCAATGTATGGTGATTATACAAAAGTGCCTAAAATTTGTTCTTTGCGCAGCTGCCGATACTATTATCCAATTCTTGCGGTCGGCTTTGATGCATTTTATGTGCATTGGGGGCAGGATCCTGGAAAGGCACAGCAGGTATTGAATACGTTGGATATCGATCATCTCAATGGAACTGAGAATACTTACGGACTTTATGGAAGAGATCAGGCTCGCTTAAATAGCGGGATGGGTTTGGAACATACAGGTTATTTTGATGGAACCGGACTTGCTGCCGCTTTAAAACAAAATGGTGTACGTACGGATTTGAAGTCGGAAAAAACCGGACCTGCGTTTTCATTCCAGTCGGGGACGAATTTAATAAAGCCTGATGGCAATGCCTGTACCAAGATGAATGTGCAGTTTGGTCAGGGGGATTATTTCAGCACCTTTACTTATGATTCAAAGACTGGAACCTATCTAAAACAGCATAATGGAAACCCGCATATCGATGGGGTTACCGGCAAGCAGTTAAGCTTTACAAATGTGATCGCTTTGGAAACAGATATTTCACAGATGGACAGCACCGGCCACCAAAGTGTAAACTGGAAGGGTGGCAAGGGAACCTATAAAGGATATTATCTCTCTGACGGAGTGGTACAGTCGATTACATGGGAGAAAACCGGAGAGTATGATTATCTTAAGTTTTATGACAACAGTGGAAAAGAACTGAAACTAAACCGCGGAAAAACTTATATTGCGCTTGATTATCCGGGTTATGTTACTTGTTCCTAAAAAATAAAAAATTAGTAAGACCCGCTGAGGGACAGAGAAATCTGTACTTCGGCGGGTCTTTTTTTATTGGAACTTTTCCTTCTTTTCCCCAAAAGGCAAATTTAAAGCGCCATTTTTCGGAGGAGTGAAAGGAGTGGTGCAGCCACATGAATGAAAAAATAAAAATTTCTGCAGATGGAGGAGGAACAGCAAAAATTCTCCGGGCATTTCAAGGAGAGCACAATGCAAGAACTTATCAGATGGAAATTGATGGGCCGGATGGCCAGCAAATCGATCTTTCCGGAACAACGGCGATATTTTATATCTCCGAAGAGGATAAAGTCTTGCAGCTTCCAATGACAATCTCCGAAAATTCGGCATCCGTTACTTTAACGAATGAAGCATGCAGAACTTCTGGAGATTTAAAATGTTGGATTCAAATTGTAAAACCGGAAGCTTATGATCTGCGGGTTGATAATCTGATTCTGCGGGTCTTTCCCTGCAAAATTGATGAAGCAATTCCTGACGATGGAGAAGTTTCGGCTTTGTATCAGCTGATTTCTGATACTGGAAAAGCAATTCAAAATGCAGATCAAGCTGCAGAGGGGGCTCATACGGCGGCGGAAAATGTACAGTCGGCCGTTACTTTAGCTTCTAATGCAGCCCAAAATGCCAATACTGCGGCAGAATCAGCACAAGAAAAAGCGCAGGCGGCAACGGTAGCTGCCCAAGACGCTGATCATGCTGCTTCTTCGGCAAACACCGCAGCTAATAATGCGGCTTCTGTAAGCAGTGAAACACAGAAAATCGCGGATCAGTTAAAGGAAATGGATGTTTCTACACTGCAGACACAGATTCGTTCTAAGGCGGATAAATTATCCGGAGCAACTGCCGGAAATCTTGCAGTCATCAGTTCCGACGGCGACTTTAAAGACAGTGGGAAAGCCCCTGCCGATTGGCTTGTGAAAAACGATCTGCTTTTGCTTGTTTATCCGGTCGGCGCTGTTTATCTTAGCTTTCAGAATGCTAGCCCTGCCTCTTTTTTAGGGGGCACATGGGAAAAATTAGAGGATAGATTTTTACTGGGAGCCAGCAGTTCTTATGCTGTTGGAGGTAAGGGCGGAGAATCCACTCACACCTTAACAGTAAACGAAATGCCAAATCACAATCATGTTGGCTTGTACGGAAAAGGAGTGAGCCAATGCTTTTGGGATACCGGCGGGTCCAAATGGAGCCCTTCTGGAGAATGGACAGGTACATCTGGAGATTATACGACCGGATATACCGGCGGAGGCAGTGCGCATAACAATATGCCGCCCTATATAGCCGTTTATATGTGGAAACGAGTTTCTTAAAGAGGAGAAATAAAATGAAAATTTTAGATGCACAGGGTAACGAGATTCTAAATCCGGATTTAGAAAAAGGTTATTTAAAAGAGGACAAACTCGTTATTCATCACGATGAACAAGCGGAAATACCGGAACAATCTCATTTTGAGACACTTCACGAGTATCCAAACGGCGGAAAAGAAGTAGAACGGGTAATTGATACCCCTTTTATTCCAGCAGAAAAAGCTTATGAAGAAGAGATTCTCATCCAACGGTATGTTCCATATACTTACGAGGAACTGCTCGAAATGAAAAAGCAGAAGACACTTCCAAGTTTAGGGAATCGCATTTGCGCGATTGAAGATCTTATTTTATCAGAGACGATGGGAGAAAAGTCATGAGACCACTTACAAAATTTTTAAGAGTCCAATATCTGCTAGGAAAATTAACGAAAGAACAGTTGGATTCTTTAATCGACAAAAAGATTACACCAGAAGAAGAGGAAGAGATTATGAAATGAGGAAAATGAAACATGCGGGGGATTGATGTAAGTGCTCACAATGGAGAGATCGATTGGCAGTTAGTAAAAAACGATGAAATCGACTTTGCCATTATTCGTGCCGGATATGGAAATGATCCGAGCCAAAGAGATCGCTTTTTTGATCGGAATATGCTGGGAGCGCTCCGCGCCGGAATTCCTGTTGGATGTTATTGGTTTAGCTATGCTACTTCGATACCGGATGCGCAAAAAGAAGCGGAAATTTGCCTTACGGTTCTTAAACCGTATCAAGATCAAATCACATGGCCTGTCTTCTTTGACTACGAATATGATTCGGTTCGTTATTCCCGAGAGCAGGGAGTTGAGCCGGATAAGACGCTTGTTACCGATATGGCTGCTGCATTTTTAGATGCAATTTCTTCTGCAGGGTATCAGGCGGGTAATTATTCAAATTTGGATTACTGCCGAAATTGGTTTGATATGAACAGATTAGCAAATTATCCTTTATGGTTCGCACAGTATGATGTTAATTCTCCGAGCATTCCCTGTGCGCTTTGGCAGTTTGGAGGAACTTCTGTTGCAGGCTGCAGAGGCAGCATTGATACCAATCTTGCTGATCGGGATTTGGAAAATAGCGCAGCACCGGTTTCGGTACAGCCTTCCTCTTCTAAACTAGAAAAAGTTGGGGTAAAGTACCGCGTAAAAACGCAAGAAAGTGGCTGGCTGCCGGAAGTAAATAATCTTTCGGATTTTGCTGGAATCGAAGGGCAGACAATTACTGATCTTGCCGTTGGAGTTGACTGTGGTTCTGTTCGATACCGAGTCCATACAAAAGACGGAAACTGGCTGCCGAAAGTCAGCGGTTATGATACGGATGACTTTGAAAACGGATATGCAGGAAATGGCACACCGATTGATGCAGTGGCTGTTTATTATGAGACACCTAATTCCATTCGGCCTTACAGAAAAGCTTGCTATCGGGTTTCTGCGCTCAACGGCGACTATTATGACTGGCAGCAGGATAACGAGATAAAAAATGGTCAAGACGGTTATGCGGGCTGCTTTGGAGAAAAGATTGACCGATTCCAGATCACGGTCCGATAAGGGAGGTGATGGGAATGCCAACCGAAGTAGTAGTTGCGCTGATCGCTTTTTTGGGAACAGCCGTCGGCAGTTGGAGCGGAATTCGAACTGCCAATAAATTGGTGGATTTTCGTTTGCAGAAACTGGAGGAAAAAGTTGCAAAACATAATCAGGTCGTCGAGCGTACTTATAGATTGGAAGAACAGATGAAAGCTGCAGATCACAGAATTAGTGATTTGGAGGATAAGGAGGATCATGATGAACATGACTGAATTTTTAAGCTGGGATTTTTTGGCAACGTTTGTGGGCGCAGCAGCTGTAACGAGTTTGCTGACGCAGTTTTTAAAAAACATTGGGGCACTGAGTAAAATGCCGACGCAGATACTCAGTTATCTAATTGCGCTCTTTGTGCTGCTGATTTCTACCGCGGCAACGGGAGGATTTTTGCAGCCGTGGACGATTTGGGCTTTGATCCCGTTTAATGCGGTCTTAGTCTCAACTTCCAGCAACGGAGCCTATCAGGCGATTGTTAGAACAAAAGGAAAATCATAAAGGGATTGTTAAAAAGGTAGAAACTTTATCAGTTAAATAAAAAGCGCAGGCTTTCTGCCTTATGACGGCAAAAAGTCTGCACTTTTTTTAGTTCACACAACTAAGAAATAATTATTTCCAATAATCCAATTCGTCAGGATTTAGACCAACATCTGCAGCATGGAATACCGGATTTTTCCCGGCCTTTTTTTGCTTTTCATAGTCTTTACAGGCTTTAACAGCGACATTGCTCAGCGCTACACAAGCCGGTAGATTAATCATGCACATGATTGCCATCATAATATCGGCAAGATCCCATGCAGCCGCCATTGGCAGAGTTGCACCGATCAAAACGATAAAAGAACAGAACAGCCGGAATCCAACCATGAATTTTTTGCCGGGCTTTTTGCGATGAATAAAGGTAAGGCAGTTGTCTACATAGAAAAGGTTTCCTAAAAGTGTTGTAAAGGCGAAAAGTACCATTGCAACGGTGACGAAAATTGGTCCGAATCCGCCGAGAACACTCGAAACAGCCTGTTGTACATAGGGGGCACCGGCAAGCTCTTTGGTTGGTGTAATGCCGGAGCAGAGGCACATCAGAGCGGTTGCGGTGCAGAGCAAAAGGGTATCAATAAAGACGGAAAGGACTTGAACAAGTCCTTGCTTGACTGGATGAGAAACATCGGCAGCGGCTGCTGCGTTTGGAGCGGAACCTACGCCGGCTTCATTGGAATAAAGTCCGCGCTTAATTCCGTACATCATGCAGGAACCTGCAATTCCACCAAAGATTGATTTGAAATCAAAAGCGTTTTCAAAGATCATAGCAAAAACAGCAGGAATAATATTGAGATGTGCGAAGAAGACGACTAAAGAAACTGCCACATAGAGAATGCCCATAATTGGGACAAGCAGGCTGGTCGCTTTTACGATTCGCTTTCCACCGCCCATCACACACCATGCAACAAGAGCGGCAAGAATAAGGCCGATAATCCATGGAGTGGAGGTGGAATCATAAAAGTTGTAGACTGCAAAAGTGGACTGCAGGTTATAAGAAGCAAGCATGTTGAATCCACCGGCGTAAGTAAGAATCAAGCAAACAGCAAAAAGAGTTGCCAAACCACGATTGTGGAGCGCTGTTTCAATGTAATAAGCAGGGCCGCCGTAGCTGTCCCCGTTTTCATCACGGCGTTTGAAAATCTGAGCGAGTGTGCTCTCAATGAAAGCAGAGGCTGCACCGATCAATGCAATCACCCACATCCAGAAGGCTGCACCAGGACCGCCGAGGCAAAGCGCTGTGGAAACACCAACGATATTACCAGTACCAACTCGAGAAGCGGTAGATACCATCAACGCCTGAAAAGAAGAAACGCTATTTTCTTTTGAAGGCTTTTCGGAGACGACCCGAATGGATTCCGCGAACATGCGAAGCTGAACAAAACGCGTTCGAAAGCTAAAAAAAAGACCTGCTGCGAGCAAGACAATAATCAATATTGGATAATAAAGAAAACTGTCCAACCCGTCCAAAATTTGCATCATAAATTTTCCTCCCTGTTTTATTATATTCATAGCTTTAAAGTGAATTTTGCATTCAGCTCAAAGTTTTGAATTAATATTAATTCTATTTTAGCAAATTTGAGGGATTCGTCAAGTTAATTTTCTTTTTAGAAAATATCGCTTTAAAATTTTAGCTGAGAAAATACAGCCGAAAAAGGGAAAAAAGAATTTAAAAAAAGAAATCATCTAAGACGATAAATCCATATAATGGCGTGATAGGGGGAATCTTAGATGGCTCAATTAGGAACACTGCACATTATTTATATTGCCGCAGTGCTTTTTATTATTGCCGCTCTGCTTAAGAAAAAGGAGATCGTTCTTCCCTGTATTATTGGGATTTTTGCGATCTGCTTAGCTTATAGTCATAATTTTATTCTGGCAGTTCAAATGCTTTATCGTGCCATTGTATCATCTGCCGGTGAATTTATCGGAATTATTATTGTGATTTCGCTGATTATGTCTATGTCAAAATCTTTGGAAATGGTGGGCGCTGACCGAATTATGATCCGTCCGCTGCAGCATATGATCCACACCAGAAAACCGGCATTTTTTTTAGTTGGCTGTGTAATGCTGATTTTCTCTTGGTTTATTTGGCCTTCACCAGCAGTTGCACTCATTGGAGCTTTGTTGCTTCCGGTTGCGCTGAATGCGGGACTTCCGGCAATTTGGGCCGCTGTTGCCATGAATATTTTTGGCCATGGTATTGGGCTTTCCAGTGACTTTTTTATTCAGGGAGCTCCATCGATTACGGCAAAATCCGCTGGAGTTTCAGTGACGGAAATAATGACCGCTTCTATCCCAATTTGGGCGGCTGTTAGCATTGTAACGGTTATCGTCTCTTATGCTATGTTTCTACGGGACATGAAAAAAGAGCCGCAGATTTCATCAGAATCAAAAATAGACGATGAGAGGCATCCGTCAAAGTTTGCCTATGTGATTGCGGTTCTCACGCCGGCGGCGTTTTTGTTTGATATCGTTGTGATGTTGAAATTTAAAATTGTTGGAGAAGATGCGACTGCTCTCGTCGGCGGGACGGCTCTCATTATTATGGTAATTATTATGCTCTTTAATGGAGACATTCTTTCTTCTCTGGAAAAGATCACGGATCATATCAAATATGGATTTAAATTTTCAATTTCCATTTTTGCGCCAGTCATCGTGATTGCAGCACTCTTTTTTATGGGAAATGGAGAATTTGCTGCAAAGGTATTGGGAAAAGATGCACCTGGGATTCTGAGTGATATTGGAATTGCAATGACAAATGCAGTTCCGGTAGGGCGTGCACCAACAATTCTGATTGAATCTGCCGTTGCGGCGATTACAGGATTGGATGGCTCCGGCTTCTCAGGGTTGCCAATGGTAGGCTCAATTGCGCAGACATTCTCTGTTGCAACGGGTGCTAATGTAGCAACATTGGCGGCTCTTGGGCAGGTTATCACCATTTGGATTGGCGGCGGAACTATCATTCCATGGGGTGTTATTCCAGTTGCAGCGATTTGCAATGTAAAGCCAACGGAATTAGCACGAAAAAATCTGATCCCGGTTATTTGTGGGATCGGCGCCGGAATTATTACGGCTTTTTGCTTGCTTTCATAATTAAACGTACCATAAATAAGTTCCCTGTGCGGCTTTTGTTCTACATCAGGGAACTTTCAAAACATATAAGACAGAGTAATGCTACTTTGCCAAAAGGCTTTTTATTGTCTGTACGACCTGAATTATGTGGATTTACAATGGAATTTAAACTGGGAAAAATTTCGTTTGCAAATTGGTTACAACGTTGTTACAATTATGGTGTTCTAGAGCAAATATATGAATAAAGGAGGCTATTATATGTGTTCTTTTTGGAGCTATATCTGCCGTTACTTTAATTGCTGCAGTTTTTGTAATTTCTGCTAAGTAAATTTATCCATTACATTACCACCCCTTAGTTGGGGTGGTTTCTTTTTATGTCTGTTTATTTCAAAACTTATTTTTTAAAATAAAACCCCGCCCAAACATAGTGTTCATGCGGGGTTCAAGCAATATTTAACTGGCTGGGCTGGCGGGATTCGGACCCACGCGTGACGGAGTTAAATTTTGTACGATTTTGATTAAATAAATAACAAATAAACAACAAAATATGAAGCGAATTTGATGTGAAAAATTTTCACATCAAGTCAAAAACATAAACCAGAAATGACATAAAGTTTTATTGATGAAAGGGGCACCGTGTTCCGATGCATTGCTCATTATAAGGACTAAATTCACATTTAATATTTGGCGTTTCTAATGTTACATTATAATTTTCATTTATAAATTCAACGGCTGTTTTAAAACTTAAAAACGCATCTCTTTTGCAGCACCGGGGGCCATTTATCTCTGCTAATTTTTCCAATGCCTTAGAGGTAAACTTCATATGATTTCCCCATGAGCCATCTGTTGATAGTGGGCCAGTGCCGTCAATGATTGCCAAGCTGGCACCTACCGACATGACTGCACCACATACACCCCATAGGCCGCATACAGCTCCGGGCATCAGTAAACCTTGGTGCATAAGTTTTTGCAGACTTTCTTCCAGATCTATCTTGCCACCGGCATTATAATACGCTGTCAAAATGCATGCTCCGTCCAAAACATGATGCTCTGGTCCATGAATGCGCACAAAGTCTTCTGATGCTACTTTTTTAAAAATCTCGTAAGGATTTGTTGATTTTGAGCCTTTACATGCGGCTATAATGAGATTTGCCCGGTCTTCCATTGTATAGTCCATTTATAATCATCTCCACATACTTAAGCATGGAATACAAATTCTATAATTGAATTTCTGTAATTGGGTTAATCATACCCTTAAATCCTATAAAATGGAACACTTTGCATGAAGGTTTGTTAAGATTAAATATAATTTTATTTATATAATTGGATGAATTGGCAGTAAAATTGTGAACTGTATTCACATAAAACAAACTGGGGAGTTTGTACACGAAGTCAGTTTTTCGAGTTTGCTAATAACTTATCGTAAGGCTGGATGGGTGAGAAGTCTTCGATTCAGGTGAACCAATTTTTAAAATGGTTAATATTATGTGGTATGGCTAACTATGTAACAAAAAGGAGAAAATTCATGTTTAATTTTTCATCTTGTGAGCCAGCATGTGCAATGTCATTATACAAATCTATTCAGGGCAAGTATTTTGTCGGTGGCAGCCGTGAAGAATTCGGCAACGGTAAGTATGCTTGGGCAGGACTTTTTAACCCAAAGAATTCCGGTGTCTTACTTTTTGTCAATGTCTTTACTGTTACCAATGTCAGTGAGATTCCATTTTCCATTCAGGTTTGGCTAAATGCGGTAACTTCTGGAACGGCAAAGCTAACAGATATGCAAAGTCCGTCTAATATGGCATTATGTTCGCTACCAAAACCAAAAGTTGGGTTTCTGTATGCGGAAAACGTTGATACGGAGCCTTTAGCCGGAACGCCCATATACGGGCGTCGTTGCCCTGCCGAAACAACGATTGTAGCTGAGGAAGACGGAAAATTTATCTGCCCTCCAGGCGGTAATTTTTTAGTAAACTGTATTCCGCCGGAAACAACCAGCGAAAAAATTTTGGGAAGTGTTGCATTTGGTTGGTGGGAAGAACCCTGCTAATGGGTAAGCTTCATAGTTTACTAAAATTTGTTGACTGCCCATATTTTTAAGTTTATACCGGTTTAATGAAACTCGACAAAAAAGCGGTTTAAGATTTAGAAAGTAAATAGGCTCCGCACCCGAAATGAAACAACAAAGAGCTGCCGTTTCCTAATGTGGCAGCCTGCTTGACGTAAGTCGGACGAGCACATGTTACGCTCCTGTCAACACTTAGGAACATGAACTGACGTCAAAAAATCTGTTTTAGCACAGGTTCATGATCGACAGCCACGGATGGGTAATATATAAATATCAAATAAATCTGCAAATATCTATTGACTAGCCCCTTGGGGTCTGGTTTACAATGCTTTTGAGGTGATAGTTATGTTGATAGGAGAGGTATGTAAAGTCTACCAAATCACAAAAAAAGCAGTTGAGTATTATGAGCAACAGGGATTTATACATCCTGAAGCAATGAAAAACGGGTATCGCAACTATTCTAATAAAGATATTTCTATGCTAAAAGAAGTTTCTATGTTGCGAAAACTGGATATAGGCATAGCGGATATTAAATCAATAGTGTTCAGCCAAGATAAATGCAAAGCGTTAGTGGACTACCAAGCAAAACTAGAAGTTTCACTTACTCAGGCAAAGGCACAATACGATTGCATTACCCATTTAATTTCCAATGGCTATGATGTGGAGGAAACAACAAATCTTATTGAACATTCACTCGATCATAATACAATCATTCGTGATAAATTACTCTATGCCTTTCCCGGAAGCTACGGAAAATTTTTGAGTTTGCATTTTGGAAGATTTTTAAATGAAAAAATAGATACTACCGATAAAGCTATTGCATATCAAAAAATAATTGACTATCTAGATTCAATTAATAATTTTAGTTTCCCCAGTAAATTAGAAGATTTCTTTGAGCTGATGGACAAAAATCAAGATGCGGTCGATTTTGAAAAAATGGAAAAAAGCATGGCCTCCGTAGTTGATGATTACGATGGATATGTAGACAAAAACAAGAAATCTATCGAGCAGTATCTTGAAATTCGAAATTCTGAAGAATATAAATCCAGTCCTGCGTTTGAAATGCAAAAGGCTATGATCGATTTTCAACGATCCAGTGGTTATAGTGATATATTTATTCCAAACTTGAAGATCCTAAGTAAATCCTATACAGAGTATATGCAAAAGCTACAAACAGCTAATGATAAATTCATGAAACGTTTTCCCAAATCAAAAACCATTTATGAAAAATAACTATTTCATAAAGTGAAAAATATTGGTCGAACAAATAACGGCAGATAAATAAATAGCACGCTTTTAGAGCCTTCCAGTGGCAGCTTTGCGATTGGAGGGCTTCTCGTTACTGTTTCGCTTGGCCGCATAAGCGAGATAGGCGGACATGATCCTTTTTAGTTGAAAAATCTTATTATAAACAAACCACGAAGTTTATCTATGTGGCGGAATGTGTTGCTGATTGGTAGAAAAATTTGTCGAAAAGCAAATGACAATGGGAAAACTGGAAGCAGATAGAACGAGCTCCATTAAAAATTATTTAAATTTTCAGTCACTTGACATGAAAAAACAGATATGATAGTATATCAAATATCTCTTTGCGCTGCATTTGATCTACAGTACAAACTGAGCAGGCGATTGACCTCAAAGAGGTTGATAGGGCTGGGCCTTAACGGCAACAGGAGAAACCAAACCTGTGGGACAGTGTATTGTTCCACAGGTATTTTTATACCCTTTTTTCGTGGAACGAAGACTGTTTATCTTTGCAATGCCATAGAGCTGTCACACAAATGTCGAAAGACATGAAGGAGGTAACTTTTATGACAGAACAAAAAACGGCCGCAAATTTAACAGGGCTGATAGCAGAAGAAGCTGCACAGCGCCAAAAGCAATTTGGGAAAAATGAATTGAGTCCCAGAAAAAAGAAAAGTATTTTTTCTAAAATCCTCAAGACTCTGTCAGAACCCATGTTCCTGCTTCTTATCGTAACCGCAGTCATTTATTTTTTTCTTGGTGAGCCGCGTGATGGAATCATCATGCTGGTTTTCGTGCTGGGCATGATCAGCATCGATGTAATTCAGGGCTGGAAAACCGATAAAACTTTGAGTGCGTTAAAGGATCTTTCAGCACCACATATTTCGGTGCTGCGTGACGGAAAAAAGCAGGAAATTGACAGTACAGATCTTGTTCCTGGCGACATTATGCTGATTGCGGAAGGTGACAAAATACCTGCTGATGGGGAAATTCTTCAGGCAAACGATTTATGCGTTAATGAATCATCCTTGACAGGAGAAGCAGAAGGTGTCTGGAAAGTACCATCTGGAGCAGACAACAGTAAAGACCGGTGGCGCCGGGATCATTGCTATGCAGGTACGCTCGTCACACAAGGCAGTGCAGCCGTCTGCGTGAATCAGATTGGAAAAGAAACAGAAATCGGGAAAATCGGCTTAAATGTTTCTAACGCACCGGAATTTCCTTCCCCTTTACAAAAACAGACAAGAAGCCTTGTAAAGCTGTGTGCAGTGATTGCAGCTGTCCTGTTTGTCTTAGTTGGCTGCTTTACTTGGCTCAATCTTCCGGACCATAATTTTGTCGATCGGCTGGTGGAAAGTATCCTTTCCGGCGTTACGCTTGCCATGGCGATGATTCCGGAAGAATTTCCAGTTATTTTAACCGTGTTTCTTTCCATGGGTGCATGGAGGCTTGCCAAAAAGCATTCGTTAGTGAGAAAGCTTTCTTCGGTGGAGACGTTAGGTGCGGTCTCAGTTTTATGCGTAGACAAAACCGGTACCATTACGGAAAACCAGATGACCGTCTGCGAAACATGGACTGAAAAAAATCAGGAAGAGAAATTTTGTGCCACAATGGGAATGGCTTGTGAACCGGACACCTATGATCCAATGGAACAAGCGATGCTTTCCTACTGTGAAAGCAAAGGCATGCCAAAAAATTTCCTATTTAGCGGCAAACTGGTCCGAGAATATTCTTTTACTCACGAAGCCAAAATGATGGGCCATGTCTGGCAGCACGAAAATAAAATTATGGTTGCAGCAAAGGGTTCGCCGGAAAAAATTCTGCCACTGTGCGAGATAACCTCGGCAGAACTTATCGAAGCACAAAAAAAGGTCACCGATATGGCAGCACAGGGGCTGCGCGTGATTGCCGTTGGGCAAATGAGTATCCCAACAATCGATGATATTCCGGCAACTTTATCGGAATGCCATCTACACCTCTGCGGCTTAGTTGGCCTTGCCGACCCGCCAAGGAAGTCTGTGGGAGCAGACATCCGCCGCTGTAACAAAGCTGGCGTCCGAGTCGTAATGATTACTGGAGACAGCGGCGACACAGCAAAAGCGATTGCAAAAAAAATCGGGATTCCGAATTGTAATCAGGCGATAACTGGCGATGAAATAGATCAGATGACTGAAGAAGAATTGCAAAAATGCGTCAGTACGGTTAATGTTTTTTCCCGTGTCGTACCGGAGCATAAAATGAAAATTGTGAAAGCACTAAAAGCCAACGGAGAAATTGTTGCAATGACAGGCGATGGCGTCAATGACGCTCCTGCTCTTAAATATGCCGATATAGGAGTTGCCATGGGCAAAAGGGGGACGGAAGTATCACGCGAAGCGGCAGACCTGATTCTTCTTGATGATAATTTTTCTACCATTGTGGATACCATCCGAGATGGCAGAAGAATCTATGACAACATTAAAAAAGCAATCGGCTACGTTTTTACAATTCATATTCCGATTGCGTTTTCCTGTCTGCTGGCTCCACTCCTGAAAGTAAATCCAGAAAGTTTAATGCTGCTTCCGCTTCATGTTGTCCTGTTGGAACTAATTATTGACCCAACATGTTCCATCGTTTTTGAACGGCAGCCGGCGGAAAAGAATGTAATGGAGCGCGCTCCCCGCAGTCCACAGGAGAAAATTGTTGGTGCAAAAAACCTTTTAAAAAGTGTTTTGCAGGGCCTTGTCATTTTTGCTGCTTCTTTTGGGACTTATTATGTTGTCCTACAGAGGAATCCGCTTGAAAATGCAGCGTTAGCTCGCGCCATGGGACTTTCTATTTTATTCCTCAGCAATATTTTTCTGGTCCTGGTCAGTAGTTCCCAGACGGATTTTGCATATCAGTCGCTCCGTTCGCTGGTGAGGGATAAAGTGATGTGGGCGTCTTTTTCCGGGATTATTCTGATGCTTGTGTTAGGCTTATATACACCGCTTTCTTTTTTCCTAAAACTGACTTCTTTAACAGGAGCTGAGATATTTACTGTGATTGGAATATCTGCAGTTGCAGTGCTGTGGTTCGAATTGGTAAAACTATTTAAGATTCTAGAAAAACGTCACCATTGAAAAGCAACAAGTAAGAGACATAAATTTGTATAAAAATAGCGGCATTCCCCTAATTGGGAGTGTCGCTATTTTTATAATCTATAATTTTTAGTCTTCTTTGCAGAAGAGATTTTCAAATGGTTTCTTTTATCAAAAAATTGTAAGGCTTATGCCTGTGTGCTGATAAATGGTTTTTCCCGAGACTCTGTTTCTTTGGCAATCTTTTGAGATAGTGCATCGCACTCGACCATAAATTTGTTGTGAGCTTCTTCCTGCTATTGACAAGGCTTGCGTTAATCCGCCTACATTAGAGACCGCTTTTCCAATTCCAGAAGTTAATTTATCAAATTTATCGACCAGTCTACTAATAGCGAACACGCCCTTCTCAGAATATCTCTGCATATCCTATTGTTATCCATGTTTTTAAGGGTAATAGCCAAATGATAAGGAGTACCTTTTATGAATAATTGTCGCAATCGAATGAATTTGCAAAGGCTTTAACGCCATACAAATACCACGATTCAAATTGGATCACACCAGGATATATGGACTGTATCGGCAGAGGCGTTAAATAAACTTTTGATAGTAAACAACAACGGGTGATTTAGTGGTTTTGTGTGGGAGTTGTTTTTTAAAATGAAACCCCGCACAAACATAGTGTTCATGCGGGGTTCAAGCAATATTTAACTGGCTGGGCTGGCGGGATTCGGACCCACGCGTGACGGAGTCAAAGTCCGTTGCCTTACCGCTTGGCTACAGCCCAATATGGAAATACGAGGCCAAAAAAGACCTCGTATCAATCGATGGGGTGGAAGATGGGACTCGAACCCACGGTCTCCAGAGCCACAATCTGGCGCTTTAACCAACTAAGCTACATCCACCATATAAATGCGCCAAAAGACTTTATGCTTTTGGCGCGTGCTGGCGCGCCAAAAGGGACTCGAACCCCTGGCCTACTGCTTAGAAGGCAGTTGCTCTATCCAGCTGAGCTATTGGCGCATGTCCTTTGGAGCGAGTGATGGGAATCGGACCCACACAACCAGCTTGGAAGGCTGGGGTTCTACCACTGAACTACACTCGCATATTGGCAACGGATATTAATATAGCATACACAACGGGAATTTGTCAAGTGTTCCTAAAATTTTTTCCCGAATTTTTTCAGATAATCGGCGAAAAAATTCTTTATTCAGAAAGAAAAAATATTTGTATTTTTCCTTTTAAATCTGGCAACTCTAAAAGTACACTAAAAAAGTATAATTTTTTTGCGAACTGATCTTGACAGGAATTGTCAAATTTTTTACAATAAGAAAAGAAGGAACTTCATTCGTTCCTGATTGTTTGTTTAAAAAGAAAGAAGGAACCAATTTGTTGCAATTATCTGACCTTTGTTGGCATGCGCCCGGCGGAGAATCTATTTTAAAAAATATAAATCTGACAATTCCGGATGGAAAACTTGTGGTTATTACCGGCCCAAATGGTGGAGGAAAAACGACCCTTGCTAAATTGATTTCCGGTGTGGAGACTCCGGATTCCGGAAAGATTGTTCTTGATGGAGAAGATATTACGGGACTCGATGTGACAGAGCGTGCTTTAAAAGGGATCAGCTATGCGTTTCAGCAGCCGATACGATTTAAAGGGCTTACTGTACGGGATCTCTTAGAATTGGCCTCTGGGGAAACGCTCTCGGAGGAACGGCTATGTACGCTTTTAAGCAAGGTTGGACTTTGTGCCAGAGAATATATAGACCGCGAAGTGGATGCCAGCCTTTCCGGCGGTGAAATTAAACGGATCGAAATTGCAACCGTTTTGGCACGCCATACAAAGCTGACGATTTTCGATGAGCCGGAAGCGGGGATCGATTTATGGAGCTTTGCAGCGCTGATTGATGTGTTTCAGGAAATGCGCGGAAAAATCAATGGCTCCATGGTGATTATTTCTCATCAGGAGCGTATTTTACAGATTGCGGATGAACTGGTCGTAATTGCGGACGGGCAAATTAGTTGTTCCGGTAAGCCGGATCAGATTCTGCCGACACTTTTAGAAGAGCCGCATTGCGAAAAATGTCCCAAAGAGGAAGGGGAGGCGTGTGAACGATGAATCATATTTCAGAACAACTTTTAAAGATCGTTTCCGACTGGAAAGGAACGTTTCACGGAGCCTATAATATTCGGGAGGACGGACAATGCGCCGGCCGGCAGTCTACGGAGCATATTCAGATCGATTCCAAAAAGGATCGTCCCGGCTTGGATATTCGAATTGCCCCCGGCACAAAAGGGGAGACAGTTTCCATCCCTGCCTGTGTGACGCACGGAGACGTGGATGACCTTGTTTATAATGATTTTTATGTCGGCGAGGGAGCAGATGTCGTGATCGTAGCCGGCTGCGGTGTCCATACGGAAAATGGAGAGCCTGCCCGACACAATGGAATTCATCGTTTCTTTATGGGAAAAAATTCCCATGCACTGTATCTGGAAAAGCATATCGGGACTGGAAAAGGCAACGGGCTTCGCACGATTGACCCTGTGACGGAAGCTTTTCTGGAAGAGGGCGCCTTTCTTGAAATGGATACTTCTCAAATCGGCGGTGTAGATCATACGCTGCGTACGACTAAGGGAACTTTGGGAAAAGATGCGAAGCTTGTCATTCACGAGCGGATTTTGACTGAAAAAGAACAGACTGCGAAAACACAGTTTGAGGTCAACTTGAACGGCGAAAATTGTGGAGCAAACCTGATTTCCCGATCGGTGGCAAAAGATCATTCCCATCAGGAATATCAGTCGCGCATCGTTGGAAATACCCGCTGCAACGGTCATTCCGAGTGCGATGCGATTTTGGTAGGGGAAGGCACCGTTAATGCCGCGCCGGAACTTTCTGCCAACAATCCGGATGCCGCCTTGATTCATGAGGCTGCGATCGGAAAAATTGCCGGAGAACAGATTCTAAAGCTTCGCACTCTGGGATTGACCGAAAAAGAAGCAGAAGAAAAAATTGTCGCCGGATTTATGAAATAAAAACCGGGATTTGACTTTTTCTTCGTAAGTAATTTAAAAAAATCTTGACAGCAGATTTTGAATGTGCATATAATAGAACCAATCAAGAAGAAATCTTCGAGACGGAAGTGAATCCGTATACGCGCCTACAGAGAGCAGGGAATGCTGAGAACCTGCGGAAGAGCGATATGGCATAATGGTCCGTTGAGAGCGAGGGGAAAGGCCTTTTGGCCCAGTATCTGAGACGTATTGTCGGCGTTAACGATAAGGAATGTGTTGGCATTCCGTTGAGAGGGTCGCTTTTGCGGCCAATAAAGGTGGTACCACAGATTTTTATAAGATCTGCCCTTTTTAAAAGAAGGGGCAGATCTTTTTTTATTTGCGGAACAAAGCGGTGCGGTCCAACAGCTGTGCCTTTCGAGAAAAAGAAAGGGGCAATTCAGAATGAAAAAGAAATTGACAAGAGGAACGGCTGTTTTGATGGCGGGGGCGCTGATGGCATCAGTATTTGCGGGGTGCGGAACAAGTGCCGCATCTTCCGCAAATCCTTCTCAAGCAGGAGAAAAAAAGTATAAGATCGGGATTATCCAGCCTATGGATCATCCATCGCTTGATCAGATTCGGGAGACCATTATTTCGGAACTTTCCGATTTGGGAATGGACGATAAAATCGAGATCGATTATGAGAATGCACAGGGTGACACGGCAGCGGTTACAACGATCATCAATAATATGCTTTCGTCCAATGTGGATCTGTTGGTGCCGATCGCTACCGGTCCGGCACAGGCTTGCGCCAAAGCTACAAAAAATGTGCCAATTATTTTTTCGGCGGTCAGCAATCCGATTGAAGCAAAACTAGTGGATTCTTTTGACAAGACGGATGGTAATATTACCGGAGTTTCAAATTCGATTGCGGTAGAAGATATTTTTAAATTGGCACGGGAATTGACGCCTAACGTGAAAACTTATGGATTTGTTTACAACCCGGGCGAAGTCAATTCTGTGACTGGGATTAACCGTGCAAAAGCGTACTGCGATGCAAATGGGATCGCCTATAAAGAAGCGACGGTTACCAATTCCAATGATGTGCAGCAGGCAGTACAGTCTCTGGTTGGAAAAGTGGATGCGTTTTTTACACCGAATGATAACACAGTCGCTTCTGCCATGCCGCTTTATGAAAAAATTGCAGAGGGAGCAAAGCTTCCTGTATATGTGGGTGCAGATTCCATGGTGAAGGACGGCGGCCTTGCGACCGTCGGAATTGATTATACGGTCCTTGGAAAGCAGACTGCACAGATGATTAAACGTGTGATCGACGGCCAAACGATTGCACAGACGCCGGTAGAATCGATTCAGGAATATGCGAAAATGATTAATACTGATACGGCCAAAAAGTTAGGAATTACGATCCCACAAAGTTTGCAGGGGGATTTTCAGCAGATTACAACTACGACTGTCAACAGCCAAGGCTAAAATTATTTTAGGAGGAATCATCAATGAAACAGGGAAAAATTGTGATCATCGGCGCCGGCCATGTAGGCAGCCATTGTGCGTCTGCGTTGATGCAGCAAGGCGTTTGTTCCAAAATCATTCTAATTGATAAAGATACGGAAAAAGCTAAAAGTCAGGCACTGGATCTGCAGGACGCAAATAGCTTTCAGCCGAGGCCGACAGAAGTTTCCACTGGGGATTATGAGGACTGCAAAGACGCTGATCTGCTTGTTTTGGCGGCTGGGGTTCCAAGACTTTCGGGACAGACGAGAATGGACGTTTTAAAAGATACTGCAAAAGAAATTTGTGAGATTGCACCGAGAGTAAAAAAGTCTGGATTTTCTGGGATTACAATTACAATTTCCAATCCGGCAGACGTGATTGCATTTTACTTTCGCAGATTGACCGGATTTCCGGCAGAAAGGGTGTTCAGTACCGGAACAGGCTTGGATACGGCGAGACTGCGCCGTGCACTTGCTAAAGCATTAAAAGTAGACCCCCGCAGCATTTCCTGCTTTGCAATGGGGGAACATGGAGACAGTCAGTCCGCTCCGCTTTCTTTGGTACGAGTCGGGGGAGAATCCCTATTTGACTTTATCAAGAACTCTCCGGCACTTTTGGGAGCGGCAGATTTAGAAGCGGCAGTGCATGACGCTGCATTTTCCGGCACGGATATCATTGAGGGGAAAGGTTCTACCGAATTTGGAATCGGTGCAGTTTTGGCCGATACTGCAAAAGCAGTGCTTTTTGATGAACACCGTATCCTCCCTGCTTCAGTGCTTCTGATGGGGCAGTATGGACAATCCGATGTTTATGCGGGCGTCCCTGCAATGGTTGGAGCAAATGGAATCGAATATGTTCCGGAGCTTCCTCTTTTACCGGAGGAAGAAAAAGCGTTTGGAAATTCCTGCGATGCGATTCGTCGGGCGATTGCAACGCTTTCCTGATGCTTTATTTCGAGATAAAATAAAAAAGCTGCCATGATTTTTTGAAGTCATGGCAGCTTTTTATATTTATGCGCTGATTGCGTAAATCGTGATAACCTGAGGAAGCAATCGGTCAAATGACCAGGTGGTCTGGCTCCTTGTTTTGCTGTTTGGGTCATTTACAAGAAATTTCCCATTTTCATAGCCGCGGATTACAATATAATGTCCGCGCTTTGTAAAATCGCCAGGTCCCAAATTGCAGACTAGAAGAGCGCCGCTTTGCAGTGCATCGGTGAGCTCTTTTTCAGAACTCATGGAAAGTGATTTCGAAGAGAGTCCCAGAAGCTGCGCTCCGCTTGTGAAAAGACTGCTATCGGTTCCATCATCTTTCGATTTAAATCCATTCTTGCTGCTGAATTGTGCCATTTTATCCGGTGTGTTGGAATCGTCTTTTGTCAAAGCGGTTACGACCATGGAAAAACAGGTGGGCCCACAGCCGGAAAGTCCGATGATGCTGTTTCCGTAGGGCAGATAGCCCCATCTGGGGTCCCATTGAAGGTAAAGTGGCACTCCGTTTTCTACTACATCGGAAGCGTCGCTTCCAGAAACAGAGGTTCCTTTGCACTCCGGATATCCCAATGTAAAGTTTAAAATTTCATCATTTTGTGATAGAGAAGTCAGCAGCTCGTCCGGATATTGATTTGAATTTTCTAAGATTGTCAGATAACGGGGATTTGTTTGTGCGGTAAGCGCAATCTTAGAAAGTGCGCTGCCCTCTGGATAAGAGGAAAGAGAGAGAGAGGAACCTTCTTCCACTTTTGAGACATCAGCATTTAAAAAGGTTTCTTTTGAAGGAGCAGAATTCAAATCTTGATTCAGAAAAAGCAATAGACAGAGGATAACTGCCATCATCATTAAAATTGCCGGAATGATTTTTCGGTTCTTTTTTCGCTTTTTTAACACTTCTATTGATTTATTTTTTGGTGTCATTTAACTGATCCTTTTCATAATTTTTTATTTTTTAATTAGGATTCCATTATAAAAAAAAGAAAGGGAAAAATATAGCTTTTTCTGACGATTTTAAAGAAAAGCTTTTAGAAAATAATGAAAGAAGATGCGAAACCCTATTTTCCGTGGTATAATAAAAAATATTTTTGAAATACTGGGAGGATTACCATGGGATATAAAGAAGAGTTTATTGAAATTTATCAGCGTGAGATCAAACGGCAGGGCAGTGAGCCGCTTCTTAGCTGGCTGCAGCAGACAGACTTTTTTACAGCGCCCGCTAGTACCCGCTATCACTGTGCTTGTCTCGGAGGATTGGTGCAGCATAGCGTCAGCGTCTATCAGACCATGCAGAAATATTATGAGGAAGGAATCGACAGCCGCGAAAGTTTTGCAATCTGCGGGTTGCTTCACGATATCTGTAAGGCTCAGTTTTATAAAGTCAGCTCCAGAAATGTTAAGAATGAACAGACAGGACAGTGGGAAAAGAAGCCTTATTATTCGATCGAGGATCAATTCCCATATGGTCACGGCGAAAAGTCTGTTTTCTTGATCGAGCGTTTTCTGCGGCTGAAGACTGGGGAAGCAATGGCAATTCGGTGGCATATGGGTGGATTCGATGATGCGGCAAAAGGAGGATGCAACGCAATTTCACAGGCGTATGAACGGTATCCTTTGGCAGTAAAATTACATCTTTCCGACCTTGAGAGTACTTATCTTCACGAAAACGGTACCTCTGCGGTACCAAATGGACATATTAAATGACCCATTAAAGAGGAATTAATATGAAAAAAGAATTTGGCGAAATTTTTCGAAAAAATGAAAAATTACGGTTGTTGGCTTCGATAATTGGGGCTGCGATTTATGCGCTTGGGCTAAATTGGTTTATTGTTCCGCTCAATCTTTACAGCGGCGGCATGATGGGAATTGCACAGCTGATTCGGACTTTTTTGTCCAACAGTTTTGGAATTCAGTCGGGACAGCTGGACTTAGCCGGTATCTTTTATTATATCCTTAATATCCCGATGGTGATTATGGCAGTCAAAATGATGGATAAGCTTTTCGTTAAAAAACTGTTGATTACCCTAACTGCCTGCACAATTTTTCTTTCGGTTATTCCGATTCCAGAAAAGCCAATTTTGGGAGAAGAGCTCACTAGCTGTCTAATCGGTGGAATTATCTGCGGATTTGGAATCGGACTGTATCTGCGGGCGGGCGGTTCCTCAGGAGGGTTTGAAGTTTTAGGAATTTATCTGGCAAGAACAAAGCCGAACTTCAGTGTGGGCAGAATGAGTATGATTATTAATGGAGTGATCTATGCGGTTTGCCTCATCTTATTTGAACCCTCTGTTGCGGTCTATTCTGTGATTTATTCTGTGTTCATGTCAATTACGATGGATAAATTTCATGCGCAGAATATTCGTGTGGAAGCAATTATTCTTTCGAAAACGAATAATGACCAGATAGAGGCACAGATTTTAAAGCGTCTTGGAAGGGGAATCACCTGCTGGAAGGCAAAAGGCGGTTTTACCGGAGAAAATATCGATGTGCTTTATACTGTGCTTTCCAAATATGAAATTGGAATACTGAAAGATATTGTCTATACTGCGAATCCACAGGCGTTTATGGTCGTAAAAGAGGGCCTTTCGGTGGACGGGAATTTTATTAAGCGGCTTTCATAACAAAAAGAGCCGGACAGTGCTTTTTAAGGCATTGTTCGGCTCTTTTTCGGTTTTGGGATGCTTTTAAAAACAAAGCCAAAATCGGTCTTTTGTTTTTATCAGATGGAACTGTTCCAGAGATTTTCAGGATAAAGTCCGGATTGTGTCATTTGGGCAATCGCATTTACAACGGTTGGCTTATCCGCCTTATAAGTGACGCCGTACCATTTATCCGGGCTGTGCAGAACTTTGACAACTGCTTTCTTTTCTTCGATCAACTGACTGACAACGCTCGGCAGAAAATATTCGCATTTAAGTGGATCTTCCAGAAGATTGTCTTTTAAAAAAGCAGGAAAACGATTTTCTGCTTCTTCCAAGAAATGCCCGGAAAAGCCCCATAAATTCATAGAGACTGTCGTGTTTCCAGGAAAAGCTCCCCAGCTTTTGCCGTTATCATCTGTATAGCATATCTCATTGCCCTGCTTTTCAATATGAGTATGTTCGGTAACACTTTTTAAGTTTTCCTGTGAATCGGATACACAGACGCCCCTTGCAACATGACCATTTTCGGTAACGGTGTTCTGCAGGTCATATCCGACCATACAATAGGAATCCACATTGTCTTTGGCAGAATGAGTATTGAGATAGTTATAAATGACGCTGAATGCGTGAGCGCCATAATAATCGTCGGAATTGATCACAGCAAACGGACCGTCAAGAAACGGCTTTGCACTTAAAATTGCATGGCAGGTTCCCCAGGGCTTTTCGCGGCCTTGAGGAACGGAAAACCCTTGAGGCAAATTAGAAAGTTCTTGATAAGCGTATTTTACATTCATCACCTTTTCCAGGCGATTTCCGATTGCTTCTTTGAATGTTTTTTCGATCGCTCTTTTGATGACGAAAACAACGGTTTCAAATCCGGCACGCCGCGCATCATAAAGAGAATAGTCGATAATCAATTGACCGTGTTTTCCAACAGGGTCTACTTGCTTTAGACCACCGTAGCGGCTCCCCATTCCGGCAGCCATTACGACAAGCACAGGTTTTTGGTTCATATGGAATCCCCCCAAAATTCTATCAAATCGTTTTTATTATATTGCAAAGAAAGCTCTCCTGCAACTGCAAATTTGCTCAATACTTGACAATTGGGCGCAGATTGCGCTATTGTTTCCTTGAAAATACATCAATGGAGATCGATTTTTTATGCAGACAATCGATGAAGCTTTGCAAAAATTACAGCGTTCTAAATTTCGCTCGCGTTTTCATTTAAAAGGAAAAGAGAAGCTCTATATCAAGGACAAAGGAATGGAAACAATCAGATGTCATGCGCAGGATTTTGTTCGGGAGCGGCTTGCTCCTGCACAAATTTCAAATGACGGCAAGCAAACTCCGATGCGTGGACATCCTGTTTTTATTGCACAGCACGCCTGTGCCTGCTGCTGCCGCGGGTGCCTTTATAAATGGTACCGAGTGCCGGAACACACAGAACTTTCTTCCCGCCAACAAGAGCAGATCGTAAATCTTTTGATGGAATGGATCAAAAGAGAGATGCTTTTTTCATAAAATATGGTTTTTATAGCCAATTTTGATAAAAAATTAGGGCTATTTTGGGACTAGCGGCAAAAATCGGGGCTTTTTACTTGCATATAACGGGAAAACCCGTATAATACAAGGAGTGGCCGTAAAGGGAGTCCTTTCATAGGATTTCTTTTAAAAGGAGGATAAAGATGAAAAAAGTAATCTGTATTTTGATGACGGCAGCACTTTGTTTTTCTATGTTATTGAGTGGCTGCGGACAAGTTTCTCCCCTTTCTTCAGAAAGCGGGAAAGCTCCTTCGGAGAGTACTGCAAAATTAGAGGGAGAACTTAAAATTAATGTGGCCCAAGGAAGCTATGCTAAAAACATGTGGCAGCAACTTGCCAACGCTTTTGTGAAAGAAAATCCCGGTGTAAAAGTCACGATTACAGTAGATCCCGAAATCGAGACGCTTACTGGTCAGATGAAAGAGGCCGGGGATTGCCCGGATCTGATGTTTGTTCCCCTTGGACGCGCGCAGGGAATGACGGAGACCGAATTGGAGAATAATGCGATGCTTGATCTTTCCGATCTTTTGGGGGAAGTAATCCCGGGCGAAGCGAAAACGGTGAAAGATAAAATGCTGCCGGGCGCTAATAATGGGGCATTTTCTAAAAATGGAAAGCAGCTGTTGCTGCCCGAATTTTTTAGCCCTGCCGGTCTTGTTTATGATCAGCACCTGTTTCAGGAAAATGGGTGGCAGATTCCGAAAACATGGGACGAGATGTGGGCTCTTGCCGATCAGGCGAAAGCAAAGGGAATCTCACTTTTTGCCTATTCGAAACCAGAGGATCTGGAAACCTTCTTTTACGGAATGCTGGCAAATACCGATCCGACACTGCTGTCTAATGTGTGCAGCTACCAGGAGGGCG
This sequence comes from Caproicibacterium sp. NSD3, assembly GCF_053613275.1. Lineage (NCBI taxonomy): Bacteria > Bacillati > Bacillota > Clostridia > Eubacteriales > Oscillospiraceae > Caproicibacterium > Caproicibacterium sp. NSD3. Next base: position 671,250 of record NZ_CM132119.1, read on the forward strand.
TCTGGAATTCGGATCAAGGGAAAAAAGTGCTCGATACTTTTGTAAAATTAGCTTCTTATACTGATGGAACAGTTCCTGCCAATGCAAATGATGAAAATTATCTTAAAAATGAACAGCTTTTGTTGGAGGATAAGGTGCTCTTTATGCCCGGTGAAAGCGGAATCCTTGACCAGACTGCACAAGAGACGAAGGCAGAAGGCTTTGAGTGGGGATTTGTTCCTGTGCCGTCTTTTGAATCCGGGAAGAGTCAGACTCTTTATACGGTAACCAGCGAATGTTGGATCCCAGCAGCCGCAGCAGATCAGGAGCTGGCTAAAAAGTTCCTAGTTTGGTCTTATAGCGATGAAGCAGCTGCTATTTGTGCTCAATTTGGAGCAACAACCGTCGTCCCGAAAGCCGAAACACAGCTTGATCAGGCACATCAAGCGTTTTATTCTCAGTATGGAGATCAGCTTACAAACGGCCTGATTACGGACGAATTTCTTCCAGCGAGCGCTTCTGATATGAAAGATCTTCGCAGCAGCCTTTTCGGCACTTTTGGAGCTCTTATCAGTGGAGAGGTTACTCCGGAGAGCTGGAGCCAGGGCGTCATTACGGCAACGGATACCTTGCGGACAAAAAGAAACGCATCCACTTAAATAAACGGAAAAGGAAAGTGAAAAGCTTTCCTTTTCCGTTTTCTTTTTTAAGATAATACTTGACATTCTAAAAGCTTATGATATACTACAATTAGATACTTATCTAATAGATAGTCATCTAAATAAAGAAAAATCCGGAGGGAAAATTATGCTGAAAATTTCTGAATTTTCAAAAACATATGCAGGCGGCAAAAGAGCGGTAGATCACCTGAGTCTGGAGGTTCATTCCGGCGAAATTCTTGGATTTATCGGACATAATGGAGCAGGAAAGACGACGACACTGCGCGCTGTTGCGGGAATTCTTGATTTTACCGAAGGAGAAATCACCATTGACGGGCATTCGATTCAAAAGGAGCCGGTAGAAGCCAAAAGAGAGATGGCTTTTTTACCGGATAATCCTGATATTTATGAATTCCTTACCGGAATCAAATATCTAAATTTTCTTGGAGATCTTTATGAGATTCCTGCGGAAGTGCGGGAAGAGCGGATTAAAACTTATGCGGATGCGTTTGAAATTACAGGAGTTCTGGGAAGCGCGATCGGCGGATACAGCCATGGGATGAAGCAGAAACTGTCTCTGGTTTCTGCCTTTATGCGCAAACCAAAGCTGCTGATTTTAGATGAACCTTTTGTGGGGCTTGACCCACAGGCCTCCTTTTTGCTCAAAGGTTTTCTGCGTGAAATGTGCGAGGCAGGAGGAGCAGTGTTCTTTTCCACGCATGTTTTGGAAGTGGCAGAGAAGCTTTGTGACCGGATTGCAATTATTAAACAGGGAAAACTGATTAGGGTGGATACAACAGCTTCCATTGTCGGTGATGAGAGTCTGGAGCAGGTATTTCTGGAACTTGAAAAGGAGGATGTGCCGCATGCGTAAGCTTGGGATTCTTTTAAAGATTAATTTTCAGGCGATGCTGCGCTCGTTTTCTGTCGGAAAAAAGCGTTCGGCAGGTTGGATTGGGGCACTCGCTTTGATGGTGTTTTTAGCGCTGTATCTTTCTGGAGTTTATAGCTTTATGCTGGCGGCTGCTTTATCCTCTGTAGGAAATTTGCAGCTTTTAATTCCGATGATGACAATTCTGGCAACCATTGTTTCTGTAATATTTACGATCTTTGCGGCCAGCGGTCTTGTCTTTGGCAGTAAGGACAGCAATTTATTGCTGCCTTTGCCGGTTTCGGCATTTACGGTGATGCTTAGTAAAGTGCTTGCACTTTATCTTGAAAATTTAGTATTCAGCGGGCTTTGGATGATCCCTGCAACTGTTGCATATCTTTTTTACGGCGGCGGCAGTGCTTTTTTGGTTTTTCCAATTATTATCAGCATCATTTTTTTACCGTTTTTGTCGTCTCTGCTTGCCCTTTTGGGCGGCTGGCTGATTGCATTTCTCACTGCACACAGCCGTCATCGTGCTTTGATGGGAAATTTGATCAGCGGCGTTTTGCTGGCAGTCGTTTTGATTGGTTCTATGCGGGTCAATCATATTCTTCAAGCGCTGCTTCTCAATGCAAATCAAGTTGAAAAGACATTGCATACAGGGCTTTTTCTGTTTGGCTGGCTTATGGATGGTTTGCAGGGAAATTTCCTTTCCCTCTTATGGCTGGTCTTGTTCTGTTTCTTACCATTTTTGCTGATTTCGTGGGTACTCAGCTCACATTATCAGAAACTGCTTTCTAAAATGCAGAGCCATGTGCTTCGCAATGATTATCATTTGCAAAAACTGCAAAGCAACAGTCAATTTGCTGCACTTTTTAAAAAAGAATGCGGCCGCTATTTTGGAACCACGATTTACTTGTTTAATACCGGAATCGGCGTGTTGATTATGATTGGATTTTCTGTTTATGCGCTTATTGCCAGACAGAGTCTCCTTGAATTTGTCCAACAGTTCGGAGAAGAGATTCTTATGGCGATCTTGGCGCTTGGAATCTGTATGATCATTTCGATGACAAATACAACATGTGTATCAATTAGCCTGGAAGGCAATACTTTTTGGATTTTAAAGGGATCCCCTGTACCAGCAAGAGTGATTTTTCGCGCGAAGGCAGCACTTAATTTGATCATTTGTTTAGTTGGTACGATTGTCAGCGTTCCTCTTTTGGGGATTGCATTTTCTTTGCCGGCATTGAGCACAATCAGTCTTTTGATTATTGGTCTTGCAATGGGAGTTTTTGTAGCACAGTTTGGGTTGATGGTCAATCTCAAATTTCCGAAAATGAACGGAGAAAACGATACTATTATCGTAAAGCAATCTGCATCGGCATTTTGTGGTACTTTTGGAGGAATGCTGCTGACGGCATTATTGGCAGGCGCATTTTATTTGCTTTCTTCTCATCTTGAAATTGAGCAGTTTTTATTCCTCGCAAGTGCGTTTTTACTTTTACTGGCGCTGGCAATTCATCGATGGCTTTTGACACGCGGGACCGAAATTTTTAAGACTTTATAAAAACAACCGGGGCGGAAAAATTTTCTGCCCCGGTTGTTTTTTTGATTAAATTCGACTAAGATGGAACTGGAAAGATTTTCATAAAAGCAAATTAGCACTTAACTAAGTAGAGTGCTAAAAATTAATTATTTGTTCACAAAATATTCATGAATCCCAATTATACTAAATTCAGAACGATTGGGAAAGACTTTAAAGATGGTTTTTTAGACGTTCAGTTGAATTATGAGGAGTGAGATGCTATGAATGCACAGAATTTTACACAAAAATCCATTGATGCGGTTCAAGGCGCACAGAGTTTGGCAACAGCCAACGAAAATATGCAGATTGAACAGGTACATTTGCTGGCGGCATTGCTCCAGCAGGAAAATGGTCTTATTTCGCAGCTGATGAAAAAGATGAATGTGGATCCACAGGCATTTTTAAATGCGGTCAATCTAGAGATCAAAAAACTGCCGGGTGTTTCTGGACCAGGCAGAGAGGCAGGAAAAATTTATGTTTCTCAGGCAGTGGATTCTGCTCTGAATGAAGCAGAAAATGCTGCTTCTCACATGAAAGATGAATATGTTAGTGTTGAGCACTTATTTTTAGGCTTGCTGCACAAGGCAGATAAAACGTTAAAGGATCTGTTTCGGACCTTTGGGGTTACCGAAAGCGGATTTCTTGCGGCACTTTCGAGCGTGCGCGGGAATACACGAGTAACCAGCGATAATCCGGAGGGAACCTATGATTCTCTTTCTAAATATGCGCAGGATTTGGTAGAACTTGCACGAAACCATAAATTGGATCCTGTGATTGGCCGTGATGCGGAGATTCGGGATGTGGTTCGAATCCTTTCGCGTAAAACGAAAAACAATCCAGTTTTAATTGGCGAGCCAGGTGTTGGCAAAACTGCGATTGCTGAGGGACTTGCTCTGCGGATTGTTCGCGGAGATGTTCCGGACAACCTAAAAAACCGCAAGCTCTATTCTCTGGATATGGGCTCGTTGATTGCGGGTGCCAAATATCGCGGTGAATTTGAGGAACGTCTCAAAGCGGTTCTCAATGAAGTAAAAAAATCCGAAGGGAAAATCATTCTGTTTATTGATGAGCTGCATACCATTGTAGGCGCTGGCAAAACAGAGGGCAGTATGGATGCCGGAAACCTTTTAAAGCCGATGTTGGCCCGTGGTGAACTGCATTGTATCGGTGCAACGACCTTAAACGAATACCATAAGTATATTGAAAAAGATGCCGCACTGGAGCGTCGGTTCCAACCGGTCATGGTAGAAGAACCAACCGTTGAGGATACCATCTCGATTCTGCGTGGATTAAAGGAACGCTACGAGGTGTTCCATGGAGTTAAAATCCAGGATCAGGCACTGATTGCAGCAGCAACCCTTTCCGATCGATATATTTCGGATCGCTTTTTGCCCGATAAGGCAATCGACCTTGTTGATGAAGCATGTGCAATGGTTCGTACTGAGATGGATTCCATGCCGACCGAGTTGGATGATGTTTCGCGTAAAATTATGCAGTTGGAAATTGAAGAAGCAGCGCTCAAAAAAGAGGACGACCGTTTGAGCCAGTCCCACCTTGTCGATATTCAGAAGGAACTTGCGGAGCGCCGTGAGCAATTTAAAGAAATGAAGGCAAAGTGGGAGAACGAAAAGCAGTCTATTGAAAAGGTCCAGAAACTGCGCAGTGATCTGGAAGACTGCCATGCGCAGATTGAAAAGGCAGAGCGGGAATATGATCTAAATAAAGCTGCCGAACTAAAATATGGCCGTCTGCCGCAGCTGCAAAAAGAGCTGGAAAAGCAGGAAGCAATCGCTGAAAAATCGCAGGAAGCGCAGCTTTTGCATGACCGCGTGACTGACGAGGAGATTGCAGAGATTGTAGGGCGTTGGACCGGAATCCCGGTAGCGAAATTGATGGAAGGCGAAAGAGAAAAGCTTCTGCGCCTCGATGAACAGCTCCATCAGCGGGTGATTGGTCAGGACGAAGCAGTCCAAAAGGTGGCAGATGCAATTCTGCGTTCTCGTGCAGGCATTCAGGATCCAAATCGCCCGATCGGTTCGTTCCTGTTTCTTGGGCCTACCGGTGTCGGCAAAACAGAGCTTGCAAAAGCGTTGGCCGAGATGCTGTTCGATGATGAAAAAAATCTGATTCGGATTGATATGACCGAGTATATGGAAAAATTCAGCGTATCCCGTTTAATCGGAGCGCCTCCGGGGTATGTTGGTTATGAAGAGGGCGGTCAGCTGACCGAAGCCGTTCGCCGCCATCCTTACAGTGTGGTGCTGTTTGATGAGGTGGAGAAGGCCCATCCGGATGTCTTTAATGTGCTGCTTCAGGTCCTTGATGACGGAAGAATTACGGATAGTCAGGGCCGTACCGTTGATTTTAAGAATACTATTATTATTCTGACTTCCAATCTGGGTTCCCAGTATATTCTGGAAGGAATCGGAGCGGATGGTTCTATCAGCGAAGAAGCAAGAAATCAGGTCCAGGCACTGCTCAGAAAACAGTTCCGTCCGGAATTTTTAAACCGCCTAGATGAGATTGTCTTCTATAAACCTTTGCAGCGCTCAGAGATTGATCAGATTGTTAATTTGCAGATGAAAGATCTTCGCCGCCGTCTGGCGGATAAAGAACTGGATGTCACCCTTACTGACCGTGCCCGCGATTATGTGGTGGATCAGGCATTTGATCCTGCTTATGGAGCACGTCCGCTTAAGAGATTCCTGCAGAGTAGGGTCGAAACGTTGATCGCAAGGAAGATGATTGCAGGTGAGATTGCGCCGCGCAGCACGATCGTGGTGGATTATGATGGCAGAGAACTGACCGCTTCTTCGCAAAAACAAGAGAGACAAAATCTAAAAAGTTCTGAAAAAGCATAGAAATTTTTCATAAAATGTGATATAGTAAAAATCGGCTTTAGGCGACAAAATAGTTCGCTTAAAGTCGATTCATACTCAAAGGAGGTTCCCCATCCATGGTGAAACATCTTGTTTTCTGGAAGCTAAAAGACTCAGAACGAAGAAATGCAGTAGCAGATGCGGCACTGTTGCGCAGCCGCTTTAATTCACTGATTGGAATTGTTGATGGATTAAAATCCATACAAGTCGGGGCCAATTACAAGCCCGGAGATTATGATTTGTGTTTAGAGTGTGTATTTGATTCTAAAGAGGACGAAGAGCAGTATCAAGTTCACCCGGAACATTTAAAAATCAAGGCTTTGGTTGCAAAGATGATTTGTGGGCGCACCGCATTTGATTATGAAATCTAAATGACAGAAACAAAATAGGAAAGGGATGCTGAATGAATTTCAGCATCCCTTTTTTTGAGCAAAATAATAAAGAGACGGAGTCGATTTTCCGCCGCAGCAAAAAATTCGATAAGAGGAGCCGCACTTGATGGGATAAAGAGCGGCTCCTCTTATTGCAGACAAAAATCCGTTTTGATCAACGGTAGAAAAACGGCAGAAATTTTCGTCAATACCACTGCCTAAGTATTTGACATAACTTTCTTTTGCTGCCCATATGGAAAAGAAATCAGAGAACTGTGTTTGGCATAGATGAGAATATTCTGCTGGATGAAAAAAACGTTTGGCGATGGAATTCATTTCTCGATTTTGTTCAACGATCTGAATATCAAGACCAATTTTGTCGCAGTCGCAGAGCGCACACCCCCAAAAAGTACCGCTGTGTGAGATAGAGATCGTGTAAGGAATTTCTTTCAGATAGGGTTGTCCACTTTTTTGATGCTCTAATTTTACGGTATTAAAATCGAAATCTGAATCAAAAAGATGCAGAGATTTTTGCAGCGCATATTCAGGCGAAAAATCCTGACCTTTTTGAAAGAGAAAAATTTTTGTCATTGTACGCCCTTATCCTGTAGATAAGAAATGACATCTTTAATGCGGTGCAGCTTCCAAATTTCCCGTGTTTCAATCGTAATATGAAACTTTTTTTCACAGGCACACACAATGTTGATCAGGTCGAAAGAATTTAGCTGTAAATCCTTTACGAGGTCGGTTTCATAAGTTATTCCCTGTTTTCCGGTGATTTCATAGATGATCGATTGCAGTGTATTTAATAAATTTTCCAAAATTCGCTTCCTCCTCTTATTATCTCCATCGCTAAATCTGCCGTTTAATTTTTTGCGCAGATGTTTTTTCGAAAGGTGTCTCGCGCAGATTGACAAGCTGAATTTGTTTGTAAGATGGATATTCAACATTCAGCTCATCAATTTGTTTTTGCAAAAGGTTCAAGACCTCATAAGAATTCATTCCCTGTGTTTTGTCAGGGTCCGGATAGATCATGACGGCAAGTCTGGCACTATCCTTAACTTCTCCAATGCTTGCTCCGTATGCAATGACCTCTTTTACAAGTGGTAATTGAGACACGCGGGTTTCTATTTCTTCTGGAGAGACCTTTTTCCCGTTTTTCAGAACAATCAAATTCTTTTTTCTGCCGGTAATATGTAGAAAACCGTTTTTATCCAGAGCCCCAAGATCACCGGTGTGGAACCAGCCGTCAGTTAAAACGGAATCCGTCAATTCCTTATCTTTGTAATACCCGATCATCACACTTTCCCCGCGCACAAGGATTTCATCCTCTTGCAGCATGAGCCGGAAGCAGGGGAGAACTTTTCCCACGCTGCCAAAGCAATAATCCTTGTTGCGGTTTACACTGATCAGTGGGGAACATTCTGTGATTCCATATCCTTCTAGACAAACGATACCGAATTTGTGCATCCTCTCAACTACATCCGGAGCAAGACAAGCACCTCCACAGATCAAAAGAGAAAGATCGCCTAAACATTTTTGCTTAATTGCTTTCCACTCAGGTGGAACCGACTCTTCTTTTCGGTGAAACCAAAGAAGCTGCTTTTCGGGAGGATTTTCCGGCAAACCAGCTTCTGATAAAGCTTGTGACAAGTTTTTGTTTATAATTTCCATAACGAGAGGAACAGCCAGTAAGGTTCCAGGAGCAAAAAGGGCGAGATCGCGCTGGAATGTTTTGAGGTTCCCGTTAATGCAGAGATGGCAGCCGGCAATCAGTGCATTCAAAACGCAGCAGGTAATTCCATAGGTATGGAAAAATGGAAGAAAGGTAAATACTTTTTCTGTGAATTTTACCATCGCCATAGATTGACCGGCATTGATTAAGATTCCTTTTTGAGAGAGCATGACCGCTTTTGAAGCATTGGTCGTTCCGGAGGTAAAGGCAATTACCGCCAGATCATTGCCGTCTGTTTTAAGGTTTAGGAAGGCCTTTCCTTGCTGCGCAATTAACTGAGCACCTTGTGCACAAACACTCTGAAAACTGTTTGGTGCTTTTTTGTCGTTCGAACATATGCTGACATTTGCCATTTGTGAAATAGGGCCATCTTTTGAGAAAAGCTTTTTTACAGAATCGGACATAATCAAAAAATCGCAGTCTGCAGAAGAAATCATTTTGCGAATGGTATCCGTATCCTGGTCAATGTCAATTAAGACCGCAACAGAACCGATAGCAGTTACTGTAAAAAAGGAAATCAACCATTCCAGACTGTTTTCCCCAGCGATAGCGATGTGTTTTCCCTGTAATCCTTTTTGAAGAAGTGCTTCTCCAAATTCATGAGCAGTTTGATAAATTTGCTGGTAAGTAACCGTATGAGGAACCCCGTCCTGATCATATTGAGTAATGGCCGGCTGATTTTTATACCGTACCTGAATACCAGAGAGGAAGGATAAAAAGGTGTCATAACAAGTGGTGGGGTAATATGGATAAGAATGCATGGTTTTGTCTCCTTTTCTTTAAAAGTTAGTGGGATCGCTTGTGGAGTTGGAATCAGAAAGAATATTCGGATTTTGATCCAGAATGGAAAGAAATGCATCAACAGGTTCCGGGGCAAATTGTTTTCCACGGCCTTCAATTAATTGCTGTTTTGCTTGTTCCAAAGTTAAATTATTGCGGTAGCGGCGGTGAGAGGTCATCGCATCAAACGCATCTGCGACACTGATAATTCTGGATTCTTCCGGAATTTCGTAACCGGATATTCCGTTTGGATATCCAGTTCCGTCCCAATGTTCATGGTGACTTAGAACGATGGGCGCAATCGTTTGATAGGAACGAATGGAAGAAAGTAAGATAGCGCCGTCTTTTGGATGCCTTTTGATCACTTTAAATTCTTCATCAGTCAGAGAACCGCTTTTCAACAAAATTTGATCAGGAACTTTGATTTTTCCGATATCGTGAAAAAGACCGGCAATACGAATCCTTTTGACAAATTCCTTACTTTTACCCATCGATTTTGCAATTAATTCGGAATAATAAGAGACCCGGTCGGAGTGATTGGAGGTATAAATATCTTTTGCATCCACCATGGAACGTACTGCATTTGTCATTTCTGCAAACTGCTGCTCCAATCGAGTATACGCTTTTTGCAAATGTGTGTTTGTCAGGTCAACCATGTTTTGCAGCATCTGATTTTGCAGAGCTGTAGTTGCCTGGCGGACATAAAGCTGTAAGAGTTGATGGTCTGGAAAATGATGGGTGGAACTTGAAATTCCGATGATCCCGATTCGCTGATGATATTCATCAACTAATGGGATAATTAAAAGCGGATTTTCGGAATCAATTTGGTAATTTTCCTCTTTGTCGCGGGATTGTTTCCAAATTTTATCTGCTGATTTTTTCCCTTCTTTCAGATTCCCAATTCCGGAAAAAAGTGTTCCTATACTTTTTTCCGGAATATAAACAAATCCATCTTCGATCGAAAATAAAAACTTAAGTTGTTCCAAAATCAAATCCATCTGCTGCTGCAATGGCTGCTTTTGAAATAGTTCCAGACTTTTTTCTAAAATGTCTTGTAAACCATTTTTGTAATGGCGAATCGTGCGCATCTGCCGAATTGATTTTACGCAGGATTCTACCAAAAGGCCAAGCTGATCAAAGCGGTCACTTTTTTCATAGTATCCCTGAATATCCAGCTCTCGAATTGTTTTGACCGGGGGAACTAGGTCTTTGTGACCTGTTAAAAGAATAATATAAAGATCCTGGTTAAAAGCGCGAATTTTTGTAACGACCTCGTCCCCACAAATTGGAGACATCAGATAATCCAGAAGCAAAATATCATAATTTCCAGTACGAATGCGCTCAATCGCACGTTCCGGATTGTTTTCGGTGTCTACATGATATCCAAATTCCTGCAGATAAGACTGTACTGTCAGCGTCATGATTTCATCATCGTCAAGTGTAAGAATTGAGACATCAGTTTGTTGTGCGGAGATGCGGTGTTTTCTCATTGTAAAGTACCCTCCTCGGAAAAAGTAACTGTTTCGGCAGGAATAGAGATACCAAAAACAGCACCTCCTTCAGGATGATTATCTGCCCACATAATACCGTTGAATTTTGCTTTTATAATGGAATTTGAAATATAAAGCCCTAGTCCGGTGCCTAAACTTCCTTTGCTGGTATACATTTGTTTAAACAGCTTTGTCATGATTTCCTGTGGAATTCCTGGACCGTGATCACGGATAGAAAGAATCAAGGCTTGATTGTCTTTCTTGAGAGACAGTTCGATCAGTCCTCCGTCCGGCTTTTGAGCATCAATTGCATTGGAAATTAAGTTATTAAGAACTTGAACAAGGCCGTTAATATCCCCTTGCAGTAAAGCTTCTCCGGAAAAATCCTGCTGAATTTTTAAAGTGCATTTTTTACTTTTTAATTCATGGCGCATTAAAATTTCCACGCGCTTAATTGCATCGTTTAAAGCAAATGTTTGGTTGGAAGTTTCCTGGCTCATGCTGATGGCTTGTCCCTTGACTGCCGAGATAATATCGGACATATAGGAACAGGATTCCCGAATCCGACTCAGCCACTCGGCCATCTCCTGATAGATTTGGCGGTAGTCGTCTTCGTTTACTTCTGGATCGCCTAAACTTTTACAGCATTCATCCACCAGATTGTTGATGGCAAGTGTTCCTCCTGAAATTGCCATGATCGGGGTCTTTAGATTGTGTGCAATCCCGCCGATCATTTGACCAAGGGAAGCCAGCCGTTCTTGCTCCATCATACGTTTCTGATTTTCCTGTAAACGCTGAATATTTTTTTTCATCATAGAGACATCTTTAAAGCTAGCCAAAAATCCGCCTATTTTATCTTGAAGAATGAGGGGAGTGATCTCCACCATGTAGTATTTTTGATGGTAACCTTCTCCTTCGTTGGGGAGTGTGATGGGTTGTTCATAGGAGATACTAGAACCGGTCTGGCGGCAAGTTCCCAAAGAGGTCAGCAAATTGACAAGACAGGAGCGATCTAAAGAGTTTCCCTCAACACTGGGAAGATACTGATTTGCCTGAATTCCATTTGCTTTTCCGAAAACTTTTTCAAATGGTTTATTATAGTCCAACACCAGATAATGATCGCTTAAAACAAGATAACCGTCGGTAAAAGAATCCAGAATTTGCTGAGTTGCCAATGGCTTGATATCAAGAATGTGAAAATAAAAAATCGCGAATCCATCAAGAAAAATCGTTACATTAAAGGCCAGCGGCGTTGCATAGATCTGAAAATCGGCAATTCTAAAAGTTGCAAGAAAACTGACAATTAGAGGAACAGCAGCACCAACCGAAAAGCAGATGGTTTGCTTGATATACAAGCGATTATGATTGTGAATCGCAAAATTTGTCATAAGGGCAATCGAGGCAATCATGCAGATATAACAGTAAATTCCATTTACCATCATAAACGGCCCGAAAACAATTTGATCGGGAATCACGGAAAAATGTTTATACATCAAATGGTGCAGGGGATTTGTCCATGCTAGAATTACGGTGCAGGTTGGGATGACCAGAAACCAATAATAGTGTTTCGGAAATTTTTCCAACCCGTTGATAAAGATTAAAGCAATGAGCAGGCAATCGGTAGAAGCTAATGGCCCGCCAAAATAAGTGGTAGAGTCGCAGAGCCAAAGCCCAAAAGTATCATCGGGGTTTATAAAACGCATGACCAGAAGGGCCCCCATAAAGACAGCCATTGCAAGAGCCAGCGTAAAAAACAGCCGATGAATCAGACGAAGATTTCCTTTTTTGACACTATATGTTACGAAAAATAAAATCACAAGAATTGAAAAGGAAAAGATCGTGCAAACAACGTCTGGAATCAAAATTTTTGCCTCCTTTAAGAGTCGAATTGAAGAAATTGCTTTAATAAGACGGTCGGTTCTGGATTTTTCCATTCGAATCCTAGTTGTTGTAAATGCGTAACCGTTTGTTCGCAGGAGGGAATGATATGTACCGGTTTGCTGCGGGAACGGTTCCAGATTTCTATGAGAGGAGCAATTAAAAGTTCAGGAAGCTGCTCCACTTTTTGCAGCATTCGTTTTTCAAATATGGAATCTTCCACGATCTGGGCGGATGGAGAAAGTGCATGGACTAATTTCCATAATGGCCAGGTGTGCGGATTCAGTAAATGATAGACCGCAGGAGATTTTGCGCTGGAATGAAGAGAAAGCAGTACGATCGCTTTTGCACATTCATCAACAGGGCAAAGTTCAATCGGAATATTTTTAAAAGAATCCGGGACGCAGTTTAAAAGCAGCAGACCGCGCAAAAACCCATAGAAAGCATTGCTCTTCGGATTGCGCTGGAATTTTCCATCTTGGCTGCGTCCGACAAGTCTTCCGATTCGAAAAATCTGTGCGTGAAGCCCATGAGAAGCGGCAGAGAATATTTTTTGCTCTGCCAGGAACTTTCCTTTTATATAGAGATTTTCTTCCCAGTTTTGCCCAATATCCAAATCGTTTTCTGTAAAGCGAACTTCCTTTGAGGGATGATCCAGAAGATAATCACCACAGACGCTGGCAGTGGAAATATGGAGCAGTTCTGCACCGATTTTCTGGGCGAGATGGATTGCCTGTACCGTACCGTCTACATTCGTGCGGAGAGAAAGAGTTTCTTCTGCGTAATGGCGGACATCGGCCGCTGCGTGAAGAATGGTTCCGACAGAGTGGGTCAGTTCATTTAAAGTATTTTCCGAAAGCCCCATCAGCGGACGGCAAAGATTCCCATCCAGAATGGTTAGCTTTTGTTTGTTTTGGGAGACCCATTGTTCCCCAAAATAGTCGGAGAGAATTTGAAACAGACGCTCCGGCTCTCCGCCACGCACAAGGCAATATAATTTTTGGAATCCATTATCTATCAGTTCTTTTAGCAAATGAGCGCCTAAAAATCCGGTACTGCCTGTTAAAAACACAGCGCTTTTTTTAGTTGGAGAAGCTGAAAATTCCGAGTTGATTTGAGAAATTGTCGAAGAGGAGACTTCTAATCCTGTCGGCTTTTTATAAAGCTCTGTTTTAGGGAAATTGCCAGATCCTTTCGATAACAGCTTTAGCTGACCGTTTAGAGTGGGCGCCTCGTAAAACTGTGCCAGCGTTATCGCCCAGCCTTTTCGAAAATAACGGCTGAGGATTGTCAGTGCGGTTAAAGAGGTTCCTCCCTGATCGAAGAAGGACTTATTAGGGTTCAAGCTTTCGCGGTTGAGGACAGAAGTCCAAATTTCTAAGAGAATTTCTTCGGTAGGAGAATCGTGCGATCCATCGGAAGAAGGTCGTATCTCCTTTTGTGGCAAAATAGGAGGACAACTGCCCTTTTGAGGAGGAATAGAGGCCGCAGAATCCACCCGGTAAGCTTTTAAAGCTTGCCGGTCTGTTTTTCCGCTGGCGGTTCTCGGCAGGGATTCCAAAACAATAAAAGTAGAGGGAATCATATATTTTGGAAGCTTTTCAGAAAGAAATGATTTTAGTGCGGAAAGATCAGGAGAAGACTGTCCTTTTTTGGGCACGACAAAAGCGCGAAGTTCCATGGCAATTTCGCTGCGAACTGCGATCACAGCTGCCTCTGCTACCAATTTTGAAGCAAGGATTTGTCCTGCAATTTCGTCCAGTTCCACACGCTGACCGTTTAATTTGACTTGTAAATCCCGGCGCTCTACAAAGTCAAAGGAGCGATCGGGCAGCATCCGAATAATATCTCCGGATTTATACATTCGACTTCCCGGACAGAACGGGTCTGGAAGATAAGAATTCTTTGTCAGATCCGGCCGGTTTACATAACCAATAGAAAGACAGTCTCCGCCAATATAAAGTTCACCGCGTGCAGTCGGCATAACCGGACGCAGATTTTCGTCTAAGACATAGGTGTGACAATTTGGAATCGCTTTTCCGACGGAAATCTTTTTGCGGTGTGTCATGTCAATACAGGTCATATAAACGGTTACTTCTGTTGGTCCATAGAGATTATAAATTTGTTCAACACCGGTTTTTCGCAGGGATTCCAAAAGCTGAGGAGTCAGCAGTTCTCCGCAGGAAAATAATAGCTTGATTTGAGGCAAAACACTGAGAAATTCCTCGTTATTTAAACACATCTGAAGCCTTGTAGGGGTGAACTGTAAAAATTCGACATGCTCTTCACGGACAAGGCGGGCAATTTCCCAAGGCAAAAGCATTTCGTTTTCATCTGCCATGACGCAGCATCTTCCCATTGCAAAGGTCAGAAGTGTTTCTGTAATAAACGTATCAAAAATCACACCGGCAATACAAAGACTTGCTCCGCGAACGTTCTTAAAAACCTGCCGCATGGTGCCCAAAAGATTTGCTAGAGCGCGGTGGGGAAGAACAGCTCCTTTTGGCTTGCCGGTAGAACCTGATGTAAAGAGGATATGGATAGCGTCTTCTGGGGAACGTCCCGAAACAGGCAGAAGGGGGACAATTTCCTCTGTCATCGTTAAAATTTTACAGGGAAGGTCATCTGGAAGTTCTTTTTGCGTATCCGAATCGCAAAAAAGCAGCTTTGCGCCCGAAATATTCAGCATATAGCAGATGCGTTCTTTCGGAAAATTGGAAAGGATCGGCATATAGGCGGCGCCTGCTTTTAAAATGCCCAACATTCCCGCAACGAGGTCGGAGTCTCTGGAAGCTGCCAATGCGACATAATCGCCGTGCTTTACGCCTGCTCGCTGCAGCTGTCCGGCAAGAGAATCAGAGCGGGCTTTTAATTGTGCAAAGGTAGTCGTATGCCCATGACAGCGGATTGCAGGAGAGTTTGGAATGATCGCCGCAGTTTCATCAAAAATCTGATCCATACATTCGTTTAGATAGGGCATGCTCATACGATTCGGGAGAACGAGAAGCTCCAGACGATCTTTCTCGGAGGTCGGGTCTAAATCATAGAGCTCCTGCTGATCATTTTGCAGAATACGTTCTACCAGTGTGCAGTAACTTCTGGAGAGAAGCTGAATCGTTTCCGGAAGGAATAAAGTCTTCGCATATTCCAGATAGAAAACAAATTGCCCATTTTCATTGCGCGCTTCCATGTTGAGATCAAGCTTTGCGGTTTTGGTAGGAATGGGCAGATATTTTAATGGCTTTCCATGAAACTGAAATGCTTTTTCAGAAATTGGCCGATAAGAGAAGAGAATATTAAAAAGAGCGTTGCGGCTTAGATCACGCTGTGCGCCTGTGATGGAAATCAGTTCTTCCATGGAAATGCTGGGATGATCCAAAAGTCCGATTACGGATTCTTTTAAATCAGAAAAATATTGTGAACAGGTCTCTTTGCGCTGAGGGGTAATTCTTAAGGGCAGGGAATGAATAAAAACACCCAGAACATTTTGAAGTGCGGGATCAGGCCGGTTCGAGACCGGAGTACCAACTAGAAAATCTTCTGTTCCGCTCCATTTTGAGAGCAGAATCCCATAAACTCCAATGAAAAAGGTGAAGAAAGAAAGATCGTTTTTCTGACAATATTTTTGACACTTCTCGCTGAGATCATGACTGAGCGAGAATTCGATAGAGTCTCCACAATAGTCAAACTGTTTTGGACGTGCAAAATCCAAAGGAATATCCAGAAAATCCGGTACGCCTGAAAGTGCTTTTTCCCAGTAGGAAAAATGTGCGGAGCTGGACGGCTTCTGATTTTCCAGCAGATAGGCATAGTCTTTATAGAAGATTCTCTGTGGCTCTTTTGGGTCCCCACAGTAGCGGGCGTTGAGACGCTGCAAAAGAAGCGGCGTGCTGAGGGCGTCTCCGATAATGTGATGCGAATCGATAAAGAGAATCCATTCGCTTTTTGGAGAATTCCAGAGTGCAGCACGGAGAAGAGGCGGTTTATCAAGCTCGAACGGATGGACAAAATGGTCGGCCGCCTTTTGGAAGGTTTCGTCCTCCAGATGCTGTAGACGGAAAGGAACATCTTCCAGGATCTTTTGACGCGGTTCTGACTCATTCATATAAAAAGCAGTTCGGAAGATCTCCTCGTCGGCAATTAGTTCGCAAAAAGCGTTTTCGAGCAAGGATTCATCCGGCTTTTCGAAGAAAAGAAAAGCACCCGGCATATTGTAAGAAATCTTCTGAGGATCGAGCTGAGACTGAAAATAGAGACTTTTCTGCGCCGGAGAAAGCGGATAACTCTCATAAAGCGGCGCCGGCTGAATCTTTTGAGAGACCGAAATCCCGCATTGGGAGCGCTCTTCCTGCACTTTCTTTTCCAGACGACGTACCGTGCGAAAAGCGTAAAGATCTGAAATCTTTAGAGAGACTCCCAGTTGATCGTGAATTTGACAAAGAGTTCCCATCGCGTTGAGAGAATCTCCGCCTGAAAGAAAATAGTCGCTGTCAATGTTTAAAGATTCCTGCTTCAGCACATGGCTGAAAATTTGCAGCAGCGTTTTTTGTACAGCAGTTTCTGCCAAAGCATCTCCCGCTTTTGCTTGCGGCTTTGGCAATCGCTTCTCATCTACTTTTCCATTTGTAGTGAGCGGAAGAGCGGACATTTTTATAAATACTGTGGGAATCATTGGAGCGGGCAGATAGGAAGCCATATAGGAGATCAGTTGCGTTTCAGATAAATCGGAATCCGAAGTGTAATAAGCCGCAAGATAAGAGGCTTCTCCCTGATGAAAAAGGCGCAGGGCGGCTTCCTTTATTTGTGGGTGAGAAGTTAGGCAGGAAATAATTTCTTGCGGTTCCATCCGATAGCCGCGAAGTTTAATTTGTTGATCTTTCCGGCCATCTAAGATGATTTTTCCATCGGCAGTAAAATGGGCAAGATCGCCTGTCTTATAAAGCCGTTCTCCCGGCACAAATGGATTTTTGCAGAAGGCGGATTCGGTCAGATCTTTTCTGCCGCGATAGCCTCTGCTTAGGCATACCCCTCCGATAAAAAGTTCTCCGGAAACGCCGATCGGTAAAGGCTGTAGATGGGAATTCAGAATATAGAGAGAACAGTTCTGCATGGGGGTTCCCGCAGTGAGAATGCTTTCTGAATTTAAGAGCTGCAGACTGACTCCGATAGTGGCTTCGGATGGACCATATTGATTGTAAATTTTGGCATGGGTTTTAGACTTTAGTGTTTCGATGAGTTCCCATGGAATCGATTCTCCGCCGCAGAGGATTCCTTCCAGCCCCGAAATAGAATCTGCAAATGTCTGATCTTGCAGATAGGCTGCCAGACGGGATGGAGTCGTTGAAAGAAACGATACGTTTTGAGTAAGAATCAATCGGGCGAGTTCATCTGGATTTTCCTGCTCTTTTTGCGTTGCCAGAACGACGGTGCATCCATTTAAAAGAGCACAGATGCTTTCGAGCAAAAAAGCGTCAAAGCCGATATTGCAGATTGATAAAACGGTTTTTCCCTCATAAATCGCTGCCATTCCAGATGCAAAATTAAGGAGGCTCTTCTGCTCGATTTCTACTCCTTTAGGGGTACCAGTGCTGCCGGAGGTATAAACCACATAGGCAAGCGAATCCTGAGAAACTGGTAAAGCGGAAAAGAAAGCTTCTTTTAAAGAAACTGCTTCTGCGGACAGAAAAGGGATTTTTGTCAGCATAGGGGCTTTTCCCAGATTTGTTTCGTCGCAGATCCAAAGAGCGGCTCCGCTTTCCTTTAAAAGAACTTTCAGACGTTCGGATGGAAATTCCTGAGGGAGCAGGACCCACGCATTTCCGGATTGAGCAATTCCAATCATGGCGGCAATTAAGAGGAATCCTTTCGGGAGGGTGACAGCAATCAATTCATGGCCATTTGGACAAAATGAATGAATTGCAGATGCAAAATTTTCTGCAATCGAAAATAACTGCCCAAAAGAAAGTTGGGTATTTTCACAGATCAGAGCGGCCTTTTGCGGAGTTCCTTCGGCTGCTTTCAAAAGATTTTCATAGAGACTGCCCGGCTTTATCGGTGCCTGATTTTTATTAAATTGAAAAAGAATTTTTTCCTGTTCCGCTTTTGAAAGAATCGGAAGCTGAGCGAGTACTTTTTGCGGCGATTCGATTGCTGCTTTTAAAATCTCTATCAAAGATTCATGAAGATTTGTGATTTCTTTTTCAGAAAAAAGCTGTACCCTGTAATCATAGTCGATAGAGAGGCGGCTCCCTACCTTTAAATTGCCTAAATGAATGACCAAAGCTTCTGCCTGACAGCCGCTGTAAAACCAGTACCCGGAAAAATTCAGAGAAGAAGATTCGGCAGAAATAAGATGAGTATCCTGGTAGGAGAGCGCCACTTGAAAAATTCGATCGGTTCCGGAAATTGATTTTCTGAAAAGTTCTGTGATTTTCTGAAAAGGATATTGTTGGTGACGCAGTAAATCATACCAGGATATGGCAAGATTTTGAATCAATTCTTCAAATGTCTCGGATTCGTCTATTTCAAAAACAAATGGGAGGGTGCTGACAAACATGCCGGTCATTTGTTTTTCCAGAAAGGTTGGGCGGTTTAAAATTGGGACTCCAATGCAGATATTTTGGGAGTCGGATATCTTTTGCTGATAAATTGCAAGTGCCGCGTAGAAAAGCAGAAATGGAGCAATATGATTTTGCTGACAAAATCCTTTTAAAGTTTTGTCTAATTCATCAGGGAGGACAAAAAATTTTCGGTTGCCCACAGTGCTTTTTGCAGAAAGAGTCTGCTTTTTTAAAAAGTTGCTTCCTTTAAAAAGAGAAGCTTGCTTTTTCCAGAAAACTTCATCCGATTTCTGTATTTCAGAATCCAGATACATCTGTTCCCGCTTTAAATGTTCCGAATAGTCTGGAAAAGAGGTTTTGGGGAGGGCTTTTCCATTTAAAAGTGCCTGATAAATGGAAGCGATACGGTTGGCGATCAGCGTTTGAGACCACCCATCCGAAATCAGATGATGAATTTTAAAAAGCACACCACCGCTTGTCTCTCCGGTTTTAAAAACAGAAAAATAAAAAAGCGGGTGGTCATTGATCGGAAATGCTTCATGAGCCACTGCTTTTTCCCAGGATAAAAGTCCCTCTTTTCCCGTTTGTGAAAAATCAAATACTGGGATCAATGGCTTTGTATATGGAGAGACTCTTTGAATAGGAGTTTCGTTTTTTTGATGAATTTGAATGCGTAGAGCAGAATCACTTTTTAAAACAAGTTGAATTGCCTCTATCAAAAAAGGAATTTTAAAAGATCCATTAATGGAAAGAGAAGTCGTAATAACGTTCATTGGAGTGCCAGAATAAAGTTGCTCTAAGTTCCAGATGTTTTTCTGACTCGAGGAGAGAGCAAAAATAGGATAGGATTGCAAAGTGGAAAATTCATTTTCGGGGGAATTCATTTAATTGCCGCCTTCCTTAAAAAGAATTTTACAGAAAAAGAAAAGGCCTCTTTCTAGCTAGAGCAATTCAACAGTTCAAAATGCAACTTTTCCTTTTTTATACATATGTACTCATTATAAAAGTCATTTTTACAAAATTCAATGAAAAGATACATTTTTTTACACTTTAATTTAGAAGCTTTTTACAGATTAAGAAACACAATATTAAAATCTGGAGCATAAGTTTAAGCATTTATTCTCGACGGATTAATAGAAAAAATGGAACATTTTGACGTTACAAAACGTTCATTTTATAAGTCTTGCATTTGAAATTCATTTTGTATATACTTAATAAGACTGTAAATATTGGTTGAATTATGTGAATTATGAAGTTTAAGATAAAATTTTCACACGAATTTCAGGACCTGCTTCCGATGAAGAATCAGGGGAAGGGTGTTTTCATGTACCGATATTCCGTTGGGATTGTCACTTATAACAGTAAAAATGAAATTGGACGGCTGCTTTCTCAGCTGACTTCTTTTTTTTCACCGGAAGAATGTCAAGTGGTCATTTTGGACAACTGTTCCACAGATGGCACGGCAGAGTGGATTGAGCAGCATTATCCAACTGTAACGGTTTTGCGTTCCAAAGAAAATAAAGGCTTCGGCCACGGACATAATCAGATTATCGAGAAAATTGATTCTCAGTATCATGCGATTGTCAATCCCGATATCAGCGTTCGGGAAGATTCGATTCCAAAGCTTTGTGAATATCTGGACAACCATCCGGAGGCAGTTATGGTAACGCCGCAGATTTTAAATGAGGATGGGTCGGAGCAGTTTCTGCCCAAACGCCGCCCGAAAATCCGCTATTTATTGGGCGGTAGACTGGAAAGACTCGGGGGGCCATTTCCCAAGTGGCGTGCAGAATACACCATGAAAAATGAAAAGCTGACAGAGCCGACCCCGATTGATTTTTGTACGGGGTGTTTTTCTGTGATCCGTACGGATATTCTAAAAAAGCTCGGCGGTTTTGACGATGATTTCTTTATGTATTTTGAGGATGCCGATCTTACCAGAAGAGCCCAAAAGTACGGAGAAGTTTTGTTTTGCCCGTTTACCAGTGTAACACATCTCTGGGAGCGTGCCAGTTCCAAAAGCTTTCATTTTTTGAAGATTCAGATTTCTTCGATGCTTTTGTATTTTAAAAAATGGAGAAATGATCCGCAAAGGGCATCGCTTCCATCAAACAAGGATTCGTAAAATAAGCACTTTTATAAAATTTAAAGCTCAGAGAAAAAATAAGAAAGGGGCTTTTTTCTGATGAAAGGAATTATTCTTGCAGGGGGTTCCGGTACGCGGCTTTATCCGCTTACGATGGTTACTTCCAAACAGCTGCTTCCAATCTATGATAAACCAATGATTTATTATCCGCTTTCCACCTTAATGTTGGCGGGAATTCGTGATATCCTTATTATTTCTACGCCGCAAGATCTGCCGAATTTTGAACGGCTTTTAGGGGACGGCTCCAAATACGGGGTCCATCTTTCTTATAAAGAACAGCCCTCTCCCGATGGACTTGCCCAGGCATTTCTTTTGGGAGAAGAATTCATTAATGGGGACTCTTGCGCAATGGTGCTGGGAGATAATATCTTTTATGGAAGCGGACTGGGAGACCATCTGCGCAAAGCAGCCGCTCAGAAATCCGGCGCGACGGTTTTCGGCTATTATGTGGAGGATCCGGAGCGGTTTGGAATCGTTGAATTTGATGAGGAAGGACGGGCTGTCTCTCTGGAAGAAAAGCCAAGCCATCCAAAGTCCAACTATGCGGTAACTGGGCTCTATTTTTATGACAGCCATGTTTGCGAATACGCGCACCGCGTAAAGCCTTCTGCAAGGGGCGAACTGGAAATTACTGATTTAAATAAAATATATCTGGAAGAGGGAACTCTGAATGTGGTAACACTTGGGCGCGGATATGCCTGGCTTGATACCGGCACAATGGACGCGCTCAATGAAGCTTCTGAGTTTGTCAAAGTGATTGAGACTCGTCAGGGCATTCAAATTTCCGCTCCGGAAGAAATTGCTTTCCGTAACGGCTGGATCAGTCCGAAAGAACTTTTGGACTCTGCCAATCTTTACGGAAAGTCTACGTATGGGGTGCATTTAAAAAAAGTGCTAGAAGGAAAAATTCGGTATTGATTTTGGAAAGGAACCGATTATGAAAGTATTGGTAACAGGCGTAAAAGGTCAACTTGGCTATGATGTGATGAAAGTGCTCAAGAGCAGAAAGATGGACTGCATCGGTGCTGATCTGGAGCAGTTTGATATTACAGACTTAGAGGCAACAGAAAAGTTTATCAAAGAATATCATCCGGATACCGTGATTCATTGTTCCGCGTTTACGGCGGTGGACCGTGCGGAAGAACAGCTTGATCTTTGCCGCAAAGTCAATGAAGAAGGGCCGCGAAATATCGCAAAGGTCTGTAAAGAACTCAATGCAAAAATGATTTATATCAGTACGGATTATGTCTTTCCGGGCGTGGGAGATCATGCTTATGAGCCAGACGATCCTACCGGTCCGCTGAGTGTTTACGGCGAAACAAAACTGGAAGGTGAAAAAGCGGTACAAGCGCTGCTTAATCGCTATTTTATCGTCCGAATTTCGTGGGTGTTCGGCAAAAATGGGAACAACTTTATCAAGACAATGCTGCGCTTGTCCGAAACACATGATGAAGTTTCGGTCGTTTGCGATCAGATTGGTTCTCCTACTTATACAGCGGACTTGGCGCCGCTTCTCTGCGATATGGCCGAAACGGAAAAATACGGCGTTTACCATGCAACCAATGAGGGTTATTGCAGCTGGTCGGATTTTGCCAAAGAGATTTTTCGTCAGGCCGGACGTTCTACAAAGGTGAATGCAATTCCAAGTGATCAGTACCCGGCAAAAGCACATCGTCCGGAAAACTCCAGAATGTCCAAAGATAAACTGGTGGAAAATGGGTTTCATAGGCTGCCAGCATGGCAGGATGCCCTGAGCCGCTATTTGACTGAAATCAACGAAAAAGCTTAAAAGAAATGAGAGGGATATGAATGAAAAAAACCTATTTGGTAACCGGCGGCGCCGGATTTATCGGTTCGAACTTTATTCATTATATGCTAAAAAAATATGACGATATTTCGATCATTAATCTGGATAAATTAACGTATGCAGGAAATCTGGAAAACCTCAGAGAGATTGAAAATGATCCGAGATATTCTTTTGTGCAGGCCGATATTCGTGATAAAGAAGCAGTAACAAATGTTTTCAAAGAGCATCAGATCGATTATGTCGTCAACTTTGCGGCAGAAAGCCATGTGGACCGCAGCATTTCCAATCCGGAAATTTTTGTGGAGACCAATGTGCTCGGTACGGTTAATCTTTTGAACTGCGCAAAAAATGCATGGCTGATCGGAGACGATCAGTATCGTGAAGGGGTCAAATATCTGCAGGTTTCGACAGATGAGGTATACGGTGCTCTGGGCAAAGAAGGCTTCTTTATGGAGACGACACCGCTTTGCCCGCACAGCCCGTATTCTTCCAGTAAAGCTTCAGCAGACCTTTTTGTGAAGGCCTATTTTGATACCTACCATTTCCCGATTAATATTACCCGCTGTTCTAATAACTACGGGCCTTATCAGTTCCCGGAAAAATTGATTCCGTTGATTATGAATAATACCCTCAGCCATAAAGAGCTTCCAATTTACGGAGACGGCATGCAAGTTCGTGACTGGCTTTATGTAGAAGATCACTGCAAGGCGATTGATATGGTCATCAACGGCGGCGTTTTGGGTGAGGTTTATAATATTGGCGGCCATAATGAGCGGCCGAATATCTTCATTGTTAAGACCATTATTGGGTATATTAAAGAACATGTCGACGATACAGTAAGCGAAGACCTGATTCGCCATGTGACGGATCGTAAAGGGCACGACCGCCGCTACGGAATTGACCCGACCAAGATTAAAAATGCACTTGGCTGGTATCCGGAGACGACGTTTGAGGTCGGCATTAAAAAGACGCTTCAGTGGTATCTTGATCATGAAGACTGGATGAAAAATGTGACTTCCGGTGACTATCAGAATTATTATAAAAGGATGTACGCAAATCGATGAATCCCAAAATTGCCGCGGGAATTGTTCTCTATAATTCGGAACTTTCCCGTTTGGAACAGAATCTGAAGCATATTTCTCCACAGGTGGAGCATTTATATCTTGCGGATAACGGTTCTGAAAATTTATCTGCTGTACAAGACTTTTTATCTTCTTTTAAGAAAGTCTCGCTGATTCCATTGGGAGAAAATAAAGGAATCGCCGCAGCGCTCAATGCTTGTATGGAGATGGCCGAAAAAGATGGTTTTGAGTGGGTCATAACGTTGGATCAGGATTCTGTCTGTGAGGAAAATTTGGTCGGTGCTTATCTTTCGCAGATCGAGCAGAAAAATGTCGCAATTTTCACGCCGGTGATTCTCTATGAAAAAAAAGGAGAATCTCTTTCCTTACCGGAATTGAAAGAACCTTTTACAGAAGTAGAACGCTGTATTACTTCTGCCGGGATGACTTCAATAAAAGCATGGAAAGAAATCGGTGGATTTGATGAGCGCCTTTTTATCGATTATGTGGATTACGATTTTTGTATTCGCCTGAAAAAGCGCGGCTATCGAATTTTGCGTGTCAATTCCGTTTGCCTTCACCAACAGCTCGGCAGGGCGGATGAAGTTGATTTTTTAGAGAATCTCGGAAAGCTTCTGCATATCAAAAGATTGCAGAAGAAAATTTATGTTTATAATCATTCTCCGATGCGAACCTATTACTATGCAAGAAATTCCGCTTATTATATTCGGAAGTATGCAGAGGATCTTTCCGATCTTTCGCAGGAAAAGCATGAGGTAAAGCATTGGCTGATGATGAAAGTCCTGTTTGAAAAGCAAAAATGCGCAAAGATTCGCGCGATTGTGCGCGGACGGCGGGACAGTAAAAAGCTTTAATTTTTGGAGGCAGAGTCAAAATGGGAAAATTTCGTTTTACAGAGACTGACATTTCAGGTGTTTATATTATTGAGCCGACTGTTTTTGGCGATTCACGCGGCTATTTCATGGAGACCTATGAATATGAAGAGTTTAAAGCAGCAGGCCTTGGTATGACTTTTGTGCAGGACAATCAGTCCAAATCCACAAAGGGAGTTTTACGCGGGCTTCATTTTCAAAAGAATCATCCGCAGGGAAAGCTGGTCCGAGTCGTTTCCGGAGAAGTTTTTGACGTAGCGGTCGATCTGCGTGCAGGTAGTGATACTTACGGCAAGTGGACCGGAGTGATCCTGTCGGCTGAAAATAAACGTCAGTTTTATATTCCGCGTGGCTTTGCTCACGGATTTTTGGTGCTCTCTGATGAAGCGGAATTCACCTATAAATGTGATGAATATTATCACCCTGAAGATGAGGGCGGCCTTAAATGGGATGACCCCGCTGTTGGAGTGAAATGGCCGATCTCTAAAGATATGAAGCTTCTTTTGAGCGATAAAGATCAAAAACATCCTGATTTTAAACATTTAGGAGTTCAATTTCATGTCTGAAAAACGTTCCGGCATTAAGGCCGTGATGCACAATCTGATTTATGCGTTTGCGGTTCAAGGAATTTCTCTTTTGCTGAGCATGATGATGTCTCTGGTCGTTCCAAAGATTCTCGGGGAAGAACAGTTTAGCTATTGGCAGCTCTTTCTGTTTTATGTTTCCTATGTGGGCTTCTTTTCGTTCGGCTTTATCGATGGCATCTATCTGCGTTACGGAGGGAAACGCTATGAAGATCTAGACGATTCTTTGCTTTGCACAGAATTTTGGATTTCAGCAGTGTTTCAGATCATTCTGACAATTTTCGGTGTTATCTATACGATGACGCAGATTTCTGATCCGAATCGTCAGTTTGTCCTTTATATTACGTTTGCCTATATGGTCGTAGGCAATGTAGGCGGAATGCTTTGCTATGTCTTTCAGGCAACGAATCGGGTAAATGTTTATTCCACCTCCGTCCTGATCGATAAGATGTCCTTTATTGTTGCAGTTTTAGTGCTGCTCTTTTATAAAGAACGCAGTTTTGTTCCTTTTATTTTGCTGTATTTGACCGGTAAGACCATCAGCTTTATTTATACCGTGATCAAGGGCAGAGATATGGTTTTCCATAAAGGAGTTCCGATTGCTCAGGCAATGCCGGAAGTGAAGATCAATGTATTTACCGGCATTACGCTCATGCTTTCCAATATTGCAAGCATGCTGATTTTAGGCAGCGGGCGTTTTGTTGTGGATAATCTCTGGGGAATTAATGCTTTCGGAAAATTTTCTTTTTCGGTTTCTTTGGCAAACTTTTTTCTGCTCTTCATTTCACAGGCCAGTATGGTGCTGTTTCCGGTTTTGCGGCAGGCAAATGACAAGAACCTAAAAAAGTTTTATTCGTTGGTTCGGGACCTTCTGGATTTGGTTTTGCCGGGGGCATTCTTATTCTACATTCCGGTGAAAGTGATTCTGAGCAGATGGTTACCGCAGTATGAAGAGAGCCTCACCTATCTGGTTCTGCTTTTGCCGCTGTGTACCTTTGACAGCAAGATGAATTTGCTCTGCACCACTTATATGAAAGTGCTTCGTCTCGAGCGGACACTTTTATGGATCAATGGAATCAGCTTTGGAGTGAGCATTGGATTGAGCTTGTTGGGAGGATATGTTTTCCACAATATTTACCTGATTATTGTATTTATGGTGGTTTCAGTGGCATTCCGTGAGATCCTCTCTGAATTGGTACTGTCCCGTTTCTTGGAATTGTCGTTTTTGCGCAGCGTTCTCACCGAAAGTATTCTTTCAGTGGGATTTGTCTGTTTTACATGGCTTTTGCCTTCAGCGGTGGGATTTGCTTGTTATGCAGCACTTTATGGCGGCTATCTGCTCATCTTCCGCAAGAGTATCCGTTCTGTCCTGCACGAGAGCCGACGGGTATTCCGCGGCAAATAAAATTTTAGGGGGATTTTATGGCTCAGGTAGATGTGGTCGTGCCGGTTTATAATGTAGAAAAATTTTTGCCGGCTTGTGTGGATTCTATTTTGCAGCAGACATTTTCCGATTTTTCTTTGTTGCTGGTAGACGACGGTTCCACCGACAAAAGCGGGAGCTTGTGCGACCAATATGCAAAAAAAGATTCTCGTATTTCGGTGATTCATAAAGAAAACAGAGGCCTTTCTCATACGAGAAATGTTGGGATTGATCATGCAGACGCGCAATATCTTTTGTTTGTGGATTCTGATGATTTTCTGGAACTGGATACACTGGAACAGACCGTTTCGGCAGCACAGGAAAGCGGAGCGGATCTAATCCTTTTCGGGTATTATGTCGATGTGGTGAAAGACGGAAAACTGGAAGACCGTACCTGCAATCTTCCGGAAAAAGCGTTTTTGTCGGATCCAATTCAGATTGCGGAACGAATGGTTTCCCTCAAGCGGAATTTTTTGTTTGATCCGGCGTGGAATAAATTATATCGGACAGAGATTCTGAAAAACAGTCAAGTCAGAATGCCTGAGGGCGAAATATTCGAGGATACGGCATTTAATCTGTCGCTGCTTCCTTTTTTGTCATCGGTTGACTTTTTAAATAAATGCTTTTATCATTATATGCAGCGTGACGCAAAGCGAATTACGAATTCTTACCATCCGGAGAAACCGGTATTTCTGAAAAAAAGGCATTTGAGCCTGATGAAGTATCTGGAAAGATTCCCGCAGATCGGAAAAGAAACGGTCGCAACGGCGAATTTTATTTACATTAAATATGTCTTTTCGGGATGGATTGACCTGTTTTTGCCGGAATGCCACCTGACAGCCGAAAAACGGCTGCAGCTCATTCAAAAAGATTTGGAAGAGCCGGTCTTTCAAAAAGCTTTGGCAGATGCAGGCGGTACTTCTAAGATGGAGAATTTAGTATTAAAAATTGCGAAATCTAAAAATCCGAAAAGGATTGCGTTGTTTGCAAAGATTTTGTATCGGATGAAATATCAAAATAAGAAGTTATTTTTCTTTTTAAAGCGGAAAAATATGGGAGAATAAGAGGGGAATTTTTTTGACAGAAAAGACCGACCATTTACAGCGCACATGGAATATCAGCCGAGCAGTTACAAACTTTATGCTGGTATTTTTCGTTATTTATTATGTCCTGCAATGTACAGCAATTAGCTTTCGCTTATCTAATCTGTTTATCATTGCGGCGTTTTTTGTAGTGCTGTGTATTCATATTTTTATTACATTGAAATACAAAAACATTCAATTTTCTTTGAGAAATCGTCATGACCCTAAAAGTCTGGGACATTATATCGGAAAATTGGACCTCGTTTTATTTATCTTTTTGTTAATTAACAGTATTTGGCTGCTGATTATTCCAAAAATGAATGGAGGTTCCATTTCTCAAGCGGTTTCAGAAGCGGGCATGCTTTTGGTATTCGTTTTGTATTTTCCACTGGCAGTTTTGATTCGTATCAAAGAAATTCAATTTGAGACGATCTTAAAAATCTTTTTCCGCACCATCGTTGTTTTGGCTGTGATCCATATTGGTCTTTGGATTTTTGAGACCGGCCATAAAAATGGCGTGCAGGGGATTTTGAATTACATAGGCGTTCATTTTGGCAAGATTTTTCGGACGGCAGATTTGATCTCCGGATGGGGAATTGTACGGATTGTATTTTCTAATTCTTTGCTTTTGGGAATTGGACTTTTAATGCTTTTCCTTAAGGCAGGCAGCTTTAAGCCGTTAGATTATGTTCTTGGAGCGGTTTTGACCTTTGGCGTTATTTGCCCGGGCCTTCGTTCCCTTTGGGGAGGAACTGCCGCAGGATTCGGGATTATGGCAATTTATTTTGTTTTTGCTGTCTATAAAGGCCGCAAGAAAGTTTGGAGACAAATGCTCGCATTTGTTGTGGTAGTGGCGGCTACGATTTTGCTGCTCAACGGAACTCTCTTTCATGGAACAATTTTAAATCGCCTCATGAATACGTTTAATGGAAATGCGGTGACTTCTTCGGATCTTTCTGCATCGCCGAAGAGTGCTTTCGATGAAGATATTGATACGATCGGAACCGCAGTTTCTAACACCTATAAGAAGGAAGAATCTGAAAAACTGATTCATGCTTGGCTGCAAAAGCCGATTTTAGGCAGTGGTTATGGCGGGAGTATCGAAGGATATCCCGGAAAATCTGCTCCTTATGCTTATGAGATGACCTCTCTTTCCCTGCTCTTTAAAATGGGAGTGGTAGGGTTTGCTGTATGGGTGCTGTTAGTAGTCAGTATAATGATTCATGCAATTCGAAATTGGAAAAAGAAGCCGTGGAGATTGGCGGTTTGGTTCGCAACTTTCACATGCTTTTTCCTGACGATTCAGACAAATCCATTGCTCTTTACGGCGAATGCCCTGAGCTTTATTATGTATCTTGCTTTGGCAACGGTTGGCGCCGAGCAACCCGAACAAGAAAGGCTGGAAAAATAAAAATGATTTCTGTTGCAATGGCAACTTATTGCGGAGAAAAATATATTTTACAGCAGCTGAATTCTATTTTGCATCAGACACGTCCTGTTGATGAAGTAGTGATCAGCGATGATGCTTCGAAAGATCAAACCGCACAAATCGTCACGCGGTTTATTAAAGAAAATCATCTGGAAGAAACCTGGCATCTGATTGTGAATGAACACAATCTAGGATTTAATGGAAACTTCTTTTCTGCATTGGATCATACGCACGGAGAGATCGTGTTTTTGAGTGATCAAGATGATGTATGGCTTTCGAACAAAGTGAAAATCATGACAGAATATATGGAGCACCATGCGGAATGTATGGCGCTTTCTTCCGCATATACGCTGATTGACGGCAATGGAGATCCGTTTTCCGAAGAAAATAAAGTTTTAAATGCGATTACAGATCAGAGCGGCAACATAGAGCCGGTTTCAGTTGACAGCCAGATCGTTTGCTCTCGTATTCGAGGGTGTGCGATGTGTTTGCGGCGCCCGGTAATCCAGAAAGCAGATCGGGAGCATTTAAGCCCTATTTTAGGGCATGACTGGACACTTAATATGATGGCTGCCCTTTTGGGAGAAAATCAAATTTTACATCAGCCTCTTTTTCAGTATCGCTTTCACGGAGATAACACTTCTCTTTCTGCAGTTTCCCGTAAGACCCTAATCGATGATACGGAAAAAAGAAAAGCTGCTCTCCAAAAATCGATAGAAGCGCATGAATGGATTTTAAAAACAAGAGACCAATATCCATGCCTTACCGACCGGGATACCGAAGAAATTCGAAAAGCAATTGCATTCGAAAAAAAGAGACTGGCCTTTCTTTCTAAAAAACATTTTTCTTCCTGGCTTTCTTTGATAGGAAGCTTAAAAGAATATGAGCGATATTACCATACCACAAAGGGAGCATGGAAAGTGTATTTTGGAGATCTGTGCTATGCTTATCAAATTAATTTTAAAATTCGTTAAGGAGGTATCCCCCCTTGAAACACAAACAATTTGGAATGATGTTGATAACGGCATTATTGGGAATTGGGACTGCTTTGACTCCGATATATGCTGCAGAACCGACTTCATCATCTGAAAATGCACTTTCTTCTTTTTCGCAGGAGCAAGCAGAATCCCAACCTGTTTCAGAGAGTAATAGTCAAGTATCCTCGACATCTTCAACATCATCGGAATCAGCGATAACATCTGATTCCAGCTCTTCTGTTTCCTCGGCTCCTTCGAGCGAGGCGGGAAATCCCGCATCAGATTTAGGGGGGACTACCTCTTCAACAGCATCGCTGCAGACAGTGACACCGCCTGTTTCCGATGGCTGGGTAACGGAAAATGGAGCTGTCTATTACTACAAGAATGGAGAAAAGCAAAAGGGTTGGCTGCAGCTGGATGGAAAGCAGTATTATCTGGATTCTGAGACGGGGGTCAGAAAGACAAGCAAACTGTTTCAGACAGAAAAAGGGTTTAGCTATGCCCAGGCAGATGGGACGATTCTGAGCGGGGGCAAGCAAAAGGGGGACGACGGGAATCTCTACTTAGCAAGTAGCGATGGTATTTTGCGAGATCCCGGTTTTCTGGTAACCCCGGATTATGACGGCTATTGGGCACCGTATTATATTGACCCTAACACCCATGCAGTCAAGACAGGACTTTTCAGCGTAAACGGTACCTACTATTACGGTCGAGAAGATAAAGGCTATCTTGCCTGCGGAAAGTATAAAGCGCCGGACGGAAAAACTTACTTAGCCAATAGCGATGGCACTTTAAGAGATTCCGGCTTTCTGGTAACGCCAGATTATGACGGCTATTGGGCGCCGTATTATATTGACCCTAATACCCACGCTGTTAAGACTGGGCTTTTTAGCGTAAACGGAACTTATTATTACGGCCGGGAAGATAAAGACTATCTTGCCTGTGGAAAGTACAAAGCACCGAATGGGCAGACTTACTTAGCCAACAGCGACGGTACTTTACGAGCCCCTGGCTTTCTAGTGACCCCAGATTATGATGGTTATTGGGCGCCGTATTATATTGACCCTAACACCCATGCAGTTAAGACAGGACTTTTCAGCGTAAACGGTACTTATTATTATGGTCGGGAAGATAAAGGCTATCTTGCCTGCGGAAAGTACAAAGCGCAGGATGGAAAAACCTATTTAGCGAATAGTGACGGCACTCTAAGAGATCCCGGCTTTCTGGTAACGCCAGATTATGACGGTTACTGGGCGCCGTATTATATTGACCCTGAAACCCACGCTGTCAAGACAGGACTTTTCAGCGTAAACGGTACCTACTATTACGGTCGGGAAGATCAAGGCTATTTTGCCTGCGGAAAGTACAAAGCACCGAATGGGCAGACCTACTTAGCAAACAGTGACGGTACTTTGCGAGATTCTGGCTTCCTAGTGACCCCAGATTATGACGGTTATTGGGCACCGTATTATATCGACCCTGAAACTCATGCAGTTAAGACAGGCCTTTTCAGCGTAAACGGTACATATTATTACGGCCGGGAAGATCAAGGCTATTTTGCCTGTGGAAAGTACAAAGCACCGGATGGAAAGACATACTTAGCAAATAGTGACGGTACTTTAAGAAACCCTGGCTTCTTAATCACACCAGACTATGACGGTTACTGGGCACCGTATTATATTGATGCGCAGACTCATGCGGTTAAGACAGGACTTTTCAGCATAAACGGTACTTACTATTATGGCCGAGAAGATGAAGGGTATCTTGTCTGCGCAAAATATCAAGCCCCGGATGGAACTTTCTATCTTGCAAATAGCGATGGAACCTTGCTCACTCAAACCGGATGGCTTGAAACGAGCCAATATGATGGGGTTACAGAGCGCTATTATCTGAAAAATCCAACCGGAAACTATTCGATTGTTAAAACAGGAAAATTTAGTGTGGACGGCTATGACTATTATGGCCGGGAAGATAATGGATCTCTTGTGGTTGGCATCTATTATGCTCCGGATGGAACCCGTTATTATGGAGATCAAAATGGAATTTTGGGAGCAATTCCCGATACGGCATGGATTAATGTTCCATATTTGAGCCAGGAGGGAAATCTTCCCACTGGATGCGAATTAGTGAGTGCATATATGGTGCTGCAGTATTATGGAGTCCCTATTTCTGAGGACGAATGGGTTTCTCGTATCCCATGTACAGATTTGAGTTCTATTGATTCGTGGACGGGGCTTGCTGGTCCTAGCCCAGACGAATGCTTTGTTGGGAATCCATATCTTCCAGACGGATTTGGGTGCTTTCCACCTGTCATTGTAAATGCAATGAATCAGGTTTTGCCGGAAGGGCATAGAGCAGTGATCACAACTGGAACTTCTTTACAGGAGTTGGCAGAATCGTATGTATCGGTTGGAAAACCCGTTCTTGTTTGGGCAACAATTAATATGCTTCCTAGTTATCCCTCCCAGACATGGATGATTACAGATCCCGGAATTCAATCTGTAGATTATTATGATTACGGGGATTCTGTTACCGGCGAAATCTTTACATGGCCTGCTAACGAGCATTGTTTGGTTTTAGTCGGGTATGACTCAGACTATTATTATTTCAATGACCCCTATGATGGGAATGGAGTAAAAGCTTATGACCGCGCCCTTGTGGAAAGCCGTTTTCTGGGCCTTGGGTGTCGAAGCGCAGTCGTTTTATAAAAAGAATTTTTTTAGAAAGGAGATCAATTACTTTGGTCGTACATAAAAGAAAGCTTAGCTTTTTAGGAACAATTTTGTTTGGACTTGCCTTGTGTACATTCCCTGTTAATGCACAAGAAGTCAGCAGTTCGGAACAACCTTTTCAAAATCAAGTGTCAAGTGTGCAGTCGGCTTCTGCTTCTTCTGCAAATGTTACATCAAGTGCAGTAGAAAGTTCAGCATCAAGTTTATCTTCCTCTTCTGAGAGCACAAGTGAACAAAATACGGTTTCCTCGGCTCCTTCGAGCGAGGCGGGAAATCCCGCATCAGATATAGGAGGGACGACCTCTTCAACAGCATCGCTGCAGACAGTGGCGCCTTCAGTTTCCGATGGCTGGGTGACGGAAAATGGAGCTGTCTATTACTACAAGAACGGAGAAAAGCAAAAGGGCTGGCTGCAGCTGGATGGAAAGCAGTATTATCTGGATTCTGAAACAGGAGTTAGAAAGACAAGCGAACTGTTTCAGACGGAAAAAGGGTTTAGCTATGCCCAGGCAGATGGAACGATTCTGAGTGGGGGCAAGCAAAAGGGGGACAATGGGAACCTCTATT
This sequence comes from Caproicibacterium sp. NSD3, assembly GCF_053613275.1. Taxonomy (NCBI): domain Bacteria; kingdom Bacillati; phylum Bacillota; class Clostridia; order Eubacteriales; family Oscillospiraceae; genus Caproicibacterium; species Caproicibacterium sp. NSD3. The sequence continues at coordinate 704,738 of NZ_CM132119.1, forward strand.
TAGTAAGCAGCGACGGGATTTTGCGAGATCCCGGTTTTCTGGTAACGCCAGATTATGACGGCTATTGGGCACCGTATTATATTGACCCTAATACCCATGCAGTCAAGACCGGACTTTTCAGCGTAAACGGTACTTATTATTATGGTCGGGAAGATAAAGGCTATCTTGCCTGCGGAAAGTATAAAGCGCCGGACGGAAAAACCTACTTAGCCAATAGCGATGGCACTTTGAGAGATCCCGGCTTTCTGGTAACGCCAGATTATGACGGCTATTGGGCGCCGTATTATATCGACCCTGAAACCCACGCAGTTAAGACAGGACTTTTCAACGTAAACGGGACTTATTATTACGGCCGGGAAGATAAAGACTATCTTGCCTGCGGAAAGTACAAAGCACCGGATGGAAAAATCTATTTAGCGAATAGTGATGGAGCCTTGCGAGATCCTGGCTTAGTTGTAACGAATCAATATGATGGCTATTGGGCGCCGTATTATATTGACCCTAACACCCATGCAGTCAAGACAGGACTTTTCAACGTAAACGGTACCTACTATTACGGTCGGGAAGATCAAGGTTATCTTGCCTGCGGAAAGTACAAAGCGCCGGACGGGAAAACCTATTTAGCCAATAGCGACGGAACTTTACGAGGCACTGGCTTTCTAGTAACCCCGGACTATGACGGTTACTGGGCACCGTATTATATTGACCCTGACACCCATGCAGTCAAGACAGGACTTTTCAGTGTAAACGGGACTTATTATTACGGCCGGGAAGATAAAGACTATCTTGCCTGCGGAAAGTACAAAGCACCGAATGGGCAGACCTATTTAGCGAATAGTGATGGTACTTTGCGAGATCCTGGTTTCCTGGTGACCCCAGATTATGACGGTTATTGGGCACCTTACTATATCGACCCTGAAACTCATGCAGTTAAGACAGGACTTTTCAGTGTAAACGGGACTTATTATTACGGCCGGGAAGATAAAGGTTATCTTGCCTGCGGAAAGTACAAAGCACCGGATGAAAATTTTTATCTTGCTCAGAGCGATGGAACTTTAAAAGCTTCCGGATGGGTTTCTACATCTGATTATGATGGCAGTTTGCAGATGTACTATGTTGACGCAAATACTCATGCAGTCAAGACGGGAATTTTTATGGTGGATGAGAAAAACTACTATGGTCGAGAGGACTATGGCTATATTGTTCGAGGCACCTATACCAATCCGAACGGAGATGTTTATACTTCTGGGGATGATGGCGTTTTGAATGATAAAATGCTTGGAGTTGATGTTTCCAAATATCAGGGAGTTATTGATTGGAACAAGGTCAAAAATGCCGGAATTTCCTTTGCAATTATACAAGCGGGTCATGGGGATGTCTCTGACCAAATTGATCCGTATTTTATTCAAAATATTGAAGGGGCTCTGGCAGCGGGAATTAAAGTTGGTTCCTACTGGTTTAGTTATGCCACAAGTGTTGAGGATGCTAAACTGGAAGCTTCTATTTTTGCAAACACATTGGCTCCTTATAAAGATCGTTTAACTTTCCCAGCATTTTACGATTTTGAATATGCTTCTTACAGTTATTATCAAAAAATCAACAAAGTTGAACCGACCAAAGAAAATATTACCGATATGGCGGTTGCGTTTATCGAAGCGATGAAATCCGCGGGATATATTGCTGGAAATTACACGAACTTGGATTATTATCGGAATTATTTTGATTATTCTAAACTGGAGCAGTATCCAATTTGGTATGCTCAATATGAAGTTGCTTCGCCAGATGTAAAGACTTCTCTTTGGCAGTACAGTTCTAAGGGAGCGATAGACGGGATTAACGGAAATGCAGATTTGGACCGGTATAACACAGCCGGAATCCCTGAATCGACGAAGACAGGAATTTGTACGGCAACTGATGGATCTGTAAATGTCAGACAGACGGCTCCGAATGGAGATCCAATTGGTCAAATGTTCCCCAATGAAGAGGTTGTTGTTTTGAACCAACAGCTTGTAAATGGTGCTGTTTGGTATCAGATTCAGAAAACAGATGGGACAGTTGGCTGGGTCTATGGAGAATTCCTGAGAGTTCAATAAAATTCATAATGAAACAAAAAAAGATTGCAAACCTAGAAAATAGTGGGTTTGCAATCTTTTTTTATATTGTATAAAAATAAAAAGGAAAACATATAAATGAACTTGGCTATCTATACAAATTTTAGAAATTTTTATAAAATGATTTTGTAAAATTTTTAAATATATGCTAAAATATTTATATTATAAAAGAGAAGTAGGGAAAAGTGATGAAAGCATTCAAAAAAATGCTGTGCGTAGTTAGCATAGCTACCTTTACCGTTGCAGCGGTGCTTCCTTTCGCTTATGCACAGGAAGAAGGAAGCTCTAAAGTAGAAACTACAGTTTTACAACCGGTATCTTCCATATCGAGTACAGTAGAAAGTTCAGCATCAAGTTTATCTTCATCCTCTGAGAGCACAAGTGAACAAAATACGGTTTCCTCGGCTCCTTCGAGCGATACAGGAAATCCCGCATCAGATATAGGAGGGACTACCTCTTCAACAGCATCGCTGCAGACAGTGACACCGCCTGTTTCTGATGGCTGGGTAACAGAAAACGGAGCTGTCTATTACTACAAGAGCGGAGAAAAGCAAAAGGGCTGGCTGCAGCTGGATGGAAAGCAGTATTATCTGGATTGTGAGACAGGGGTCAGAAAGACAAGTGAACTGTTTCAGACAGAAAAAGGGTTTAGCTATGCCCAGACAGATGGAACGATTCTCAGTGGGGGCAAGCAAAAGGGGGACAATGGGGACCTCTATTTAGTAAGCAGCGACGGGATTTTGCGAAATCCCGGTTTTTTAGTGACCCCGGATTATGATGGTTACTGGGCACCTTACTATATTGACCCTGTAACCCACGCAGTCAAGACAGGACTTTTCAGCGTAAACGGTACTTATTATTATGGTCGGGAAGATAAAGGCTATCTTGCCTGTGGAAAGTACAGAGCACCAGATGGGAAAACCTACTTAGCCAATAGCGATGGCACTTTGAGAGATCCCGGCTTTCTGGTAACGCCAGATTATGACGGCTATTGGGCGCCGTATTATATCGACCCTGAAACCCACGCAGTTAAGACAGGACTTTTCAACGTAAACGGGACTTATTATTACGGCCGGGAAGATAAAGACTATCTTGCCTGCGGAAAGTACAAAGCACCGGATGGAAAAATCTATTTAGCGAATAGTGATGGAGCCTTGCGAGATCCTGGCTTAGTTGTAACGAATCAATATGATGGCTATTGGGCGCCGTATTATATTGACCCTAACACCCATGCAGTCAAGACAGGACTTTTCAGCGTAAACGGTACTTATTATTACGGCCGGGAAGATAAAGGCTATCTTGCCTGCGGAAAATATAAAGCATCGGATGGAAAAACCTATTTAGCGAATAGTGACGGAGCCTTGCGAGATCCTGGCTTAGTTGTAACGAATCAATATGATGGTTATTGGGCGCCGTATTATATCGATCCTAACACCTATGCAGTCAAGACAGGACTTTTCAGCGTAAACGGTACTTATTATTACGGTCGGGAAGATCAGGGCTATCTTGCCTGTGGAAAGTACAAAGCGCAGGATGGAAAAACCTACTTAGCGAATAGTGACGGTACTTTACGAGGCACTGGTTTTCTAGTAACCCCAGATTATGATGGCTATTGGGCACCGTATTATATCGACCCTGAAACTCATGCAGTTAAGACAGGGCTTTTCAGCGTAAACGGTACATACTATTACGGCCGGGAAGATAAAGGTTATCTTGCCTGCGGAAAGTACAAAGCACCCGACGGAAAGACATACTTAGCAAATAGTGACGGTACTTTAAGAAACCCTGGCTTCTTAATCACACCAGACTATGACGGTTACTGGGCACCGTATTATATTGACCCTGAAACTCATGCAGTTAAGACAGGCCTTTTCAGCGTAAATGGAACTTATTATTATGGCCGCGAAGATGAAGGGTATCTTGTCTGCGGAAAGTACAAAGCACCAAACGGGCATTTCTATCTTGCAAATAGCGATGGTACTTTAAGAAACGCAGGTATGGTTGTAACGAATCAATATGATGGCTATTGGGCACCATATTATATTGATTCTGAGACCCACGCAGTCAAGACAGGCGTTTTCAGCATAAACGGGACTTATTATTACGGCCGAGAAGATGAAGGGTATCTTGTCTGCGCAAAATATCAAGCCCCGGATGGAACTTTCTATCTTGCAAATAGCGATGGAACCTTGCTGACTCAAACCGGATGGCTTGAAACGAGCCAATACGATGGGGTTACAGAGCGCTATTATCTGGAAAATCCAACCGGAAATTATTCGATTGTTAAAACAGGATTTTTTGATTTAGATGGATATTCCTATTACGGAATTCCAGATGAAGGGCATGTTTTAAGAGGGAAAAAAGTAATTAGTGGACAGATGTTCCTTGCAGATCAAAATGGTTATTTGCAAGAGACAACCGGTTGGCTTATCACATCGGAATATGATAATGGAACTTTGCAGCGCTATTATTTAAATGATTCTGCAGTCTCGGGACACCCTGGCGCCGTCATTGGGTCGTTTACCGCAGATGAAAAAAAGTATTACGGCCGAGAAGATACAGGATATGAAGTACGCGGAACTTATCGTGCCCCCGACGGTACCATTTATTATGCGGATAATGATGGCGTTTTGGTGGATGTACCGCCTGAAATTGCAGAGATGGAAGAGCGGGCACAAGGATATAGCAGTGATACCAATTATTTGATTCTTGTGAATACAAGTGTGCATAAAGTTTCTGTGTTTTATGGATGGTCCGGAAACTGGAACCGTCTTTATACATGGGATTGTGCAAATGGAGCGCCGGGAACCCCTACGATTACCGGAGAATTTTCGACGTCGTCTAAGGGATATTATTTTGATTCCGGTTCTGCGAGATGCTTTTACTATACGCAGTTTTGTGGGGATTTTCTGTTCCATTCCACTTTATATTATCAGTATCCGACGCCGGATTACCCAATGGATAATCGAGTCGGAATGGCACTTTCGCATGGATGTGTTCGCTTAAGATTGGAAAATGCAAAATGGATTTATGATAATATTCCATATGGAACTAAGGTTGTTTCTTACTGAAATGTTGGTTTTTGCCGCCAGAAATCAAATTTCTGGCGGCAATTTTATCTTAAAAAGTGTCTTGCAAAAACACGTGCGAATCAGTATGATATTTAGGTATGATAAAAGAAAGAGGAAGCCGTCATGGAGAAAGCAAAAAGTATTAAAGAAATTGCCAAATTGGCCGGCGTTTCTACGGCAACCGTTTCGCGTGTGATCAATCAGAACGGTCGCTTTTCAAAGGAAACGGAAGAACGTGTGCGCCGTGTTATCCGAGAAAACGATTACATTCCGAATATGAGTGCAAAAGGATTGCGAACCAGCCGTACCCGTGTAGTAGGGATCATTGTACCGGATATTACGAACCCGCATTTTGCAAATTTGGTCCTTCATTTGGAGATGGATTTGTTTCGAAGAGGATATTCCTGCCTGATCTGCAATACAAATGAATCCGAAGAGCTGGAAAGTAAGCACATCCAGTCCTTAACAGCACAAAATGTCAGCGGAATTGTGCTGATTTCCGGAATGAGAAATTATGAGGAACTTGGGGATTTGCCGGTCGTCTATGTGGACCGCCCTTCCAATAGTCAGGACAAAGAAGAAGTAATGATTGAATCTGATAATGAAGAGGGCGGATATCTCGCAACAAAGGAACTGATTCAATCCGGATGCCGTCATATTTTGATTTTGAAAAGCCTAGGAAACGATTCCAATCAGTTTGCCCGATATTGTGGATTTCGGCGTGCATTGGACGAATTCAAGATTAAAGAGGAGCGTTCTTTGTGTATTAATCTGAAGGCTGTTTCGATGGAAGAAGCCAGAGAATCCATTTTATTTATGCTGAATCGAGAAGCAAAGTTTGATGGAATTATGTCAACTACAGATACGTTGGCTGCCGGCGCAGTGATCGCTTTGCGTGAGCGTGGATTAGAGGTTCCAAGAGATATTTTAGTAACCGGATTTGATGACTGCCAAATAGCGGCAGCATGTGGTCCGGGAATCACCAGTGTGCATCAGGATATCGACCAGATGTCTCGGATGGCTGCAAAGCTTCTTTTTGAGATGATGCATGATGGAAAACAAATTCACCATCATTATCGTCTTCCCGTTAGCTTAACGGTGCGAAATTCAACTTGTCGCCCAAATTGATCACTTTTTAAATAAACGAACAAAATTCCCTGATTTTTTCCAAAATCAGGGAATTTTGTTCAATTTGCAACTTGATTGTGATTGTTTTATCTTTCACAATGAGCAATTTGCACAAATTGCGCAAACGATTACTCAACATTCATCCGAAAAAGAATTCATGTATTGACTTATATTTGGCACAATAGTATATTGTAAATGAAAGTGGGAAATCGATTACATTCTATGGTTTCCCGAAAATATCCGAATTTGTATCGGAACAAAATTTAGGAGGAAGTTTAGTATGAAAAAAATGAAAGCTTTTATTGCAGCAGTTATGGCTGCTGCAATGAGCCTGAGCATGGCAGCCTGCGGGTCGTCCAGCTCATCATCCACAGCATCTACGGCAGCATCCAGTTCTGCTGCCAGCACTGCAGCAGCTTCAGGAGAAGCTCAGTATGCGGTCATTCTGAAGGTCTTGTCCAGCCAGTTCTGGCAGAGCATGCGGGATGGAATTCAGGCAGAAGCTGATAAACTCGGCGTCAAAGTTGACATTTATGCCGCAAATACTGAGGATGACGTCGAAGGTCAGGTTTCTCTACTTGAAAACGCAATTTCCAAAGGAACTTACAAAGCAATCGGCGTTGCTCCAATTTCCGATGTAAACCTGAACAATGCAATTGCAGATGCAACTTCCAAGGGAATTAAAATCGTTGATGTTGATGAAAAAATCAACATGGATGCACTTTCTAAGTTAGGCGGTTCTTGCTATGCTTATGTCGCAACCGATAACAAAGCAGTCGGCAAGATGGGCGCAGAAAATCTGATCAAGCAAATCGGTGGTTCCGGCGAAGTCGCTATCGTTGAAGGCAAAGCCGGTGCTGTTTCCGGTGAAAATCGCCGCGATGGCGCAAAAGCCGCTTTTGAAGCAGCTGGCTTGAAAATTGTAGAGAGCCAGCCTGCTGATTGGGATCGTACCAAGGCATATGATGTTGCGACCAACTATATCACTGCTCACCCGGACCTGAAAGCAATTTATTGCTGCAATGATACGATGGCAATGGGCGTTCAGGAAGCTGTTGATGCTTCCGGAAAGAACGTCAAGGTTTGCGGAACCGATGGTAATGATGATGCAATCCAGTCTGTAGCGGATGGTAAACTCGCAGCTACTGTTGCACAGGATCCTGCTTCCGTCGGCGCAAAGGGACTTGATCTGTTGGCTGAGGCTGTTCAGAAAGATGCAAAGCCCCAGGTTGGTGCAGATGTTCCGGTTTACAGCATTGACGCAATTCTGATTACCAAAGATAATGCTTCTCAGTATCTCAAAAAGTAAGATCATTTTTTAAGAAGCATTGCAAACGGCGCCTCTGCAAGGAATTGCAGCAGGCGCTGTGAGCGGTAGGCACTGCAGAAAAAGCAGAAAACTTGAAGTGCCTGCCCTGCTGACAGCGTCTGGCCGAACCGAATCTTTAGGATATCTTTAGAATCGGATTTTACTTTGAAAGGAGAGAATACGTTTGGAACCAATTGTTCAAATGAAGAATATCACCAAGCGTTTTCCAGGGGTTGTAGCACTTAACAAGATTAATTTTGATGTGTGTCCCGGCGAGGTGCATGTTTTACTTGGAGAAAACGGCGCAGGAAAATCAACTTTGATGAAGGTACTTAGCGGTGCTTATAAGCCAGATGAAGGCAGCATTGTACTCAACGGAAAAGAGTACGACAGGTTGACTCCGCATTTGTCATCCGAAGGCGGCATTAGCATTATTTATCAGGAACTTAGTGTCGTTAACTGGCTTGATATTCGTGAAAATCTCTTTATGGGGCGGTTGCCGATGAAAAAGGCAGGCCCTGTCTCTGTTGTTGATTATGCAACAATGAATGCAAAGACAAAAGAACTGCTCAAGAAAGTGAACCTTTCCCATTGTACGCCGACTACCAACGTAGGAGATTTGAGCATCAGTGAAAAGCAAATGGTCGAAATTGCAAAGTCAATTGCGTTCAATGCGAAAGTTATTGTGATGGACGAACCGACCTCTTCTCTTACAGAAGACGAAGTGGAAAAGCTTTTTACGATTATCCGTCAGCTGAAAGCAGAGGGACGCGGGGTCGTTTTTATTTCTCATAAGCTTTCCGAAATTTCAAAAATTGGAGATCGAATCACGATCTTAAAAGATGGTGGATATGTAGGGACTTACAATGTTTCTGATCTGACAACTGATGATATGATCCGAAAGATGGTTGGCCGTGAGATTAAAGGAACCTATCAGCATTTGCCGGAAGAGCATTATCAGTTCGGCGATGTGATGTTTTCCTGTAAAAATCTTACCCGTAAAGATCATTTAGTCGAAAATATTTCTTTTGATCTTAGAAAAGGGGAAATCTTAGGATTTTCAGGATTGGTCGGAGCAGGCCGCAGCGAGACAATGTGTGCGATTTATGGAGCTGCACCAAAAACTTCCGGCGATATTTTTTTGAATGGTAAAAAATTAAAAATTAAAAATCCTTATGACGCTTTGCGGAATGGAATCGGAATGGTGACGGAAAACCGTCGTGAGACCGGATTCTTCCAAAATTTCAGCAATCAGCGAAATATTTCGATTGCGCGGCAGCTAAAAGAATCTAAATTGGATGGCTTAATCGGACTGACCAATGAATTAGAAGAAAAGAAAATGGCAGACGAAGAGCATGAAGCAATTCGAATTAAGTGGACTTCGCGTGAGCAGCTTACCTCGCAGCTTTCAGGCGGAAATCAGCAAAAAGTGATTCTGGGCAAATGGATGGCTGCCAATGTAAAGGTTTTGATTTTTGATGAGCCGACAAAAGGAATCGATGTCGGAACCAAGAGTGAGATTTATAAATTAATGCGCAGACTCGCAGATAAAGGAATCGGTGTAATCGTTGTTTCCAGTGAAATGCCGGAGCTGTTGGGACTGTGTGACCGGATCATTATCATGGCGAATGGTCGGATTACAGGCAGTTATGATATTACAGAAGCGACGGAAGAAAAGCTGGCAAAGGCAGCCACCAGCGAGATGGCATAATAACGGGAGGAAAGTAAGTTGAACACGAAGACGATTGAAAAAAAGAGATTCACTTTCAGCGATTACTGGGATCGCTACAGTACGATTACGATTCTTGCAATCATGATCGTTGTATTTGGAGTATTGCGGCCTTCCAGTTTTTTGACGACAGGAAATCTAGTTAAGATTATGGAGCAAAGTTCCATTACGATTCTTTTGGGTCTTGGAGAATTCTTTGCTATTTTGCTTGGCGGAATTGATTTGAGTGTCAGTTCGATTATGGCACTTTCCGGTGCAATGACCGCAAAACTGATGATTAATGCGGGATTCGATCCATGGTTGGCCATTCTGGTCGGCATCGTTTTCTTTGGCCTTTTTGTTGGATTGGTCAACGGCGTTTTGGTGACGGCGACAGGTCTTCCACCTTTTATCATCACTTTGGGCACACAGGCGATTCTTCGCAGCCTTGTTTATATCGTTACAGATGCGCGTGCGGTATCTGGGTTGCCAGCCTCGTTTTCTACCAGTATCGGCGGAAAACTTTTCGGCGTAGTTCCAGTTCCGATCATTGTAGCGCTGGTTGCAGCAGCTGTTTTAACTTTCTTTACAGTAAAATGTCAGTCCGGCCGTAACCTCTATGCACTGGGTGGAAACACACAGTCCGCATGGTATGCCGGCATTACAGTTAAAAAACATACGATTATTGCTTTTGCAATTTCCGGACTTTGCGCAGCTTTAGCTGGAATGGTCAACATTGCAAGACTGGCAGCAGCAGAGCCGAATGCGGGCACTGGTTACGAAACGTATGCAATCGAAGCGGTCATCATCGGCGGTGCTTCTTTCTTCGGTGGAATCGGCAAGATCCCGAAGGTGATTATTGGTGGTTTAATTATCGGTGTTATCAATAACGGCCTCAATATGGTGGGCGTTTCCAGCTATTATCAGCAATTGGCGATGGGCTGCCTGCTGATCATTGCCGTAACGTTGGATCGTTTCTTCGGAGCAAGCCGCAAGAGCTGATTTTCAAGAATAAGTAAAAACTCTGGAGGAAAAGAAAAAATGAGACCTAAATTTTCAGTTAGCTTAATGTGTATGGATTTTCTGGATATGAAAAACCAGATCAAAATCTTGGATTCCAATATGGATGGATACCATATCGATATTATGGATGGTCATTATTGTAAAAACATTACCCTTAGCCCCGACTTTATGCGTGCGTGTTCCCGCGTCGCGAAAAAGCCAATGGATGTGCATTTGATGACAACAAATCCAAATGATTGGATCGATGCCTGCGCAGAGGCTGGAGCCGCAATGATCAGTCCGCATGCAGAAACAATGAATACGGATTGCTTTCGGACTCTCAACCATATTGCACAGGTTGGCTGTAAGTTAGGTGTAACACTGAATCCGGCGACCCCGCTCTCTTATTGCAAACACTATCTCAATCGTATTGATGTTCTGACTTTGATGACGGTAGATGTTGGATTTGCAGGTCAGCCGTTTATTGAGGAAATGCTTGATAAAATCAAAGAAGCGAAAGAGCTGCGTGAGAAAAATGGGTGGCACTATCAGATTATGATTGATGGTTCCTGCAACCAAAAAACTTTTGGGCGCTTATATGAAGCGGGAGCAGATGTTTTTGTGCTTGGTTCTTCCGGACTTTTTAGCTTGGATTCCGATCTGGAGACAGCCTGTCAGAAAGCGAAAGACAATTTCCAAAAGGAAACTGGAGTAAAATGTCTATGAACGGGGGAGGTACCATGACAATTACAGAGCAGCTTGTGCTCGGAATTGATATCGGCGGTACCAATATGCGATTGGGTTTGGTGAATGACGCGTTGGAATTAACCGCTTTTGAGCGACTGAGTACGAGAGAAATATTTGGGGTTGAGTGTGACCCTGCTCAAAGACTGGCGGATTGTATCAAAACCTATTGTGATCGCCATATAGAAGGGAAAATGCCGAAAGCAGTTTCGATCGGTTTTCCTTCTACTATTAATAGAGAAAGAACCGTTGTTGTGCAAACCCCCAATATTAGCTGTATTTCAGATAATTTGGCAATTGTAGATGTGCTGGAAAAGACTTTAAAGATACCGGCCTTTATTAATCGTGATGTCAATGACCTCTTGCTTTTTGATCTGGAAGATTTAGGGGTCACGGATCAAGGCTGTGTGGCTGGAATTTATTTTGGCACCGGAATTGGGAATTCTGTGATGGTGGATGGCAAAATCCTGTTGGGGCACAATGGAGTTGCCTCGGAACTGGGACATTTACCTATCTATGGAAACCATCGAATTTGCATGTGTGGAAATGAAAGCTGTTTAGAAACGCTTGTTTCAGGAATTGCTTTGGAACGGATTCAGAAACAAGAGTTTCCGGATACGCCGATCCGTGAATTGTTTGCAACGAAAATGGATACCTCTATTATGAGAGACTTTTTAACAGGAATGGCTCAGACGGTAGCTGCAGAAGCGAATCTGTTTGATCCGGACTGTCTGATTATTGGCGGCGGGCTTTTGCAGATGAGAGATTTTCCACGGGAGCTCTTTGAAAAAGAAGTGCATCGCTTTGCGAGAAAGCCATATCCGGAAAAGACTTTGGATATTCGTTATTCCAGACCCAATCAGGAAAATGGGGTGGTAGGCGCCGCTATTTATGCACAAAAGCGCATGCAGGACTTAAATTATTTATGAGTGATAAAATAAATCAGTTTGTTAAGTGAAAAAACGAAAGCTGTCGTTTTATGAAATTTAGTTGTAATCGGAGGCAATTATGAAATTAGCAATTGGAAATGATCATGTTGCAGTTGAGATGAAAAATCAAATAAAGGCTTATCTGGAAGAAAAGGGGATTGAAGTGATCGATGTTGGCACAAACAGCACCGAGCGCTTTAATTATCCAATCAGCGGATATAAAGTAGCGAAGCTGGTGGCATCTGGAAAGGTAGACGGCGGCGTACTGATGTGCGGAACCGGAGTCGGAATTTCTCTGGCAGCAAACAAAGTAAAAGGCATTCGTGCATGTGCTTGCAGTGAGCCTTATTCCGCAAAGCTTTCTAAGCAGCATAATAATTCCAATATTATTGCATTTGGTGCCCGCGTTATTGGAATCGAAACAGCAAAAATGATTGTTGATGAATGGCTTGGAGCAAAGTATGAGGGTGGTCGCCACCAAGTACGAATTGATATGATTTCTGAAATTGAAAATACCGGCCATTTGAAAGCGGCCGATGAAGATTAATTAATTTTGCTTTTGTCTGATATTGGAAGCAGCGTAATAGGGAGCATCATTGATTGGCAGTAAGAAAATAGTTTGCAGCTTTTGTTGGGAGACTGTAAAGAGAACCTGTTTTCTTAATCGGTGCCTTTGCGATGATCGAAAGATGCAGAAGACTAATCTCATTTTGGAGATTAGTCTTTTGCGTTTTTTAGAAGAATATGGTATACTTTCCACACGCAGTTTTAGTGGTTGAATCTGCAAAACAGGGGGATTTCATATGATTAGAAATATGATTTTTGATATGGGAAATGTACTGCTGGACTATAATCCACAGGACTATGTAAAAGCATTTTTGCACTGTGAAGAAGATCAGGATATGGTGTTGACGGCTCTATTTGGTGGGCAGGAATGGCTTGATCTGGACCATGGCCTTATTACAGAACGGGATGCTTTAAAAAAGATGCTTCAAAAGCTGCCTAAGCGTCTCCACCAGGAGGCCAGTGCACTTTTTTATGGGTGGCAGAATTATACACGCCCGATTGAGGGCGTTAATTTACTGGCGATTAAGCTTCATCAGGCAGGCTATCACCTCTATCTGCTCAGCAATACGGGGGTGCGGCTTCATGTTTATGCGCATCGCCTTCCGGCATTACAGTATTTTGATGGAGTGGTTATGTCTGCGGATGTTCAGCAGGTAAAGCCGGAACCGCAGATTTATCGGATCCTCTTTGATCGTTATCATCTGGATCCTAAAGAATGCTTCTTTATCGATGATTGTGAGCAAAACCTAAAAACGGGAGAACAGTTTGGAATGCGCGGCTATTTGTTTGACGGAGATGAGGAAAAATTAGAGTCCGCCTTGCATGAAGAAAAAGTCAACTGGTAAAAAAACGACCTGAAATCTTGCGAAAAGATTCCAGGTCGTTTTTTTTATTTTAGACAGTGATAGAAAAAAGTCCGTGTCGGTTGCAGAAAGCATAAAAAGTTCCATGTCCGCGAATTTTAAAGCGGGCTTCCGCATTTTGCTCTGGATAAAGTTTGATCATTTGGAGTTGCCCGGCGGAAAGATAAGCGAAAAAAGAAAGATAATGCTCCTTTTCCATAGGATGATGGCACGAAACTAAATATTCATCTTCTATTCGTTCTGCTTTCAAAGGATGTTCCGAATCGATCGCTTCAGCCTCAAGAGGAGGAAGCGTGATTCCGCAGCAATGAAAAGAACCGTTTCCAACCGCATAAATAATATTTCCGCAGACCGGGCAAACATAAAAGCTTCCCTTCCTTAAATTTGCAGAGCGGTTTTCGTTGGAAAATAATTGTCCCGATAAAAGCTCTCCAATTGAAACGCCAAGCGTTTCTGCCAGCGGTTTTATCAGTGTGATATCCGGAAGCCCCTTTTGCGTTTCCCATTTTGAAATTGTTTTATCGCTGACTGCTAAAAGTTCTGCCAATTGCTTTTGTGTTAATTTTTTCTTTTCACGCAGAGCCTTGATGGTAGAACCTGTTACATATTGATCCAAATAAATCCCTCCCATATTTTTTCTGCTTTCAGCATAACGCAGATTGAAGCCTCATACAACCTACGTTTCGCAGAGTCCTTATAAAAGCATTGCTTTAAGAAAAATAAAAATATATTTAAAAATATTGAAAAAAGTCTTTACATTTTGAAAACGAAGTAGTATTATAAAAACAAGAAAAGTAATCATTATTAAATTTGTTTTACAGCCCTTGCCCTTTACAAATGCCAAAAGATTTAGTAAAGTAAATTAAGAACAAATATTATAAATTATTGGGGACATGGACTATGGAAAGAAAACAAAATTACAGCCGAAAACGAGAAGCGATTCTTACCGCTTTACAGAAAACGAAAATTCATCCCACAGCGGAATGGGTTTATCAGGAGTTGAAAAATGAATATCCTGATCTAAGTTTAGGAACCGTCTATCGCAATCTTCGCCTTTTTAAAGACGAAGGCGTTATTGCTAGCGTAGGCGTCGTGGATGGACAGGAACGTTATGACGGGGATATCACACCGCATTCTCATTTTGTATGCACAAATTGCGGAAAAGTAATCGATGTTAATGACGAATTTGTCGATCCGGAAGCAGATACAATGGTTGCACGAAAATGTAGAGTGAAAGTGTTAAGCCATTCTGTTTGTTTTAATGGAATTTGCATGGAATGCCTGGAGGCTTTGAAAAAAGCTGAAACAGGTTCCAAATAAAATTATTTGCAATTAAATTTTTTCAAGGAGGAAGTAAAAATGAAAAAGTGGGTTTGTTCTGTATGTGGTTATGTGTATGAGGGCGAAGTTCCGCCGCTGTTCTGCCCCCAGTGCAAAGCACCTCGAGAGAAATTTGTAGAGCAGGTTGAAAGCCAGGGCTTTGCATGCGAGCATGAAATTGGCGTTGCACAGGGTTGTGATCCTGAAGTTTATGAAGGCCTTGTCGCAAACTTTAACGGAGAATGCAGCGAAGTTGGCATGTATCTTGCCATGAGCCGTCAGGCAGAGCGCGAAGGATATCCGGAAATTGCAGAGGCTTTTAAGCGCTATGCGTTTCAAGAGGCTGAGCATGCTTCAAAGTTTGCAGAGCTTTTGGGCGAAGTCCTTACGAAGAGCACCAAGAAGAATCTTGAGATGCGTGTAGAAGCCGAGGCTGGCGCATGTAAGGGTAAGCTTGACCTTGCAAAGAAAGCCAAAGCACTTAACTATGACGCTATTCATGATACCGTGCATGAGATGGCGAAAGATGAAGCTCGGCACGGATGTGGATTCCAGGGCCTTTTAAAGCGTTATTTCTAATTGGCATAAAAAGAGAAGAAATGGAGACGACCATTTTTTCCTTTCCATTTATGTAAATTTCATTTCCATCGTTACCCATGTCCTACTTTTTAGCAAGCGGGAAATTGTATAGTTGTGGCATAGATAAAAAGGGGTGCAGTCATTACGATTGCACCCCTTTTTCTTGATCGTTTTTTAGTGTGCCGCAGCAAAAACTGTTTATAATTGCAAAAAATTACTTCGTCAGATTTGGCCCCTTAATTCTTCTAAAATTCTCCCAATTTATTTTGTATGATTGACTTTATAAAACAGCAAAAATACAACTTTCCTTTTTACGACACTTTGACGATTTTGGGTAGCTTCGTTTGGGGGTTTTGTATTGATTTATAAGAATCAAAGTGTTATACTCAACAACATAGAAAATCAGTATGATGAACAGTTAGTTATAAATGTTCAAGTACAAGAAGTTTGAGGAGGCTTTTATTTATGGATAGCATTACACATGCAATGCAGCGAAAAGCGTTTGAAGTGGCAATCGATGCTGCAATCAAATATACCAATCATGATCGCTCCAAAGCTTTGCTGCAACTGGTCGATCTGACACAGAAAATACTTGGTGATGTATGGAAGCCGGAAGCTTACGCTCAACTGCGCAATATTTTTAGTAATCCAGACAGCAAATGGATGAAATTTGCGAATAACCTCCTGGATAATACAGACCCGAAGCTGATTAAAATGTCCATGCTGAATCTTGGCTATGAAGCAGGTTTTCGTGGGTTCCATATTGCAGAAGAGAACTCCAAAAAATATGGCTGTGCGATTCCGTGGATTATTCTTTTTGATCCTACCAGTGCCTGCAATTTGCACTGCACCGGTTGCTGGGCTGCCGAATATGATCGTCAGCTGAACCTTTCCTTTGAAGATATGGACAGCATTGTAACACAGGCCAAAGAGCTTGGAATTCATGCGTTTCTTTTGACCGGCGGTGAGCCGCTTGTTCGCAAAAAGGATGTCATTCGTCTGTGTGAAAAGCACAATGACTGCGCTTTCCATGCTTTTACAAATGGTACGTTGATTGATGACGACTTCTGCAAGGAAATGCTTCGCGTTGGGAACTTCGTTCCTTCTGTCAGCTTGGAAGGATTTGAAGAAGAAAATGATGCAAGACGTGGTAAGGGCGACTTCCAGAAGGTCATGCAGGCACTTGATCTGATGAAGAAATACAAGCTTTTGTACGGCACTTCTATCTGCTACACCAGCCAGAACTACAAGACTGTGACTTCTGATGAATTCTTGGATATGATTATTGGAAAAGGCGTTACTTATACTTGGTACTTCCATTACATGCCTGTCGGAAATGACGCTTCTACCGATCTGCTTTTGACACCGGAACAGCGGGAATATATGTATCATCGTGTGCGTGAGATTCGTGATTATGAAGGCGGCAAACCGATTTTCGCAATGGACTTTCAGGACGACGGAGAGTTTGTCAATGGCTGTGTAGCTGGAGGAAAAGAGTATTGCCATATCAACCCGAATGGTGATGTGGAGCCTTGTGTCTTTATTCATTATTCCAGCGCGAATATTCATGACAAATCTTTGATCGAATGCCTGCAGCAGCCGCTCTTTAAAGCTTATCAGGCAGCACAGCCGTTCAACGACAATATGCTGCGTCCTTGCCCGATGCTTGAAAATCCGGAAATACTCCAGCGCTTAGTAACGGCAACGGGTGCAAAATCCACGGATATGGAATCTCCGGAAAGCTGCCAGCATCTTTGTGGAAAATGTGTTCACTATGCTGAAGAATGGAAGCCTACTGCTGAGAAGCTTTGGCTCAAGGGACATCCAACAGGACAAAAAGATTCTCGTGTGGACGAACTAAATAAATAATTAACTTTTGCTAATTTATAAACATAAAAGTCGGCATGCTATCACATCTTATGATAGCGTGCCGACTTTTTCTATTTTTATAAAAAGAGTTTCAAAATGAAAACGCTGTTAACCTGTAAAAACCATTTTATAACAAAGTAAAATGGTTTTTTTGAAATGAAATTACGTTGTCATTTCTTAATTTAGACAATTCTGCAGACATTGCACTTCTCTCGACAGAAAGATAATCTGCAAGCTCCTGACGGTTAAATGGAATGCTAAAATGGTTGCTTTTTGCTTTATTTGCTTCAGCGGAAAGATAAGCCAAAAGTTTTTCACGGGTGGTACGTTTTGATGTAAATTCAATTTTCTGCGTAAGCGCAATGTTTTTCATGGAAACGATACGCAGCATGTTCTGAATCAATTTGCTGTGAAAAGCACAAGCCTTCGCGCATGGAATCGCCAGTTTGCAATAGTGGATCAATAGAAGCTCACTTTCAGTTGTCGCAATTACACTGACCGGCAGCTCTTTTACATTCGCACAGGCAAAAGATTCTCCAAATAAATTTCCTACGCCGATTTGTGAAAGGATACTTCTATTTCCGTAATAGTCATCCTGAACGATCTGAACTTGGCCCGCTAAAACAATGCCGAACCGGTCTGCACCCTCGCCGCTAAAAAATACAGTTTCTCCTTTTTTAAAATTAATTTTTTTCGTACCTAAGCATGACAAAAGTGACCGTAAATCCGATTCTTTTATGTCTTTAAACAGTTCCACTGTTTTTAGTATCTCTAAATAATTTTTCATAAAGCCCTCTTGTGTTGGAATTCCAACAGATTTATTAGCTTGATTATAGTAAACTGAAACCGAAAAATCAAGATAGTAGGAGTGAAAATAATGATTAGAAAAATAATTAGGATTGATGAAGAAAAATGTAACGGTTGTGGACTCTGCGCAAAAGCTTGCCATGAAGGTGCAATCGGAATGATAAACGGCAAAGCAAAACTTTTAAGGGAGGATTGCTGCGATGGTCTGGGGGACTGTTTGCCTGCCTGCCCTGCAGGGGCAATCAGCTTTGAGGAACGCGAAGCGAAGAAGTACGATGAAATTACTGTTGGAAAAAGTAAATTGGGAAAACAAAAAGAGATGCTGGATTGTGGGTGCCCTGGAACACAATCCAGAGCAATTTGCCGCGAAACTGAGGGGGAGTTTGTTTCTTCCAATAGGAATGAAAATAAAAGTCAGCTTTCTCAGTGGCCTGTTCAGATCAAGCTTGCACCAGTAAATGCACTGTATTTTAATGATGCAAACCTGCTGATTGCCGCTGATTGTACCGCTTATGCTTATGGGGATTTTCATAATCGGTTTATCAAAAATAAGATTACTTTAATTGGCTGCCCAAAATTGGATGAAGGGGATTACAGCGAGAAACTGACAGAAATCATCAAGAATAACCAAATTAAAAGTGTTACGGTTGTCAGGATGGAGGTGCCTTGCTGCGGCGGAATTGAAAACGCAGTAAAAAGAGCACTCCAAAACAGCGGAAAATTCATTCCATGGCAGGTTGTTACGATTTCGACCGATGGTAAAATTATGGATTAAAATTTTCAATACAATTTTAAATTTTGCTTTGGCTTTTAGACAATTTTAAATTTTGGTTGTAATTACAAAAATATTTGTTACAATAATGGTGAAATCTGGAATAGTTTGCGAAATGTATTTTAATAAGGACAAAAATCTTTCTTTAAATAGGCAGATACATGAATTGTAAAGCAGAGATCCGGGAATTACTAGATTGTTGGAATTAATTGGACTTTTGAAAACTCCATGCATGGATATTCGCAGCATCGGATAGTTTGTGACACAATAAATAAAATGAGCAAACATTTTATTTATAAGGTTAAGGAGAAATTTACATGAGTGAGAAAATCAACAATCGAGAATACCGCCAAAAGATTTTGAAAGAATTGATCACGCAGATGCACAACGGCAGTTATTGGCCGAAAAGTTTCTAACTGCCACCCCGGCAAGTGTGCATATTGTCGAAAAACTTGTGGAGAATTTTAAAGCTGGTCGAAAAGACAGTGAGGATTTCTGAATCAATATGGGCGAAAAATATATTTTCATTCGGTATTTTGCCGTGCACAGTGAAAAAGGTGAATATCTTGGTGTGCTCGAAGTGACTTAGAACATCAGACATATTCAGGAGATCAAAGGAGAAAAGCGTTTGGTTTCGGAGTGACGGAAAAATTTTGAAAAGGTGGTTTAGAGGATGGGGATACATTATTTAAAAAATATTGAGTTTGAGAGTGCGCTGGAGTTGCCCTTGCTGGTGGAATATCAGCAGGGGCAGGTCGTGAGCCGGACTCTTGTGCAGAATAAAGCTGTGAGTATTACCCTGCTCGCGTTTGATGAAAATGAAAAAATAAGCTCACATTCTTCAGATGGAGATGCAATGTTGACGATTCTTGAAGGAGCGGCCCATATTACAATTGGAAATGAGGAGTTTTCGCTTAACGAAGGAAAGACCATTGCGATGCCCGCGGGAATCCCTCATGCTGTGGCGGCGGATGGAAAATTCAAGATGCTGCTGACAGTTGTATTTCCTCATTAATAAACATGTTTTTATATTGAATTATACCATGGAAAGGAGGGGAGTTTTATGAAGGCAAAACTAGACAGAAGTGGCTGTATTTCCTGTGGACTCTGTGCGGAAACATGTCCTGAAGTTTTTCGCATCGCCAATGATGGAGTTGCTGAAGTTTATCAGGAAGATGTCCCAGCAGAGATAGAAGATAAAGCGGTTAAAGCACAGAAAGGATGTCCTGTTTCGGTCATTACAGTCGAATAATCATTTTTCATTGAATACCAAAAACAAGCGGTGGCCTCTATAAAAGAGTGTCGCCGCTTGTTTTTTAAGTTTCACTGTTTCGTAAAGTACAATAACATTTTTGCTTAAAAGCATAACCACCAGCTGCTGCTGCAAAAAAGTTTCAGTAACGGCTATTTTCGGTGCTTAAAGAGCGAATGAAAAATGAATTGATATTGCTCTAAAAAACCAATACGATTTTACGCATCGGTTTTAAGGTTTATTGCTTATTCGTTTGAAAATAGCAAAAACGTAAAAATTATTTTAATGACTAAAAAAGAAAAGCCGCACAAACTCAGCGTTCATGCGGCTTTGGCGGAGAAAGTGGGATTTGAACCCACGCGCCGGTTACCCGACCTACTCCCTTAGCAGGGGAAACAAAAATCCCGGTGTAAAGCCATTTATTACAATAATAGTGGGAATAGGGTGGGAATAGAAAAAATTAAATCTGGTTTGCGGCGTCTATTTTGGACTGTAAAGATAGGCGATTATAGTTATCGATCGCTGTTTTATACTGTGCATGACCGCCCATAGCAGCGATCAGTGCAGGGTGTACTTTGTGTTCTGCAAGCAGGGTAAAGTAGGTGTGCCTGCATGTTTGAGGCGGTAACTTGCGGATTTCGAGCCGGGATATGGTATCCCAATATTCAGAGTAGAATGTATCAAGATTTTTTTCAATGAGTCTTTCTTTTCCCATAAGGTAAAATTTTTGTACGATAGGAAATATAAAATCATTGATTGGAATTTCTCTGTCACGGCCGGCGGAAGTTTTCTCGCCGCCTACCATATAGCGTTTGTCTAAATAGACATGATCCTTTTTAATCCCAAATAATTCGCCGACTCGCATTCCGGTATAGATCATAATTAAGATGTATCCCGAGAAGTCATGGGCAACAGCTTTTCCTTCCGGGCATTGGCCATTATAATCGTCCCAGAATTTTGCAATATCCTCTTCGGAGAATGTTTGACGCTTTGCAGTAGGAGCGTCGGGCAATTCAATGTACTCGGATTTATTAGAGGATTCAATTTCGGATTTTATGGCGATCTCATACAGATGAGAAAATAAGACTTTGATATCTCGTGCCGGATAATAGGATTGTGTGGTAGCATCGATGATGTCCTGCATTGACTTTACAGTGAGATCCGATATCTTTGTGAGCTGCATTTGCTCGATCTTATTCCAGGCAAATTTCATCTTGTCTTTTTGCGATTGACTGAGCTTATCATATTTTTTAGTATCTTGATATTCCTTGTACAGATCAAAGAGAGTCATCGATTTTTTATGATCTGTGGAATGCTTTAATTTTTGGATGGCGAGTATCGCATCTTTTTTCTTTTTGCAGGTAATGGTTTTCCTTCGCTTTTTGGAGATTCCATTTTCTTTGTAATAGCCGATTACGACTTCCACTTTATAGTTTCCATTAGGAAGCTTATAAATGGTTCCGGTGCCGTTTCCTCGTTTCTTTACATTATGCTCAATATTTAGAATTCGCTTTTTACCGCAAAAAGGGCAAAAGGTCCAGTCGTCGGATAGAATTTGATTACAGTTGCTACAGCGCATAGTATCACCTTATGAAATAGAGATTGTTAATTAATAACAAGATATAATTTTGTTTAGTATAAGCTTTTTTTAAAAAAATGAAAAGATATGTTTGTAAAATCACAGAAGTCGGGGCTTAATTGAACTTAAAATAAAATTTTTATAAAAATAAACAGTCATATTGATGATTTATATAAATAATAAAGTAAAATTTGGTCGAAACATGAAATAATAAGATAATAATAACGATGGGGTGGTTCACACAAAAATTTTTATTTTGGACATTGGAGGCTTTTACATGAACGGTATTAATTCTGGCGACATCGCGTGGATGCTGACTTCTTCGGCGTTGGTCTTAATTATGACCCCAGGGCTTGCTTTTTTTTATGGCGGTATGGTCAAAAGAAAAAATACCGTCAATACGCTGATGTCTTCTATATTTGTAATGGGACTAGCATCCCTTATGTGGGTTCTGATCGGTTTTTCATTGGCTTTCAGCGGTGGAAAAGGCGGAGTGATTGGAAACTTGGATTGGTTTTGCCTGAATCACACGGAAGGAACGGCGAATTCCGTTTATTCACCGACCACATTATGCTTCGCAATTTTTCAGATGATGTTTGCCATCATTGCACCGGCTCTAATTACCGGTTCTATCGTGGGGCGGATGCGCTTTTCAGCGCTTTTTATCTTTGTCGGTGTTTGGTCGCTTATCGTATACTATCCGATGGCTCACATGATGTGGGGAGGCGGTTTGCTTCAGCAGCTTGGGGCGATCGATTTTGCAGGCGGCTATGTTGTACATATCAGTGCTGGTGTCAGTGCGCTTGTGGCTGCTCTCGTCGTTGGGAAAAGGAAGAATTACGGAAAAGAGTCTTCCAAGCCGCATAATATTCCCTTTGTAATTCTTGGCGCATCTCTGCTGTGGTTTGGCTGGTTCGGGTTCAATGCAGGCAGCGCGGGTGCGGCAAATGCGCTTGCAATTCATGCTTTCATGACTACGAATACGGCTGCCGCTGCGGCCATGCTTTCCTGGATGCTGATTGAAAAGATCCGGAGCGGAAAGCTGACGAGCGTCGGTGCTTGTACGGGGTTTGTTCTCGGCCTTGCGGCCATCACTCCCGCTGCGGGATATGTTCCAATTTGGTCATCTATTGTAATTGGTGCGCTGATAAGCCCCATTAGCTATTTTTTCATCAAGGTCGTGAAACCGAAATTCGGGTATGACGATTCACTGGATGTGTTTGGCTGTCATGGGATAGGCGGAATCTGGGGAGGCATTGCCACTGGCCTTTTTGCAACCAGAGGAGTTACCAATCTCGTCGGTAATTATGATGGCCTTATCTATGGTCAATGGCAGCTGTTCGTTCGTCAGCTGATTGCAGTCGGAGTCACCGTTGCCGTCGCTGTCGTTGGCACTTTGATTGCGCTGGGGGTAACCAAACTTTGCGTACGGAATCTCCGAGTTTCCAGCGAGGATGAAGTTATTGGTCTGGATATGTCGGAGCACGGAGAATCCGCTTATTCATTGTCTGATGACAAGGACTAAACTTTGTCTTTTTAGGGCTCATATTTGATGGAATGATTGCAATTACTATAACGTAAAATGCCACCTTGCTCGGCTAACAATTAAGAGTCGGGCAAGATGGCATTCTTTATAGTTTAATCGTTAAGATGCTAAGTTATGTAGCCTGCTTCTGTCTGTGTGAATTTTCTTTGATCAATTTTTATTATTCAAACTTTCTAAAAGTTCGATTTCTTTTTCTTGATTTCTAAAATGTAGAAATCTTAGATATTGTGATCAGGTATTGGAAAGCAAAAAGCCGTGAGTACCAAAATGGTACTTGCGGTCCTATGCTCTCCATTAGTGGGGTAACTCTTTCGATTTGCTAATTAGGAAATCATCCATCACCCCTTTTGTCGTTATTTTTGCTTTTCGAGCTTAATCGTTGTAGTCGTTCCCATTGCGGAGGCTTCATAGCTTAACACGCCGTTTTGGTATGTTATGGTTTTAGTATCATCACTCGACGCGAGTATAGCGCTTTTAGTTTTGCTATGGTCATTATTTGAATCCCATTTATATGGTTCGTCAGCAACAGTCGGAGCAACAAAAGTTCCAGCCCAATAAAGTGATTTTGTGTCGCCGTTATCACTTACCCAATAAATTTCAATCGTATCGCCACTAATTGTCGCAGCTTGGTAGGAGCTATCGGATTTACTGTTTGTTTGTTTCCAATTGCCCGTCAGGTCAGGCGCTTGGATTTTTTTGCTTTCGACTGAGCTTGCTTGTGTACTGTCGGTGTTATGTGAGTTTGCAGATGTGGAGCCACACCCAGGAAGCACAGTGATGAGCAGAGCCGCGCAAAGGGTAATGATTGCAAGTTTTTTCATTTTTGTTACACTCCTAAATAGTATTTTTGAGTTTAGCGTCTTTTTCTATACGCTTCATAATATGACATGTAATTTTCGCGAGGGCTTTTGCTATGTTGTTCAATGATATAAATTTTTCAGAAACTATTTTTATGGGGATACCTTAGCTGCAGTGCTTGCAGTCTTTGAAGAATCGGACGAACTTCCACACCCGGAGCATATACATACATCCATTGTTGCGGCCATCAATATGGCCAAAATCTTTTTCATAAAATTTCCTCCTAAACTAATATAAAAGTACATGCCAAAAACTAATATATACCAATATATTCCAAAGTTCAACATATTAATCCTAATTATTATATTGCTTTGCTAGTCATGTCCCATTTTTGGGACATGAGATTTAAAAAAGCATATTTATTATATTTTTATAGTTGATTTGCGCGAATGTATGTTCTATAATAAAAAAGCTACCGGAACGAATGTGCGGATTCTTGGAGATGGAAATGCATGAACTATCAAAACGAGATTGTGTGGATGATGTCGACGATGAGTAATTGGAAATTACATAGGTTATGGAAACTGGCAAAATATTTATTTTTGAAGTAAAAAAGAGAGACCCAAAAGGGTCTCTCTTATTTTTTTAGAGTGTCAATAAACTTTTGGACGGTTTTCCAATCTTCTTCGCTGAATTCTGTAAAAGCTCGAAAAACTTTTTTCGCAGTTTCATTATCTTCTAAAAGGTCATCAATCATTCCAATAATGCTTTTTTCCTCATTTGGAGGATTCATTTGGCCTTTTCCGCTCATGAGCCATCCATAATTAATATTGTAGGTAGCACAGATAAGTCTGAGAATTGCGCCACTAGGCTCTACTTTATTATATTCAATATTTGCAATAACACTTCTACTTACCCCAAGAGACTTTCCAAAAGCCTCTTGGGACATTTTTTTATTATCAACAACCTGATTTTCTCTGATTCTCTTTACTCTTGCACCGACTGTTTCATCCATGGTGTCACCTTCTTTCTTTTGATTAGCTTTATAGTATCACAGAATAATGTATTGGTCAAGACAAAAAAGTAATGAAAATGTATTGACAAGCACAACTATAAGATATAAAATGTATTCATCAAGACAAAGGAGGCGAAAAAATGAGCGAACTTACATATGATACCGCAAAAGAAACCATTAGCAAGTTTTTAACCAAAGATAAGCGTAACCAAGATATGGCTTTGGGATTTGTGCTTGGCCTAATGGGGCGGGTCGCAATGCAGGAAATAAAGCCGGAACGAAAGTCCGCGTAACGGCGAACCATTAAGAGAAAGGAAGTGAAAAGATGAAAGATGCTGAAAATGCTATCAAAATCGACATGGATTTATCGGATATTGATGAAGCTATAAAAAAAGTAAACCAGCTCAAATCACTTTTACTGGAAGTGAGTGAACTGGTTACGTCTTTAAAAGTGAGCATTAAGTTAAATTAAGGCTAAAGCCCAAGCTGCTTTGACATCCATTCGTTAGCTGCAGATTGTTGCATATCTTTCCATGAGTCAAAATCAGTGCTTTTTTTAATAAATTTATCAAGTTCATCATTAGGGATTTTTTTAAAGCTTTCACGATCAGTATTATAACCACCTGATTTTAACAGTTCTTCAAGACTTGAAAAGGTTGAATGTTCATGAACAAATGAATTATTAAATAGTTCTTCGAAAGAAATAGTATCACTGATATTACTTGCCCTTTCAAGTCTTTCTTGCAATTCATCTAATCCACTACTGTTGAAAGTCATTTTCATGTGTATCACCTCCCTTCTACCAGCATCTTACGACAAAAGGAAAGTATTTACAACATAGGAAGTGAAAAAATGAAATCTTTTATGAACTTGCTGGGCTTTGTGCTTGGCGCTGTCATTACATATTTTGTAATAACAAAAATGATACTACCGTAACCAAAACACCGGAAGCAAATCCGGAAATGAAATTAAAAAAATGCTCTTTTATAAATAATATTTTTTCATCGTGTTTATCTGAAAAATATGTAATTCCATCATTACTGATAACGGTATAAAACTCGTTATCTCCAGCTAAATGTAAATCAATTAATCCTTTGGCCTTTAAAAATTTTAAGTCTTGTATATCAAGCAATTTGTTAGACGAATCAGAAGTGACAAACACAAAATGTTCATTTGATAAGTCAATTAATTTTTTTAGAGTGCGTTCATAAGATTTCATTTTGATTCCCCCAATTACCATAATTGTATATCGGTAATTGGAAATTTGCAACGAAAAAGGAAGAACATTAGAAGAAAAGGAAGTAAAAAAATGACGTTATCAGAAATTGCAAAAATACCAAAACAGACCCTTACAATTGCGCAAGTCTCAGATGTGCTTGATGCTGCTCCGCAGTTGCTAAGACTTCAAATCCGGGAAGACAAAGAAACCGGAATCAATAGCCTTGGATTTCCCACCATTGTGACCGGGACCAGAATTAAAATTCCAAAGATTCCGTTTCTGGAATTTATGGGTTGGAAAGATCCATAAAAAAGATATTGCTGTGACTAAATTAGTTGGAAAGCCGGACAATCCGGTCTGCATAAAAATGTAGAACGATCAAAAAAGGAGATTAGAAAAGAATGATTGAAATAGAAAGTGAAAATCAGATGAAAATGAGAAAAAGTCTTGAAAAAATTGTAGAACTGCTTGACCATATCCGAATGCACGAAGGCTGCGAGAGTCTCACGGTAGAAGTAACCAGGAATAGTGCAAGTGTCATGATGCGTGAAGGAACCAAACATAAGGAATATTTTGATTTAAAAGAGGTAGACAAAGCTAGAAAATCCGTTGATGAGTTGATGCTCAGTTTGGAAACAGCCAGGGCGATAGCTGTCACATTGAATGAGCAGCTATGGTGCCTGAAGAAAGAGAGAATTATTAGATGAGTCTGTTGTCAATAGCAATTATAAAAGGGATAACGATCGCAGTTATCGTGTTTGCATTAACTGAAATGGCAGTGTTGCTGTATCGAATATGGAAGGATTGATTATGACAGCGATCTATAACATTGGTTTGCTTACAATCGTTCTGCTGGTGACTTATGTAATTGTTTGGGCCGTCAAGCGAGCGTGGAATGATTATAAGCAGGAAATCAACAACCGTGAAAGAGTCCGGGACAATCGGCAGAGTATGCGTCCTGGAAAATATTATTAGAGGAGGGCAGCCAAGGATGGACATGTCGAAGTACGATTATCATCCGGTGAACGGGAATCCAAAGAATGGGTTTTATGCAGTGCCTCTCGGAAGAGGAGAGTATAAATGGGACGGTTCAAAAATTGTAAAAAAAGAAGAAAAAGGCAATGAAAAATAAAGTGCCGGATCCGTGCATCCCGTGCCGGTGCCGAGAACGTCATCATTGCCCCGGAGCGGTTGACACATGCGGAAAAGTGAGAAGATATAAAGAAAATCGTATAAAAGTAAATCTGATTAACTATGCAGGAGAACAAATTGAAAAATACAGGAGAGCAATCAATAGAAGAGTAAAAAATTAGCGCCTGAGTGTCCACAAAACACTCAAGCGCTCGCTTGTACAGAAAAATAACTTACATATTTATTTTACCGTACAAGCCGAAAAAAGTCAAGTATCGCGGGGCCTAAAGCGCCCCGTTGACTACTTGTTAAAAGTATTAACTTGTCGACCAAAAAGGACGAAAAAAGAAAGGGCTGTACGAAGTGCCGTATATCAAAGAGACGTGTTATTCCGGAAAGGTGATTGAGGTGGTGAAAAAGTTTTCCTCCAGATATCATAAGCCGGGAATCAAGCGCGGGAAAAATAGAAAGCCAACGACGGAAGAAGTCCAGAATATTAACAAGCGGAATGCTGAGACGAAATTAAGACGGACTTTCAATACAAATTTTAGGCCGGGAGATTATCACATTGTTCTGACCTATAAGCCTCAGGAACGTCCAGACCTTGAAGGTGCAAAAGAATGTATTTCAAAGTTTCTCAGGAAAATGAGGATGAATTATAAAAAATCCGGTAAAGAGCTTAAGTACATAGTGGTAACAGAGATCGGAAAGAAGGGGGCCATTCATCATCATTTAGTGATCAATGCCGGAAGCGGAAAAGAGATTAGAGAAGCGTGGCCATACGGAGGAGTACATATTACCCTGCTGGACAATACCGGACAATACGGCTTGCTTGCAGCTTATTTGATAAAGCAGGTGGACAAGCTGATTCGGGAAAAAGAATATCCATGGGGAAAACGATGGTGCCAAAGCAGAAATTTAGAGAAGCCGAAAGTAGTAACGGAAATAGTCAGTGCCAACAGTTGGAGAAAGCCTCCAAAGGCAAAGCAGGGTTATTATCTGGAAGATGAAAAAATCAGAAGCGGAGATTGTTTCGGATATGAGTATCTTTTTTACAGCATGGTGTTTCTGGAAAAGACGGGGAGGAGAAGACTTTGAAAAAGGACGAGCTAAAAGAGATCGTGAACGAATCAATGGAGCGGGCGATAGGAGCGGCACAGTCTCAAAATCCGCTGGAAGCGTGGACAAAATTTATTGACACATTGGATTTATTCGGAAGAAAGCTAATTGGGGAACAGCTGAGGAAAGCTGAAAAGAATCAATATACGGGAGAAGAGATGATAACCGAAAATTGCACATTGACGATATAAGCTGCCTAGGGCCTGTTGTTAGAAAAGAGTTGGAGCGGCAGATAGCAGAAAGACAAAAGCAGCAGACCCAAAAAGAAAATTGCAGGAAAAAGCCGCAGAGTGATTTTGACAGCAAAGCGGAAGAGAATTTTTATTACAGTGATGTATGGCCAAAGATTCAGAAAAAAGAAATTGTAAACTGCGAGCTGCACAAAACGTTCCTTCTGCTTCCAAAAAGCGATTATTGCGGAATCAAATTACATAAGGCCGAGTATACGCCGGATTTTATCTTAACGTATAGAAACGGAATGGTAGAAGTGATCGAAGTAAAAAGCAAAGTGATCAGGAAACTGCAGCGGGATTACATATACAGGCGTCGGCTTTTTATCGATAAATATGCTCGGCCAAACGGATGGGCGTTTCGAGAGATCATGGTGAAGTGATGAAAAAGCAGTTAGAGAAAAAGGAAGTTGATCCCAATAGTCCGAATGCTAGGGCAGAAGTTCTTAATGGAATAGCAAGACAAAGATATCCGGATGTTTTGGGATTACCGAAAAATGAGCAGAAATATGTGAGTGAGATGAGCCGAGTAATGGTGAAATACCGGAGCGGCATTATTTGCGAAGAAGAGTTAAGGGCATGGCAGGTGATGGCACAAATATCACATCTGCAGAAGCCAATATGAATTATGGAAGAGAGGGCGTGACAAAATGGCCACAGAAGAGGACCAGGCAAAGAAGCAGTGGCTAAACAGATATAAATTAATAGGGGAGGAAATAAAAAGACTGGAAGAAGAAAAGCAAAGGTGGTTTGAAGTTGCGACGAAGCGGAACCAGGTGATTACCGGAATGCCGCACGGGAATAACGGAGAAAACAAATCACAGATCGCGCTCGATAAAATTTGGGAAATAGAAGTGGAGATCGATAAAAAAATAGATCAGCAGATCGACGCGAGGAAAGAAATAGAAAGAGCAATCGTCTCAATACCGGATGAGGTTCAAAGGATCATCATGCTGCACCATTACATAGACGCAATGACTTTTAGAGAGACCGGAGAAGAAATGCATTATTCGGAGCGGCACATAAAAAGACTGCATCAAAAAGCGCTGTATTCAATAAGATGTCCTTGAATGTCCCTTTTTCAGTGCGTTATGATGTAAGCTGGAAATAAAAGGGAGGTGAGAGAAATGGATATCTCACAAGAGAAGCTCGATTGGCTAAAATCAATCGGTGCAAAAAGATTTGAACATCCTATGACTTGGGTTGCAAATCACGGCACTGTACTATATTCAGACGAATGTCTCGCCGAAACTCCGTTGAAAGTTTTGAAAGCAAAGTATGTAAAGTTTGTTGAATAAAAGAGTAGCCGCCTCATGCTGTCGCGAGGCGGCTATTAGCTATTTGAGTGCTGAGATTGCTTCAATTACTTCTGATAATCCTTTTTTGAATCGGTTTTCCATGTAGACAATCGCATCGTCAGTTAGGGTAACTTCACGGACATGATTATCGGAATTGAGTGCAAAGATAAATTTGTTGTGCCAAAGTTCACAAAGGGTTTCTTCTACGTCTTCGACAAGCAAATTTGGAAAGTATTGTTGCTGGACGTTACTATAATCGCCAATGTATTTGGCATCAGCTTTCGAAGTGCCTGTTTTGCGCTTTTCAAGGTAGGATTTGTAAAGAGTACAGAGCATTCGGTTGGCGTCTTTGGTTATAGGCTTCTCAAACATCTTTTTCGTCTCCTTTCGCCACAATATTACAACAACAGCAACGAGAAAGCAACAAGACAGGATCGAAGTTTTATTCCGATCCTTATTTTCCATAAGACTGCAATGCAGATCTGTTTCGAAAAGTTCAGGAGATCATTATGACGAACCCATTTTATTTATCGTCTGCATGGCAGCACAAAAGGAAACAGATTCTTCGGAGAGATCACAACGAGTGTGTGATCTGCAAGAGCAAGGGACAGCATAGCCGGGCGGTGATCGTGCATCATGTGAAGCATCTGGATGAGCATCCAGAGTTGGCACTGTCCGATTACTATCAGGATCCGGACGGAACTCTTCACAGACAGCTGATATCGGTATGTAGATTTTGTCACGAGACAGTTTGCCATCCGGAGCGGATGCCGGTGCGCAAAAGCAAACCGCTGACAGAGGAAAGATGGTGACCCCCCGTCAAATAAATCGCGTTTTAAGATGTCGATTCCTACTCGCATAAGGGTTCAAGACTTTTTGGGAATTCACGCGCGCGTGAGGAAAAAATTGAGGCAGAAAGGAAGTGACCGCATGAGCGTTAAAAAAATAAAAGAGTCGCTGATCCAGCAATTACAGCTATTTGGAGCGGATGTTGATGTGTATAGATCAATGGTGGATGATTATTGCTGGCTATGGAAACAAGAGCATGAAATGCAGGCAGATATTAGGGAAAAAGGCCGCACTTATACGGCTACATCTGCCGCCGGAAAAGAATACGACAAGGAAAATCCATCCGTAAAAAACGCGCTGCTGTATAGTAAACAGATGGTGGCAATTCTAAGCGCATTAGGCGTTAATCCTAAAATTGTAGATTCACAGCAAGATGATGAAGATGAGTTGTAACAAGATCAATCCGCATGTTTCAGCGTACATGGAGGAAGTTGAATCCGGAAAGATCAGGGCGTGCAATGAACAGCATTTGCTGATCAAGCATATCAGAAAATGCTTTGAAACCGAGGATATTTATATCGACGATGAGCAGCTGGAACACTATCTGCACCAGGCGGTTTACTTCCCGTTTGAAAAATTGTTTCCATGGGAGGAGTTTATAACTGGTCTGCATCTGTGTACCTACTGGAAAAGCAACAAAATGCCGAGGTGGCCGGATCTGTTCTGCCTGATCGGCAGGGGAGCGGGAAAAGACGGCTATATCGCATTCGAAAGTGACTGCCTGACGTCCCCCTATAACGGAATTCATGCGTATGATGTTGATATCTGCGCAAACGATGAAGAGCAGGCCATGCGCCCGGTAAAGGATATTGTAGATGCGTTTGAAAATCCCAAATACATCAAAAAGCTCAAACGATATTATTACTGGACAAAGGAAAATGTGATCTGTCTGAAGACAAAGTCTCATATTACCGGGCATACGAGTAATTTTAAAACCAAAGATGGACTGCGATCCGGAGCGGTCATTTTGAATGAGATCCATCAGTACGAAAATTACAAGCTGATCGCGGTGTTTACGACCGGACTCGGAAAGAAAAAGCATCCGAGACGCGACTATTTTACGACGGATGGAAATGTAAGAGACGGTCCTCTTGACGATCTCAAAGAAAAAAGTGAATTGATTTTAACTGGGGAGCGGCCTGATAATGGCTTGCTTCCTTTTATTTGCAAATTAAACAAGAAGTCGGATGTCGATGATCCGAAAAACTGGGAAATGGCGAATCCCTCTCTGCCGTACCGCCCGGATCTGATGATGGAGATCCAGAAGGAATATAGGGACTGGAAAGAGCGGCCGTATCAGCTCTCCGACTTTATGACAAAGAGAATGAATCTTCCGCAGTCGGCGGAAGCGGCCCCTGTAACAGAGTGGGACAATATCAGTGCGACCAATCGACCGCTGCCGGATATGACCGGCTGGCAATGCACAGTCGGGATCGACTATGCATCTTTGAGAGACTGGGCGTCGGTCGACTTCCATTTTAAGAGAGACAACTTAAGGTACGATATCAGCCATTCATGGATCTGTTTACGCTCCCCGGAACTTAATCGGATACGCGCTCCGTGGAACGAGTGGAGCGAAGTAACGCCTGTTGATGAGGTGGAGATTTCTCCGGATCTGCTCACGGAATACATTGCAGAAACGGGGAAAAAGTATTACATCAGAAAGCTTGCATGCGATAACTTTCGCTTTGCACTGCTTAAAAATTCACTTCTGAAAATCGGATTCGATACGAAAAATCAGAAGAACATTTATCTTCTAAGGCCGAGTGATGTCATGAGAGTACAGCCGGTAATCGACAGCTGCTTTATCAATCACTTGTACACATGGGGAGATACGCCATCGCTCAGGTGGGCGACAAATAACGCAAAACTTGTCAGATCTGGCCGTAAAGACGGAACAGATACTGGCAATTTTTATTATGCAAAGATCGAGGCAAAGAGCCGGAAGACGGATCCGTTTATGGCGCTTGTTGCATCGATGGCGGTTGAAGATGAAATTCAGCCGCCGATTCCAAAGAACGCTCCAACACTTGGAGTCATTATAGGATAGGAGGGAAATAATGGCGTTTAACTTTTTTAAGTGGCTGTTCGGGAGCAGAGATTCTCCGCAGCCGGTAACAGGAGATGAATTTTTTGACCTGCTTTCTGACAACTATATCCGCGAGCTGGCGTTTGAATCCTGTGTCAACCTGGTTGGAAATATCGTCAGCAAATGTGAGATCAAGACCTATTCCGGAGGAGAAGAGGTAAAAGGCCCCGAATATTATCTCTGGAATTATGCGCCCAATCAAAATCAGAACAGCACTTCCTTCTGGCATAAGCTGATCTATCAGCTCTACCATAACAGGGAAGCTCTGGTGATCGAAAATGACGGAAAGCTTTATGTAGCGGACAGCTATAACCGGAAGAAGTATGCACTCTACGATGATGTGTTTTCTCAGGTGGCGATCGATGATTTCACCTTTAATCAAACGTTCACGGCGTCAAATGTTTTGTTCTTTGAGCTGACAAATCAGAATATGAAGCAGATCGTCGATGGATTATATCAGTCATACGGAAAATTGATTCAGTATGGAATGAAGGGTTATCAGAAATCACGCGGAGAAAAAGGTACGCTGGAACTGGATGCGACGGCTGTCGGAGATGTGAAGTTCATGCAGACCTATGAAGATATTAAAAACAAAGGATTTAAGACCTTTGCAGAAGCAGAAAATGCGGTATTGCCCCTTTATAAAGGGATGAAATATACACCTACTTCCAATAAAACATACAGCTCTGACACGACGCGGGATATCCGCGCAATGATTGACGACGTGACGGACTTTTATGCGAGGGGATTTGGGATTCCGGCTCCCCTATTAAATGGAAGTGTGCAGGACGTGTCCAGTGCTACAGACCAGCTTTTAACGTTTTGTGCGGACCCATTGGCGGATAATCTTGCGGAAGAGATCAACCGAAAACGGTATGGTGTCTCTGATTTTCAGAAAGGAAACTATCTGAAAATTGATACCAGCTGTATCAAGCACATTGATCTGATTGAATCCGCAGCCAATATCGATAAGCTGATGGGCTCTGGCGTTCTGTGCGTGAATGATATTCGCGTGCTGATCGGACAGCCGATCATTCCCGAAAAATGGGCGTACCAGCATTTCATTACAAAAAATTATTCTGCCATTGTAGATGCTTTGACAGAGCTTTCAGGAGGTGAAAAGGAATGAAGAAGTATTATTCGCTTGTGTCGGACGACCAGAGCGGGGCAGCAGATCTC
This sequence comes from Caproicibacterium sp. NSD3, assembly GCF_053613275.1. Taxonomy (NCBI): domain Bacteria; kingdom Bacillati; phylum Bacillota; class Clostridia; order Eubacteriales; family Oscillospiraceae; genus Caproicibacterium; species Caproicibacterium sp. NSD3. The sequence goes on from NZ_CM132119.1 coordinate 738,821, forward strand.
TATATCTTTGGGGATATTGTAGACGCATGGAACACTGGGCTTGATGAAGCGTGGGATATGGATCTGGGAGAAGTTTCCGGACTGTCTATCGTGAAAGAGCTCAAAGAACTAAGCGCCAGTCAGATCAACGTTCATATCAACAGCTGCGGCGGCTACACGTCGGAAGGCTTGACGATCTACAATGTCCTAAAAAATCATTCGGCGAAAATCATCACCTATTGTGATGGATTTGCGTGTTCGGCGGCCTCTTTGGTGTTCATGGCTGGTGATGAGCGTGTCGTGGGAGATGCATCTGTATTGATGATTCACAACGCATGGAGCGACGTGCAGGGGAATGCAGCACAGCTCAGACAGCAGGCAGATATTCTCGAACAGATTTCAAAAGCTGCCGGGAATGCTTATGCCGGGAAAGTCAATATCAGCCGGGAAGAATTGGACGCGATGCTCGATGGAGAGAATCACGAAGGAACCTGGATCTTGCCGGAGGATGCGGTAAAAATGGGCTTTGCGACAAAAATTGCAGAGGAAGATTCTAGTAATATCGCGAACCAGTCCGTTATGAAACAGATCATGCAGAAGGTAACTAAAAAGCCGCAGCAGAAAGAAGAACCCATAACATTTGATTATGACAAAATGGCGGAGATCGTTTCTGCAAAGCTGATCCAAAAATCAAAGCAGGAGTTTACTGCAAATTCCCCCAAAATGGGGATCTCAAATTTTTTAAATGCGCTTTCGCGCAGAGAGGAGCAAAATAAATGAAAAATCTTGATGCAAAACAGGAGAACCGGAATAAGATTCTCCAAAAAATGACCGATGCGATTCGTGCAAACGATGGAGCGGGTGATCCGGATGCTTTTAGCGAAGCATTTAACGAGCTGGCTTTGGATATCCAGAGCGGCCTCCATGATCAGATTGCGGAGCTGACAGCACGCAACGACCAGGCAGCACTTGCAGCTAGGGGAGTGCGCGTGCTAACTTCCGAAGAGACAAAATACTACAGTGCGGTGATCGAGGCCATGAGGGGTGCAGAGCCGCGCCAGGCAATCGCAAATATCAATGTCGTTATTCCGGATACGGTCATTAATTCCGTATTTGAAGATATCCAAAAAGATCATCCGCTTTTGTCTGCAATCAACTTTCAGAATACCGGCGCACTTGTAAAGATGCTGCTTTCTACCAATGAAGGAGTTGCGGCATGGGGTGCTTTGGGAGATTCCGTTACCAGCGAATTGTCCGCAAGTTTTGTTGAAGTGGACTTGCTGGCAGGACAGCTGACTGCATTTATTCCAGTCGCAAAATACATGTTGGAACTTGGCCCCACCTGGATGGATACTTATGTGCGCACGCTGCTGTCGGAAGCTATGGCGACCCAGCTCGAAGCTGGCATTGTAGATGGAACCGGCAAAAATCAGCCGATCGGTATGGATAGAAAGTTATCCGGCGCGACGGACAGCGTTTATCCGATGAAGACTGCGACAAAGATTACGGATCTATCGCCTACTACATTCGGCATGATCCTTGACAGCTTGTCTACGGATAAAAATGGTAAAAAGCGTGCGGTAACCAGCATTATTATGGTGGTGAATCCCTCTGATTATTTTACAAAGGTATTCCCTGCGACAACGCCGCGCACAACGGATGGAGGCTTTAATCACGATGTGTTTCCGTTCCCGACTACCTGTATTCAGTCCCCGGCGGTGCCTTCTGGGAAAGCCGTTTTTGGACTTCCTGAGAAATACTTTATGGGCTGCGGAATCGGCAATAACGGCGGTAAATTGGAATACAGCGATGATGTGAAATTCTTAGACCGTCAGCGGGTCTACCTTACCTATCTCTATGGCAACGGCCGCGCTCTCGACGAAAACGCTTTCTATCTCGCTGATATTTCCGGGTTGAAGCCTTATGTGAAACAGGTCGAAGTAACGAACACTGTCAGCACGAAATCATCTACCTGATAGGAGGTGTAACGGGTGAGTGAACCGATAAGAGACGCAAAAGAACTGCTCTCCGACACTGAAAACTATCTTGATATCACGTGGAGCGATGAAGAAACAGACAAAAAAGTAACTGGGATCCTCACCCGCGGGATGGCATATCTGGATCATGTTGCAGGATTAGAACTTGATTACGCTGAAGGAACTGCCGCAAGGCAGCTCCTTTTTGATTATGTCAGATATGTTAGGTCGGATGCGTTTCATGATTTTGCAGTGGATTATGGGCCGGAATTGCTTTCGCTCCATATCAGCGGTGAGGTGACACAAAATGGAAACACAAGTACTCAATGATGGGATCGTAACGATTTATCGGAGCGAAAATATTGCGGATGTGGGGGATATGCCGAAATGGAATCTGGTAAAGACCGGGGCGCTGAGATATCATCGCCGCACGATCGGTGTGCAGAGACTGTATCTTGCGAAGCAGGCGAATGCGCAGGTGGACTTGCTTTTAAGATGCCAGTACCGTCCGGAAGTGAAAGTAGGCAATGTTGCTGTGCCGACACAGGATGGGGAGAAATATAAGATTACGGTCATACAGATTCCGGAGGACATTTACCCGCCAGTCATGGATCTAACGCTTGAAAAGTTGGAAGGAGATGAGGAAAATGCTGGATAGAGTGAAAAATGCACTGTTGACAGTCTCAAAATCTGTTTATCACTATACCGGAAAAGGAGAAAAAGCACCTTATATCGTTTGGGCGGAAGACTCCCGAAAAGATCATTACTCCGAGAATCATCACGGAGAAAAAGCGTGGAGCGGAACCATTGATCTGTTTTCCAAAGATGAAGATGAGCCGCTGCGGGATCAGATCGAAGATGCGCTCGACGAAGCGGGAATCAGCTGGTATTTAAACTCTGTACAGTATGAGGACGATACCAAGTTGATCCACACCGAATGGGTGTTTGAGGTGAGCTGATGAAAATAGAGTTAAAAGGATTCGATGAGTTAGAATCAAAACTTGAAACCCTCGGGGAAAAGTCTGATGAGATCATAAAAAAGTCATTATATGCTGGAGCGGGCGTGATTGCAGATTCTGTAAAAAAGAACATTGAGTCCCTCCCGACGGAAGATGCTAGGTGGCTAAAAAATGGGGAGCGGTATAATGTCTGCACTTCCTCTCAAAAAGAAGCGATGGCGTCAAGATTTGGTATTTCTCATATGGAAGATAAAGGGGATTCTGTGGATGTCTTAATCGGATTTGATGATGCCGGATATATCGGGAAACCAACTAAAAAATACCCAAGAGGAATGCCGGTAAGAATGATTGCAAGATCAATCGAGAGCGGATCATCGGTCAGGCAAAAACATCCGTTTTTTAGGATCGCAGTTAATAACAGCAAGAAAGCCGCCGTGGAAAAAGAGAAATCGACGGCGAGCGAGGAAATACAAAAGATAATGAAAGGATGATATGAAATGCCTAAAACAGGTTTGTCGCGCCCATATGTGGCGTTACTGAATGATGCGTCCGGAAGTCCGAAATATACCGGACTGACACGCGCGGAGCGGGCTGTAAAATACAGTATTAAAACAGAGGCGTCGGAGAGTAAAAACAATAGCTTTTATTCCGATAATGTGATTTCAGAATCCGATGTTGGGACTGCGGTAGTGACCGGAGGAACTTTATCGCTGGACGTCGATGGTCTCGGCTATGATACTTCAAAATTAATTCTCGGCATCGACGAAAAATCCATCACGATTGCAACCAAGGAAATTAAGTATCAGGAATATAACGATTCCATGGTGACTCCATTCTTGGGATTTGGAATCATCGAACGTCACCAAAAAGACGGAAAGATTTCCTATGTGGCAGTGATCCTGCCAAAAGTCAAATTTTCGGTTCCGGATGATGCGGCGGATACAGCCGGAGAGTCTGTCAGCTGGCAGACGGATTCGATTGACGGTAAATTTTATCGCTGCGGATCGAATAACGCTTTTAAGATCAAGAGCCCCGCTTTTGATACCGAGGACGACGCCGACGCGTTTATTCATGCGATCTTAGGAGCTGCTTCCTAATGGATAGAGTGGTAACGGCGAAAATCGCCGGTGAGGAATATCCTCTTTGCCTAACGTGCCGCGCACAGCAGAAAATTGCAGAAAAGTATGATTCAAGCGGCAATTTTGGAGGAGGACAGAAGTTCTGCGATACGATAGCGGAATACATTCGCGTGATCAGTATTTTACTAAAAGGCGGAGCGGAATATGTTTCGAAACGGGATGGAACGGAACAAAAAGAGATTCCTTCCGAGGAGGATCTCCAAACGCTGACCCCAGCGGAAGTGATGTTCGTCTATCGGAAATGTGAAGAAGCGATCAAACTTGGATCGGAACCGACCATTCAGTTGGAACCGGGAAAAAAGGGAGCCGCATCTACAATCGCCCAGCAATGATGCAGATGTGGCGTGGGATCGTCAACATGCCTGCCGATGAGTTCTGGGCGACTCCGGTTGGGGAGTTTTGGGACGTTGTATCGTGTTACCAAGTGGGACACGGCGCGACACTCGAATCTCAGATCGTGGACGATTTGCTTTAAAAGGTGCAGCGGGAGCCTAAAATCCCGCCACCATAAATAAAAAGGAAAGGAGCTAAAAACATGGATAATATCGGTGTAAAGATGTCTGCTGAGGGATCAAGAGAATTCCAAAATTCAATGAGAGCGAATGCCTCCGAAGTAAAAAACCTTAACAGTGCCTTAAAGGAGCAGGCATCGCAGTTCGAAAAAAGCGATAAAAGCGCCAAAAATCTTACTCAACAGAATGAGACGATGTCAAAAGCGATTGAAGCTTATCAATCGAGAGTTGCGATGGCGTCTCAGGAGCTGGAAAAGCATCGTGCCAAGATGGAGGACTGCAAAAAGGCATACGAGGACGCGACAAAGGCAAACGGAGAAAATAGCGCAGAAGCCAAAAAAGCGGCAGATGCTTATAGTGCGCAAAATAAAAAAGTAAACGATCTGCAGGATCAGATCAATAAAGCAAATACACAGATCAATGGATTTACAACGAAAATCAAAGAAAATACGGCGGCAATGGCAGAATCCGAAACCAAGCTGCTGAAATATGGGCAAAACATGCAGAAGGCCGGAAAAGATATCCAGTCGGCCGGAGAAAAAGTCAGTAAAGCGGGGGATACCTTAACCAAGAAAGTATCTGCTCCCTTAGTCGCGGTGGGGACGGCCTCTGTAAAAGCTTTTGAAGATGTCGATGCCGGAATGGATACGGTGATCAAGAAAACAGGAGCGACCGGGGACAGCGCGAAAGGATTAGAGTCGACCTATACGAAAGTAGCCGGGAGCCTATCCGCCAGCAAATCGGATTTTTCGGACGTCGGGAACGCCGTCGGCGAATTAAATACGCGTTTTGGATTTACCGGGGATACTCTGGAAACCGCGTCCGAGCAGTTCTTAAAATTTGCATCTGTCAATGGGGTCGATGTAAATGATGCGGTCAGGCTGGTTTCCCGTGCCATGGGAGACGCCAATATTCCCGCGAGTGAGTACAGTACTGTATTAGACGAACTAACGGTAGCATCTCAGCAAAGTGGAATTTCAATTGACACTTTGACTGAGGATATTACAAAATACGGTGCCCCTATGCGAGCACTCGGATTTGATACACAGTCGAGCATTGCAATCTTCAGTCAATGGGAAAAAGCCGGAGTCAATACAGAAATTGCTTTTTCCGGCATGAAGAAAGCAATCGGAAACTGGGAAAAAGCCGGTAAAGATTCAAAAACGGAGTTTGCTAAAACTGTAAAAGGAATTCAAGACGGATCAATATCCGCAGAAAAAGCGATTAGTATCTTCGGGACAAAAGCAGGACCGGATATGGTTGACGCGATCCAGCAGGGAAGATTTAATTATGAGGATTTCATGAAAGTAATTGAATCTTCAAAGGGGACAGTATCAGACACTTTTACGAGTATTATTCATCCGGCCGATCAAATGAAGCAGGCGCTGCATGAGATACAGCTTGCCGGGAGCGACTTAGGCGGAGAGATCATGCAACAGCTTGCCCCAAAGCTCACGGAACTAGGGGATTTTGTAAAAGACTGCGCGGAAAAGTTTCAAAACATGAGCAGTTCCGAAAAAGATAATGCGCTGCAGCTGGCAGGCTGGGCAATCGCAGCCGGTCCTATTTTGTCAGTCAGTGGGAAAATGATTTCTACAACAGGAAAAATGATATCCGGAGTCGGAAAAGTAACTTCCAATATTGGCGGACTGACGGCAGCATTAAAAGTTTCAAAAACGGAGCATATCAGCTTGTCGGCAGCGGCAGATACTCTCAAAGATAAGAACACTGGGCTTGCAAAAGCACTCGGCAGTACCGGACTAAAAGCGGGACTTGCGGTCGCCGCGATCACGGCGGTCGGAATTGGATTCTATCAGGCATGGCAGAAAGCGCATGAATCACAGATAAAGTTTAACAGCGATATGGATTCCTTGTCTTCCAAAGCAGAGCAGACCAGTAAATCGTTTGAGGACTTGCATAAGGCATCTGCGGAAGCGATTACCAAAGGAGACTCGGAAACCGATAATTTGACAAGTTTGGCGGCGGAACTGGATACTCTGGTCGATGCGAACGGCAGAGTAAAGGAAGGACAGGAAGACAGGGTCAATTATATTCTGAGTCAGCTAAACCCGGCATTGGGACTCAATATGACAGCCGAAGATGGGATCATTCAAAAATATGATGAGCAGAAACAGAAAATTGGAGAATTGATCGCCAAAAAACAAGCCGAGATGGAGCTGGATGCGCATAAGTCGGAGTATGAGGCAGCGCTGCAGAAGCAGTCGTCAGCCTTAAAAGATATGACCGATGCGCAAAATGCCTATAACGAAAAGAAAAAAGAAACTGCCGAATGGCAGGAGAAAGTGGACAACTGGACAGTAAGTGATTCCGTGTCGCTTGGTTATTATAAAAAGAAACTTGCAGAGGCGACACAAGAGCAGGACAAAGCTGCAACGACTTTAGGGGAAACGTCTTCTGCTTATGGACAGTGCCAGCAGACGATTCAAAACTATTCTGCGGCATCCGCTGCGATCCAGCAGGGAAATTACAAATTAGCAGAAGAGTATTTATCGAAACAAACGCTTGCCTATACCACTGCAGGGCACGCAACAGAACAGCAGTTATCCGATCAGGTGACTTCGACGGAGAGTAATTATGAGCAGTTAAAAGCGGCCTATGACAGAGGGGACGCCGGAGTCACGGAAACAATGGTAAAGAATGCGGAGTCTCTGAGAGATAAGGCAAAACAGGAATATGCAAAGACAGGCAAAGCGGAAAGTGACGCGGTCGCACAAAGCGCAGAGGAAGTAAAAAACAAACTGGATTCTGAAGGCGCTGCAATTTCTGCAGGAGCCGCCGCATCGATTGCCAATATGAAGCCGTCGCTGCAGAACGCGGCGGAAGACGCCTATATGGGAATTTATTCCGGAATGGAGTTAACAGCGCCGCAGCTGATCAACTACGCCAAAGATCTCGGAATCAATCTGCCAACCGAACTTGCAAACTCACTTGCCGGAGCTTCTCCTAATGTTAGACAGCAGGCCGTCGATATGATTTTGCAGATACAGTCGGCCTCAGACGAGCAAAAGCCGGGTTTGATCGAAAATCTACAGCAGTTCGGAAACGATAACGGAATCAGTTTTACCGATGCGATGATTTCCGCCGTTGAAGGGCAGACTCCGGATTGCCAAAAGTCCGGAGCGGATGCAGCGGACGCAACCAATAATGGTGCAAACGGAGAGGGCGACCCGGATACTAAAAAAGTTTCTGCTGAAAACACTGGAAATGGTGCAAAAACTGCAGATGATGTTATTAGCGATGTGAAGGGAGAAGGAGATGCGGAAATTTTGGCAAAATCGAAACCAGAAGATGCCAATGCTTCTTGGAACACATGGCATGCGATTTCCGATTGGTTTAAAGGCAACCCAATTATGGTCGCAATCAAATCATTTTTTGGCGGAGGCAGTCCAGATCAAAATGCCAACGGCGGAAAGATCACAGACCCTACCTTAACTTGGGTATCAGAGGCCGGATATCCGGAATACATCATCCCGACAGACCCAACGAAACGTGCCCGGTCATTATCGCTGATGTCGAAAGCAGCGGCCGATCTCGGTATGCAGGATCTATACGCTACGATGGACAGAGCCGCCGAAAATGTAACCTATGCGAAAACATCGTATAACAGCGGTTTCGGTATGGATTATGCGGCTCTCTTACAAGAAATCAAAAAGCTCGAATTGATAAAAGGAGATACTTATCAAATTATCAATCCGAGAAATGATTCTTATTTAGAAGCTGCAAGACAAATTAGAAATAGTAAAAAGAGGTTATTGCGATGAGTAAGAATCTTACAATAACGCTTAGCAGCAATGGACAAACGTGGAAGTTTGGAAGCAAAACCACCTATGGAATTATTAGTATCGACGGATTAGATGCTCTGGATATTGCAATCTCGACAAAGGATAATGCGCAGTACGACGGAGCAAGCGTTGAAGGAGTACACGTTGGGGCAAGGCACATTACAACCGATATTAAAATTCCGGAAGATGACCGGTCGGAAGATCTGAGAGATTGGCTGTTAGGATTTTTAAACCCTCATTATGAGGGAATTATGACGATTGAAAGAGAAAATAGTAAACGAACAATCAATTACCGGGTTGCAGAACGGCATACGGAGCGGGATGATCTCCATACGCCTATGACGCTGGTAATTGATTTTTTATGTCCAGACCCTTATTTTTCCGGAGATACTTTTTCAAAAAACATTGCATCATCTATCCCTACTTTAAGTTGCGGCTTAGATGCGTGGGAGGGTGCGGGGCTTTATGTGGAATGGAAAGAGTTTTCCGATACGGTGACGGTAGACAATCATGGAGATCTTGAATCTGGAATCGACATCAAATTTAAAGCAAATGGAGCGGTTGTCAATCCGCAGCTCGATAATCTCACGACAGGGGAATTTGTACGGGTCATCACAACGCTTAAATCCGGAGATATCCTCACAATCAACACGAATCGCGGAAACAAACGAATTGAGCTTAACGGGAAAAACATCAGCAACTTAAAAGATCGCGGAAGCTCCTTTTTTCAGATTGCACCGGGTCAAAACGTTTTAAAGTACAAAGCAGATGATGGATATACCAATTTAGAGGTATATCCGGAATGGACAACAAGGTATATGGGGGCATGATAAATGATTGAATTTAGAGTGCTGAATGAAAACTTTGTGGAGATTGGAACGCTTGACTCGTTTACGTCTCTGATATGGGACCGCAAATATTATGACGTTGGCAGCTTCGAACTGCATGCTGAAACAAAATATTTTGAATTGCTGGTAAGTGCGAAATATCTATGGTCGGAATCTTTTGTAGATACAGCGGTAATCGAAAATATTGTGCTCGATAGGGAGAATCACGACTTGACCGTTTCCGGAGACTTTCTGGATGAGATTCTTCGTAACCGGATTATTACCGATATTATTAATGCTAATAAAACGCCGGAAGAGTTTATGCGGGACTGGATCAACCGATATTGTATAGCGGATCCAGCTAGGAGAATTGATAAGTTAAAGCTGCAAAATGCAACGGGAATCGGATATAAAGTGCCGGTGCAGACAAGAGGGGATGAGCTGCCGTCCAAAATCAGAGAAATTGCAACACCGCAGGAGTGCGGATTTCGACTCCGGTATGATTATTATCAAAATGTTATGTGGCCGGAGATCTATCAGGGAAAAGACCGAACGGAGGAACAGACCAAAAATAGTTTGGCTGTCTTTTCCGACGATGATGATTCTGCCACCATGAGCAGTTACACACGGGATAACACGAATGTTAGAAACTTTGCCTATGTAGCGGGAGAGGGCGACGACAATGCTCGCATGATTGTTACGGTAGATCAGACAAACGGAAAAAAACGCCGTGAATTATGGGTAGATGCCAGAGATGTTCAAAGAGACGATGGAGAGTCTGACAACAGCTATCGCCAAAAGCTGCTCCAGAGGGGCAAAGAAAAGCTCTCAGAATTACGGCTGTCTGAATCCTGTGAATTTGCGCCGGAGGAAGCAAATTCTTTAAAGTATGGCGTCGATTATGATTTAGGGGATTTATGTACCGTTCATGATCAGGGAACCGGCATCAAATATAACGCTCGGGTAGAAGAAGTATCTATCTCGATAGAAAAAGGCAGCGTTACTGTAACGCCGACACTTGGAAAGCCTTCCGTTGCGCTGCTAGGAGATGATGCAATCAGTAAACTGCAGGCATCTGTGAGCCATACCGGGATCGTCCCTTCTGCGTTGCCCGCACATGGAGGAAATGCAGAAAAGTGGGACGGATGGAAATGTGAAGCAGGCGTAAAAACTGTGACGCTTGGTTCTGACTGCGGAGCCAGGGTGTGTTCGTGCATTGGAAAAAACGATGTGTTTTTTGCATCGTCCGGAGATGGTTCCGGGAATGGCTGGGCACCTATTTCAATGGTCGCGCGTTCCGGAAATAACTGGGCGATCTGGTCAACAACAGCAGGAAGCGGAGCACAGTACTGTGTTGCGTATGCTCATTTTTATCAACAATAAAGAGGTGCTATATGAAAAAAGTTTATGCGGCGGTAGGAGCTACCGGGATCGTACTTGATTTTAGCGATGTAAAAATTGACGGATGGAAAGAAGGGGAAATCGATGAATTAGAGCCGGTTAAAGATGTGAATGGAAATCACAATTACAGATATGATGCCGGAGAAATCAGAGCGGCAACAGACAGCGAAAAAGAAAAGGAGTCCATGCCGCCGAAATATCAAAATATAGAATCAAGAATCGCTGATATTGAGGATGTCCTTTCTTTAGAAATCCTTGGAGGTGCTTCAAGTGAATGATTCACTATTTCGCATCATTTGCAGAGTAGTAAAAAGAAGAGTGGAGGAGGGGGAGATGTTTGATCAGATTATTTTAGAATACCCAAGATTAACAGAGGACGATCAATCGAAAATCAAAAGTGAGGTGGAAAAATGGCTTTAAAGTATGGAATCTTTCCAAGCAAAAAAACAGGAACAACCGATGATGGACTTCCCATTGGAGACAGGACAAACGATGCAGAATATTTAGCTCGTAAATATAGTGGGATTATTGGAAACGGTGTCCTTGCAAACCCATCAACCTGTGGTCAGGTACAGGCAAGCGGACAGGGGCTTAAAATTCTGATTAAACCGATCGATGTTTGGATTAACGGCTGGTATGCTTACGATCTCAATGAAGAGAGTATCACGCTGGCAGGAGTAACGAATGACCGGGTAGAAAGAGTTTTTGCAAGATTGAATCATCCGGAAAGAAAAATTGAAATCATTACAGGGAGCGGATCGACGGCTCCGAATTTGACCAGAACAAACGATATTTATGATCTTGCTCTTGCTGATATTACGCTCAAAAAGGGACAGACCGTTGTATCGCAGTCGAACATTCGGGACTTGAGACTGAATAATACATACTGTGGGATCGTATCGGGGCTAATTAAGCAAATGGATACCAGCACGCTGCTTGCACAGATGGAGTCGTGGTTCTCAGAACAAAAATCCGCTCAAGAGTCTGACTTTGAGCATTGGTATAACACATTTACTGCTCAGTCAAAATCTGATTTTGACACGTGGTTTACGGGGATCAAAAATGTACTGGACAGCAATACGGCCGGCCATTTACTTAATATGATCAATGCAGTCAATGATTCCAAAGGAAAAGCAAATGGGATTGCTGGATTAAATTCAAAGGGAGCTGTTCCACCAGAACAAGGTGGTACCGGCCAGAACTCACTTGTTGACAGCCGTAATGTGATGGGGTTAGGAAAAACTACTGGACCGCTGCCAATCAAAAATGGCGGAACAGAAGCCAGTACGGTAAGTGATGCCCTTAAAAATCTGGGATTGTCACCGGTGGTGATATCAACCGGAGATCATTATATCCTGTTGAAAGCAGGACCTATCATGAACTTGCGAATTTATGGAGCGTCGGCAAATGACGTTCCAACGATCCCAACACAGTATCGTCCGCATATAATAGATGCATCAGGATTTGCATGGGTGCTTGGTGACTCTCCACAGGCTGGAATCCTGATCGTGTCAGGATATAGTGGAAGAGTATCGTCTTATGTGACAAGTGGACCGGATACATCATCAACAGAGTGCCGCGGATCCGTCGTGTGGATCGCGAATTAGGAGGAGGATAAAAGATGACTCAACAAGAATTTGAAATTATAAAAGCGCTCGCTTATGAGGAGACGCCGGAACAGATTGCGACTGCGGAAGGAATCTCGATGTCGGATGTGGAAGCAATCAGAGAAAAATTTGCAGATGAAATTATTTCTGCAAAGGCCGATCTTAAGAAAGCGGGGTACTTAAAATGAAAGGAATAGATGTCAGTGCCCATAATGGCTTTATCAACTGGGATGCAGTCAAAGCAGCCGAATATGATTTTGCCATCATTCGAACCGGCTATGGAAACGATATCAGTCAAAAAGACAGGTGGTTTGAACAGAATATCCAGGGTGCTCATGCTGCAGGTTTAAAAATTGGCGTTTATCATTTCTCGTATGCAATCAGCATCGAAGATGCGCGTACAGAAGCAAATTTAGTGTTACAGATCATCGCTCCATATCGGAACTGGCTTACATGGCCGGTCTTTTTCGATTACGAATACGATTCCGTTCGGTGGTCAAGACAAAACGGAATCGATCCGGGACCGCAGCTTGTAACAGATATGGCACTGACATTCCTACAGACAATCGCTGCTGCAGGATATCGGGTCGGAAATTACACCAATCTCGACTATTATCGGAATTGGTTCCAAATGGAGCGGTTAAAAGACTACCCGATGTGGTTTGCACAGTATGAAGTCGATAGCCCAGCCGTTTCCTGCCCTCTTTGGCAGTTTGGCGGTGAGAATGTTCCGGGCTGCAGTGGATTGATCGACAGCAATATTGCTTTTACGGATCTTTCTAGCGGAAATCCGGTACAGTCAGAAGGTGAAAGTGCTATTTCAATCGATGTGTTCCATAGAGTGCAGACAGCAGAAGACGGCTGGCTTGCAGAAGTGCATAACTTTGATGATTATGCCGGGATTCGGGGACACAAAATCATTGGCTGGGCGATCCGCACTTCCCATGGATATCTGAAATATCGCGTGCATGTTTTGGGGAAAGACTGGCTGGAATGGGTCGATACCCGCGACGGATACAATCTTGCAGATATCAACGGATATGCCGGAAATGGAGAGCAGATCGATGCAATCGAAGCTTACTTTGTTACGCCGGACGGAGAACCATATCAGTACGCCCATTACAAGGTCAGCCCTAATCTGCAAAGCTATTACCCGGAGCAAATCGACGACAATACCAATAGCGGTATGGACGGATATGCAGGCGTATTTGGCAATACCATTGATCGCGTGCAGTTAGAAGTTGAATGAGAATAAAAAGGAGAAAAAAATAAAATGGATACATTAACAAAAACAAAGGCGGTATTTACTGCCGTCGTAGGAGTGTTGGCGTCTTGGCTTGGAGAACTCGCCGTGCCAATGTTGGTATTGGTCATTTGTAATCTGATCGATTATGTTACGGGATTAGCGGCAGCATCAAAGCGCGGCCAAAAAATCAGCAGCTACCGAGGTATTCAGGGCATTGCAAAAAAGGTTTGCATGTGGCTTTTAGTCGCGGTCGGTGCTGTGCTTGACTGGCTTCTTTCTTATGCAGGCGACAAACTCGGAATGACCATTCATCTTCCGATGCTGATCGCGTCGCTTGTAGCTGTTTGGCTGATCTGCAACGAATTAATCAGTATCCTAGAAAACATTGGAGATATCGGAGCGCCGCTGCCTAGTTTCTTAGGACGCCTCGTTTCGATGCTCAAGAGTAAGGTCGACTCTCAGGTGCCGGAAGATACCAGCAATCAAAAGTAAATATCTACACAAAACGATCCCCAGCTATCCTTATTTTTTAGGACGGTTGGGGGATTTTTTGTTGTTAATACGTCTAATTACTCCATTTTAATTATGTTGAATCTTGACCAACTTTCGCACAAAGTGTTCCATTTTATGGGATTTAAGAGTATTATTAACGCAATGTAAATTTATTTTATAGGAGATAACTTTGATGAAATTGCCATTGCACCTGATTCTTAAGTTTCCTAATACATTTGATGTTGCTGGAAATGGAACCGATACGATTGAAGAACATAAATCATTATGTGAAACTAACAATAGATTAATATGGGGAGAAAGTTCTCAGCGAACACCAAACGGCGTTTCTGAAAAAAACAGGGAAAGAATAAAGCAACAAATACATGATGGTATAAATACATACACCTTTTTTTTAGCCAATAATAAAGGCAACCAAGAACTATATGTAGGCAGAATGATAAATATTTACGGCAAAGGTGAAATACCATCAACTAGTGAATTAAAAAAATATATTCCAAGTTATTATGCTTCGAATGTTGGAACTACTTCAGATACGGCTAATTTATTTGTAGATGTTACTACATTCTTTAAAATTGACACAAATTATTTAGATTCTATTACAGTTGAAAGTACCGGAAAGATTATTACTACTATCCATAATTCAAATTCTATTTTTCTAGTAAATATAAACAATAAATTGGAAAAAACATTAGCGGAACTAATAGCTAATTCTGAATTAAACTACCAGTATCAAATTGAAAAAGTAAATGCACCTCAAAGTAGCTCAATTGAAGACTCTCCTAAAAAAAAGCCTATAAAGACATTAGTCAATGGAACTAAAGCATACACGAGAAATCCAGAGACTGCTAAGAATGCAGTTGTTGCTGCAAAATATCAATGTGAAATTGATGGTAACCATAAAGATTTTATTTCAGAAACCACAAAAGAAAATTATGTTGAGGCACATCACTTAATACCAATGGAATATCAAGATGATTTTGAAAGTAGTATTGATATTGAAGCAAACATTATTTGTTTATGTGCAACTTGTCATAAAAAATTGCATCATGCCATAATGTCCGAAAAAAAGCCATTAATTGAAAAACTATATTATCAAAGAATAAAAAGGTTAAAAGATTGTAACGTTAATATAACTTTGCAAGATTTGCTAAAACACTATGATTGTAATGGCCCAGCGTTTTTGTAATACAACTGTCTAAACTGATTCAATCCATACCTCGCTTCATAGGGCGTTCGATAATCGTTGTAAGAGTGAGGGCAAACCTGATTGCACCAAAATAATTGAGGGTATATGAGATATCAGAAACTAAAGTAGAGAACAGTATAGTCATTAGTGTGGGTTAGAAAAATATTGTCCTTTTAAACAGGCGAAATTGCTAAGCAATAAGTTATAATATAAAAAGATGAAAAATATTATATGATTTCTTAAGGCAGTTGTAATGTCAACGGACAAGTATTTAAAAAATTGCATGATTTGAAATTTAGGGAGGATGTTATAGGATGGATGATAAGCGAAAAGTCTCACAGGAAATTTTTGATTCTGTCAGTGATGGCGTACAGAAATTGGCACAACTATTTCCATCTGCCGTAAAAGATGGCGAGGTGGATTTTAACGCACTGAAAGAGGAATTGGGGCAATTTACTCCGGTCGGAGCTGAAAAATATGAACTAAACTGGGCAGGTAAATCAGATGCAAAACGGATTGCCCGTGAAGACATATTGGGCAGAACGTTGAAATATGTGCCGCAAGACAGCAAGAATGCCGATACCACCGAAAATGTTTATATCGAAGGTGACAATCTTGAGGTGCTCAAACTTCTGCGCCAAAACTATTACGGCACAATCAAAATGATTTACATAGACCCACCCTATAATACTGGTAAAGACTTTGTTTATCACGACGATTTCACCATGAGCGGAGAAGAAAGTGCTGAAGCTGAAGGTGAAACTGTGGATGGCGAGCGCATGGTTATCAACCAGAAAAGTACTAACCGATTTCATGCTAACTGGCTCAATATGATGTACCCGCGCCTGAAAGTAGCAAAGGATTTGCTAAGAGAAGATGGAGTTATCTTTATCAGCATAGATGATAATGAGGTTGCACAACTCCGAAAGATTTGTGATGAAGTGTTTGGTGAAATAAACTTTATAGCACAAATTACTGTACTCAACAACCCTAAGGGACGTTCGCAAGATAAATATGTAGCCACATGCCATGAATTTTTACTTTGTTATTCTAAATCTGTTCTACCTAAAGGAGCGGTCTCCATACAAAAGACAGATGATGATATAAAAAGTGATTATCCTCTTGAAGACGAAAGGGGCACTTATAGGGAGGTGGAATTAAGAAACACTCATCGAGAATTCGGAAAGCACAACCGCCCCAATCTATATTACCCAATTTATGTGTATGACAGTGGACAAATTGCAATTACGCCCATATCGCAAGGAATCCCAGTTTACCCTATATGGGAAGATGGATTTGCAGGTTGTTGGACTTGGGGGCAAGACAAAGCAATCAATAATGCTGACCTTTTAACCGCTAAGAAAGTAAAAGGTTCATGGAAAATATATAGAAAATCTTACTCTGTGCAGGAAGATGGTAACGTCGAAAAACAGCTTAAATCTATATGGATTGACAAACGTTTCCATACTGAAAAGGGACAGGCAGTATGTAACGAGCTATTTGAAACTAAAAAAAAGTTATTTCAGTCTCCAAAGGCTGTTGATCTTATTACTGAGTTGATTAAGATGTCGAAGGCTTCTGACAATGATATCATTATTGACTTCTTTTCTGGTTCCGCGACGACCGCTCACGCAGTCATGCAGCTAAATGCAGAGGATGGTGGTAATCGTAAATTTATAATGGTGCAGGTACCAGAAGTTTGTGACAAGAATAGTGAAGCTTATAAGGCAGGCTTTAAAAACATTTGTGAAATTGGCAAGGAGCGCATCCGCCGTGCAGGTGAAAAAATAAAAACAGAAATTGAGCAGCAAAATGCACAGCTAGATTTTGATGAAGAACCAAAGCAAGTACCAGATATCGGCTTTAAGGTCTTTTGCACAGCAGATACTAACATTCGCTGGACGCATGAGGCACTGAAAGCCCAACAAATACATATTGATGAGTCTATGCTTTCCGACAAGGACAAGCTTGACTTTATGCCAGGCTTTAAAGATATCGATGTTGTTTATGAAATTTTGTTGCACCAGCGGGATATCCCTCTCTCCGCAGAAGTGGAAAAGCGGAATAAAATTGGTGAACGAACTTATTTTATCGCAGATACATACCTTGTCTGTCTTGAAGAAACAATTACAAAGGACATGTTGGAAAAATTGGCGGCAGTTGAACCGCTTCCAATTAAGTACATTCTGCGCGATAGCGCGTTTGAAGACAATATTTCGCTCAAGGATGAGACCATCCGCCGTTTGGAAGCCCTGATTGCCCGCAATTCTGGTGAGAATGAACAGACCTATACGGTTGAGTTTATTTGAGGGGGCGGAAAAATTGCAGGATAGAATAACCTTTCAGTTTGACGATAAGCTGGACTATCAAAAAAAGGCGGTAGATTCCGTTGTTGATTTGTTTCGCGGACTGCCTAAGAAAGCCAGTGGATTTTACTCAAATTTAAGTAGAGCAAAAAAGCTAGATGAGGGCAACCCAGTGCGCAATATTGAAATAGTGGGGGGAACCCGCCTACTTGAAAACTTGCGCTCCGTACAACTGCGCAACGGTTTGTTTGAGGACGATGAAATAAAAGGCAATAATTTTACAATTGAAATGGAAACCGGTACGGGCAAAACCTATGTATATTTACGAACCATTTTGGAATTGAACCAGCAATACGGTTTTACAAAATTTATGATTGTGGTGCCTTCCATTGCCATCCGCAAAGGGGTGGAAAAATCGATTGAAATGCTCAGCGAGCACTTTAAGAAGCTTGATTATAAAGATATTTTAAAACACAGCTTCGTGTATGACAGTAAAAATTTAAAAAATGTAAGCTGGAACTTTGTAGAAAACAAAGAGCTTTCGATTTGTATCATGAACATACAAGCATTCAATAAGGATACCAATAAAATTCGGACGGAAGATGAAGCCGGACAAAATCTGTGGGAGGATATCAAAGTAATTCGCCCTATTATCATCATTGACGAACCGCAGAAGATCGAGGGAACAAAAAAGAAAAAGAGCGCGTCTTTAAAAGCACTGGATGAGTTGAATCCATTGTTTACTCTGCGCTATTCCGCTACACATAAACGGCTCTATAATCAAGTGTATAAACTGGATTCTTATGATGCATTTCAAAAAGATCTCGTAAAGAAGATTGAGGTTAAAACAGTACACGGTACTGTAAGCAAGGATTTTCCTTATATCCGATATGTTGACTTTTCCGATAAAGCTCTCTCGGCAAAAATAGAAATTTTTTCTCAGACTCAAGGCGGAAAAATCCAATTTAAACTTTTTAAAGTGCGGGGCAATGCTTCGCTTTACGATCTTTCTGGAAATCTTTCACAATATTGGAACTATCGTGTGCAGGAAGACCCACATAAGCAGAAAACGCTTAAAATTGCAACACCGGATGGTATTGTTGAATTTAAAATTGGACAGTCCAATTTTGAGATCACGCAAACCGAAGCGGTACGTATACAAATCCGCCTTGCTATTCGAAGTAATATCGATAAGCAGATCAAAGTGCTGGAAAAAGGTAAAAAAATTAAAGTTTTAACTCTCTTTTTCGTTGATTCCGTAAACAAGGTACGTGATAACTCCGCTACGGATGGGCGTGGAGAATATCTGCGTATTTTTGATGAAGAGTATACCAAGATAATCAAAGAAAGCAAGTATCAGAATTTTTTTGAAGAGCACAAAAACTTGTTCCCGCAGTATAAAGATGCTCTTTCCGTGAGGGAAGGCTATTTTGCTATGGATAAGAATCAGAAAGCTGTCGATATTGAGGACTGGGACAGTTCGGTTAATGATACAGATGTTAAAGTTAAGGCAAAATCCCAGGAAGAGATCGATCGTGGCATTGAGCTGATTCTTGAACGCAAAGATGAACTGATATCCTTTAATGAACCACTTGCCTTTATTTTTTCACATTCCGCACTGCGTGAAGGTTGGGATAATCCAAATATTTTTACAATATGTGCACTAAAAAATAGCGGCAGTGAAATTGCTAAGAAGCAGGAAATCGGACGGGGACTGCGTTTGCCAGTTGATATCAATGGAGTGCAAAATAGAAAAGAAACAGATTTGAATGAACTCACGATTATTGCAAATGACAGTTATGAGCATTTTGCTGCTGCATTGCAAAAAGACTTTAATGAATCCATGCGTTTTAACAAAGATGAAGTAACGGAAGATATTCTTAAAAAAGTTTTATATAAAGCCGGAATCAATCCAGATAAAATCACTGATGAGCTTACAAGTATTCTTAAAGATGAACTTTTTTATGCGAGCATTATTAATACAAAGAATTTGCTGATCGGAAAACCTGAACAAAATGCAGAAAAACTAGATAAAATTAAATTTACAAACGATACTTTACATGAACATTCTATAAAAATCAAACAAGAATTCATAAAACAAATGATCGAAAAGGGGACACAAAAAATACCAATTAAAAACGGTGATAATGGCGATGTGGAAAACTATCAGTATTCTTATGTAAATGAAGGTGATTTTGCAGAAATACTGAGAACTTTGGAGCAAAGACTTTCAAAACGGACAATTTATACCACTGAAATTGATAAGGATACTTTTATTCAAAGTTGTATTGATGATATAAATGCTATATTGAAAGGTAGGCCAGTAAGAAATCTTTATTATGTGGAAACCGGTAAAGAAGAATTTAATAGTGTACAGAAAATGGCAATGACGAAGGCAAAAATTAAAGGAATTGAAAATATTGCTCAAAATGAAATTCACTCCAAAAGTGATTTTGAATTGTGCAATTATATCATGTATCATACCAATCTTCCGCGCTTTGCAATTTTTAAAATTTTGTGGGGCTTAGAAAAAAAAGATTTGCTTTCCAACCAGGATATATTAGAATTTGTTGTGGAAAGAATAAAAGATTTATTAATTGACGCAAAGGCAAATTCAAGCCAGTTAAGTTATGATGTGATTAACGGGTATTACTTTGATTCCCAGACAATTCTGGAAATGGACACTATCGACGAACAAATGCTTAACGATGCTAAAAAGCATGTTTATACAACAAATGAATCAAAGAGAAAAGCTATAAACAAATATTATCATGTAGATTCCGATGGCGAATATGATTTTGCACAATGGCTTGAAGATAATGACAACGTTTTGCTGTTTACCAAGATAAAAAAAGGCGGTTTTGTAATTGACACTCCCTATGGCAACTATTCTCCGGATTGGGCGATGGTTTATAGAAAAGGAAAATCAAATTTACGCCTTTGCTTTATTGTTGAGTCAAAGTTTGAGAAAAAAGGCAGAAATCTAATGGAAGAAGAAAAGTTGAAAATAAAATGTGCTAAGCTACATTTTAAAGCCGTATCACAGGATATTCAATTTGATTGGATTAACAGTATTGATGATTTTAAGACGAAGTTTAACGTTGAATAATAATTAAATAAACTTGGCATTATGTTTCATAGATTCACGGTAACTACAAATTACATATTTTGTTGACTTAATTCTTTTATAAGAAGTTTGAGACTATGAGGATGCAATGATGAAAATAAAAGCTGATGATTATTTTAACAATGGCTTGTTCGAAATAGCTCGTTTTGGCAAACAAACTGTGATGAAAAACATTATGACACCAGAGCAGCATCGTGAGTACACCCAGGAATTGAAATCAGATTATATGGGATTAAAGGAAAAAATAGATGCAAAGATTTTAGCTATTCGTGAAAAAGTAACGCATTGTAATCCCATTCAATTATTATCATTTTCGGCTGATATGTTTTTGAGGGATATGCTTGGCATCCAATCTGAAATTCAAGTTTCAAAGCAAGATATTCCAATAGAGAGAATGACAGAATACATTCAAAGTATTTTAGTTTCTTCACCTAATTACTTTATAGAAGATGAAGTATCAGACCCGAGTGAAATGTTCTATTCCATACAAAGTGATATTATTCAACTATATGCCTTAATAAATCGGTTTTATTTTAGTTGGGGAACTTCCCTTGAAGATTTACATCATGATTGGGATGAATCACTGATTAGGACTGTTGTAGAATCACAAATGTTATATCTTGTACGTGGGCAACGATATCAAGCCTTTGAAATTGAGTACTATGAAAGTCTGCTACTTATTCATAACGATGTTTTTCAAAGACTGTTTGATTTAAGCGCAACTGATATTATATCAGGAATAAAAAAACTTCAGCACTCGTTATCTCAAGGTATAATAGATGCCAAAAATAAACTTGAGGCACTCTTTGATGGGGTTCCCAATGATGAAAGTGTTGACTGTGAGAAATATTTTGAAGATCATCATGATGACTTTGAAAGGCTTTACAATGAGAGTGTTGGCACAAAATTACGCGAAGTAATAACTGTAACGAGTTGGAACGAGAAATTTGTAAAAGAGCTATCATATGGTTTTAATGATGATAAAAAATTTTTTGGAGAATCCGAATTTGCTGGATGGCCTGTTATTGATTTACCTATTCAAAAACGCCCTTTTATTAAAATTGGGGATAAATATTATTGCTTTGACTACTACTCGTTTATGGATAATTTCTATAGAGCTATCCAAAAAGCAGTCACACGTATAGAGCCGGGGTATTTGTGGAAAGACGGTCAGCAAAAAGCTAGTGAAAAAATGGTTGAAGATATATTCAAACAAATTTTACCGAATTGCTTGACATATCGAAACAATTATTATCCTATCAATGGGTCAACTAAGCACCTTACTGAAAATGATTTAATTGTTGTATATTCAAAAGTTCTGATTATTGTAGAAGTAAAAGCAGGATCTTTTGTATATACTCCACCGTTAACAGATTTCGATGCTCATATAAGATCGTATAAAAAACTAATTGAAGACCCAGATTTGCAATGCAAACGCACATATGATTATTTGAAAAGCACTGATTCACCAATTATTTATGATAGAGAGAAAAATGTTAAACTTCAACTAAACATGTCGGATATTTATGATATTTATATGATGTCAGTAACGGTAGACAATATAAATGATTTTGCTGCACGGGCAGAAAAGTTAAATTTTTTAAATTTGGGTTGCAATGCAATAAGCATTTCTGTAGATGATTTAATGGTCTATAGAGAGTACTTTCAATCACCACTTCAATTTCTACATTTTTTAAAGCAAAGGAGATTGGCAACTCAAAATAAAAAACTTGCATTAAGCGACGAATTAGATCATTTAGGCATGTATATAGCACATAATTATTACACATTTCAAACGGATATAGCTCCCCAAAATGCTTCCATCCGTTTTTATGGATATCGAGAAGCCCTAGATCAATATTTTGCTAGCCTTTACAACCCGCAATTTCATTTTGAAAAGCCTCTGCCTAAAATACCAGACTTATTTCTGAAAATTATAAATTATTTAGAACAAGCAGATATTGAAAATAAAGTGGAAATTGCAAATTATTTATTAGATTTTTCTTTTGATGCAAAAAAGGGACTTTGTGAGCAAGTAGGTTATACTATTCAGAGACAACTGAAAAGATCATGTCAGATAGCCATTAATGCAGCCGGTACGGGAGATTCGTTAAGATACACTTGCTTTGTTAATCAGCCCAGGATTTCTTTGTTTTCTGATAGCCAAAAAAGAGAATATGTTTTATCTTCTCTGCTTTGGAATCAGGATCCTGAACGAATATTGTTGGATTTATATTTTGACACAAATAAAACATTTTGCAAGTTGATCTTCAAAAAATATACAGAAAAAGATATTTCAGAAAATGAAAAAAGTGACTTGTATATGAAAGGAAAGCAACGTGCAACTAAGCGCATTGAAAAATATAAATTATCACACCCTGGAAAAATAGGGAGAAATCAACCATGCCCTTGCGGCAGCGGAAAAAAATATAAAAAATGTTGTGGACGTTAATGCAGAGTATTGCTAATTTCAATCACATTAATTTTCAGATCAATTGTTAATATAAAATGTATTTTTGGGGTGAGAGTATTACTTCTTTTACTATAAACTTTTTCAAAAGCCAAAATTTTGAAAGCTCTGCTAGAACAATATCCCAATATTTTAGTATTGACTATGAAGATGTAATTCATGAACTATATCCAAATTATCAAAGAGATTATAATCTATGTTATTTTATCAAAAAATTTAGAATCGATATGAAGCGTCAGTTCTTTGATAAAACATATATTACATGTAGGCATGCGATGACTACATGTGATGGATTAGAATATATGAGAAAAAAAGGACTACTAAATTTAAGGCAGATGCTCGAAAATGAAACTCCGCTATCCGTATTTTTATTAAAAAATGGTATCAGTGTTAATATAGACAAGAAAACAATTTATTGTGAAGGAATAAGTTATCCAATTCTACATAGTGACGAGCGATGCTCTAAATGTATTTTTAAGGAATATCAATGTAAATCTTTTTTCAATAATAATTTGCCTGATTATAAAAGTTGCGATTACAGAAATAAGTTGAATCTCTTAGAAGTTAAACTCTATTGTGATAAATGTGAAACAGAAGTTTTTATTAATGGAACGTTGGAAGATATATATAGATATAGCTCCATAAGATATTCTCCTGAGATACTCAATACCATAAATAATATTACTTGTTTTTATAATCGTAAAACAGGAAGTTTGCAAAGCAAGTGGATGAATATACCAAATAACAAATACTACATCCTTGAATTTGATAGCGAAATTAATAACTTTGAATGTATAAGTACAAATCACATGTGTGATGGATATGGAGAAATCAGTGATATATTACAACATTTTGGATACGACGAAAGTGACTTCATTGATAATAATGTAAATCCTATACTGTATCAAAATTTATTTATTTTAAAAGGACTGATAAACAACTTTATTTGGGGTGGTGCCCAAAAATATGGTCAGCTTTTTCCGGAAACCATTATTGAAGGAAATAATATTAGAGTGATAAGAAAACAAAATATAAATGATAGGGAAAAAGAGGAATTATAAAGGAAACAATGAAATATTTGTTTTTGACCTGTTGCTGCAGAGTTTCTAATTGCTATAAATCTGTCTAAGTAAAAAGATGGAAAACTCTGATATGTCATGCTTTGATATCTTAATGTTGCGGATAAAACAATTTAAAGCACTTTTTGACTTTGTACTTAATTGTCTTCCAACTAAAAAGAACCACCACCAACCATCCAATAAAAGGATAGTTGATGGTGATTTTTGTATGTGAATATAATTCACATAAGAATAAATTTATTTTTATATTATCTTCTTGCTTACAGCCCAGCAATTTTTTCGAAGCAATAAAACAATACAGTAAAACCGAGTGGGAATAGGAGTGGGAATAGGAAGCAATTTTTATTAATTAGGAGTGATAATAATCAACATTTATCAAAAAAGAAAAGCCGCATAAACTCAGCGTTCATGCGGCTTTGGCGGAGAAAGTGGGATTTGAACCCACGCGCCGGTTACCCGACCTACTCCCTTAGCAGGGGAGCCCCTTCACCACTTGGGTATTTCTCCAAGGTGAATTAAAATCATTTATATCAAATTTTTCAATCGAATTGGCAGTGGCGGAGAGGAAGAGATTCGAACTCTTGGTCCCTCGCGGGATCACTGGTTTTCAAGACCAGCTCCATAAACCACTCGGACACCTCTCCTTACAAGACGAGATTTATTTTATCATAAAAGGGATTCGCTTGTCAAGAGATTGAAAAAAAATATTAAAAAATTGTGCAAAAATTCAAAAAGAAAATAAAAACGAAAAGGGCAGATAAAAATCGATTCTTTACGAAAAGATCAATTCTTTTCCAGACAGGCACTTTACTTTTATGGGAAAAAACGCTATAATCATCTTGCAAGAATTGTCCAAGTTGACGATAAATTCACAAACGGAGGAATCAAGTAATGATGACAGAGTCAAAGGGCAGCGGTATGCTGACTAAATTGATTAAAAACCTGAAAAAAAATCCTCGTCGGATTATCTTTACCGAAGGGGAAGATCATCGTATTCAAGAAGCGGCATCCCGCCTGAAAAAAGAAGGATATCTGACGCCGATTATGATTGGTAATCCCGAAAAGGTACAGGCTGCAGCGAAGAAAAACGGAATCGACATTGATGGAATTGAGATTGTTGATATTAAAACATTCCCTAAATTTGATGAGTTCGTTGCAAAAATGGTTGAACTGCGCAAAGGAAAAATGGATGAGGCTGCATGTAGAGCGGCTCTTTCTAAATCCAACTATTTTGGCACCATGTATGTAAAAATGGGTTATGCCGATGCACTTTTGGGCGGTGCGACTTATTCTACTGCAGATACGGTTCGTCCGGCACTGCAGCTCATTAAAACAAAGCCCGGTAACAAGATCGTGAGCAGCTGCTTCGTTCTGAATCGTCCAAAGGCTGATGGCAGCGATGAAATGTATGTAATGGCAGACTGTGCTATTAATATTGATCCTTCTGATGATGATTTGGTTGAGATCGCTCTGGAATCTGCAAAGACCGCTCGTTTCTTTGATATGGATCCAAAGGTTGCGGTACTTTCTTACAGCACAAAGGGTTCCGGCAAGGGAGAGAGCGTGGATAAGATGCGTTCTGCTACTGAGAAGATTTTGGCTGCAAAACCAGACTTCGATGTAGATGGCGAATTCCAGTTTGACGCTGCATTCTCTAAAGAAGTCGGCTCTTTGAAGGCTCCAGGTTCAAAGGTTGCCGGTCAGGCAAACACCTTTATTTTCCCGGATATCAACGCTGGCAACATCGGTTATAAAATCGCTCAGCGCCTTGGTGGATTTGAGGCGATTGGGCCGATCCTGCAGGGCCTGAATGCACCGATCAATGACCTGTCCCGTGGCTGCAATGCTGAAGAAGTATACAAAATGGCAATTGTAACAGCTGGTATGGCTTGATCCTGTAAAAGATTTATATTTACTATTCTCAGTGGTTTCCTTTTATTTGAAGCAAATCTGTTTTATCGGAGCGTTTTAAGTAGGAGGGAGCCGCTTTTTATTATAAAAGCAATGGAAATTTGTATGATATGTAAATAATTGGGAATATTTTAAATAAATCTTATCTATTAGGGGGGAATCTCGATGAAAAGCCGAATTACAAAAATTACGGCGCGCTGGATTTTAGATAGCAGAGGCAATCCAACAGTAGAAGCAACGATGTTTTTAGCAGATGGAACTCACGCGAAGGCGGCAGTTCCAAGCGGGGCTTCTACCGGTCAGCATGAGGCAGTGGAATTGCGGGACGGCGGTGCGTTTTTTAATGGGATGGGCGTCAAAAAAGCAGTTCAAAATATTGAGCAGGAAATAGCACCGGCTTTGCATGGGATGGACGCCTGTGATCTGATGTCACTGGATGCTGCAATGTGTGCATTGGACGGTACCAAAAACAAGGAACGTCTGGGAGCCAATGCAATTTTAGCAGTCAGCATGGCAGCAGCCAGAGCGGCCGCAGCGAGCGGCGGACAGGCATTGTGGGAGTTCCTGCAGGAAGAAGAAAACTTCACAAGAACAAAGCCGCCGGTACCGTTTTTGAATGTCCTGAATGGTGGTGCTCATGCTGGAAATAAGTTGGATACCCAGGAATTCATGTTGGTGCCGCAGGGAAAAGATTTTGAGGAAAATCTGCGGCGCAGCGCGGAGGTTTATCATGCTTTAAAGAAAATTCTGCAAGAAAGAAATCTTTCTACTGCGGTGGGAGATGAGGGCGGTTTTGCACCGGAGCTTGAAAGTGATGAGGAAGCCCTTGACTGCCTGACAGAAGCGATACAAAAAGCAGGATATGAGCCCGATAAAGATTTTCAATTTGCATTGGATTTTGCAGCGAGCGAATGGGCCGATCAAGAAGGACATTATCTTCAGTCAAAGAGCGGCCATATTTTTACCACGCAGGAATTGGTGGAATATGAAAAGAAATTGATTGAAAAGTATCCAATCTGTTCTCTGGAGGACCCAGTTGGAGAGGAAGATTGGGAAGGCTGGAGAATGATCACAAAGGAATGCGGGGATCTGGTATGGCTGGTCGGCGATGATTTCTTTGTTACAGATTCTAAGAGGCTGCAGCGCGGCATTGACGAAAAATGTGCCAATTCGATTTTAATTAAGCTCAATCAAATCGGAACGGTTACCGAAACGCTGAATGCTATCCGCACAGCACAGTCAAATCAGTATCATGTAATTGTTTCGCATCGGTCGGGTGAAACAGCGGATACTTTTATTGCTGATTTAGCGGTGGCTGTTGGAGCGGATGCCTTAAAATCAGGTGCGCCGTGCCGCTCGGAGCGAACGGAAAAGTATAACCGTATGATGGAAATCCTTTCACCGCAAAAGTGAAATTTACTGGGAGAGGGCGACTGACGAACTTGTCAGCCGCCTTTTTATGCCTTTTTGAGAATGTTGCAGCAGTTAAAATTTTTTTAAAAAGTGCTTGACAATCAAAAGAGCCGAGTGTATTATTGTATTAAGTTGTTAATACAATTAAAAATAGAACTGGTGAAGACGAAAGGAGGAGAGACGATGGTATGGAAATTCACAGAAGATCGTCCAATTTATACGCAACTGGTTGAACAGCTTCAACTGCGGATTGCGATGGGGCAGTATCCTCCGGGAGGAAAATTTCCCAGTGTTCGTGAGTTAGCGTCTGAGGCTGCTGTTAATCCCAATACGATGCAGCGAGCGTTAACACAGCTGGAAAGCAGTGGCCTGATTTATAGCGAGCGTACCGCAGGAAGATTTGTAACAAAGGAGGCAGACCGAATTATGCAGATGAAAAAAGAGATGGCACAACATTTGATGACAGAATTTTTGCGTGGAATGAAAGAACTTGGTTTTACAAAAGAGCAGACGATTCGGCTGCTTCAGCAGATGGAGGAGGAATCAGTATGAATGAGCAATTAGAACAGACCGCCCCGATTCCACAGGTGCAGGGAGAGCATGCTCCTATATTGGTCTGTGAGCATCTGAGCAAATTTTATCCGCAGTGCCTGGCTCTTAATGATCTAAGCCTTTCGCTGCAGCCGGGCCGAATTGTTGGGCTTCTCGGCCCGAACGGAAGCGGAAAAACGACCCTTATTAAATTGATCAATGGACTTTTAACGCCTACCAATGGGCAGATCACAATCAGTGGAATGAAACCGGGCCCTCAGACAAAGGCGATCGTTTCTTATCTTCCGGATCGGAACAGCCTCCCGGAATGGATGACGACTGAAGAATTGCTTCATTTCTTCGCGGATTTTTATGCGGATTTTGATATTGGAAAAGCTCGTGAAATGCTTCAGCATTTGCACATCACAGAAAAAATGCGCTTGAAGACCATGAGTAAAGGAACCAAAGAAAAGGTTCAGCTGATTTTGACAATGAGCCGTGCTGCAAAGTTGTATTTGTTAGACGAACCGATTGGCGGGGTTGATCCGGCAGCCAGAGATTATATTTTGGAGACCATTATCAGCAATTACAGCAAAGATGCCTGCGTCATTATCAGTACTCATTTGATTGCAGATATTGAGAAAATTTTGGATGAAGTTTTGTTCTTAAATAGCGGAGTGCTTGTAATGCAGTCTAGTGTAGATGATATTCGGGAAAAAGAGGGTAAGAGCGTTGATGCGCTTTTCCGGGAGGTATTCAGATGCTAAGAAAGTTATTAAAATATGAATTAAAAGCAACTTCACGGACCTTCCTGCCGATGTATGGATTACTTCTTTTATTTTCGATTGCAATGCTGATTATGTTTAAGAATACATCCGGACCTTTTTCAACGACTCCCATGGTCCTCATTGGATTTTTGATCGGTATTGGATACGCTGCTTTAGTGACGGCAATTTTTGTGATGACTATCGTTATCAGCATCCAGCGCTTTAACCGCAATCTTTTAGGGCATGAGGGATATTTAAGCTTGACTCTGCCAACAACAATTGCGCAACATATCTGGGCAAAACTTTTGGTTTCCTGCCTTTGGGTAATCCTAAGCTGTATTGCTTTGGTGATTTCCGTTATGATCATGGCAGCGAATGACAATATGATGCGTGTCCTTTCGTCCATATTCTCTTCTATCGGTAAGGCAACTCAGATGTACGGCGGATCAGTTTGGGCTATGGGATTTTCTGTACTCGCTTTCATAGTCACATGCCTGCTGCAGTGCATTCTTGGCGTTTATATGGCAATCGCGGTGGGGTCTCTTTGCCCGAAGCATCGGGTGCTTACAGGAATCGGAGCCTATACGGTCGGCGGAATTGTGCAGGGCACTGTCGGCTATTTCTTCTTCAGAGGATTTGATCGAGCAACGAGTGCCGACGGTATCTTGGCAGGTTGGTTTCAAACGCTTTCTATAAGTGACAATTTCAGCCAAGTTGAGATCGATATTCGAGAGATGCATATGTTTTCGATTGCTCTAGGCAGTATGACAATCTTTTTCCTGGTGTTCTGTGCGATCTTCTTTGTAATTACGCATCAAATTCTCAAGAATCATCTGAATCTGCAGTAAAAAGGAGGAAGCTTCGTGGAACAAAAACAATATATTTGTCCCAAATGTGGGAATCAATCTTTTGAATCAGATCAATTTCAGGCAACCGGTGGGAATTTCGCAAAAATCTTTGATATTCAAAATAAGAAATTCTATACCATTACCTGTACGCAATGCGGTTATACAGAACTTTATAAGACAATGACTGACGAGGCGTGGAATATTTTAGACTTTCTGATTGGAAAATAATAAGCGGCAGCACTTCGGTATTTTTGAACTCGAAGTGCTGCTTTTTTTGGAAAAAGTGCGCAATGCGTTGACATTTGAAAAGAGGAGTCGTATTCTGGAACTATTAAGAATTTTGTTGAACGGGGGCTGTTATGGAAGCAATCCTTACAAAAAAACTTACAAAAATTTATTCGGAAAAAGTTGTTGCCTTAAATGACTTTTCTTTTACAGTTTCCGAGGGGACTGTTTATGGCCTGCTGGGCGGAAAAGGCGCCGGAAAGACAACTTTGGTAAAGCTTTTAAGCGGCCTCGAAAAACCTACTTCTGGAGAATGTACCATCCTAAATTGGAACCCGATGAAAGCACCCGAACAGATTCACCAGAACTGTGGAGTGTTAACACAGACGGCGGGATTGTATAAACAGATGACCGGATGGGAAAATCTGTTGTTCTTCGGAGGCGTCTCCGGACTAAAAAGAACAGAATGTGGAGAACGTGCAGCAGAATTGATGCGGGAATTGGATATTCTGCCGCTTCGAGATCAAAAAGTCTGGAGGTATACAACGAGTGAAGCACAGCGCCTATCGCTTGCGCGTGCACTAATGCATCGGCCGAGTGTGCTTTTATTGGATGAACCTGTCAGCGGACTTGATTCGGATACAGCATCTGCCGTGTTGAGCTTGATTTTTGGAATTGTCCAAAACGAGGGAATGACGGTTTTGCTTTGTACACGATTTCCACAGGAAGCAGAAGTTCTCTGCGAAAAGTTTGGGGTGCTGAGTCATGGATGCTTGATTGCGGATGGAGATTTAAATACGCTTTCAGAGAAAGCAGGCTGCTGGCCGAAAGCGGTACTGCGCGTTCCCGAAGAGGATCATCTGCAGGATTGGACTTTGCAGGAAGATGGTTTTTGGGGGAAAAAGATTCAAAATGAATCAGAAATGCCTGAAATTCTTCGTGAAATGGTAGCAAAAGGGCATGATATTTATGAGGCGCGGGTCATAAAACCGACTTTGACCAATATTTATAAAGCCCTTTTAGGAGGAATGACAGAATGCACAAAAGGCGGGCAGTAAAAACAGATAGAATTCTTATCAGAAAAGAGCTTACTGAAATCTGGAACGACCGTGTCGCGCGCAGTTGTATGATTATCATTCCGATTGTTTTGGCCTTGCTGATTCCAGGCGGATATCTTGCAATGCTGATGATTTTTCATCAGCACGCTCCTTTGGGAGAAGGACTGATGGCTCTTTTAACAACAAAAAATGAATGGATGAATGAACGGCAGGCTCTGTTTGCCATTTTCAGTCGGTATGTCTGTCCGATGTTGTTTTTAATGATTCCACTTCTTTGTTCCTGTATTACGGCGGCTTCCAGCTTTGTGGGAGAAAGAGATCGTCAAACGCTGGAATCTTTGCTTTTAACACCGGTTCGTACATCAAGAGTCTTTCAGATCAAGGCAATTTGCTGCATTATGATTTCTGCTGTTACTACGGTGATTTCTTTTGCTTTGATGGCTCTGGTGCTTTCAATCGGAGATATCCTTTTAAAGGTTCCGTTTTTCTTTCGTCTGGAATGGTTGATTGTGCTTGTTTTGATTGCGCCGTCGATTACGGTGTTGGGGACTCTTTTTACAGCCGCCGGTTTCTTTAAGAGCGGTTCTTATCTCGAAAGCATTCAGACCAGTGCATATCTGGCTTTTCCATTGACTTTGTGCTGTATTGTACCGTTTACTGGACTTTTGGCTTTTTCTGCGCATGTTCTTCTGATCTTCTGGGGAATCATATTGTTGGCAGATGTGATCCTCTGGTGGATAAACCGCCACTCTTTTCGAATTCAAAAGATTGCATTTTAAAGTAGAATTTGTTTTTTAAAGGGTCACCATTTTAAAACGGTGACCCTTATTCTGCCGAAGGACAAAAAACGTTTGTTGCAAAACTATAAAATTTGTATTATAATACGGATAGAATAAAAAAACAACAGTTAAATGTAAATTTTTAAAAAATAAAAAGGTGGGGTGATTGGGTGCCAGCAGATCTGCATTGCCATACCAAGATTTCCGATGGTTCTGTCAGTATTGAAGAACTATTGCAGCTTGCAAAACGGAAAGGGCTTAAAACAGTGGCAGTAACCGACCATGATACCTTTGCAGGAGCAATCAGGGCAAAGGTTTATGGAAAGCGAAATGAAATCGAAGTGATTCCTGGAGCAGAGTTTTCCACCGCCGATACCGAGACAGGAAAACGTGCTCATATTTTGTGCTATTTTTGTTCCAATACAGACCGTCTGGAGGGCCTTTGTAAGCATACCAGTGATGCACGCAGACGTGCGTCCTTAGTAATGCTCCAAAAAGTGATTCGTTTGTATCCGGTTACAGCAGAGATGATTATGCGCCGAGCACAGGGCAGCACTAATATTTATAAGCAACATGTGATGCACGCATTGATCGATGCCGGATGTACAGATGAATTTTATGGACCCGTTTATCGAAAACTTTTTGATCGTAAAGTGGGGCTTGCTTATAGTGCAGTTCATTACCCGGACACCCGCGATGTGATTAAGCGAATTCACGATGCAGGAGGAGTGACTGTTTTTGCTCATCCCTGCCTTTATGATGGATTTCCCCTTTTGGAGAAACTTGCATCGGAAGGGTTATTGGACGGCGTAGAAGTCAGCCATCCCTGCAATAAAGAAGACGATGAAGAAAAAGCTCGTGCGATTGCGCAGAAATATCATCTTGCAATGACCGGCGGCAGTGATTTTCACGGCATGTATACGAATCATCGGACAGAGGTCGGTGCCTGCCTGACGGAGGATGACCAAATTGAGCTGCTGAAAAAGCGTGCGGCAGCGCTCCGAAAATAATTCTTACCGGAAGATTTTCCATACTTTAAAGAGAGGGTTTTTCGATGAAATATAACTACAAAACAAAAGGAACTTGCTCTCGTGAGATCCAGTTAGAGCTTGACGGAGATCGGATACAGGATATGAAGGTCATTGGAGGGTGCAATGGAAATCTAAAGGGAATTTGCGCTTTGGTAAAAGGGATGAAAGCGCAGGACGTGATCGACCGCTTTTCTGGAGTGCGTTGTGGATTCAAACCTACTTCCTGTCCGGATCAGATTGCCAAGGCACTCCAAGAAGCATTGAAAAAGAAGGATATCTGAAAAGAAATCCTGAAGATAAAGAATAAGGGCTGCAGGAAGTATCTTCCGCAGCCCTTATTCATTCAAATTCTAGGAACTTGCAGATTAGTAGGATTAGCAGCCGCAATTGTTATTATTGCATCCGCAGCCATCGTTGCCACAGCCACCGCCACAGCCACCACAGCCACTGCCGCAGCCACTGCCGCCGCCACAGCATACGAGAATGATAATCAGAAGGATAATCCAACTGCATCCACTGAATCCACCACAATTATTGCACATAAAGTATTGCCTCCTTCTTTGTTTTACATGCCAGTATACGAAGAAAGCATAAAATGTGTGCATTGCTCACAGAGAAAAGAGAATTTCATAATTTTTTCACATTCTGGCAGTATACTAATTCCAACTTTAAAGAGATTTTGATTGGGAGGAACGATTATGCTATGTCAATCCTGCGGGGAACAAACCGCTACAATGCGAATCAAAGAGATTGTAAACGGTCGTTTGACAGAGTATGCAATTTGCGCTTCCTGTGCAAGGAGACTGGGATATAACACTTTGCTGTCCGGTTTAGGCAGAGGGTACGGCAGCATGTTGAGTGAATTTTTTGGAGACCAGCCGCCGGAACCGGAAAAGCGCTGTCCGCAGTGTGGGGCTTCCTTTGAAGAAATTGCAAGAACCGGCAGAGTCGGCTGCGCACTTTGTTATGAAGCCTTTGAGGAAGAATTGATGCCGCTGATTCAACGACTGCATGGAAATGAACTTCACTGCGGAAAATTTCCAGGCGAAAATTTGCCGCAGCCTCGTTTGCAGAGTCAGATGATTCCTATGCGTGAAATGCTGGAAAAGGCAATTCGGGAAGGAAACAAGAATCTTCTGAAGGGTGGAGAAAGCGATGCATAAATGGTATGAAAAATCCGGACCCGATTCAGAAACCGTGCTTTCGTGCAGAGTGCGTTTAGCGCGGAATTTTGCAGACCTTCCGTTCCCATCGAAGATGTCCCGCTCTGACTTGGAGCGCAGCCGAGAGAGGGTAAAAAGAGCGCTTTCTCTTTGCAGTAGGGCGCAGGATTACCGTTATATTCTGATGGAAGAAATGACGGAGAGCGAGGCGGTTTCCTTTGCAGAGCGGCAGCTTTGTACTCCTGAATTTATTGCAAAGACTTCCGGAAGAGCGCTGTTTTTCACTTCGGATGAAGGGGACAGCATTACGGTAAATGGCGCCGATCATTTGCGGATTCAAATTTTGAGAACAGGAAACCAGCTTTCTGAGGCATTAGAGACGGCCGATCAGTTAGATACTCAGCTGGATCGTAGCCTGCGGTTTGCGTTTCGCAGAGACCTTGGTTATCTTACGCAAAGTCCCATGGATCTGGGAACTGGCATGGTGGCGGGATTGCAGCTGCATTTGCCGGCTTTGGAACAACTCGGTGAGATGGATCGAATCTGTACAGATTTGATCGGGCTTGGATTCGTAATGCGCAGCCTTTATGGAGCGGATGCTGCCATTTATGAAATGCGTAATCGTATTACTCTCGGAATCAGCGAAACAGAGGCTGTCCAAAATCTTTCTGCTTTGGCAAAACAAGTGATTATGCGAGAAAAAAGTGCCAGAGAAGAGATGCTTTCACAGCCGCAAACACAGGAAAAAATCCGGGGTAGTCTGAGCACTTTACAGACTGCAAGAATTTTGCCACAGGAGGTATTCTTTGATTGCTACTCGAAGATACGGGTGGGGATTTTTGCAGGTTTAATTCGGGGACTGACTGCAGAACAGCTTGATACCTTAAAAATCGCGGTGCAGCCTGCAACTTTGACAGTGCAGGCAGGAAGAGAACTAGATGCTAAGCAATGCCAGATTCGCCGTGCACAGCTTATCAGCACGGCCTTACAAGGCGTTCGCCTTTGCTAAAAAGTTATTTATTTGTCATGAAAAGGAGTGTTTTTCATGGAATTGCATCAAAAAATAACGGAGAACGAAAATTTTGCGGCAGCACTTTTAGCACGTGCGGGAGTTTATATTTCTCATAATCCCTTAATGGACAGTAAGGCAGATCAGATGATTGCCGGATTTCGAACACAAAAAGAAATTTATCAGAAGGTGATTGAGCTTTGTTCTTCCTGTCATTCTTCCCTTTCGGAATATCTTTCCGTAATGGCATACAGTATGCTAGGCGAGGGGTATGAGGATGGTGTAATTCGTTGTGCAAAAGAATTTCTCAATACACCTTCTAATTGGAACAGCGGAAATGAAGAAATTTTAATCCAGGACGGAATCCGGAAGAGAAGAGCGGATTTGCGCCGCGGAGAAGTCTTAATGGCAATGGCAACAGCGGAATCTCAACAATCCTGCTATGTTTCGGCTTTAATGCATCAGAAACAAGCTTATGCGCTGATGCCTTATAGTGCAGAGGCCGCTGTTCGGTTGTCTCAAATTCTTCGCCACGAGGCTGGAACTGATGCCGCTGTAAAGTTTTTACAAGATCAGCAGCAGAGCGTTTTTTATCCGCCATTTCTCTATGTGGATGAAGAAGGAAAGCAGAAACACAATGATGCTTTTTCGAGAGACATTAAATCCGAATTGGAAAAGCTAAAAAAAGAATCATAAAAGAAGGGCGCCCCGCTGATGAAGACGGAGTGCCCAGTAATGATTTTTAAGGTGGATTCGGTGCATTTTCCGGTTTGGAAATAGAAAAATCATTTTGTTCAGGAGAAAAAATCGTTTCAATTCGTTTCGGACAGTCGGATGGAGAATAGATAAATCGATCCATATGACTGCCGCTGAAAAAGTATTCCGGCGGTTTCGGAGCCCATTCCTGATCAAAAGCGTCAATGATAACAAGCTTTACTTTCATGCGGGATGGAAGAATATTTTTGATGTAAACACTTGCCTGCTGTCCCGGCAGAATATTCGGACGGCTTTCGGCAAGCCCGGCTAAATTTGGGGTCAGTTCTACAAAAATCCCATAGGGCTCTACACTGCGGATCACGCCTGCAACGGTCTGACCGGGTGAAAAACGAGCGGCATTTTCTTCCCATGTTCCGAGCAGTTCTTTTTCGGTCAGCGTGATGCGGCCGTCTTCAATGCTTTTAACGACGGCTTTTAGATCCATTCCAACGCTAAAACGTTCTCGGGGATGATTAATTCGGGAAATGCTGATACAATCAATCGGCATTAGGGCGGAAATTCCGCAGCCGACGTCTAAAAAAGCGCCGAAAGGTT
Source organism: Caproicibacterium sp. NSD3 (assembly GCF_053613275.1). Taxonomy (NCBI): domain Bacteria; kingdom Bacillati; phylum Bacillota; class Clostridia; order Eubacteriales; family Oscillospiraceae; genus Caproicibacterium; species Caproicibacterium sp. NSD3. Next base: position 774,997 of record NZ_CM132119.1, read on the forward strand.
CCAGATGGGTAACCCGTGTATCGATGATATCTCCAGGATTAAGCTTGCTGAGATAGGATTCCATGCAAACGTTTTGTGCTTTTCTTCTGGAAAGAATTGCACGCTGTCCATTTTCGTTTTCTTCAATATCGGTTACGATGAAAGAGACAGGACGGTTTACCCGAGATAAAATTGCAATATCACGGATTTTGCCCTCACGAATTCCTATGGCGCCCTCTTCCCGCGGAATAATGCCGCGCATACATCCGAGATCGACGATCAGATCGTGATCAGAGGTGCAGACTAATGCGCGTCCCTCTAGAATTTTTCCTTCCCTCATAGCTTCTTTAAGAGATGCCGGACTGTTGAGCGCTGCACGATTTTCAATGCAGTTGATCAACCGTCCTTCTGGCTCAAATCCAAGCATTCTTTGACTACCTCCTTTTTTACTGCCGTTTCATAAATATGCGGAGAAAGAAGGGGGTATTCACAATGATTTTTTTAGAAAGTTAATGATCAGGAGGTTCTTACATGCGACTTACTAAATCTATTCCAATTTTTTTATCTTTGATGATCGGCTTTTCTATGACCGGCTGTGGTTCTTCATCTGGAAATTCTTCCGCAGCGCCTTCACAAGTTTCTTCAGGAGCAGTGTCTGAGAAGACGCAGTCAACGGCAAGCCAGGACTCGTCAACTAGCAGTCTGCAGCTTGGAGATCAATTACAGCTTCCTCAAAAAGGCGAGCAGATCGCGGTTCTGCAAACAAATTATGGAACCATAAAAATTCGGCTGTTTCCACAGGAAGCTCCAAAAACAGTTGAGAATTTTGTAGGACTGATTCAAAAAGGATATTATAACGGACTTACCTTTCACCGTGTCATGAAGGACTTCATGATTCAGGGAGGAGATCCGAAAGGAAACGGTACCGGAGGGCAAAGCCTTTGGGGCGGAACTTTTGAAGATGAATTCAGCGCAAACCTTGTTAATTTGCGCGGCAGCCTTTCGATGGCCAATAGTGGGGCCAATACAAACGGAAGCCAATTTTTTATCAATCAGGCAGGCCCGGTAAACTCCAGCGTGTGGAGCCAATATGAAAGTCTTTACAGCCAGCTAAAAACATATGACCAGTCTAAATGGCCTCAGATTGCAGCAAATCAGTATACCATTTTAAATACGGATTCTTTAACCGACACTTATAAAAAGCTTTATGAGAAACAGGGCGGAAATCCTTCTTTAGACGGTGCTTATAATGCCTTTACTCCAAAACGCGGGCATACTGTTTTTGGACAGGTATTTGAGGGGATGGATGCCGTAGATGCGATTGCGCAGGTAGAAGTAGACAGCACCTCCAAAAAGCCGAAGGCAGATGTTGTGATTCAAAAAGCCACGGTAGAACAATATAAGGGATAAACTTTCGATTATTAGAAAATGATGTTTTTGTCGAAAAGTCAGTCCTTTACATTGACAAGTGCATTGGTTGAGCGATATAATAACTTTAATTGTTTAAAAAAACCAATGGATTCAGATGGAGGGAAATCATGGCTGCAAAATTCATTTTTGTCACTGGCGGTGTGGTGTCCGGGTTGGGAAAAGGCATCACGGCGGCGTCTTTAGGGCGCCTGTTAAAGGCACGAGGTCTGCGGGTTACGATGCAGAAATTTGATCCTTATCTCAATGTGGATCCCGGAACGATGAATCCTTTTCAGCATGGAGAAGTCTTTGTAACGGATGACGGCGCTGAAACCGACTTGGATTTGGGACATTATGAACGTTTTATCGATGAAAATCTGAGCCAGAACAGCAATGTTACTTCCGGACGGGTTTATTGGAATGTGATCCAGAATGAGCGAAATGGTGATTACGGCGGTGGCACAGTTCAGGTGATTCCGCATATCACCAATGAAATTAAGGCGAGAATTTCAGCCGGCAAAGAAAATGTAGATGTTGCGATTATTGAAGTCGGCGGTACGGTCGGCGATATTGAAAGTCAGCCATTTTTGGAGGCAATTCGTCAATTCGCAACGGAAGTAGGCCGTCAGAACTGCCTGTTTATTCATGTTACGCTGGTGCCGTATCTTGCCTGCTCGGACGAGCATAAATCCAAACCGACCCAGCACAGTGTAAAAGAGCTTCTGTCGATTGGAATTCAGCCGGATATTATTGTTCTGCGTTCTGACCGAAAAATTGAGCAGGAAGTCAAAGATAAGATCGCTCTGTTCTGCAATGTGCAGAAAGATTGCGTGATCGAGAATTTGGATCTTCCCAGCCTTTATCAAGTGCCGCTGGCGCTCCATGAAGAAAAGCTGGACGATATTGTCTGCAAACGCTTTAGCTTAGATACTCATGGACCGGAACTGGCCGATTGGATTTCCATGGTTGATACGGTGACCTCTCTTAAAGAGAGCGTTAATATTGCACTGGTAGGCAAATATGTAGGACTGCATGATGCCTATTTGAGTGTGGCCGAATCGTTGGCACACGGTGGCTTCGGAAATAAAGTGAAGGTTAATATTAACTGGATCGATTCTGAGACCATTACAGAGGAGAACGTCACACAGGTATTAAAGAGTATGGATGGAATTTTAGTTCCAGGTGGCTTTGGACAGCGCGGAATTGAGGGCATGATCATTGCAATTCAATATGCGCGTGAGAATAAAGTGCCATTCCTCGGAATCTGTCTTGGAATGCAGCTGGCAATTATCGAATATGCACGCCATGTCATGGGACTTTCTGATGCCAATTCTGCCGAATTTGATCCTCAGAGCACGAACCATGTCATTGATCTGATGCCGGAGCAGAAGGATGTTGTTCAGCTTGGCGGAACCATGCGCCTTGGAAAATATCCCTGCAAGCTTTTGCCCGGTACCATGGCGAGTGAGCTTTATGATGGACAATCTTTAATTTCTGAGCGCCATCGTCATCGTTATGAGGTCAACAATGACTATCGTGAAGATATGGAAAAGCATGGCATGATTCTTTGTGGAAGAAGCCCTGACAATCATATCGTAGAAATGATGGAGTTGCCTAGAGATCAGCATCCTTACTATATTGGAGCGCAGTTCCACCCTGAGTTTAAATCTCGTCCCAATCGTCCGCATCCGTTATTTCAAGGTTTGATTAAAGCAGCAAAAGAACATCATATGGCTGCTGAAAAATAAAATAAAGGGCCGCCTGAAAGATTTCAGTCTTTCAGGCGGCCCTTTTAAAATCAACGGAGTTTCTTATTAAAGAATATCAAACGGGCAGAAATTCTAAGAAAGTTAGAATTTTTGCCCGTTGTTGTTTTTACGGAAGAATGATTATCGGCAGCCGCCGCCACCGCCACCAAAGCCGCCGCCGCCACCAAATCCACCAAAGGAACTTCCGCCGCCAAAACCAGAGCCGGTAGAAGAGCTGATAGAAGGATGTGCAAGACGTGTTGCAGCCTGTGTGATTTGATTCATCGAACTGGAGAACTGTTCTCCAAAATCGTAGTTGTAATGATAGAAATTTCCGTACCAGAAATAGGCGTACATCCAATTTCCACCTTGATAATCAGCATTATTGAGCTGTGGGTAAACCATTTTGAGCTGTTTTGCCACTCTTTTAGAAATTCCCATCATGGTGGCATAAACAAGATATTCTTCCCAAAGTGCCAACTGTGGAACTTCATATTCCTTCAGATTGGAAAAATCAAGCATGTATTTTTTAAGTCCATGCCATTGATCCCATTCTGTTTGGCCTGTTTTGGTAAGTCTCGGCTTTTTAGAGGAGCAAGAGATGGCGAGAATGATTCCGCCAATCAGCATACCCAGCGGGAGATAGATCATCGTCAGGTCGGCAGTGGTCAAAAGGACTACAAAGAGAACGATACCCAAAATAGCAACCATAGAGGCGATCGTTATGAAAACTTTAACCGCTTTTGGACGTTTTTCATACCAATCAGCCTTAGTGTGTTCGCGCTCTGCCGTTACCCAAAATCTGGAGATCAAAGAGTCAACAGAGACATACTGCTTTTTAGCATACTGTTTAAAGTCCTTCATGGAAAAAGAACCATTATAATGCTCTGCCACATTGCTAAATAATTGTTGGAAAATAGCTTCGCTTTGAGTCAGGTCTTCGTGAGCCTTATCGTCCGTAATTGAAATGCGAAATTCCTTCTCATTTGGGTCCGGAGTAAGGCTAACATAACCTTTGCGTGCAAGACTCAGGAGAGTAGCACTATAAACTCTGCCCTTTTGCTCCTGCGTCAGATCTACACCACCATCATAATAGTAGAACAGCTTGGCAATTCCACCTGGAGAAGCTTCTTTTGGAATCTCTCGATAATATTCCGGAGAATTGAGCTGATAAGGCTTAAAGTATTTTTTGCGGATATAAATCGTCAAAAAGATTGCCAGTACTAAAAACAAAATACCACCAATCACGTCAATATATCCGAGCCGTTTTTGCGTCTCTTGGTGCGCGATTGCTTTATCAACTAAAGCTTGTTCCTCTGCCGCAATTTCAGATTCTTTCGCCTCATTTATTTGTTTTGGCGATTGTGAAAACAGGGCTGCGGGCGCAAGCATTCGTAAGGCAACCATCGTTTCTTTCGGAATGTTGTCCAGAGAAAATGTGAGTCCGGTACCGTCCGGAAGGACCTTCCAAAAACCGGAGGCAGTGCTGTGAAGCCATGCGCGGATCTGGGTATTCGGATCAGAGACTGCCTGAGGCAGTCGAATGGTTCCGGTCAGTTTCGTGATTGGAAACGAAAATTTATCCGGTACAAATGTGTCAAAAATTTCTCCGACGTCCTGATAAACGTTCATTACATTGTGAATCGTATAGGAAAATGTGAAGGTACGGTTACCAGAAGTGAATTTTGGAGCAAACCAACCAACTTCAATCTGATTCCCAGATTTGTGCAGATAACAGGAGTTTTGCGGCCCTGTTACATTTTCAGGATTAATGTCACCGATATTCCGGTATTCAATCCCGCTATCCTCATCAAATACACTGTTTAGCGTGATTGAATCAGCAGAAATGCCATTGCTGCCGGCCATATCGAATGTCCGGTAAAAATTGGAGTATGCTTTGCTGCGCTCTGTTACATTGAGCGCCCACTTTTCTGTGACAAGAAGATCTCCATTTGATTGTGCCTGCGCATCAATCGTCATCTGCGTAACGGTTTGGCTGCCGCTACTGCTTGCAGAGGCGGAAATAGTGCTGCCCCAAAACAGAGAGCAAATTAAACTAAAGAGTAAAAAACTGAGAAGAGAAATTTTTGAAAATTTTCTTTTCATTTTTATCATATTAAAATTTCACCTGCGGTGTTTCGCGCTCTTCATCTGAAACTTCATAATACGGACGGGAATGGAAATGGAAAATGGAAGCGATCAAATTGCTGGGGAATTGTATGGTAAATTCGTTATAGCGCATGACGGTATCGTTATAGAACTGGCGGGAAATAGCAATCTTGCTTTCAATATCTTCGAGTTGTTTTTGAAGAGAAAGGAAGTTTTGATTTGCTTTCAGATCCGGATATTGTTCTGCCGTAGCAAACAGATTAACGATCGCATGGGAAAGTTGATTGTTTGCATCCATCAGTTCCTGCGGATTTTTGGCACTGCCGGCAGCGGCGCGCCATTTTACAACTTCTTCCAAAGTCCCTTTTTCGTGAGTGGCATAGCCTTTTACTGTTTCTACCAAGTTTGGAATCAGATCAAATCGCTTTTTTAGCTGAACATCTACCTGACTCCAGCCATTGTCTACTCGGACGTTTAATTTTACGAGGCGGTTATATGTTCCTGCAAACCAAAAAATCAGGATCAGAATGATAACACCAATAATAATCCAATACATAGAGATTCCTCCTTTTTAATGAAAAATCAGATGGGTTTAGTTGGACATTCGATAGCAAAGAGTCATCAGGCTATCATTTAAATGAACATTTTCCACCACAACATCCGGATAGCGCATTGCAATATCGTAATGGCTGAAGTTCCAAAAATTGCGGATTCCAACTTTGTAAAGATAGTCGACATTTTTCTGGGCGCAACCACGGGGAATACAGAGTACGGCTACATCAGGATGTTCTTCTTGATAGAAGCTTTCAAAAGTTTCCGTCATACGAATGGGAAGACCATCGGCGATTTTTCCGACTTTCAGGGGATCATTGTCAAAAATTCCGATCAGCTGAAATCCCATTGCTTCAAAAGACATATGGCTGGCGATGGCTCTGCCAAGATTCCCGGCACCAAAGAGAACCGCTTTATAGCAGTGGTCAAGACCTAGAATCTGGCGAATTTCAGAGCAGAGCTGATCTACCATATATCCGTAACCCTGCTGGCCAAATCCGCCGAAACAGTTAAGATCCTGACGAATCTGACTGGCGGTGAGCCCCAGACGCTTTGATAATTCCGTCGAAGAAATCCGGGTAGCGCCCTCTTTCTGCAGTTGGCGCAGAAATCGGTAATAGCGCGGTAGACGCCGAACCACCGACATTGATACATTTTCACGTTTCGGCATGAGCTTTATTTCCTCCTTGCAACAATCGTTGCTAAACATCTTTGTGTTTTCTCGAAAAATTCCCTGTGTTAACTCTGTACTTTTGGACAGTGTGTAATGTAAAAGGGAAATCTCCGGTCAACATCCTTTTTCCAATTCTAATTAAGAACACCTTTTTTAAAGTTTCGACTCCAAAAGATGGCGAGAGTGAAATTGGAATTGTTTTATTCTCCTTTTTAATTTATGAAAAGAGCGCTGAATAGTATCATTCTTTGGAGTGATTTCCGACCCTGGGTTTCATGAATTCTTGAAAATTTATCTCCCTAATTTTTAATACCTTTTGCCGCAAAAAAGAAAACACAGAATGCTTTTTTGGAGGAATGCTATCTGTCATTTTACCCATCTATGAGGATTTCTATTTTAAGGGATAATATCGTTTTAAAAAAGGCCCCAATTACAAAGATGAGAAACTAAACGGCAAGATTTAAAAAAGTATCTAAGATGGTTTTCCCTTTGGGCGGGGATGAATATTCGCGCTGCAAAAATTTTTATTTTTTTAGTGATCTTTAATGCTAGTTGGGAAGAACGGAAAATTATGATTTGAATTGAATTTTTCTGATTATCCGGTCATCAAAAATAAGATGATGAAGAATGATCCTTTCTGCAAGGGAGTCTTGTGTAATATTTACCTTTTGGTGTTTCGACAGAATAGACCCCTTTACTTTATTTATAATAACATATTATCTAATAAATTTATGCAGTTGTCAATCAATTAACACCGAGAAAATAATGAAAAAAGGAAACTCTTTTCCTTCTCTTGCACAGAGCGGGAGGGAATGTTATAATAAAGCGATTCCTATAAGATGATTTGCTTTTTTGAATGGGTCGGTTTTTTTAGGGCAGACTATCAGCTGGGAGGCGAATCTGTCTTGAAAAATAAACGGCCTTATGCATTAATGGATACGGATTCTCCGGAAAAAGAAGAAAAAGACGAAGACGAAGAACGTCGGGACGAGATCAGCGAAAGCGGAAGTGTTACGGCGGGAAAACCGGGGCATCGAATCCATTGTCTGACCATTATCGGCCAGATTGAAGGACATTTTATCTTAGCAAGTCAAAATAAGACCACAAAATACGAGCATGTGATTCCACAGTTGGTCGCGATCGAGGAAGCACCGGATATAGACGGCCTGCTGATTATTCTCAATACCGTCGGCGGAGATGTGGAGGCTGGGCTTGCACTGGCTGAACTGGTTTCTGGAATGAAAAAGCCAACAGTCAGTTTTGTGCTTGGCGGGGGACATTCAATCGGGGTCCCTTTAGCAGTCGCTGCAAAGCATAGCTTTATTGCACCAAGCGCTACCATGACCATTCATCCGGTCCGCATGAATGGCACATTGCTCGGAGTACCGCAGACATTGGAATATTTTCAGCGTATGCAGGAGAGAATCACACATTTTGTGGTGGAAAACAGCAAAATTACTGAAAAGCGTTTTATGGAACTCTCAATGAACACGAAAGAACTAGTCATGGATGTAGGAACCATTTTAGACGGTCCTGACGCGGTACGAGAGGGGCTGATTGATTCTCTTGGAAACTTATCGGACGCGTTGGACTGCCTTTATGGAATGATTGACAAGAGACGAAAGAAAACAGTTAGACCAAAAAATAAAGAAAAAAAATGAGGCGTTTTTACGCCTTACATAAGTGGAGGTAACTTATGAGTATTCTGCAGGCAATTATTTTAGGAATTGTTCAAGGTGCAACAGAGTTTTTGCCGGTTTCCAGCAGCGGGCATCTCTCTCTGGCACAACATATGATGGGCCTTTCGATGCCGGGTCTTTTCTTTGATGTTATGCTGCATTTAGGCACATTGATTGCAGTGATATTTGTTTATCGAAATTTGATTCTTCGGCTTCTGCGGGAATTGGTCAGAGTGGTACAGGATCTGGTACATAGAGAGTTTCACTGGAAACAGATGAGCCCTGACCGTCGTTTGCTGATGATGTTGATTATTGGCCTTTTGCCGTTATTCCTCTTGTTCCTGCCGGTCCCTGGAACCGGTCATTCTATTAAAGACTATGCGGATATATTCTCCGAAGACAGCGATATTTTGGTTGAAGGATTTTCTTTCCTTGGTACCAGTGTGCTTCTGTACTTTGGAATACAGATGAATCGAAAAGTCCGTCCGATGATGAGAGACGGCAGAACGATGCCCGGGGGACGCAGGCAGTATAATCCCGTGGATGCGCTTTGTGTTGGCTTGGGGCAGGTAGTTGCCGCGGTATTTCCGGGCCTTTCCCGCTCCGGGACGACGCTGAGTGTTGGTCTCATGCGCGGCATCAATAAACAATCTGCTTTGGACTACTCATTCGTTATGGGAATTCCCGCTATTTTGGCAGCGGTTGTTTTAGAGACAAAAGATGCAGTTGCTCAGGGAACCGGCGGCATTGGATTTGGTGTGGTAATTTGTGGATTACTCTCGGCAATGATTGTCGGATTTCTTGCAATTAAACTGCTCAAATGGATTGTTTCTTCCAACAAGTTAGCGATCTTTGTCGTTTATACCGGGATCCTCGGCGTCTTGACCATTATTATTGGAATTATTGAGCATGTGACTGGATTCAATCTTTTCTCTCATATGCCGCTTTAAAATATTTTTTGTTATCCGTTACATAAAAAAGGAGCTTCAAAAGTGTCTCAGAAGAAAACAACAAAAAGGTCGGCAACTTCCGGCACTAAAAGATCCTCTGCACCGAGGAGCAGAAAGCCTGCTTCTAAAGGGAGGACAAATCGGTCTGCACCGGCTTCAGAACCGGTACGGCGCCGAAATAAACAAGCGGCTGCAGTGCTCTTATTTTCGATTGCAGTTCTGTTAGTCTGCATGATTATTTTACCCGGTGCCTTTTTCTGGAACTGGATTCATAATGCACTCGGCGGACTTTTTGGAAACTGCGCGATCCTTTGGCCTGCATTGCTTCTTTATATTGCAATCATAACCTCCATGGATCGGGAAGATGTCCGTTTAAGCGGCAGAGTTTGGCTGATGGTCATTATTATCACTCTGTTTTGTTCGGCAGTCTATTCTTTTGGCAGTCACAGCGGAACTGCTACGGTAAAAGAGTTTGGCAGTCAGCTGACAGCACTTTACCGCGCGGGAGCCGATGGGCAGGGCGCAGGATTATTCAGCGGCCTTCTCGGAATTCCTGTCTGTGCAGCGCTTGATTATGCTGGTGCGCGTATTTTCTTTGTTCTGGCTATTTTTGTGGGTTTGATGCTGCTTACCGGCACCACATTGATTAAATTTATTCGGACTCTTACAAAGCCGGTGGAGAAGGCTGCGGAAGCGGTCAACACGGTTCGGGAAAATCGGCAGGGAGAGATTATCCGCAGCACCGATATTGATGTGCCGTTGGATGATGGAATGCCGCAGCACCCGGTTCGCTCCAAGGCTGTTAAGACTCCTGAGAAAATTCCTGCAGAGGCACCTAAAAATGATAAATTGGAGCGGCTCAAAGAAGCGGTCAATCCTTCTGTTTTCGGGCAAGATAAAAAGCTTGAGACTCCGGATTCGAAAACGGGTTCCGAGGGAATCCCAGTGCAAATGATGCTGGAAACGCCGGCTCATGCAGATGGCAGCGCAGAAGCAGCACAGGATTTTATAAAGCGGAAACGAAAGCTCGATCAGGAGCAAAAGGCGTTGGAAACTGCAGTCAATGGAACCACCACGCCGATGGATATTTCTGTTCACTCAACAGAAGATTCGGAAGGATATCATGTTCCTCCGGTCTCTATGCTGAATGTAACCAAAGAGCCTGATCAGCAAAATGTGACAAGTGAACTTCAGCAGAATGGGCAGAAGCTGATTTCTGTTCTGAAAAGTTTTGGCGTTTCGGCAAAAATTGTGGATATCAGCAGAGGCCCTTGCGTTACCCGCTATGAGCTGCAGCCGGCAGCCGGAGTTAAGATCAGTAAAATTACAAATCTTGCTGATGATATTGCGATGAATCTGGCAGCTTCAGGCGTTCGTATCGAAGCACCGATTCCGGGAAAAGCTGCTGTTGGAATTGAAGTGCCAAATAAGCAGAAGTCAATTGTGCGGATGCGCGATCTGGTGGAGTCAAATGCTTTTGTTTCGGCTAAAAGCTTCTTAACGGTCTGTCTGGGAAGAAATATTGCAGGAGAAGCTACTGTGACCGATCTTGCGAAGATGCCGCATCTTCTGATTGCCGGTACCACTGGCTCCGGTAAATCAGTTTGCCTCAATTCTTTTATTATCAGTCTGCTTTATAAATCCACGCCGGAAGAAGTCCGCTTTTTAATGATCGATCCAAAAGTGGTCGAACTTTCTATTTATAATGGAATCCCGCAGCTGCTTGTCCCGGTCGTGACCGATCCCCGTAAAGCGGCAGGCGCTTTGGGCTGGGCGGTAACAGAAATGCTCAAGCGCTATAAGATTTTTGCCGAATATAATGTGCGTGATTTAAAAGCCTATAATGCACTTGCAAAATCCTGCAATTATCAGACGGAGGATGGCCTTCCAATGGAGCACATGCCCCAGATCGTTATCTTTATTGAGGAGCTGGCAGATTTAATGATGGCTGCTCCAAATGAAGTGGAAGATAGTATCTGCCGCTTGGCACAGATGGCGCGTGCCGCCGGAATGCATCTGGTGATTGCAACACAGCGCCCGAGTGTAGATGTGGTTACCGGCTTAATTAAAGCGAACATTCCGAGTAGAATTGCGCTCTCCGTTTCGAGCCAGGTGGATTCCCGTACAATTATTGATATTGGCGGCGCAGAAAAGCTTTTGGGCAACGGCGATATGCTCTTTTCTCCCGTTGGCACGCAAAAACCGATCCGAGTGCAGGGCGCATTTGTCAGCGACAGCGAAATCGAAAGCGTTGTAGAATACATTAAAAAGAGCAGCGAAGGCGAGTATGATCAGAAGATCGCCGATGAGATCGAAAAGAACGCTGTTGCCGAAAAAGGCAGTGATTCTGCATCGCAATCGGACAATGATCAGGATCCGATGATGGAAGACGCGATCAAGTGTGTCGTAGAGGCTGGACAAGCCAGCACCAGCCTTTTGCAGCGGCGTCTGCGGCTCGGCTATGCGAGAGCGGGACGTTTGATTGACAATATGGAGCAGATGGGGGTCGTTGGCCCGCATGAAGGCTCCAAACCGCGTAAGGTGCTGATTACTTATCAGCAGTGGCTGGAACGCAGTATGCAGAAGGGGGATGCTCCGGAACAAAAGCCGGAAGAAGCCTCCTCTAAAGAAAATTCATAAAAGAAGCAGGACTTATGCTTCTTCGCATTTTTAGCTTTTTAGAGGTGTTTTATGCCGTTTTTACCCGTTACAAATGAAGAGATGAAAGCCCTTTCGTGGGACGCTCCGGATTTCGTTTTGGTGACCGGAGATGCCTATGTGGATCACCCGACTTTCGGAACAGCAATTATTTCCAGAGTGTTGGAGAGCTGCGGTTATCGGGTGGCGATTATTGCGCAGCCGGATTGGCGCAGCCTTCGGGATTTTCAGCGCTTTGGGCGTCCAAAATTAGGATTTCTTGTGAACGCCGGAAATCTGGATAGTATGGTGGCACATTATACGGTGGCCAAACGTCCGCGGCGCATGGATGCTTATTCTCCGGGAAATCAAACCGGAAAAAGGCCTGACCGCGCGGTTACGGTTTATAGCCGTTGTATCCGGAAAGCCTATCCCGATGCACCGATTATTCTGGGTGGGCTGGAAGCTTCTCTGAGAAGATTTGCCCATTATGATTATTGGGATGATTCGATTCATCCCAGTATTCTTGTGGAAAGCGGCGCGGACCTTCTGATTTTTGGGATGGGAGAACGCCCGGTTAAAGAAGTTGCGCAGAGACTTCAAAATGGACAGAAAGCTTCGGAGATTCGGGATGTTCGGGGGACCTGCTATCTGATTCCCACAAAGGAATATGAGCCCGGACCGGCAGTCGACTGCCCCAGCTTTGAACAGGTACAGAAATCAAAAAAGGAATATGCGGTTTCCTGCCGAAAACAGCAGGATGAGCAGGATGCTTTTCGCGGGAGAAGAGTCCTGCAAAAGCACGGCAGCATGCTTTTGGTGCAGAACCCTCCCGCATTACCGCTTTCTCAAAAAGAGCTGGATGCGGTCTATGAGCTGCCTTATATGCGCACTTATCACCCAATGTACGAAAAAGAAGGCGGAGTCCCAGCTATTCAGGAAGTGGAGTTTTCCATTACGCAGAATCGCGGTTGTTTTGGTGCCTGCAATTTTTGTTCTCTTGCATTCCATCAGGGGAGATATGTGACCTCCCGCAGTGAAGAGAGCATTTTGAAAGAAGCAAAACTTCTGATAACCCTGCCGAATTTTAAAGGCTATATTCATGATGTCGGCGGGCCTACCGCCAACTTTCGTCATCCTTCGTGCCTGAAACAGGAGAAAAATGGTCTTTGCCCAGGCCCCAAAAAATGTTTGGCGCCAACCCCATGCCCGGCTTTGCAGGTCGATCATAGTGAATATTTGGACATTCTTCAAAAAATTCGAGCTTTGCCGAAAGTAAAAAAGGTGTTTATTCGTTCCGGAATCCGATTCGATTATTTGATGGCAGATCCGGATGATTCCTTCTTTCGGGAACTTGTTAAATATCATGTCAGCGGACAGCTCAAGGTAGCGCCGGAACATTGTGTGCCCGAAGTGCTGGATGCCATGGGAAAGCCTCACATTGAGTCTTTTCTGCGATTTCAAAAGAAATATTTTGCATTGTGCCGGGAATATGGAAAAGAGCAGTATCTGGTTCCGTATATGATGAGTTCGCACCCCGGAAGCACTTTGAAAGATGCTGTAGAACTGGCATTATTTCTTAAAAAACAGCACTTGCGTCCGGAACAGGTGCAGGATTTTTATCCGACGCCGGGAACGATTGCAACCTGCATGTATTATACGGGCCTCAATCCATGGACAATGAAACCGGTCTATGTGACAAAAAATCCAAAGGAAAAGGCAATGCAGAGAGCTTTGCTTCAGTATTTTGAACCGCATTTGCAGCGAGAAGTGATTGCAGCGCTGAAAGCGGCGGGACGTGCTGATTTAATTGGAGACGGTTCGCAGTTTCTTGTTCGTCCAACGCCTGAAATGCGGCGTGAACAAGCAATGAAAAAAGCAGAAAACAATCGGGAAAGCGACGAGAATGGGTCCCGTAGCTTTTTTAAAAACCAATCTCAGACCAAAAGAACAGATGGAAAGAGAGGACATCATCATTATGAGAATCGTAAGCATTGACCGCTTTGAGGGAACACTGGCAATTTGTGAAGATCAAGATGGACGCTTTTTTGCATTGGAATCGACAGAACTGCCAAAAGGAGCAGTGGAAGGGAGCGTTTTGCGGATTGATGATCAAGAGGGAACGCTTTGTATCGATGAAGAGGAAACAGCTCGCCGCCGCTCAAAGAATCGCAAAATGGAAGACAAGCTTTTTCGGTGAAAGATTGACAGATTCTAATTGATAAGATAAAATACAAAGAGACCAAAAGGGGAATGCGGTTAAAATCCGCAACAGCTCACTCTACTGTAAGGGGCAACGAAAATCCGAAAGCAGTCACTGCCAAAAGCGGGAAGACCGGATTAGTAGGCATTTGGCCCAAAAGTCAGGATATCTTTTTGGTTAAAAATAAAAAGCAAATTATTCGGTGAGGAAATTGGTTGCATAAAAGAAAAAGAAAAGATCCTTCCAGCTGAAATGATCGGAGGGCTTTGTATCCTTTTATTTGCGGCCGTAAAAGGCTGCTTTTTTATTTTTAAGAACAACAAAGGGGAAGAGAATCGATATGAAAAAACGGATTGCCAGCCTATTCTGTGCGATTGCCTTTTTATTTGTATTTGTCGTACAGCCTGCGGTGGCTCAAGAGCCAGTACAAACAGCAGGGATTACGGTAACTCTGAGAGTAGAAGGCTATGGAAACACAGAAGTGCAGCCGGTTAAGGTGACGCTGCCTGCAACTTATCAAACCTTTAGCGACTACGGCCTTAATATTAGTCAGGACCCCGGCTATGATACGCCGCTGCATGTGCTTGCGCAATACTGTAAAGACGAATATGGTGCGGATAAGGATGCAATGTCTGCTCTTATTAATGTAACGGCAGGCGGATTCCTGAATGATTTTTGTAATGATAAGGATAACTGGCCGACTGATGTTTATTGGATGTATGCAGTTAATCAGGATTCCTGCCCTTCCGACAGCAAAGGGACGGGCTATACGGCTGCGTCTTGTCCAATCAAAGATGGGGATACCGTTGTATTTTATGCCAGTTGGTATTCTTCTTTTGAACCGAGCAATTATGCTTATTTTAATGAGACGGAAGCTGCAGCGACGATTGATCAGCCGCTGACTCTTACCTTGCTTGGAAAAGGAAATATGTCGGCTCAAAGTACGGCATCGGCTATTAATGGAGCGAGTCTCCTCCTTTATGATCAGGATGGACAGGCACTTTCCAGCAGTGATTATACCCTTTCTTCTGCTAACACAGGAGCAGACGGAAAAGATTCCATTACTTTTCATAAGGCCGGTACCTATTTTGTTAGCGCAGAGAGACAAAGCACTCAATGGTACGACAGTAAGGGGAACTATGCCTATAATATCAGCAATCCAAGCTGTAAAGTAACCGTTACCCAAAATCAGCAGGAAAGTTCTTCTTTTTCTTCATCTTCTTCCTCTCAGGTTTCTTCTTCTGAAGAGTCTTCACAGATTTCATCTTCGTCGGCTTCTTCCAATAGTTCTAGTTCATCAGGGGAAACACCAATAGTCCTTTCTTCTCAATGGCCGCAGCACCTCGGAAATGCACAGAATAATGCTACCACTTTAGCTTCCACTCCTGTCGATGGAAAGCTGCTTTGGAAAAGTCAATGCAAGAATCCGAATTCGTGGGGTGGTTATGCAGGTTCTCCGCTTTTAGTCAATGGTCAGGTTTATGTGGCACGGGACAATGAAGTTCAGATTTTGAATGCTTCTACTGGAGCAATTGAAAAATCACAGGGACTGGCTTCTTCTCTGGGATACTATTCTTATCCTACTTACGGCAACGGAAAACTGTTTGTTCCTTTGGGGAATGGGCAGATTGAAGTTTTGAATGCTTCTACCTTGGAGCCCCTTTTTATCACGGAACTGATGACGGATGGTTCTGGTAATTCAAAATACCAGGGGCTGTCTCCGGTTTATTATGATGAGGCAGACGATATGTTTTATGTGGGATTGACCGATGCTTCAAGCAGCGGCACTTTTGCAGCATATTCGGCAGAAGATACGGACAGCACAAAAGGGACGGAGACGATTTCGCCCAAATGGACATACGGGACCGGCAGCTATTATGGAGCCGGTGCAGTAAAAATAGATGATCGTATTTATTTTTGCGGGGACGATGGAGTCCTTGTTTCTGCTGACGCAAAAACGGGAAGCGATCGGTCTACCTGTCAGCTTGGAAAAGTTCGTACTTCGCTGGTTTCTGCGCAGGGATTTCTTTGGGCAGCTACAGATGACGGCGTGCTTTATAAAGTAACGCCAGGGGAAAATCCTCAGATCGCAGGTTCCGTATCGCTGCCTGCCAGTGCAAAAACAAGTCCGATTGTGGTTGGCGGAAACGTTTTTGTAGCGGGCGGTACATATGGACAAGCTGGTTATCTAAAAGCGTTTGATCTGAATGATTTATCAGAGATCGCTTCACAGACGCTGGAAGATGGTGTCTGCTATGGAATGTTAGCAGCGTCGGATGCTGTTTCCAATGAGATGTGTGTTTATTTGACACAGAATAATAATCCCGGTGCATTATATTTGGCGAGGTTAAAGGGAAATTCTTTTACATTTTCGACTTTGTATCAACCGGCAGATTCTCAGCAGAATTATTGCATGAGCATCATTGCAGCTGACAATAACGGGACTCTTTATTACGGAAATGATTCGGGAGTGCTGTTTGCAATTACGAAAAATGAAAATCCGCAGCCACCAACTCCAGAATCATCTTCTTCATCAGCCTCTTCCAATCCCACTTCTTCAGAGCAAAATGGGGAAAGTTCCTCACAAGGTTCGGAGAATGGAAATCAGGATATCAGCAGCGATCAGAACGGTTCTGGTGCCGAAACCGCTTCTAATGAGGAAACGACACAAGAAACGCCGCTTGGAACGATTTGGCAAGCACTTAATGGTCAAAGTGGAGAGAACGACGATGAGAATACTTTAACCGATTCGATCGCGCAGAAAGTCCGTGAAGCAGGACAGAATGGGCAGACATTACTTTCCATTGCCAAAAAAGACGGAGAGCTTTCTTCTCAGACCTTTTCAGAACTGAAAAAGTATCCGAATCTGCGCCTTTCAGTAGATGCGGGCAATTATGCGGTCAGCTTTTTGGGGCAGGATGTACTTGATCCCACAAAAGGACTGCGGCTTGGGATTACGGTCCTTTCGGATGGGGAAACAAAGGCAAAGCTTCCGGATAATCTGGGAAACCATCTGATTATCCGTTTTGCAGACAGTGGAAAGCTTCCGGCTAAGACAACAGTGGTTTATCGTCTGCCGGAATCCATGCAGAATGAGACCACCATTTATGTTTATCGTTTGACCGATGGTCAGGACCCGCAGTTCTTGCAGCAGGCGGTTGTTGATAATAAATGCGTGATGTTTACTGCAGAATATGGTGGAGAATATCTTTTTACAACAGCCAAATTGGGGACGGCAGCTGCTGATTTGAAAGCAGGAAACGGTTCCAATCAACTTTCTCAGGGAACTGACAATTCTGTTGCTTTTCAGATCCCGGTGTGGGCTTACGTCACTTTTGCAGTTGGAATTCTTGCGATTGTTGGAGTCGTGATTTATTTAGTTCATTGGAAGAACCGAAAAGAGGAGTAAAAGTTTGAAAAGTCGTTTTGGTGTTTTCATTGTTTGTTTTTTAAGCATCCTTCTTTTTTCAGGCTGTTCTAAGGAAAAAATAACGGCGTCTCAAGTCCCTTCCGACGTGGTATCTTCACAGGTTTCTTCGGAAGAACTGCAGCAGGGATCGATTCCATCGGAATTGATGCCGGGATGGGGATCAGAAGAATCTTCTTCCGATGAGGAAAAGGTTTCTTCTGGGGAAACGCAGAATCATGAGGGTACTGCATCTGCACAAAAAGGGCAGGCAATTTCCCAAAACGGGGCGGCAGCAAAAACCGGAAATAGTGGGTCTGGTGCTGGCGAGACACAGACGCAAGAAAATCATAAGGTTCCGGTGCAGCAGATTACAGTTTCTTTTACCATTGATTCCTCTACCGCTGTGGCAAAGGGAAAAAGCGGGCCAGCCTTTTCTTCCTCTGTGACATTGAGTCCCGGTGCTACGGCTCTGGATGCACTGATGGCTTCCGGCGTTTCCGCAGATGTTTCGGGCAGTTATGTTGCTGGAATTGGCAATCTATACGAGAAGGACTGCGGTTCTATGAGCGGCTGGCTTTATGCAGTTAACGGTCATGCTCCCAATATAGGCTGCGGCAGTTACGCTCTCAATAACGGCGATTCTGTGCTCTTTATTTATACTTGCAACATGGGAAAAGACATAGGATATGGAATTGGTTAAAAAGGATTGAATTTAAAACATGAAACGAGCTTCCCTTTTGCGTGTTTTTGAGGCAGCGGCCGTTATTTTGCTGCCGATAGCGTTGGTGGGTTCGGCATTTTTAGAGGCGGAAGCTGCTGCTGCGCTCAGTCTTTTGTGCGTAGGATTGGCGCTGATGCCTTTTCTTTTATCATTTGAAAATAAAAAACCGCGTCCGAGAGATTTGGTCCCAATTGCAGTGATGAGCGTGATTGCGGCTTTAGGAAGAACGCTTTTTTCAGCGATTCCAAGCTTTCAGCCTGTAAGCGCAATTATTCTGATCACGGCGATTGTGTTCGGCCAAGATGCCGGATTTTTAACCGGTGCTTTGACGGCACTTTCGAGTAATCTGCTTTTAGGGCAGGGACCGTGGACTCCATGGCAAATGTATGCGTGGGGAATGATCGGCTTTTTTGGAGGCCTGCTTTACCGAGCAGGCTTTTTTCGAAAACGCTTTTTTTTGCTTCTTTTTGGATTTATCAGCGGAATCCTTTTTGGGTGGTTTATGGATTTGTGGTACGTCCTTGGATTTATCCGTCCCGTAAATCTTGCCGCTTTTTTAGCGGCCTTTGCTTCCAGCGCGTGGATGGATCTGATTCACGGGATTTCTACTGTGTTATTTCTTTTGCTTTTGGAAAAGCCATGGGGCAAAAAACTGTATCGGATTCGGGAAAAATATGGGATTGGGCCGGAGGTAAAAGAAAAATGAAAGAAGAACCTATTTTTTCTACCCTGCATCCCGGCTTGCTTTTCTTTTATTCTCTGACAACTGCCATTTTCGCAATGTGCAGTCTGAATCCACTTTACCTTGGAACTAGCCTGATGGCAGCACTGCTGTCATATTCTTTTTATTTTGGTGCAAAAAGAGCCTTGCGTATTTTTATAGAGGGCCTTCCGGTGGCTTTTGTTTTTGCCGCTTTTAATGTGCTTTTTAATCATCGCGGAAAAACAATTTTATGTCATTTGTTTGGTTCTGCAATTACGCTGGAATCGTTTCTTTATGGGCTTTGCAGTGGGATTATGCTTTTAACGGTTTTAATGTGGTTTCGTTGTATGGATGTCCTTTTGACGACGCAGAAATTTTTGTATCTTTTTGGACGAAGGTTTCCAAATCTTGCCCTCCTTTTATGTATGACACTGAGGCTTTTTCCCAAAACAGAAGAACGAATTCGCTGTATCCGTCAGGCACGGCATAGTTTGGAATCTACGTCCGACCGCTTTGGCGATAAAATTAAAAATGGAATGCGCCATATTTCCTGTCTGCTCGAATGGTCGATGGAAGACGGTCTTGATACGGCTGATTCGATGAAAGCACGCGGTTATGG
Organism: Caproicibacterium sp. NSD3; assembly: GCF_053613275.1. NCBI lineage: Bacteria > Bacillati > Bacillota > Clostridia > Eubacteriales > Oscillospiraceae > Caproicibacterium > Caproicibacterium sp. NSD3. Next base: position 794,389 of record NZ_CM132119.1, read on the forward strand.
GATTATGGAGCGAACTTGCGGAGAAGAGTATCCGTTTACCGGGAAAGATTTTTTCTGGCTGGTTGCTTTTTTGATCCTTACTTTCCTTTCTGCCTTTGCAATTTTTGGGAAGAATTCTGTGATGCAGTATTTTCCGCAGCTCCATTTTTCCGCGGATATTTGGTCCATTATTTTAGCAGCTTTTTATTTCACTTTTTTGATTCTTCCGGTTTTATGGGAGAAAATCTCAGAGATTCGGCTCTTTTGGGCGCAGAAAAAAATCCAGAACAGAAGGAAGAAATCCTATGAGTGAATTGGTCAAACTTTCTCATTTTTCATTTTATTATCCAAAACAGTTGTCTCCAGCGGTCCGAGATGTGACTTTGACAATTAAGAGCGGAGAATTCTTTTTGCTCTGTGGTGCTTCCGGTTGCGGAAAAAGTACGCTTCTGCGCAGCCTGAAGCCTCAAATTACGCCGCATGGAATGATAAAGGGAGAACGGACTTTTAAGTTTTCTGAAAATTCTGATACAGATCAGACCGCCTCCGAGATAGGCTTTGTTTTTCAAGATCCGGAAAATCAAATTGTCACGGATACGGTTTCTCATGAATTGTCTTTCGGTCTGGAAAACCTAGGGCTGCCTCCAATTGAAATTCGGCAGCGGGTGGCGGAAACCGCTTTGTTTTTGGGAATTGACCATTTGATTCAAAAACCGGTCAACGAGATCAGCGGCGGGGAAAAACAGCTTTTAAATCTGGCAGCGATCCTTGCGATGCGCCCAAAGCTGCTTTTGTTAGATGAACCGACGGCTCAGCTTGACCCGGTTGCGGCGAAACATTTTTTGGAGCTGCTTCTAAGAGTGAACCGCGAAATGGGAATTGCAGTGATGGTCAGCGAGCATCGTATGGAGGACTTACTGCCAATCTGTGATCAGGTTTGTTTGATGGAAGAGGGGGCACTTCATATGCCGCTGCCGCCAAGAGAGTTTGTACGCAATATTATGGAAAATCCCGCCCATCCATTTTGGGAAGCAATGCCGGCGGCTTCCAGGATTGCTTCCCAAAATGGTGCTTTAGATGAGAAAATACCGCTGACTGTGCGGGAGGGCAGAGTATTTTTGCAGAATTTTCCAGAAGGAGAAATGAAACTGCCGGTTTGTTCAAAGGCGGATTGGATTTTTTCCTGTAAGGAGATCTGGTTCCGCTATCGAAAGGAATTGCCATTCGTGCTGCGCGGAGTTGATTTTTCGCTGCATAGCAGAACAATTCATGCTCTTCTCGGAGGAAACGGTGCAGGAAAAAGCACTTTGTTTCAGTTGCTTTCCGGAGAACTTTTTCCGCAGAGAGGGAGTATCAAATGGAAACATCCGAAGCCTCGCATTGCTTTTCTATGGCAGGAACCAAAGGCGATGTTTAGCCGGGATACCGTAAAGGAAGAGCTCCTTTCACAAAACGGTGCATTAGAGCTGGGACAAAAAATGGGGCTGGAGCCGCTCTTTGAGCGTCATCCCTATGATCTGAGCGGGGGAGAGCAGCAGCGGCTGGGCATTGCCCTGGTTCTTGGAATACAACCGGATCTGCTGCTTTTAGATGAACCGACAAAAGGGCTTGATCCATGGAATAAAAAACTTTTAGCAGAATTGCTTGATCGTTATCGTCGACAGGGCGGAACCGTTTTGTTAACCACTCATGATGTAGAATTTGCCGCTCGCTTTTGTGACGAATGCAGCCTTCTTTTCGGAGGGCGGATTGTATCCAGCGCGCCGACGCGCACGTTCTTTTCTGCCAATGCACTTTATACAACAGATGCAGCGCGGATTATGAATGGAAAAATCAAAAATGGACTTTTGTGTGAAGATGTCGGACAGGGGCTGAAAACGTATAAAAATCAGTTGTAATAAAACTTTCTGCGTTGATTTTTTAGAAGGCGTCCATTATACTAATGGTATCTATCTTGAGGAGGAAAATCTGTGATTGGAATTATTGGAGCGATGGAGCTGGAAGTTCAAGAAATTCGCTCAGAGATGAAAAATATTCATACGACTACCATTTTAGGAATTCATTATGATCAGGGGACGATAGAAAATGTTCCGTGTGTACTGGCGCGCTGCGGAGTCGGAAAGGTTGCGGCGGCGGCCTGTGCGCAGACGATGCTGCTCGAGTATCACCCGCAGCTGGTGATCAATGTAGGGGTTGCCGGTGGGATTGGAGAAGGAATTCAGATCGGCGATTTAGTGATTGCTCAAAAGCTGGTGCAGCATGATATGGATACGACGGCTGCAGGAGATCCACCTGGATTTTTAAGCGGCCCGAATTTGATTTATCTGGAAACGGCAGAAAAAGTTCTTAAGACAGCGGTGAGTGTTTCTTCTCAGTTTTATCCTTCTCCGGTTCATTGTGGGATTATTGCTACCGGAGATCAGTTTGTGGCAGATGGAGAACTGCGCAAAAAAATCTGTCAGCAGTTTGATGCGGTTGCCTGTGAGATGGAAGGCGGCGCGGTCGCACAGATTTGCTGGAATGGAAAAACGGATTTTTTGGTTTTGCGGGCAATTTCAGATAGTGCAGACCAAAAGGCTGTTATGGCGTTCCCGATGTTTGCACGTATGGCTGCAAATAGAATGTTTCAACTTTTGCCAAAGCTTTTGCCGGCCTTAGAAGGGCTCTATCATTCTTCAAATTAAGCTTTTATAAAATAAAAAAGCCGGTATCATTTTTTATGATACCGACTTTAAAAATTCTTTATGGTTCATAATAACGGTAGACTGCAACTACGCGGCCCAGAATCCGGACTTCCTTCGAATAAATTGGGGAAAAATCAGGATTTTCAGGCTGTAGACGCACACGATCCTTCTCTTTGAAAAAGCGTTTTACGGTTGCTTCGTCTTCAATCAGCGCAACAACAATTTCTCCATCAGAAGCTGTTGGCGTCTGCACTGCAACGACAATATCTCCGTCTAAAATTCCCGCATTGATCATGCTTTCTCCGTGGACATTCAGTGCAAAATATTCACCGCTTTTGTTTTTGGGAGAGTAAGAAACATAGCCTTCGTTTTCCTGTACGGCAAGAATCGGCTGCCCTGCAGCGACGCGACCAATAATCGGCACCTGAATCGTGGGGGTTTCTCCCGCCATATGGATTGCGCGGTTAAGACCGGCGTCTCGGGTGATAAGCCCCAATCTTTCCAATGTTTTTAGATGTGCATGAACGCTGGAAGTGGACTTAAGCCCTGTTGCGATACAGATTTCGCGCACCGTAGGCGGAAGTCCGCTTTGTGTCCGTTTCTTTAAATAATCATAAACCTTTTGTTGGCTTTTAGTCAGCATGAGGGACCCCTCCTTTGTTTTCATTGCCATTATATCATGCTTTTCGACAGAACACAAACATTCGTTTGATGTATGTGCAGAATTAATATATTGTTCATAAATAATTAACAACATTTATGAATGATGTAGGTATACTATAAAAGAAATCAAGAGAACGGAGCCGCACCGTTCTTTTGATGCATGTTCTACCCTCCTCAATTTACCCCTCAAGCTTAAGAAAAGAGGTCAAGCTTTTTGCTTGACCTTTTTTTCTTTGCATAAAATGCCAATTTTAGATCCATACTATGTTCGGAGGTGGCAGATTTGAGCAATTTGCATCTTGTGAACAAAGACAATGGTGGAAAACCGGGGCGCAGCTTTTATGTTGCTTTGGGACTCTGCCTGGCGGCGGTCGCGGTGGCGGGATGGACCACTTATGACAGCATGGTACATTATGCCGATAATACTGCCAGTGCAGCGCAGAATGCAGCAAATACAGTCAGCGGCGTCATGGTGTCGAGTACATCGGCGCTTGTTCCAGAAGTTCCTTCAGAAACCGAAACATCATCTGTAGCATCTGAGGAAGAGACCGTTAAAATCGTTCCCGCTGAGGCGGCAGTTACGCAGCTAAATAAACCGATACAGGGCGATATCATTACGGCGTTTAGTGAATCTCCGGTTTATTATGAATCACTGGGAGACTGGCGGGCACATACCGGGATCGATATTGCGGCAGATGAAGGCGTTTCTGTTGGTGCAGCAGCTGCAGGTTCGGTTTCTGCAGTTGAAGACGATCCGCTTTACGGAACGGTCGTTACTGTTTCGCATCAGGGTGGTCTGACAACCATTTATGCGGGGTTGTCCGGTTCATCCGTTAAGCAGGGGGATCAGGTAAAGGCTGGGCAGGAACTAGGCCGGCTTGGATCTGTTCCTGCAGAAGCGGAAGAAGAAACCCATCTGCATTTTGCGGTGCAGAAAGATAGCACTTTTGTAGACCCTCAAACTTTATTTTCCTGAAGCTCTCGTTCTCGTTAAGGAGCAGCCGTGAAGCGTGATTTTCGCTTCACGGCATTTTTTATTCTTAAATAGACTAAAATATATGACAAAAGTATTAATTTTTTATGAAACTTGATTTACAAATATTGAATTATGTAAACGCTAATGATATAATAAAAATACAAATGAGAAAGGGAGATGAAAAAATTTTTACAAAATGTTAATGAAAATTCAACGCTCTGTTTCCATATGGAGCGATCGAAAAGCATATACTTAAAACTGTCAGGAACAAAATGACTTAAAAAGTCAATGAAAGGAGACCTGATTGTGAGAAAACATGCACCTGTTCTCGTTTGCGTAACAGGCCAGCACGATTGTGACCGGTTAATTCGTGTGGGCAAGACGATTGCCGAAGAGAGACATAGTCCTCTACATGTGGTCAGTGTTGTACCGAGTGACACGAAGGATTGCTGTGCAGAACTAGAGTATCTGAGGCAGAACGCCCAGAATGCAGGAGCAGAGATGACCATATTTTTTCATGACGAACCGGCTTATGTGACAGCGGCTTTTTTGAAGCAGATCGGCGCACAACAACTGGTAACCGGCATGGCAGAGGCACCGATCAATGGATTTATAGAAGTGATTCATCAGCTGATGCCGCGTGTACCGATTGCGATGGTGGATAAGGACGAAACAGTTTATCATATTTGTCCTTCTGCGCAGACGGCAATTTCTCAGCAGCCCATATGGTCACGATAAAAAATACATAATTGTAAAAAAGAAAAAGCGCCTGATGAATTTCGTTCATCAGACGCTTTTATTACTTTCCGGCTTTTTTTATGTAAGAAAAATTTCGGTGCTGTGATTTTTCTTCTGAAATCCGGCGGTATTTTTCCCGGGTTGCCTGCCCGCCACGGATATGCCGCTGGGCCTTATTAAGCTCCAAAACCTCTTTGACCTTCTGATAAAGTTGGCGATCAATCTGCTGGAGCCGCTGGGCGACATCTTTGTGGACGGTCGATTTAGAAACGCCGAATTTTTTGGCAGCAGCGCGTACAGTGGCACCGCTTTCGCAGATATATTGTCCGAGCTCAACCGCCCGCTCTTCTACATTGCCTTTCATAAGCTTGCCCTCCCATATCCAATTGTTCATTCTTATGCGAAGAACATTATTTTTATGAGATGACAAGCAATTTTATCAAAAGAAAGTTTATCGGGAATGAGAAAGAAGAATGCTATTAAGCTCCGCTCCCATTAAAATGATCATTCCGCTTAGGTAAAACCAGAGAAGCAAAATGATAACGGCTCCGATTGCGCCGTAGACGAGCGTGTATTTTCCAATATGCTCTACATAAAAGGCATATCCGCCGGAAACCAGAATCCAGAAAATTAGTGCGCAGATTGTTCCGGGGAGCGCTTCTTTTGAGGAAAGCCCGCCGGGAGCGAGGCGATAGAGAGAAAGCAGAATCCAGAAAACTAAAGCGGCTAAGAGAAGCATTCGAATCAAAGACCAATAAGATTCCAAAAAATGTAGGGGAGGAATAAATTCTGCTAGAAAGTGAATCGCACCGGGGCTTAAGCTCAAAGCGATGATGCTGATAAATACAGTACCGATCAAACCTAAGGCAGAGACGAAAATCAGAGCCTGCTTTTTAATAGGAGCGTTTTCGCGCAGAGGCAGACTATGTGCACGGCGTATTCCAAGGATTAAACAATTCATAGCACGCATGGAAAACCAGACGGTCAGAGAAAATCCCAGCATAAAGGAAGGGGCGCTGGGGGATTCTGCAAGGTAAATAAAATAATTTTCGATAATTTCGATGACTTCTTCGGGAAGAAGCCCCGCAAAAGCTTTAACAGAAACTGGCTGCAGATGAAATACACCCGGTAATGAGCTGATCATCAATAAAAATGGAAAGCAGGTAAAAATTAAGTAGTAAGAAAGCGCGGCGGCGCTGCGCCCAATTCCGTCACGAAAGTAACGGAGAATCAGTTTACGGATTATTTTTGGAAATGGCAATCCTGTCACCTCGATTTTTATATTTATCATGGATGAAAAATGAAATTACTCCAGTTTCTTTACTTTTTGTAGTCTCCTCGGTACAATAAGAAAAGAGTTTTGTTTGAAACTCTGAAAAATGAGGAGGACTTTTTTTTGGATCTGAGAGATGGAGTACAGCATACACTTTTTACGAAAAGAGATATTTCACGGCTTTTGTGGCCGCTTGTAGTAGAGCAGATACTGGAGGTCACTGTCGGAATGGCGGATGTTCTGATGGTTTCTTCTGTGGGGGAAGCAGCGGTCAGCGGTGTTTCTTTAGTCGATATGATCAATGTACTGATTTTAAATATTTTTGCGGCGATGGCGACCGGTGGAGCGGTCGTGGTCAGCCAATGGCTGGGGGCTCAGGAGCGGGAAAAAGCCTGCCACACAGCTGCCCAGCTTTTAACTGCCGCCTTTTTGCTGGCAGTTTGCATCATGATTTTGGTGCTCGTTTTTCGCAGTTCGCTTTTGCATCTTTTTTTTGGCCCCGTGGAACCGGATGTGATGGATGCCTGCCTTATTTATTTTTCCATTTCAGCATGGAGTTATCCCTTTATTGCACTTTATAATGCGGGTGCCGCCCTTTATCGTTCGATGGGGAACAGCCGTATTTCTATGTATACTTCGATTTTTATGAATATAGTCAATGTCAGCGGGAATGCGATCTGTGTTTATGGATTGCATATGGGAGTTGCCGGGGTAGCAATGCCGTCTCTCGTTTCCCGCTTTTTGGCGGCGATTTTGATGATGCTGCTTGTTCGTTCAAAAGAAAACAGCGTCTATGTGCGTTATCGTTGGAGCGAGCTTCGACCTAAAGCACCCTATATGAAGCGGATTTTACATATTGCGCTTCCAAGTGCCCTGGAAAACAGTATGTTTCAGTTGGGCAGAATCCTTGTTGTCAGCATTATCACGAATTTTGGCACGACTCAAATTGCTGCGAACGGCGTTGCCAATAATCTTGATAATTTTGGCTGTATTCCAGGGATGGCCATCAATCTTGGGATTATTACAGTCGTGGGAAGATGTGTAGGTGCAGGCGATTTAAAACAGACTCGTTATTATGCTAAAAAACTGATGCGGGTGTGTCTCTTGTGCACAGCAGCTTTAAATGGAATTATGATGCTGACGCTTCCGCTAATCTTAGGGCTTTACAGTTTATCCGCTGAAACAATGCAGCTTACTGCAACCTTAGTCTATATTCACAGCGGCTTTTTAATCCCGCTTTATGTGCCTGCATTTTCAATTCCTAATGTACTGCGGGCATCAAATGATGTCAAATTTCCAATGTGTATCTCGATTTTTTCCATGTGGATTTTCCGCATTATATTTAGCTATATTTTGGGAATTTACTTTGGAATGGGTGCAATCGGCGTTTGGTGTGCAATGGTGGCCGATTGGGCTTTTCGTGCAATTTGTTTTTCGGCTCGTTATTTTCGTGGCCGATGGACAAAGTATGCGAAGTACCATACTTAATAGCATGACCAAAATGCACCATTTATCCATAAATAAGATTGATTTTATCCTTGCGGGAATTGCAGGGAGAGATTAAGATAAGAATAGAAAATGCAGCTTTTATAAGGATCAATATGGAGAGGAAGCGTTAGAGAGTGAAATTGCAGGAGTTGAGCGCCGCTTTGCAGAACGGTGAATTTGACCGGATTTTTCGGTATCTCTATGAAGAGGATGGAGAAGAACTTGCCAGAGAGCAGCTGCGCTATCTGCGTGCTGCAGAACGCTTTTCCGGATATTATGGGAAAAGACGCGAAGTAGAACTTTTCAGTGCTCCCGGGCGCACGGAGATCGGCGGAAACCATACGGATCATCAGCATGGGTGTGTGCTGGCAGCGAGCGTTAACATGGATGCGATTGCAGTTGCCTCTAAAACTGAGAACGGAAAAATTCGAATTAAGTCAGAAGGATTTTCTGAAGATGTAATTGATCTTTCGGATTTATCGATTAAAGAAGATGAAAAAAATTGCAGTGTTTCCCTGATTCGCGGAATTGCTGCGTGGTTTCAGAGTAAAGGCGGAAAAATCGGCGGATTTGATGCTTATACTACTTCGAATGTTTTATCAGGAAGCGGACTTTCGAGCAGTGCTGCCTTTGAGGTGCTGGTAGGGACGATCCTTAATGGACTTTATAATGGGCAGAGATTTTCTCCGGTCGAGATTGCTCAAGCTGGCCAGTATGCAGAGAATACTTATTTTGGCAAGCCTTCCGGACTGCTCGATCAGGCTTCCAGCAGTGTGGGAGGATTTGTGGCGTTCGATTTTGCAGACCCTCAAAAGCCTTTGGTCGAAAAAGTGACATTCGATTTTTCAAACAGCGGTTATACGCTTTGTGTGGTGGATACGCATGCTTCCCATGCAAATCTGACCCCGGATTATGCGGCAATTCCAAAAGAGATGAAGGCGGCTGCCTCTTTCTTTGGAAAGGATTTTTTGCGCGATGTTCCAGAAGAAACGTTTTATCAGAATCTTCGTGAAGTGCGCAAATCTGCGGGAGATCGTGCGGTCTTGCGCGCCATGCACTTTTTTGCAGAAAATCGCCGTGCCCAGGAGGAGACAGAGTGTCTGAAAACGAAAGACCTCGATAAATTTTTTCAGCTCCTGATCGATTCGGGCAGATCGTCTTTTATGTATCTGCAGAATGTATATTCTCCGGCTCATCCGGAGCAGCAGGCGGTCAGCCTGACTCTTGGTCTCTGTGAACGGCTTCTTTCGAAGACAGGCGGCTCGTGGCGGATTCAGGGCGGGGGCTTTGCCGGAACAGTGCAGGCCTTTGTTCCGAACGAAAGCCTGGAGCTTTTTCGCAAAGAGATTGATGCCTTTTTAGGAGAGGGCTCCTGCCATGTACTCAAAATTCGTCCGGTAGGCGGGGTCTCCCTGACACAAGAAAATGGAAAGGAAATTTGCGATGGCTGAATTAAGATGGAATCCGCTTTTAAAGGATTGGCATATGATTGCGAGCAACCGACAGAATCGGCCGCAGATGCCAAAAGATTATTGCCCGTTTTGTCCGAGCTTTGGAAATGTGCCGGATTATGAGGTAATGGAGTATGATAATGATTTTCCGGCGCTGACCCAGGACCCTTCGGAGCCCGACCCGGTGGGAAATGAATTTTTTAAGGTCGCGCCAAACTACGGAAAATGCGAAGTGATTCTTTATTCTCCCGGACATACGATAACGCTGCCGCAGCTTTCGGACAGCCATATGAGAAAATTGGTGGACTTATGGTGTGAACGCTTTTTAAAGATGGCAGAGGACGAAAAAATTAAATATGTGTTTCCGTTTGAAAACCGCGGGGATGTTGTAGGCGTTACGATGCCGCATCCCCATGGGCAAATGTATGGATATCCTTTTATTCCAAAGCGGATACAGGTTGAAGCTGAGAGTGCAAAGGAGTATTATAGTAAGAACGGGAAGTGCCTGTTTTGTGAAATGCTGAATCAGGAGAAAAAGGCAAAGTCACGAATCATTTTCGAAAATGAATTTTATACGGTTTATCAGCCGTTTTATACGGATTATCCTTACGGGGTTTATCTGATCCCAAATCGTCATGTGGCATATCTTACCGAGCTGACTGATGCGGAAAAAGATGCTTTGGGGATCACGATCCGTGACACTGTTGGAATGCTGGATTCTCTTTTTGATGATCGGTTTCCTTATATGATGTGTATGTATAGCGCTCCGGTCAATGCCGGGGATTATGAAAAAGATTTTCACTATCATATTAAATTCTTCCCGCCGATGCGCAGTGCGGAAAAACAGAAGTTTAATGCTTCCAGCGAAACGGGAGCGTGGGCCAACTGCAATCCGACCTGCCCGGAAGAAACCAGCAAAGAACTGCGCGCGGCTTATGAAAAATATCTACAGAACCGTCCTGTGCAGAATCAGTAACAGTGCCGTATGATACGGTGGAAAGGAACTTTTTATGAAGACAGTTTTGGTAACAGGGGGCGCTGGATTTATCGGCAGTCATACCTGTGTAGAACTTTTAGAGAACGGATATTCCATTGTTGTAATGGACAATTTCGTAAATTCCAGTATGGATGCTGTAAAAGCGATTCATAAGATTACCGGAAAAGATTTTCCGTTTTACGAATGCGATATGTTGGATGAAGGGGCTTTCGAAAAAATCTTTGCAGAGAATCATATCGATGCAGTGATTCATTTTGCGGGACTAAAAGCGGTCGGAGAGAGTGTTTCCAAGCCGCTGGAATATTATCATAATAACTTGACCGGAACCTTGATCCTTTTAAAATTGATGCGTAAATATCATGTTAAACAGTTCGTATTCAGCTCTTCGGCAACCGTATACGGCAGCGAAAATCCGGTTCCGTTTAAGGAAGATATGAAGATTGGTGGGACAACCAATCCTTATGGAACGACAAAAGTGATGATCGAACAAATTTTGCAGGACGTCTGCGTGGCGGATAAAGAAATGCAGGTCGCACTTTTGCGGTACTTTAACCCGATCGGAGCGCATCCGTCCGGATTGATCGGAGAAAATCCAAACGGAATTCCAAATAATCTGATGCCTTATATTGCCCGGGTGGCAGCAGGAGACCTTCCGTGCCTTTCCGTCTATGGAGACGATTATGATACACCGGACGGAACCGGTGTGCGGGATTATATCCATGTTTGTGACCTTGCGACCGGCCACATCAAGGCTTTGGAAAAACTGGATTCTATTAAGGGCGCAGAGATTTATAACCTCGGTACCGGATGCGGCAGCTCGGTGCTGGAAGTGGTTCATGCATTTGAAAAAGCAAGCGGAAGAAAGGTTCCGTATAAAATTACGCCGCGCCGCGCCGGAGACATTGCCACCTGTTATGCAGATGTTTCCAAAGCGAAGGAAAAACTGCATTGGCAGGCAAAATACAATTTGGACGATATGTGCCGTGACAGTTGGAATTTTATTCAGCACACTAAGCAAAATTGAAAAAAAGCTCCGCGTTTTGCGGGGCTTTCTTTTTATAAAATTTGTGAAACTTTTGCCGGAACCAAAAGTTTTTGTGATATGATAGAAGAAGAAGTTTTTAGGATTAGGTAAGGAGGATCATTCATGGCTTTTTGTCATTTTATTCCAACGAAAGTTCTTTACGGGAAGGGAAGCTTAGAAACACTTCATGAGCAGAAGATGCCCGGAAGAAAAGCGTTGATTGTGATTTCAGCGGGAATCTCAATGAAAAAATACGGCTATCTGAAACGGATCGAAGAGCAGCTTGATAAAGCAGGCGTCATGCACGTCTTATTTGATCGGATTCAGCCGAACCCAATTAAAGCACATGTCATGGAAGGGGCCAAGCTTGCAAATGCGGTCGGCTGTGATTTTGTCGTTGGTTTAGGCGGCGGCAGCAGCATTGATTCGGCAAAGGCAATCGCCGTGATGGCAACAAATCCAGGGGATTATTGGCAGTATGTAGAAGGAGAGCCGCTGAAAAAATCTCCTCTGCCGATTGTAGCAATTCCGACGACCGCCGGAACCGGGACGGAAGCAGATCTCTGGACGGTGATTACAAACGAAAAGACGCAGGAAAAAAGAGGATTCGGCTGTGACGAAACTTATCCGAAAATTGCGGTGGTGGATTCTGACCTGATGATGACTGTTCCTCCCCGTTATACGGCTTTTCAGGGGTTTGATGCACTTTTTCACAGCACGGAGGGATATCTTTCCAATCAAGCTGACCTTTTCAGCGATTTATATGCCCTCAAAGCGATTGAGCTGATTGGGAAAAATCTCAGAGCGGCTGTTGAAAATGGAGAAAACGAGGAAGCCCGCGCTAATATGGCACTGGGAAGCATGATCTCTGGATTTGTGGAATCTACGGCCGGGTGTATCTCGGAACATTCGATTGAGCACGCACTCAGCGCGAAGCATCCGGATTTGCCACATGGAGCGGGACTGATTATGATTTGCGAAGCGTATTACCGCCAGTTCTGCAACAAAGGCTGCTGCGATGAACGTCTGGTTCAGATGGCCAAGGCACTCGGAAACGAAAAGGCAGAGAAACCGGAAGATTTTGTAATTGCTCTGCATGAATTGATTGAGGCGTGCCATGTAGATGATTTAAAAATGTCGGATTATGAGATCCTAAAGGAAGATCTTCATGCGCTGAGAGTAGACGCAATGGGTTCGATGGGCGGCAATTTCAAAAAGGATCCGGCGCCCCTTTCAGGGGACGAAGTGGAAGCAATTTTAGAGGTTTCTTACCGGTAAAAAGGAGCGGATATTTTTGCAGGAAAAGGAGCAAAAAGCGGATTGCTGTGCAGTGATCGTGGCGGCAGGGACTTCTAGTCGTATGGGGTTTTCCAAGCAGGAAGTCCCTGTTTTAGGGATGCCTGCACTGGAATATTGCCTATATGCATTCGAAAAAGTGCCGCGGGTCGGAGCAATTGTAGTCGTCTGTCCATCGGGAAAACAGGAATTTTATGAAAAATGGCTTTTGCCGAAATTCCATAAGCAGCTTCTCGTTATACAGGGCGGCGACACCCGACAGCAATCGGCTCAAAAAGGGGTTGAGGCGTCACCTGATTATCCACTGGTTGCGGTACATGACGGAGCCAGAATTTTAATTACGCCGCAGGAAATCGAACGCGTTATTTCCAACGCCGAAAAATATGGTGCTTCTGCATTGGCGATGCCGGTAAAAGATACCATTAAAATAGTCGATGAAGAGGGGCTCGTTTTAAAAACCCCGCAGAGAGATACTCTTTGGGCGGTACAGACGCCTCAGGTGTTTCGGCGGAAACAATATTTGGAGTTCCTGAAGAAAGCGGATGGCGAGGATACGGATGACTGCCAGCTGTTTGAAAAAGCAGGCGAAAAGGTCCATCTTTGTAGAGGCAGCTATACGAATTTTAAACTGACCACACCGGAAGACTTGAAATTTGCCGAAGTAATCCTGAAAAAACGGGAGGAAAACAGATGAGAATTGGGCATGGATATGATGTTCACCGCTTAGTTGAGGGACGAAAGCTGATTTTAGGGGGAATAGAGATCCCCTATAAAAAGGGACTTTTGGGGCATTCTGATGCAGATGTATTGCTGCATGCAATTTCGGATTCCCTTTTGGGCGCTTTGGCGTTGGGAGATATCGGATGTTTGTTTCCTGATACCGATCCCACCTATGAGGGGGCGGATAGTCTGCTCCTGCTTCAAAAAGTTGTGCAGAAAGTTCGTGAAAAAGGCTACTCTGTTGAAAATTTGGATGCGACAATTTTGTGCCAGGAGCCAAAGCTGCGCCCTTATATTGCGGAAATGTGCAAGAATATTGCGAAAGCTTGTCTGATAGAACCCCAAAGAGTCAGCGTAAAAGCAACGACGGAAGAAGGCCTCGGTTTTACCGGTTCCGGAGAAGGAATCGCTGCTCACTGTGTTTGTCTTTTAACAGAAAAAAATAATTAAATACCTTCTTTTCTTGAATCGAAAATAGTCAGATTGGCGTCCCTCTGCATACTCTGGAGTAAAACAGAGGGGTGGTAAACTATGGAAAGACCTATGATTCTGGTTAGCTCAATTACGTATGCATTAAAAGGGCGGGATCTCCTGCTTTCTTATAGAATTTCTTCTTTTGTAGAACGAATTCCTCATTTATCAAAACAAACAGGCTGTGGATATGCTTTGTATGTACCAAAGGAAACGGATGAAGCAGAAACAATTCTCAAAGAAGCTGGCATTAAGGTTCTCGGGCGTGAGAAAAGGGCGAGTACAGTATGATTTATCTCGATAATGCGGCAACTACATTTCCAAAGCCAATAGAAGTTTGGAAAGCAATGCAGCTTGCTTTGGTGCGTTATGGGGCAAATCCGGGCAGGTCCGGACACAGTATGAGTCTGCGTGCTGCAGAGGAAGTTTATCGTTGTAGGGAAGCGGCTGCAAAACTTTTTGATGCTGAAGGACCAGAAAATGTGGCCTTTACAATGAACTGCACGCAATCCCTGAATTTTGCAATTAAAGGTCTGGTAAAAACTGGGGGGCATGTGGTTACTTCTAATTTGGAGCATAATGCCGTAATGCGCCCTCTTGAAGCGCTGCAGAAAGAGGGAATCATTACTTACACGCAGGCAAAAGTTGTTCCTGAAGATCATAATGCCACACTGGAGAATTTTAGAGAGGCATTGAGGGAGAATACTTGTTTAGTCGTCTGCACACAGGCTTCCAATGTTTGGGGCATTCGAGTTCCGGTAGAGCGAATCTGCGCAATGGTCAATCAGTATCAAATTCCGATGGTGGTAGATTGTGCTCAGACAGCAGGAGTGGTCCCGATTTCCATGAAAGACGGATATGCCTGCATTTGCATGGCAGGCCATAAGGGACTCTATGGCCCTATGGGAACCGGAATCATGGTTATGCGCTCCGGACTTTCTATGAAAACGTTGATAGAAGGAGGAACCGGAACAGATTCTATGAATCTTTCACAACCAGAGACGATCCCAGACCGTTTTGAAAGTGGAACTGTTAATCTTCCTGGGATTGCCGGACTTCATCAAGGAATTTTATTTGTTCAAAAGAAAACGCTGCCTAAGATAGCAGCTTATGAAATGAAACTTTCACAAATGTTTTATGCCGGTCTGAGCCATATGAAAAATGTGAAGCTCTATACACCGATGCCGTCATTGCCTGATTATGTTCCGGTTATTTCTTTTAATATTGAGGGAATGGAAAGTGAGGTAGCCGGGGAAAATTTAAACAAAGAGGGAATTGCGGTGCGTGCTGGTCTGCACTGCGCACCCTGTGCACATCAGGCACTTGGAACTTTGGAAAGCGGAGCTGTTAGAGTTTGTCCTTCTGCTTTTACAACAGAAAAAGAAATCCAAATGGCTTTAAAAGCGGTAAAAAAAATTTCTGCTAGCTAAACAGAAAAGGTGTTTTCATCTTCCGATAGATATGTTAGAATAAAAAAGAAGAAGTTAAAAAGGAGGCGTTTCTATGGGGCAGTTTGTAACATTTTGGACCGCTTTAGGAAGATTATTCCAAAGCTTTCAGTTCAAAGATTTACTGGATATCGCCCTTGTCTCCTTTATTATTTATAATGCAATTAAGTTAATTCGAGAGACCCGCGCTGCGCAGTTGCTCAAAGGAATTATTCTAGTAGCAGGGGTCTGGTTGATTGCGCTGGCGTTTAATCTTTATGTGATGACTTCGCTTTTGCAGTATCTGTTTCAGTTTGGACTTTTGGCAGTTGTTGTGCTGTTCCAGCCGGAGCTGCGCCGTGCTTTGGAGCAAATCGGCCGCAGTGGAAATTTGAATAGTGCTGGAAAAAAGTTTTTTGGCGTTCAGCATAATTGGAAAAGCGAGGAACGTGAGACTCATAAGCTGCGGGGGATCATTGCAATTGTAGATTCCTGCGAGGCAATGTCTCGGTCGAAAACGGGTGCTTTGATTGTCTTTGAACGTCATACCCGTTTGGGAGAAATTATTAATACGGGGACTGTTGTGAATGCGGTTCCTTCAGCGCCGATTATCTGTAATATCTTTTTTAATAAAGCTCCGCTTCATGACGGTGCAATGATTATCCGTGACGGGATGGTTTATGCTGCTGGATGTATTTTGCCTTTGACAAAAGATGAGACGGTGGATATCAATCTTGGAACCCGACATCGTGCCGCAATCGGTATGAGCGAAAATTCTGATGCCGTTGTTGTAGTTGTTTCAGAGGAGACCGGGCAGATTTCTATTGCGCTCAATGGCTCGATTACGCGGAATTATACAAGGGAGACACTGAAAGAAAAGCTGTGCTCTCTGCTTCTGGAAGAATCTGTCCCAAATAAAAAATGGAATGGCTTCTTTTCGAAAAGGGGGCGGAAAAAATCATGAACCAGGAACCAAAACAAGATGAGATACTCCGAATTTTAACAGAAGAGCCGGAGAAAAAGAAGAAACAAAGGATTCGTCCCGGGGCTTGGTTTTATAATAACCGATTTGTTATGGTTTTTTCCGTCGTGATTTCTTTAGCTTTATGGCTTTTGATGGCTTATAACGATACACAGAGAAATCCGGTCATTGTCAGTGACGTTCCGATCAGCGTGACACTTCCGGAAACATTGCAGCAAAAAGAGCTCAAAGTTTACGGGCTTGCTTCCGATGCAACTGCAAAAATTGGTGTTACCGGTACTCCCACCATTGTTTATGCTTTAAATAGCACGAATATGGAAGTGGTACCGGAAAGCCTTTCAGAGATTAGTGGTCCGGGCGATTATAATTTGAAGCTCAAAGTGAATAAAACCGGTGCTTACAGCAATTATGATGTCAAAAGTATTTCTCCTTCCAGTATTTCTGTAACGGTCGATTATGCGGCAGAAAAGACTTTTGAAATCAAGCTGCCTTCTGTGATGGATCAGATCAATAATGACAGCTATTTTAGTCCCGGTCCGACACTTTCTATGGAGAATGTAACGGTTTCAGGCCCAAAGAGCGAAATCGATAAAATTGACCATGTTTCGTTTAACTATACGCCGAGCCCCAGTCCTTTGGAAGAGACAAAGAAGACTTCAGCAAGCTTGATCCTTTATGATTCGGATAATAAGGAGATCCATTCCAAACTCCTTTCTATGAGTCCTTCTGTCGTCGATATCAGTGTGCAGGTGATGCCTAAAAAGACAGTGACTTTGGTACCGACCTTTAAGAATAAGCCTGCTGGGATTAGTCTTTCGAAAGATTCCTATACGGTAAGTCCTGCAACAATTGAAGTGGCGGCGCCCAAGAATGTGTTGTCTAAGCTTTCTGATACGCTGGAATTGGCACCAGTCGATTTTTCTCAGATTTCCACCACACAGTATGCATTTAATCAGGGAATTACGCTGCCAACAGATTGTCAGAACCTGAGTGCTTCTTCTACGGCAAAAGTTACACTTAATAATCTTGCAAATTATACGACCAAGAATTTGGAAGTCACGAACTTTACGCTCACGAATATTCCTACGGGGACTTCGGCAAAGATTTTGACGGAGAAGCTGGAAGTGATGGCAGTTGGACCGGAGGCAGATCTGGAATCAATGACGGGCTCCAATCTGATCGCAACGGTAGACCTTTCCGGTAGAGAAGGCAGTATCGGGACGATTCCAGTCCAGGTTTCCGTTGCAGTAAGCGGTTCAAACCGCAGCTGGATTTATGGAAATTATACGGTCAATGTTGTCTTTTCGGGAACGGTCTTTTCGGGAACAGCTAGTACGGGTTAGCGGAAATTCCAAAATGGGAGAATAAAAGGATACCTTTCAAATCCGGCTTTTTCGGAGGCGAGAGGTATCCTTTTTTGTTGGAGACTTTTAAATTGCAGGTTGAAACAAAGTGCTAAAAATGATAAAATATATTATTCCGTCTTTATTTGAAAAATGAGGGGGAGGAGGATAGGAATGAAGCGTTGGAAGATTGCACCATGCGATCATGTTGCTGCTGTTAAGTGTGCGCGGCAGCTGGGAATTCCGGCAATGACTGCTGCTTTACTGCAGAACCGTGGATTTGATGATCCCCAAAAAATGCGCGAAATGCTGGAAGGCCAGTCAATTTCGGACCCGCTTTTGATGCTGGATATGGGAAAAGCAGTTTCTACCATTCAGCAGGCAATCGACACAGAGGAACGGATCGCGGTTTATGGAGATTACGATGCAGATGGCGTAACGGCAACGGCAATGCTTGTTTCCTATCTTGCGAGCTGCGGGGCCGATGTGAATTACTATATTCCGGAGCGGGAAGGCGAAGGTTATGGAATGAATCTTCACGCCATTGAAAAGCTGAAAGAATTTGGAATTCAGTTGATCGTTACGGTCGATAACGGGATCGCGTCCATTGCAGAAGCAAAGAGAGCAGCAGAGCTTGGGATGAAACTGGTCATTACGGATCACCATCAGCCGCAGGGAGAGATCCCACAGGCCGAAGCAGTGGTGGATCCTCATCGGAAAGAAGATCAAAGTCCCTGCAAGATGCTTTGTGGAGCTGGGATCGCTTTTAAACTGATTTTAGCAATGGAAGGCGAATATGCGGATACGGAGAGCCTTTTGGAAGAATATGCGGAACTTGCCATGCTTGGAACGATCGGGGATATGGTCCCACTGATTGGAGAAAATCGTATTCTGGTAAAAGAGGGGTTACATCTTTTACCGAGGACAAATCGGCCGGGACTGCGTGCTTTGATGGAATACGCAGGGGTAAAAGAGCAGGCATTGAGCGCTACTACCGTTGCTTTTTCGCTGGTACCGCGTCTGAATGCTACCGGCAGAATGGGTTCTCCAAAGAGGGCAGTAGAACTTTTGATTGGAGAGAATCCTATGGAGACGGATTCGCTTGCTGCCCAAATCTGCGCAGATAATGACCGGCGTCGGGAAACAGAAGAACAGATTATGGAAGAGGCAATGGAACTCTTGCATAGGGAGCCCCAACGCCTTTTAGACCGGGTTATTGTGGTGGAAGGACAAAACTGGCATCATGGCGTGATTGGAATTGTTTCATCACGCCTGACCGAACGATTCGAAAAGCCCAGCATTGTAATTTCTGTTACCGGAGAGGAAGCAAGAGGCTCTGGGAGAAGCGTAGAGGGCTTTTCCCTTTTTGATGCGGTTTATAGCTGCCGGGACCTTTTGACCCGCTTTGGCGGACATCCTATGGCCGCAGGGCTTTCATTAGCTCCCGAAAATCTAGAATTGTTCCGAACCCGTATCAATCGTTATGCTTACGACTTAAATTGTCCAATGCCGGTTCCTGAACTCATGTTGGACGGTATTTTAAAGCCGTCGAAAATCAGTCTTGAGATTCCGAAAGCGGCTTCTCTTCTCGAACCATTTGGAACCGGTAATCCGGCACCCCTTTTTGGAATCTCTGAGGTGACGTTAACAAGTATTCACCCGGTGGGAAACGGAAAGCATTTGCGTCTGCAGGTGGAAAAGGATGGAGCCGTTTTGCAGTGTATGAAGTTTGGTATGACCGCAGAACAGCTTCCTTATCAGATCGGGACGAAGCTCGATTTAGCAGTCACTTTGGAATGCCGCCCATTTCGTGGGCAGGATACCCTGTCTATTTATATCAGAGAAATGAAACTGAGTGCCTGCTCTCCAGAATTGATGATTGCAGGCAGACAGAATTATGAAAAAATGCTTCGGAAAGAAGCGCTTTCACCGAAGGAAGCCGCTGCAATTTTGCCAAGTCGCAGCGATGCAGCAAAGTTTTATCGGATTTTGCGGGCACAAAATGGATATCAGGGCGCAGAAGAGGGAATTCCTCGTTTAATTGAATTGCCAATGGAGAAGATATTGACAATTCTGTATATTTTTTCTGAGAAAAATTTGATTCATATGGACGATTTTGGTGGACAGTATCAAATTACAATGATTCCAAATCCGCAAAAAGTCGATTTGATGGATTGCCCGGCAGTCCATTATATTGAACAGTTTATACCAGAAAGAGAGGTGAGTGTGTATGGCGTATCCGCTGAAAACGTATGATGATTTGACCGCATTGATGTCGGGCAGCGAACATGATTATGATATGGATTTGATCCGGCGTGCTTATGATGTTGCGCTGGCGTCTCATGGGGATCAGAAACGGCTTTCCGGTGCGCCGTATATTTCGCATCCGGTGGCGGTTGCCTGCACTCTGGTAGAACTGGGCATGGATTCTGAAAGTGTCGCCGCAGGTCTTTTGCATGACGTAGCGGAAGATACTGCTACCGATCTTACAAAGCTTCGTAAATTGTTTGGACCGGAAATTGCAGGACTGATCGACGGCGTGACGAAACTCGGAAAGATTCCGCATTCTTCGCGTGAAGTGCAGCAGGCGGAGAATATCCGCAAAATGCTGATTGCAATGAGTGAGGATATTCGGGTTATCATTATCAAATTGGCAGACCGGCTGCATAATATGCGTACACGGGAGTTTTGGAGTCCGCAGAAACAGCGCGATAAGGCCTTGGAGAACATGGAGGTTTATGCCCCCATTGCCGATCGTCTTGGTATCCGTACAGTCAAAGAGGAATTGGAGGATATTTCTCTGCGATGCCTTGATCCGATTGCTTATGAGGAAATTGAAAACAGTTTAAAACAGCGCAGCAACCTGCACAACGAGTTTATTGAACGGACGAAAAGGGGAATTAAAGAACGCCTGCAGCAAATCATTCCGAATGTTTATATCGAGGGACGTGTTAAGAGCATCAACGGAATTTATCGTAAAATGTTTATTCAAGGCAGAAACTTTGATGAAATTTACGATGTGTATGCCGTGCGTGTAATTGTTGATACCGTAAATGACTGTTACAATGTGCTCGGGGTCATTCATGATATGTTTCGTCCGCTGCCGAACCGTTTTAAAGATTATATTTCAACACCAAAACCCAATTTGTACCAGTCTCTGCATACGACGGTACTCTCAGAAGATGGTGTCCCGTTCGAAGTGCAGATCCGTACATGGGAAATGCACCATACGGCTGAATATGGTATTGCTGCGCATTGGAAATATAAATTGGGGGTCGGTAAAGATGGTCACGGAGGAAAGGACTCCTTTGAAAAACGGCTGGCGTGGATTCGTCAGCTTTTGGAAACGCAGCAGGATGATGCTGACGCGACCGATCTAATTCGGACGATCAAGAGTGATCTTGCGCCGGAGGAAGTCTTTGTCTTTACGCCGCAGGGCAAAGTGATTAATCTGCCGGTTGAAAGTACCGTGATCGATTTTGCCTATGCGATTCACAGCGAAGTCGGCAACCGAATGGTCGGCGCCAAAGTAGATAAGCGGATCGTTCCGATTGATACGAAGGTGAAAACGGGCCAAATTGTTGAGATTCTCACAAGTAAAGAGGCCAGAGGGCCCAGCCGTGACTGGTTAAAAATTGTAAAGACAAGTGAAGCGCGCAATAAGATTCGCACATGGTTTAAAAAAGAGAAGCGCGAAGAAAATGTTATTGAAGGGCGAGAAGAACTCGAACGCGAACTGAAGCGCAGTGGAATTAGTTATACAGAAGAAGAACGGAAAGCTGTTCTGATGAAATTGGGCGCAAAGCAGTCCTGTGATACAGAGGATGACGTTTATGCCGCTATCGGTTATGGTGGCATCCAGCTTTGGAAAATAATGCCGCGTCTCAAAGAAGAATATCAGAAAAACCACCATGCTCCGGAGAATGAAATAAAGCCGGTTGCTGCGAAACCGTCCTCGGGAAAAGCAGTGGAAGGCGTCGTCGTAGATGGAATGGATAATTGCCTGATTAAGTTTTCTCGCTGCTGCAATCCGCTTCCGGGAGACGAGATTATCGGCTTTGTTACCCGCGGATACGGTGTTTCCATTCATAAGCGTTCCTGCAGCAATGTGCCGCGCCGAATTTCTGATGCGCCGGAACCGGAACGCTGGATCAGTGTTCATTGGGCGGGAGAAGTCAATGAACAGTTTAAGACAACACTGGAGATTGTGGCGCAGGATCGCTCCGGACTTCTTGCGGATATTACGCAGCAATTTTTCAACATGCGTCTTTTTATTCATTCGTTAAATTCTCGCCAGACAAAAGATGGAAATGCAGTGATTTCAGCTTCTATTACGGTAAATGGAAGAGACCATCTGGAGAGCATTATCAGTCGTCTGGAAATGGTTAACGGGATCATTTCAATTCGGCGTTCCTGAGAAGACAAAATTTTCAAAAACCATAGGAGGTTTTGAGATGACCATAGAAGAAATTGCCGGGGGTCCGCTGCCGACGAACTGTTATTTGCTGACGGATGACGAAACAAAAAAGACGGCGGTTATTGATCCCGGTTTTTGGGATCAGACACTTGCAGATGCAATTCGGGGGAAAGATGTGGAATTGATCCTATTGACCCATGCACATTTTGATCATATCATTGGAGTTGCTCAAGTAGTAAAAGAAACACAGGCAAAAGTTTATCTACAAAAAGAAGATCAGAAAATGACAACTGACAGCAGCCTCAATCTGACAAGTGAAGTGGGATTTCCGCCGATTGAAGTGTTCCCAATTGCACGGCTTTTGGGAGAAGATGAAACATTTTCTCTCGGTAATTTGACGATTCGAGAGATTCATACGCCGGGTCATACAAAGGGAAGCTGCTGCTTTTTAACCGGAAATACTATTTTTTCCGGAGATACTTTGATGAAAGGGACAGTTGGCCGTACAGATTTTCCAACCGGCAGTTATCAAGATATGATTTCTTCCATTGAAAAATTAAAAGCGCTTTCCGGTGATTATAAAATTTATCCTGGACACGAAGAAAATACAACTCTTTTGTGGGAGAGAAAGCATAATCCCTATATGGATGCGGAAGCAGGTTCTCTATGAATCTGATTCTTGACGGACACGACTTTCATTATGAGATGGAGGCACTTTGCCGACTGTTTTATCCCCTTCAGCCAATTCATGTAATCGAAAAGGGGAGTGATTTGGGAGAACAGTCAAAAGAGGACCCGATTACTGCTTATACCGGAATTCATGCTGAAAATGGGGAAATTAGATTGACGGCCAGTCTCCGGATTGGAGAAAAAAAAGAAACGGCCGAAGATTTTTTTCACGCGAAAGATCCGGCCTTTTTTGGAGATGAAAAGGAGCGGCAGTTAGCGGTCCTTCTTTTTGGACTTTTAAAGGAAGCGTGCGGATTTACACCGCGTTGGGGACTCTTGACGGGCGTTCGGCCGGTCAAGTTGTTTCGCCGGTTAACGGAGGCCTATGGAGAAACGGAAGCTTCAAGATATTTTCGAGAGGCCTATTTGGTCAGTCCGGAAAAAATCTCGCTTGCGTCAAAGACGATGCATCGGGAAGAAAAAATTTTGGCTCAAAATTCACCGCAGGATTTTAGCTTGTACATTTCGGTACCGTTTTGTCCTACCCGGTGTGCCTATTGTTCGTTTGTTTCCTCCAGTGTGGAAAAGACAATGAAATTGATTCCGCAGTATGTGGAGTTGCTCTGTAAAGAGATCGAAGCTGCGGCGAAGCAGGCTCAAAAGCTAAACTTACATCTTGTTTCTGTTTATATGGGCGGTGGAACTCCAACTACATTGACAGCGCAGCAACTAGACCAGGTACTTAGTTGTGTAAAGCATTCTTTTGATCTTTCGCTTTGTCGGGAATATACGGTGGAAGCGGGAAGACCCGATACGATCACACCGGAAAAACTTGCAGTGCTGAAAAAATGTGGTGCAGATAGAATCAGTATTAATCCACAGACGCTTAATGATCGCATTCTCGAGGTGATCGGAAGACGCCATACGGCAAAACAAACAAGGGAAGCCTTCCTGATGGCAAGAGAAGCGGGATTTGAGAATATCAATATGGATTTGATTGTAGGACTTCCGGGAGAATCGGTCGAAAGCTTTTATAATACGCTGAATACGCTTTTAGAATGGGCGCCGGAGAGTATAACAGTCCATGACCTCGCGTTAAAGCGTTCCTCTCGTCTTTATCAGGAAGGGAAAATTCAGGAAGACGCAGCAGCGGCTTGTGTCATGCTGGATTATGCGGATCGGATTCTTCCGGAAAACGGATATACCCCCTACTATCTTTATCGGCAAAGCAGAATGGTTGGCAATTTGGAAAATGTCGGCTTTGCAAAACCAGGATTTGAAAGTCCTTATAATGTGTTTATTATGGACGAAAGCCAGCATATTTTAGGCTGTGGAGCGGGGGCGGTCACGAAACTCTGTGTGCCGCAGAAATCCGGTCAACGTATCCGCAGAATTTTTAATTTTAAATATCCTTTTGAATATATTTCTCGTCATGAAGAAATTCTTGAGAGAAAAGAGCAGGTGGGAAAGCTGTCATGAAAGAGCAGAAGAATTATGTAAAGCATCTGAACCAGGTAGAGGCAATCAATGACTGTGCAATTCGGAATCCCCAACACCTGATCGATTTAAGTGAAAAATCGTTTCATCAAGAACTTTCAAACATTGCCGCCGACCTTTTAAAAAGGAAGACAAAAGTAGTGCTCCTGGCAGGCCCCAGCAGCAGTGGAAAGACGACAACGGCTCATATGTTGGGACAATGCCTGACTGAATTAGGAAATGATGCTCAGGTTATTTCACTGGATGATTTTTACAAAATGCCACAGGAGGCGCCGAAAAACGCAGACGGAACGCCGGATTTTGAATCGATTTATGCGCTGCGGATTGATGAGATTCAGCGTTCGTTAAGAGAGCTGATGGAACATAGTGCATGTGATAAACCGCAGTTCGATTTTCACCATCACTGTCCTTTTAAAGAATTGCAGCATATTGCATTGAAACCGGGCGGCATTGCGATTGTAGAAGGCATTCATGCATTAAATCCGATTTTTTCGGGCGGCATTCCAAAAGAGGGACTGATCAAAATCTATATCAGTGTTAAGCAGGGCATTGAGTATAAAAACGAGCAGCTTTTAGGGCCAAATGAAGTACGCATGATTCGCAGAATCGTACGCGATTATGCGTTTCGCAGTACAAATCCAGCCCAGACGATTGCAATGTGGCCTTCTGTCATGAATGGAGAATATCGGTATATTAAGCCGTTTCGTTCACAGGCGGATTATACGATTAATTCTCTTCATGCTTATGAACCCTGCGTCTTTCGAACGCGTGCAATGAGACTTCTGAGAGATGTGGAAGAATCGGAAGGAAAAGAATATGAGATTGCGCAGCAGCTGTTTTTTGTGTTGAAACTGTTTCGGTCAATTTCACCGGAATTGGTTCCTAAAAATTCTCTTTTAAGAGAATTCCTTGGGGGCGGATTTTATGATTAACGAATTGTTTACGATTAGGTCATTGCTTTTATCAATTTAATTTGTTATAATCAACCCATTATATGGGAAATATATAAAAAACTTTTATCAAAATAGAAACAAAGGAGCGTGTCTTTATGGGACTTTTTGAGGACGTTGTAATCAATGCAAAATCTGCTGCTGATGTAGTTGGAAAAAAAGCAGAAAAATTTATTGATGTATCAAAGCTTCGGATTAATGCAGCTGATGTGAATAATGAGATTAGTAAGCAGTTCGAAGCGCTTGGGCGCGTTGTATACGATGCCAAAAAGACGGATAATCTCTCGGATGAATTGTTAGACGAAAGTGTCAAAACAATCGATGAACTGTATGAGCAGCTCGATGCAATTAACAATCAGCTTTCTGCAAGCGGCAATAAAATCATCTGCAAGAAGTGTGGCGCTGAAAACATTTCAGACGCTACTTACTGCAGCAAATGCGGGAATAAACTTCATGAAGAGGAAGAGCAGCAGGAAGGCCCAAAAGAAGAGTAATTTTCAAAAGCAAAGCGCCCTCAGCAATGATTAGCTGGGGGTGTTTCTTTATGAGGATCATAGGCTAAAAAGGAAGGGGCTTTAATAAAGATGAGTTATAAAGTGTGGGCATCCTATTTTAGTGCGACCGGCACAACAGAGAAAGTCGTAGAACGGATTGCGCAGAGAACAGCAGAAGTCTTGAAGGCAGGAAAAGCGGAAATCTTTGATTTTACTTTGCCGGGAGCAAGAGAAAATGTCAAGGAATTTTCCAAAGAGGATCTAGTGATTTTTGGAGTCCCTGTTTATGCCGGAAGAGTGCCGAATGTGCTGGTCAAATATTTACATACGATTAAGGGAAACGGAGCGTTAGCGGTTCCGGTCGTTTGTTATGGAAACCGGAATTTCGATGATGCTCTGATTGAACTGCGTGATATTTTGGAAGAAGACGGCTTTTTAACAATCGCAGGTGCTGCTTTTATTGGAGAACATTCTTTTTCGACGATTTTGGCGGCGGGGCGTCCAGATGCGGAGGACCTCCGGAAAGCGGATCATTTTGCAGAAAAAGTTTGCGCAATTCTTCCTCATTTGCCGCAGGAGCACCAGCCGGTCAAAGTAGAAGGAGAGGAGCCGTATCGTCCTTATTATGTGCCGCGGGATCGCAAGGGAGAAAAGGTTAATATCTTGAAAGTAAAGCCAAAGACAAACGATCATTGCATTAACTGCGGACTTTGTGCCAGAGTTTGTCCGATGGGCTCCATCAGTGCAGAGAATGTCCGAGAATTTACCGGGATCTGCATTAAATGCGGAGCCTGCGTGAAAAAATGTCCTCAGCATGCCAAATATTATGATGATCATAACTATCTTTACCATCAGAGCGAGTTGGAACTGGGATTTGAACGTCGGGCAGAGCCGGTTACTTTTTTGTCGGAATCGATGGAATAAAAGAGAGAAAAACGGATTAGAATGAAAAATTCTGATTCGCTTTTTTCATTTTGGGGAAATCATCATAATCTGTCCGTTTTTTCCGTATTTATCAAACAAGCAGATACGGGAAAAGAGGATGCATTATGAAAACACGTCGGCAGGGATTTTTAAAAGGAGCAGCAATCCTGATGGGCGCTGTAGCGATTGTAAAACTTCTTGGAGCTTTTTTTAAGATTCCGCTGAGCTGGATCTTAACTCCGGTTGGAATGTCTTATTTTGGCAGCGCATATTCTTTGTATTTTCCAATTTACAGCTTATCGGCGGCCGGATTTCCAGTAGCAATTTCCCACCTTGTCAGTGAATGCTGCGCAAAAGGAAGATTTCGCGATGTTCGTATCATTCATCAGATTTCGGTCAAGCTATTCCTGTGTGTTGGGCTTTTTGGCTTTGCATTAATGCTTCTTTTGGCGCCGCCGTATGCGCAGCTGTCATCTGCCGGACAGGCGAGAAGCTTATTGCCGGCAATTTGGGCATTGGCACCGAGCATCTTCTTTTGCAGTATGATCTCAGTTTACAGAGGATTTTATGAGGGACTACGAGATATGGTCCCTACAGCAGTTTCTCAAATTTTAGAGGCACTTTGCCGATTGATTTTTGGGCTTGCTTTTTCGATTAAGACTGTGCAGATTGCCGCCGAGGAGTATGCAGCGAGCAAGACTGTTTGGGGTGTCTTACAGCCTACAGAGGAATATGCACGTTTAGCGGCACTCCCAATGGCAGCTGCCGGAGCAATTTTTGGCGTCACGATCGGCAGCGTGGTCAGCTTCTTTTATCTCTGGTGCCATTATCGAAAGACTGGGGATGGGATTACAGAGCAGCAGATCACAGCTTCTCCGAAAGCATCGGAACCGAAACTGCTCCTCAAAAATTTATGGCATATGGCACTGCCTGTGGCGTTGGGATCGCTGGCGGTCAATCTTTCCACTTTGGCAGATGCAGCATGGCTGAATGCAGGTCTGCGGATTTTAATGGGAAAAAACGCCGCTTCTTTATTAACCCAGTATGCAGGAGAACTGCCTGCGGAAGTGATTCGTTTGGGAGAAGTTCCCTCTTATCTTTATGGGTGCTTTACAAATGCGACCACTCTGTTTTTGCTGATTCCAACGCTTACTCAGGCGCTTGGGATCAGTGCACTTCCGAATGTTACTGCCGCGTGGGCAGCAGGTTCCAAAAAACAAATTGCAAATTCCTTAAAACTGGTTTTTAGTGTCGCTGCGCTTTTGGCAATTCCGGCGGGACTTGGGATGTCTTTTCTGGCGAAACCGATCTGTACCTTTCTTTATGGACCACAAAACGCGCCGGGAATCACAGGAAAAATTTTGTTTTATCTTGGCTTTGCCGCAATTTTTTCTGCACTCGGCACTTCGGTTAACAGCTTGCTGCAGGCGGTAGGAAGGGCGGATATTCCTGTTAAAATTCTTGGGGTCGGGTTACTTGTCAAGGTAATCATGAACTGGGTCCTGGTGCCTATGCCGCAGTGGAATGTGCTGGGGGCAGCACTCAGTACACTTTTAAGCTATTTCGTTATTTTGGTACTCGGACTTCATTTTCTGCACAAAGTCACAGGAATTTACATGCAAACCTTTTCATTGCTTTGGAAACCAATATTGGGCGGAATCTGCTGCGTAGCGGTTGCCCTAACGACTGAAAAGGTACTCAGTGGATATTTTCACATAGCTGTTGCTGTTTTGGCCGCTATTTTGGCCGCGGTGGTTGTATATTTGCTGATTTGTGCAATCCTACATGCGATTCCACATGAAGTCGCAAAGAAACACAGATTTCGGGAAAAAAAGAAGGATTGTACTTGAAAAAACTGTAAAGATACGGTAAAATAAAAATACCCAGTTTTTGAGTCAAAGGGGGAAGCATCTTCTGATGGCTTTTTCGATCAAAGAACATTACGATTTTCAGGATATGCTGGAGATCATGAAAATCCTGCGGGCACCGAATGGCTGCCCATGGGATCGGGAACAGGATCATCATTCCATTCGCAATAATTTTATCGAAGAAACTTATGAGGCGGTTGAAGCCATTGATACAGATAATGTCGACCTTATGCGTGAGGAGCTAGGCGATGTTTTGCTGCAGGTGCTTTTTCACTGTCAGATTGAAAGTGAAAAAGGGAATTTTACTTTTGCCGATGTGGTAGATGAATTGGCACATAAGATGATCGAACGTCATCCACATGTCTTTTCTACGGTAAAAGTGAATTCTTCTAAAGAGGTTCTCGAAAATTGGGATGTGATTAAGAATCACACCAAACATCGGGATTCCGGTTCTGAGATATTAAAAGCAGTTTCACCGGCATTGCCCGCGCTGATGCGTGCAGCAAAAGTACAAAAGAAAGCTCAGAAACTTGGTTTTCCAGAAGAAATCGAAGCAGAAGAAAATGAAAAAACAATTTCGCCGGAAAAAGCTGGAGCGTATTTGTTTGAGGCAGTTCGGGCTGTCAAAAAAGCCGGCGTAGAGCCGGAAGAAATGCTCTCCAAAGAAACAGAAGCATATCTCTTGAGATATGAGTCATGGGAAAAATCTTCCGGAAAATAAGATGGTTTGTTCTCGGCATTTGCCGATGAATATGAAAGGAAATTGCTAGAAATTTTAGGAGGTAAAAAGATTATGAACAAAACGGAACTGATCGCTGCCGTAGCAGAAAAGGCTAATCTTTCTAAAAAGGACGCAGATAGTGCAATCGCTGCTGTCATTGATACTGTCGTAGAAACTGTTGCAAAAGAAGATAAGGTTCAGCTGGTAGGTTTTGGTACTTTTGAGTGCCGTCATCGCAGTGCCCGTAAAGGCCGCGATCCCCGTACTAATAAAGAGATCGAAATCCCTGCTTCCAAGATTCCGGCATTTAAGGCTGGCAAAGCGTTTAAGGACGCAGTTTCTAAGTAAGCGAATGATGAATGCGGCAGTGATGTGATTTTTTTAAATCATATTGCTGCCTTTTATTTTTGAAAGAAGGAGACGGCAAAATGCGTCTTGATAAATATCTGAAAGTTTCCAGACTGATTAAACGGCGTACTGTTGCAAATGAAGCTTGTGATGCCGGAAAAGTTTTGGTCAATCAAAAGCCGGCACGAGCCTCTTATGACGTAAAAGAAGGAGATCTTTTGGAGATTACGCTCGGCTCAAAAATGATTCGGGCAAAAGTGCTGTCGGTTCAGGAATATGCGACAAAAGATTATGCGGGAACTATGTATCAAATTCTGGAGGATTCCCAGTCTTAATTGATTTGCAGTAATTACAGGAAAAACAAAATTCGAGTATTTTTTGTTCCGTATTTTTGAAACACTTCTTAAAATTCAAAACATAAAAATCGGCATGATAAAGCATCATGCCGATTTTTTAAGATCAAATATTTTTACTGATTAGGTTTTCTTTACAAACACAGTCTGACATTTCGGACAGGTGATTTCAATTTTTCCCCGTCCTTTTGGAACACGAAGGGTGGCTTTGCATTTTGGACAGTGAAAATACCGATGTGTTTTGTCTTTTTGATGTTTAAAAAGACTTAAAATGCGGCTGGAGATGGGACTCCAAACCCCAAGAAAAGCCTGATTTTCTGCCCAACGTTTTTCGTGATTGCGCGAAAACATTCGGAAAAAGGACCAAATGATAGCGGCAAATCCAACGTAATAAAGGAGCCATAAGCCGGTTAGCTGACCAATGATTGCAAGAATCATATAAAGAACCAGTAAAGCAATATTTAATTGGTCGGTACCGTGTCGCCCATACATAAATTTTTGAAGCCAATTCATCAGAAAGAACAGTCCCTTCTTCACTATTGAAATGATTGTAACGCCAATGGTTGTGAAAAACAATCCTTTTTTAAAAGGATTCATAAAAAGTTCAGGATAATGGAAAGCGTTTTCCAAATTAAATAATTCTAAAAGAGAATTTATTAAATCTTATTTTGCTTATAATGGAAAAAGAACTGTTCAAAAGAATGAAAGAGGAATTATCATGAAGACAGAGACAATTTATTATGAGGAACCGTATTGCAGACGCTTTCGGGGAAAAGTTCTCTCCTGTGAAACAAAAGGGAAAACCTGGCAGGTAGAGCTTGACCGTACTGCTTTTTATCCGGAAGGGGGAGGCCAACCGGGGGATCAGGGAGTTCTTGATACGGTCAATGTGTTGGATACAAAAGAAAAGGACGGCGTTATCTTTCATGAGACGGACCGTCCTTTAAAAGAGGGCTCTTATGTGACGGGCGGAATTAATTGGCCGCTTCGTCTTTCCAGAATGCAGGAGCATACAGGAGAACATATCGTATCAGGAATTATTCATCGGCTGTTTGGCTTTAATAATGTGGGATTTCATATGGGCAGCGAATGTGTTACGTTGGATTTGGACGGCGTTTTAACACAGGATCAGCTGCATATTGTAGAATTGATGGCAAACGATGCGGTCTACCAGAATAAAAAGGTAGAAATCACCTATCCGAGCGAGGAAGAACTAAAAAGGATTGATTATCGCAGCAAAAAGGAATTGACAGGTGCAGTGCGAATTGTAACGATTCCGGGGTATGATGTCTGTGCCTGTTGTGGGACACATGTTTCTTATACCGGAGAGATCGGAGCGATTAAACTGATCGGGTTCTTGCATTATAAAGGCGGAATTCGAATCAGTATGCTCTGCGGAATTCGAGCGATGCAGGATTACGAAGAAAAACAAGACAGCGCAGCAGCTGTTAGTGCCCTTCTTTCTGCAAAGCCGGGAGAGATTGCAAAGGCAGTCGAACGTTTAAAAGAAAGTGAAACGCAGCTTCGTCAAGAAAGTGCTGAACTTCGGCATCAGCTTTTGGAGATGAAAGCAAAAACGCTGGTCCCTCAAAATGGAGTCTTTTGTATTTTTGAAAAAAATTTAAAAGGGGACGATCTGCGCAGCTTTTGTCTGGAACTAAAGAAAAAGAGCCGTTTGGCGGTTGTCTTTAGTGGGGGAAACGGAAGATATCAGTATGCGCTTTCTTCGGACGATGATTCCCGCGTGGTTGGGAAGACGCTCAATGCAGCTCTTCATGGCCGTGGGGGAGGAAAACCGGAATTAGTACAGGGAAGCGTGCAGGCAGAAGAAGAAAAAATCAAAGCTTATTTTCAAAGCCTCAGTGAAAAATAGAACAAAAAAAGGGACGGAAAATTCCGTCCCTTTTTTGTTCTAAGATTTATTTGTGAAAGATCTTTTCTGCATAGCGGACGCTGCCCATTGCATCTTTTCCATAGAAATCCGCATGGATTTTTTCTGCATATTGAGGATTTAAAACGGCACCGCCCACCATCACTTTGCATTTTGGAGCCTTTTGGTGGAGCAGCTTAATGGTTTCTTCCATATTGACGACCGTTGTAGTCATCAGTGCAGAGAGTCCACAGAGTTTCACCCCATTTTGCTCGACTGCTTCTAGAATTTTCTGTGGGTCAACGTCTTTTCCTAAATCAATGACATCGTATCCGTAGTTTTCCAAAAGCACTTTAACGATGTTTTTTCCAATGTCATGGATATCTCCCTTGACGGTAGCAAGAACAATTTTCGCTTTCTTTTGAGTGGAACCTGATTTTCTCATTTCGTTTTGCAAGACTTCAAAGGCGGATTTGGCAGCTTCTGCGCTCATCAAAAGTTGCGGGAGAAACAGGGCGCCTTCTTCAAAGTCTTTGCCAACTTTATCGAGTGCGGGCATCAGATGCTGATTGATGATCTGGAGCGGAGAAATTCCCTCATTTAGGAGTGCCGCGGCTGTGTCGTGCGCACTTTCTTTCAGCCCTTTTTCGATCGCTTTTCGAAAAGCATCTTGAAGGTCATTCGGAGTAATTTCTTTTTCAGAAACAGAAGTTAAGATCTTTTGGGAGACCGTTTTTTGCGGCTTTACATCTTTATAGGCGGTGATGTATTCCATGCACTGTGCGTCAAACCCCATCAGTGCATTGTAGGAGCGAAAAGCATCCATCATAGCGCCGTTATTTGGGTTCATGATGGCGGCGGAAAGGCCGGATTGCATTGCCGTTATAAAGAAAGCAGCATTGATCTTTTCCCGGCAGGGAAGGCCAAAGGAAATATTAGATACACCAAGGGATGTCTTCATCCCCAGCTCTTCATGGACACGACGAAGTGTTTCCAGCGTAACGGCGGCACTTTTCTGTCTGGCAGAAATCGTCATTGCAAGGGCGTCAATGATCAAATCCTTTTTTGGGATCCCGTATTTTTGCGCTTCCTTTTGGATTTTCTCAGCAATTTTAATCCGGCCGTCAGCGGTTTCCGGGATTCCGGATTCATCGAGCGTTAAAGCAATGACAGCACCACCGTATTTTTTGACTAAAGGGAAGATGGAATCCATGACTTCCTGTTTGCCGTTTACGCTGTTGATGAGAGGCTTTCCGTTATAAATGCGAAGTGCATTTTCCATTGCAGCGGGATCGCTGGTATCGAGCTGCAACGGAAGATCAGTGATTCCCTGCAAGGCTTTTGTGATCTCAGGAAGAAGCTTTTTTTCATCAATATCCGGAAGACCGACGTTAACATCCAGCACATCAGCACCGTTTTCCTGCTGTGTGATTCCTTCCCGCAGAATATAATCGGTATCGTTTTCCTGCAGTGCTTGCTGAAAACGTTTTTTTCCGGTAGGGTTGATTCGTTCCCCAATAAGAATTGTGCGATCCTTTAGAAAAACAGCGTGACTATAGCTCGAAATGACAGTCTCATCGTGGACGGTAAGCGGCTTCGGAACGATTTCTCTGCAGGCTTCGACCGTTTTGCGAAGATAGTCCGGCGTTGTGCCGCAGCATCCACCCAAAATCCATGCTCCGTCTTCTGCCATTTCCCGCATTGCTGCCGCAAACTGGTCGGGGGTAACATCATAGAGCGTTTCTCCGTTTATCACTCTTGGAAGACCCGCATTAGGCTGAATCAAGATCGGAAGAGAAGTGCATTTTTGCAGGCGCGGCAGAAATTGTTTCATCTGATTAGGACCAAGCCCGCAGTTAAAACCAATCGCGTCCGCATGCAGACTTTCCAGCAAAACAGCGGCCGCTTCAATATCGCCGCCGGTTAAAAGTTTTCCCTTTTCGTCGAAAGTCATCGTGGCAAGTACCGGGAGCGAGGTCGCTTCTTTGGCGGCAAGCAGTGCCGCTTTGCATTCGAAAGTATCGCTCATGGTTTCGATCAAAATCAAATCGGCACCGGCTTTTTCGCCTGCCGAAGCAGCTTCAAAATAGGCTTCATATGCTTCTTCAAAATCGAGATCTCCCATAGGTTTTAGGAGATGTCCGGTTGGTCCCATATCGAGGGCAACGAGCTTTCCTCTGGGAACGGCAGCTTCTTTGGCTAATGTAACGGCCGCTGTGACAATATCTTTTACAGGAGTTTTTCCTTGCAGTTTGATTTTGTTGGCGCCAAAAGTGTTGGTCGTGATGATATCAGAACCAGCTCGAAGATAGTCTTCATGAATCTTTTTCAGAATTTCCGGATGCGAAAGATTCCAGAGCTCTGGTGTTTCTCCGGCTTTGAGCCCGTATTTTTGCAGTTGTGTTCCCATCGCACCATCAAAAAAGAGAATGCGTTTTCCTAAAGTCTCTAAAAAATTCATAAAAATCTCCCTTCTTGTTCTGTGAAAAATAATTTTTATGCATCTGGATCTCGAAATTCGCAGTCCGTTTTTTTGCAGGAGCTGCAATGCCCTTCATGGCAGTCTTGTCCTTCTGTGGTGACGCCGATAACTGCCGTTACGCTTTTGGAGGGGGCAAGAATATCACTTTCGGTAGCAGTCAGACCAATTCGTTTTTCGGCCTCTAAAATTCGAAGCAGAGAGCCTTGACCTGAAAGCGGGAAATCCCCATAACCCGGAGAAAAGCGTGGCTTGAGAAAGAGACCGTCTGAATGAATAGACGACCGCAGGGAAGAGCAGATCTCATTGCAGTAGGCTTCGATCAACGCTGCGGAACTTGCCTGATAAATTAAGGCAAGACTCATATCTTGTGCGGTTACGCGGCGAATCAGAAGATCGGGCGCGGGACCAAGTGTCGCTGCAAAAAGATAGGCGCTTTTACAGAGATTAAGATGGTGGGCTAAATCACGGCTTTCTGTTTTAAAAGGGCCAATTTTGCAGAGAGAATCGGATAATGTTACCGGATAGTTTGCATAAATGCTTCGCAGCCGAATTTTATCTGAGAGTTCTTTTAAGCAGGATTCGATCCGTTCTCTGGTTCGGGGATCGGCCGGATGTCCCCGAAAGCCCAGATAACGTTCGATTTCCAGACGGTTAATTTCCATCGCAGGAGATGACGTCGGAGAGATTGTAAAAAATTGCCGCGGCAATATCCGGCTTGTTCATCGTATAAATATGGATGTGCGGAACCCCATTGCTGATCAAGTTGATGATCTGCTCGGTAGCATAAGCAATTCCAGCCTGTTTCATTGCTTTCGGGTCGGAACCAAAGCGGTCGGCGATCGCTTTGAATCGCTGGGGAAGGATTGTTCCGGAAAGAGAGCAGATGCGGGTGATCTGTTTTGCATTTGTTACCGGCATAACGCCTGCAATAATCGGCACATTGACGCCGCCTGCCAGAGCACGAAACATAAAATTATAGAACAGATCATTATCGAAGAACATCTGGCTCGTCAGAAAATCGCAGCCGGCCTCGACTTTTTCCCGCAGGTGGCGAATATCCTCCGTCTTATGCGCACATTCCACATGGCCTTCCGGATAGCAGGCTCCGCCGATACAAAAGTCACCCCGTGCTTTAATTTCCCGAATCAGTTCGCTCGCATAGTGATATTGATTTGGTGTGGGGAAATCTTTGCCTTCCGGGATATCGCCTCTCAGTGCCAAAATGTTTTCGATCCCAGCTTTTTTCAGCTCTGAGAGGCGCTCAGAAATCTCGTCCCGCGTAGAAGAGACACAGGTTAAGTGTGCAAGAGCCGGCACATGATTTTTTTGAACCTCCTGTGCAATTCGAACGGTTGTCGCACTTGTTCCGCCGCCTGCTCCGTAAGTGACGCTCATAAAAGAGGGGCGCAGGGCGGCAATCTGCTTTACAACTTCCTGCGCCTGCGGCAGATCTTCTCCCTTTTTGGGAGGAAACAGCTCACAGGAAATGGTAGTGTGTCCGCTATTTAATAAGTCGATAATTTTCATAATGAAATCCCCTTTTGTAACTGCACCAATCTTTTGTTTCATATTATAACAAAAAAGGTAGGAAAAAGAAACTCCCTTTTTAAAAAGGAAAAAGCAGAGCTTAATGGGGGAAAACAGGCAGTTTTTCTTGTCATTTTGTATCAAATGATTTATAATGCAAACTATGTGACACTTATTTTATTTTGGCTTTAAAGTAAGGAAAAAAGAGAAAAGAGAAGGATTTTTAAAAGATGCAAGAGAGAGAAAAGTTTTCATCGCGCCTGGGATTTCTGCTGATTTCCGCAGGATGTGCAATCGGTCTTGGCAATGTTTGGAGATTCCCTTATATTACGGGGAAATATGGCGGTGGTGCATTTGTGCTGGTGTACCTATTTTTCCTTTTGATTCTGGGACTGCCGATTATGGTCATGGAATTTTCAGTAGGGCGTGCAAGCCAGAAGAGCGCGGCGCGTTCTTTTCATGTCCTGGAGCCTGCGGGCAGCAAATGGCATCTCTACAGTTATGGAGCAATCGCAGGAAACTTTCTGCTGATGATGTTCTATACGACGGTTGCCGGCTGGATGCTGGATTATTTTGTGAAATTTTTAAGAGGCGAATTTCAGGGGCGTTCTCCGGAAGAAGTGAAAACAGTTTTCGGAGCGATGCTCGCAAATTCCGGTGAAATGACCTTTTGGATGGTTGTTGTTGTTCTGCTGGGCTTTGGGATTTGTGCCATGGGGCTGAAAAACGGAGTAGAGCGAATCAACAAGATCATGATGGTCAGCCTATTTGTGGTAATGGTTATTTTGGCGGTTCGTTCGGTAACGCTGCCGGGCGCTGCAGAAGGAATGAAATTTTATCTGCTGCCGGATTTTGGGCGTATGATGGAGGCAGGTTTCGGAGAAGCCGTTTTTGCAGCGATGGGACAGGCTTTCTTTACCCTCAGTCTTGGAATCGGTGCGCTTGCTATTTTTGGCAGCTATATTGGGAAAGACCGTTCTCTGACAGGAGAAAGCATCAGAATCGCTGGATTGGATACCTTTGTCGCTCTGGTTGCCGGCATGATTATTTTTCCGGCATGCTTTGCATTTAATATTCCGACGGATAGCGGTCCGGGGCTTGTATTTATTACCTTGCCGAATGTCTTTGAACAAATGTCCGGAGGAAAAATCTGGGGTGCGCTTTTCTTCCTGTTTATGAGTTTTGCAGCTTTGAGCACGGTAATCGCTGTTTTTGAAAACTTATGCGCCTTTGGAATGGAGCTCAAACACTGGAGTCGGAAAAAAGCAGTGTTAATTAATTTGGTCCTTGTTTTGGTCCTGTCGCTTCCCTGTGTGTTGGGCTTTAATCTGTGGAGCGGATTTACTCCTTTTGGTGTGGGCTCAACGGTACAGGATCTCGAGGACTTTTTGGTGAGCAACAATCTCCTTCCGCTAGGCAGCCTTGTTTATTTACTGTTTTGCGTTTCGAAAAAAGGCTGGGGTTGGGATCACTTTATCGAAGAAGCCAACAGCGGAGAAGGCCTTAAATTTCCAAAATCGATTCGCTTTTACGTGACTTGGGTGCTGCCTTTTATTGTGCTGCTCATTTTTGTGCAGGGATATCTGGCAAAATTCTGGCCGGGAGTTTTTAATGTCTGAACATTGAGCAGAACAGAGTGTTGAAAAAAGAAGGTGAAAGCTTGGATAAGAGTGCTGTGCGTGAAGTAGCGCAGAAAGCTAGACAGCAGTTGGAAGAAATGGTTCAAAAAAATCTTTCTGCACTTCATGCCTGTCGCCTTTCGGGGGATGCTGCTTTTCGGCGGGATATTCTCCTCAAAGAAGAAGAGCAGCAAGGAACTTTGGCACTTTGCAAAAAAGCTGCTTACCGATTTTTTCGGGAACTGATTGCAGTTCGGTATATGGAACTAAATGGCTATCTGCCATATCGGGTTCTGTCTTCTCAAAATGTAGATACGATTGAGCCGGATTTTTTGGCGCATTGGCTTTTAACCCATCAAGATACCCTGGATCGGGATGCGCTTTTTACCAAGTTGTTTCAAAAGACGTGCCTGTCCCTTGCTTCTCAGATGCCGGATTATTTTCCAGTGCCGGATGAGATGGATTTGCTTCTCAGCTTAAGTTATCGGAAAGGCGTTGTCCGAACCTTGTGCGACGGCCTTCCAGAGCAGGAATGGCTGGGACAGGTAGAATTGATCGGCTGGCTTTATCAGTCTTATCACCTACAAGAAAAAAATGCGGCGATTGACCTTTATGCCGGCAAAGTTAAAATGAAAAATTTGACTGCGGCAACACAGTTCTTTACGACGGATTGGGTCGTTCGATATATGGTCGAAAATTCTCTTGGCAGGATCTGGCTGGAAGGACACCCGGAAAGCCATCTGCGCAGAGAGATGCCCTATTATCTTGATCTTCCGAAAAAAGCGCCAAAAACGCCGCGTACTCCGATGGAACCGAGAGATTTAAAAATTCTCGATCCCTGTATGGGCGGCGGACATATCCTTGTCTATGCTTTTGAACTCTTGCTCAAAATTTATTCGGAATGTGGGGTTCCGCCGAAACGTGCGGCTTCGCTGATTTTGCAGGACAATCTTTATGGACTGGATATTGACGAGCGCAGCCGCGAATTGACGGCGTTTGCACTTTTAATGAAAGCTCGTTCCTGCGATTCGGATATTTTTGAGAAGGGTGTTACTTTGCATTTTGCGGCGATTCATCACAGCCGCAAAATTGATAAAGAAGCACTTCACTATGCGTCTGGTGGAAACGAAGCTTTATATGACGATTTACAGAAGCTGACGGCTGCTTTTTATTATGGCGATCAGTTTGGTTCGATCCTTAATGCTCCAAAGGTAGACCTCAAAGCACTTAAATCTCGCTTTTCTGTGATTCGCGGGGAACAGTACCCGGATAATTTGTTCCGCATGGAAGCACAGCGAAAAGCCCTGCAGGAATTGTGGCCGCTTGTTTGCCAAGCTGAGATTATGGGGCAAAAGTACATGTGCGTTGTCACGAATCCGCCCTATCTTAACCATATGGATAAGCCGCTTAGAAATTATGTAGACAAAAATTTTCCGGATTATAATAACGATCTTTTTGCAGTCTTTATGGTACATAATTTTGACTTTTGTAAAGAAGATGGTTATTGCGCATTCATGACGCCGTTTGTCTGGATGTTTATCAAATCTTATGAATCGCTGCGGCACTTTTTGATTCGGGAAAAAAGTGTTTCTTCTCTAATACAAATGGAATATTCTGCTTTTGAAGAAGCGACAGTTCCACTTTGTTCTTTTGTTTTGCAGAACCAGAAGGAAAAATATCCGGGGGTTTATCTGCGCCTGACGGATTACAAAGGGGGCATGGAAGAGCAGAAAAAGCGTGTCCTTTATGATTCCCTTCATCCGGACAGCAAAGATCATTTTGAAGCATCTTTAAAAGATTTCGGAGAGATTCCGGGAATGCCGTTTGCCTATTGGGCCAATCGAAATGTTGGCAGGGCCTTTCAGGAGGGTGCGCCTCTCGGAAAAGTCGCACAGATCAGCAATGGACTTTTTACCTGCAATAATCAGCGCTTTTTGAGATTCTGGTATGAGGTAGAGCCGGAGGAAATTGATTTCTGGTGTGAAGATGAGTCTGATTGCCGAATGAGCGGAAAACGCTGGTTCCCTTATAATAAAGGCGGTGCCTTTCGAAAATGGTATGGGAATCAGCTCTATGTAGTGGATTTTGCGGATTTTGGCAGGGATATTTGTGCTTACCGAGTCAAAAGCGGACAGTCTGCGGCGATGCCCGGTAGGCAAAATTATTTTCAGCCCAGTCTTTCCTGGTCTTTTGTCAGTTCCAGCACGTTTGGAGTACGGTATTATCCGAAAGGATTTGTTTTTGATATTGCGGGCTCTTCGATTTTTCCACCAAAAGAGGACCGGCTGTATCGCCTGGGATTTCTGAATTCTTCCACAGCATTTCAGATTTTGGGCTTTTTGAATCCAACTCTCAATTATCAGGCCGGGAATCTTGCTCTTCTGCCGATTTTGGAAAGTTCAGAAAAAGAACAGATTTGGCGACTGGTACAAAGAAATATTGACCTTTGCAAAGCGGACTGGGACGACCATGAAATCAGTTGGAATTTTAACGGAAATCCGCTTCTGAAAACAGGCGCGCCGACTTTGCAGGAGGCTGTGAAAATTTGGAGCCGACAGATAGAAGACCGCAGAAAAGAACTGCGGCAGAATGAAGAAAAGATCAACCACCATTTTGCAGATCTGTATCAGACCGGTGCGCTGGTCGAGGTGGAAAATAAAGCGCTTTCGATTGCACCTCCGGAACCGGAAAAGGCAATCAAAGAGCTTGCTTCTTATTTTGTCGGACTATTATTTGGACGTTATACAGAAGATCATTTTCATATTCATACGAAATCTGTCTCTTGGTGCAGTCCCTGCAAAATTGCATCTGCTTTTTCAGAGTTTCTCGAAAAACGTTTTGGAGAAACTGCGGTTTCCTTTGCTGCTTCATTTTTAGGAAAGGGAACAGCGGAAAAAGGGTTAGAAACGTACTTTGAAAAAAAGTTTTTTGCAGAACATTGCAAGCTTTACCACAAAAGGCCAATTTATTGGCAGGTAAAAAGCGGAGAGAAAGAGTTTGTTTATTATCATGGGGAAGTTTGGAAGTCCTTCTGCAAAATTGCAGAGAGCGATCCCCAAAGCGAGATACCAAAATCGATACTTTCTTCAGAGCTTCCTCTTGATCGCAGCCTTGGAATTTCTCAGAATTATGAGTCATATCAAGAGATTTTGCGGAAGATCCCATAAACAAAAGAAAGAGCAGATTTTTGTGAGAGTTTTTCTTCACAAAGTCTGCTCTTTTCATTGATCGTTGAAATTTCATCTATGATTCTATTGAAAATCTGCGTTTTACATCATTTTCAGAAAGTGCCATACTATTATAAAGGTCAGCTTCTTTTCCGATTGGAAGAGAACATCTTTCCGGCAGGACAGCGTAATAATATCCGCCGTTACTTTCTTCAAGAAAGAAAACATTTTGACCTTTGCAGAAAGACGAAAATTGTGCCGAAAATTCATGACTGCTGTATTTCTGCGATTCCAAAAAAATCCGCAGAAGGGGAATAGAAGGATTATGGGCATAATAAAACGAGGTATATCCATTTTGGGAAGATTCATCAAAAACAGTCTCCTGTGTGTAAAGAGAATCTTGAGAGACCCAGCAGAGTGGAATTTGAAAAGTAAAATGCAGCTGATCATCTTGATAGAATTCCGCAGTTTCCGGCTGTGAAGCGATAGAAGAGGATGAGACAGGCTGTTTATAAGGAGCTTGTCCGGAGCAACCCGAGATTTCCAGCATAAAAAATAAAAAGCATTCGCAACATAATAGGATTCGAATCCATTTTTGTTTGCCCATTTTGTCACCTCGCTTTTGAGATTACTAAAATTCATCATAATAAAGTAGGAGTAAGAAAGTCAATGAATTCATCGGAATTGTAATAGAAGGTTACAGGATTGTGATTGACTTTTTCAATAAAATAAAATACAATAAATCGGTTTATGACAAAAATATTGGAGGAAATCATGAAACAGTTTGACTATGATTTATTAGTGATTGGGGCTGGCCCTGCGGGAATTTTTACCGCTTTGGAAATGAATCGGCTGGCGCCGGAAAAGAAAGTCTTGATTATAGATTCCGGCAGCGCGATTGCAAAAAGAACATGCCCGGCCAGAACCAGCGGTCAATGTGCGCATTGCAAGACCTGCAATATTATGAACGGCTGGGCAGGAGCCGGTGCGTTTTCAGACGGAAAGCTTTCTCTTTCGGAGGAAGTCGGCGGGCATATTACAGATTTTATGAGCGCACAGGAAGCGGAACAGATGATTCATTACTGCGATGAAATCTATCTGAAATTTGGTGCGCCCCAAAAAGTGTTTGGAGAAGGCAACAAATTTGCCGATAAGATTGCCTATGAGGCCCGCAGGGAAAATATTCAGCTGATTCATTGTCCGGTGCGTCATATGGGAACAGAATACAGCTTTCAAGTTCTCAGCGCCATGTATGATTATTTAGCTGCACAGCCGAATTTTGAGTTCCGTGCGCATACGACTGCCGATACCATTTTTATAGAAGACGGCCGTGCCTGTGGAGCATATCTTTTAGGGCCGGACGGAAAAAGAGAACTTGTGAGGGCTCAGCGTGTTGTGGCAGCTCCCGGCCGCGGCGGCGCAGATTGGCTGAATCGGATCAGCAAAGAAACCGGGCTGTCGGTTACCAATAACGAAGTGGATATTGGAGTGCGGGTAGAAGTACCGAATGCGGTGATGGATCACCTGACGAAAAATCTTTATGAAGCAAAATTGATTTATTATTCCGATACTTTTGAGAATAAAGTGCGTACTTTTTGCATGAATCCGGGAGGAATCGTCAGCGAAGAACATTATGACGGTCCTAACGGAGGAATTGCAGTTGTAAACGGGCATTCTTATGCGGATGAAGATCGCCACAGCGATAATACGAACTTTGCACTGCTGGTTTCTACAAAATTCACGCAGCCGTTCCATCAGCCGATTGAATACGGCCGATATATTGCACAGTTGGGGAATATGCTTACCGGCGGCGGAATTATGGTACAGCGGCTGGGAGATTTGCTTTTGGGACGCCGTACCGATGAGACGCGGCTGCAGAAAAGCACTACGATTCCGACGCTGAAAAACGCGGTGCCGGGAGATCTTTCCTTTGTCCTGCCGCATCGTCATTTAACTTCTATCGTAGAGACACTGCGGGCGCTTGATAAGCTGGCACCGGGCCTTTACAGCAGGAATACGCTGCTTTATGGAGTGGAAGTCAAGTTCTATTCCGCTAAAGTCGCGGTCGATCAGAATTTTGAAACTCAGATTCCGGCACTTTATGCCATCGGCGACGGCGCCGGGATCACTCGTGGGCTGATGCAGGCATCCGTTACCGGAGTGATGGCAGCTCGTCATATTATAGAGAGCCTGAAAGAAACTGATTAAAATAAAGTTTTTGTGTGATGGCTTTTTGAAAAACAAAGGAATTTAATCATAATCGTTTTCTGGGCGCATACTTTTTGAAAGAGATTCTTTTATGGGGGTGCGCTCATGGAAAACAGGGTACGGAATTATTTTGTGGATGCTAACACGGCCAGAGGATGGATCGATTTTTACGATTCTAATTTTAGTCCTTTGGAGACGGCCATCTGCCTTTATGGCTGGCCGTCGATGATGATTTCTGAATTGATTGCCGATATTTGCCATACGGCGAAAGAAGAAGAGACCTCAATCGAGCTGATTCATGACAGCTTGGATAATCATATGGCAGGAATTATTTTGCCAAAGTTTTCTGCCGGCATTATAAATGAACCGATTTTTGCAGGGTATAGCGTTCAACGTTTGCTCGGCGGAAAAGAATTGGATTGTGCGTTTGCTGCACTGCAGCAGGCCAAAGAAGATTTTGCCTCTGCACTTAAAGTTCATGATGGATGGGAGAAAATTTATCTGGAGCGGATTGACTTTCAAAAGTTAGATCAGGCATTTACTTTTACGGCAGACCGCTTGCTCCAGGATACTTTGCCCAAAACTGGAAAGGCCGTTCATCGCTTTTTCGGTGCAGCAACTGCGGATGGTTCTCTCGATTACATTCCAAATTTGACAGAAGACCTGAGCCGCAGAATCTTTTTAAAGGGACGTCCGGGTACTGGAAAATCGACTTTGCTTAAGCGCTTTGCGCATAAAGCAATGGAATCCGGATATGATTGTGAAATTTATCATTGCGGCTTTGACCCGGATAGCTTGGATATGGTAATTGTGCGAGAGCTTTCTCTTTGCATCCTTGACAGTACGGCTCCGCATGAATATCAACCTTCCCGCCCGGGAGACGAAGTGCTGGATCTTTATAAAGCAGCGGTTGTTCCACATACCGATGAAACTTGTGCCGCGGAATTAGCAGCCAGTGCAGCAGCGTACCACACACAGATCAATAAAGCCGTTGCTGCTCTTTCACAGGCAAAAGAATTTCTGAACGAACATTCCAAGAAAATTTTGGAAGAGGTTCGAATGGAACATTTTTGTGCATTGCGGGATGAAATTACAGAGAAAATTTTCTCATAGCCTTTCTTTACAATATTAGAATTCTTTATTATGAGCCGTGGTTTTTAGAAACTGCGGCTCGTTTTTTGAAAAAAGGCTTTTTAAAAAGAGCGGTTGACAAAAAGTATGGGACCCGATAAACTAAAAACAGATGTTTAGCAGAAAGTAGGGAAGATTTGTTGAAAAGAGTCAATAAAATTGCCATTATTGGCGGTGGCATTTCCGGACTTGCTGCCGGAATCTGGGGACAGAAGCAAGGATTCCAAACGGTTATTTTTGATAAGAACAGTGCACCCGGCGGCTTTTGCGCCGGATGGAAAGCAGGAGTGCAGCAGGTTGGATTTTGCTTTCGCGGGCTGATTGGGACAAAAGAAAATACGGCGCTAAACCATTTATGGAGAGAGACAGGGGCTCTTGGGAATACATTGATTATTGAGCCGGAAAGTTTTTTAAGCATTTCGGAAAATGATAGGTCTATTACACTCTGGCAGGATTTGGAACGCTTTGAACGCGAGGCAAAGAAGCTTTCTCCAGAGGATGCCCCCACTATTTCTATGTTTTGCGATGCAATTCGTACGGTTGCAGAGTATGAAATTCCGGCCCAAAAGCCGGATGAACTTTTAGGGCCGTTGGAGCGCTTAAAAACTGGGAATAAAGAAGCGGAAAAGCTTTTGCAGAAAGCTTC
Source organism: Caproicibacterium sp. NSD3 (assembly GCF_053613275.1). NCBI lineage: Bacteria > Bacillati > Bacillota > Clostridia > Eubacteriales > Oscillospiraceae > Caproicibacterium > Caproicibacterium sp. NSD3. Next base: position 838,792 of record NZ_CM132119.1, read on the forward strand.
CGAAGTCAGCATGAAGCAGTTTGTTAATGAGTTCAGAAACCCGGTGCTGCGGCGCCTGTTTTCTTCGGTTCAGCCCCAGAATGGAACATTCGCGTTATTTTTGTTTCAGTATGCGATGTTCGTCAGCGGAAACTGTGGACTTCCCGTTGGAGGCGCTGCTGCCTTGGTGAGGAGAATGGCAGAGCAATATCAGCACCTAGGCGGAGTTTTGCGGCTAAATGCCACTGTTGAGCAGATCTTGACGGCAAATGGAGCGGCAAGAGGAATTGAACTGCATAGCGGCGAACGCTATTTTTCTCATTGGACGGTTGCAGCATGTGATCCGGATGTTACGACTCATCATCTGATTTCCCCTGATACAGAATTGGATAAAAATTTTCAGCAACGATATGAAGACCGACTTCACAATCCGATTTTTACCGGCTTTTACTGTGTGTTTCGTACGAATCAGGATCCCGGACTGATGCTGCATATGCAGGATTTTGAGGTGGACCCTTTTTCGATCGGAAAAACTTTGATTAACCGTCTCTGTTTGATACAGTCGAGCTATGATTCTCAACTGGGACAAAATGGGAACGCTCAGTTTGTGTGTCCAATTCCGCAGGCGGAAGAGAGTTACAATTATTGGGTGGAATTGTCTCAAAACGAAGTTTTGTATGAGGCGGAGACAAATAAGATTATGAAAAAAGTGCTGGAACAGCTTCAGAAAAAATTTCCTGAATTGGATTTAAAGCCTGTATGCTGTGCAGCACCGGATTTTTTCAGCCGACGTTTTGGTGCTTATCATGGAACTTGGAGCCCATTTATTGCACTGCCGGGGAATAAATATCAGCCGATGCCGTTTATGGTGCCGGGAGTCCGTCGGCTGCTTCTTTCCGGCCAGTGGATGCACGCAGAAGGCGGTCTTCATGCCGCATTGATCGAAGGCCGCTTTTCAATTCAGCGTATTTGTCATAACGAACGACTGCCATTTTCTGAATAAATGAAAGACAAATATCCAAAATAATGTTGCTTGGGAAAAGTTTCTGCTTCTTTTTTGGCTTTGAGTGTGCTAGAATAAAGGCGTTTTAGAAAAAAACTAAGCAATTAGTTTAGATAATTTGTCTATTATATAATTTGAAAGAGGTTGAACTTCTTATGATGTGGGATTCTGTAGATTTAAAAGCATATCATGATTGTGTCGCTGATCTTTTGGGAACAAAAGAAGTCAATGAAATGCGCGATCTGGATCACCATGCACATATCAGCTGTTATGAACACTCAGTGTTTGTTTCCTATTTAAGTTTTCGAATCTGCCGCAGGCTGCATATTGATTATCGGGCGGCTGCCAGAGGGGGACTTTTGCACGATTTATTTCTCTATGATTGGCATACGGATCCGCATGAGGGGCTGCATGGATTTTCTCATCCGAAAGCAGCGCTAAAAAACGCAAAGGAATTATGTCTGCTGACTCCTAAGGAAGAGGATATTATTTTAAAGCATATGTGGCCTCTTACTTTGCGTCAGGTTCCAAAATATCGCGAATCTTTTGTTGTTTCGGGGGCTGATAAGCTTTGTGCGTTGATGGAGATGTTTTCATTTTACAGGATTTTGAAGATTAAACGCCACCTCGCTCTAGCAGTTTAAAGCGTTTTCTACAAAAATGCAGGATTGGAAAGTCATAATTACAAAAATTCACTAAAAATATGGTGATAGCTTTAAAATGAAGAGTTTTTTGCATTTTTTTACTTGCCAACCGTAAATGTGCGCGCTATAATAATACAAAGCACGGGTGCTTGACCAGAAGAGGGAGAGCGCCTTTTTTTGTACATTGACTTTATTTTTTAAGGGCATCGCAAAAACGTGCTTTTGCAAATTGTGCAGGAGACTGCAGAAGATTGAAAAGGGGTAGTTTTATGAAGAAGAGCAAGAAGCTGCTTGCGCTGGCGCTGGCTACAGCAATGGTGGGTGCAAGCATGGTTGGCTGTGGTAGCAGCCGAGCGGGCAGCACCGCCTCCGGAACTACATCCGGAAGCCAAATGGCAGATACCATTACGTTTGCGCAGGGCGCAGATCCTCGTGGATTGGATCCGGCCTATGTTGATGACGGTGAATCTGCTAAGATCATGTGCAATATTTACGAGGGACTTTTAAAGTACAACAAAGATTCCACCGAAGTAGAGCCCTGCCTTGCAAAGAGTTGGGATATCAGTGATGACGGACTTACTTATACCTTCCACCTTCAGGAGGGCGTTAAGTTCCAGGATGGTACCGATTTTAACGCAGATGCTGTTAAGAAGAGCATCGACCGTCAGTTGGAGCCGAACCGCAGTTCCGATATGCCATATGCTTCCTTTGTTTATGGAGCTGAAGCAGACAATACCGGTGTAAAAGCAGTTAAGGTAGTTGATACCAACACAGTCGAAATTGATCTGCGTTCTGCTAATACCGCATTCCTTAAAAATATGGCAATGTGTATGGCAGCCCCGATCGTCAGCCCCACTGCTCTCGACAAGAACAAAGGCAATTTGAACGAAGCTCCCTGCGGCACCGGCCCTTATACCTTTGTTTCCTGGAATAAAGGTCAGAGTGTTGTTTTAAAGAAGAACGACAATTATTGGGATAAGGATAACGCAGCAAAGACCGAGAACATTGTTTTCCGCTTTATTGCTGAAAATGCTGCTCGTGTAACGGCTCTCGATAATGGCGAAGTTGATGTAATCGACGGAATTGATGATACGGTAGTACCAACTATCCAAGATGCCGGCAACAAGATCTTTAATGAAGACGGCATGACCATCAACTACATGGCATATAACACCAAGAGCGATACCTTCAAAAATGCAGCTGCTCGTAAAGCTGTCAATGAAGCAATTAATGTTCCGGAACTTGTAAAAGCACTTTATGGAGATTATGCCTCTGTTGCAAATTCCGTAATGCCTACCTTTATGGCTCCGTATGATACCGATATTCAGCAGACTCAGTATGATCCGGAAAAAGCAAAGGCGGATCTGGCTGCAGCCGGTGTTAAGAAGATTAAGATGCTTACCTATACGAATCCTCGTCCGTATAACACAAAGGGCGGCCAGCAGCTGGCAGAGACCATTAAGGGATATCTGGATAAGGTCGGCGTTGACTGCGAGATCGATGCTTATGATTGGACTACTTATAAGCAGAAGATCGAGACAGAATCCTATGATGTTGCGTTCTATGGCTGGACCGGTGACAATGGTGACCCGGATAACTTTATGAACCTGCTCGCCGATAAGACCGTTTCTATGAATATTGCTCGTTACGATGATCCTACTTATAGAGCATTGATTCAAAAGGGCATTGCTACAAAAGACGGTGCTGATCGTGACGCAGTTTATAAACAGTGTGAACAAATGGTTGCAGATCAGAATGTCTGGCTTTTGCTTTCACATTCCAAGAACCTGTGTGGCTACAATCCAAAGGTTGAGGGCTTCTACTATCATCAGACCGGTATTACTCCGTTTGCTGGAGTTACCAAAACGAAATAAGTAGAGTCGACTGCATTTTATAAACGCAGTGCTTGCCGGAAGCTGTCGGCAGTGATAGCTTCCGGCAATGCGTTTATATTGGTTACTATTTAGAAAAAGAAGGAAAGGACGTATACAGCTTGTTTAAGTATACTGTAAAACGCATTTTGCAGCTGATTCCGGTCCTTTTGGGTGTTTCCATTATCGTTTTTCTGATTATGCGTGTCTTTTCACCGGATCCAGCAGGTGTTGTGCTTGGACAGCATGCAACTCCGGATGCGATGCAGGCATGGCGCCAGGAAAACGGCTTGAATGACCCCATTTGGCTTCAATACTGGAATTTTCTTATCGATGCGCTTCGTGGAGATTTAGGAACCTCCTATTATACGCATTCTCCTGTAACGCAGGAAATTGCTTCTCGTTTTCCTGCAACGGTTGAGTTGGCAATTTGTGCAATTATTCTTGCTTCTATTTTTGGAATCCTGCTTGGAGTGATTAGCAGTGTTAAGAAAAATTCGCTTGCAGATCACGCCAGTATGATTTTGGCACTGATTGGTGTCTCTATGCCGATCTTTTGGTCCGGCATGCTGATGATTATCCTTTTTTCCGGTACATGGCATCTTTTGCCGAGCAGCGGACGAATCGACCCAATGCTTCAGCCGGTTGGAGGAACAGGTCTCTATCTGATTGATACCTTGTTTTCCGGCGACTTTGAAGCATTTGGCAATGCCTTGCAGCACTTAATTTTGCCGACAGTTGCTTTGAGCCTTTACTCGATGGCGATTATCACTCGTATGACTCGTTCCAGTATGTTGGAAACACTGGACCAAGATTACATACGTACTGCCGAAGCAAAAGGCCTGACAAGAGGACGCGTGGTGCAGCACCATGCGCTGCGCAATGCGATGATCCCGGTTACGACAGTAATTGGGCTGCAGTTTGGCAGCCTTCTTGGCGGCGCTGTTTTGACGGAGACGGTGTTTGCATGGCCTGGTATTGGAAAATATACGGTCGAATGTATTTTAAAATCTGACTTCCCGGTTGTTCAGGGGGTCGTTCTGCTGATAGCAGTGATCTTTGTTTTGCTGAATTTGGTGGTTGATATCATCTATGCATTCTTGGATCCGCGCATCAAGTACGCAAAGAAAGAAGGTTGACCGCGATGAAAAAACGACGAATTTCTGAAGCGGCCGCTTCTACGGAGATTCTTGAAAAGCCCGAATCCTTGTGGCGCAGTATGTGGGATTCTCTGAAAGAGAACCGCGCAGCAATGATCAGCCTTTTTGTAATTGCTGCTTTAGTATTGATTGCGGTAACGACGGCAATTTTCCCTAAAATTTTACCGTATGATCCTTATGATCAGGACCTTTCACAGGCAAAACTATGGCCAAGTGCAGCACATATCTGTGGAACAGACCAAAATGGCCGCGATATTTTTGCACGTATCCTTGTAGGAACCCAGATTAGTCTTTCCGTCGGTTTGGCAGCTGTTACGATCAGCTTAGTAATCGGTGTTGTACTGGGTGCAATCGCCGGTTATCGCGGCGGAAAAATCGATGCGGTTATCATGCGTTTTATGGATATTATGCTGAGTATTCCCTCTATCCTGTTGGCAATCGCATTTATGGCTGCTTTAGGAAAAGGAATTGACAAGGCTGTTATCGCGATCGGACTGGTTTCCATTCCGGAATATGCGCGAATTGTCCGCAGCCAGATTCTTTCCGTAAAAGAAAATGATTATGTGCAGGCGGCCCGTGTAATTGGTGATAAGGATGGACGAATTATTTTCCGTCATATTTTACCGAATGTGACTTCTTCCATTGTTGTCCGTGCAACTTTGGGTATTTCTTCCGCAGTGCTGGATACAGCCGCCTTGGGCTTTTTAGGCTTAGGCGTACAGCCGCCTTTGGCAGAATGGGGCGATATGCTGGGAAGAGCTCGCGGAATGATCTTGCAGTTTCCTTATATGCTGGTCTTTCCAGGTCTTGCGATCACGATTACCGTGCTTGCATTTAACCTGCTTGGGGATGGCCTTAGGGATGCGCTTGATCCGAAATCCAGAAAGAATTGAGGCGTGACAATGCTGCTAGAAGTAAAAAACTTAGTGACGGAATTTCATATGAAACGCGGCACGGTCAAAGCGGTCAATAACATAAGTTATCAGGTGGACCAGGGGGAAATTCTCGCCATCGTTGGAGAATCCGGCTCCGGAAAGAGCGTTTCCTCTCTGTCAATTATGGGATTGATTAGAAGCCCTGGCGAAATTGCTGCCGGTGAAATTATTTATAACGGACAAGATCTTTTGAAGCTTTCTCAAAAAGAGATGCAGAAAATCCGCGGAGACAAAATCAGCATGATTTTTCAGGAGCCGATGACTAGCTTGAATCCGGTGTACCGGGTAGGCGATCAGATTACGGAGAGCATTTTGACGCATATGAAAATTTCCAAAGAAGAGGCTAAAAAACGTGCGATTAAGATGCTGGAGACTGTAGGAATCCCAAGTCCGGCAGACCGTTTTAACGATTATCCCCACCAGATGAGCGGTGGTATGCGCCAGAGAGTGATGATCGCAATGGCACTTTCCTGTGATCCGGAACTGCTGATTGCCGATGAACCGACAACGGCTTTGGATGTAACCATTCAGGCACAGATTCTGGATCTGCTCAAACAGATGCGGGATAAATTCCATATGGCGGTGCTTCTGATTACGCATGACCTCGGTGTGGTTGCCGAAACTGCTGATCGAGTGCTTGTCATGTACTGCGGCCAAGTTGTAGAAGAGGCCGATGTAAAAGAATTGTTTGAAAAACCTCTGCATCCATATACGCTTGGGCTGCTCAAATCGATTCCGAGATTGGAAGACGAGAGCAAAGAGCCGCTTTATATGATCAAAGGAATGGTTCCGAATCCGCTGCATATGCCTTCCGGGTGCCCATTCAGTGATCGCTGTGAACGCTGTATGGAGCGCTGCCGGAAAGAGATGCCGGAGCTTCAGGAAATGAATGGACATAAGGTGCGCTGTTTCCTGTATGATCAGAAAGAGGAGGCGCAAGCATGACAGATGAAGTCTTGATTGATGTACAGCATCTTTCCAAGCGATTTGTTGTTGATACCAATTTCTTTGGGCGTCCTACTTCAGTGCTGAAAGCTGTTGACGATGTTTCTTTTCAGATCCATAAAGGCGAAGCTTTCGGTTTGGTAGGAGAGTCCGGCTGTGGAAAGACGACAATTGGAAAAATGTTGGTAAATCTTTATACGCCTTCCGAAGGAAAGATTTTCTTTGAAGGAAAAGAATTGACGGCAATGAAACCGAGGGAGCGCCGGGAATACTGTAAGGACATTCAACTGATTTTTCAGGATCCGTACGCTTCTCTGAACCCTCGTATGACGGTAGGAGATATTATTGCGGAGCCAATTCATATTAATCATTTGCTTCCGGATAATGAAGTCGAGAACAGAGTAACCTATCTGCTCAACTGTGTCGGATTGGCAAACCATATGCGTAACCGCTACCCGCATGAATTTTCGGGTGGTCAGCGGCAGCGTGTCGGGATTGCCCGTGCCTTGGCAGTTCAGCCGAAATTGATCGTTTGTGATGAACCGGTTTCTGCTCTGGATGTATCGATTCAAGCACAGGTCTTAAATCTTTTGGACGATCTGAAAGATCAGTTTGGGCTGACCTATCTGTTTATAGCTCATGGATTAAATGTTGTGAAACATATCAGTGATCGGGTCGGCGTTATGTATCTTGGAAAATTGATGGAGATAGCGCCAAAGCATGAATTGTATGCAAACCCGCTCAACCCCTATACGAAAGCGCTGCTTTCCGCGATCCCTTCGGTGAATCCGGAAACACGCCGGAAGCGTATTATTTTACAGGGAGATGTTCCGAGTCCGATCGATCCGCCTGCAGGCTGTCGGTTTTGTAGCCGCTGCTTTGAAAAGGTAGACGGGTGTGATTCGGTTACGCCGGAACTTCGAATGGTACAGCCAAATCATTGGGTTGCATGTCATCGCTTTGATGATCAGAATTTGTAAAGCTTGAAAAATCCCCTTTTTCTTCTTTTGCTTTTAAGCCGGTGCTTCTCCCAAAGAGAACACCGGCTTTTTTTGACTTTGTGTTGAAAATCTTTTATAATAAAATAAGCAAAAGCAAAAACTGACGGATTTAAAAAATAAAATTCAAAACAAATGGAATGGAACGACTTTGAATTTTACAAAAGTGAATGAATATAATTTTAAAAAGTCATCGTAAAAGTTTATGCTTGAAAAGTAGAGGAAAAAATTCATGGGAGAAAAGAACTGGACTTATATTCTTCTCTGTGCAGATGGAACCCTTTATACTGGGTGGACAAATGATTTATCAGCTCGTGTAAAAACGCATCAGGACGGAAAAGGAGCCAAATATACGCGGGTTCGTAGACCGGTAAAACTTGTCTATCAGGAATGCTTTTCAAGCCGCCGAGAAGCAATGCAGCGTGAGTGTGAAATTAAGCAAATGCCTCGAAAGAAAAAGCTGGAACTGGTGTGCGATGTGCATGAAAATTCAGAATTTTCAAAAGAAAAATTTTGCTGACCCATTAAAAATTTGTTGTTTATGAAACAAAATAAAGAAAAATTTCAAAAAAGACTTGCTTTTTAAAGAAAGTTGTTACATAATATAAGTATCACGCAGGGACGCGTGCCACAGGGGGCACGTGTCCTTTTCTATTGCGGGAAATAAGTTTTCATGGAATTGAGATGATGAATTTGGATAAGATCGATGTTACTCTGTTGGAATCTTTGCAGGAGGATGCACGAATCCCGGTGAAGTCTCTAACAAAAAAAGTGTTTCTTTCTGCTCCTGCAATTTCGGCAAGAATTGAAAAATTGGAAAAGCAAGGGATCATAAAAGGATATCGAGCGGTTGTTGATCCCATTAAACTAGGCTATCATATCAAAGCCTATATTAATCTGGAAATGAGTCCTTCTCAAAAGCCCGAATTTTATCCTTTTATTAGCGCATGTCCAAATGTGTTGGAGTGCGATTGTGTAACTGGAGATTACTCTATGCTGATTAAGGTGGCGTATCCGAGCACCTCAGAGTTGGATACTTTTATTGGTCAGCTGCAAAAATTTGGTTCCACTTCTACACAGATCGTTTTTTCTACACCGGTGGAGTCTCGTGGCGTTCATCTCACATTAGAAAACGCTGATAAAAGTCGTTCATAGGTTTTCCTCGGCGAAAATCTGCATGTTAAGCAGAGATAAAAGATTCGCCTTTACATACTGTCACTTTCGTGTGACGGGAGCGGTTTATCTTATTTTTGTTGGGAAGATAAGATAAGTGCGGGTGGCAGAAATGCCACAAAAAAGCGTCCATTCTGATTTGGAATGGACGCTTTTTTATATGTTCTTTATTTTAGGAAAATCGGGGAGAGCTTAATTCGGGGCAGATTCGGTCATACCGTTCAATATCTCCAATGGAATGAGGATATTCTTTGGAGTGATCATAGGCGGGGCCAATCTTAGAGCCTTGCAGCAAATCCTGTTCTTCTGTTGCATAGCAGCCTGCATTGTCCGGTTTTAAAATAATCGTTTCATTTTCCTCCTGCCATTTGATCCATTTCATTTTAGAATGTCTATATCCTATCAGATTTTTAATGAAAACGGAATAGCATGGCGGAAATTCAAAAACTTTCAAATATTTTGTATCAGGTGGCTTTTTAAATCAAAAAAGAGCAGCCATTCTTTTAAAAAAAGAAATAAGTCGCTCTTTCAAAAAATCAAGCTTTTCCAAATTCGCTGAGGGCAAGTCCTTTGTTGTGCTCATTTGCCCAGCGAATATTCCATTCACTGGAAAACAAAAGCAGATGGTGCCCTTTGAGATCCTGAATTCTTCTGGTATCACTGGTGAGATCCAGCGTTTTGGGATCCAACTCATCATCGTCAATCCAACGAATATATTCATAAGAAAGATTTTCCATATAAATATCTACATTATATTCGTTTTCCAGACGATACTCTAATACGTCAAACTGCAGAACGCCTACTACGCCGACGATGACTTCTTCCATGCTGCCGTTTAGTTCCTGAAAAACTTGAATGGCACCTTCCTGCGCAATCTGAGAGATTCCTTTTACAAATTGTTTGCGCTTCATGGTGTCTTTAGGAGAAACTCTGGCAAAATGTTCGGGCGCAAAGGTTGGAATTCCACCAAAACGTAATTTTTTAGCGGTCGTGCAGAGTGTATCACCGATTGAAAAGACGCCTGGATCAAAAACGCCGATAATATCGCCGGCATAGGCGTGATCGATCACTTCTCTTTGCTCTGCCATCAGCTGCTGGGGAGCCATCAGCTTCATCTTGCGGTCCCCCTGAACATGATAAACTTCCATACCACGATCGAACTCGCCGGAACAAATCCGCATAAACGCAATACGGTCTCGGTGTGCTTTATTCATGTTTGCCTGAATTTTAAAGACAAAGGCGGAAAAATGATCATCCATAGGATCTACAACGCCAATATCAGCTTCTCGCGGAAGGGGCGTCGTCGTCATCTTTAAAAATTGCTGCAAAAAAGGTTCGACACCGAAATTCGTCAGAGCGGAGCCGAAGAATACTGGGGAAAGTTTCCCGGTTCGGACGTCATCTAGTGAAAATTCTTCACCTGCGCCATCCAGAAGTTCAACATCATCTTGAAGTGTAGAAAGCAAACTTTCACCCAAAAGATCTTTTAACCGGGAATCGTTCAGATCACTAGCTGATTCTGCCACCTGATGTGCGCCGTTTGCGGTTTCTTCCGCAGTAAAAGTTAAAATTTTCCGGCTTGCTCTGTCATAAACGCCTTTAAATTCTTTTCCCGAACCGATCGGCCAGTTGACCGAATAGGTCTTAATCCCAAGCTCCCGTTCGATCTCGTCCAGTAGATCATAAGGGCTGCGGGCGTCCCGATCCATTTTATTGATAAAAGTGAAAATCGGAATATGGCGCAGCGTACAGACCTTAAAGAGCTTTCGGGTTTGCTTTTCAACGCCTTTGCCGGCGTCAATGACCATTACGGCGCTGTCGGCAGCCATCAGCGTACGGTAGGTATCCTCGGAAAAGTCCTGATGCCCCGGCGTATCCAGAATATTAATGCAGTAGTCGTGATATTCGAACTGCATAACAGAAGAGGTCACGGAAATTCCGCGCTGCTTTTCGATTTCCATCCAATCGGATACGGCATGACGCATGTGGCGTTTTCCTTTTACCATGCCTGCCTGCTGAATTGCGCCTCCGTACAGAAGTAATTTTTCTGTCAGCGTCGTTTTACCGGCATCCGGATGCGAAATAATTGCAAAAGTACGTCTCTTTTTAATTTCTGCTTTATAATTGCTCACAGTGTGCCCTCCGAAAAATCAAATACATTTTATTCTACCGCAAAAAAGGGAATTTAGCAAGAAAGTTGTTTAAGCAGAAGCAGTATTTTTTATTAAGTATGCCGAGAAAAAATTTTTTCGATGTTTTAAGCTCAAAATAAGTTTATAAAAGACCTAAAGTGACCAAATGGAAAAAATTATAACGGAAAAAGAAATTGACTTTTTTAGAGAGGCAGAGTACAATAAAATTAAAGAGATAGCATATGCTAACTTTGGAGGGATGATATGAAATTAAACGAATTACCAATTGGAAAAGAAGCGATTATTCAAGAAGTACAGGGGAAAGGAGCTTTACGGCGTCATATGCTGGATATGGGGTTGACTCCTCATACGCAAGTGAAAATTCAGAAGGTAGCCCCCATGGGAGATCCGATTGAATTGACTTTGCGTGGATATGAGTTGACTCTTCGAGTGGACGATGCAAAAAATGTCATCGTACAGGAGGTGGGCAAATGATTTTTGCGTTGGCAGGAAATCAGAACTGTGGTAAAACAACTTTATTTAATCAGCTGACAGGCTCTAACCAGCATGTCGGAAATTTTCCCGGAGTTACAGTGGAAGGAAAAGACGGAATCGTTCGTGGGCACAAAGATACGATTGTAGTGGATCTGCCTGGAATTTACTCGCTTTCTCCTTATACCAGTGAAGAAATTGTAACCCGGGACTTTTTATTGAAACAGCATCCGGATGGAATCATTAATATTGTAGATGCAACCAATATTGAGCGAAATCTTTATTTGACTCTACAGCTTCTGGAATTGCAGATTCCCATGGTTGTATGTCTCAATATGATGGATGAAGTACGTGCAAACGGCGGGACCATTCATATTCAGACACTGAGCAAAGAACTGGGTGTTCCGGTGATCCCAATTGTAGCGAGTAAGAATGAAGGAATTGAGGAGGTCGTCGAGACGGCGCTGGAAGTTGCGCAGAAAAAGCAGTGCCCGACTCGGATCGATTTTTGTTCCGGAGCAGTTCACCGTGCAATTCATGCAGTTGCGCATTTGGTAGAAGATCATGCGCAGAGAATTCATGTGCCGCCGCGCTTTGCTGCTGTTAAGCTGATTGAGGGCGACGATCCGATGATGAACTCCCTGCAGCTTTCGGATAATGAAAAAGATATGGTTGGGCATTCCGTTACCGAGATGGAGCGCGAAGTTCATACAGACCGTGAGGCTGCGCTTGCCGATATGCGATACACTTTTATCGAGAATCTTTGCAAAGACACAGTTGTTAAACCTAATGAAAGCAAAGAACATAAGCGCAGCGTTAAGATCGATGCGGTACTGACAAACAAATATTTGGCAATTCCCATTTTTATCGGAATCATGGCTTTGATTTTTTATCTGACCTTTGGTGTGATCGGGGCTTTTTTAAGCAATGCGCTTAGTAACGGGATTGATGCACTTTCTGGTTCAGTCGGGGATGCATTGATAGCTTATGGGTTAAATCCCGTGATTCGTTCCTTGATTATCAACGGCGTTTTTGCCGGAGTTGGAAGTGTTTTAAGTTTTCTTCCGACGATTGTGGTATTGTTTTTCTTCCTCTCAATTCTGGAAGACAGCGGATATATGGCGCGGGTAGCATTCGTTATGGATAAGCTTTTGAGAAAAATCGGACTTTCAGGCAGAAGCTTTGTACCGATGCTGATCGGTTTTGGGTGTTCGGTTCCTGCCATCATGGCGACCAGAACCCTTTCCAGTGAGCGTGACCGCAAGATGACCATTCTTCTGACCCCGTTTATGAGCTGCAGTGCAAAGCTGCCGATCTATTCTATGTTCACAATGGCGTTTTTCCCAAAGAATGGGGCGCTTGTGATGATTTGTCTTTACATAGGCGGCATCATTATGGGAATTCTCAGCGCGCTTCTTTTTAAGGGGACACTGTTTCATGGAGAACCAGTGCCGTTTGTAATGGAATTGCCAAACTATCGGATGCCCAGTGCAAAGAGTGTCTGCCTTCTGATGTGGGATAAAGCGAAAGACTTTTTGCAGCGTGCATTCACTGTAATTTTTTTGGCAACCATTATTATCTGGTTCCTGCAAAACTTTGATCTGCGCTTAAACGTTGTAGCAGATAGTACACAGAGCCTTCTTGCAATGATCGGAAGATTTATTTCTCCGATATTTGCGCCGATGGGATTTGGCGATTGGCGTGCCGCAACGGCTTTGATTTCCGGATTCGTTGCAAAAGAAGCAGTTGTCAGTACGTTTGCGGTTCTGACCGGGGCTAGCAGTGCGATGCTCCCACAGGCTCTTTCCCAAATCTTTACGCCGCTTTCGGCTGCAGCATTTTTGGTTTTCACACTGCTCTATACGCCTTGTATCGCTGCAATCAATGCGGTTAAGCACGAGATGCATTCCACAACTTCTGCTATTTCAGTGGTGCTTTATCAGTGTGGAGTGGCATGGCTTGTTTCCTTTGTTGTGTACCAAATCGGAAATCTGATTTTTTAAAGGAAGATTTTATGAACCTAATTGATTATTTAGTACTTTTACTGATCTTAATTCTGGTTATTTTGGCGGTGCGCTATTGTCACCGTCACCCGGGATGCAACGGAAATTGTGCGAACTGTCCTCATTGCACAAATGGTTCTTGTGAGGTTAAAATCACAAAAAAGAAGAAGCCATAACAATTAGAGGAATAAAAAAAGAACTCATCCAAAGCCAGAAAGCTAAGGATGAGTTCTTTTCAAATCGGGTGGGAAGAAGGATTTTTCACCCGATTCTTAATAGCTTTTTAGTGCCTTTTGGAGCGTATCGTTGATGATCTTTAGGGTCTTGATTCGGGCGTAATATTTGTCGTTTGATTCGATAATATGCCATGGCGCAAACTGAGTGTTGGTGTATTTCAGCATATCATTGACAGCTTCTTCATATAGCGGCCATTTTTCTCGATTACGCCAGTCTTCCTCTGTGATTTTCCATTGCTTTGAGGGCGTATCTTTCCGTTTTTCAAAGCGGTGCAGCTGCTCATCTTGATCAATTTGCAGCCAGAATTTTAGGATGACGGCGCCCCAATTGTTAAGCTGCTTTTCAAATTCGTTGATTTCCCGATAGGCACGGTGCCAGTCTCCTTCGGAGCAAAAGCCTTCAATGCGCTCTACCAGAACTCTTCCATACCAGGTACGGTCAAAAATAGCGATGTGACCTTCTTTGGGAATCTTTTTCCAAAATCTCCATAAATAATGACGGGAGATTTCCTCTTGATTGGGTGCTGCGATTGGAACTACTTCATATCCGCGGGGATCAAGCGCTGCGGAAACTCTGCGAATATTTCCGCCCTTTCCGGCGGCATCCCAACCTTCATAGGCGATTATGACAGGCATTTTTTTAAGGTAGAGAATATTGTGAAGGCGAGAAAGCTTTTTTTGCTCTGCTTTTAATTCCTCCTGATATTTTTGGAGAGACAGTGTCTTATCCAGAGGAACATCACTTAGCTTTTGAATCTCTAAAATTGGAAAGTTTCCGGGATCGATGACAGCAGAAGGCGCTACCGGATGCTTTTCCTGTTCTGCTTTTTTCTGTAAGGCTTTATGAATCTCATCGTTAACCGTTCGAAGAACTTCCAGCGTACAGAGACGGTGATCCATCCCGGAAATTACATGCCACGGCGCATAGTCGGTATCAGTCGCTTCGAGCATCTCGTCGAAAATCTGATAATATTTATCATATTGGCGGTTTCTGCGCCAGTCTGTTGGAGTGACTCGCCATTCTGTATCTTTGCTGCTGTCCAGCTTTTGGAAGCGCTCCTTTTGCTCTTTTGCGCTAATGTGCAGAAAAAATTTTAAAATGAGGTAACCATTATTGGTAAGGTTTCGTTCAAAAGCATTAATTTCTTCGATTCGCTGTAAATTGGTTCGGTCATCGACCTCATCTTCCAAACGTCCTGTGGAAACTTCCATATACCAGCTGCGGTCGAAAATCATCATTTGCGAAGCTTCTGGAAGCTCCATAAAATGCCGCCGCAGAATTGGATATCGCTTTTCTTCTGCTGTGGCAGGTACGGTGGAAACGACTTGAAACCATCGCGGATCGAAATTCTTGATGAGTTCTCCAATGACACGCCCTTTTCCAGCGGCCCCCCAGCCCTCAAATAGGATAATTACCGGAAGCTTTTCTTTTTTTAAGGGTGATTCTAATGAAAAAAGAGCCTCTTTAATTGGTGTGATTTGTTTTTTATAAGATTCTTTTTCAATTTGTTGCTTCAAATTTACATTTTCCAGCATTTTTATCTCACCTTCTGGTAATCATTTTGGCTTTAGTATACACGTTTTTTATAAAAACACAATAAAATATGAGAAAAGTTTACAAAGCTTTTCAGAAAAAGAATTCGTCTTTTCTTCGAAAAAGAACTGTGATATAATAAAACGGATATTATGGAATGGAGGCGGAACATGTGGTGATCCTGGGAATCGATCCTGGCTATGCAATTGTTGGCTACGGTGTTCTGCGGGCCGAGAGAGGACACTATATTCCGTTGGAACATGGAGCGATCACCACCAAAGTTGGCACTCCATTTGGACGCCGCCTACAGATTATCTATCATTCTTTGATGATCATTTTGGAAAAATGGCATCCCGAGGCGGTCGCGCTAGAGAAACTTTATTTTCAAAACAACAAGACAACTGCAATCGGAGTTGCGCAGGCGCGCGGTGTGATTTTACTTGCCTGCGAAGAAATGAAAGTGCCGGTTTACGAATATACACCTATGCAGATTAAAATGGCAGTTACTGGATTTGGAGGCGCAAAAAAGCCGCAGGTCATGGAGATGACAAGGCGCCTCTTATGTTTAAAAGAAGTGCCGAAGCCCGATGATACGGCCGATGCACTTGCAATGGCGATCACCCATGGACAAGCGGCAGGCAGCGCACTGAAGAGACAAATGCTGAAGTCGTTTCGATCCTAAATATAAAGTCAAATAAGATTGTGGAGGAAGTTTCGTGTTTTACAGTTTAAAGGGAACTTTGATTCATATAGAGCCGGGGATGGCCGTAATTGAATGCGGAGGAGTCGGCTTTGAATGTCGCACCACCCGAAATACAGAGTCTGTTTTGCCCAAAATCGGGGAAAAAGCAACGCTCTATACTCATTTAAATGTTCGCGAAGATGCACTGACCCTTTTTGGCTTTGCTACGCAGGCAGAGCTCAGCTGCTTTCGCATGCTTACAACGATCACCGGAGTAGGTCCAAAAGCGGGACTTGCAATTCTTTCGGTGCTGACACCACAGCAGGTCGCAATGGCTGCTGCAACGGGAGACAGTAAGGCATTTACAAGAGCAAGCGGCGTTGGACCAAAACTTGGGCAGAGAATCGTTTTGGAATTAAAGGATAAAGTGAAGGACTTGGCGGCAAAAGATGAAAAATTTGTGCCGAATATGGGAATTCCAAGTGCTGCCGGAAACGCTGAAGCGGCGGTCAACGCGCTGACCGTTCTTGGGTATACGCCCAGTGAAGCTGCTTCTGTAGTCGGAAAATTTGACAGTCAGCTTCCGGTAGAGGAATTGATTCGCCTTTCCCTCAAGTCGATGGGATCAAATCTAAAATAATGAAAAGATAAAAAGACTAAGAAAAAGAAAGGAGGGCAGTTCTGTGGAATATCAGGAAGATGATTTTGATTTGGAAAACCGTATGGTTGCTCCGGAATATAATCCGGAAGACGCAGAGGTAGAAAATCCGCTGCGCCCGAAATGTCTCAGCGATTATATCGGGCAGGAAAAGGTCAAGGAGAATTTATCGATTTTTATTGAGGCTGCAAAACAGCGGAAAGAGAGTCTCGACCATGTCTTGCTTTATGGCCCGCCGGGACTCGGAAAAACAACACTTGCGGGAATTATTGCAAATGAATTGGGCGTCAATCTGCGTATTACCAGTGGCCCTGCTATCGAAAAGCCCGGCGATTTGGCAGCTATTTTGACAAACCTCAATCCCGGAGATGTGCTGTTTATCGATGAAGTGCATCGCCTTCCGCGAACGGTGGAGGAGATCCTTTATCCTGCGATGGAGGATTATGCGATTGATATTATTACCGGTAAGGGACAAATGGCGGCGAGCTATCATCTGCCGCTGCCTAAATTTACGCTGGTGGGTGCAACGACCCGTGCGGGGCAATTAAGCGCACCTTTACGAGATCGTTTTGGGGTTGTGCTGCGGCTGGAACTTTATTCTCCGCAGGAGCTTGCCAAAATTGTAGAGCGCAGTGCAGGAATCCTGGGGATTCAAATTGAGGCGAACGGCGCTTTGGAGATTGCCTCCCGCAGCCGTGGAACGCCGCGAATCGCTAACCGTATGCTCAAACGAGTAAGAGATTTCGCACAAATGATGACAAACGGCGTGATCACCTATGAATCCGCCAAACTCGGATTGGACCGAATGGAAGTAGATGAAATTGGTCTGGATGCCAATGACCGCCGTATGCTTCGCACAATGATCGAGTATTATAATGGTGGGCCCGTGGGACTGGATACTTTGGCAGCGGCTATCGGAGAAGAAGCGATTACATTGGAGGACGTCTACGAGCCTTATCTGATGCAGATCGGCTTTTTGGCACGGACGCCTAGGGGAAGAGTAGCGACAAAAGCTGCTTATCTGCACCTTGGAATTACACCGCCAGACTCTGATACGGACAATAGCCAACAAAAATTATTTTGAATTTTCTGCTTTTCATGCTTAAAATATAGAATATAGAATCAAGAACGGAGTGTAAGAAACGATGGGAAGATTATTTGGAACAGATGGTGTGCGCGGGGTCGCGAATAGCGAACTGACCTGCGAAATGGCACTTCAAATTGGGCGCGCCGCAGCAATGGTGCTGACCGACAGTACACACCGCCATCCCAAAATTTTGATCGGCAAGGATACCCGCCGGTCTTCCGATATGCTGGAAGCGGCAATGACCGCAGGGCTCTGCAGTGTGGGGGCCAATGTGGTTCAGCTTGGTGTTGTGCCGACTCCCGCGGTGGCATTTCTCGTTGGGAAATATAAGGCGGACGCCGGGGTGATGTTGACTGCCAGCCATAATCCCTGTGAGTTTAATGGAATCAAAATCTTTTCCGGTGACGGTTATAAACTGCCTGATGCACTGGAGGAACAAATTGAAGCGATTGTTCTCGACAAGGCTCAGATACCGCCGACGCCGATTCGCGGCAATGTCGGTTGTGTTTCAACTGCCCCCAATGTAGTCAGAGATTATGTAGATCACATTAAAAGTGCAGTTCCGTTTTCTCTTGACGGCATGAAAATTGCAATCGATTGTGCCAATGGCGCTGCTTCTCGCACAGCAGAGCTGCTCTTTACAGAGCTCGGCGCAGAATGCCATATGCTGTCTGACAAACCGGACGGAGTCAATGTAAATGACAACTGCGGCTCTACTCATATGGAAAATTTGATGCTGTATGTTAAAGAACATCAGCTGGATGCCGGGGTGGCCTTTGATGGAGATGCCGATCGGTGCTTGGCGGTCGATGATAAAGGACAGCTGGTGGACGGCGATTTTGTCATGGCTATTTGCGGCGCCGATATGAAATCCCGCGGCAAATTAAACCGTGATACGATTGTCGGTACCATTATGACAAATATGGGCTTTAAGCGCTTCTGCGAGGAAAACGGCATGCACTTTTGCTCCACAAAGGTTGGAGACCGCTATGTGCTCGAAGAAATGCAGCAGGAAGGCTATAATTTTGGCGGCGAGCAAAGCGGCCATGTGATCTTCCTTGATTTTGCCACTACCGGAGACGGACAGCTGACCGCTACACAGCTTTTGTCGCTTGTTAGGCGCCGCAATGCAAAGCTCAGTTCCCTTGCAACTTTGATGACTCGTTATCCGCAGGTCATGGTCAACGTAGAGGTCGCAGCGGAAGGAAAACTGCGCTTTTATACCGATAATGAAGTCAAAGAAGAAATCGAAGCCGCAAAAAAGAAACTGGGGAATTCTGGACGGGTCGTAGTGCGGCCTTCCGGTACAGAGCCGCTTTTGCGCGTGATGATCGAAGGAGAAGATCCTTCCTATATCGAAGCACTTGCAAATTCCGTTGCAGATGTGATTCGGGAGCGGTTGAGCTGATGCGCGCGTCACAGTGGCAGGACTATGAACTGCTGGATACTTCCGGTGGGGAACGGCTGGAGCGTTGGGGCGATGTGCTTTTGATCCGGCCGGATCCGCAGATCATCTGGAATACGCCGAAAAAAGATCCTCGATGGAAACAGGCGGCGGCGCGATATGTGCGTTCTTCTTCCGGCGGCGGGCACTGGGAAACTTTTCACAAGGTTCCGGCTGTTTGGAGTATCCGCCGAAATGAGCTTACTTTCCGACTCAAAATGATGGGCTTTAAGCATACGGGAATTTTTCCGGAGCAGGCGGTCAACTGGGATTTTGCCGCAGAAAAGATCAGAAATGCGGGACGCCCGATCAAAGTGCTGAACCTGTTCGGCTATACGGGTGCCGCGACCCTCGCTTGTATGCAGGCGGGCGCTGCGGTTACCCATGTAGACGCAAGCCGCGGTATGGTTCAGTGGGCAAAGGAAAATGCGGAAGCAAGCGGGCTTGCTGATAAACCGGTACGCTGGCTCGTTGATGATTGTACAAAGTTTGTGGAGCGGGAAGAAAGACGCGGACATCACTATGATGGAATCATTATGGACCCGCCTTCTTATGGCCGAGGACCGGGCGGAGAAGTCTGGAAATTGGAAGAACAGCTTTATCCTCTGGTTTTGCAGTGCCTGCCGATTTTAAGCGAAAAGCCTCTATTTTTCCTGCTTAATTCCTATACGTCAGGGCTTTCTCCGGCGGTGATGCAGTATCTGCTCGGTGTTTTGATGAAACCGAGATTCGGCGGACAAGTTTCTGCTGATGAGATTGGTCTTCGGGTCACATCGACCGGAATGGTTTTGCCCTGCGGCAGTACGGCAATTTGGGAATCTTAATAAAATAAATATAATACTGTAATGTAACCCTTTTGGGGTATGTATACAAGGAGAGTTTTATGAGCTTTATCACAGTAGACAATGTCCACTTTTCCTATGGAGAAGAGGCAGACGAGCCCGAGGTACTCAAAGGGATTTCCCTTTCTGTGGAACGTGGTGAGTTTTTAGCCCTGTTAGGGCATAACGGTTCCGGGAAAAGCACGATGGCAAAGCTTTTTAATGCGATGCTGCTGCCGCTTTCCGGTACTGTGACCGTAGATGGCATGGATACCAGAGAGGACGATAAAAAATTTGAGATTCGTCGCAAAGTAGGTCTTGTTCAGCAGAATCCGGACAATCAGTTGGTTGCATCGATTGTAGAAGAAGATGTAGCATTTGGACCGGAAAATTTGGGACTTCCTTCTAAAGTGATTCGTGAGCGCGTAGATTGTGCGCTCAAAGCGGTAGAAATGTATGATTATCGTACGCATGCACCATATAAGCTTTCCGGCGGACAAAAACAGCGAATCGCGATTGCCGGAATCATTGCAATGGAGCCGGATTGTATCGTATTGGACGAGCCTACTGCTATGCTTGACCCTCGTGGTCGGCAGGAAGTCATGGATACCATTCATAAGCTGAATGAGGAAGATGGGATTACCATTATTCTCATTACGCATTATATGGATGAAGCGGTGCAGGCGGGCCGTGTGATCGTCATGGACAGCGGTAAGATTTTGACGGAAGGTACGCCGGAACAGGTTTTTTCACAGGTAGAGCTTTTAAAAAAGCATCGGCTCGATGTACCGCAGGCTACCGAATTAAACTTTCGGCTGCGCGGAGCGGGCTGTCCAATGCCTGAGTGTGTTCTTTCGATTGAAGATTGTGTAGCGGCCATCGAACCGCTGCTCAAAAAGAGAAAGGAGGCTCTCTAATGGCATTACTGGAAGTGAAAAATCTTTCTGTGGTTTATGGCAAAGGGACTCCTTTTGAAAAAGCTGCGGTGCAGAATGTGAACTTTTCGATTGAGTCTGGTGAATTTATCGGAGTAATCGGACATACCGGCAGCGGAAAAAGTACGCTGATACAAACTTTGAACGGGTTAATTAAGCCAACGAACGGACAGGTTTTGCTGGAAGAGCATGACATCTGGGCAGAACCGAAGAAAATCCGCGCTGTGCGGTTTAAAGTCGGGATGGTGTTTCAGTATCCCGAAAATCAGCTGTTTGAAGAAACGGTACTCAAAGATATCAGCTTCGGACCCGGGAATATGGGTTTGACCGCTGCAGAAATCGAAACGCGTGCACGCAATGCTGCAAAATTTGTCGGTCTTCCGGATGCACTTTTGGAGAAAAGCCCCTTTGAACTTTCCGGAGGCGAAAAACGTCGGGTTGCGATCGCCGGTGTGATTGCCATGGATCCGGACGTTTTGATTTTGGATGAACCAACGGCGGGATTGGACCCTGCCGGCAGAGATGTGCTTTTGAGTCAGCTTTTAAGCTATCATGCACAGCGCCATAATACAATTCTGCTTGTTTCTCATAGTATGGAAGATGTGGCGCGGGTCGCCGACCGGGTTCTCGTCATGAACGAGTCTCATTTGGAAATGTTGGATAAGACGGCTAATGTTTTTGCGCAGGATCAACGGTTGGAACAAATCGGACTAAAGGTGCCGCAGATTACGAAGATTATGTCTATTCTCAAATCCGACGGATATCCGGTAGAGACTGTTTTAACAATGGAGCAGGCAGTTACTCAGCTCCTTTCTTTGGTCAATAAAGGAGGTGCTGCCGTATGATGCGTGATGTTACATTGGGACAGTATTTCCCGGGGAAATCACCGATTCATAAATTGGATCCCCGCATTAAGATCGTTTTGACGATTGCCCTGATCGTTTATGTCTTTCTGGCACGCAATTTTGTGTCGCTTGGATTTTTGGTAGCAACGGTCTTTATTGTCCTTTTGATGTCCGGTGTGCCGCTGAAACTCTATTTTAAGAGCATCAAAGGCGTGATCTTTATTGTGATCTTCACTTCGATTCTGAATCTTTTCTATGGAACTGGCGAACCTCTGATCACGATTTTCGGGTTTATGACGATTACTTGGAACGGTATCTGCAATGCGATTTTTATCAGTGTTCGGATTATCAGCCTGATTCTTTTTAGTTCTGTTTTGACGTTCACTACTTCTCCTACGGAACTGACGGACGCTCTGGAGCGTATTTTAAAGCCGCTCAAGGTGCTTCATGTAAAGGTACATGAAATTGCGATGATGATGACGATTGCGCTGCGGTTTGTTCCGACTTTGCTGGAAGAAACGGATAAAATCATGTCTGCACAGAAGGCGCGCGGCGCCGATATGGAGTCGGGCGGCCTTATGCAGCGGATTAAGGCGCTGATTCCGGTGCTGATTCCCCTCTTTGTGAGCTCGTTTCGCCGTGCCTATGATCTTGCCATGGCGATGGAGTGTCGCTGCTATCACGGCGGCGAGGGACGCACCAAGATGAAGGTACTGCATATGGGCGGACGTGACGTCGTAGCTTGTATCTGCGCTGCATTTGTGCTTACGGCCATTCTACTGATTAATGGAATGATGCCGGTGCAGCTATAATCTTTTTTCTGACTTTTTGGTTTCTTTATTTTTAATTCATATTTTAAGAATATAATATCTCTTTATGTTTGTGAAAATAGATTGCTGATTTTTAAAGAAAGGAGCACTTTTATGCAAAATTTACTCCTGAGGATCTGTTTTGATGGAGCAAAATATCATGGCTGGCAGATTCAGGAGAATGCGGTAACGGTGCAGGAAGTGTTCCAAAAAGCCCTTGAGAATGTTCTCCATGAAATGCCGGAATTAAAAGGATGTTCCCGAACAGATTCCGGTGTGCATGCAAACGAGTTTTGCATTTCGCTCAAAACGGAGCGCAAAATTCCGGCACAGCGTTTGCCGTTTGCATTGAATCATTTTTTACCGGAGGATGTGGCGGTGCTTTCCTGCAGAGAAGTACCGAAAAGTTTTCATGCAAGGTATTCCTGCAAAGGAAAAGAATATATTTATAGAATATGGACCTCTCCTGTTCGCAATCCGTTTCTTAGGGGACGGGCACTGCATTACTGGTACCCGCTCGATGAACAGAAAATGCAGGAAGCCGCAGAATACTTTTTAGGGCCGCATGATTTTACTTCTTTTTGTACGTTGGATCAGCGAGAAATGGGAGATTTTGTTCGTACAGTAACGACTGCAAAAATTGAGCGAAAAGAGAATTTTTTAACTTTTACAGTAGCTGCTGATGGGTTTTTGTATCATATGGTTCGAATCATGGTTGGAACGCTGCTCATGGTGGGAGAAGGGAAACTTTCACCGGAGTCGGTGGAAAGAATTTTAAAAGCAAAGGATCGCTCAGCGGCAGGACCTACTGCGCCGCCGCAGGGGCTTTATTTGAATCGGGTATTTTATGATGAGAAGGAAGTGATGGGATGAAGCTGTTTTCGTCCAAGCAGACAAAAGACGATTCGGAATCGTCCTCTGTCGATGAACGTGCGCTGAATGCGAAAGATAAAGAATTAAAAGCAAAAGAACGGCTTCCCCATGTACCAAAGTGGGCATATCGTGTGATTGTGATTTTGATGATTACGGTTGTGGGATTAGGAATCTGGATGAATCGTGACAATCTTTCTCCGCAAAATATTGGGGACTGGGTGCAGACACAGTTTTTGGGAATGGGAGTCGGAGAAGGATATCCGCTGAATCTGAATGGGGACGAGGTCGAAGCCGAAAATTTCTGCGTGGCAGATGGCCGCCTGCTTTTAACGGGGAATACGACGATTCTTTCCCTTAACAGCAGTGCAAAACAAATTTTCAGCCGAAAACATGGCTTTTCTAATCCGGTGATGCTTGCAAAGGGACAAAAGGTCTTAGTTTATAATCAGGGAGGAAAAGGATATCGGATAGAGAATCAGATTAAGACGCTGGTTTCTGATACCGCTTCTCAAAATATTGTAGCAGCGGCCCTCGCTTCGAATGGAGCTTATGCGCTGATTCTGGAAGACTCCGGGTATTGCGGAAAACTAACCGCTTATACTAAAGATAATAAAGAAGCTTATCACTATTGGTTTTCTGACGCTTATCCCACGGCGATTGCGCTTAATGAGGAGGGAAACCGCGCAGTGGTCACAACGGTCACTGTGAATAATGGCGTTTTGCAGAGCAACTTTTATCTGCTCGATTTTAATAGTACCGATTCCGTTACTCCTGTGGGTACTTATCCCAATACGGTGTTTACAAAAGTCTCCTATCAAAACGGCAGCATTACTGCAGTTGGAGATACTCGTACTGTCGTGATGTCTGAAAAAGGAAAAGAAATTGCCAACTATGATTATCAGGGCGCAAAATTGGTTTGCGCTGCACTCGATCAGAATCGGGCGGCACTTTGTCTTTCCTCTTTTGAGAATGCTTCAGTGGTCAAGCTTGTGACGCTTTCAAATCAGGGAACCCAAGAGAGCAGCATTGATGTTAATTCTCGGGTGACGGCAGTTTCACTTTATGGCGATACATTAGCCGCTCTTTTGGATGGACAGGTTTGCGCCTATTCTGTATCCAGAGGGACACAGACAGGCTCCTGTGATACCAAGAGCGATATGCGGGCAATCGCGCTCAGTTCCGAAAAGCAGGTCTATTTATTAGGCGTTTCCGAAGTGAACTGTGAGACGTTTCAGTCTTCAACAGCTTCTTCCGGAGTTTCCTAAGGCTTCGAACCAAGAAAGGAGATCGATCTTTTGACGGTATTTGATGGAATTATGTTGATTCTTTTCCTTTTATTCGCAATAACAGGAATCCGGCAAGGCTTTTTGCATTCAGTTTCCGGCTTGGTCAGCATATTGTTGGCGTCACTTTTGGCTCCTTCCGTTGGTTCTATGGTAATGGTATGGATCGGAGACCAGCCGGCAGCTTCCCCAGAGGATATGATGATTCACCACATGGTGGTAATTGGAATCTCGTTTTTGGTACTGCTGATTATTGGGAGTGCCGTGATGCGCATTTTAACGGCGCTTGTCCATCTTCCGGGGCTGAAGCTTTTAAATCGAATTTTAGGCGGCGTTTTTGGTGCGCTGCAAGGCGGCGTGTTGATCCTTTTGATTTGCGCGTTGGCAAACTTTTGGATTCCAGAAGCAGAAAAACAAATTCCGCAATTTCAGCCTGAAATGGTTACCCAATCTTCTGTTTATCAATTTGTAGAGGAGAAAAATCCATTTTTATTTGTTTACCAAAATGCGATGGAATGGCAGAAAGAGATGAGAGAGAAAATATGACGTACCATAATAAAAATCTGAATATTCCAAATGCTTTAACAGTTTTGCGAATGATTTTGATTATTCCGTTTGTTATTTTTTATGTGAACAAACAGTATATTCCAGCGGTCGTGGTTTTGATCATTTCCGGTATTACGGATGCATTAGATGGCTTTGTAGCGCGCCATTTTAACCAATTTACAGAGCTTGGAAAAATGCTGGATCCTCTTTCGGATAAACTGACGCAAGGCTCGGTTGCCCTTTGTCTTGCAATTCAGTATCCAATTTTGCTCCCTTTCTTCCTGATTTTTATTATCAAGGAAGCTGGCATGGTGATCGCGGCGCTGGTCCTGATCAAAAAGAGAAAAAAGCCCTGTGGTTCCAAATGGTATGGAAAAATTGCAACCATTCTGTTTTATATTTCTTTTGTTACGATTGTGGCTATGAGAATCTGGGATATTGAGAATATGACACTTACGGTCGTTTTGCTCAGCATTACGGCATCCTTTATGATTTATGCGTTGATTCGTTATTTTGTCATTTTCCTTTCGATCCTTAGAAGCGATGATCCGGAGAACCGTTTGGATATCAATGAGGTGATGGATAAACAAATTACATCAGACCGAAAAGATTAAAAAAATTTACATTTGATTTGAAAAGAATACGAAATATTCAAAATTTATTGATATTTCGGCGTTCATGAGGGATTATAATAAATTAACTGCTGAGAGGAGTGGTGAATAAGTATGTTATGTTCTAGATGCCATAAGCGGCCGGCAGTGGTCTTTGTTTCACAGTCAGCGGATTCCAATGATACGCAGGGACTGTGCCTGGTTTGTGCGAAAGAACTTGGGATCAAACAGGTTGATGACCTGATGAATAAGATGGGAATTACCGAGGAACAGATGGAAGCAATGGAAAACGAATGGGGTGCACTTATGAATCCCGAAGATACCGATGGGGAAGACGGTGACGATTCGTTTACCCCGGGCGGTGCGGCAACTTTCCCGAATTTTCTGCAAAATGTTTTTCATGCCGGTTCATCCGGAAATCAGGACGATTCATCTTCTAATGGGAACGGTGCGAGAACGGGACAAAAAGAGAAAAGGGAAAAACCAAAGAGTAAGCGGAAGTACCTGAATGCCTATTGTACCGATTTGACCGCTAAAGCGCGGGCAAACCAAATTGATGCCATTGTTGGCAGAGATAAAGAAATTGCCCGTGTTATTCAGATTTTGTCCCGCCGGACAAAGAACAATCCATGCCTGATTGGTGAGCCTGGTGTAGGCAAGACAGCCGTTGCAGAAGGGCTTGCCTTGAGAATTGCTTCTGGAGATGTACCTGCAAGACTGCGGAAAAAAGAAATTCATCTGTTGGATTTGACTGCGCTGGTAGCGGGCACACAATTCCGAGGCCAGTTTGAGAGCCGAATTAAAGGATTGATCGATGAGGTCAAGGCAGAAGGCAATATTATTCTCTTTATTGACGAGGTGCATAATCTTGTTGGTACAGGAGATGCCGAGGGCAGTATGAACGCTGCCAATATTTTAAAGCCTGCACTTTCTCGTGGAGAGATTCAGGTAATCGGTGCGACTACTTTTACAGAGTACCGTAAGCATATCGAAAAAGATACGGCTTTAGAGCGCCGTTTTCAGCCGGTAACGATTGCAGAGCCTTCTACGAAGGAAGCAACCGAAGTGCTCAAAGGCATTAAATCCTATTATGAGAACTTTCACCGTGTAAGAGTCAGCGACGACTTGTGCCGCAGAGCAGTTGTACTTTCGGAACGTTATATTACGGATCGTTTTCTGCCGGATAAGGCAATCGACCTTTTGGACGAAAGCTGTGCCTGCGCAGCACTGCGGAATAAGCCGATGGAGGAATACGATAGAACCTCGGAGCGGCTGGATGATCTGCGCAAAGAAGAAGAGACACTGACTGCCGAAGGGGCAGAGCCGGATTATAAAAAGCTGGCCGAAGTCCGTACGGAGATCTCTAAATTAGAGCAAAAAGAAGTACAGTTGGCGCCATTTGCTTTGGGAGCACCGGTAGAGGAAGCAGATCTTGCAAAAGTAATTGAGCTTTGGACCGGAATTCCTGCCAGCCGTATTCGTGAAAATGAGCTGAAAAAGCTTGCGCATCTTGATGAGACACTGAATCAGAAGGTGATTGGTCAAGAAGAAGCCGTTAAGGCGCTTTCTGATGCAATCTGCCGCAGCAGAGTTCAGCTGAGTCCTCGCCGCCGCCCGGCAAGTTTTATCTTTGTAGGGCCAACAGGCGTTGGAAAGACAGAACTGGTCAAGGTTTTGTCACAGGAACTGTTTGATACGCCAGAAACGCTGATTCGTCTTGATATGAGCGAATTTATGGAAAAGCATAGTGTTTCCCGCATTATCGGTTCTCCTCCGGGATATGTGGGTTATGATGAGGCCGGACAGGTTACAGAAAAGGTTCGTCGTCGTCCTTATAGCGTGCTCCTTTTTGATGAAATTGAAAAAGCACACCCAGACGTGATGAACATTCTGCTGCAGATCCTTGATGAAGGACGGATTACAGATGCGCACGGCCGTACGGTCAATTTTGAGAATACTGTGATCGTGATGACTAGTAACGCCGGCAGCAATTTAAAAGAAGGCAGCCTTGGCTTTGCTAGAAGCGATCAGGAGATTACCCGCGAACGTGCAATGAAGGGACTTTCTGACTTTTTGCGTCCGGAATTCCTCAGCCGTGTAGATGAGATTATTGTTTTCCGTCAGCTGAGTGTAGATGATTTTCAAAAAATTGCTGCTCTAATGCTGAATGAATATATTGGAACACTCAAGGAACGTGGGACTATTTTCACCTATGATGAAAAAGCGACCCGCTGGCTTGCGGAGCACGCTCATGGGAAAAAGAGTGGTGCACGAGACCTGCGTAATCTGATTCGCAAAGAGGTGGAAGACCGTTTGGCAGCGGTAATTATTGATTCCGGTGATGTGACATTGACCGGAGTTGCCTTGACGACCGACGAAAACGGAATCAAACTGAATATTCTAAAATAAAGAAATTAAGAGCCGACAAGACCAATTAAAAATGGAATTGTCGGCTCTTTTCTTGACAATCGAAAACCAGGTGCTAATATAGAAAGACAGAAGAATTGTTAAGGAACAATCCCAAAAATGAAAAGGGAGCAATCGTTTATGAATTACCATTTTGATCAAGTGGTCGATCGGAGAGGAAGCAATTCCATCAAATACGATTTTGCCCGGGAATTGGGGAAACCACAGGATGCACTTCCAATGTGGGTGGCAGATATGGATTTTCCTTCACCACCGGAAGTTCGGGAAGCATTGCATAAAGCTTGTGATTATGGCGTTTTTGGTTATACACAGCCAAAAGAGCTTTACATGGAAGCGGTTTCCAACTGGTTCCTTAAGCATCATGGATTCTGCGCAAAAGCGGAGTGGCTGGTCTTTTCGCCGGGCGTTGTGTTCGGACTTTCTGCTTCGGTAAGAGCATTTACCGAACCGGGGGATTCTGTTTTGATTCAGCAGCCTGTTTATGATCCATTTGGAAAAGTTGTTGTTAATAACGGTAGAAAGCTTGTTATCAATGAATTGTGCCTTCATAATGGGCATTACGAGATTGATTTTAAAGATTTTGAAGAAAAGATTGTAAAAAACAATGTAAAGCTTTTTCTTCTCTGCAGTCCGCACAATCCAGTTGGGCGTGTCTGGAAAAGGGAAGAATTAATGCGGATGGGGCAGATCTGCCTTGCACATCAAGTATTAGTCGTATCAGACGAGATTCACTGCGATTTTACTTATCCGGGATTTTCTCATATCATGTTCCCATCGCTAAGTGAAACTTTTGCGCAGAATTGTATTCTCTGTACGGCGCCCAGCAAAACCTTTAATCTTGCAGGGCTACAGGTGAGCAATCTGTTCGCTCCGAATGAGTCCTTGAGAAAAAAGCTCAGAGAAGAAATCAGAAAGACAGGCTATGTGGGGCCAAATCAGTTGGGCACGATCGCCTGTGAGGCTGCTTATCGGTATGGCGACCTGTGGCTCAAAGAGTTGTCTTCCTATCTCAAAGAAAATCTTGATTTTGTGCGGAAATATCTTGCCGAAAAGCTGCCGCAAATTCATCTCATTGAGCCGGAAGGCACCTATTTGCTTTGGCTTGATTTTCGTGCATTGAAGTTTTCTCCATCTGAATTAGATAATTTCATTATAAAGAAAGCACGGTTGTGGTTGGATGACGGTCCAATCTTCGGACAGGGCGGAGAGGGCTTTCAGAGAATAAACATTGCTTGTCCGCGTTCCGTCCTGGAAGTAGCGATGGATCGTTTGAAATGGGCAATCGATGGATTAAATTAGGAGGGGTTTTTATGCCTTATGTACCAACGGTTGATGAGGCCAGAAAGATTTTGGAAAAGTACAATCAAGATGCGTTTCATTTGCGGCACGGGGAAATCGTTTCAGGAGTCATGGGATATTTTGCAAAGGAATACGACCCAGAACGGGTGGATTTTTGGCGTGCTGTGGGGATGCTTCATGATTTGGATTTTGAGCGCTGGCCGGAAGAACATTGCGTGAAGAGTCAGGAACTCATGAAAGAATTGGATTTGGATCCGGCATTGATTCGTGCAACGGCGAGTCATGGATGGGGAATCCGTGTTGATATTGAGCCTAAATTGATGATGGAAAAGGTACTTTATGCGGTCGATGAGCTGACAGGCTTGATCGGTGCGGTTGCTCTTGTGAGACCCAGCCGCAGCATTATGGATATGGAACCGAAATCCGTCAAGAAAAAGTTTAAAGATGTAAAGTTTGCAGCCGGCTGTTCTCGGGATGTTATTCGAAAAGGTGCCGAAATGCTAGGCTGGACGATGGATGAATTGATCTCAAAGACGCTTCTTGCCATGAAGAGTCTAAAAGAGACCATTCCGGATCTGTAAAGATGAAGATCGTTATTATTGGGGCGGGATTTCTTGGTGGAGATTACCTGATCCCCGGATATCAATTATTGACTTCTGACCTTTCGAAAGAGGTACGTGCAGTAAAAGGCAACTTCGAAAATCTGGAACAGCGCGAAAAGGAGCTTCCTTTTCCTGTGAGCGCAGGAAACGGCCGCGAGGTTTTGGAGCAATTTCAACCGCAGATGATTATCTTTTCTCCTCCACCGGATCAGGCAAAAGAGCTTGCGGAAAATACAATTTTTCCGTATTGTAAAGAGCGGTCAAAACAGAATTTACCTTTGCCGGAAATTGTTTCTGCAATTCCGGGACTTTCTGCAGATTGGTTTTCTAAAAAATTAGAGCTTCCAATTTCTGCTGCAAAGATCATGCCCAGCATGGCGGAACCAATCGCCGGCGTAGAAGCAGGTGCTTTGGGCGCAAGTTTTGTCTCTCTTTCTCAGAACGCGGGGGAGGATTTTCGGCAGAGAGTGCAGACTTTGCTTTCGAAGACAGGAGAGGTCTTTTTCCTCAATGACCACGATGTTATTTCACTTTTGGCGGTTAAAATCAGCAGCCATCTTTGGAGTAATGCAGCTATGGATATCTGTGATGCGGCACAAGAATGTGGGCAGCAGATTTCCACCCAGGAAATCGGTTCTGCAGTGCGGTTCTATCATCGTAAAAGAGAAGCGAATGCACTAAAGTCCGTCTATCCGTGCGGAGAAGACGGCTTACCAAATTGGGCACGCTATTTTCTTAATTCAATGGAGAATGCATGGTTTTCCGGGCTTTGCCAGTATACGGCGAAACAGGAGCTTTCGATTCCGTTGGAAGAGGCTGAACGAATCAATCACTTGTCTTATGAGATGAATTTATTGAATGTACAGCTGGAATCAAGAGAAAAACTGATTTTAAACATCAAACATCATGCAACATCGGGCGGCCTTTTAGAAAGAGGATGCATGCTCTATGAGGAAACTTTGTCCGAACCGCTAAGAAGAGCAGTGGCGCAGGCAATCAGAAGTAGTTCCCCAAATGAAGCGTTTTTGTTCTTGCAGGATGAGATCGACGGGATTACCAAAGCGGTTCGAAGGCATGGAATAAATTTGAAATAACAATAGACAAAAAGGAAGCCGACAGAATAGTTGTTCTGTCGGCTTCCTTTTTTATGATGCTCCGTTGAGCTTTAATAATGATAAGATTTGCTTTTTGTAATCTAAAAATGTAGAAGTCAGAGGAAAATCACTGGAACGTGGACGTGGCTCAGCAATTTTTATTTCGGCGGTAATAGTCGATGGTGTACCGGAAAGAATATAAATGCGGTCGGAAAGAAGAATTGCTTCGTTAATATCATGGGTGATAAAGATGGTGGAAAGTTTGATCTTTTCCATCACATTCAGGTACCAGTGATGAATGGCACTTTTGGTAATTGTATCTAGAGCTGAAAATGGTTCGTCTAAAAGGGCAGCTTCGTCATTTGAAAGATAGGTCCTTAAAAGGGCGACCCGCTGCCGCATCCCGCCGGAAAGTTGAGAGGGCCATTTGTTTTCCGTACCGGAAATCCCAAACTCCGGAAAAAATGCGGCTGCTTTTTCTCTGGCTTGTGCTTTTGTTTCGCCTCGGATTAAGAGAGGTAGTGCTGCGTTATCAAGCACCGTGCGATAGGGAAGAAGCAGATCTTTTTGCAGCATATAAGCAAGGTGCCCGGCTTCCCCCGTGATCTCTTTTTCGCGCAGAAAGACATGACCGCTTTTTGGCATTTCAAGACCGGATAGAATATTAAACAGAGTGGTTTTTCCAGCGCCGGAAACACCAAGCAGGCAGATAAGTTCGCCTTCTGCCAGATAGAGATTTACCTCTTTAAAAATCGTTGTGCCGGAAAATTCCTGTGAGAGATTTTCCGCTTTTAAAAGAAATGATTTACTCATTTTTCGTTCGGCAGATAGTCATTGGAGAAGCCCTCTCCAGCAGGAATTTCTTTTGAAAGCAGCTGATTATCATAGAGCCATTTATAAAAGCCATTCCAACGGGAAGCATCGATGGTTCCCCATTGAGGGGCGTCATCTTGGTATTTTGAAGCAAGCCATTCTTGACTCTCTTTGACTAAAGCTTCATTGCTGCGAAGCTCCGGTGCTGCGTCCATCAAAATTTCTGCAGCATCATCTGGATGATCGATTGCATATTGATACCCTTTTTGTACGGCAGAGAGAAATTTTTTTGCCGTTTCGGGCTCTTTCTTAAGAAAATCATTGTTGGCAATTAAAACAGGGGTATAACAATCAAATACCGGGTCAATATCTTTAAATGCAAAATAGTTTGTTTCGACTCCTTGCACTTTAGCAGAAAGACCATCCCACGCATAATAAACCCATGCAGTATCAACATTGGACTGAATGGCTGCAACAGCATCAAAACTGTTTCCACAAGGGACCATTTTGAGTTTTGTTGCATCGCCGCCGTCTTTTT
This sequence comes from Caproicibacterium sp. NSD3, assembly GCF_053613275.1. NCBI lineage: Bacteria > Bacillati > Bacillota > Clostridia > Eubacteriales > Oscillospiraceae > Caproicibacterium > Caproicibacterium sp. NSD3. The sequence goes on from NZ_CM132119.1 coordinate 871,264, forward strand.
GAATGATGTAATTGACCATGGCTTTTTCTACCGGGGTATCCCAAGTAGCATAAGTATGACCTTCCATCTCTTTTGGAGAAGTGATTCCCTTGCTTTTTAAAGAAATGATTCCACTGGTGTTGTGCTGAATCAGCGCGGCAACAGCAGTAATTGGGACAGGAGTATCGGCAGCTAAAGCAGGGGCAATATCGGAATCCTGAAATCCTACACCAAACTGTGCTTTTCCGGAGCCGACCAAAGAAACTGCACCGTCTTCCGGAGGCTGTTCTATTTCAACGTCCAAACCTTCGTCGGCAAAGTAGCCGAGCTTTTGTGCGGCATAGATTCCGGTATGGTTGGTGTTCGGAGTCCAATCAAGAACAAACGTAATTTTTTCCGGATCCTGCGTTTGAGAGGCAGTCTGAGAAGAAACTGCCGTGTTGGAAGAGGAAGCTTGTGTACTGCCGCAGCCGGCTATCCCAAAAGGAATGGATAGTGCTAAAAAACAGGCTGCAATTTTTCTTAATTTCATATTTAACTCCTTAATTGGTTTTTGAAGATTGCTTTTCAGATTTTTCCCAAGGCATGCAGAACTTTTGCAGAAGATCAACGGCCTTCATTAAAAGTAGGCTAATGATACTGGTAAGTAAAATAACAGCAAACATGTTGTTATAAGCATAGGCTTTGCGAACGCGGGTCATATAGACTCCTAAACCGTTTGTGCCGCCCAGCCATTCTGCAACGACTGCACTGACCATCGCGTAAGTCGTACTAATTCGCAGTCCGGCAAAAAAGCGGCTTAGGCTTGCGGGAAATTTGACATAGCGAAAAATTTGTAAGCGAGAGCTGCCCATGGTTTTCATTAAGCGGACCGTATCTGGATCGACAGAACGAAATCCGTCTAAAAGAGAGACAGAGATCGGAAAATAGCAGACGATCACGACTAAGACGACTTTCGGTGCGATTCCAAATCCCATCCAGATCAGCAGAAGCGGAGCAATCGCAATGGTTGGAATGGTTTGTGTAATGACTAGAATCGGATATAATGCGTGATAAAAAAATTCAAACCGATCCATTGCAACTGCAGTCAGAAAGGCAAGGCATACCCCAATCAGCATTCCCAAAAAAGTTTCCTGTAAGGTGAAACCGGCCTGTATCATTAGATTGGAAAAATCAGAAAAGAAAGCGGCGATTACGTCGGTAGGACTTGGCAAAAGGTATCGCGGAATCCAACGAAGATCAACGGCCGCTTGCCAAAGTAAAATCAGCAGAATAAGCAGCAGAGGAGATGCCAGCTTATTTGTGATATTTGTCCACTTTTTGTGCAATCGTCAGCACCCCGCCTTCCGGTTTGTAGGCAATTTTAACGTAGGAGGCAACCTGCGGGCAGCCTGCTTTGATGGCAATATACTGACAATTTTTAACGATTTCCATGAGGTCTTCATAGTTACCCTCGATGGTGGTTTCAAATGGGCCGACATAATAAGAGACCCCAGTACTTTTGATATAGGCGATCACCTCATCAACAATACGAACCACCTCTTCATCGGAATCTACATTTGGAAGCACTTGAATAGCGACACTTGCGGGAAATTTCATACGTTTCACTCCTTTTATTTTGTTCGGATATAAAACGGAAAGCAGAATCAAAAAAACCGCCCGTGCAGAGAAAATTCCTGCGCGGACGGTGAAATCTTGATAAAATGCTACCTCCGCCGGTATTATCCGGATCAGGCAAAAGGGTTGTGGACTGTGTCCACTCTCAGCATCGTCCGATTTTTTCGGACGGAGCACCCCTGCTTTGATTCAGGCACATTATAACAATAGAATTTCATTTTGTCAAATTTCTTGACCGAAAAAGTATTCTGTAGTAAACTAAAAGATACGAGAGTGTGAGATAGAAAGAGAAAGCGAGGGCGAAATGCTGAGAACAGTTGTGAGCAATCCGCTCATCAATATTGGTGTACTTTCTTGGTTAATAGCGCAACTGATAAAAACGATTCGTTTTTATATACAGAACCGTTTTTATAATTGGCATCAAATGCTTGCGGCAGGCGGAATGCCTAGCGCACATTCTGCTTTTGTCGGCAGTATCGTTTATACGGCGTGGAGGCTATTTGGATTTAGCTCGCCGATATTTGCGGTTTTAACTTGTTTTGGCTGTGTTGTCATTTATGATGCAATGGGTGTTCGCTGGGCGGCTGGCCGTCATGCAGAGGCAATTAACATTATGAAAGAGTGTCTTCTTGCGGATCCTGCATTGACCGAGGGGCGAAAAAAGAATTTGCTGCGGATTGAAGAAATGGATACTTCTTTGGGACATCGACCCAGAGAAGTCCTTGCAGGGCTTGTATTGGGTGTTTTGATTGCCTTTTTATGCCTGGATGTTTTTCATTTGGCATAAGAAAAAGACTTCTTTGTATGTCTCAAATGCGAGATGTACAGAGAAGTCTTTTTTAAAATCATTGATTATTCATTGGCTCAATCAATTTGAGTTCTTCCATTTTTTTTCGAATTGCAAGGAAATCCTCAAAAGCGTCCGCCTTTTTTCTGGGATCGCGCAGAAGCGCCGCCGGGTGCAACGTAGCAGTCATCCACATGTCGCCTTTCTGAGTCCATTGCCCATGCTCTTTTGTAATGCGAAGATTTGGATTGATGATTTTTTGTCCAGCGATTCTGCCGAGGCAGACAAGAATTTTCGGACGCATCAGAGCAGTTTGATTGCGCAGCCATGAAATACAAGCATCTTGTTCTTCCGGCAGAGGATCGCGGTTCTTTGGTGGGCGACATTTTACAATGTTTGCAATATAGATGTTTTTATGGCGGTCGAGTCCTACGGCGTCAAGATATTTATCTAGAAGTTGTCCGCTGCGGCCGACGAATGGTTCCCCTTTTAAATCTTCTTGCTCGCCGGGGCCTTCTCCGACAAACAAAATCTTCGATTCCGGGTTTCCGACTCCGAAGACCAGATTGGTGCGCCCTTTACAGAGATCACATTTTTGGCATTCGAGGCAGGCGGATTTTAACGTTTCCCAATTTTCATACATCATGATTGCCTCCGTCTGTTTATTGTATTTTTATTATAACATAAAGGGAAAGGAAGCGACACATAAAAGAAATTTTTAGGACGTATTTTTAAATGAGAGTCGTCAAAAATAACAGATAAAAACAAGTAAAAGCTAAAAAAGTAAGAAAGTGAGGAATGAAAAGATGAAAATCGTGATTGTCGGTGGCGGATGGGCAGGGTGTGCTGCTGCTGTACGCGCAGCTAAAATGGGAGCTGAAACAGTTTTATTAGAACGTACCGATATGCTTTTGGGAACCGGTTTAGTCGGCGGAATTATGCGAAATAACGGACGTTATACTGCAGAAGAAGAAATGATCGCCATGGGTGGTGGGGAACTGTTTTGTTTAATTGATCAGCACTGCAGACACCGTAATGTTTCCTTTCCTGGCCATGAGCATGCAAGTATTTATGATGTTGGAAAAATGCCCGGGGCTGTAGAGCGGTATTTAAAAAGCTTGAACGTAGAAGTTCGATTCCAAGCGCGTGTATCCAAAGTGGAGAAAAAAGAAAACAGCTTAATGGCAGTGGAGCTTATGGATGGAACAAGAATTTCTGGAGACGCTTTTGTGGATGCAACTGGAACAGCGGGGCCAATGCAGAATTGCGGAAAATACGGGAACGGCTGTGCTATGTGTGTTTTGCGCTGCCCCAGTTTTGGCGGCAGGGTTAGCTTGACCGGTCTCTGTGGAATTAAGGAAATCTGTGGACAAAAGGAAGATGGTACGTTCGGTGCTATGAGCGGTTCCTGTAAGCTATTAAAAGAATCACTTTCTCCAAAAATAGTTGAGACGCTGAATCAAAAAGGGGTCGCAATAATTCCAATTCCACCAGAACTGATCGAAAATCATCTTTCTATCAAAAGCTGTCAACAATATGCACAACCGGAATTCGCAAAAAATTTGATTCTGCTTGATACAGGACATGTAAAATTGATGACGCCCTATTTTAATTTACAGCGTCTTCATCAGATTCCTGGACTTTCGAATGCGCAGTATGAGGATCCATATGCCGGAGGCCGTGCAAATTCCATGCGCTTTTTTGAAATGGCTCCGCGGGATGATACACTCAAAGTAGAGGGTATGGAAAATCTATTTTGTGCTGGAGAAAAGGTAGGACTTTTAGTTGGACACACGGAGGCGATCGTAACAGGAACGTTGGCAGGCTTTAATGCAGTACGGTTCGCTAAAAAGCAGAAATTGCTTACTTTGCCGGAATCAACTGCAGTTGGAGATGCGATTCATTTTGTGAGGGAACAGATGCAAACACCGGAAGGAATTCGAAAAAGGTATACTTTTTCGGGTTCAGTTTTGTTTCAGCGTATGAAAGAAAAAGGAATTTATACGACAAATATTGCCGCAATTAAAGAGCGTGTCGCTCAAGCAGAGATGGAAAATATTTTTGCAAAATAAAGAAATGGTGTCCGATATTTTATCGGACACCATTTCTTTGAATTAAGGAGCTCAGGATGTTTTTACTGCGGGAACTTCCGTTTCATCGGAGAGATCAGAATATTCCCAATAATCGGCATCATCAATCCCCGCATCTTTTGCATAGAAAACAGGATTTTTGCCTTGTTTTCTCTGATTTTCATAATCAGAAAGGACATGCAGATATTTACGAGTCATGCAGAGCAATGCCGGTACATTTAAAATGGCCATCAGACACATTGTAAAATCGGCAATATTCCATGCAAGGCTGGTATCCATGATACAACCAATAAAAACGCCAACTACAATGCTGGTGCGGAACAATTTAAAATTAGTTGGTCTTTGCAAAATATAAAGGACATTGGATTCTGTATAATAATAATTTCCGATAATGGTGCTGAATGCAAAAAAGAAAATGGAGACTGTGATAATTAAGATTCCGAGTTCTCCAAATTGAGAACCGACCGCTTTTTGTACCAGAGGAAGTGCCGATTCACCTTTTGTGGAAACACCGGTACTTAAAACCATCAGGGCGGTTGCACTGCAAATCAGAATGGTATCGATATAGACTGCCAGCATTTGTACAAACCCTTGTTTTGCGGGGTGAGAGGTTGCAACAGTAGCGGCAGCGTTTGGTGCGGAACCCATGCCGGCTTCATTGGAATAAAGGCCTCTTTTTACGCCGTACATGATTGCGGAACCGGAGAATCCTGCAAAAATGGTTTTAAAGTCGAAAGCATTTGCAAAAATACTGGAAAAAACGCCCGGCAGATTCGAAGCATTTGTAATGATGACAACGAGACAGAAAACAAGGTAGATAGCAGCCATGACGGGAACCATCACTTCGGTGATTTTTGCAATGGTTTTCTGTCCTCCAAAGACTGCATATGCTGTCAGAGCCGACATGATCAGACCGATAATGATAATGGCTGTTGGGTCGGTTCCGACATAACGCTCCATAGAAGAAGTGATCAAATTTGCCTGTAAACATTCAAAGCCATAAGCGAATGTGACGATTAGACAAATGGAGAACAAAACACTCAACCAGCGTTTATGAAAAACTTTTTGAATATAATAAGCGGGGCCGCCGCTGAATGAACCATCTTTGTTTTTCTTTTTATAGACCTGTGCCATGGTGCTTTCTATGCAGGCTGTTGCACCACCGAGCAGTGCGGTCACCCACATCCAGAATACGGCTCCGGAGCCGCCCAGTGCAATTGCTGTTGCAACACCGGCAATGTTGCCGACACCTACACGGGAAGCGGTCGAAACCATAAGGGCCTGAAACCCGGAAACGGCTTGGGCATTGTTGCTTTTTTCAAATAATAATCGGTTGCCTTCTTTAAACTTTCGAAATTGTACGAATCGTGTGGCGATTGAAAAAAAGATGCCGCCGAAAATTAAAAGTGCAATTAAAATGTACCCGTAGAGAAAATCATTAATATTCCCGATTTGCTGACTGATAGCTTCCAATTTTTCCAACTCCTTTTAATCTTTTTATCTTTCTATCTTTTTATGCTGTGATGGAAGACTGGTTTGCAAAATAATGAAGATTAAGTTCCTTGGATAAGTATTCGATCATATGTGTACCGCCGACACTATTTCCTTTCTTATTGAGTGCCGGGCCAAAAGCAGCAATTCCAATTCCATTTGGGGCTGCAGATACGATTCCACCTCCTACTCCACTTTTTGAGGGAATCCCCGCTTTGACTGCAAATTCACCGGATTCGTCGTACATGCCGCAAGTCATCATCAAAGTTTTTACGATCCGTACGATCCACCCTTCGATCAACTGTTCTCCTGTGTTGGGATCAAGCCCATCGTTTGCTAAAACCCAAGCATAATGAGCGAGATCTTTTGTCGTAACAGAAACCGAACACATCTTAAAATAATGATCCAAAATGATTTCGGGATCTCCCTCGAGGATGTGGTCACTTTCCAAAAGATAGGCAATGGAACGGTTGCGCATGCCGGCTTTTTTTTCTGACAAATAGGTAGCTTCATTTATTTTAATTTCGTTGTTTGCGCATAGCTTATGTACCAAATCCAAAAATTCTTTCACGGGATCTTTGCTGTCAATACAGCTAACAGTGACGATTGCACCAGCATTAATCATAGGATTAAAAGGGATTAACTGCTTGGTTTCCAACTGGACAATGCTGTCAAATCCATCACCGGTAGGTTCCATGCCTACTTTACTAAAAACTTTTTGGTATCCGGCTGTTTGGAGTGCCGCAATTAAAGAAAAAGTTTTTGAAATACTTTGCATGGTAAAGGGGACTAACCAGTCGCCCGCGTGATAAATTTCTTTTTCTCTCGTAATTAGGCAAAGTCCTAATTGATGTAGATCAGCCTTTGCTAATTCCGGAATGTAGGATGCGACCTTTCCGTTTGCAAGGTAATGCTGACCATATAAAACAGCGCTTCTTAGCGAATTTTCTAATAATTGTTTCATTTTAATAAAAATCACCCCGAAATCATTTATTAATTAATGTATATTAATACTATAACATAATTTAATGAAGCCTGATTATTCGAATTCCGAATAGAACTATCGGAGGATGATATAGAAAAAATCAACAGAAACTGGAAGTAAAATCCATGTAATCATACAAAAAACTATGATTTGCTTTACGAAAAAGTGGAAATATGATATAAATAATACGGAATTTAATAAACTAATAAAGATAATATTCTTAATTTTATAAATTAAAATTAAGAATAAATTAAAAAAATTAGGGGGCTTTGCACTTTGGAAATTAAATATCTAGAGTATTTTGAAAAAGTCGCACAGAACGGTTCGATTAATCAGGCGGCTAAACTGCTCTATATTTCACAGCCTCATTTGAGCCATATTATTAAGGAAATCGAACAAGAGGCTGGTGTGCAGCTTTTTTACAGAACTCGAAAAGGCTGCTCTCTAACACCGGATGGAGAACATTTTTTGGATCACTGTAAAATCATTTTAAAAGAACTTGAGCGGCTAAAAACGTTTTCGGATTCCTCTAAATCGGAAAAGAGTACCCTTAATGTTTCTATGACTCGTTTTTCACATACGGCCGAATGTTTTAATCAGATTTGCAGAAAGCATCAGAATGAGAAAAACTTTTCTTTTTATTTAAAAGAAGATGCGGAAATGAATGTGATTGAAAATGTAATGGAAGGAAAATCAAATGTAGGGGTGATCCATTTTGCTTCTCGTGAATCTTCAGCAAAACAAAAACAATTTTTCGAAGCGGGACTTCATTTTGTTCCACTGGCGCTTTTTCAGCCGTCTATTTGTCTGTCACGCAGTCATGAGCTTCTTCAAAATCATGAGTTGATCGACCTTTCAGCATTGAAACAATATGGATTTGTTCGCTATATTGGCCAATTTGAAGACTTTATTTATCGAATTACAACGCAGAATCTTCATTTGGATTTAAACGAGTCACCAAAAATTGTTTATGTAAATGATCGTGCAGAGCAGATGAGCCTAATTTCTGAGAGTAATTTTTTTACGATAGGCATTACAGAATTTGAACAACAGGATTCTCGCTATCAGGTGGTTTCCATCCCTCTTTTAGGGTGTAACGAATGTCTTCGATTTGGCGTGATCTACAAGGAAAAATCGGAGTTAACGGCAGCAGAAAAAGAGTTTGTAGAGTTGTTGATCAAGCATTATCATGTGTTGCAGGCGAAAGAAGCCGAACAGATAAATAAAAGACCGGCAGCTTTTGTCCGTCAGTTGGAAAAACCCGTATAAAAGCATAAAAAATGACCCATGCCCCGTTTATTTACGGAACATGGGTCATTTTTAAATATTTATTATTAGGGCGCAAGCTGTTCGCAAAAGTTTTCAATGGCATCTTCGTCTTCAGCGTTCGGAAGATTGTCAACGTGAAAAAGTGAAAGGTTTTCAACATGACGAATTATTTTTCCGGGAGCAGCCGTATAGAGTGGAGAAAGCACCCGCATTTCGGTGTAATCATTGCAGACGTAAGATTCAAAAGAGGCCCCGAAATCCGGATAGGCGAAGGCGGTGTTATGAATAAAACGTGCCATCAGGGCGGTGTGATTGCGAACATAAACCGCCCAACCCTGTACATCATTGATTCCAAATTTTAAATATTGTTCTGCCGCCGCGTGTTTAACCGTTAAATATCGATCTCCAACAAAAAGGCGCGGGTCGCGGAAACTCGAAAAAGGCCACAGGGAAAGATGACGGTTTGGATAGTGTTTTTCATCGTGGCCCCGATTTTGGGGAACAATCAAGAGACCATCTCTTTGTGCCATTGTAATTCCGGCAAGCGCAATATTCTTTTCGGAAGAGGAACAATTTTTTAGTTTGTGAACGACCATAATATCGGAAGTTCCGTCCGACATCATGATATCCATGGAAAACTGAAGATCGCTGTCTTGCTGGCGGGGCGATGTAAAAGTGACTCCGCCATTAATAGGGCCATAGACGACCGGTTCGTTATCGGGATAATAGCTTTGAGGCATTACGTCCGGTGCAACTGAGAGTCGGTGTCCGCCATAACAGTGAAACTTTGCGTCTTTTCCAAAATATTCATGTAGAATTTCATTTTGATAAACATGCTGATCCTGCTTATCTTCATACAGTGTGTTTTCTTCATTCAGAAAATTGAATTTTAAGATGCGGGGACCAAAATCAATCGAGATAATTGCCTCCAAAACCCGGTTGGAAATTTTAATGCATCGTCCAAACGGTTCATATTCAATTTCCTGCATTTCGATACTCATAAGAGCTTTTCCCCCTCTTAAATTCTGGACTTTATTCTGAAACAATTATACCATGGGTGAAATCACTGCCGCAAGGGCGTGGAACAGGCATACAAAGTGCATATAAATCAGATGCCAGATGCTCTAATTCAATCATATGAAAGGCTTTGCTGTCAAGAGCAAAATGGTCTGAGGAATGTGTAATAATCGGCAAATTTGTGTTGCTTTTGATAAAATGCAAAAGTTCTTGTCCTTTCTTTCCAATGGCAAGAATCCGAAGATAGGGAGGAAGCAGAGCAGTATCTGTTTTTTGAATCCCTAAAAATGCACTGAGGATGATTCTTCGAATCCGGGATAAGGGATAGCGCTTCGTTTTAATCTGCGTGTAAAGAGACTCTAGAGAAGAAGCGTTTCGAACGGCAGCATAAATGCGATTTTCGAGGCCTTCCGAAATATCTGGAAGACGCGCAAGGTCTTCCGGCTGCAATTTTCTCAGTGCATAGAGAACAGCGCGCTCAGCGTATTTAAAAGAAGCTGGTGCATAACCTTTTGCGATGGCTTCTTTGAGGATCACAGCCGATTTTTCCGGTACCATGGGGAACCAGTCTCCATCGGAAAAAATCTCCTCACGAATTCGACTGCTGCTTTGGAAAGAGGAATCGCAAAGGCTGTCGTGCATAGCTCCCAACCGCGGAATTGTCATGGAATCCATGGAAAGATGCAGTTCCTTTTTTGCTTTTTCATATTCGACGGCAAGAATATTGTTTGGCGTTTTTAAAAGCACCGCCATTCCTTTTCCGCAGAGAACTTCGATTGCTTTCTCACGCGCGGCAGCAAAAGAAATTCCTTCGCTTAAAAAGTCATTTAAGCCCTCTGAAAACTTTTCAGAAAGCAGCGTATCTGCAAGAAAATTGAGGGCGTTGAGATCTGCACACTCGCTGCCATAAGCAAGAAAGTCTGCGCCGATGGCTCCGGCAAGCGAAACGCCGCCTTTCGCAAACATTTCTGCGCCGGCTGTTGCAAAGGGAACAGGAAGTTCAATCACTAAATCGGCACCAATTGAGAGCGCTTGGGCAGCACGTTCCCACTTTGGAAGTAAAGCGGGTTCGCCGCGCTGCACAAAATCTCCGCTTAAAATAGCAGCAATGTGGGTGGCACCATTTTTCCGCGCAGCGTCAAAAAGAGCCTGATGACCGAAGTGACAGGGGTTTAGCTCACATATGACTGCGCATATTTTCATCGTTTTCTTGCTCCTTTTCCTTGAAATCCCGAAAAACATGTATTATCATATATATATTACTTTGTTCATCAAAAAGTTGCAAGTAATTCTGTTTATCTTTTAATTTAGGAGGAAGTTAACAAAAATGAAAATTCTGGTCATCAATGCCGGCAGTTCTTCGCTTAAGTATCAGCTGATTGATATGGACACGGAGAAAATGCTCTGCAAAGGAAATTGTGAACGAATCGGTCAGGAGAAGGGGTCATTCAGCCATAAGACTGCGGACGGCCGCAAAACTAGCTCTGAGCCCGCTCTGCCGGATCACAAGGCAGCCTTTAAACTCGTGACCCAGATTCTAGTCGATAAAGAATTCGGCGTAATCAAGAAACTTTCTGAAATCGCTGCAATTGGTCATCGTGTTGCGCAGGGCGGTTCTATCTTCCATCACAGCGTATTAGTTGACGACGAGGTCATCAAGGGCGTAGAGAGCCTTGTACCGTTAGCACCGCTTCATAACGGTCCGGAACTGCAGGGAATCCTTGCATGCCGCGAGGTGTTCGGTACAGAGATGCCGGAATGTATCACTTTTGATACAAGCTTTCATGCTACCATGCCCGAAAAAGCCTATATGTACGCGATTCCTTATGAGTATTATGAGAAATATAAGATTCGCCGCTATGGCTTCCACGGAACCAGCCACCGTTATGTCAGCCAGCATTGTGCACACCTGATGCATCAGCCGCTGGAAGATATTAAGATGGTTACCTGCCATATTGGAAATGGCTCTTCTGTTACCGCAATTAAAGATGGTCATGTTGTGGATACCAGCATGGGCCTGACCCCGCTGGGCGGCTTTATGATGGGAACTCGTTGCGGCGATCTGGATCCCTCCATTGTGACGTTCCTGATGGAACAAGAGGGCATGACTGCAAAAGAGATGGACGATCTTCTCAACAAAAAATCCGGTATGCTTGGTGTCTGCGGTTACAGCGATGACCGTGATGTAACAAGCGCGGAAATTCGTGGCGATCACAGAGCTGCTCTAACCCACGAAATGCTGATTTATCAGATCGCAAAATATATCGGTGCTTATGCTGCTGCGATGAATGGCCTTGACGCAATCGTCTTTACAGCAGGTCTTGGCGAAAATGTTCCGAAGATCCGTTATGGTGTCTGTCGCTATCTGCGGTTCCTTGGGACGAAGGTCGACGGTGTTCTCAATGATCAGATGATTCTTGGGAAAGGCGGAAAGATTTCTTCCTTTGATTCTCAGGTGCAGGTATGGGTTATTCCGACCAACGAGGAATTGATGATTGCCCGTGATACGAAGGAAATCGTTGCTGGCTTCTCCTATGCAACCGCAGAGGATAAGACGGTCGTTGATCCGGAAGATATCTAATTTCTATTTTATAGTTAACTATAGATTGTTTAGCAGTTGCTTTGTTTTTCCCTTTTTTGAGAGGAAAAGCAGAGCAGCTGTTTTATTTAAGAAATAAAAAAGCCGCCTCCAATAATAGGGAGACGGCTTTTGCAATTTTCTTGAATAGCTGGGAGATTAAAGAAGGTTTAAAATATCTTGTTTAGGGCGTACACCAACAGAAGAATTTACCTGTTTGCCATCACGAAAAACGAGCAGTGTTGGAATGCTCATAACGTCAAATTTTTGTGCTAATTCCGGCTGTTCATCAATGTTAACCTTGCAGACTTTTATGTCCTTACGCTCTTCGGCAATTTGGTCAACAACGGGGGAGAGCATGCGGCAGGGTCCACACCAGCTTGCCCAAAAATCAACTAGAACTGTTTTTGATTCTTTTAAAACTTCAGCCTCAAAATTTTCGGATGTTAAAGCTTTGATTTCCATAAGTGTTCCTCCTTAAAAATAAACTTTGATTATTTGCTTTTGCGGAAAATTTCATCATCGATTGTCTGAATTGTTACAGTTTTCAAATGATCTTTACATAGTTTGTCCAAATCTGCGTAAATTCCATCCATAATTTTTGCAATCCCAGAAGCAATTAAACAATCCATATCACTGTTTCCGCTGCGCCATGAAGATTCTACAAAACGAACATCAAGCGCTTTGCTGATTTCATCAAGTGTAATCGACTCTGGATTTCCGACAAAACGATAACCGCCTTCGATTCCTTCTTTGGTCGAGACCAGACCGGCTTGTTTCAGCTTAGAGAGGACCCTGCGTACCCGAGCAGGGTGAGTGCAGATGTTTTTAGCAAGTTCTTCGCTGGAAACGACTTCTGCTTTACGATTTAAATAGACCAATGCATGAACGGCTACGCAGAAGTCACTGTTCATTTTCTCAAACCTCCTTTTAACTGTAATCAATTCAGTATCATTTGCTATACTGATATTATATTAGTTGCAGTTTGAAAAGTCAACTTGTTTTTAAAAAAATTTTAAAAGGTTAAATTAAAAAGCAATCAATATTCAATTAGAACAAAAATTGCTGCTTGTCTTTTGCACAATGGCGTTGATGATATGTTCTCAAAACCAGTATTTTTCAGAACCATTAATAGCCAAATTAGAATCTAAATTTCAGTGAGTTCTTAGAAAGTAAAAGATTTTTATAATTATCAGATTTTTTTCATCAAACCATCACATAAGGAGTGTATCTTAAAGATATTCAAAGTGATTATAAGACATTTTCATAAATTTCTCCTCTCTCTGAAAAGGCCACCTGTTTAAGGTGGCCTTTTTTCCATTAATTATTTATTATTTTTTGAGACGATAGTGTTTCATTTTAAGTACAGCGGAATTTTCTTGTATTTCTATTAAAACCAAAGCAGCGTCGACAATAACCGCAATGTAGAAGAATAAATAAGTCCTAGTACTGGAGGCCCAGACCGTAGGAGAAAATCCCATTGCAAGACGCGTAATAAATCCTGCCGCCATGATGTAAAGAGCAAGCCAAAATCGTTTTTTGTTTTGAAAAACAAAAATCATGGAAAAAATGATTGCAAGACAAATCAGACTTAAAATAGCATCTGGCAAAATTGTTTCGGGTAAGTGTGAAAATGGGCGAGTGCCGGTCAAAGTCATAGCAGTATTAATCCGATTAAAAAAGCGATTCAAAATGGAAATAGAGTTTAAAACCGGTTGCAGGGAAAAGAGCAGGCAGATACCAAAGGGCAAAAAGCAAATGATCTTTTTAAAAATAGAAGTTCTTGCTTTCAGCGCAGCTAAAAACAATAAAAACGTAAATGAGAGAATGATATAATTAGCTCCGCACGGACCCATCATAAATAGAAATGCGTAAAGGGTAGAGGAAAACCCCAATTCAATTTTTCCACCTAAATGCAGGTTGGAAAATTCCGGAAGCCAGTATTCCGTATTAGAAACAAGCCTTGCTTTATTACCGGGACATGTCATAATAAAAAGAAGCATTAAGGCACAGAGAAAAAGCATAATGGCGGGATAGTGCCAACTCTTTTTACAGATAATCTGTTTCATTAAAAAGAAGAAAAACATGGCGGCAATAATTACACAGCATTGTTCCTGATTAGAAGCGAAGAGTACAAGTGGAATATTAATTATGTAATGGTACCAGCGAAGTGGTTCATTTTGTAAAAGTTTTTTAATGGGTAAAAAAGTAGCGATTCCTGCAGCTAGTGGCCAGAGATAGTTGACTGTTGTTGTAATCCAACCGGCGGTTGCCATATCATGAAACGGATAGAGAAACATTAAAAAGACAAAAAGCCAGCGAACTCCCCAATTGTTTCCCTTGTCAAAGAGAAGGGAAAGCAGTGCTGGGATCGATACGAAAATTGCAATATCAAGTATTTTCCAAAGTAAAGGAATCTTAATTACATAAATTAGAACAGTTTCTAAAAGCAATCGCGAAGTCCAAGTAGCATAACGGGTTGTATAATAATGAAGAAGAGGGCCCTCTTCTTCCAAGGCTTTCGCAAAAAGAACATCATCATCTGTTCCAAGCTGCATGGTGTAGTGGATGATGATTGCATAAATTAAAAAAACAAGAAAGGGCGCATAACGCCATTTTAAAAATCGAAGCACCGGATTTTCCGTACGGCGGTCTAAAACTTGTTCCATTGAATCGTAAGCTCCATTCATTTGTACTTCTGTAAAATTTATTCAGTATAAAATTTTTTCCTTGTTTCCATTATGAAGAATAAAATTAAAATTGTCAAATCAAAAGAAGGGGACATTTTTCTTTTTTAAAAAAGTCACGATAAAAAATGAAAAAATCCATAAAAATAAAAAATAAAAAAATGATTGACATATCCATCAAATATTGGTATACTATATAAGCTGTTCAAAAAAGAAATGAATCATTAGCTCAGCTGGCAGAGCACCTGACTTTTAATCAGGGTGTCCGGGGTTCGAATCCCCGATGGTTCACCATAGCTTAAATAACAATAACCCAGATCTTTGATCTGGGTTATTGTTATTTAAAAATATTGGAGTTATACAGTCCTGGAATTTCAAGGTTATAAGTGATTTTTAAAGACCGCCTTTTGGCGGCCTTTTTTATTGATGTCAATTAAAGTGCTTCTTTATTGTTGATTGCAGCGCAATTTATTTAAATTTACTTAAAGTGCTTCTTTTTTCGGCAAAATCATTGGCTCTGCTTTGAAATGATAGAATTCAAGCGTTTCACCGTTTACATGGCACTCAAAAGCGTATTGCTTCAGCGGCAGTTCCTGAATGATTCCCACTTTTTGTGCAGTCAGTCTGTAGTTTTGTTTTCTATATTGTTCCTTTAAAGCAGCAAGATTATAGCCGACCTCGCTGCCCTCCGGATATTTTTTTCTAAGCAACTTGTGTGTTTCCGAATTAAGTGGGTAACTGAGCAGACTGCCTAAAATGACCGCTTTGTCTGAGAAATAACGCTTTGCGTCGTACAAAAAGCAGTTTTTGTGATAAAACTGATGTTCATTCTCACCAAAAAAACTCACATGAATATCCACACAACCGGGGGCTAAGGGGTAATCTGTGTCAGCATCGGCGATATAAAGAATTTTTTGGTTCAGGTTGAGTAGATCTATCAGCGATTTATACATTTCAAGCATTTCCGGATATTTGTCTACAATGATACAGAGGCAATCCGAACCGAGCTTTCTCATGTAGTTATAGAGAAAAAAGTATCCGTTGATATTAGCTTCCAAAATTACTTTTCCTTGTGTGTCCATTTTCTGCAGTTCCTCAGAAATATAACCATAACATTTTTCGAGATCCGTCATAAAAACATTGCCCATATTGCGATAAAGTCCACGTCGCAAATCAGGTTGGTCATGGGTCCCCGTGTACAATTTTCCTGTCTTGACAATTCCGTTTTCAATTTTGGCACAATATCCGCATTTGCAGGTGAGATCCCCTGAAAAAATGTTTTGGGTGTTTAAATCCGCATGGCTTACCTCCAGTTGCTGTCCGCAGCGAGGACAAGCCAATAAAGGAAGAGCCGAAAGTGGAACCCCTGTTCTTTGAGGCTCTCCGTGAACATGGCCGGTAAGTTCCAGAATCTCCTGGTCAATGCTGGTGATGGCTCCTTTTAAAAAGGTAATCTGCGACTGAAGTTCTTGCTTTTTGTTATTCATCATACGCAGACATTCATCGATCGTTTCAGGTTCGATCAGATTAGAAAGTCTGCACAATGATATGTAATCCTGAATTTCTTTTAAATTAAATTGCTGCTGCTTCATTCGCAGGATTACCTGAAGATCATGCAGTTCACGCTCCGTAAAGTTATACTGGGCACTGTTGGTTTCCGGTAGCAGAATGCCGCGATTTACATAATATCGGATTGTATCACGGGAAACTCCAGTACGCTTTGAAAGCTCACCGATTTTCATTTTTGAACCTTCTTTAAAGATATATTTTAAATTATTTATTTATCTAAGTGAATCACAATGGTAAAAAACAATTGCAAATAAAGTTGAAAAAATTGTCGGATTTCTTACTTGCTTTGTTTAAAATATTATGTTTTTGTGAAAAAGTATAGGTTTAACAAGGCTACATTTTTTACTAAGAAAAACATATAAATTTTAAAAAAGGTGAAGTGGACTTTGCCTTTTTTAATAAGTTATTCAAAAATACCTCTTGACATGAATTCAACTGTACCGATTATGATGAGTTTAAACGATCGTTAATCTATCGGTTCAATCACAAAAAGGAGGGTTATGTTATGCAATCCGTCTTGGACGCCATCCTAGCATTTACAAATTGGCTGTGGGGAATCCCTATGCTTTTGTGGATTGTTGGTGGGGGCCTGTATTTGTCTTTCCGGCTTGGCTTTTTGCAGTTTACCAAACTGGGATTTATTCTGAAAAACACTATTTTCAAGGGCTTTGGCAAAAAAGCTGAAAATGGAAAATTTTCTAGTTGGCAGGCTGTTACCGGTGCACTGGCGTCCACTTTAGGTGCGGGCAACATTATTGGGACTGCAATGGCAATCGCTTACGGCGGTCCCGGCGGCGTGTTTTGGCTATGGGTTTCCGGTTTAGTTTGCTGCTGTGTAAAGTATTCCGAAACCACCGTTGCTATGAAATACCGTCGCCTAAATAAAGACGGCCAGTGGGAGGGTGGTCCTCAGATCTATTTGACTGCCGGCACCGGCTGGAAATGGATTAGCCCCCTTTATGCAGTTGTTTGCATTGTTTGCCTGTTTTTGGCGGCTTCTGCACAGATCGGTTCCAGTGTGGATAACATTGTCGGCATGGGAGCTCCACGTCTGCCTGTGACAATTATTATGACCGCCCTAGTAGCTGTCGTTGTTATTGGCGGCATGAAGAGCCTACTGAGCGTAACGGAACGTCTGGTTCCTGCAATGAGCGTTCTATACATTGTAGGCACACTGATTGTAATTATTCTGAATATTCAAAATCTGCCTGCCGCATTTGCTTCTATTTTTCGTTATGCATTTACCGGTCGTGCTGCAGTGGGCGGTTTTGCTGGTGCTGCTGTCACTCAAAGTATTCGCTGGGGTGTTGCACGCGGCTGCTATTCCAACGATTCCGGCACCGGTGTTACCACCATTACTCATGCAGTTGCCGATGTCAACCATCCCATTCAGCAGAGCATGTGGGCTGTTTTTGAGGTCTTCTTTGACACCATCATTGTCTGTTCTTTAACCTGCCTTGTGATTTTGACTACCGGTGTGTGGCAGCAAAACGATGTGGCGCCCGCTGTTATGACAGCTACTGCATTTAACAATACGATCGGGGATGTAGGCACTTTGATTGTCACTGTATCTGTAGTACTGTTTACTTTTACCACTGCCTGCGCGCAGATTGAATTCACTGAAGCTCAGTTTCGCAAGCTGGTTGGAGACAAACTGAGTGTTGGCTGTCGCTGGGGGATGCTGGCTCTGATTCTGGTCGGTGGCATGGTTGGTATTGATGCTTTGATTAACTATGTTGACTTCTTTGCCGGCATTTACACGATCATCAATCTGTTGGGTGTATACTTCTGCGTAAATCAAATTGTAAAATTGACCAAAGAGTATTTTGCGGATCCCAAAAAGTGGGAAACTCAAAAATGGCCTAAATGGGTGGAAGAAGAGAAGGAATATGCCGATGCCCATACCAAGCAAATTGACAAGAGCCCTCAAAAAGAGTAATTTATAAAGAAATCCATTATAGAGACGACAAGAAATTACAGCTGTTGTCAAAAATTTCTTTTATAGAAAACTGTAAAAATAACGTTCGGTAAGAGCTTTTAAATTTGATTTATGTAAGAAAAGGAGAAATCCATTTATGAAACCACTAATTGGTATTACATGCAATTATGATTACCATGACGCTGTAGGCAAGGTATCCAAAATGGGAATTGATGGTCAGGACTGGAACTTTATTGCCGGTGATTATATTAATGCGACCGAAAAAGTCGGTGGGTGTCCTGTAGTGATCCCGCTTTGCTCAAATTTTGAGGATCTAAAGGACATATTGGACCGCATGGATGGCATCATGATTTCCGGTGGTCATGATGTAGGCCCTGAAAATTATGGTCAGCGTGCAAAAGGCTGTGGTGCTGTCATGCCCATGCGGGATGCACAGGATCTTGCTGTAACACGGTATATCGTGGAAAATACAGAGAAACCACTATTGGGTATCTGCCGCGGTATCCAAATCTTGAATGTTGCAATGGGAGGGACTCTCTATCAGGACTTGGAGAAAGATGGCGGCTTTGGGCATCACTTTGGCGATATTTATCCCCGCAACTATGCTTGGCACTCTGTTACTCTGACAAAAGGTTCCATATTAGAAAGCATTTATGGGAAGAAAGTAATTGATGTGAATTCTTTTCACCATCAAGCGGTTTTTAAACCCGGAAAAAATATTTCCGTTACCGCTGTTTCTTCCGATGGTGTTTCCGAGGGAATCGAAGTTGCCGAGAAAAAATTTGTCGTTGCAGTACAGTGGCACCCCGAAATGATGTACGATTCAGAAGAACAGCTCAAAATTTTTCGCGCTTTTGTGGATAACTGTAAGTAGCTTTTAAAAATGTTGGTGGCTATAAAATTCAATAAAATGCCCCCAGATAGGATAGTGAAATAAAAACGCACGATTCTGTCTGGGGGTAGATTTATATCTTAATTTTACAATGTGAGTGCAATCAATAAAAAGGTAATTTTAGTATGTGATTTGCAGTGGAATTATTTTTTTCGTCGGATAAAGCCCTAGTACCAAATCATAAGAGCGACTTTCTGCATGGGCCCATGAAGTATCGGTCATCTGTACATGGTTAATCGAAAATGGCAGAACGACAGTTTTACTTTCTCCGGATTTCATTGGAGCGCTCAATGATATTCCAGGGTTATTGACATTTGAAATCAACTCTGCTGCGACTCCGTTATTCCATGCGCCAGATTCCGCCTCCGTCAAATAAACTCGTCCCTGTGCTGTGTCTGTGCTGCTGCTTTTTAGTTCCATTGTGACTAATAGCCACTTGGCCTCTCTTCCGGGAGCCGGCGCAGTCGTTATGAGTTGGTTTTCCATCATGAAGTCTTGATCTTTGATCTGTGCTTGTGTGACTTTTACCTCAATTCCATCATAATCAGCCCATTCGTTCATGGAGAATGTTTGTACCTGCGGCTGAGGGTATTTCTGATTCAGCGTAAAGACACGCATAACATATCCAATCAGCAATCCGCAGCCGAGAACGATTCCCAGAATTTTTAAACCCTTATGTTTCTTCTTCATTTGTTTTAGACCTCTCTGATTCTTTAAGTGGAGAATAAGTCCGAATCTGTTTTCCATCCTGAATCACAAAAATCTCATCGCAGATCTGCTCTAAATCCTCGTGGTCATGGCAGGAAAGCAGAATTAAAGTCCCTTGCTTTTTCTTTTCGAGCAGAATGTCTTTTACGACCGCAATGCTTTTTTCGTCCAGTGTGTTAAATGGCTCGTCGAGGAGGATTAAGTCGGGATTTTCCATAAAAGCCGCTGCAATCCCGAGTTTTTGTTTCATTCCCAATGAATATTTTCGATATTTTTTGCGGTCATTCGGGATAAGCCCAAGACGCTCCATGCTTGATGCTATTTGGGCATCATCAATGGTTGGATTGATGGAAGCCAGCAGCTTTAGATTTTGAAATCCGGAATAGCTGCCGATAAATCCCGGGTTTTCAATTAATGCTCCAATGCTCTGTGGAAAAGAAATGTCTTGGTTGAGCTTCTTTTCATCAATCCAAATTTCCCCTTCTGTGGGGTAAACCAGTCCGCAGATGCAGCGCATCAGCATGGTCTTTCCAGAACCATTTCTGCCCTGCAGCCCATAAATCTTTCCGCTTTCCATTACAAGCGAAATCTGATCTAAAATTGTCGCTTTTCGAATTACCTTCGATAAATTATGTATTTCAATTTTCATAAATTTCACTCCTGGATAAAAAGTCCATCTTGCAAAAACGAATTTTTCCGCAGAAAAAGCTGAGAAATAAAAGTCCGATACTAACAAGATAGCCCGTCTGTAAAGAAACACCGTCTTTTAAAGCCAAATCCGACCGCAGCAGCATAAAATAATTTCCGATCAGAAACGGATTGCAGAAATAAGCAGAAATAACCAGCAGACAGATAATGGCAAGTAAGCTGAAAACCGGAGGAATCCACAGCGACAGGCTGATCTGCAAAAAAGCCAGCGCGATCGATACCAATATCGGCAGAAAAAACGTTGCTTGCAGCAAGGTCCATTTTTCGAATGTTTGGGTTGGAATCTGCGATAAAGTCTGGTTTAACTGCGGGGTAAATTTCATCGAGCTGTTTCCATTCAAAGCGGAAAAACAAAATGCAGTCAGAAAGAGCAGAGCATATACGCAGAGAACATGGAAAACGCACCATAGGCATTTTCCATCCCACCAGACCCTGCGCTTTTTGGATTGCAGCAGGGTCAGAAGTCCGATTCCTTCTAAATCACAGCAGGCATATTTTCCGATTGTAAATGTCAAAGATAAATTAAACAGTAAAAACGGAATCGGAAGATCGAATATCTCACGACGATCAGTAAAAGAGACTTTCTGAATTCCTTTGAAAAAATCCAGAATATAATCCCAGCAACTGGGACAAGCACTTACCGTACCATGAGAGGATAAAGTCTGCCAATGCGTCAAAAAGAAGGAATGAATCAAGATAAAGACAAAAATAAAGCCGACATATTGAAGCCAATTGTTGCGGGTGCCATGGTAAATATCATAACGCAGCTGATGAAGGACGGTCCCTTGATTTCCTTTATGCATTCCAAAAGTCCTTTCTTCTCGCTTGCTTTTTCCCGATCATCCACAGGACAAAAATTAAACCGATACAGCCGAAAATCCCTACTGCAAAAATGGAGGGATCTAAAAAACTTCGGTACCAAAGATAAAGTTTTCCGCTCAAGAGCTTAAAGGGAGGACCCATATTCCAGCCGGTTATCAAAATCAAATAAAGCCACCCTGCAATCTCTTTTCCGCTGATCCATTGAATGAATAGCGCGCAAAGCGGAATGGCAGCGAACAGCAAAAAAGAGCACAGCCAAAATAACAGCACAATTTCCCAGATAGAATAGTTCCCCACCGTTGCTTGTGTAGTTAGGAAAAAGATACTTCTCTGCTTATTCCAATTTAAAATCTGATTGGAAAAGAAGGTCCCGAGAAATGCAGTCCACGCGGTCAAATAAGTGGAACAGTAAAATGCTGTTTTTATGAGAACGATCACCTGTAGATTCCAAACAGTTTCCCGCTTTTTGAGCCGCAAGATCATCTGACTCGAAAAAATTCGTTCCGATAAAAAGCAGGTCATAAAAAACACAAATGGAACGAAAAAAAGTCCTAGAACCGATGCTATACAAACGCTGCAAAAGCAGTCCCCATAGCAAAGAAAATAGCCTTCCTTTTGGTAGGAAGCATATTCTGAAGAGAGGAAAAGAAAGAGGAAAAAGGGGAGGGCGGCTGCATAAGCAAGATAAAAATATTTTTCTTTCAAAATCAGTTTTCGACTGTTATTTATATGTTTAATAGGTTTCCTGCCTCCCTCCAATCCAGAATGTCCCAAGGCCTAAGCCTGCCAGAGCGGCGCCTTCTCCGAGAATGATCGAAAAAGAATTTCCACTACCAAAGCCGGAATTTAAAAAATCGGTCGGTGCAAAAGCGTGTGCATGCAAAAGATTTGCAGTAGAATAAATAAAAAGATAAAGAAACAGCGGGAAAAGAATGACGATAAAGCGATAATCAGCAGCCTGACTGATTCCCAGTGCGATCAGAGCGAAAATTCCCGCAAATATAAAATCAATGAGCAGATAAGCAAAGACATAAGCCCACGGACTGGAATAATATAATTCCGACCACATACTTTCTTCTGCGATACTGCCATAAGGTGCGGTTGATTCAGGTTTTAGCGCCGGTAAAAACAGCGCTGCAAGCGCTAGGTTTAAAAGAAGCGGAATTACAACGGCCGTGCCTCCAGAAAGAAAAGCTGCGGCTGCTTTGGCGGTTAAATAATTTTTCTTTTTTGTTCGAATATAAACATTTTTTAGGTATCCGCTTTTTCGGTCGGTAAAATAGCTGTCTCCAAATGGAAGAACCGCCAGAATTGGGAGCAAAAGATAGAAAAGAAAACTTTCGATATCAAATACATTCCCGCCCAGCCATGAGGAGAAAAGCCACCCCGGATATAAACGTGGAGAGTCCATCTTTGTGAGATACAAATCAATGTTCATTGAAGTCGGAATGACATGAAAGATAATCTGCAGCAAACTTAAAATACTTCCAATTAAAATGGAAATATAAAACATTCGGCCGTGAAACGCTCTGCCGATTTCTAATTTAATAAGTTGTTTCATATAAAATCCCCTTTGGTTACTTTAAGATAATCGCTCTGGCTGATTCGTCAATTCCATGGGAATTATATCCGGACTGACTGACTACAAAATAAATATGAGCAATCTTTTTAAGATTTTCGTCAGTTACGATGCTGACCAGGTGAAAAGTCTCTTTGCTGTGCGCAGAAAAGACATACCGAAAATAATCTTTTCTTCCGGGAATAAGCTCTTTTTTATTTTTATCATAACTGAAAACTTCGCTGATACTGGGGGAAACTCTTTCCCCATTTTCATCAAAACAATGGAATTCAAAGGCATTTAAATAATATTCGATATTCTGATCGGTTGGATTTTCGACCGTTAAATTCGTAATAAAATAATTATATTCATTGCTGAAACTGCCGTCTTCATTGCAGTTATAATTTTTAATCATGCCTGTAATTGGAAAACTGCCATCGCACTGTTTTGTCGTTGTAAAATCATGAACGGTAAAAAGCAGATCGTATGCGGTGACAGCTTCTCCCATCGGAACCGAAATTTTAGGTTCCAAGGCATTTACTGCTGATTCCTCTTCACTTGCAGTTCCCGGAGAAATGGCCGACGAAGGAGTAGTAGGCTTTGTCCATAGATTGGATGCCGGCAAAAGCAGCTTGTCCTTTAAAGCAACAAACAGGATCACGATTCCCATTAGAGCAAGCAGGACCGAAAAAAGTACCGTTCTGACAACTTTTTTGGGCATAGGATTCCTCCTTTTTAATGAAAAATTGGTTACTTTAAGATAATCGTTCTGGCTGATTCATCAATTCCATGGACATTATATCCGGACTGACTGACTACAAAATGAATATGAGCAATCTTTTTAAGACGTTCGTCGGTTACGACGCTGACCAGATGAAAAGTTTCTTTACTGTGCGCAGAAAAAACATGTCGAAAATAATCCTTTCTTCCAGAATCTTCTTTATTATAACTGAAAACTTCGTCAATACTGGGGGAAACTCTTTTCTCATTTTCATCAAAACAATGAAATTCAAAGGCATTTAAATAATATTCGATATCCTGATCGGTTGGATTTTCGACCGTTAAATTCGTAATAAAATAATTATATTCATTGCTGAAACTGCCGTCTTCATTGCAATTGCAATATTTAATCGTGTCTGTAATCGGAAAACTGCCATCATACTGTTTTGTCGTTGTAAAATCATTAACGGTAAAAAGCAGATCATATGCGGTGACAGCTTCTCCCATCGGGACCGAAATTTTAGGTTCAAAGGCGTTTACTGTTGCTTCATCTTCACTTGCAGTTCCCGAAGCAACAGCTGACGAAGGAGCGGTGGGCTTTGTCCATAGATTGGATGCCGGCAAAAGCAGCTTGTCCTTTAAAGCAACAAACAGGATTACGATTCCCATTAGAGCAAGCAGGACCGAGAAAAGTACCGTTCTGACAACTTTTTTGGGCATGGGATTCCTCCTTTTTAATAAAAAATAAGAGTTGGAAATTTAATATAATGATTGTTCCAACTCTTATCAATGTTAAAAATGAAATGCTTCACTAGACGAAGAAAATTATTACTAAAACAGATACAGCGGAAAAAGCAACTATAAATAATATTACTGCTACTGCTAATTTTTACCATTTTCATCATATCATTTCAAAAAAGTGAGTTCAATACTTATATTAAACAAATAAACGTTCTGAAATTTGTTGCATAGGTCATATGATGTTAAAATATCCGTGTAATGCCAAAAAGTTTTATAATAAATTAATTTTGATATAGGAGCTGCGAAATTATGTTGAAACATGTGTGGGGGAGAGATTAGGCGAATTGTAAACTCGGTAGTTTTTTAAGCGATTAAAATAAAAAAGAGACACCGATTTTAGTCGATGTCTCTTTTAATGTTTAAATATTTGAAATTGTTTGTATTTATCAAGAAAGGGCCGTTTATGGTTTTGTAGCCATCAAATACATCGTTTCCATACAGATTTGCGCATGCTTCATAAAATAGGTAAGGTCAATATTTTCATTAGAATTATGTAAACGACGATCTGGCTCTTCAGGGAAGAATGGCCCAAAAGCAACGCCGCGCCCCTGAAGCTCACGGGCATAAGTGCCGCCTCCAGTTGCATATAGAGTAGGATTTTCTCCCATTACATGAGAGTATCCTTCTTTAAGCAGTTCGATAAAAGGTGCATCTTCTGGAATGAAGAGCGGTTCAGAATTCCCGTGAATTTTGCAGGCAATTCCATATCCGGCCGCTATAGCAGTAATCGATTTTGCAAGCGCTTTTCCATCAGAAGTCACCGGATAACGAATATCAATTCCAGCAGAAGAAATACGATTATCCATATGCAGAATCCCCAAATTCAGCGTGAGAGGACCGCTTTGCACATCCCTCTGGCGGACCTTCAGAGAATTACCATTTGTTTCGAGCCCAATTGTATTTTTAACAAAGGTGAGGAGAGAGCCTAGTTCTTGATCGGAAAAGACCTTTCCTAAGAGCAAAGCAAGATGTGCAGCGGCATTTTTGCCTTCCTGTGGCTGCATGGCATGGCAGGAGAGTCCTTTGGCAGAAATGTGAAGTCCGTTTTCATTTTCTGAGTATGAAAAAGTGCTGCTGTCCTTTTCTACCAAAGTTTTCAGAGTTTCTTTTTGCTCGGTGGAACAGTTAATCGTTGCTTCTGCATGACCGGGAACAGCATTGACCACTGTTCCTGCATCAAAAGAGGTAACAACAGTACTGTCGTTTTCTACAATCAGATCCAGACGTAAAATGCCTTTTTCACGGTTGCAAATTCCATATTCACTGTCGGGAGTAAAAGCAAATACCGGCATTTCCTGTTTCTTAAAATACATTTTAAGATCATTGCTGGCAATTTCTTCTCCGGAGCCAAAAATGACCCGCAGGCGGCGCTGTGTTTGAATACCAGCGTCCTTTAGAGCCTTTAGACAATATAGAGCTACAACGGCAGCACCTTTATCATCAGCGACTCCTCTTCCATATAAATGATTGTCTCGCAGAGTGGTAGTGAAAGGGTCGGTATCCCAGCCTTCACCAGCAGGAACGACATCGATATGGACAAGAACTGCCGCAGAGTCTTTTCCTGTGCCATATTCCGCATGACCGGCATAGTTATCAACATTGGCGGTTTGCAGACCCATCTCTTTTGCACGGGTCAGAATTTTTTGCAGGGCGGCAGCGGGCAGTTTCCCAAAAGGCATGTCAGGCTCTGATTTACCGACAACCGAAGGAATTGCAACAAGTTCCTTCAGATCTTGAAGAATTTCTTCCTGATAGTTAAGAATTTGTTTGCCGAATTGCATTTTCTGTTCTCCCTTTCAAGAAAAGATTTTTATAATATTAATCTTTTTTATTATATCATATTTTTTAGGACATGTATAATATCGGGGAGAGATCAAAAATTATTTTTATTTTTTAAGCAAATGCGAGTTGTGAAGGATGAAATCTATGAGAGTTAAACGTGTTTAACTGCTGATCAATTTCGTCTGCAATCAGCTGATGACCATTTTCGTTTGGATGGATTCCATCAGCGCAAAGGAGGTCTTGATAATTTTCCTTTTGTAAAAATGCGCTGCTGATGTCAATGAGAGAAAGGTGCTGTTCCAAAGCAATACGGCATATGGCGAGGTTATACATTTCATGCCAGCGATAGATAAATTCTACATCCCCAAGATAATCCAGGATTGCTTGTGCGTCTAAATTACGAGAAATCCATGAAAAATACCGTGGAGCATAAATCGGCGGCAGTGTCATTAAGACTGGAGTGCCTCCTGATTCTTTGATTTCACTAACTAGTTGGCGATAGGTTTCTGAAAATTCGGTAATTGGCGTTTTAGGCAAATGAATGCCTTTGGGATCAGCAGCGACCTGTTCCCATGAAAGATCGCAGTCATTTCCGCCATATTCCAAAATGACTGCATCATAATTAGAAAGTTCGGCCAGATGTTTTTCAATTGAAATTTTCCCCTGTTTAATAGTGCATCCAAAATGAGAATAATTTTTAATTTGAATTCCATCTCTTGCTCCAATTAAATTGGAAAATCGATTTTTTAAAAGTAAATATTTTTCCTTTACGGTATCGAACACAATGCCCTTTGCAACGGAATCTCCAAAAATGCAAACACTGGGTGTCATGATAATTCCTCCTTTAAGAAGAAAAAGAAACAAGTTTTTAAAATAATGTAATGTAGTTTTTAATACTACATATCATAATAATCGCTACTTGATAGAATGTCAAGTAAAGACCAAAATATTCATAAGAAGTTTTTGTTTACTAATAAAGTCCTGGGATGTACGAAAACAAAAAACGGTTTCATTTTTCATAAATAAATCGAAAATTGCTATACTAACTAAAAAAGGAGAAGATTTTGTATGACGGATTTTCATAAATGTGCGGTTGTAGGCTGTGGATTTGTAGGTTCGAGCATTGCCTTTTCTTTATTGGAAAGTGGGCTTTTTCGGGAAATGATTTTAATTGATATTAATCAGGAAAAAGCACAGGGAGAGGCAATGGATCTCGGTCATAGTATTCCATTTACAAAGCCAATGGAGATTGCAGCAGGGGACTGGCAGGATTTAAAAGGAGCTGGAATTGTTATTATTGCTGCAGGTGCTAATCAGAAGCCTGGAGAGAGTCGAGATGATCTTGCGCATAAAAATCTTAAAATTTTTCGGGAGATGATTCCGAAAATCACGCAATATAATCAAGATGGAATTTTGCTGATTGTAAGCAATCCAGTAGATATTTTGACCTATGCAGCTCTGCAATATTCAGGCTTTTCTAAAGAACATGTTTTGGGAAGCGGAACGGTGCTGGATACTGCACGGTTAAAATATCTTCTAGGAAAAAAATTATCTTTGGATCCAAGAGTGGTGCATGCTTTTATTATCGGTGAGCATGGAGACAGTGAGCTGCCTGTTTGGAGCAGTGCAAATATTTCGGGGATTGATTTAAAAAATTACTGTGCGGCGACAGGGGAAACCTTAAAAGATTCAGATCTCAAAGATTTATATCGAGAAGTGCGGGATAGTGCTTATCAAATTATTCAGAAAAAAGGTGCCACCTATTATGGAATTGCAAGCAGCTGCCGCAGAATTTGTGAGAGTATTGTACGTGATGAGCACAGTATTCTGTCGGTGAGCACTTTTATCGACGGACATTATGGATTATCTGATATTTGCATGGGAGTTCCGGCAATTCTCAGCAGTAAGGGGGTGGAGCGAGTGCTTGATATCCCATTAAATGAGGAAGAGAAAAAACTTTTGCTTCAATCCGCATCAGCAGTGCAAAAAATTTTTCGTGAAGATTGCTGTTGATAAATAATGAGGTTTTAAACCATTTTAAAATAAAAAAGCGCAAAAGGTATTTTTAAATAACAAAAAACCGTTTGGAAAAATTTCCAAACGGCCTTTTTATAAAATCAAGAAAGAATCAAACATCCATCATCTTTAAGCAATGTCGAGGACAAACTTCAATACAGGCACCACAGCCAATACATTTGGAAGGATCGACAATCGCATGGAATTTATCGACTTTAATTGCTCCTTGTGGGCATGTTTTAACGCATTTCATGCAGCCAATACAACCCACTTTGCAGACTTTCATGACCATTGGACCTTTGTCACAGTTCTGGCAAAAGTTAACGGCCTGCTTCTTTTTAGGAACCATATCGATCAGATGCTTCGGGCATGCTTTTACACACATGGTACAGCCTTTGCAACGGATAGGATCAACACGGGCAACACCGTTACAAACCTCAATGGCATCATATTGGCAGGCTTTTACGCAGTCGCCGATTCCCATGCATCCATATTCGCAGTCAGCAACGCCGCCCGCAACAATATTAGCAGCTGCACAGGATTCAATTCCTTCATAAACAACTTTGTTCTGTGTGTTGTCGTTGCTTCCGAGGCAGTGGACGACAGCTACTTTTTCTTCTACAGTACCAGCACTGCCGCCGAGAATTTTGGCTGTAGCTGCTGCAACAGCAGCGCCGCCAGGGGCGCAAAGTCCAGGTTGTGCTTCCCCTTTTGCTAAAGCGGCAGCATAACCGTCGCAACCGGAAAATCCGCAGGCACCGCAGTTTGCACCGGGCAGAACGTCGCGAATTTCAATCTCTTTTTCGTCTTTGGGAACGGCCATAATGATAGAAGCGATTGCCAAAACGACACCGCACAAAATACCGATTCCGGCGACTAAAACAATTGGGAATGTAATTTCATTCATCGTTTTTAGCCCTCCTTAACGCAGCATGCCATCAACTAAGCCTTGGAATCCAAGGAAAGAGACAGCTGTTAGAGAAGCTGCGACCAAAGTGATCGGAAGCCCCCTGAGAAATTTTGGAATATCATTGTGCTCTAGGCGCTCGCGAATACCTGCAAAAATTACCATTGCAACAAGGAATCCGACACCGGAACCAAGTGCATTGACCAGCGCTTCAATATAATTTTCACCCTTATCAATTACCAGCATGGTAATACCGAGTACTGCGCAGTTAGTAGTGATCAAAGGCAAATAGATTCCTAAAGCCCGATAAAGAGTAGGAATGTACTTTTTCAGAACAGTTTCAATAAACTGAACCAACGCAGCGATAATCAAAATGAAAAGCACGGTCTGTAAGTAAGATAGGCCGTTCGGAACTAGCACATAAGTGTAAATCGGATAGGTAACTGCAGTAGAGATGACCATAACAAAGATAACGGCCACACTCATACCAGTAGCAGTATCCAACTTTTTGGAAACACCTAAAAACGGGCAGATACCAAGAAACTTATTTAGAATATAGTTTTCAGTCAGGATAGCTGCCAAAAAGATGGCGAGTAATGATTTAAAATCCATTATTTGTCAGCTCCCTTCTCTTTTTGAGCCGATATTGAGCAGCAACCTGCCATTGGGCAGTGATCGCAGCCAAGTTCAGAAACAGGCTCGCCTTTGCCCTCTGCAATTTTGTTGGTAATTGCCATCAAAATACCGAAGACGAAGAAGCCGCCGGGAGGCAAAAGGAACAAAATAATTCCAGGATAAGAAGCGGGCATAATCTGGAATCCAAGAATTGTGCCGGAACCGATCAGCTCACGGATGCAGCCCATAACGAACAGAGTCAGTGTAAAACCGAGTCCCATTCCAAGACCATCAAAGATGGAAGGCAATACTTTATGCTTATTTGCAAAGCCTTCTGCACGGCCAAGGATAATACAGTTTACAACGATAAGAGGCAGATAAATGCCCATTGCAGCTTTCAGAGCCGGAGAATAGGCTTCAATCAGCATCTGTACAAAAGAAACAAAACCTGCAATCAAAACAATGTAGCAGGGGATACGAACCGTATCCGGAATAATATTTCGAAGCAAAGAAATTACAAAGTTGGAACAAATAAGAACAAAAGTTGTGGCAAGCCCCATACCGATTGCATTGCTTGCGCTGGTTGAAAGTGCCAACGTTGCGCAGCACCCGAGGACAAGACGCAAAACTGGATTTTCACGAATGAGGCCTTTTGTAAATTCTTGCCAAAGACTTTTCTTTTCTTCCATCTCAAGCGCCCCCCTTCACAGTGTTAAATTCCTTAATTGCATCATTTACGGCGGAGGTGACTGCTTTACTGGTAATTGTAGCACCGGTTAAAGCATTGATTTTATCGTCGCCTTTTTCGCCGGATTTTGTTACCGTAAATTCACCAGAAGAAGGAATTGCTTTTTTGTATTGATCACGGAATTCTGATTTTTGAGCATTTAAGCCCAGACCGGGAGTGTCGTTGGTAGAAAGCAGTTCAACACCAGTGACTTTTCCAGTCTTATCGATTCCGGTCATCACCTTAATAGCACCGCCATAAGATTTGCTGGAAGTCGTGAAGACGTAACCAACAACTTCGCTGCCTTGTTTTGCTACAACATAGTTGTTTTCGTTTCCGTCGCCAAAAGATTGTTTGGCGCCAAATGAGTCAGCAGTGGAAAGAACACGCTTTTGAGTGTCGGCTTCCGTTTGCTTGTTGATCAGTGCAACCTGATCTTTTGTTGCTTTATTCGTAAAGGCAAGTCCGCCGGTAACGACTAAACAAATTACGAAAAGAACCAGAGTTGGCTTTAAAATATCCTTTGGATTCAGTTTCATTTCTTTGCACGCTCCTTTCCAAATGTTCTCGGGCGTGTTCCGCGTTCAATCAGCGGGACGAGAAGATTCATGATAATAATGGAATAGGAGACACCTTCCGGCAAAGCACCAAATTTACGAATTAGGATCGTGAGAACACCGCAGCCAATTGCATAAATCACTTTGCCTTTTATGGTGATTGGGCTGGTGGTGTAATCGGTTGCCATAAAGATAGCACCAAGCAGCAGGCCGCCTGCCAAGATATCAAACAAAACATCTCTGCCGAGAAGTGCGGACATTAAAGCAGCAGTGCCGATATAGCAGAGAGGAATAACCGGGGAAATCACTTTGCGGATCAGCAGATAAGCAAAACCGATCAGAAGTGCAAGACCGCAGGTTTCACCGAGGCAGCCCCCGCGGTTGCCGAGGAACATCTGCAGATAGCTCGGAAGCGGATCGGAAAGTCCCATCTTAACAATTCCCAGAGGAGTTGCAGTGGTGGCACCATCGATTGCCTGGCTTGTCATAGTCCAGCTGCTCATGGGGCCAGGGAAGGAGTTCATCAAAACGATACGACCGATCAGGGCAGGGTTGACGAAGTTCTGACCAATGCCGCCAAACATCTGCTTGACGACAACGATTGCAGCAACATCGCCCAGCATCATCATAAAGGGGTTTAAGCTGCTGGGGACATTCATTGCAATCAGAAGGCCGGTAACGACAGCCGAAAGATCACCAATCGTATTGTCGCGTTTCATAACCTTGCGGGATATGTATTCAGCAACCACACAGGTGACAACAGATACCACAAGGAGCATCGCTGACTGCCATCCAAAATAAATGATGGAGGCAATACATGCAGGAATCAAAGCAATAATAACGTCCAGCATAATTTTGCGGGTAGTAATGCCGGCTTTAATATGCGGGGACGAAGATACAATTAGTTTTTCTGCCATTATTTGTTCCCCTCCGCTTCTTTTGCTTTTTGGGCCTTAGCTTTATCAGCAGCCTGTTTTGCACGAACAAGTCCTTTGCCGAGGCGGATTGCCTGAACAAGCGGACGATGAGCCGGACAATTAAAGGCGCAAGTACCACATTCCATACAGTTCATTACATCAAATTCGATCAGCTGATCAACATCTTTTACTTTAGAGAAAGTCTCAAGACGAGCAGGCATCAAATCCATCGGGCAACCGTGAACACAGCGTCCGCAGCGAATGCAAGCCGTAGGTTCCAGCATATGGGCGTCTTTTTCATCAAAGCAAAGGAGACCGTTGTTTTGCTTCAAAATGGGGACTTCCATACTTGGAACAGCCATACCCATCATAGGGCCGCCCATTAAGATTTTGCGGGGTTCTGCTTTCGTGCCGACAAAAGCAATCACATCAGAAATTCTTGTCCCGATCGGAACCACTACGTTCATTGGCTCTTTAATTGCAGAACCATCGACGGTCAGACGCTTTTTAATGAGCGGCATGCCGGTTCTCATATAATCGGCGACGAAAGCGCAGGAAGTAATATTCATAACGATACATCCGGCATCTGCAGGCAGTTTGCCCATACCGACTTCTCGGTCTGTGCAGGCCTTGATCAGAACTTTCTCGGCGCCCTGCGGGTAAGTAGCATGCAGGGGGAGAACGCGAATGGTATCATTCTGACTTTTTTCTTTGTCTTCGAGTTCTTTTTTAATTGCTGCAATCGCATCCGGTTTATTGTTTTCGATAGCGATAATGCAGCGCTCCAGTCCCAGCCATTTTTTGACGATACCGGCGCCTTCTACCACAGAGGCGGTGTTTTCCACAGCCTCTCGGTTATCTGGTGTCAGGTAGGGCTCACATTCTGCACAGTTGATGATCAGAGTGTCCACTTTTTTATCTTTGGGCACATTCAACTTAACATGTGCAGGAAAACCCGCACCGCCTAAACCGACCAGACCACTCTCTTTTAAAGCAGAGAGAAAATCCTGCAAACTATTGACCACCGGAGGTTTTACATCCGGTGATACGGTCATTTCACCATCCGAGTCAATAACGATGGCATCGGTATAATTGCCGCCTGGCAGCATTACCTTTTTGATACCACTCACTTTGCCTGAAACGGTTGCGTGGATCGGTGCACTGACAAAAGCAGGACTTTCGGCGATCTTTTGTCCCACCGTGACGAGGTCACCCGTTTTTACCAGCGGAACACAAGGCGCACCCACATGCATGGACATAGGGATTACGACTTGTGAAGGTGCCGGCATGGAAACGGATTGCTTTTGTGCTGTGTTCTTGCGATGAGGAACTGCAGCACCGCCATGTGTTTTAAATGGCGTCGAGGGAAAGTTCAATTCCATGTTTCTGCCTCCAATACTTTCCTTATTTATTATAAAAAATAAGGTCACATAAATTGCATACCTACATATTTAGGTATGGATCCGCCCAAGGATCGGAAGGATGATTCTAAGGACCAGACCGGTTATGATACCGGTCCCAATTCCAAATAGAATCAACCAGGGAATATAAAAAACCACAGCCGGAGTTGTCAAAAGTGCGGCAACGCAAAGTTGGGCACCGTTATGAGTAAGAGCACCGGCTACACCGAGACCGATATAGCCAAACGGCTGAGATTTTATACGAAGAAGAAGCCAGATAACAAAAGTACTGGCAAGACCGCCGGCGGTGCTCATCATCAGAGCAACCGATCCGCGGGTCATTCCGGCAAAGAGACCTTTTAAAAGAGCAATACAGAGTGCCGGGATTAGGCCGACCGAGCCGGCCGCATACATCGTAACAATATTGGACAGCCCCAATTTTGCTCCTGGCGGGAGCATGGGGATAGGGGGAATCAAAGATTCCAAACCGGAAAGCACAAGTGCCAAAGCCCCCAACAATCCAATAAAAGCAACGTCTTTCGTGTTTTTAGAGATATTATTTAAATCTTTCATCCGGTCATACCATCCACTTGACTATTCTTTCCAATGATCCGAACAACGACCTTTGCCGGAAGACAGACAGCCACTTGACCTGGGCTGGAAATCTTTCCGGTTCGTACACAGATCTGATCAGGACAATCACTGCTTTGAAAAGAAATCTTTCCGGGTTCTAGAAGAAGTTTTACATGATAGTCGCCACCAATGTCAATTACTTCTGTCTGCGTTTGTGTTGCAAGATCATAGCGGGCAATTTCACTTCCATTTTCTTCTATCACTGCGATTCCTGCATCATGGCTTTTTTGAGTCCAAAAGAGCAAACAAACGCCAAGAATTAAGAAAGGAATAATCAATAATAAATCTTTTTTCTTAAACATGTGGAAACACCTAATCTGAAAAATGAGTTTGCGGTCAACTTGCCATCGAATAGTCGGAAGTATTCGTCAGCTGAAATTTGCCTTTGAGATCACTGCTGACAGTTACTTTGCCGTTTTGATCCACAAAGACAGTTCCGGCCTGATAACTTTCGGCAAGCTTCATCCCATCGTCCAAACCGAGAACAAAACAGGCGGTGGAAAGTGCGTCACTTAAAGCACCATTGTCACAGACAACAGAAACAGAAACAAGTCCATTGTCTTCTGGCATTCCGTTTTTAGGATTCAGTAGGTGATGGTAGGTTTTACCGTCCTGCGTGAATTCTTTTTCGTAAGTGCCTGAGGTGGAGACAAACTGTCCACCTTCCATACCGATGGTACCGATGCTGCCTGCATTTCCGTCTTCGGTTTTGGGATCACGAATTGCAACGCTCCAGTTGGAGTTTCCGGGCTTTTTCCCATAGAGCCCAATACTGCCGCCGACCGCTACAATGCCGGCATCAATTCCAGCATTTTGATAGGCTGCGACAACATCATCACAAGCGGCGCCTTTTCCGATGGATCCCAAATCAATGCCTTCATAGTGCTTCTTAAGGGAAGCAGTGCTGTCGGCTTCATTGATTCTGAGATCTTGGTAATTGACGTAAGGCAGAAATTTTTGCAGTTCATCTTGAGAGGGAACCCGCTGATTGCTGCCGCCAAAATTCCAGAGAGAAGTGATCGGCAGAATGGTCGGATCAAAAAGCCCATTGCTTTTCTGAGCAACATCCAAGCTGACTTTCAGAATAGAAAGGGTTTTGGGGTCGATCTTTTCCCATGTAGAGCCAGCAGCAGCATTTAAACGAGAAACGTCGCTGTCATCCACTCGCCAGGAGATTTTGTCCTCTAAATCGGTAACCGCCTGAGAACCAGTTGTTAAAGCGGCTTGCGCATTTTTGCCATAAACAACTTGCTGAACATAAGTACCCATTGCCCAGCTTGTGGATTCTTGACTTTGTGTCCGGTAGCCGTAATTAACCCACAGATAAATAAGGACTGCGGCAATTACAGCGAGAACCGCACAGAGGGAAATTGTGATTTTTTTCTTCTTTGTCATTCTTACCTCCATACCTTTGCAGACGTTTTCTATTATAGCACGATTCGTCCAAATGTCTAGTTTTTTCATTCATAATTCATTCACGCAATCTTTAACAAATGGGGAAAAACATTGTATTATTAAACTAGATTGCACAAAAGCATTAATTGTTTTTGGATGTTTTGCTGAAAACATTTAAAAATGAAAAGGCTTGTCTTCTAATCTTAATTCGGTATGTTATACTAATTAATAAAACAGTTGGAAAAGAGGAAGAATATGGAGGAAGCCGCCAAACAAGTAAAGGAATATCTTTCTTCTTATGGATTAGGAGAACGCGTGATGGAATTTGATACTTCCAGCGCAACGGTTGAGCTGGCAGCAAAAGCGGTTGGGGTAATTCCAGCACAGATTGCAAAGACCATCTCTTTTGTGGCACGGGATGGATATGGGTGTATTTTAATTGTAACTTCTGGTGACTGTAAGATAGAAAACCATAAATTTAAGGAAACGTTCGGGATGAAAGCAAAGATGCTTTTAGCATCACAGGTAGAGCCGCTGACGGGTCACCCGATCGGAGGGGTTTGCCCTTTCTTATATCCGCCGTGCGCAAAAGTTTATCTCGATCAGTCTCTTCGCCGCTTTGAGACGATTTATCCTGCAGCGGGAACTTCCAATTCGGCGGTCAAATTGACCTGTGAAGAACTGGAAACTGTTTCGAAATACTGCGGTTGGGTAGATGTTTGTAAAAATGGGGAGGAACAAAGAACATGAGAATGCGTGCAAAGCCATGGGCAACTCCGGAACTAAATGCATGCCCGTTCTTTTTGAGAGATCCGTTTTCCCTCAAAAGTCATTGGCTTGAATGGTTTCCCGTGCGTCAACCGCTTCATTTGGAATTGGGCTGCGGCAAAGGCTGGTTTCTTGCGGGAATGGCCCCTTCTCACCCTGAGATCAATTTTTTGGGAATCGATATGAAAGATGCGGTGCTGGCGCCCGGTAAGCGGAAAATTGAAGAAGCTTTTGGGGATCGTCCCATTTCAAATGTTGTGTTGACGGCGTATGATATCGAGCGGCTGCCTGATATTATGGGGCCTCAGGATCGAGTAGAGCGAATTTATATTAATTTTTGCAATCCATGGCCGCGCCCTCGTCATCATAAACGGCGCTTGACGCACCCTAGACAGTTGGAACTTTATAAAACGATTCTCAGCCCGAATGGAGAAATCTTTTTCAAAACGGACGACGATGCACTTTTTAAAGATTCTCTCGACTATTTTAGGGAGGCGGGATTCGAAATCTATGAGCATACGTATGATCTTCATGCAGAAAACTGTCCCGAAAATGTTTTGACAGAGCATGAAGAAATGTTTATGCAGAAGAAAATTCCGATTAAAGCATTAAAGGCGCGAAGAAAAGCTTGACAGAATGAAAAAGCATGATTATAATAATCATACAATACATATCTGCTTAGTAGTATATTATGGGGATTAACCTCAAGAAGAGGAGAACACAGGAATGAGCGAAACAATGATTCAGATCGAGTCGCTTTCCAAAACATATGAGACCAAAGTGGGATCCGTACATGCACTACAGAACATTGACCTTCAAATTCAAAAGGGTGAAATTTTTGGAATTATCGGAATGAGCGGTGCCGGAAAAAGCACGTTGGTGCGATGTATCAATATGCTGGAGCGGCCGACTTCCGGCAAAGTGATTTTTGACGGTCAAGATATGGCAGCCATGAATGAGAGTGAGCTGCGCAAAGCAAGGCAGTCTATGAGTATGATTTTTCAGCAGTTCAATTTGCTGATGCAGCGTACAGCAGAGCAAAACATTTGTTTTCCACTGGAGATTGCCGGCGTTTCGAAAGAAAAAACGAAAAAAAGAGCGGCGGAACTTTTGGAATTGGTAGGGCTTTCCGACCGTGCTAAAAGTTATCCGAATCAGCTTTCCGGCGGACAAAAGCAGCGTGTTGCAATTGCCAGAGCGCTTGCGTTGGAGCCAAAAGTTTTGCTTTGTGATGAGGCAACTTCTGCACTTGATCCTACGACAACGGTCAGCATTTTGAAACTGTTAAAAGAGATCAATACCCGTCTTGGAATTACGATCGTAATCATTACGCATCAGATGAGCGTGATTGAGGAAATTTGTAATCGTGTGGCGATTATCAGTGACAGCAAGATCGCTGAATGTGGAGAAGTACAGGAGATTTTTCGCAATCCAAAAACAGAAGCAGCACGCCGCCTAGTGTTTCCGGAAACGGTCAGCTCTGGGAAAGGGGTAGGAACCCGTAAGATCCGCATGGTATTTGATGGGATTTCTTCTTCGGAGCCAGTTGTTGCGGAATTGGTTCTTCATTTTCGAATGCCGGTCAATATTATGCATGCGGATACAAAGGATGTCGGCGGAACGGCAATGGGGCAGATGCTGCTTCAGCTGCCGGATGACCCGGAGCTTGCGGATAAGATGATCGAATTTATCAAGGCGCGGGGGTTGACTGTAGAGGAGGTGAGTGACCGTGGATAATCAAATGATGTCGGTTCTGCTGCAAAGTGTGGGAGAATCTTTTCAGATGATGATTTTCGGGACCGTCTTTGCTTATGTACTTGGCCTTCCAATGGGAATCTTGCTGGTGGTAACTGCGAAGGACGGTATCCGTCCGAATCTTGTGGTATATAAGGTTTTAGATGTTATTGTTAATATCACAAGAAGCGTGCCGTTCTTGATCCTTTTGGTAACAATTATGCCGTTTACACGAATGGTCGTCGGGACAACGATTGGAACAAAAGCAACGATTGTGTCGCTGGTAGTTTCGGCAGCGCCGTTTGTAGCCCGCTTGGTAGAAAGTTCGATTCAGGAAGTGGACCGCGGAATTATTGAAGCTGCTCAGTCAATGGGAGCTGGAACCTTTCAGATTATTTATAAGGTGATGCTTCCAGAAGCGCGTCCCAGCCTGATTGTCAATGCTGCGATTGCTGCAGCAACGATTCTTGGCTACTCTGCAATGGCCGGATTTGTTGGCGGCGGAGGATTAGGAACAGTTGCAATTAATTATGGATATCAGCGTGGTCAAACGGACATTATGATTATTACCGTGATTCTTTTGGTTGTGATTGTACAGGTATTCCAGTCTATCGGAATGAAACTTGCACGTGTCTTAGATAAACGGAAAGAATAATTCGTTTTCTGGACAGATAAATTTCAAAATGTTTTAAAGCTGAATTTTGGAGGGAAAAATATGAAAAAACTTTTATCTTTTGTTTTGGCGTCGGCTTTACTGCTGACTTCTCTGACTGCATGCGGCAGCAGTACGGGAACTTCTTCGGCTGCCGGAAGTACCGCTGCTTCTAAAGGAACGATTAAGGTTGGTGCTTCACCGACTCCTCATGCGGATATTTTGCGCAAAGCAGTTGCTCCGCAGCTCGAAAAAGAGGGCTATACCCTGGAAGTTGTAGAGCTGACCGACTACATTCTTCCGAATACGTATCTGCAGGAAAAAGAACTGGATGCCAACTATTTTCAGCATATCACTTACCTTAAAAACTTTAATACAGAGCATGGAACGAATCTCGTTTCCATGGGAGCTGTGCATTATGAGCCATTCGGAATTTATGCCGGAAAGACGAAATCTCTGAGTGATCTGAAAGACGGAGCTGCGGTAGCGGTCCCGAATGATACAACGAATGAGGCGCGCGCACTGCTCTTGCTGCAGGCAAACGGATTGCTGAAGCTGAAAGATGGGGCAGGAATTAATGCTACGAAAGTTGATATTGCAGAGAACCCGAAGAATCTGAATATTCAGGAAATCGAAGCAGCTCAGCTTCCGAAAACGCTTCCTGATGTCGATATTGCAGTGATCAACGGCAACTATGCGATTCAGAACGGTTTAAAAACTTCTGATGCACTTGCAATGGAAAACGATAACTCTGTTGCAGTTACGGATTATGCGAATGTTTTGGCCGTGCGTGAGGGAGACGAAAACCGTGAGGATTTGAAGGCGCTTTATGCGGCGCTGACCAGTGAAGAAACGCAGCAGTATATCAAAGATACGTTTGGCGGCGGCGTTGTCCCGGTAACAAAATAATTTTTACGAACTGTCAATGATGAGCCAAAAAGATTTATAAAATAAAAAGCACTCTTTGTATGAAACGGTTACCTGCCGGATCATATAAAGAGTGCTTTTTTATTAGTTAATAATTGATTAGTGACTGGGTGTATAATTTCCATTGTTACCAAAGTCTTGTTTTACAATAGAAACAGCACAGACTACAGCAAAAATGAGAGATAAAACTCCCCAGATGGTTAAATCTTTATACATTCCAGCAGCGCCGGCCAAAGCAACAATTCCTCCGATTGCGTACAGTATCGTTGAAGCAACCGCTCCGCCTTTAGAATTTTTTGCGGCAATGGTAACAATTCCGGCAACAATCAATAAAATACCAAGCAGCATTCCATTTCCTCCGCTTGTATCGGTTCCTCCCGTAGCGAGTGCAGACCCAACTCCTGCTGCACAGCTCTGAAAAAAGATGACCAAGGACAGAACAATAGAAATGATGCCAATCGTTAATTTAGCGGTTTTCATAAAATAACTCTTCTTTCCATTTATAAAGTCTAAGATCATTTTAGCCCCTAATTAGGAAAACTTCAACATGATATTCCATATTTTTCATAAACGGAAATGATCATATTAAAATGAGATAAATTAAAAAGGACTCAAAACGGTCATCAAAAATCGTTTTAAGTCCTTTTTGTTATGTTTCTTTAAAAGCAGTGCAATCGTTCCAGATGAAAATCTTAGAATTTATTTGCCTGATAGCTTACTGGAATTTTGCCGTTCAAAGCATCAATAATGCACTGGCAGGCCATCGTAGTGCACTTGCGAACACTCTGAATGGTAGTAGCAGAAGTATGGGGGGTAAGAACAACGTTATCAAGTGTTACCAGCGGATCATTAAGTGGCAGTGGCTCTTTTTCGAAAACATCAATGCCAGCTCCGGCAATCTTCTTTTCTTGCAGAGCACGGACCAAATCATCTTCTACAATGACATCACCGCGTGCGCAGTTGATGAAGAAAGCGGAAGGCTTCATCATGCAGAATTTGTCATAGTTGATGCTATGAACAGTAGAGGGCATAGAAGGCATATGCAGGCTGACAAAATCAGCTTGTTTCAATACTTCATCCTGGCTCATCATTTCAATTGGAACCAACGGAGCCTTCGGCGGGAACGGATCATATCCGATTACTTTCATGCCAAAGCCTTGACTTGCAATCTTTGCAACGATCTGACCAATACGACCGCAGCCGAGAAGGCCAAGAGTTTGACCGGTAAGCTCCCAAGTGCCCTTCAAAGTATAGCGAACGTTGAAGTTACCTTTGCGCATCTCGGAATCAACATGGCGATAACGAACAGCACACATCATCATCATCAGAATTGTATGCTCTGCAACAGAAGTGGCATTTCCGCCAGGAGCCCAGCCTACCGGAATCTTTTTGCTGGAAGCATATTCCATGTCGATGTTGTCCAGACCGACACCCTGCTTTGAAATGACCTTCAGATTTTTAGAAGCATCGATCATCTCTTTGGTCACTTTATCAACGCGGCAGTAAATCGCGTCTACCTGATTTTCTTTAATCAGTTTGATAAAGTCTTCTGTTTTAGAGCCATCTGGAGCAGTGATAACTTCACAGTCAGCATCCTCCATCATTTTGTGGCCGATGGGATCCATGGCCTTCAGAGAAAGAACCTTGTACTTCATAATACTACAATCCTCCTGAAAAATATTTTTATTCCTAATTAAAACATTATAATCTATCCTAATCAATAAAATACAGAAAAGTACACAAACTGACGGAATCTTATACGAATTTTTTAGAAATATTAAATTAATGAAAAATCAAAACAAAATTTCGACAATTCCAATCAATATGATTTTCTGTGTAAAAAAATTATAACGCATTTAAGAGTAAAAAGTCAAGCAATTTCCAAATCTTAGGAAATGCTTCAAAATTGGTAAATATTAGCAAAGATCAATCTTATCTTCAATTTTATTAATCACATAATAAGCAATTCTGTCTGCCGGCTTAATATAAATTTTACAGGAACGAATGGCTCCTTTATGCTTCGATTTAAAATCATTTTTACAGCGAGCAATTATATCGGTGCAGGTATATTGTGTAGTTCCAAATTCCACATAGACTTCTGGGGCCAAAGCAGCAGTAGCTTGCTTTTTTGCTTTGCTGATCGTCTCTTTAGCAACGTTGAGCGCAGGTTCTGTCT
This sequence comes from Caproicibacterium sp. NSD3, assembly GCF_053613275.1. NCBI lineage: Bacteria > Bacillati > Bacillota > Clostridia > Eubacteriales > Oscillospiraceae > Caproicibacterium > Caproicibacterium sp. NSD3. The sequence goes on from NZ_CM132119.1 coordinate 912,687, forward strand.
TTTCAATCGCTTTTTGTGCGGCTTCTTTTGCTTTTTGTGCAGTTGGCTGCATCTTATCCTGTATCTCAGAAATACCTTCCTTTACGGAAGCGACGGTTGGCTCGGTTGCTTTTGAGATGTTTTTAGATACCTCGTTGATTGCTTTTACGGTATCATCTTTTGCTGCCTTTACTGCGGATTTAATTTTACTATTGTTCATAAGAATCATTCCTTTCTGTATTTTTCTAGAGATTTTTGTGATTTGAGAAAGAGTTTCAGTATCAGTTTGTTCTTTTCATTGAGATATTATTTTAAAAGTTTATAAAAATATGAAAAAGTGCAGAAATTGGAAGGAATTTAGATCGATTGGTACCAATTTAGGACCGGAGTCAGATTTTCTAAGCTAACTCGGTCACCGCCGTGCAGCATCAAATCAAGCATATCCTCTTCATCAGGCGTTTTATTCTGTTTGGCAGAAAGCTTTTTCCCAACCCCTTTTGTCATGGCATTCATCATAAATTTATAAATGCCATGCAGACGATTTAAATCAAATCCACCTTGCAGAGTAAAGAGCGGCAACGTTTCGGGAAGATGGTTATGCTTTTTAACATCATCCATCTGCGAACCGCTTTTTGCCATTCCGACTGCACACACAGCACGAATTTTATATTTTTGGCGGGCCTCTGAATAGCCTTTGACCGAACCTGCCATCAGCCAGCCGAAATAGAGAATCTCGGCGCCGGATTTTAGTGCGCCTTTGGCTTCTGTGAGTGAAAATACCGGAAGACCGGTTTTTTGGCTCATCATTTCAGCATATTCTTTTGTAAATCCAGAGTTCGAGGTATACACAATTGCATCCATCTTAAATTCCTCCTGATTTTTTAGGCAGCTTTATTTTCAACGTTCGCAGATAAGCTTTCTGCTCATCTGTGATTCGGTAACTCTCAACTGCTTTTTGAATTGCCTTGTTATGTGTCCATGGTTCCAGCTTGTACTGCTCAAGATAGGGAAGGGTCGCTTTGTACTGCTTTGCAAGTGCAGTTGCAAAATACCATGCAATCATCATGTTTACATAATATTCCTGCGACTTTATTTTAGCCGGCAATTCAAGATATTCCGGCTGAAATTTGTCATCTAAATAAAAGCACATCAGCATTTCAATTCCGAAACGAATTGTATAAGTTTGGTCTGATTGAATCCATTTTTTGATCTGAGAGAGCAATTCCGTCAAATGTTTTTGAAAAATTTTAGGAGTCATCAAGTCACAGGTTGCCCAGTTGTCCACATAGGGGAGAAAGGCGTCCAATGCACGGATACACGACTCATAGTCTTTCATTCGCTCGATCAAAAATCCATGCAGATTGTTTTCTTCATAATATTTGTGAGGAAGAGTTTTCAAAAACGCTTCAGCCTCCGGCTGTTTGGAAAACGTTGCGGCAAATTTTCGAAGCTGAGGGGTGCGTACACCGATGATGGTTTCTTTTTTGATGGTCGGTGTTAGCTTTGCCTGAAAGTCTCTGTATTTTAGATCCTGCATCTTGAAAAGCTCAGACTGTACTTCGGTTTCGGAAATCTTCATTTTTCGGGTTCCTCCATGATCCTTTTCAAAATTGGCTGGTCTGCCGGGCAGAATGAAAAGCCGGTTATTTCATCCGGGGTAATCCATCGAAGGTCATGATGCTCTAAAAGCTTCGGGGTACCTTCTTTTATGGTGCAGGAAAACAATGTCAAATGAATTGTTATGTCCGGATAGGAATGCGTGGTTTCCATAAACTGCTCGCCAACGGAAACTGTAATTGCAAGTTCTTCCCGGCATTCGCGGATGAGTGCCTGCGGTTTGGTTTCTCCCGGCTCTACTTTTCCACCGACAAATTCCCAAAGCAGTCCCCGTGCTTTATTTTTAGGCCGTTGGCAAATCATCAATCGGTTTTTGTCCCAAATCAGTGCGGCGACAACTTCGGTCATATTTTCACACCTGAAATCCTTTGAAAATCAAACTTAAATTTAATCCTGTCTTTTTCATTATTATAACTGATTCCATTCACTTTTGAAAGAAAAACCTCATGATTTTTGGTAAATTTTGTATGATAAAAAATGACTGCATTTTGAGAAACTTGTATTTTGACAAAATATGTGTTATTATTCTAACGAAATAAAAGGGGAGCTCACTAAAGTGGGCTGAGAGTAAGCAGATTCGCTTTGACCCTAGAACCTGATTTGGGTAATGCCAACGTAGGGATATGTACAAAATTGTTTTATGTGGCAGTACCCTTTTTTGCAGGTACTGCTTTTCTTTATGCCCATTTTTTCCCTAATATATTAAGAAAGAGGAAGATTATATGAACGGTACAATGAAAACGATGCTTGATAATGTCAGAAAAAACACTCCGCTTATTCATAATATTACAAATTATGTTACGGTGAATGATGTAGCGAATGTACTGCTTGCCTGCGGAGGTTCTCCGATTATGTCCGATGATGAAGGTGAAGTTGAAGAAATCACTTCCATCTGTGGAGGGCTAAACATTAACATTGGCACGTTGAATCACAATACAATTTCCTCGATGTTTTTGGCTGGCAAAAAAGCCAATGAGCTGAAACATATTGTCCTTCTGGACCCAGTCGGTGCTGGTGCCAGTACTCTTAGAACCAATACTGCGTCGGCGCTTTTGAAGCAGATTCACTTTGATGCGGTGCGGGGCAATATCTCAGAAATCAAAGCACTGTATTTAGGAAATGGCACGACAAGGGGCGTAGATGCTGATTCCGTGGATGCGGTAACGGAACAAAATCTTGATTCGGCTGTAGAGATGGTAAAATCTTTTGCTGTACAGTTTGGCTGTATTGCTGCTGTTACCGGAGCCATTGACCTAGTAAGCGACGGAAAAGGCTGTTATGTGATTCGTAATGGCAGACCGGAGATGAGCCGTATCACAGGAACCGGCTGTCAGCTTTCGGGGATGATGACTGCATTCCTTGTGGCAAATAAAGAGCAGAAATTAGATGCAGCGGCAGCGGCAGTATGCATGATGGGACTTGCCGGAGAAATAGGCTGGAAAAATATGCTGCCGAGTGATGGAAATTCCACTTACCGCAATCGGATTATTGACGCCGTTTGCCAAATGACAGGAGAAAAATTAGAAGAGGGATCAAAATATGAAATTCGATAAAGCAAGTTTGCTTTTGTATGCCGTAACAGACCGCAGATGGCTAAATGGGAAGACACTTTTAAGTCAGGCGGAAAAGGCCTTAAAAGGCGGGGCAACCTTTTTGCAGCTTCGGGAAAAGATGCTTAGGGAGGATGATTTTCGCACAGAGGCATTAGAGATGAAGGAACTCTGCAAAAAATATAAAGTCCCTTTTGTATTGGACGATAATGTAGATCTTGCCATTGAGGTTCATGCAGATGGAGTTCATGTTGGTCAAAGCGATATGAGTGCAGGGATTGTACGAAAGAAATTGGGGCCTGATAAAATTCTCGGAGTATCTGTAGAGACGGTCGAGGAAGCGATTCTTGCCCAAAAGCAGGGCGCAGATTACTTAGGGGTAGGGGCAGTGTTTTCTACCGGTACCAAGAAGGATGCAGACAATGTAAGTTATGAAACACTTAAGGCGATCTGCAGTGCCGTATCAATCCCTGTGATTGCGATTGGCGGCATCACCGTGCAGAATGTTTCAGAACTTAAGGGCAGTCAGATTGATGGGGTAGCTGTTGTCAGTGCAATTTTTGCGCAGCCGGATATTGAAGAGGCAACAAAAACGCTTAAAAACGCAGTTAGAAAGGCTCTGGAATTATGATACGCGGAGCGATTTTTGATATGGACGGGACGCTGCTTGATACCATGCCCTTCTGGAATGATGCCGGAGAAATTTATCTAAAAGGGCTTAATGTGCAGGCTGAGCCTTCTCTTGGAAAGAAATTATTTTGCATGACGATGGAGCAGGCAGCAGAATATTTAAAACGTACTTATTCGTTACCGTTTACTCCTGAGAAAATTATAGAAGGAATCAATGGGACGGTAAGGGATTTTTATCAAAAGAGCGCAGCGCTAAAAGCAAATGTACCGGAATTTTTAAAACAGCTGACCGAAAGGAACATCAAACTCGTTTTGGCGACTGTAACTGAACGAAAACTTGCCGAGGCTGCGCTTTCACGCTGTGGAATCCTAAGCTACTTTGACTTTGTGATAACCGACGCTGAGGCGGGAGCGGGGAAAGACAGACCTGATATTTATCTCAAAGCTGCCGAAAAGATCGGGACCGCTCCTATGGAAACACTGGTATTTGAAGATGCGCTGTATGCCGCTAAAACAGCAAAAGCGGCGGGGTTTTGTACCGTGGGCGTATACGACGAAGTAAGCCGTGATGACCAGCAGAAACTAGAGAGCATTTGCGATTATTACATCAGAAATTTTAGAGATTTTGATTCATTTGCAGCAAAATCTTTAAAATAATAAATAGCGGCAAACCGGGGGCACCACCTTTTGTCGCTCAATAAAATTAACGCTGAAAAGGAGAGTTATTATGAGAACAGCATTAACAATCGCCGGAAGCGATTCCAGCGGAGGCGCCGGTATTCAAGCGGATATCAAAACCATGACGCTAAATGGCGTATTTGCCATGAGCGCGATTACGGCTTTGACAGCCCAGAACACAACCGGCGTGCAGGGAATTTTTGAAGTGAGTCCTGAGTTTTTGAAAAAACAGATAGATAGCATCTTTACGGATATACGGCCTGATGCCGTAAAAATTGGTATGGTAGCTTCTTCTGCTCTGATTGAAGTGATTGTGGAGCGGCTGCAGTTTTATAAAGCTCAGAAAATTGTAGTTGATCCTGTTATGGTATCTACGAGCGGCTCAAAGCTGATTTCGGATGATGCAGTGGCTAGTTTAAAAGCAAAACTTCTGCCAATTGCAACTGTATTAACTCCGAACATACCAGAAGCAGAGACCCTGTCGGGACAAAAGATTTCCTCTCCCCAGGAGATGATAACGGCTGCAAAAATGATCAGTGAAACTTATTCATGCGCTGTGTTGTGTAAAGGCGGACATCGCTTAAATGATGCCAATGATCTTTTGTACCGAAACGGTGAATATCAGTGGTTTAAAGGGAAACGGATCAACAATCCAAACACCCACGGAACAGGTTGTACGCTCTCAAGTGCGATTGCTGCGAATCTCGCAAAAGGATATGATTTGAATGAATCGGTCAGCAAAGCGAAAGCTTATCTTTCCGGTGCACTTAGTGCGATGCTGAATCTTGGAAAGGGAAGCGGTCCAATGGATCATGCCTTCGATCTACAGTCTGCTTACCGGGAGGAGAAAGCCTGATGAAGAAGACTTCGACTTTCCAAAATGGTTTAATTTGGTTTGGTGCTGGGGTTTCCATCGCAGAAATTCTGACCGGTACCTATTTTGCACCGCTGGGCTTTTTAAAAGGACTGCTTGCGATTCTTATCGGCCATGTGATCGGCTGCAGTATGCTGTTTTTTGCGGGACTGATTGGCGGGCGAAGCAAACGAAGCGCAATGGGAACAGTTGGGCTTAGCTTTGGAAAAATCGGCGGATTGTTTTTTGCAGCTTTAAATATTCTGCAGTTGGTTGGTTGGACAGCGATTATGATCTACGATGGCGCCTTGGCGGCAAACGGAGTGGTTGATTCTGGAGCATGGGTATGGTGCGTCGTGATCGGCGGGCTGATTCTTGTGTGGATCGCTGTTGGAGTTGAAAATCTTGGTTGGATCAACAAAATTGCGATGGCAGCACTTTTTATTTTAACGATCGTTTTGTGCTTCGTAATTTTTCAGAATCAGTTTCCGTCGGCAGAATCAACGGAAACGATTACATTTGGGGCGGCCGTTGAGCTTGCTGTAGCAATGCCTATTTCATGGCTTCCACTGATTTCAGATTATACGCGCGAAGCCGAGAAACCGTTTTCGGCAACTTTGGTGAGTACGCTTACTTATGCCTTTGTGAGTTTCTGGATGTATGTCATTGGAATGGGAGCAGCAATTTTTACCGGCAAATCAGATATTGCTTCTATCATGGTGAAAGCGGGCCTTGGGATAGCTGCACTGCTTATCTTAATTTTATCTACCGTGACGACTACTTTTCTTGACGCGTGGAGCGCAGGAATATCTGCGGAAACATTGTCAAAGAAAATTAACGGAAAGTATGCCGCTATGATTGTTGCAGTGATCGGAACTATTTGTGCAATTTTATTTCCAATGGATAATATTACCGATTTTCTTTATCTGATTGGGTCCGTATTTGTCCCAATGATTGCCGTACAGATTGCAGATTACTTTATACTGAAACGGGATTGTGGAGAAAGCAGACTGGACGCGGTCAATGGGATCATATGGCTTGTTGGATTCATTTTTTATCGATTCCTTATGATGGTTGATATTCCGGTTGGGTGTACTTTGCCGGATATGCTAGTGACAATGCTTCTTTGTATCATTGTGCGTAAAATTTCCAATAAAAAAGTTGGTTAAAAATCAAAGCTGTTTATTCTGATCTGTGTTGCTGCTTTTATCAGCAATCGTTTTTGCAAAAATTCCCATTTATCCTTTTTCGTAAAAAATAGAGCTTTTGGTTATACTAATTACGATAAAGAGGTGAACCCTTATGGGAAAAGGAAAAAATAAAACAGATGATTTAAAGAGCAATGCAGAAAGTACAGAAAACCCAAATCGGTCGACTCACGTTAAAAATCAGAATGAAGAACACAATACCAAGAAAGTAGCTCTTGGACCTAATACGAAGCGTTAAGTGTTAAAAGGAAGGCAGAGTAAATAAAACTCTGCCTTCCTTTAATAATATTTTAGAAACAAATTGCATATATTCTTTATGATGTTGGGAGGGGACTTTTATGAAATCAAAAACGCTATATATTCGTTGGAAGCCTTTAGTTATTAGTTTGTTGATTAGTATTGGAACAGGGGCTGTTTCAGGCTTTTTGACCCAGAGCAATACTTTTATTTTTCAAAATATTAAAAAGCCTCCGCTCGCGCCTCCAGGCGCACTTTTTCCGGTTGTATGGACGGTGCTGTATATTTTGATGGGCATTTCATCTTACCTGATATATACTTCTGACTGTGAAGACAAGAGCCGGGCTCTCTGGATTTATGGAATACAGTTGGCAATAAACTTCTTCTGGACAATTATCTTTTTTAATCTGCGGAATTATCTGTTTGCGTTTATTTGGCTCCTTTTGCTTTGGGTATCGGTATTGTTTATGATGACAGAATTTCGTAAAATCAATAAACTTGCGGCACAGCTGCAGATTCCATATTTTATTTGGATTACTTTTGCAGCTTATTTAAGCGCCGGAATCTGGCTTTTGAATCGTTGAACGGTTAAAATCTTGGTTGGGCCATTGCTAAAAAGCAGAAAACAATAACAGGAATAAAAATCCGTGCTGACTTTTTGTCGCACGGATTTTATTTTTGATAACAGATAAAAATTCAGTTGTTTTTTGGCATAAATTGTGATAATATTACAAAATAAAAAGCAAAACGAAAAATAAACTAGGAGAATGCAACAATGATTATTAGCTTAATTCTTGCATGGATTGCTGTGATACTCACGATTATGACGGTTTTAAGGTATATTGCACGCATTAGCGGAAATAAAAAGTTGAATGTTTTTTTTCATAAAGTCCATATCCCATTTGGGACTTTGCTGATTATTGTAGGAGGGATCCATGGAATTCTCGCAGGGAATCCTGCCTCGGCTACATTAACAAATTTTCAGACGGCTTCGGTTTTGTTTACATTTAACTGGGGGACAGCGTGTTTTGTTCTTGCGCTTATTCTGTGGTTCACTTATTTGCTGCGCAAAAAGATAAAACGCAAATGGATAATAGCTCATAGAATAGCGACAGTTGTAATGGTTGTGTTTCTTGTATTACATATATATGATGTTGGAATTCAGCTTCCCAAACGCTTATTTGGGGGTAACCAACATGCAGCGGCAGTCACACAGTCGAGCAGGGTGAGCGATAACAGTGAACAAACTAGCGGACAAGCTAAAATAACATCGAGTGATACGAGTGCCAATATTGTTACATTTTCAGGGGCTCAGTTAAAAGATGGCATTTATCAAGGAACTGCCGATGGATATAAGGGGACGATCACTGTTTCTGTTACCGTGGAAAATGGTCAGGTCACAGCGATTGATGTAGTTAGCAAAAGTGATACAGATCGATATTTTGACGAAGCAAAAAGCTTGCTTGACAAAATCATAGGACAGCAGTCATTGCAAGTGGATGCTGTTTCTGGTGCGACTTTTTCATCAGCCGGCCTGATCAATGCAGTGTATCGTGCATTGCAGAATGCAGTGGTATCAGGAACATTGCAAGTAAATAATATCAAATTATCCGAAATCCATTAACAGGTTTGAAAAGGCTCAAAAAATAGAAATAAACGTAAAAAATCTCCGAAGACCACAAAAAGATGTGAGCTTCGGAGATTTTGATTGAAAAGGTAGGTCATAAAAGATACAAGATAAAAACGCCAGCGAAATAGTTTCAGTAAAAGAAAAAGCCCGGACGCGAATTGCGTCCAGACTTAGTCTGGTGGAGGCGAGGGGAGTCGGACCCCTGTCCGAAAATCGTTCCCCATAGCTTTCTACGAGCGTATCCATTCTTTTAAAATTCCCTCAGCCTTGCGCCGGACGGCAGGCTCAAAGCTTTGGTAGCCTTTACTTCATGACCGGATAAAAGACATTACCCGATTCACGTTCACCGCTAAATGATGCCCAATTCTGAACCGCGGTATTTTCAGAGAGGACAGCAGCTTATATTAATTAAGCTGCAACAGCCATGGCATAGCCATAGTTGTTGTTATTAGAAGATTTCTCAACTAAATTTAAAAGTGCTGATTTTAAAGCGGTCCCGCCTCGCTGCTCGCTTACTGTGGTTCACAATCCCCGTCGAAACCTTTACGCCCCCATGAAGAGTCTTGATGGATTATCAAGACTAAAAATATCATACCATAGATTTCTCATTTTTACATGAAAAATTCATGAACGAATATCAGTTTTTATTGCGCGTTCCATATCGCGCTTGGCAGCCTTTTTGGCAAGATCTTCCCGTTTATCATAAAGCTTTTTGCCGCGGCAGAGTCCAACCTGCACTTTGACACGGCTTCCTTTAAAATAAAGAGAAAGAGGAATTAAGGTGTATCCTTTCTGCTTCATCAGACCAAAAAGCCTTAAAATTTCTTTTTTGTGCATTAAAAGCTTGCGAACCCGCATGGGATCACGGTTAAAAATATTGCCGTGTTCATAAGGACTGATGTGCATCCCGTTGAGAAGCAGTTCTCCATCCGAAATAGAACACCATGCGTCTTTTAAATTGCATTGCGCGTTTCGTAAAGACTTTACTTCGGTGCCAAGCAGCTCAATGCCAGTTTCCATGCTTTCTTCTACGAAATAATCATGATAGGCCTTTTTGTTTCGGGCGATTGTTTTAAAATTTTCTTCCTTTTTCAACGAAAAGACCTCCTAGTTATAGATTAAAGTTCGCTTCGCCCTTCCAATGCGCGGGAAAGCGTAACTTCATCTGCGTATTCAAGATCGCCGCCTACCGGAATTCCATAGGCAAGTCTGGTTACCTTGATTCCCATAGGCTTTAAGAGCCGCGAAATATACATCGCGGTTGCTTCCCCTTCCACGGTGGGGTTGGTGGCCATGATCACTTCTTTTACCTTCGGATCTTTTACACGAGCCAAAAGTTCTTTAATACAGAGCTGCTCGGGACCGACTCCGGAGAGAGGGGAGATTGCTCCGTGCAGAACATGATACATTGCCCGAAATTCATGGGTGCGTTCCAGCGCAAGGACATCCCGCGGGTCCTCCACAACACAGATAATAGAGTGATCCCGCCCTTCTTCCCGACAAACAGGACAAAGTTCTTGATCGGTCAGGTTGCAGCAGATTTTGCAGTAATGAATTTTCTCGTGGGCTTCTAAAATGGCATTCGCAAAAGCTTTTGCTTCGTCTTCTTTCATGCCTAATACATGATATGCAAGCCGTTGAGCACTTTTGTGTCCAATTCCCGGCAGGCGTTCAAATTGTTCGATTAGTCGGGAAAGCGGCGCGACATTATAGGAAGGCATTTAAAACATCCCCGGAACATTCAGTCCGCCCGAAAGTGCTTCCATGCGCTCGTTCTTATCCTTTATGGCAGCACGCAATGCTTCATTTACAGCGGCAGTAACAAGGTCGGATAACATTTCAGCATCTTCTGGGTCGATCACTTCAGGCTTGATTTCCAAACCAGTAATTTCCAATTTCCCGGTAGCCGTTGCCTTAACAGCATCTCCGCCGGCAGTAGCAGAATATTCTTTTGCTTCGAGCTCTGTAGTTAATTCATCCATCTGTTCCTGCAGCTTTTGTGCCTGACGCGCGATTTGCTGCAGATTGCCTGCACCTTTTCCATAACCTTCCGGTAATCTTGCTTTCATAGGTAAAAACCTCCGTTTATGTAATTCGATTTTTATTCGATTTTTTATTTTTCGGTGACTTGAATTCCTGCATTTTGCGCCTTTTGGGCTAGAGCAATCAAGGGGTCTTCGGATTTGGTTTTTTCAGCATCTCCACTGAGCCGATAAGGACCCAACCGGTAAACTTTTCCGGTGATATTCTGAATAGCCTCCCTCATATGATCCCGCTGACTGGATTCCCGAAGTAGCTTAAAAGCCATCTCGTTCTTGGCGTCGATCAAAACGTAGCCTCCGCTCAAATAAGCGGTAGAACCATTAAAAGCTGCAGCGATTGTGCGGGAATACGTTTTAAGAGCTTCCAGTACCTCCGGCCATTCTGAAAACGGTTCTATGTTTTTGAGAAGCTTTTCAGGATCTTTTGCCGGCGTGGTAACCGGTGCGGGACTTTTGTGTTCTTGAGGCTCTTCGGCGACAGAGGAAGAAGTAGTTGAAATTTCAGAAATAGAGGGAGCAGAAGCAGAAATAGATTCTTTTTCTGCTTTACTGGGCGCTTCCTGCAAGATTGGCAAAGTAAAATCAGCGGCTGGTTGTGTATTTTCCGCCGCTGCTCTGCGCGGCTTTCCTTTTTCCAGATGATCAAGCCGCCGTAGAATGGATGATTTGCTGTCATCCAGTTCCGGAGAAGTCAGCCGAATCATGGCCATTTCCATCTCAATGCGGCGATCTCCGCCGCGGTACATTTTATCAAGAGTTTCCTGAAGAACGTCTAACCCGTGCAGCAGCGTGGGGAGGGGCATTTTTAGTGCCTGCTCTTGCATCGCATTCCATTCATCTTCTGTTAAAGCAAGAATCGAGCGCGCATTTTTCATCGTTTTAATTAGCATCATGCCGCGCAGATGAGAGGAGAATTCTTCACAGAGTCGGGCCATATCCTTGCCGCCGCGGTAAAGTTCGTCAATCGTTTGCAGAGCACTGCTGCTGTCTCCATTTTGAACTGCATCCGCAAGCGCAAAGAGATGCTCTCTTCCGGCAAGTCCGGCTGTTTCATTGACAACTTGTACGGTGATTTCACGGCTTCTTCCAAGGCACTGATCAAGAAGGGAGAGTGCATCGCGCAGTGCTCCATCTGCAAGTCTTGCTAAAAGCATACCGGCTTCCGGATCGAGAGAACCGCCTTCTTGCTCGGTTACATATTGAAGCCGTTTGGCAATATCTTCTGCCGGAATACGGCGGAAATCAAACCGCTGACAGCGGGAAAGAATCGTTGCGGGAAGTTTATGCACTTCTGTTGTTGCTAAAATAAAGATCACATGGGCGGGAGGTTCTTCCAGCGTCTTTAATAGAGCGTTAAAAGCACCTACAGAGAGCATGTGAACTTCATCGATGATATAAACACGATATTTAGCGGCAGCGGGGGTGAAATTTGCTTCTTCCCGCAAGGCCCTGATGTTGTCGACACCGTTATTGCTGGCAGCATCGATTTCCACAATATCCATCACGGTTCCGTCTGAGATTCCGCGGCAGATTTCACATTCGCCGCAGGGATCTCCATCTTTTAGGTGAAGGCAGTTGACCGCCTTTGCTAAGATTTTCGCACAGGTGGTTTTTCCGGTACCGCGGGAGCCGGTAAAAAGATAGGCGTGGGAAATTCTGCCGGTTTTAAGCTCGTTTTTAAGTGTTTCCGTTACTTGAGGCTGGCCGACTACATCAGAAAAAACGCGCGGTCTCCACTTACGGTACAGCACCTGATACACAGAATATTCCTCCTCTTTTTAAGGCCCTAAAATCAAAAAGCAAGGCAGCCGCAGAATTTCTGCGGTCCATGAACTCGGATATACAGACGGACAGACTTTCCTGCATCGCACGCGGCAACTCCGCTTAATGCTGCTCGGTTCCCCGTCTGACATGGTTCGCGGCGCTGCGTCGTACAGGGCCCGCCCGTCTGCATATCCCAGCGCACGGTTTTTTGCCTTGCTGCCAGATTGATATGATATATGATTTGGAAATTTATTATACCTTATTTTTAAAAAAATTACAAGCCTTATTTAGAGGGAAGATGGATCTTAGAAAGGAGGCGGAAAATCCCGTCACAGATCCCCATGGCGGGCAAAGAAAGCAGAGCCCAAAATCCGGAGTAAAGGGGGCAGATTTGTCCAAGAAGGTTAAGGGGAAGACTGGAATAATCCCAAACGGAGCGGCCCATGCCAATATTTACAATGAGTCCGGTGAAAAATTCTACCGTAGTAATAGTGGCGCTGCCTGCACAGCAGCGGATCAGAATCGGCTTTTTTCCAAGATCTTGGTTACATACCCGGTTGATGAGGCACATGCAGACGCCTCCTGCAATTCCCATTGAAAAATCGCTGTGACCGCGATAAAGGACTTCTAGAGCGGGATAAAGTGTGCTTCCCGTACAAAAGAGCAAAATATTTTCTTTCATCATGAACCGCCTCCTTTTTCTTTTTTTAGGGTGGCTCACGAATTTTAAAATATGTATTGCTCTCAGTAGCTGGCATAAAGTAACAAAATGGCAGAAAAATTTGTATTTTACAAAAGAAAAAGCAAAGCATATAAAAGAGGTTTTTTTGCCTTCGTTTATACGCTTTACTTTTTCAAATTTTATCTTAAATTATGCTTTGAATTTTTCTTGGGATTTTTCTTCGTTTTCTTCAGAATTTTCCTGAGGGAGAAGTTCATGGCGTTTATAGCGGACCCAGACAATTGTTTCGTAAACGATCATGCAGAGCCAACCGATTCCGGTACCGATGGCAACCGCATTGATTCCGAGTGTGTAAATCATCAAATAAGTAATTAAAACGCGGATTCCGATCTGGATTAATGAACCCAACAATGTTACATTGAGATGTCCCAATCCACGGAACAAGCCCTGCATGGTCTGGGTAAAAGCGGTTGCAAGATAAAAAACAGCCATTGACCGCAAATAACCAGATCCCATTTGAATAATATTGATCTCTCCGCCATTTAGAAAAAGTCCCATTAAAACTTCTGGAAAACAGTAGACAATAGCGGCGATAAACAAGGTATAGAAAATACCAATTATTAATCCGCTATGGAATCCTTTTGGAACTCGATCATATTTTTTTGCCCCACGATTTTGTGCGACAATCGTTGTAACAGAAGCTGCCAGTGCATCACCGGGAGAGATCGCAAAACTGTCCAAATTGAAAGCGGCGTTAAAAGCTGCCATGGAATCAACACCAAGAGAGTTGACAGCCGACTGCACTAAAACGCGGCCAAGATAAACGACAGTTTGCTGTACCGCAGAGGTGGTGCCGTAACTGGTAGTCGTTTTTAGCAGAGAAAAATCTATTTTGAGGGTCTCCTTTGAGAGCCGGAGCAGTGGTACTTTGATATGAACATAGAGTGTCAGCACGATGGAAGAGATTGCCTGAGAGAATATGGTGGCCCATGCAGCTCCTTCCAGGCCAAATCCAAGATAGCCGACAAACCAGACATCTAAAACGATATTTAAGAGGGAGGTCATAATTAACACGAACAACGGAGTGCGAGAGTCCCCTACGGAACGGAGTGCCGCAGCAAAAATGTTATAAATACAGGAAAACAGCATGCCTGCAGAGACAATTCGCAGATAGCGGGTGCTTTCCTCTAAAATATCGGCAGGGGTATTGGTCCATATGAGAAAAAGCGGCGCTGCAAAAACAGAAATAATAGAAACTACTAAAGTAAAAGCAACTCCGGCAATCAGCGAAGTGGAAAGCTCCCGACGAAGCCGCGGATAATCTTTTGCACCAAACTGCTCCGCCATCAGAATAGAAGCACCCATCGAAAGACCGACAATGATAAATAGAAGAATATTCATGATAGGGCCTGCTGCGCCGATTGCAGCCAATGATTCTTTGCCGTTGTATTTTCCAACCACAACCGAATCTACGGTATGGTAAAGCTGCTGAAAAATATTTCCGAACAGCAGCGGAACCGCATAGACAAGCATGTGTTTTGGAATACTTCCAGTGGTCATATCGCGCGTCATATTATTTCTTCTCTCCGAAATTAATCTATGATAAAATATATTATGACTGATCAATAGATTTTTGTCAATCAAAAATAATATAATTTGAATTAATATAATCAAATTTTTATTGACAATGCTTCTAAAAAGGAGATAAAATAAAGTTTAAAAAGAGGAAGGATGTGCTTTCTGTATGCTGGACTTAATCGAAGAAAGAGCATTAAAAGCAAAGCTGACAGCAAAGGACAAAAAAGTTTTGGACTATCTGCTTCAAAATAAAGAAACTTATTGCTGCTTTGAGACTTCCGGAGAAATTGCGCAGAAGCTTGGAGTCAGCCCAAGCTGCGTGGTACGGCTTTCGGCTAAGCTTGGATTTGAGAATTTTTCTCAGCTAAAACGCGTGATGCAGCAGGAATTATGTAAAAAGCGTGCGGGGGTGAAGATCCCCTATGAAAAAATTGGACAGTATGAAAATTTGACGGATGAGCAAAGAATTGCTGCAATTCGTCAGAATGTCATTGCAAATATACAAAGAGATCAACAGATCGAAACCAGCCGGTTGATAGAAGGAGCGAATCTCCTTTTAAATGCAAAGCGAATTTTTGTAGTGGGACATCGTTGTGTCGCTGGATTTGCACAGTCGTTTGGGGTGATGCTTTCCTGTATTCGGCCCCGAGTTCAGGTCGTTAATGGAACTTTGCCAATGGTGGATATCCTGTCGGATTTAGATGAGAAGGACGTGCTTGTTGCAATCGCCTTTGAGAGATATTCCAGCTCTACTATCTTTGCGGTGAAAATGGCAAAGGAAGCACATGCAAAAGTGATCGCAATGACAGACAGCTATGTTTCTCCGATTGCACAGGGAGCGGCGGTCACATTGGTGAGCAGCGGCGAAAATTTTTCTTTTTATAATTCTTATGCCAGCCTTGAAATGAATCTCGAGATATTAGTAGGACTTCTTAGTGCACACAACAAAAAGCAGAATGAAGAACGCCTGAAAAAAATGGAGCGGTATCTTGAAAAAAACGGGGAATATTAAAATAAGAAATGGTCTGTTGACCCGGCAATTTTAAGCGGGTCAACAGACCATTTTAGCTTTTGATTCCAACTTCTTCAAATCGAACTTTTAGTTTTTCGAGTGCTTTTTTCTCAATGCGGCTGACATAGCTTCTTGAAATTCCCAGCCTTTTGGCAACTTCCCGTTGTGTCAGCGGTTTGTGGTTTTGGAGGCCGTACCGCAGACAGACGATCGTTTGCTCCCGCGGAGTCAAAGCTTTCTTTATGTAAGCATGAAGCTGTTCAGACTGTATCTTTCCGTCTAAGTCTTCTGCGATACTGCGGTCGGAAGCCATTACGTCGCACAGAGTCAGTTGACCGCCGTCTTTGTCACTGTCAATGGGTTCGTTCATGGAGATATCCTGCGCAGTTTTGCGAAGAGAGCGGAAATACATTAAAATTTCATTTTCCACACATCTTGCAGCGTAACTTGAAAGTTTAATCCCTTTTTCCGGTTTAAAAGTGTTGATCGCTTTAATGAGGCCGATTGTGCCAATGGAAATCAGATCATCTTGATCCGCAGAACTGCTGTAGTACTTTTTGATAATATGTGCGACCAAACGAAGATTGTGCTCGATCAGTTCTTGTCGGGCACTGGAGTCTCCCTGCGCCATCCTTTTAAGGCAGTTTTGCTCTTCTGCGTAAGACAGTGCTCTTGGAAATGTTCCGCTGCCCGTAACATGGAGAACCAGAAAAAGGATTCCAGACAAAATGCCGCCGAAGAGTGCAGTCAGCATAAAATGACCTCCTTGCTGTTTCGTTTACTCCCAATCTATGCAATCGAGCAAAAAAGTGTTCCAGCTTTTCAAAACAAACGTAATTTTAGGCCGGATGAGGTAAAAGTCTTTACAAGCCGGGACACATATTGTAAAATATAAAAAGTATGACCTTTTGAAATACAAAAAATAGGAGTGTTAAAAATGCAGCCAAAATATAAACGCGTTCTTTTAAAGCTAAGCGGGGAATCCCTCGCTGGAGATGCGGGACACGGAATTGATTTTGATACGGTCCTTAAAATTTGCCGTCCGATCAAGACTTGTTCTTTGATGGGCGTGCAGATTGCCATTGTTGTGGGCGGCGGCAATTTCTGGCGCGGCCGCTCCAGCGGAAAGATGGATCGTACCAGAGCCGACCATATGGGAATGTTGGCGACTGCAATCAATGCATTGGGGGTTGCAGATGCTTTGGAGCAGTTAGGGGTAGCGGTGCGTGTACAGACAGCAATCGCTATGCAGGAGATTGCAGAGCCTTATATCCGTAACCGCGCAGTCCGCCATCTTGAGAAAAACCGTATTGTCGTTTTGGGCTGCGGTACCGGAAATCCATTCTTCTCTACGGATACTGCTGCTGCTCTGCGTGCTGCCGAAATTGATGCTGATATTATTTTAAAGGCAACTATGGTGGACGGAATCTATGACAGTGATCCTAAAAAGAATCCGGATGCCAAAAAGTTTGAAACATTAACTTATATGGATGTGCTCAATAAAAATTTACAGGTTATGGACAGCACCGCTGCTTCTCTTTGCAGGGATAATCATATTCCAATTTGCGTATTTGATATTGCAGACCCAAATAATATTGAAAAGGCAATCTGTGGCCAGCCAATCGGTACAATCGTAAAGGAGGATGAAGTCCTATGAAACAGGTATTGAATCAATCAGAAGCTAAAATGCAGAAAACGCTGAGCGTACTTCGGGAAGAGTATATAGAGATACGCGCGGGACGTGCAAATCCAAATGTGCTCAATAAAGTGATGGTCGATTATTATGGAACTCCTACTGCAATCAGCCAGCTCGCGGCTGTTTCAGTAACAGAGGCGCGTGTTTTAACCATTCAGCCGTGGGATCAGTCGGTCTGCCGCGCGGTGGAAAAAGCAATTCTTTCTTCCGATATCGGAATCAATCCGCAGTCTGACGGAAAGATAATCCGCTTGGTCTTTCCGCAGATGACAGAAGATCGCCGCAAAGAGTTGGCAAAAGAAATCTCAAAGCAAGCGGAAGAATCTAAAATTGCTGTTCGCTCGATTCGACGCGATGCGATGGAAAAATTAAAGAGCATGAAGAAGTCGGCAGAGATTACAGAGGATGATTTAAAAGAAGCTGAGAAAAAAATGCAGGATCTCACGGATAAATACTGTAAAGAGATAGATACTCTTCTTGAGAAGAAGAAAAAGGAAATCATGGAGATCTAGATTTTAAAAATCAAGTGAGGACTGCACATGGAAAAACAGTATGTAAGCGCCGCGCCGGCACCAGAGTGCCTGCCGGCGCATCTTGGCATTATCATGGATGGAAATGGCCGATGGGCCAAAAAGAAAGGGCTGCCGCGCTCTGCGGGGCATACCGCCGGAGCTGCCGTCTTTAAAAAGATCACTCGGTATGCAAGTTCCATTGGAATTCGTTATCTAACAGTGTATGCTTTTTCAACTGAGAATTGGGCTCGCCCGCAGGACGAAGTGGGAGCCTTGATGCTTCTTTTTAAAAAATATCTGCAAGATTCCCTACGGGATTTTCGCAATGATGATATCAAGGTGCGCTTTATCGGAGATACCAGTAAATTTTCCCCGGATTTGAAAAAACTGATTGAAGAGACCCGGGAAGTTTGTAAAGATCGTACTGGCATGGTGCTCAACATTGCTATGAATTACGGTGGACGGGCAGAAATTGTCAACGCAGTTCATAAAATTGCAGAGAACGTGCAAAAAGGAATGCTTTCTCCGGAAGAAATTGATGAAAAATTGATCTCTTCCTATATGGATACCGCAGGGCAGCCGGATCCTGATTTGATTATTCGGCCAAGCGGGGAGCATCGAATTTCAAATTTTTTGCTGTGGCAGTCAGCTTATACTGAGTATGTCACAATGGATATTCTCTGGCCGGATTTTGTACCGGAGAATTTAAACTGGGCTCTACAGGAGTATGAACACCGCAATCGGCGGTTTGGAGGAGTGTAAACAATGTTTTCTTCTTTAAAAGACCGTTCATTCTCTGCGGGAATCATTGTCCTTTTTTTGGGTGCTGTTGTCATTTTTAATTCTATTTTTCCGCTGGCACTCAATATTGCGATCGCTTTGATTTCGGCAGCGTCAATGTATGAGATTGCTTTGGCATTAGGTGTTTCAAAAAAGCCGATGCTCCTTTGGCCAACCCTGATTTTTGCCTGTGTTTTGCCGTTCCTCACCGCGGGCCTTCAGGAGGCAATCGCTTATTTTCTTTATACGGTTGTCATTTTCAGCACGATGATCTTTTATTATGATCTGATTTCATTCCGAGAAGTTGGTGTCCTTTATAGTGTAGCGCTTTTGATTCCGACTGCTTTGGAAACGCTGATTCAACTGCGGCATATTGGTGGAAAGCATGGAATGTTTTATGTGATTGTTGCAATTTTTGCCGCATGGCTTGCCGATGTGGGGGCCTATTTTGCAGGAAACTGGTTTGGGAAACGTAAGCTTTGTCCGAATATCAGCCCGAAAAAAACCGTGGAGGGTGTGATTGGCGGATTTGTTTTTGAAATTGGAATGTTGCTTTTGTCTGGGTGGTTTTTCCAGGATGTTTTCTGGGCTGGTCAGGTAAGAGTTTGTTATTTTACGCTTTTTGTGATCGGAGTCGGCGGTTCGGCCCTTTCTGTTCTCGGCGATTTGAGCTTCTCCCTCATTAAAAGAAGCTGCCATATTAAAGATTTCAGTGAGATTCTTCCTGGTCATGGTGGAATTCTAGATCGCTTTGACAGCGTCATCTTTGTTGCACCATTTGTTTCTATCCTGCTCAGATTTTTGCCGCTTGTCTATACCTAAAAGAAAATTAGAAAGAATAACCTGGTGAATAGAATGAAAAAAATTGCTGTTTTGGGTTCTACAGGATCGATTGGAACTCAGACTTTGGAAGTTGTCCGCAGTCTGGGAATGTCGGTCTGCGCCCTTGCTGCACATTCGAATATTGATCTGCTCGAAAAGCAGGCAAGAGAGTTTAAACCGCAACTTGTTGCGGCTTTTGATTTACATGCCGCAAAAGACCTTCGGATTCGGCTGAAAGATACCGGGATTAAAGTTGTTCAGGGAATGGAAGGCTTGTGTGAAGCGGCAACGATTCCGCAGGCGGATCTGATTCTCAACGCAGTTGTTGGAATGGTTGGATTAAAGCCGACGCTGCAGGCAATCGCTGCAAATAAAGATGTGGCGCTTGCCAATAAAGAAACTCTTGTGGCCGGCGGTCAGCTTGTGATGGATGCAGCACGTCAGCGCCGAATTCAATTGATTCCGGTCGACAGTGAACACAGTGCGATCTTTCAGTGCCTTCAGGGGGCGGATTCAAAGGAACTCAGTAAGATTCTTTTAACCGCTTCCGGCGGCCCGTTTTTTGGAAAGAAAACAGAAGAACTAAAAAATGTGACACCGCAGATGGCTTTAAAGCACCCAAATTGGAAAATGGGTGCAAAAGTGACAATCGATTCTGCTACTATGATGAATAAGGGCTTAGAGATGATGGAAGCCGGCTGGCTTTTTCATGTTCCGGCATCTATGATCGAAGTGGTCATTCATCGGGAGAGCATCGTTCATTCTATGGTTGAATTTCAGGATCATGCAATTTTGGCGCAGCTGGGTGTTACTGATATGCGCCTGCCAATTCAATATGCGCTTACATATCCCAAGCGAGTGGAAGGCCCTGTAGAGGAGCTTTCTCTTACAGATGTGGGAAAACTGACTTTCTATCCGCCGGACGAGAAGACTTTTACCTGTCTGCATGCTTGTAAAGTTGCTATGGAGCGAGGTGGATTGGCTCCGGCTGCGGCAAATGGCGCCAATGAGGCAGCGGTATCTCTTTTCCTGCAGGGGAAAATCGGATTTTTGCAGATTGGAGAATTAGTGACTGCCGCTTTGGAAGAGCAGAAAGATGTACCGTCGTCTACACTGGACGAAATCCTTGCAGCAGATCAGGCGGCAAGACAGTTTGTGCTTGAAAAAGCCGGACAACATTTTTAATTTTACAAGGGGGACATTCAATGACCGTACTCGTCATTATCATTGCAGTGCTGCTGTTTGGATTGGTGATCCTGATTCATGAAGGAGGCCATTTTGTAACGGCAAAGCTTTGCGGAATCCAAGTAAATGAATTTGCAATCGGTATGGGTCCGAAGCTTTTTCATTTTACAAAAGGAGAAACAGAGTATTCCCTGCGCTTGTTCCCAATTGGGGGATTCTGCGCAATGGAGGGAGAGGACGAGGAAAGCGATAACAAGAATGCTTTTGAAAAAAAGCCAATTTGGAAACGGGCTCTAGTAATTGCCATGGGGGCAATTATGAACATGGTTTTGGGATTTGTATTTGTCATGATTTTGCTGATTCCACAGCAGAGAT
This sequence comes from Caproicibacterium sp. NSD3, assembly GCF_053613275.1. Taxonomy (NCBI): domain Bacteria; kingdom Bacillati; phylum Bacillota; class Clostridia; order Eubacteriales; family Oscillospiraceae; genus Caproicibacterium; species Caproicibacterium sp. NSD3. Next base: position 933,517 of record NZ_CM132119.1, read on the forward strand.
TTAATTCTACGACGATCAGCGTCTTTCAGGAGAATTCTGCTACACAGGCGGCAGGACTCCAAGTTGGAGACCGGATTACAGGGATCGACGGGTATTGGGTGAATACAGATAAAGATTTGAGCTTTGCTCTGGCTCTGGCAAATCCCAATGATGTTGATCTGACGGTTCAGAGAGATGGCAAAACGATAAAATTTTCAGATGTCAAATTCCATACAATGCAGGCACAGGATGGCTCGCAGATGTTGGCACTGGATTTTTATGTGATGCCGGTAGAGAAAAATTTTGGAACCGTTATGACGAAAACCTTTGATGATACGGTTTCAACAGTCCGAATGGTTTGGGCAAGCCTCGCAGGAATTGTACAGGGCAGATTTGGCTTAAAAGATATTGCAGGGCCGGTAGGGACATTCAGCATGATCGGAAAAGTAGCAAGCCAAAGCGTACAGAACGGTGGATTTCAGCTTGCAATGGAAAATATGCTCTATCTGATTATGGTGATTACAGTCAACTTGGCTGTCGTGAATTTGCTGCCAATTCCAGCTTTGGATGGGGGAAAGCTGCTGCTTTTGCTGATTGAAAAAATTCGTAGAAAGCCCTTAAATAGAAAGATAGAAGAACGGATTAATACCGTTGGCTTTGCCCTTTTGATGGCGCTCATGATGCTGGTTACCGTCAATGATGTGGTGAGAATTTTTAATGGAACGGGAATCGGAGGTTAGTCTTTTTCTGTTACAGAATGATTCGGAAGGAGGAATAACAGATGAGGAAAACACGGAAAGTATTGGTCGGAACGGTGCCGGTAGGCGGCGGTGCACCTGTTTCTGTACAGTCGATGCTGAATTGCCCGGCCCATGATGTGAAAGGCTCTGTTCGTCAGGCGAAGGAGCTTTCTGATGCCGGGTGCGAAATTATTCGTGCAGCAATTCCGGATGAAGAAGCAGTCAGGCTGATTCCTGCGATTAAAGAAGCGGTGCCGGTTCCGCTGGTTGCCGATATTCACTTCGATTATCGTTTGGCGTTGCTTTCGGCAGAAGCCGGAGTGGACGCGATTCGAATTAATCCCGGAAATATCGGCGGAGACGAGAATGTCAAAGCGGTAGCTGACTGCTGCAAAAAGAGGCATATCCCGATTCGGATCGGTGTTAACGGTGGTTCTTTGGAACCGCATATTTTAGAAAAATATGGGAAGCCCTCTCCGGAAGCGCTGGTCGAAAGTGCGCTTTATCATGCTTCTCTTTTGGAAAAATTTCAGTTTGAGGATATTGTCCTTTCGATGAAGTCTTCCGACGTGGATACGATGATCAGGGCGTATGAACTCTGTGCGCAGAAATGCGATTATCCGCTTCATTTGGGTGTAACGGAAGCCGGCAGTGAGCGAATGGGGATTATTAAATCTGCGATTGGAATCGGTTCGCTTTTGCAGCGTGGAATCGGGGATACGATTCGGGTATCGCTGACGGCAGATCCAGTGCGCGAAGTCTATGCGGGAAAAGATATTTTGAAAGCATTGGGCCTTGGAAAACCGGGTCCGCGAATTGTTTCGTGTCCCACTTGCGGAAGAACACAGATTGATCTGATTGCAATCGAAGAGCAGGTGGAAAAGCGTCTGCAGAACTGTACAAAACCAATTACCGTTGCGGTGATGGGGTGTGTAGTAAATGGACCGGGAGAAGCAAGGGAAGCGGACGTCGGCATTGCCGGTGGAAATGGCGTGGGTCTTTTGTTCCGGCACGGCAAAATTTTGCGCCGTGTGCCGGAAGAGAAGCTGGTCGATGCACTGATGGAGGAAATTGAGGCACTTTAAGAGAAGGATGAGACCGATTTGAATACTTTTCAAGGCTTTTTTGAAAATTATATTGATTGTGAAGATCTTCCCCCTGCACTTTGCAAAGGGGAACTTCTTGGGTTGCAGATTGATACGAAAAACCGGATTATTTCTGCAGAATTGTCGATGAATGAAACGATCTCTCGAGAAGAATTTTATCATGCGGAAAAAAAGATTTCGGCGTGCAAAGAACTGAATCTATCCGGCGCCAGATTGAAGCCGCATTATCAAAACGCAAGTTTTTCGGTGGAGTACTACCCAAATCTCGTTATGGAACTGAAACGCCGCGAAGCAAGCATCAACGGTAGTCTGAGAGATTCGGTACCAACGCTTTCTGATGGCGTTTTGAAAATCGAATTAAAACACGGCGGCGAAAATTTGCTCAAGACCCGTCATGCGGATCGAATTCTGAGTGAACTAATTCGCGAGGAGTTCCATGAGAATATTCGGGTCGAATTTTGTGGCACTCTGCATGTGGATGGAGAGAGTGCCGCCTATTTAGAAAAACAAAACAAGGTACAGGAAACTGCCCACAGAGAAAATCTTGTGCGTCAGGCGGAAGACTATGAAATCTCGATGAATCATCAGGCAGTGGAACTTTCTACGCAGATTCGAGAAGGCGAAACGCTGATGCCGACGGTCGTTTTGGAGACTGCCCGGGAATTTTTCGGACGGATGCCAAAAGGAAAGCCGATCCCAATTTCAAAAGTATCGCCGGATATCGGCTCCTGCATCATTTGGGGTGAAGTATTTTCACTGGAAATACGTACGACCCGTGACAACAGCCGCAAAATTTATTCCATCAATGTAACGGATTATACCGGTTCCATTACCTTGAAAGTGATTGAGGCAGTGCAGAATTGCCGTACCTTGGATACAATTAAAAAGGGAATGACTTTTCTCATTAAGGGCGATGTGGAATATGACAAATACGATCACGAAATTGTAATGCGGCCAAGAGGCCTTGCAGCGGTCAAGCAGCTTAAGGTTGAAGATAAAGCACCAGTCAAGCGTGTGGAACTACATTTACATACCTGTATGTCCAGCATGGATGGCGTTAATTCGGCGGAAGATTTGGTGCGCAGAGCGGCCGAATGGGGACACCCGGCGATTGCTATTACCGATCACGGTGTTGTGCAGTCATTCCCAGATGCAATGAATGCTGCTGCCGATATGAAAAAAGCCGGACATCCCATTAAGGTGATTTATGGGATGGAGGCTTATTTTGTCAACGACTTGGTTCCGGCGGTAACTGGTCACAGCGACCGTCCCCTTTCCGGAGAATTTATCAGCTTCGATTTGGAAACGACCGGACTTTCTGCAAATGAAGAGCGGATTACCGAAATTGGCGCTGTTCGGGTGAAAAATGGAGAGGTTCTCGAAAACTTTGATACCTTTGTTGATCCGGAACGTCCAATTCCGGCAAAGATTACGGAGCTTACCGGGATTACGGACGAGATGGTAAAAGGGGCCCCGAAAGAGGCAGAAGCTCTTAAAATGTTCTATGAGTTCTGCGGAACAGATGCGGTCCTTGTTGCGCATAATGCAGACTTTGATACGTCTTTTTTGAGAAAAGCAGCGGCGCGGAGCCAAATGACCTTTGACTATCCTTATATTGATACGGTCCCGATGTGTCGCAGCCTTTTAAAGGACATTAAAAATGTAAAGTTGGACACGGTTGCAAAATATTTAAAATTGGATCCGTTTAACCATCACCGTGCCTGCGATGATGCAGCTGTACTTGGAGAAATCCTGATTCGCCTTTTCCGGAGACTGAAAGAGGATACTAAGTGCAGAACAGTGGATGAGATCAATATGGCTTTAGCCGGCGGCGATCCGAAAAAAATCCCTTCCTATCATCAGATTATTCTGGTCAAAAACCATGTCGGCCTTAAAAACCTTTACAAGTTGGTTTCTATGGGGCATTTGCGGTATTTTTACCGCAATCCCAGAGTTCCAAAAAGTGAACTGATGAAGCATCGGGAAGGACTTTTGATTGGCAGTGCCTGTGAAGCAGGAGAGCTTTACCGTGCCATCGAAAACGGGCAGCCATGGAATAAGCTTTTGGAGATCGCTTCTTTTTATGATTATCTGGAAATCCAGCCATTGGGGAATAACGCTTTTCTGGTGCGAGAGGGCAGTGTTCCGAATATTGAAACCTTGCAGGATTACAATAAAACGATTATAAAGATCGGGAAAAAACTTCATAAACCGGTCATTGCCACCTGTGACGTCCACTTTATGGACCCGAAAGACGGCGCTTATCGAAAGATTTTAATGGCTGCAAAGGGCTTTGATGATACAGATAATCAGGCGCCGCTTTATTACCGTACCACAGCAGAAATGCTCAAGGAATTTGAATATCTCGGAAAAGAGACAGCCTACGAGATCGTCGTGACGAATCCCAACAAGATTGCTGATTTGTGCGAGCCGATTCGTGCAATTCCAGATGGCATTTTTCCTCCTTTCATTGATGGTGCGGAGGAGCAGCTGAATTCGATCTGCTGGAAGCGCGCAAAACAGGTTTATGGCGACCCACTGCCGGAGATCGTTCGGGCAAGACTCGATCGAGAACTTGGTTCCATTAATAAACATGGATTTTCGGTGCTGTATATGACCGCTCAGAAGCTGGTTGCCGACAGCGAAGCCCATGGTTATCTGGTCGGTTCCCGTGGCAGTGTCGGTTCTTCCTTTGTTGCGAGCATGTCCGGAATTTCCGAAGTAAATCCGCTGGCACCGCACTATATCTGCCCTGCCTGCAAATACAGCAAGTTTATTACGGACGGCAGTGTCATTTCCGGCTTTGATCTTCCGCCGATGGACTGCCCTGTCTGTGGGATGCCGTTAAATCGCGATGGGCATACGATTCCTTTTGAAACGTTTTTGGGATTTGACGGCGATAAGACCCCTGATATCGACCTGAATTTTTCCGGCGAATATCAGTCGGGCGCTCACCGCTATACAGAGACTCTTTTTGGTAAAGACCATGTGTTTAAAGCTGGTACGATCGCAACTGTTGCGGATAAAACCGCAATCGGCTATGTGAAAAAATATGAAGAAGAAAAAAATCTGATTTTAAATCGCACAGAGGAGCTGCGCCTTGCAAACGGCTGTACCGGCGTAAAGAGAACGACCGGGCAGCACCCCGGCGGCATGGTTGTTGTGCCCAAAGGATACGAAATCTATGATTTTTGTCCGATTCAGCATCCGGCCAATGATCAGAAGAATGATAATATCACAACACACTTCGATTTCCATAAAATTCATGATACCATTTGTAAATTGGACGAGCTGGGGCACGATGTGCCGACGATTTATAGGTATTTGGAAGAATATACCGGAATCTCCGTGATGTCTGTCACCATGAGCGATCAGCAGGTGATGAGTCTGTTCCATTCCCCAGAAGCATTGGGGGTAACGGAAGAGGATATTGATTCTAAGACTGGAACTTTTTCGATGCCGGAACTCGGAACTCCATTTGTGCGCGGAATGCTGATGGATTCTCAGCCGAAAACTTTTTCTGACCTTCTGCAGGTTTCAGGCCTTTCGCATGGTACCGACGTTTGGTTGGGCAATGCACAGGATCTGATTAAAAACGGAACCTGTAATATCAGTGAGGTCATCGGAACGCGTGACAGCATCATGACCTATCTGTTACATAAAGGATTGGAGCCGAAGATGGCTTTTAAGATCATGGAAATTACCAGAAAGGGCAAAGCAACAAAACTTTTGACAGAAGACCATATTAAGGCGATGAAGGAACACAATGTGCCGCAGTGGTACATTGATTCCTGCTTTAAGATTAAATATATGTTCCCGAAAGCGCATGCAGCTGCTTATATGATTGCGGCGCTGCGGCTCGGTTGGTATAAGGTCCATCGTCCGGTGGAATATTATGCGGCTTATTTTACGGTTCGCGGAGAAGACTTTGATGGTGCGACCGTAATGAAAGGAAAACATGTCGTAGAACAAAAAATGCAGGAAATCCGAATGAAGGGGAAAGAGGCCAGCGCAAAAGAAGAGGCACTTTTCGATACATTCCAGATCGTTAATGAAATGCTTGCCCGCGGAATCGAAGTTCTGCCGGTAGATCTTTATTATTCCGATGCGCGTAAATATTTAGTCGAAAACGGAAAAATTCGTTTGCCGTTTGCTTCTATCGGAGGGGTAGGCGAGGCAGCAGCTGCTTCCCTTGCTCTTGCAAGAAGAGAGGGACCTTATATTTCGATGGATGATGTGCAGGCACGTTCTAAAGTCAGCAAGACTGTGATCGAAAAACTGCAGGAAGCAGGCGCAATGGGGAATCTGCCTCAGAGCAGCCAAATGACCTTTTTCTGAGTGTAATGAGCCCTTACTTTGCAGGAGAAAAAGATTGACACTATCGATTTCATGTGATATCATGGTAGCACACTAAAGTGACAGGAGAACTCTATGAAACAGAATCATAAAATTACACCGGAAGGAACCCATGACCTTTTGTTTGAAGAATGTCTTGCTCGGCGTGAAGCGGAGCGGAGACTGACGGAAGCTTTTCGGGTACGCGGCTATCATGAGGTGATGACGCCCGGCTTTGAGTACTATGATGTTTTTACGCAGTCAGAGGCCGGAATTGGGCAGGAAGTCATGTATAAGATGACGGATCGCCATGGCAGACTGATTGTTATGCGCCCGGATTCCACAATGCCGATTGCACGTCTTGCGGCAACACGGCTTTTAAATCAGCCGCGTCCACTGCGCCTTTATTATGATCAGCCGGTTTACCGCAGTAATCCCATTTTGATCGGCAGGGAAGATGAAAATGCGCAGGCTGGGGTGGAGCTCTTAGGGGCCGATGGACTTCGGGCCGATTTGGAAGTTTTGACAACGGCGGTGGAATCTCTTCTTTCTTGTGTGCCCGATTTTCGTCTGGAATTAGGGCATGCAGGCTTTTTTCATGCGCTGGCAGAGCAGCTCTCTCTTTCGGAAGATCGTCTGGAAGACATCCGCAGCGCGATCGAGAGCAAAAATTATGCGGCGCTCGATCAAATTTTGGATGCGCTGCCCGCGTCTGCTGCGGTAGATGCAATGCGGCGGCTTCCGCGTCTGTTTGGCGGGGAAGAAGTCTTTGAAGAAGCGGAAAAGCTTTGTGCAACGCCAAAGGCAAAAGAGACGCTTTCCTATCTAAAGAAGCTTTATCATGCAGTACAGGATTTGGGTTTGGGAGACCGCCTGATGGTGGATCTTGGCTTAGTGCAGCGAAATAATTATTATACGGGTGTCGTTTTTACCGCATATACGGAAGAATACGGCGATGCAGTCCTTTTTGGCGGACGGTATGATCATTTACTTGAACATTATGGGTGCAAGATGCCGGCAGTCGGATTCGGAGTGAATGTCGATGCAGTGACGAAAATTTTGCTGCAAAATGATGAATATCCGGCAGTACAGGAGCCGCAGGTTTTGGTCCATGGAGATCATGGGCAGGCGGTTTCGGCGTTGCGCCGGGCAGCAAAATTGACCGCACAGGGAATCTGCTGCGAAACAAGTCTCTGCGAAACACGGGAAGAAGCGCTCAATTATGCAAAATCCCGTAACATTCCCAAAGTGGAGTTTGTGGAGGGAAAAGAATGAAACCATTGCGGATTGCACTCACAAAGGGGCGCTTGGAAGAAAAAACCGTAGAGATGTTGGAAAAAATTGGTCTTGATTGTTCTGCGGTACACAATAAAGGGCGTAGATTGATTCTGCCGGTGGGCAATGGCGAGATTGAAGTTGTTCTGGCAAAGGCAAACGATGTCATTACATACGTGGAACATGGAGTCTGTGATCTTGGAGTTGTCGGAAAAGATACGATTCTGGAAAAAGGCGGAAGCTATTACGAACTTTTAAATCTCGGTTTTGGAAAATGCCGGTTTGCTCTGGCTGGTCCGAAAGGGACAGATTTCTTTTCTGGATACAGAGCAAAGACAATTGCCTCGAAGTATCCGAATGTGGCACGTTCCTATTTTGAAAATAAAGCCATGGATGTGAGAATCATCAAGATTGAGGGCAGTGTAGAACTGGCGCCTCTTTTGGGGCTTTCCGATGCGATTGTGGATATCGTGGAAACTGGTTCGACTCTAAAAGAAAACGGCCTTGAGGTGATTGATACCGTTTGCACGATTTCTGCAAGGCTGATTGCAAATACGGCGAGTTTAAAGCTGCGCAAATCTGAGATTGAGGCGCTTGTGGAGAAAATGGAGCGGGTAAAGGAGGAACAGGCATGATAGAGGTCGTTAAAGAAGGCGGAAAAATTAGCCGCAGGTTTATTGAACAATTAAAAGCGCGGAATGCTTCTAACGGAAAAAAAGTGGATGCTGCCGTAGCGGAGATTCTGCAGACAGTAAAGACGCAGGGAGACAAAGCGGTTTTAGATTATACCATGCGTTTTGACGGCGCTGTTCCGAATCCGATTGAAGTGACGCATGAGCAAATGGAGAAGCTCAAAAAGAGCTGTGATCCCGACTTTTTGAAGGCGCTTCATGATGCGGCAGAAAATATCAAAGATTTTCATCAGAGACAGAAACAGCAAAGTTGGATAGAGCCTAAGAAAAACGGCGTTTTAATGGGACAGCGGATTCGAGGGTTAAAAAGAGTAGGAATCTATGTACCCGGCGGCACAGCAGCATATCCGAGCAGCGTTTTGATGAATGCGATTCCCGCTCATATCGCTGGTGTGGAAGAAATTATCATGATGACGCCTCCCGGAAAAGGCGGAAAGCCGAATCCGGCAATTATGGCCGCGGCCCTGGAAGCAGGGGTGAGTCGTGTATTCTTGGTAGGTGGAGCACAGGCGATTGCAGCGCTGGCTTACGGAACAGAAACAATCCCGAAAGTAGATAAGATCGTCGGTCCCGGCAACATTTATGTTGCAACTGCAAAGCGTCAGCTTTATGGTGTTGTCGATATCGATATGATTGCAGGTCCCAGCGAGATTCTGATTGTTGCGGATGAATCTGCAAATCCACGTTTTCTGGCGGCTGATTTGATGAGTCAGGCGGAGCATGACCCGATGGCTTCTGCCATTTTGCTGACGACCAGTGAAAAGATTGCAGACGAGACCGTTAAAGAATTGTATGAGCAGATCAAGACTCTTTCTCGAAGAGAAATCATTGAACAGTCTCTGGATCATTTTGGTGCCGTGATCATCTGCAAAGATCTCGGAGAAGCAGTCGATTTTGCGAACGAGCTTGCACCGGAACATTTGGAACTTTGTGCGAAAAACCCGATGGAATATCTGGGGTCTCTCGATAACGTGGGAAGCGTATTTCTCGGGAATTATTCTCCGGAGCCGCTGGGTGATTATTTCGCAGGACCAAATCATGTGCTCCCGACCAGCGGAACAGCCCGCTTCTTTTCCCCTCTTTCTGTGGATAGTTTTATTAAAAAATCAAGCTTTATTTATTATACAAAAGATGCTTTAGAGCCTGTCTGTGATGAGATTATTACGCTTGCTAAAACCGAGGGACTTACAGCACACGCAAACTCTATTGAAGTGAGGAAACCGCAATGAGCTATCAGCTGAACCAAAAATTGAGTGCGCTTTCACCGTATATTCCGGTGGAAGAAAATCGGGAAATTATTCATCTGGATGCAAATGAATCTTTTTTGAATCTTCCGGAGACAGTCTTAAAAGAGACAAAAAAAGCGTTGGGAGAAATCTCGTTTAACCGTTACCCAGATCCGTTTGCCTCAGAACTTTGTAAGGCGTTCGGTGCGTTTTATGGAGTCGATCCGAATCATATAACGGCCGGAAACGGCTCTGATGAACTGATTTCCGTTTTGCTGTCAGCCTTTTTGATGAAGGGCGAAACAATGGTCACAACAGATCCGGATTTTTCGATGTATACTTTTTATCCACATTTGACGGAATCAAATTGTGTCCTTCTTAAAAAGCCAGGGGAGGGGACAATGCGGGTAGAAAACTTAATTCGTACAATTAAGGAAAATAATGCTCGTCTGCTTCTTTTCAGTAATCCCTGCAATCCCACAGGACTGGGACTTAGTAAAGAAGACGTACACCGTCTGATTACATCAGTGGATGCGCTGGTAGTTCTTGACGAAGCCTATATGGATTTTTGGGGCCGTGAGCAGTCGTTTTTAGGAAAAGAAGATCAATATGATAATTTGATTATTTTGCGCACTTGTTCTAAAATGGGATTTGCAGCGGCACGATTGGGATTTGCTGTGGCAAATCAGAAAATAACGGGCTTGATTCGAGCGGTCAAGTCGCCGTATAATGTAAATGTGATGACGCAGCGGGCAGGAACTATTTTTTTGAGTCACCCCGATCTGGTAAGGGAAAACATTCAGAAAGTGGTCGATTCTCGCAAATGCCTGGAAAAAGAACTGCAGGCGCTCAAAAAGAAATATCCGGAGAAATTTTCGATGGAAGAGAGCGTAACAAACTTTTTGTATCTCCGCTTGGAAAATGCAAAGGAAATTTATGAAGCTTTATTGCAAAAGGGGATTTCTGTGCGGTATTTTCCGCAGGCGCTGCGGGTTACAGCCGGAAGTCCTACTGAGAATGAAAAGTTTTTAGAGACTTTTGAAGCACTGCTCAAAGACTGATAGGAGGCTAACCATGCGTACAGCGATTCAGAATCGAAAGACGAAAGAGACAGATATTTCAGTTCGGCTCAATCTGGACGGCGGTCCTGTCGAAATTTCCACCGGAATCGGATTCTTTGACCATATGCTGGAGGCTTTTGCTGTTCACGGTGGTTTTGGACTTTCCATTGGGGCAGAGGGCGATTTGTTTGTAGACTGCCATCATACGGTAGAGGATACCGGAATTGTCCTTGGCAAAGCATTTGCACAGGCTTTGGGCGATAAGAGCGGAATCAAGCGGTATGGAAGTTTCTGGATTCCGATGGACGAATCGCTTTGCAGTGTTCATGTTGATGTGAGCGGACGCCCGTTTTTGGTGTTCCGAGGAACGCTTTCTCAGGAACGTGTCGGAGATTTTGATACCTGCATGACGAGTGAATTTCTGCGCGCATTTGCAACAAATGCTGGAATCACACTGCATGCGGAAATTCTCTATGGAGAAAATGCGCATCATGAAATTGAAGGGATCTTTAAAGCATTGGGACATGCTTTGCATGAAGCGGTTGCCCCTTATGACGGAACCCTATCGACAAAAGGAAAGTTAGATTCTTGAAAAATGGATTTTATTTAGGGAAAGATAAAATTTAATAAGGAACAGTTTTTAGAACAGTAAGGAAAAGGAGTGCAAAACGAGATGGTCATTTTACCTGCAATCGATCTGAAGGACGGACAATGTGTACGGCTTTTTCGCGGAGATTATTCGACAGCGCACAGAGTAGCGGTGAGCGCTGTGCAGACGGCAGAACAATTTCAGAAATCCGGTGCAAAATGGTTGCATATGGTGGACTTAAATGGAGCGAAAGCTGCTGTGCCGGTTAATTCAAAGCTGATTTTTCAGGTGGTTCGTTCTACAGATTTAAAAGTGGAATTAGGTGGCGGAATTCGCACGATGCAGGCGGTGGAACATTATCTGCAAAGTGGTATTTCCCGGGTAATTTTGGGATCGGCCGCATTGGCAGATCCGGATTTTACGGCCGAAGCGGTTCGAAAATATGGGGATCAAATTGCAATCGGAATTGATGCCAGAAACGGTATGGTTGCGGCAGAAGGATGGACACATACTTCTCATATGGATTATATTGAACTTGCAAAACGAGTGGAAGCGGTTGGAACACAGTATATCATTATGACGGATATTGACCGCGACGGGATGCTCACAGGACCCAATCTTGAAATGTTGGAAAAACTGCAAAAGGCAGTTTCCTGTAATATTATTGCAAGCGGTGGGGTTAGCCGCGCGAAAGACATTGAGGATTTAAAAGCACTCCATCTTTATGGGGTTATTTGTGGAAAAGCGCTTTATAATGGGGATCTAAAACTGGAAGAAGCTCTTAGAATCGCGGAGGAAGAGTAAATGGCACAGAATCTGGAACGCTTTTTTCAAAAAGGAAGTTTGGTCCCAGCGATTGTCCAAGAGGCAAAAACCGGAGAGGTTTTGATGCTGGCCTATATGAATCTGGAATCTCTGCAGAAGACTTTAGAGACTGGATATACATGGTTTTGGTCTCGCTCCAGACAGGAACTCTGGAATAAAGGCGCTACTTCCGGCCATTTGCAGAAGGTGGTTTCCATTACAGGAGACTGTGACAGTGATACGCTTTTAGTGGTTGTGAATCAGACGGGCGCCGCCTGTCATACTGGGCATCACAGTTGCTTTTTTGATGAGATTTGGAGGGATCAAACAATATGAGTGAGGAAAAGAATATTTTAGCGGAACTTTATGATACCGTATTGGAGCGAAAAACAGAAAAAGAGGAAGGCTCTTATACCTGCTACCTTTTTGAGCAGGGACTTGATAAAATTTTGAAAAAGGTCGGGGAAGAGTGCAGCGAGACAATCATTGCTGCAAAAAATGGAGATAATCATGAAACGATTATGGAAATTTCCGATCTTTTATATCATTTGACTGTCATGATGGTGGAATCTGGAATTCACATTTCAGACGTGGAAGCGGAACTTAAAAAGCGCAGTGAAAAAACAGGAAATCTTAAAAAGTTTCATCAGGTTGACCATAATACTTGATTTTGGCTTTTTTTCTATAAATGAAGAAAATAAACATCGGATATTTTTATCCGGTGCTTATTTTTTTATAAAAAAGAAAAACAATAAGAAAAATAAGTTTTTAGAAGACAAATAGAGAAACGTTTGTTATAATAATAACAGATTGAAAGATAGCATAATGAGAAAGGAGTCCGGTTATGAGAGGTATTTATTCTTCTGTGACGGATATCCGTCGAAAGGTTTTTACCGAAGTTGCACGTTTGGCATACGAAGGCGGAGATTATTCGAGAATTGACGATCTTCCTTATAAAATTGTTCCAGGAGAAGTCGCCAATTATCGTGAAAGTATTTTTTTGGAGAGAGCAATTGTAGGGGAGCGGTTAAGGCTTTCAATTGGTTTGCCTTTACGCCCGATTACAGAGCATACGCGCCTTTCACAGGGAATCATTGAGAGCGCAATCGCGGAAAAATATTACGATCCGCCGCTTGTAAATGTGATTAAATTTGCCTGTAATAAATGTCCGGAAAAAACTGTTCAAGTGACAGAACTTTGCCAGGGCTGTCTTGCACATCCCTGCAAAGAAGTTTGTCCGAAACAGGCGATTCGAATCCGTAACGGAAGAGCGGTAATCGATCAGGACAAATGTATCAAGTGTGGGCGCTGTGTTGGTGTTTGTGCCTATCATGCAATCGTACAGATGGAGCGCCCCTGCGCAGCAGCTTGTGGAATGAATGCGATTCATTCCGACGCTTATGGGCATGCGACCATCGATTATGATAAATGTGTTTCCTGTGGAATGTGCATTGTAAACTGTCCGTTTGGGGCTATTTCGGATAAAGGACAGATCTTTCAGCTGATTCATGCAATGAAAGAGGGATATGAGGTCTATGCGGCGATCGCTCCGGCCTTTGTGGGACAGTTTGGCCCCAAAATGACGCCGGAAAAGCTGCGTCCTGCCATGCAGAAGCTCGGGTTTAAAGATATTGCCGAAGTTGCAGTAGGAGCGGATCTTTGTACCTTAGAAGAAGCCAAGGACTTTTTGGCTAAAGTTCCGGAGAAGCAGCCGTTTCTAGCGACTTCCTGCTGCCCGAGCTGGAGCGTCATGGCAAAAAAGAGATTCCCGGAGTTTGAATCTTATATTTCGATGGCGTTAACCCCTATGGTGTTGACCGCTCGGCTTTTAAAAAAACAGCATCCTGGTTGTAAGGTGGTCTTTATCGGGCCATGTTCTGCGAAAAAACTGGAAGCGAGCCGCCGGACCATTCGCAGTGATGTGGATTTTGTGCTGACATTTGAAGAAACTATGGGAATGTTTGAAGCAAAGCAGGTCGATCTTACAAAAATTGCGGGAGAGAGTCCTTTGGATGAAGGAACTGCTGCTGGACGTGGCTTTGCTGTTTCCGGGGGTGTCGCACAGGCAGTTGTGGACTGTATCCATAAAAAATATCCGGATCGCGAGGTTAAGGTTCAGTCGGCACAGGGATTAAGAGACTGCTATAAGATGCTGCTTCTTGCAAAAGCCGGGAAGTACAACGGTTATCTTTTGGAAGGGATGGCGTGCCCTGGAGGCTGCGTCGCAGGCGCAGGAACGCTTCAGCCGCTCACAAAGGCAACTTCTATGGTCCTTGATTATAAAGCCAAGGCAGACAAAAAGACTGCAGAAGACAGCCCTTACCGTAAGCAGGCGGATCGTTTAGACTGATATAAATTAAAAAGCTGATATGATCGGAAAAGTCCGAATTCATATCAGCTTTTTTTGATGCAAAAGAAAAAATTATTTTGCTGCAATTAGCTCGATTTCTACTAGGGCACCTTTTGGAAGTGCAGCGACTTCTACACAAGAGCGGGCAGGCTTTTTAGTGAAGACTGCACCGTAAAGTTGGTTTACGGTTTCAAAGTCTTTGAGATCTGTCAAAAATACCGTCGTTTTTACAACATCGTCTGTTGTCATGTCGGAAGCTTTTAAAACAGCCTCAAGGTTTTGAAGTACCTGCTTTGTTTGTGCAGTAATTCCTTCTGCCAGAGTTCCGCTTTCCGGAATCAGACCGATCTGGCCGGAAGTATAAAGAGTGTTTCCGGCAAGTACTGCATGAGAATAGGGGCCGACGGCACCGGGGGCGTGATCTGCTTGAATTGTTTTGATGGACATATGAGAACCTCCTTCATCGTTTTCCTTTCTGTCATAGTTGTCCAGAAAAGAATGTTGTTCGTCTCCGCACCGCCAGCCGATCAGGGTTTCTAAATTCACTTCGTGGACACTGCGGAAAATATTTTTATCAATCTGTGGATTGTCTTTTTTTAGTTCCCGAATCAAGGCTTTTACTTTTGCGCGCTTTCCGGCACTGCCCGGATTCATGTGTTCACGTTCGGTCAGCCGACAGGCGCACTGCAGAAATTCAAGATTATTATAATGCTTCCAACGAATAATATCTTCTTCATGGACAAGATACAGCGGCCGAATCAGTTCCATTCCGGGGAAATTCTGACTATGCAGTTTTGGCATCATTGTCCGCATTTCCGCCCCGTAAAGCAGACTCATCAAAATAGTTTCAATTACATCATCAAAATGGTGTCCCAAGGCGATTTTGTTGCAATGCAGCGCCTGTGCGTTTTTATAGAGATAGCCGCGGCGCATCCTGGCACAAAGATAGCAGGGAGACTGTTTTTCATCTGCGACGATATTGAAAATATCGGTTTCGAAAATATGAACTGGAATTTGCAGCAGATCACAATTCTTTTGCAGCAGCGCACGGTTTTCAGGACGATACCCGGGGTCCATTGATAAAAACTCCAATGAAAATGGAAAATCACTGTACTTTTGTAGGTGCTGCATACATTTGGCGAGAAGGATGCTGTCTTTTCCACCGGAAATACAGACTGCAATTCGATCATTTGGCTCAATTAAATGATAGTCTTTAATTCCACCGATAAAGCGGTTCCAAATTGATTTTCGATAAGTTGTAATGAGGCTTCTTTCTGCCTTGCTGTTTAAATCCATATTGCCTTCCTTTGACTTTTTAACGTTCCGGGACTATACTAAAACGAAAATTATTCTTAAATATAAGGGGAAATCAAACATGCTGCATATCGGATGCCATCTATCTTCTTCCAAGGGATTTTTGCATATGGGAGAAGAAGCGCTTTCTATCAACGCGGATACATTTCAGTTTTTTAGCCGCAATCCGCGGGGCAGCAGTGCAAAGGCGATTGATCACGAAGATGTTTTGGCACTGAGAAACTTAATGGAGCAGCACCACTTTCCCGTTATTCTTGCGCATGCACCCTATACATTGAATCCATGTTCCAAGGAGGAACGGATACGCAGGTTTGCACAGAAAATTATGAAAGATGATTTACAGCGAATGGAATTTTTGCCGGGAAATCTTTATAATTTTCATCCAGGCAGCCATGTGGGGCAGGGGAGCGGGATAGGAATTCAACAGATTACGGAACTGCTCAACTGCCTGATTACGCCCCAACAAACGACCACGATTCTTTTGGAGACGATGGCTGGAAAAGGGAGTGAAGTTGGCTCTCATTTTGAGGAACTCCAAAAGATTATCGAAGGGGTAGAACACAAAGAAAAGATGGGCGTTTGTTTAGATACCTGTCATGTTTATGATGCGGGTTATGATATTGTAAACAATTTAGACGGTGTTCTAAAAGAATTTGATCAGACGGTCGGTTTAAATCATCTTTGTGCGGTCCATCTGAATGACAGCAAAAATCCTTTTGGAAGCCATAAAGACCGGCATGAAAAAATAGGAGAAGGCAGTATCGGGTTCGAAGCAATGGTACGAATCATCAATCACCCGGCACTTCGCCATCTTCCGTTTTTTCTAGAGACGCCAAATGAACTTCCCGGTTATCGAAAAGAGATCGCGCGTTTGCGGGAGGCTTATACGGGCGACTGACTGCGGTTGGTTCTAAAATCCCATCGACTTACTGGAATGTCATTTAGTATAGCACAATTATAAAATTTTGTCAGGGACAATGGAATGTCTTGTTATAAATTATTTTGACAGAAATTCATCTTTCAACATGGAGTAATAGAGTCGATCAATATATTTTCCATCTTGATAAAAGAAGTCCCGCAAGGTTCCTTCGTAAGTAAATCCGCATTTTTCAATCACTTTGCGGGACGGAAGATTGATGGATTTATGGCATATTTGGACTTTATGTAAATTTATTTTATCGAAACCATATTGAATCACGGCTTTTGTTGCCTCTGTTGCAAAACCCTTTCTTTGAAAAAGGCTTCCAATACAGTATTCGATTTCAGCAAAGTGATTATTATGATCCACTAAAAAGTAGGCAATTTGGCCGATACATTCGTCGGTCTTTTTTAAAGTAATCGCCCATCTGTAAAAATCGTTTTTTCCATAAGAATGGATGTATTTATCGAGGAGTTCTTTTACTTCTTGTTTTGTGCAATAAACTGGTTCAGAATATAACGATTGAATTTTAGGGTCGCTGATCCAATATTTGAGCATGGCATCGTCATCGGTATACCGAAATCTTCTTAAAATCAATCTTTCTGTCTCGATTTTCATAGTACCAACATTTGTTAACATTACTTTAATCCTTTCCGCTATCAAAATTTTTAATTTTATGATCTTTTGGCTTTTAATCAACGTCAATTTTTAACACTGATTGAAAAGATGGCCCAAAATTGAAACAAAAGCGTTCTATCTGTAAAAAGAATATAACGGATGCAAAAGGTTGTCAATTTTCGCAGAAAATATTATAGCTTTACAAATATTTCATAAGCGTTTATACTAAATTGGAAAATTTATTTGGGAGAAGGGTTCAGTGTGGTGACGATCAATGAGGGACGGCTCAAAAATGTTTTACATAATATGGAGCAGGAAGGCTTGTCTCAGATTCTGGTGACTTCTACCTCTTCGGTTTATTATTTGACCGGTTTATGGGTAGAACCGTTTGAGCGGATGTTGGCGCTCTATATCGACAAAGATGGAAAATGTGTGCTGTTTGGGAATGACCTTTTTGGATTTACACCAGGAGGAAATGCACAGCTTTTTACACATAATGATATTGATGATCCTGTAAGGGATGTTGTTAAGATCGTGAAGGGCGGAACACTGGGAATTGATAAGGAATGGCCAAGCCGTTTTTTGATCAGTCTTTTAAAACAGCGCCCTGATATCAAGCCGGTTGTAGGCAGTGCGCCGGTAGATTTTGCGAGAATGCGCAAAGACCAGAAAGAGATTGAAGCTCTCCGCAGGTCCTCTCAGATTAATGATGCTGTGATGGAAGCTTCTCTTGCGGCAATTAGAGAGGGCGCTTGTGAGCAGGAACTTGAAAGTATTGTGGAAAAGAATTTTGCAGAGCGAGGAGCAGACCGTTCTCCGGAGGGACAGCTGGTCTGTTTTGGTGCAAATTGTGCGGATCCGCATCACGCTTCCAATGAGACTGTGATCAAGAGCGGAGATTCCGTTATTTTCGATATTTTTATTCCAATTAAGCGTTATTGGTGCGATATGACCCGTACTGTTTTCTTTAAAGAAGCAGATGAGGAACACCGCAAGGTTTATGAGATCGTCCGGAAGGCAAACGAAAAGGCCGAATCAGTGATTCGACCTGGAGTACCAATGTGCGAATTCGATCTGACGGCACGAAAAGTGGTTGAAGATGCTGGATACGGTCCGTATTTTAATCATCGTTTAGGCCATGGATTGGGGATTGACTGCCATGAGCCGCCGGATAATTCCAGCGTCTGCAAAGTGATTGCAGAGCCAGGTATGGTCTTTAGCGTAGAACCGGGGATCTATTTAAAAGATCGTCTCGGCGTGCGGATTGAAGATTTAGTGTTGGTCACCGAAACCGGCTGTGAAGTTTTGAACCATTATACAAAAGAGCTCCAGATTATTAAGTAGAGCCATTAAAAATAAACCGGATTGCAAGTCCAGCGATCAGGCATGCGGTTAGGTCTCCCATTAGGGCGGCTGGGATGGTATGCTTTGTTTTTTTGATACCTACTGCACCAAAATAGACAGATACGCAGTAAAAAGCAGTTTCGGTGCTGCAGGCTAATACGGAGGCAACTCTGCCGGAAAAAGAATCCGGTCCCTGTTGCTTTAGGATTTGTGTGAAGATTGCGGTAGAGCCGCTGCCGGAAATTGGTTTCATAAGAATCAGCGGTGTAACAGATTCAGGAATGCCTAAGAACTGTGTCACCGGCTTTAATGCGCCGGAGAGCAGATCAAGTGCCCCGGAAGCTTTGAACATTGTTACGGCCGCCATCAGGCCAACCAGAGTTGGCAGAATTGTAAAAGAAGTTTTCAGCCCTTCCTTAGCGCCTTCTGTAAAAGTATCAAAAATCGGAACTTTCCGAAAAATTCCAAAAAGCAGCAGCAGCAGAATGGTGATGGGGAGTGCCCATGAACCAAGTTTATCCACGAACTTTCCGCCTTTCAAAGAGCTTTGCAGATAAAACGGCAACTAACAAAGCGCAGATCGAGGTAATCCATACCGCAGGAAGCAAATCAAATGGATTTTGAGCACCGTATTTTGCGCGAATCGTTGCCATATAGGTTGGAATCAGCTGAAGGGAAGCAGTGTTTAGCACCACGAAAAGAACCATCGAGCGGTTTGCTTCGTCTCCGCATTGTGGATCACATTTTTTAAGTTCTTTCATTGCTGAGATACCGAGAGGTGTTGCAGCGTTTCCGAGCCCCAGAAAATTTGCGGTTAAATTCATACAAATCGCACCGGCGGCGCGGGAACCTGGTTTGAGATCGGGGAAAAGGTGTTTTAGAATAGGATGCAGAATTTTTGCAAGAAGCTGTGTTAAGCCGCCTTTTTCAGCGATATGCATCATACCGGTCCAAAAGCACATCATCCCCATGGTGGCAAAGCAAAGCTCTACAGCGCTTTGTGCGCCGGAGAGAACAGCGTTCGCCAGTTCTTCTGTTCTGCCGGTTAAACAGGCGCATAAAATACTGACAAATAAAAGTCCGGTCCAGATCCAATTTAGCATCATTTTCATCCCCTTAGATAAAAAATATGAATATAAATATGAATAAATTTTGAATTTTCCATTCCCAAAACGATTAAACATTGACTTATTATGGAAAATGTATTACAATAGTGACGAATTATGGGAGCATATTATTATCAGGAAGGATGAGCAAAATGAAATCTACCGGTATCATGCGCAAAGTGGATGAATTAGGCCGTATTGTATTGCCGAAAGAACTGCGGAATGCACTGGATATCAAAGAAAAGGATCCATTGGAGATTTTTGTCGGAGACAGAGGCGAAATCATTCTCCGCAAATATCAGCCAGCGTGCATTTTCTGCAACAGTATGGAAAACATTCGCACATTTAAAGGACACAATGTATGTCGAGATTGCATGCAGAAAATGTCTAAGTATATGAATGAGGATGATTAACTCCAATCGCTTTTTTTAAAACAAAATTGATTAAAGCAACATAAAAAAGCAGCTTACAGGAATAGCCTGTAGGCTGCTTTTTTTATTTTGAATGCTTTTAAAATGCTTTCAGGAAAATTAATTCGTTTCTTTCATAGAGTCGAGAATGGAATCTACGAGAGCGTCAAGTTCAATCTCTTTATCTTCATGCAGAGAAGAAGCCATTGTGACACGTTCGTTGAGCACGGTCATATCTTTCATTTCTTCATTGAGAAATTTTTGCATCAAATCGCCGGACTTGCAAGCCCAAGAACCATTTTCAATGATGGCAACCGTGCGCTTTTGGACATTCAGCGCTTTCATATCCATCAGATAATTGTGCATGGCAGGATAAATCCCGAGATTGTAAGTGACAGAAGCTAAGACAATATGGCTGTACTTAAAGGATTCAGAAATCAGCTGAGAAACATTTGTGGACGAGACATCATACATGGCAATGTTTGTCATGCCTTTGTCACATAATTTTGCAGCAAGTGCTTCGGCAACAGATTCGGTGTTTCCATACATGGAAGCATAAACGATCAAAGCACCTTTGACCTCTGGCTCATATCGGCTCCAAATATCATATTTTTTAATAAAGTACATCAAATCTTTGCGCCACACTGGACCGTGCAGTGGACAAATATACTTAATCTGATCGAGAATTCCACCGGCCTTTTTTAAAAGCAGCTGAATATGCGGGCCGTATTTTCCGACAATATTTGTTAAATAACGGCGAGCGTCATCCAGCCAGTCACGGTCAAAGTCAACTTCATCCGCGAAAAGTTTTCCGTCCAGTGCGCCAAAGGTTCCAAAAGCATCTGCGGAGAATAATGCACCATTTGTCGTATCAAATGTGACCATAACTTCCGGCCAGTGAACCATAGGGGCAAATACAAAGGTAACAGTATGCTTGCCGAAACTGAAAGTATCTCCCTCTTTTACTTCTACGATTTGATGTGAATCAATTTCAAATCCAAACTGGCGCATAAGCATAAATGCTTTTTCGTTGCTGATCAGTGTTATATTTGGCCAACGCAGCAAGATTTCATTAATGGAAGCTGCGTGATCCGGCTCCAGATGGTTAATCACAAGATAGTCAAGCGGCCGTCCGGCAAGTACATGCTGTGTATTTTCCAATAATTGACGGCAGTAAGACCAGTCGACCGTATCAAACATCACGGTTTTTTCATCCAGCAAAAGGTATGAATTATAGGTAACTCCTCTTGGAATTGGATATGCGTTTTCAAAAAGAGCAAGGCGGTGATCGTTTGCTCCTACCCAGTATAAATCTTCCGTTACATTTCTAACGCAATACATGAAATTTCCTCCCTTCGATTTTATGCTTCAATAAACTGATCTTTTGGCTCGGCGCACTCGGGGCAGACCCAATCCACAGGCAAATCCTTAAATTGGGTACCGGCTGCGATTTCACTGTCTTGATCGCCCAATTCCGGTACGTACTCGTAGCCGCAGCCGTTACATATGTAGCGGGGACCGATTGGTTCCGGCTTTGGCATTTGCGGGCGTTTCATTTTTACCATGGGCGGAGCTGGCTTCTTTTCCTCGGTGCCGAGTGCTTCGGTAAGGAGGGGCAGAATTTCATTGACATCGCCGACAATTCCGTAATCACAATTCTTAAAGATCGGGGCGTTGCCGTTTTTATTAATTGCTACAATAATGGAAGCGTCTTTAATTCCTTTGAGGTGCTGAGTTGCACCGGAGATTCCACATGCGATATATAGATTTCCGGTAAATTTTTGGCCGGACATTCCAACGTAGCGATTGATTGGAATGTATTTGAGTGTTTCGGCGACCGGACGGGAAGAGCCAACGGCTGCGCCAACTGCTTTGGCCAGATTTTCGATCAGCTTCATGTTTTTCTTATCGCCAATGCCTTTTCCTGCGGAAACAACACGCTCAGCTTTTGCGATAGGAGTATCGATTGGGATACCGACCGTAAAGTCGAACCCATCTTTTTTTAAAGCTTCTACAAGCGAATTTACTTGATCTTTTGCATTCCCGTCGCGGAAGAGCATCTTCTTACGGATTCCGGTGATAGGGGTAGGCTTTTTTATACGATGATCCGTCTCGCCGGACTGCTTCGGAGGTTTGCCTAAAATATGGGATGCAATGACGACGCGCTGAATTTCATTGGTGCCCTCGTAAATGGTAGTGATTTTAGCATCCCGATACATACGCTCAACTTCCATCCCTTTGAGGTATCCGGTGCCGCCGAAAATTTGGAGCGCATCATTTGTAACTTCGAGTGCAATATCGGAAGCATATTGTTTTGCCATGGCGGATTCCATCCCGTATGGTTCGTGACTTTCTTTCAGTTCTGCTGCAGAGTAAACGAGAAAGCGTGCACAGCGCAGTTTTGTTGCCATATCGGCAATCTTAAAAGAAATTCCTTGCTGAAAAGCGATAGGCTTTCCAAATTGCACACGTTCTTTTGCGTAATCCACTGCTTGATCAAAAGCTCCCTGCGCAATGCCAAGTGCCTGTGAGGCAATGCCAATGCGGCCGCCGTCAAGTGTGGACATCGCAATTTTAAAGCCTTGACCTTCTTTTCCAAGCAGATTTTCTTTCGGCACTTTTACGTCGTTGAAAATCAGCTCAGCGGTAGAGGAAGAGCGAATGCCCATTTTGTCGTAATGGTCGCCGAATTCAAATCCTTTCCAACCTTTTTCTACAATGAAAGCAGAAATACCGCGGGTGCCGATATCGGGGGTGGTGATTGCGAATATGACATAGGTATCTGCGATTGGAGCGTTGGTAATAAAGATTTTGCCGCCGTTCAATAGATAATAGTCACCTTTATCTACAGCAGTGGTTTCTGTTCCTCCGGCATCGGAACCTGCATTCGGTTCCGTTAAACCAAAAGCACCAAGCTTTTCGCCTTTACATAGCGGAATTAAATATTTTTTCTTTTGTGCTTCATTTCCGAAAGCAGAGATCGGCCATGTGCCCAATGAGGTGTGAGCGGATAGGATAACGCCGGTGCCGCCGTCAATACGGGCGAGTTCTTCCACCGCAATGGCATAGCTGACAACGTCCAGCCCCATGCCGCCCCATTCTTTTGGATAAGGAATTCCCATCAATCCCATTTTTCCAAGCTCGGTTACTGCTTCCGTTGGAAACTCATTTTCTTTGTCTAACAAAAAGGTTAAAGGCTTCACTTTTTCTTCTGCAAACGCCCGAACTTTTGCTCGGAGTTCCTCATGCTGCTGTGTGGTTTTGAATAACATACTGTTTCCTCCTTTTGCAAATTCCAAATTTTGTCCTTGGGATTCCGTGATCCGAAGTAAGGGAGAGGATGCTTAGTCACCGAATAAAACAGTCTGGAGTGTATGGGACTTTAGTTCTTGATCCAGTGTTTTCTGAATTTTTAAGAGCTGAATGTGTGCATGACATATCTGATCGTCATGGGATTCCTGCCATGAGCAATGCTGGCCGGGCTTGGTGCAGGCAGTTAAAAATGCAGATTGCTCCATTGCATTGATCAGCTGATATAGAGTAATACTGTTGAGATCAGAAGTTAAAGCACATCCGCCTCCGGTTCCACGCGCAATTTCAACAAATCCTGCCTTTTGAAGCTTCTTCAGAATTTTATAGGCAAAATTCTGTGGGATCTGTTCATTTGTAGACAACTCCGTAGTGGTTAGTCGGTCACTTTTTGCTAATGCCCGCAAAATTCGCAGAGCGTAGTCTGTTTCTTTTGTAATCAGCAAAAGTTCCACCTCCTCTTCATATTTGCATTTTATCAAACTGGACATTTTTTGTCAAGATTTAATTTTAGAAAAAATTCTATTTTTTGAAATTGTTTTTTTAAAAAATTATTCATTAGAGACAAAGATTGCGACAAAAAATGAAATTAAACTACCAAAAATTGACGTGCCATATAAAGGAAAACAGCAGATTCCTTTTCATATTTACATATTGAGGTTTTGTGGTACAATAATAGCATCAATCAGGACTTTTTATCAAAAATAGGAATGTGGAGGTCACCGGATTGGATCGTTTTAAATTACACAGTAAATATCAGCCCACTGGTGATCAGCCGCAGGCGATTCAAAAACTGGTACAGGGGCTAAAAGAGGGAGACCGTGAGCAGGTACTGCTCGGCGTAACCGGCTCGGGAAAGACTTTTACGATGGCAAATGTGATTGAAAAAGTGAATCGTCCCACACTGGTTTTGGCACATAATAAAACGCTGGCAGCCCAGCTTTGTTCTGAATTTCGAGAATTTTTCCCCGAGAATTCAGTGGAATATTTTGTCTCCTATTATGATTATTATCAGCCGGAGGCATATATTGCGCAGACGGATACTTATATTGAAAAAGATTCGGCAATCAATGATGAAATTGATAAACTGCGCCATTCGGCGACCAGTGCGCTTTCAGAGCGCAGAGATGTCATTATTGTTGCGAGTGTCAGCTGCATTTATTCTCTTGGTGACCCAATCGATTACCGGACCATGGTGATTTCACTCCGCCCGGGAATGGAAAAGAGCCGGGACGAGCTTTTAAAGAAGTTGGTGGAAATTCAATTTGAGCGAAACGACGTTGCTCTTTCCAGAAATAAATTTCGGGTTCGGGGAGACGTTGTAGAAATTTGGCCTTCCTATTCCGATGATACGGTGGTTCGGGTGGAATTCTTTGGCGATGAAATTGATAGGATTACAGAGATCAACCCAGTTACCGGAGAATTAAAAGATGAAGTAAAGCACGTTGCCATCTATCCGGCTTCTCATTATATTGTGCCCCAGGGAAAGCTGAAAAAGGCACTTTCCTCCATTTATGATGAGATGGAAGAGCGAGTTAAATTTTTTGAGGAACATGGGAAGCTCATTGAGGCACAGAGAATCAGAGAGCGCACGACTTATGATATGGAGATGCTTTCTGAAATCGGCTTCTGTAAGGGGATTGAAAACTATTCCCGAGTGATGGCCGGTCGTGCGCCGGGAAGCGCGCCATGTACGCTGCTCGATTATTTTCCAGAAGACTTTTTGCTTTTTGTGGACGAGTCTCATGTGACACTGCCGCAGGTACGCAGCATGTATGCGGGTGATCAGGCACGGAAAAAATCTTTGGTGGATTTCGGATTTCGTCTGCCCAGCGCTTATGATAACCGTCCGCTGACTTTTGATGAATTTTATCATCATGTCAATCAGGCGGTCTTTGTCAGTGCAACGCCGGGAGATTGGGAACTTTCGAAAGCATCTCAGGTGGTGGAGCAGGTAATTCGTCCGACCGGGCTGCTTGATCCGGAAATCTTTGTAAAGCCGACCGATGGGCAGATTGACGATTTGATCAGCGAGATCAACCTGCGCGCGGAGAAAAAGGAAAGAGTTCTGGTGACGACTCTGACCAAAAAGATGGCGGAGGATCTGACCTCTTATCTGCAGGGGATGGGAATCCGGGTGCGGTATATGCACCATGATATCGATACGGTGGAACGGATGGAAATCATCCGGGATCTGCGTTTGGGAGAGTTCGATGTTTTGGTAGGAATCAACCTTCTGCGTGAGGGATTGGATATTCCCGAAGTCAGCCTTGTAGCAATCTTAGATGCAGATAAAGAAGGCTTTCTGCGTTCCGAGCGAAGCTTGATTCAGACAAGCGGCCGTGCGGCGCGCAATGTTTCCGGAAAGGTGATCATGTATGCGGATACAGTGACACGCAGCATGGAGGCGGCAATTCGGGAGACGAACCGTCGCCGGAAGTTACAGGTTGCTTATAATCAGGAACATGGAATCACCCCAAAAACCATACAGAAAAAAGTTTCGGCAATTCTGGAAATTTCTACCCATAAAGAAGATAAGAAGAAAAAGAAAAAGTATTTGTCTCCGATCGAGCGCCATCAAATGATTGAGCAGCTCTCTCGTGAGATGAAGGCGGCTGCAAAATTATTGGAGTTCGAACATGCTGCGTTTCTGAGAGATAAAATCAAAGAACTGCAAGAGGGAAAATGAATTTTCCAAAACAGAAAGGAAACGGATTCATGGAGCCAAAAAATATCATTATCAGGGGAGCAAGAGAACACAACCTTAAAAATATCAGTCTGGAAATTCCCAGAGATAAATTGATCGTTTTTACGGGACTTTCCGGAAGCGGCAAAAGCAGCCTGGCCTTTGACACCATTTATGCAGAAGGTCAGAGAAGATACGTAGAGTCGCTTTCTTCCTATGCAAGACAGTTTTTGGGGCAGATGGATAAACCGGATGTGGATTCCATCGAAGGGCTTTCGCCGGCAATTTCGATCGATCAGAAGACAACTTCCAAGAATCCGCGGTCAACAGTCGGAACCGTGACGGAAATCTATGACTATCTGCGCCTTCTGTATGCGAGAGTCGGAGTTCCGCATTGCCCGATCTGCGGCAGGGAGATCCGCCAGCAGACCATCGATCAGGTCGTAGACCGCGTACTTGCGATGCCGGAAAAGACAAAAATTCAGATTTTGGCACCGATTATAAAAGCACGAAAGGGCGAACACACCAAGGAATTAGAAGCTGCACGCCGCAGTGGATTTGTTCGGGCGCGGATAGACGGAATTCTCTATGATCTTTCGGAAGAAATCAATTTGGAAAAGAATAAAAAGCATACGATCGAGATTGTAGTGGATCGGCTTGTCGTTACGCCATCGATTCGTTCCCGCTTGGCGGATTCTTTAGAGACAGCATCAAGCCTTTCTCAGGGCTTGATCGTTGTCAGCCCGGTCGATGGGGAAGACCATGCTTTTTCTCTAAATTATGCTTGCCCGGAGCATGGAGTGGGTGTCGATGAGCTCACCCCTCGCATGTTCTCCTTTAATAATCCGTTTGGGGCCTGCCCAAAATGTACCGGGCTGGGCGTCTTTATGAAAATTGATCCCGAAAGAATTATTCCGGATAAAAATCTTTCCATTGCACAGGGAGGCTTAAAAGCCAGCGGTTGGGCAATGGAGGGCAGTACGATTGCTTCCATGTATATGGAAGCGCTTTCCAAACACTATCATTTTTCGCTGAAAACGCCGATCAAAAACTTGCCGGAGGAGATTATTCATATTCTGCTCTATGGTACAGATGGGGAAAAGATTCAGATCGTTCGAAAAAATGAATATGGGTCCGGGAAGTATTTAACGACCTTTGAGGGAATTATCAACAATCTGGAACGCCGTTTTCGTGAGACCAGCAGCAACTGGGTAAAGGAAGAAATCGAGTCCTATATGAGCGCAATTCCGTGCGATGCCTGTCATGGACAGCGCTTGTCCCCGATGAGTCTGGCGGTTACGGTAGGCGGGCTGAATATTTCACAGCTTTGCGATCTTTCCATCAACAAGGCATTGGACTTCTTTTATGGGCTGCATCTGGAAGGCCGAGATGCCATGATTGCAAAGCCGATTTTAAAAGAGATTTTTTCAAGACTTGGATTTTTAAAGAGTGTTGGCCTCGAATACCTGACGCTCAGCCGCGGTTCCGGGACACTTTCCGGAGGAGAAAGCCAGAGAATCCGGCTTGCGACGCAGATTGGTTCCTCTTTGATGGGAGTTCTTTATATTCTGGATGAGCCCAGTATCGGACTGCACCAGCGCGATAATGATAAACTTCTTGCTACATTAAAGCATCTGCGGGATCAGGGAAATACCGTGATTGTTGTAGAACATGATGAAGATACCATGCGTGCCGCTGATCATCTGGTGGATATTGGTCCCGGTGCCGGAATTCATGGCGGAGAAGTGGTTTTTAACGGCAAGCCGGAAGATATTCTAAATTGTGAAGCTTCCATTACCGGCCAGTATCTGAGTGGGAAGAAGAAAGTGGAGGTCCCGAAAGAACGCAGAAAAGGGAATGGGAATTTCTTAAAAATCGAGGGAGCAGAGCAGAACAACCTAAAGAATGTTGATGTGAGCTTTCCATTGGGCACGTTTATTTGTGTGACCGGTGTTTCCGGTTCGGGGAAATCTTCTCTTATAAACGAAATTTTATACAAATATTTGGCGCGCGAGTTAAACGGGGCCAAATCAAGACCGGGACAATTCAAAAAAATCACTGGGCTTTCCGCACTGGATAAAGTGATTGCGATCGATCAGTCGCCTATCGGCAGGACTCCACGTTCCAATCCAGCCACCTATACAGGCGTCTTTACGGATATCCGCAATCTGTTTGCGAGCACACAAGAGGCAAAACTGCGTGGATTTTCTTCCAGCCGTTTCTCTTTTAATGTGAAGGGCGGTCGTTGCGAGGCATGTGAAGGCGACGGCATTATTAAAATTGAAATGCATTTTCTGCCGGATATCTATGTCCCATGTGATGCCTGTCACGGAAAGCGGTACAATCGCGAAACGTTGGAAATTCAGTATAAAGGGAAAAATATTTATGATGTACTGGAAATGACGGTCGAAGAAGGCGTACAGTTTTTCGGGGCAATTCCGCGAATTGCCAGAAGACTGCAGACTTTGCAGGAGGTTGGACTCGGATATATCAAGATTGGACAACCGGCAACGACACTTTCAGGAGGTGAAGCACAGCGCGTCAAACTGGCAGCGGAGCTTTCTAAAAGAAGCACCGGCAGAACAATTTATATTTTGGACGAACCGACTACCGGTCTGCATATTGCTGATGTGCATCAGCTGATCGAAGTCCTTCAGAGATTGGTGGACGGAGGGAATACCGTAGTTGTCATTGAACACAATCTGGATTTGATCAAAACAGCAGATTATGTGATCGATCTTGGCCCGGAAGGCGGCGACGGCGGCGGAACGGTCATTGCAAAAGGAACGCCGGAGCAGATTGCAGCGGTGAAACAGTCTTATACAGGACAGTATCTTCGCAAGCTTTTGGAGCACACCTAAAATTTTGCAAAAAAATTCCCCGAAACCCAAGAAAATAGGGCTTCGGGGAATTCAGAGATTTTGAAAACTCAAAGAGTTGTGGAATCCGTCAGGTATTTTAAGAACAAAATCTGGTCTTCGGGATTCGTCAGTTTGATTTCTGCGGTAATGGTTGCATTTTTGGCGCTTTCCAAAAGCTGTTTTACACCATACAGCTGACACAGCTTACTTTTAAGGTTCAGCTTATTTCCGTCATCTGTTTCAAGAATCACATCGCCTTTGGCACGATCCAACAAATGCATAAAATCTCCGATGTCGATATCATAAAGTTTCATCGAAAATCCCTCCTATCATAAAGTGAATATCTACTATTGGTTTCTACAAAATTTATCATACCATAGGAATGTGAAACTATCAACAACAAATTTTATAAAATTTGTCTAAAATCTTGCAGACTGGATTGTGAAACATTTTTGTAGATCCGCAAAAGATTACAAAAATCGGACAAAATTAACACATTGTTCAACAAATCGTTGGGTGATTTATTGTACAATAAGTTAATCTTTATTAGTAAAGAGTAAGGATGGGTGCCGTTGTTTGGTTATATCAGACCGTTTAAGCCTGAACTTTTAGTCCGGGAATGGGAAAGCTATCGCGGGATATACTGTGGGTTATGCAAAAATCTTGGCCGTTATTATGGCTGGCTTTCCCGGTTAACGCTAAGTTATGACTGTACTTTTTATACGATGGTTTTGATGTCTTTGAGAAAAGAAAAGCCTTGTTATGGGGCTGGGCATTGTGTGGTCAATCCACTGAAAAAATGCAGTTTTTGTCAAAATGCCGAAGAGTCGTTTCACCAAGCGGCAGCTCTAAGCGTTTTGATGACTTGCTTTAAGTTGGAGGATGACCTGCGGGATCGTGGAAAAGGAAAAATTCGTGCGCGATTGCTTTTGCCGCTGTCCCGCAGAGCGCAGAAACGTGCGAAAGCCGATTTTCCTTGGATGGACAAGATCGTTACAGAGACAATGACGGCACAGAATCAGGTGGAGACGGAAGGGCAAAAGATGGATGCCTGTGCGTCTCCAACAGCGCAGATGCTTGGGAAAATTTTGCAGCATGAAGGGGGAGAAAGTTCTTCTCCGCTTTCAAGAACACTGTATGAATTTGGATATTTTCTGGGACGCTGGGTTTATATTATGGACGCAGCGGACGATTTGGAAAAAGATTTGGAATCAGGTAGCTTTAACTGTCTCATCAGAGAATCCGGGCTGACTCAGAAAGCCGGGAAAGAGGAATTTGATTCCATACGTCAAAAGGCGAATGCATCTTTAAATTTGACACTTTCACGTTTGCTTGCTGCATTTTCGCTGATGGATTGGACTTCTTTTCAGTCAATTTTGCAGAATATTATAGAAAAAGGATTACCTGC
Organism: Caproicibacterium sp. NSD3; assembly: GCF_053613275.1. Lineage (NCBI taxonomy): Bacteria > Bacillati > Bacillota > Clostridia > Eubacteriales > Oscillospiraceae > Caproicibacterium > Caproicibacterium sp. NSD3. Next base: position 963,649 of record NZ_CM132119.1, read on the forward strand.
AACGCAAAAAGAACTGTTATTTCGTAAGGAGGAAAAAGAATGACGGACCCCTATCAGGTGCTTGGCGTTTCTCCTTCGGCAACGGACGAAGAAATTAAAACCGCCTATCACAATCTGGCTAAAAAATATCATCCTGATAATTATGCCGGAAGCCCAATTGCAGACCTTGCCAGCGAAAAAATGAAAGAGATCAATGAAGCATACGATGCAGTTCAGGCGCAGCGTAAAAATCGTGGCTCTGGGCAGCAGACAGGCGGTTATGGTGGTACTTATGGCTATGGCGGCACTTATGGTTACGGTGGTGCACAGAATTCCAGCTTTGGAGACGTGCGCAGCTATATTATGAGTGGACGAATTTCCGATGCAGAGCAAATTTTGGATGGTGTCCCAGGAGAAAACCGTAACGCAGAATGGTATTTTTTAAAGGGAACTGTCCTTTATAAACGAGGGTGGCTGGACGAAGCTACCAATCATTTTAACCGTGCTGTTCAGATGGATCCACAGAATATGGAGTATCGTACAGCGATGAATCAAATTATGAATCAACGCAGCGGAATGTACGGTGGATATAATCCCAATATGACAACGGGCGGCGGATTTACCGGTTGCGGTGCATGCGGCGATCTGATGGCAGCGGATATGTGCTGTGAGTGTATGGGCGGAAATCTTTGTCCCTGCATTGGTTTCCGATAATTTTGAAGGGGGATCTTCCTTTGAATCGTTCGGTACAGATCGCATTTTCCGGTATGCTGACCGCGTTGGGAGTCGCGTTTTTGTGTGCTGCCGGATTGATCCCAATTGCGACTTATGCGTTGCCTGCACTTTCCGGTGCGCTTTTAATGCCGATTGTTGTGGAACTGGGGGCCAAATGGGCGTGGCCTGTTTTTTTAGCAACGGGAATTCTGGGGCTTTTATTAGGACCGGATAAAGAAGCTGTTTTTCTTTATATTCTCTTTTTTGGATACTACCCAATCATAAAGGCGATATTTGAGCGCCATGGGCCAAAATGGGAGCAATGGATTTTAAAATTTGGTGTTTTTAATGCTTCTATGATCGTTGCCTATTTTATCAGTATTTATTTTTTGGGAATTCCGGAAGAAAGTTTTGAAATTATTCCTGGCATGCCGCTTTGGCTGCTTCTTGCAGGCAATGTCGTTTTTGTTATTTATGATTATGCACTTTCCGGATTGGTTGGCGCGTATGTTGTGCGATTTCATTCTATGATTTCCAAATGGCTCCGTGCAAAATAGACCGATGCTTTATAAAAAAAGTCCCGTGTGGGACTTTTTTCTATGTATCGAAGAAAATTTTGCAATTTTTTAAGTGGACCCTGCAAATTTTGAAAAAAACGATTGCTATTTTTCCAAAAAAAAAGTAAACTTGGAACAAGGAGTTGATTTGATGAACACACATCTGTCGATCCGAATTCAGGATCAGATGCCGCATTTTTCAAAAGGTCAAAGATTAATTGCTAAATATATAGAAGAACATTATGATAAAGTAGCATTTATGACAGCTTCCAAGCTTGGTTCGACGGTAGGAGTCAGCGAATCCACAGTGGTACGTTTTGCGACGGAACTGGGGTATGATGGATACCCTGAATTGCAGCGCGCAATGCAGGAGATGATCCGATCGAAGCTGACCAGCGTACAGCGAATTGAAGTGACAAAGGAAAGAATCGGGAAAAATGATATTCTCGATGTAATGCTGGCTCAGGATATGGATGTGATACGCCGTACAATGGAGGCAACCTCTCATAAGGATTTTTATGAAGCGGTTGATGCGATCATTGGAGCAAAAAAAATTTATATCTTAGGAGCGCGCAGCAGTGTCGCCTTGGCAACTTTCCTTTCTTATTATTTGGGAATGCTGTTTGATAGTGTCCAGTGTATTCAGGCAACCAGTGAGGCGGAGATTTTTGAGCAGATGATCTATATGACAAAAGATGATGTGATGATTGGACTTTCATTTCCGCGTTACAGTAAAAAAGCATCTAAGGCAATGCGTTTTGCACACGACCGCGGTGCAAAAGTGATTGCAATCACAGATTCGCTTTTGTCACCGATTGCGGAATTTGCAGATTATAGATTGCTTGCTCGAAGCGATATTTCGGCAATCGTGGATTCTCTGGTTGCACCGCTGAGCCTGATTAATTCATTGCTTGTTGCATTGGCTCTCAAAATGGAAGGCCGTGTGACAAAAGTTTTTCAAAATTTAGAAAATATTTGGGACGAATATGGAGTTTACGAAAAAGTTGACGAAGCAGAAAATGATAAAGACAATAAAAAAGAGTGATTTGATTGTAGTGGGCGGGGGTGCTTCCGGTCTGATGGCTGCTGGCACCGCCGCCCATCTTGGGCTTAAAGTCTGTCTAATCGAGAAAACAAATCGGTTGGGATGGAAGCTTTCCATTACAGGAAAAGGACGCTGTAATGTGACAAATGACTGCACTTCTCAGGAAGTCATTGCAAATGTTCCCACGAACGGGCGGTTCCTTTTTGGAGCTCTGTCCCACTTTTCACCTTCTGATGTGATGAAATTTTTCGAATCGTTGGGAGTGCCGCTGAAGACAGAGCGCGGAAACCGCGTGTTTCCGCAGTCAGATCGAGCGAAGGACATTGTTGATGCATTGGTTCATTGGAACCGGGATTGTGGGGTCGAAGTAATACAGGGAGAAGTTAAAAAGCTCCTTCTGGAAGATGAGTCCGTCAAAGGAGTTATACTTTCGGACGAAGAAACGATTTTAGCTTCACAGGTTATCCTTTGTTGCGGTGGAAAAAGCTATCCCGTTACCGGTTCTACTGGAGACGGCTATCTTTTGGCACAGCAGGCTGGCCATACCGTTATCCCACCGCGCCCTTCTTTGGTGCCGCTTTGCTGTAAGGAGCAAGACTGCCGGGAGATGATGGGGCTTTCTCTGCGTAATATTGGCTTTCAGCTTTATGATACGAAGAAAAAGAAAACGGTTTGTGAGGATTTCGGAGAACTGTTATTTACCCATTTTGGGCTTTCTGGGCCGGTGGTGCTTAGTGGCAGCGCGCATTTAAAAGAGATGGAATCCGGCCGTTACCGGGCAGATATTGATTTGAAGCCGGCATTATCTTTTGAAAAACTCGATGCGCGCTTACAACGTGATTTTACGAAATATCATGCGCGTGATTTCGTAAATGGACTTTCAGACTTGCTGCCGCGGCTGATGATTCCGGTAGTCGTGCGCCGCTCCGGAATTTTGGAATCAACTAAGTGCGCAGAGATTACAAGAGAGCAGAGATTGTCTCTTGTGCGGCTTTTAAAGCAGCTTTCGTTTACGGTTACTGGATTTCGGCCGATTGAAGAAGCAATCGTTACTTCCGGCGGCGTAAAGGTAAAGGAAGTTGACCCTAAAACAATGGAATCGAAGAAAATTCATGGATTGTACTTTGCAGGAGAACTTTTAGACGTAGATGGCTATACAGGCGGTTTTAATTTGCAGATTGCTTTTTGTACCGGACGCCTTGCAGCACAGAGCGTTGCGCAGAATGTGCAAAATCAAAAATCCTTTTGAAAAATTTGTTTCATTGTAGTAAAATTTAAAAAGTCGGGAATTCTAATTGACAGATTGGAAGGAATTTCCGTAGATTTTAGGAAAGAGGATCGCTCTATGAAAATCAACATTGCCATTGACGGCCCTGCTGGTGCTGGGAAAAGTTCGATTGCAAAAGAAATTTCCAGACAGTTTGGATTTGTTTATGTGGATACCGGCGCTATGTACCGTGCAATTGGGCTTTATATGCTTAGAAAGGGAATCAATCCTAAAGAAGCAGAAAAAGTTTTACCGCTACTTTCAGAAATCAAGCTTTCTCTTCGCTTTTCAAAAGAGGGACAAAGAGTGCTTTTAAACGGAGAAGATGTTTCGGAGGAGATCCGTGAGCCACAAGTTAGTATGGCGGCCTCCGATGTTTCTGCAATCCCGGGAGTACGTGACTTTTTGCTGAATTTGCAGCAGGAGATGGCAAAACAAAACGATGTGATTATGGATGGAAGAGATATCGGCACTGTTGTTCTCCCTAATGCACAACTGAAAATTTATTTGACTGCTTCAGCAGAGGAACGAGCACAGCGGCGTCACGCGCAGCTTCAGGAAAAGGGGATCGAGGATTCTTTTGAAACGGTTCTCGAGGACATTAAGCGCCGGGATTATCAGGATTCTCATCGTAAGGTGGCACCTTTGAAGCCTGCTTCAGATGCACAGTATTTTGATACAACAGGAAATACGTTGGAGGAATCGGTACAGATGCTTTCCAACATTATTAAAAAACATTTTAACCTGTAAGAAAGGAGCATATGGGTTTGGAAAAGCGGACTCCGATCTACATTTTTGTACAAAAGATCGCACGGTGGTTTATTCGTCCCTTTTGCCCGTTTCATGCACAGGGAATGGAGAAAGTTCCAAAAGCTGGAGCGGCTATTATTTGCTGTAATCATCTGGGACTTACAGATGTGTTTCGGCTGGGATTTTCTTTAAAACGGCAGATTTATTATATGTCCAAAGCGGAACTTTTTCGTTTTAAACCGTTTGCGATGATTCTGCGGGGACTTGGTGCTTACCCGGTTCAGCGCGGAAGAGGCGATCTGAAGGCCATCAATGAATCTGCAAGGCTGATCCGGGAAGGACATCTTCTCGGGATTTTTCCGGAAGGTCATCGCAGTAAAGATGGGTTACCCGGCCAACCAAAAGCCGGAGCGGTGATGTTGGCTCATAAATATCAGGTTCCGATTGTGCCCTGCTGTATTGTGATGCATGGTGGTGGCCCCATTAAATTGTTTCACAGAGCAGAAGTTGTCTTTGGGGCTCCGATTAAACCGCAGGAGCTTCAGATCACAAAAGGAAGCGGCAGTGAATATCGTGCCGCTAATCATTTGGTATGGGAAAAAATCCTCAAAATGCGGGAAGAAACTTTGAAAAGATTCTCATAAAAGTTTACATAATTCTTTAGAATGCTTCGTTTTGGGAGGAACGTTTTTGCTGTATACGGTTGCAAAAAAAATTTTAAAAGGAATCAGCCGCCTTTTTTATAGGATTTGCTGGAAAGGGGAAGAGCATATCCCAAAGAAGGGGGCTTTTATCGTTTGCTGCAATCATCGGAGTTTGATAGATCCCTTGTTGGTAGCGGCTCCTTTTCAGCGGCAAATTCGTTTTATGGCAAAAGAAGAACTTTTTACACAGCATGGTAAATTGGCAGCATGGATTCTGCAGAGCCTTGGTGCTTTTCCAGTTCGAAGAGAAACGGCAGATCGTAAAAGCCTGCAAACAGCAGAACAAGTTCTTTTAGACGGTGGAATTGTAGGAATCTTTCCGCAGGGATATGTGATTCGCGACAATCGTCCGTTTTCGCCTAAATCCGGCGCTGTCTTGCTGTCTTCGTGTACGAATGTGCCGATTCTTCCAATGAGTATTTTTTGCCGAGGGCCTCTCAAACTTTTTAGTCGAATTACAGTCAGAATTGGGAAACCACTTTCAGAAAAGTTTTTTCGGGGCGCGGAATATGACCATAAAAAATTAAGGGCAGGCAGTATTACTTTGGCGCAGGCTATTAATGGGTTATTGGGGGAAGAAAATTGAGAGTAACGGTTGCAAAAACGGCAGGATTTTGTTTTGGGGTTAACCGTGCGGTCAACTTAGTAAAACAGCTTTTGCAGGAAAAAAATCAGGTTTGCACATTGGGCCCGATTATTCATAATCCTCAGACGCTTTCCCAACTGCGGAAAATGGGAGTTATCGAGGTGGAAAAGCCGGAAGAAGCGCCAGAAGGGAGCACACTGGTGATTCGGTCTCACGGTGTTTCCAAAGCAGTAAAAGAACAGATCATGCACTTGCCGGTTCATTGTGTAGATGCCACATGCCCTTTTGTTTCTAAAATTCAGGAAATTGCAGGAGAAGAAAGTCGAAAAGGACGAATTCTTTTTCTATTCGGAGATGCCAACCATCCGGAGGTGCAGGGGATTGTTGGACACTGCAGCGGGCAGTGTAATGTCTTTTTGAATGCGCAGGAATTGACGGATTTTATTGATCGTCGAGAAATTTTGTGCGATTCTACTATTTCTGTTGTAGCTCAGACCACCTTTCAGTTGTCAGAATGGGAAAAATGCTTAAAAATCCTGAAAAGGGTATATACAAACGCTCGAATTTTTGATACAATATGTAATGCAACTGCTGCCCGTCAAAAAGAGGCTGCTCAGCTGGCACAAAAGAGTGATGCTATGCTGGTTCTTGGGGGAAGCAGAGTTCTAATACAGCGAAGCTTTTTGAAGTATGCAGGCAATTTGCGCCGACTTATTTTGCGCAGAGTACGGAAGAGCTTCCGCTTAGTGCCTTGAGAGGGGTACATGATTTAGGTATTACTGCTGGTGCTTCCACGCCGGCAAGTATCATAAAGGAGGTACTAGTTACCATGTCAGAAATCAATGAGGATGTGCAGAACCAGAACACCGATTCCGCCGAGGACAGCTTTGAGGAGATGCTTGAAGAGTCTCTGAAGAGTTTAAATACAGATGAGAAGGTACACGGAGTTGTTGTCGGAATTACCCCTACAGAAGTTTATGTAGATGTTGGTCGTAAGCAGGCTGGCTTTATCTCAGCTTCGGAATTGTCTGCTGACCCGAATGCAAAACCGGAAGATTTAGTCAAAATAGGCGACGAGATGGATCTTCTGATCATGCGTACAAATGATCAGGAAGGCACAATTATGCTTTCCAAGAAACGCCTCGATGCTGCAAAAGGTTGGGAGACAGTTGCTGCTGCTGAAGAGAATGAAGAAATTCTTACCGGAACAGTCACAAACGTGATCAAGGGCGGCGTGATCGCTGTTACTAACGGCGTTCGGGTATTTATCCCGGCTTCTCAGGCGACTCCTTCCCGCAATGATCCTTTGGAGGATTTGCTGAAGAAGGAAGTCCATTTCCGCATTATCGAAGTAAACCGCGGCCGTCGCCGTGCAGTCGGTTCCATTCGTTCCGTTTGGAAAGATGAGCGCAAAGCACAGGCTGAAAAGTTCTGGGAGACTGCTGAAGAAGGCAAGGAATATACCGGTACAGTGAAATCCCTGACAAGCTACGGCGCATTTGTGGATTTGGGCGGCGTTGATGGAATGATTCACATTTCTGAGCTCTCTTGGACTCGCATTAAGCACCCGAGTGAGATTGTAAATATCGGTGATACCGTTAAGGTGTACATCAAGGGACTCGACCGTGAAAAGGGCAAGATTTCTCTTGGATACAAACGGCCAGAGGACAACCCGTGGGAGATCCTGAAGAAGGATTATCCGGTTGGCACTGTTGTAAAGGCTACGATTGTTGGAATGACCTCTTTTGGTGCTTTTGCGCGGATTATTCCCGGCATTGACGGCTTGATCCATATTTCCCAGATCGCCGATCATCGGATTGAAAAGCCACAGGATGTTCTGCAGATGGGCGAAGAGGTCAATGCAGAAATTACGGATATCGATTTTGATCGTCATCGTGTAAGCCTTTCCATGCGTAAACTCTTGGAAGAGAACCAAGAGAAAGAACAGAGCGAAGAATAAGATTTTTTAAGAATTTTTAAAAGGGCGTGAAGAGGCCGGAAATGGTCCTTTGCGCCCTTTTTTAAAAATTTCCTTTTTCTTTCACACAAATTCCTCTTTTTGCTAATATAGAAGATAGAAGCAAAAGGGGGAATCATCTGTGCGAAGGTGGAGATATAGGAACTGCCGTATTCCGTGGAGAGGATTACTAGCTATAGTGGCTGTTGTAGGAATCATCATTGCGTTGGAGTTTAAACTAAAGCCTTTGATGCGCGATTTGGCCTCCCTGGAAGCAAAACGCTATGCTGCTCAGATGGTTAGTGTCGCTGTTCAGAAAGAACTTGAGAGCAGTGGTGTTTCCTATAGTGATTTTGCGGTAATTCAGCGGGATACTAATGGAAAAGTGCTTTCCATTAGCAGTAACGTCGTAAAGATGAACGAACTAAAGTCTCATTTGGTTGAAACGGTCCAAGATACACTCACTAGTCAGGGCAACGAAGACCTAACGGTTCCTCTAGGAACATTACTCGGTGGAGTATTATTCCACGGGCGTGGGCCGGGGATTCCTTTGCGGGTTACGCTGAGCGGAAACGTTACGGCAGAATTTCATAATGTTTTTGAAGACGCGGGAGTAAACCAGACGCGTCAACAAATTGATCTGGAATTAAATGCGCAATTATATGCTTATCTGCCGGGAGTGGATTCTACCACTGACTTTTCTACAGATGTTCCTGTAGCGGAAACTGTCATTGTAGGCGAAGTGCCGGTATTTATGGCAAGTGGAAAATAAAATGACGGAGGTGCTTTCTGTGCAACGGGAGGAAGCAGAAAAAAGAATTCGAGAACTGAGAGAACAGATCAATTATCATAGTCGCAAGTATTATGTAGAAGATGCACCGGAAATTGACGATTATGAATATGATATGCTCTATCGTGAACTCGAAAATCTAGAACGGGAATTTCCAGAATTGCGTACGTTGGATTCCCCAACTCGCAGAGTCGGCGGGCCAGCTTTGAATACGTTTCAGAAAGTAACGCATGAAGTTGTGATGGAGAGCCTTCACGATTCTTTTTCTGAGGAAGAGATGCGCGATTTTGACCGCCGTGTAAGAGAAACTGTGCCGGAAGTGACCTATGTAGTAGAACCAAAATTTGATGGTCTTTCGGTTTCGCTTGAATATCGAGATGGAAAATTTTTTCGCGGTTCTACCCGCGGGGATGGAACAGTTGGAGAAGATGTTACTGAAAATTTAAGAACGATTCGAACCATTCCGAAAACACTCAAAGAGCCGGTTCCTTATCTGGAGGTTCGCGGAGAGGTTTATATGTCTCATCAAAGCTTCTGGCAGCTTTGCGCTCGTCAGGAATTGAATGGAGAGAAACCGTTTAAGAATCCGCGCAATGCAGCAGCGGGTTCTCTGCGGCAAAAAGATCCCAAAATCACCGCTTCCCGTGTCCTTGACATTTTTGTTTTTAATGTTCAGCAGGTTTCGGGCGAAACGCTTTCCCGTCACGACGAATCGCTGGAATATTTAAGAAGACTCGGGTTTGCCGTTTCACCGTTTTATCAGGTCTGCCAGAATATTGAAGAAGCAATCGCACATATTCGGGAGATCGGTGAACGGCGCGGAGAATTTGATTATTCGATCGATGGTGCTGTTGTCAAAGTAAATGATTTTGCACAGCGTGCATCGCTTGGCAGTACCGCAAAGTTTCCAAAGTGGGCAGAAGCGTTTAAATATCCGCCGGAAGAAAAAGAAACAACTCTTCTTTCGATTGAAGTAAACGTTGGGCGGACCGGCGTTTTAACACCTACTGGCGTGTTTGAACCGATTACCTTGGCGGGAACCACCGTCAGCCGTGCAACACTTCATAATCAGGATTTTATTTCTGAAAAAGAGATTCGGGTGGGAGATAAAGTCTGCCTGCGAAAGGCCGGAGAAATCATTCCGGAAATTGTCAGGGTGATTTCTCATGCGGAAAATTCCGAGCCGTATTTCCTACCGAAGGTTTGTCCTTCCTGCGGGAGTCCGGTAGTGCGGGAAGAGGGAGAATCTGCGTTACGCTGTACCAACGCGGATTGTCCTGCACAGCTTACGAGACATCTGATCCATTTTACCAGCAGAGACGCGATGGATATCGATGGAATGGGGCCGGCTGTAATTGATCAGCTGATCGGAAAAAAACTGGTACGTTCTCCGGCTGATCTTTATCACCTGACTGAACCGCAGCTTCTGAGCTTGGAACGAATGGGAAAAAAATCTGCGCAGAATCTTCTTTCTGCCATCGAGCGTTCCAAAGAGAACGACTTATCACGTCTTCTTTACGGATTGGGAATTCCACATGTTGGTCAGAAAGCTGCAAAACTTTTGGCCGGACGTTTTTTGGATATCAAAGAGATCTTTGAAGCATCCACAGAAACAATCGCTTCGATTGAAGGATTCGGAGAGATCATGGCGCAAAGTATTCGAGAGTTTTTTGACCTTCCTGCGACCGGAGAATTGATCGGACACCTTTCCGATGCGAACGTGAATATGACTTCTCATAGAGAGGTACAGGATACACGTTTTGCAGGAAAGACCTTTGTGTTGACCGGAACGCTTCCGACAATGACTCGTTCAGAAGCTTCCTCCGTCATTGAGAAATTTGGCGGAAAGGTCAGCGGAAGTGTCTCGAAAAAAACAAGCTATGTGCTTGCCGGAGAGGAAGCCGGCAGTAAGCTGGAAAAGGCACAGAAACTTGGAGTCCCGATTCTCTCGGAAGATGACTTCTTAAAATTGCTAAATGAAAATTAAATAGAAAAATTTTGCCGTCGGTTTTAAAAGCCGGCGGCTTTTTCTTTTGTCAGGTTCTATTTTTTTCGGCTCGTCCATATACCTGTGATAATGAAAGGTGGGACAAGAACATGGAAAATCCTGAAAAAAGCTTTCGGGAAGCAACAGCACCGATTGCTCCCAGAATCCGGGATTTGCTGCGCGCATTACCGCCCCAAATACAGACTTCCATTTCAGAGATTCGGCTGCGTGCAGGCAGACCAATTTGCCTTTGGGGAAAAGGAGTCACATGGTTTTTGAATCATGAAGGCGTCACGCTGCAGCAGGAGCAGGGGTTGTGTGCATCGATGGAAGACTTGCAGGAAAGCTTTCGGGAGATGTGCAGCTATTCTATTTATAGTCATCAGGAACAGATTCGTACCGGCTTTTTGACCCTGCTGGGTGGTCATCGAGTTGGAGTCTGTGGGACAGCCGTTTATCGGGAAGGAAAGCAGACGGGGATTCGGGATGTATCTTCTTTAAATATTAGAATTGCGAGGGCGGTTCCCGGATGTGCAGGTGCATTGCTCAAAAGGCCAGAAATTCTGGAAGGAGGCTTGCTCCTTGCAGGCCCCCCTGCTTCCGGTAAGACAACGATTTTGAGGGATATCGCCATGTATCTTTCCGGTGGACAAAATTCAGCGATTCATAAGGTGACGGTTATCGATGAACGTGGTGAAATCTGTGGGGTCAATAACGGAATACCCGCTTGGAGTTCCCTTAACTGCGATGTTTTGGATGGATTTCAAAAAGTCGATGGAATTCTTCTGGCGGTGCGGTCGATGTCACCGGAATATCTGATTTGTGATGAGCTGGGAGGATTGGGAGAAGCGCAGGCACTGGTGCAGAGCGTAAATGCGGGTGCAGCGGTAATTGCAAGTATCCATGCGGGAAGCCTTTCAGAACTTTTACATCGTCCACAGACCAAAGCACTGCTCCAAAGCGGCGCTTTTCAGAGAATAGCACTTTTGTCACGCGGAGTGCCGGGACATATTCAGCAATTATTGAGGGCAGGTGATCTTCTTGCTCAAGTGGATCGGGGCGGTTTTTCTTCTTTTAGCAGGAGCCACAGCGGGATATCTGGAGTCGAAGAAACTGCATGATCGGGTAACAAGACTTAAAAATTTTTGCATTTTTCTTGATAACGCAGCAACGGAAGTTTCCTATGAAGGAATGCCGGTAGAAGAAATTTGCATGCGCCATGGAAAAAGTCTCGACTTTATGGCGCCGCTTCTTGCAGCACTTAAAGCAGGAGAACCTTTTCCGCAGGCGTGGAAAAAAGCAGAGGAGAGTCCAGTCCTTTGCGAGGAGGATCGAGAACTTCTCGGCCAGTTCGGAGAAGGATTTGGAGCGAGTGATACGCAGGGACAGCTAAATCATTGCAGCTTATGTGGCAGTCTTACAAAAAAGACACTTTTAAAAGCAGAAGAAGACGAAAAGAAAAAAGGAAAGCTTTATCGAATGTTGGGACTTTTTGGTGGTGCTGCGGCAGCATTACTTCTCTGCTGAAAATGGAGGGAAATTCATGGATGTGGATTTTATTTTTAAAGTTGCCGCTATTGGGATTATTGTTGCGGTCTTGAATCAGCTTTTGATACGTTCCGGCAGGGAGGAACAGGCAATGATGACAACGCTTGCCGGATTGATTGTAGTGCTGATGATGATTGTTCAGCAGATCAGTACCCTTTTCGGGACGATCAAATCTATTTTTGGCCTTTAGCGGGGAATCAAAATGACACTGTTTGGGATTCTCGGAATCGCGCTCCTTTCTCTGGCAATCATTCTTCTGCTTCGCCGGCAGAATGGAGAGCAGGCTCTGGCATTGGGAATCGCTGCCGGGGTTTTAATTACTCTGCAGATTTTAAAGAATGTGCTGCCTGCAATAAGTGAATTGACGAGCTTATTTCAAAGCGCGGGAATTAAAGCGGAGTTTGGCGCGATTTTGATCAAAACATTGGGAGTTAGTTTTCTGACGCAGTTTGCGGCGGATGCGTGCAGAGATTCCGGAGAAAGCTCATTGGCCGCAAAAGTGGAGCTTGCAGGTCGGGTGGAAATCCTGGTTTTTGCACTTCCGCTTTTTGAGCAAATTGCAGCGATTGCAGCTTCTCTGATCACTTCCGGATAAAAGGAACCAGAAAAGGCGGTGTTCCAAAAGTGATAGGAATACAGAAAAAAAAGACAAAATTTTTGATTGCTTTTTTTATAATTCTTCTGCTCTTTTTCTTAAATACTCCACGGGTCATGGCAGAAGAAACGGGAGAAAGCGTATCAGAAGATCTCTATCAGGAACAGGTGGAAAAAAGTGGAGCAAATAGTCTTTGGGGGGAGCTTCCGGATTCCACAAAAGAACTGATGAATCACTTGGGCGCGGTGAACGGGGATTTTCGGAATATCGGAAAGATTACGCCCCAAGAGTTTTTTTCCATGGTGTTTGGGTTAACGGGCAAAGAGGGATCGACTCCATTAAAAGCGGCAGCTTCTTCTATCGCAATTATGGTTCTGTGCGCAATGGTCAGCGCGCTGAAACTTTCGGTGGGAACAGAAGAAATTGGGAGCGCCGTTGGGGTAGTGGGAGCTCTTTGCGTTTGCGTTTGTGTGGTAGAACCGCTGATTTATTCGATCGTTGCTGCCTGTGCAGTGATTAAAACCGCGGCTGGATTTTCGTTGGCAACCATTCCAATTATGGGAGGAATCCTTCTTGCGGGAGGACAACCGGTTTCTGCGGCGTCATGGCAGCTTTTGACAGCAGCTGCCGGCAATGGGGTCGAATTGATTTCAGCACAAATCCTTGCGCCTGCTATGCGTATTTTCTTAGCAATCTCGATTGTTTCTTCCCTTTCACCAGACCTCAAACTTTCTGGAATCTGTCAGGCGTTTTCTAAAGGGGTCAAGTGGATTTTGGGATTTCTGATGACGGTTTTTACTAGCCTTCTTACGATGCGCCAAATGATTTCTACTTCAGTGGATACCGGAGGCAACCGCGCTGCAAAATTTGTGGTCAGTAGTTTTGTGCCGGTTGTGGGAAGCGCTTTGAGCGAAGCGATCCATACGGTAAGTGGGTGCGTTGGAATTTTAAAGTCTGGTGTAGGAGCTTTTGTATTGCTTGCAGAAGCAATCATTTTTTTGCCGTCGATTCTTAGTTGCCTTGTCTGGATTATCCTGCTGAGCTTTTGTGCAGGGGTGGGCGACATTTTTGCTTTGAAAGAACTTTCCGATCTTTTAAGGGCATGTTCTTCTGTAATGGAAACCCTTCTTGCAATCCTGATTTGTTCTCTGACTGTACTGACTGTTTCCAGTGTGCTTTTGGTAATCGTTGGAGGGGGAAATACTGCATGATTGAATCATGGGCAGTTGGGATCTGCCTGGTAGCGGTGGCTTCCGCAATGCTGCAGTTTTTGCTGCCGAGCGGCTCTACGGCAAAATTGGTGCGCCTTGTTATGGGAGCACTGGTTCTGTGTGTTTTGATTGCTCCGTTAAAGGATGTCGTCCCGGAAGTTTCCGAAAAATTGGATCGTGCTACTTCCCAGAAAACGCCGGATTCAACGCTTTCTAAGGCAGTGGATGATCAATATGTAGAAGCGGCCAAAAGCAGCATTGTGGGACTTGTCAAGTCGGAACTCAAAAAAAAATCACTTAGCTGCACAGACGTGTCCGTTTTGATGGATAATAGCGAGGATGGAAGCATACACATTACCAAAGTTATCGTGACGCTGCCAATATCGGAGTCTGCTTCCAAAGAGGATATCCGGGATTTTTTAGCCAAATCTCTGGGACTCGAGACGGAGGTGAAAACAGATGGAAGCTGAAAAGAAGGACTTTTTAAAAAGACTGATGGAGCACGATTTCAGCCGAAAAATTGTTTTGATTCTTGCGTTTGCGGGAATTGCACTGATTTTTCTTAGCTCTGTTTTCGGAAAAACCGGAAAAGAAACACAGCAGTCTGTACAGACCGCCGCCTCTGCGGTTTCTTCCCAGGAGAGCAATCAGAATTATACAGCGCAGATGGAGCAGCGCTTGAGCGAACTGATTTCTCAGATTTCGGGTGCCGGAACGCCGCATGTTTTGGTGACGCTGGAACAGGGAACGGCGCAGGTCTATGCAACAGAAGAGAAAACGACAACCCAGAAGGCCCAGGATTCTTCCGGAAGCAGAAATACTGATAATAGCAGCCTTGAAACGAAATATATTCTTGTAAGAGACGCAAATGGAAATGAGCATCCAGTGGAAATTACGCAGCAGCAGCCGAAAATTCAAGGCGTTGTTGTTACTTGCCCAGGCGCTGATAATCCTGCTGTACAGGAGAAAATCATTTCTGCAGTAACAACGGCGGTAGGAATTAGTTCTGCCAGAGTCTGTGTGGTGCGTTCTGATTCCTGAACGATATTTATTTTATTCACGACAAGGAGGAGTTTCAGATGAAAATGGGAAAACGTCAGGTGATTCTGGCAGCTTTAGTCGTAGCGTTAGGCGCGGCGGTTTATCTTAACTGGCAGTTTGCAGGGGGCAATACAGTGCAGATGGCCGGAACAACGGCTTCGGAAAAAGAATTGGGTCAGGCACAACTTGTCAATGCAGATCCGAGCACTTCTTCGGTGGCTGATTCCTCTGAAGAAATGACGACTTCTTCTGCAGCTTCCAGCAGCAGCGACAGCTTTACGCAGGCACGGCTTACCCGTCAGAAGGCCAGAGATCAGTCAGTAGAACTTTTGGAGAAGGTCACATCAGATGTTTCTTCCAGTGAAGACGCCAAGAAAGAAGCCGTAACGAAGGCGGCAGAGATTGCACAAAATATTCAGCAGGAAAATAATGCCGAAAATCTAATTAAAGCAAAAGGGTTCAACGATTGCGTCGTATATTTGCAAAATGGAACCTGCAATGTGGTTGTCAGCAAAGGCGATAAGGAAATGTCCGAAGCCGTCATGCTGATTAAAGATATTGTTGTTGGTCAGACCGGCGTTACTTATGATAAAATTAAAATCATCGAGAGCAAATAATAGTTGTTCTGGAGAATTTTCGTGGTATAATAAAGCCGTGGATGTTTGAAAATCGAATGTTATTTTGTCATCAAAACCCTCCACAAATTGGAGGGTTTATTTTTTTAAAAAAATCAGGAGGCTTTATGAAACGACGCAAAGCAAGAGAACAGGCATTTATTCTGGTGTTTCAGCAAAACATCAATCATGGAAGTATTGATGAGATCATCACGGATGCGGAAGAGTCAGAAGAATTTCAGGCGGATCCTTTTGCAGAGAAAGAATCAAAGGGAGTCGAATCACATCTTGATGAGATTGATGAGATCATTTCGCGCTATACAAAAAGTTGGAAGATGAATCGCCTTTCTAAAGTGTGCATTTCCCTCTTGCGGCTTTGTATTTATGAGATGAAGTGGGAAGAAGAAATTCCGGTGAGCGTTTCGATCAACGAAGCAGTGGACCTTGCGAAAAAATATGGCGGCGCAGAAGATCCCAAATTTTTAAATGGCGTTTTGGGAAGTGTCGCAAAGGAATTGGAACAGCATGATTGAGTGTTTGGGAATCGATACCAGCAATTATACGACTTCTGCGGCGCTTTGGAATTCGGTAGATGGGGTAAGACAGCAGAAAAAGCTTCTTCCCGTGAAACCGGGGACGCTCGGCCTGCGTCAAAGTGATGCGGTTTTTCACCATACGCAGCAGCTGCCGGAAATTTTGGAAAAGCTATTGTCTGCTCCTCATGGAGAAATTGGAGCTGTCGGAATTTCTTCTCGGCCGAGAGCGGTAGATGGCAGCTATATGCCTTGTTTTACCGTAGGGGAAGGAGTCGGCAGAGCATTAGCAGCGGCGCTCAATGTTCCGCTTTTTAAATGGTCCCATCAGCAGGGGCATATCACTGCGGCTCTTTATTCTTCTGGGCGTCTTGACCTGATCGGAAAAGAATTTTACGCTTTTCATGTATCGGGTGGAACAACGGAAGCGCTCCATGTACTGCCAGATTCGGAAATTCCCATGGAACTTGTGGCACATTCGCTGGATCTAAAAGCTGGACAAGCAATCGATCGCGTAGGCGGCCTTTTGGGATTGCCATTTCCGGCAGGACCGCAGCTTGAAAAGCTTGCACAGCAGTCGAAAAAATCCTTTAAAGTCCATGTGCCGATGAAAGGCTGTGACTGTTCGCTTTCCGGAGTCGAAAATCAGTGCCGAAAGATGCTGCAGGAAGGCGCGGAAAAAGAAGATATCGCAAAATATTGCCTGTCCTTTATTCTGGAAGCACTGTGCAATATGACAAAGGCATTGCTCAAAGAGCGTCCGGGCCTTCCTCTTGTATTTGCGGGAGGCGTAATGTCCAATGCTTTTCTAAAAGACGGCATCTCTAAAAAGTATCAGGCTTTTTTTGCAGAACCGGTCTTCTCTGCGGATAACGCGGCGGGAATTGCAGTATTGACTGCTCTGCGGGAGGGAATGCTATGAATGCACATACCAATGTTTTGACCGTTACTCAGCTTAATACCTATGTCAAATCTATTTTGGAGGGCGACCGCAATCTGCAGGTCGTTTACGTGCAGGGTGAAATCTCTAATTTTACCGATCATTATCGTTCCGGCCATCTTTATTTTTCTCTGAAGGATTCAGGCGGTGTAATCAAGGCGGTGATGTTTGCAGGAAATGCCCGTAGGCTTCGCTTTAAGCCGGAAGACGGTATGAAGGTGCTGGCCTGTGGAAAAGTTTCTCTTTATGAAGTGACCGGCCAGTATCAATTTTATGTGAATGAATTGCAGCCGGTAGGAGCCGGTGCTCTGGCAATCGCTTTTGAACAGCTGAAAAATCGATTGGAGAAAGAAGGGCTTTTTGCAGAAGAGCGCAAAAAAGCGCTTCCCAGATGTCCGGAAAGAATCGGCGTTGTCACTTCTCCTACTGGAGCGGCAGTTCGTGATATTTTGAATATTCTTTCCCGCCGATGGCCTTTAAGCGAAGTGGTCCTTTGCCCTGTATTGGTGCAGGGGGAAGGAGCGGCGCAGCAGATCGCAGAGGCGATTGCACGTTTTAACCGCGAAAAAGCCGCGGATGTTTTGATTGTCGGAAGAGGCGGCGGCAGTATCGAAGATCTCTGGGCTTTTAATGAGGAATGTGTGGCACGAGCAGTATCAGAATCAAAAATTCCGATTATTTCGGCGGTTGGCCATGAAACGGATTTTACAATTTGTGATTTTGTAGCAGACCTGAGGGCACCAACGCCTAGTGCTGCTGCGGAACTGGCAGTGCCGGATCGCGGAGAGGTGTTGAGAAATCTTTTGCATACAGATGAGGTCCTCAGAAATTCTTTACAGAATCGTATGAACCTTGAACGGCAGAAGTTAGACCGTGTAACAATGGCGCTAGGAGAATCCCTCCATCAGCCTTTGGAAAAAAACCATCAAAAGCTTTCAAGGCTGATGGCACAGCTCGATGCGCTGAGTCCTTTAAAGGTGCTTGGCCGCGGATATGCGGTCGTTAAGAAAGAAGACGGTACAATTTTGGAGAATGCTTCAGAGGCGGCACCAAACGAAATTCTTCATCTCAGACTGAAAAATGGGGCACTTAAGTGCCGCGTTTTGGAACAGGAGCAAGTATGAAATCAAAAATGACGTTTGAATCGGCAGTTTCCCGTTTGGAAGAGATTGTAACTTCTCTGCAGAATTCCACAGTTTCTCTGGAAAAATCACTGAAGCTTTACGAAGAAGGAGCTAAGCTCAGCAAATATTGCTATGAGACGCTGGAAAAAGCAGAACAGAAGGTTCACACTTTGACTGGGGAGGAAACAACTGATGAAGCTTGAATTTGATTTAAAACTTAAAAAGCTTTGTCAATTAATTGATCAAGCGCTGGAAGTTTATGTTCCGGAAGAAACGGGATTGATCGCCAATTTGACGGAATCTATGCGATATAGTCTTTTGGCAGGCGGAAAACGGCTTCGCCCGATTCTGGTGCTGGAGTTTTGCGGAATCTGCAAAGGGGAGCCCGAAAAGGCGCTGCCGTTTGCCTGTGCGCTGGAGATGGTGCATACCTATTCTTTGATTCATGATGATCTTCCTTGTATGGATGACGATGATTTACGCCGTGGCAGAGCTTCCAATCATAAAGTGTATGGGGAAGATATTGCACTTCTTTCGGGAGATGCACTGCTCACAAAGGCTTTTGAGGTGATCTTGGCGCCGGATTCTGTTGCTTTCGCGGGCGCTTCCCGTGCAGCGGAGGCCGCAGGCATTTTAGCGAGGGCTGCAGGTGATCACGGAATGGTCGGCGGCCAGGTGATCGATCTTGAGAGCGAAGGGCATGAGATTGATTTTAAGACCCTTCAGATTATGGATGCCAATAAGACCGGTGCATTGATCCGTGCGGCGGCGGCGATGGGGTGTGCACTTGCCGGAGCCTCAAAAGAAATGCGAAAAGCTGCCGATGATTATACGAAGGCGATCGGTCTTGCGTTTCAAATTCAAGATGATATTCTTGATGTGGAAGGCGACACAAAATCCCTCGGAAAACCTGTAGGAAGCGATATTGAAAACGAAAAGAGCACTTATGTTTCGATTTTAGGCATTTCAAAAGCACAGCAGAAGGTAAAAGATCTTACGAAAGAAGCGGTTTCTGCGTTGGAACCATTTGGAGAACGTGCAGAGTTTTTGAAAGCGCTTGCCGAGGGTCTTTCAGAGAGAAAGCATTAATCAAAGCATTTTTAAGAAATCATTGACAAAAAAGTGCTGTTATGATATTATTGTTAAGCCGCTTATTGCGGGCTATTGAAGAAGCAGAAATGCTCACCCGTCGTAGCGAGTCTATAAAAAGGCAGGATTTATCACTATGTTTGCAATCATCGAAACCGGCGGCAAGCAGTATAAAGTACAGAATGACGATGTCATTTTTGTCGAGAAGCTTGCAGCAGAGGATAACACCACGGTCGACTTTAAGGTTCTGGCAGTCGCAACAGACGATGGATTGAAGGTCGGCACTCCTTATGTAGAGGGTTCTTCCGTTCAGGGCAAAGTTCTTAAGAGCGGAAAGGGCAAAAAAATCAATATCTGGACCTATAAGGCCAAAAAACATGAATCCCGCAGAATGGGTCATCGTCAGCCTTATACAAAAGTGCAGATCGAAGCCATTAATGCGTAATGATTGTCTGTGACTTCCTAAAAGACCCCAAGGGCGAATTGCTGGGATTCTTAATGGAAGGACATGCCGGTAGCGGCAAAGAAGATAAGGGCGAAGAAATTGTCTGTGCGGCGGTTTCCTCTGCGGCATATCTTGTCGTCAATACCATTACGGATGTTCTTCATGCAGAGGCAGTCGTAGATACGGCGGATGGCAGGTGTTCCTTAAAGCTTCCGTCGGGGCGTGCTTATTCCAGTCAGTCAATTTTAGAGGGCTTTAAGCTCCATATGTTGGGGTTGGAGGAACAGTATCCGAAAAGAATTAAAGTCAGATATCAAGAGGTGTGATAAATTATGTTAAAAATTAACATTCAGTTGTTTGCTCATAAAAAAGGTATGGGCTCCACAAAGAACGGCCGTGATTCCGAGTCTAAGCGCCTCGGTGTCAAACGCGCGGATGGTCAGTATGTCCTGGCCGGAAATGTTTTGGTAAGGCAGCGCGGCACTCATATTCATCCCGGCGAGAATGTGGGGATCGGTTCAGACGATACGCTGTATGCAAAGATCAGCGGCAACGTAAAGTTTGAGCATTATGGCGCAGACCGCAAAAAGGTCAGCGTATACGCAGCAGAGCAATAAGCTTTATTGAGTAAAATGATGAAAATCCCAGGCCGGAATTGCCTGGGATTTTTTCACTTTTTTGAGGAATTATCATTGTAAAAGGATTTTTCCAGGAGGATTCTTATGTTTATAGACAATGCCAAAATTCATTTAAAAGCGGGAGACGGTGGAAACGGAGCCGTAACTTTTCGCCGGGAAAAATATGTGGCAGCAGGTGGCCCGGATGGAGGAGACGGCGGCAAGGGAGGAAATATTGCTTTCTTGGCAGACGACAATCTTTCCACGCTGGCTGATTTTCGTTATAAACGCAGATATGTGGCTCAAAACGGAGAAAATGGGCGCGCAAAGCGTTGCTTTGGGAAAAGCGGCGAAGATCTGGTAATCAGAGTTCCCCGCGGAACTCTGATTAAAGATGCAGAAAGTGGACGTATTTTAGCGGATATTTCAGATGTAGAGGCGCAGGTCGTCCTTCACGGCGGACGCGGCGGATGGGGCAATACCCATTTTGCAACGCCGACAAGACAAGTGCCGCGCTTTGCAAAGCCGGGAACGCCCGGCGAAGAGATGGATGTTCAGTTGGAACTGAAACTTCTTGCAGATGTGGGACTAGTTGGCTATCCAAATGTCGGAAAAAGTACACTTGTAAGTGTTGTCAGTGAGGCAAAGCCAAATATTGCAAACTATCACTTTACAACTCTTACTCCGGTCTTGGGGGTTGTCCGCATAGGAGAAGGACGTTCCTTTGTCATGGCGGATATTCCTGGCCTGATTGAAGGTGCTTGGGAAGGCGCCGGACTCGGACATCAATTTTTGCGCCATGTAGAGCGCTGCCGTCTGCTTGTTCATGTGATAGATGTTTCCGGTAGTGAGGGGAGAGATCCAAAGCAGGATTTTGACACGATCAATCAGGAACTCGAAAAATTTGATCCGGAGCTTGCAAAACGGCCGATGATTGTGGCAGGCAATAAATGTGATATGGCAAGCGATGAGCAAATCGCAGACCTTAAAGCCTTTGTGGAGCAAAAAGGATATTCATTTTTCCCAATCATGGCGGCAATCCGCTATGGAGTAGATCCTCTGCTCAATAAGATCAGCGAAATGCTGTCGAAACTTCCGCCCATTCGGCGATATGAGCCGCAGCCGGCCCCGATTGTCTCGCCGGAAGAATTGGGACAGGGAGAAGTTCAGATTAAGAAAGAAGACAATGTTTTCTTTGTAGAAGGAAAATGGTTGCTGCAGGTGATCCGTTCCGTCAATTTCGATGATTATGAATCTGTTCAGTATTTTCAGCGCGTGCTGATTGAAACCGGTGTGATCGATAAGCTGAGGGAAGCTGGAATCCAAGAAGGCGATACGGTCAGTATCTATGATATTCAATTTGATTTTATTGAATGATTGAGTTGATAGGAAAGGAACGAAAGGAATGGATCGTTTTCTTGCGGAAACGGATTGTGACCCCAAAAGCTATAGCCCGCTGACATTAGCATTTATCGGAGATGGTGTCTTTGAGCTTTTTGTTAGAGAACGTTTGGTGCTTCAAGGGAATTGCCCCGTAAAAGAATTGCATAAACATGCAGTCGCACAGGTACAGGCAGCAGCGCAGGCAATGGTGGTTCCCAAACTAGAACCGCTTTTGTCGGAAGAAGAAATAGGAGTATTAAAACGTGGGCGCAATGCCCATGTTGGACATGTACCCAAAAATGCGTCGGTAGCGGATTATCATGCAGCAACGGCATTGGAGTCCCTTTTTGGATATTTATACTTAAAAGGTGACTTAAAACGTCTGCAAGAACTTTTTCGGGAAATCTGCAAAATTCAGATGCAGAACATTGAAAAAACAAATTTTTAATAAACAAAAATCAGGGGGTGCTGCAGAAATTCTGCAAACATCCCCTGATTCTCTGATTTTTAGGAATATTGGAAGAAGGATGAATTAGTTCTGATAATTGCGACCAGTGCAGTCCTGAGAATTACTGTCGGACTTTTTGTTCTGAGCAGACTGGCTCTTTTTGTCCTGAGAAGACTGATTCTTTTTGTCCTGA
The DNA here is from genome assembly GCF_053613275.1 of Caproicibacterium sp. NSD3. Lineage (NCBI taxonomy): Bacteria > Bacillati > Bacillota > Clostridia > Eubacteriales > Oscillospiraceae > Caproicibacterium > Caproicibacterium sp. NSD3. Next base: position 985,766 of record NZ_CM132119.1, read on the forward strand.
GCAGACTGGCTCTTTTTGTTCTGAACAGAATTGTTGGTAGAATTTGTGCTGTCAGAGCAGTTCTGACTATTATTATTGCTGTAACGATCCAAATCACTCACCTCCTTCTTGGGTAGTATGTGAGGATTTAAAAAAAATATACAAATATACAGAGAAAGAGAGTTGATTCTGTTTGGAATTGCCGCAGGCATTTGTGGAAAGAATGAGAGAACAGCTAAAAGAAGAGGCATCAGCTTTTTTTGATTCTTATCAGAAACCGCCTTTTCGTGGAATTCGAATCAATCCGCCCAAATGTACACTTGAAAATTTAAAAAAATCGCTTCCATTTTCGCTTGCTCAAACGCCATTTTCTCCTCTGAGTTATTATGTCCCGGATGATCAGAAAATTGGCAGTTTTCCAATGCATCACGCCGGTGCATTTTATTCACAGGAGCCTTCTGCTTCGTCGGCAGTGACCGCTTTATCTCCTCAGCCCGGAGAACGAATTTTGGATTTGTGTGCGGCACCAGGTGGAAAGAGTACGCAAATCGGCGCACTTTTAAATGGAAAGGGTCTTTTGTGGAGCAATGAGGTTGTATCGTCTCGCGTATCGATTCTGCTTTCCAATATTGAGCGAATGGGAATCCGAAACGCAGTCGTCAGCAACTGTGAGCCGGAACATCTTTGTACTTCGTTGCCGGAATTTTTTGATCGAGTGCTGGTAGATGCGCCTTGTTCCGGCGAAGGAATGTTTCGCAGAGATCCGCGTGCGATTGAGGAATGGAGTCCAGAACATGTAAAGTCCTGTGCGGTCCGGCAACTTGCAATCCTTGAAAGTGCGCAGAAAGCTTTAATGCCCGGTGGAATTTTAGTTTATTCTACCTGTACGTTTTCTCAAGAGGAAAATGAGGGCGTTATTGAGGCATTTTTAAAAAATCATTCGGAATTTGAGCTGGTCGATTCTGGAATTTCCGGCGGACGCCCGGCACTTACAAAGGCCAGAAGAATCTATCCGATAGATGGGGGAGAAGGCCATTTTGCGGCGAAACTCAAAAAATCGGGAGAAAAAACAGTAGAACCACTTTTTTCAGAACCGAAGCCAATTAAGGTCCCGGATTTTGTCCAAAAATTTTGGGAGGATACTTTTACGATTCCGATGTTTGGAACACCGGTTCCTATTGGAGATCAGTTTTTATTATTGCCAAAAGTGCCGTTGCCTATTTTAAAGGGGCTAAATGTGAGAAGGGCCGGAATTTTGCTCGGTAAGGAACGAAAGGGCAGATTGGAACCCGAACATGCGCTTTTTATGACACTTGCTCCCGAAAACTTGCAGCATTGTTTGATGCTTTCTCATGATTCACCGGAGCTGAAGGCATTCTTGCGAGGGGAGCAGATTTCAGTGCCGGAGGGATTTTCCGGATATACGGCAGTGGCAGTTGACGGCGTTATTACCGGCTTTGGAAAATGTTCCGGCGGATTTTTGAAGAATCATTATCCCAAAGGACTGCGGATTCATTAAAATAGAATTTTTTGCTTTAAAGTATAAAAAATGCAGTTTTAGGCTTGAAAAGTTGCAGGAACAATGATAAAATAAGTCAATACTTAATTGAAAGAGGGCATTTTTTATGCAGGAAATCAGGGTAGAATTGACAAAAAATCCGAAGCAAAAGCCAGCGCCGGGAGCGCCGCTTCCTTTCGGCACGATTTTCTCTGATCATATGTTCCTGATGGACTATGATAAAGGAAAAGGATGGCATGATGCCAGAATCGTACCGTTTGGTAATCTTGACATGTCTCCGGCAGCAATGTGTCTGCATTACGGACAGTCTGTTTTTGAAGGAATGAAGGCTTATCGTGCGGTAGATGGCCGAATTCTTTTGTTCCGTCCGGATAGAAACATGGCACGTATGAACAGCTCAAATGATCGTCTTTGCATTCCTCAGATCGATGAGAAATTTGCAGAAAAGGCGATTGAGAAACTGGTTTCGGTAGATAAAGATTGGATTCCTACGAGTGAGGGCGCTTCACTTTATATTCGTCCTTTCATCATCGGTATGGATCCTCATATCGGTGTTCATCCTGCGAATCATTTGCTCTTTATTGTAATTACCTGCCCGGTAGGAAACTACTATCCGGAAGGTCTTAACCCGGTTAAGATCTATGTTGAGAAGAATTATGTCCGTGCAGTTCGTGGCGGCATGGGCTATACCAAGACAGCCGGTAACTATGCAGCTTCTTTGAAAGCACAGGACGAGGCAGAAAAGCAGGATTATACACAGGTCCTTTGGCTCGATGGTGTTGAGCGTAAATACATCGAAGAAGTCGGTACTATGAACGTCTTCTTTAAGATTAACGGAGAAGTAGTTACTCCGGAACTACAGGGTTCTATCCTGCCTGGAGTTACTCGTATGAGTGTCATTGAGATCCTGAAAAAATGGGGCGTACCGGTAGTTGAACGCCGCCTTTCCATTCGGGAATTGGCCGATGCTGCAAAGGACGGCAAGCTGGAAGAAGCTTTCGGCAGCGGTACTGCAGCAGTTATTTCTCCAATTGGTCATCTTAAATGGGGCGATGACATCATGATTATCAACGATGGTAAAATTGGTGAACTGAGCCAGAAACTTTATGATACCCTGACCGGTATCCAGTGGGGCAAAATCCCGGATCCGTTCGGCTGGACAGTTGAAGTTAAATAAAATCATTAAACAAGCATGAATGAAAAGCCATCTTCGGGAGGTTAATTCCGGAGATGGCTTTTTTGTGGAGGAAATCATGCGGAAATTGGAATTTTCTGTTCCGGAAAATTATAATGGGGTTACAGTAAAAGGTTTCTTAAGAAGCTATTGTCAAATATCGGCTCGTATGCTTGCCAAGTTAAAGAGAGTTCCAAAAGGAATTACAGCCGATGGAAAATTAATGATTGCAACCGATCATTTGAAAGCAGGGCGAAAGGTGATCTTGCAGCTTCCTGAAGATGAGCCGTACCTTTCATTACCCAAAGATGTTCTTTTTCCAAAAGTTTTATGGGAGGATCATGATTTTCTTGCGGTTGATAAACCGACGGGGCAGATTCTTTATCGGCGTCCCGGACATGAGGAACGCGATACGCTGATGGCTTCTGTCTGCACATATCTAGGAAAAAATGGAGAGCATTGTGCTTTTCGGCCATTGTATCGATTGGATAAAGATACGACCGGAATTGTTCTTCTTGCAAAAAATGCATATGCGGCGTCTGCTGCGATCGGTAAAATTCATAAGGTTTATTATGCAGTTTGTGAAGGGATTTTATCCGGTTTTGGAACGGTGAATGCACCGATTGGACTGGTACCGGGACATTCTTTGCAGAGGATGGTTCGAGAAGACGGTGCTCCGGCAATTACGCATTGGAAAGTGATAGGATCGGGCAAAAATCAGACGCTGATTGCCTGTTCTATTGAGACCGGCAGAACGCATCAGATACGGGTGCATATGGCTTATTTAGGCCATCCGCTCTGTGGAGACGATTTTTATGGAGGCAGAAAAGACTTGATTTTTCGTCAGGCCCTTCACTGTGGATATTTAAAATTTATTCATCCGATTACAAAATCTGTTATCAAAATTTCGGCACCATTTCCAAAAGATTTCTGCACACTTTTGAGCGTTTGCAATATAAATTGCACAAAAGCTGTCCGTGAAATGGACCCGGAAACTCTTTTTTGACAAATATACAAAAAAAGCTTGAATTATGAATATTTATGCGATATAATCAAAACCGTTCAATTGATAATTCTTAAAGGTTTTTATGGAGGAAAAGATTATGAAAAAAATGAAAATGTTTGCAGCTTTTGCTTTAGCAGCTGCTATGATCGCTGGCTGCACCGCTTGCGGCGGCAGCTCTTCCAGCAGCGCTGCTTCTTCTACAGCAGCTTCCGCTACAACCACTTCTGCAGCTTCTGCGGCTTCGGATAGTGCCGTTGCTAAAATTAAGGCAGCGGGTAAGATCACGATGGTAACGAACGCAGAGTTTGAGCCTTTTGAGTACAAAGACAACGATAAGATTGTTGGTATCGATGTAGATATTGCACAGAAGGTTGCAGATAAACTTGGAGTCAAACTTGAAATTACCGATATTGCATTTGATTCTTGCGTACCGAGTGTTCAGACCGGAAAAGCTGATTTTAGTGCGGCAGGTTTGAGCGTAACGGAAGATCGGCTTAAGAATGTTGATTTTACGGATACTTATTATAATGCTTCTCAGGCAATTATTGTTAAGAAGGGCAGCGATATTAAGAGCCGTACCGATTTGAATGGAAAAACCGTTGGTGTGCAGCAGGGAACTACCGGAGACATTTATTGCACCAATGAAGACGGTTCCAGCGACATTAAAGTTAGCGAAGTAAAACGTTATCCTAAGGGAATGGATGCAATTTCCGATATGATTGCAGGACGGATTGATGCAGTCGTTATTGATAACTTCCCAGCTGAAAAATATGTATCCAAGAATCCGGATAAGATTCAAAAACTGGATGAGGCACTGACAGAAGAAACCTATGCGATTGCAGTACCGAAGGACAGCGACCTCAAAGAAACAATCAATGGAGTCATTAAAGAACTGAACGACAGCGGAGAAATGGATAAGATTGTCAGTCAATATATCAGTGCGGACTAACTAAAAATTAACATCTGATTAAACCGCAGGACGTGCCAGAATCGCCGTCCTGCGGTTTGGTGTTCAAAAGGGGGAAGGAAACCCTATGGGTTTTTGGAATGATCTTAGCGCCAGATTATTTGATGATTTTATCCGTCAGAATCGGTATCTGTATCTGGTCAAAGGACTTGGAAATACGCTGTTGATCACAGCAGGCGCTTTGCTGATTGGTGTGATTTTGGGCGTTTTAGTTGCTCTGGTACGTGTGGCGTATGGCAATGGACAGCGCAGCTGGTGGATTCGTGTTTTGAATGCGATTGGCGGCCTCTACCTGACCGTTATTCGCGGTACGCCTATGGTAGTACAGTTGATGATTATGTATTTTGCAATTCTGACTAGTGGCGCGCCTCTGGTGATTGCAATTCTATCATTCGGAATTAATTCCGGTGCTTATGTGGCTGAAGTAATCCGCAGTGGGATTCAGTCGGTGGATCGCGGTCAAACAGAAGCAGGACGTTCTCTGGGACTGAGTCAAAAGCAAACACTGATTAAAATTATTTTGCCGCAGGCATTTAAAAATGTAGCTCCTGCGGTGTTTAATGAATTTATCGCGCTTTTAAAAGAGACTTCTGTTGCCGGATATGTTGGCATCCAGGATTTAACCAAGGGCGGCGATATTATTCGTTCCATTACCTATGATGCGTTCCCGCCGCTTCTTGCAGTTGCTTTGGTCTATCTGCTGATCGTGATCGGGCTTACAGCAATCCTGCATCATATTGAAAGGAGGCTGGCAAGAAGTGATCTCCGTTAAAAATCTTCATAAATCGTTCCATACGATGAATGGTACGGTGGAAGTGCTCAAAGGAATCAATCAAGAAATTGTAGATGGAGAAAAGGTTGTTATCATTGGACCTTCCGGTTCCGGTAAAAGTACTTTTTTGCGCTGTATGAATCTGCTGGAGATGCCAACCAGCGGAGAAATCTGGTTTGATGGAAAAAGAATCAATGTGCCCGGAGTCGATGTCGACGCAGTTCGCCGTCAGATGGGCATGGTATTCCAACATTTTAATCTTTTTCCGCATTTAACGGTACAGCAAAATATCACGTTGGCTCCTGTAATGCTGAAGCTGAAAACACAGGAAGAAGCCGATGAAAGGGCAATGCAGCTCCTGAAACGAATTGGACTTCCGGATAAAGGGGATTCTTATCCATCCCAGCTTTCCGGAGGACAAAAGCAGAGGATTGCGATTATCCGTGCTTTAGCGATGGACCCTAAGATGATGCTGTTTGATGAACCGACCAGTGCTCTGGATCCTGAAATGGTTGGTGAAGTGCTGCAGGTTATGAGAGAGCTTGCCCAAGAGGGCATGACAATGGCCGTTGTAACTCATGAAATGAATTTTGCAAAAGAAGTTGCAACGCGGGTGTTGTTTGTTGATGATGGTCAGGTCTTAGAAGAAGCGCCGCCGGAAGAATTTTTTGAAAACCCCAAACATCCCCGTTTAAAGGATTTTCTTTCAAAAGTTCTTTGATGGACAAGGTGGATTTTTCAAATTGGATCGTCTGAAACTCCTTTTCTTTTCACAAAAAATATGATACGATTTAGAGTACGGAGAAATCCGCGCTCTTTTTTTATGGAATTAAAAAGGACAAGTCTTTTCATGAAAGAGACTTGGAAGGGGAGTATCAGCTATGCCTGCAGCAATTACACATTATCTGCAGTCCCAAAAAGTTTTGGAAGAAATGAAAAAGGAAAACATTCAGGTCCAAAATGGTGATGCATTTCTTTGGGGCGCACAGGGACCGGATTTTCTTTTTACACATCGTTATTTGCCATGGCAAAGGGGAAAAAGTCTCTGCGAATGGGGAGGGAAAATTCATCGGGAAGCTCCCGAACCTTTTTTTCGCGCGCTGCGTAATGTTTGTGGCCAGATGCCGGGTAGCTTGATGCGTTCCTATGCTTATGGATTTTTATGCCATTATTCTTTGGATCGGACCGCTCATCCGTATGTGTTTTACTGGGCAAATTTTTTGAAAGAAAAAGATCCTTCTCAGGATTTAAGTGTTTATCACAATGAGATTGAGTCCGCTCTGGATACCATTGTTTTAAGAAGTGAATTAGGGGAACTTCCTGTTGATTTTCCGCTGACTCGTACGGTTCCGCAGGATGAGACAGTTCAACAAAAGATTGCAGAGCTCTATCAGCAGGTCATTTTATCCGCTTATGGGAAAAAAGTATCCCAAGAGGCTCTTTATCAGGCAACAAAAGATTGCCGCACAGCTTTTCGGTTTTTGACTGATAAAACTGGTTTAAAGCGTGCCTTTTTGAGAAAAATCGAACATTCAGGAAGAACGATCACCAGCCATATTCGCCCTATTATGGAAGATGAAAATTTTGATTATGCTAATATTTTATTGGCACCGTGGTCATGGGAGGGAGCAGAAGGAACTGGAAGCTTTTTCGATTTGATCGATCAGTCGGTAGAAGATAGCATGGAATTAATTCGTCATTTCTTTTCGACAAACGATTTTTATGAATTTACAGAGAACAGAAATTTTGAAGGGAGAGTTATTTTAAGTGAATCAGATTAAAAGTTTTTGCGTGAACCATGATGTATTAATGCCTGGCATTTATACTTCTCGTATTGATGGGGATATTATAACTTATGATATTCGTATGCGCAGACCAAATCATCCGCCATTTTTGGAAAATGCAGCGCTGCATACGATCGAGCATTTGTTTGCAACTTTTGCCCGCAACAGTGCTTATTCCGACCAGGTCATTTATTTTGGACCAATGGGTTGTCGTACAGGATTCTATTTTTTGGTGCGTGATCTTCCTCCTCAAACAGCAATTAACTTGATTATCGAGATTTTTCAAAAGATCGCTCTTTATCAGGGAGAGATCCCAGGAGCAAAAGCAAAGGAATGCGGAAACTATCAGGAACACGATTTAAATGGTGCAATTTGGGAGGCAAAGAATTTTTTGCCTGTCATTGAGCATTGGACTGTTGAAAATTTACAATACAAACAATAAAAGACAAATTCCGTTGTAGAAATTGACAATTAAAAATGGTTGCAAAATTGTAATCTTTGCGGTAGAATATGAATTATTACAAATGTGTAACATAAATTACGAATGCGTAATATATTCTATATGCAAGGAGGAGCAATTATGAGAAATCCAATCAGAGATCGTCGTTCTCATAGTGACCATTCTTTTCTTTCTCAGGTAGGCCGTGAGACAGAGACCTATTTTTCTGCGGAGAACGACTGGCAGAAAGAAAGTTTTTCTGCCACGTTTCGGGATCGAAAGGTACGCTATGCGGCCAGCCTTTTAGTAGTGGCATGCTTGATTGGCGGCATACATCTGATGACGCCTAGAATTACCGCTTATGCGTCGGTACAAAAAGCATCTCAAAATCAGGAAGTACAAACAACGATTTCTGATTTAAAAATCAATACAAACCAGACTTATGTGCCTGCTTTTCGCGCGACACCATCTTCCGTATCGGATCATCTTTCTTCTTCGGCCGATAATCTGCTTTTACAGAAGGATCAGCAGATCGGAGTTGACAGCTGTGGGCTGTATATAGATGGAAACTTTGTAGGTGCAGTAAAAGATGAAAGTGAATTGCAGAAACTTTTGCAGAATTTATTGGATTCGGCAAAAGGAGATGGAGAGGATGATACTTCCACATTCCTTTCTGATGTTAGATGTATTCCGGGCACTTATCCGGCTTCGTCTGTTTTAACCGACGAGACGATGAAAGCATTGCTTTTATCAAAACAAACGGTACAGACGAATTATCAAGTTCAGAGCAATGAAAATGCCCAGAAGATTGCAAATGAAAATGGGCTTACTGTTGAGACCCTCTCTCAAAAAAATCCGGATGTTGATTTTAGTTCTCTTAAGAGTGGAGATACCATCAAGCTTTCTCAGGAGAAGCCGCTGATTTCCATTCAGTCCGTTTGCGCAAAGCAAGAAACAGAAGAAATTCCTTATGATACCGTACAAAAAGACAGCGATACGCTTTATAAAGGACAGACTTCTGTAGAGACAGAAGGAGAAAATGGCCAAAAGCAAGTCACTTATTGTATTACGAGTGTCAATGGCAAGGAGACGAATAAAGAGGCAACTCATACAGAGGTGCTTAAAGATGCGGTTTCTAAGGTCATATTGACTGGGACGAAAGACTGTCCTGCAGGAATGGCGACTGGTACTTTTGAGTGGCCAACGCCGACCATGCATACGATTACGACAGGGTTTGAATATCGTTGGGGAAAGTTCCATCCCGGCATTGATATTTCTGACGGAAACGCCTTTGGATCTCAAATTGTTGCAGCAGACGGAGGAACTGTCACCAAGGCTTCCGATACCGGAGACGGATACGGAAACTGCGTGATGATCGATCACGGCAACGGTTATGTGACCTTATATGGTCATGCTTCTCAGCTTCTTGTTTCTGTTGGTCAAAAGGTACAAAAGGGACAGCTAATTGCGTTAGTGGGCAGCACCGGATATTCTACCGGCCCTCATTGCCACTTTGAAGTGATTCTTAACGGAACGAAAGAAAATCCGTTTTCTTATGTTTCTCAATAATTGTCTAATATAAAAAACAGGAGTGCTTGGCTGATTTAAAAGCAGCGAAGCACTCCTGTTTTTTATAAAGATTTGGCACGACAATGATCATTCTTTTATTCGAAAAAGTTTTTTAACAGATTGATATATTGCTCTGTATGTACCAAACTGAGCTGACCATGTTTCATATTTTTAGCAATATACAGTTGGCTTTTCGGGATTGTACGATGCAGCAATTCGGCAGATTCCTTCATCACTTTAATTTCGTCTGAGCCGACAATAATCAAGACCTTTGCATGAGTATCTGCGATAGAAGGCTTTAAATGATAATTACCGTTACTCAGTGTAAGGTTAATTAAAGACTGTTTGCTGATTTTTTGACTGTCCTGATAATAAGTTTCAAATAGTTCATCAGGGACACACAGGGACTTTGCCTGTAGTTTAGAGAACCAGCGCTTTTTAATCAGACCATAAAGCAGTTGGTAAGCTGGAACTGTTATAGTAGTTGTGCCTTTAATGGGAATTGTTAGAGCACTTTCAATAATGGCATATTGAGTAATATCAGGCTTTGTAGACAGTATTTCCACTGTAATCTGTGCACCAATAGAAAGTCCGCCAATCGCAAATACCTTTCCATCGCAATGGGTTTCAATATAGCTGATTAGTTCTTCTGCGCATTTCTGAATGCTGATAAATGTTTCAGAGCCATCTTCACCATGCCCGTCTAAAATAGGGGTTACTAGATGAAACTCGGATGACAAAAGCTGTACAGTGTAATTCCACGACCAGTCGGATAACCCACCGCCGTGCAGTAGGATAATGGTTGGAAGCTTTTTATTTCCTGTTTCTTTAAAAATCATAAATTCGTTTCCTTTTGTAAATTTAGTCTGTTTGTTAAGCGTAAGGTGTATTATAAACTAAGGTTTGTTAACTGTCAAGAAACCGAAAAAAATTTTAGGATCAATAAAAGAGTCGATGCAAATTTTCTTTGTTAGAAAATTGTACCGACTCTTTTTACAGGATTTCGATTTAAACTTTTAAAAAAGATTTTGCAAAGTTGGAACTTCGCTTTCTTTTAAATATTCCAATTGAACAGTTCCACGATCGCATTCAGAGTAAAATTGTTCAATCGAATTTGTTTCACATAATTCCGGCAGTGTAGAAAGTGTTTGATCAATGGCCTCTAGCCTAGCATGAGGCATAAAGGTGCAGAGAACCTCATGGCAGCCCTGCCAGTCCTCTTTTATTTCCATGCAAAGTTCCTGTGCATGGTCATAATCCCCAGAAGCAGAGACCGATTTTGCATTGGTAAGTTCCTGTATCATATTGTCTGTATACTGCAAAGTTGTGTGCATTCCCAGATTGCAGACTACGCCCAGCAGAACCGCAAGAACACCGATGATAATAAGCCGATTCATACTTTGCCTCTTTTCCGAATAATCTGATAATTGCCACTGGTATCGGCAGTCATGATAAAAATATCTTTTAGCTGCAACTGTTTGCTTTTCAGAATGTTCTGTAACCAAATACGATTCTTATTGCAAAGATTGAGTGAAGAATCGTTGATGATACCATCGCTGATCACAACGGTTTCGAATCCGGAATCGGTTTGAGCAACCCCAAGAGCTCCCGCAGTTGGCATTTCTTGTTCAGGCTTTTTTAGAATGCTCATTTTTCCGTTTGTTTCAACAATTGCGTAGGAGACATCAGAAATATGAAAAACATTTTTTTGCCGAATTGCTTCAAATAAATCTTCTGTTGTCATTCGTAGGCGGTGCATTTCCTGCGGCTGAATTTTGCCGTCTCGGATGACAATGATGGGCTTTCCACAAATCATTTCGCGGAATTTTCCGCTTTTCATCATGATAAAGGATACGCCCACTTCGCAGATTGCCAGAACGGCGATTGGAATGAATCCGCTTGCGAGAGGCTGACCGGTATCCTGCATTGGAATGGCTGCAATATCAGAAATTAAAAGTGTTACCACCAGTTCGCTTGTCTGCAGTTCACTGATTTGTCGTTTTCCCATGAGCCTAACCGCTGCTATAATCACTATGTATAGCAGTAGTGTACGGATTAAAGAAATCATCATAAATACATCACCAATTTTATTATGAACAAAAGGGGGAAAGCTATTCATGTTTGGCAAAAGATTGTAATCCGTTTTTGCAGATGATATAATATAAAGGTTCGTATAAACGTCTTTATGAGCAGAAATTTTGAATGCAGGGATTTATTTGTCTGCACTCTCAGTGATTGTACCAGGATATAACAGCGAAGAAAAATTGAATTCGTGTGTAGAAAGTATCCTGAAGCAGAGTAATCCCGATTTGGAATTGCTGTTGATCAATGACGATTCGAAGGATCGTTCACTGGAATTTTGCCATCAGTTTGAGCGTCAGGGTTCTCGCGTTACCGTGTATGATAAGTCTCTTCATTTGATGGAATGATACTTTCGTTATTATATTCGGCAAACCACTTAAATTTTGATATCAACGGAGGAATATCCATGATTTTAAAAGAATTGATACAGGATCTGCCTTGCAGTTTAAAAGGAGACAATACCGCCGAAGTTACGGGTGTTATTTATGATTCCAGAAAAGTTGTTAAGGGCAGCGTCTTTGTTTGTATGGTAGGACCAAATTTTAATGGGCATCAGTTTGTGAAACAGGCTCAGGACGCCGGTGCTGCAGCCGTCGTTGTACAGGAAGATGTCCAAACGCTTTCCTGTGCTGTTGTCCGGGTGGAAAATACAAAATATGCGCTTGCTGTATTGTCGGCAGCATGGTTTGGAAATCCTGCCGAGGAACTTACGGTAATTGGAATCACCGGAACCAAGGGGAAGACGACTGTCAGCTATATGGTACACTCTATTTTAGAGAGTGCAGGAATCCATACCGGAATTATCGGGACGATCGGTACGGTTATCGGAGACCAGATTACAAAGACAGAGAATACAACGCCTGCCTCTTATGAGATTCAGTCGGCTATGCGTCATATGGTAGAATCCGGCTGTAAAGCCTGTGTGATCGAGGCAAGTTCCATTGGCCTTCGGGAGCATCGGGTCAGCGGTTTTACGTTTGATATTGGTTTATTTACCAATTTTTCTCCTGACCACATCGGTGGTGTAGAGCACAAAGATATGGAAGAATACCGTCGTTGTAAAGCAATGCTGTTTCAGCAGAGCAAGTTGGGAATTATTAATCTCGATGATCCAAATTGGCAGGGAATCGTCGAGGGGCATACTTGTCCCCTCGAATTTTATGGATTTTCAGATAAAGCTGAGCTGCGAGCTTCCAATGAAAAGCTCGTTTCCCGCCCGGGTTATCTTGGAGTTCAGTTTGATTTGCAAGGAGCAGTTAACGCTAAAAATATCACGGTGGATATTCCGGGAAAATTCAGCGTTTATAATGCACTTTCTGCAGTGGCGGTTTGCCGTCATTTTAATGTTTCTGAAAAAGCGATCCGAGAGGGGCTCGATACGGTTAAAGTAAAGGGCAGAGTAGAGCCTGTTCCTGTGCCCGGCAATTATACGTTGCTGATTGACTACGCCCATAATGCGGTCAGCATGGAAAACATTTTGACTACTTTGCGGGAATATCAGCCGCATCGTCTGATTTGCCTTTTTGGAGCGGGTGGAAATCGTCCGAAAATTCGCCGGTACGAAATGGGTGAAATGAGCGGAAAATTTGCGGATTTGTCTGTTGTAACAGCAGATAATTCCCGCTTTGAAAATGTGATGGATATTATCGCTGATATTGAAATTGGCCTGCATAAAACCGACGGAAAGTATCTAGTCATTCCGGATAGAAAAGAAGCAATCCGCTATTGTATGGATCATGCGGAAGACGGGGATATTGTTGTTCTCGCAGGAAAGGGCCATGAGGATTATCAGGAAATTAAGGGCGTAAAATATCATCTTGATGAACGTGAAGTTGTCCGTGATATTCTAAAGTCGGAAGGGAAGGCGTAAAGAATTTTATGCAAATGACGGTAAAAGAAGCTGCAGAGGCTTGCGGTGGAAAGATTCTCTGCGGAGATCCTACAGCATTGATTACATCGGTCTGTACGGATAGTCGGCAGGCAGGGGTAGGCTCGCTTTTTGTCCCGATTCGCGGAGAACACACCGATGCACATATTTATATTCCAGCAGTTTTTAAAGCAGGTGCTGTTGCTACTTTCACGCAGAACCATCAGTCGATGCATGACAGCCATGTGTGGATTGCAGTGCCGGATACTTTGAAAGCACTGCAGACGCTTGCTGGTGCTTATCGGAGAAAGTTTTCTCTTCCGGTGATTGGGGTTACAGGGAGTGTCGGAAAAACAACGACCAAGGAAATGGTGGCGTTGGCGCTTTCTTCTGAGCTCAAAGTGATGAAAACGCAGGGAAACCAGAACAGTCAGGTCGGTTTGCCGCTTACGATATTTCAACTGGAAGAGGATCAGCAGGCGGCAGTGATCGAAATGGGTATGAGCCAATTTGGAGAGATGAGCCGTCTTGCGGAAATTGCAGCACCAAAGTATGCGGTGATGACGAATATCGGAATTTCTCATATTGAAAATTTGCATACACAGGAGAATATTTTGGAACAAAAGCTACATATTACCGATCAGTTCCAAAAAGATTCCGTCCTTTTCTTAAATGGAGATGATCCGCGTTTAGCTTCTTTGCATGGAAAGCTTCCCTTTGAGGAGATTTATGTTGGGACTTCCGAAGAATGTGATTATCGAGCCAAAAATATTCAAATGCAGAATGGACATACTTGTTTTCTGGTAAGCCACGGAAAGTCCGAATGGCCAGTCTATCTGCCGGTTCTCGGGACTCATCATGTGATCAATGCCATGCTGGGAATTGCAGTGGCAGAAAAGTTGGGAGTATCCGCTGAAAACGCAATTTGTGCTCTGAAAAATTATCGTCCGCTCGCGATGCGTCAACAGATTCATGAAGCAAACCGTATTACAATTATTGATGATTCCTATAATGCCAGCCCGGATGCAGTCAAGAGCAGTTTGGAGGTGCTTTCTTCTTTTAAGAAGGGAAGATGTGTGGCGGCACTTGCTGATATGTTGGAACTGGGAGAATGTTCTCAGAAAGCACATTTTGAATGTGGAATTTGCGCGGCAAAATCCGGCGTTGATTTTTTGGTTACGGTAGGGGAGCGTGCAAAAGAGATTGTAAAAGGAGCACTGAGTGTAGATCCCAAACTTGAATACAAAGAATGCGAAACAAATGAGCAGGCAGTGAAAGCGCTTAAACAATATTTGACTGCCGGGGATACTGTTTTAGTGAAAGGCTCCCGCAGCATGCATACGGATGAGATTGTGCGGGCTTTACTATAAAATCAGAAGGACTTTTTTGTTAGAATAAAAGTAAAATTAACGGCCTTTGCGGATTGTGCAGAGGCCGCTTTTTCTTGTTATGAATGCCGTAAAAACGGTTGACAACAAAGGTGAGATATGATATTATATTCAAGTCGGAAAATTGAAGATAAATGCGAGAGTGGCGGAATTGGCAGACGCGCATGGTTCAGGTCCATGTGAAAGCAATTTCATGGGGGTTCAAGTCCCCCCCTCGCACCATCAGACTGAGTCTGGACGCAATTCGCGTCCAGACTTTTTGGTGTTTATATAAGATGATTTAGCTCTCGCTTGTACTCAATCCTCCAGCATTTTTACGCAATCTTTTCTCCGCTTTTTATAAATCATTAGTATAAAAGAAAAGTTGATTTAATCCCGGAAATACCACCCAGGAAAATAATGATAATGAATTTATTGATGAACTAAACAACTATCGGCCGAATATTATTATAGAGTGAAAGGGAGTGTTATTACCATGGCCCAACTAACAGTAGACCTTGGAACGGCTACTCGATTTGCAGTCCTGGCCGGATCTGGAATTACTAACACTGGTGTGACCACGATTACGGGGGATGTTGGGACGTTTCCAACAACAACTGAAACCGGCTTTGGAACAGTTACAATACTTGGGATAAATCATATGGGGGACGCTGTTACGCAAGCGGCAAAAAACGACTTAGTCACAGCCTATAACGATGCAGCAGGAAGAACGCCTGTTATTATCCCGACTGAACTTGGCGGAACAACATTGACTCCTGGCGTTTATGCTTCAAACGATGGCACTTTCCAGATAACGGGGACTCTTACTCTAGACGGTAATGGTGTCGAAAATCCCGTCTTCATATTTCAGACTGCCACTACGCTCATAACAGCATCAGGCAGCAGCGTGGTCCTTATAAATGGAGCTCTTGCATGCAATGTATTTTGGCAAGTAGGAAGCTCAGCAACGCTCGGAATTGGGTCTTCATTCCAGGGAAGCATTCTGGCGTTAACGTCAATTACGGTAAATACGGGTGTAGTGGTGAATGGCCGAACACTGGCCAGAAATGGCGCTGTTACATTATCCGGCAACACTATCACAGTAACGATATGTCCTGAGTCTGTGCGTGGGGTGCCCTTGTGGTAGATGATATAAGGGAAGCATAAATTTGAGATGTTCCCCAAAATCAGTAGTCAATAAAGCTACTGATTCTACATAAAAGTGACTTTGTTCGGATTTGATGAGTCATAAGAATTCCTCTTGGTTTAATGGATGTTCCAGTTTTTGCGGGCGGCAAGCCGTTTCAAAATATTGTCAGCATCATTGGCAATGAGATTTGGGTTACTTGAAGTAGTGATTATTTTGCTTTTTGGAAGAATCATCGGAGTAAATCCGATGGAAATGGAAAGTCTGAAACTGCTCACCGACAGTTTGCAACAGATAAAATTTATCCAATCATTATTCCGTGCGAAAGCCAGCCTGTAATACAGGACCACCGTACCCATATTGGGTATGTATTTATCCAATGCCCCTAACTTCTTCGTTCCGGCGACGTGCGCATATTTTTCGCAGGCAATAAAAGAGAATTCAAAAGCCGCGATTTTATTTAGTAATTCATGCTGGGGGTTATCTTCGGTGTTCTCTAGAAGAGACACAATGTTCAAACGTATGTTTGGATTGTGGCTTAAGATATCGGCAAAATATCCGCGGGAGCGTCCACCCAGGATCAGCATGTAATGTTTCGCCTTGTGATTTTCCATTTCCTAACCATACTAAGTCTGAATACAGATTGCATTTGGGCTTTTTTATTTGAAGCTTCTTAAAAAAATAAAAAAAGGGACACTTTTTAAAAGTGTCCCTTTTTTACATTTAAAACTTAATAGTCTCCGCGTGTTAAATTATCTGCGTAATTTTGCAGACTTTCGAACGAATTGACGTTGAAAGATCTGGTACTGATCTGCTGCCGAACTGTCGGCGGAAGATTATCAAAATAGGCTTTTGCTTCCGGGTTATCCTTGAGCATTTCAAACATGTTTCCATATTTTTTATCCATAAAAACACCTCCGAAAAGAGTATGGACAAATAAAAGCAAAAAATACCATTTTTAAAAGAGGAAAAAGCGGTTATCAGTGAGGCTTTATTGTTATATCAAAAAGGAAAAGAGGGATTGATGTTTCTTTCAATTAAAAATTCTGTGATCAGTTGTAAAATTAAGATAAATGGAATTCCAATCATGAATTTTAATTTTCTGGTTTTGTGATGAAAAATCAGCATAGAGAAAAAAATTCCGAGACTGCCGCCTAAAATCGCCAAAATAAAAAGTGTTCGTTCTGGAACTCTCTGTTTGTTCAGTTTTGCAGCACGTTTGTCATGAAATATGAAAGCAGAGGAGAGTAGGTTGATAAAAAGCAGATAGCCAATTAGAAATTTTTCCAAAAGCATAGTCCTCCGTTCTAAAAAAATAAGATTGTCCCTATATATGATAGTACCGGATACTCTGATCGAAGTCAAATAATGAGGAGGATGTAAAAATGGTGTTTTCAATTCACAAGCATACAATTTTACTTGGAATTTTAGCATTAGTACTAGTTGTTATTATCTCAATGACTTTTGGAAGACGAAATGGTGAAGCGACTTCTAGTCTCTCACAGTCGGCCCCTTCAGAAAGCGCATCTGAATCATTGCCTTCATCTGCTGTAACCGCTGTAGAGGCATCGTCTGCAAGCAGCAACACAGACGAAATGCGGGCTGTTTGGGTCCCTTATATGACGCTGGATATGAGCCGTGAATCGGATAAAAGTGAACAGGCCTTTCAGCAGAAATTTGACAAAATTGTAGAGACCGCGAAACAGAATGGTATGAATACCCTAGTTGTTCATGTGCGCCCGTTTGCGGATTCACTTTATCCCAGCGCATACTTTCCGTGGTCACATTTAACCGGCAGTACACAGGGCGTAGACCCAGGCTATGACCCACTTGCCTATATGGTTCAGAAGACGCATGAAGAAGGGCTGAAATTTCATGCATGGCTTAATCCACTGCGCATTCAGGTAAATCAGACGCCGTCTATTTTGTCAGAACAGAATCCTTATAATCTCTACCGTTCCAGCGAGGAAACCGCCGACTACGTGGTGGATTGGGAAAATGGAAAGTATTTTAATCCGGCATACCCGGCGGTACGAAAACTCATTGCAGATGGAGCTGCAGAAATTGTCCATAATTATCCGGTGGATGGAATTCAGTTTGACGATTATTTTTATCCGACCGACAAAGAAGACTTTGATCAGAAAGCTTATCAGAGTTATTGTAGTGGCCAATCCGATGGTAGCCGTCTGTCTCTCCTGGATTGGCGTGCAGCCAATATTAATGCGATGATGACAGAAGTATATCAGGCAATTAAAAACGTTTCTGCACAGACTGTTTTCGGAGTGTCACCGCAGGTGAATTTAGAGAACGATCGAAAAATGGGAGCAGACGTTGCAGCATGGGGGCAAACAAAGGGCTATGTGGATTATATTTGCCCTCAGGTTTATGTGAATTTTAATCATCCGGTTCTCCCATATGAGAATGCGATTGAAACGTGGAGAAATTTAGTAACGGAACCGCAAGTAAAGCTTTATTTTGGTTTGGGACTGTATAAAACAGATTCCAATGCGGACAGCGGTGCGTGGGAAAATAGTACGGACGTGATGGCAAGGCAGGTGGAGGCGGGCCGTACGGCTAAATGCGATGGCTTTATGTTTTACGCTTATGATGACTTTCTGGCTCAGGAGAAGCAGCAGGAGGTAGAAAATGTAGTCAAATTGTTTCAATGACCGTCTTGTAAATGATAGGGAGCAGTGGTATACTAAATCCCACGGAAAAATCAAAATAAAGGACGGTTATTATGCAGCAAATTTTAGGAATTGTGCTTGTAGCAGCGATTTTATGCTTCTTTGCATTTTATGGATTTGGAAAGACAGGACATGCCAATCAAAAGCTCAAAAAAATTCGTTTTTATCAATATGGGACTTCTGCGTCGGCTGCGAAAGATAGCGATTTAGTCAAAAAATTTTATCCTGCATTTGAGGAGTGTCTGGCGGAGCAAAAACCGCTTACACACGAGCAGCGTGTAGATGATGATTTTATGGAAGCGATGCGCAGAGAAAAAACTTGTGCAGAGATGGAATATGAAAAAGATGCACCGGCGCTCCACTTTTTAGGGGAGATTGGCAATCCGAATTTTTTAAAAATGGGATATGATCGTTTGTTTCTCTGTAAAGAAGATGGATTGTTTTTTATTAGTTTTCATGGACAATATCAGAATGACCCCGTTTTTCTTAGAAATCTAGATTCTGTTTTTTCGTGTCTTGAAGAAAAATAAAAATTTTAACAATAAAAGGGACCGCCATTCAAAGCGATCCCTTTTATCATTTCTTTTGTAAAAAAACACCCGGATGAAAAATCATCCGGGTGAAAATTTTTATGTAGTTTCTTTATAGTCTACCATAGCAGTAGAAATGCTGCAGATTATAAGAAGATTCTGTTGAGCATTCCGAAACGCCGCCATCTTCTGCGTCGATCATCATATTGCTGCCGATGTAGATGCCAACATGTGTAACGGTTTCTCCGCAGTTGTAAGTTCCCTGGAAGAAGATCAAATCGCCAGGCTGTCTTTCAGAAACAGAAATTCTAGAACATTCATTGCAAAGTCCTTGTGCAGTGGTTCTGGAGATTCCATAAGCCCAGCAGATCAAACCGGAACAGTCAAAAGCATCTGGTCCAGCGGCGCCCATTACATAAGGCTTTCCAAGAGCAGATTCCGCTTTGGCAATCACGCTGGAGAAAGAGGCGGAAGATCCTGATCCTCCGGACGAACCAGAAGAGCCACTGTTGGAAGAACCACCACTATAGGAGCCGGAATTATCGTTTTCACTGTTCCCGGAAGTAGCAGTTGCCGTTTGAGTTGTAGAAGTACTTGCCGCAGTTTGTTGTCCGGACCAACTGCTGAGGGCGGCAGAGATCTTAGCGGTTTTTGCATCCAAAGAAGAACTCTTGCTTTCCAGATCAAGTTCTTGCTGTCCAATATCTTGCAGGAATTGCGTAGTTTCATTTAGGGAAGAGGACAACTGTTGCTGCTTTTGATCAACAGAGTCTTTTAATGCTGAGACTTCCTGACGCTTTTGGTCAATTACTTGTTTTTGATCCTGGACTTCCTGCTTCTCTGTTTTGAGCCGATCAATCAAGTCGGTATCGTGCTGCGTGACCATGGTGACTGCTTCTGTTTTGTCAGCCAGATCCAGCAGATCTGTTGAAGAGAGAAGAATTTGCAGGTTGCAGGCATCTCCACTCATGTAAAGAGCACATAGACGCTCTTTTAATTGATTGGTGTCATCGTCAATTTGCACTTGCTTTTTGTCGATGTCATCCTGAACTTGTTGTGCCTGCAGATCCAGGTCTGTTATCTGATTGTTATAATTGTTGACTTCGTCTTCAATTGTAGCGAGCTGTGACTGCAAAGCGGCGGCATAAGCTGCCTTTTGATCTTTGTTCTGCCGCAACGCGGAAAGTTGATCATCATTTTCTTTTTGTTGATTGGTAAGCTCAGACTGTTGTGCCTGCAGAGAAGCGCTATCTTCTGCATGAACAGCAGGGAGTGCCATGTTTGCAGTAACAACTGAGAAGGCCAAAACGACTGTTAAAATACGTAAGACTGCAGATTTTTTTAATTTCAATCGTATCCTTCTTTCTATTTTATTATCGTTGATTTTAAAATAAATGTAAGTTTTGTAATCATCAATTACATTTTTGTTACATTATATCACAATCTAATGATTTGTCAAATCTTTAATAAAAAAATCGTTTTTAAAGAAAATAAATGGTAAAATAAAGAAAATATAAGAATAATAGGGAATATGAGATGAACAATCATTTTTTGAAATTTAGATATCTTGGTGTTTTATAGATCGTGGTGACTGCTTTTTTATTTGTCCTTTTTGGAAAAGAGCTGTTAAATACATTCGCAAAGCCCTAAAATCAGCAGAATGCAGCCGGAAATTGCTTCTGCATAACGACCTAGAATTTTAGCTAAATAGGTTTTTCCAAGGTATTGCCCAAGGCATAGCATGGCAATGCTTACGAAAAAAGTGCAGCAGGAGGTTAAAACGGAAGGAAGTCCCGCAATGCTGGCACTAATTCCCATACCAAGATTATTAAGGGTCAGCGCGCAAGCAATCAGTAAAGTTTGAGAAAGAGAAAGGACGGAAGGGGAGGCGGTAAGAGATTGAGCGTTCGTATTTTTAGCCGGTGTCTCTTTGGGAGAAATCGGTCTTATACCATCCCATAAGAAATAGAGGCCGAGAAAAATCAGCAAAAGATTGCCGATCGTTTGTGCATATTTTGGGGCGAGAGAATGAGCTGCAAAACTGCCAAGAGTCATTGCAAGAAAGGTCCCTACACAGGAAACAAGAGCGATAATTACATTATACAGAAAAGGAATCCGAATTTTTCGGATTCCATAAGTAATGCCGATTGTCATATTATCAAGATTTGCGGAGCAAGCAAATAAAAAAGCCTCAAAAAATTGCATATGGTTGCCTCACCTTCAAATAATTTATAACCCAGTCTATACAAATTTAATTTGAATGGTGCTAACTTGAAAAAAGGTTTCCGCCTTCCTGAGATAGGAAGACGGAAACCTTTTTAAGAACGATATCAGAAAATTATTTAATTTTTAAAGAGATCCACCAGAGTCGTTTCTGCTTTTTGGGCATCTGCACGGCCATGGGTTGACTTCATCACAAAGCCAACTAATGCTTTAATTGCTTTTTCTTTGCCGCCGAGATAATCTTTTACAGCGTTTGGATTCTTTTCGATTGCCTCTTTGCAAAGCTTTTGCAGATCTTCATCGCTGATACCGGCAAGATCCTTTTCTGACAAAAAGTCAGCGGCAGGTTTCCCAGTGTCCAACATTTTTTCCAAAGTGGACTTTATAAGGTTCATCCGAATCTTTCCATCGTCCAACAATTTGATCAGTTCATGGAGATGCTTGGGGGTAACATTGATTTCGAAAGCTTCCTTGGCACTGTCGCTTTCCAGACGGCGAAAAATCTGTCCTAAAATACAGGAAGCGAGCGCTTTCTTATTTTGAATTCCCTCAGAAGCCTGATCAAAATATTGCCAGCAGCGACGGTAACGGAGAAGATTTTTGGCATCCGCTTCACTGATTTGATATTCTTCGGTGTAGCGGTGGAATTTATCTTCTTCCGGCTCCGGCAGAAGAGCCTTCAATTCGGCAATCTTTTCTTTTGGAACATGAATCGTAACGAGATCAGGATCACGGAAATAGCGGTAATCCTGTGCATCTTCTTTTCCGCGCATTCCTTCGGTGCAGTCGTTTGTTTCATCGTAGCGGCGAGTTTCCTGTGTAACCTCTTTACCGGCTTCCAGAAGGTCGATCTGCCGTGCAAATTCATATTCTACTGCTTTGGTGATGAAATTGATTGAGTTCATGTTTTTGATTTCGGTACGAGTGCCAAGATTTTTGGCGCCTTTTTCTCTTGTCGAGATATTGACGTCGCATCGCACGGAACCTTCCTGCATTTTGCAGTCGGAGATACCGATGTAGCGCATGATGGACTGAATTTTCTCTACATATTCGCGCACTTCGTCAATCGTACGGAAATCCGGTTCTGTGACGATTTCAATCAAAGGGACACCGCCGCGGTTATAGTCTACATAAGTATTTCCACGGGAATGAACGAGCTTTCCGGCATCTTCTTCAATATGAATACGCAGAATCCGGATTCTGCGTCCGTCAGAAAGATCAAGGTAGCCGTTTTTACAAAGGGGCTGATCGTACTGTGAAATCTGATAAGCTTTTGGCAGATCAGGGTAAACATAGTTTTTACGATCCATTTTGCTTTCTTCTGCAATTTCACAATGGGTGGAAAGACCCGCCATAATGGCATATTCCACAACCTTTTGATTTAGTTTTGGAAGAGTGCCGGGCAACCCAATGCAGATGGGGCAGCAGTGAGTGTTTGGTTCTCCGCCGAACTCGGTGGTACAGCTGCAGAAGATTTTTGTTTTGGTAGCAAGTTCCACATGGGTTTCAAGACCCACAACCAGTTCGTACTGACTCATTTTTTCACCCCCATTTTTACCGGGCAAAATACGGTGTCACGAACAGCTTTTTCATATTGGTGAGCGGCCCGCAAAATCGTTGCCTCCTCAAATTTTCTGCCGATCAGCTGCATTCCAACCGGCATATTGTCTTCGTCTTTTCCGCAGGGAACGCTGATTCCCGGCAATCCGGCAATATTGACCGGTACGGTGCAAATATCCGTGCGGTAATTGTCAACGGCATTTGAGCTGTAATGCTGGGGGAGTGCCGTTACTGGAACAGTGGGGGCAAGAATGATATCACATTTTTGGAAGGCAGATCTAAATGCATCGACGATTTTTCCGCGCAGAATCTGTGCTTTCTTGTAATAGGCGTCATAGTAGCCGGAAGACAACACATAAGTGCCGAGGAGAATCCGGCGCTGAACTTCCGCGCCAAAACCTTCACTGCGAGTTTTGCAGATCATTTCATTAAGATCATTGTAAGACTCAGTCTTATAACCGTAACGGATTCCATCATAGCGGCCGAGATTGGAAGAAGCTTCTGCACAAGCCAAAATGTAATAGACAGGCAGTGCATACTGAAGTTCCGGTAAAGCGAGAGGAACCAGTTCACAGCCAAGCTCCTGATAGGTTTTCTGAGCGTCTTCCAATGCTTTTTGAACACCGGGGCGCAGACCTTCGTAATATTCTTTCGGAATACCGATTTTCATGCCTTTGATGGATTGATTTAAACTTTCAGCACAGGGAGCCCCTTTTCGTCCGCTGCAGGTGCTGTCACGTTCGTCATAAGATGAGATCGCATCAAAGACCAGTGCGGCGTCTTCGGCACAGCCGGCGATCGGCCCAATTTGGTCGAAGGAACTTGCAAATGCGATCAGGCCATAACGAGAGACTGCACCGTAGGTTGGTTTTAACCCGACGACACCGCAGAAAGAAGCAGGCTGCCGGATAGAGCCGCCGGTATCGCTGCCCAATGCGTAAGCGGCGAGATTTGCGCAAACAGCGCTGGCGCCTCCGCCGGAAGAACCACCAGGGACCCGCTTTAAGTTGTGCGGATTCTTGGCGCCGCCGTAGCAGCTTGTTTCACAGGTGGAACCCATTGCAAATTCATCCATATTGGTTTTGCCGAGAAGAATAGCATTTTGTGCTTTTAAAGTTTCCCAGACAGCAGCGTCATAGATTGGGGTGTAACCGCTTAAAATCTTAGAGCAGCAGGTCGTTGGAATCTTGTTGGTGCTGATATTGTCCTTTAAGGTCATCGGTACGCCTTCTAGAGGGGAAAGCGGCTTTCCGGCGGCAATTTTCTGATCCACTCTTTTTGCAGCGGAAAACGCTTCTTCCGGAGTGACAGTCACATAGGAATTTAAGATCTGGTTATCGCGTTCGATTGCGTCCAGATAACTTTTGGTCAGTTCTTCGCAGGAATAGTCCCTGTGGAGGAGCCCTTCCTGAATTTTTCGAATCGTACTGTAAGAATCCATTTGTTTCCTCCTTATGACCGCTTCTTTACGAGAAAACAGCCGTCGTCCTGATCCTGCGCATTTTTCAAAATTTCTTCTTGCGGCAGGCTTTCCTGTATGGTGTCTTCACGAAACACATTAGAAAGACCGTTAATATTATCAAAATCGTTCTGATCTGCGGGAATGGAATTGATGGTATCCGCAAAATCAATGATGGAATTCATTTCTTCCGCAAGATTCTGAAGCTTTTCGGGTGGAATAGAAAGTTTTGCAAGCTTTGCAAGACTCAGCAGTTCTTCATGGCTGACCATAAGGTTCCTCCTTTTGCCGGGTTTAAAAATTGTGCAGTCAAGAGGGGAAAAGGAAATTCCCATGCTGGCTGCACAAATGATTCCGGCGGATTATTTAATATGCGGTTCATCCGCTAATAACGGTTCATTATTTAGATGCGCGTTTTTCCTCGATATGCCGAACAAGCTGCATAACGAATGCGACTAAAGCACAGAGCAGAGCCAGTTTGACTAAGGTGATTGCGAGGTAGCCCAGCCCTTTGATCAGTGTTAAAATCAAAACGCAGGCAACAACAATTACGACTGCAAGAGAAAGAGTCTGTTTAAAGTTTAGATTTCCCATTTTAAATCTCCTTTCAGACAATTACCGCAATTTAATGTGAATCTCCCGCAACTGTTGTTCGGTAACCGTGTTGGGAGAGCCCATCATAACGTCCTGTGCATTGGAATTCATGGGGAATGCAATGACTTCACGAATATTATCTTCACCGGTCAAGAGCATTACCATGCGGTCGATTCCAGGTGCCATTCCGGCATGCGGCGGAGCGCCGTACTGGAACGCATTATAGAGAGAAGAGAATTTATTTTTCAGGTCATCCTCGGTATATCCTGCAATCTCGAAGGCTTTCTTCATGATTTCCAAATCATGGTTACGCACGGCACCGGAAGAAAGTTCTACACCATTGCAGACAATATCATACTGGTAGGCCAGAATGTCCTCCGGGGCTTTATGAAGAAGGTCATCCATACCGCCTTGCGGCATAGAGAAGGGATTGTGAGTGAAGATATATTTTCCGGTTTCCTCGTCAATTTCGTACATTGGAAAATCAACGATATAGCAGAGTTCATAGCGACTTTCGTCGATCAAATGCAAACGTTCGCCGAGCTCTGTGCGAATCTGGCCTGCGAGTTTTGGAGCAAAGTCTTTATCGTCCGCAATAAAGAAGATAACGTCTCCTTTTTTCAGACCGGAACGTTTGATCATTTCTGTACGCTGCTCTTCGGTTAGAAACTTATCGATTGGGCCCTTGAAGGAGCCGTCCTCCATCGCTTCAATATAACCGAGACCTTTCATACCGATGGAAAGAGCAAATTTCAGCATCTGCTCAAAAAAGCTGCGGGACTGTTTGACACAGTCAGAAACTGTGATGGAGCGTACACATTTGCCGCGGAACGGTTTAAAGGCAGTCTCTTTAAAGAGATCGGAGAGGTCAACAATCAAAAGAGGATTGCGCAGATCAGGCTTGTCTGTACCATAGTGCAGCATGCTTTCTTCATAGGGAATCCGCTTAAAAGGAGCAGGAGAGACTGTTTTTCCATCGCCGAATTTGCAGAAAGTAGGATAGAGAACATCCTCAGCTACTTTAAAAACATCTTCCTGAGTGGCAAAAGCCATTTCAAAATCAAGCTGATAAAATTCTCCGGGGGAGCGGTCAGCTCTGGCATCTTCGTCACGGAAGCAGGGAGCAATCTGGAAATACCGGTCAAATCCGGAAACCATCAGAAGCTGCTTAAAAATCTGCGGAGCCTGCGGCAGCGCATAAAATTTTCCTTGATGTTTGCGGCTTGGAATCAAATAATCTCGTGCACCTTCCGGAGAAGAAGCAGAGAGAATGGGGGTCTGCAGTTCCAAAAATCCGAGTTCTGTCATTCGCTGACGGAGATAGGAGATGATTTTACTGCGCAGGACGATGTTGTCATGCACTTTTGGATTGCGCAGATCCAGATAGCGATATTTTAAGCGTACATCTTCTTTTGTGTCGCGGCTCTGAGAAACTTCAAAAGGAAGATTCGGCAGGCATTTTCCGAGAACGGTAAGACTGTCCACTTTGATCTCTACGGTACCGGTTGGAATCTTTGGATTAATGGTATCCTGATCTCGGAGAACTACGGTTCCACCAGCAGTAAGACTGCATTCTTTATTGACTTCCCTAAGCATTGTTTCATCGTGGACAACAATCTGTACAACGCCGCTTTGGTCGCGCAGATCTAAAAATTGAACACCGCCGTGGTCACGAATGTTTTCCACCCATCCGGCAACACGAACCTGTTTTCCAATTTCGGATTCCAGAATTTCGCCGCAAGCGTGAGTGTGGTATTTGTTTTGGCAGATCATCTATTCTTACTCCTCATGCTGATTTATTTGCCTACATATTGTAGCATTTTCTTTTACAAAATATTTCATAGATACTTATTATACTATGAAAAAAATCTTCAATCAAGGTTTTTTCGGGATAACAAGAGGAAAAGGAGCTTCTTTTTGGCTGTTTCTATCTATTAAAAAGAAAAACGTTTAATTATTTGTAAAAAATTTTGTTCCATGCACGCCCCAGTGCTTTTACGGCAGGAACAATTTCTTCTTGTGGGATTCCTGCAAAACTCAAAAGAATCGTTCCGTTCTGCCCGGGAAGAACCCGGACGCTTTCGGCTGCCGCAAGTTCTACAAGACGCGGAACAGAAGGGGCATTTTTTAGCCGGATCACCGCATAGAGTGGGATTTCCTGCAATGAAATATCAGCAAAATCTCCAAACTGTGTTTTTAAAGATTGCTGTAAAAGCTCACTCTTTTGTGCATAAACATTTCTTAGTCGCCGCAGATGACGCTGCATTTGGCCGCTTTTAATATAGTCGGAAAGAGCAAGCTGCTCAATACGGGAAGCAGTTTGATTATAACGCCCTACTCGTTCCAGGTAGGTGGGCAGCAGCGCTGAGGGAAGTACCATGTAACTAATTCGGACGCTGGGGAGCAGAAGCTTTGAAAAAGAACCAAGATAGATGACTTTGCCGCCGTTTCCCATTCCCTGCATTGCACCGATCGGACGGGCACGATAACGCAGTTCTCCATTGTAGTCGTCTTCGATAATTAAGCCATCGGTTTCTTTTGCCCATTGAAGAAGTTCCTGCCGACGCAAAAGGGGAATTGGCTCCCCAGATTGCGGACGGCTGGAGGGGGTCACATATAATAAGCGAACACTGCTTTCATAGAGATCAGAAATTTTCGGGCCGTTTTTATCTGCAGAAAGCTTGATTACACCGATTCCGCAGTCTGAAAAGACCTGCTCGGCTTGTAAAAATCCGGGAGATTCCATGGAGACGGCACCGACTTTTCCCTGCAGAAGTCCGCAGAGCAGATATAAAAGAGGCTGTGTACCTGCGCCGATTACAATTTGTTCGGTATTACAGATCACACCGCGCGCTTCATAGGTGTAGTCGCGCAGAGCTTCCCGCAGCGGTAATTCTCCCTGATGCTCTCCGTAACGAATCAAAACTTCCTGGCGGTTCAGATGATCCCGAATATGTCTGCGCCAAGCTTTAAGATCGGCACAGTCACTGTCCACGGATTCTGCACCAAAATTGTAACGATAAAAAGGGACAGAGGGAGTATCGGAAAGAATGGGCGGCTTTACAGGTTTTTGCCCGCCCGCTGTCAGTACATAATAGCCGCTCTGCGGCTTCGATTCGAGATAACCTTCTACGCAGAGTTGCTGATAAGCAGCTTCGACCGTAGTACGGCTCAGAGAGAGGTCCTCACACAAAACCCGAATAGAAGGGAGCTTTTGTCCCGGACGAAGTGCTCCGTTCGCGGTTGCCTGCTTAATTTGGTCATATAATTGTTGATACAGCGGAACTTTTCCGTTGCGCTTTAATTTCATATTGTCGTAAAACATTTTTTCACCTGCAAACTGTGCATGTCGTTTTTTTAATAATTGTAGCTTTCTGAAAGTACAGTTACCGCATATAATAGTACCATTCTAGTAGGGGAAAGTAAAGAACCAAAACAGGAAATGAGGGAGAACAACATGGAACGACATGCACAAACACAAAAGAAGACTTTAATTGGGTATGTAATGGCGGCTCTATTTGCGATTGGAGCAGCTGTTGCGGGAAGTATGATGCAGATTTGGCTGGCGCTGCCTTTGGGGCTGATCGCGGTATTTTTGCTGATTGCTTCTGTCTCCTTGAGAAATCTTCAATATAATATCACAGGAAAAGACATGACCAGCAATCTTGCATTTACGGGATTGCTTGCGGCGGTTGTTTTGGCTGGCTTTTTCCTCAGCATTAAATTTCCTTTGATGGGTACGAAAGCACAGGTCGGCTTTGGAAATGTCTTTTGTGTTTTGGCAGGCCTTATCCTTGGACCGGTCTACGGAGGATTTGCGGCAGGAATCGGAGGATTCTTTTATGATTTGCTCACCGGTTGGGCAGATTCCAGTCTAGTTACTTTTGCGTTGAAGTTTTTGATGGCATTTATTACAGGACTGATTACATGGGGCGTTCGTGGAGATCGGAAGCCGACTTTAAAACGAATCATTCCGGCGGCGATCGTTGGATCTCTTGCGCAGTGCCTGCTATATTTGGGGCATGGCTGGCTGGAAGCAATCCTTCTTGGAAATCCGGAAGATGCAATTAAATATATTATGGGTGTAAAAGTAGCGGTAACGCTTGTAAATGCAGCGATTGCCGATGTTGTAGCAATTCCGCTTTTTGAGGCGATCCGTTCGGCACTAAAACGGAGCCATTTGGCTTTTAATCGTTAAAAACGTTGTAGCACTAAAAAGGGGCTGATTTTAAATCAGTCCCTTTTTAATATTTTCTTAGAGTTTCTTTCTTTTTTTCCAGCGTTCAAAGTCTTGAAGAAACCAGATTTCCGAAGCTGTAAATTCCTGTCCATTTAAAGAATTCAGAATACCGGCATCTGTTGAAAAATCAAATCGAAGTTTATAGGAATAAAGAGCCTGATAGGGAAGCCCAAACCGTTTGTTGATTGTGTTGGTTCCGTATTTTCCATCTCCAATCAGTGGATGACCGATGCTTGCAAGATGAGCACGAATTTGATGGGTGCGGCCGGTCAGAAGTTCCACTTCCAAAAGCGAAACTTCCGGTGCTTCCTCCAGAACTCGGTAGCGGGTACGAATCATTTTTCCTTCCGAAAGCGGTTTATTACTGATATAAACGCGGTTCTGAGATTCGTTTTTTTGCAGGTATCCTTCTAGAGTATCCTCTTTTTTCTTCATGTGACCATAAACAAGGCATAAATATAGTTTCGTTAATTCCCGATCTTTTACTTTTTGATTCATGATACGCAGTGATTCTGAATTCTTTGCAGCCATTACGATGCCACCGGTATTTCGGTCAATTCGATTAATTAAAGCCGGTGCAAAGGAGTTTTCCCCTCTTGGGTCATATTCACCGGTAGCATAGAGATGATGCTGTACACGGGCAATCAGAGAATCAAAATGATAATGTTCGTCAGGGTGTACGATCAGACCCGGCTTTTTATCGAGCAGCATTAAATTTTGGTCTTCATAAAGAATCTTTAGCTTATCCGGAGCTTTCAGAAAATCAAAAGGCTGTTCGGCTTGCTGGAAAAATTCGTCTTTCAGATACATTTCCAAAACGTCGCCTTCTTTTAGGCGGGTACTGATTTCGCATCGTTTGCGATTGAGTTTAATATCCTTTTTTCGAATACTTTTATAAAGCATGGACTGCGGCAGATTCGGATAAGTTTTGGTCAAGAATTTATCCAGCCGCTGTTCCGCATCATTTTTCTGAATGGTGACACTTTTCATAAAGTTCCTCCTCGATATCGATCGACAGAAATATTTTTGTCGAAATACTCTTTTATCATACCACATGAAAAAAATAAGAAAAAGGATAAAATGAGGAAAAAACTTTTCAAAAGGGAGAAAGTAGGATATAATGAAAAATCAGAAATAGAAAATCGAATAAAGGAGCGTATGAGCGTATGATTACAGAGGCACAGATCACCGAGATATTAAAAGAGACCGGCGCCTTTCTTGAGGGACATTTTCTCTTGTCTTCCGGTAGACATTCTAATGCATACTGCCAGATGGCAAAACTGCAGCAATATCCGGCAAAAGCAGCAGAAGTTTTGGCACCTGTAGCAGAAAAGCTAAAAAAGATGAATGTAGATGTCGTAGTTGGGCCTGCCATGGGCGGCATCGTCTATGCGTATGAAATTGGACGTCAGATCGGAAAACGTGCCATCTTTACCGAGCGTGTCGATAATATCATGACGCTGCGCCGCGGCTTTGAAATTCATGAGGGAGAACGCTGTCTCATCATGGAAGATGTTGTGACGACCGGAAAATCCAGTTTGGAAACGGCAAAAATCATTGAAGATCACGGTGGAGTCGTTTTGGGAATTGCCTGTGTGGTGGATCGTAGTAAAGGGACTTCTCCGTTACCTGTTGTTGCCAGCGCTTTACAGTTGGATCTGCCAAACTGGGCGCCGGAAGGTTGTCCGCTTTGTAAGGAGGGAGCCGGTGAACCTGTTAAACCGGGCAGCCGGAAAATGAAATGACCGGGAAAACACCTCCTAAAAACCCTCATGTAGGTCATCGGGAACGAATGCGGGAGCGGTATCGCAAGGAAGGCATTGAAGGTTTTGCAGAGCATGAAGTACTCGAAATGATGCTCTTTTATTGTGAACGCTGCAGCGATACCAATGCACTTTCTCATCGCCTTTTGGAACGCTTTGGCTCTCTTGCCGGCGTGTTGGATGCTCCGGAGCAGGAACTGCGCAAGGTGAAAGGAATTGGAGAAGTAGCGATTACTTTCTTTAAACAGCTTCCCGATTTTTATCGCTGTTATCAGATTAGTGCTTCCAAGGCGCCAAGAATCTATAATTATGCAGAAGCCGGACGCCTTTTTCTAAATCGTTTTCAAGGTATGAAGGAAGAATGCGTACAGATGATGCTGCTAGACAGCAATCAACGAATGCGTTGGTGCGGAATCTTGACAAAGGGCAGCGTAACTGCATCGGCAATTTATATGAAACCTCTTGTAAAAATGGCTGTGCAGTATGATGCGGTATTTGCAATTCTTGCACATAATCATCCTAGCGGAGCAATTTTGCCCTCAAAAGAGGATTTGCAGGTAACGGAGGCGGTACGCGATGCACTCCGTACAGTGGAAGTAACCCTGGCTGATCATATTATTGTCGCCGGAGATGAATTCTTATCTTTGCATGATGGAGGCTATTTTGATCGCTTGTTTGAAGTTTGTCCTTTGGGAAAAGTAGCGGATTCAAAAGAATCCGATCGATCATAAAAAGGCTTGCTAAATAATGATAGCAAGCCTTTTTTGTTTACTGATTTAAAAGGGGAATTGGTGTAATTGTAATAAAAACGCAAAAAATATCGAGAAACCTCTTGACAATCCCCTAGTATTTGGTATAATAAATATCGCTGTTTCCAGTAAATATTGCGGAATTGTGTAAAGGTAGCACGACAGACTCTGACTCTGTTTGTGAGGGTTCGAATCCTTCTTCCGCAGCCAAAGAGCCCCAGAATTTTTGGGGCTATCTTTTTCGAGGTGTGGCTCAGCTTGGTAGAGCGCTACGTTCGGGACGTAGAGGCCGCTGGTTCGAATCCAGTCACCTCGACCAGATTTTAACAGTCGAAAAACCGCATTGGAAAGCCGATATAAGGCTTTTTGGTGCGGCTTTTCTTATGCCATTTTATAGGGACTAAAACACGAAATTTTGAGCATTTTGGAGCTACTTTGAGAAAAGTGCCAGTAAATATGCCAGTAATTTAAAAACAATTAAAATGGATGGT
Organism: Caproicibacterium sp. NSD3; assembly: GCF_053613275.1. Taxonomy (NCBI): domain Bacteria; kingdom Bacillati; phylum Bacillota; class Clostridia; order Eubacteriales; family Oscillospiraceae; genus Caproicibacterium; species Caproicibacterium sp. NSD3. The sequence goes on from NZ_CM132119.1 coordinate 1,017,734, forward strand.
AAAACGTGAATTATATTCACAATAAAAATTTCACATAGAAAAAGAGTCACCATCAACCGTCCAGAAAGAAGACAGTTGATGGTGATCGTTTTTAATTGGAAAATTTTAAATACAAAGTCAAAAGTGTTCTAATTTGCTCCGTCGACAATATAAAAAAGCATAAAAACATGAATACCAGAGACAAATTGTCAAGAACTTCTTCAACAAAATATAAAGTCTTGCAATGTAAAAATTTTTCGTAGCAAGGCTTTTGTTATATGTTTTTTATGTATAAAGATTGTACTTCGGGCCTTATAAGGTCTCCCGTTTTTGGAAACGTTATTCGCATGGAAGATTTTTTAATTGTTAAGCAAGGCAATAAAAAAGATGAACGAATATTTTCATTGTATGCTTGGATAAGTACAGGCTTGTCTTTTCCCCAGAATTTCACTCTACTATGGTTGTCAGCACTCTTTTTACATCGGCATAGAGTCTTTATGTATTCTTCATTTCCGCCTACACTAAAAAAGACTTGTTCATACGCATTCTTAACTGAAAGTTGATTCAAAATATTAATCGTATGTCCTGAATGGATAAAACACAAGGGACTCTTACCTCTTTTTATATATGTATTTCTATCATACAAGCATAAACATACATCTCCACTTATAGGCAAGAATTTTTGTAATCCCATAGAACGTAATCCAAAATTATTATTATATTTTCGCTTTTGGTAGTATGGATTAATACTAAATATTGGGGCATCTGATGTGATGAATTTTATATTAGATGTGTTATATATAACAAGTAGATCAAGTCCTCCATAAAAGGGTATTGATTTACCGCTTATGCTCAAACTTACGTTGCTTGGATGTCTTTTCAATTCGGGCATAGAACCAAAGTATCGATTATAATTATCTGAAGGCATTTCGCTTCCAACTTTAGTTTCGATAGTTTTTATCATTTTAAACACAGAATCGCCTTGTTGTGCTGTTCGTGCCTCCGTAACAGCAAAGAGTTGAAATATGTCGTATGCTATTTCATCTTTTTCCTTTTCAACCCATTTCATGGTGTCTGCTGGTATATTTTTACCAATAAAAACGTTTAATATTTCATTCCAACGTCCTTCCATATTTGTTAGAGTGTTTTCAATCGAATTATCTTCGTCATAAAAATTATTACGATAGGCAATATCTTTTATCGATGCATTTATAATCAACTTTTGATCTGTAAACCGATATAACCCAATTGATTTTTGATTCTTATCGGAAAAGTTTTTAAGATAAAATTGAGGAACATAGTGTTGTCTTTTTCCCAAATTATATTCTCCTTATCTTTATGTTTTAATAGCACGATATGCTTTTTACAGATTATCAAAATTATTTATCGCGTTAATAATACTCTTAAATACCATAAAATGGAACACTTTGTACGAAAGTTCGTCATGATTCAACATAATTAAAATGGAGTAATTAGACGAATTAACAACAAAGAATCCCCCAGTTGTCCTAATAAAAAGGACGGCTGGGGGATCGCTTTGTGTAGATATTTACTTTTTATCACTGGCGTCATCTGGCACCTGAGAATCGACTTTGCTTTTTAACATCGACACTAGCCGGCCGAGGAATCCAGGAAGCGGGTGCAGTTAGCAGGAGAGTAATAATATACTTTCAGCACGTCAATCTCCTGACCGTTACTATCGTCGTTGATATCATGTCCGGTTACCCCCGGTAGCCAGTCACCGTCGCATACATAGACACGGTAGAAGATTTTCAAAATAAAGCCTCTTTGGAATTTACTGTTGAGTTAGTAATCACATTGACTTAACAGCAATTCTAAAGAGGCTTTTATGTTTGTCTAAAGTTTGCCTGCAGTATATTTGATGAGATTTTTTCAACTTTTCTGGTTGATTCCAGAAATATCCGATGACTAATATCTGCAAAAACTCTGGAGAAATGAGGCAAAGGCGGATCGCTAGGCCATGCAATAACCGGAGTTACAGTGGCATCCTTAAATTGAAATACATAAACCCTTTCCAAACTATGATGATAAAAAGATTGCGGAAGAAAAAGACCAGTTGAAGAAAGAAAAATAACGCCACTGCCAGATACGCACATGTTGAACAACATTTCTGTATCATTGCTCTCAAAAACAGGCTTTGGGATAATATCCTCAATTTCAAAATAGTGATTCGTGATTTTTCGTATGATATTTGTTGGAGGCTGCATGATCAGTGGAAATTTTATTAAATTTTCACAAGAAATTCCTGAAGAGAATTTTTTCAGCATATCAGTTGTTCGGCTTCCAAAACGATTTTTAAAAAGTTCACGATTGATGATGCAGTAAATTTTCTCGGGAATCAGTTTTTCAAGAGAAATGCTGCTTTGATCTAAGATATTCAGGCTGATACATATATCAATTTTTCTATCTTCCAAATAGGATTCCAGTGTAGCAGATGATCCCTCTACAACACGAAGTTCAATATTAGGATAGAATTTCCGATATTCGTTCCAGATTTCTGGGAAAATATATTTCGCGCGAAGACGAGAACAGCCTACGATCAAAGTCCCTGATGCATTTAAGGAAATTTCGGAGAACTCAGAGCGCATCATTCGCTCCATACGAAGTATTCGGGATGAATACTCGACCATACGTTCACCAGCAGGTGTTAACTTTAGTTTAGGTTTACGCTCAAAAAGTTTGACCTGATATTCGTTTTCTAGTTTTTTAATGTGACTGCTCAATGACTGCTGTGTAATAAAGAGCTTTTGTGCGGCAGCCGTAAAGTTCATTTCCTCAGCAGCAATTAAAAAATAAGATAATCCTAGAAAATTCATAAGTCCTCCTTAATCACAATCAAATGACTGTCACCAAGCCATATAAAAATCAGTTTCCAATTAAGACGCTATAATGATATCATAAAGTCAGAAAAAAAGTAGTACAAAAATATCCAAAAATATTCTGAAAATTTATACATATAAAGCAGCAAATGCTTGAGATAAATAATATTGATAGGAGTGGTCAGCCAATGAAAATTATTATCTAGATGAAAATGATTTTTATGATTCAGAAGGGAGGCGTGAAAATTACATAAGAGAAATACGAATTAGAAAATGATGTTTTTCAGTTAAAAGAGTCAACAGTTAATAGAAATGAGGTTAAAAAATGAGCGAAATCAGTACGGTTTTGTCCGACTTGGGAGTTTTAAGTCTTCTTTTGCTTCTTGGAATTTTTCTCAGGAAAAAAATTAAATTTTTTCAGAATGTTTATATTCCAGCATCTCTTTTAGGTGGGATCTGCGGTTTGCTTCTTAGCTCACAAGTCCTTGGACATTTTTTGCCGTTCAGCTTGCCAATCGGATCTACTATTTCAAAATGGCCTGGCGAATTGGTCAATATTGTTTTGGGCGTTTCTTTTTTTGGTACAAAGTCGAATAAAAAATTTGGTAGAACGGCTTTATCAGCCGTAACAGTGGGCGGTATTGTACACCAAACTCAGGTTGTGGTTGGGCTTGTCCTTACTATGATTATGATGATTTTCTATAAGAACCTTCCCCTTGCTTTTGGTCTAACGCCAGTTTATGGCTTCCATGGAGGCCATGGCACAGCGAATGCAGCTGGCGCTGCATTGCAAGCAGCAGGATGGGCCGATGGCGTAGCAGTTGCCAACACAATGGCAACTGCAGGTTTACTGTCTGGTATTATTATCGGAATGGTTGTAATTAACATTGGCGTTCGCCGCGGTTATGCAAAACTGGTGTCTAAGCCACAGGATGTTCCTCAATCTATCAAAGAAGGAATTGTGCCGGTATCTGAAAGAACCCCAATTGGTTTTGGTGCTACTTATAATGACGCACTTGACCCACTAGCTTTTCAGCTGGCTTTCGTAGGTATGATTTTGGTGATGGCGAGGTTGCTTTCTAATGTGTTGATTGCCATTCATCCAATTTTGAGCAATATTCCAATGTTTGCTTGTGCGATGGCCAGTGGAGCTTTCCTTTCTTTTGTGATGAAAAAGCTTGGGCTAAGTCATTACATTGACAGACTGACTATTAATCGAATCTCCGGTGTGGCCTTGGATTTTCTGGTTTGCTCCGCAATTGCCACACTTTCAGTAAAAGTATTTTCGCTTTACTTGGTTCCGTTGGTTGTTACCATTGTCGTTATGATTATTGTTAACCTGATTGTCAACTTTTATTTTGGATGGAAAGTATTTGATGATGACTGGTTTGAACGTACTTTGGGGAGCTATGGCCTCGAGAGCGGTGTCTTGGCGACAGGCTTAATGTTACTTCGCGTTGTTGATCCAAAGTTTGAAACTACCGGGCAAGAATCAGCAGCTGCTTCTGCGGCATTATGCTATCCATGGTCGCTGCCATATATTATGATTATGCCGGCGCTGTGTTTCTCGCTTTCACCATGGATAATCCTTGGCATCAGTGCAGCACTGTTGGTTGTGTTCCTTGTGGTTGCTCGTGTATTTTTCTGGCATTCGGACAGAAAATTTAGCGATATACTGAACGGAAAGAGCTCATCGCCCGTGCAGAATCAAGAGGTATCAAAATAATTGGACAAGATCTTGTATCTGCATTGCGGCAAATGATTTATATATGCTGTGGTGTAGATACAAGTTCTAGAAATATTTTATTTTATAAGAGAAGATGAGGGTGAAAATATGTATGATCTTATTCTCAGAGACGGATATCTGTTGGATCCACAAAATAATTTAAATGGCTGCTGTGGAGATGTAGCCATCAAAGACGGCAAAATCGTCAGAATAGGGAAAATCGACGGCGAATCCCTTCAGAAATTAGATCTTTGCGGTTTAACAGTTACTCCGGGGCTTATTGATTTTCATGCGCATTTTTATAGTGGTGGAACCAACACCGCGCTGGAATTTTATCGCTATCTTTCTAGCGGCGTGACAAATGCTGTTGATGCGGGAAGCGCAGGGGATTCAAATATCGAGAGCTTTATACATTTATTGTCTGAAAAAGAACGAAGGAATGTAAGACTGTATCTCAATCTTTCTTCGGAAGGCCTTAGTTGTCTCGGTGATCACGATGAAAATATTAATCCTCAATTTTTTAACGAAGAAAAAATTCTTAGAATATGTCGAGATTATTCGGGCCTAATTATCGGACTAAAACTTAGAATCAGTGCGGAGATTGCAGAAAGAAGTCAAACAACCAGCTTTGAATCTCTTCGTCGTGGTATTAAAATCGCCAACAAATGTAACCTCCCAATTTCCGTTCACATTCCTGATTTTCAGGGGGATCTAAAGGAATTAATTGATATTCTCCGTCCAGGAGATATATTCTGCCATGTCTTTACCCCTAAAAAAGGGATCCTTGAGAACGGACAAGTTTCACAAGAAATAAAAAGGGCGGTAAAGAAAGGGATTATCCTTGAGTCAGCTTGTGGAAAAGGCCATTTTGGACACGACTGTGCAAAGGCAGCTCTAAACTTGGGAATTGAACCGAATATTATTTCCGGGGATTTTACAAGGAAAACTTATAATTACGAACCAGCGGGGTCGTTACCATACCTAATGTCGCGCTTTTTGGCACTCGGACTACCGTTTGAAAAGGTCCTTGCCTGCTGTACTTCAACGCCAGCTAGAAAAATGGGAATGAAAGGAAGTATTGGATGCCTAAAAGAAGGAGCACGCGCAAATATTGCCGCTTTCTACCGACAACCGGGGAATTTTGAATTCACCGATGTGTGTGGTAGCACAACAGTGGGACATGAACTACTCGTTCCAATGATTACTGTTTTTGAAGGTGAGCTAGTTTACCGAGACTTTAGTACCATGCGTTGTGCAAGACTTAAAAAAGGCAACTAATTTTAGGCGAAAATTTTGAATGGAAAACTACGAAAATCGCTTTGAAAAAGCGGTATTTGGCAATGTAAACGAAATCGAAACTCTATTGATTAAAAAAGGATTTAAAAATTTTCAAAACCTTTTTTAATCAATTGTAGAATAAGGAGAAAAAAATGAACGTAAAGCTGATGGATTGTACATTAAGAGATGGGGCAAATGTCGTAGGCAAAGGATTTGACGCAGAGATCACAGATATGGTTTTGGATGGATTGACATCCTGTGGTGTTCCAATCATCGAGTTCGGCAATGCCGGTGGTATTGGAGCTTATGAGGTCGCTGGCTTTACCAATGCGCTAACTGATGTGGAATATTTGGATATTGCAGATAAGTATCTGAAACGTGGATCTGAATTAGGGATGTTCCTTAATGCAAAAAGATATCGGGAAAAAAATGTAGATCTTGCAAAAGAGAGAGGATTATCATTTTTAAGAGTAGGCGCTGATGCTGGAGAACTGGAGATTTCAATTGATCCGATTCGGGCAATCAAACGGAGAAATCTGAAAGCGTTTTATTCTTTTATGAAAGCATATATTTTAAGTCCGGAGGAACTCGCTGAGGAAGCGAAAGCATTGGAGGAGGCAGGATTGGATGAAATTACGATCATGGACTCTGCAGGAACCATGCTTCCCGATCAGGTGGCTAAGTATACAGAGAAACTGGTAAAAGCTGTTTCCATACCGGTAGCATTTCATTGTCACAATAATCTTGGACTTTCCGCCGCAAACGCAATTGCGGCATACGAGAATGGTGCTGCAATTCTTGATTGCGGATTGATGGGGATGGCAAGAAGTGCCGGAAACCTTGCAACAGAAGTGTGTGTAGGTATGATGCAGAGATATGGTCAAATGAAAGAGATTGATCTATATAGGATGCTCAATTTTATTGATACGAGATTGCAGCCAGCTATGGAAAAGCACAGTTATCATAATCCGATTACGCCACTCGATCTGACTTTGGGAATTTCGGGATGCCATTCAAGCTTTGTAAAAAAGTTTAAAGCGATTGCGGAAGAAAAGAAAATCAATCTGTTTCACCTGATTGTTGAAGTATCTGCAGTAAATCAAAAAAATCCGTCAGATGAATTGATCCGTGATACAGCAGACAGACTGGCACAAGAAAATTTGGGAGGTGTGCTGTAATGAAAGTTGTTCTTGCGGGAAAATATCCAACAGGCACATATGATAAAATAAAAAAAATGCTGCCGCAGGAAACATTCGACGTTATTGAAGTGAATACTGAGGAAACCTATCATTCGATGACCGATGCGGAAATTATCATTCTTAGAATCTTTAAAGCTCCGAGAGCGGTAATCGAACGAAATACCAACCTTAAAATGATACTTCGCTGGGGTGCAGGCTTTGATTCAGTGGATATTGAGGCGGCAGGAGAGCATGGTGTACTTGTCACGAATACTCCAGGGGCAAATGCAGGCGCTGTTTCAGAACTAGCAACCCTTCTTATGCTGGCAGTTGGCAGAAAACTACTTTGCCACGAAGACAGTCTGCGAAAGGGTGAGTGGACAAAGAATACATTTCTCAACAGCTCATTTACTTTGAATAATAAAACAGTAGGAATTATTGGAGCAGGTAATATTGGTCGCCAGGTAGCAAGAAAGGTTCAGGCGTTTGGTGCATCTACACAATACTATGATTTATACAGATTGAAGCCTGAGATGGAAAGGGAATATAATCTGACATATAAACCATTGGAAGAGATTATCAAGAGCTCAGATATTATAACACTTCATATTCCGTTGACAGAAGAGAACCATCATATTATTGGAAAGACAGAAATTGCAATGATGAAAAATGGTGCAATCATAATTAACACCGCAAGAGGCGGATTGGTAGATGATCAGGCATTGGTAGAAGCGGTGAATAGTGGAAAACTTGCAGGTATAGGTCTTGATGTGGTGGAAAATGAACCGCTTCTGGCTAATGACCCACTACTCTGTAATCCAAACATTATTGTCACCCCACATATCGGAGGAGGAACTGCAGATATTGGTGATGTGATTATTCCGATGTTGGTGAAGGACATCACGGATTATGTAGCGGGGGCAAAGGTAATACATGTAGTGAACAAAAAGTACTTGAGATGAGAATATTGACTTAGCTGCCTATTATAAACATTCAGTTTCTTCGCTGAGGAGAAAAGTCCTTTTATTGCAATTTGGCGTAGCCACTTCGAGTAGCAATTTAGTAATGCGCCATGTTTCGTATAGAAATTTTGAATGGGGGTTTGATTCCCCTCTCCTGCTCCAAAGAAAAGAAGCCCAAAGAATGCTGAAAAATCCAGTGCTCATGCGGTTTTTCTTTAACTTATTATTCTTTTAATTATTCGCCCAATGTCCACTCTTTATAAGTAAAAATTAATCATGAATGGACACGGAATGGTTACTCTTTCAGCCATAACAGGTTCAGCGCATTACCGGTTTTTCCGTTTTCGCTAACTTCAAGCTCCGCTACGTAAATACAGCGTCTGCGCTTTATTATAAGAGTATTTTCACAGAATGTGGCGCCCCGGAAATCTACTGATTTCCGGGGCGCCAGTTGATATCATCAATCTCGGCTCAGTTCGACGCGAGCCAATAGGAATTTATTTCATACCGCATGGGCAAATGGAATTATGATTGGTGGAAATCTTTTGCTTTCAACGGCTCTCTATTCGTTCCATCAGTAGTACCGCCTTCGGTCAGTGGCGTGGCGCGCTCCTGAATGATTTTCAGCCAGCCCTCTTCGCCGCATTTGTAATAGTTCGGAGCGGTTTCCCGGCGCCTGGTCAGTTCCTCGTTGGAAACATCCACTTGCAAAAGCCGTTTGGATGCATCAATGGTAATCATGTCACCATCCTGAATCAGGCCAATCACGCCGCCGGCAGCGGCCTCCGGTGTCACATCGGTGACCATCAGTGCTGCATTACAGAGACCAGAGGCATTTCCATCGGTAATCATGGCCACATCACCGCTGAGACCCTTACCGTCCACCGCGAACAGGGAGTACCGCGGACCACCCATACCGGGTGTGCCGGTGATGCCCAGACCGCGAATTACAATCACATCACCTTTGCCGATGGCATCTTGATTCAGAGCTTCAGTGACCTGTGCAGCATTGGCGAAGACTTTTGCAGGGCCGCGGAAGTAACCGGTTTTAATAGTATCGTCAATCTGCAGTTTCATAAGACCAGCATCGCACATATTACCCCGGAGGATTACCATGCTCGGACGGGTATTCAGCGGACGATCCAGCGGGCGAATGATCTCCTCATCCCGGACCACAACATCCTTCAGATTCTTTGTCACACTCTTCCCGTTGACATTGATGGCTTCGCCGTCCAGCTTACTTTCCAACTGTTTCATCAGTGCCAGCGTGCCACCGGCGGCATCAAAGTCGTCAATGAAGTGGCTGCCGTTGGGTCGGATGCCGGTAAGCAGAGGAATCTTGCCGGCGAATTCGTCAAACATTTTGAAGACGTCCACATCGCTATGGGCTGCATGGGCTATAGCCTGGATGTGTTTCATAGCGTTCAGTGAGCCGCTAACAGCAAGCACTACCTTGACGCAATTGGCGAACGCAGCCGGTGTAAGGATGTCCCTGGGTTTGAGATCTTCATTCACCATTTCCACAATTCGTCGGCTGGCTGTGCGGACAGTGTCCCACATGGCCGGACTGTTAGCCAGGACCGGTGTGGAACCCGGCAGGCAGAAGCCGAGAGCCTCGCAAGCCACATGCATAGTGTTGGCAGTACCGATTCCTTGGCAGACTCCGGGACCCTTGATGGCTGCCCGGATCATCTCCTCCATCTCCTCGTCAGTGACCTTCCCTACCGATTTCCGGCCAGCCTGGATAAACAAGTCCTCAATATCGAAGTGCTTACCCTTATAGGTGCCGCAGGGCTGATAACCGCAAGCGATAACAATGGTAGGAACGTTGCATCGGGCAGCGGCCATTAGCTGGCCAGGCAGGGTCTTGTCACACGAAGCCAGACAAATTATACCATCCAGATTCATGCCCTCCACAGATGCCTCTACATCGTAGGAGATTAGGTCCCGACTGCCTAAAATATAACCATTTTCATGGCCAGTGTAGAGAAAGTCTACCGGGGCTGTGGTGCGCACCTCAAAGGGCAGACCACCGGCCTTTTCCACCTCCTGGGCTGTCACTTTGGCAATCTTGTCAAGGTGGCTGAAGCAGACCGCATAGTTGGAGGAGGAGTTGACTATGGCAATCTTCGGCTTTAAAAGGTCCTCCTCTGACTTCCCCAGAGCGTACCACATGGCTTTTCGAACCGGAATGTTATAGCGATTGCTACGATATTCTTTCATAAAATATCATCCTTTCCAGTATTTAAATTATTCAATGGGACTCGGTGTTTTCAACAGCAGCATCCTGAACAGCGGCCGGGCTAGGCCACACAGATGTGACAATATGTAACTTTTTATTTTTGATGAGGTGGTTACTGACCAGAATCACTACAATAACGAAAATTATTGCAATTAGCAGGCAGATGGGGCTGATCTTGATAGCCGCTTTGATGAACACGATGGTGTAGGCGATAGCACTCAAGGTGCAGATCACATACATGGCTGGCTTATTCAGGTGGAATAGATTTTGCTTAAAGGCATCCGGATACCGGGATGGAATTCGGAAGGCACAGTAAATCACAGTCATATAGGTGAAATAAGACAGAAACTGATAGATGTTAGTAATCATCACAATATTCAGCCCTAACAAATTGGGAATAAGCAGAATAGCAGCGTAGACCAGATAGATAATCCAAGGCATACCATAGCGGTTGTGCTTCATCAAGGACTTGGGAAACCACCCGTCGATGGTTGCCTGTTCAAAGCCATAGCGCAAGTTATTGAACATTGGATTAATGGTAGTGATAATGGCCATCAGTGGGCCGCCGATGAAGAAGAGAATATAGAGGATGTTTGGCAGCAGATGCTGGGCTGCCGGCAGGATTGTGGAGGAACCGGACACCTCCTCGAAAGGCAATACACCGGAAGAAACCATGGCCAGACCGCAGTAGACCATGATGATGCAGGGAATCGTCAGTAGCATAGCCTTGGGAATATCGCAGGTAGCCCGTCTGGCATCTTTGCCGTAATAGATTGTTGTATAGTACGCCTGACATGAGGTTACCAGCAGCAGTACTGCCTGGACAAAGCCAGAGCTTCCACCAGAAAACATATTCTTTCCACTGAAATCGAACAGCGGCTGATTGATATGGAGTAGGCCCCAGACAATATACAACGACATCGTAATCAGCAGTAACGTAGCCATGGTCTTGCTGATTCGGTCAAACAGTTTTAGGCCGAAGAGGTTAATAATCAGTAGAGCGATGATGCAGGCGATGGTGTATTGCTGGGCGGTGAACTGCGGGAATATCTGATGGAGATACATACCAAGTGCCTGGCAGAAGCCACTGTAGAGGACTGGTGTGAAAAATGTGGCATATACGATGACACCGCCGAACCGCGGCCCCAGAATGTCCGAGGCCAGCGAGTAAAATGCGCCGCCGACACGAACACAGCTTGAGGTGACAACGATTGGAAGTGTCATCACAATGCCCATTAGGATTGCTACCAAATAGGCCAGCCACACGGAGTAGCCGGTATAGCTCATGGCAGGCCCAATTAGTGTGACCAAGCCCGAGCCCACCACACAGCCCAGCGACACCGAAAATAAGCCGGTCAGCGTTAAGGGACCGGGCTTCGGTTCTGGCACCTTGGTGATAATTTCGTCAAATCGATACAATTTCCTTTTGTCAGCCATAAAGAAAACTCCTTTTCAAATCTTCTCAATTCTGCAGGTTGGGAGCCAACTGCTGCTGCAGCTTGGCAACATCAATCTGGTGGACACTGTTGCTCCCTGCCAGGGCCAGTGCATATGCCGCTGCAGTTCCGGTGGCCGCACAGGGCCCCATTACGCGAACACTGGACAGCGCCGCTGTGTCTGCGTCAATGCACCGACCCGCCGCCGCGTAATTGTCCAATTCTGGTGAGAGTAGCGATGAGAGGGGAATATAGTGAATGTGGTCTTCAGAAAAGGTGTGCCAAATATATCCCTCACTCTCATTATGTAGCTCAATGGGCCACGCACATCGGGCAATACGATCAGAAAACACTGTCCCTTCCAGGACTTCCCGGGTGCTCAGCCGATGCACTGCCGCAACCGATCGGGTTTGTCGGATGCCGGTCTCCCCATACTTGATAATCTCCGCATGACCGAAGTTCTTGGGAAATTCTTTTTTTAGAAATGCTGCCACTTGATCGCTCATATCCTTTCCGGTAAGAGTGATCTCTGATGCAGCCACCGGATCCATGGGCGTGGGAATATGGGTCATGTTGACCGAGAGCATCCCACCGTGTACCGGAATATAAAAGAAGACACCTTTGAGCCGCTCCAATCCGTATTTTCTACCTACCTCAGCAGCGCGACGATTGATTTCCACCGTTGTCGGCAGATCGACGCAGTCGATGCCTCCCATCAGAAACACCTGAGAGCCCAAAACATCGGTGGTGCTCTCTTGGCAGGGAATATCAGCAGCCCAGGCCAGCGCTGCATCACCGCTGGCATCCACAAAGGACTCTGCCCGGACACAAACCGAACCATATCGACTGAGAAACTGCACTTCTGTCAGCCGTCGGCCCTTTCGGTGAACACTGTTGACGAGACTCCCCAGCAGCACCTGCACGCCCAGCGCCTGCATTCTTCGTTCAGCCCAGCGCAGGAAGCACAGGTCGTAATAGGGAACTACGATGGTTTGAGAAGAATAGCGGGGGAATGCACCGCCCTGTTCTTTGAGCTCAGCAAACATATCCTCCGCAAAAATGCGCGTCAGCGGACGGCAGCTGTCCCAGTCCGGCCCGCTTGAATAAAAGCCGCAGAATGACCCAATGTTGGCGTTGTATGTCAGTCCACCCAGTTGAGATGCTCCATCAGCCAACACCACACGACGCCCCATTGATGCAGAGGCCAGCGCCGCATAGATCCCCGCGATACCACTGCCGACAATACAGATGTCAGCCTCCAACACAGCCCGGGGCTTATCTCGGCAGCGGCGGACTTCACGCTGTTCAGACTCCAGATAGGTCATATTTCATCACCTCCAAAATTCAGTTAAGCAATATTGCTCTTTTTATTATAATTGCAAGGACTTATTTTGTGAAATATAAATAAATTGATGCGGTAATTCCTGCAAGGAATTACCGCATCAATTTGATGAATAGAAAAAGCGCTTATTCTACGCTGACATTGAGACGTTTCATGTGACGGATGACCTGCTGGAATGCCCAAAGACTGGGATTTTTCTGGTCAGTGGACCATACTACATCGATGCCACTATCGCTACATCTCCCATAGGTGGGTACATTGAGCAAATCTTCCTCTCGGGTGATTCGAAAGCTGGGGCCAGCCAATGTGACGCCATACCCAAGATAGACCTGAGAGATGATTGTGTCCCAGGAGGCCACATAGCGGATATCTCCAGGTAGAAACCCGTAATTTTTCCGAAAGACATTGGGGCGATGGCTGTAATCATAGCGGCTATGTGTCTGGAGGAATACGGTGGTTCCGTTGAAGTCCTGGGGCCGCAGATTCAAAAACTCCTCTCGGTTAGGAAACATCTTCCGGCTGAAATAGATGAGGGTCTTGCCTCTTGAAATGGGATAACGCACCAAAGAGCATCCTTTGACAGTATCAAAGCTACGAATCAAAATAGCATTGACCTGCTTGCAGTAGAAAGCATCCAGTAGCTCCTCTAGCGGAAAGGACACAATATCTAATTTGCAACCGGGACAGGCTTGGACGAAGTCATCAAACAGGCTAGGGGCAATGCGCTTTATGTCAAGAAACGGAAGTACTGCCAGCCTGAACTGAACCTGAGACTCGGTGGCCATAGCCTGAGCGCACTCCACTGCCTTGTCCATCTGCCGTTGTAGCGTACTGACCTGTTCTGCCAGAAACGCACCGGCTGGTGTCAATGCCACCGAATGGTGATCTCGCCGGAACAGCTGTAGTTGAAGCTCCTGCTCCAGCATCTGTATCTGCTTGCTGATTGCGGACTGAGAAACAAATACCTCCTGTGCTGCCTGAGTGTAATTCAGGGTTTTAGCCACAGCAAGGAAACATCGAAGCTGTTGAATGGTCATAAGGGCCTCCTATTCTTCATAATGTGAAGACTTTAATCATCATATTCTACCATATAATTTGCCAAGACACCATTACATTCGGATTATTTTCACTGCAAAATAAGATCAATCTCTCGGTTACCAGAATGAACCGAAGCAGTAAGACTTGACAATAAGGAAACTCTAAATCCACCTTGATATAGGATGATAACTACAGTAAGGAGGAATCATCATACCCAAAAGGATGTATAATGCGCATTGTTCAACGCTTGAGGAATAAAAAGATGAAAGATGGCACAGTATCAACAAGGAGTTCTGTGCCATCAACTGCTTGCTTTATTTCAGAATTTAATAATTCGAATCCAGTCACCTCGACCAGATTTTAAGAGGCGAAAAGCCGCATCAGAAGGCCCAATATAGGCTTTTTGATGCGGTTTTTCTTATGCCGTCCTTTAATGAAGGAACACACAAAATAATGATAAATTTTAAAAATGTGCAAGTTAAAATATGTTTTGTGTTACGCTGTCAATGAAAATGTATCCACATTGATTTAAATAAAGAATAAGCTCACTCAGAAAAATTCTCAGTGAGCTTATTCTTTATCAATTTATTAACTGATAATCTAAAAAGTAGTGGTGTTTTAGCTATGCTTTTCGTAATGAATGTTAACAAGCAGCGCAATAATAAATAATATACAAAGCACAACACATAAAGTCAGTGAAATAATAAGAAAAATCTGTACTTTAAATACTCCATACAAAGCTAAGCAGATAAAACAACCTGCGCATAGAATGTAATTCAATAATTTTAGTGCCAATCGACTGCTTTTCATCGTTATGTAGATATCCCGTTCATCAGTACTGTCTGCAAGATGCTCCAAAACTCCTTTTCGTGAAAAGGCAACGGAATAGTTTACCGTGGCCAGAACAATTAGAAAAATTCCAGTAATCAAAAAGCGCCATTCGAATTTTATGAACAACCCTGCCAAACAAACGATGGCCAGAATTGTACTTATACAGGCATATACAAAGTTACTTTGACTTTTTATCTTCGGCAGATCTTTTTTTTCAGGCATAAAATTTGTCCCCCTTTAAGTGTGATTTTCATAATAGATACTAGAGATAATCTCAGCTATCATCGAAATATTGAAACCAAAGGCCAGCTCAACTCCAGCGTAAGTAAGAAGCAGTTCTTTTGCGATAGTGCCTAGAAACATAAAAGCAATCATCAAGATAAAACAAACTGTCTGTGTAACATTAAATGCTTTGCTTTTCGATTTCAATCGAATCAAACGGTTTCTTTCATCCAGATCATCAATCTTATCTTGCTTTGACATTTGGTAGGAGGTACTTCTCCGTATTTCAACCATTCCGAAGAGAAACAATGCGACCATCAGCAAAACCGACTTAATATCGAATGTTTTAAAAATACAGCACAATAACGGTGCTAAGCCTAAAAGAAATAAAAGACTTTTTGTTATAAGTTTTCATATTGTTTATCTTCCAACTCCTTATTTTCTTTTAAACAGCATAAATCTTCCACGGTGGTCTCAAAGATCTGCGCTATCTGATATGCCAGCAGAAGAGAAGGACTATACTGTCCTGTTTCGATAGAAATAATGGTCCGTGAAGAAACATGGACCAAGTTAGCTAACTGCTGTTGGGTTAATCCGACTGCGGTGCGGAGCTCTTTTACTCGCGTTTTCATGGGAAACTTCCTTTCACTAACATGAAGCGGACTTCATATGAAGCTAACTTCATATTAGCACGCAACCAGAATTTTGTCAAGAGAACAGGGTTAGCCTGCAAATAGTTTATGCGTTTTACTTTATGACTGCTCTGAGACCTATATCTTTATTGGAAAAACAACGTGGCTTTTCTTATGCCATTTTATTAAGGCAAAAAACATGAAATTTTGAGCATTTTGGAACCATCTTGCAAAAAGTGTGGGTAATGTATAACAACACGAAATGTGAACTATATTCACATCAAAGGATCACAATATTTTATAATTGATGTAGCGCTTTAATTGGATTCACCTAAAGTTCATAACCTTCTCACGAGAGCACCACAAAACAACCGTACACTGTTTTTAAATAAAAAATGCGGACGAACGATATTTGTCCGCGCCTGAAAGGCGAGATGAAAAACATGTATATTGTTCGCAACGCACTGCGAAACATTGCACGCTCCAAGGGCCGCAATATTTTGGTTGGAATTATCGTGCTCGTGATTGCTGTTTCCAGCTGTGTGGCTTTGTCTATCCGACAAGCGGCATCTAAAGTGGAATCTCAAAGCTTGGACAACCTAAAAATTACCGGGCAAATTTCTGTTAATCGTGAATCTTTATTCCAGAATGCACAAAACTCTACATCCTCTGGCAGCACTTCGAGTGAAGATATTCGCTCGAAGCTTTCGTCGCTTCAAGGGCCGACGCTCGATGAGCTAAAGACTTATGCATCCTCTCCATCTGTTTCGAGTTTCTATTACAATATCTCCAGCACGGTCAATGCAAGTAACAACTCTTTTGAACCTGTGGATACTTCATCTTCTAAAAATTCAAGCAATTCCTCCGCATCCTCCTCGACAGAAAATCGTCAGAATGTCCGCGGGGGAAAAGAGATGAGTGGAAATATTCCGGAAGGGATGGGCACACAGGGAAACTTTTCGCTTACCGCATACAGCAGCGAAAGTGCGATGACAGACTTTCAAGAGAATAGCAGCTCTATTACGGATGGTTCCATGATTGATTTGACAGCGGCAGATAATACTTGTTTAATTTCAGATGAATTAGCGTCGCTCAACAATTTATCCGTAGGGGACACCATTGCGATTACCAATCCAAACAACGATGGCGAAACATATACGTTTACTATCGCGGGTATCTATAACAACAGCGATACGGAATCCACCAACACTATGATGCAGTTTTCTACTTCCAGCGATCCGGCTAATTTGATTATTATTAGCACTGGAACTATGAATGGTATTGTTACCCAATCAACATCAGCAGCGAAAACCTCTACCAATCAGGGCACCGGGGTTACTTCTACCACTGCATTACGTACTAAAACTTCTGGTACTTATGTATTTAACGATGTGTCCGCCTACGAATCCTTTCAGAACGAAGTAAAAGATATGGGGTTATCGGATGACTACTCCGTTTCCTCCACCGATTTAAACAACTATGAACAAAGTCTGGTACCACTCAAAAATCTCAGCAAATTTGCCGGTATTTTTCTTCTAATTGTGTTACTGGTCGGCGGGGTCGTCCTGATTGTACTCAACATTTTCAACATTCATGAACGCAAATACGAAGTTGGTGTGCTGACAGCGATCGGTATGAAAAAGGGCAAGGTAGCTCTACAATTTGTAACCGAGTTATTTACGGTGACTTTGGTTTCTATTATTATCGGAACTGCTGTCGGGGCAGCTGTTTCGCTCCCCGTTACCAATTCACTGTTGGCGTCACAGGTCGCTTCCCAACAGACACAGTCAAGCCGTGTAGAGCAGAATTTTGGCCGCGGCAGACAAATGGAAAATGGGCAGGCAGGCGCTTTTGCCAATGCAACCGGCGAAGGAACAATGGCCTCTGGCTTTTCCGGACAAACTGGAAAAAGTGTCACCAATTATATCAGCAGCGTACAATCGGCTACTGATCTGACCGTTGTTGTGGAGCTTTTGGGAATTGGCGTATTGCTTACTTTGATTTCCAGTCTTGTCGCCGTAATTTTCATACTGCGCTATGAGCCTTTGAAAATCCTTACCAACCGGACATAAAGGAGGAGATTATTATGAGTATATTGGAACTGAAAGACCTTAGCTATTCCTACGACGGAATACATCCTATTCTCAAGGATATCACCTATACATTTGAACAAGGTAAAGTATACGCCATTGTGGGTAAATCCGGCGCTGGAAAAACCACCTTGCTGTCTCTGCTATCCGGATTGACGGAACCTACTGGCGGTACGATCCTTTTTCAGGACAAAGACATTACTACCATTGACCGTTATCATTATCGCAGCAAATATGTAGGCGTTGTGTTTCAGGGCTTTAATCTTCTTCCACAATTGACTGCTGTAGAAAACGTGGAATTGTCTATGGATATCTCGGGCATGAAGATCAAAAATCGGTGTGAGGTAGCTATGAATCTGTTAGATAAAGTAGAGCTGGACGAAGCAAAGTCCAACCGGAGGGTACTTAAACTCTCCGGCGGAGAACAGCAGCGCGTTGCCATTGCGCGGGCCCTATCTTACAATCCGGATATTCTGTTAGCTGATGAGCCTACCGGCAATCTTGACGGAGAAACACAAGATGCAGTAATGAATATTTTTCTTCGTCTCGCTCGAGAAGAAAATAAATGTGTTATCATTGTCACGCATTCGCCCGAGGTGGCCCATCAGGCCGACATTGTGTATGAACTGAAATCTGTAAAATCTGCAAAATGCGCTGACCTTTCTTCCTTACAATAACAGCTCATTGCACTAGAAAATTTTTACGCATTAAAAAGGTACTATTGACGATCCTCTTTTCGGATGGTTGGTGGTACCTTTTCCCATTTAACAAATAAAATATTGAAGGCTGTCATAAAGTAAACTGAAATAGAAAAAAGAAGTATAAAAAATGACGACTCGAGAGTCGTCAAAAGAATGAAGCAATTATGATTTATTCTTTCCTTGTGGAAATATGGAGGAAAGAATATAAAGGACACACCCCAGAAATGGCAGTGGCTAATGGTATGAATCCAAACAGACTAAACCACTTTTTATTTTTAGGAAGCACGAAGAACAGGCTAAACAAAGTTACAGAAAGTACGCCCCTTATTGCTCGGCCTACATTTCCTATATTTTTCACTTTTATGCCTTCTTTCGAATCATTAAACATAAAACAATCTTTGCTCTTAGCATAACCAAAAAGAATACGCTTTTTCATGCAAATATGTTTTTTACAAAATTTTTCGCAATTCATTGAAATTCTTAAATATGAAAACAGCGTCGATCGCAAGAGCGAAGGACGCTGTAAATTTTATTTCTCTTTAGCGAGTGCATCTTTTTTTGTTTTGTGTACTGTTCCACGCGGATGATGCGGTGGCGCATAAATGGAATATAATTTTAAAGGAACATTTCCGGTGTTCATCAAATTATGCCAGGTACCTGCCGGAACAAATATTGCATATCCAGAAGAAACGTTTTTCTGAAAATTTAAATCGTTTTTATTGCGTCCCATTTTTGCGATTCCGCGGCCACACTCAATTCGCAGGAACTGGTCTGTATCAGGGTGCATTTCCAATCCGATGTCTCCGTTAACAGGAATGCTCATTAAGGTCGTTTGTAGATAGTTGCCCGTCCATAATGCAGTACGATAGTTGTTATTTTGTTTAGTAGCTGCTTCGATATTAATTACATATGGATTGGGACCATAATCTTTCAATGTTTCACTTGTCGGGTGAAAACATTTGGTCATAATGTCATCGACTCCTTTAAATAAATTTTACCCATTTAAATTATATGGAAATTTTCAAAAATTTGTGTGTTACACACAAGAAAAACAATTCTTTTTCACGAATGATATAAACTTAAATGATTTATTTTTGCATGAAAAGCAAGCAAAAAGCCACTTTTTCCAATTTTAATTTTTTTTCTCAAGTAATACCATATAATTTATTTTATTTTAATTGACTTTTGAATAATTAAGGCATATACTAAATGAGTCACCAAACGGTGAACTATCATAATTTAAGAGGTATTATATGTATCAAGACAAAACCCTCGTCTGCAAGGATTGCGGTCAGAATTTCACTTTTACTGCTGGAGAGCAGGAATTTTTCGCTGAGAAAGGCTTTACCAATGAGCCTCAGCGTTGCCCCGACTGCCGCAAAGCACGCAGACAAAATTCAAATGGCGGACGCGGCGAGCGTCAGATGTATGATGCTGTCTGTGCTTCCTGTGGAAGACCTTGTAAGGTTCCTTTCCAGCCGCGCGACGATCGTCCGGTTTACTGCAGTGAATGCTTTAGCAATAAAAGATAAATTTTAAGTCTTTTAAGAACCGCACCTTAACAGGGGCGGTTCTTTTTTAATTTAATGTTGTTTTTAACTTTGATTTTTTTAAAAAAATTGACTTTGTGATTTTAAAATATTTTATCTATATTTGATTTTTAGCCAATTCATGAACTGCCCAAAGTAAAAACAAAGATACAAAGCAGCACAGAATAAATTTGTCCGGCGGGTGCTGCATCTTTTCGGTCCCTTTTTCTGGATAAATAAGGATTTTCCTATTTCTTCATTTTCATAAGTTGACGGATAAATTTTATCGGTTTGTATATTCTAGTTTTGAGGTGATTTTATGAGCAAATCTGATGAACAGCCAGATCGTACTTTTGGTGACCCTATTCCAGATAAAGAACCCCATGTGGTACGAAAGGAACACGAAATCCGAAAAACAGACCGCCCTATTCGTAAAGATGTTTATCCGGTAATTGACACCGATCTCGGAAGGGATAATGTTGAAAATGATATTCCCGAAGCGGATCTTCAGGACCTATGATTTTATGCGGCTCTTGCTTTTTTAGCAAGGGCCAATTTTATTAATCTTGACTTGTTTAGAATTTTCTGTTTAAAAAACAAAAATTATAGTAAATTCACACAAAATATGATATAATTAAAAATAAAAAGAAAGCAATTTGTGGAGGTGCTAAATGAAGTTTCTTTCTTGGAATGTTAATGGTTTGCGTGCTTGCCTGCAAAAAGGATTTCTGGAATTTTTGAAAGAATCAAATGCGGATACGATTTGTTTGCAGGAGACCAAGATGCAGCCGGAACAAGCAGATTTCGAATTACCCGGATATACACGTTATTGGAATTCTGCTTTCAGAAAAGGATATTCCGGTACCGCGATTTTTACGAAAAATTTGCCGATCAGCGTTCAGTATGATATTGATGATCCTGACCATATGGGGGAGGGGCGTTCAATCACACTGGAATATCCGGAATATTATCTGGTAACTGTTTATACACCGAATTCTCAGGACGAATTAAAGCGCTTGCCCTATAGAATGGAATGGGAAGATGCGTTTCGTACTTATTTGATGAAGCTGGATCAAAAAAAGCCCGTGATTGTCTGCGGCGATATGAATGTGGCGCATGAGGAAATCGATCTGAAAAATCCAAAGTCCAATCAGGGACATGCCGGCTTTTCAGATCAGGAGAGGGGAAAATTCACACAGCTTCTTGAGAGTGGATTCGTGGATACATTTCGGCGGATTCATCCGGAAGAAATCGGTGCCTATAGTTGGTGGAGCTATCGATTCCGTGCGCGAGAGCACAATGCGGGATGGCGTATTGATTATTTTTTGGTTTCTGAGCGATTCTTTTCACATGTTCAGAAGAGCGAAATTCTCAGCGAAGTGATGGGGAGTGACCACTGCCCAATAGAACTCGATTTTGAGTGATAAGGAGTGATAAAGAAAGATGAAATTGAATTTTTATGGTGCCGATAAAGAGGTAACGGGCAGCTGCCATTGCCTTATGGTTGGAGACAAGACCATCCTGATCGACTGTGGACTGCAGCAGGGAGCTGATGTAACAGATAATGCAAAGCTGCCGATTGCTGCAAATAAAGTGGATTATGTTCTGGTTACTCATGCACATATTGACCATTCGGGCCGATTGCCGCTTTTGGTGAAGCAGGGATTTCAAGGGAAAATTTGTGCAACGGGGAAGACCTGTGACCTCCTTTCTATCATGCTGCGAGACAGTGCGCATATTCAGGAGATGGATGCAGAATATGAATCCCGTAAAGGAAAGCGTGCAGGGAAAGCCCCTGTGGAGCCGCTTTATACCGTAAAGGACGCAGAAGATACCCTAAAGTATCTTACTCCGTATTCCTATGGAGAGGTGATTGATCTCTGTGAAGGAGTAAAAATTCGTTTTATAGATGCAGGACATCTTTTAGGCAGTTCCAGCATTGAAGTTTGGGCAACAGAAAATAATAGTACAAAAAAGATTGTATTTTCAGGTGATATTGGCAATATCAATATTCCGATTATTAAAAACCCAACCTATATTACCGAAGCGGATTATGTGATTATGGAATCCACTTATGGAGATCGGGAACATGAGCATATAGATGATTATACCAAGGCGTTTGCCGATATTATTGACAACACTCTGTCGAATCACGGAAATGTAGTGATCCCATCCTTTGCAGTGGGACGTACGCAGGAGCTCCTTTATTCGATACGAGAGATCAAGGAACGTCATCTGACGCCTAAGAACCCTAATTTTCCGGTTTATGTGGATTCTCCTCTGGCAACTGAGACTACCAAAATATACAGTGGGGATCTTCATGGTTATGCAGATGAAGAGACTGCTCAGTTGATTGATCACGGTTTTGAGCCGCTTTCTTTTCCAAATCTCCATATGACCGAAAGCGTAGACGAATCTAAATCACTTAATACGGACGGTGTTCCAAAAGTAATTATTTCTTCCAGCGGTATGTGTGAAGCCGGAAGAATTCGTCATCATTTAAAGCATAATCTCTGGCGGCCGGAGTGCTCTATTATATTTGTTGGGTTTCAGGCGAACGGAACCCTTGGAAGAATCCTTTTGGACGGCATTGATTCTGTAAAACTGTTTGGCGAACAGATTGCGGTGAAAGCGCATATCTTTAATTTTCGGATGCTGTCAGGACATGCAGATCATACCGGACTTTTGCGTTGGATTAAAGCTTATCAGCCAGCGCCTAAAAAAGTCTTTGTTGTTCATGGAGAGCAGAAATGCTGTGAAGAATTTACGGAAGAACTGGAGCATTATGGGTTTGATGCCTATGCGCCGAATTTTAATGCCTGCTATGATTTGCTTTCGGATCGTATATTGGATTATGGGATGGAAGCGCAGGTTCTGCATCCCAAAAAGGCGGCACTTTCCGGCGAACAAGCTTCTCCTATTTATGGTCGGTTGGTGGCAGCACAACATCGCCTGGAAGACGTCATTCGGCATAATGAGGGAGGAGCCAATAAAGATTTGGCTCAGCTTACAAAAGAATTGCTGAAACTCTGCGAAAAGTGGGATCGCTGAGTTAACTAACAAATATTAATCTCAAAAAGAATCCGGCTTTCTCAAAAAGAGAAGGCCGGATTCTTTTATTTTTCTGATTGGCTTTTTAATAGATCGCGGATTTCGGTTAACAGCAGTTCTTCTTTTGAAGGCTCTAAAACTTTTTCTTTTTGCTCGTCCTGTTTCTGACGAAGACTGCTGACTTTGTTTGCAAATTTCACCATTAGGAAAATCGAAAGGGAAATCATCAAAAAGTTAAAGACACTCTGAATAAAAGAACCATAAGTCAGTACGGCTTTTCCGAGTAAGGTGACAGAAAGATTGGAAAAATCAAGGCCTCCGGTTAAAAGTCCGATGAGGGGCATAATGATATCTTTTACGAGGGAAGTGACAATTGCGCTGAAAGCAGTGCCCATTACAACGCCAACAGCCATATCCATGACGTTGCCGCGCATGGAAAATTCTTTAAACTCCTGAATAAATTTCTTCATAAAAAATCTCCTGCCTTTCTAGAAGTTACTTTTTATTATCAACAAATTTAGCCAAAAAGCAACTATAGCAGGAGATTTTTGTTTGATTTTAATCTTTTTTGTCAGATTGCACAACCTTTTTCTGCAGGTTTTCGCGAGCCACTGCCAGCATTAACTTAATACGGTTTTCTTGATTGACCATGGTTGCGCTAGGATCATAATCGATCGGGACAATATTGCTTTCTGGGCGCAGCGTTTTGATCCGGTGAATCATTCCTTTTCCGCAGATATGATTGGGCAGACACCCGAAAGGCTGTGCGCAGACAATATTTTCATAGCCTGTTTCGCAGAGCTCCAGCATTTCGCCGGTCAAGAGCCATCCTTCGCCCATCTTATCTCCATAGCCAATTACGCCATTTGTTAATTCTTTTACTTTAGCGTATGGGGTGGGCACTTCAAATTTTGGCTCGCTTTGAAAAGCTTCTGTCAAAATATTCTGCATTTTTGTCAGATAATCAAATAAGACGCTGACCGCGCCAAACTTAAATGGATTTCCGCCATAAAGCTTAATATCTTCCAGACGGTTATCAACCTTAAAAATTGCAAAGTTTAAAAGCCCCGGAACGTTTACTTCGCAGTCCTGATCGAAGAGAAAATCCTCGAGATGGTTATTTGCAAAGGCTGCATATTTCACATAGATTTCTCCGACGATACCGACCCGAATTTTTTGAACCGCTTGGGTTGGAATTTTAGCAAAATCATGAACAATTTTCAGTAGATTTTCTTTTTCTGCTTTTAAGCCTAACCCTTTTCCACGTTTAAATTGGGAACAAAGTTCGTCGACCCAATCTTTTACAAGTGCCTCACTGTCTCCAACCTGTGTTTCGTAAGGCTTGGTTTGGTTGCGCAGTGCCATCAAAGCATCGCCATAGGCGACGGCAGCGATCACTTTTCGCAGCATACTTAGAGTAATGGAAAAGCCGGGATTAGATTCCAGACGGGAAAGATTTAAGCTGACGACTGGAATTTGATCCATCCCAGCTTTGTGAAGCGCTTTGCGCAGCAAGTGAATATAATTGCTTGCACGGCAGCCGCCGCCAGTCTGCGTAATGATCAAGGCGGTGTGATCGAGATCATATTTTCCAGAGTGAAGAGCGTCTATAAATTGTCCAATTACGAGAAGTGCCGGGTAACAGGTGTCGTTGTGCACATATTTGAGCCCTTCCTGAACAATCGCAGGCCCATCATTTTGCAGCAATTCCACTTTATATCCGCAGTTGCGGAAAACATCTATGAAAAGGGAAAAGTGAATGGGAAGCATCATCGGACAAAGAAGGGTATAATCTTTTTTCATCTCTTTTGTAAAGAGTAAACGTCCGGTATCGGTATATTTCAGTTCTGCCATGATAAAGCCTCACTGGTCGAGGGCGGCGAAAAGACTGCGAAGCCTAATTTTTACAGCGCCCAAATTTGTAATTTCGTCAATTTTAATCTGCGTATAGATCTTATCGTTTGCTTCCAGAATGCTGCGGACTTCATCCGTTGTGATGGCGTCTACGCCGCAGCCGAAGGAGACCAGCTGAACCAGATTCATATCTTTCTGTGAGCTGACGTATTTAGCGGCAGCGTAAAGTCTGGCATGATAAGTCCACTGATTTAGAACGCCGGTATGAAAGCGTTTGACTAGGCAGCTGACGACGTCTTCGCTGATGACGGCAGCTCCCAGGGAAATGATTAATTTATCAATCCCGTGGTTAATTTCGGGGTCAAGGTGATAGGGGCGTCCACTTAATACAATGATCGGTTTTTTCTCCTTGCGCGCTTCTTTGATGATTTCATTTCCTTTTTCGCGAATATCGGAAAGATAAGCATTATAAGCGTCGTAGGCGGCATCGGAAGCTTTTTTGACTTCCTGCAGAGTAATTCCGGAATAATACTTTTCAAGGATCTTGTGCATTTTTTTGGGGAAATCATGTCTTCTGTGAATTCCGACATAGTCATGAATAAAAGTTTTTCCCTGAAGCGCGACGGTGTTGGCATTAATGACTTCCGGATAATAGGCGACGACAGGGCAGTTATAATGATTGTCACCAAGTTTTTCATCAAAATTATAACTCATGCAGGGATAAAAGATATGATCGATTCCCTGATCGAGCAGACTTAGAACATGCCCGTGAGTCAGTTTTGCAGGGAAGCAGACGGTATCACTGGGGATGGTGCTTTGACCACGGATATAAAGTTCTCTGCTTGAAAGGGGAGAGAGTACAACTTCGAATCCCAGTGTGGTAAAGAAAGCATGCCAGAAAGGCAGCAATTCGTAAAAATTAAGTCCCATTGGAATCCCAATTTTTCCCCGCGGGCCGGGAACCGGTTCATAGCTGCGAAGCTTTTTAAGTTTATAAGCATAAAGATCTAAATTGTCGCTTCCGCTTTTCTTGGTTATCGGGCGCTCACAGCGATTTCCGCCAATGAAGCGGCGGTTATTGCCAAAGATATTGATGGTCAAACGGCAGTGATTGCTGCACATTCCACAGTTTGTTACTTTGACTTCGTGCTTGAAATCATTCAGTTCCGTGAGAGAAATCAAAGAAGTTTGGTGCGGCGATTTTTTTTGCTTATTAATTGCATAGATCGCAGCGCCATAGGCACCCATTAGTCCGGAGATATCCGGGCGGACGACTTCAACGCCTAATTCATTTTCAAAGACTCTTAAAACGGCGTCATTGAGGAAGGTACCTCCCTGAACGACGATTTTGCGGCCCAGTTCCTCGGCGGAAGCTGCACGAATTACTTTATAGATTGCATTTTTTACGACACTTACAGATAGTCCGGCAGAAATATCCGCTGTGGTTGCACCGTCTTTCTGCGCTTGTTTGACCTGACTATTCATGAAAACCGTGCAGCGGCTTCCCAAATCAACAGGATGTTTTGCGAAAAGGCCTAATTTTGCGAAATCAGCAATTTTATAACCGAGAGTATTGGCAAAGGTTTGCAGGAAAGAGCCGCAGCCAGAGGAGCAGGCTTCGTTTAAGAAGATATTGTCAATCGCTCCACGGCGAATTTTAAAGCATTTCATATCCTGACCGCCGATATCGATTACAAAATCAACATCGGGCATAAAGCATTTGGCAGCTGTAAAATGTGCAATGGTTTCTACGATGCCGTAATCGAGTCCAAAAGCATTTTTCAAAAGCTCTTCGCCGTAACCAGTCACAGCGCTGGAGACAATTTTCAGTTCCGGCTTTTTTTGATAAAGAGAGAGCAAATATTCCCGTACGACCGGAACCGGATTTCCACTATTGCTTTGGTAGGTGCTGTCAAGAACTTCGCCGTCTTTGCCGAGAAGAACCGCTTTGATCGTTGTAGAACCGGCATCAACGCCTAAAAATGCAGGGCCATCATATTTGAGAAGATCTCCTTTGGGCGCTTTGCAGGAATTATGACGTTCCAAAAACTCCTGATATTCCTCTTTGTCTTTAAAGAGAGGGGGAATACTGCGGAAATTCCCGCTGGTTCCATATTGCTTGATGTTTTTGAGCGCTGTATCTAAGTCTGTCTCGATTTCACTGCTGTAAGCAGCGCCAAGCGCAACAAAGTATAGACTGTTTTCCGGACAGGTTCCGGTTGTTCTTAATGCAGTATCGAAAGCGCGCCGCAATCCGGAGAGAAAAGTAAGCGGACCTCCAAGGTAAAGCACATTCCCGCCAATCGGGCGTCCCTGTGCAAGGCCGGCAATCGTCTGGTTGGCAACAGCCGCAAAAATGCTGGCGCAAAGGTCGCTTTTCCGCGCACCTTGATTGAGCAGCGGCTGAATATCACTTTTTGCGAAGACACCGCAGCGGGATGCGATTGTATAGATCTTTTCATATTGAGCAGAGAGTTGGTCCATCTCGTCCAGAGAAATGTTTAATAGGGTTGCCATCTGGTCAATAAATGCGCCCGTACCTCCTGCGCAGGAACCGTTCATCCGTACTTCCATGCCGCCGGTCAGGAACAGGATCTTTGCATCTTCTCCGCCGAGTTCAATAATACAGTCGGTCTTCGGAAGAAGCTTTCCAGTGGCAATACGGGTGGCATAAACCTCCTGAACAAAAGGAAGATTACAGGTCTGTGAGATTCCCATTCCGGCAGAGCCAGAGACGGTGAGTTGAGCTGGGCTTCCTTTTAAGATGGTGTCTCTTACTTTTGTAAGAAGCTCAATCATCTTTTCTGTAATCTGAGAATAATGCCGTTCATAGGATTTGTAAACTATTTTATTTTGATCGTCTAAAACAACGCATTTTATTGTTGTAGAGCCGACATCGAGGCCAATTTTCATAAATACTACCTTTCTTTTTCTAAAATCGAAAAAGCGTTTTTAAGCATTTTTTCATCTATAATTTTTTATTTAAATTAGAGTCATTTGGAACAAATCAGAATCATTCTATGCCACTGTGAAATAACTGTCAAGTATCTAATAAAAAAAGGAACACCCCCTTGAGTGAAAAAGTCAAATATGCTAAAATATAAAATAAAACTAAAAAAATCTTATCTAAAAGACAAATCCAAATATAACAGAAATGAGTCAAGGAAGAGACAAAGTGTTGATATCACACTTGGACTATGTTATAATATAACGTAACTATTTCAAATTATTAGTCGGGAGGCTGCGAAGAACATGTCAGGCCATTCAAAATGGAATAATATTAAGCGCAAAAAAGAAAAAACCGATGGCGCAAAGGCAAAAGTCTTTACTAAAATCGGCCGTGAATTAGCAGTTGCTGTAAAAGAGGGCGGCGGACCAGACCCCAACAGCAATTCCAAGCTGAAAGATTGTGTTGCGAAGGCAAAAGCAGCCAATGTCCCAAATGATAATATTGAGCGTATCATTAAAAAAGCTGCTGGCGAGGGAAACGAAGATCAGTTTGAAACCATTAATTATGAAGGATATGGACCCAATGGTGTTGCTGTTATTGTAGAAGCATTGACAGATAATAGAAATCGTACGGCGGCCGATGTCCGACACGCATTTGATAAATTTGGCGGAAATCTGGGAACAACCGGATGCGTTTCGTTCTTATTTGAGAAAAAAGGTCTGCTCGTTATTGAGCGTGAAGACCGCGATGAAGACCATGTTATGGAAGATGCACTTGAGGCGGGAGCTTCTGATTTTCAGGCAGATGAGGATGTCTTTGAAATTTATACCGAGCCAGAGGATTTTTCTGGAATTTTAGATGATCTTTCTGCAAAGGGATATGAATTTGAGACCGCGGAAATTGAAATGATTCCGAGTACTTATGTAAAGCTTCCAGATGAAGAAACAGAGCAGAAAATGCAGAAGCTCTTAGATAGTTTGGAAGATAACGATGATGTCCAAAATGTATGGCACAACTGGGAAAGTTCCGATGTTAGTGATGAAGAATAAATAGTGGGAATCTTGGAGTTGTAGAAAAGATGGGTTTAAATATCGACGTGTTTTAGACATGTCCGAAGGAGGAACGCACGAATGGCGGATTATGACAGGCTGTGTATGGCCTGCATGGAAGAGACCGATGAGGCTGAAGAGTGTCCGCATTGTGGATTTTCTTTAGCTGAGTCGCAGCTTCCTGATGCTCTTCCATATCGAACAATATTGAAAGATCAGTATTTGGTCGGCCGCGCAATGCGTAAAAACGGAGAAGGAATTCTATATATTGGTCTCGATTTAAAAACAAAAGAAAAAGTAGAGATTAGGGAGTTCTTTCCGCAGACTTTGGCGCTGCGCAATTCTGATGGACTAAAAATCAGTCCGCAGGAAGAACTGAAAGAGGTTTTTGAAAAAGATCGGGGCGCTTTTTTACAAGATCAGCAGGCTTTGCTGCGCTTTCATACTCAGTCTGCGATGGCACATATTGAAGATGTGTTTGAGGAAAATGGGACTGTCTATGCGGTAGCTCCATGGATGAATGCAATTACACTGCGGTATTTTGTAAAACGCAGTGGAGGTTCTTTAAACTGGAATGAGGCAAGGCAGCTTTTCATGCCGGTTTTAATGACGCTTTCTACCTTGCATGCAGTTGGAATTTCTCATTTGGGGATTTCTCCGGATACACTGTTTATTTTGCCAAACGGAAGTATGATTCTGGGGGATTTCTGTATCGAGCAGGTATGGCGTTTTGGGACAGAACTTCAGGATTCATTGGTATCAGGGTGTGCTGCGTTGGAGCAATGCGAAGGAACAGCACCACTGAAAGAATCAACAGATATCTATGGCTTTGCATCGTCGCTTTTCTTTGCACTAACAGGTGGTTTTCCCAAAAATGCTTTGGCAAGAAAAGAAGACCCTAGGCTTTTAATTCCGTCTTCGATCCTTCAAAATATCCCTCCGCATGTTGTAACTTCGTTAGCAAACGCATTGCAGGTTTCTGTGGAAAAAAGAACGCCTACATTTGAGCGTATGCGGGCAGAACTGTCAACTTCTCCTACCATTACGGCAACAATCGAAGAGACAGAAAGTTTACGGCGGATTCCGAGTCCGATCCCTTCTCAAAAAGAGGAAAGAGCAGAAAAGAATCCAGACGAGGGACATGATTTAAAAGGAGAAACATCTCAGGTATCTCAACCGGTTCAGCAGCCATCACGGCCATCTAGATCGCCGCAAGTGCGTAAAAATGCAGGACACAAAGGTAAGAAGAAAATTCCTACCTTTGTGTGGGTGATTTTAGTATGCGCTGTTTTGTTAATTATTCTAACAGTTGTTGTCGTTGTACGAATGTCTTCTGGCAGCAATAAAAGTCAGCAGGCAACTGTTTCTCAGACCTCTGAAGCAGGAACTGCTGATTCAGAGACAGCTTCTGCAGTGAGTTCTACAGCGGCGGAACAAATTACGGTTCCGAATCTTGTAAACAAAAAATATGAAGATAATCAGCAATCTTCTTCAGACGCTGATTATCAGGTAGCTGTTTCGAAGCATGAATACAGTGATACGGTTGAGGCGGGATATATTATTTCGCAAACACCGACAGCTGGCGAAAAAATGGTAAAAGGGACAGCTATTTCGGTGATTGTAAGTGATGGAAATGCGCTTATAACGTTACCGGATCTTGCGGGACTAACCGCAGAAGAAGCAGTGAGCGCATTGAAGTCGCGTGGATTTACCTCTGTACAGCAGGAAAATGGGCATAGTGAATATGTGGGAATTGGGCAGGCTTATGGTTATAAAAATCAGAATGCCGGAGACAAAATGGCGGCCAATTCAACAATCACAATTTTGATCAATGCGAAGTCTTCTTCAACTTCTTCAAATGGTTAATTAATCATAAAAAACAAAAAGCCTTATTCGGGATATTGAACTTTTCCTGAATAAGGCTTTTATTATGAAAAAAATTCAATAGCAGAAAATCACCAGCTCTTAATTAAGAGCTGGTGATTTTTAAAAGCTATAGGCTATAAAACAAAATTAATCGCTGCTGAACGGCAGAAGTGCGAGATGACGTGCACGCTTAATTGCGGTAGTCAATTCGCGCTGATGACGTGCACAAGTGCCAGTCGCTCTGCGGGGCAGAATCTTTGCACGCTCAGAAATAAAGCGGCGAAGTTTTGCAACATCTTTATAATCGATGGATTCTACTTTATCAACACAAAAGCTGCAAACTTTTCTGCGACCTTTACGACCACCATATCGGCGGCCGCCTTCACTTTTTTCTCTATCGGCCATGATTAGGAAAACCTCCTTTAAACTAAAAATCAAGAAATACCGTTGTTAGATTTTAAAACGGCAGATCATCGTCTCCGGGAATTTCTTCAAAATCTCCGGTGTCGCCATTGGAATAGGCGGGAGCAGGGGACTGCTGCTGAACAGAAGCAGTTTCGTGATGGTAATTTCCACTTGCAGAATTAAGATCTCGTTTGCTTTCTGCAAAATGGACATTATCCGCTACGATTTCGAATGCTTTGCGTTTATTTCCGTCACGATCTGTATAAGAACGTGTTTGAATAGCCCCTTGAACAGCTACTAACTGGCCTTTGCGGAAATATTTGCAAACAAAATCTGCAGTATTTCTCCAAGCGACAATATCAATAAAATCTGTTGCACGTTCAGTACCGGATTTTACATAAGAACGGTCGACAGCCAAAGTAAAACTGGTAACGGCAACATCATTAGAAGTATGACGCAATTCCGGGTCAGCAGTTAGCCGCCCCATTAAAACAGCAACGTTAAGCATTCGTAATCACCCTTTCGCCTAATTTTTAGGCTCCTTTTTTCACAATCAGGGAACGCAGCACACCGTCGGTGATTTTGTAAATACGATCGAGTTCAGCCGTAAAAGACGGAACACTCGTAAAGTTCACCAGAACATAGTAGCCTTCATTTTCCTTGTTGATCGGATAAGCTAATCTGCGCTTACCCCATTCATCAACACCATCGATAGTACCATTCGCCGCGATCAGATCCTTGAATTTCTGGATCATGGCATTCGTAGCATCCTCGTCTAATTTAGTAGAGAGAATAAATACGGTTTCATAAGCTCTTTTTACTTCTTCCATGATTTGCACCTCCTTATGGACATATGGCCCCAAATAAAGATCCGGGGCAAGGATCAAGCCACTGTAACACACAGGGCAACAGATTAATTATATCAATCTGAAAAAAGATTGTCAATAAAGAATTTTAGCTTTCTTAAAGCGTTTTAGAAAGTTCTTTTAAGTATTTACGAAAATCTTCACCAACTTCCGGGTGATTAAGTGCAACCTCCACCTGTGCCTGAAGAATTCCGAGCTTATTTCCCATATCATAGCGCTTCCCGGTAAATTCAACGGCAATCATGCCTTGTGAACGTGCCAGTGTGCGCATGGCGTCAGTCAGTTGAATTTCTCCGCCGACTCCAGGAGGCGTTTGGTCAAGGATGTCGAAAATTTCCGGTGGAAGGACGCAGCGGCCAAGAATAGAAAAGAGGCTTAAAACTTTATCTGGTGTTGGCTTTTCTACCATATCCGTGCAATTATAAAGATTATCGTGAAGAGGTTCCACTTTTAGGGAAGAATATTTATGGATTGCTTCTGGAGCAACTTTTTTAACGCCAAGAACTCCTTTTCCATATTCTTCATAAGCACGAATCAGCTGGCCGCAGGCAGGGTCTTCTCCGATAATGACATCGTCTCCATAGAGGACGGCAAACGGATCATTCCCAACGAAAGAGCGTGCCCGATTGACTGCGTGACCAAGTCCCCGGGTTTCTTTTTGGCGTACAAAATAAAAATTTGCAAGATGTGAAATATCAACGACTTCTTTTAAAATTTTTTCTTTTGCAGGGCCACCGCCTTGTAGTTTTGCTTCTAGTTCGGGAACACGGTCGAAATGATCTTCAATCAATCCTTTTCCACGGTTCGTGATAATTAAAATATCAGTGATTCCGGAGCGTACCGCTTCTTCAACAATATATTGAATGGCAGGCTTGTCCACGATGGGGAGCATCTCTTTTGGCATGCTTTTTGTGGCAGGCAGCACACGAGTGCCAAGTCCTGCTGCAGGAATCACAGCTTTAGTGATTTTTTTCATTCTTGAAAACACTTCTTTCAGATTGAATATTCGGGTGAATGCGCAAAAAATCAGAAAAAGAAATAGGGAATATAGGTAATCAGTGTATAACAGAGAACAATTCCCATTGCGAGAGCCATGTTAACTCCGCCTTTTTCCCGATAAAGAATTGTCTTTTCGGAGGAAACACCGGCTTGCGGATGGTTGGTCTCGATTTCTTTTATGACACTGATACAGTGTGCTCTATACATTTGATTTGCTTTAAAGCCAAAAATCAATTTGATCAGGAGAATCCCGATCATTAAAATCCCTGGAAGGGCAAGTGCAATCTGTTGGTTAGTTGAAAGAGTAGAAATTATTCCACTCATTGCAATCATCTGATTCGTAGAAGGATAAGTATCCGACGCGACACCTGCACTGTTCATCAGAGACTGCATCACCGGATAGGAAACCACATAAGTGACATATTGGTAAAGTGCATGCAGAATCAGAAGAGCGCTTGCAATCGTCCAACCTTTTTTATATTGTTTTCGATAAAGAAACCAGCTTCCGGTAAATAAAAAAGCGCAAAAATTAAAACGCTTTTTATGATCTCTTACAAAATTGCGAAAAACCGGAATATAATAAGAGGTATTAGACTGAACCACTTTTGCCAGATCGGAAGCAGAAATATCGTCTATTTTTTCAGTAGGGGCAACTCCTCCTAGGGGATCAAATGCAATATAGGGCATTTGATCATTGCCAGAGTTTACAGCGCTTGGGTTTTGATGGGGCTGTTGGTAGCCCTTTTGCTCATTTTTAGAGAGAGAAGTTCCGCAGAGTTCGCAGAAAAGTGCATCTTTGCGATTTGGATGGCCACAGCGCGGACAGATTTTTTCTTCTTTTTCCGCTGCTTTTTGGGGTGGCTTCCACGCATCTTTAGTGCCATGCCGATCTTCATAGAGACAGTGTCCTACCTGCTGATAGCAGCTGCGGTGATAAGGCGCGCCACACTGTGGGCATACGACAATATCATCCCCTTTTAGAAAGGGCTTTCCGCAGACCGGACATTTCATATCGGTAAAGTCAGTCATTTATTTGCCTCCAGACGAATGTAATCAATATACTTAAAATATTGTATCGGTTTTTCCTAAAAACTGCAAGTTTTTTGCGCAAGAGTTTTAAGACTATTTACAATCTGCGTAAAAAATGTAGGAAAATATTCGGAAAAAGCGGATTTGCTTTACAATTTTCTAAAAACAAGATATAATAAAAAACTATGTTAAGTTACTATTTAGGGGACTGCAATTTTAGAAAGTAGGATGGATAATAATGCTGCAATTTGAGGAATTAAAACTTGCTCTGCAAAATCTGCTGCCGGAAATTGAAGATCTGCAGGACGCATTGGGAATCAAAACCATGCGCAATGAGATTGAAGAACTGGATATGAAAGCAGCGGAGCCGAAGTTTTGGGACGATATGGAGAAATCCCAGAAGATTCTGCAGCGTTCCGCCGAACTAAAAAACAAATTGGAATCTTATGAAAAACTTCGCGCTTCATGGGATGATGCACAGGCTCTTTGTGAGTTGGGAGACGAAGAAGGAGACCTTTCTCTTTTGCCAGAAGCACAGACTGAAGTGGATAAAATTCAGAAGAATTTGGAAGATCAGCGTTTAAGGACGCTTTTGACCGGCGAATACGACAGTAAAAATGCGATTCTCACATTCCATGCCGGAGCCGGCGGAACAGAAGCACAGGATTGGGCGGAGATGCTTTACAGAATGTATAGTCGCTGGGCAGAACGTCATGATTATAAAGTAAAGCTGCTCGACTATCTGGACGGAGAAGAGGCGGGGCTTAAGAGCGCCAGCATCCTCTTAGAGGGTGAAAATGCTTATGGTTATTTAAAGGGAGAAAATGGAGTGCATCGTCTTGTTCGTATTTCTCCGTTTGATGCTTCCGGACGCCGTCACACATCGTTTGCTTCTCTGGAAGTGATGCCGGAAATTGATGATTCCGTAGAAGTGGAGATCGATCCTGCAGATATCAAAATGGACGTTTACCGTGCAAGCGGTGCAGGCGGTCAGAAGGTTAATAAGACTTCATCGGCTGTTCGTCTGACTCATATCCCTACCGGGATCGTTGTTGCCTGCCAGGTGGAACGCAGTCAGTATCAAAACCGTGATGTAGCCATGCGAATGCTGAAAAGTAGGCTGGTTGAAATCAAAGAACGCCAAAATCTGGAGAAAATCTCAGATATCAAAGGCGTTCAGAAAGAAATCGCATGGGGAAGTCAAATTCGTTCCTATGTCTTTATGCCATATACGATGGTAAAAGATCATCGTACGGGATATGAGACCGGTAATATCGAAGCTGTGATGGACGGCGATCTGGATGGATTTATCAATGCTTATTTAAAGGCGTTGAGTCTGGGAACGCTGGAAGATAACAGGGGAGAAGAATAACCCCCAAAAGGGAAGCAGACGCATTTTTTGT
The DNA here is from genome assembly GCF_053613275.1 of Caproicibacterium sp. NSD3. Classification (NCBI taxonomy): domain Bacteria; kingdom Bacillati; phylum Bacillota; class Clostridia; order Eubacteriales; family Oscillospiraceae; genus Caproicibacterium; species Caproicibacterium sp. NSD3. The sequence continues at coordinate 1,053,232 of NZ_CM132119.1, forward strand.
GTGCCTGCTTCTTTTCTGTTGTTTTAAGAAGGGAGAGAGTTTTTTGTCTGCACCGATTTTAGAGTACTTTGAAGGAGAAAAAGCAGTAAAACTAATTCGTACATTAGGGAAAAAAGAAAGTATGATTTCCGATTGCGTCTTAAAAAATGCAACGTTTTCAGGAATCACTCAAAGTTTAGTTCTAAGAAATGTTGTGATGGAAAATTGTTGTCTTTCTGAAAATGTATTTTTGGAAACGGATATTCGAAACTGTCATATTAAAAATTGTGATTTTTCAAATGTACAGATGGAAAATGCTTTTTTTGAAGCCAGTACTTTTGAAAACTGTAAGTTTGTCGGAAGTGTTTTATGGAATAGCTCTCTGAAAAACATTACTTTTCAAAATGATAATTTTTGCCTGTCCAATTTTGACGGTACACGGTTTCATGAGGTGAATTTTGAAGATTGCGAAAATGAGGGAACGTCGTTTTCCTCCTGCGAATGGAAAAAATTATTCTTTCAAAAGACAGGACTGCGAAAAGCCAATTTTTTTAAGACTCCTTTAAAAGGAATAGATCTTCGTTCTTGCCGGACAGATGGAATGATCGTATCAGCAAAAGAACTTTCCGGAGCGATTGTTACCCCAATCCAGGCTATGGAATTTGCACGGTTGCTGGGATTGATCATCCGGGAAGAAGAATAAAAATCAAAATAACCGAGTACGTCCGATTCTGCTTTGAATTCGGACGTACTTTTTTACACTCATTTAATTTTCGCTTTTTTCAAATCGCTTAATTTGACGAATGTCTTTTCCGAAGAACGGAAGTAAAATATAACTTCCGATGCGGGAGGAAAATCGTTCTGTGTAATTATTTTCCATTTCCTTTAAAGATAAATTGGTGCTGATAATCGTAGGCTTTTTAGAAAGTTGGCGAGAATTTATCAAATTATAAAGAGCCGCCACCGTAAAAGCGGTTCGAAATTCTGTCCCCAAATCGTCCAGAATCAGAAGGTCACAGCTTAAGAGACTTTGTAGGGTGGCTTCTTCCTGATTACTGAAGTGCTCTTTTTCCATTCTGGAAAAAAGTGTAGATGCAGAGCCGTAAACTACTCCGAAGCCTCGGTCAATGACTGCTTTTGCGATGGCAAGAGAAAGGTGAGTTTTCCCTAGTCCGGTGCCGCCGGTCATAAGAAGGCTAGCGGAATCCATAGAAAATGTCTCGGCATATTGTTTACAGCGCTGATAATTCTTTTCCATCAGTTTCTGCGGAGAGAAAGACTTTCCGGAAAAATTTTCAGAAGAATAATAGCGAAGGCTGAATGTTCCAAAAGAGGACAGCTGAAGAGGGGATTCTTCGTTGAGCTCCCGATAGGCTTCTTCTTTCAGAAGCTGCTTCATGCAGGAACACATCCGGCCATCCAAGTATCCGGTATCGCTGCATTTTTTACAGTAGTATTTTGGCTCAAGATCGGCGGCCCTGAGTCCCTCTTTGGCAAGCAAAAGATTCAATTCTTTTTGGAGGCTTTGATTCACATTTTTCAGCATTCCCAAATGCGTCCGTACGTCGCCTCCCTTGAGGACTGCCTTTGCCGCAGCAATTGAAGTATCGGTTAAACTTCGCTCAATTTCTTCTGCTTTCGGCTGTTTTTTAAAAAAAACAGCTTTGAGACGCTCACAGTTTTTTTGGGCTTGATCGCGCCGCAATTCCATCTTCTTGGAAGCGGTATCATAAATTGTTTTGCTATATCCCACTTATTTCACCTCTTTCAGGATTTCGTTCATACTATTCTGAAAATACTCATCTAAATCATGCGTTGTTCCTGACGTTTTGGAAGCGTATTTTTGAGAATCTTTCTGCTCCAACTGTTCCGGAGTTGAGATTCCCTTCTGGTGCCACCCTTCTAAAATCTTATGCATATATCCGGCTGTATATTTTCCAGTGCGGTCGACATTACGGTCATAAGCCAGTTTCAGCATTTGGGGAGAAAATTTCCAGTCCATTATCCAGCAGGAAGCAAGACTGCTTTCACGGGCGGAAGGGGCACGCTTCTGCAGACCGATTGCCTGTTCCACGATACGCCATGAGCGATTCTCTTCAGAAAGGCGATGAAGCTTTTCTTCTGCCTGCTCATGAGTGGTGATTCCTTCGTCAGACCAATTAATCGCAACTTTTTCTATGTAGCGGAAATTTCCCTTTCCAATGCTGACTGCATATTGAATCAGCATGAGGAGAACATCGGTAGGAAGACCATAATCATCATGCAGCATCAAAAGGACTGCCGAGTCTCCGTGTGAGATCAGCCGTCCGAGAATTTGCTGTGCTTCCTGCATCAGACATGCGATCTCTTGGCTTTCCTCAATCCTTTTTGCCACAAATTCCGGATCTGGACGCTGCGGACGGGAAAGCATGGGTGTCGGCGTTATTCTTTGAGCAGAAATTTCAGAAGATGCCACGGGCGTTTTGATAGGAGCTGTGGACCCTTCTGTAACTTTTTTCTCTTGATTGTTTTGGACATTTTGGATGTTTTGGAGCAGCCCGACTTCTTGCCAGTAGCGCAGCGCATCGTTGGCGTCGGCAGAACTGATGCCGAGAAAATCGGCCAGCGCATGCTCATCCAAAGAGCCTTCTTGACAGTGCCGGAGCACCCAAAGCAGTGCTTTTATCTGAACGCTGCCCGCCAATTTCAAATATCGGTCTACCACCGCGTTGGGGACAGCAAAAATGCCCCCCCAGGGGCCAAGATCAATTTTATATTCCATAAGCGGGAGCCTCCATATTTCGATCAATTTTTATTTATTATATCATTTGGATTGAAAGATTACAACGCAGAGTGTATGAATTTCCTGTAAAAACAGGCTTGACAAATTTTGCAGAAAAGTGTATATTGATACCCGTAAGTTTTGGCCTTTTGCGAATGTAGCTCATCTGGTAGAGCGCCACCTTGCCAAGGTGGAGGTAGCGAGTTCGAGCCTCGTCGTTCGCTCCATGTTATTGGCGCACCTCATAAAGCTGGGGTGCGCTTCTTTTTGCCTGAAATTGCATGAACTAGAAAATCGGGTGGATTTTTTCAATTCCGACAGAGTTTTATGAAAATGTTTAGAAATCTTTAGTCATGTCAACCTCAATTTTTTAGGTTCAGGTTATTACTATTTCGTGCAAAATATGATATAATAACTTAGTTTGCTTAATTTACATTTGCAAAAAGGCCCATTGAAGAAGAGTAAAAGAGGTACAAATTGTTATGGATCAAAGAACAGATTTAAGAAACGTCGCCATTATTGCCCACGTTGACCATGGTAAAACCACGCTGGTTGACCAGCTCCTTCGCCAAAGCGGTGTTTTCCGAAGCAACGAAAAAGTGGAAGAGCGAGTGATGGACAGTAACGATCTGGAACGCGAACGTGGAATAACGATCCTTTCCAAGAATACCGCTGTCAAATACAAAAACACGAAAATTAATATTGTTGATACACCCGGCCATGCGGATTTTGGCGGAGAAGTGGAACGAATTCTGATGATGGTCGATGGAGTTCTGCTTTTGGTAGATGCTTTTGAAGGCTGTATGCCGCAGACGCGCTTTGTTCTAAAAAAAGCACTAGGACTCGGGAAAAAGCCGATTGTTGTTGTGAATAAGATTGATCGCCCCGGTGCTCGTCCGATGGAAGTCGTCGATGAAGTCCTCGATTTGTTTATCGAATTAGGGGCCAATGAGGATCAACTCGATTTCCCTGTAATCTATGCTTCCGGTCGTGACGGTTATGCAACAGAGGATCTAAATGTTCCGGGCAAGGATATGGTCCCTCTCTTTGAGGCCATTCTCAAGAACATTCCCGCGCCTACCGGAGACCTGCACGGTCCGACTCAGGTGTTGTTCAGCAATATTGATTATGATGATTATGTAGGGCGGATTGGAGTCGGCCGCGTGGAACGCGGTGAAATTCATGATGGAGAGAGCGTAGTTCTTTGCCATCGTGACGGTACTACACAGAACGTGCATGTAACAAAGCTTTATCAGTTTGAGGGCTTAAAACGTGTTGAGGTAGAAGAAGCACATCTGGGAGATTTGGTTGCTGTTTCTGGCATTACCAATCTTAATATTGGTGAAACAATTTGTTCACCAGACTGTATTGAGCCGCTTCCGTTTGTTAAAATTGACGAGCCGACCGTTTCTATGATGTTTATGGTAAATAATAGTCCCTTTGCTGGACGTGAAGGAAAATATGTGACTTCGCGTAATCTGCGAGATCGTCTGATGAAAGAAATCGAGACGAATGTTGCGCTGCGCGTAGAGGAAACAAATTCTCCAGATACCTTTAAAGTTTCTGGTCGAGGAGAGTTGCATCTTTCTATTCTGATTGAGGAAATGCGGCGTCAGGGATATGAATTTCAGGTTTCCAGCCCGACTGTTATCTATAAGACGATTAACGGCAAAAAATGTGAGCCAATTGAACTGCTGATGATTGAAGTGCCGGATAATTATGTGGGCGCAGTAATGGAAAAACTGGGCAGCCGCAAGGCGGAAATTGTCAACATGGGTACCCGTGATACGGGAATGAGCCATCTGGAATTTAAGATTCCAGCGCGTGGACTCATGGGATATCGTCAGGAATTTTTGACAGATACAAACGGCAATGGTATTATGAATAATGTTTTTGATTCCTACGAGCCGTATAAGGGCGAGATTCAGACACGTAATCAGGGCAGCTTGATTGCGCACGAAGCCGGAATCACAACAGGTTATGGACTTTGGTATGCGCAGGACCGCGGCCGTTTGTTTATCGGGACGAGCGTAGAAGTCTATGAAGGAATGATTGTCGGAGTTAGCCCTAAGAGTGACGATATTGTTGTAAATGTATGCAAGAAAAAGCATGTCACAAATACCCGTTCATCAGGCGCGGACGAATCATTAAAATTAACACCTGCCAGCATTATGAGCTTGGAGCAGTGCTTGGAATTTATTAAAGACGATGAATTGGTGGAAGTTACACCAAAGAGTATCCGTATGCGTAAAATGATTTTGAGCAAAGAGCTTCGCATGAAAAAGGCAAGTCATACAAAATCCTGAAAGATAAGGATTGGCCTATGAAGCAGATTGTTATTCTGGATCTGGAGTGGAATGGAACTTACAGCCGGAGAACGAAGAGTTTTTTCAATGAAATTATTGAGTTTGGAGCAGTTAAATTGGGTCCAGATCTGAACCCGATTGATACTTTTTCTGAATTTATTCATCCGCAGGTTGGAAAAAGAATAAGCGGAAAAATCAGTATGCTGACCAATCTGAAAGATGAGGATTTAGAGGATGGCCTTCTGTTTACGCAGGTGATGAGCCGCTTTAAGAGATGGGCCGGAAAATGTATCCTGATGACGTGGGGGACTTCGGATGTTTTGGCATTGATCGAAAATTGCCGCTATTTTACCGGGAACCCTAAAATCCCTTTTTTGACAGAATATGTTGATCTGCAGGCTTTTTGTGAGGCTCAGATGCACGATAAGAGTGGTCGGCAGATAGGTCTTTCATTTGCAGCAGAAGTTTTGGAAATTAAAGAAGATGACCTCGATCATCATCGGGCACTGGATGATAGCTTTTTGTCGCTGCGCTGCTTTCAAAAATTATATCAGGAAGACGTTTTAAAGGAATTTGTTATGGATGCTTCCTGCAAAGAATTTTATGATCGCATGCTTTTTAAAACGGTGACGATTTGCAGTTTGGATAATCCGCTGATCCATTCTGCGGATATGCGGTTTTGCTGTGACATCTGTGGGCGTCGTGCCCGGAGGAAAACCGATTGGGAGCTTAAAAGCAAAAGCTTTCGGGCACCTTTTTACTGCCGTCATTGTGATCATCAATTTATCGGCCGTGTGCAATTTAAATTAAAATATGAAGGATTAGTGGTCAAAAAGAAGATCCTTCCTTATGAGGAGCCAGAAGCGAAAGAATGCGAAGATGCTCCCCAAAAATCAGAGAGCCGTTCTTAAAAGAGCGGCTTTTTTCTGTATGATCGGCTGATTTTAGCTTCTTTTTATGATACACTGAATTTATCTAACATAAAGGAGTTTTTTTATCTATGCAAAATCATATGAAAGAATGCAGAAATGAGGGCGTTCCCTTTTTAACATTTCCGGAACTTTCCGAATTGCCGCAGTTTCATCATGCTTTTTCGACAAGACTAGGAGGAATCAGCCAAGGATATCTTGCAAGTATGAATTTGGGATTTGGCCGTGGCGATGATGAAAAAACAGTGCTCCGAAATTATAGAATCTTTTGTCATGCTACGGGATTTCCAATAGAATCCCTTGTGTTAACCGCACAGGATCACCATACGAATATCCGCCGAGTTGGAAGAGAAGACTGCGGTGCAGGAATTTTATTTCCAAAGCCATGGCAGAGCGTAGACGGACTGATTACGAATGATCCAGGCGTAACGCTTTGTGTCTTCGGCGCAGATTGTGTCCCGATTTTAATGGTTGATCCAATTTCTCATGCAATTGGAGTTTGTCATGCCGGCTGGCGCGGAACAGTTGGAAAGATTGCTGCTAAAACAGTCTTTTCCATGCAGCGGGAATTTGGCTCTTTGCCCCAGAATTTACAGGCTTTCATTGGACCGTCTATCGGCCCCTGCTGCTTTGAAGTAGACGAGCCTGTCGAACGGGAATTTGCTGCTTTAAAAACGCTTCAGCCGGAGACCTTAATTGAAAAGAAGCCAAATGGAAAATATAATATTGATTTATGGGAAACAAACGCACGCATTTTAAAAGAGGCCGGCGTCCTAAAAGTAACGATCGGCGGCTTGTGTACCAAATGCCATTCGGAACTTGTTTGGTCTCATCGTGCTTCCGGTGGGAAGCGGGGCGGAATGTGCGGAATGTTGATGATTCGGGAGGAAGAGGAGAAATGAATGCTTGCAGACTTTGTCCTAGGGAATGCGGCGCACTTCGTTTAGAAAAATCCGGGGACGGGTATTGCAGGATGGGGACGATGCCAAGCGTTGCGAGAGCGGCACTCCATTATTGGGAAGAACCGTGTATCAGCGGAACAAAAGGAAGCGGAACCGTCTTTTTTACCGGATGTTCGCTTCAGTGCGTTTTTTGCCAGAATGAGCAGATCAGTCTTCGCAGGGAAGTGGGGAAATATTTGACGCCAAAGCAGCTTTCAGAAGTTTTCTTTCACTTAGTCGATCAAGGCGCGCATAATATCAATCTGGTATCGGCCTGCCATTTTGCTCCGGCAGTAGCAGAAGCTCTTTCTTATCGGAAACTTCCGGTTCCGGTTGTTTATAATTCCAGTGGATATGAATCGATTGAGACACTGCATATGCTGGAAGGACTGATTGATATTTATCTTCCAGATTACAAATACGATGATTCGGCACTCTCGAAAGAACTTTCCAATGCGGAAAATTATGTAACGTCTGCGCGTCAGGCAATTTTGGAAATGGCTCGTCAGACGGGGCCGTGCGTGATTGATGACAATGGGCTGATGCAGAGAGGGACGATTGTTCGACATTTGATCCTTCCCGGTCACACGAAAAATTCGATTGCAGCGCTTGATTGGATGAAAGAGAATTTGCCGAAGGGGGTTCTTGTCAGCTTAATGGCACAGTATCTGCCATGCGGAAAAGCGAAAGAGATGCCCCCGATTGACCGCAGAATTACAGAGCGTGAATATCAGAAAGTGCAGTCCCATTTATTCCAACTTGGATTGGAGGGATTTGTGCAGGATCGGACTTCAGCACAAAAAAAATTTATTCCCTCTTTTTGTTTAGAAGGGCTGGAATCTTTCTAATATGGTTGCTTTCATAAAAATTTTTCAAATTGATTAGAAAAACACGTTGATTTCTTTGAAAATTTACAAATCAGCCAAAAATACATTCCCAACTTTTTGTATAATAAAATAGAAGAAGATTTGATGCAAAAGGAGGGATTTCTTTTGGAAATTGTGGAAAGAGAGCTGTCCTTTGATTCCTGTGTAGACAGCGAGCGAATTTTTGTCAGAATGTTTGAGCCGAAAGAACAAGAGAATATTCGTGCGGTGGTACAGATTGCCCACGGAATGGCAGAACATAGCCTTGAATATGTTCCTTTTTGTAAATATATAGCTTCAAATGGATTTGCAGTGGCGATAAATGATCATCTTGGACATGGAAAGTCGGTTTCCACCGGCAGTACTTATGGATATTTTGGAACCGGCGGAACCGATAATCTGATCGGTGATATGCATAAGCTTGTCTGTATGGAACAGGGAGCGCATCCGGGAAAGCCTTATTTTTTAATTGGTCATGATATGGGTTCCTTTCTTGCAAGAGAGTATGCTGTGCGCTATGGTGGGGATCTAACAGGAGTGGTTTATATCGGAACCTGTGGTCCAGTACCGAATTCTGTTTATGAGGTCGAATTGCGCCTTGCAAACCGTATGATTCGAAAGAAAGGTGCTTTAGCCCACGATCCTATTTTTAAGCGTTTGAGTACACAGCAGTATAATAAGCATTTTGCTCCGAATCGTACGGAAAACGATTGGATTTCAAGAGATGAAAAGGCGGTTGACCAGTATACAGAAGACCCTCTTTGTGGATTCGATTTGACAGTTTCCGGATATCGGGATGTTTTAGAACTGCAGAGAAGGGTTTCTTCTGCTCAGTGGTTCCGCTTGGTGCCCGATATTCCCACTTTGCTTTGTTCCGGGGATCATGATCCGATCGGGGAGAATGGAAAAGGTCCTTTGCGCGTAGCGAAGCGTTTGTATCGTGCAGGCAAAACGAAGGTAGAGGTAAAATTGTATCCCAGTGCACGTCATGCGATTTTAGCAGAGACAAATGCGCAGGAGGTATTTGAAGAAATTCTTTCTTTTTTCGAAAAGATATTGATGGAATCGTTTTCAAAATAAAACAGATAAATTAGAATTTGATTGCATAAATGGTGCATCTGCCCCGTACGTTTTAGGAGGAGGCGGATGCGCCATGTTTTTTATTGGCAAAATTCACCGCGGAGTATTAGCTGCTTGCCTTGCAGTTGCCGCGGGATTTTTAATTTGGGGAGCCTCACACACTGCGGCAGTGGCAGTTCAGGCACAGCCGGTAAAAGGTGTTAATCTTCCCATTATCATGTATCACAGTATTCTTCCATATAATACGTCCAGAAGTAAATATATTGTTTCTCCAAAAGTATTGGAGAACGACCTTATTTATCTGCAGCAGGAGCACTTTACAACGGTTACGATGCAGGACGTGATTGCTTATGTCAAAGACGGCACAGAGCTTCCGGAGAAGCCGATTTTGATTACATTTGATGATGGATATTATAATAACTATGTGTACGCATATCCGCTTTTTAAAAAGTACAATATGAAAATGATGCTTTCTCCGATCGCTCATTTTTCCGAGCTTTTCAGCGAGAAGGATGGCGGACACGAAACTTATTCTCATGCAACATGGGATCAGCTTTCTGAGATGCAGCAAAGCGGGGTTGTGGAGATCCAAAATCATACGTATAATCTACACAGTCAAAAGGGACGTTTGGGTGCCAAAAAGTTAAAGACTGAAAACACACAGGAATATCAGGTGATGCTGCGTAAGGATTTACAGCAGGCGCAGAGTATGATAAAAGAACATGTTGGGGTTGATATGAATGTTTTTGTATATCCTTTTGGTGCTGTCAGCCCGGAAGCATTGCCGGTCATTCGTTCGCTGGGATTTGAGGCAACTTTGACTTGTCAAGCAAAAATGAATGTCCTGACGCATTCGGAGAATTGCCTAATTGGGCTGGGCAGATTTCTTCGTCCGCCAGGAGAAAGCAGCGCTGCATACTTTTCAAGAATTATGGAATAAAAAAGCGCCGGCAGATTGATTGTTCTGTCGGCGCTTCTTTTATAAAACTTTATAAAATTTTTAATGAAGTGTTTTTTCTCTGTGCGATTTTTTGTGTGGGCGCATAATGATCCGGTCGATCAAATGCGACAAGAAAATCATCATAGCTGTTGCACAGAACAACAGCGGAATTAAAAGCAACACCATTGGCATCGTAAGAGGAACCAGAGAGAAAAGAGGCTGAAAATAAATTTGTGCAATCAAGAAGCCTACACACATCAAAGAAAACAGAATGGTATGAATCGCATTAAATGGGAAGCAGACTTTAAAGAGGTTCATTAATCCGGTATAGCAGGTTAGCATCACAGATAGGGTGGAAAGCTGACCCGCATTGAGTCCCAGGAAGGAAGCACACGGAACCAGAAGCAAAATATTTGCAGCCATTGTAATTGCACCTGGAATGGATTTTTTAATAATATTGAGAATGAACTTTCCGTGGATTCGTTCCTTATTGGGTTCCAGCGCAAGGAAGAATGAAGGAATCCCGATTGTCAGTGCATTAATCAGTGTAAACTGAATTGGTTCAAACGGATAAGTGGTTTGAAGAAAGATAAAGCAGATCGCAATAATGGTGCTAAAGAAAGATTTTACTAAAAACAGGGAGGAAGAGCGCTGAAGGTTATTGATGGAGCGCCTGCCCTCTGCAACGATCGAAGGCATCGAAGCAAAATCGGAATCCATCAGAACGATCTGACTGACGGTTCTTGCAGCATCACTTCCAGAAGCCATTGCAATGCTGCAGTCGCTTTCTTTTAGTGCCAATACATCATTGACACCGTCTCCTGTCATTGCAACGGTATGACCGTTGCTTTTCAGAGACTGAACGAGCTGCAGTTTTTGCTGAGGAGTTACTCTTCCGAAGACTGTGTATTTTGTCGCAGCTTCTCTGACATCACTTTCACTTTTTAAAGTGGTGGCGTCAACCCATTGGTCAGCGTTTTTAAGGCCGGCCTTCTGCGCAATTTTAGAAACAGTGATCGCATTGTCTCCGGAAATTACTTTTAAATCAACTCCCTGATCAGCAAAGTATTGCAGGGTATTATTGGCGCTTTTCCGGATTCGGTCACTGATCATGAAAAGTGCTTTCGGGGCAATATCTTCTGGAAGAGTCTGATTACAGAGCGGCTTTTCACTATAAGCCAAGACCAACACACGCTGACCTTTTTGGGAAGCCTTTTCGACCTGAGGACGGATCTCAGAAAAGCGGCTGCCCAATACAAATTCGCCTGCACCCAATACATAAGTACCGTGTTCATTAAAAGAGACACCGCTCCATTTGCGCGCAGAGGAAAATGGAACGCTTACGATGGGGTCCCATGAAGGCGGCTGGGGACAAAATTCTGAAATTGCGGCAGATGTTGGGTTTGCGTCATTTAGTGTATGAATAATGGCTGAGGCGGCATCTTTTAATAACGCTGTTTCCTCATCATTAAAAGGCGCAAATTGGTCTACCTGCATGGTGCCTTCCGTAATAGTACCGGTTTTATCGAGGCAAAGCGTATCAACCCTTGCTAAAGTTTCAATCGAATAGAGTTCTTGTACGAGCGCATGCTTGTGAGAGAGGCGAACAATTCCAACGGCGAGCACAACGCTGGTCAGAAGAACAAGCCCCTCTGGAATCATCCCGATCAGAGCGGCAACGGTACTGATAATACTTTCACCAAAATCAATATTAGAGATAAAGACCTGTTTGTAAAAAAGGGCAAATCCCACTGGAAATAGAATGAACCCAATAATTTTAATCAGCAGGTTGATAGACTGCATGATCTCGGAATTTGGTTTCTTAATGTATTTAGCACTGCTTGTGATTTTTGCAGCATAGTTATCTTTTCCGATATGTTCTACTTGTGCCTGACAGGTGCCTGACACTAAGAAGCTTCCAGAGAGCAGATGATCACCCGGCTGCTTTATGATCGGGTCTGATTCGCCGGTGATTAATGATTCGTTGACTTCGCATTCGCCGGAGATGACGACCGCATCGGAGCAGATTTGATTTCCTGAAGAAAGCACCATCAAATCATCTAAGACAATTTTTGAAATCTCAATTTTTTGCTTTTTTCCGTCCCGGATCACCAAAACTTTGGGAGATGCAATCAAAGAAAGTTGGTCGATCGTTTTCTTTGCGCGAATTTCCTGAAAGCATCCAATGAATGTATTGCAGATCATAACTCCCAGAAAAAGCGCATTTTTAAAAGAACCTACAAAAAGGACAAGAGCACCTAAAATCAGGTTCAAAATATTAAATGGGTTGATTGTGTTTTCGAAAATAATCCGCTTCGTGCTTTTGGTTTGAATATCTTCTGTGCCATTTACAAGACCTTTTTGAATCCGTTCTTGTACTTCTGCTGAGGTAAGACCACCTGTATGCGACGTGTGATTTTCGTGCTCCATATGTTGCTCCTTGTCGTCTTTAAATTATTAGTTTTTATTATACTATTTTTGCGTGACTATCTCAACCGTAAGAAAACGTGTTTCACAATTATTCAAATATATTTTTTTATTTGTTCATAATTTGAATGGTATTTTAAGAATGAAAAGCTTTTAAATAGAAGAAGATTGCATTTTGGTACGTTCATGGTATAATAAAATTTCAGAATAATGGGGATGTTGCGAAAATACGCAGATGTTTCAAAGAAGAAGGAGGTTGGTCGATATTCAGGATCTGATTGCAAAAATACGTTGTTTTGTTTCCGAACAGCCCAACGCAGTTTGTTATTTGGCATTGATCCTTACGGCTTCCATTTTTCTTCCGTATGTAATAACGGCAGGCGTTTTGATTTTGTCTTGTTTTTATATATTGCTTCATAAAAAGCAGCGCCGGATTATTTTAAAAGTTCCTTATGGAAGGGTATTGATTGGATTCTTCGGGATTTCAGCTTTACTTTCTGCCTATTATGGGAATCGTTTAGGAATAGCCTGCTGCTTTGGAATTTTTACGATTTATGTATGTGCATTTTATCTGCGTTCCGTTATGACGTACTCGCTGTTTTATCTTATGATGGATACTGCTTGCGCTGGAAGTGTTTTAGCAGCTCTGTTTGCTATTTATCAAAAATTATCTCAGTATAGCACAATGCCTACATATCGCCCGGAATCGTTTTTTTTGAACCCGAATTATTATGGAGCAATTATTGAATTTGTTGTCATTATTGCAATTTATCGTGCGGATATAAATTCACAGGGAAGGCCCTTTTATGCGGCAGTTATTGGAATCAATTTAATTGGGCTCTATCTTTGTGCATCAATGTCTGCATGGACGGCTATGACTGCCGGAGTTCTGGTTTTCCTGCTTTTAAAGAAAAGGTATAAAATTGCAGCCATTTATCTTACCATTTTAATTTTGTTTATTTTGGCCTGTAATTTTATTCCTAGCCTTTTCCCACGTTTCAATAGTATCGATGACACAACCAGTAATCGAATGGATGTCTGGTGGGGAGCGTTCCATGGCTTTCTTGATACGCCAATGCTGGGACGCGGCCCGATGGCTTATACGATTGTTTCCAAAGAACTTGGAACTTACAGCACCTATCATTGCCATAATCTCTTTTTGGACATGATGCTAAACTATGGAATTATTGGCTGTGGTGTCTTCTTGACTTTTATGATTGCACAGGTAAAACAGCTTTGGAAACGGCTAAAACGAAAAGCCTATAGAGGGATTGCATTGTTGACCGTGAGCCTTACGATCGCTGTTTTGATTCATGGGATTACAGATGTGACGATTTTCTGGATTCAGACGGGGCTGCTTTTTATGTTGGCTTATACTGGGACGGGAATTCGAAATTGGCCGGAAGATTCTACAAGTTTAAAAAAAGAGCAATAAAAAAGCGGCTGTCTAAAAACAGCCGCTTTTTATTTTTAAGGTTCGTTTTTTGAGGGCGGACCTGCTTTACTTAAAATACTAGGCAGTTCGGAAATGAGCATGGCTAGAAAGATCATCGCAAAACCTGCTACCAGTTTTATAGTGAGAGGTTCTCCGAGAAAAACAATGCCGCTGATGCAGCCGATCAATGATTCCAGAGACATGATTAAAGAAGCTTTCGAAGGGCTTACGTATTTTTCTCCGACAGCCTGTAGTCCAAGTGCGATCATTGTGCAGAAAACGGAGAGATATAAAATAGGCAAAAGGGAAGCGGCCGATAATACCGGAACTGGCTCTGTAAAAATAGCAACCAAAAAGCTGAGAATGCCGACGATAAAAAATTGAAGGATGCTCATTAGAATCGGGTCATATTGTCTGGAAGCGATGCTTAAAAAAATGATATGAAACGCAAAGGAAAAGCCACACAGAATTGTCAAAAAATCCCCGAAATTAAGAGAAAAAGAATCTCCGGAAAGAGAGATTAACGCGATCCCAATGATACAGAAAAAAGCGGAGATTAAATTGGCGGGCCGGGGACGAACTTTTCGAATGATCCAGTATAAAAACGGAACAATTATCACATAAATCGTTGTTAAAAATGCATTTTTCCCTGCAGTGGTGTATTTTATGGCAACGGTTTGAAGATAGTAAGATAAAAAGAGAAGTCCGCCAAGAACAAAACTAAATTTTAGAGAGTCGAGTGTGAGAAGTTTTAGCTTTTTGTGAAAAATCAAGGCCATCATGACGGCCGCAAAAAGAAAACGAATTCCAAGTAAATATCCTGGTTCAACTAGAGTTGTTGCTTGTTTTATAATAACAAAGCTAGTCCCCCATAGGATGGTGACCAAAAATAAACCAGACTCAGCGAGATGGACTTTTTTTTGATTTTGCATAAATTTATAATTCCTCCAATGAAAATACAAATTAGTATAACATAAATTCTACGCAAAAGCCATTTTGAGAAAAGGAAATTTAAATGTATAAATAACGTTATTTTTGTGCAAGTTCATAGAATATTTAGAATATTCATTCTTTTCTATCGGAGGAGGATGTGTTATAATAAATAAATTAATGAGGCTTGAAATTGGAGATGAATGATATGCCCGAACTAGAACAGACGGCGCTTGGAAACGGGATTCGTTTTCTCGGCGTTCGGGATCCTAAATTTAAAACATTTCGTATTTCTGTAAACTTTTTTCTACCTATGAAGAAGGATCGTGCGGCTGCAATGGCAATGATTCCATTTTTGCTTAGCCGTGCCAGCCGTAAGTACCCAGATTTTTCTGCCATGAGTAAAAAGATGGCAGATCTTTATGGATCGGTGGTTACTGCAGAAGCTTCTAAACTGGGAGACGCGCAGGTGTTGACGCTTTCCGCTGGCGGAATATCAGATCGCTACGCACTTTCACAAGAGAAAATTTCCTATGAACTTGCAAATGTACTTTGCGGGATGATCTTTGATCCGTTGGTTGAAAATGGTCTGTTCCCAAAAGATGGATTTGAACAGGAAAAGCGGCAGTCATTGGAACGTATGGATGCAGAGTATAACGACAAACGCACCTATGCACTTTTGCAGTGCCAAAAGTTGATGCTTTCGAATGAGCCTGCTGGAATTGACCGTTTTGGAGGAAGGAGTGCGGTGAAAGCACTTCGTCCGGAGGAACTTGTTCCCGCATGGAAAGAACTACTTCACAACTCTAAAATTGAGCTGCTCTCTCTCGGAGATTGTGATCCACAGGCTGTTTGCAGCGGATTCCAAAAAGCATTTTCGGGAATTCATCGGGAACCGGAAACATGTGATACGATTGTTAGAGCGCCTTCCGAAAAAATTCTAGAGAAGACGGAAAAGCAGAATGTCGCACAGGGGAAACTTGTAATGGGATTGCGCTCTGCAATCAATCTGCAGTCTCCTGAGTGGCCGGCAATGGCTCTGATGAATACCGTCTTTGGCGGTTCCCCCAGCAGTAAATTGTTTCTGAATGTGCGTGAAAAATTGAGCCTATGCTATTACTGCAGTTCCCTTTTTGATAGCATGAAGGGAACTATGTTTGTTCAAAGTGGCGTTGAGACCAAAAATTTTGAAGCGGCACAGGCGGAGATTCAGCGCCAGATGAGTGAAATGAAAAAAGGAAATATCACTGAAGAGGAAATTTCTTCGGCAAAGCTCACCATGGAAAATTCCTATCGCACAGTGATGGATTCTCTCTGGTCTTTGGAAAACTGGTATGTGGGTCAGACGTATGCGCCAAAAATCAAGACGCCTTTGGATTATGCCGAGCAGATTTCAAAGGTCAAATCAGAAGAGATTGTCAAAGCGGCGCAAAAGATACAGCCTGCTGCCATTTATCGTTTGACATCATCTGAGGGGGCAAAGTCATGAAGCTGAGTGAATTAAAAGAAGTTCGCAGTGAGCGGCTGGGTGATTCCTATTATGAAGGAAAGCATCCTTCCGGGCTGCAGATTTATTTATACCCAAAGAAGCAAAATGCTTCTACCTATGCAATCTTTGGAACACGGTATGGCTCTGTGGATACAAGATTCCGCCGCTCTGATGAGAAAGAGGAGAGCAAAGTTCCGGCTGGAATTGCACATTATCTGGAGCATAAGCTTTTTGAGAGCGAAGACGGGGACGCTTTTACTCGTTATGCAAAAACAGGGGCTTCGGCCAATGCATATACTTCTTTTGATGTGACCTGCTATCTGTTTTCCTGTACAGAGCATGTTTATGATTCACTCGAGATTTTGCTGGATTTTGTTCAGTCTCCTTATTTTACGGAACAGACAGTCAAAAAAGAGCAGGGAATCATAGGGCAGGAAATTCGTATGTACGACGATGATCCGGATTGGCGTGTCCTCTTTAATATGTTAGAGGCTATGTATCAGAATCATCCGGTCAAAGTGGATATTGCAGGAACAGTAGAGAGTATTGCGAAAATCACGCCGGAATTGCTTTATCGGTGCTACCATACTTTTTATAACTTGAACAATATGGTGCTTTGCGTGGTTGGTAATATTGATCCGCAGAAAGTGCTTGATCTTTGTGATAAAATGCTGAAACCGAGCAAAGCGGTAACAGTAGACCGGATTTTTGAACCGGAACCGGAAACAGTGCTGAAATCCCGTATAGAGCAAAGCCTTAGCGTGGCTTCTCCGCTTTTCAGTCTTGGCTTTAAAGAAAAAGCGGAAAGACGCGCAACGACCAAAGAGATGGCAGAGACCAGTATTCTGTTGTCACTTTTAGCCGACGATTGCTCACCGCTTTTTAGAAGACTTTTGGACGCTTCCCTCATTAATGAGAGCAGCTTTGGATATGAGAATTTTGAAGGGCCCGGTTATGCCTGTGTTATTTTTTCCGGAGAATCAAAAGAGCCGGATGCTGTTGAAAAAGAAATCTTAAAGGAACTCGAAAGCTATCGTAAAAACGGTGTTTCCGATGAAGCGTTTGAGCGTGCAAAGAAAACAGTATACGGAAAAAATGTGTCCTCGTTTAACAGTGTCGAAAGTATTGCCAATGCGATGGCTTCATTTTCATTTGCAGATCGTTCTTTGTTTGCGTATGTAGATGCAATTGCAAATGCGACAAAAGAAGAGGTGTTGTCTCGTTTGAATACGCAGCTGCTACCGGAAAATCGTGTCCTTTCGATCATCCATCCGGAGAAAGCTTAAATGCTTTTTTCGGGTTACATAGAACTGAAAAAGGTGGAACAATATCATGCAGATTATACACAATGTTACTTTTCCAAAAATGGGGATCACGTTACAGGTCAATGAAATTGCTTTTACGATCGGTTCCAAGCCGATTTATTGGTATGGAATTATTATTGCGACTGGATTGATTCTGGCAATTTTATATACAATGAAAAGCTGCAAAAAATTTCATGTCAATTCTGATCATCTGATTGACTGTATTCTTGTCGGTGTGATCGGCGGCGTGATTGGAGCGAGGGCATATTATGTTATTTTTTATCCGGGTGATAAATACATAAAAGATCCCTCTCAGATTTTTCGTATCTGGGAAGGCGGATTGGGCATTTATGGCGGTATTATTGTAGGGCTTCTGTGCGGAGCCTTGATGGCAAAGCATCATAAGATGAGCGTCCCTGCCGTATTGGATCTTGCTTCTATGGGCTTTTTGATTGGACAAGGGATTGGTCGTTGGGGCAATTTTATCAATCAGGAAGCTTTTGGTATCGAAACAAATCTGCCGTGGGGAATGCAGAGCGATATGACAAGAGCATTTGCTCCAAATCCTGTGCATCCGTGCTTCCTTTATGAATCATTGTGGTGTCTGATCGGCTTTTTGCTGCTCCATTTCTTTAGCCGTAAACGGCGCCGTTATGATGGACAAGTGTTTTTGCTGTATTCGGGTTGGTATGGATTAGGACGTTTCTTTATAGAAGGATTGCGCACGGATAGCCTCCTTTTACCCATTGTTCCGTTGCGTGTTTCGCAGGTTGTAGCTGCTGCTGCAGTCGTGGTGTCTATTATTTTGCTGATCGTTTTTCGAAACAGGACAAGCCTTTCTGGCTGTGGCGCTCCGGAAATCGTTTCTTTAAATCATCTGGTCGACGAAATTCCGGAAGATATGATTGAGTCTGAAACAGAACAAAATGCGTCATCAGAAACTGTTAAGGATGAAAAATCGGAAACAGAAACAGCAGAAACGAACGAATCAGCCCAAACAGTCGATTCAGATAAGCAGGAAAATTCCGCTTCTGAACCGACCGATCAAAACACACAGCAAACGGATGAACCGCAAAAAAAGGAATAGAGGAGAAGCCAGTATGGGAAAACGAATTGATGGAAAAGCAATCGCTGCAGAACTGCGAGTGCAGGTAGCTCTTGAAACAGCTGCAATAAAAAAGCAGGGAATAGAGCCATCTTTGGCGGTCGTAATTGTTGGAGATGACCCGGCTTCTCGCACTTATGTAAATAATAAGAAGAAAGCCTGTGCCGAAGTAGGAATCCGCAGTCTCGAATTTGCACTTCCAAAAGAAGCTTCACAGAAAGAGTTGGAAGAATTGGTGCAGCGTTTAAATAAAGATCCGGATGTCGATGGGATTCTTGTGCAATCCCCGCTGCCAAAAGGGTTGGACGAAAAAGCAATCGTTAACGAGATCGATCCGCAGAAAGATGTAGATGCTTTTCATCCAGTCAATGTGGGACATATCATGATTGGTGATTACAAGTTGCTTCCTTGTACGCCGGCGGGAATCATGGAGCTTTTGCGCCATGAAAATATTTCCGTAGAGGGAAAACAGTGTGTGGTGATCGGTCGAAGCAACATTGTTGGAAAACCGATGGCAATGCTTTTAATGCATGCAAACGGAACTGTAACGATCTGTCACAGTAAAACGAAAAATTTAAAAGAGATCTGTAAGCAGGCGGATATATTGGTGGCAGCAGTTGGCAAAACAAAATTTGTTACAAAAGAGATGGTCAAGCCGGGTGCGGTTGTGATTGATGTTGGAATGGATCGTGACGAAAACGGAAAACTCTGCGGAGATGTTGATTATGAAGCCGTAGAGCCGATTGCATCAGCAATTACGCCGGTTCCCGGAGGGGTTGGCCCAATGACGATTGCAATGCTGCTGAAAAACACGCTGACAGCGTCTAAACAGCGCCGCTGTTAATAGCAATGAAATGCAAATTGGAAAAAATGTTTCCAAAAAGGAATTGAGGTTTTAAAGAATGGCAAACCTGTTGGATAAGATTGATTCACCGGCAGATCTGCAGTCTCTTACAAATGAGGAACTGGAGCAGCTCTGTGCAGAGATTCGGCAAAAGATTATAAAAATAGTTTCTGCAAACGGCGGACATCTTGCCTCCAATCTTGGTACAGTGGAACTAACGGTAGCACTGGAGAAAGTTTTCGGTAAGCCGGAGGATCGAATTGTCTGGGATGTTGGACATCAGGCTTATACCCATAAAATTTTAACCGGACGCAGAGAGGCAATCTCTACAATTCGTACGAAAGGTGGAATTTCCGGATTTCCCAATCGGCAAGAAAGCCCGTGGGATGCGTTTACAGCAGGACATAGCAGCACTTCTATTTCTGCAGCCCTTGGAATTGCAGAAGCGAAAGCAATTCGCGGAGAAGAAGGAAATGTAGTTGCCGTGATTGGCGATGGGGCATTGACTGGCGGTCTTGCCTATGAAGGATTAAATAATGCCGGAAGGTTTCATAAGAATTTTATTGTCATTTTAAACGACAATAAAATGTCTATTTCGCGTAATGTGGGTGGCATTGCGCGCTATCTTGCGCATATGCGTACGAAACCGGCTTATCTAAAAGCGAAGAGCGATGTGGAATCAACGCTTCATCATATTCCGATTATCGGAGATCCAATGCGTAATATTATAAAAAAATCGAAAGCGGTTTTAAAGCAGCTCCTTTATAACAGCACTTTATTTGAGGATCTTGGTCTTTTCTATTATGGACCGTATGATGGTCATGATCTGCCTCAGCTGGTCGAAATTTTACAGAATGCAAAACAGATTGACCACCCGATGCTGATTCATGTGCTTACGGAAAAAGGGCGTGGATATGCGTTTGCAGAAAAGAATCCGGGCGCTTTTCATGGCGTTTCAAAATTTGATGTCAAAACCGGAAAGTCTGTTCATCCGGGAGGAGAAAATTTCAGCTCTGTTTTTGGAATGCAGATCTGCAAATTGGCGCGTGAAGATCCAAAAATCTGTGCGGTAACAGCGGCAATGAGAAGCGGCACTTGTTTGGAAGCTTTTTCTCATGAGTTTCCAGAGCGCTTTTTCGATGTCGGAATTGCTGAAGAACATGCAATCACTTTTTCAGGAGGACTTTCCAGTGGAGGAATGCTTCCTGTCTGTGCGATTTATTCTACGTTTCTGCAGAGAAGCTATGATCAGCTCATTCACGATGCAGCGCTGCAGCGCTTAAAGTTGGTGATCGCAGTTGACCGCGCTGGCGTTGTGGGAGAAGACGGAGAAACACATCAGGGAATTATGGATGCTGCTTTTCTCAGTACGATTCCGGAGATTACTGTTTATTCCCCTGCTTATTATGAGGAACTTTGTATGGATCTTCAAAAGGCACTTTATGAAGATCAAAATGTTGTTGCCGTTCGCTATCCGCGCGGCTGTCAGCTTTTTAAGCCGTTTGATTTTATTCCCAATGGAATGCCATATCAGATTTATGGAGAAAAAAGTGCACCTTTGCTTTTGGTAACTTATGGTCGTTTGTTTTCCTATGCTTGTAAAGCGAAAACCCTTTTAAAAGAAAAGGGCATCAAAATTTCTATTTTAAAATTGAATCGGATCAAGCCGATTGACGAAAAGGCAATTTCTTTTGCATCTGCTTACGAAAAGATTTTCTTTTTTGAAGAGGGGATGGAAGAAGGCGGCATCGGAGAACATTTTTTGCGGATGCTGAAGCAGATAAACTTTAAAGGTGAATATTATCTGCGTGGAATTCATGATTTTGTGCCGCATGCAACGGTTGATCAGGCACTGAAAGAATTACTTTTAGATGCAGACGGAATGTGTCAAATGATTTTAACGGAGACTTTAAATTGATAGAGAAAAAAAGACTAGATATTCTTCTGGTGGAACAGGGCTACTTTGAAAGTCGAGAAAAAGCGAAGGCTGTCATTATGGCCGGAGATGTTTATATTGATCATCAGAAATTTGATAAACCAGGGACGATGCTGCCGGTGGGTACAGAAATTGAAGTGCGCAGTACGGGGCCGAAATATGTCAGTCGCGGTGGATTGAAGCTTGAAAAGGCAATGCAGCTTTTCCTAATTTCTTTAAAAGGGAAAACGACCATGGATATCGGCGCAAGTACCGGCGGATTTACAGACTGCATGCTGCAAAACGGCGCAAAGAAAGTTTATTCGGTCGATGTGGGATATGGTCAGCTGGCGTGGAAGCTCAGAAATGACGAGCGTGTCGTCAATCTGGAGCGGACAAACGTCCGTTATCTTACAAAAGAGCAGGTTTCAGAACCAATCGATTTTTTCAGTGTTGATGTTTCGTTTATTTCTTTGCGCTTGGTTTTGCCGGTAGCACGGGAATTCTTGGCGCAAAGTGGTCAGGCAGTTTGTTTAATTAAGCCGCAGTTCGAAGCTGGAAGAGAAAAAGTCGGAAAAAAAGGGGTCGTCCGTGATCAGGCTGTCCACGAGGAAGTCATTCGAACGATTTCTAATTTTGTTTTGACAATCGGATTCTCTATTTTGGGGATTACTTTTTCGCCAGTGAAAGGCCCGGAAGGGAATATCGAATACTTAATTTATTTGCAGAAATCAGATACACCCACCAGCATTCAATTTGATCCGAAATCTTTAGTAGAGGAATCTCATCTTTGCCTGAATGGAGGAAAGTAACATGAAGATTGCGGTTGTACCGAATTTAAATCGTTCTCTTGCAAGATCTGTTACTCATAAAATTCTTGTGCAGCTGCATGCTCTTGGACAAGAAGTCTTTATGGACGGGATTTACCGTAAAGAAGGTTTTGAAGCCGATGCATTCTGGGAAAGCCATGCCGGATTGATGAATGCCTGTGATTTGATCCTCGCAGTTGGTGGGGATGGGACGATTATTCATCAGGCGCGGCACGCAGCAGAAGAACGAAAACCGATTCTTGGAATCAATACGGGACGTCTCGGTTTTGTTGCTGGTCTGGAAGCCTCTGAGATTTCTCTTTTATCAAAGCTTGTAGATGGGGATTATCAGCTTGAAAATCGCATGATGCTTCGTGCTTCATATGAAAAAGAAGGAAAAAAGCATTATATGGATGCCTTAAATGACATTGTGATTTACCGGGGACCAAAAATCTTGGATTTTGAAGTCAGTCTTTCCGACCGAGAGATGAGCAGCTATCGGGCGGATGGGCTAATTTGTTCTACACCGACTGGGAGTACCGCTTATTCGCTGGCTGCGGGAGGCCCTGTGATTGATCCGGAAATGCGGTGTATTCTTTTAACACCGGTATGCCCGCATTCTTTATTAACGCGTCCCGTGCTTTTTTCGGAACATGCGTGTTTGCAGGTGAAAGTTTCTTCTGCAGTGAACAGTAGTGCTCAACTTACCGCCGATGGTGATAATCCAATACAGTTGGAAGAAGGGCAGAGCATTACCGTTACAAAGTCTCCATTATCAGTTCGTCTGATTAATTTAAAACGCAGTAATTTTTACGAAGTGGTCAATGCCAAATTAGGAGAGAGGAGAAATTAAAATGAAATCTCGGCGACACGCAAAAATCTTGGAATTAATCACGCAGTATGATGTAGATACGCAGGAAGAATTGCTTCGACGATTGAGGGAAGACGGATTCGATGTAACACAAGCAACAGTTTCCCGCGATATTAAGGAATTGCGCCTTGTAAAGATTCTTTCTCATGATGGAAAATATAAATATTCAACCGGAAAAACCGGCGGTAAAGATATTTCCGCAAAGTTTTATTCTTTGATGGCTGATGCCGTTATTTCGGTACAGTCTGCGGGAAATGTGGTCGTCATAAAATCGCTTTCCGGGATGGCTCAAGCAATTTGTGCGGCAATGGATGCCATGCGTTGGGATTCAATTGTGGGTACGCTTGCCGGAGATGATACCATTTTTGTAATTGCAAGGGACGATCATAGCGCACAGCTTTTGATGAATGATCTCAAGAAGACAATGGGGTGAGGGTATGCTGGATCAGCTGTATATTGAGAATATAGCGGTGATAGAAAAAGCTTCCATTGATTTTTCAAAAGGGCTTAATGTGCTGACGGGTGAGACTGGCGCCGGAAAATCGATTGTGATCGATTCGATTCATGCTGTTTTAGGACACCGTACTTCCAAAGAATTGATCCGTTCCGGGGCAAAGAGTGCTTTTGTCAGCGCTGTATTTCGTAATCTTTCTGTTTCCGTTTTAAAAAGGCTTTCGGAACTTTCCTATCTGCCGGAAGAGGATGGAAGTCTGCTCTTGCAGCGGGAAATTCGGGAGGACGGGCGTACTGTTTGCCGGATTAATGAGCGTCCGGCTACGGTTTCTATTTTAAGAGATATCGGTTCTTTACTTGTCGATATTCACGGACAGAATGAGAATTATGGATTACTTTCTCAGAATCAGCACCTGCGGTATTTGGATCAGATGGCGCAGGACGAGGACGCGCTTTTAGAATATCAGAATGCCTATACTGCTATGCGCAGTACGGAAAAGCAACTAAAGTCGCTGCAGATGGATGAGGCGGAAAAAGCCAGAAAAGTTGATCTTTTAAGCTATCAGGTCGAAGAGCTGGAAAATGCAGATTTAAAACTTGGAGAAGAGAAAGATCTCAAAGAAAAACGCGCGTTTTATAGAAACAGTGAAAAACTTGCGAATGCAGTTAATGAAGCTACAGGTGCGCTTTCCGGCGGAGAAGAAAGCATAGGTGCTTTATCAGAACTGGAAACTGCAGCAAAAGCACTTGAAGAGGTTCAAAATTTACCGCAGGCACAGCAGCTTTCTTCCCACCTTAGTGACCTTTCTTATGAATTAGAGGACTGCCTTTCCGAATTGCAGAATCTTTCGGAACAGCTTTCCTATGAGCCGGAGGACGTTGAGAAGACGGAAGAACGCTTGGATCAGCTTTATCGCCTAGGTCAGAAATATGGACCGGACGAAGAGACCATGCTTTCTTTTCTGGAAAAGGCAAAAGATGAACTCAATCAAATTCAATCGGCGGATGAAGTAGTGGCAGAGTTAAATGAAAAGCTCGAAAAGCAGCGTGAAAAAGCTCAAAAGCTTGCTAAAGTCCTTTCAAATCTGCGCCGTCAAACTGCGAAAACTTTTGTAAAACGGGTTCAGGAAGAACTCAATTTTCTTGATATGCCGAATGTCGAGTTTGAAGTGGAACAGCTTTCTGCAGAAATGGAAATGCAGGGAACGGATCGTGTTCAATTTTTGATTTCCACCAACGCGGGGGAACCTTTAAAGCCGATTTCTAAAATCGCTTCCGGCGGAGAACTGTCACGTATTATGCTTGCCATTAAATGTGTTTTGGCAGACAGAGACGAAATCGGAACTTTGATTTTTGACGAGGTAGATACCGGCGTTTCCGGCAGTGCCGCTCAAAAAGTTGGACTGAAATTATGGGAAACCTCCAGAGGACGTCAGGTGCTTTGCGTTACGCATCTAGCGCAGATTGCAGCTCTTGGAGATCAACAGTATTTTATCAGTAAACGTGTTGACTCCGGCAGAACTTTTACAAAAGTAGATTTGCTCAATCGTGAAGGCAGAGTAAAAGAGCTTGCAAGGATAACGGGGGGCGGGGAGCTAACTCCTCTGCTTTTGCAGAATGCTTCGGAGATGCTTTCCAGTGGGGAAAGAAAAAAATTAGCCTTGACAAAACAAGGGTGATTTCGTATACTAATTATTAATGGCAGAGATGGGAATTATGTAAAGGGCGATAATCGGCGCAGAGAGTCGGCAGATGGTGTAAGCCGGCGGGAACCGTCTTCGAAGATACCTCCCGGAGCTGCAGGGCTGAACAATTTTTTCAGTAAGTCCTGTCGTGAGCGCACGTTACAGCGCAGGGGTATTTTTTGTACCCGTAAGGCCATGCTTGTGAGAGTATGGTAAACTGAGGTGGTACCGCGAAAGAAGATTTCGCCCTCTGCAATTTTATTTTTGCAGGGGGCGTTTTTATTTTGCTTTCCTGCGACAAGATTTCACAGGAGGAATTTATAATGGGTGTGTTCGAAGAACTAAAAGCGCGTGGGCTGATTGCGCAGATGACGGATGAAGAAAAAATTCGTGACCTTTTGGATCATCACAAGATTGCATTTTATATTGGTTTTGATCCTACGGCGGATAGTTTGCATGTAGGACATTTTGTGCAGATCATGGTGATGGCGCATATGCAGCGCGCAGGTCATACGCCGATTGCGCTTTTTGGCGGCGGAACCGGTATGATCGGAGATCCTTCCGGCAAAACCGATATGAGGAAAATGCTGACGAGGGAAGAAATCAATCATAATATTGAATGCTTCCGTAATCAGATGGGGCGGTTGGTTGACTTTTCAAATGGAAAAGCCATCATGGCCAATAATGCGGATTGGTTGATGAATCTCAATTATATTGAGTTTATGCGGGATATCGGCGTTCATTTTTCTGTGAATCGCATGTTGGCGGCCGAATGTTATAAACAACGTTTGGAACGTGGACTGACTTTCTTTGAAATGAACTACATGATTATGCAGGGCTATGATTTTTATGAGCTTAATCGTCGCTATAACTGCATGATGGAGCTTGGCGGAGATGATCAATGGAGCAACATTATCGGCGGAGTAGAGCTGATTCGGAGAAAATCCGCAAAAGAGGTCTATGGAATGACCTTTGGCCTTTTGACGACCAGTGAGGGCAAAAAGATGGGAAAGACCGAAAAGGGTGCCGTGTGGCTGGATCCCAATAAAACTTCTCCCTTTGATTTCTATCAGTATTGGCGCAATATTGGAGATCAGGATGTAGAAAAGTGCCTGAAGTTTTTGACTTTTTTGTCTCTTGATGAGATCCATGAGCTGACAAATGTAGAAACCGGAGAGCAGATCAACCACGCAAAGGAAGTACTCGCCTACGAAGTAACAAAGCTGATTCATGGAGAAGAGGAAGCGAAAAAAGCGCAGGCAGGGGCGCAGGCGCTTTTTGGAGCCGGTGCTGATACGGAGCATATGCCAAAAGCAGAAATCAAAGATTCTGATTTCGTAGATGGTTCTGCTTCTCTGCTTGATCTTTTGCTCAAAGTGAAATTCATTCCCAGTAAAAGTGAGGGACGCCGACTGATTCAGCAGGGCGGACTGACAGTAAATGATCAAAAGATCACGGATGTTGCAGATGAACTTTCTGTAAAGGATTTTACAGGCGGATCCGTCATTGTGAAAAAAGGAAAGAAAAAATATCTGAAGCTGATTCTTGCATAATTTTAATGGAATGAGGTGAGTCCATGACCAAAAAGCGAACTCTATGGTGGCTGGCACCACTTACCGTGTTGGTTTTAATGAGCGTTGTTTATTTGGTTAATGGGCTCTTTCCTTTTGGGAAAAACACCATTTCATGGTGTGATATGAATCAACAGGTCGTTCCTCTTCTGATGGATTTTAAAGATATTTTGCTTGGAAAATCCAGTATGCTTTTTAATTTGCAGAACGCTGGGGGAATGAACTTTTGGGGAGTCTTTTTGTTTTTCCTCTCCAGCCCCTTTTCTTTTTTGGTACTTTTAGTTCCAAAAGCGGATTTCTACTTGTTGATGAATGTGATGGTGGTACTCAAAATGGCCTGTAGTGCATTGACGGCAGGCTGTTTGTTCCGCCGCTTTTTCCCGAAGATGGAAACACTTGCGGTTACGGCTTTTTCGGTTATGTATGCCTGCAGCGGCTTTACCATGATGTATTTTCAGAATTTGGTTTGGCTGGATACGGTATGCCTGTTCCCACTCTTTTTAATAGGACTGCGCAAGTTGTTTTTAGAGAAGAAACTTCTTCCTTATATTTTGAGCTTTTCTGCACTTTTAGTTGTCCACTTTTATCTTAGCTATATGATTGTGATGTGGCTGGTTTTAGCAAGCGGGATCATTTGCTTCTTTATGACGTCAAAGGAACAAAGAGGAGAGCGAATTTTCCTTTTAGGAGCGGCTACATTGGCAGTCTTACTCTTGACCGGTGTGATTTGGCTCCCTGCATTGATGCAGTTTTTGGAATCGGGACGTGGGGAGAGCGTTGTAGAGAGCATTTCTTCGGGAAGCCTTTTGACAAGGTGGAATACAACCTTGCCGGTGCTTACCTGTACCGGTATGGCGGTTGCTGCGATTCCGCTGACGATTTTGGAAAAGAAGCGGACAAATCTCCACAAAGTCAGTTTTATCCTTTTCGTTTTCTTATTGATTCCACTTTTTATAGACCCAATCAATAAGATGTGGCATACGGGCAGCTATCAGGCATTTCCGGTACGCTATGGATTTATTTTAGTATTAATGGGACTTTTAGCCGCTGCCTGTTCGATTGAGCAGACGGATCGTTCCAGGCTACCTTTTCATACGGATAAAGATATTTTTGGAGTCAGTGTCGGAATTTCAATTTTAATAGGGATCGCCGCTTCATGGCTATTGAGCCATCAGTACGAAAATCTGACCATTTATGTCAGAACTCTTTGGATGAATCAATCTGCATTTTTATTGATGATGATTTTTGCAGTCCTCGCAGCAGCTCTTTATTTTCTGCTGATATATTTTTATCGTCATCACGCGGTGAGTAAACGCTTTTTCTGCGTCATTTTATGTTTGATTACTTTGACGGAAACCTTTTTCTATGCAGAAGTCTTTATCGCTTCTGCTGAGCATGATGGGACAACGAAGCAAACAGTCACAGATCTGGAAGGGAAGATCGACGACAGCAGTTTATATCGGCTGAAGATGGATAAGAAATATTTTGACGTAAATCTGATCGGTGGGATAGGATATCCGTCGCTTTCCCATTATACTTCTCTTACAGATGGCACTTATTTGAAAGCAATTCGCCAGATGGGCTACAGTGGATATTGGATGGAAGTAAACTCTAATGGGGGGACAGCTCTTTCCGATGCGCTGTTTGGAAACCGTTACAGTGTGTTATCTGCTTTTGCTTCTACTGACGGGAGGGAAAAAGTTTATTCCAATGAAGACTATCAGATTGTGAAAGAAAATTTTACGATGCCGTTTGGAACAGTGATTTCAAATTTGGGAGAGCCTTTAACAGATCGCAATCGATTTGAGATTCAGAATGACCTATATCATACAGCTTTTGGAACAAAAGAAGATTTGTTTACTCAATATCAGCCGGACTTCACCGAGAATGTTGAGATGTCCCATTCGGATGCGGGAGAGAAGATTACTTTAAACGACGGCGCAGCATATTTACAATACCAAATTCCGGTAAAGGGAACGCAGACTCTTTATTTTGACTGTTTTCAAGAAGCCACAAATGCCCTAACGGAACCGGTAAATGGGGGCTGTGCAATTGCGGTAAATGGAAAAATCATTCGTTCTCTTTATCCCACTTCTATAGAAAATGGAATTTTGAATCTGGGAACCTTTACAGATGAGACCGTTCAAGTAAAGATCAGTTTGTTTCATTCATTGAATTGTACTTCATTTGGCGTTTACGGGATGAGCTGTGAAAAGTTACAGAATGCGATACAAAGCTGTGAAAATTGCCAAGACGTAAATCTTAAAGAGTCTAAAAATGGATTATCCGGAACTGTTTATACAGAACAAGATGGCTATTTGTTTCTTCCGATTCGAGGAGGAAACGGGTTTACAGCCGAAGTGAATGGAAGTTCCGTCAATATTGATTCTGCTTTTGGAGCTTTTCTTGCGATTCCGGTTACCGCTGGAGAAAATCAGGTCACCGTTACTTATTGGCCGCCCGGTTTCCGCCAGGGGGTTATTGTATCAATTTTGGGGCTTTTCTATTTGATTCCTTTACTGTATTTGCATAAGAAAAAGATGTTTTTACATCTAAAAATGCTTTATCGGCCGGCCAAATGGATTTTTGCAGTACTTTGTATTGGCGTTGTATGTTTACTTTATATTGCCCCGGTTGTAGTTTGGATCGTTTATTCATAGACTAAAAAAAGCGCAGTCCTTTTAATAAAAAGGGCTGCGCTTTTTCAACTTTAGAGTTCAAATTTATAAATGGTTGTTGTATGAAATTTTTCATTTGGTAGGAGAGGGGAACAGCAAAATTCCGGATGATTCATTGCGTCTGGAAATTCCTGTGTTTCTAAACAGAAAGCATGGTGCGGCTTTAAGGGGATTTGACCATGGTCGGACTCTTCCGTGTCAAAACTGTTTGCAGTGTAAAGCTGCATGGATGGCCTGTCGGTAAAGACCCGCAGATGCCTTCCACTTTGCTGATCAAAGGCGCTGGCGACCCGTCTCATACCGCTCCCTCTTAATTTGTAAGCATGATCATAGCCACCCGATTGTCGGATTAGAGGCTCTCCGGAACGAATATCCTGACCGATCGTTTTTTCGCTTCGAAAATCACAGGCGCCTTCTACCGAGAGAAGTTTGCCG
Source organism: Caproicibacterium sp. NSD3 (assembly GCF_053613275.1). NCBI lineage: Bacteria > Bacillati > Bacillota > Clostridia > Eubacteriales > Oscillospiraceae > Caproicibacterium > Caproicibacterium sp. NSD3. The sequence continues at coordinate 1,082,985 of NZ_CM132119.1, forward strand.
GTTGGAATTAAATCAGAAGTAACTTCGGCAACTTCATCGGCTTCTATCTGTAAAGCGGTAGAGAGTACGTCGTGCTGTGGTCCTCCGAGATGAAAATAGCAATGATTTGTTAAGTTTAAATAGGTAGGTGCGGTTGTTTTTGCATGATACTCCATGATCAGCGCATTGTCGGCTGAAAGTGTATAGCAGATAGAAACATCACATTTCCCGGGAAATCCTTCTTCTCCGTCGGGGCTGCAATAGCGAAAGGTGAGAGAGGGGGAATCGTCATGATAATCGCTGCACTTTAGCCTCCATACCCGATGGCTGAATCCAATATTTCCGCCGTGCAGATGATTTTTGCCTTCATTTTGTGTGACCTGATATTGTTTTCCGTTTATTACGAACTGACCGTCTTTAATTCGGTTAGCCCATCTGCCAACGATTGCTCCTTGGTAGTTTCCGGGATGGGTATAAGGGGTAAGCTCATTATGGCCCATGATCATTTCATCAAAATCCCCGTGTTTATCCGGCATCTGAATCGACTGCACCCGTGCGCCGAAGGAGAGCAGCGTAACAGAGGCACCGTTCGTATTTTTGAGCGTATAGGAAGAGATATCAGTTCCATCTGAAAGTGTGCCGAATTTCTTTTCTGTAAGACTCATAACAGATTTTCTCCTTTTATTTTCCTAATAAAGCAGCACCAATAATTCCGGCATCATTTCCAAGCTGTGCAACCTTTAGTTCAGTGGCTTTTCCATCCGGAACCGAAAAGACTTCTTTTTCAACATAAGCACGAAGCGGTTTCAGCAGCGTTTCTCCCTCGTTGCAGATTCCGCCTCCGATACAGAGAATATCCGGTTGAAAGGTATTGATGCAATTTACAATTCCACAGCCTAAATGGCCAATATAAGTGTCGACAATTTCTTTGCCGAGAGGATCGCCTGCCCGCATAGCATCAAAGGCAGTTCGTCCATTGATTTTTTTGAGGTCCCCATTGATAAGATGCCAAATAGGAGATTCTTTATTTGAAGCTTTTTCCATAAAAAGGCGAGTCGTCGTAATTAGACCTGTAGCGGAAGCATAAGTTTCCCAGCAACCCCTTCTGCCGCAGGTGCAAAGGCGCCCGTTATATTCGATGACAATATGTCCCATTTCTCCGGCAGCAAAGTTGCAGCCGCTATAAATTTTTCCGTCTAAAATAATTCCGCTTCCAATTCCAGTTCCTAGTGTAATGGCAAGTGCACTTTTTGCACCTTTCATTGCGCCAGCCATATATTCGCCATAAGCAGCAGCATTGGCATCGTTTTCTACGATTACCCTGCACTTCATCCGCTCTGACAGCCGTTTTGCAAGCTCGTAGTTTTTAAGATACAGATTTCCAGCAAATCCAACAATGCCGGTGCTTCGGTTTACACTTCCCGGGGTACCAACACCGATCCAAGGAAGATCGTTTACAGAGATTCCAGCATTTTTCAGAGCGTCGAGTGCGACTCGGCTAAGCTGTTCAGTCATTTCTTCATGGGAGCAGGGGACAATAGTGTCTTGCTTTGCCCGAGCGATAATCTCATAGGAATCATTGATGACCCCTGCAGCCATATGGGTGCCTCCGAGGTCAATGCCAAGATAATACAAAGAAATCCCTCCTAAAATGCAGAGTTCGTTTGACAACAGTATAACATTCTTTTATCTTGATGAAAATAGTTTTTCAAAATTTGCAGATCCTATATTTTGGGGTTATAATAACGAACAACAGAGGAATCAGTAAGGGGGAAATCTTTTTGAATATTTTCGATATTATCGGTCCGGTTATGATTGGTCCCTCCAGTTCTCATACAGCTGGAGCAGTGCGGATTGGATTGATTTCCAGAAAACTTTTGGGAGAAGCGCCAAAGAATGCGCAGATTCTGCTTCATGGTTCCTTTGCAGATACCGGAAAGGGACATGGAACAGACCGCGCTTTGATTGCCGGACTTTTAGGACTAAAGCCGGATGATCCCAACATTCCGATGAGCTTTTCATTGGCAGAAAAAGCGGGACTTCATTTTTCATTTGGAACCATTCATCTGAAGGGAGCACATCCAAATACGGCCGTCCTTCGTCTGGAAGGCGTTACAGGGAAAACTTTGGAGATTGAAGCGAGTTCTATAGGCGGAGGACAAATAAAGGTATGTAAACTTGATGGGATCGAAACAAACTTTTCCGGAGACTACCATACGCTGATTGTCCATAACCTAGATCATCCCGGACATGTAGCGCAGGTGACAACGGTACTCTCACAGAGAAATGTTAATATCGCCCGTATGCAGCTTTATCGGAATGTTTTAGGTGGATATGCGGTTATGGTGATTGAGTGTGATCAAAAGATTCCGGAAGATGTCGTCACATGGCTGACAAAATTAGATGGAATCATTAAAGTGACCTATTTGAATATTGAGGAATAGGGGGATATAAAAATGTCTTTTTCTTCGATTGCACAAATGCTTTCTGAATCAGAGAAGAACCAACTGCCTTTATGGAAAACAATTTTGCAGGATAATTTAGCGGAGCAGGGCGGTACGGAAGAGAACTTTTTTGCCCGCATGCAGGCAATGTGGACAGCAATGCAGGAATCAAGCAAAAATTATAAAGCAGAGGATCGTTCTAACAGTGGACTTACAGGCGGAGATGGGGCAAAAGTGTTTTATGCAGCACAAAAAGGCCTGCTTTTTGGAGACTCATTTTTAAACGAGATCATTACAGAGGCACTTAAGGTTAGCGAGTGCAATGCTTGTATGAAACGGATTGTTGCAACGCCGACGGCGGGTTCCTGTGGGGTTTTGCCGGCAATCCTGCTGCCGCTTAAACACAGAGACCTTTTTCCTGACGATTCTTTTGTCAAGGCGCTTTTTGTAGCGGCCGGGTTTGGACAGGTAATTGCTCAGCGCGCTTCGATTGCCGGAGCTTACGGGGGCTGTCAAGCAGAAATTGGAACAGCTTCGGCAATGGGGGCAGTAGCTTTGGTGAGCCTAAAGGGAGGTACCAATCAGATGTGTGCAAATGCCTGTGCAGTTGCACTTTCAAACTTGATGGGGCTTGTTTGTGATCCCGTGGCGGGTTTGGTTGAAGTTCCGTGCGTGAACCGTAATGTGATCGGAGCCATGAATGCGTTGAGCTGTGCCAATTTGGCGCTTTCCAATATTCAGAGCAGAATACCGCCGGATGAAGTGATCGATGCGATGAATGAAGTGGGGGAAGAGATGAACCCGGATTTGAAGGAAACCGGAAAAGGGGGTCTTGCAGGGACCCCTACTGGGTGTAAAATTGCGCAGAAACTTTCTGAGGAAAAAGATTATTTGTGATGAGTTTGGAGGGAAATGTTATGGAAAAGATAGTTGTACTAGTAGGAAGTGCCCGAAAAGGCGGCAATACTGAACTTTTGGCAAATGCTTTTGTAAAAGGTGCGCAGGAACATCATGAGGTAACAATGATTTTTGCTGCAAGTGTAAAAGTGAATGGCTGTATAGGCTGCAATGCCTGTTATTCTGATAAAAAGCACCGCTGTATCCAGAAAGATGATATGGAGCAAATTTACTCTCAACTCAAAGACGCCGATACGATTGTGATTGCTACTCCGGTTTATTTTTATAATGTAAGCTCTCAGCTAAAATGTATCATTGATCGGCTGCATAATCCAATTCGAGATGAGTTTAAAGTAAAACAGCTTTTTCTTCTTGGAGTCGCTGCGGATACGGATCCAACCGTTTTTGATTCCATTAAGGTTATGTACCGATCGGTGCTACTTTATTTTCATCTAAAAGATGGCGGTATGATTACAGTGCCGGGAGTGAAAGACCGTGGAGATATTGTTGGACATGAAGCTTTAGATGAAGCCTATCAACTTGGTAAAAACATGGAATAAGCATTAAAAAAAGACTCAAAACGCTGGTTGGCGATTGAGTCTTTTTTTATGTTATCGGATCATATCAGAAGAGTTTAAACGATCACAACGTCTGACCATGATTTTAAAAGAGATAATCTTTCTAGTGAATCTCTCACGCAGACAACAAATATTGCGATATTAAAATTTAATTATAGAATTGAGCGGATATTTGTCATAGCGTGTAACAATCGTGTAAAAAAGTTTCATAAAATATCCTAAAGGATAGAGATTATCAATAGACTCCATCTGAATTTATTAAAAGGAGATTTATTATGGACTGCGTAAAAATCGGTGACTTCAATTTAGATATAGATGCTAAGGATGAAGCACAGGATCCAGATACTGCAACGGACTAGTATGGAGAACTCAAAAGCAGCGTTTAATTTGCGGAAAATGAGGCAGCAAAAACACCTTTGCAGCAGTTTCCGCAGTTAGTGCATGACGTCTGCACAAAAGATGTCAGAGATATCGGCGTGGCAAGTAGGACTATCTGTGAAACGATTCCCTGTAATCCTGATGGAAGTATAGGATGCCGTGGGGGAGTGCTCCCAAATGTAGTTCCTTCCATTTCCAGTATCCGCGTTTCCTGTGCTGATGAGCGTTTGAGTCCTTCTACCGGATGCGACCGCATTACAAATACGGTTGGGTTTGAAGTGGTGTTAAACTATGGTAGTAATGAAACCAAAAGAGTCATTTGATCTATTATGGAGTGACTTTAGATATTTTCCGAGCCTTGAGCGTTTCTCAAGTGTCAATGATTTTAGACAGGAGCTGAAAACCATTGACGGGTCCTGCAAAGCAATTAGAATTGTTGGTACGAGTATAGTACAAGGTGAAAATTGCTGTACTTTGAGAATCGATTATCAAGTGCTTGATAAATTATGGAAATTAGAAGACCTTATCATTCTGGCAGTGAAACCAATCTCCGCCAGTAATACTGTTTGCGACCAGTTCAATCAGGGACATCAAATTGGGTCTTGCTCAAATGGCTGCTGCGATAGTACCCACTGTGACGGCTAAGTTTTTCAAGCAATTTATTAATTAATACATAGCCATTGGGGTTTTCTTCCGTTGTGGAATTACAAGGATTTCGCCGGAAGAAAACTTTTTTTAATTCTTTTTTCTAATTAACTACGAGCTTGTGTCATCAGTCAATCGCAGAAAGTCCAATATTAATATTTACCTTATAACTTTTTGAACCACAAAACATATATTATGAAAGAAGATTAATTAATTTTGTGATTGAATTTCATGAAAAATATTAATTGGGTTACGTATAAATCATGATGTTTATGATGCGTGCCTTCAGTGATATTTTGTTGAAATTTAAAAGGAGGCCTTTATATGTCAGAAGAACAAGCAAATCCAAATACGAATCCTTCCCCATTTAAAGTTGGTGCAACGGCAACTGGATCGGTAACGGTAAAAGAGGGGGAAGATCCTCAATCGATTCAGGCCATTAGTAATATGAGTATTGCTGATGTAGTGAAAGCCGTTGTAAAAGAATCCGCAGACAAACAATTTGCCAATGATGGGGAAAAAATAAAATATACCATAACTTTGCAGAATGATTCTTCTGTTGATCTATATGATGTTAAGATGATAAGCGAACTGTGCCCTAAGACGACTTTGGTGAAAGATTCTATTATTCCAATTCCTCAGACTGATGAAACGCTGGAAACCGGAATTTCTGTTACAAGTCCAAATGAAACTTCTGTTGGAAATGTCCCGAAGGGAACAGCAGCAGTATTGCAATATGAGGTAACGGTCAATGCAGGAGAAACCGGTGATATTGTGAACGAATCAATTGCTGAAATTAAGTTTAGGGACCAAATGGATAGTGAATATACCAGTAAAACAGAGTCAAGCACGGCTGTGACCAATATTGCGAAAGCTGATCTTCAAATAACTGAGACAGCAGATAAAACATTTGTAACAGAAAATAATGAAGAGATCATATTTGAATTAACTATTAAAAACACAGGAAACGTTACAGTCAATGACATTGTTGTTGTAAATCCGTTCCCAGACGGGATGAATTATAAACCAAACTCAACTTTAAAAAATGATACAAAAACTTTGAGTGATGAAAACCCTGCAAACAGCATTAATATTGGAAATCTTGACCCTGAACAAATTTACAAAATACAATTTAGTGTAACAGTGAATTTGTAAAGGGCAAGTAATCCACCGATCGTGAGGTAGGTGTCAACGTGCGAGAATTTATAAATATGGCTCATGTTAAGGGGCTGTATCACGGAAAGGATGTTGATTCGATCAGTAATCCCTGCAAAATCACAGTACAACGTAAATATCATAATATTTGCCAACATGTCTATAAAACTTTTCAAATAACCGATGCACGAAATGTTGAATTACGTGTTTACTATAATGGTGTGCGGCAGTTTGAATGGAATGATCTTACACTGCTTGCAGTCGGATATGAAATTTGCGTCAAGTATATTGACAGCGAAAACCATAGAAAAGTAATAAGCAATTATGGGAATACTTTGTTTTTTAGCCCGACGAATGCTTGCAAATACTTGCTGCGGATTCCGAATCCACCAAGTTGCGAAATTTTAAAGGATAAAGTGATAGCTGAGTTTCCTGTTATAGCGGCATTTTACAACATTTGAATAAGATCTTTTTAAAAACAATCAGTTAAGGCTGCCGTTATTCGGCAGCCTTTTATAATACAATAAAAAATGATCAGGTAAGAATGTATTGACGAAGAGTAATGAAAATGACATAATAAATATAGTAAATAGCGGAAGTGATGATTTTCTGTCCAACATTAGGAATTGTATATTATTTGTTAAGAGGTGAAAAATTTGCCAAATCAAAACGAATTTGAAAATTTATTGACAAATAGAAGTTTAAAAAGAACGAAAACAAGAATTCTGGTTCTTGAAGTTCTGAAAGATTCATCACCCAAAACGGTTGATGAAATTTTTTCTGTTTTATATCAAAATAACATTAAGCTAAGTTTGTCTACTGTTTATCGGACTTGTGAAACACTGACAGAGAAAGGAATTTTGTCGAAAGTAAATTTAACGGATGACGGTGTGGCTAGATATGAATATATGAAGTCTGAGCATACACATCATGCGATTTGCCTTGGCTGCAATAAAATCATTCCGATTGATGACTGTCCTTATGGTCAATTTGATCAGATCATGAAATCTAAATATGGGTTCGATGTCAAAAGTCATCATATTGAGATCTATGGATATTGTCAGGACTGTATTAGAAAAAGAGAAAAAAAGGAATAGATTGCTCTTTTGTGCCAAAGTGGGGGAAAAGAATGATGGATTTTATACTGCCTTCATTTTTATTTGAAATGCGATTCTTCGAACTAAAATGACAATTACGAGAACAGCGACGGAAACTAGGGCAGTAAATCCACCGGGTGCTACATTTAAGTAGTATGAAATAAACAGCCCGGATAAAATGTCTACAACGCTGAATATGATGGAAAAAACAAGCGTTAGTTTAAATCCCTTTCCAAGTTGCAGTGCAGTAGCGACCGGAAGAGCAATCATAGAACTTAATACCAGGACGCCGACAATACGGATCGAAACTGAAATTGCCGATGCGACAAGGATTGAAAACACATAATTAATCAATTTTACTTTGACTCCTGCTATTTTTGCGGCTTCTTCATCATAAGCAATATAGAGCATTTGATTGTATAGAAAAATGAGAGTACAAACAGAAATAATGCTAAGGACAAATACGGTGATCATATCGAATTCCGTAACAGTCAAAACGCTTCCGAATAAAAAGGAGTCCGCATTGGCATGAAGCTTTCCAGAACTGATAATTGTAATGGCAATGCCGACGCTGAGCGAAAGTACAATTGTTAAGATCAGATCGGTATATTTTTTAAAATAAGTCCGCAGAAATTCAATTAAAGCTCCGCAGATCGAAGTGAAAACAAAAGCGCCAAGAATCGGACTTTGATTGCACAATAATCCGATTGTAATACCGGCAAGGGACGCATGTGATAAAGTATCTCCTATCATGGAATATCGCCGGAGCACTAAAAAGATTCCGATACATGGACAAAGTATGGAAATGAAAACAGATACAAACAGAGCATTTTGCATGAAACTATAATTTAACATTCTAACGAATCCTTCCTAATTGTTCATTCTTTAAAAATTCGGCAGTATATTTTTCCGGAGTGCAAAGGTGGCCGTCCCCATTACTCAGATGATAAATCAGCGTAGAGTTTGAAATAGCAGCATCAAGATTGTGTTCTACAGAAACAATCGTGATGCCGTTTTTTTTATTGATGCTGGTAAGAAAATGATAGATTTCCTTCTGGCTGCCGATATCCACACCTGTAGATGGTTCATCTAAAATGAGCAGGTCAGGGTTTCCCATTAACGCTCGTGCAATGAATATTTTCTGGCTTTGTCCTCCTGAGAGGGTTCCCATTAAAGAATCCGTAAAGGAACTCATACCGACTTTTTGTAAGACGTCATAAATTACTTCTTTATTTTTGATTTTTAAAAGTTTTCGATAAGCATTCAGCATTTCATAAACAGTGATGGGAAAACTAGAATTTGAAAAATCATTTTTTTGAGGAACATATCCAATCCGTTTTGCTTGCGTAACAATGGTCCCTTTGGTTGGTTTTAGAAAACCTAAAATCAATTTCATAAGGGTACTTTTCCCACAGCCATTTTCCCCTAATATTGAGACATAGTCGCCGTCTTTTATTTCCAGGTCAATTCCGTTTAATAAGTACGGAGGCAAACCGGTATAGGAAAAATATAATTCGTTTGTTTGAATCGTAAAAAACACCCACCTTTAAATTTTATATCATTTTCTCTTGACAAAGATATTGTGTTAAGACTATTATATATGCAAATGACAGTCATTTGCAAGTAAAAATTTGGGGGTCAAAGCAAAATGTCTAAAAAAATAGTTGCCTTATTATTAAGTTTGCTTATTGTTCCGGCTCTTTCGGCCTGTGGCAGTACGAATAACAGTACCGCTGGGAGCAGTACTAGCAGCAGTAATGCCAGTCAGACAAGCACAACAGGAAGTGAAAAAGTTAAAGTATCTGTAACGTTTGACGCAATGAAAGAATTCACAGAAGCTGTCGGCAAAGACAGGGTGGAAGTTTCAACAATTATTCCGGATGGTACGGAACCGCACGATTTTGAGCCGAAAGCACAGGACCTTACCGGATTAAGTTCCGCACAAGTCTTTGTTTATAATGGCTTTGGCATGGAATCCTGGGCGGATCAGACAGTTAAGGCGGCCAATAATAAAAATTTGGTTGCAGTTGAAGCTTCCAAGGGAGCAACGCCGATTCAAAATACAGATGCCGATGAAATCAAAGAGCATGGACAATATGATCCTCATATTTGGATCAGTTTGAAAGGTGCTGAAACAGAGGCCGAAAATATTCGAGATGGATTAATAAAGGCAGATCCCGCATCCGCTGATTATTTCAAACAAAACTGTGATGATTTTGTTTCGCAGTTGGAAAGTCTGTATTCAGAATACAATACTAAATTTCAAGCTGCTCAGAACAAGAGCTTTGTAACCGGACATGCCGCTTTTGCTTATTTGTGCAGAGACTTTGGACTAGAGCAAAACAGTGTGGAAGACGTATTTGCAGAAGGAGAACCAAGTGCGCAGAAGTTAGGGGGACTTGTGGACTACTGCAAAAAGAATAACGTAAAAACAATTTTTGTTGAAGATATGGTCAGTCCTGCTGTTTCTCAGACACTTGCTGATCAGGTTGGCGCAAAGGTTGAACAAATCTACACGATTGAAAGCAACGAGGATGACAAGACCTATCTGGACCGCATGAAATCAAATTTGAGTGAAATTTATGATAGCTTGTCCTAGTAAAAATAAACCAATTTATAATTAATCGCGTAAAAAGCACCGTAAGCTGTAGCTTTCGGCGCTTTTTTTATTTTATGATGAATTATGATAAAAAATCAATAATAAGTAAAATAAATATAATCGTTGCTGGCTTTTTCTGTTTTTTCTATTTTTGTAACATAGCATATTGGTATTGTCTGATTTTTATATTGTTCAATTTTAATTTTTCCTGTAACCCATACCCATTCGTTATCTTGATACTGCGTTACCGCATCACCTCTGCATAGAACACCGCATGGCTGCAAATCGGCGGTGCAGCAGACCATGGCATATCGTACAGGAACCATTTCGTTTTTTGCAAAGTCTTTCATTCGAAAGACTTGTCCTTTGAATTTTAGTGTCTTTCCATCGTATTGATTCATGTTCTGATTAATATCCTGATACCAACTTGCAAATTGTTCATCCTGAATTGTGATGATCCCGTTGCTGTCTTCTTTTGGAAGGAAAAAGGCAGAGGATGTTGCAGCTTTTCCAATATTATTTGAAGAAGTGCTGCCTTGGATAATAGTCCCGTTATTCTGCGGTGAGCTTCCAGCAGAAGTTGTTGTTGTTCCTACGGTGGAGGTGCTGCCAAATGAAATGGCTTTGTTTTGCACGGTTCCCGCCGGAATTAAAATGACAAATAAAATAGGGACAAAATACAAAAAATATTTTCCGGGTTTGGCATTATGCTTTGGAGTAAATGCGGCAGGCAAGAATATGCTCGAAATGATCAGCAAAGCGATTGCCGCAAACCAAAGATAGCCGTTCATACGAGGGTGTACGTAATCGGCGACTTTGTCCGAAATTAACGCATAAAAAAGCAAAGCGGATAACGAAAAGCAAATGATTGACTCCAAAAGTATTTCTAGGTTTATTTTTTGTTTCATAATGCCCTTCCTTTCAGCAGTAAGGAAAGCAGCAGAAAAACGAAAAGACCAGTGACAAAAAGGATTCCTGCAAGACGAACTACAAATTCTTTTTTAAAGTTGGCGCCCAGAAGAAACAAATTGGCTAAATCCAGCATAGGACCCATAACAATGAAAGTGAGTACGGCAACCGGCGGAAATATATTTAAAAAGCTTCTTCCGATAAATGCGTTCGAAGTAGAGCAGACCGACATAAAAAATGCTGCCAATAACATCAGGAGAATTGGGACAATCATAGCCATAACCGTCCCCGTACTTTGAAACAGAACTGCCGGTGTCGCTTGCTGAAGAACAGTACATAAAAAGGAACCGACAATCATATAGCGACCCATCCCAAGAAATTCCTGCCCTGCAATTATGAAAACAGATTCTATTTTCCCCAACTTTCCGGAATGTGGGGGAGGACAGCTAATTGTCCCGCAGGAACAGGTCGCCGGAGATCCGCCGGAGAGAACAAGCGAGGCTTCTTGGTGGGTCAGCCTTAAAGTCAAACCAGCAATCAGGGAAATGAGAAGACCGAAACCAATCCGGTAGAGTACATATTGTGGTTGGCCTGGAAAGGCATATAGGGTAGATAAAATAGTAATGGGGTTGACTGCCGGTGCTGCAAGCATAAAGACCATCGCTTCCTCTAAAGGGACGCCCTTTTGCGTTAGCCTCGACGCGATCGGTACAATACCGCAGTCGCAAACGGGAAGGAAAAATCCGAGAATCATTGCAATCGGAAATCCAAGCCATTTATGTGCAGTAAACAGTTTGACCAGCGTTTTATCGGGGAGAAACACTTGCAGTAAAGCAGAAACAAAAGCTCCGATCAACAGAAATGGAACAGCCTGCATCAGGATACCGATAAAAATCATGTTTATGCTTTGAATGAATTTATAAGACTGCGATGAATGAAAAGCGACTGCTAACAGGATACAAGTACAAACAAGCAGAGCAGAAAAAATCAGTTGGTAACTTCTTTGCTGGGATCTATTCTTTTTGGATATTTCAGGGTCAAATAGTCCTTTGAAAAAAGAATCCTCCATTTCTTTGTCAAAAGAAACGAAAGCGGAACGATTCAAATTTCGAATTGTACTTTTTAATCGCTTTGCATTCCCTGAAACACGGTTAAAAAGCACTGCGTCAGCATTGCTGAGTTGATTAGCCATCAGTCCACCGGTATTCTTGATGTAAAAATCAAAGGTAGAAGCGTCGGCACAAAAAAAGATTTGGTTAATTTTATAGTCATTGGGCATTGATAGGGAAAGCAGTTTCTCGATTGGCCAGGTTCCGTTATATTCGATAAGTATGAGATCTGGGTTTACTTCCAACTTGATTTTATAAAAAAGTTCAGAGCATATTTTTTCCTTCTGGTCGATCTGCTTTAATAGCACGTTTTTATTTTTCATAATTGACAGACATAATTCAGTTTCTCCGTCCTCACACTGTAAAACCAGAATTTTCCCATAATTTTCGAGGTGCTCCTGCTCTAAAAGGTGCTGAATCCGTGTCGTTTTTCCACTTTCTAAGAATCCACAAAATACTTCAATTTTTGTCATAAATCATACCTGAAATAATGCGGCGAGTCCGAGCTTATCTAGATTTTCTCCGATGACGCAGATTCGTCCTGTGAAATCCGGTTCTGCTTTTTGAATATTCTTTTCGTCAGGCACATAGTCAAATTGACACCAGTTACCGTCGTTTAAAGCAACCAACCCTTTTGCACGAAGAATAGTCCCATATTTAGACAATGATTTTAGTGCGGATTCCAGAAGGTCAGGAGAAAAAAGATTTGGCGTTTCCACACCCCAGACTTCAAAAACATCATCATGCTGATGATGTTTTTGAAGTTCTTCTTTTTTGATCAAGAGCGGGATGCCATCTTCAGCGATCTCCATCATTCTATCAGCCGACATTTGCTCCCACGGCGTTGTGAGGATGACAGCTTTCGGATTATGCTGCCGAATGCTTTTTACTGCATCCTGCAGTTGACTAGGTTCAGCTTTTTGTGTCCGGCTCAAAAAGATCGTATTTGCGTTTTCGATCTGGTCAAAAAAGAATTCAGAAAAGTTCTTCGCATACATTTTGTATTTCAGCGCATTTACAACCGTAATGCAAAAGTTAATCCCAGCTTTTTCTTGGCAGGGGAGAAGAATTTCCGAAAGCTTTCCTACGCCGGAAGGCTCAATTAAAATTTGGTCTGGATTATATCTGTGAATCACTTCTTGTAGTGCATTACTAAAATCTCCTGCAAGGGTACAGCAGATGCAGCCTGAATTAATTTCACGAATCTGAACTCCGGTCTGTTTCAAAATCTTGCCATCTATACCGACTTCGCCAAATTCATTTTCAATGAGTACAACTTTTTTATTTGACAGACTTCCTTTTAATAGCTTTTGTATCAAAGTCGTCTTTCCGGCTCCCAGAAATCCGGATATAATTCCGATTTTTGTATCCATGTGTCCCTCCAAGTTTCGTGTAAAATTTTTTTAAACTAACGTACATGCAAATGCAATCCATTATCATTTAGTAAACTTAGCACTTTTTTCTCATGATGTCAAACTTGATAGGAACCCGATTATTGTTTGTACGATTCATATTTACTAATCCTCTCGGATGTGGACATAAAAACGGCCCCCCACATTTGTGAGGAGCCATATTTATACAGGTTGATTCCTATATTAATCAGGTCTTATAAGGCTTTGCACGTCACACCGCATACTCAGTGGAACACTTTTTGTAGCAACACCAACGCGAAAGAGCATCTGCACGGTACTGCCATCCGGCGCATAGGCTTCTTTAAATTCGGTATAGGGAGATTCCATCTCAGGATACTCCTCCAATACCTGGCTTAGAGGCTGCATCGCTAAGCCAAGTGTATGCCCGGTCAGTACCAGTTTGCTGTAAATCATTCCGCTTTCAACCTGCTCGAGACGACTATTTCCAGAGGTTATGATCATAGCGTATGCCGGAGTATGTTCGATGGATGTTTTGGTGGAATTAATAAAATTTTGAGATGCGGATTTTCCAGTGTTCATGGATGGAAAAAGCGTAACCAGTCCCTGCAGAATATTTTTCATAAAGCCGGAAGTGCCTTGTCCTTCCACCGAATAACCGTAGCGGTATTCATTTTTCTGATATTCGTTCGCCCGGAAGATAGCATTTGATTCGTCCATCACACGAGTGACACCTGCCTCAATCGTTGCGCTTTGCAAAGCAAACTTGCCGATATTGCTGAGATTTTCCTGATCTTGATACAGCTTGATGGAAACGTTACTCATAGAGGAAAGTGGTTTGAGAGCCGAGACCTGCGAGTCCGTTAGCTTTTCCGGTTGATAGGCTTCTCTGTTGGTATCCGGCAGAAAAAGGGTATCATAAAGCGCACTGCTTTCGGGCTGTGTTTTTGTAAGCGTAATCTTTGCAACCGGCTTTGAATCCATGCTCTCTGTAAGATGGGATTCGTCGTATGTGCCGTCGGGGAAAAGAGCAATATTCGCGTGATAACCTTCTTCTTCACCCGTTACGGAGACATATTCGAGAAAAGTTCCCTGTGAAATCATCATCTGCCGGGCGTATGGATCGACTTCTTTGGTTGTGCGCGAGCTGTCGGCATAAAGATAGAATACCATAGGGTTGGATTCGTCAAGGCTTATTTTCCATGGCTGCATATTATGATTGCTTGCGGCAAGCAAACCGGCGGCTGCAAGGCGTACTCTAGGATCAGAATACTTTTCAGCATAATTTTTTGACCAAGGTTCCATATACGTTTGTTTCATAGATCCTCCGCTAATACAGTAAAGTATGGTTACTAAGATGAGACATAGCACAGCAATGCCGATTAAAATAAATTTTCCGATTTTAAGAGCTTTTTTCATCTTGATTTTCTCCATTTCTGTCGATCAGTTGCATAATCAACTGAAAGGATTCCGATATGAACTCATTGGAATCAACACCATGGTAATTTTTTAGATAATCGCCTTTTTTCTTTCCCGTGTTGTAAACTCCGATGGTACATGCCCATAAAATTAATGCAGCTTGTTCGGTATCGAGCCCACTGCGGAGGGTTCCTTGTGCAACGCCCTTTTGCAGTGCGCGGAAAAGATATCCGAAAATTATTTCGCCCAACCGATAGCATTCCGCCTTGGATTCGTCCTTCACACTAGTTTGATCAGCTGAATCCTTTGTTTCATATTCCATGATTGCTTTAAAATATTCCGGACAATCTCGGCTGAATTCAAAAAAAGTAAAAAAAATGTTGTGCAATTCGTCCAAGGCGTTCCGTGGCGGTTTTGAACTGAAGCTGTTTTCGATCATTTGAATGAGCAGTCGGTACCCTCTGATCATGATCTCAAAATAAATTTGTTCCTTGCTGTTAAAATAGATGTAGACAGTCCGTTTGCTGAACTCTGCCTCCTTGGCAACTTCATCCATCGATGTATTTTCAAACCCTTTGGAAAAAAAGACTCGCTCTGCAGCGTCGATAATATCTTTTCGCTTGATTTCTTTCTCTTGTTGCTTTCTGTCATTGTATCCCATTCAATGCACCTCAAATTTCACACTATTGCAATTAAGTAAACTGTGAGTTTACATTATTATATAATTAAATATCCTTATTTGTCAATCCCTAAATGATGCCTACAAGTTGGCAGTTAGAGCATATGCATCCGGATGGTTGAGCTGCAACATAGGGAATTCTTTTCATAAAAAAATCGTTTTGATAGAAATAATTGCTCATTCCTATCAAAACGATTTTGGTGCCGCTGACCAGACTTGAACTGGTACGGTATTGCTACCGAGGGATTTTAAGTCCCTTGTGTCTGCCGATTCCACCACAGCGGCATATCTACCATGGTGGCAAATATGAAATTATTATAGCATAGCTTTCATTTAAAATCAATTCATTCTTGCATTTTTTTGAATGTCTACTTATCCGACAAGAAAGACAATGAATGCAAGAATTTTTCAAATGGCTAAATTTAATTTCTGTTCCATGTACATCTTGATATTCTTTTAGCTAATCGTTTTGAAAGCTATTTGTTAAGATTTTTTTCGGTACTCCCTTTTTGCTGTTCGCTCAAGATTCGTTCGGCTGCAACCCTGCGGGCATCCGCCTCAATTGAAAGGTCCATTGCAAGTTTTGTCAATGCCGAATCCCCTTCTTTGGCAGCACTGTCAACTCTTTTGCATACTTCTTCAATTGATGCTTTCTGCGCTTTGCAAAAAGCATCGTAGAGATCACTTTCACATTGAGTGTCAAGTGATGTTTTTAAAAGAGCATGAATATCTTGAAGGGAAAGAACTTGTTTTAAAAGACAGACAATTGTCAAAAGAGCGAGGTGGGAACGATTATATTTTTTGGATTCTGGGCGCGGTAAAACCCCCGCTTTTACATAGTTGTTAATCATACTGGAAGAAAGCAGTCCTGCATGTTCATCCCGTTCAAATAGAGAAAGTTGTTTTTCCATAAAAGTAAGGACTTGATCCATATAGAGATAAATTTCAGGAAGTCGGTCCCATGCGACTGCTTGATAATTTTCAATTTTTTGAGACCATTCGGAAATTCGCTCGATTGGTTTGCTCATTTATGTTTCCTCCTCTATGATTGGATTCTTCTAGTATATTGGCTGGGTGGGAATCCCATATGCTTTTTAAAAACCCGGGAAAAGTACAGCGGATCAGAAAACCCAACGGAATATGCCGCTTCGCCTACACTTAACTTTTTCTCTTTTAAGAAAAAGATTGCTTTCTGCAGACGATAATGGGTCAAATATTCGTTGGGCGGCATTTTCAAATATTGGACAAAGAGCCGATAAAGATGGCTGCGGGAAATTTCTGCGCTTGCCGCAATTTGGCCGATTCCAATCGGCATGGAATAACTGCGGTCAATAAAGCGCATTGCTTTCTGCACGTAGTGAAATCCGGATTCACAAGTATCTGCCTTTTTTCCAAAGTGATCCATCAAATAGGATAGAAACCACAAAAGACAACTTTCCATCTTTGCTTCGGCACTATCACCAGACCCTGAGACTGAAATGATTTTCATGATCAGATCTTTACAGGCATTTTCTTTCCCGCAATCAAAAACAGGGTCTCCTCCCAGAAGACCGGTCTGCTCCATCAGATGGGGAGCATCACTTCCATTAAAACCAACCCAGCAGTATTCCCATGGAAAATCCGAATCCGCACGGTAAGAAGCAATTACGTTTGGCTTTACCAGAAATACTTGTCCGGCAGAAAGGTGCCAACTCTTTCCCTCGGCAGAAAAAGTACCGTGTCCACTGACAATGTAATGGATTAAATAATGGTCACGAATAGCAGGCCCCCAAGAATGATTGGGGGCACAGCGCTGAATCCCACAGCTGTAAACGGCAAGCCCAAGATTATATTTACTGCCTTTAAATGAATGGCGAAATTCATCACTTGTCATTTTAAAAACTGCCTTTCATGGTTTTATAAATTTTATTATAGCATTTTTTTAAAAAGAATCAATGAAAAATAGACAATTTTACTTTGAAGGGTGAAGAGGCCTTCAGGACTTTAAAATAGAATTTCATTGAAATCATTTGCAGAATCGGTTATAATAAACGCGGTTCTTTTTTTAATCACAACACACAAAATTAATTTGCCTAACATTATTTTTGGGGGTAAAAAGTGTATGAGATTAGAGTCATCAGTAAATGAGGATCAGATTGCAGTTACCGTTTTATTAACTGGGATTGTGATTGTTTTTGCTGTTTTGCTTCTTTTACTCTTAGTGATGAAGGCGTATTCAAGCGTACAGAAGCTTAAACAAGATTCGGAGGAATCTGAAATTTGCGAAGAGCCAAAAAAGAGTTCCATTCAAAAGGGAAGGGGGGAACCATCCGTGGCAGTTCAGACAATGAATCGGCCTGTTACCTCAAATCAGCAAGTTTCCGGAGAAATTTTGGCGGTCCTTTCTGCAGCAGTGCAGACGGAATTAGCGAGTTCCCAGGAGGCAAAGATTCCTGGAGAAGTTTTGGCAGCAATTTCGGGAGCAGTTTATACAATATTTGGAGCAGAAGTTGCAGTGCAGAACGTAAGTCGTTCAGTAGAACCGCAGAAATCCGATAGACGTCAGGCAGAGCATAAGAGCCGTCGTTCACGTTCAACATGGGCTCAGGCGGGTATTTTCCAGAATACGCGTCCGTTTTAATATATTTAAGAGACCTTGTTTCTATCATAAAGAAAGGTCGTTCATATGGGAATTTTACAGGGCCTGTGGAATTCAATTCAAAACATTCTCAGCTCTTCCGGCTTTGTCTCTCATGATTGGAAAAATTACATAATGATTGGGATTGCCTGTGTATTGCTTTATTTTGCAACAGCAGAGCAGTTTGAACCTTTGCTGCTTTTGCCTATCGCATTCGGGATGCTTTTCGTCAATGTATTTCCTGGGATTATGGCGGCACCTTCTTCAGAAATGCAGCCATTGATGCAGTATATGGCTGCACATCCTGGAACAGAAGTCATGTATCCGATCGTTACAATGAATGGTGCAGAATATGTGCAGGTATCTCAGGCCGGGGGCTTGTTTTACTATCTTTATCAAGGGGTAAAGTTGGGCATCTATCCGCCGCTGATTTTTTTCTGCATTGGTGTTATGACGGATTTTGGGCCTTTGATTGCGAATCCAAAGAGTCTTATTTTGGGAGCTGCAGCACAGCTTGGCGTTTTTTTAACCTTTATCGGAGCTGTGTTAATTGGAAATCTTGGGATTCCGGGCCTTTCATTTACACTCCGTCAAGCTGGTTCCATTGGAATGATTGGAGCAGCGGACAGCTCAACCGCAGTTTTTGTGACCAGTAAATTGGCACCCGAACTTTTGGGGTCGATCGCAGTTGTCACTTATTTTTGTATAGCGTTGATTCCAATTATTCAACCGCCGATTATGCGTGCGCTGACAACAAAAAAAGAGCGCATGATTGTGATGGCGCAGTTAAGACCTGTTTCTAAATTGGAAAAAATTTTGTTTCCAATTATTATTACAATTTTAGTTGTACTGCTTTTGCCGGATGCGGCTCCGTTAGTCGGAATGCTGATGCTTGGAAATTTGGTGCGTGAATCCGGTGTGACCGTGCGGCTGCCTGATATGATTCAGAATGCGTTGATGACGATTCTAGTTGTACTTTTAGGTGTCACGGTTGGTGCAACAGCTACTGGAAAAGCCTTTTTGAATGTACAGACGTTAGGTGTTATTTTGCTGGGACTGATAGCCGTTTGCGTTGGAACAGCCGGAGGGATCCTTTTTGGAAAGATTTTGTGTCGGGCAACGCATGAAAAGATCAATCCTTTGATTGGTTCGGCAGGTGTATCAGCTGTACCAGTGGCAGCGCGTGTTTCACAGAAAGTGGGGCAGGAGGAGAATCCTGCGAACTTCCTTTTGGTGCACGCTATGGGATCAAACGTAGCTGGAATTATTTATTCTGCAGTGGTGGCAGGAACCTTTTTAAGTATTCTTAAATAATTGATGATATGATTATATAGAGAGGAAGGCTCGCACACGCAATGCGTGCGGGCCTTTCATTCGCGGAGGGATTCTATGAATAAAAATAGGGCACAATTGAGAAAAGAATTTTTGGAAAAACAGTTTTCAAGGATGAATGATCGGCAGAAAGAAGCGGTTTTTTGCGTAAAAGGACCACTTCTAATTCTGGCGGGAGCAGGCAGCGGAAAGACGACTGTTTTGGTTAATCGAATCGCCAATTTGATTCGGTTTGGAAACGCATATCACAGCGACTGGTTTCAGCAGTCTTTTACAGAAGAAGAGGAGCAAACGCTTGCTTCTGCGCTGGAATCTGGAGAAGAAGTTCCGCAAACGATCCAGTCTCATTTGGCGGTTGAATCATGCTATCCGTATCAGATCCTGGCAATTACGTTTACGAATAAAGCCGCAGGGGAACTCAAAAACAGGCTGATGTCTATGCTTGGAGAAGACGGAAATGAAATTTGGGCCAGCACGTTTCATTCAACCTGTGCAAGAATTTTGCGCCGTTATGGCGATGAAATCGGATATAGTAATCATTTTACGATTTATGATACCGATGATAGTAAACGTCTAATGAAAGAGTGCCTGAAAGAGCTTCATATTGATGAGAAGATTTTTCCGATTAAGATGGTTCTCAATCAGATTTCTCATGCAAAGGACAGTGTGATTTCTTCTAAAGATTACTTGAAGACTGCCGGAAACGATAATCGTCTGCTTTCTATCGGAAAGGCGTATGAACTTTATCAACGCCGTTTGAAGGAAGCAAATGCGATGGATTTTGATGATTTGATTTGCAATGCTGTCAAATTGCTTTCGGAACATTCAGAGGTCCTTGAATATTATCAGAATAAATTTCGTTATATTATGGTGGATGAGTATCAGGATACCAACCATGCGCAGTACTTATTAATCAAACTGCTTGCACAAAAGAATCAAAATCTCTGTGTGGTCGGCGATGATGATCAGAGCATTTATAAATTTCGTGGTGCTACCATCGAAAATATCATGAGTTTTGAAAAGACTTTTCCAAATGCCAAGGTGATTCGTTTGGAACAGAATTATCGTTCTACGCAGACTATTTTGAATGCGGCAAATGCTGTTATTTCCAATAATACCGAAAGAAAAGGAAAAACTCTTTGGACGAATAATCCTGTCGGAAGTTTGGTCCATGTCCATTCCGCTTTGAGTGAGCAGGATGAGGCAGATTACATTTCGAAGGGGATTCTGGACAGTGTTGCGAAGGGAAGAAAATTCAGCGATCATGCGATTCTTTATCGTATGAACTCACAGTCCAGCACGTTGGAGCGTCATTTCGTAAAATCAGGAATTCCTTATCGTATTATTGGCGGGCTCCGCTTCTATGAACGTAAGGAAATTCGTGATATGATTTCTTACCTAAGTGTAATCAATAATCCAAATGATGAAATTCGTTTGAGAAGAATTATCAACCAACCAAAACGCAGTATCGGGGATAAAACAATTGCACAGGCGGCCGAGATCGCAGCTGCGTTGGATCAGTCCCTGTTTTCCGTGATCTCCAATGCAGATCAGTATCCTTCTTTGAGCAGATCGGCTCCGAAACTTCAGCAGTTTTCCGCCATGATGAACGAACTGATACAGGCGGCAAAAGATCCCCAGATTGGTCTGAAAGAACTTTATGAATTAATGTTAGACAAGACCGATTACATAGCAAGTCTGAAAGTTGGGGTGGAAGAAGGCGCACAGGAACGGCTGGAAAACATCAATGAATTAAGCTCCAATTTACAGCAGTATGAAGAAGATAATGGGGAAGAAGCTTCTCTGGAAGGATTCCTTGAAGAAGTTTCTCTGATGACGGATATTGATAATTATGATGGAGCGGCCGACTCCGTTGTTATGATGACCATGCACTCAGCAAAGGGGCTGGAATTTCCAATCGTATTCCTGCCGGGATTTGAGGAAGGAATTTTTCCGGGAGTCCAGGCAATTTATAACCCGCACGAGATTGAAGAAGAACGGCGCCTCGCTTATGTGGCGATTACTAGAGCCAAGGAAGAGCTTTATATCCTGCATGCGAATAGCCGGATGATATTTGGAACCACTCAGCGAAATCGTCCCAGTCGCTTTTTGCAAGAGATCCCAGCGGAATTGACCGAACAGACAGAGTCAAGATCGTGGAAAAAGCCTGAAGAAGGAATTTCTCTTCCAATTTCCAGAAAAGATAGTCAGAGAGCAGAAACAGTAGCTGCACGAAAGTTTGGTCCTTCGCAGTCTTTGAAGAGTCATCCCACAGGCGTAACGTTTGCCCCGGGGGATTCCGTGTGCCATAAGACTTTTGGGCATGGAATGGTATTGTCTGTTGCTCCAATGGGAAATGATGTGCTCCTTGAAATTGCATTCGACTCCATCGGAACAAAAAAATTGATGGCAAATTTTGCTCGTTTGACAAAAGAATAAAAAAGAAGCGGCAGATTTTAGAAGTCTGCCGCTTCTTTCTTTTAGTTAGAATCCTTATTGCATCCGCACTCGCTGGCTTTGGGCGGGAAAAATTCGTCAGTAGGAAAGTCGATCTTCTTAAACATTTCGCAGGGGTCGTCACTGCTGTTGGGGCATTCTTTTGCCGGGAAGCAAAAATCATAAGCTGGAATCAGCATCTGAACGTTGCGTACAATTTGTACAATTGAGAACAATCCGATTGTGATATAGATGTTCCTTGCACATTCCGTATCAAAGTCGCCGCCAAATTGTTTGCTGATTTCTTCTGGTACCTGGTAGCCGCAGCTGCATCCGGGGCGAGCATCGCAGACCCGTGCAGAGAGGCCCACAGGATCTGCAACCTGTACAACAGCTTTCGGAAGAACTTTTCCAGTTTCCGGTGGAAGGCTGTCATCACAAGGGTGACCGGATGTAAAGAGTTTTACATTCCCATCACTGCCATAAAGAATTGCCTTTTTGGTGAACAGGGAAAGCCCGTTTACCGAAACAGGGCAGGAAGCTGGTGCCGTATAGACATCAACACAAACGTCAAACACAAAGGTCATATCAACAGAATAAAAGCCTTTGTTAAATGGGACTGGCTCCATATTGACATAAGTTGTGATCACATCCACACTGCGCAGACGGACACTTGCACAGTGCTCTATTGTAGGACGCTTGCTGGTAGCAAAGAATACCTGTAGATCTTCCAGGCAGTCTTTAGAACTGCAGGAGTCATAGACGCGCTGAGCATCAACACAGACGGCTTCTTTAAAGCAGCCGTTTTGCTGTACTTCATTGTTTTGTTGCATATAAAATCCTCCTATCAAAGCATCATGGAGTTCGCTTATCCCATCTTATGAGATTTTCGAAAAATGGTGCGAAACTTTATAAAAAGAATTTTAGGTTGAATGAGTAGTCGGAATTTGATATAATAAAAATAAAAATGGGAAAATAGATATCAAAAGGAGGACTTTTCGATGGCAACAGTTACATTGCTTTGCTATACGCCTATGCCTGAAAAGCTCGTCGCCAGTGCAGCTAAACTTTGCTATTCTCCGACGAACATTCAAAATATTCAGGAGGGGCTTGACGAAGAAAAAACTTCACAGTTTGTGAAAATGCTGGCTGATTTAGGCCATGACAGCCCAATCGAACATGCTTCTTTTACTTTTGGCATTGAAGGCGTTTCTCGTTCTCTTATGGCTCAGATCACTCGGCACCGAATTGCAAGCTTCAGTGTTCAGAGTCAAAGATATGTTGCAGAATCTCGTTTTGAATATGTGATTCCGCCGGAAATCGAATCCATTCCGGAAGCAAAACAAGAATTTTTGAAAGCCATGGAAGAAGATCAGGAACATTATGAGCATCTGACAGCTCTTTTAAAAGAAAAGCATGAAAAAGAGTGGCTTTCTAAAGGATTTTCTCCGAAACAGGCGGCTTCTAAAGCTCAAAAACAATCGATTGAAGACGCACGTTTCGTCCTTCCCAACGCCTGCACGACAAAGATGATTTGTACCATGAATGCACGCAGCCTTCGCCACTTTTTCTCTTTGCGTTGTTGTAATCGAGCACAGTGGGAGATTCGTGATGTAGCAATTCAGATGTTGGCACTTGTCAAAAAAGTTGCCCCGGATCTTTTTGCTGTTTCAGGACCTTCTTGTATTCGTGGAGCTTGTTCCGAGGGGAAAATGTCCTGCGGAAAAGCAGAGGAAATGCGCTCGTATTTTAAAAGAATCGGGGAAGAATAATTGGCTGGAAAACTGATTGCGATAGAAGGCTTGGATGGAAGCGGAAAAGAAACACAGACAAAGCTTCTTTGCGAAGCCCTGTCTTCTCGGAAAATAGCATTTCAAAAGATTTCTTTTCCGGACTATGAGAGTCCTTCCTCGTCTCTTGTGAGGATGTATCTTAACGGTGATTTTGGAAATCAACCGGGAGACGTCAATGCTTATGCGGCTTCGTCTTTTTATGCGGTAGACCGTTTTGCCTCTTATAGGCGTTGTTGGAAAAGAGCGTATGATCGGGGAGACATGATCATTGCGGATCGCTATACAACCAGCAACTTGGTTTTTCAGCTTCCAAAGGTTGAAAAAGAAAAATGGGGTGAATTCCTCAAATGGCTGGAAGACTATGAATATGAAAAATTGGGGCTGCCAAAGCCGGATCTGACTTTTTATCTGGAAATGCCGGAAGAAGTATCAGAGCAGCTTTTAAATGAGAGATATCATGGGGATGAAAGCCAAAAGGATATCCATGAGAAAGATTGTTCTTTTCAGCATGCCTGCCGTGAATCGGCTGCTTTTGCTGCGCAGACTCTCAAATGGCAGATTGTACATTGTGTGGAAAACGGTCGCTTGCGTACTCCAGAAGAAATTCACCGCGAGATGACCCAAAAGATAGATAAGGAGTTTTCAGCATATGCTATCATTTAAATATCCTACGTTGGAAGATCGAATATGGCTACAACCCATTTTGTCTCAGAGCGGATGGATGGGCAGTGAAGCAGCTTTTGGAACGCTGTTTCTGTGGAATCATACTTATCATTCGAAAATTTGTCAACATGAAAATTTCGTTTTTCTATGTTCCGGAAAGCATTGCTGTGCGTATAATTTTCCAATTGGGGAGAATCCCTATGAAGGAATGGAGCTTTTGATTGAAGATGCAAAGGAAAAAAAGATTCCATTTAAAATGTGGGGAATTACGCAGTCAGGCATAGAAGAACTTCAACGTGATTTTCCGGGAAGATTTGAATGTGATTTTGATCGGAACGGTTCCGATTATATTTATTCTACAAAAGATTTGATTACATTATCAGGGAGAAAATACCACAGCAAGCGGAATCACATTGCTAAATTTGAGCGTTCTTACGCATGGCGTTATGAAGAGATTACTGGGGAAAACATGAATGACTGCCGCGAAATTGCGATAAAATGGAAACAGGATAATGATGGTCCCGAAGCAGAAATGGAAGCTTTGGAAAAAGCATTCCAAAATTTTGAAGCGCTCCATTTGCAGGGTGGATTGGTTTATGTAAACGAAAAGCCAGCCGCTTTTACGATTGGGGAGGAGATCAATCCAAAAGTGTTTTTGCTGCATTTTGAAAAAGCACTTCCGTATGATGGCCTTTATGCGGTGATTAATCATGAATTTGCTAAACGCCATTTGGAGCAATATGATTATGTAAACCGAGAGGAAGATATGGGATTGGAGGGCTTGAGGAAAGCGAAGCTTTCTTATCAACCGGCATTTTTACTGCAGAAATATGCAGTATCATTAAAGGAGCCCACAAAATGATTCGCTTTGCTGATTGGTCTATGCTAAAAGATTTAATCTTTCTTTGGCAGATTGCGTTTCAGGAAGAAAAAAGAGCGGCAAGATTTTATTTTACGAATTTTTTTCATCCTGAAGAATGCCTTGTAGTAGTAGAAGAGGAAAAACCGGTTTCGATGCTGCAAATGCTTCCGGGAAAAATTTCACTTCGAAATGATCAAAAGGTATCAGCTCAATATGTTTTCGCCTGTGCAACCCTTCCGGAGTACCGCGGGCAAGGGTTAATGAAGCAGCTGCTTAGTAAGGCCGAACAGGTTGGACTTGAAAGAGGAGATTGGTACTCTATCATTTTGCCTGCAAATGAAGGTCTCTATCATTTTTATGAGCTTTCTGGTTACAGCACTTGCTTTAAAGCAGGAAAAGCGGATTTTTCATATGAAGAGTTAAAGAAAATTTCCGATGGCTTTTTGGCGCAAAATAATTTACCGGATATTCCAAGACTCAATCAGGTTCGAAATCGTATTTTGAAAGAAGTTCCAGGGTCTATGCTTTGGAACAAACAGGGATTTTGGAGAGCAATCCGGTTCGGTGAGGTTTATGGGTCTCATTTGATTGCGCAGAAAAATGCTTATGCACTTGCTTATATGGAAAACGATACTTGTCAGATTCCAGAATTAATGTCCTCTCAATCGGATTTTCCGCAGCTTATGGCATCAGTGCTTGCTAAAATGCCTGCGAAGATTTATCATTTAAGAATGCCGATAGGCCCTTTTTCTCAATTCGAAATTCCATTTGGAATGGGAAAGGCACTTAAAGAAAAAACGCTTTTGGAAGTCGAAGGTGGATATCTTGGGTTGGCGATGGACTGAATTTTGCTTGGAAGGAGTTAACAGATATGATTCTTCTTTTTTTGGCGGATGGATTTGAAGAAACGGAAGCGTTAGTACCGGTAGATTTGCTGCGCCGTGCAAAATGTGAAATCAAAACGGTTGGCGTTGGAAAAAAAGAGATTACAGGTTCCCATGGAATTTCTGTCATGACTGATATAACAACGGAAGAACTAGCTCCATATTCCGATTCGACAGAAATGGTGATTCTTCCCGGAGGAATGCCGGGAACACTCAATTTGGAAGCGTCTAAAGAAGTCAAAAAAACAGTGCTGAACGCTTTTCAGAAAGGGAGTTTCATTGCTGCAATTTGTGCGGCACCATCTGTTTTGGGGCATTGGAACCTTTTAAAAAATCAGACAGCGGTCTGTTATCCGGGCTACGAAAAAGATCTCGGCTGCAAAATCGGCAGTGAATCCGTGGTGTGCAGTGGGCAGTTCATCACGGCAAAGGGTGCCGGTGTTGCTCTCGATTTTTCGTTTCAGCTGATTGAAGCTCTTTGCGGGAGCAAAAAAGCTCTCGCCGTTAAAAAATCAATTCAATGCCGGTGAAAAATATTAAAGCGCTGAAAATTAGTCTGCGGCAGCATTACAGGGAATACCGGGAAAATCTGGATTCTTCTCAAAAGAAGGCTTTGGACTATGAAATGCATCAGCGCTTATGGAAATTGCCCGCATATCGTAAGAGTCAATTGATTTTTACTTATGTTAGTAAACCCATTGAAGTTGATACACATATTTTAATTGCTACAGCACTTAGCCAGCATAAATTGGTAGCAGTTCCTCGCTGCATCGAGAACAATGAAATGGAATTTTATGAAATCCGTTCATTTGATGATCTTGCACCCGGAAACTTCGGTGTTTTGGAACCGCTCCCGGAAAAATGCCGTAAAATCACAGATTTTTCGCAGGGACTTTGTATTGTTCCGGGCTTCAGTTTTGATTCGAATGGATTTCGGCTTGGCTATGGAAAAGGTTATTATGATCGTTTTTTAATGAAATTTGCAGGAAATACGGTAGGACTGTGCTATAGTGCCTGTGTACAGTGGAATCTGCCGCATGGATATTATGATCGACCGGTCGATGTGCTGGTCACAGAAAAATATATCAGGCGCATATCACATGAAAAGTTTGCTGGAGGTAAGGCATGAACGACGAAAAAGAGAAGCAGCAGAAGGATGATGAATCTCTGAATAGTTTCAGTGGAGATGCAGCCGTCCGTGCAGAAGCGGCCAGAGAGGCCGGCGAAGAAAAACGGTCTAAACAAGCGCATAAAAGACGAAATCGTCAGAAACGAAAGGGAAATCGCCGCTTTTTCCGCTTGATCTGGTGGGCCATGATTGTCATTGTCAGTGCGGTTGTTGCAAAATATATGCTGACCGGAATGAATGATCTTCTTGCAATCGGAAGAAGTTCAGCAACCGTGACGGTTGAAATTCCGGAATCTGTGACGGAAAAAGAAGTTTCTATGTCACAAGATAATATTCAGGGCTTATCTTTTCAGCAAGTTTCTGCTGCAAAACAGAGTAATCAAGAAGTGACCCGCCAAATTGCTCAAATTCTGCAGAAAGCCGGTGTGATTAACGAACCGGATTTCTTCTGCTTGTATTCGAAAATTAGAAAAGCTGACGGTAGTTACCGCAACGGTTCTTTTGAAGTAAAGACAGATTTGGATTATGAGGGGATCATTAATACAATTCAGTCTACGGCAAACCGACAGGATATCGTAAAAGTAACGGTTCCAGAAGGACTCAATGCGATGGAACTGGGGACTTTGTTGGAACAAAATGGAATCTGCAAGCAGGAAGATTTTTTGAAGGAACTAAATACCAATGCTTTCGACTCCAGCTATACGATGATTAACGATTTGAATGGAACTTCAGGAAAATATTATAAGCTGGAAGGCTATCTTTTCCCAGATACCTACCAATTCTATCAAAATGAAGATGTCCAGAACGTTGTACAAAAGATGGTACAGAATGCAAATAGTCAGTTTACCCAACAGTTGCAGGATGAGGCGAAAAATCAGGGATATACGTGGGATCAGGTTATTACACTGGCTTCTATTATTCAGGCGGAATCAGCCAATGAAGAGGACATGTACAATGTTTCTTCTATTCTCCACAACCGTTTGAATTCCGGTAAATCACTGAATATCTATACGCTGGACTGCGATTCGACGAAATACTATCCTTATCGGACAAAAGATGATATTCCGGAAGATCAACGCAACACCTATCTGAGTAATTACAACACTTATCAGCTGCAGGGACTGCCTGCGGGCGCTGTGTGCAACCCGGGAGTAAAAGCAATTCAAGCAGCTCTGCAGCCGAATAAGACCTCTTATTATTACTTCTGCCATAATCAGACGACAGGACAAGCCTATTATGCTTCCACTTATGCAGAGCATCAGGCAAATCTCCGGACCGCGGGGCTGCTCTAATGAAGAAAAGGCCAGAACTCCTTTCTCCTGCAGGAGATTTTGAAAGTTTGCAGGAAGCGGTTCGTTATGGGGCAAATGCCGTTTATCTTGCTGGAAAAGAATTTGGGATGCGCGCGGCATCTAAAAATTTTGGCGATGAAGAGCTAATAGAAGCGGTTCGGTTTGCGCATGCACACGGGGTTAAAGTTTATCTTACCTGTAACACCATCCCAAGAAATGAGGAGCTCCAACGGATTCCAAAGTTTCTTGAAAAAGCACAGGATGCGGGTATTGATGCGTTTATTATGACGGATTTTGGTGTGATGGAGATGGCAAAGAAATACGCACCGAAAGTTGCACTGCATATTTCCACACAAGCTGGAGTTGCCAATTACGCAACTGCAAATGCGTTTTATCATCTGGGGGCTTCAAGGGTGGTGCTTGCTCGTGAACTTTCCATTCCGGAGATTGCACAAATTCGAGCACATATTCCAGAAGATCTTGAAATTGAGTGTTTCGTGCATGGCGCTATGTGTGTTTCTTTTTCAGGAAGATGCCTCCTTTCCAGCTATTTGACTGGGAGAGATGCGAACCGTGGAGCCTGTGCACAGCCATGCCGTTGGAAATATGCTTTATGTGAAGAAACACGTCCGGGAAAATATTTTCCGATTGAGGAAGATCAAGATGGAACATATCTGTTAAATTCCAAGGATATATGTATGATCGACTATCTCCCTCAACTCTTGGAAGCTGGTGTTACCAGCCTAAAAATAGAGGGGCGGGCAAAATCTCCTTATTATGTGGCAGCTGTTACGAATGCGTATCGGCGTGCTTTAGAGGATGCTGTGAATGGTGCTCCGTTAACTGCATGGGCGGAAGAAGAACTTCATAAAATTAGTCATCGAGAGTATTCTCATGGTTTTTATTTAGGGAAGGAACCCGGACAGACTTTGGAAAGCAGTGGGTATGTCCGTGAATATGAAGTGATTGCTGTCTGCGAATCTTATGGAAATGGAACTGCAGTTTTAAAACAGAGAAACCGATTTTTTGCTGGTGAAACAGCAGATGTGATGGAGCCCGGAAAAGCGCCATACCTTGTTCCGTTGACAGAACTTTATGATGAGGACGGAGAGCCCCTCCAAAATGCAAATCATGCAGAGATGAAAGTGCTTTTAAAGACAGAAATTCCGATTGCTCCCGGTGCTTTTTTACGTCATAAACTTTCATAAAATAAAATTATAGATTATAAAACACCTTCGAAGTGGAAAAACTATCCTTCGGAGGTGCTTTTTTATGGGAAAAAGGGTAGTTTCATTGTTTGCAATTCTGATGCTTGGCCTGTCTATTTGCATTATTCGTCTCTATGGATTGACGATTCATGATGGGACTTTGGCGCAGGCAGCTGCAAATCAGCAAAAATACACCTTGCAGATTCGAAGGGAGAGGGGAATGATTTATGACCGAAAGATGAAGCCGCTGACAGAAGGAAGCACCGAATATCTTGCAGCGGTTGCCCCCAGTACGGAAACAGCGGCGGCATTGAGTAAAATTTTGCCGCAGTCTAAAATCAAAAGTGTCTATCAGCTTTTAACGGAACGAAATCCTTTTCTGCTGAAGCTCGATCAAAATATTTCGGCACCAGGGGTGACGGTCTTTCCGCTTAAAAGCCGTTATTCTAGCCCTGCATTGGCGACGCACTTAATTGGATATGTAGATGAAGGCGGCATGGGCGCTGCGGGAGCAGAAAAGGCTTTTGATGATTCCTTGTCTCAAAACGAAGGAGAACTAAAAATCACCTATCGAGTAGATGCTCTTGGACACATCCTTCCAAGTGATACGTCGGAAATTACGGATACTTTGTCGCAGGATTCTTCCGGAGTTGCCCTCACACTGGATCGAGATATTCAGAAAATTACACAAAAAGCAATGGATAGGAAGATCAGTAAAGGCGCAGCAGTGGTCTTAAATGCAGAAAATGGCCAACTGTTAGCCTCTGTCAGCCGTCCTGATTTTAATCCAGATGATATATCATCAGCAATGAATGCTTCTAATAGTCCATTACTCGATCGTACGATTTCATCTTATAGCGTTGGTTCTGTGTTTAAATTAGTTTCGGCAGCGACTGCTTTAGAAAACGGCGCGGATCCAAATGAAGAATATAATTGCACCGGAAAAATTGAAGTCGATGGGCAATCGTTTGCTTGCTATAATGGAGAAGCACATGGAAAAGTGAACCTTCAAAAAGCAATCTCGGAGTCCTGCAATGGATACTTTGTGCAACTCATGCAGAAAGTTCCGCAGGAAAAATTCTTATCAATGGCACGTTCTTTAGGATTTGGAGATTCTTACGAATTATTGCCGGGTATTCATAGTTCTTCAGGAACGCTTCCTTCGCTTAATACGTTAAAAATTCCTAGAGCGCTCGCAAATTTTTCTTTTGGACAAGGAGAACTGACCGCTTCTCCCATTCAGATTGCGGCGATGACGGAGGCGATTGCTTCTGGCGGACTTTATAGAAAACCAGTGGCTTTTTTAGGGACAGTGGATCAAGGCGGGAACTTGGCTATAAATTCGATGCAGCAGCCAAATAGAGTCATGTCTCAAGAAACATCTCTGATTCTAAAAAATGCGATGAAGCTTTCTGCATCGGAAGGCACTAGTAAGCTAGGAAAACCCGACTTTGTAGAGGCGGCGGCAAAAACAGCCACTGCGCAGACAGGACAGTATGACGGAGATAAAGAAAAGGTTATTAGCTGGTATACCGGATTCTTTCCGGCAGAGTCCCCAAAATATGTGGTTACTATTCTGGCAGAAGACGGCGATGGAGGCGGTACAACCTGCGGCCCTGTTTTTAAAGAAATTGCAGACGAATTATACCCGAAGAATTGACTTTTATCGCGGGAATGCTTATAATTTAAAAAGATGTGAAAAGCGATGAAGGGAAATAATTCTTTTTAAGGCATTGCAGAGATTCTGCCGTATGGTGCGAGGCGGAAATGTTACAGAAAGAATGAGCCGTCCCAGAGCTCCTTGCGGAGAGCAAAGGCGTTTTATCTGCGTTAAAGGTAAAAAGAGGTGACTGTCTAGATTCTTAAAAGACAGTTGCAATTTGGGTGGTACCACGGACTCTTCCGTCCCATTGTGGGCGGAGGAGTCTATCTTTTTTTAAGATGATCATAAAAGGATGGAGAAAAAGTATATGGAGTGGACTGGATTAAATGAAATCCGCGAAAAGTATCTGGAATTCTTTGAAAGCAAGGGGCATTTGCGGTTGCCTAGCTTTTCTTTGATCCCTAAAGATGATAATTCGCTTTTGCTGATTAATTCCGGTATGGCACCGATGAAAAAATATTTTACAGGGGAGGTAACTCCACCGCGCAAGCGCGTTACAACCTGTCAGAAATGTATTCGTACCGGTGATATTGAGAATGTCGGAATTACCGATCGTCATGGTACCTTTTTTGAGATGCTGGGCAATTTTTCTTTTGGCGATTATTTTAAACACGAGGCCATCCCGTGGGCATGGGAATTTTGCACGAAAGTTATGAAAATGCCGGTGGATAAGCTGTGGGTTACAATCTACTTGGATGACGACGAAGCTTTTGAGATTTGGACAAAAGAAGTCGGCGTTAACCCGGATCATATCGTTCGTCTCGGCAAAGAAGATAATTTTTGGGAACACGGCTCCGGCCCTTGCGGTCCCTGCAGCGAAATTTATTTTGACCGCGGAGAAGAACACGGCTGCGGAAAACCTACTTGTGGCCCTGGCTGCGAGTGTGATCGCTATGTTGAATTTTGGAATGTCGTATTTTCACAGTTTGATTCCGACGGAAAAGGAAACTATCCGCCGATGGAACACCCGAATATTGATACTGGCATGGGGCTGGAACGTCTCGCTTGCATTATGCAGGGAGTCGATAATCTGTTTTTGGTGGATACCATTCAAAGTATTTTGCAGCATGTATGCCGTATTGCCAAAGTTGAATACGGAAAAGACAAGAAAAAAGATGTTTCAATCCGTGTGATCACAGACCATATTCGTTCCACTGTTTTCATGATTGCAGATGGTGTGATGCCTAGTAATGAGGGACGCGGTTATGTCTTGCGCCGTTTACTGCGCCGTGCAGCCCGTCACGGAAAGCTTTTAGGAATTAACCGTCCATTTCTCTCTGAGGTTGCGGAAACTGTAATTGAGCAAAGCAAAAAAGCGTATCCGGAACTCGCTGAAAAGCGTGCGATGATTCTGAAACTTGTCTCGGTGGAAGAGGATAGCTTTAGCCGGACGATTGATCAGGGGATGCAGCTTTTAAATCAGCTGATTGATGATAATTCGACAAAATTGATTTCCGGAACGGATGCATTTAAACTGAATGATACCTATGGATTCCCTCTGGATTTGACAAAGGAAATTGCTGCGGAGCGTGGAATTAAGGTCGATGAAAAATCATTTTTTGAATTGATGAAGGAACAGAAAGAACGTTCCAGATCCGCCCGTAAAAACGCCGGAGCAGATGCATGGGCAGGAGAAAGTAATCTTTTAGAGGATCTGTCTGAAACGGAATTCTTAGGATATACGAAAGATTCTGTAAATGCAAAGATTCTTGGAATCGTAAAAGATGGAGAGAGAGTCCAAAATGCGACTGCCGGAGACGATGTAACGCTGATCCTTGACCGTACTACTTTTTATGCGGAAAGCGGCGGACAGGTAGGCGATACCGGATTTATTACTTCTGCAGACGCCATTGTTAAAATTGAGGACACCACGAAAAATCACGCAAAGACTTTTCTCCATTTTGGCCACATCGACGCAGGAAGTCTTCAGGTAGGGGATACGGTTGCAACTGAGAGAGATCAGAAGCGCCATCAAGCCATTATGCGAAATCATACGGCGGCTCATCTACTGCAGGCCGCTCTTCGAAAGGTACTGGGAGATCATGTGGAGCAGGCTGGACAGCTTGTGAATGAAGAACGGGTGCGCTTTGACTTTACACATTTTTCAGCTTTAACGGCAGAAGAACTCTCAAAAGTCGAATCGCTGGTCAATACCGTTATTTTGAATGCGATTCCTGTTACCTGCAAGGAAATGCCGATTGAAGAAGCAAAAAAATTAGGAGCAATGGCACTGTTCGGCGAAAAATACGGAAAAATTGTTCGTGTCGTTTCTGTTGAAGGTTTCAGTAAGGAATTTTGCGGCGGCACACACGTTGATAATACTGCAAAGCTGGGGCTCTTTAAGATTGTTTCAGAAAGCAGCGCAGCTGCCGGAGTCCGCAGAATTGAAGCTGTTACAGGATATGGAGTTTATGAGCTTTTAACAAATCTGCAAAAGGAAATCAGTGAGACGGCTTCTGTTATGAAACTTAACAGTGCCACTGATTTGCTTTCTCATGCAGAACAGATGATGCAGCAAATAAAAGAAAAAGATAATGCAATCAACGAACTTTCCCAAAAACTTGCTGGATTTCAAATTGATGGTTTGTTTGCGGGAGCGAAGATGATTAACGGAGTACGGGTATGTACCGCAATGTTTTCCGGTACTGATCCTGCTACTTTGCGAACCATGTGTGATAAAATCCGTGACAAGGCCCCTGATATGGTTGCCGCTTTGATTGGAATCAATGAGGGGAAAGCTTCTGTGGCGGTCACAGTAGGAAAAGATGCAATGCAGCGCGGTGCACATGCCGGAAAAATTGCCAAGGCGGTCGCAATGATTGCCGGAGGCAACGGCGGCGGACGGCCTAATTTTGCGATGGCTGGTGCGAAGGATCTGACAAAGTTAGACGAGGCACTAAAAGCGACTGAAGGAATCGTGCAGAAAATGCTGAAACCTGAGGAATAAAACTGATAAAATGATTTGATGATAGATAAAATCATCTGGTAGAAAGGAGGAAAATCTAATGGATTGTGTATTCTGTAAAATTGTATCGGGGGAAATTCCAAGCAAAAAAGTATATGAAGATGATCTCTGTGTTGCTTTTTGTGATCTGGATCCGCAGGCGCCGGTTCATATTTTAATTATTCCGAAAGAGCATATTGAATCTGCAGCTAAGATCAATTCTGAAAACAGTGGAATTGTGGCACATATTTTTGAGGTGGCCGCAAAACT
This sequence comes from Caproicibacterium sp. NSD3, assembly GCF_053613275.1. NCBI lineage: Bacteria > Bacillati > Bacillota > Clostridia > Eubacteriales > Oscillospiraceae > Caproicibacterium > Caproicibacterium sp. NSD3. The sequence continues at coordinate 1,117,336 of NZ_CM132119.1, forward strand.
GGCCGCAGAGAATCATTTGGATGCCGGTTGGAGAATTGTCTGCAATGTTGGAGCAGACGGGGGACAGACAGTTCTGCATCTGCATTTTCATCTACTCGGAGGACGCTCTATGAAATGGCCTCCCGGCTGAAAAATATCATTAAAGATTATTAGAGAAAGGTCTTGCTTTCATTGAATGAACAGATCGAAAAAAATGGGCTTGCTTATTACAGAATGACGATCGCCGGCTGCGTACGCGATCTTCCGATCTGCCCAATCGGAGAACATATGGATATTGCCGGATTTGTAATGCTCGGAGATGTTGAGATTACAAAACGTTCTGCAGAAGAGCTTTTAAAGAAATGTCCTGAGCACGATGTTGTAGTGACTGCAGAAACAAAAGGAATCCCGCTTTGTTATGAAATGGCACGGCAGGGGTGTGGTCGTTATATTGTAGCTAGAAAGAGTGTAAAAGCTTATATGCGCAACCCGATTCATGTAGAGGTAAAATCCATCACAACGGATCATCTGCAGAGACTGTATTTGGCAGAAGATGATTACACCGGCCTTAAGGGGAAGCGTGTACTGATCGTAGACGATGTTATCAGTACAGGAGAGTCTCTTAAAGCGATGGAGGAGCTCGTGGAGAAATTCGGCGGAAATATTGTAGGGCGTGCTGCCGTATTGGCAGAAGGCGATGCAAAAGACCGTAAAGATATTATTTATCTGGAGCCTCTACCATTGTTTGCAAAGTGATTTTTTGCAGGCAAACAAGGAGGAATTTTTATGAAACGGCCGCTTGCGTTAGTAGGTTTTACATATCTGCTGGCACAGGTGGCCGCTGTCTTTTTAAAAAATTACTCGCTGACTGCCGGATTTTCTATTGGATGTTTTCTATCCTTTTTCATTTTGATGCAGATTCCATTTTGCAGAAAGACTTATTGTTTTCCGGTGGTGTTTCTGACCGCTGCGGTCGCTTTTGCCGTTTTTACAGTCAGTGATTGGAATATTTCGTCTGTTAAATCGTTCGATGATCGAGAAGCAACGGTAACCGGAACGGTTATGGAGACACCGGAACTATCCAATGAGAAGTTTTATTATATAGTGAAGGTGGATTCCTGCGAAGGAACAGACACAGATGAATTAATTGGAAAAACGATTCGCCTTTCGTCAAAACAGGCACTCGGTGCAGAGAGCTTTGACACTCTAACTTGTAGAGCACATTTTTATTCTACTTCCGATTCCTTTTCATCGTGGTCTAAAGGAATTTCTTTGGAAGGCTATATCTTTGAATATATGCCTTTTTCCTATGAGACGCCACAGAACTATCCTTTGACTGCATTTCCAATGAAGCTGCGGGAGCAACTGCTGAGCAATATATGGGATCATCTTTCAAAAAAAGCAGCCGGCCTTGGAGGAGCACTGCTTTTAGGGGATAAGGCTTCTCTTAGCCAAGAAGTTGTGGACGATTTTCGAATGGCCGGAGTCAGTCATCTAATGAGTGTTTCCGGATTTCATATGGCAATTATGACGCAGCTCTTTTTCTTCCTTTTGACATTTGTGCCGATTTCCCGTCGCCGAAAGAACCTTTTTGCAGTATTTGGAATTTGGCTTTTCATGGCGGTTACAGCGTTTACTCCCTCAGTCCTCCGCAGCGGAATCATGTACTTGATCATGCTGATTGGAAGATTCTTTTATCGGCGGGCAGACAGTTTGAATTCATTGGGATTTGCCGTTTTCCTGATTTGTTTGCTGGATCCTTTTTCGGCAGCAGATCCAGGATTTTTGCTCAGTGTCAGCGCAACGCTTGGAATTCTGATTGCTGCTTCTCCGCTTACAACCTATTTTCTTCATCGTTTACCGGAAAAAGTGCGAGACAATAGAGTCTTAAAAAACTTCAGCAAGATTCTTTCTCTGACGATTTCTTCAATGCTTTTTACACTTCCGGTTATCCTGATTTATTTTCACACGTTTACTCCGGTATCCTTCCTTTCGAATTTCTGCTTGCTTTGGCCGGTAACACTTTTTCTTTATACAGTTGCCGGTACCGCAGTTTTAGGGGGAATTCCGGGTGCGAAAATTTTAGTAATTCCATTTTCATGGGCAGCAGAGCATCTTGCAGATGGAATTTTAAAAATGGTACATTGGATTGCTTCTCTGCCGTATGCTTCTATTTCGATATCAGAGGATTTTTCTCAATTCTTTTTGATGTGTGTCTTTTTACTGCTTGGGATTACGCTCCTTTGCTTTTGCTCAAAGAAAAATTTACAGGCAGCGGGGATTTTATCCGTCTGTATTTTGTTTGCAGGAATTTTTGGATGTCAACTCGAAAGCTATAATGCCACATGGGTCACGTTTGTAGGAGGAGGAAAGGAAACTAGTCTCATTCTTACAAAAAATGGGAAGAGTGCAGTGATCGGCTGTAATACAAAGAGCAGGCTGATTGATTATGCTCTTCGAGAGCAAAATACAAAAGAGGTCTGTTTCCTTTCCTATTTGACGAAAAAACCTTCAGAAGAATGGGCAGCTTCTGATTTGATCTCGAAATGGAAACCGGATCATGTATTGCTGCAGCCAGCCACATATTTGGAAGATTCTATCCGAATTGCATTGCCAAAAGCCGAAAGTGTTCATGCATTTGGAACTGCTTCTCAGATTGAGCTATGGGATCAAATCCGAATTACAGTTGTCCGTGGTGCAGCTCTTGCCACTATAAATGATACAAAACTTTTGATTTGTTCTAAAGGAACGTCACTTGATTCTCTGCCTGAATCGTTTCAAAATGCAGATTTTTATTTTGGAGTTGATCTTCCAAAATCTTCAAAACCCTTTCAGCCAAATAATATCTTTTTAAATCATTATTTGTCTTCTTCACTGCAAAAGAGCAGCGCTAAATTGAATGTTCCAATTTATATTACAGATGGGAATGGAAATTTTGTTTTGGAGATGAAGCCGGATAATACGATTAAAATCAGGAGGAGTGCATAATGCCGATTGTCTCAGAGCCGAATTTGCGCAAAATTACCGAGCAGAATCAACTATCAGGCCTTTATTTGCTTTATGGGGAAGAACCATATTTGGTGTCCCAATGGGCAAATCGGATCATCAAAAAAGTAGTGGGGAAGGATGCGTCAGATTTTAATTTTCAGCGCTTTTCCGGAGATGCTTCTGCAGATGATCTTGGAGATGCTTCAGAGGCACTGCCGTTTATGGCAGATAAAAAGTGTGTAGCGGTTTCAGATTTGACTTTGGACGGACGTACCCCAAATGAGATGAAGAAGCTGGAACAGCTGATATCAGAAGTGCCTGAGACAACGGTTTTGTTAATTTATCAGCTTTCCCCAAATATTTTATCGGCAAAAGATAAAAAATGGAAGAAAATTTTAGACCTTTGCAAAAAGAATGGAACTGTCGTGACATTTCCGAGAAAAAGTCAGCAGGAACTCTCAAAGATCCTTTGTACCGGGGCTTCTAAACATAACTGCACGCTTTCTAAATTTAATGCAGATAAAATTATTGCATCCGCAGGAACTGATCTGAGTACACTCCTTCAGGAATTGGAAAAGCTTTGTGCTTATACAGGAGAAGGGGAGATCACGAAAGAGACAATCGATCAGCTGGTGACGAAAACTCTCGAAGTTCGTATCTATGATTTGAGTAAATGGATTCTTGCGGGAAATTATGATAAGGCTTATCTTTTATTGGATCAGTTATTTGCTCAAAATGTAGAGCCGATTTCTCTGCTGTCGGTGTTGTCCGGAACCTATATGGATTTGTATCGAGTACGCTCAGCAATCGAAAGCGGAAATCGTGCTTTGGATGTGGGAAAATATTTTGATTATTCCAGACGGGAATTTGTACTGACTCGCGCAGAAAGAGAAGTGCGTGATCTTTCTATGTCGGTTTTGCGCAAGAGCTTAGATGTACTGGAAAAAGCGGATTTAGCGCTGAAAAGTTCTCGAGGAAACCGCAGAATTATTTTAGAAAAAACGTTGGCGGAATTATTGCTGACTGCCAAAGGAGATTAAAAGATGATTCATATCAATGAAGCAGTTGTAGTAGAGGGTAAATATGATCAAATTAAATTATCTTCCATAATTGATGCATTGATTTTACAAACACATGGCTTTCGAATTTTTCAAGACCGGGAGCAGCTTGACCTGTTACGTCATCTAGCAGAAACGCGGGGACTTCTGATTCTTACGGATAGTGATTCGGCTGGATTTCAGATCCGTAATTTTTTGGTGGGGGCGATTGGTCCCGAGTATATCAAGCATGCTTACATTCCCGATGTTTTTGGAAAGGAACGCCGAAAAGAAAAGCCCGGAAAAGAAGGAAAGCTTGGCGTAGAGGGAGTCCCAAAAGAAATTATTTTGGAAGCACTGCGCCGATCTGGCGCAATTGACGGGCAGTCTGAAACTTTAAAAACGCCTGAAAATCAGATTACAAAACAGGACTTGTTCTTTTTAGGATTATCCGGTTGTGACCAAAGTGCAGAGAAGCGTAGGCAGCTTTTAAACTATCTGCAATTACCTGAACACCTTAGTACCAATGCATTACCGAAAGTTTTAAATGCGTTTTTTACCAAATCTGAATTTGAACAGATATGCGTTCGGATTTTTTAAAAAAGTGAAAATCCGGTTGACAAGATATGATAGAAAGTGCTATACTATTTGAGTCGCTGAGATGCGCGAGTGCTGGAATTGGCAGACAGGCACGTTTGAGGGGCGTGTGTTGTATGACGTACGGGTTCAAGTCCCGTCTCGCGCACCAAAAAATCCACATACAGGTTTTAAACCTGCATGTGGATTTTTTCGTCTTTTTATGTTATATTTACTTTAAATTGTTATGTAACCGGCATGTAAGGGGGTTCGAGGCATGAAGAAAGAAATCAAGAATTTTATTTTGAACTTGGGTGCGGATGTGTGCGGCTTTGCGAATATCGACCGCTTTTCTGAAGCACCTGTAGGGTTTCACCCAAAAGATATTTTCCCGGATTGTCAATCGGTCATTGTATTTGGAATTGCTCTTCCAAAGGGATTAACAAAGGTCGACTCGAGACTCATATATGGCTATTTTAATAACAGTACCTGTCCGAATGTTGACTGGGTGGCATTTAGAGCAGCAAAAGGAATTGAAAGGCTTTATGGTGGGTATGCTGTACCGCTTCCCTCAGACGATCCTTATGAATATTGGGATTCGGAAAAAATGGAGGGGCGTGGCTTGATATCCATGAAACATGCCGCCGTGCTCGCTGGGCTTGGAACACTGGGCAAAAACACATTACTTCTAAATGAGGAGTACGGTAATTTACTAACGTTAGGAGCAATCCTTACGGATCTCAATCTTGAATCCGACCCACTTGCCAAGAATATCTGTATTGACGGTTGCAGCCTATGCATTCAAAGCTGTCCAACTCAAGCCTTGAATGGCAGCTGCACAAATCAGGCAAAATGCAGGCCAAATACATATGGAACCAATGCAAGAGGTTTTAATGTTGTCAACTGTAATAAATGCAGAACAGTTTGCCCGATGCGGTTTGGAAAGGGAAAATAATAAAAGAGACCGGGCTTATGAGCATACTACCCTTGTTGTCCAATTGGGTTTTGAAGCCAAGGAGACGCTATATGGAAATTATTACTGTTACAAAAGATAATTTAGAGCAAGAACATATTTGCTGTGCCATTTCAAATAACAATGATTGTCAGGTCTCCGCAAAAAAGTCTTGGCTTGCGGAGAGATTTTCTGATGGACTTGTCTTTAAAAAAGGCAATGTACGAGGCAAATGTTTTATTGAGTATATTCCTGCTGAAAAAGCATGGTCACCGATTAAAGCGGATGGATATATGTACATAGATTGTCTTTGGGTATCGGGACAATTTAAGGGACAGGGCAATTCTAATCTTCTGTTGGAGGAATGTATTAAGGACAGCAAAGAAAAAGGGAAACAGGGACTTGTAGTTTTATCTTCTAAAAAGAAAATGCCATTTCTTTCAGATCCAAAGTATTTAAGACATAAAGGTTTTGAATTAGCTGATACTGCAGAGCCATTTTACGAGTTATTGTATTTGCCTTTTGGAAAGGTATTTGACAAACCTCGCTTTAAGGACAGCGTTAAATCTCCAAAAATAGAAGAACAGGGTTTTGTGCTTTACTATACATATCAATGCCCATTTACAGCAAAATATGTACCTTTGATTGAAGCTGTTGCTAATGAGAAGAGTATTCCATTTAAGACAATTCGCTTTGAAACCGCGGAACAGGCACAGAACGCTCCTGCTCCCTTTACTTCTTATAGTTTGTTTTTTAATGGCGAATTTGTAACAAATGAAATCCTTTCTGGTAAGAAATTTGAAAAAATCATTGCGGAAAAAGGGCTGTAAGAAAATAGTTTAAAGTGTTTTGCGCAGCTAAAATTACGTATCCAAGTTGAGTAAATGACACAAAAGATGCAATAAAAAAGAAAAGCAATTCACAAAAATGAATTGCTTTTCTTTTTGGCGGAGAGGAAGCGACTCGAACGCTCAATGCCTTGCGGCACACCACATTTCCAATGTGGCTCCTTACCATTAGAATACCTCTCCAAATGGTAATTGCTTGTCTTTTTATTGGCGACTTTAATATTATATCGAATGTTCAAAGAAAAATCAAGTCTAATTTTTTGTTTTTTGAAGAATAATACTTGCAGAGCCGTTTTTGAAGGAATAAACTAAAAGCATTAACAATCAAATGGAGGGCTTTCAATGGAACGTACAGAAATTAGATTTTTCTATCAGAAAGCAGAATCATATCAGGATGAATCGGTCACTGTTTGCGGATGGGTTCGCACGATTCGAAGCAATAAGCATTTAGGATTTATTGAACTAAACGATGGAAGCTGTTTTAAAGGAATTCAAATTGTTTTTGAGGAAGACAAGCTTTCAAATTTTGAAGAGATTGCTAAAACAAATGTAGGAGCAGCGCTTCGGGTGATCGGGGATTTCAAGCTGACCCCACAGGCAAAGCAGCCCTTTGAGATTCATGCGTCTCAAATCTTTGTCGAGGGAACTTCTACACCGGATTATCCGTTGCAGAAAAAGCGTCATAGCCTGGAGTACCTGCGTACAATTGCACATTTGCGCCCGAGGACGAATACGTTTTCTGCAGCATTTCGGGTACGTTCCGCAGCAGCTTATGGAATTCATAAATTCTTTCAGGAAAATGGTTTTGTCTATGTGCATACGCCTTTGATTACCGGCAGCGATTGTGAAGGAGCCGGTGAAATGTTTCATGTAACGGCTCTTGATCTTAACAATCCTCCTAAAACACCGGAGGGAAATATTGACTATCGTCAGGACTTTTTTGGAAAGCATACTTCTTTGACCGTATCCGGCCAGTTGGAAGCAGAATGTATGGCATTAGCTTTTGGAAAAGTTTACACATTTGGGCCAACTTTTCGTGCTGAAAATTCTAACACAACGCGCCACGCGGCAGAATTTTGGATGATTGAACCGGAGATCGCTTTTGCAGATTTAAAAGAGGATATGGATTTGGCAGAAGCGATGATGAAATCGGTTATCAAATATGTGATGGATACTTGCCCGCAGGATTTGGAATTCTTTAATCGGTTTGTGGATACGCAGCTTTTAGATCGTCTAAAAAATGTAATTACGTCTGATTTTGTGAGAATTTCCTATAAAGACGCAGTTGATCTTTTGAAAAAGCAAAATGATCAGTTTGAATATCCGGTTTCTTGGGGAAGCGACTTGCAGACGGAACATGAACGCTATCTGACAGAGCAAATTTTTAAAAAGCCGGTTTTTGTGACTGACTATCCAAAAGAAATCAAAGCTTTTTATATGCGGCTCAATGAGGATGGAAAAACGGTTGCAGCTTCTGATTTGTTGGTACCCGGAATTGGAGAAATTATAGGGGGAAGTCAAAGGGAAGAACGCCTTGAGCTCCTTTTGGCACGGATGAAAGAGCTGCATATGCAGGAATCGGATTATGATTGGTATCTGGATTTAAGACGTTATGGCGGAGCAAAGCATGCTGGATTTGGTCTCGGATTTGAGCGGCTGATCATGTATCTTACAGGAATTCAGAACATTCGTGATGTGCTTCCTTTCCCAAGAACGGCAGGATCTGCTGAATTTTAATCTGCATTTTTTAATAGCCTAATTGCCCATATTCTTTACATTTTTTTCTCAAACTATGGTTTAACTGCAGGATTTAAATTTTTTACTTGCATTTTCGAAAGAATTATTATACAATAATTTAGGTTTTCACAAAGTTACAATAGTTAAGGAAACGATGGGAGAGATGCTTTGATGGAATTTCAGTCAATGTCTAAGCAAGAGTTATCAGAGCTTTATAACAACCTGATGGCAAAATATCAGAATTATCAAGATCAGCATTTGAATTTAAATATGGCACGCGGAAAGCCAAGCACTGCGCAGCTGGATCTTTCTATGGAGATGCTGGATCTACTGAATTCCAAATCAAACATGAAAGCTTCCAGCGGAGAGGATTGCCGCAATTACGGTGTTGCAGACGGCTTGCCCGAAATGAGGAACCTTTTTGCCAACTTGCTTGGAATGGATGATCACAATATTATTATCGGAGGAAATTCCAGCCTCAATATGATGTTTGATGCGATTTCCTGCTGTATGACGCATGGATTCCAAGGCTGCAAACCGTGGAGCCAACAGGGACATTTAAAGTTTTTGTGCCCATCACCGGGATATGACCGTCATTTTGCAATTACAGAGTATTTTGGCTTTGAATTAATTTCGATTCCGATGCTTTCTACTGGTCCTGATATGGATGAAGTGGAGAAATGGGTATCGAACGACCCCACAGTCAAAGGAATTTGGTGTGTCCCGAAATATTCGAACCCGACCGGAATTACTTATAGTGATGAAACAGTGCGCCGTTTTGCTGCGCTGAAACCTGCAGCTGATGATTTCCATATTTTTTGGGATAATGCCTATTGTGTGCATGATCTTACGGATACGCCCGACCACTTACTCAATCTTTGGCTTGAGTGCCGTAAATTGAATAGTGTCGATTTGCCTATCTTCTTTGCATCTACGAGTAAGATTACTTTTCCAGGTGCAGGTGTAGCAGCAATCGCTGCCAGCGAAAAAAATCTGGAAGTTTTTAGAAAGCATTTTTCTTATCAGACAATTGGTCCTGATAAGCTGAATCAGCTGCGTCATATTGCTTTCTTAAAAGATATTGACCATGTAAAACTACATATGAAAAAGCATCGTGCGATTCTGCAGCCTAAATTTGAAGCAGTCGAGGCTGCTTTCGATAAAGAACTCGCCGGAAAAGGAATTGCAGATTGGACCCATCCTAATGGAGGTTACTTTATCAGTCTTAATGTAATGGAAGGCTGTGCAAAAGAAGTTGTTTCTCTTTGTAAAAAAGCTGGAGTAATTTTGACAAATGCAGGAGCGACCTTCCCATATGGCAAAGATCCAGAGGACATCAACATTAGAGTGGCGCCATCATTTCCGCCGATTGAGGAACTGAAGACCGCCGCAGATTTGTTGTGTCTCTGCGTACAAATTGCAGCTTGCAAGAAATTACTAAAATCCGAATAAAATATATTTCTGTAAAAAAGAAATAACCAAAAAAAGTCGGGGACTCCAAAGGATGTCTCCGACTTTTTTAAGATGTGTATTCGAAATTGCAAAATAGAAGAATTGACTTTTTGAGAAAATTCCTATACAATAAATAATTGCTTTGTAATTTATTTTAATCTTTATGATGTAAGTCGTACAAATCAATGATGTAGGAGGATCAGGCGATATGAAACGAGTGAAAAAACCCATGTTTTTCATTGTCGCAATTCTCATCTTTCTCTTTACTTTTTCATCTGCTTTTGGCCTGTACAAATTAGATGGAGATACGTCAACAACGTACATAAAAGGTGTTGGAGATATCCGATGGGGAATTGATATTAACGGCGGTGTAGAAGCTACTTTCTCTCCGGATACGGAAGGAACGACAGCGACAAAAGAGCAGATGGATTCTGCAAAATCTGTCATTGAAACCCGTTTAATCAAAAACAATATTACGGATTATGAGCTGTATGCCGACTACAATCATGAACGGATCATTGTTCGTTTTCCATGGAAAAATGGAGAAGTTACATTCGATCCGGAAGAAGCAATCAATGAGCTTTCTGCAACAGCGCAGCTGACTTTCCGAGAAGGAAATGAATATTCCAGTCAGACTACCGATGACAATGGAAATATTGTTAAGACCGGTCCGACTGGTACAACGGCTTCCAGTATTTTGCTGCAAGGAAAAGATGTGAAATCAGCAAGTGCTGCAGTCCAAAATAATCAGTCTACGGGCAAAGAGGAATATGTGGTTTCTCTGGAATTTACGGATGAAGGTGCCCAGAAATTTGCAGATGCAACGAAAAAAATAGCAAATGAAGGATCGACCCTTTCCATCTGGATGGATGACACCATGATTTCTTATGCGAGCGTAGATAAAACTCAGTATGGAGAAACTGGTATTACTGGTGGAAAAGCCGTTATTCAAGGCTCTTTTACAGCAAAAGAAGTTTCGACACTTGCAAATCAGATCAATTCCGGTGCTTTGCCGTTTAAACTGAATACGACCAGTTTTAGTACCGTCAGTCCGGTTTTGGGAACAACTTCTCTGCAGGCAATGCTGATTGCAGGAATTATCGGTTTTGCCGGGATTTGCCTGTTTATGTTGTTTGTATTTCGTTTGCCCGGTGTTGTTGCAATTATTTCTCTATGCGGTCAGATTGCACTTTGCTTTGCGGCCGTATCGGGATACTTCCCATTTGTTAACAGCTTTACTCTGACGTTACCTGGCATTGCAGGTATTATTCTTTCCATCGGTATGGGCGTCGATGCCAATATTATTACAGCAACCCGTATTAAGGAAGAGATTTGTGCAGGGAAGAGCATAGACAATGCAATTCGTGCCGGTGATGAAAATAGTTTTTGGGCAATCTTTGATGGCAACATTACCACAATTATTGTATCTGTTATTTTGATGCTGGTTTTTGGCCCAACGAATATCCTTTCTTCTTTCTTTGGCCCAAGCACCACCGGATCGATTTATTCTTTTGGATATACATTGCTGATTGGCAACATCGGGAACTTCATCTTCGGTGTCTTTACAACCCGTACAATGACGAAGTCTCTGTCCTCCTTTAAATGCTTCCGTAAGCGTTGGTTTTTTGGCGGTCTTTCTGAGAAAAAGATGGCTGCTAATCCTGAGGCTACGGGGATTTATAAATTCCATATTGGATTTAGCGAGAATAAAAAAATTTATATTGCCCTTTCCCTTTCTTTGTTTGCAATCGGGATCATCTGTAATGTGATCTTTGGTACACAATTGGATATTCAATTTAAAGGTGGTTCCGTGATTAAATATTCCTACCAGGGAGAACTCCAGTCAAATGACATGGAGCAAGTTGCAAAAGATATTACCGGAAGAGATGCAACTGTTCGTCTTTTAGGAGATATGGCTGGAGGATCGCAGAAGAAGAGTGTTTCGATCAGCTTTGCCGGTACCGATAATATTACAGTTGATCAGCAAACGCAGATAGCACAGACTTTGAGCGAAAAGTATCCAGACTCTCAATTTACAGTCGTTGAATCCAGTTCTATCAATCCAACGATGGGAAGCGATTTCTTTAAGAAGTGTATTGTTGCATGTATTATTACGGTATTACTGCTTGTTTTCTATGTGTCTCTGCGCTTTAAAAAGATCGGCGGACTTCCTGCCGGAACAATGGCCATTGTTGCTTTGCTGCACGATGTCCTGATGATTTATTTCACATTCATTATTTTTAGAATTCCGCTTAACGATAACTTTATTGCCGTTGCTTTGACAATCCTTGGTTATTCGCTAAATGATACCATTATCATTTATGACCGTATTCGTGAGAATCGTCGGCTTCTGGGAGGGCGTGCTTCCTATTCCGAGTTAGTGGATTTGAGTACGAATCAGACTCTGACTCGTTCAATTTATACCGCTTTGTGCACGTTCTTTGCAATCACTTGTGTATTTGTGTTAGGGTCGATCTTTAATCTGCCTAGTGTCACTACATTTGCACTGCCAATGATGGTAGGTGTGATTTCCGGCTGCTATTCTTCTGTTTGTATTGCTGGGCCGCTTTATGTGGCTTGGGAAGAACATAAGAAAAAGAACAAAAAAATTGCTGCAAAAGCTACCAACACAAAACCACAGACCAAAAAATAAAATTTAAGGTTAAGATAAAACAAGGTCCAACCGCTTTTTGATCGGTTGGACCTTGTTCTTTATTTTATTGAATTTCCCCACGAGTCATAGTAAACCATAGTTTCCAAAGGCCTTCTGGGACGAGGAGCCGGACGTGCTTCTGCAGAATATCCAATCGGAATAATTCCACAGATATATTGATTTTCAGGGACTCCCAAAATTGGGCGAACATCTTTTTGATCGAACCAGCCGGTCCAGCAGGCCGCAAGGCCATCATGTTCCGCTTCCAACAAAAGATTTTCAATAGCAATGGCAGTGTCGCGGATAATTTGCTTCAATTCCGGTTCTGGACTGTTTTCATCGAGATGAAAGGGACCATCTTTTTTTCTGCAGGTAATATCTGCAGTACAGACCAACAGAACAGGTGCTTCTTTTATCCATCCTTGATTGTGATCTGCGGAAATTAAAGCATTTTTGATGGCTGTAGACCGAACAACAATAAAATTCCATGGTTGTGTATTATCCCCGGAGGGAGCAAGCCTTGCACTTTCGATTAAATCAAGGATTTGTTTGTCTGTAACATCACGGGTAAGATATTTTCGAATACTTCTTCTGGATTCAATTTCTTTTAGCATTTCCGTTCCTCCTGTTATGAAAATAAAAAAGGCCGCCGAAAAATAATTAAAAAATTCGGCAGCTTTGAGTTTAATGATTATTTTGTGGCTTTTTGGAAACATGATGAATATGCATAGAACCACTATTTGCTTTTTCTGCGCTGTGCGGGTGTTCCATTGCATTTCGATAATCTTGCACCATAATAGCGGCAAGTGCTTCACAGGTTAATCCTGCCGTGCTTCTTCTCACCAATTTTCGGAGAAGGCCTTCGCCTTCTAAGTCAAGCTGGCTTAGCATACGCAGTTTATCACCCAATTGAGAAGCATGTTCAAACAGAAATCCGTTGACACCTTCTCTTACTAGTTCAGCATTTGCACTGCTTTGTTCCAAAAGGACTGGAAGGCCGGCCGCCATTGCCTCTAGAGGAGAAGCTTTGATAGCGGCAGACTTGCTGGCACTGACAAATGCTCTGCAGCATGAAAAGCAGCGATTCAAATCATCTTTTGAAAGATCTCCTGCAAAAGTGACTTTTGAAGAAATTCCGAGCATCTTGGCGCGCTCTGTTAGAATTGCGGAATCAGGTCCGCTTCCGGCAATGATCAGGCGCAGCCGATCCTGCACCGAAACACTGGAATTCCAATATTGGAGTAGTTCATTGACACCGCAGTCGCCCATTAATCTGCCGGCAAAAACAAATGCAGTTTCGTCCGGCTGAATCTGCAGCTGCTCACGCATTTCCAAATCGATTCCATGGATCGGAGAAAAAGTCTCAAGATCGACGCAAAAAGGAGACCGATGCATTTTACAGTGAATATCAAGTTTGCGAAGAATCTCTTTTGTTTTCCCGGAAGGAACGCAAATGGTATCAGCAGCAGTGCACAGCTTTCGTAAAGTGCTGCGAGCTTTCATTTTGAGAAGACTGTCATAAACGCGATTAATGCCGGCATCTTCGGTCGTATCATAAAGATTTAAAAGAGTCAGCACAAACGGAAGCTGGTTTGTTTCGGCTACATGAAGCGCAGAAAGCCCCATATCATCTGCTGTTACCGCGTGAATAATATTAGGACGAAATGCCTCCATAATATCGTAAACAGGGGAAAGCATACTCGATTTTACAGCATAGCCATAATAATTTGAAGATACCTTTGCGGGACAAAAAACAGTATCATCTTGAGTGTAACAATCATCTGCTTCCGGATCGCAGGTAACCAGCAAAACAGTGTGTCCTGCACGGGAAAGGCTTTTTTTCAGAATTGATACATATGCAGATGCATCACTGTGCGCATTACTTGCTCCGGAAAATAATGCAATTCTCATTGGAAGTCCTCCATTTATGCTAAATGTACAAAAATTTTTTTGAATTATTTTTAAGTGCCTTCATTATAACACAATTTCTGTTTTCTTAAAAGAAAATCTTTTGGTTTTGACTTTAAACTTATCCTTCTATGCGATATAATAAATCTATTGTAAGTTTATTAGAAAATAATTTTTTTTTAGGACGTTACAATAGGAAAAGAGGGTGTTAAGATTGGCAGAAAATTTTACGGTTAGTCTTTCAAAAATCATTCAGGAAATTTCTTTGAATATTGTCAGTATGCCCTGTAATCCAGATGAGGTCTTGATTTCTTCAAAAGATGTCAATCGCCCAGGACTGGAACTCAATGGCTTTTTCAAGTATTATGATACCACTCGCATTATTATTATTGGAAATGCCGAAACTGCTTTTTTAAATGATTGTACACCGGAGCGCCGAACGGAAGTGCTAGACAAAATCTTTTCGGCTAAGCCGCCGGTCGTTATTATTGCGAGGAATCTAACTCCGGCACCGGAACTTCTTGCCGCTACAAAGCGTTATCAGATTCCGGTCTTAGAGACATCAGATACAACAAGCAGTCTTGTTGCAGCTTTAGTTGCCTATTTAAACGAAGAGTTAGCTCCTCGTGTTACGCGCCATGGAGTCTTGGTGGAAGTTTATGGAGAAGGAATCCTTTTGGTGGGAGACAGTGGCGTCGGAAAAAGTGAAACTGCAGTGGAACTGATCAAACGCGGCCATCGGTTGGTTGCAGATGATGCAGTGGAAATTCGTCGAGTTTCTGTAGAGACCTTAATTGGTCAGGCACCAGAAAATATTCGTCATTTTATTGAGCTTCGAGGAATTGGAATCATCAATGCCCGCCGTATTTTTGGTATGGGTGCTGTTAAAATGAGCGAAAAATTGGATATGATTATTAATCTGGAACTTTGGGACAATCAAAAGATCTATGACAGAATGGGTCTTGATAATGAATATACAGAGCTTTTAGGGGTTAAAGTTCCTGTACTGACTATCCCGGTAAAGCCTGGCCGAAATCTCGCTGTTATTATCGAAGTAGCAGCAATGAACAATCGTCAGAAAAAGATGGGATATAATGGGGCACAGGAATTGTTAAAACATCTTGGAATGGACCCTGATATGATGAAACAGAAGGCAACAAAATTGGATTTATCGTTTTAAATGTTGGAAAGGACGAACGAATGAAGATTATCGCTGATTTGCATACGCATACAGTCGCTTCTACGCACGCATATAGTACTTTGCAGGAAATGGTGACCGCAGCCTCTGAAATGGGGCTTTCTGCAATTGCTGTTACAGATCATGGAGTAGAGATGCCCGGCGCGCCTAAGGCCGGTACTTGGTATTTCTCTAATCTCCGATCAATTCCGCATCTTTACCATGGCATATTAGTCCTTCGCGGCCAAGAAACCAATGTACTAAACATGGAAGGGAAGATTGATCTCGAAAAAGAGGCGGAGCCATGGATGGATTGGGTTGTTGCGTCGATTCATCCACCATGCTTTCAAAGTGAAGGAAAACAGAATGATGTGACAAGTGCATGGCAGGGGATTGCAGAAAATCCTGCAGTAAACGTAATTGGTCATTGCGGAGATCCTCGTTTTCCTTTTGATTATGAAAAAATGATTCCGGTTTTTCGAGATGCAGGAAAATTAGTCGAATTGAATGAAGCTACTTTTTCTGTCCGGTCACAGTCAACTTCAAATTGTAAAAAGATTATGCAGCTATGCAAAAAATATTCAGCACCGATTGTTGTGAACAGCGATTCTCATTTTTCAGCGAATGTAGGAAAATTTCCTCAGGCTTTGGCATTACTGCAAGAATTGAATTTCCCGGAAGAGCTGATTATCAATTCGAATATAGAACGATTGAAAAAATATTTGCAGCGTTATACCCATGTCTTTGAGGACCATGCCCTATCTGAAGGAGGATTTTGATGGAAAAGCTAGAAATATTAAAACGCACGGCCCAAAATGTGGGGTGTGAAGTAATAGAAAATGAACAGATGAGTCGCCATACTACTTTTCAAATTGGCGGCCCGGTGGACTTGTTTATTACGGTTTCCAATATTATTGCATTGAAAGATGTGATCAAGGCTGCAGGAGCATTGGGAATTCCGTTGCTGCCGCTTGGAAACGGAAGCAATCTTCTGGTAAGTGATGATGGAATTCGCGGCGCGGTTTTAAATTTCAACGGAGATTTTCGGAAAATTTCTTTAGCAGATCCTGTCACCATTAATTGTGGGGCAGGAGCTACTTTGGCAAGCCTTTGTAATTTTGCACGCAAAAATTCACTGTCTGGACTTGAATTTGCATGGGGGATCCCCGGTTCTGCCGGCGGTGCTGCTTTTATGGATGCGGGGGCTTATGACGGTCAGTTGAGCGATGTGCTTTTTTCAACTACGCATGTGACCCGTTCTGGGAGGACAGGCTTCTTGATGGGAGAAGAAATGGAGCTCGGTTATCGTTCCAGTGCCTATCAAACAAATGGATGCTTGATTACTTCCCTTGTTGTGCGCTTAAAGAAAGGAAATCAGGAGCAAATTTCCATGCAGATGGAAGAACTTTTGAAGCGGAGAAAAGCAAAGCAGCCAGTGGAATTACCAAGTGCCGGGAGTACGTTTAAACGCCCTGAGGGACATTTCGCCGGGACTTTGATTGAACAATGCGGGTTAAAGGGTGCCAGAGTTGGGGGCGCTATGGTCAGTGAGAAGCATGCTGGCTTTATTGTCAATATGGGGGGCGCTACCTGCACAGATGTGCTGTCTTTAATTGAAGAAATTCAGAAAACGGTTTTGCAGCAAACTGGCATTTCTCTGGAATGTGAGGTCCGCTATCTCTCTTAGTCAAAGAAGAACACAAAGAGGAGGAAAAAATGGATTTTATTATTGTTACCGGTCTTTCAGGAGCTGGAAAATCGCGTGCGATGCATGCAATGGAAGATATCGGATTTTATTGTATCGATAACCTTCCTCCAAAACTAATTTCCCCTGTTTATGATCTGTGTATGCAGGCACAACCTCAAATTTCTCAGGTCGCAGTGGTAACGGATATCCGTGGCGGAGATATGTTTTCCAGCCTTTTTGAAGCCCTTGATAACTTAAAAAGAGAAAATAAGCCATATAAAATTCTGTTTTTGGATGCGAACGACATTGTCCTTCAGAATCGTTTTAAAGAAACTCGCCGCAAGCATCCTCTAAGTGAAGATACCCATGGAATTGAACAGGCAGTAAAATTGGAACGGGAAATTCTGCGTCCGGTACGGGAACGTGCGGATTATTTGATCGATACTTCACTTTTATCCCCAGCACAGCTCAAGCAGCGCATTGACAGCCTTTTTCTTGACAATGCTTCCAATGCGTTGAGTATCCATTGTGTTTCTTTCGGATTTAAATATGGGATGCCGACGGAAGCGGATCTGGTGTTTGATGTGCGGTGTTTGCCGAATCCCTATTATGTGGAAGAACTGCGTAATTTGAATGGACTCGATGAACCTGTTCGTGCTTATGTGATGAAGTGGGAACAAACGCAGGGATTTATTAAGCGCCTGCTCGATTTGATTGATTATATGATGCCTCTTTATTGCAATGAGGGGAAGAGTCAACTGGTCATTGCAGTAGGCTGTACCGGTGGGCATCACCGTTCAGTAGCAATTGCACAGCTGCTTTATGATCATCTGATCGCGCAGGGAATGCATGCCAGTGTGAATCATCGTGATATTCAAAAGAACTAGGAGGGAAGCAGGACGTGTCTTTTGCTTCTGCAATTAAATCAGAACTGAGCAAACAGAAAGCTTCGCGTATCTGCTGTCGTACGGCGGAATGCTATGGCATTTTACTCTTTGGTCGTTCTTTTTCATTAAATGGAATTTCGTTTACGACGGAAAGCTCTGACGCTGCACATTGTGCATCACAAATGATTGCACAAGTATCCGGAGCTATCGTTGAGATGAAAAGAATTCTTCGCCGTGCTGAACACACGGCGTTCGTTGTATCAGTGGAAGATATTGAAGATCGCCGAAAAATTCTAAATATGTTTGGTCATGATGGGAATGAGATACATTTACTTCTCAACCATGCGGTTTTGGAAAATGAATGCTGCCTGAGTGCTTTTCTGCGGGGTGCTTTTCTTTCCTGCGGAACCGGAGTCGATCCTCAGAAGGAATATCGTTTGGAGTTTGTAGTGCCGCATTTTCACCTTGCAAAAAGCTTGAGCGCCATTTTGACAGAAGTGCCTGAACTTGCTTTGCGGCCGATAATTTCCAGGCGGCAGGGAGCTTATGTTGTTTATCTGACCGGCGGAGATCGGATTTCTGATTTTCTCACTTATCTTGGGGCTGTCCAATCCTCTATGGAAGTGATGCAGGCAAAAATGTTCAAAGAGGTCCGAAATAATGTCAATCGAAAAACAAATTTTGAGACGGCCAATATTGGGAAAACAGCATCTGCCGCGGCTTTGCAGATTGAAGCAATTGAGCGCTTTTTGAATTTAGGCGGCTGGACTGCTGTTCCGGAAGAATTACGGGAACTCGCGAAAAAGCGCTATGAAAACCCGGAGCTTTCTTTACGAGAGCTTGGGCAAAGTCTAGAAACGCCGCTTTCTCGTTCCGGTGTCAATCATCGTTTGCAGAAACTGATTGAGCAATCGGAAAACTTACAAAAACATTGATCTTATAGAGTCGGAGGTACCATTTTTGTTCACTCATTTACATCTTCATACAGAATATAGTCTCTTGGATGGTGCCTGTCGGATTGAGCAGCTGCTGGATCTCGCGGCCCAAAGAGGAGATAAAGCGGTTGCCATTACAGATCATGGGGTCATGTATGGGGCTGTTAATTTTTATAAAGCCGCAAAAAAGCGTGGAATTAAACCGATTATCGGCTGTGAAGTGTATGTTGCACAGAGGACTCGTTTTGATAAAACGAATGAGCTCGATGGCCAAAGCTATCATTTGGTATTGCTGTGTGAAAACAATACAGGCTATCAGAACCTGATTGCGCTTGTCAGCCATGCGTGGATCGAGGGATTCTACAATAAGCCGCGGGTGGATCTTGAACTTTTAAAACAGCATCATGAAGGAATTATTGCGCTTTCTGCCTGCTTAGCTGGAGAAATTCCGCGTGCTTTATCTGCTGGAGACTATCAGGAAGCGAAAAAAGCGGCGTTACGGTATTCTGATATTTTCGGAGAAAATCATTTTTATCTGGAACTGCAGGATCACGGTTTGCCGGATCAGAAACGAATTAACCCATTTTTGATTCGTCTCTCGAATGAAACCGGAATCCCGCTAGTGGTGACAAATGATTGTCATTACCTTACAAAAGAAGACAGCAAAATGCACCATGTTCTTCTTTGTATTCAAACGAACCATACGATTGATGATAAAAATGGGATGGAGTTTGGCAGCGAGGAATTTTATTATAAAACGGAAGAAGAAATGCGGTCGCTTTTCCCAGATCATCCTGAGGTAGCGGATAATACCAATAAAATCGCAGAGCGATGCAATGTGACCTTTGAATTTGGAAAGACAAAACTGCCTCATTTTGATACGCCGAACGGGCAAGAGAATTTTACGTATTTTCGGGAAAAATGTTACGCAGGCCTTCATCTTCATTATGGAGAAAATCCGGCTCCCGAGATTGTGCAGCGCCTCGAATATGAATTGGACACCATTCAGAAAATGGGCTATGTGAACTATTATTTGATTGTCCATGATTTTGTTCGTCATGCAAAAGAAGTCGGAATCCCGGTGGGCCCTGGACGTGGGTCCGGTGCCGGAAGTTTAGCGGCATATTGTATTGGAATTACCGGGATCGATCCGCTGAAATACGATCTGCTGTTTGAACGCTTTTTAAATCCGGAGCGTGTCAGCATGCCGGATTTCGATATTGACTTTGCAGATGATCGTAGGTCTGAGATGATCGATTATGTCGTTCAGAAATATGGTGCAGATCATGTGGCACAAATTGTTACTTTCGGCACGATGGCTGCCAGAGGCTCCATTCGTGATGTCGGCAGGGCAATGGGAATCCCATATGCTACCGTGGATGAAGTGGCAAAGTTGGTACCAAATGATCAGAAGATGAAAAATATCACTCTGCAGAAAGCACTGGAAAGTTCTCAGAAGCTGAGAGAACGATATGAAGCAGACGAGCAGATTCATGAGCTAATTGACATGGCTCGCAAAGTCGAAGGAATGCCAAGAAATGCTTCTACTCATGCGGCAGGCGTCGTGATTACGGATCAGCCGATCGCAAAATATGTTCCGCTCGCAAAGAATGGGGATTCTGTTGTCTGTCAGTATACGATGACGACGCTGGAGGAATTGGGCCTTTTAAAAATGGATTTTCTGGGATTGCGAAATCTTTCCGTTATTCATGATGCAGTCGAAATGATTCATGTTCACAATTCCAATTTTTTAGTGAATAAAATCCCGACTGATGAGCCTAAAGTGTTTCAAATGATCAGTGCCGGCGCAACGGACGGCGTTTTTCAGTTTGAATCTTCCGGAATGCGCAGTATGATTATGCAGCTTCGGCCGGATTCTCTGGAAGATTTGATTGCTGCAATCTCTCTTTATCGCCCCGGACCTATGGAATCAATTCCGCGCTATATTGAAAATCGGCACCATCCGGAAAAGGTGACCTACCGTCATCCGCTTTTAAAACCGATTCTGCAGGTGACCTATGGTTGTATCGTTTATCAGGAACAAGTCATGCAGATCTTTCGTTCTCTTGCCGGATATAGTCTTGGACGAGCAGATATTGTGCGCCGTGCAATGAGCAAGAAAAAACATGACGTCATGCAGAAAGAACGTGAGATTTTTATCCATGGACTGGTTTCGAAAGGCGGCACAATAGAAGTGCCTGGATGTCTGCGCAATGGGGTGCCGGAAGAGACAGCTCAAGCAATTTACAGCGAGATGGAGAGCTTTGCTTCCTATGCGTTTAACAAATCTCATGCGGCAGCATATGCGTATCTTGCGTATCAGACAGCCTATTTAAAGTGCTTTTATCCAAAAGAGTATATGGCAGCGCTAATGACAAGCGTCTTGGACAATACGAATAAACTTTCTAAATATATTGCAGAATGTGACCGACTAAAAATTCGTGTTTTGCCGCCCAGAATTAATCAGAGTATGGTTGGATTTACCGTTTCGGGAAGAGATATTCGCTTTGGACTTCTTGCTGTTCGCAATCTTGGCCGTGGGTTAATAGAGACAATTATCAAAATGCGTCAAGAAAATGGGTCTTTCCTTTCCTTTTACGATTTTTGCAAAAGAACCTATGGACTCATAAATCGCCGCGCATTGGAAAGCCTGATAGAGTGCGGTGCAATGGATGATTTGGATGGAAATAGACATCAGATGGCATCAGCCGTAGAATCAGTTTTGGCCTATTTGGATTCGGATCACCGAAAAAATCTGGATGGACAGATCGGATTTTTTGATCTTGGAAAAGAAAAGAAACAGGAAGAATTTCATTTACCTAAAGTGCCTGATTATTCTGCTTCTGAAAAATTAGCTCAGGAAAAAGAAGTGACTGGAATGTATCTTTCGGGGCATCCGATGTCTCCATTTTCGGATTGCTATCGTCAGCCTGGAATCACCAAAATAGGGGAGATCATAGATGATCTTCAGGAAGAAAGCGGTCAGTATCACGATGGAGACATGGTATGGCTTCTCGGAATTATTACCCGTAAAAAATTAAAAACGACAAAGAAAAACTCTACCATCGCTTTTTTAACGTTTGAAGATCTGTATGGGTCAATTGAAGTTTTGGTGTTTTCAAAAATTTTGGAAGAGAATTTTTCTCTTCTGCAGGAAGGAATCATTTTGAAGATTTATGGAAAAATTAGTGCAAGAGAAGACGAAGCCCCAAAGCTGATCCTTGAGTCTTTGGAAAAAGTATCGGATCCGAAACAAGTCGAAACATCAGAAGAATCACCCAAAACTTCTGCCGATCTTTCTTCTAAGCATCATCCAAAACCCGGGCTTTATCTTAAAGTAGCCGGGGAAGAAGACTCAAAATGGATTCAGGCAAAAAAAGATCTGGCAATCTTTGATGGCATTGTCCCTCTTTATGTCGTGTTTCAAAAAGAGAAGAAGCTTTTCCGGGCACCTCGGTCTATGGCTGTTGACGTCAACGAACCCTTGCTTCGGGAATTACGCAAACTTCTTGGGGATGAAAATGTTGCCTTTGTGGAACAGTGATTCATTTTTCTATATAGAAGAGAGAAAAATCCATGTTTTGAGTTGTTGTATTTTTAACAACTTTATATTATAATAAACTAAAGTAAAATAAAAACCGATTAAAGCAAATAGGAGGACTACCAAATGGGAGCGAAATCAATTGCAGTTTTAACAAGCGGCGGAGACGCCCCTGGAATGAATGCAGCTGTTCGAGCAGTCGTACGTACCGGACTTTATCTGGGAATGCGTGTAATCGGTGTAAAACGTGGATATAACGGACTTCTATCCGGCGATACGGTGGAAATGAATTTGCGGAGTGTTTCGGATATTATCCATCGTGGTGGAACAATAATTTATACAGCACGCAGTCCGGAATTTAATACGCCGGAAGGTGTAAAAAAAGCGGCTGATATGTGTCACAAACTTGACATCAGCGGTGTGGTCGTTATTGGCGGCGATGGTTCTTTTCGCGGTGCAAGAGATCTGACTGGAGCTGGAATTCCTTGTATTGGTATTCCGGGAACAATTGATAATGATATTGCCTCCAGTGAATATACAATTGGCTTTGATACCGCAATGAATACGGTCGTTGAGATGGTCGATAGGCTGCGTGATACAACAGAATCTCACGATCGCTGCAGTGTTGTAGAGGTTATGGGACGCCGCTGCGGAGAACTTGCTTTGCAGTCCGGTATCGCAGTGGGTGCAACTTCCATCCTGGTCCCAGAAGTTCCTTTCGATTTTCAGCGAGATATTGTGGATCGCATGAAATTTACGCAGAAAGCCGGAAAGCGCCATTTTATTATTGTTGTTGCAGAAGGCGTCGGCGGGGTAGAAGAGTTGGGAAAGCGCATTCAAAATGAAACAGGAATTGAAACGAGAGTGACGATCCTGGGGCATGTACAGCGCGGTGGTTCTCCAACCCTGCGGGATCGTTTGGTAGCAAGCGAAATGGGATATCGTGCAGCAAAGCTACTGCACGAGGGCAATAGCAACCGTGTTGTTGTTATGCAAAATGGAAAAATTGTCGATTTGGATATTACAGAAGCTTTGAATAAAAAGCGCGAGTTTAATATGGAACTTTATAAGATTGCTCATGTGATCTCAATTTAAATTGAGATCGTTATGAAATATTCCTTCTTTCAATTCTATTTTTTGCAAAAAGGCAAGAGCGGCTTATCAAATTTTGGTAAGTCGCTCTTGCCTTTTATATCAAATTTAGTATTTTGCGGAGAAATAAGCATCAAAAAAATCCCGAAATCTATATGGATTTCGGGATTTACTTGGAGCTGCTAATGCGATTCGAACGCATGACCTCATCCTTACCAAGGATGTGCTCTGCCAACTGAGCCATAGCAGCAAAATGGCGACTCGGAACGGGATCGAACCGTCGACCTCTAGCGTGACAGGCTAGCGTTCTAACCAGCTGAACTACCGAGCCAAATGGCAGGGGCAGAAGGATTCGAACCCTCGACACGTGGTTTTGGAGACCACTGCTCTACCAGCTGAGCTATGCCCCTATCTCTGTGATGTATCGAGTGGAAATTTTCCCCCGCGACGCGAGTTTTATAATAGCACTTAATTATAAGGTTGTCAAGCAGATTTTTACAAAAAGCTCGCTTTTCGACAGAACAACAGAAACTTCTAATACAGGCTTGACATTTCCACTGAAAATCGGTATAATATTTTTCATGTAACATGATTACAAATACCCCTGCCTAGTCAGCGGATGGGAGGGAAGATAAATGGCTGAGATCCGAATTAAAGAAAATGAGTCTCTGGATAGTGCCCTCAGGCGGTTCAAAAAGCAATGCGCAAGATCCGGCGTGATTGCAGAAGTCCGGAAACGTGAGGCTTATGAGAAGCCTTCTGTTCGGCGCAAGAAAAAGTCCGAAGCAGCCCGTAAACGCAAATATCGGTAATTTTGTTCCGAATGCGTTGTAGGTTTCAGAGGTATCCAATAGAAAGCGGGCCTTTTAGGCCCGCTTTTTTATCGAAAATTTACTGGACAGAAAGGAATCCACTTTGATAGACACGAGATATTCAATCCCTACTTTGGGAGCAGATAAAGTGACGGATATTACTCCGGAGATTCTTCATAAAATGGAGGTTTCATCAATTATCCTGGATGTGGATAATACTTTATCAGCGCCCGGTAAGCAAACACCATACCCGGGAACAATTGAATGGGTTCAGAAAATGCTCAAAAACAATTTTCAAATTATCATTCTATCCAATAATTTTAAAAGACGAGTTTCGCCCTTTGCAGCCAAATATTATCTGGATTCTTTGTCATTAGGCTGTAAGCCTCTTCCTTTCAGCTATTTTGCTGCTATGAGACGTTTACATTCTTCCAGACATAATACCGTTGTAATTGGAGATCAGGTTTTTACCGATATAGTTGGTGCAAATCTTGCCGGTTTGCGATCGATTCTTTTGACGCCACAGACTCCGGAAAGTAAACGCTCGTTTGTTTATCGGCGCAGCAAGGAAAATCGAATTCGAGAGTACCTTCGAGAAAATGGCTTGTATATTTCCAATAAGGAGTGAAGAAAATGGCTAATAAAAAGAAAATTCTGTTTTTATTAGGGCCTAACTTAAATATGGTCGGCATCCGCGAAAAAGGTGTTTATGGGGAAGAGACTGCTGAAAGTATCTATCAGCAGGTAAAAGATCTTGCGGGGCAGATGGGCTATGATTTGGATATCTATCAGTCGAACCACGAAGGGGATCTGATCGATCAGATCCATGCAGCACGCGGCGTTTATAATGGCGTAATTATCAACGCTGGGGCACTGACTCATTATAGCTATGCTTTACGCGATGCAATCAGCAGCGTAAGAATTCCGTTTATTGAAACCCATATGAGCAATATCTATGCACGTGAAGAATTTCGCCATTTGAGTGTGATTGCGCCGGTTTGTGCAGGACAAATCTCTGGATTTGGAAAGACCAGCTATTTTTTGGCTCTGCAGGCTTTAAAAGATTTGATTTAACCTGCTTTTGAGGAAAAAGAGCTTGAATTTTTCACGGAAATAATATAAACTGATAAGAGTAAATAAAATAGTGGAGGAATATCTATGATTTCTGCAGGTGATTTTCGCAATGGCGTTACGTTCGAGATGGACGGCCAGGTCGTTTCGATTATTGAATTTCAGCATGTAAAGCCTGGAAAAGGCGCTGCTTTTGTCCGTACTAAAATCCGTAATGTGATTACCGGTGCCGTAACAGAGAGAACATTTAACCCGAATGATAAATATCCGACTGCTTTCATTGAGCGTAAACCGATGCAGTATCTTTATAAAGATGGAAATCTTTATTATTTTATGGACACGGAAACTTATGAGCAGATTCCGATTAATGAGGATGTTCTCGGTGATGGATTTAAGTTCGTAAAAGAAAACATGGAATGCAAAGTGCTTTCTTATAAAGGAAATGTGTTTGGTATTGAGCCGCCGAACTTTGTAGAACTTAAAATCACAAAAACAGATCCTGGCTTTAAAGGAGATACCGCCACCAATGCGACCAAACCAGCTACCTTGGAGACTGGTGCAGAAATCAAAGTTCCTTTGTTTATTAATGAAGGCGAAATGATTCGCATTGACACCCGTACGGGTGAATATATGGAGCGCGCGTAATCCAAACTATTTTTGGTAGAAAATAAATGATTTATTTAAAAGGAGGCACATCATGACAAATACGGAAAGAGTTGCTTATATTCGTGGCTTAACGGAAGGTTTGGAATTGGATGCCGATAAAAAAGAAGTCAAAGTAATTAATGCAATTATTGATTTATTGGATGATATGGCGTTGTCTATTTCCGAAGCAGAAGATAGCATGAATGATATGGCAGACCAGCTCGACGCTGTCGATGAAGATCTCGGTTCTTTGGAAGAGGATTTCTACGAAGATGACGAAGACGAAGATGATGACAGCGATGATGAGGACGATGACACCTATTATGAAGTCACTTGCCCTAATTGTAATGAAACAGTTTGTCTGACAGAGGACATCCTTTCGGACGGACATCTTGATTGCCCGAATTGTGGTACACCACTGGAATTTGAACTCGATGACAGCTGTGACTGCGGTTGCTGTGATACCAAAGATACGGACGATTCCGAAGATAAATAAGTAGGACTTTTTCTTCAAGGAGGCGCTGCAAAAGCAACGCCTCTTTTTTTGATAGACTTGACTAAATAATGGAAATTAGATATACTTTAAGTGTAATTTGTATTATAAGAGGCAAGTTGGAGGATTTATGGAACCGATTTCAAAAGAAGAAAAGGACTTTTCGCTTTTTTCAAAGGTGTTTTTTTTTGACCGTGTTGATGATAAAATTGTAAAAAATTGTTTTTACGATGATGCTTGCAGATGCTTTCAATATGGGCGTGGAGAATTGATTCATGACCCTAAAGGAGTTATTTTGGTGCTTTCAGGCGAATGGAAAGCTTTTCGCAGGATTGGAAAAGACACAAAGTTGTTTTTAAAACGATTTCAAACTGGAGATTTATTCGGAGTTGGAGCAGCTTTTCGAATAGGGGAAGAAGCTCCATCAGATTTATATGCTGATAAAGCTGGACATTTGTTGCAAATACGACGAGACTGCCTGCAGCGCTTATTTTGCGCTGAGCCCAAATCGGCTGAAAACTATATTGTTTATTTGTCTGACCGGGTTACTCATTTAACCGGACGACTTGCCGATTGTTCAAGCCGTACGGGAGAGGGCAGATTAAGTGCATGGCTTTTATCTCTTTACATACGCGCGGGTCATACTTCTCCAGTTCAACTTCCCTGTAGCCTTACCGAGCTGTCGGGACTGCTGAACATCAGTCGGGCTACTCTCTACCGTTATCTTGACGTGCTGGAAGAAAATAGAATTATCCATCGAATTGGAAGAACTATTTATTTTTTGAAAGCAGAAAAGCTTTTAGAGTTTTCGCCGGCTTCGGAACTGAATTGATCTTGATAATTGCAAGGAGAATCCAATTATGATTTGTAGAAAAAGAATTTTTGCTTTGACATCGGCTTTTCTAATATTGATTTCTGCTGCTGGATGTGGTACTACTAAAGCGAACTCTGAGGTGCCTTCTTCAGCCTCTTCACAGATAAGTGGGACAAAGGTACACGTTGCAACATTAAAAGGGCCAACCGGATTTGGGATGCTTCAAATGATGGATCAGGCTGCCTCCGAAAATTCTTCTTATGAATTTTCCGTTGATACGGCTCCTGATGAAATTGTATCTGCATTAGCTTCAGGAAACGCAGATATTGCCGCCATTCCGACAAACCTAGCAGCAACACTTTATCAAAAAACTTCTGGAAATATTCAGATGGCAGCAGTTAATACCCTGGGTGTACTTTGGCTTGTTACAAATGGGGAAACAGTTTCTTCTATTCAGGACCTTAAAGGAAAGTCGATTGAAGCTTCTGGGGAGGGTGCAATTCCTGAATATGCGTTGAATTACATTCTTCAGAAAAACGGATTAGAACCAGGGAAGGATGTTACAATTTCCTATTCTTCTGAACACAGTGAACTGGCAGCAAAAGTCATTGCCGGAAAAGTATCGATTGCAGTTTTGCCGGAACCTTTTGTCACACAAGTGCTTGCAAAAAACAGCAGCGTAAAACGTTCATTGGATTTGACCTCAGAATGGGAAAAAACCACTTCAGATGGAAGTGTCCTTTCCATGGGATGTTTGGTCGTACGCAAAGAATTTGCGGAGAAAAACCCACAAGCAGTACACGATTTCTTAAAATCATATGAAGCGAGTACACAATTTGCAAATTCTTCTCCAGCCGAAGCTGCAAAATTAGCAGAAACTTATCTGGAAATCCCTGCACAAGTTGCAGAAAAAGCAATTCCAAATTGTAATATTGTTTATATTGATGGACAGAAAATGAAAGATAGCATTCAACCGTTTTTGCAGATTTTATATAATTTTAATTCGAAATCGGTAGGAGGAGCACTTCCGCAAGATGATTTCTATTACATCGAAAACTGATTTTTGCTTCTTAAAAAAAATTTTTGCAGTTTTATTTTGGATTTTACTGTGGCAGGTAGCAGCTCAACTGATTGGACAAGAAATCCTTTTAGTATCACCTGTCTCGGTGGCAAGAAGAATTATCGAGCTGGTCGTTCAGTCGATATTTTGGCAGTCTATCACAGCTTCAATAGGATGTGTCTGTTTGGGATTCTTGTTAGGCGTTATCTGCGGTACAATTCTTGCATATCTAACAACACAATTTTCGGTGCTTGATTTTTTATTTTATCCGCTTCTAAGTGCCATAAAGGCCACTCCGGTTGCGTCTTTTATTATTTTAGCTTTGGTTTGGCTATCTGCAAATCAAGTCCCCATATTGGCATCTTTTTTGATGGTTTTGCCGATTATTTGGAGCAATCTTTCGGAAGGGATTCAGAAAATAGATCGTGATTTAGATGAGGTAACAGAAGCTTTTTCCCTTTCTAAAAGCAGAAAGCTTTTTTTGTTTTATCTTCCCTCCGTACTCCCATATTTTTCTGCGGCCTGTACAACCGCATTGGGGCTTGCTTGGAAAGCAGGCGTCGCCGCGGAGGTCCTTGCAAATGCAAAAAGATCGATTGGCGGAAATATCTATGCTTCAAAAATTTATCTTGAGACAACTGATTTATTTGCATGGACCATTGTTGTTGTGATTTTAAGTGTAATATTTGAAAAACTGATTCTTTGGAGCATGAAAAAAATACTTCAAAAATTTAATTTGCAGGGAATTTTATGAAATTATCAGTTAACCATTTAAATGTTTCTTTCGGGGAAAAAGTTGTAATTCAAGATTTAAGTATGAATTTTTCTCTAGGGAAAATCACCTGTTTGACAGGCCCTTCAGGCTGTGGAAAAACAACATTGCTGCGCGTTTTATGTGGGCTGCAAGCAGTCGGAGCAGGTATGGTCAACAATCCCTTTTCAGTAAGTTTCGCATTCCAAGAAGACCGACTTTTTCCATGGCTTTCAGCGCAGGATAATATTGTGGCTATTTTGCCGGGGAAAAGGAAAAGCACAAGGATAGAAGCGGAAAACTGGTTAAAAAGAGTTGGTTTAGAGGGAGAAGAAGAAAAATTACCTGCTTCTCTTTCAGGCGGAATGTGTCAGCGTGTTTCATTGGCTCGTGCATTAGCAGCAGACCGAGAATTGCTACTTTTAGATGAACCATTTCATGCGATGGATGCAGCCATTAAAAAGCAGTGTATGGATTTGATTCGTTCCAGCTCAAAAGGAAAGACTATTATTTTCGTGACACATGATTTAGAAGAAGCGGAGCAATTTGCTGATGAAATTTGTTTCTTTTCTGGCTCTCCATTAACGTTGGGAAAAAAGATTATAAAAAAGAGGACATATTCCTAAAAATAGGATATGTCCTCTTTTTGACTTTATATTTGTCTGTTCCAATATTTGCGGTCCAATGACCGGTATTGTACTGCTTCTGCCACATGACGGGGCAAAATATCTTTCTGTCGGTCAAGATCCGCAATCGTTCTTGAGACTTTTAACACACGGTTATAAGCTCTTGCAGAGAGCCCTAACTTTTGAAATGCTTTTTTTAAAAGTATTTCTGCTGATGGGGTCAGTCTGCAGGCTTGCTGTAAAAATTCGGGTGTGATTTTTGCATTTGACCGGATATTAGTGCCGGAAAATCTTTGATCCTGAATTTCTCTGGCTTCCTGAACTCTTTCCTTTATCGCACTGCTGGGTTCCGCTTTTTGTTTACTAGCTAAAGCTTCATAAGCAACAGGTGGTACTTCAATGTGAAGATCAAGGCGGTCGAGCAGCGGCCCACTAACACGGTTTAAATAGCGGCTGACAGCTTGAGGAGTGCAGATGCATTCTCGAGTTGGATGGCCATAATATCCACATGGACATGGATTCATTGCGGCAACCAACATAACAGAGCAGGGATAGCGAATAGTACCGCTAACGCGGGAAATTGTAACAGTGCCATCTTCCAAAGGCTGCCGAAGTGCTTCAATAGCAGTGTGATTAAATTGTGGGAGTTCATCTAAAAAGAGGACCCCGTTATGTGCAAGTGAAAGTTCCCCGGGATGAGGAATCTGTCCGCCTCCCGATAATCCCGCAGCAGAAACGGTATGGTGAGGGGATCTGAAAGGCCTTTTTTGAATCAAGGAAGAACCTTCGGGCAACTCTCCCGCAATTGAATAAAGCTTCGTCGTTTCAATTTGTTCTTCAAAGCTCAAATCGGGCAAAATAGAAGGCAGACATTTTGCCAGCATGCTTTTTCCGGAACCGGGAGGACCGATCAAAAGAATATTGTGCCCACCGGCAGCGGCAATTTCCAAAGCACGTTTGGCCTGCTCCTGCCCACGAACATCCGCAAAGTCGGGTAAGCCCTGTTCCAATTTTAAATTTGGGCTTTCGGGGGTTTGTGGTAAAATTTTAATTTCTGCATGAAGAAATTTCAAAAGTTCCTTCACGTCTTGAATTGGATAAACCTCCATGCCTCCCACAACAGCAGCTTCGGCTGCATTGGCTTTCGGGACAATCATTTTTTGAAATCCTGCTTCGAAAGCGGCAATCGCCATTGGAAGAACTCCTTTAATAGGCCGAAGTTCTCCAGAAAGAGAAAGCTCTCCAAGAAATACGGTATCCCTAAAATCCCCTTTTAATTGACCGGAGGCACAGAGGAGAGCCGTAAAAATTGGCAAATCATAAATAGAGCCTTCTTTTTTTTGATTTGCCGGAGCCAGATTTACAATAATTTTTCCGGTAGGGAAGGAGAGCCCACAATTTTTAACTGCAGAACGGACGCGGTCTCTGGATTCCCGTACAGCGGCATCCGGAAGCCCAACAATTTCAAAGGATGGAAGTGCTCGACTTACGTCTGCTTCTACATAAACAGGGAATGCAGTAAACCCGTAAATTCCCATGCTACATATCTGAGTGACCATTTTTTACCTCCTCCGGATAAACTCCCTTTATTATACAACTTTTCCTTTAGAAAAAGGTAAAAAAAGCTTATATTTTGTGATATTTTATGAAACCTCTGCAATATAAAAAACAATTTTTGGACAACTAGAAAAATATTTATTGACTTCACTTGGGAAATGCTGTATGATAATGACAGTTTTTCAATTGGATGTTCATGAGGTGTAAAGTGTGAAAACAAGTATGAAAACGCCGGAAGAGGGGCTTTCTGATATTGAGTTGTCAGCTTTGATAAAAGCCGGAAATCCAGATGCGTTTTCAGAACTTGCAGAGCGCTATTTATCCTTGGTGAGGATCAAGGTTCTGCCTTATCGCTGTGCAATGTTAGACGGAGACGATCTTTGTCAGGAAGGTCTAATGGGACTTTATTCTGCCGCTTGTAGTTTTCAGCCAGAAGGAACAGCCTCTTTTCGAACATATGCAGCAGTTTGTATTGGAAATCGTATTTTATCTGCTTATCGCAAAGCAACAAATGATAAAAACCGTTTACTCAATGTTTCTGTTCCGCTTTTTGAGAAAGAAGAACTTTTTTCTCCCGAAGAAGAAAATCCAGAAGCGCGAATTATGGCAATAGAAGGATTCGAACTTCTCAAGCATAAAATTGAAAAAAACTTATCTAAAATGGAACAAAAAGTGCTAAGGTCATATCTTAATGGGAACAGCTATTCTGAAATTGCAGCGCAGTTAAAGATTACTGCGAAAGCGGCTGATAATGCTCTACAACGTGCCCGCCTTAAGCTTAGACAAACATTTTAGTGATCGCTTTCTTTTTTATATGCCCTAGTAGCTTAAGTTAGAGCGTTGTTAATCAAAGGCGACGGTGTGAATCCGTCTAGGGGCAAAATCTTATCATCCAAAGCGAGGTAAAATCAAATGTACGAAGACAAGACTCTCATCTGCAAGGAATGTGGCGCTGAATTCGTTTTCACCGCCGGCGAACAGGAGTTCTATGCTTCCAAGGGATTCGTAAATGAGCCCCAGCGTTGCAAGGCCTGCCGCGATGCCCGCAAGAATGCCGCTAGACCGGCACGTGAGATGTATACCGCAATTTGCGCAAACTGCGGTAAAGAAGCAAAAGTCCCCTTTAAGCCGCGTGAAGACCGTCCTGTATATTGCAGTGAGTGCTTTGCAAAGATGAAGGAGCAGCAGGGTTAAGTTGATTCTTTAATCTAACCATCATCTAAATGGTGTCTCAGACAAAACCTGAGGCACCATTTTGTATTGCAAAAGAAATTTTGGAGTACTATAATAAAAGAAAAAAGAAATCGAAAAAGTGTGGAGGAATCTCTTATGAAGATTACCAAAGATACCATTATTGGAGATATTATTGATATAGATCCATCAACGACTCCTTATTTTTTAGAAATGGGAATGCATTGTCTCGGATGCCCTGCTTCTAGAGGAGAAACTCTTGAAGAAGCCTGTATGGTACATGGCATCAATCCGGACGAACTGATTGAAAAATTAAACCAGCATTTCTCTAAATGAAATCTTTCAGATAATTGCTAACGCCGTCCGACAGATCGTTTTGCCGGACGGCATCTGATTATAAGGAGCGAAAATATAAATGGGATATCCTTTTCCTAAGCTTGGAGAACGTTTGCAGCTTTGTGCCTCTTTTGTTCGTTCCGGGGTTAGATTATGTGATATTGGAACAGATCACGGTTACCTGCCAATTCTTTTAGCAAAACAAGGGAAAATCCTTTATGCGATCGCTTCAGATATTCGTTCAGGGCCTCTTCAGAATGCCAAGGAAAATCTCCTGCGGTATAACGTCTCTGATCTCGTGGAAACCAGAACCTCTGATGGGCTTTTGGAAATTGAAGAGGATGAGGCAGATGATTTTGTGATAGCCGGCATGGGCGGCGAACTGATTATGAAAATTCTATCACAGAAATCATGGGTTAAAAATCCTCAGAAGCATTGGATTTTACAGCCAATGTCAAAAGCTTTCGAACTGAGAGCATTCTTATTTGAAAATGGATTTTTTACGCAGCAAGAAGAAGCTGTCATTGATGACAAAAAAGTCTATTCTGTGATGCTGGTTTCCTACGCGCCGGAGAAAATCCGCCGTCACCCAGGAGATTTATATATTGGGCAAATTCGTGCGGATTCTGAAGCCGGAAAAGCTTACTATCAAAAGGAACTGGAAGATTTGGAGAAGCGCCGCAGGGGAGCAATGATCTCTCATAAAAAAGCAGACGAAGAAAGATATGCTGCCGCAATTTTGGCGATCCAAAAGCTAGAAAATTTTTAAGAGGAGAGGATTATGATGACAAAAGCGCTTGATGTTTATCAATATATTGACAGTTTTGCTCCGTTTAATCATGCAATGGATTTTGATAACCCGGGGCTTCTTGTCGGGGATGGTTCCGAAAAAGTCTCTACCGCAATTTTGGCTTTGGATATTACTCCGGGTGTAATAGAAGAAGCAAAGCAAAAAGGTGCTCAATTGATCATAAGTCATCATCCGGTTATTTTTACGCCTCTCAAAAAGCTAATTCCAGGAACAGCTCCTTATGAATTGGTTCGCAATGGGATCGCCGCTATTTGTGCGCATACCAATCTGGATATGGCTCATGGTGGAGTCAATGATTGTCTTGCTGATCGTCTGGAATTGACGAACATCAGAACTTTAAAAGAATATGCACCGGGATTCCGAGAGGCATTGATGGGAGATTTGAAAATACCAATGGCTCCTTTTGAGTTTGCAAAGTTTGTAAAAGAATCATTACATGCTGATGGCCTTCGCTATACAAAAGGAGATAAACTAATTCATACAGTTGGTCTTTGCAGTGGCGGTGGAATCGATCTACTCGAAACTGCTATGCAGATGGGATGCGATGCTTTTGTAACGGGAGAAAGTAAGCACAATTTTCTGGTGGAAGCTAACTCTTATCATTATACGTTGATAGATGCCGGGCATTTCTTTACAGAAGATGTTGTCATCGAACCACTCCGTAAAAAATTAGAGACCCGTTTTCCAGAAGTCTGTTGGATAAAATCGGTTGTTATGAAAAGTCCGGCTTTTTATCTTTAAGGGGGAAGTTTAACACATGGCCTTAGATGGCGCATTTTTACATCATTTAAAACATGAGATTGAAGAAACGGCATTGGGAGCAAGGGTCGATAAACTCTATCAGCCAAATCGGAATGAAGTTGTTTTGATTCTGCGCTCCAGAGAAGGAATCTGGAAATTGCTGCTTTCTACCAGAGCGAACAGTGCAAGAATCCATTTCATCTCTTCAATTCCGGAAAATCCAAAGGTTCCGCCGATGCTTTGTATGCTCCTGCGAAAGAGACTAATTGGAGCAAGACTAGTCGGGATTCGTCAGCCGGGGCTAGAGCGCGTTCTGCTGCTCGATTTTGATGCGATTGATGAATTGGGAGACTCTGTCCGTTTGACGCTTGCTGCGGAAATCATGGGCCGTTACAGCAATCTGATTTTAATTGATAAAAATGGGAAAGTAATCGATGCTTTAAAGCGGGTAAATGCAGAGATGAGTTCTGAGCGTTTGGTACTGCCGGGAATTACCTATCAGCTGCCCCCGCCGCAGGAAAAGCTTTGCCTTTTAGATTTCTCTCCAGAAAAAATCATTCAAAAAGTTGAATCACTGCCCGCCGACATGGAACTTTCAAAAGCCCTTTTGAAAAGCGTACAAGGACTTTCTCCAATCGTATGCAGAGAGCTGCAATTTCAAATTGGCGGGGGACAGGAACTTTTTAATCACACTCTTTCTAATGAAATGAAAGAACGTACGATTTTCTTTTTGGGACAACTAAAAGAAACGGTGCTTCATTGCTCTGGAACTCCATATATGATATCCAACAATGAAAAACCATTTGACTTTTCATTTCTGCCGATTCATCAGTATGGAACGCAGGAGGTACTCGATCAAAAAGAAAATTTTTCTGAATTGTTGGATGATTTTTATGGAGAAAGAGATCGTGTCGAGCGAATGCGGATAAAAAGTCGCGATTTGCTTCATATTCTTTCTACCTCCTCAGACCGGTTAAGCAGAAAGATCAACACACAGCGGGGAGAATTGGAACAATGTGCAAAACGCGATGAACTGAGACTTTGCGGAGACTTGTTGAGTGCAAATTTGTATCGGATTGAGAAGGGAGCTTCTTCAGTTCAGCTTGAAAACTTTTATGAAGAAGCGATGCCAATGAAGACGATCTCTCTGGATCCAGCCTTAACGGCCAATCAAAATGCGCAAAAATATTATAAAGAATATCGAAAAGCACACACGGCAGAACAAATATTGACCGTCCAGATTCATGAAGCAGAAGAAGAGCTTCATTATCTTGATACCGTTTTTGATGAGCTTTCACGAGCAGAACTCGAAAGGGATCTTAACGAAATCCGCGCAGAATTGATGGAACAGGGATATATCAGAATTCCGAAAGGCGGAAAACAAAAGCAGCCAAAAGAATCCATTCCGTGGAAATTTATGACGAGTGATGGGTATTCTGTCTTGGTTGGGCGAAATAATCACCAAAATGATTTGCTTACTCTAAAAAAAGCCCATAAAAATGATCTATGGTTTCATACACAGAAAGTTCCAGGCTCCCATGTGATTTTAGAAATTTCTGGGGAAGCCCCTTCCGAAACAGCCATTTTGGAATGCGCTTCTTTGGCAGCTTTTTACAGTCACGCGAAAGATTCTGCTCAAGTCCCCGTGGATTATACGCTCGTACGCTATGTCAGTAAACCGCAGGGGGCAAAGCCTGGTATGGTGATTTACAGAGAGCAGAAGACGATTTACTGCACTCCTGATCCAGAGATCGTAAAACAACTGAAGAAATCTTAAATTCTTTGAGAAAGGATTTTTATGATGGATGATAAACAAAGAGAAAGTGATTTAGCCAGAGCTCATCAGCTGCGTGACGAAGTGATGCAGGGCCTTCATGCAGGAGAACCTGCAGAACGCCTACTTCTGAAAGCAATCGAGAGTATGGCACTGGCCGAAAATGACACGGTTTCTTTTGCAGAAGCAAAGCAAACGATGATCGCAGTTTATGGGGATGCTTTAGGACAAAAAGTTCCTCTGCAGATTGAATTGGAAGAATTTCAAAAACGCAGAGAACGAATTAAAGAGTCCTATGAGCGCTTTCAAAATACAGAAGAGCCGGATACCCTTGAGAGAATGTTGAATGCGATTCGTACTCATGATCACCGAATAGAGTATTTAAAAGCACGTTTAGCCGATCATTCGCAGGAGCAGGAAGAATAAAGCAAAACAAAAAAACAGCTTTTCATTTTTTAATGAAAAGCTGTTTTTTGTTTATAAACTGCAAATGCTTAATTCTTTTGAACGGCACCTTGAATTGCTTTCAGCGTATCATTATAGTCTGCCTCTGTTACAAGGACCGAAATATCTACATCGGAAGTCGTAACGATTCGAAAATCGGTATTAATAGAGGAAAATGCTGCAAAGATTTTTGCAGCCATGCCTGGAGTCTGCACCATATTTTCGTCGTAAATATTAATCTTGCAGTTATTGCTGCTGATAATAGGCTTAATTTGTGCTTTTTCTCGTAAAGCAGAAGTGAATTTTAAAATTTTGCCGAGATCTTCGTCCATGATGGTAAACGAAATCGCAGTGGATCCCCCTTGATTTGGCGAAAAAGAAATCATATCTACATTTACACCTAAATCTGCGATCTTTTCAAATACCTTCGCAATAAAATCAGGATCAACTGGACAGTTAAGTAGAGTCACAAGAGTAATTTCACTAGTAGTTGAGATCGATTCATTTTCACGCATTAAAATTGCCCCCCTTCTTTTAAAAGATCGGACATCTGATAAAATCCGGCTGGTTTTCCTGCAAGGAAGCAAGCAGCGTTAATTGCACCGATTGCAAAAATCTCTCTCGATTGAGCGGAGTGGGTTAATGTAATC
Source organism: Caproicibacterium sp. NSD3 (assembly GCF_053613275.1). Taxonomy (NCBI): domain Bacteria; kingdom Bacillati; phylum Bacillota; class Clostridia; order Eubacteriales; family Oscillospiraceae; genus Caproicibacterium; species Caproicibacterium sp. NSD3. Next base: position 1,154,561 of record NZ_CM132119.1, read on the forward strand.
ACTTCGTGGTGACCGGCAAACATTACTTCATGTTCTCCAATAATGGTTCCGCCGCGAATAGATGAAATGCCAATCTCACTTTTTTCGCGTTTCTTTCTCTGAGAGTGGCGATCAAAAACATAATGAGTCTCGTCTCGAACAGAAGAAATGCCGTCGGCAATCATTAATGCTGTTCCGCTGGGAGCATCTAATTTTTGGTTGTGATGTTTTTCGATGATTTCAACATCAAAATCAGTCCCAAGAATTTTTGCAGCTTTTTTGGCAAGCTCAATCAGCAGATTGATTCCAATCGACATGTTTCCAGACCGAAAAATAGGAATTTCTTCAGAAGCTTCTTTGATCTCTTTTTCCTGTTCCTGGCTGTATCCGGTTGTACAGAAAACGACCGCAATCTTTTTGCTCTTTGCGTAGGACAGTAGGGAAGAAAGTGCTGCCGGATTAGAAAAGTCAATGATAACATCCACTTTTTCCGCTACATTAATTGGATTCGAATAGACTGGAAATTTGCAGGGGGCAGAACTTAAATCAACACCCGCAACCACTTGAGCGCTTTTTCGATTTTCCAACTCCTGAGCAACTACTTTTCCCATGTGACCATTACATCCACTGATCAGAATTTTCGTTCCCATGATTTTTTTACACATCCTGTTTTATAAAATTTTCAGAGAAGAGAAAGACTTTTTAAAACATTTTTTAAAAGTCCTTTTTTGGATTCATCCATTTCTGTCAGTGGCAGCCGACAAGGACCGCAATTCATGCCCATCATTTTCAGAGCTTCTTTTACAGGAATTGGATTTACATCTGTAAAAAGTGCATTCATAAGATCCAAATATTTTACTTGAAGCTCATTTGCTTTTTTTAGATCTCCCAACAACATTGCTGCACACAGATCGTGCATCTCTTGCGGCATGCAATTTGCAAAAACTGAAATAACACCTTTTGCACCAAGAGCCATCATCGGCAGAGTTTGGTCATCGTTGCCGGAGTATATATTTAATTCATCTTGACAAAGTGCAATGGTTTCAGAAACAGCAGAAATATTTCCGTTTGCTTCTTTTACACCATTGATCATTGGCAAATAGCTGAGTTCTCTATAGGTAGACGGCAAAACGTTTAAACCTGTACGCGATGGAACATTATAAATAATAATTGGGCTTTGTACTCGTTGGGCCAGAAAAGTATAATGTGCAATTAAACCTTTTTGTGAAGTCTTGTTGTAAAACGGAGTGACTAGAAGAAGTCCATCTACTCCGAGAGCTTCTGCTGTTTTGCAAAGCTCTAACGTCTTTTCCGTAGAATTGCTGCCCGCTCCGGCAATTACTGGGATTTTACCCCCAATTTTGTGAACGGTAAGATCAATAATCTTTGAATATTCTTCAGAAGTCAATGTTGGAGATTCACCGCTGGTCGCACAAGTAACAATTGCGTCTGTGTGATTTCGCAGGTGAAAGTCCAGAAGCTGCTCGAGCTGCCCATAATTTACAGAACCATCTTCATGAAAAGGGGTAACAAGGGCGACAGCAGACCCGGTAAACAAAGGCTGCTTCATAATTCAATTAATTCCTCCAATAAAATTGGCATTCGAAATTTTTCCGAACACTTAGTCGAGATAGCCTTTTGCGGCCAAAAGTTCTGCCATTAAAACTGCGCCTCCGGCTGCTCCGCGAAGCGTATTATGGCTGAAGCATACGAATTTAATGGTATATTGTGTATCCGGGCGAAGACGTCCGATGGAAACAGCCATACCATTTTCCAGATTACGCTCCAGACGAGGCTGAGGACGATCTGGTTCACGGAAATAGTGAAGAAACTGCTTTGGAGCACTTGGCAGATTTAGCTCCTGCGGAACTCCTTTGAAGTTTTCCCAACGCTCAATAATTTCTTCTAGAGAAGCCTTTTTCTCAAAGCTGGCAAAGACAGCTGCCATATGACCATCCGATACCGGAACACGCAGGCACTGACTGGTAACGCTAGGAGAAGTCGCTTCTACGATTTTTCCGTTTTCCACATGACCCCAGATCTTCATGGGCTCCTGTTCGCTCTTTTCTTCCTCACCACCAATGTATGGAATTACATTATCAATAATTTCCGGGAAGGTCTTAAATGTTTTTCCGGCGCCGGAAATTGCCTGATAAGTGCAGGCCAGAACCTTAGTAACATTTAAATCCATCAACGGATGAATTGCAGGAACATAGCTTTGCAGGGAACAGTTTGACTTTACACTGATAAATCCACGCTTTGTCCCCAGGCGTTTGCGCTGTGCGTTAATCACCTGTGCGTGATCAGCATTGATTTCCGGAATGATCATCGGGACATCAGGAGTATGACGATTTGCACTGTTGTTGCTCATAACAGGGCATTCGTGCTTTGCATAGAGTTCCTCGAGTGCTTTTGTATCTTCTTTTTTCATATTTACAGCGCAAAAAACAAAATCTACAAGTGCCGTCACTTTATCAACATCTTTTTCTGCGTCAAACACAATCATCTTTTTCATGCTTTCCGGCATCGGGGAAGAGAGAAGCCAACGGCCTGCAACGGCTTCTTCGTAGGTCTTTCCTGCGGAGCGGGCACTTGCTGCAAGAGCAGTTACATGAAACCATGGGTGGTTTTCCAGAAGCGTCGCAAAACGCTGCCCAACCATCCCGGTAGCGCCTATGATACCTACTTTGTACTGTTTCATAATGGACCGAAACCTCCTAAATTTTAATGATAGAGAAACTTCTTTTTATTAGCAAAACACAATAAAAAAAGCCGGACAAAGCCGGTCATCATTTTAGTATCTGATACTGAACGAATTCGAGATATCTTTCCGAATCCGATAGCACTCCATCGCAATGATGACAGTTGAGTTGCTTTCGCAAACGACACAACCAGAAAGTTTGTTTTGCCGCAAACAATTTTCTTCGGCAAACGACCCTTTTTGAAAGCCTCTTCGGAAATTCGGCAATCCTACTCTTTCATACTCATGCAGTTTGCGCCTCTATCAAGTATTTATTTTACCATGGCTTGATATTGATTGTCAATTTATTTATAATAAGAAAAGATTATGACATTTCACAAATTTTAAAAAGAAATTTTGGAAGTTGTCGGTAAGGAGATTAAATAAATATGTCACTTGATTTAAAAGACTTAAAAACAAAGGATTTTGCTTACGATCTGCCCAAAGAATTGATTGCACAAACGCCGATTGAACCTCGGGATGCTTCCAGACTAATGGTGCTTGATAAAGAGACCGGAAAGATCGAGCATGCGCATTTTCATGATATTGTTGACTTTCTTCATCCTGGAGACTGTTTGGTCCTGAACGATTCCAGAGTTCTTCCGGCAAGAATCTATGGAATTAAAGAAGGTACCGGTGCAAGGGTAGAGTTTCTTCTTCTGTGCAATCGTGGGAATGATATTTGGGAGGTCCTCTGTGGCCCCGGAAAACGGGCAAAGCCGGGCTCGAAATTTACATTTGGGGACAACCTTTTAAAAGCAGAAGTCCTCGAAATTATTGAAGATGGCAATCGTCTCGTAAAATTCAGCTACGATGGAAGTTTCTTTAGCATTCTCGATCAGATTGGACAAATGCCTCTTCCACCTTATATCAAAAAGAAATTGGAAAATAAGGAACGCTATCAAACCGTTTATTCAAGAGAAGTCGGTTCTGCCGCAGCGCCTACAGCCGGACTGCATTTTACGAAGGAACTTTTGCAGAGGGTTCGTGATATGGGAGTTAAGGTGGAATTTGTTACGCTGCATGTTGGATTAGGAACTTTTCGTCCGGTTACAGCAGAACATATTACAGACCATCAGATGCACTCTGAACATTATGATCTTCCTAAAGAGACCGCTGATGCGATCAATGAGACAAAGAAAAACGGCGGACGTGTGATTGCAGTTGGTACCACCAGCTGCCGTACTTTGGAATCAGTTGCGACAAAAGAAGGATGTATCAAGGAAAGCGAAGGTTGGACTGATATTTTCATTTATCCAGGCTATCAGTTTAAAGCCCTGGATGGACTGATTACCAATTTTCATCTGCCGGAAAGCACATTGATTATGCTTGTTTCCGCTTTAGCGGGGTATGACCACATTATGAATGCGTATAAAGTAGCGGTAGAGGAAAAATATCGGTTCTTCTCTTTTGGAGACGCGATGTTTATTCACTAAAAAATTAAAAAGGAAAATGATATGTATCAGCTTTTAAACCAGGAGGGTGCTGCACGGCGTGGACAGCTTACTACTGTGCATGGAGTTGTACAGACACCTGCTTTTATGAATGTTGCAACAGACGGTGCAATCAAAGGGGCTGTTTCTGCACTTGATCTAAAGGAACTTCATTGTCAAGTACAGCTTTGCAATACTTATCATCTGCATTTGCGCCCAGGAGATGATAAAGTTAAAAAACTCGGTGGACTTCAAGAATTCACTCAGTGGAATGGGCCTATTTTAACAGACAGTGGAGGCTTTCAGGTCTTTTCTTTGGCGAAGCTCCGCAATATTCAAGAAGAAGGCGTGACATTTGCCTCTCATATTGACGGACATAAAATTTTTATGGGTCCCGAAGAAAGCATGCAGATCCAATCCCATCTCGGAAGTACGATTGCGATGGCATTTGATGAATGCATGAAAAATCCGGCAGAGTACGATTATGCAAAGAGATCGATAGAGCGTACCACTCGCTGGCTGATTCGCTGCAAAGCGGAAATGGAACGTCTTAATTCTCTTCCAGATACGATTAATCCGCAGCAGATGCTCTGGGGAATCAATCAGGGAGCAACCTACAAGGATTTGAGAATTGAGCATATGAAGGCAATTCGGGAACTCGATCTGCCGGGATATGCAATCGGCGGATTGGCTGTCGGAGAAAGTGCCGACGTTATGTACGATATTATTGAAACGATCGAACCTTATATGCCGAAAGATCGTCCACGTTATCTGATGGGGGTAGGCACGCCGGCTAATATTCTAGAATCTGTTCGGCGCGGTGTTGATGTCTTTGATTGTGTTATGCCTACTAGAAATGCGCGGCACGGCCATGCATTTACAATGCAAGGGATTCGGAATCTGATGAATGCAAAGTATGAGCTAGATATGCTGCCAATAGAAGAAGGCTGTCAGTGTCCTACCTGCCGTCATTTTACGAGGGCTTATGTGCACCATCTGATGAAGGCTGGCGAGATGTTGGGGATGCGTCTCATGGTCCTTCATAATCTCTATTTCTATAATACACTGATGGAAAAAATTCGTGATTCATTGGATAAAAATGAATTTGAACAATTTTATTCAAAAGTTTTGCCCTCTATCAGCATTCGAATTTAAAAACATCTTGCAACAAGCGACAATCCTTGTTATAATGATCTCATTGTGTTCCTATATTTTTGGAGGTGTAAAACAGCATGGACAATACTTGGTGGATATGGGTATTTTATGGCCTAATTATTTTCGGTTTCTATTTCTTCCTGATCCGTCCACAAAACAAGAAGAAAAAGCAAGAAGATCAGATGCGCAAAAGTGCTGAGATCGGTGATGACGTTACAACGATTGGCGGTATTGTTGGCAGAGTAGTCGGAATAAAAGACGATGACGATTCTCTGATCATTGAAACTGGAACAGATCGTGTAAAGATGCGTGTAAAGCGTTGGTCAATCGGCAGCGTGGATACGATTCGCGATGAGCCTGAAAAGAAAGACGATAAAGCAGATAAAAAAGCCAGTAAAAAATCCGATAAATAATTATGAATAGCCCGTACGCTTTCCGCATACGATTGTAACAGATCGAGCGGGAGGCGCTTTTTTATGTCACATAAAAAGAGAGTAGTAGCTTTTTCTTCGACTTCACCGGCTTTGACCATTTTTCGTGCAGTCCTGTTTGGCACGATATTCGGAACGATTTTTTGTGCCGTGCTGTTGCTGATTTGTGCATGGGTAATTACCAGCATCGGACAGATTCCACAAGACTACCTTCAAACGATTATCTTGGGGATTTCCGGAGTCAGTGCCTTTTTAGCAGGGCTAGTTGCTGCGAAAGTTGGGAAAAAGCGCGGATTGATTTTAGGTGCTATCTGCGGAGTGGTGTTGTTTTTAATCTGTCTGTTAGCAGGAATGCTTCATAGCCAGGTTGAAAATGCGGCAGCTGTTCTTATGCGCCTGATTATTATGAGCTTGGCGGGAGCTTTGGGTGGCTTTGTAATGGCTGGAAAACCTACAAAAATCAAATAGGGACTTTCTTTTAGCCTGAAATTATGGTACAATTAGAAAAAATAAGTCGAAAGGTTGGTATAACATATGAAACAGATTAAAACTTTAAATCAGGCTAATTTAAAAGAAAGTGCTGTTAAAGGCGGATGCGGCGAGTGCCAGGCTTCCTGCCAGTCTGCCTGCAAGGTTTCCTGCACGGTAGCAAACCAGAAATGTGAGAACAAAAACCGGTAATTAACCGCTATTTTAAACAAAGCATTTCAAAGGGACAGATTTCTGTCCCTTAATTTTTGTAATAATGGAGTATCGTTTTATGATCCATAAGTATGCTTTAAATGGCTATAGAATTGTTCTGGATACCAACTCTGGTGCGGTTCATCTTTTTGATGAGGCGCCTTTTGCACTGCTTGATTATTGTGATGATCAGGTACCGGACAAGCTTCCGCAGGAAGCAATTGCTGCTTTGCAGCCAAAATTCGGTAAGAATGTTTTAGAGGAAGCCCATCAGGAACTTTTAGAACTGCAAAAAATGGGACAACTTTTTTCTTCCGACGATTATGCGCAGTATGCAGGTATGATGCGGGGAGCTCCCATTAAATCAATGTGTCTAAATGTGGCACATGACTGCAACTTGCGCTGTGAATACTGCTTTGCGGCAAAAGGTGATTTTGGTCGTGGGCGTATGTTGATGCCGCTGAATGTTGCAAAAAAATCAATAGATTTTTTGATTGCAAATTCAGGAGATCGCTATAATCTCGAGCTGGATTTCTTTGGCGGAGAGCCCCTCATGAACTTTGATGTTGTAAAAGAGACGGTTCGTTATGCTAGGTCTTTAGAAAAAGAGCATCATAAAAATTTCCGTTTCACGATTACGACAAACGGGATTTTGCTCGACGATGATAAGATTGATTTTATTAATCGTGAAATGTCGAATTGTGTTCTTTCCATTGACGGACGAAAAGAAGTAAATGATCGTCTGCGCGTTCGTGCTGATGGGAAAAGCGGATCATATGATGCAATTGTGCCGAAATTTCAAAAGTTGGTTGCCTCTCGTGGGGACAAAGACTATTATGCTCGCGGCACTTTTACAAAATATAATTTGGATTTCACAAAAGACATTTTACACTTAGTGGATTTAGGATTTGATCAGATTTCAGTAGAGCCTGTTGTATCAGACCCAAAACTGGATTACTCAATTAAAGAAAAAGATCTTCCCAGAGTGTTTGAAGAATATGATCGACTGTCTCAGGAGATTATCAAACGCAGAAAAGAGGGAAGAGGGTTTAACTTCTTCCATTTTATGATTGATTTGAATCAGGGTCCCTGTGCAATCAAACGTCTGCGTGGCTGTAGCTGTGGAAACGAATATGTGGCTGTTACCCCAGAGGGCGATATTTTCCCTTGTCATCAATTCGTAGGAGACGACAAATGGAAAATGGGAAGTGTTCTGGATGGAACCTATGATCACGCAATGAAGGATCGATTTGCTGCAGCAAATGTATACGCAAAATCAGAATGTATGAAATGTTGGGCAAAATTTTATTGCAGCGGTGGATGCAACGCAAATAATAATCAATATGAGCATGATATTTTGAAAGCACATAAAATTTCTTGTGACCTTGAGAAAAAACGTTTGGAATGTGCAATCATGATTCAGGCAGCAATGGCGGATTTTCATTCAGAATCATAAAACTTGTTTTTTAACAAGATATAGTATTAAAAATACACGTGCTGTGCCAGATACGCAGCACGTGTATTTTTATGCATTTCTATACATTTTCGAATTTCATAATCAAGGTTACATAATTCTGAAATAGGTTACATAATCCTCGTTACATAAATTAATGAGGAATGCATAAAAATTAAGGAAATGTATGAAAAGGTGTTGAAAAACGCTTTAAAATGGTATATAGTAAGTAAATACAAGGGATTGAAACTCCCATCAAGTACCGTTTTGGTAAAAAATCCCCACTAGTTTTTAGATAACATATTTCGGAACAATGATTCATATATCTTTTCTGGACAAACAAAGCAGAAAGGATGTATGTGCATGAAAGCCGTTATTTCTTATAATAAAAATCGGATTAATCTCAGCGTGATTTCGGAGGCACTTCATAAGTATCATCGGTTGGCTCTTTGGGCCGTTATTTTACTTGCTGGAGTCATCTGTGGAGCGTTGTTATCAGTCAAATTAGATGTTTCTCATCTGCAAAAAGTGGAACAGCTTTTTGCTAGCAATTATTCTTCTTTGACAACAGAAACTGCTGGGCAAAAATTTGCATCGTCTATCTCTGCTTCATTTTTATTTGTATTTGCCTGCTTTTTATGCGGGCTTTCCGTTTGGGGAGCTTTTTTTATTCCGATGATTCCTTTTTTTAGAGGGATTGGAATCGGAATTACAGGCGGATATTTGTATTTGATGCGCGGAATGCAGGGATTTTTCTTTTATGGTTTAATTTTGTTGCCAGGTGCTTTTTTCAGTTGTTTGTCCGTCCTTTTTGCCTCTAATTTTTCTTGGAGCTTTTCTAAAAGGATCTCTTCTGCCGGACTATTTGGCAAAGAAGCACCACCGGAACTTTTAACATACTTTCAGCAATTTGGAATTGTGTTGTTACTATCGATTGTCGGCGCTGCACTTGATACGGTATTATCCGTTGGATTTTCTGGGAAATTTATTTTTGCATGATTAAATTTGACTTTATGATTTTTAGAGAGAGGAGAGTGAAAAGGATGAAGGATTACTGTGCGGAATTTAAAAATTACTTGATGAAAGTAAAAAAGGTTTCCAATAATACTTTGGATTCTTATTTACGAGATTTACAAAATTATTTGGAGTTTTTGAAAGAGCAAAAAACACTCCCCGTTGATGCTGATTCCGCAACAGTAGATCAGTATGTAAAATATTTAAAAGATGCGAAAAAATCGAATGCTACCATTACTCGTCATATTGCTTCTACTCGCTGCTTTTACCAATTTCTGATGATCAATGGAAGTGTGAGTGAAAATCCGGCGAAAGGGATTAAACTAGACAAACCGGAAAAAAAGCTTCCTCAGATTTTAAGCGGTGAGGAAATTGAATTGCTTTTGTCGCAGCCGAATGCAAAAGAACTAAAGGGCTGCCGCGATAAAGCAATGTTGGAGCTGCTTTATGCTACGGGAATCCGTGCATCTGAATTGGTAGACTTGAATGTGGAAGATATTAACCTGCATACAGGCGTTCTCTGCTGCCATAGCGGGAAAAGTGAGCGAGTCATTCCTGTTTATGCACAAGCAGTGACAGCCATTTCGGATTATATTTTTCGTGTCCGTAGAATGATTATTTCGCCAGATGGCGGACAGGCACTTTTTACGAACCTAAATGGACGTCGTTTAACACGCCAGGGATTTTGGAAAATCGTAAAAGGGTATGCGGAAACTGCTGGGATTACAAAAGAAATTACACCGTATACACTCCGTCATTCTTTCGCACTTCATCTACTCGAAAATGGTGCAGAATTGAAAGATATTCAGCAGATGCTTGGTCATGCTGATATTTCCTCTACACAGGTTTATGTTCGTCTTTTAAACGATCATTTTAAAGAGGTTTATAATCATTGTCATCCTCGTGCAAAGCTTGGCTAAAGATCACAGGAAAACGGGGAAGAGAGGCTTAAAAAAATAGAGACGGAAAATCCGTCTCTATTTTTTTATTGCGTATTTTTTATTTATGATCTGATTTTGGTTTAATATGCGCTAAGGGATTTGATTCTGCAGCCTGTTCCATTTGTTGATCAGACAAATGCGTATAAATTTCTGTAGTGCCAAGATTTTCATGGCCTAAAATATCTTTCAAAACTCGAATATCCACATGTCCTTTTTGATACATGAGGGTCGCTGCTGTATGGCGAAGCTTATGTACACTGTATCCAGGGCCACCCAGATCAATGTCTGCCAAATATTTTTTGACTAAGGCTTGTACCGTTTTAGGACTAATACGTTTGTGCTGCCGACTAATAAAAAGTGCCGTTCGATCAATCAAATGATCTTTTGGCCGAACTGCAATATAACGATTAATGGCATCCTGACAGGCTTCATTTAAGTAGACAATTCGCTCTTTATTTCCTTTACCAATAATCCTCAAAGTTCCGCTATTATGCCGAACATCAGTAAGGTTCAACCCAACTAGTTCAGAAAGACGCATTCCACAATTTAAAAATAGAGTCAAAATGCAATAATCGCGTTCCTTATAAGGCCCTTTTACTGCCGACAGCAGTTCGATACTTTGTTCGAGAGATAAATATTTAGGAAGTCTTTTTGGTGTTTTTGGAGTCTCTAATTCTTGAACGGGATTGATTTTCAGCTGATTGGTTTTATTGGTCAGATATTCAAAAAAGGTGTGTAAACTGCTGACTTTACGGGAACGTGCTGCGGCATGATTATGTCGTATGGTCTGTAGATAATGAAAGTACTCATAAACTTCTGTTAAATCAACGGTTTTTAAAAGTTCAAGATCAATATCGGAAATTGAAATTTTTTCAAATGGAGTTTCTGGTGGAACCAGTTCGCGACTAGATTTTAAATATCTAAAAAAAGTGCGAAGATCAAAATAATATTCCTGTACGGTTTTGGGAGATTTTCCTTTGATCGCTTCCAAATAAATTAGAAAGCGTTTTAAGATATCCGGTGCATCGGAATAATCAAAAGCTGGCTGCTCCATTTTCCCCCTCCTCAATTATACAAAATATTCATTTTGTATAATTAGATTATAAATCATAAAAAGTAATTAAAGTAATTCTCAATGCTATCGAGCACAATTTTTATCTTTTCTATGTATATCTTATCCCCAAAATCCTCATACTTTTATAAAATTCAAATATAAAAATGAGGTGAGTTTTCTATGATCGTTCATTGTGATGTAGATTGCACTTATCAAAAAGATGGATATTGTCAGATAGAATGCCCTTATCAGCCAAACGGTTGTGTTCACTGTGTTTATGTGATGAAACGCTCTGACTATGAAAGTGGAGACTGTGTTAGCCTCCAAGAGCCCCAATTGCCTGGCGAATATTCTTCACTCCAATAAGTTCAATCCCGCTGTAGCGCCCTTCTAGATTCTTTAAACAGTTTGCCGGAAGGATACAACGCTTAAACCCCATTCTTGCACATTCGCTGACTCGCTGATCGGCATGCAAAACCGATCGAATTTCTCCTGCAAGACCGATTTCTCCAAATACGACGGTATCTTCCGGAACCGGCAAATCTTTCAAGCTGGAAATCAGAGCAATCGCAACCGCAAGATCACAAGCAGGTTCTTCTAATCGCAGACCACCAACCACATTTAAATAAGCGTCCAAATTAGAAAAATAGTAACCTCCACGCTTTTCTAATACCGCTAAAAGTAAATTCATACGGTTATAGTCAAACCCGGTAGACATTCGCCTCGGATTTCCAAATCCTGTTGTTGTAACAAGTCCTTGGATCTCTGCTAAAATAGATCTGCTTCCCTCTAAAACGCATGTTACACAGGTCCCAGATACATGAGTTGGCCGACCGGAAAGCAGCGCCATAGAAGGATTAGGAACTTCTTTTAATCCATGGTCTCCCATATCAAAAACACCAATTTCGTTGGTAGAACCATAACGATTTTTTACCGCTCGTAGAATCCGATAACTCATTTGACGGTCGCCCTCAAAATATAATACGGCATCTACGATGTGTTCCAAAACCTTTGGTCCCGCGATTGCGCCGTCTTTGTTAACGTGTCCTACTAATATAGTGGGAATCTCCAGTTCCTTTGCTGTTCTCATATATAAATTTGTGCATTCACGAACCTGCGTGATACTGCCGGGAGCAGAATTCAATTCGGAGAGATTCATCGTTTGAATGGAATCGATCATCACAAGATCCGGCTTTGTTTCACGAATTTGCTCTGTAATTAGTTGAACATCCGTCTCAGTCAAAATCAAAAGGTTTTCTGAATGGACTTGGAGTCTGGAAGCCCTCAATTTAATCTGCCGACTGGATTCTTCTCCGGATACATATAAAATTCGGAGTGCTTTCCCTAAATGCTCACAGATCTGGAGTAAAATCGTACTCTTACCGATTCCAGGCTCTCCACTGATTAGGATTAAAGAACCTTTTACAATTCCCCCTCCTAATACACGATCCAACTCCCCTACCCCAGTCTGATATCGAGTTTCTATATCGGTGCTGATCTCAGAAAGAAGCTGTGGATGCTGACGACCTTTCATCGAATATAGCGTAGATTTTGGGGACACGTTTCGAACAGGTTCCCTAATTTCTTCGTTCATTGTATTCCACTCGCCGCAGCCAGGACATTTTCCATACCATTTTGGGGATTCATATCCGCATTGGCTGCAGACATAGATACTTTTGGATTTTCCAGACATAATATTCCTCACAAAGCAAAAAGCTCAAATTTTTAATTACTTGTTTTTAATTACTTTTAGTTTACTACAAATGATCGTTTTCTTCAATCCCCAGAAGAAGTCTGATCAGAAGGGTTTGTTAAATAAGCGTTGATGCCCTCGAAAATTGCGCAGGAAATTTTTTCCTGATATTCCGAATCATTTAAAAGCTTTGCTTCCGAATCATTGGAGAGAAAGCCACATTCCACTAAAACTGCCGGACTTTTCGCGTGCCAAAGAAGATAAATACTGCTGGTAGCTGGCTTTAATTGACGATCATTATCCGGTTGAACAGAATTCACAATGCTGGCTCGAATGGATTCTGCCAGAGTCTTACTTTGCGTATCGTTTTTGGAATAAAAAACTTGTGCACCGCAGTATCTGCTTTCGCTAAAATAATTTTGATGAATACTGATAAAAACAGCGCCAGGAGTTCCTTGTAAAATAGCAAGCCGCTGGTGGATATCAGAGGTTTTGCGTTCATGTATAGTAGACAGCTTAGGGTCCCCTAAAGAAATATCGCTGTCTCGAGTCATGATTACCTGATAACCGGAGTCCGATAGCTTTTTTTGCAGCATTTGGGTAATTGCAAGATTCAAATCTTTTTCCGGCAGCTGAGATTTTCCGGTAGCGCCTCCATCTTCCCCACCGTGCCCTGCATCAAGAATAATCGGTGGATTGGGATTGACTTTTGCCGCTGCAAGTTTAGCTGCCTGATGATAGGAACAAAAAGTTAACGTTAAAAGCCCTGTACAACAGAGAGCCAAAGCCAAAATAGTCAATTTGTTTTTTCGGGAATGCTTCATTTTTTTCACCGCCCGAAAAAATATATGCGTTAAAAACAGCAATCATACAAAAAGCAGCCTGTTTTGTAAAAGAACAGGCTGCTTAAAAAATATCCATTTAAGTTTAAAATTTAGAAAGCATTTTTTTCTTAATTCGGCCATGCAACAAGATACTTGCGATGCAAGAGAAAAACTCTGCAATTGGGAAAGCATACCAAATTGACGGTAAAGAGTGTGTCAAGATGGACAGCAAATAAGCAGCCGGAAGTAAAATGCAAAGTTGTCTTAATAAAGAGACGAGAAGGCTGTAAGTTCCCTTCCCTACTGCCTGAAATTCGCCCGAGAACGTAATTCCGATAGCAGCTGGGATAAAGCAGAGGCTGATCGTTTTAAGCGCAGGAATGCCTATTGAAAGCATCACATCGGAAGCATTGAAAATTCCCAGCAACAGATTTGGAATCGTCCAAAACACGACAACGCCAATCATCATAATCACCACAGCAATAATGGTTCCGTAGCGAAGGCAGTTTTTCATACGGCCTTTATTTTGTGCGCCAAAATTATACCCTATAATTGGCATGATCCCTTGATTCAGTCCAAAAACAGGCATAAAAACAAAAGATTGCAGTTTAAAATAAACACCAAAGAAAGCAACTGCCGTTTCGGTATAGGACATCAAAATTGCGTTAATTCCCATTACCATCACGGAACCGATAGACTGCATTACAATTGCAGGCAGTCCGACTTCGTAGATGTTTTTAATAATTCTTCCATTTATATGAAAATGGTGAAAAGAAACAGTAATTTCGTGTTCTTTTTTTGTAAGAACGATAAGTGCTACTATCATTGAAAGAATTTGTCCCAAAACAGTAGCAATTGCTGCACCAGCTACACTCATTCTTGGGACTCCAAATAATCCAAAGATAAAAATAGGATCCAAGATAATATTGGTAACAGCGCCAATCAGCTGGAACATCATTGGATACAGCATATTCCCGGTTGCTTGTAGGGACTTTTCAATATTGACTTCCACAAAAACGCCAAAAGAAAAGAAGCATACAATCTGCATATACTGTGTGCCCATTTCGATGACTTCTGGTGTGCTTGTAAACAATTCGATAAACGGACGTGAAAAAAAGCCAATGATAAAAAAAACAATATAATTCAGAAGACCTAAAAGAATTCCGTGTGTAGCCGCAGAATTTGCTTCCGAAAAATTTTGTTCGCCAAGGCGTCTTGATACCAGAGAATTAATTCCGACTGCAGTACCAATTCCAAGAGCAATCAACAGGCTTTGAATTGGAAACACCAAAGAAACGGCTGTTAAGGCATCTTCACTGATTTGTGCAACAAAATAACTGTCTACTACGTTATAAAGAGCCTGAATCATCATAGAGAACATTGCCGGCACTGCCATTGAAATAATTAGCGGAAACATTGACTTCGTTCCCATTTTATTTGGTGTTAAAGGCTGTGTTTGTTCGTTTTTTTGATCAATCATTTCGTTTTTTTCCATGTAGTTCCTCCCTAAAATATGTTACTTCATTCATTTCATGCTGACAGTATTCAACAAAACACGATAAGCGTCTACCAAATCATAAAAGCTCATACGGCAATTAGCGGGGCTTGTAGAAGGCAAAGCAATTGCATGAATTTCAGTTTTTGGATAAACCAAGCTTTCGTATAGCTGAAAAGCTTTTTTCCCTGTTGTATAAATCGATTGAATTTCTGTTTTCTGTAGTAAAACTGAAAAATCATTTGGAACAGGTTCCGTAATTGATTGATCAGAAGCACCACAAATTTGACAAGATTTTAGAACATCCCACAGAGCAATTTGATGCTGCAAAAGAAAAGAAATTTTTTCTGCATTAGAATTTGGAACAGGTTCGCCAAAAATTTCGGCTAAAACGTGCCAGAAACGATTTTGAGGATGCCCATAATAAAATCCTACCATACGGGATTTAGGGGAAGGCATTGTCCCCAAAATCAAAGCTTTACATTCTGAGTTCCAGACCGGTTCCAAAGGATGTATAATCTTTTTAGAGACCATGATCTAAATTCTCCTATCGAAGTTAAATCAGCTTATCAAATTATTAAAAAAAGACCAAATCTCGAAAGAGATTCGGTCTTTTCAGTGGAGGCGTCACCCAGATTTGAACTGGGGATCAGGGTTTTGCAGACCCATGCCTTACCGCTTGGCTATGACGCCAAAAATGGAGCGAACGACGAGGCTCGAACTCGCTACCTCCACCTTGGCAAGGTGGCGCTCTACCAGATGAGCTACATTCGCAATGGTGCCTCCGGGCGGAATCGAACCACCGACACGGGGATTTTCAGTCCCCTGCTCTACCGACTGAGCTACAGAGGCAAGTGGCGACTCGGAACGGGATCGAACCGTCGACCTCTAGCGTGACAGGCTAGCGTTCTAACCAGCTGAACTACCGAGCCACTGTTGGTGGGAACAATAGGACTCGAACCTATGACCCCCTGCTTGTAAGGCAGGTGCTCTAACCAGCTGAGCTATGCTCCCAACAGAGCGAATACTTTCGTATCAGCGACTTATATATGATACTATATATTGCTTTATTTGTCAATAACTTTTTCCATGTTTTTTACAGATGATTTTTCAGAAACCACCAAAATTCGCTCTGTATGATCTGTAGGAGCGTTAAAAGTACAATCCTCATAAACCGCACACATCTGCAGGCCTGATAGTTCTAATAAAGAACGAATGTCATCGATAGGATAGGCATATTCATAAAAATTTTCATGACTTCGGCGATAAATTTCCCCTTCTCTTTTAAAGAAATCCAGAGAAATAGAGACTCGATTTTCCCGTTCTTCATAAAGATTCTGCCAGACACAATAAATAGGATCAAGATCATAAACAAAAGTATGATCTGCTAAAACATGCTGATGTTTGTATGGTGTATTCAAATCAAAAACAAAATATCCATTTGGCTCCAGAAATAGAGAAACTTTTTGAAAAGCTTTTAGAAGTTCTTTTTTCCCGGATAAATGATTCAAACTGTCTAAAGTACAAAAAACCGTATCGATTGTCCCGTAAAGATCTAAATTCTGCATCTTTTGACAAAGAAATAAAATTTCTTCTCCCGCTGCAGATGCCTTTTGCTGTGCAATCGAAAGCATATCAGGGCTGGCATCGATTCCGTATATATCAATTCCCATTTGTTTCAGTTCCAAAGTCAGGCTGCCAGTACCACAGGCAAGATCCAATGCAAGCTTAGGAGTATGTCCAAATTGTGCCAAAACCCGGCGCAGGTATTGTGCCAGCGCCGGGTAATTAACATCTTTCATTAGATGGTCATAATAATTTGCAAAAGCCGAATAACTCATTTTGATTTTGTATCTCCGGTCTCTGATTCACTTTTGGGGACATCTTTTATTCGGCTAAACACCAAACTATAACCGTCACATCCATAATGCAAAGACCGATTGACACGGCTAATCGTTGCAGTAGAAGCACCGGTTTTTTCTACAATATCACTATAAACACGTTTTGTGCTAAGCATATGAGCTACCACAATTCGCTGAGACATTGCTTTAATTTCTGGAACAGTACAAAGATCCTCAAAAAAATTATAACATTCTTCTGCGGACTTTAAAGATAAAATTGCTTCAAATAAAAAATCGACATTATCGTCTTTTAATTTCGAATTCATTTTTACTCACTCCTCATCTTCCTGAATATATATTTTAGCACAGAAAAGAGAAAAAGTAAATCGTTCAGCCATTATAAATCATTGTGAATAAGATCCTCATAGGTTTCCCGCTTTACAGCAATACGGGTCTTTCCATCATGAACCATCACAACGGCAGGACGTGGAATCCGATTATAATTAGAAGCCATGGAATAATTATAAGCTCCAGTCGAAAGCACTGCCAGTAAATCGCCTGCTTTACACATCTGCAGTGGAGCATCCTTCTGAATCAGATCCCCTGATTCACAGCATTTTCCTGCAACCGTGACAATTTGATTTGCAGGCTGGTCCGCATGGTTTGCTATAATGACAGTATAATCGCTCTGATAAAGCGCATAGCGTGGATTATCGGTCATACCACCGTCAATGGAAACGTATGTACGGATGTTGGGAATTTGCTTTACAGTCCCAACCGTGTACAGGGTAATACCAGCTTCTCCTACAATAGAACGACCTGGTTCGATATAAATTTTAGGCTCTGTAAAGTCGTATTCTTTACATTTTTGGCCGATCGCTTCTGAAACTTTTTCCATGTAAGACTCATAAGGGAGTGAATTGTCAGAGGAAACATATTGAATGCCAAAACCGCCTCCCAAGTTTAACTCCGGTAACATGACGCCGGTTTCTTTACGAATCTGCTGCATAAAATCCATCATAACTTGAGCTGCCAGTACGAAGGGTTGTAATTCAAAAATTTGAGAGCCAATATGGCAGTGCAGTTCCAAAAGTTTCAGGTTTTTCGCATGAATTGCCATTTTTACTGCCCGCATGGCTTCACCGGTCTCCAACGCAAACCCAAATTTAGAATCAATTTGTCCAGTCCGTATAAACTGATGAGTATGTGCATCAATGCCAGGCTTAATGCGCAAGGAAACTCCAACGGTCTGATGAAGCTTTCCGGCCATTTCGTCCAACATCTTGAGCTCGTCAATATTATCAATAACAATGTGACCTACGCCCGAATTAATTGCGTAAGAAAGCTCATCTGGCGTTTTGTTGTTTCCGTGCATTTGAATTCGTTCTGCCGGAAATCCTGCTTGTAGAGCTGTGTACAATTCACCTCCGGAGACAACATCCAGACCCATTCCCTCTTCATTGATGATCCTGCACATTTCCTTACAGCAAAAAGCTTTGCTAGCATAAAGCGGCATTCCATTCCCATGATAGCATTTTTTGAAAGAATTCTGATACATTCGGCAGATACTGCGGATTTTATCTTCATCCATTACATAAAGAGGCGTTCCGTATTCCTGTGCTAATTTTGTAGTATCAATCCCACCAATTGTCAGATGTCCCTGCTGATTTACAGCTAGATGATCAAAATTCAGCATAAAATTTCATTGCTCCTTATTGATTTCCCGCAAAGATGGCATTGAGTTTATATTTTCATCAATGCATTTTCGCAATACTTCCACTCCTTCTCCAGTTTGAGAAGAAAAGGGAACCACTCTTATATTATGTTCCCCAAATAATTCCTGAAACATTTTTAGATTGAAAGCTCTTTGCGTTTTATTCAGTTTATCACTTTTTGTTATAGCAATCAAGAACGGAAATCCGGTATTCTCAAGAAAAGATACCATCTGTAAATCATCAGCCGATGGCTCGTGACGCATATCGATAATCTGAATAATCAGTCGGATATCACGCTTCATCGAAAGATATCCTTCTACCAATTCAGCCCAACGCTTTTTTTCAGAAAAGGAAACTTTTGCATAACCGTATCCTGGAAGATCCACCAATCGGCAGTTTTCGAGCCGATAAAAATTAATCGTTCCTGTTTTGCCAGGCTGTGAGCTCACTCTAGCCAAAGATTTTCGATTTAACAGCTTATTAATCAACGAAGATTTACCAACATTTGATTTTCCTGAGAATACAATTTCTGGCATCGTTGAAAATGGGAGCTGATCTGAACGGCCAAAAGAAGCTTCAAAATCAGCAGTTTCAATTTTCATTTGAGAGATCCTTTCTTATTGTAAAGGGACAGGCTTTTTGGTTAGCGCAACATTTAAAACCTGTTCAATTTCTTCGACAGGAAGAAATTGAACAGACTTTTTAACTTCTGTATCTACTTCTTCCAAGTCCGGAACATTTTCAGATGGGATCAAAACCGTTTTGATTCCTGCACGGTAAGCTGCCATCGTTTTTTCTTTTAACCCACCAATCGGCAAAATCCTGCCAAGAAGGGTAATTTCACCGGTCATAGCAACATCGTGACGAATCGGAATACTGGTCAAAGCAGAAGTGATTGCAGTAGCCATCGCTGCACCGGCACTGGGACCGTCTTTCGGGATAGCCCCCTCTGGAGCATGAATATGAATATCATATTTACTATAAAAATCAGTTTGAATTCCAAGTGATTTGGCTCTTGTACGAATACAACTGATGGCCGTTTTTGCAGATTCCTTCATAACATCTCCGAGACTTCCGGTCAGTTCAATCTTTCCGCTGCCATCCATGACTGCAACTTCAATTGGCAGCATTTCTCCCCCAACTGTTGTCCAGGCCAATCCATTTACAAGTCCTACCTGATCTTTTTTATTCTGATTTTCTTCCCGGAATTTTTTTGGCCCTAAAAACTCTTCCAAGTTTTTTGCGTTCACATGAATGACTATTTTAGGGTTTTTAACAATTTTTATTGCACTTTTTCTGCAGATTTCCGAGATCATACGTTCCAGTCCGCGGACTCCCGCTTCCCTTGTATAACCATCGATTATCGCATGAATAGCAGAAACAGAAATTTTTAGCTGGTCAGAGTTAATCCCATTCTTTTTCAGCTGTTTTGGAACCAAATGTTTTCCTGCAATATGAAATTTTTCCTGATGAGTATAACTACCCAAGGTAATCACATCCATACGGTCATAAAGCGGAGCAGGAATTGCAGAAGCATCATTTGCAGTCGTCAAAAACAATACATGACTGAGGTCGAATGGTAAATCAATATAATGATCATAAAACGTTGAGTTTTGATCCGGGTCCAATACCTCTAACAAAGCACTGGAGGGATCTCCTCGAAAATCATTTCCGAGTTTATCAATTTCATCCAAAAGAAGAAGCGGATTGTTGACCCCCGCCTGCCTGATTGCATTAATAATTCGTCCCGGCATAGAACCAATATAGGTCTTGCGATGCCCCATGATATCGGATTCATCTCGAACGCCACCCAGCGAAACTCTAATATATTTTCGCCCAATCGCTTCTGCAATCGAGTGTGCAATACTAGTTTTACCAACTCCAGGAGGTCCAACAAGACAAATAATCTGCCCCTGCATCTTTGGGTTCAGCTTTTTAACCGCTAAGGATTCTAGGATTCGCTCTTTTACCTTTGTTAGTCCGTAATGATCACGATCCATAATCTTTTTCGCTTTTGAAAGATCAATATGTTCTTTAGAAGAAACATTCCATGGTAAAGAAAGGCAAATATCCAAATAACTCAAAATAACGCTGGCTTCATGAGAGCCTTCAGGCATTTTAGCCATTCGATCGCATTCTTTTAGTAACTTTTCCTGCTGTTCTTTCGGCATTCCAGCCTCTTGAATGCGTTTGCGCATTTCGTCTGCTTCTTCTGCAGGGGTATCATCCTCTCCCAATTCGTCAGCGATTGCACGCATTTGTTCCCGAAGATAGTAGTCTTTTTGATTCTCATCAATTTGCTCTTTTGCCTTTTCCTGAATTTTATTTTCCAGGGACAACACTCGAATTTCATCTTTCAATATACGTGAAAGTTTCTGCAGTCTACTGAAAGGAGAAAGTTCTTCCAAAAGTTGTTGCTTTTGCTCATAATCAAAATTAATGTTTGCTGCAATATAATCCGCAAGGTCGCCGCAATTCTTCTTTTCTAAAACGCCGATCACAAGATCCGGAGCAATCTGCGTATAGTTTCGAATATACTCTTCAAACTGTGTACGAACATATCTCATTTGTGCTTCTTGCCGCGGAGTGACCTTTTTCGTCACCTTTGTGGGAAGAATTGCAACTTCAGCAGAAAGATATTCCGTATCATCTTCTGACATAGAAATGATTTTCCCACGAGAAATTCCTTCAACGATTACTCGAATTCCCTCATCGGAGCGTCGTATCACCTGTCTGACTTTAGCAATTACTCCGATCGAATAAAGATCGTCTTTGCCTGGGTCATTAACTGTTAGATCTTTCTGAGCGACCAAAAAAATTTTTTGCTCTTGATCCATAGAGCTCTTTAGCGCTAAAATGGATTTTGGGCGTCCTACATCAAACTGCAGAGACATTCCAGGAAACACGACAAGTCCCCGTAATGCCAAAACAGGAATCAGAGGATGTTCAGCACTAACTAATTCGACTTTTTTTTGTGTTTCATTGCTCATTGTAAAACTCCTTATTGAAAAAAGCTGCCGCAGGGGAAAATCAATTTATTCCCCACTTACAGCAGCCTTATATAAACAAAATAAATTAAGCCGTATCTCTGCGCCCATGTTTTTTGTTGGCAGAACGCGGAATGGAAACCTTGATTTTTACCGGTTTCCGGTCTGGGTTACGAATAATTTCAGGATCTGTTCCATTCTCGACTGTATCTTTGTTAACCGTTATCTTCTCGATTGTGTAGTCGGAAGGTACATTATACATCAATTTTGTCAGAATGTTTTCCATCGTAGAACGCAACCCACGCGCACCAGTATGACGTTTAACGGTCATTTGTGCAATAGCGAGCAAGGCGTCTTCGGTAAATTCCAGATCCACTTGATCCAACTGAAAAAGCTTTTGATACTGTTTGACAAGGCAGTTTTTCGGCTCTGTCAAAATACGGACCAAGGCTTTCTCATCAAGACCGCTTAAAGCTGTAATAACCGGCAGTCGACCCACGAGTTCTGGAATAATTCCAAATTTCACGAGATCATGAGGGACGACTTCCGACATCCAATCATGCGAATCCAGTTCAGCTTTGCTATGAACTTCTCCGCCAAACCCGAGAGAAGTCGAAGCACTTCGACGTTCAACAATTTTATCAAGACCGTCAAATGCGCCGCCACAAATAAACAAAATGTTCGTTGTGTCAATCTGAAGAAATTCTTGCTGAGGGTGCTTTCTTCCTCCCTGCGGAGGAACATTCGAAACAGTCCCTTCCAAAATTTTCAAAAGGGCTTGTTGGACTCCCTCGCCGCTGACATCGCGTGTGATAGAAGGATTTTCTGACTTGCGAGCAATTTTATCAATTTCATCAATATAAATGATGCCATGTTCTGCTCTTTCAATATCAAAATCAGCTGCCTGAATCAAACGCAAAAGAATATTTTCAACATCTTCGCCTACATAACCGGCTTCCGTCAATGTAGTTGCATCTGCAATGGCAAAAGGGACATCCAAAATTTTTGCCAGCGTTTGTGCCAGCAGTGTCTTTCCAACTCCGGTTGGTCCCAGCAGAAGGACATTGCTCTTTGTCAGATCAACATCATCGCTGTGCCCATAGTAAATGCGTTTATAATGATTATAGACGGCTACAGAAAGCGCCATTTTTGCACGATCCTGACCGATTACATATTCATCAAGAGATTTTTTAATTTCCCGAGGTTTCAGCAGCTCTTTTGTTGTACCGGATTCTAAGTCTGTATGGCGTGTTGAGAGATTCATCTCATCATCAAGAATAGACTTACATAGCTCGATACAAGAGTCACAAATATAAACTCCAGGGCCTGCAATTAGGCGGCGAACTTCACTTTGCGGTTTTCCGCAAAAAGAACAACAAAGCTCGCGATCTCCAAATTCTTCATTTGAGCCCAAACAATCACCTGCTTATCTCTGTTTTATGATCTTTAATGATTTTATCAATCAAACCATATTCCAAAGCTTCTTCCGGAGTCATAAAATGATCCCGATCAGTATCACGCATAATATTTTCGATCGGCTGACCAGTACGCTCTGCAAGGATTTGATTCAATAATTCCTTTTTCTTTGCCAAGTAACCAGCATGGATCATGATATCAGATACCTGTGACTGAGGGACGCCTCCGCTTGGCTGATGAATCAAAATATCAGTGTGCGGCAATGAAAAACGTTTTCCCTTTGCACCGGCGGTGAGAAGGAATGCTCCCATACTGGCAGCTAATCCCATGCAGATCGTCGACACATCACATTTAATATACTGCATCGTATCATAAATTGCCATACCGGCTGTTACAGAACCGCCGGGGCTGTTGATATAAAGACTGATGTCCTTCGTAGGATCCTGTCCTTCCAAATACAGCAGCTGTGCTACTACTAGATTAGCGGAAGTGTCCGTAACTTCTTCTGTCAACATGATGATGCGGTCATTTAATAGGCGGGAAAAAATATCATAAGAACGCTCGCCATGGTTTGTCTGCTCAATTACATATGGAACTAAACTCATTTAAATTGCCTCCAAACTTCATTAAAAGATTAGGCAAAAGAAAGGCAGCTTATTCAGCTGAAGTCTCTGATTCTTTCTTTTCGCTTTTTTCTTTTGTTGTTTTCGCTTTTGAAGACTTGGCTGCTTTTTCGTTCGACTTCTCAGCGGATTTGCTGTTTTCGCCTTCCGTAACAACTGCATTATCCCGGACGAAATCCATTGCTTTTCCAGCTTTTAAATCTTTGGAGAGGTCTTCTGCAGGAATCGCTTTTTTCACTTTATCAACGTCAAGGTGATATCCTTCAGCCAGCTTCTGGTATTCTTTTTCAAGGTCTTCTTCCGTAGGCTTTACATTTTCCAGCTCAGCAATTTTTTCAAGTGCCAAACGCAGCTTTACCTGACGCTCAGCCTGTGGGCGCATATTTTCGCGCATTGCTTTTTCGTCCATGCCTGTATATTTCATATAGGATTCCAAATTGAGTCCCTGAGACTGCAGCCGATAAGCAAATTCGTTGATATCCTCACCAATACGATTTTCGAACATTGCTGCAGGGATTTCTCCTTGGAGCAGTTCAACCATCTTATCAATCAGCTGATTGTCAACATCATCTTTTGCAGCATTCTCGCGGCTCTCAGTCAGCTTCTTTTCAACATCCTTCTTATATTCATCCAGAGTATCAAAGTCACTGACGTCTTTTGCAAAATCGTCATCTAATTCCGGAAGCTCTTCCTTTTTGACCTCATGTACTTTGATCTTAAAGACAGCTTCTTTTCCCTTCAAACTTTCTTCCTGATAATCTTCAGGGAAGGTCACCGTGATATCAAATTCATCATTTGCTTTATGACCGACGATCTGGTCTTCAAATCCGGGGATAAACTGTCCAGCTCCAAGATTCAAGCTGTAATTTTCAGCTTTACCACCCTCAAAAGCTTTTCCATCGACAAAGCCCTCAAAATCGATCTCTGCGATATCGCCGTTCTGAGCAGTACGATCTTCTACAGTGACCATACGAGCATTTCGTTCCTGTATTTTCTTCAGTTCAGCCGCAATATCATCTTCAGTGACTTTTACAGGAGGTTTTTTTGCTTCAATACCCTTGTAATTTTCAATGGTAACTTCTGGTTTTGTAGTAATAGTTGCTTTAAAAACAAGGCCTTCTTTTTCAGCAGAGACCAAGTCAAAATCAATTTTGTCCTCAATCATTTCCAGATTAGCAGCTTTCACAGCTTCTTCCAGAGCGCTGGGATAAACCTCATTGATAGCATCCTCATAGAAAACATTTGCGCCGTAATATTTTTCAATAAAAGGACGCGGAGCTTTTCCTTTACGGAATCCCGGAATATTAATACGATTTTTCTGCTTTTTATAGGCATGATCGACTGCCTTTTCAAAAGTATCTCCGTCAACTTCAATTTCTAACTGATAGCGGTTAGTTGCAACCTGGTTGGATGATTTCAAACTCATTTTAATTTCCTCCTGCGAAATAGCAAATTATCTTAATAATTATAACATAGTCATTCTGTTTTTTCTATACAAATATGGAGAATTTATAATTTGTTTAACATTTATCGCACTAAAATCGGGCAAAACTTCAAATAATCACAAGAAATCAAATGCATTTGAATGCCTTTATAATCTCCTGTGATTGCACGCCGCATTGCCTGACTACCGTGAATATGTCCAAAATAGCATTCCTTGATATGATTTTCCAAAAGGACATCCAAAATTTCAGTACATTCGTTTCCATCATAAACCGGCGGATAATGAAGAAAAGCAATCGGAGTTCCTCCGAGTTTTTTGGCTTCATCGAGAGAAGTTTTCAGTCTGCCGACTTCTCTGTTAATCACTTTCTGATCTTCTGGTGTTTCCGCATTATAAAGCCATCCACGCGAGCCAAAGACAGCGATATCTCCTACCAATTCAGCGGAATTGTGAATGATTCTCAAAGTGGAAAATCCATTCTCCGCTAAAAAGTTTTCCATCTTTCTGCGCGTAGACCACCAATAATCATGATTTCCCTTGAGAATCAGTTTGGTTCCCGGAAGCTGATTTAAATAAGTGAAATCAGCCTTCGTATCCTGCAGATTCATCGCCCAGCTAATGTCTCCGGCAATTACGACCGTGTCCTCCGGTTTTATAAAAGAGACCCAATTCTTTTGAAGACGTTCCGTATAATTTTCCCATCCGTGAAAAACATCCATAGGTTTGTCTGTTCCCAAAGAAAGGTGTAAATCAGCAATTGCAAACAGCGACATATCCGGGCTCCTGTTCTTTTTTATTCTGCATCTGAAAATTTCAAAACTTCCTGTTTCATTTCTTCCGGGTGACAGCTTTCTGTAAAACGAACTTTTTTATCAGACAGCGCCTTGATTGGTTCCGGAATTTCAGTATCGCTTAATTCTGAAAGCTTTACTGCCTTCTGAAAATCATCCTCAGAATCATAAGGTTTCTCTAAAATAGCGCTTAAGACATTATCTGAAAATTTATAGGGACTAGCGGTTGAAGCGATTATCGCAGGAATTTTTTCATCCTTTGTCTCAGAAAGATACTGATGATATACGTTCACTGCAACAGCAGTGTGTGGGTCGCACAGATAATGTTCGTCGCAAAACAAATCATGAATCGTTTGCTTTGTGCTTTGATCACTGCAGCAGCCTGCCCAAAAAAGATCTTTTAGAGAAGCCTTTACAGAATCAGTTACTTCATACCGTCCTGCTTTTGAAAGAGAATCCATCCACTCGCGAACCTGACGATCGGATTTTGTCAAATGGCTCAACAGACGTTCCAGATTGCTGGAGATTAAAATATCCATAGATGGAGAAATCGTTGTATAGAACGTTCTGTTCCGGTCATAAATTCCAGTGCGGATGAAATCGGTGAGAACATTATTGGAATTGCTGGCACAGATCAGCTTATGAACTGGGAGCCCCATTTGCTTTGCATAAAAAGCCGCCAAAATATTTCCAAAATTTCCGGTTGGAACAACGATATTAACCTGTTCGCCCTCTTTGATCCTTGATTCTTTTACTAAATCACAATAAGCAGAAATATAATAAACGATCTGAGGAAGAAGACGCCCCAAATTAATAGAATTGGCGCTTGAGAACATTTCTCCGCATTCCGATAGTTTCTGGCGGATTTCTGAATCGGTAAAGAGCTTTTTTACCCCAGATTGGGCATCATCAAAGTTTCCGGCAATCGCACAGACAAAAACATTTTTTCCTTCTTGAGTAACCATCTGGCGCTTTTGCATGGGACTGACCCCATCTTCCGGATAAAAAACAAGAATCTTTGTCCCCGGAACATCACGAAATCCTTCCAAAGCTGCTTTCCCAGTATCTCCGGAAGTAGCCACCAAGATAATTGCCGTTTTATTTGCTTGAATCTTTTGAAGGCTCTTTGTCAAAAGATGAGGCAAAAGCTGAAGTGCCATATCTTTAAAGGCACAGGTTGGGCCATGCCACAACTCCAAAAGATACAAATTGGCACTGTCAATATTTACAAGAGACAACGGCGCAGGGCCACCTGGAAATTTTTCTTCTGTATAAGCTCTTTTTACGCAGTCTTCAATTTCGTCTGTGCTGAAATCCGTAAGATACATAGAAAGAATTTTCTGAGCACGTGTTTGGTAATCTGCATTTTGCAGAAAATTAAAATCCTGCTGTGTCAATTTCGGAAATGTTTCCGGAACAAAAAGTCCCCCGTCTTCACAGATCCCCTGCGCGATTGCCTGTGCGGAAACTGCCTCTTGTGAAAAATCTCTCGTGGACCGATATTCCATATCAGATTGCCACTTCCTTTCCGTAATAATAAAATGCTAATAATTATTTTATTCGCTTTGGAATGCGTTTTCAAGATACTGGATTTTCCCCACCGTATCATTCGGTCCAACTTCAATTCCAATAGCATCAAACCTTGGCTGAAGATCAGAAGGATATTGTAAAAGCCAAGTCTCAGAGGTCATAATCATTTTGTGCTGCTTTTGCGGAGTAATCGCTTCCATAGGGGGTACCATTGCATGTTTTCGCCGCGTTTTTACTTCTACAAAACTGATAAATTCCCCATTGCAGGCGATGATATCGATTTCGCCATACCGAGAATGAAAATTTCTCGCTAAAATTTTCCAGCCACGTTTTATCAAGTAATCAGCGGCAAGTTTCTCTCCCCAATCTCCAAGTGAATTAGCCATTTGATTCACCGAGAATCTTCTTTAAAAAGCTAGTGCGATGAATTGGGCAGGGACCATATTGGAGCAGCGCCTTAACATGTTCGGCGGTTCCGTATCCCTTATTTCTCGCGAAACCATATTCCGGATAAAGCTCATCTAATTTGATCATCAAACGGTCACGGCTCACTTTCGCCATAATAGACGCAGCGGCAATATTTTCACTGCTGCCGTCTCCCTTGATAATCGTGCGAACTTTTATCCCGTCACCAAGAAAAGGCATACGATTTCCATCGACCAATGCAAGATCCGGTTTTATAGGCAGTGCTTCCACCGCACGGCGCATTGCAAGAAAAGTTGCCTGCAAAATATTGATTTGATCAATTTCTTGTTCAGTTGCAAATCCGACCGCCCAGCCGACAGCTTTTGTTTTAATAATGGCAAATAATTCTTCGCGCTTTTTAGGCGATAACTTTTTAGAATCATTGACTCCCGGAATCACACATCCAACCGGCAGAATTACCGCAGAGGCAAAAACAGGGCCGGCTAAAGGGCCGCGGCCGACTTCATCTATTCCGCAAATTTGTTGGAATCCTTCACTCAAAGCTGCTTTTTCATAAAAGAGCCAGTCTTTAGGGCCTTTATTTTCCTGCATTATTTGCTTTCCTCCGGAAGTTCCAAAGTGATTCGTCCAATTTTAGCACTCCTAAATTCATCCAGAACCATAATAGAAGCACGTTCTGTATCAATTTCCCCGCCGGGAATCAGCATCCCACGTTTTTTCCCAACCAGCTGTAAGATTTTCCATCCTTCTAGCTTCTGTAGGTCTGTTTCATCCAGCTTATAGCGGGAGCAGAGATTCTGCGGATAGAAGCGTACCAAAAGTTCCAATAACCTGGAAGCAAGCTGTTCCGTATCCAGAATATCATCTTTAACGGCTCCTGTAAAAGCGAGATGTTCTCCAACGATCTTGTCCTCAAATTTTGGCCAGAGAACGCCGGGAGTATCCAGCAAATCAAATCCTTTTCCGATAGTAAACCATTGGTTGGAGCGCGTAACGCCCGGTCGATCTTCTACATTGGATTTGCTAGATTTTGAAAGGCGATTAATCAAAGAGGATTTTCCGACGTTTGGTACTCCGACTACCATGATTCGAATGGTCCTCCCCACCATGCCCTTTTTCTGCCATGCAGAAATTTGTGGAGCCAAAACTTTTTTTACTAAAGGAATAAATTGATTTAAGTCTTTTCCACTTTTACAGTCCAGTGCAATGGCAGGAGTGCTTTGTTCTTCAAAAAAGTGAATCCATTTTCTAGTAGCCGAAGGGTCAGCCATATCGCTTTTATTCATTAGAATAACACGCGGCTTTTTTTGAATCAATTCTCCTAAAATCGGGTTTCTGCTGCTGATCGGAATGCGGGCATCAATTAACTCAGCCACTGCATCAACCATTTTTAAACTTTTTTCAATCTGCCGCCGAGTCTTTGTCATATGCCCCGGAAACCATTGAATTGACTGTGCCTCACTCATGAAACGATTCCTCCCATCCGATCAAAAGGGAATATAACGAGCAAAGCCTTGCCAATTATATCTTTCTGATCAATAAATCCAATATCAGCGCTCCGACTGTCTTTTGATACGGAGCGGTTATCCCCCAGAACAAACACATGCCCCGAAGGAACGGTCAGCGGAAACTGCAGATCGGATTCCTGATCGGTGCGGTTGTTTCCTATATATCTGGTTTCATCCAGTTCGACTCCGTCAACGGACACTTTTCCCGAAGTACGATCAATATCTACTGTCTGATTTTCGGTTGCAATGACACGTTTGATCAGGGGAACTTCTTCAGAACCATTCGGCGCAATTACCACAACATCTCCGTTAACGGGCTTTGTGTAAATTCCGGTTAGAAAAACACGATCCCCGGAATATAAATTCGGAATCATTGAAGTACCATCCACTTCTGCCACACGGAAAAACGCAGAAAAAAACAACGTCACTATGATCAAAGCCGCAATGATTGCTTCGACCCATTCATAAATACTAATTACTCTGTGATTCTTTGAAGTGTTTTCTATATTGCGCTTCACTTTCTTACTCCTTTTCGGAACAAAACTTTTTAAAAGTTTAAAGATACAAAAAAGGGACACTCTCATGTCCCTTCTCATCTTTTCGATTGTTTATTTTACGATTTCACGAAGCTTTGCAGCCTTGCCCACGCGATCGCGTAAATAATAAAGTTTTGCTCTGCGGGTATGGCCCTTACGAACCAGTTCTACAGATTTTACGTTCGGAGAATGAACAGGGAATACACGCTCGACGCCAACCCCATAAGCGACGCGGCGAACGGTAAAGGTTTCACTGATTCCGGAACCTTTGCGTGCAATGACAGTTCCTTCAAACAGCTGAATACGTTCACGATTTCCTTCGCGAATATTTACGCTTACTTTTACAGTGTCGCCCACTTCAAATTTCGGGGGCTCTGCTTTAATGGAATCCTGAGAAATTAATTTTAATGCGTCCATGATTTTCCTCCTAAAGATTTAGACATTCATGCAATTTTCTGCAGAGGACTGTCCGTTTTCAATGTCGTTTACGACGGGCATTGAACTCCTCCGGGGAGTCCGGAGATTTCCAAATGCTTTTATATTTTAGCACAAAGTGATTAAAAAGGCAAGAAATTTTTATAGTTCATACAAATCTTTTGAAACTATTGTCATAAAGTTCAGTCCTTACAATTTCAGCCTGCTTCGAAAAGGAAAATTCCTTTTCGGCACAAGTTAAGATGAGCGAAGGATTCAGATTGAATTGATTGCCTGCCGGCAGTAAAACATCAATTAAAATTCCTGTTTCCGCTTTTTTAATGGAAAACTTTTGAATCTCCGGCCGAATATCCAAATCAATCCAACCGCTTTTTGTGTGTTTTGGTACAATCAGATGTTCCTTTTTCATCATGTTCTGAAATTGTTCAGAGAGTTCATCCGGATTATCGCAATCAATTTTCATTTCATAAGAGGCAAAAGTAATTGCCGATGATTTCATAACAGGTTCCGTCACATCAAGGATCGGCAAATCTCGCGGTAACGCTTTCTTTAGTCGTTCTTTGATCTCCTCATTACTGATCTCGCCTTCTATCCGAAAATCAAAGCTTTCGCGAAGTCCATAAAATCCAAGGCTCAACGGAAGTGCAAAGGTTAAATACGCGTGCGTATTAAAGCCCTTTGTATACCACAACGGTATTTTTGCGCGCTGCGCTGCCCGAGCAATACAGCGGCTTAAGTCCAGATGAGAAATATACCTTGCTGCGCCTATTTTCTGGAACCAAATTCTAACGCTTCTCATAGCAGATTCCTCCTCCAAAGCGTGCTGCTCCGCATGCAGAACAGGATTCTCTGCAGTTTGGCGTTGTCGCCGCGCAATATGCCTTTTTGCATTCATTGATCAAAAATTCTTTTTTAATTCCATAGTCAATATGGTCCCATGGAAGAATTTCGTCAAAGCTTCTTCTGCGATTGGCATAAAAAGCAGGATCAATCCCACAGTCCTTAAAAACAGACAGCCAGTTTTCCAGAGAAAAATAATGGTCCCAACCATCCATGCGCATATGGCGCTTATTTGCTTCCAAAAGAGCTTTCCCTAGCCGACGATCTCCCCGTGCAAACACAGCCTCTATTAAGCTGGTAGAAGCGTCATGCCAGTTTGTAGTGATTTTATGAGAACGAACTGACTGCACCAAAACATGCTGTTTTTCGAGCATCTGCTCCATAGTGTCCTGCGGTTCCCATTGAAACGGTGTAAAAGGTTTTGGAATAAAGGCAGAAGCACTAACCGTTACCTTAACACCCTTTCCCTTTGGCTTATTAGGATTTTCGTAAAAAGCATCCACTACTTTCTGAGCAAGCTGTGCAATTCCTTCTACATCCTCCAAAGTTTCAGTGGGAAGTCCCAGCATAAAATAAAGCTTAACGGTTGTCCAACCACCGGAAAATGCAGTGTTTACCGTTTTTAAAAGCTGTTCTTCTGTAATGTTTTTATTGATGACATTCCGCATACGCTGCGTTCCGGCTTCCGGAGCAAAAGTAAGCCCACTTCTCCGTACGGATTTAATTTTATTCATCATCTCATTTTGGAATCCGTCGACTCGAAGACTCGGCAGCGAGATGCCGATTTTCTCATCTTTTGTCCACTCAAGGAGCTTATCCAGCAACGGATTGATCTGAGAATAATCACTGGTACTCAGCGAAGACAATGAAACTTCGTCATATCCTGTGCTTTCGCAAAGATCTTTACACTGACGGTTGACCGTATCCGCGCTTTTCTCCCGAACCGGACGATATAGAAATCCGGCCTGGCAGAACCGGCAGCCGCGAATACATCCGCGAAACACCTCTGAAACTGCACGGTCATGGATAATTTCAAGAAATGGAACCATGCATTTATCCGGAAAATAACAATGATCCATATCGAGCATCAATCGCTTTTCGACCCTTTGCGGTGCTCCATGAGTCGGCGTAATCGCTTTTACAGTACCGTCCTCATGATATTGCACCTCATAAAAAGAAGGTACATAAACACCTTTAATCTTAGTGGCAGCCTCCAAAAATTCTTCTTTTGAGGCACCGCGCTTTTTATATTCCCGATAAAGGTCGCAGACCTCTAAATCTACTTCTTCCCCTTCTCCAACAAAAGCAAGATCAATAAAATCCGCAATCGGCTCCAGATTGCAGACACATGGTCCCCCTGCCACCACAAGATTCTTGAGCTCTTTTCTGTCTTTAGATAATAGAGGAATCCCAGACAATTCCAGCATATTAAGGACATTGGTATAACAGAGCTCATACTGCAGGGTAAATCCGATGATATCAAATTCAGAAAGTGCGTCGCCGCTTTCCAAAGCGCAAAGAGGTGTGTGCGTTTCTCTCATAAGCTCTTCCATATCTGTCCACGGTGCAAATGCACGTTCACACCATAGATAATCCGGAAGATTCAGCTCACTATAAAGAATCCGCAGCCCCAAGTGAGACATTCCGACTTCATAAATGTCCGGAAAGCAAAAAACAAATCGCAAATCGATATTCTTTAGATCTTTTTGAATACTGTTGAGTTCTCCGCCTACATAACGTCCCGGTTTTTGAACTTTCGGAAGCAAAGCTTCCATTTGTTTATTAATCACAGAAATCCTCCCAAAAAGAATTCTCTCTATTATATCGTGCTTTCGAAAAGTTTTCAAGCAGTTCGCATTTTACTTCAGCAACAGAAACGCCATTAAGTAAACACTACAAAGTAATAAAGAAAAATTCCATTTGGAGTGAAACAGAATGATAAAGCCGAGAATGCCTAACGGAACAAGGATACAAAAGGAAATTATTTTTAAAATCTTCTCGACTGTATTTTCCGGGAAATAGAGACAAAGCAAAGAAAAAAGGGCCTGCCCCCCATCCAAAGGAATCACAGGAAGCAAATTAAATAATCCCAAAGCCAGATTCATCTGTGCAAAAAGGGTTTGATTTCCCAGTGAAAAAAGAAGCCCTCCGAGAAGAAGATTTACTGCCGGACCGGAAAGGTTCACCAGACAATCTTTTTGATAAGAAGTCTTTTCTGAAGATGCGCTGATTTCTGCTCCAAATGCTGTCAGACAGATTTTTTTAGGAATTCTTCCGCAGAGAATCATCATAAAAACATGGGACAGTTCATGAATTGCAGCCGCAAGCAGGCCATAACTCAAAAATCCGGTAGTATCCAGCATCAGCAGCAGAGAAATCATCAGCAGAAAGGATATTCTGATCGTAAATTCACAGTGACAAATCTCAAATTTCATATTTGACTGTTGCTGTTATCATAGGAAGGAAATACTGGAATCAACTGGCGTTCCCAGTCTTTTACCTGATCATTCGGTAAAATATTTTGTTCTGCCTGCAGCTGATACCAACTGCGAACCTGCCCATAAATGGGTTGATTTACAGTTTTTAAAATAATTGCCGCTAACAATGCGCCAACACAAACGATTAGTTGAACGACGCGTAAAAGCTTTTCTCCTTCTTTCATAAAAAGCACCTCCTCGCTTTTATCTTATGAAAAAAAGAGGACGAACATGCAAAGAGCAGGAAAAGCATTTACGCTTTTCCTGCTCTTTGAAAAAAGAAATTTATTTTTTTGACTGGATATATTCATCAATAGAAGCTGCGGCTGTTTTTCCGCCCCCCATTGCAAGAATAACCGTTGCTGCACCGGAAACCGCGTCCCCTGCAGCATAGACTCCTTCACGGGTTGTCTTCATGGAATCATTTACTACAATACAGCCTTTCCGGTTAGCTTCGAGTCCTTCGGTTGTAGAACGGACCAGCGGGTTAGGCCGATTTCCGATTGCCATGACGACACAGTCTACTGGAATTTCATAATTGCTGCCCGGGATTTCGATCGGACGGCGGCGGCCGGAAGCATCCGGCTCTCCGAGTTCCATCTTAATGCACTCAATTGCTTTTACATGACCATTTTCGTCTCCGAGAATTTGAATCGGATTGCGCAGAAGATCAAACTTTACGCCTTCTTCTTTTGCATGGTGAACCTCTTCTTTTCTGGCCGGCATTTCCTCTTCGGAACGACGATAAACAATCGAAACTTCTTCGGCGCCTAAACGTAAAGCGGTTCTGGCAGCATCCATGGCAACATTTCCACCGCCTACAACAGCAACTCGTTTGGGCTTAATCATAGGAGTATCATAATCGGGATTATAAGCTTTCATCAGATTGACACGAGTTAAAAACTCATTTGCAGAATAAGTACCGACTAAATCTTCTCCGGGGATATTCATAAAGCTTGGTAACCCTGCTCCGGTCCCGATAAAGACCGCCTCATATCCCATAGAAAAGAGTTCATCTACATCCAATACTTTTCCCATAACCATATCGGTTTCGATAGAGACGCCAGCTTCACGCAAACCGTCAATTTCTTTTTGAACAATTTCTTTTGGCAGACGGAACTGCGGAATTCCGTACATCAGTACGCCACCAGCTATATGAAGAGCTTCAAAGACAGTCACTTCGTATCCTTTTGCAGCTAGATCTCCTGCACAGGTAAGACCAGCCGGGCCAGCACCAATTACTGCTACCTTGTGGCCATTTTTAGAAACTGTTTTCGCAATATCTTTTCCGTGCTTCATATGCCAATCTGATACAAAGCGCTCCAAGCGGCCAATTCCAACCGGTTCCCCTTTAATTGCGCGCACACATCTTTGTTCACATTGGGTTTCTTGAGGGCATACACGGCCGCAAACTGCCGGAAGAGAATTTGTCAATTTAATTTCATTATAGGCTTCTTCAAATTTTCCATCCGAAGCATAAGAGAGAAAAGTAGGAATGTGTACCCCTACAGGGCATCCACCGACACATGGACTGTTTTTGCAGTTGAGGCAGCGCTTTGCTTCTTCTTTTGCCATCTCTTCTGTATATCCAAGACAGACCTCTTCAAAATTATGCCGCCGTACTTTCGGATCCTGCTCCGGCATCAGAGTTTTTTCCATTTGCATATTCGGCATGTTATTTTACACCTCTCATCAATCTGCAGTTTTCTTCTCTTGCTGCAGCACGTTCCTGATCAAAATAGGTCTTTGAGCGCTTAATCGTTTCGTCAAAATCGACCTTAAACCCGTCAAAGTCAGGACCATCTACACAAGCGAATTTTGTTTCTCCGTCTACTGTCAACCGACAGCAGCCGCACATTCCAGTGCCGTCAATCATAATGGGGTTCATGCTGACAATCGTCGGAATTCCATATGGCTTTGTGACACCTACTACCGCGCGCATCATGACAAGAGGTCCAATCGCGACAACTAGGTCATAATCGGCACCATCTTCAATGTTTTTCTGGAGAGCATTCGTGACAAACCCTTTATTTCCGTTGCTGCCATCATCTGTCATTAAGAACAGACGACTCGAAGCTTTTTTCATCTCATCTTCTAAGATAATTAAGTCTTTGTTTCGAAATCCTGCAATGACATCCACTTTCGTTCCCATTGCATGGAGTGCTTTTGCCTGCGGATAAGCGATTGCACATCCTGCTCCGCCGCCGATCACCGCGGCATGTTTATGTCCACTCAGTTCACTGGCTTTTCCCAAAGGTCCTACAAAATCCAGGATCTGATCCCCTACGTTCAACTGATCCAGCTTCATTGTTGTTTGTCCAACGATCTGGTAAATAATCGTAATCGTTCCCTTTTCGCGGTCATAATCTGCGATTGTTAAGGGAATTCGTTCGCCGCGCTCATCTACTCTAAGAATAATAAACTGTCCGGCTTTTGCTTTTTTTGCAATGAATGGGGCTTTCACTGCCATCAGTGTCATGGAGTCATTGAGTTTCCGTTTTTCTATAATTGGAAACATATGCTTCACTCTCCTTTGTTTATTTTGAACTGTGCAAAAAGAAGTTGTAAAATAATTAACATACTATTTAGTATACCCTGATTTGCTTTTTTTTCAATAAAAAAAAGCGATTTAATACACAAAATGTATTAAATCGCTAAAATTTTAGTTTTGTATTAATTTTTTTATAAAATGATGCAAATTAAACCGTTGCAGCCATCGTTGATGATTCGTTCAATGGTTTCACGCAGCTTATTGCGTGCGTCCTCCGGCATTCTGCTGAGCTTGTTATGTAAACCTTCATTCACAACTTCATGCAGATTCTTTCCGAACAAATTTGATTCCCAGATCTTCCCAGGATTTTCTTCAAACTCCTTCAGCAGATAAGTAACCATCTCCTGGCTTTGCGCTTCGCTGCCGACGATCGGAGTAATCTCTGTTGTAATATTTGTTTTAATCATATGGATTGCCGGTGCAGAGGCCTTTAGACGGACTCCATACTTTCCGCCCTGACGGATAATTTGAGGATCTTCCAATGATAATTCATTGATTTCGGGCATTACGATTCCATAGCCTCCGGCTTCTACATCATGATAAGCATCTTTCAGCTTATTATACTCTTTCTGCATATCTGCAAAACGAAGCATACAGGATAATAAATCCCCTTCGTTTTCAATAGACAGGCCGGTCTTTTCGCCCAATACTTGATAGAAAAGCTCTTTTTGCAGATGAATTTCAATGCGGGCTTTTCCGGTTCCAAGATCAATTGATTCCGTCTTTGCACTCTCAACATACTCACACCCACAGATTTGTTGAGTAAGCGGCGTAATATCTCTGATCCGGCTAATTTTAACTGCATTTTGCTGAATGGAACCATAAACCGCACTGCGCAGCCAATGCTCTTTTTCCAAAGCCGAAAGCCATTTAGGCATATCCACTTTAATTTCTTTGACAGGAAATTCAAAAAGAACTTTAGAAAGGATTTCGCGGATTTGTTTTTCGTCAAGTTCCAAGCAGTTGACGGGCAAAACTGCGACTTTATATTTTTGTTCCAGTTGAGAAGCCATTGCTCTTGTTTCTTCTGACTTGGGATCCACGGAATTCAGCAGAACGATAAATGGCTTTTTAATCTCTTTTAATTCTTTGATGACACGTTCTTCTGCTTCCTCATATTCTTGTCTCGGAAGATCACTGATAGATCCATCTGTTGTGACAACCAATCCAATCGTAGAGTGTTCCGTAATTACCTTTTTCGTACCGATTTCCGCTGCCATATTAAATGGAATTGGGTCTTCGTACCATGGTGTCATCACCATACGCGGCACGTCATTTTCGATATACCCCAAAGCACTCGGAACAATATATCCAACACAATCGATCATACGCACTGAAAAAGCGGCGCTCTGATCGATCTGAATTCGAACAGCCTGCTCCGGAATAAACTTTGGCTCTGTAGTCATAATGGTTCTGCCGCCTGCAGACTGTGGAAGCTCATCGACGGCACGATCTTTTTTCGCTTTCTCCTGAATATTTGGGATCACGATTGTATCCATAAATTTTTTGATAAAGGTGGATTTTCCGGTACGCACCGGTCCAACCACGCCGATATAAATATCGCCATTTGTTCTCTGGGCAATATCATCGTAAAGATTACGCTCTTCCATTTGAATATTCCCTCCTCTCTCACATTGGAATTAATAGCATGCCGGATGCCGATGTAGCGTCCTCCGGCAAATCGTTTTCTTTTCTGATAGCAGAGAGGCTACTGCAGTAAGTACGTGCAATAGACCAAAGATTTTCTTCCTGCGATGCAAAATAGAGACTGAGTGCTGCGGTATGATCCAAAACCTTTGGCTTGCTCTCGTCCAAAGCTGCATCAGTAATCAGATTAATCGTCTTTTGCTCATAAAGTTCAGCTGTAATTGTAAGTTCCGCTCGCAGATCAAGACCGGCATCTGTTAAACGATAACTTAGATCCGTCAGAAAAGCTTGTGCAGTGCAATGAATCGTTCCGGTTCCTTCAAATGCTTTACTGAGAGAAAATTCCGTTGTTCGTTCAAAGTAAAATGGTGTGTTTTCTGCGTTGACCGCCAGTACACAAACATTCATTTTGCCCGAGAATTTCAGTTCTCCATTTTCAACAGAACCGGATACGGTACAGGTTTCGTTCCAAAGATCAAGGACTTTGGTGATAGGACTTTCTCCCTCTATCGAAAATTTATGGGTACAGGTATCCGAAAAAAGCTGTTTTAGACTCTCAATTTCCTGCTGCTTTTTTGTAAGCGTCAGTTCACAGGTGCGGGAATAAGCATCCTGTAAAATGGATTTTTGCTGCTCTTCATAACAAGTAACAGAGGCAGTTAAGCGAATATGCGTTTCAAAAGTAGTAAGTTCGCCCGAGTAATCCGTATGAATTTGAACGGTAACAGAGGAAACCGAAACTTCCAGAGAATAGAGGCTATCCTCTGTCATGGAATCACAGGCGATCTCCTGATCAAACGGCATGGTATATTCCATCGTTTCGGGCGGCATGCTCTCTTCTGCAGAAGCATAAAGGATTTTCAGACGAACTTCTCCACTGATTTGAAGTCCATCTGCCATCGGTGTTTTTTCTTTACAGAAACACACCGCTTGAGTACGAAGGATTCGATCTGCAGGCAATTTTCCCTGCGGCAGTTCCAGATTATCTTCCAAAGTAAATGGTTGCCGGAAGCAGCCGGAGCCGGTGGTATACTGCAGATTCTGGGGAAGTTCTTCTACACTCTCTTCATTCACAGAGGAAACAGCTTCTACATTGCAAGCTCCATAAACACGAGCGCAGATAGAAAAAGCTCCATGGATGTCCAATCGACGTGGACTTGTAGCCCGACAGTTAACGTATTCCATCTTGAGATACGCATAAATTCTTGGATTTTCCACGGTACGCTTTAAAGAAATGGTTGACAGAAAAGAATCCTCCATCTCATAACTGCGGACAACCATTCCACCCGAATCCAGATAAAAGACACGTACAGTGTAAGTCCCTTCCACTTCCAGATGATCCCCGGAGGCACTGCAGGATGAAATAGCCGGGCATACCTGACATTTCAAAATCTTCTGAATATCCGGACAATAATCGGGAAGGCTGACGTCTACATCCACTGGCTGTTCCTGACAGCCGTTATAAACCGCTTCACTTGCGGTGAGTACCTCACGGTTCAGCATGTTCGATCTCTCCTTTTTGTAATTCTGTGTCATTCATATTCAAATAACCTGCAAAATATGAATCCTCTGTCCACAAAATCTATTACCAAATAAAAAAAGACTCCTTTTTTAAGGAGTCTTTTTTGTTTGATACAACATTTTTTCTTTAAAATTCAGGAATGTACGGGCTCTTTGTCGATATGAAACAGATGCCTAAGGAGAAACGCCAAAAACTTTGAACTGTGGACAACAACAATTTTCAAGATAATCCCTCCCGTAATTTTCAGCGGTGAATCAATGCAGCGCCGAGACAAACAATAATGATTGACATAACAAACAAGGTGAATCCAGACGGAAAACAGCAGGCAAGTGTCATGCCTAATCCGAATGCAACTGCATAGCAGGCACATTTTCCGTCTTGAAAGCAGCGTGGTCTGCGCATTGTCTCACCGCCCTTACTGGTTTGTTAATCCAGTATATACGGCAAAGGAAAAAAAGGTGAATCTTTTTAAACGTGATCTAGAACAAATATAATCGCGTGGCCACTGTGAAGTGTGATGGAGGCATCATCATTAATCAATACGTTGCTGGTGCCCCGTGGATCATTAGAAATCAGGACTCCCTCTTCTAACCGATATTTCATTCCCCGATAAGTAACGGAACACATTCCGGTCCCAAACGGAAAAACAGAAACGGTGGAGCCCTTCATTTGGCGAAGCAGCATACGCCCACGGGTCATAATAAAGATATGCGTATGATCCATTACAATTTCGCCCTGACGCCCCTGAGAAGAAATATATTCCAAAGCACAGTAATTTGCATAGGTGTGATCTTCTCTGCCGCCAGCAGCCCCAAAAAGGACAAGTGACTGAAATCCTCTGCGGATTCCTTCTTTTACAGCACTCATCATATCGGTATCGTCTTTCTCTTTTTGCAGACGAATCACTTCTACATTTGCTGGAGGTTCACATTTTGCGGAATCAAAATCCCCAATGACAAGATTGGGCGAAAGTTTGGCTGCTTTAGCAGTATCCAAACCCCCATCTGCACAAATAATAAAGCTGTTTTTAGGATCATACTTTGAAAAAACCGACAGGTCTTCCATCGGTGCAGAACCGATAATCAAACATTGTTTCATTTTCGTTCCCAGTCCTTTATTTCCTTAATCTGTTCGTACATCTCACAATAACTCTGATGACGTGATTCTGAAATTTTTCCATCTTTCATTGCCTTTAAAACCGCACATCCTTTTTCACAAACGTGCGAGCATCCTTGAAATTGGCATTGATCGATATAGGGGATAAATTCCCTGAAACAGTATTGAAGCTCTTCTTTTTTTACCGGAACATATCGTTCCAGCTGAATGGAAGAAAAGCCGGGAGTATCCGCAACATATCCGCCGCCCGGAACAGATAGCAGCTCAACTTGTCTGGTAGTATGGCGGCCTCGTCCTAATTTTCGGCTAATTTCCCCTGTCTCGAGATTTTCTCCCGGCAAAAGCTGATTCAGCAACGAGCTTTTGCCAACTCCTGTATTCCCGGTTAATGCTGTCAACTTTCCTTTCAGGAAGGCCTTTATAGGCTCAAGCTCAATTTTTTTAGAAAAAGAGATCTCAAAATAAGGGATTCCGACATTAGAATAAACATCAGTCAAACTTTTGACACTTTGAAGGTCTGATTTCGTAAAAATTAAAATTGGCTGAATTTTTTGTGCCTCTGCGGCTGCAATTAATTTATCAATCACCAGCATATTAGGGTTGGGGTCACAAACAGAAACGACAATCATTAACTGATCCAAATTTGCAATTGGCGGACGAATCAATTTGTTTTTGCGTGGCAAAATTTCATGGATGGTATAACTCTGCTCTTCGCCTTCCAGCAAAATCACGTTATCCCCCGCTAGTGGACTGATGCCTTCTTTTCGAAAAAGGCCGCGTGCTTTACATTCCACGAGATCTCCGTTTTGAGTTCTCACATAATAAAATCCGCCGATTCCCTTTTCTATAATTCCTTTTATTTCTCTCATCATTTTTAAGCTTTAATGCGAAGAAGCAGGGGAATTACTGGGGGGATTATCGGAAGAATGACTGGAACTTGGAGGGGGATTGTTTGAAGAACTGCTGGGAGGTTCTTTACTGGTTGGCTGTGAAGTTTGAGGCTCTGTATAGGGATATTCTGCAAGCGTACTAAAGTTTCCACTATCAAAATCGAGACTGATCTTACGATAAATATTTCCGCCCAAAGAAACCGTCAAAATCTTCGTTCCGCTTTCTCCCGAAAAAGACTGAGTCCAAGTCGAATTATATGAAGGATTAACGGTTACCTGTCCCTGTAAAACTCCATCCAGATAATAGGATAAATTAAGATTACTGCTAACGCTGGGCAAAGAGACGGTTACTGAAATCTTTGTTTCTTTTTTCCCTGTGCTATAGACCAGATTCACTTTACTGCCTTTATCTACAGAAGTTCCTGCTGCAGGACTTGTTTCCAAAATCGTATTGGCTGTTTCTTTCCCGTCTTTGGCAGTAACGGTACCAACCTGGAGCCCCGCCGAAATCAGTGCCTGTTTTGCATCGGCTACCGTTTTCCCTGTTACATCCGGAACCTGTACAGTATCTGCCGCTACAATTACAGTCAAATGCACATCCGAACCCTTTTTGACAGTCATATCAGCATTTGGACTCTGACTTACGATCGTACCTGTTTCTTTTGTAGAATCTGTTTTGGTATCTTCCACAAAGTTAAACTGCCCATTATATGCTTTGATCACGTCGTCATATTTTTGACCAACAAAGTTCGGAAGTTTTACTTCCGAAGGCGTTCCGCAACTCTTAAAAACGCCGGCAACCATCAAGATTACTGCAAGAATAACAACTCCCAAAGCAATCCCGCCAATAATAAAAGGTGTCTTTTTCCGCTTCTTAGCTTTGGCATTATTTTGTTCCGGATGCTCTACATAATTATATCCATCGTCATAAGAAGTAACAGAAGCAGTATCCTTCAAAGAATTAGGCGTTGCGTAATCGTCATTTCTTTGAATATATTTATATTCAAAGACCGCGTCCGGATTTTGGCGCAGTTCTTTAAGATCCAACAGCATCTCTGTTGCAGTCTGATAACGCTGAGCAGGATCTTTCTGCATCGCGTGTAAGGTGATCTGCTGCAATCCAAGGGGAATATCCGGGTTAATCTCCATTGGGGGCTGTGGCTCTGCCTGAAGCTGCATAATCGCAACTGAAACTGCATTTTCCGCTTCAAAAGGCAACTGCCCGGTAATCATTTCATAAAGCATGACGCCGACGGAATAGATATCCGCCTTTTCGTCAGTAAGATCTCCTCTTGCTTGTTCCGGTGCAATATAGTGAACAGAACCAATGGCCTTGTCCGTCATTGTCCTTGTTTCACTGCGGGCAAAACGAGCAATTCCGAAATCAGTCACTTTAATCGTATCATCGGGTAAAACCATAATATTCTGCGGTTTAATATCCCGATGTACAATTCCTTTCTGATGGGCATGCTGCAGCGCACGCAAGATCTGCGTGGTAAAATACAGCACTTTATTCAGATCGATAACAGTTTGACGGTCCAAATATTCCCGAAGGGTAATTCCATCAATATATTCTTCGACGATATACTGAATTTGATCTCCAAAGCTCACATCATAGACTTTAATAATATTTGGATGAGAAAGCAACGCAATTGCCTTGCTTTCGTTTTTAAAGCGGCGGATAAATTCCGCATTGTCCAAAAACTCATCTTTCAGAATTTTGATTGCAACTGTGCGCTGATCCAAAGTATCATAAGCACGATACACCAGTGCCATTCCACCAGCGCCAACCAATTCCTGAATCTCATAGCGGCCGTCTAATCGTTTGCCGGCATATTTATCCATTCTAAAAAATCCTCCTTCCTTTGAACCTTAGTTTTCGATAATAGAAACGGTAATATTATCCCCG
The DNA here is from genome assembly GCF_053613275.1 of Caproicibacterium sp. NSD3. Taxonomy (NCBI): domain Bacteria; kingdom Bacillati; phylum Bacillota; class Clostridia; order Eubacteriales; family Oscillospiraceae; genus Caproicibacterium; species Caproicibacterium sp. NSD3. Next base: position 1,197,658 of record NZ_CM132119.1, read on the forward strand.
CCGCCATTTTTGTTTGCTTCTTCAATTAATTGATCCGCTAAATCCTGCCCCTGAAACTTCTTTGCAAAATTCATAAGGATTTCTGGCTCCACGCAATTTGAAAACCCGTCTGTGCAAAGTATTAAAAAATACCAATCTTGAGGCAGTGTTATTTCACAATAATCCGTTTGTATCTGATCTTCAACGCCGAGTGCCCGTGTGATGATATTCTTCTGCGGATGGTTTTTGGCCTGCTGTAAGGTCAAATCTCCGCTATCTACCATTTCCTGAACCATTGAGTGGTCCGTTGTGATCTGCTGAATCCCGTCTGAATCCAGTAGGTATGCACGGCTGTCCCCTGCATGAGCAATATGTGCCACTCCATCATAAACGATTGCAGTTACCAGCGTTGTTCCCATTCCTGAAAGCTGTGCATCTTCTGCTGCATGTTCATAAATTGCTGTATTGGCATTATACGCTGCAGAAGTCATTAAATCCCGCAATCCGTTATCTGTAAACTTCTGAGTTTCCTCAAAATAGTGAAGATATTGCTCAGAAATAGACTCAACAGCCATACTACTTGCAACATTTCCACCATTTGCGCCGCCCATGCCATCACAGACAACAGACCACGCCAGATTTCCGTCCGAAGTGAGTCCAAAGCGGCAATCATCCTGATTACTGCTCCTCACTTTTCCGATATCTGTTCTTCCGCACACTCTTATCATAATTCAACCTCACTTTGGTACCTGCGGCGCAACTGTCCACAGGAGGCATTGATATCAGCGCCCAAAGTCCGCCGGACTGTAGCTGTGATTCCTGCTTTGGCAAGGATCTTTACAAAAGCCTGCTGCCTGTCTATCATGCTTTTTCGATAGCTTGTCCCGGAAACGGTATTGACCGGAATCAAATTGACATGGCACAAAGTGCCCCGCAGCCGTTCTCCCAATTCCCGAGCACAATCATCACTGTCGTTTAGGCCGCTGATCATTGCATATTCATAGGAAATCCTGCGGCCGGTTGTTTCGCTGTAATAGCGACAGGCTTTGAGTAAATCTTCAATGTGCCAGCGCTGATTGATCGGCATTGTCTGAGAACGAATGGTATCATTTGGCGCATGAAGAGAAATAGAAAGTGTTAATTGATATTTCTTCTCTGCAAGATCATAAATCTTATCGACGATCCCACAAGTAGAGAGAGAAATATGCCTCATTCCAATATTAATCCCATCCGGGGTGGAAATCAACTCTAGAAAACGAAGAACATTTTCATAATTATCAAGCGGCTCCCCCATTCCCATCAAAACAACATTTGAAATGCGTTTTTGTCCGTCCCGTTCTGCGGTCTGTATTTGTGAAAGCATTTCGCTGGGGGTCAAATTTCTAGAAAAGCCGCTCTGACCGGTAGCACAAAATGTACATCCCATTCTGCAGCCAACCTGTGTTGAAATACAGATTGTTCTTCCATAATGATAATCCATCAATACGGATTCAATCAGTTCTCCGTCATGCAGACGAAATAAATATTTTTTTGTACTGTCAAGTTTGGAACAATAGCATTTCTGGATTACAGCATCTGCTATGTAGCAATTTTTCTGCAAGGTTTCTCTTAGGCATTTACTAAGATTCGTCATCTCTGAAAAAGAGGTAACCCCGTTTTGCAGCCATAAAAATATCTGTTTTGCACGAAATTTTGGCTCTTTAATCTCAGCCAAATACGTTTCGAGCTCCGATATTGTCATGGATTTTATATCAATCAGTTCCAATTCCTTTTACTCCCGCTGACGGATAAAGGCTGAAATAAAAAATCCGTCCGAATTATGCATTTGTGGAAAAATCGTCCATTCATTTTCCGGTTCATCAATTAAATGGGAAAAGCCTTGCGGTAAATTGAGCGATACCGGCGAAAATTCCGGGTGAGACTGTAAAAAGCGTTCAGCTACCGCATGATTTTCTTTTGGATTTAAAGTACAGGTAGAATAAATCATTTTCCCTTTATACTGAACAAAACCTGCATTATTACATAATATACGGTACTGCAAGCTGGGCAAACTGTCAAGAGTTTTGGCGTTTTTATAGCGAATCTCCGGCTTTCTGCGCAAAATTCCGAGTCCAGAACAAGGAGCATCACATAATACACGGTCTGCTGAAGCTAAAACCCCTTCAGGATTTTCCGCATCTCTTACAGAGGCCGATATACAGGAAAGGTGAAGCCGAGAGGCACCGGAATCAATCAAACGGACTCTCCCTTTATATAAATCATACGCTTCCAAATTTCCTTTATCTTCCATTTTTTCTGCCATCGTAAAGCTTTTTCCGCCGGGCGCCGCACAGATATCCAAAATTCGTTCTCCTGCTTTTGGACCAACCATTTCACAGCAAAGCTGACTAGAAAGATCTTGAATATGAAACAACCCTTTTTGAAAAGATGGACTAGCTTCGAGCGAACCGGTATTTTTCAGCAAAATTGTTCCTTCCAAAAAAGGAAAGATTTCTGCTTCGATTCCCTCTTTTTCGAGACTTTCACACAATTCTTTCGAGCTAATCAGCGTTGTATTAACCCGAGCAAAAATAGGGGGTCGAGTTCTTAACGTTTTTAAAAGATCTTCCGTTATTTTTTGTCCATAGGATTTTTCCCACATACGAATCAGCCATTGTGGGCAGGAATATCGAATGCTGAGCGAAAAAATGCGATCCCCTTTGGGCTGCGTATTGAGGATTGTTTCTTTTTTTCTCAAGAAATTTCGCAAAACACCATTAATAAAACCAGAAGCTCTTTCTTCCCCCGTCGTTTTTGCAAGAATAACTGCTTCATTTACTGCCGCAGATTCTGGAATTTTATCTAGAAACAAGATTTGATAAACCGCCATTTCCAAAATCAACAAAACCGGAATCTCCATTTTTGCAATTTCAATTTTAGAAATCTGTGAAATAATATAATCTAAAGTCAACTTTCGTTCCAACACCCCATAAAAAAGTGCAGAAGCCAATGCGTTTTCACGTGGCTCCATGGTTGCATTTTTTAAGGCTTTATTTAATACTAGATTAGAATATCCTTCATTCACTTCCACCTGTAAAAGTGCCTGAAGCGCTGTACTTCTTGCTGTCATCTGTCATTCCCTCGTCTACTTCCCGAAATCGCCAAAAGGCGTAAAAGCTGCATCAATGCAGTAAAACTGGCCGCTAAATAAGTTAGTGCTGCAGCCCACAGCACTTTTTGCGCGCCGATCAGTTCAGGGCCATCTAAAATTCCGCCTTCATCCAACACTTTTAGTGCCCGACGGCTGGCATTTAATTCTACCGGCAACGTTACAAACTGAAACAAGACAACTAACCCAAAAAGCAGGATCCCAATATCAACGATAAAGCTATATTGAACCGGTAAAATCAATCCAATAATGATCAAGGGAATTGACGCCCTGGAACCGACCTGCGTAACCGGAACAAGCGCTGACCTAATTTTATTGGGCAAATATCCCTGCGCGTTCTGAATACTGTGCCCTGCTTCATGCGCTGCAACGCCGACTGCCGCAATAGAAGTATTGCCATAAACGCTTTGCGATAAACTAATGGTGTTATTTCGAGGATCAAAATTATCCGTCAAATTTCCGCCAATCTGGCGAACCACAATATTAGCTCCTCCAAGCCGAGCAACTTCTTCTGCCGCCTGAGCCCCTGTCAGTCCTTTAGAAGTTGGAATCTGCGAGTATTTACGAAAAGTGGAATTTAATTTGACCTGTGCATACAAAGTCAGCAGAATTGCTGGCAGAAGGTAAAGCATGGTCTGATAATTATAATAATAAAATCCCATAAGTGCCTCCTAAAAAGGTAAAACAGTACCGGTAGGAATTGAATGTCCCCGCAAAAAGTCAGAAGCATCCATTCGCTTTTTCCCGGCCGCCTGTACTTCTAACAGCTGAATTGCGGTTCCGTTTCCGCAACAGACTACAAAATCTTTCAATATCTGACCTGGCTTCCCATTTTGCTTTTCGACCATTTTGCTTTTCCAAATTTTCAAAGGAATTCCTTCGAAAACAGTAGAGGCTGTCGGCCATGGATTCAATCCACATATTTGGTGATGAATCTCGAGTGCATCTTTATTCCAATCAATCGGACTCATAGTCTTGTCCAGCATAGAAGCATAAGCAGTTGTCATCTCTCCCTGCGGTTGAGGAATCATATTAGGCAACTCTTCAATCGTTTGGAGCAAAAGGTCTGCTCCCAGTTCTGCCAATCGATTTTCCAGTTCTCCAGAAGTTTCATTTTCGCCAATAGATGTTTCGGCTTTGAGGAGCATATCACCTGTATCAATCCCCTCTGACATAAACATTGTGGTAACGCCGGTAACCTTATCTCCATTTAGGACAGACCATTGAATTGGTGCCGCCCCGCGATATTTCGGCAGCAAAGATGCATGAACATTGATACAGCCCTGCGGCGGAATCTCCAAGATCTTCTTCGGAAGAATTTTTCCATAAGCCACTACAACTGCAATATCCGGATGAAAACTGTGAAACAGTTCGGCGGCTTCTTCAGTTTTCAGGGTTGGCGGCTGTAAAACCGGAATTCCCGCCTCCTGCGCCAAAACTTTAACCGGAGGCGGTGTCAATTTCTGTTTTCTTCCGACCGGCTTATCCGGCTGCGTATAAACAGCACAAATCTCATGTTTTGAATTCAGCAGCTTTTGTAGGCAAGTCTTTGCAAAATCAGGCGTTCCCATGAATAAAATCCGCATTGTACCACATCCATTATCCTTAGTTTATGTTCATCAGAACAAAATTATCTTATTTTTGCTAATTCTTCTGAAGTCAGCATGCGAATCGCGTGACTTTTAAAGAGAATTCCATCGAGATGATCAATCTCGTGGCAACAAGCAGTGGCCAAAAAATCCGACGCTTCCAAATCAAAAGGTTTTCCAGTACGATCCTGCGCATGAACTTTTACATGCTGGGGACGTTTTGTCAACGCATACTGTCCCGGAAAAGAAAGACAGCCTTCTATTGTTTCCTGTTCCCCTTCTTGAAGCGTGAAAACCGGATTAATCATTTCAATTTTTCCGTCCCCGACATCAATCACTACAATACGGCGGCGTATACCCACCTGACATGCTGCCAAGCCGACACCATCCGCTTTGATCATCGTCTCATACATATCATCTAATAAGATATGAAGACGTTCATTAAATTGCTCAACTGTGCGACAATGTGCCGTTAAAGTGGGTTCTCCCTCTTTTAAAATGTTTCTGATTGCCATGATAAAGACCTCCTAAAATCTATTATAACACATAACATGGATTGATCTGTGCAAAAGCTGTGATCCCGCGAAACTCATGATTTTTCCCAAATAAGATTAAAAGTCTTGAAATCATTTCGCGAAAACGTTTACTATTACGACATTTTATCATTAGTTTATCCCGGTATTTATCACTTACCCGTGGGATAGAAGCTGGTGAAGGGCTCAAAACGCGCAGTGGAAGTTCCGAATATTCACTGAGGGCGATTGACTGTAATTTTTCTAAAAAAGAGGCACTGCATTTTTTAACTGCCTGCTCATTTTTTCCAACAAATCCAATCACACAAATATCTGCAAAAGGTGGATAAAGCATAGCCTTCCGGATTGCAATTTCCGATTGATAGAAAGCAGGGTAATCTTGTCTTTTGGCAAGATCTAATACAGGATTTTCTGGAGTATAAGTTTGTATAAACGCTTTTCCACGCAAATTTCCCCGGCCTGCTCTCCCGACTACCTGTGTCAACAAATCAAATGAATGTTCATAGCTGCGAAAGTCATCACAATAAAGTGCCTGATCGGCAGAAAGGACGCCCACGACAGTCACATTTTCAAAATCAAGTCCTTTTGCTACCATTTGAGTGCCTACAATCAAATCATATTCGTGTCTTCGAAATTGATTCAACTTTATTTCATAAGCGTTTTTGCTCATTGTTGCATCGGTATCTAAACGCAAAATTTTCGCTTTAGGCAATAAGTTTTGCAGTTGTTCCTCTGCTTTTTGTGTCCCAGACCCTCCAAAATGAACTTTTTCTTCATGGCAAGATGGACACTCTTTTGTAAATGGGATGGAATATCCGCAATAGTGACACATTAAGCGGCCATTAGCACGATGATAGGTTAATGAAATGCTGCAGTGCGGGCAAGTAATAACATGCCCGCAGGCTCTGCAAGAAGCAAATGTATTATAGCCCCGGCGATTCAAAAGCAAAATTGCTTGCTGCCCTTTCAAAAAAGCTTGTTTTAGTGCCTCTAAAAGGGAGCTGCTAAGGATTGTGGTATTTCCGGCTTCAAATTCCCGATTCATATCGCAGATTTCCACCTGCGGAAGAATTGCACTTCCAAAGCGCTTCGAAAGCACATCAAATCCGATTCGTTTCTTCTGCGCAGCATAATAGGTTTCAACCCTAGGCGTAGCAGAAGCAAGTAATAATAGTGCATGATGGTAAGCACAGCGAAAACGAGCAATATCGCGCGCGTGATAGCGCGGAGACTGCTCTGATTGATAAGTATCTTCCTGCTCTTCATCTAAAATGATCAACCCGATTTTTGAAAGCGGCGCAAATACGGCAGAACGAGTTCCAATCACAATAGAAGCTTTTCCATCCCGTACTCTTTTCCATTCATCCATGCGTTCCCCCATAGAGAGTCCGCTGTGAAATACCGCAACCTGAGAACCATATCGGCGATGAAAAATTTCAATCATTTGTGAGGTTAAAGAAATTTCAGGAACCATCAAAATAATGCCTTTTCCATCCTGCTGTACACGATCGATCAGTTTTAGAAAAATACTAGTCTTTCCACTTCCTGTAATTCCATATAAAAGTGAACTTTCCGTTTTGGAAGAATCATATAAGGATTTTAAATGCTGATATGCTGTTTCCTGCTCCGCCGATAAAATAAGCTCGCGGTCTTCCATTTCTTGATCGGCAGATTCATAAGGATTTCGATAAACAGGATTTTCAAAGGACTCACAAATTCCCTTTTTTACAAGATTATCAGGGACCGCAGATGTAACGCCGGTATAATAACAGATTTCTTTTACAGATGCTGCTCCTGCATCCCGTAACACTTGGACAACTTCTTTTTGACGAGCGGTCAAACGAAAAGGAAATTCCTCATTTTCCGGATCTTTTAATCGAATCATTCGCTGCGTTGCATCGCTGATTTTTTGCACGGAATCCGTTTTATATTCTAAAACTCCCTTTGAAAAAAGTCCTTTCAGAATAGATTCTGCATTTTTTGTTTCTTTCAGCACTGCAAAAAGTTCTTTCTCCTCAACCGGCTTTCCAATCTGCTGCAAAAGCCGAATGACATCCTGCTCCTGCTGCGAATAGGAAGAAAGTGATTCTTCGCAAAATTCTTTGGTAAGAGAGAAAAAGCGTTTGATATGATATTGAAATCCAATCGGAAATAGAAGTCTTGCCGCTTCATATAAAGTGCAAAAATATTGTCCTTTTATCCAAGAAATTAGGAGCAGCCCTTCATTTGAAAGAAGCGGTGCCGAATCCAGCACCGCTTCCAATGATTTTATCTTTATGGAAGGTTTCTCTTTGCTTTCTTCAGTCGCAAGAATCATTCCCTGCCGCTTTGCGCTTGCAGTCCCAAACGGAACCAATACGCGGCATCCCGGTTTTGCTGTTGGCAAAAGAAAATCCGGAATCAAATAATCAAAAGGCTGATCAAAATGATAGACTGTTTTTTCAACAGCAACCTTTGCAAGATACATTTGTTGCTCCTGTTTCAAAAAATCATTTTTGTTCTGGATCGTTTTCTGACTCGACTTTTGTATCTGCTTCTTCTTTGGCAGAAACATTGTTTTCTTTGCCTGGAACGATTTCATATTTATGTTCTTGCAACTCGCGTACAGCCACTTCTACTGGCTTCTCAACTGAAATCTCCTCTGGGTTATTTTCAGCCTCTGCAATAATTTCTCTGGCACGTTTTGCAACTCCCACGCAGAGGGAATAACGACTTTGTCCTTTTTTGGTCAATTTATCAGCAATTGGTTTAATCATAGTTTTCCAGCATCCTTTCAATTAAATCCTGATTTCGGCTTGATCTCATTTTTTCAGCATGGATAATCTGGGCAAGCTCTTCTACTGCTTGTTCAATATCATCATTGATCAAGAGATAGTCATAATGAACAGCCTGTGAAATTTCTTGTTTTGCAGCTGCAAGACGTTTCTGCAAAACTTCTTCTGTTTCTGTTCCGCGTCCGCGAAGTCTGGATTCCAAGACTTTTAGGGAAGGCGGCAGATTAAAGATTCCGACACTTTGGGGAACTTTTTTCTGAATCTGAGCTCCCCCCTGTACCTCAATTTCCAAAAATACGTCTTTGCCCTCATTGAGCCAATTCTCGATGGGCTTTTTAGGAGTTCCATAGCAATGATCACAATATTTTGCACTTTCCAAAAGCTCATCATTTTCTTGCATTAATTGAAATCTTTCCTGGCTGACAAAATAATAGGAAACTCCATCTTCTTCTCCGGGACGCGGATCTCTGGTCGTGGCAGAAATAGACAACTGAGCATTTTGATATTTTTCAAAATAACGTTTTAGGACTGTCCCTTTTCCGCTACCAGAAGGGCCGGAAAAAATAATTAGCAAACCTCTATGATTCACTATGGCTCAACTCCTCTTCTTCAGCTGGTTCTTCTTGGCGGTCTTCCCCGCGCTTTGCAACCTTTTGGGGAACAAGCGCACAGAGAATCACATGCTCGCTATCTGTGATAATAACCGCTTTTGTACGTCTGCCATATGTCGCATCAATTAAAGTGTGCCTCTCTTTGGCATCGGCAATAATTCGCTTGATCGGTGCAGATTCCGGACTGACAACCGCTACAATGCGATCTTCCGCAACAAGATTTCCGTATCCAATATTAATTAATTTCATCTTGCTTCTTTTTCACCTTTTCTATTCGATGTTTTGAATCTGTTCCCGAATTTTTTCAATTTCCGCTTTAATATCCACTACAAGATAAGCAATTTGTGTATCGCACGCTTTGGAACCGATCGTATTTGCTTCCCGGTTCATTTCCTGCACCAGAAAATCCAGCTTTCGGCCAATAGGTCCTTCTGAATCTAAAAGCTTTTTAAACTGATCAAAATGGCTGCGCAGCCGGACTGTTTCTTCCGCCACGGCCACTTTATCTGCAAAAATAGCAGCTTCCGTCAAAAGGCGTTCCTCATTAACAGTCGTATCCCCTAATATTTCATGCAGTCTGGCAATCAACTTTTCATTGTATTCCGCCACTGTTTGGGGAGAACGCTCTTCGACTTTCTGAACCATTTGTAAAATGCACTCTGCGCGAGAAAGAACATCTTTTTTAAGATTAACGCCTTCTGCTTCCCGCATAGCAAGCAAAGCCCCAAGGGCACCTTCTGCAACTCCTTTAACATCATTCCAGAGTGCTTCTTCATCTTCCGGCTCATGTTCAACTGTTAAAATATCCGGATAACGCGATACTGCCATCACAGAAATATCGTCCCGCAGATCATAGCGGTCACGCAGCTCTCTTAGAGACTTTAGATAGCTTTCCGCAAGCGGATAATTAACATGTACTTGCGCTGCGGTATCCTGCAGCGTCTCAATAGAAATAAATATCTCTACCTTTCCTCGAAAAAGTTTTTGCTGAAGATATGTTTTTAGTTTACTTTCCAAAAAATCATATCCACGGCTGATACGAGAGGAAAACTCAAAATAGCGGTGATTAACCGATTTGATCTCTACTGAAATTTCTCTTCCGTTTTTTACGGCTTCCATTCTACCGAAGCCTGTCATACTTTTTAGCAAAATGACCATCCCTATGCTGTTTTTTAAGAGAAATGATTTTCATATTATTTTACCAGAAATCAGGCAGTATTGTCAACTAAATAAAAAATCCAGCCCCAATAGCTGGAACTGGATTTAAAAAGTTCATCTTAGACCGGGTGAATCTGCTGTGCAGGATTCGCATGTGCAGCATCAATACCATATTTCTTTTCTGCACGTCTCTGGAAAAATTCTTTTGCAACCTGTGGGAACTGCGCATAGGAAAGAACGTCTTCTTCCTGCTCCATCCACTGTGCACACTCTTGTCTGAGTGTTTCGAGTTCCGGTTTTAAAAGATCTGCCGGGCGGCAGGTAATTCTTTCCCGATTGCCAATAATGGATTTTGCGAAAGCGTCGTCAATCGGCACCGGTGTAGCACCGTATTTTCCTGCAATCAAATCTTTAAATTCTCTTGTGCACATTTTATAACGCTGTCCAATAACCACATTAAAAACAGCTTGTGCTCCCACGATCTGAGAAGTCGGCGTAACGAGCGGCGGGTATCCGGCATCTTTTCTAACATGCGGAACTTCCTGCAGCACTTCGTCCATGCGGTCCTCTTTGCCTGCCTGCTTCAGCTGAGAGAGCAGGTTGGAAAGCATACCGCCCGGTACCTGATAAACAAGCGCTTTGGTGTTCGTAGCGAGCATGGACTGATCAAGAAGGCCGCTTTCAAAGTATTTCTTGCGCAGACCCATAAAGTACTCACGAATCTCATTGAGCAATTTTAGGTCAAGGCCGGTGTTATAAGGAGTTCCCTGCAGAGCTGCAACCATGGACTCTGTCGGTGCAAGTGAAGTCCCCAATGCTAACGGAGACATTGCAGTATCGATCAAATCGGCTCCTGCTTCAATTCCTTTAAGCAAGCACATGGAAGCCAAGCCTGAAGTATAATGCGTATGAATCTGAATCGGAAGATTAACCGCTTTTTTCAAGGCAGTCACTAGTTCCGAAGTTGCATAAGGAGTCAGCAAGGCTGCCATATCTTTAATACAGATAGAATCTGCACCGGCATCCGCAATTCTCTTTGCATATTCAACATAATAATCCGTTGTGAACACAGGGCCGGTGGTATAAGAAATTGCTACCTGAGCATGTGCGCCCTCTTTTTTTGCCGCCTTAATAGCAACCTTCAAGTTCTTAATATCATTGAGTGCATCAAAAATACGAATGATATCAATACCGTTTGCAACAGAGCGCTGAACAAAATACTCCAAAACATCATCGGCGTAATGACGATAGCCGAGCATATTCTGACCGCGGAAAAGCATCTGAAGCTTTGTATTCGGGCACATCTTACGAATCGTGCGCAAGCGATCCCATGGATCTTCGTCCAAGAAACGAAGGCAGGAATCAAATGTAGCACCGCCCCAACACTCTAGGGAATGGAACCCGACCTGATCCAGTTTTCCCAGGATCGGTGTCATATCCTCGATAGGCATACGGGTTGCAATTAAAGACTGCTGTGCATCGCGCAGGACTGTTTCTGTAATACCAATTTTTTTTGTCATTATGGTTACCCCCTCAGCAAATAATTACAAGGGGAGCACCTGCGTCAACAGTATCCCCTTTATTTACACACAAGCTCTTAATTGTCGCATCATGAGGTGCAACAATTTCATTTTCCATTTTCATAGCTTCAAGAATTAAAAGAATCTGACCTGCTTTGACAGAATCCCCAGGTTTAACATTGATACTCATCACATTTCCCGGCAGTGGACTTTCAACAGTTTCTGCATTTCCAGAAGGCTGAGCAGCAGGCACCGAAGCTTTTACCGGAGCTGCAGCAACGGGTGCAGGAGCGGCTACCGGGCGAGGTACTGGCATCGGCTTATACTGAGGCGCCGGTGCAGCGGCTGGAGCTGCCGCAAACGTTCCATTAACCTCTTCGACCTGAACGTCATAAGCAATTCCATTTACCGTGATTTTCAGATTTTTCTTCATGCAAATAAGTCCTCCTAAACTTTCAAAAGATTTCAATACCATGCATATATCTTATGACTTGTTGCGATTTCATTTAGAGCTGGATATTATTGTGTTTTTTCGGAAATGTATGTACACGTTTTCCAGAAAGCATCGTCAAGTCCTTTTGAATTTGGCTGCGAGTCTCTTCCGGCTCAATTACGTTTTCAATTAAGCCCTGCGCTGCCGCCTGCAGTGGAGAAGCTTCTGTTGTTCGGTATTCCTCAATCATTTTTTTGCGGTCCGAAATAGAATCTTTCGAATCTTTCAGCTTGTCATTCCAAAGAAAAACAGCGGCTGTCTCGGGAGCAAGTGCAGAAATAACAGCTTGCGGCCATGCAACAACACTGTCTGCATTTGCTCCTTTTCCAGCAACTGCAATATATACAGGACCATAAGCATCCCCAACCGCAATGGTAACTTTAGCTGCAGTCGCTTCCGCATAGGCACTGCTCAACATAGAAGCTGCGCGTAGAGATAAAAAGCCTTTCGCATTTACGAAAGAAACGACTGGAACACTAAATGCATCGCAAAAGCGAATAAACCGTGCAGCTTTTACACAATCATCTTCGCTTAGTTCTCCGTCATAAGAAACCAGTCCGACAGTTGTCCCAATTCCAACTCCGGAAAAAGCCGAAAAAACATCTTTTCCAAAATCCGGAGAAAGTTCGATAATGGAATCTTTACTGGCAGTTGCTTTTGCAGCTTCTTTTGCCGTATTTCCTGCAGCCGGTACAGAAGCTGCTTCAGATTCTTCCATAAAAGCAGCCGGTTCCAAATTATTGGACGGCAGTTTTACAATCAATTGACGAACAGCCTTTATGGCTTCCTCTTCGGAGTCTTTGATAAGAGCTGCGGTTCCATTTTCAGCAGCTTCTTGAGCAAATCCGCCCTCTCCGTTTGGTGCAATGGTAAGCTGTCCTTTTTTACTCATCACGATAAAATCCGCGCCCGCTGCAATCATTGCTGAAGTTCCAATGCAGGGCCCCAAAATCAGCGAAATCTGTGGAACAACACCGGAAAGATTATTCGCATCACGCAAAATCTCCCCATAAGCGGAAAGCAAGTCCCCTTTTTCTACCAGTTTACCTCCAATAGAATCAAAAACTCCTACAATCGGAGCTCCTGTTTTTACTGCCAGCGCATAAATTTTGCGAACTTTTTCTGCCTGTGCCTTACTCATGGCTCCACCATTTACATCGCTATCTTGGGCAAAAGCATAAAGAGGGCAACCCTCAACCATTCCAAAGCCGGCACAAGCTTCGGTATAAGTTTCTCCCGATTTGGAAAAACGACCAATTTCATGAAAAGTACCTTTGTCAAACAAGGATTCCAGAAGTTGATGGCCTCTGGTTTTACCTGCAGCATCACAAGCTTGCTTTAAATCGGCATTGCCGGCAACACTCATTCTGACTCCTCCCGTCATGTGCCTTCAAAATTGATCAGACACAATTTTGATTTGTAAGCATCATTGCTATAACAAAATGATTATAGACGATTCTTTTTCGCTTGGCAAGCATTTCAAATAAAACAAATTTTTAACGATTCGAGTTGTATTTAAAATCTCTCTTATGAGAAGAAGAAAATTCTCCCTCACTTTTCGAAGGTGCCCCATGCTTTGCTTCGTTTTGAAGCCCATTCAATTCTTCTGCAGTAAGATAACGCCATTCTCCGGGTTTCAGCATTCCCAAACGAACAGGACCCATTGCAATTCTTTTCAGGCGCGCTACTTCAAGCCCTATTGCTTCGCACATCTTGCGAATTTGGCGGTTCCTTCCTTCGTGCAGAACAATTTCCAAAACAACTCGTCCCGGTTCTGTTTTCAGCACCCGCACTTGAGCCGGAGCTGTTTTATACCCATCAATCTCCATTCCAAGCTCAAATTGAAGAAGCTGTTCTTCGGTAATAGTCGGGTGCACCGTTACTCGATAAACCTTAGGTACATGCTTAGAAGGATGCGTCATCGCATTTGCAAAATCCCCGTCATTCGTCATCAGGAGTAAGCCTTCACTCTCTCTATCAAGACGTCCCACGGGATAAACACGCGTCGGCACATCCTGCACTAACTGTGCAACACATTTTCTTCCCATTTCGTCCTGCATAGTAGTAATGAATCCTCTCGGTTTATGCAGCATTAAATAAACTTCATTTACACGGGTATTGAGGAGTCTTCCTTCTACAGAAATCTGGTCATGTTTTGGATCTGCCCTATCCCCTATCGCAGCAGTTTTTCCATTTACTTGAACTTTTCCTGCTTCTATCATAGATTCCGCCTTTCGGCGTGAAGCAACCCCACTGTCTGCAAGGATTTTTTGTAATCTGATTTTTTCTGCCATTTTGATTTCTCCTCATTTTTCATTCTTTCCGACTTTACGAAAAGCAAGACATCCAAAATTGTTTTATTCGGTCAAAGATTGATTGGTTACTCTTTTCTGCAGGCACATCCGAATCGGCAAGGATCGGAGTCTGTGAAATGATCTGTCCATTTAAGCGATAGACAATTCTTCCAACGCACTGTCCCTTTTCTATCGGAGCATACAAAAATTGCGGCAATTCAACTGTGCGTTCCGGATAACTATCTTTGGGGAGAACAACGGTATCCCCCAGTTGACCCTGCACTTCTATCGCTGCTTCCCCTGTTGCAGAAGGAATCTCGGTCGTAAAGGACCGGTCGTCAAAAGTGATAGCCTGAAGCTTCTGAAATCCTTCATCCAATAATTTCTGGTGATCGTTCCAATCGTCCGGTGCATTCAAAGTAACTGCAACCACACGCACCCCATCACGTTCCGCCGCAGACACCAAACAGCGTCCCGCCTTTTTGGTGAATCCGGTTTTTACTCCAATACATCCCTGGTAAAAACTTAAAAGCCGATTATGGTTTGCATACATCCGTTTAATTTGCGGATTTATAAACTCTACCTGAATTGACTTCTGTGAAACGATCTTCTGAAAAGTAGAATTTTTCATTGCTGCACAGGTAAGTTTTGCCATATCGGCCGCAGTGGAATAATGCGCATCATCATCCAGCCCGGAGGGCGTAACGAAATGCGTATGATCCATATCAAGTTCTCTGGCCCTTTGATTCATTCGTTCTGAAAATTTTTCTGCGCTTCCGTCAATCGCAATCGCAGCTGAATTTGCAGCATCATTTCCAGAAACGCTCAGCATCCCTGCCGCAAGGCTGCTCAGACGCAGCTGCTCTCCTGGCTGAAGCCCCATGGAAGAGCCTTCTACTGCCGTCATTTGCTTTGTAATGGTAACCACTTTATCATCTTCGGCGGCCTGTTCCAAAGTGATCAAGGCTGTCATGATTTTTGTAGTGCTTGCCATTGCGCATTCCTGATTTTCATTCTTTGCCCATAAGACTTCTCCGTTATCTGCATTCACTAAAATTGCACTTTCTGCTGAAACAGAAACCTCTTGGGCATTAGCGGGAATTAAAAAAGCAGCTAAAATAATCAGAACAATTCCAATTCTCAAAAATCCTTTTTGATACAAAACAACCACCTGCCACTGAATCATATGCAGGCGGCTGCTTAAAAATGTTGTTTAAAAATTAGACTTGAGGATCTTCAATTGGATTTTCTTCTGATGCTTTTTCTTTTTTAGCTTCCTTTTTTTCTTTGCTTTCTTTTACAAGGCTGCTGATCTTGTCGACGACGTCCGGTACCATTCCGACAATTCTGTCAGCAGAAGAATTATAGGGATCGATCTGCAGCATTTTAACATTTCCATTGCTGATCGTAATAAAGGCAATAGGAGAAATTGTTACGCCCGCACCGGCACCGCCTCCAAAAAAGCTCTTATCCGTTTGCACTTTGGAAGCAAAATCTGAGCCGCCGGAAGCAAAGCCGTAACTAATCTTTGAAACAGGAATGATAATCGTCCCGTCCGGAGAGGTAATCGGATCTCCAATGATGGTATTGATATCCACCATTTGTTTGATTTTCTCCAGCGTTGTCCCCATAAGTCCTTCAATTGGATGTTCACTCATTTGATACACCGCTTTCTTCTAAAATAAATAGTTTTATATTTTTTCCATTTTTCGAAATTTTATAAAATGAAACAGAGTTTGGACTGCTGCAATCAAAAGCCAAATTGTCAACACATGAAATTTCAATTCGAAGTTAACAGAGGACTTCTTTTTGTCAAAATCAGGCGCTACCGACGCTGTAAACCGATAAAGTTTCGCAGCTTGTGTCAGCATTGCCACAGCAGGATAAATCACCGCACAGGCTTGTCCATAAAGGATTGCGGTCTCTGCTGCGTCCTCTGTTGAAACGCTCACTTCGCAGATCAATTTTTTGATATGAAAATGCGTAAGCAGCTTTTTAATCGGCGGTGTAACCTGCTCCATAAACTTCTTAATAAGATCAAGCATTCCGCCAAGTCCGCGTTCTTTAAAAAGATTCTTCCATTTGGATTGATCTTTTTGAGAATCTGTATCCTCTTTTTTCTCCTTTGGCTTTTCTGCCTTTTTTCCTTTCTGACTGGCCTTTTCTTTGGATTTTTCAGGTGAAAAAGTATAGGTCAAAAATAAGAATCTGATTTTTGCACAAAAACCTTCTTGATAAATCATCGTGACACAAAGAGGAGAGAAAAGCAAGATCAGCAGAATCCCTAATATGACCCAAAGGACTATCATATCGTTTCTCCACTTTTCATTTCTAATTCATCTAACTGAGATTCCTCCATCGGTTCTGTGACACCATCTTCCGCTTCCTTCTGCACAGAAGGAAGTTCTTCCAAAGAGGAAATTCCAAAGCAACGTAAAAAAGTAGAAGTTGTCCCATAAAGAAGAGGTCTTCCGGGGAGTTCCAGCCTGCCGCGTTCTTCGATTAATCCTTTCTGCATCAAACTTCCGAGGACTCCAGAACAATCCACTCCGCGGATTTGCTCTACAAAAGCCTTTGTTACCGGCTGATTATAGGAAATAATCGCAAGAACCTCCATTGCTGCCTGAGAAAGCGGTGTATTGCGCCGAATTTCCAAGAGTGACCGAATCTGAGAAGCAAACTCCGGTCTGCTGCACATCTGAAAAGAATCCTCTAATTGGAGGATTTGGATTCCTCCCTGACGAGTATTAAAATCCGTCATTGTGCTTTCTGCAGCTTTTTGAGCTTGCGCTTGTGTGAGATTTAAGACTTCAGCAATGCGGGAAACAGAAAGAGGATCGCCGCTTGCGAAAAGAAGTGCTTCTATTGCGGAATTCAGAATCTTGTTTTTCCATGGCACTCTTTTTCTCTCCTTTACGATCGTTACCTTCGCAGAATCATAATCCCCATCTATACGAATTCGCTTTCCCTTGACAAGTTCCAATACCGCCAAAAAAGCCGCAACCAATTCTGAACGATCATTTTTGTGGACAAAAAGTTCCCGATAAGGCATTTGAGGCTTTTTCCAGAGACTGCGCAGCACAAAAACAATCTGTGAAGCAACAGAAACGATCCTATGAGAAACAATTCCGGAAAAGCTCTCTTGAGAAGGTTTCTGAGGAATTTGTTTTTTCCCGAGTGTATTTACATATGCATTGTAAAGTTCTTCTGGAAGATGATGTCGACGATAGGTATAATCCGGCTCGATTTCTTGGGACACCCGCACAAAGTGATCCATTTGAAACTTTTCTTTTAAAAGAGCGGCAATACGCTTACATTCTTCATATTCCAACAGCTGCCCACTCAATTCCGCTTTCATCTGGTCTGCTTCTTCATGCTTTGGCAAGAGGTAAACCGTTTTAATATAGACAAGGCGCGTTGCCATCTCTAAGAATTCACTGGCCACATCCATATTTTCAGCTTTTGCTGCATTAATTTGAGTCATATACTGATCCAAAACCTCAGCAATTGGAATATCACAAATATTCAGTTTGTTCTTGCGAATCAGATAGAGCAATAAATCCAACGGTCCTTCAAAAGCCTCTAGCTGATAGGTTAGCTTTTCCATCTTTCCCTCGTTTTATTAATCATTATACAAATCCAAACAGCCGAAATGGAAGATCTGCAATACCATTGATTCCATTATAAAATAAATTATTCAAAAAAGTGAGTGGAAGGTCCAAAAAGCCCATAAAAAGGACCATAATCAAAACAAGGGAAATCACATTTTGATATTTGTAATAATTATATAAAGCCTGAGAAGAAAGAAATCCTCCCACAATTTTAGAGCCATCCAGCGGTGGAATCGGAAGCAAATTAAAAACGGCCAAAGAAACATTAATACCGATATAATAGCTGAAAAACTGCCACACCGGCGTTGCCAAATTCATGTGAAAAGGCAGAACTAAAATCCGCAGAACTAAAGCACCAACAAGAGCCGCAATTAAATTAGAGAGAGGACCCGCTAAAGCAGTTAATACCATATCACGTTTTGGATTTTTAAAATTCCGAGGATCTACCGGAACAGGCTTTGCCCACCCATATCCGAAAAGCAAAAGGCAAAGCGTCCCCATTGGGTCCATACTTGCAATTGGATCCAATGTTAGACGTCCTTGATATTTTGCCGTATTGTCACCCAATTTTAAGGCGACCCATCCATGTGCACATTCATGAAGCGGAAGAACTAAAAAGATGATGAGCAACATGGCAAAAATGCCGGAAATCAGCGTGCTCATATTCACTCCATTGCCGCTCATGATACTTTGAATCATGTTGAAAAGCATATTGGGCTACACTCCTTCATTGTTTTGTTATTATAATACATCAGGAACTAAAAAACAAGGACTTACAAAGTGACGCAAAAGGAATCGAAAAAAACACTTGCATTTTAAGTTGGGGTCTTGTATAATAATGTTGTTGTGTAAAAATTCATTTATCCATATATAAAAGGAGGTGCAGACTCATGGCAAAGTGTGAAATCTGCGGCAAGGATTTAGTGTTTGGTATTAGGGTTTCCCATTCCCACAGGCGTTCCAACCGGACTTGGAAACCAAACGTCAAACGTGTGAAAGCAGTGGTAAATGGTTCCCCTAAACGTATTTATGCCTGCACCCGTTGCTTGCGTTCCGGTAAGGTCACCCGCGCTGTTTGATGCGTCATTTTTAATTTAAAATTGATTTGTTAAAAAGGGACTTCTTAAAAAGAAGTCCCTTTTTCTTTTCATTTATATATTATTAGGAGCTATGCTTTTTTATAGACAGCTTCTTCTCAGTGCCATTTAAAATCCTACTGATATTTCCGTGATGGCGAATCACGATCACGGTTGCCATGCAGAGAGTCGCCGCCACCGTAACAATGACAAAACGGAAAGGCATATTCCCTGTCTTAAATTCAAAGAAATAATTAATTAAAAATGTCCCAACAGGATACATGATCGCAGCTAATATTGATGACAGAGAAACGATCTTAGAAATCATAAAGGTTACTAAAAAGACTACGATTACGACCAAAAATACACGCCAATCAATCAAAGCAATAATTGCTGCAGTTGTCAAAATGCCCTTTCCCCCACGGAAACCAAAATAAATTGGAAACATATGTCCAAAAACGCAGGAAAATCCCGCGATATAGGTACCATACTGGACCATTTCGGGAAGCAAAGCATCAGGTGGCAGCATCATTGAAAAAATCAGCTTTCCAATTAAGACCGAAGCCACTCCTTTTAAAAAGTCAAAAATAAATGTACACATAGCTGCTTTAGGGCCTACAGAGCGCAAAACATTTGTTGCTCCTGCATTTCCACTGCCCATTGTTCGAATATCTTTTTTTTCAAAAAATTTTGTAAAAATAATTGAGAAGCTAAGACTTCCAAGCAAATAAGAAATAACTGCTACAATTAGACTTGGAGCAATCAAATCTGAACCATTCATTTCTTTTTCTCTCCCCCTTAAGAATCTCCGCGTTCACGGATAATAAAGCGAACCGGAGTTCCTTCGAGCCCAAAAGTTTCTCGAATCCGATTCTCCAGATAACGCTGATAGGAAAAATGGAATAATTCAGCCGAATTGACAAAGCACACAAATGTCGGCGGGTTCGTACTTGCCTGTGTCATATAATAAATTTTCAAACGCCGACCTTTATCGGTAGGTGGCTGTACACGTGCGGTCGCCTGCGCCAAAACATCATTGAGCATACCTGTCGCAATACGCATCGAATTTGATTTTGCAACTTGTTTAATCATGCTAAAAAGCTGGTCAATTCGCTGTCCGGTTTTTGCTGAGATAAAAATGATCGGTGCATAGTCCATAAAAGAAAAATCATTCTGCAGACTTTTGCGAAATGACTCCATTGTCCGCCCATCTTTTTCAACAGCGTCCCATTTATTAACAGCAATGATACATCCTTTTCCGCTTTCATGAGCAAGTCCGGCGACCTTACTGTCCTGCTCGGTGAATCCCTCGGTCGCATCAATCATAATAACGCACACATCCGACCGTTCGATTGCCATTTGTGCCCGCAGAACACTATAGTGTTCGATTGTATCTGTAACCCTGCTCTTCCGACGCAACCCCGCAGTATCGATCAAAACAAAATTGCCATAAGAATTTTCTACCTCTGTATCAATGGCATCTCTTGTTGTTCCAGCAACATCGGAAACAATACAGCGATTCTCTCCAACAATTTTGTTTATAAGAGAAGACTTTCCGGCATTTGGCTTTCCGATCACAGCTACATGAATCGTATCGACGGCGTCTTCTTCCTCTGTTTTCTCAGGGAGTAATTCTATGACCCGATCGAGAAGATCTCCGGTACCATGTCCGTGTACCGAAGAAACTGCAATCGGATCTCCTAATCCCAAATTGTAGAACTCATAAAATTCCATCGGAGGCTCCCCAATAGAATCCACTTTATTAACGCACAAAATGATCGGCCGACCGCTTTTCATCAACATCGCTGCAATATCTCGATCCGCTGCCAAAACACCGCCGTGAATATCGGTTACAAAGATAATCACATTCGCCGTATCGATTGCGAGCTGTGCCTGCTCGCGCATTTGTGACAGTAAAAGATCACTTGTTTTGACTTCAATTCCACCTGTATCAATCAAGCAAATCTTTCGGCCATCCCATTCGCACTCCCCATAGATACGATCTCTTGTTACACCAGGGGTATCTTCTACGATAGAGAGGCGAGCTCCGATCAATTTATTGAATAAAGTGGACTTGCCTACATTTGGCCGTCCTACGATCGCTACTACTGGCTTAGACATCATCTTTCCTCCCTAATACTGCATTCAAAAGTTCCCATCCATCATTTGGTACTAAGCGGATTGGAATATTCAATGCTTTTTTAACTTCGTCAATTGAAACATTGTCCAAAAATAAATCCTGCTCATGCCGAAGCATCACAGTTGGCAGCAAAAGTTCGTCTCCCAAATCTTTTCCTTGAAGCTGGGCAATCAAATCCTGTCCTGTGATAAGCCCCGCCACGGTAATGGTAGTCCCAAAAAAGTCATTGCGAATTGGACTCACCTGACAAATTAGATTATTACATTTTCTTTGAAATCCGTCAAGCAGTTCCTTTAAAAACGGAGCCGCTGCTGTTCCGGTTGCAAGTGTTACTTTTCTCATTTGAGAGGGCTCTTTAAAGTCTTCTGCTGCCATCTCAAATTCCTGCTTCTGGGATGCTAAAAGACCAACACCATTTTCCAGCTGATCAAAATCACCGTAAAATTCAGCATCTGGGATTGGAAGATTCGCTTTTAAATAAAATTCGTCTGCTGCATAACAAATACGATTCCCATATTTTTTAAAAAATCTCTCTCCCCATGATTCCGCCTGCTCTACTACTTTTTTTGCCTGCTGCGATGTGTAGGGAACAAGTGGATAAAGTCCATCGCGATACTTCGTCACTCCAAGAGGGACTAACGCAATACTTTGAACCGCCGGAACACAGGAAGAAAGGTCTCTCAAAGTTCGCTCTAATTCTTCCCCATCATTAACGCCTGGGCACAGCACCAGCTGGCAGTTAATCTTTGTATTGGCTTTTGCCAAACGATACAAATACTTTAAAGATTCTCCAGCAAGACGATTCCCCATCATTTTGCAGCGCAATTCTGGATTTGTAGTATGAACAGAAATATTGATCGGGCTAATATGCATTTGGATAATGCGATCTACTTCGCGGTCACTTAAATTTGTCATGGTAATATAATTGCCAAACAAAAAAGAAAGACGTGAATCATCATCTTTAAAATATAGTGTTTCCCGCATTCCCCTTGGAAGCTGATCAATAAAACAAAAAATACAGCGATTGGCACAGGAATGCTGTTGATCCATTAAATAAGTTTCGAATTCAAGGCCGATCGGTTCATATTGTCCCTTGTGAATTGAAACCGTGCGAACAGAATCTCCCCTTTTCAAAACCAGTTCCAAGTTTCGATTGGTTTCATAAAAGCGATAATCTAAAACATCAATGATAGGATGTCCATTAATAGAAATCAACTTATCTTGTCCCGTAATGCCCGCCAATGCCGCTGGAGTATCGGTCTGCACCTCTTTAATGGAAACTGCCACTGTATTTTTCACTTCCTCATAAAAAGAATATCCCAGCCAAAAAAATAGAGAAGGATTCCTCCTTCTCTACCATTTCCGGAAATCACAGAAGCTTAAGCCTCTTTTTTGATTACTTCTCTGCCATTGTAATAACCGCAGTTATTGCATACCCGATGAGCGAGCTTATATTCTCCACATTTTGGGCACTTCATCAGAGCCGGAGCGCTAATCTTCCAAACATTGGAACGCCGTTTATTTTGTCTTGCACTAGACAATTTCGCCTTTGGTACCGCCATCTCAGCACCTCCTTATTTTACTCTGGTCAATTTATCAATTTTTTTAGAACCTCAAGACGAGGATCTATTTGGTGAGATTTACAACCGCATGCCCCTTGATTCAAGTTTTTCCCACAAGTCTGGCATAAACCGCGGCAATCTTCCTTGCAGAGAAATTTAGTTGGCAAAGAAAGCAAAAGGTCTTCCTCTGCAAGCGCTGTTAAATCCAAGGCATCATTCTCTGCAACAATGTACTCATCGCTGTCTTCTTCATTTGATACATTTCTCACAAGCATATGAGAAAAAGGCATTTCCATATCCTTTTCGATGGGTTCTTCGCAGCGATCACACAAAGCAGAAAGATGATAAAAGATCTTCCCTGTCAACTGTAAATAACCACTTTTCCCAACGATTGTACCCTTTACCGTAACTGGAGAGGAAAACGGATGACATCGATTGTACTCGACTTTTGATAAATCAATCATTTCTGAAAAAGGAAGATTTCCTTTCTCTTCCGCAAACAATTTTTCTAAATTCAAAAGCATTTAAACACCTCGACACATTGCGCTACATTTGTTTATTATATAAGTATTGATAGTGTTTGTCAAGATAAAATCCACAAGATTTGCGCGTTTTTGCAGAAGAAGCGTCGGTTAAGCAAGAAAGCACTCCAAACGCACAAGGAATTTAAGCGAGAAAATCAGATCTCCTGAATAAATTTCTGTGCAGCTTCTGGAATTTCAGAATGATCTGCAGAAACCAAAAATGTAAATTTCACATCCGCCAGAGAGGACAGAGTGTTTACTTTTTCTGCAAAAGGAACCAAAGCTTCCAGATCAGGACCCATAATTTTCAGAGTGGAATCCACAAACACATCCGTCACATCATAATTTCCGGCACAAATGCCACTGACAAAGCCTAAAAGCGCGTCTGCACCTTTAATCCCGTATGCTTCGATATCAATCAAACGTGCAGCATGATCGACATCATAAGTAAGCTTTAGCCCTTTTTCAATGACAATAACGTTGCCCTTTGAATTTTTAACAGCCTCATTTGCGCGATCAATCAGTTTTTTGGTTTTTCCGGAGCCTTTTTTGCCAGTAATAAATGTAATCATGGTAGAATCCTCCTACTTTTTCGTTCTATATTTTATCTTATTTATCGTGATGAAGCCTTACTTCCAGAGCTTCCTTTTGTGCCTCATAACCAGGCTTACCTAAAAGGGCAAACATATTCTTTTTATAGCTTTCGACACCGGGCTGATTAAAAGGATTTACTCCCATCAGATAACCGGAAATCGCGCACGCTTTTTCAAAGAAATAAATCAGTTGTCCAAGAGAATCTTCAGAGAAGTCCGGGACATGAATGACTCCATTTGGAACCCCTCCATCCGTATGTGCAAGGACAGTTCCTTCAAAAGCCTTTTTATTGATATAGGACATACTCTTGCCTGCAAGGAAATTAAGTCCGTCTGTATTCTCCGGATCATTTCCGAGATAAATTTCCTTTTTGGCATGGTCAAACAGTACAACCGTTTCAAAAATAGAGCGGCGTCCCTGTTGGATATACTGTCCCATGGAGTGAAGATCTGTTGAGAAAACAACAGAAGCCGGGAACAATCCTTTTTGGTCTTTTCCTTCACTCTCTCCGAACAGCTGCTTCCACCATTCGTTCATCATTGTAAAACATGGTTCATAGCTTACAAGGATTTCAATTTCTTTACCCTTGCGATAAAGCAGATTTCTGGACGCTGCATACTGATAGCATGGATTTTCTGAAAGCTCCGGATTATCATAAGCTTCTCGTGCTTTAGCAGCTCCAGCCATCAAAGCATCAATATCACATCCTGCAACCGCGATTGGCAAAAGTCCTACTGCAGTCAAGACACTGTAGCGTCCGCCGACATCGTCCGGCACTACAAAAGTTTCATAGTCCTCTTTTGTTGCCAGCTGCTTTAAAGTTCCGCGTGCCTTATCAGTCGTACAGAAGATACGCTCTTTTGCGCCTTCTGCACCGTATTTTTTCTCAAGAAGGGCGCGCAAAACTCGGAAAGCAATTGCTGGCTCCGTTGTAGTACCAGATTTAGAAATCATATTAATGGAAACATCTTTTCCTTCACAGATTTCCATGACTTCCGCAAGAGCAGTTGAGCTGATACTATTTCCAATAAAATAAATATCCGGTGAATTCTTTTTCAGTGCATTGTAATTGTTGGATTTCAAAAATTCGATTGCTGCACGAGCTCCCAGATAGGAACCCCCAATACCGATTACTAGAAAGACATCAGTATTCTTACGAATTCGTTCTGCCGCTGCCTTAATGCGGGAAAATTCTTCTTTGTCATAGTTTACAGGAAGATCCACCCAGCCGAGAAAATCATTGCCGAGACCTGTTCCGTTGTGCAGAATTTGATGTGCAAGCTCTACTTGAGGGGCAAGCGCTTCATATTCCTGCGAAGATAAAAAAGAATCAAAGTAACATGTGTCATAGCGAAGAGACAATTTTAATTCCTCCTTGCGCTTTTTGATTGTTTATATTTTACAATATCTTGATAAAATTTGCAAGGCACGATAGCATAATTCGTGTTTGTTTCCTGTTATTTATCAGAGAAAGAAAATAAATTTTGGAGAAGCAAGTGAAAAACAGGCATTAATTCTGCTTTTTCAATATCTTTTGCTGCTAAAATTGGCACTGATCCAACCGTTTCGTCCCCAATCGAATAGGTAATCTCTCCTACCTGCTGTCCCTTTTGAATAGGAACCTCTAAAAATTCATCATAAGAAACTGTTGACTGTACCTCTTCCCCTTTTCCTTTCGAAACTAACGCACTTCCCGGATTTGCGATTGTAACAGGAACCTCATTCTCCATTCCATTCTGGATTTTTAAAGGCTGATATGCTTCTTCCGGAACTTCCAACGCACTCAAAGACCAGTTCGCAAATCCATAGTTCAGCAAAGTAGCCGCACTATTAAAACGATCTTTCGTATTGGAAGCACCCAAAACGACCGCGATCAAGTGCATACCGTCGCGCATTGCTGTTGCCGAAATGCAGCTGCCAGCTTTGCTGGTAGTTCCGGTTTTAAGTCCAGTGATTCCTTTATAGCTCTTCAAAAGCTTATTCGTATTAACGAGCTGCGTCTTTCCATCCCTTAATGAATCCATCCATGTACCGGTATAATCAAATATCTTTTGGTGCTTCATCAGCTCCCGCGACATCACTGCAACATCATAAGCACTGGTCACATGACCATCTTCATCAAGGCCGTTACAGTTTTTAAAGGTCGTATCGTTCATACCCAGTGCCTTCGCTTTTTCATTCATCTGAGCAAGAAACGCGTCTTCGCTTCCAGCGACAAATTCCGCCAAAGCAACTGCTGCATCATTTGCGCTCGCGATTACGGTTGCTTTGAGCATATCGTCGACGCTCATCGTTTCTCCCTTTTTTAGCCAGATATCTGACCCTCCCATAGAGGCAGCATGTTCACTGGCTGTAACCTGGTCGTCCAAATGGATCTTTCCGTCATCAAGGGCTTCCATCACTAAAAGGAGCGTCATCACTTTCGTAACAGATGCACAGGGACGCTGATCGTGCGAAGCTTTCTCGTACAGCACTTTTCCGGTTTCAGCTTCCATTAGGCAGGCACTCGGGGCTGGCAGTTCTTCATCTGAAAGTGCATAGGCATGCAGCGAAAACGCCTGTAATACAAAAACGACTGAAAGAACAGCAGCTAAAATTCTTCTTTTCTTCATTTTTTAGGACACCTCCTCGCTTTTATTTCTATGCAGGAGATTTCCATTTTAACATTAGAAAAAGCCAAGTTCTTAAACAGAACTTGACTTTTCTATTATTATATTTTCCGAACAGAGATTCCTCGTCCGGAAAGATATTCTTTTAACTGTGGAATACTGATTTCTCCAAAGTGAAATAAACTTGCAGCCAGAACAGCATCCGCTTTTCCTTTTGTAAAAGCGTCATAAAAATGTTCCAATGCTCCGGCTCCACCGGAAGCAATTACAGGGACCGAGACAGATTCAGAAATTGCCGCCGTTAAAGCAAGGTCATATCCTTTTTTCTGCCCATCTTCGTCCATGCTGGTCACTAAAAGTTCTCCTGCTCCCAACTCGGTTGCTTTTTTTGCCCACTCCAACGCATCTATTCCAGTATCAATACGGCCGCCGTTGATATAAACAGTCCAGCCTCCTTCTTCTTTCCTTTTTGCGTCAATTGCACAAACAACACACTGACTTCCAAATTTTTTGGCAGCTTCCTCAATCAGCTCTGGATTTCGAATCGCAGCAGAATTCACTGAAACTTTATCAGCGCCTGCCCTTAACAAAGCCGTAAAGTCTTCTACCGTGCGGATACCTCCGCCAACTGTAAAGGGAATAAAAATGTGATCTGCCACAGAACTAACATACTGCAGCTGTGTTCCCCTTGATTGAGCAGAAGCTGTAATATCCAGCAAAACCAGTTCATCAGCTCCCTGACGATCATATTCGATTGCACATTCCACCGGATCTCCTGCGTCTCTCAAATTAATAAACGACGTTCCTTTGACTACTCGTCCGTTTTTTACATCCAAACAAGGAATGATTCGTTTTGCATACATTAAGCATTGCCCTCCCCGATCATTGAAACAAAGTTTTCCAAAATCTTCAGGCCTACCTGCCCACTTTTTTCAGGATGAAACTGAGTTGCAAATAAATTGCCGCGCTGGACAGCCGCATCAATCTCAACTCCATAAGAAGTGGTTGCAATGACTTGATGACGTTTTTCTGCTTTTAAGTAATAAGAATGTACAAAATAAACATAAGAATTTTCTGGAAGATTTTCAAACAAACCTGTATGGCACTTAAAGTTTAAACTATTCCAACCAATATGCGGAACCTTAAGACCTGGGCCATCTGGAATTCGAAGGATTTTTCCCGGAAGGATTCCAAGTCCCTTAACTCCCTCACCTTCTTCGCTGCTTTCAAACAACATTTGAAGTCCCAAACAAATTCCTAGAAAGGGTTTATTCTGTCCGATAAAGTGATAAATTTCCGGAACCATCCCTGACTTTTGAAGACTGTTCATCGCATCTCCAAAAGCACCTACTCCGGGCAAAACTGCTGCATCTGCACGTTGCAGCTCTTTCGGATCAGCTGTTACCTTGACTTCACAGCCAATATAGTGAAAAGCTTTTATCACGCTCTGCAGGTTTCCGGCTCCATAATCGATCAAAGCTATCATTTTTCACGCCCCCCATATTGCGTTTATTTTAACATGATTTCTTAAAAATCGCAATTTCTTTTCTAATATTCTAAAATGATTGACAAACTATTTAAAAAGTTTTAATATAAAAAACATTGTTCTTGAATTGTCTGGAGGGAAAACTGTGGACTACTTTGCTCTGTTTGGAATTGCCGTTGGCCTTTCAATGGACGCTTTTGCAGTCAGCATCACAAATGGTGCCGTCACAAAAAAGCTGCGCTTTTCTTTTGCTCTGAAATTAGCCTGCAGTTTTGGATTATTTCAGGGAATCATGCCTGTCATTGGGTGGCTGGTCGGAATTACCGGCGCTTCTTTAATAGAAAGCGTTGATCATTGGATTGCTTTGATCCTTTTGAGTATCATCGGAATTCAAATGTTGAAAGAATCCCGCCATAAAGAAACAGCTGTTTGCTACCAAAATGATCTATCATGGAAACAAATTTTAGTGCTTGCCGTTGCCACCAGTATTGATGCTCTTGCAACAGGCGTAATTCTTCCGAATGCAGTTGGTGCTTCAACGCCTCTTTTAATGCTTTTAGCTGTTAGTATTATTGCAGTCGTAACATTCTTTTTTTGTCTCATTGGTGTTTATATTGGAAAAAAGTTTGGCCCTCTTTTGAGCAACCGCGCAGAACTTTTTGGTGGAATCGTTCTGATCGCAATCGGCATTGAAATTTTCGTTGAGCATATGTGGTTTTCCTAACATTATTTCCCGGAAAATAAAATGATCGGTTTTCAATAAAATTCCTTTTACTGAAAGCCGACCATTTTTTAAATATCGTCATTTTGAAAATTTGGGGCGCATTGATAGCGCTTATATAATTCACGGATTCTCTCTTGCATCTCATGACGCACGATCGTCGGCGACAAAACTGTCATGACTCCGCTGTACTGTAAAAGCCATTCATACAGCCCATCACTGATACTAACATCTGTACGGGCTGTAAAAACATCCTTACTGTTATCACACTCCAAAAATTTCAAAGAATCTCCAAAGCGATCCAGCATGATTTCTAATGCAGAATTTTTGCAGCGAATCAAAAGGGTCTGTCTTTCCCCGTTGTACATGTAAAAAGAATGCCGCAAATAATCATCTGCATCAAAAGTTCCACGATAAGAACAAACTTCTTCAAATGGACGTGCCGGTTCCTCCAGGATCTCTACTCTGTGCATACGGTCCAAACGATAATTCGAAACGACATCATATTTTTTATAATTACAAGCTAAATAATATTTGTCGTGACTCCATAATAAAGCATAGGGACTCAGAATAAATTCTCGTCCAAAATCAAGCGTTACTCGGTTGTGCCAAAGGATCTGATGCTGATACACCATACGAATTTTCTTTTTGGCACGAATTGCTTTTTCCAGTGTATCAATTGTATAAAAAATTTCTCCATTTTTATATTTATAAGTTCTGTCAAAACTGATTTGACGGCACATATCTTCCGCCTGATGTACACTCATCAAACTTTTGAGGTGATCAACGAGTTGTTTCGTCCACTCTTCTGTTATAAAAGGAGCACTTAAAACGGCATCCATTAGCACACGCACCTCTGCAGTTTCGAATGAAGACGACTCTGCAAGGTAAAAGCCTCTTTGGGTTGAGCCATTGGATTTTATAAAATCATACCCAGCATCTTTTAAAGCTTTTAAGTCCCTGCCGAGTGTCTTTCGGCTACAGGAAAGGCCTTCTTGTTCCAAAAGTTTGCCGACTTCTAAAAGGGTAATCGGATGATCTTGATCTGAATTCTTTCTGAAAATCTGAAGCATTTTTAATAAACACAATTTTTCTTTATTAACATTCGAATCCAATTTCTCTCTCTCCTATTTTTATTTGCTTAATTTTACCATATTTTTAAAAATACAACAACACCCGACAGGATAAGTGATTTCTTGTCTTTTGGCGGCAAATCTGATATAATATAAAACAAATAATTAAAGTAACCAAACGTGGTAGGAGGTTCTTTTGGAATGGATTTTTATGAGGAATATCAAAGCAAACTGACAACTGCTGAGGATGCAGTCAAGGTTGTCAAATCCGGTGACTGGGTGGATTATGGATGGTGTCTTGGGACTCCTGTTGTCCTCGATAAAGCTTTAGCTGCACGATACAATGAACTGACGGATGTAAAACTTCGCGGCGGCGTTGTCATGCATCCCTTGGAGATTGCTAAAGTACCGGATGCGCCAACCCATTTTACATGGAACAGCTGGCATATGAGCGGAATTGAACGCAAAATGATTTCTCTCGGAATGGCATATTACAGCCCCATGCGTTATTCAGAGTTGCCTCGTTTTTATCGCGAAAACCTGGATCCGGTTGACGTTGTCATGATTCAGGTTGCTCCTATGGATGAACATGGCTATTTTAACTTTGGCCCCAGTGCTTCACATATTACTGCAATGTGTGAAAAAGCAAAAACGATTATCGTTGAAGTCAATCAAAATATGCCTCGCTGCCTAGGCGGTTTTAACGAAGGAATTCATATCAACAAAGTAGATATGGTTGTAGAAGGTCCAAACGATCCGATCGACGCAACTGGTGCAGAAGCTCCTGCTACTGAAATTGACAAAGCTGTCGCAAAACTAATTGTAGAAGAAATTCCAAATGGTGCCTGCCTACAGCTCGGAATTGGCGGCATGCCAAACGCTGTTGGTTCCATGATCGTTGACTCTGATCTAAAAGATCTTGGCGTTCATACAGAAATGTACGTTGATGCTTTTGTAAAAATTGCAAAAGCCGGAAAAATCAACGGGTCAAAGAAAAATATTGATTACGGACGTCAGACTTATGCTTTTGGCTCTGGCTCCAAAGAAATGTATGAATACATGAATAACAACCCTGCACTGATGAGTGCACCTGTTGATTATACAAACGACGTTCGCACAGTTGCAGCTCTTGATAATTTTATCTCCATTAACAATGTGATTGATGTTGACCTTTATGGACAAGTGAATGCAGAATCCGCTGGGATTAAGCAAATCAGCGGTGCCGGCGGACAGCTTGATTTCGTTATGGGTGCTTATTTAAGTCATGGCGGAAAGAGCTTCATTTGTTGCTCTTCTACTTTCACCAACAAAAAAGGCGAAACGATTTCCCGTATTTTACCGACTTTGAAAAACGGCTCCATCGTAACAGATACCCGTTGCAATATTCAATGGCTTGTTACCGAATACGGAAAAGTAAACTTAAAGGGGCTTTCCACTTGGCAGCGCGCTGAAGCGATTATTAGCGTTGCACATCCAAAATTCCGTGATCAATTAATTAAAGATGCTGAAGCACAGAATATTTGGCGTCAGTCCAACAAAATTTAAATTCAGTTTCTACATAAGGCCCTTATCTTTCATCCTTTTTCAAACGACGATGAAAGACAAAGGCCTTTTTTAATGATTTTTTTGACTTTCCGGCAACCGATTCCTTTTTGTATATTTTGCGGTAAATTAAGAACATATTAAAAAAGCCACCCTTCTCCCAAATGGAAAAAGGGTGGCTTTTTATTCTCTTAGCAAAAAAATCAGGAAAAATGATCCTTATTTGCTTGCTTCCAAAGCTTTAATTGCTTCAGTCAGCATCGGGACAACTTTAAACAAGTCGCCAACGATACCATAAGAAGAAATATCGAAAATAGGAGCATCAGCATTTTTATTGATAGCAACGATGCATTCGGAATCCTGCATACCAGCCTGATGCTGAATTGCACCGGAAATACCGAGTGCAACATAAATGCGAGGATGAACGGTCTTGCCAGTCTGTCCGACCTGATGATCGGAAGAAATCCAGCCAGCATCGACAACTGCACGAGAAGCGCCTACGACGCCGCCCAATACATCAGCCAGATCCTGCGCAATTTTAATGCCCTTTTCGACATCTTTGCTGATACCACGTCCAACAGAAACAACGACATCAGCACCGATCAAATCGACCATCTTCTTGGCTGCTTTCTCAACATCAAGAACCTCTACATGGATATCGTCCTTTTTAAGGGCAATATTCAGATTCTCGACAACAACCTTCTGTGCACCAGCCTCATCATAAGGCTGAGTCTTCATAACGCCCGGACGAACAGTAGACATCTGCGGACGAAAACGCGGGCAAATAATGGTAGCCATCAAGTGGCCGCCAAATGCCGGACGAGTCATCTTCAAATTGGTATTGTTCTCAAAGGGGGTATGATCGACATCAATGGTAGAAGTCGTCTTCAAAAACGCCTTATACTTTTCAGTATCTACATCCAGATGGGTGCAGTCGGCAGTCAAACCGGTATGCAGACGAGCTGCACAGCGAGGTCCAAGGTCACGACCAATGTTGGTAGCACCGATCAGGAGAACCTCAGGTTTTTTCTCTTTGACAGCATCACAGATTACTTTTGCATAACCGTCTGTTGTATAGGTCTCTAAGAGCTCACTATCACAAACATATACACGATCAGCGCCGTATCCGCCAAGGCCCTTGACATACTCTTCTTTAATATTATGACCAAGCAAAATGCCACAAAGCTCTACTCCTAGGTCATTGGCCAGTTTACGGCCTTCGCTCAGCAGCTGATAGGTGGTACTCATAATTACGCCTTCGCGCTGCTCACAAAATACCCACACGCCCTTAAAGGCGGCGGTGTCTTTACTATTAAATTCAGCCATTTATTACATCTCCTTTCAAATTAGATAAGGTGTTTCCCGTCCAGAATACCAACGAGCTTTTCGCAAGTTGCTTTATCTGCGCCCTCCAGCATTACGCTGGCACCTTTAAGCGGAGGCGAGAAAGACTTATACACATTGGTCGGAGATCCTTTAAGGCCGATTGTATCCAGATCAACCAGCGGATCATCTTTCAATGCCTCATAGTTGAAAACATCCAAAGGCTTGGAATAGCATTCAAAAATGCCTCCAACACTCATATAACGGGGTTCGTTCAGCTCTTTAATGCAGGTTAAGAGGCACGGAGTCTGAACTTTCAGCATCATAAATCCGTCTTCCAGCATACGCTTTACGACGAGATCTTTGCCTTCAACTTTAATATCTGCTACATAGGTAACCTGCGGCATACCGAGTTTTTCAGCAATCTGCGGGCCAACCTGTGCGGTATCGCCATCAATAGCCTGACGGCCACAGAATACGACATCCTCAGGACCTACACCGATCTTCTTAATCGCAGCAGCCAGAATCTGACTGGTTGCATAGGTATCACTGCCGCCGAATTCACGTGCAGAAACCAAAACCGCACGATCTGCACCGCGGGCAAGGATTTCACGCAGCATTCCCTCTGCCGGAGGGGGTCCCATGGAAACGACAATCACTTCGCAGCCTGTTTTTTCTTTCAGTTGAAGAGCAGCTTCAACTGCATTCATATCATCAGGGTTGGTGATTGTTGCCATGGAAGAACGATCCATAGTGCCATCTGCTTTAACAGCAACGACACCAGAGGTATCCGGGACTTGTTTTACACAAACAATAACTTTCATGTCGAATATTCCCTCCAGTTCCTTATTTCAAGCCGAGATGGCCAGAAATGACAATGCGCTGAACCTCGGAAGTACCCTCATAGATCTCAGTGATCTTTGCATCACGCATCATGCGCTCAACAGGATACTCACGGGTGTAGCCATATCCGCCGAACAGCTGTACGCAACGGCGGGTAACATCGCTGGCAGTCTCAGCAGCTACCAATTTTGCCATAGCGGCGTCAACCGTATAAGGCTCATGATTCTGCTTCTTCATTGCGGCGGAATAAACCAGCCACTTTGCAGCTTCGGTCTTTGCATACATATCCGCCAGCTGGAACTGGGTGTTCTGAAACTGAGAAATACGTTTACCGAACTGAACACGCTCTTTGGTGTATTTAATGGTCTCTTCAATTGCGCCTTCTGCAAGGCCAAGAGCCTGGGAAGCGATGCCGATACGGCCGCCGTCCAAAGTCTCCATAGCAATCTTAAAGCCCTGACCCTCTTTGCCAAGGAGATTCTCCTTAGGCACAATGCAGTCCTCCATGACAAGTTCTGCAGTAGAAGAGCCACGAATACCCATTTTCTTTTCAGGCTTGCTTACAGAGAAACCCTTGAAATCACGCTCTACGATAAAGGCTGAAATATCTTTAATCTTGCGGCCTTTTGCATTGAGGTGATGACCGGTTACAGCAATAATAACAAATACGTTTGCTACACCAGCATTCGTGATGAAAATTTTGGAGCCATTCAGTACATAATGGTCTCCTTCAAGAACAGCGGTTGTCTGCTGACCCTGAGCATCAGTGCCAGCGCCAGGTTCGGTTAAACCAAAGGCGCCGATCCATTCGCCAGAGCACAGTTTCGGCAGATACTGTTTCTTCTGCTCCTCAGTGCCGTGCTCATAAATTGGAGCACCGCAAAGAGAAGTATGAGCAGAGACAATAACACCAGTAGTGCCACAAACTTTGCTCAGTTCCTCAACGGCCATTGCATAGCTGAGAACATCTCCGCCAGCACCGCCGTATTCCTTTGGAAAATAAATGCCCATCATGCCCAGCTTGGCCATCTTTTCCACGGTCTCCATAGGAAAGCGCTCGTCTTCGTCAACTTCCTGCGCCAGGGGTTTTACTTCGTTTTCCGCGAAGTCGTGATACATCTTACGAAGCATCTCTTGTTCTTTGGACAGGTGCAAATCCATGCATATACCTTCTTCCTACTATAGTTGTGTTACAAAACGGAATCATAAATATCAGAGACAGCACTGCCTGCTGGGAATACTGACAGTATTACACTGATTATCGATTCCTAATAAGCATCGGAATACGAATTATTTGCGATAATCGTAAAAACCGACACCGGTCTTGCGGCCGAGTTTTCCGGCACGGACCATCTTTTTAAGCAGCGGATGAGGACGATATTTCGGATCGCCGGTCTCGCTCTGCAGGACCTCCATAATGGCAAGGCAGATATCCAGGCCGATCAAATCGCCCAGAGCCAGAGGCCCCATCGGATGATTTGCGCCCAGTTTCATTGCCGTATCAATTCCTTCAACGGAAGCTACGCCGTCTGCATAGATACCGATTGCCTCATTGATCATCGGAATTAAAATACGGTTTACAACAAATCCGGCAGCTTCTTTTACCTGTACCGGAGTTTTGCCGATCTTTTCGGCAATTTCAATAATCTTCTGAACCTGCTCATCGGTAGTCGTCTCTCCTGCAATCACCTCAACCAGCTTCATAACAGGAGCCGGGTTAAAGAAATGCATTCCTACGACAGGACGGTCAAGTCCATTGGAGATTTCAGTAATCGAAAGAGATGATGTGTTACTTGCAAAGATTGCATCTTTCCTGCAAATTGTCTGGAGCTGTTTGAAAATATTTTTCTTGATATCCATCTTTTCAAGAGCAACTTCAATCACCAAATCGCAATCTGCAACGATTTCGTTTGTGCCGGTGCTGATTTTTGCAAGGATTGCATCTGCAGCGGCCTGTTCCATTTTTCCCTTTGCAACACGGCTGGAAAGATTCTTCTGAATTTTCCCCTTACCGCCTTCTGCCCATTCTGCTTTGATATCACAAAGAGCAACTTCAAATCCTTCTGTCTGGGCAAAAGCCTGAGCAATACCGGAGCCCATAGTGCCGGCACCAATTACGCCAACTTTCATGATTGTCTTCTTACCTCCAAAAATTATTTATAAGAAATCAACCTATTTATGATGTAATAATCAAAAGAAAAGCATTTAAAAAGCTTTCTGAAGATAACGGATAAAATCACTTATTCTCAAAAGGCTCATGTTTTCTCTTTTCAACGAAGGCTGTCATACCTTCTTTTTGATCGCAGCTCTCAAAGCAACTGCTAAAGAACTGCTCTTCCAGAACAACAGCTTCATCCATATTCATCTGAAGTCCCTTATTTAAAGCCTGCTTGCTTGCACGCACTGCAATTGGAGCATTTACCGCTATTTTATTTGCCAATTTCATAGCAGCAGGCATCAGTTCCTCCTGCGGATAAACTGCATTCACCAATCCCAGCTGATAAGCACGGTCCGCCTTAATCTTTGTTCCGGCATAAATCATTTCTTTTGCCATTCCCTTTGCGATTAAGCGAGCCAAACGCTGCGTACCACCAAATCCGGGAGTAATCCCCAAACCGGTCTCAGGCTGGCCAAAAACAGCATTCTCTGAAGCAAGACGAATATCACAGGAGAGGCTTAGCTCACAGCCGCCGCCAAGAGCAAATCCATTAACTGCAGCAATAACAGGCAGTGGAAATTTAGCAATTTTCCGAAAAAGTTCATTTCCCTTTTGCCCGAATTTCACTGCCTCACAGCGTGTCATTTTGCTCATAGCCGCAATATCTGCTCCGGCAACAAAAGCCTTGGTGCCGGCTCCCGTAATTACTACACAACGAAAATAGTCCTGATCGATCTGATCAAAAGCAGCATTAAGGTCGTCCAAAACTTGGTTGTTCAAAGCATTTAAAGCCTTTTCGCGGTCAATCGTAAGGACTACGACCATTCCCTGCTGTTCGAACTTTACATAGCTCATTTTTTGTTCCTCTTTATTTATTGTAAGCCTTTACAATTGTTGCGCAGCCCATGCCGCCGCCAATGCACAATGTAGCAAGACCATATTTAGAATTGCGTTTCTGCATTTCATGTAAGAGGGTAACAAAAATACGGCAACCGGAAGCACCAACAGGATGTCCCAATGCAATTGCACCACCATTTACGTTTACCTTGCTCATATCAAACTTCAGCTCACGAGCAACAGCAACGGACTGTGCAGCAAAAGCTTCATTTGCTTCAATCAAGTCCATATCGGAAACTTTCATGCCGGTCTTTGCCATTGCTTTCTTTGTAGCAGCAACTGGTCCAATACCCATAATAGCAGGATCAACACCAGCAAGTGCGCCGCCAACCCACTCGACCATTGGAACAACGCCAAGTTCTTTAGCTTTCTCTTCGCTCATGACGACAACTGCTGCTGCACCATCATTAATTCCGGAAGAGTTTGCTGCAGTAACAACACCATCAGGCTTTTTAAAGGCCGGAGGCAGTTTGGAAATGCTGTCAGCAGTTACGCCTGCACGCGGGCCCTCATCGGTATCAACAATGACGGTTTCCTTCTTCTTCTTTACTTCAACAGGAATGATTTCATCCTTAAACTTGCCTTCTGCCTGAGCCTTTTCACATTTCTGCTGGCTCCATGCAGCGAACTCATCCAATTCGCGGCGGGTCAAGTGCCAACGCTCTGCAATATTCTCAGCAGTCATGCCCATATGATAGTTATTAAAAGCATCCCACAATCCATCATTGACCATGGTATCAATGATCGTTGCATTGTTCATACGATAGCCAAAACGAGCTTTGGTCATTGCATAAGGAGCCAAGGACATGTTCTCCATGCCGCCAGCGATTACAACATCCGCATCTCCTGCAAGGATCATATCAGCAGCCATATTAACGCTGTTCAGGCCGGAACCGCAAACAACATTCAAAGTAACCGCAGGAGTCTCAATCGGCAGTCCTGCATTCAAAGCTGCCTGACGGGCAACGTTCTGGCCCAAAGCCGCCTGAAGGACGCATCCCATCAATACCTCATCAACATCTTTTGGCTGAATGCCGGCACGCTTAACCGCCTCACGAATTACGATCTCGCCTAATTTCGCTGCAGGTACTGTGGAAAGAACGCCGCCCATTTTACCAACAGCAGTACGGCAAGCACCTGCAATGACAATCTTTTTCGACATAGTTTTTTTTTCCTCCATTTCAATTTTGCAAAAATGGTTTTCCGAATATCGAAAACACGTCTAACGTCTATCATTTTTTGCAAACAAAAGCTGTGAATTTTCTCCAATAAACACAACTTGCCTGCACAAAAACATTCAAGACTTGCACGGCAAAAATAATTTCTTCGAAACTCATAAGAATTCCAAAGAAAATTATTGTTGTTCCCGATCTTCGAAAGCCCTCACAAAGTCATTATATCATAAAACAAACAAGCTGGTAAAGTTTTTTGATAGAAAAGTTACATTTTAGGAATGGTTTTTCTGAAAATCGGGTAAAATAAATTCATTTTTTGCAAAAAACTTTTTAAAGAAAGAGAAATAAAGCTGTTTTTATCCAAATTTGTTTAATTTTTCTTTTTAAAACTGTCTTTTAAAGAAACAGAACGGTTAAAAATTAGATGATCTTGAGTAGAATCTTGGTCTAAACAAAAGTATCCCTGTCTCATAAACTGAAAAAATGCCGGAGCCTTTGCTTGCATCATGGAAGGCTCCACCTTGCACTCTGTGAGAATTTCCAAAGAATTTGGATTGAGCAGTTCCAAAAAGTTTTCTTGTTCCGGTTCAGGTACTGTAAAAAGATTGTCATAAAGGCGTACTTCAGCGGAAATTGCCGTATCAGCGTCAAGCCAATGAATCGTCCCTTTTACTTTGCGTCCATCCGGTGTATTTCCGCCGCGGGTAGCAGGATCATATTGGGCCAAAACCTCTGTCACATTCCCGTCAGAATCTGTTTTGCAGCCTGCACAGCGCACCACGTAGGCAGTCTTTAGGCGCACTTCATTACCAGGGAACATCCGAAAATATTTCTTGATAGGCTCCTGCATGAAATCTTCCTGTTCGATCCAGAGATTTCTGGAAAAAGTCACGGTTCTAGTACCGTCTTCCGGATGTTCCGGATTATTTTCGACTTCAAACGTTTCACTTTTTCCTTCTGGATAATTGGTAATTGTCAGCTTTATAGGATGAAGCACCGCCATCGTACGGCGTGCATTTTGATTCAAATCTTCTCTAAGACAATGCTCCAAAAAGCTGAATTCTACTATGGAATTTACTTTAGCGACTCCGATTCGTTCACAAAAATTGCGAATAGAAGCCGGTGTAAAACCACGGCGACGCAGTCCACAAAGTGTTGGCATTCTAGGATCATCCCAGCCACTGACATAATTCTTTTCTACCAACTGACGCAATTTGCGCTTACTCATTACCGTATTATTGATTCCGAGACGTGCAAACTCAATCTGGCGTGGCTTTGCAGGTAAATCCACATGCTCGATTACCCAGTCGTAAAGCGGTCGGTGATCCTGAAATTCCAAGCTGCAAAGAGAATGTGTGATTCCTTCGATTGCATCTTCAATTGGATGTGCAAAATCGTACATCGGATAAATACACCAGTCATTTCCTGTACGATGATGCTTCATATGATTAATTCGGTAAATAACCGGATCTCTCATATTAAAGTTGCCGGAGTTTAAATCAATCTTTGCACGCAGCGTCATTCTGCCGTCCTCAAATTCCCCTGCTTTCATTCTTCCGAAAAGATCAAGGCTCTCTTCTATTGGGCGATCCCGATAAGGGCTCACTGCCGGGTGGCTCAAATCTCCGCGATTATCGTGCATCTGCTCCGGAGTCAACTCGCAGACATAAGCAAGCCCCTCCCGAATCAGTTTAACTGCCAATTCGTACATCTTCGGAAAATAATCGGACGCATAATAGAAACGGTCCTCCCAATCAAATCCCAACCACTTAATATCTCGTTTGATAGAATCAACGTATTCTACATCCTCTTTGGTCGGATTGGTATCATCCATACGCAGATTGCACATACCACCGTATTTTTCCGCTGTACCAAAATCAATGCAGATCGCCTTGGCATGCCCAATGTGAAGATAACCATTTGGCTCAGGCGGAAAACGCGTATGGACTTTTTTCCCATAATCACGTCCGCCTTCTGCCAAGTCCTCCTCAATCAAAGTATGAATAAAGTTTCCGGAATTGTCTTCTGCGGGTTCCACTATTTTATGATCACTCATGTGATTAACGCTCCTTACGCTTTCAGTTTTTCAAGACCCAATGTTAGCCTCCTCAGGGATTCTTTTTTCCCTAGGATGGATAAAATCTCCATTGCACCTCCAGGAGTCACCGTTTGTCCCGCCGCTGCAATTCGTACCGGCCACAGTAAAGTTCCGTTTTTCACTTCAGAGTCTTTGGCAAGCTGAAGCAGTTTGTCATGCAGAGAAGGGACGCTCCAATCTTCCATGGAAGATAGCAGATCAATTGATTTTTGGAGCATCACTGGGGCATTTTCTAAAGTTGCCTTGCTTTTTTTATTGATAAAAAAGTCTGTCGAATAATCCGGCAGTTCTTTAAAGAACTGCAGCATTTGAGGAACTTCGGTAAATTTCAGGACACGTGGCTGAAGAATATCCGCAAGGATTTCAGTGTCCGGCAGATTCTCCCCGAAGACTTCTTTAAAATAAGGAGTTGCCTGACGAATAAATTCTTCTTTTGGCATCTCGTGAATATATTCCCCATTCATCCAGGTAAGTTTTTCATAATCAAATACTGCTGGGCTCTTGCTGATTCCATCGAGCGAAAAAGCATTGCACAATTCCTGCAAAGAATAAATTTCACGGTTATCTTTAGGGGCCCAACCCAAAAGTGCAATATAGTTGACAATG
Source organism: Caproicibacterium sp. NSD3 (assembly GCF_053613275.1). Taxonomy (NCBI): domain Bacteria; kingdom Bacillati; phylum Bacillota; class Clostridia; order Eubacteriales; family Oscillospiraceae; genus Caproicibacterium; species Caproicibacterium sp. NSD3. Next base: position 1,237,795 of record NZ_CM132119.1, read on the forward strand.
GTTTCCGGCAAATATCCTTCTTTGATCAAATCAGCAAATCCGGTAGAGCCATGGCGCTTTGAAAGCTTACTGGTTGTCCCATCGGCATTGCGGCCCATAATCAGCGGCAAATGTACATAAACCGGAACTTCCCAGCCAAATGCCTCATATAGCAGATTATATTTTGGTGTACTCGTCAGATATTCGCACCCACGCACAACATGAGTGATATGCATCAGGTGATCATCAATCACGTTTGCAAAATTATAAGTCGGATATCCGTCTGATTTAATTAAGACTTGATCTTCCAACATTTTATTCTCAATGGTGATCTCTCCAAATACGGAATCGACAAAGGTAGTGCTGCCTTCCAGCGGCATTTTCTGTCGAATAACCCACGGCGTACCCATATCTAAAAGCCGTTGCACTTCTTCTTTAGGAAGATTGCGGCAATGACGGTCATAGCCACCGAACGTGTTCTCCTGATGCAGAGATTCCAAACGTTCCTTGGTGCAGAAGCAATAATAGGCTTTTCCTTCCTCTACCAGTTTCTCAGCATAAGGAAGATAAATATTTTTCCGTTCACTCTGAATATATGGGCCGTATTCTCCCCCGAGATCCGGGCCTTCGTCATGCTGCAAACTGACTTGTTGTAATGTATGATAAATGACATCTACAGCGCCCGGCACCAAACGTTCTTGATCAGTATCTTCAATTCTCAGGATAAATTTTCCCCCCTGGGATTTTGCTACTAAATAAGCATACAGTGCTGTGCGCAAATTTCCCACATGCATAAAGCCGGTAGGACTTGGCGCAAAACGGGTACGGACAATCGTTTTTTCCATCCAAAACGCCTCTTTCTTTGATACGGTCTGTCTATATTATAACGAAAGCTTCAATTTTTCGCAATAATTTTTATGATTTTCCTTTTATTGTTCCTCATTTTAACAAACATTATCATGTAAGGCCATTTTTAATATCTCAATTATCCGAAAATAATCTTAAAAAAGCATTAAAAATTTTCATCTGATTTTGAAGATAGACATAAGGATAACATGATAACCAGAAAGGGCTGATACGAAATGCTTTATCGTACCAACCCCCATTTAATCTTCTTTTTTCGATAAGTCATAAGAATCTGCAAGATACTGTGATGCTTTTTCAATTCCTTCTGCAGTCAATGAGAACTCTTTTTCAGTTTTATCTTCTGCTAATTCACAGCAAACAGGAGAATGCCAAATGGAAATATTCAGGATACCATCTCCCGGCTCTGCAGCATAATTAAACCCATTTTCGATTCCAGTTCCAACACTCCCTGTGTATCGATTTCCAGAAGCAAAATATAAGATACCGGGAAGATCAAACTGCTTTTTTTCATCAAAACCCATAAAGCTTCTCCTTTTCTTTTTTTATTATCACAAAACACCAAAAGGCTAAATTATATGTAAAAAGCAAAAACAGTTAGCCTTGTAAACCAAATTAGAAAAACAATAAGCAACGAACCATTGTACCCTTTTTAATGAGCAGAAAAGCTATAGCCAGCCATAGAAAAATCATCATAAAACACGTAGTAATTGCGTAGTAACCGCCAACGTTTCCAACGATTTTCAGCATTCTTGATGCAAAAACAAAAAAATAAATCCGCATCAAATAGTCAGGAAATGGCTATCTAATGCGGTTTTCTTTGGTCCGAGTGGCGAGACTTGAACTCACGGCCTCTTGACCCCCAGTCAAGCGCGCTACCAACTGCGCCACACCCGGAAATTGACAACGTTGATTATTTTATCATAAGTGTCCTTAAAAATCAAGTCATTTCCCAGAAAACTTATGCACTACAATGAAACGTTGCCATTGCCACCAGACACCAATCAGGTTAAATCATCCAGATTGTTTCCATTAAAAAACTTATCATGTACCGCAAGAACCGCACGATCTGCATCTTTGTCGGCCAACAATACGGAAATTTTAATTTCACTCGTCGAAATCATCTGAATATTAATGTTCGCTTCAAAAAGTGCTTCAAACATCTGTGCAGCGATTCCAGGATGAGATTCCATTCCGGCACCTACTGCGCTCACTTTTGAAACATGATCATCATAGGTCAGACTGGAAGCTCCTATCAAATCAAGATAAGGCGAAAGAATATCTAAAGCTTCTTTTAAATTTCCTGCATTCACTGTGAAACTAATATCCTTTGTTCCGTTACGTCCCACAGACTGAAGAATAATATCTACATTGATTCCCTTAGCAGAAAGCTTTGAAAAAATCTTAAAAGCAAGACCGGGACGATCCGGCACACCGATAATTGAAATTCGTGCAACATCTTCATCTTTTGCCACACCGCTAATCAGCATCTTCTCCATTTTGGTTGCCTCCTTGACGATTGTACCTTTTTTCCGAGTTAAGCTGGAGAGAACCTCCAGTTCAATATTATACTTTTTCGCCATTTCTACAGAACGATTATTTAGAACCTGTGCACCCAAAGATGCTAATTCCAACATTTCATCATAAGAAATACAATCCAATTTCTTAGCTCCAGGAACCTTGCGTGGATCTGCCGTAAAAACGCCTTCTACATCGGTAAAAATCTGACAAAGATCCGCATGCATTACCGCTGCAATCGCAACAGCGCTGGTATCGCTGCCGCCACGTCCCAGTGTTGTTACATCCCCACATTTATTAATTCCTTGAAATCCTGTTACTACCACAATATTTTTCTTGTCAAGCGCCTGACGAATTCTGCTTGGCGCCACCCGCTTAATTCGGGCATTTCCATATGCACTACTGGTCTCAAACCCGGCTTGCCAGCCCAAAAGTGAAACGACTGGAAAACCAAGCTTTTCAATCGCCATCGCCAGCAAAGAAGCACTCATCTGCTCCCCTGCCGTTAAAAGCATATCCATTTCTCTTTTACTTGGATCTGGATTGATTTCTGCAGCTTTTTTAATTAGATCATCTGTTGTATCTCCTTGGGCAGAGACAACAACAACCACGTCATTTCCCTTCTGATATGTTTTCGTTACAATATCAGCTACGTTAAATACACGTTCCGCGTTTGCAACGGAACTTCCCCCAAATTTCTGAACAATTAAGCTCATGGATGTTCTCTCCTCATAAAAAGTTTGTCTTAATTGTAAAACTCACTCAACAAAGATCTGTGCCCCATTTGATTCTGCGTTCAGCAGTTTTACCTGCCAATCTCCAATTTGCTTTTCTTTCAAACGTTCTTTCGCAAGCTTTGTAAAATGATCTGCAACCGTACTTTCAACCATTGCCAGGATTGACGGGCCTGCACCACTGACACAGGTTCCCAGACAGCCAAGCTCATAGCTGAGACGAAAGACTTGGTCGTAGTTTGGAATTAAAGACGAACGATACGGTTGATGAATTCTATCCTCCACCGCAACTCGGAGATTTTCAAGATTTCCTGAAAACAAAGATGCTGTCATTAATGCAGACCTGGACAAATTATAAATGGCATCCTGTCTGCTATAGGTATCCGGTAAGACAGATCGCGCTTTTTCAGTCTTCAACTCAAACGGAGGAATAAAAAGCACAAAGCGAATTTTATCAGAGACCGGCACACTCACACTGTAAACTTTTCCGGCTTCAATCGCAGAAGCTACTAAGCCACCTTTTATCGCTGGTGCAACATTATCTGGGTGTCCTTCAATTTTCGTTGCCAGACTAACAAGTTCCATTTGATTCATTGGAGAACCCAAAAGTCTGTTGGCTCCTGCTAATCCTGCCACGATGCAGGCAGAACTGCTGCCAAGCCCGCGTGCCATTGGAATATTATTTAGCTGAACAATTTTTAATCCCGACAGTTTATGCCCACACTCTTCATAAAGCTGTTTTGCCGCCCAAAAAATCAGATTGGTTTCATCTTTCGGCACATCGACTTCATCTTTACAGGAAATATCGATATGGTCCGATTCTTCCATCCATACCTGATTATATAAATTCAGGGCGATTCCCAAGGCATCAAACCCAGAGCCGAGATTGGCACTGGTCGCCGGTATCTGGATTCTGATCATTTTACTGCACATCCTATCTCTTATACTATGCATTCATCACATATCGCCCACTCGAATTGTATTTTGAATTTCCATTCCTGCTTTTTTAAGCACAATACATTTTTTGCGGAATTCGTACTCCTGCATGGCATCCGTAACAAAAGCAAATTCCCCTAGTGGTGCATTCTTTCGCTTTAAATGTTCCAATGTTGGAAATTCTTTCTTTGCAAGGGCAAGTCCTTTTTCTGCATCTTCATTATATTTTGCACAAACATAAAATGCGCGGATATCCTTTGTATAATCATCGATATAATCCGGAGAACCGGCATCCCAGAATAAATATTTTCTGGCTTTTAAATGCTTTACGCAATCAATGACGTCTGCTACTACTGCACTTGCGGTCGGCAGCTTTCCGGCGCCTTTTCCATAGAACAAAACATCTCCAGTTGCATCGCCGCGTACCATAATTGCATTAAAAACATTATCAACTGTAGCAATCTGACTATCAGAAGGAATAAACATTGGACATACAATGATTTGCAGACGCCCATTCTCTTCTTTTTTCACTTCGCCAATCAGCTTGATAACTCCATGCCAAGAATCCGCGTATTCCACGTCAGTCTTACGAATCTCAGTAATTCCCTCTGTGTGAACCTGTTCCGGATAAACATGATGTCCATAAGTCAAAGATGCAAGAATGCAAATTTTACGGCAGGCATCCATGCCTTCAATATCCGCAGAAGGATCATGTTCCGCATAGCCGAGCTTTTGTGCCAACTTCAGTGCATCTTCAAAAGACATATTATCGTGGAACATCTTCGTCAAAATAAAATTGGTCGTTCCATTTAAAATACCGCAGATTCCAACCACATCATTTGCAGCTAGACACTGACTGATCGGCCTTAAAATTGGAATACCGCCTCCGACACTTGCTTCAAAAAGAAAATTCAAATTTTTTTCTTGAGCAATTTTGAGCAGCTCCGCTCCTTTTGAAGCAACCAACTCTTTATTGGAAGTAACAACGCTTTTCCCGGCTTCTAAAGAACGGCGCACATACTCATACGCCGGGTTTAACCCGCCGATCGCTTCGACAACAATTTTAATGTCCGGATCATCAACGATTTCATCAAAAGATTTTGTGAATTCTCCCTGAAGAGAACTTTCCGCATGATCTCTTCTGATTAGGATATATTTAACATTAATTTTTTCTTTTGCGCGTTGCGCAATGCTGTCAGCGTGTGTTGTTAAAATTTCCACAACGCCGGAGCCGACAACGCCATATCCAAGAACTGCTATTTCTATCATTCGCAAAGCCCCCCTCAAACTGCATAATCATTAAAGGCTAAATTTAGACTTAACTTTTATAGTTTATCATGTTTTTCTACAACTTTCAACTAATTCACTTGATTTAAGACGAAGAAAAAGAACAGGCGGATACCATAAGAAGTACCTGCCTGTTCAATCATAAAAACATAAGTTTATTCTCGATTAAGCCCCTAAAAGTTAACCCGATAAAGAAGAAATAGGGGTTGTCGATGAAGAGGGTACTTCCGAAGAATGGGATGACGTAGACGAAGCCGGCTGCTCATGACTGCTTGAGCCCGAACTTTGCGAGGCAGGACTTTGTTGAGGGCTGCTCGTTTGAGTTTTTGAGGACGTTTCAGATGAGCTGGAAGAAGAGCTTATTGTAGAAGTATTCCCTTTATGATCACTTCCTCCATTACAAACTGCCGGAAGATTATTTTTATCATAATAACCGATGGCAGTATCCGTACAGGAATCCCCAGCTAAAAGGCCGCTGCTCTTGCAATACGTCCGTTCTACAATATTGGGGTCCAAATCAAAAGGAACCGCCGTCTGACCGGAAAGATACTGCGAAATTAAGGCGCGCCAAATCTGCTTGCAGTATTCAGTCTTCCAACTGATATCTTTCATCTGTTCATAACCACTCCAGATACCTGCAACAACTTTTGGTGTTCCTCCAATAAACCAGCTATCCGGTGTTGCGCTGCCCATATTACTGGTACCGGTCTTACCAAAGATCTGCCAGCCACTGATTGCAGCAGCTGTACCAGTACCACCGCTTACAACAGACTGCAAAATATGATTCATGATTCCAGCCGTTGTTCCTTTGATTACCTGTTCACTGGATTCACTACGGTTATCCTGGATTATATTCCCGTCATGATCTTCTACGTAATAAAAAGTATAAGGTTTAAAATATTTTCCACCGTTCCCAAAAATTTGGAAGCCGGATGTCATTTCCTTAACTGTTACGCCGCGGGTTTGTCCACCAACTGCCATAGCAGCAATATTATTATCCGATTGCTCCAAAGTGGTAAAATGAAGCTGATTCACAAGGAAATTATAGCTTGTAGTTGGTCCCATGGTATTACATACCTGAGCGGAACTAGCATTATAAGACCATTGCAAAGCTTTCTGTACCGGTGTCCAACTATGGAACGTATTATCTGCGTTGTTTGGTCCGGATTGTCCTGGTCCAAAATAATTGTCCAAAGGCTTATCATTAATTAAAGTAGAATAAGTAATTGGCACATTATCATATTTTACGCCCTGATCCATTGCTGGTCCATAAACTGACAACGGCTTAATGGAAGAACCGGACTGCCTCTGCGTATCCGTTGCAAAGGACTGCACCATATTGCCTTCCTTTTTATTTCGGTTGCCCAAAGTAGCAAGGACACGGCCTTGATAGTCCATCGCATAAAAGCCCAACTGCATCTGCTGATCGCCGCCGAAAAGGTCATCACGAAGAATATAGTCCTCGGCTGATTTTTGGAAATCACAATTTTCGGCCGAATAAATTTTATACCCACCATGATAGAGCTTGTCTACTGCCGTATCATAATTAATATTATATTTATCCATCAGCATATTGATCACATCACCGACCAAAGCTTCTGTATACCAATCCCATGTCTGGTTATTATTACCCTCTGCTGAATAGCCAACAAAATGCATATTCTCAGATTCCTGCATGGCCTGTGTATATTGATCGTCCGTAATCAATTTTTGATCATGCATTGCTCCCAATACTGTCTGCTGACGTTCCTTATTATTTTCAGGATAAATCAACGGAGAATATTTGGACGGGTTCTGCGTGATCCCTGCAATACTGGCGCATTCTGCAATATCACAGTCTTTAATACTCTTGCCAAAATAAAGCTTTGCTGCCGCTTCTACGCCCTGTGTTCCCGAACCAAAGCTAACATAGTTAAGGTAGGCTTCCAATATCTGCTCCTTGCTATACTGCTTTTCGAGATTCAGAGCACGAAAAATTTCTTTTACTTTTCGTGTCAGGCTGACTTCATCGTAATTTGTAATGTTTTTAACCAACTGCTGTGTAATCGTAGAGCCGCCATAACTGTCATTTTGCAGCAGATGAACTGCTGCGCCGGCTGTACGCACCCAGTCTACGCCGCTATGTTCCCAAAAGCGCTTGTCCTCAATTGCCACCATCGCATTTTTCATGTTGTCGGGAATATCGCCATAATCAACCCAAACCCGGTTTTCGTCTTTATAAAGAGTTGTTAACTCAACTGGACTATCGGGATTATCCCCTTCCCCATTCACATAAATAAAGCTGGTGTAATTTAACTTTAAATTTGTCAAATCAAAATCGACTTTTTCATTTTTCATACTCATGATAAACGAAAAAAGGGCGATTCCTAAAATGACACCGGTAATCAAGCAAATTGTAAGAATCGTAAGCAACGCTTTTAAAACAATTCTTCCGAACGATTTCGCCGTCGCGGCTGGAGTATGATCCACGTTCCCTGCAGACACATACTGATCCGTATCCGGTCTCTTCATAGGGACACCTCCTGAAATTGCAAACAAAATCTAATCCATTTTGATTAAATATAGAATAATTTTCCAAATCAGGTACAAACTACTCAGGAGGTGATTTCTATCATGAAGAAGCGGGATATTCTCCTGATCGTTTTTTGCTGTGTAACCGCCGTCTGCGGTGCTGCAATTATTTCGGTCTTCAAGCAGCCTGATTCTCAACCTTCTACCAACCTATTTGTATATTCTAGCGCAAATACATCGTCAAGTCAAGAAAGCCTCTCGCCAATTTATGAAAGCAGCAGTACCGTATCTGATCTGACGGTCATGTACCGGCTGCAGTCTTATCAAGGCCATATTGGTGTCTTTCGCGGGAAGGAAGAGATTCCTTTTTATGAAGTGAATGTTTCAATCACTTCTCTTCCGGAATCCGATCAAAAATTATTGGAAAAAGGAATCCCAGTAGAAAGTGATGAAAAATTAAGATCTCTTCTAGAGGATTACGAAAGTTAAAATATAAAAAAGGCACCATGCTTTTGCATGATGCCCCGATCAAAAAGAGAAACAATTATTTCATGCTTTCCTCATACTTTTTGATCATTTCTTTGACCATCTGGCCACCAATAGAGCCAGCTTCGCGGCTGGTAAGGTCTCCGTTATAGCCATTCTTTAAGTTGACACCAACCTCAGAAGCTGCTTCCATCTTGAACTTATCCAGTGCGGCACGAGCCTCAGGGACAACATTTTTACTAGATGTCATTTCAATACACTCCTTACAAAATAAATTTTATATCTCTTGCGTTTGCTTTCCTAGTTTGTGAGGAATGTACTGTTTTATGAATAACAATTTTTTACTTTTTATTCAAAAATTCCCCTAATAAATTCATCAGTTCTTCTGCCGTTTTTTGATTAATCTGTAAACTAACGGGGCACGGAGTCAGTCCTTTTTCCTGCCCTGCTTCATGAATCCAAATAGAAAACCAATTTTCATCTTGTGCTACATCAATTGTTGTTTTTTTTGTAATTCTTATCGGACGTTTTACTAATCGAATTTCTGTAACCTGTGCCATATTAAAATCCTTTCAAAAAGACTCAGCCTCCTGATGAAGTTCCCTGATCCGTTGGAATCTGTGTCCCATTATTATCGATTTTATAACTACCGTTATAGATCAACTGGGAAATCGGGACAATCTCATAACCCTGTTTTTGCAAAGTTTCCAAAATGGAAGGCAATGCAGCAGGCGTATTTTTTGCCCCGTTATGTAACAAAACGATCGATCCCGGCTGAACTTTTCCAACCACACGCTCATAAATTTGCTGTGGTGTTGGGTCTTTCCAATCCAAACTGTCGACATTCCATTGGATCTCATGCATATTAAGGCCCTTGACAGTCTCAATTAAAGTATTATTATAATCTCCATAGGGCGCGCGGAATAAGGTTGGCTCTTTTCCGGTGATCGCCTTGATTTTTTGGTTGCAATTTTGAATCTCCGATGCAATCTTTTCTCTTGGAAGCTGCGGCATATGTGGGTGAGAATCCGAATGATTACACACCTCATGTCCTGCATCTGCCAAAGCTTTTACGGATTCCGGATATTTTTCCACCCATGATCCCACAACAAAAAATGTGGTCTTAACAGAATACTTTCCTAAAATATCAATCAAATTCTGCGTCTGTTCATTTCCCCATGCTGCATCGAAGCTGATCGAAATCTTTTTTTGATCTGTTTTTACATTATAAATTGGAACAAGCCTTGTTTTTGTAGCTGCCGCATTAGCAGCGGCTCCGTGAATTCCAAATACAATTCCGGCGGCAACACATACCACGACCGACAATGCTAAGATTGCCTTTCTCTTTGTTAAAACAAAACATTTCATAAAAAAGAACCTCCTTGGCAAAATATATGTCAAAGGAGTTTCTCAAATTCCGCTTTTGCAGATATGATACTTAAAATAAGGAGCTGATTCCATGAATACAAAGATCTGGTATCTTTATAACAGTGGATTTGTAGTAGAAACTGAAGACCATCTTTTAATTTTTGATGACTGCACTCATCCAACTGCCGGCGGCACATTCGACCAGGGCGTTGTAGATGAATCTGTCCTACCTAAAAAAGATACCATCGTATTTGTTTCTCACAGTCATAATGACCATTTTGATTCTCATATCTTCAAATGGCGCGAGTTTTGTCCAAAAATCCGCTATATTCTTTCCAATGATCTTCCCAAACTGCAAAAAGCGCTTTACGTGGCCCCTGATACAGATTACGATATGGGAGATATTAAAATTCACACTTTAACCTCTACCGACTTGGGAGTTGCGTTTTTAATCTGGATAGACAACCTCTGCATTTACCATGCAGGCGATTTGAACTGGTGGCATTGGGAAGGTGACACCGAAGAAAATAATACTCATATGAAAACAGCCTATCAGAAAGAAATTGATTCCATAAAAGGCAAAAAGGTCGATATTGCTTTCGTTCCCATGGATCCGCGCCTGGAAAATCAATATCTCTGGGGGCTGGATTATTTTATGAGAACGGTTGGAGCAAATCTCTGTATCCCCATGCATTTCGGAGATAATTATTCCTGCTTCGAAAAAGTGAAAGAAGATCCCATGGCGGATCCTTATCGAAGCCATTTAGTAAATCTAACTCACTACGGACAGGAAATTGACTACATTAGTCCAGAATCTCCAGCCAATATCCATCCGGATCACTGATAAAATAGAGTCCCATCTCTTTGTTTTCATAGCAGATACAACCCATTTTTTGATGCAATTCATGAGCTTCCTTTTTGTTTTCTACCCGAAACGCAATATGATGTTCGTTATCGCCTAGATTATAGGGATTTTTGCGGTCGCGAAGCCATGTGAGTTCCAACTGAAAATCACTTTCTCCGTCTTCCAAAAAAGCCAGAATAAACGATCCGTCCTTTGCTTCTTTCCGGCGTACTTCATGGAGCCCAAGTGCCTGATGGTAAAAAGCAATGCTCTTTTCCAAATCGAGAACATTTAGATTAGCGTGCAGAAAACGACTTTTCATTCTAAGTAATCTCCTTTTTGTAAAATTTTATTCAGCTTTAGTATACTATAAAATGGTCTTCTTTAAAAGGAGGATTTTATGGAAACACATTTTATTTTAATATCTAGATCAAACAATACAGACAGCTAACCGATCAATAAAACAGCATAAAAAAATCGCTTTCCATTGCGGAAAGCGATTTTTTATTATTTAAGGAATCTGACCCTGAAGGGCACTCGGATAAACATAGTCATGATTATTGTAGCGAACAAAATCATATTCGTTGTAGTTATAAACATTGACTTCCCCAAGACGACGATACATTAAGCCTTCATAAGCATTCCCTCCGGCTGTACACCAGAGCAAGAATTCATTGCCCATTGCCTTTGCATTCGTATAATTCAAATCTTTTTTAAGTCCGTAGCTATCATCAATATGGACATATCCTGCATTGACCCAGCCGCCTTCTCCATTAGAAGTCTGAACTTTATAATAAACATTTTTAATATCGTCTGCCTGAATTCCTGTTACCGTTACGCCGGTTCCGTTGGAAAGCACTCCGCACTGGTTTCCCCCCACCGACGCATACATTTTGACGGTATCGGTCGCAGTCGCCGAATAATTTGCATCTCCGCTATTTACAGCGACCGCATTCAGCATGATGGTACGAAAATCGCACTGCAGTCCCATATTGCTAAAGTATCCGGAACCGCAATTATAAGAGAAACTAAGCAGTGCATCCGCCTGGCTCTGAGAGATATAAAGATTATTTGCATGAACAAATTGATTGAGAACCGAAGTGTAACTTGCCTTATTGAGCGAGTTAACCATCTGGCTATGCGCTTCTTCTGCACTCAAATTGTTATAAAAAGTATTCCCCGGATAAAGCACAACACCATATCCAACTGTTGGAATCTTATCATAAGTCAACTGATCTGCATAGACCGCAGAAGCATAACCTTCCCACTTTTCCATCTGTTCCAGCATAGGTTCACTCATACGATGATCATCCTGCGTTGTAACCGATGTATCAGATTGTGCTGAAACAAAAACATCCGATTGATAACCGTTCGTATATTCGCCGCCTGTTGTACTTTCCGCAGTAAATGAATGCGTTCCTGCAGAAAGTCCTTCGACTTGTGCTGTCCAGACTTTTGTGACGATACTGTTCGTATTATCTGTCTGTTTTAAAGAAGCCATATATGTTTTTCCATCCATCGTAAACTGTACGCCCGTTCTGGAGTCATCTGTAATTGCAACTAAAGTTGCTGTTCCTCCTGCCATAACCACATTGGGGCTTGCATAAGCAGAACGAACCGCATCTGCTTCTTTCACTGTCACATTACACGATACCGAATGGGTACCAGATTTTGCAGTAATCGTAACATTTCCCGGTGCTTTCGCATAAATGTACCCGTTTACAACAGACGCAACGTCTTCATTGCTGCTTGTCCAGAGAATGACACTATCGCTCGGCGTCACAGTTGCTTTTATGTACAGCGTCTTTCCTGCTTCCACCGACGCTGAATTATTAGAAAGCGAAATATCAGAAGCTGCAGAATCCGAATCGGAAATTTCTTTCACATAATCAGAACACATATACCCGGTCTGATTATTGGAAGTCTGAACTTTTACCCAGCCTTGCGTAGAAGTATCCAAAATAACGAGCTGGGTATTTAGCCCTAAAGTTGTCAAAATATCATAGTTTGTGCCAGGGCCTTCTCTCAAACGAACATCGGATCCGGTGACAACTCCAAGCTTCTGCGCTGTATTGGAACCGCTATCCGGAGGAGTCGGCTTTTCATCATTGATGAGAGTTAAGAATTCCATCTTGCAATATCCGGTATCCCCCGAATTCGTCTGAATTTTTGCCCAGCCGGAAGGGAGCTGCTCCAAAACAGTAACAACTGTCCCGTCTGAAACTGTAAAGTCAATCGAATAGTTCGTTCCATCTCCGGAACGGACATTTAAAACATCCGCGGTAACTTTTGCAGTAGTAGTTGTTGTCGTCCCTCCGGAATTTCCATTATCAGAAGAACCGCTATCCGAAGAAGAGCCTCCGGAAATCGTTAAAAACTCTTTACTGCAATATCCGGTTCTGCCGGCGCTTGTTTGGATCTGCACCCAATCTCCGCTGTCGTCAAGGACGGTTACTTCTGTTCCTTGTGTCAACGTAAACTGCACGTCATAATTCGCACCTGCGCCAGAACGCACATTTAGTACATCTGCATTGATGGTGCCTGTCTTTTGAGAACTTCCCGAGTTAGAGGAAGAACCACTATCTGAAGAAGTGCCACCGGAAATCGTTAAAAACTCTTTACTGCAATAACCTGTTTTTCCTGCACTTGTCTGAATCTGCACCCAATCGCCGCTGTCATCAAGGACAGTTACTTCTGTTCCCTGTGCCAACGTAAACTGTACGTCATAATTAGCGCCTCCACCAGAACGCACATTTAACACATCGGCATTTACCGTGCCGGTTTTATTGGAGCTTGTATTGTTATTTTGAGGAGGTGTTTCTGGCGGAGTCTGCGTTGCTGTATCTTGAATATCCAAATACTCTTTGCTGCAATATCCTGTTTTCCCATCGCTGGTTTTGATCTGCACCCAATCGCCGCTGTCGTCAAGGACAGCCACTTGTGTTCCATCTGAAATTTTAAAAAGGATATCACTGCCTCCGTTGCCTTCCTTACGAACATTCAGTACGTCTGCATTGACGGTTCCTGTCTTCTGAGAACTTCCCGAGTTGGAAAAAGAACCACTATCTGAAGAAGAGGCTCCCGAAATCGTTAGATATTCTTTGCTGCAATATCCGGTTTTTCCATCACTTGTCTGAATCTGCACCCAATCGCCGCTATCGTCTAGGACAGTCACTTGTGTTCCTTCTAAAATTGTAAAAAGGACCTCACTACTTCCATTGCCTTCATGACGAACATTCAGTACATCTGCATTGACAGTTCCAGTTTTTCCGGCCGAAACAGGCATGTTTGCAATCTCAAGAAATGTACAGCTGCAATATCCTTGAAGGCCGCTGCCATTATCAATTTTTGCCCAACTTCCATCATTTTCAAGGACTTTTACCGAATCTCCTTGATTTAGCTCACCGACCACTTTATGATCTGTTCCCGGCCCTTCACGGACATACAGACAATCTGCATTGACGGTCGCTGTACCAGAACCATTCGCTTTTGCAAGGCCTACGCTGGCACGATAAATCTGTGTCGGCTCCGATTGCGCAAAAGCTCCCATCGGCATGGAGGCAATCATGCAAACTGCAATTAAAATTGCTGATGTGCGCCGTAAAATCCCATCTCTCTTTTTCATTCAAAAGCCTCCTTTAGTCCAAAAAGTAAGCTCATTTTCTATAAAACGAGCTTACTTCACATAATTCGCCCTAATTATAACAGTATTGTTACCAAAATGCAACATTGCTTTCATTTTTTCAAAATAATTTTATTGATTTATTAATTTCTCTATTGACAAACGCAAGGCATATGAATATATTGTATATATAGTGTATACACAATAAAATTAAAGAGGATTATCCATGGACATTATTATTAGTAACTCTAGCAATCTGCCGATTTATGAGCAGATTACTTCTCAGATCAAAGAAAAAATTTTGATCGGCGAATTAAAAAATGGAGAGGCTCTCCCTTCTATGCGGCTACTAGCAAAAGAACTTCGAATCAGCGTAATCACGACAAAGCGTGCTTATGAAGAACTGGAACACGAAGGATTCCTTCATACCATTGTCGGAAAAGGAAGCTTTGTTGCCGGAAAAAGTCCAGAACTACTTCATGAAAATCAGCTGCGCATTACACAAGAGCAACTTGCTAAAGCGGTTGAAACTGCAAAAAATTATGACATTTCCTATGAGGAACTTTTGGAAATGCTTACGATTCTTTATAAAGGAGAATAATGATGGAAAATGATTTAGAAATCAGATCTCTAAATAAATCTTTTCAAAGTGGCTTTACCTTAAAAGATATTAATCTTACTCTGCCGCGCGGAAGCGTGATGGGATTTATCGGGCAAAATGGAGCCGGAAAAACGACAACCATTAAATGTATTTTGAATTTACTTCACCCCGATAGTGGAACGATTCGAATTTTTGGGAAAGAAATCGCACAAAATGAAATTGAAGTCAAAGAAAAAATTGGTGTTGTGTTTGATGAGTGTCCGCTGCATGAAACTCTTTCTGCCGAAAAAGCAGAAAAAATCCTTTCGAAAGTTTATCAAGACTGGGATAGCTCTCTTTACCAGTCTTATTTAAAGGAATTTAAACTTCCGCCTAAGCGCCCTATTAAAGAATACTCACGCGGAATGAAAATGAAGCTCTCTATTGCCTGTGCACTCGCACATCATCCAAAGCTTCTGATCTTAGACGAAGCTACCAGCGGATTGGACCCTGTTGTACGGGACGAAATTTTGGAGATTTTTTATAATTTCATCCAAGATGAATCTCATTCCATTTTGATGTCTTCCCATATTACCAGCGATCTCGAAAAAATTGCAGATTACATTACCTTTATCCATCATGGAAAAATTTTGTTTTCTTCTCCAAAAGATCAAATCTTAGATAGCTTTGGAATTTTAAAATGTGGGAAACAAAATTTTGAAATGCTTGATCCTTCTGAATATATTTCCTATCGTGAAAACAGTTTTGGATATGAAATTTTGGTAAAGGATCGTTATTTATCAAAGAAAAAGCACCCGGATATGGTTTTAGACCGAGTTAACCTAGACGAAATTATGGTCTTTTTTGTGAAAGGAGAAAAATAATGATTGGTCTTATCTCAAAAGATTTTCTGGTGCTGCAAAAACTGATGCGTTCACAAATTCCAATTTTGCTAATTATGACAGTTCTATTCACATTTTCATTTGGAAGCAGTACTTACGCTCTCTCCATGGTTTGTGTTTTTTTAATGGCTTCTTCCGTCAATATTTTTGATTATGATAATACCGCTAAATGGGATTCTTTCGCACAGACACTTCCAATTAAAAAGAAAACAATCGTAGAAGCTCGCTACTGCTCCTCCCTGCTCACGATTCTAGGCGGATTTCTTGTCGTTACAATATTAGAGTTCATCAGCAAAATTTTTGTCTCTCGTTCAGAAAGTGACGTTCCTTTCGTCCCCGTTCTCTGTATAACCGTTTTTCTGGTGTGCCTAATGTACTCTATTTTATTTCCCATTATTTATCGCTTTGGACCGGAACACTCCCGCGTGATTTCGATCGCAGTCATTATGATTCCAGTGCTGATCTTTATTCTTCTTGGAAAAAGCGGTGCTCTTGACAATCTATTCGCTTCTCTGGAAACCAGTGGAATCGAATCAATGATTCCAATCTATTGTTATCTTTCCGTTCCCGCAGGAGTCGTGCTGCTGCTCTTATCTTGTCTGCTTTCTATTCGTATCTATAATCAAAAAGAATTCTAGGAAAAGGTCTGCATTTTCTGCAGGCCTTTTTTAAATATAAAAGTACTTTCCTTGTAGGAAGAATAATTGTCTGATATAATTATAATATATTGTATATTGTAAAATGGAAATCAGGTGTGAATCGAATGGATAAAAAAAGAGCCGGAAAATGTGCCGCTGTTATCGACATCGGCTCCAGCATGCTTAAAATGCGGATTGCACAGCTGCAAAAGGGAAAAATCGTAGATCTCGATCGTTTGGAATATCCGATTCACCTCGGACATGAAGTCTTTACCGAAGGAAAAATTTCTTTTGAAAGCTTGAGAGAGCTCTCTTCTGCTCTGAATGGTTTTTCTTCTCTTTTAAAAGAATACGGTATTACACAATGCACTACCGTTGCTACCTCTGCCCTACGGGATTCAGAAAACCGCGCGTATATCTTAGATCAGCTGAAAATTCATAATAATCTCTCCGTAAAAGTGCTGGAAGGCGATCAGGAAAAAAGTCGTATTTATTTTGAAATCCTTACCGTATTAAAAGATTCCCCTGATCTTTTACCCGGAAAATCTCTGATCTCCTATATTGGTTCCGGAACAATCGGACTAGCTCTTTATGATGGAGAAATCATGATTTCTTCTGAAAGCATTCCCATCGGCGCTCTAAAGCTGCACGATATGCTGGGCAGCATTCAAAATCTTACGGAAGATTTTCATACCGTTTTGGAAGAATATTTAGACAGCACTCTCGATCACGCAATCCGCCCGCTCAGCGGTGAGGAAATTACCAACCTGATTTTAACTGGAAATGAAATTGAACAGATCGCATCTCTCTGTAACGTTAAAGCTCATGACGGGCGCTATCTGCTGCCGGTGAAAAGCTTTAAAAAGCTTTATAAATCCATTCGCTCCTTAACTTCAGATCAAATTTCAATACAATATCATATTACCCAAGAAGAGGCCGAACCGCTCTATTCTGCTCTTGCAATTTATATGAAGCTGATTCGTTCTACAAAAGCTTTAAATATTATCTGCCCCAAAGTAGAACTATGGGATTCTCTTCTCCGTGATCAGCTTTATCCAAAAATGAAGAATCTTTACGCGCAACACATTCGTCAAAATGCAATCTCATGTGCCGAACGGTTAGCTGCAAATTTCGATTATAATCAAAAGCATACTCAAGCTGTACGCTTATGCTCGGAAAAGATTTTTGATAAAACCAAATCTTTTCATGGTTTAGATAACAACAAAAAGCTGCTTTTGGATCTCGCTGCTATCCTGCATGATTGTGGGCATTACGTGACAGCGAAACACCCCTTGCGTGCCACCTATCACCTTTTACAAGATTTGAGCATCTACGGAATTACCCGTCAGGATCGTCTGATTACCGCTTTTATTGCAGGCTTTAGCGAATTCGACACACCAGATTTTTCACGGCCCGAATTTTTGGGCCTTTCTGAAGAAACGAAGCTCGTGATTTCCAAACTGACGGCTATCTTTCGTCTGGCAAATGCGCTGGATAAATCCCATATGCAAAAAGCAATCGATATCAAAGTAAAAACAAATGGTGAAAAGATGACCGTAACTGCTTTCTGTAATGACAACTTTTATCTGGAACGATGGGCATTCGAACAATGCGCACCATTTTTTCAGGATGTTTTTGGAATTGAACCGGTCCTTGTCGTAAAAGAAACGTTTATTTGAATGGAGGCTGCAGCTGTTTTATGGAAAAGATGCCTTATTATAATCGTGAACTAAGCTGGGTCGATTTTAACTATCGGGTTTTGGAAGAAGCTTTTAAAAAAGAAAATCCAATCATGGAACGGATTCGTTTTCTTTCGATCACAGCCAGTAACCTCGATGAATTTTTTATGGTTCGTGTAGCAGGTGTTATGGAACAGGTCCGCAGCAAATATCATGTAGAGGATTTAAGCGGTTTAACCCCACAAAAGCTTTTGGAAAAGCTCAATATCAAAATCCACGAATTTATGGAAAAACAATATTCCTGCCTGCATCGTTCCATCATTCCGGCTCTAAAAAAACTAAATATTTCATTTGTCACGCCGGATGAAATGAATGAAGAACAGCTTTCATTCCTCTCTAACTATTTTGAAAAAGTCCTCTTCCCTGTATTAACTCCGCTTGCAGTTGACCCCAGCCGTCCATTTCCACTTCTGGCTAACAAAAGTCTGAATGTAGCAATTCGCCTTGAAGGGAATGGAAAGCCCTATTTCGCTGTTGTACAGGTTCCCTCAATTCTTTCTCGATATTTGGAATTACCTTCCCGTGATGGGGGCCGAGAATTTATCCTTCTCGAAAATTTAATTATTTACAAATTGGAAGAATTGTTCGAAGCAAGCGATATTCGTGCTGCCTGTCCTTTTCGCATGACCAGAAACAGTGATCTTGAAATCGATGAAGGCGCCGAAGATTTACTGGCAGAAATTCAAAAATCTATTAAAAAGCGGAAACGCGGAAATCCAGTTCGGCTGGAGCTTTTGCAAAAATGCGACCCGGAAACAAAATCGTTTCTACTCGAAATGATTCATATCCGAAAAGATAACATTTACGAACTTCCAGGCCCATTGGATTTAACATTTCTCTCCAAATTTGCAAATCTGCCCGGATGTGAAAAATATTGTTTCAAACCAATCATGCCGGTTTATCCTCCTGCCGATTTTTGGAACTATAAAAATATTTTTGATGCAATCAGAGAAAAAGACCGCATGGTTCACCACCCTTATGAGAGCTTTGAAACCGTCGTCGACTTTGTGCGTCAGGCCGCGGAAGATGAAAATGTGCTTGCTATTAAGCAAACCCTCTATCGAGTCAGCGGCCATTCTCCTATCATTGCAGCGTTGATTCGTGCCGCTGAAAACGGGAAACAAGTGACCGTTCTAGTGGAGCTGAAAGCGCGTTTTGATGAAGAAAATAATATTCTCTGGGCAAAAAAGCTAGAAGAAGCCGGCTGTCATGTCATTTACGGATTGGCAGGGCTTAAAACACACTGTAAAATTTTGCTGGTTGTCCGCAGAGATGAAGATTGTATCCGCCGCTACGTTCATATGGGAACTGGAAATTACAATGATTCCACCGCAAAGATTTACACCGATATCGGTATTTTTACTTGTAAGGAACCCTTTGGAACAGACGCCAGCAGCCTTTTTAATGTATTGACCGGTTATTCCCGTCCCCCGGAATATAATAAAATGTTGGTCGCTCCAAACGAGCTGCGCGGATTTTTTGAATCTATGATTCAGCGTGAAACTCAAAATGCCAAAGATGGGCTTCCTTGTGGTATTACCGTAAAGGTAAACTCTCTTGTTGATCCCGAAATCATTTCTCTTCTTTATAAAGCTTCACAGGCAGGAGTCCCGATTCACTTGATTGTACGTGGAATTTGCTGCCTGATTCCCGGCCTGCCTGGGGTCAGCGAGCATATCGAAGTCATCAGCATTATCGGACAACTTCTCGAGCACAGCCGGATTTTTCGTTTTGAAAACGGTGGAACTCCAAAAATTTATATGGGAAGCGCAGACTGGATGAGCAGAAACCTTGACCGCCGTATAGAATTAGTCTTTCCTATTGAAGATGAAGATTTAAAACAGCGTGCATTTGGAATTCTTGACCTGATGTTAAATGATAATATCAACGCTAGAATGATGACCAATACAACAGAATATCATCATATCGATCGGCGTGGGAAAGTCCCCTGCAACTGTCAGCATGAATTTAGCCGCCTAGCACAGGAAGCTGTTGCAAAGCTAGAGATTCCTGATCGAGATCAGCCTTTAAAACCAATTTTAAGTCCTGATTTTGATCGCTGATATCATTTAAGCTTTTCAATTAAAGGATGTGATTTATTTTGCTGCGTGTCGGTATTTTAACAAGTGGCGGCGACTGTCAAGGACTTAATTCCGCAATCCGAGGAGTCGCCAAAGCACTTTATGTCAGATTTGGCAACCATGTGGAAATCTATGGAATCGCAGACGGATATCGTGGCTTGATCGAAGGAAATGCTCGGTTAATGAATCCGGAGGATTTTTCCGGGATCCTAACCCTAGGCGGTACAATCCTCGGGACTAGCCGTCAGCCTTTTAAAATGATGCGAGTCGTAGAGGATGACAGCGTTGATAAAGTAAAAAATATGAAAGAAAATTACAAGAAGCTCAAGCTAGACTGCCTTGTAATTTTAGGCGGGAATGGAACTCATAAAACTGCAAATCTGCTGAGCCAAGAAGGGCTTAATATTGTCACCCTGCCCAAAACGATTGATAACGATGTCTGGGGAACCGAAATGACTTTTGGTTTTTACAGTGCCATGAATATTGCTACCAATGTTGTAGACTGCATCCATACTACGGCAACCTCTCATGGACGCATATTTATTGTGGAAATTATGGGTCATAAGGTTGGCTGGCTTACCCTTTATGCAGGGATTGCCGGCGGCGCTGACGTGATTTTGATTCCTGAAATCCCCTATGATATCGACGAGATTGCAAACACGATCCAGCGGCGTAATAAAAGCGGTAAGCGCTTTTCCATCCTTGCCGTAGCAGAAGGCGCTATTTCAAAAGAGGAATCGACCTTGAACAAAAAGCAGTTAAAAGCCGCAAGGGCTCTTGAGACTCAATATCCCTCCATCAGCTATCGGATTGCCGAAAGACTTGGTCAAAAGACCGGCCAGGAAATTCGAGTGACGGTACCGGGTCATTTTCAGCGCGGCGGCAGTCCATGCCCTTATGACCGTGTCCTTTCCACCCGTTTCGGTACCGCAGCCGCAAATTTGATTGCAGAAAAAAAGTTTGGAAATATGGTAGCCCTGCAAAACGGAGCAATTGTTCCTGTCCCTTTATCAGAAGTAGCCGGAAAACTAAAGCGTGTTCCATTAGACAGCGAAGTGATTCGTACTGCACGAGAAATTGGAATTTCTTTTGGAGACCATCCTGAAAAATAATCGTTTGAATTTGAGAATAAAATATGACTGCAAATAGAAAAAGGAACCAGCGTAAAAAGCTGGTTCCTTTTTTATAACGATCATAAATCAATTTGGTTACGGATTTGATCAAACAGCTGATCACCGATTCCCCTTACATTTTTTAAATCTTCTATCGAAGTAAATTTTCCATGTGTTTCCCGATATTCTACAATTCTTTTCGCCAAAGCAGGGCCTATCCCATCTAATTCCTGTAATGCGGATTCCGACGCTGTATTTAAATGAATTTTTCCATTATAAGCACTTGAAACATCTTGCACATCTGTTGTGACCGCTACAACAGATGGACTGACATTAGGGACAAAGAATAAATTAAATCCGATACAGACTGCCGCCAAAATTGCCGCCAATCCAACCAGCACTTCTATCTCCCAATTTTCACGCTCCATATAAATTCTCCAGCTTTTTTAAAAACTCTTTAAAATACAGCGGCAATTCTGAAGTGAATTCCATATATTCCCCGCTTCTCGGATGAATAAATCCGATTGTCCGTGCATGCAGACACTGCCCATTAAGTCCCGGAACTGGATGCTTCGGCCCATAAAGTGGATCTCCTGTAACCGGATGACCAAGATAGGCCATATGAACCCGAATTTGATGAGTCCTTCCTGTTTCCAACTTCAAACGAACATGCGTAAATTGTGAATATCGTTTTAGAACAGTATAGTGCGTAATCGCTCGTCTCGAATTTTTTTCTGTCACTGCCATCTTTTTTCTCTCGATCGGATGGCGCCCAATTGGTTCATCAATCGTGCCGGAGTCTTCCTTCAAATTTCCATGCACGACCGCTTCATATAAGCGTGTAAAGCTATGGACTTTAATCTGCTCTGCCAATTTTCGATGAGAATAATCATTCTTCGCAACAATCAATAGTCCACTGGTATCTTTATCAATACGATGAACAATCCCAGGACGAATCACGCCATTGATTCCGGAAAGGCTATCCCCACAATGCGCCAAAAGCGCATTTACCAAGGTTCCATCATGATTTCCGGGTGCCGGATGCACCACCATTCCCTTTGGTTTATTGACAACCAGCAAATCATCATCTTCATAAATGATTTCCAAAGGAATGTTTTCGGCCTTTACATCGAGTGGCTCCGGGTCCGGAATGAAAAGGTTTAGGATTTGCCCTTCTTTAAGAAGCTCTTTTTTGAAAAGTAATTCCCCTTCACACGTCACATTTCCCGATAAAATCAGCTTTTCCGCCGCTGACCTTGTCAGTCCTTCAACAGTTCCGCCTAAATACTTATCAAGCCTCTGCCCCGTCCCGGAATGGTCAACAACCAATTCAATTTTCTTTCCCATCATACTTCTGCCTTCTCAAATTATTTATGAGCATATTCTCCTAAGAGTACATGAATTATGAAAAGAATTACCCCAGTAACGACACAAATATCTGCAAAATTAAACACGGGAGGAAAAAAGCTGAATTTTAAATAATCTACCACATATCCTAATCGGATTCGGTCAATTAAATTACCGATTCCTCCACCCAAAACGAGGACACAGGCAACCCATGACCATGCATTTTGCGACTTATAAAAAAGGATCATTCCAATAATTACGACGCAGAGCAGTGACGTAAATAGAATCAGAAACAATTGCTTGTTTTCAAAAATACTGAAAGCAGCCCCCCGATTTTCAAGATAAAACAAGGAAAAAACTTGAGAAATCACATTAACGCTCTTAATCGGTTTTACATTCTCAACGACAATCCATTTAATCCACTGATCCATTCCCGCTGCTAATCCTGCAAACACAAAAGTCAATAAGCAAAACAGCGGTCTTTTCTTTTTCGCTTTTGAAACAGAACCCATATTGTCTCACCCGTCTCTCTATAATAAAAGCGGAGCAGCAATTATCTGCCCCGCTTTTTAATTACTTGTTTTATCCAATCACATGGGCACAGCGCTCACAAAGATCAGGATGATCTGCATTTTTGCCAACCGTATCTCCATACACCCAGCAACGCGCACATTTTTGACCTTCGGCATGTTTGACCGTAATACTCAGTCCCTGAAGTGCTACCTCGGTAAACTCTCCGGAACCTCCTTTTACGGTTTCCAGCTGAGAAACAATCAATGCTGTTAAAAGCTCTTTTTTCTGTTCATTTACAAAATCATATAAATCTCCATCACAGAACAACTGAACTTTCGCATCTAGAGAAGAGCCAATTACTTTCTCTTTTCGAGCAAGCTCCAAAGCTTTTTTCACATCATCACGAATTTCATGAATCCGATCCCATTTTGCAAGGAATGTTTCATCCACTTTAATTCCAGAAGGCTGCGGAAACTCATTGAGTACAACATTTTCGGCATCTTCGCTTGCAAGATGCGGCATGCTATGCCAAATTTCATCAGAAGTAAAGGCCAAAATAGGCGATATCAAACGTGTCATTCCGCTAAGGATCAGGAACATGACCGTCTGTGACGCACGACGCGTATGGCTATCCGCTTTTTCCGTATAAAGACGATCCTTACATACGTCCAGGTAGAAATTACTCATATCTACAACACAAAAATTATGAATTGCATGGTAGGCATTATGGAACTCCAATGCTTCATAGCCTTCTACCGTCTTTTTAATCAGTTCGTCAAATTTAATCAGTGCCCAGCGGTCAAGGTCTTCCAGCTCATTCATCGGAACCATATCATGATCCGGATCAAAATCACTCAAATTACCAAGGATAAAGCGTGCCGTGTTGCGAATCTTACGATAAGCATCGGAAAGCTGCTTGAGAATTTCCTTCGAAATACGAATATCCGCATGATAATCAGAAGATGCAACCCACAAACGAAGAATATCAGCACCATACTGATCAATAATTTTCTGTGGATTGATGCCGTTTTCAAGAGATTTACTCATTTTACGGCCTTCGCCATCTACCACCCAGCCATGTGTGCAAACAGCTTTATAGGGAGCTTTTCCCCTCCATGCAACACTGGTGAGAAGGCTGGACTGGAACCAGCCACGATACTGGTCGGCACCCTCCAGATAAAGGTCGGCAGGCCAATGAAGTTCCGGACGCTGATCGGCTACTGCTGCATGCGTAACTCCGGAATCAAACCAGACATCCATGATGTCACTTTCTTTTGTAAACTCTCCACAGCCGCATTTTGCACATTTTGTGCCTTCAGGTAAAATTTCCTCAGCGGAAAGTTCATACCACGCATCGCTGCCTTTTTCACGGAATAAATCAGACACACGCTTCATGGCTTCTGCACTGATCAGCGGCTCCCCGCAATCTTTGCAATAGAAAATCGGAATCGGAACACCCCAACGGCGCTGACGAGAAATACACCAGTCATTTCTTTCTCGAACCATCGAGGTGATACGATCGCGGCCCCATTCAGGAATCCACTTTACTTTGTTAATTTCCTCGACGGCCTGATCTTTAATGGCATCGATGGAACAGAACCACTGTTTTGTTGCACGGAACAAAACAGGCTTCTTGCAGCGCCAGCAATGCGGATATTGATGGATAATCTTTTGTGTTGCAAACATTGCCCCAATTTCCACTAAATAATCGGCAATCGCTTTATTTGCTTCTTTTGTGGAAAGTCCGGCAAAGCGCTCTCCTGCTTCACTCGTCAAATGTCCATTCGCATCTACCGGAACAATGATCGGCAGATCCGGATAATTCTGACAGACATTATAGTCATCAATACCATGACCAGGAGCTGTATGGACGCATCCGGTACCACTTTCCAGCGTTACATGATTTCCCAGAATAATCGGAGAAACCCTATCAAGGAACGGATGTTGTGTCTTAATGAATTCCAAGTCACTGCCCTTAAAAGTGGCAACTACTTTATAATCTGTAATTCCTGCCTGTGCCATCACATTTTCATACAAAGCAGAAGCCATTACATAGTAGTCTTCTCCACACTGAATCAGAGAATATTCAAAATCAGGGCCAAGGCAGATCGCCTCATTTGCAGGAATAGTCCAAGTCGTTGTTGTCCAAATCACAAAATAAGTACGAGAAAGATCAGCACCTTTTGCAGTGAAAAGGCCCTTATCGTCAATCACGTGGAATTTCACGAAAATAGAATCACAGGGATCTTCTGCATATTCAATCTCTGCTTCTGCCAATGCAGTTTTGCATTCCGGGCACCAATAGACAGGCTTTAATCCACGATAAATTAATCCCTTTGTTGCCATATTGGAAAAAATTTCAATCTGCTTTGCTTCAAAATCATGAGTAAGCGTTACATAGGGATGCTCCCAATCTCCAATTCCACCCAAACGGCGAAATTCTTCTCTTTGATCGTTCAGATATCCAAGTGCAAATTCTCTGCAAAGTTTGCGCAGTTCCAAATTTGAAATTGTTGCGGAATTGCCGACTCCAGCCTTTTTACGCGCTTTTAACTCTGTCGGAAGACCATGTGTATCCCAGCCTGGAACATAAGGCGCCTGAAAGCCTGACATATTCTTATAACGCACAATAATGTCTTTTAAAACTTTATTGAGTGCCGTTCCCAAATGAATATTTCCATTTGCATACGGAGGACCGTCATGCAGAACAAAAACAGGTTTGCCCTCATTTTTCTTCATAACTTTCTCATAAATATGATCCTGATTCCACTCCTGCAGCATGGTAGGCTCTCTTTTTGGCAAACCGGCCTGCATAGGGAATTTGGTTTTAGGCAAATTCAAGGTACTCTTATAATCCATAGGTTTCTATCTCCTCAATTAAAATCTCGCCACTGCGTAGAAAAAGATACCGCATTCTTTCGAAAAATCAGTTCTTCTTTCCGAAAATATCCTCTTCTGCATCAGTATCTACATCATATCCATCCCCAAATTTAATTTCATGGTGACGGTCTTTTGCTCTCTGAACATCCGGAACACTGCCATCAAAACGCGGCATTTCATTGGGCTGCAGAATGTATTCGCTCGGAACCTGATTCATCGCATTTTTATTCTCGTTATTAACGGGAGAAAAGCTCACCGGCTCCGGCTGGTTGGGTTCTTTCTCTTCCTTTGGTTCCGCTAATTCTGGTGCTGTCTGCTGAGCTTCAGGAGCATTTTCATTTGCAGCTTTCTCCGGCTCTTTCTCTTCAGATGATACTGTCTCTTCTTCTTTTTTAGCAGCATTTTTTTCCATTTTAGAAGCTGGCTTTTCCGAATGTGGAAGCGAATTGATCAATGTTAAATGCTGTTTATACATATCCAGAAGTTTGGAGCGGAAGTCGCTGACCTGGCGTTTCATTTCGTCCAGGCCTTTCTGCTGATTCTTTACCTGATTTTCGGCATCAGCAATAATCTTTTCCGCCTTCATATTTGCATCATTTAAAATCACTTCGGATTTATGGCGTGCTTCCCGTAAAGAAGCATCGCCCAACTTTTGGGCGCTGAGGAGAGCTGATTTTATGCCATCCTCTTCCTGACGGTACTCCTGAATCTTATCCGCCAAAACCTGAAGCTTTTTATCAAACTGTGCTTTTTCTTTTTCGGCAGCTTCCAGCTGATCATGCTGCTCGATTGTCTTTTTCATCAGCGTATCATAAGATTCCCGAATCTGATCGATAAAATTATCGACATCTTCCGCATTGTAGCCGCGACCGGCCTTACGAAAACTTACATTCACAATATCATTTAAAGATAGCATGAGATCGTCCTCCATTATTTATACATACTTTTTCCCTACGAAACTTAATCGTCCTTTTTTTGTAACAGGCCCTAACCGGGTAATTTGATAACGTCCTTTTCCATGAATGGAAAGTAAATCGCCTTCTTGCAATTCCTTCGATGAAGAAGTCTGCACAAAATGATTTACTTCTACCGCTCCTGCAGCGATCATAGTCGCTGCCTTTTCACGACTTATTCCAACCATAGCCGCAGTCAAACAATCAAGACGCTCAGAAGCAACTACGCCGTTGATCTCTTGATAAGTATGTGCATGCGGTAGCGGCTTTTTTGCTCCTTCTGAAAGTTTGACCCCTACTCTGCCGACTTTTACAATTTGAGAAAGCAAAAAGGGTTTTAATTCTTCTCGGCAGAAAATAATTGCTCTTCCCTGTTCTACCAAAATATCCCCAATGGATCCCCGCTTTAGCCCTGTCCCTAAAAATGCTCCCAAAAAATCACGATGCGACAAAGGATCGCATTCACGAAAAGAAGCAGTGACGGCGCTAATCGGAAAAGCTTCTGGAGATGGCTCTAGAAAATCCGGAAATGCACCAAAAACTACACGCTCTGCTTCGGCGAAGCCTCCCCACAGCATATAGTTTTTAAAATAGGTAGATTCCATATATTGTCTTGAAACTGCTGCTGCCCTTTCATCTAAAAATCCAACAAAATGTGCATAGCCTCTTTGCTGAGAAAGAGCAACCGCATCTTTTATTTTTGCAAGCAAAACCGCATCACCGGGCATCTGCTGCTTTGGGGAAACTGACATTTTAGAAGTATAAGCCGGTATTTTCCAGCTCGTCCATTACGTCTTCTCCCATCAAATCCACATTGTATGGAGTGATGATAAAGGTATTCGTCGCAACGCGCTTGATCTTTCCGCCATTGGCATATGCAACGCCGCTTAAAAAATCAATAATTCTTCTGGAAACATCTTTTTGTGTGTTTTCCAGATTCAAAACAACAGTGTGCATTTTTAAAAGCTCATCTGCAACAGAACAAGTCTCTTCTCCGAAATGTTCCGGACGAAATACCACTACCTGCAGCTGTGCAGTTGCATGAATATTTACTACTTTATTGCTATCGTCCCGCTTTTCTATATTACGGGGCACCTTATCATATTCCGGCGTCTCTGAACGACGCTCACGAGTACGGGGAGCAGCAGCTGCCGCAGTGTTGTCGTCTTGCTGTTCCTCCCGCTCATCGTAATCATCATAATCATACTCGTCATCCGGCGGATTCCACATTTCTTTAAACTTTTGGATAAAACCAGCCATTGTGTAAAAACCTCCTACACGTTTTTCTTACTGTAATCTCGTGCGCCGTAAAGCGCCGAGCCAATTCGCACCATATTAGCACCACATTCAATGGCGTCTGCATAATCTGCAGACATCCCCATTGATAAATAGTCCATAGAGACATTATCTAATTTTTTTCTGCTCATGTCAACAAAATATTCGTACATTTGTGAAAAGTAGTGCAAAGTTTCTTCTTTTTTAACATTTGCGGGTGGAATTGCCATCAATCCACAAATTGAAATATTGGGGAGCACTGAAATCTCTTCCAGCAATGATTCCAAATTTTCCGGTAATACACCGGACTTATTTTCTTCATGCCCAATATTCACTTCGACCAAAATTTTCGTCTGTACTTCTCTCTTCTGAGAAAGGCGTGAAATTTCCTTTGCGAGTTTCATACTGTCGACACTTTGAATCATTTGTACACGCCCGACAAGGTATTTAATCTTATTTACCTGCAGATGACCGATAAAATGGACTTGGGTTTTGTCTTTTTCATAAGCATCATATTTATCCATCAATTCCTGGACTTTGTTCTCGCCGATGTAAGAGATCCCCTTTTCGATGCTGTGATTGATGACTTCGACCGGAACTGTTTTCGTTGCCGCAAGCACGGTGATATCTGCACGTGTTTTTCCAGCTTTTTGCGCTGCTACCGTCACATTATGTTCAATTTCTTCAAGATTTTCTTCTACTGCTCGAAACCGTTCCTGTAAATTTTCAGTCGATAACTTTTCCGTCATGCAAATCGGTCCCTTCAATAATTACTTGATCATATTGTTTTACGGTATCATCCGTCATCAGTGCATCCGCACTTGGAGAAGGATCACAGTAAACATATGTCCCATCTCCATAAAGCTGAACGATCTGACAAAAACGCATTTCGGTTCCATACATTACATAAACCCCCGGAACCTTTTGCGTTTGCTTTGTAACCGTTCCATCCGCCTGCTTAACATCCTTTGTCAAAGTTTCAAAGTGAATTGCTTTTTGACTGACCTGAATGCCGCTATATTGATTAACAGTAACCTCTGCGGTTTCTTTTCTCAAATTTACAAGGTTCGCATTCATTCTGTCACATTTTAAAATGATCGCCGCATCTGAATTTTCATCTTGCTGGTTGATTGCCACTATCGTTGCCGGAATCTCATCAGCAGACGCAAAAGGAAACGAAAGCGTTACCGTATTTTCCAGTTTAAAACGATTTGCATCTTTTGCCGGAACCGTACAGGCAAAATACCAAAAAAAGTCATTGACGACCTTCCCTACCGTATGATCCTGTACCGTTCCCTTAGGATATTCCTTTTCCAAATCATCAGCCGTCAATGTGGTAACAGAATTGATAGGAAACAAGTTCTCATATCCATCAACATGGCTGGAAAAGAACCCCGCCTTATCGGTTGTAACCGTTCCAAGAGCCTGTCCATTGCTTGTCCCGCTAAGCTGTGTAATCTGCGTTTCAATTTCAGAAAGGCGACTGGAAAAATCCGGAGATTTTCCTGCAATGATTTGGCGCTTGTTTAGCAAATACTGCAGCTGCTGTTTATCTGTCGTAATGCTGGTCCCGGATTCAGAATTATTTAAAAGAGAGATCATCTGCTTTGAGATCTGCTGTCCAACCGTTTCTAAGCTGTCCGCATAGGAATTACCTGGATTTTGCAGATCGGTTAAAAGCTGTTTCTCATTTTTAAGAGCATCCAGCTGATCTTTTGTTCCGGCTGTTGTTACGCTGCTGTACGCGGTTGCTACTGTGCCGCTGCTCGATACACGGCCACCGTCGGAAACCGCATACTGCAAAACGCCTCCATAAGGATTTGCAATCACATTTTCACTGCGGATCGCATACCCGGTTGCCTGTATTTTTTCAGAAACAGTCTTATAGAGCGCCTCTTCGGTCACTTGTTTTGCAAAATTGACTCGATAAATTTGATAACCCAAAAAAGTAAAAATCAACAATGCAGCAAATGTTGCGGCAATTTTTTTGATTTTAGGATTTGTCATTCTTTGTCAGCCCCCCAATTTGTCTCGAAAATATGCAGCGCAGCTTGGCAAAGCGCCGTAAAATCAGGATAGTCTTCAATAAAAAGCCAATGTATCTTTTCTTCACGGCGAAACCATGTCAGCTGCCGTTTTGCATAATTTCTGGTATGCTGCTTTAAACAATCCACAGCTTCTGGCAAAGAACAGATCCCTTCAAAATAAGGCTTTAATTCTTTATAACCAATTGCCTGAATCGCAGTGGACCCTTTCGCCTCACGAAAGACTTTTTCGGCTTCTTCCAAAAGTCCTTGCTTTATCATTTGGTCTACTCGCTCATTAATCCTCTGATAAAGGATATTGCGGCTGCGAAAATTAAGCCCTATCATACAGCAATCATATGGGCTTGGAATCATTCGAGACTCTTTTTCTCGCTCCTTAGCAGTTTTTCCCGTAGACTTCAAAAGCTCCAGCGCACGAATCACTCGAATCTCATTATTCGGATGAATCTTCTCCGCAGCCTTTGCATCAAGTGTCTGCAGCTCTTGATACAGAAGATCACCCTCTCCATTTTCCCAGCGCTTTTCGAGTGCAGTACGAAAAGCATGATCTCCCTCCGCCTGCTCAAAATCAATATGATGTAAAAAGCTGCGAATATAAAGGCCCGTCCCACCGCACAACATTGGGAAATTTTCTCTGCTTCGCACCTCATTTACGGTCTGTTCTGCCAATTTCACATAATCTGCTACGCTAAAAGGCTGATCAAGCGGCAAAAATCCAATTAAATGGTGCGGAACATTTTCCATTTCTTTCTGAGAAGATTGTGCCGTTCCAATCGGAATTCCACGATAAATTTGCATAGAATCCGCTGAAATTACTTCTCCGGAAAGGCTTTTACAAAGCGCGACCGCCAGCCGACTCTTTCCGGAAGCAGTTGGGCCTACAACTGCTCCAACTAGAATTCGCTCTGACAATCCCCTTTCCTCCTCTATAAAGCCAAGTTTTATGTAAACTCATATTATTGTAAACGGAAATTTAATAAAATGCAATAAAAAATTTTACTGAATTCTGCCAAACTGATGTTCCAAATCTTTTCGTTTTAAAACGATAGAAACCGGACGTCCGTGTGGGCAATAGCGAATGTCTGGATTCTTTTCCAGCCGCTGTGCCAAATCAGCAAGTTCCATCGGTGAACTCTCGTCCCCCGCCTTAACCGCCGCTCGGCAGGCAACATTGTGATAGAGCCAGTCCTGCTTTTCAGTTGAAATATCTGTTTTATTTTGTGCAAGATATCCTGCCATCTCCATAACGGCGGAAGCGGCATCCTCAATTAATAAAATCGGTGCGCTTCGAATTAGAACGGTTCCCGTACCAAAGTCTTCCAGACCAAATCCGGCCTTTTCAAACATATCGAGATGATCAAGGACCGCTGCATATTCGTTCTTTTCCAACACAACAGGAATCGGCTGCAAAAGCATTTGCTGCGGAATATCTCCGGATTCGCGGCGAAGTTTTTCATAAATCATGCGCTCATGAGCCGCGTGTTTATCAATTAGTAAAAGTTCGTCTTCTCCTCGTTCGAGAATGATATAAGTTCCGAACGCTTCTCCTACAAGTTTCAATGTTTGCTGAGGAGGCTGAGGCTGCTCTTTTTGGACTAGTGGCGCAGAACTTTCTTCCAACAGATCTTCCGAATACGTGTCATTTAGTTTCTCTTCCTGCGATTTTTCAAAAGAGATAGGCTCATTTTCGGGAAGAGAAGACCGCGAAGCGGGCTCCTGTAAATCTTTTTGCAGTGGAGCTCGATTGTCATCTAAAAAAGCTTGAGAATGGAAATTTTGCTTCGAATCCTGCAGGATAGTCGGAGCTGCTTTTTGAGAAATCTGCAGCTGTTCAACGGTCCTGGTCTGTTGATAAGGCGGTATGATCTGACTCGCCGCAGACTGTACAGGCGAGAATTTTAATACATTTGGTTTATCGCCTACATTCAAAGCCGATTTCACTGCATGATAGACCGCATCAAAGACCGGTTTTTCCTGATAAAAACGGACTTCCATTTTAGAAGGATGCACATTGACATCAACAGCAGAACAGTCCATTTCAATATGAAGCACACAGGTTGGAAACTTGCCGACCATAATAGACCCTTTAAATGCCTGTTCCAAAGAAACCATGGCTGTTTTTGACCTTACATAGCGGCCATTTAAAAAGAAATTCTGCATACTGCGGTTTGGTCTGGAAGCTGTCGGTTTTCCGATAAATCCCCAAACGCGAACATGATCAAGCGTATATTCCACCGGAATCAACCCGGAAGTAAATTCTCTTCCGTAAACGGCATAAATAGAATTTTTAAGTTTTCCATCCCCCGGTGTCTGAAGTGTTTCCTTTCCATCACGCAAAAAGCGGAAACTGATATCCGGGCGCGATAAAGCTTCATGATCAATAATAGAAGCTACCGCGTTGCCTTCCGTCACATCTTTTTTCAAGAATTTCATTCGGGCCGGTGTATTGTAAAAAAGATCCCGCACTAAAATCGTCGTTCCAGAAGCACATCCGGCATCTTCGCATGCTTCTTTCTCTCCACCGGAAATCACATAGCGGGTCCCTGCCAGTTCCTCTTTTGTTCTGGTCAGCAATTCCACATGGGAAACTGCACAAATCGAGGCAAGTGCTTCTCCTCGAAACCCTAATGTTCCAATATGCTCCAAGTCCTTTTGTGAAAACACCTTACTCGTAGCGTGACGCAAAAAGGCATTTGAAACATCTTCCCGTTCAATTCCACTGCCGTTATCCGTAACCCGCATAAAGGTAACTCCGCCATTTTTGATTTCCACGGTAATCGCAGAAGCTTCCGCATCTACCGCATTTTCCACCAACTCTTTAATGACAGAACTGGGGCGTTCAACGACTTCTCCTGCAGCAATCAATTCTGCCACATGTTTATCCAAAACATTGATTTTTGCCAATCTTTTCACCGTCCCTTTTGGTTAGCCTCATCTATTTTCATCTCTTATGTATCTTTTGCCAGTCTTGAAAGCTCAAAAAGCTCATTCATACACTCAATGGGTGTCAGTGTATTGACATCCAGCTTCTTGAGTCTTTCCATCACTTCTGATTCCTCAGAGGGCATCAAAGACAGCTGCATGGAATCATTCTCTTTCTCCTGCACCTTTTTCTTTTCAGAAGCCGGCAATGAGATCATTTGACCGTCATTGATCTGCTTTAGAATTTCTTTTGCCCTGCGGACAATCTTATTTGGTACCCCCGCTAATTTGGCGACTTCAATCCCATAACTGTCATCCGCACCGCCGCGGACAATTCTCCTCAAAAAAGTAATATCGTCTCCATGCTTTTTGCATGCAATATTATAGTTTTTAACGCCCGGCAAAAGTTCTTCCAGTTCCGTTAGTTCATGATAATGTGTTGCAAATAAGGCCTTCGCTCCCAGCGTCTTGGTATCTGCTACAAATTCCAAAACCGCCCTTGCAATGCTCATCCCATCAAATGTGGAAGTTCCTCTTCCGATTTCATCCAAAATCAAAAGGCTGTTGGAAGTCGCATGCTTTAGAATATCCGCAACTTCGGACATCTCCACCATAAACGTAGACTGCCCGGCGGCAAGGTCATCCGAAGCGCCGACTCTGGTATAAATTGCATCCGTAATGCCGATTTCCGCATAAGAAGCCGGCACAAAACAGCCGATCTGTGCCATCAAAACAATCAGCGCCACCTGCCGCATATAAGTGGATTTTCCCGCCATATTGGGACCCGTTATAATTGCTACCCGATTCTCTTTTTTGTCAAAATTCGCATCATTGGGAACAAAAGGAACATCGGAAAGCTGCTCAACAACCGGATGACGACTCTCTTTCAGAATAATCTTCCCGTCAAGATTTACGGTTGGGCGAACATAATGATGATCACAACTAACATGGGCAAAGGAATTGAGCACATCCAATTTTGCGATTGCTTCTGCCGTTTTCTGAACCCGATCCATCTGCGCTGCGACCGTCGAGCGAACTTCATCAAACAAGTGATATTCAAGCTGCACGCTTTTATCATGTGCTCCAAGGATTCTTCCCTCTAATTCTTTTAGCTCCGGTGTAATAAAGCGCTCACAGTTTGTCAGCGTCTGTTTCCGAATATAGTGATCAGGCGCCATATCCTTGTAGGCATTTGGAATCTCAATATAATAACCGAACACTCGGTTATAGCCTACTTTTAGTTTCGGAATCTTATTTTTCTCTTTCTCCTGTGCCTCAATCCGGGCCAAAATACCGTGCCCGTTTGTCATATCATTTTTAAGGCTGTCCAGTTCTTCATTGAATCCGGGTTTGATCATTCCGCCTTCCCGGATAGAAAATGGAGGCTCTTCCACAATTGCACGGTCGATCAACGCCTGAATATCATCGAGCGGATCAATCTCGCGGCAAATATCACAAAGCATGTCCGAATGAACATCAGAAAGCATCTTTTTGATTCTAGGAAGCTTTTCTGCAGCCGAAGCCAAAGAGCGCAGTTCTCGTCCATTTGCACTGCCGTAAACGATTCTGCTCATGAGCCGTTCCAAATCATGAATGCCCTCTAGTTCATCAGAGAGGGTTCCCCTAAAAATAGCATCTTTACAGAGTTCCTCAACCGCATTTAATCGGCGGCTGATTCTGGCAGGACTTAAAAGAGGCTGTTCGATCCAACTGCGGATCAGACGTTTTCCCATTGCAGTCTTCGTCTTATCCAACACCCACAAAAGGGAACCGCGCTTTTCTTTATTACGCATTGTCTCCAAAAGTTCCAGATTCCTTCTGGCATTGAGATCCAGCTTCATATATTGGCTGCCGCTATAAACCTGCGGCTGCGAAATTCGCTCAATTCCCGTTCTTTGGGTCTCTTCCAGGTAGGAAAGCAATGCACCTATGGCTGCTGTAATCTCCGGCTGATCCTGAAGTTTTAATTCGTCAAGATTTTCTTTATGAAACTGATGAAGGACTTTGGAGGTCACAATATCCGGAAGATAGCGATCATCTTCCAGCACTTCAACGCTGGCAGAAATTCTCTCTTTTAAAAAGGTAAGTAATCCTTTCAACTTGGCAGCTTCGGAATTTAAAAGAACTTCTTTGGGGCTATAACGGGAAATTTCCTCTCGAATAGACTCCTCCAAAGGCTTTTCAAGGTGAGTTGCATAAAGCTCGCCGGTAGAAATATCCGAAAAGCAGATTCCTGCTTGATCTTTTGCAAGAAATACAGAGGAAATAAAATTATTCTTTGTTTCGTCCAACATACTGCTCTCTAATACAGTACCAGGCGTTACTACACGAATAATGGACCGCTTGACCAATCCTTTCGCCAATGCCGGATCTTCCATCTGCTCACAGATTGCGACTTTATATCCTTTTGCCACCAATTTGGCAAGATAGGGCTCATAGCTGTGAAAAGGTATCCCACACATTGGTGCGCGCTCTTCCTGTCCACAGTCCCGTCCGGTTAAAGTCAGGTCCAGTTCTTTTGATGCCAAAACGGCATCATCATAGAACATCTCATAAAAGTCTCCCAGACGAAAAAACAGGATCGCATCCGGATACTGTTCTTTAATCTGATAATACTGCTGCATCATTGGCGACAAATCGGCCATTCCCTTAGTTCCTCCGTTTCTAATAATCAAACACAAAAAGCGGACACGTTCTCATCATGTGCCCGCTTTTTTAAAAATTCGATTAGTGACAACCACCGCAGGTGGAGCAGTTGTGAGTACAATTCTCTTCATAATCGGCAGTGTCCGGATTGGCACCAGCTGCACACTGATCCAGAATTGCTTTGATCCTTTTTAGAAGAAGATCGAGCTCCTGATTCGCGTTATTGTACGCGGTCATATGCTCATTCTGCATCACTTTCTCATAAACAGAAGTTAGCTGCTCATTAAGTTCCTGCATCTTTTTCTGATCCTGATCCGGGTCATTCATCATATTGCTCAGGTTCATGCGCGTCAGATTGAAATCTCCAATCATCTTTTGAAGTTCCTCGTCCTTATCGCAAGCGACGCTTGTTTCACGCAAAGCCTTGTAGCGCGGGTCTTCCTGAATAGTACGTCCAAGTTCTCTTGTGAGTTCAATGATTTCCATGATGTTCTCCTTTTTAAAATAGATTTAATTTTTTGTGAGTATTTATGAATAATAAAAAAGAACCGATAAATTAAATGATTTCTCCTTCTAAAATCCAGTTGCGTGCATTTGTTATATGCACATTCTGAAAAGTCCCGCAGAGTTCCTGGCTTCCAGGAAAATCAACAATGATATTTCCTCCCGTTCTCCCCGAAAGCATTCCAGGCTTTTTTCCCTCTTCTTCTACCAAAACACGTTCCACAGCACCAACTTTTTTGGCGCTGTGTACTGCGGCGATTTCTTCCTGCTTTTTACAAAGTTCCTGAAACCACTTGCTTTTTTCTTCTGCAGAAATTGGATCTGGAAGGGAAGCCGCCCGCGTACCGACTCTCGGCGAATAGATAAACGTGAAGAGGCTGGTAAAGCCGACTTCCTCAATTAAAAAAACCGTATCCAAAAATTCCGGATAAGTTTCCCCCGGGAACCCGACGATCACATCACTCGTTAGGGAAAGATCCGGCATCACTTCTTTTGCATAATGAATCAGTTCCAGATACTGTGCCCTATTATAATGACGATTCATTTCCTTTAAAACACGATCATTTCCTGACTGAAATGGAAGATGCAGATGACGTGCAATGTGTGTTCCGTTTGCCATCACATCCAAGAGCTCATGGGTACAATCTTTCGGATGACTCGTCATAAAGCGAATCCGGTAGTCTCCCGGTATCTCGTCCAGCTTTTTTAAAAGGCCTGCAAAGTTCAATCCACAGTCTGGATTTTTTCCATAGGAATTAACATTCTGACCCAAAAGCGTAATATCTTTATAGCCGCTTTGGACTAATTCTTGAAACTCTTTTATCACCGCTTCGGGAGTTCGGCTGCGTTCTCTTCCCCGAACATATGGGACTACACAATAGGAACAAAAGTTGTCACAGCCATACATAATTGTCAGCCATGCTTTTACTTTTCCATCCCGCTTGATAGGAAGTCCTTCCATAATTTCTTGATCTTCGCTATCATCTCCACGAGAAAAGACGCGATGATGATCCGTCAGACAATGAAACAATAATTCCGGGAAACGATGAATCACATGCGTTCCAAACACAAGGTCCACATAAGGAAAACTTTCTCGAATTCTTTTCGCAACATGCTCTTGTTCCATCATACAGCCGCACAGTGCAATGATGAGCTGAGGGTTGCGGCGCTTAATATTTTTTAAAGCTCCAACATTTCCAAAGACACGATCTTCCGCATGTTCTCTGACAGCACAAGTATTAAAAAGAATAAGGTCAGCTTCCTTAGGGTCTTTGGTAAAACCAAAACCCATCTCTTGCAACATACCCTCAATTTTTTCGCTATCTGCAACATTCTGCTGACAACCGTAGGTATGCACCATGGCAAGCGGCATCTCTTTACGAGTCCGCGCTCTCATGATTTCTTTTAGCTGTTGAATCCACAAATCCTGATACTGCAAAGAAAATTGCTGTGCCATCTCCGTCAAGTTTCAAGTCTCCCCCATATGGTATTCTCTTGTCTGTCGATTATACCATAATCCACAAAATCCTGCAAGAAAAGAAACCGTAAACAATTTTTAATTCTGCTTTTGCGGACGATATAATTTTGGAAAACGTTTCCATATAAAAATCCGTCTTTGAAGATCCTTGGGCGTATACTTTCCTGTCTTTAAGTAACGATAATAACCCCTTTTCTTCAAAAAGGTAAGAATTGCTCCATGGCTAAGCTTTTCACGCAGCAATATATCAATGCAATTAATGACAGTCTGCGGAAGCTTTCTCTGACGAAACAGTGCAATTAATTCTTTTTGATTGCTATGTTCGGTTTCCAGAATTTCTAAGATTCGTTCCATCGCAGAAATTCGCTGAAAAATCATTTCTCCAAAATTTTTCTGTTTTTCTCTGTGCAATTCGCACTCACGGTCACGGGTTAAAAGCACCGGAGCTTCGCGAATTGTTCCAGCCGAAAGAAAACAACGTAATAAAAATTCTTCCGAATAACCAAAGCTGCACTCATCATTTAGATAAATCTGCTGTTCCAAAAGGAATGCTTTTCTTAAAAAGATCGCCGAAATATCTACCGGAAATTCGTCTTCCAAGATTTTTCTTACACACTCTATTCCAAAAAGATTCTCCGGATGCTTTCTTTGATGGAGCCGATTCATTTCCACTTGCGACATCGTGCCAAAAACCAAGTCGACTGTTCCCTCTCCTGCAGCCTTAACATATGTGGGCAGATAGTTTTTATAAAGTCTGCGGGCAAATAAAAAAGTAATATAAGTTCCGCCGGCCCTCGTAATTCCAGTATTCAGCGCAGAAGAAACCGTTGTCTTTCCGTTTTGAATAACGCTACCGCGAAGATGAAGCTCCGATAAAAGCTGTAGTGCTTTCAGAATCGTCCGATCCGAAGATCCCATATCTACAATAATAAATTCTGTGTTCAGATTTTCTGTCTGCTCTTTTTCTCTGCGCAGAATCCCTTCGATCTCCTTTTCCAGATTCAATACAGGAAAAACAATCGAAGTCATTGCATCAATCATTTTTCTTGCCTCCTTCTGCCTTTTCAGGCTGCTGCAAAATGACCTGTACCGCATGGCGTGAAGTCGTTTTTGTAACGGTAATGCGATTTCCCAAATAAGTAAAACTATCCTCGATCGCCGGAACTTTTCCAAGATGCTCCATCACCCAGCCATTGACCGTTACATAATCAAAGTCCTCTGCGGAAAGCGGGAAATGAAAGAATTTAAAAAAGTCATCCAGATCGGCGCTGCAATCCACTGCATAACGTTTCTCCCCGATTTTTTTAAAATACTCGACGACAACATCATGTTCGTCCCAGATATCTCCCACCAGTTCCTCCAAAATATCCTCCATTGTGATGATACCCTCTGTCCCTCCAAATTCATCCACTACAACAGCCATATGGGTCTTTGATTGCTGCAGCTGACGCAAAAGGTCACTGATATGAATTCCGGAACCAATATAAATAACACTTTTAATGATGCCTTCAATCGAGGTCATTCCGGTATGAAGTCCTCTAAAATAATCCTTTTCATGAACCATACCAATAATATTATCGATCGACTCCTCATAGACCGGAATTCTTGAAAAGCCATGATTCATAAATAAATCGGTAATTTCATCAAGGGGAGTTTCTTTTTCTATCGCGACCACATCAACGCGCGGCGTCAAAATATCGCCTGCATCCAAATCATTAAATTCAATCGCGGAACGAATTAATTCTCCATTATGTTCATCGATTCCACCATCATTCTGCGCTTCATCAACAATCGTCATCAATTCTTCCTGCGTCATCACATCAGACTCCTTATGCTTAAAAAGATGACTTAAAATGCGCTTCCACTGCATAAACAGGAAGTTAAGCGGGGTAAAAAGGACCATCAGAAACTTTAAAAAAGGTGCCGACTGCAAAACAATCTGCATAGGATTTTCTTTTGCAAGACTTTTCGGCGATATCTCACCAAAAACCAGCACCACAACCGTCATGACAACCGTTGAAATTGTTACTCCATTATCCAGGAAAAAGCGAGTAAACAAAATTGCAGCAAGAGAAGCGGAAAGAATATTGGCAATATTATTTCCGGCTAAAATAGTAGAAAGAAGCCGATCATAATCTTCTACAATCGAATAAGCCAACTTTGCTCTGCGATTGCCGTCTGCGGCTATTGTCTTTAGCTTTGTACGGTTTACCATACTATAAGCCGTTTCTGTGCTGGAAAAGAACGCAGAAAATATAATACAAATAATAATTCCGACTAATTCTTCTATACTTGCATTGTCCATGCTTTTACTCCTAATTGACAGGCATTTGAATTTTATGAATAACAGCCTACTTTTATACTCTATCAGAATCTTTTTTCAAATGCAACTGAGAAAGTATGAAAATCATTTACAGATAAAAAAAGCGGAACAGCTAAAAGCCGTTCCGAATGAATTGGTGGAGCATAGCGGGCTCGAACCGCTGACCTCCACACTGCCAGTGTGGCGCTCTCCCAGCTGAGCTAATGCCCCGGGTTTCAACTGACGCAAATTAACGTGAGAGGTCGCGACAGCTTTAAAATAATAGCATATATTTTTTTAAATTGCAAGTCCGATTTTCAAAAAAATAGTTTGTCAAAAGGAAAAAATATCGCCAAATTTTCTCTTTCATATCTTTTTGTTTTCTGTAAAAAATAGAAACGGAAAGGGATGATCTCATGAAAAGGGATTTCAAAGAAGAAGAACAACAAAATTTAAAATTTCCGTCGGACACGTGGGATAATGCCGATGACATTCCTACCTCAACTGACGTCATTGCCTCCACTGAATGCACCGGATTAATCCCAACTCCTCCACAATTTGCTTCGGAAGCCGAATCCTATACGGATCTTTTCTCTATTCCAAAACCTCAAGGTGCAAGAGAGCGCCTTGCCAAATCTAATTCATCTAGATAAAAAAGCCAGGAGCACCGATTTTTTAATATCGGTGCTCCTGGCTTTTTACTCTAAAATAGCATTTTGCTTTATTTCTTTAATGCTTCTTTTGTCACCTTTACGATGTTGGAAGCACACAAACCAAATTCCTCTAAAAGATCAAGCGCTGGGCCGGAATGTCCAAACGTATCCTGCACACCCATGCGAATTACTGGGACAGGACACTTTTCACAGACCGCCCCGCAGACTGCTTCACCCAATCCGCCAATCACATTATGCTCTTCTATCGTGATCAGCTTTCCGGTTTCTTTGGCAGCTTTCCAGATAAGTTCCTTATCCAGTGGTTTAATTGTATGGATATTCAGCACACGAGCGCTGATTCCTTCTTTTTTCAACTGATCAGCCGCTTTGATTGCCTCCGAGACCATCAGTCCGGTTGCAATAATCGTAATATCGTTGCCCTCTCGTTCCGTGATGCCCTTTCCTATTTCGAAATGGTAATCATCATTATTATGGAACGATTCCACTGCCAAACGTCCCAGACGAATATAGCAGGGACCTACATACTCAGCGGCTGCTTTGACTGCAGCTTTCATTTCATAATGGTCAGAAGGATTTAAAATTACCATTCCCGGAATGGTACGCATTAAAGCAATATCCTCACAGCACTGATGCGTTGCGCCGTCTTCACCGACGGAAATACCGGCATGAGAGCCAACCACTTTTACATTCAAATGCGGATACCCAACAGAATTGCGAACCTGCTCAAACGCACGTCCTGCGGAAAACATTGCAAAACTTGCAGCAAATGGGATTTTCCCGGTCGTCGCAAGACCTGCAGCAATTCCAATCATATTGCATTCAGCAATTCCTACATCAATAAAACGATCAGCATAAGCTTTTTTGAAAATTTCAGTCTTTGTCGCGGCTGCAAGATCTGCATCCAATACGACAATATTCGGGTTTTCGGCAGCTAATTCCGTGACTGCTAGTCCAAAGCTTTCACGTGTTGCTTTTTTTATCATCTCAGCCATTATTCTGCCTCCAATCCGGTCAGGGCTTCTTTTAATTCCTTCATCGCCGTTTGATACTGTTCTTCATTCGGTGCTTTTCCGTGCCAGCCCACCTGATTTTCCATAAAGGAAACGCCCTTTCCTTTTACGGTCTTCAGAATTATGCAGGATGGCTTTCCTTTAACCTCTTTTGCATGATTAAAGGCGCACTCCAAAGCATCAAAATCATGACCATCTATCACCTGAACATCGAATCCGAATGCTTCAAATTTTTTATCGATAGGAGCCGGACCGCCCACTTCGCTGACCGGTCCGTCAATCTGAAGGCCATTGTTATCGACAATCACACAGAGATTATCGAGCGCATGGTGACCAGCAAACATTGCGGCCTCCCAAACCTGACCCTCTTCAGTTTCGCCGTCTCCTAAAAGAGTATAGACACGGTAGTCTTTCTGATCCATTTTTCCTGCAAGTGCCATACCGACTGCAGCAGAAACGCCTTGTCCCAAAGAACCGGAACTCATATCGATCCCGGGAGTATCAAGCATATTGGGATGTCCCTGTAGCATGGCACCAATATGACGCAGACTTTTAAGCTCTTCCCACGAAAAATATCCTTTTAGCGCCAGAGCTGCATAAAGCCCCGGGCAAGTATGTCCCTTGGAAAGTACGAACCGATCCCGATTGGGGTCTTTCGGATTTTTCGGGTCTACACGCATTTCTTTAAAGTATAGGTAGGTAAATACATCGGCCGCCGAAAGCGATCCGCCCGGATGACCGGACTTTGCATGAAAAGTCCCTTCAATTACACCCATCCGTACTTTGCACGCCGTAATCTGCAGTGCTTTTTTTTCCGACTGATTCATTCTGATCCTCCTGTTTGGTCTTTCAAAAATCAATGTTTGTTTATTATAACATGATTCGACTTTTTCTACAAGCAAAGACAACTCTTCCTTGGGCAGTTTTCCCTAAATGAAAGTTTTTAAAAGTCCCAAATATTTTATTCGCACTCTTCATCCTGATCATTCGTCAAATGCAGGCGATCAAAGATATAGAATAGAATTCCCATTGCCATTCCTACGATGCATGCCAGTACCATGCCCTTTAACTGAACATCTCCGATATTCAGGGAAATGCCGGAAAGTCCGGTTACAAAGACGATTGCTGTTAACGCCTGATTTCTTGCTTTACCAAAATCAACTTTTTTGTCAACCAGAATCCGCAACCCGGAAGCACCGATCATTCCATAAAGTAAGAATGAAATTCCGCCAATAACAGGGCCCGGGATTGTCGAAATCAAAGCAGAAAATTTGCCGATAAATGAGCAGAGAATGGAAAGCGCAGCCGCGCCGCCAATTACCCAAACACTATATACCTTTGTAATTGCCATTACGCCAATATTTTCTCCATAAGTAGTCGTCGGAACAGAACCGATCAAACCGGATATAGCCGTGGAAAAATTATCGCCGAGAAGGGAACGATGTAAGCCAGGATCTTTTAGAAGATTTCTTCCAACGATCTCGCTGGTAACGATCTGATGTCCGATATGCTCGCTCGTAATCACAAGCAGTACCGGAATCATCGTAAGAATCGCATTGACATCGAACTTAGCAAGTTGAAAATGCGGCAGTGAAAATACACTCGCCTCTTGCATTGCCGTAAAATCCACCAATCCGAAGCAACAAGCTGCCACATATCCACAGGCAATTGCAATTAAAATGGGAATGACACTTAAAAACTTGCGGAACAAAACGGAACCAAATACAGCGATGCAAAGCGTAATCGCAAATACTGCAAAATTTTTCGGATCAACGGAAGCACCATTCGCCGGTAACATTCCTCCGGTAGAAGCTGCGTTGCCTGCAAGTTCCAAACCAATCAGTGCGACGACCGGTCCCATTGCTGCAGGAGGTAAAATCACATCAATCCAGTTTGTACCGAACTTATAAACAATCGCTGCCAGCACACAGCCAAGAAGTCCGACTGCTACAAATCCACCTTGTGCATAAGAAAACGCGTCCATATGCTGCGCGACCTGCTCTGCTGTCGGGTTGGCAGGATAATTTGGAAAGAACGGATCCCCATGCTGTGTCATTACAATAATTGCCGGAGCAATAAATGCAAAGCTGGAACCAAGATAAGCTGGGGATTCGGCCTTTGTCACGAAGATAAAGAACAAAGTTCCCAAACCATTCATTAAAAGTACAACCGCAGGGTTAATGTGAAACAAAGACGGGACCAGCACCGAAGCCCCAAACATCGCGAACATGTGCTGAATACTTAGTGGGATTGCCTGCTGAAGGGGTGGCTTCTCCCTCACTCCAATAATTTTCTTGCTCATTTTTCCACGCTCCTAAAAACTCAAGTATTTATTTCTACGGCCTGTCCCAAAAATACAGGCCGTTTGAAATCTCTTCCATAAAAGTCAAATGTGGCTGCAAAAAAAGAAGCCCGTCCCGGCACATTCTTTGTGCCGGGTGGCTTCTAATTCATTTAATTCTATAAGTTTCTCACAAATACAGATTTTGGAGAACCACAAATTGGGCACCCCCAATCATCAGGTAATTCTTCAAATGGAATAATCGGATCATCATAGACGAATTTACAAATTCGGCAGGTAAAGCTCTGATCATTTTCTTCCTTATCGTCCGGCCTTACTGGAAAATAAACCGGTGAATTTTTTGGAATCGTTCCTTTGATTGCACGACGATAATAATCATAAGTCATTGGAACCCGTTCC
Source organism: Caproicibacterium sp. NSD3 (assembly GCF_053613275.1). Taxonomy (NCBI): domain Bacteria; kingdom Bacillati; phylum Bacillota; class Clostridia; order Eubacteriales; family Oscillospiraceae; genus Caproicibacterium; species Caproicibacterium sp. NSD3. The sequence continues at coordinate 1,282,245 of NZ_CM132119.1, forward strand.
GTCTTTTCGCTTCCTGCAAGAACTCTTGCAAAAAAGATGGTATGTGTATCAGTTTCCATCTGATTTTCTACCTGACAAAGAAACCAACAACAAATATTCTCTTGAATAACAGGAACGCCCTCTCGCAACATCTTATAACGAATATTTGCAAGCTTATCTCCATTTTTCCCGGACGCAAAACCAAGAGCGCCAATTACCGCTCCAGAAGTATCTTCGCTCAATACGCTGACTGTAAAAATACCTGTTTCTTTGATGCACTGGCAACTGTAATTATCATGGCTAACGCTTACAAGAATACGATCAGGCTGATTCGTAACCTGGGTGACGGTATTGACAATACAGGCCGATGCACATTTCCCATTGGTTACGCCAAGTGCATAAATCCCGTATGATAAGCTCGAAAGGATTTCTCTTTTCATCTTTTTACCGCCTCCATTTCATAAACTCTTAAAATGCCCTAAACGTTTTAATAGTATCACTTTTCAGATATTATTTCAAGTGCCTTTTAAGAATTTTTAATTTGTTTCCAATATGCTGCAAAGGACTGTTCTATCTTATTCTTTCCTGGAAGATAATATTCCTTATTTTTCAAAATATCAGGCAAATACTGCTGTTTTACCCAATGATTTGTAAAATCATGAGGATATTGATAAAATTGGCCCTTTCGTTCTGCATCTTCTCCATCATAATGGCGATTTTGCAGCTGTCTCGGAATTGTCCCGATTTCTCCCTTTTCCACATCTTCCATTGCCCCGTTAATTCCAAGATATGCAGAATTGCTCTTTGGCGCCTGACAAACCAAAACGACCGCATCCGCCAGCGGAATCCGTGCCTCCGGCAGTCCCACCTGCTGTGCAATAGAAACCGCCGCATTTACAATCGAAAGGATCTGAGGATAAGCTAACCCCACATCTTCCGCCGCACAAACCATTAATCGGCGGCAGGCGCTCGGCAAATCTCCCGCCTCTAAAAGCCGTGCGAGATAATGCAATGCGGCATTGGGATCCGACCCGCGCATGGATTTTTGATAAGCCGATACAATATCATAATGCTCATCGCCTTCCCGGTCATAGCGAAGGGCACTGCGCTGTGTCAGTTCATCTGCAAGCTCTTCGGTTACCACCAATGCGCCGTCTTTTTCTTCCGCAGACAGAGCGCAAAGTTCGGCTGCATTCATTGCTTTTCGTACATCCCCGCCGCAGGAAGTGGCAATTAGCTGAATCGCTTTTTCTGAAACAGAAATTTCTGCTCCTCTCTCTTCTGAAAGAAATCGGAATGCCCGCTCCACCGCCGGAATTACTTCTTCCGGCGTAACAATCTTAAACTCAAAAACCGTTGAACGGCTTAAAATTGCACTGTATACATAAAAATAAGGATTTTCGGTTGTGGAAGCAATTAGTGTGATGTCTCCGTTTTCAATGAATTCCAGAAGCGTCTGCTGCTGCTTCTTATTAAAATATTGAATCTCATCTAAATAGAGCAAAATTCCATTCACAGCATCTAGCGTCCCAATGGATTCTACAATCTTACGAATATCAGCAGTATTGGCTGTCGTTCCATTCAGCTTGCATAATTTTTTATTGGTCTGGCGCGCAATATAACGTGCCAAAGTGGTCTTTCCTACACCACTAGGCCCATAAAAAACCATATTGGGAATTTCTCCGCTTTCAATGATTTTCCGAAGCGGTCTGCCCGGTGCCAAAAGATGGCGCTGCCCAACGATTTCATCTAAAGTTTTAGGGCGAAGTCTATCTGCTAACGGAGAAGCCAATCACAATCACTCCTTTTTCGAAAAGAGAGCAGAAGGCTCCCCCTCTGCTCTCCAGAAACGTTCATTATTTGAGATCCGATTCAATTTTCATAAAGCGGATATTTCTCACAAATCGCGTTAACTTTGCCGAGAATTGTTTCCTTGCTGTTATCAAAATCGTTAATTGCAAGTGCAATGCACTCAGCAACTACATCCATATCTTCCGGTTTCAATCCACGCGTTGTAACTGCCGGCGTACCCAAACGTAAGCCACTCGTTACAAAAGGACTGCGCTGTTCGTTTGGAACCGTATTTTTATTTGCTGTAATCCGAACCTCGTCAAGACGGTGTTCCAGCTCTTTTCCAGTCAATTCCAAGCCTGTCAGATCGACCATCATCAGATGGTTATCCGTACCGCCGGAAACCAGATGTACTCCACGGTTTAAAAGTCCTTGTGCCAAAGCCTGGGCATTTACTACAATCCGCTTGCCATACTCTTTAAATTCTGGCTTTAGTGCTTCTCCGAGGCAAACAGCTTTTCCTGCAATGATATGCATCAAAGGACCACCCTGTGTCCCCGGGAAAATTGCCTTATCAATCGCCTTTGCATACTTTTCTTTACAAAGAATCATGCCGCCGCGCGGGCCACGAAGCGTCTTGTGCGTCGTAGTCGTAACAATATCAGCCCACTCCACCGGATTCGGATGAAGCCCAGCTGCAACCAAGCCGGCAATATGCGCCATATCCACCATCAGCATAGCACCGCAGCTGTCGGCAATCTCACGGAATTTTTCAAAATCAATGATACGAGGATATGCACTGGCCCCCGCAACAATCATCTTCGGCTTGCACTCCATCGCCTGTTCTTTGACTTTATCATAATCAATTCGTCCGGTCTCGGGACTAACTCCATATGGGACGAAATGATAATAGCTGCCGGACATATTGACGGGAGAACCATGGGTCAGATGGCCGCCTTCTGAAAGGCTCATCCCCATCACGGTATCTCCAGGCTTTAGAAATGCAAAATAAACCGCCAGATTTGCCTGTGCGCCGGAATGCGGCTGCACATTTGCGTGCTCTGCACCAAAAAGTTTGCAGGCACGATCTCTTGCAATATTCTCCACGATATCTACATACTGACAGCCGCCGTAATACCGCTTGCCCGGGTAGCCTTCTGCATATTTATTCGTCAGCACGCTGCCCATCGCTGCCATAACAGCCGGTGAAACAATATTCTCTGATGCAATCAGTTCCAAATTTCTGCGCTGACGGGAAAGCTCCTGCTGCATCGCATCGCCAACTTCCGGATCTGCTTTTCCTACAAAACCAATGGTGTCCATCATATCGTTATACATATCCGCTGCATCCCTTCTGATTCAAGTTATTTAGAATTATTATATCCCATCATCCTTCAAAAGACAAGTTTTCCCTTTCATCTTATCAAAACAATTTCTTTTACAAAATAGGAATTGTTCTTTTTCTGATTTTGCGATACAATATTTTAAGAACTTTGGGAGGAAATACATCATGACAAAAAAGCAACGCGCACTTGCTGCCGTAGAAGCCCTGAAAAAAGAATATCCGGATGCCCAGTGTTCCCTGACTTATGAGGAACCGCTGCAGCTTTTAATTGCTACCCGCCTCTCCGCGCAATGTACAGATGCGCGGGTGAACATGGTTACTCCTGCTCTTTTTAAACGATTCCCGACTCTTGATGCGTTTTGCGAAGGCTCCGAAGAAGAAATTGCAGACTATATTCACTCCTGCGGATTATATAAAACAAAAGCGCGAGATATTTTTGCGATGTGCCAAAAATTAAAATCCGATTTTAACGGAATAGTCCCCGATACAATTGAAGTTTTGACAACGCTGCCTGGTGTAGGCAGAAAGACCGCCAACCTAGTCGTCGGAGATATTTATCATAAACCGGCCGTCGTAGCGGATACGCATTGTATTCGAATCTGCGGGAAACTAGGACTCACAGACGGGACAAAAGATCCAAGGAAGGTTGAAAATCAACTTCGGGCAATTCTCCCTCCGGATGAAAGCAATTCTTTTTGCCATAGACTTGTTCTGCATGGACGAGCTGTCTGCAACGCACGGAAACCGCTCTGTGAAAAATGCTGCATGAAAGAATTCTGCAAAACAAATCTTCAAAACCAAAAAGGAGATAAAAGATGAAACGGCTTTTGATGGTAATTGACTACCAGGTGGACTTTGTATCCGGAAGTCTCGGTTTTCCGAAAGCATCTCTTCTGGAAGGCCCCATCTGCCAAAAAATACAGGAAGCAAAAGCGCATGGCGATACCATTATCTATACGATGGACACGCACGAAAATAATTATCTTTCCACTTTAGAAGGAAAGAATTTACCGATCCCACACTGTATCCGAGACACTGCAGGGTGGAATCTTTATGGTAAAGTAAACGATCTTTTAAAAGACGCACACTGCTTCCAAAAAAGCAGCTTTGGCTGTGCGGAACTGATCCCATATCTTCAGAAAGAAAATTTTGGAGAAGTCGAACTTTGTGGGCTCGTAAGCAATATTTGTGTTCTTTCAAATGCCGTCCTTGCAAAAGCTGCCCTTCCTCAGGCACAAATTATTGTCGACGCCAAATGTACTGATTGCTCAGATATAGCACAAAATAAGGAAGCACTCAACGTCCTGGAAGGATTACAGGTGAAAGTTCTGAATCGAAAATAATCATGGAAAAATCTTGACAAGGCACATGAATTATGGGATAATAATTCACGTTGCATTTGGGCCTGTAGCTCAGCTGGGAGAGCGTTCGGTTCGCATCCGAGAGGTCGACGGTTCGATCCCGTTCAGGTCCACCAAAAAAGTAGCTGGTCATTTAGAATGGCCAGCTACTTTTTATTTAAAATGCTTTCGGGCCAAATATTTATTCCCTACAATAATAAGTTTGAGCAAAAAATAATCGGGATGCGGTATGATAAACAAGAAGCAGGTGCCTTTTTAAGCGCTTGCTTCTTGTTTATTTAATCATCCTCTAATTAGAAAATTCTTAAATGTCTTTAAAGGTCCACGCTAGACTTTTAAAATCTTACAAAATTAAAAATCCGACTTTCTTCCCCTTTTAAAAATTTCCCATAATACGATCCTTTTCTCTCTTCTTGATTAATTCAACATAACGAAATATAATAATCAATATAATTGGATAATTGGCGCAGTGAAAATGGACAGTATTTGGCTTATTTTCAAGGATGCTTAAAAACCGGCAGATAGGCAAAAAGGCTACCGGTTAGGTGAAGATGTTGGAGGAAATAATGATACAGAATGATAAAATATTGATTGTTGACGATGAGCACGAAATTGCCGATCTCGTAGAAGTTTATCTAAAGAGCGAAGATTATTCGGTGTTTAAGTTCTATAATGCCACAGATGCGCTTGCCTGCGTAGAGCGTGAAGATTTGAGTCTTGCTATTCTTGATGTCATGCTGCCGGACATGAGCGGCTTTGCGCTCTGCCAGAAGATCCGGGAAAAGCACCTATTCCCCATCATCATGCTGACCGCTAAAGTAGAGGATATGGACAAGATCACAGGACTGACCCTGGGGGCGGACGACTACATCACAAAGCCGTTTAACCCACTGGAGCTGGTTGCCCGTGTTAAAACGCAGCTCCGACGATATACGCGGTACAATACCGCAAATGCGCTTCCATTGGAAAACCATGAATATGATTTTGCCGGTCTTTATGTTTGCCAGGACAGCCACAAATGCACGCTCTATGGAAAAGAACTGTCACTGACGCCTATCGAATTCCATATTCTTTGGTATCTCTGTGAACACCGCGGAAAAGTCGTCTCATCTGAGGAACTGTTCGAGGCTGTATGGGGTGAAAAATATCTCGACAATAACAACACGGTCATGGCACATATTGCGCGACTTCGAGAAAAAATGCATGAACCCAGCCGAAAACCAAAATTTGTGAAAACTGTGTGGGGAGTTGGATATACCATTGAATAGACAGTATGATAGAATTGTAAAAAGCAATATTCGTCGAAGCCACTTGTCACAGCAGATTATGCTGCAATATGTTCTGGCACTTATTGGCTTTGTTGTAGGGCTGTTGCTTCTATATTTTCTTGTATGGCGAATTTGCTTAATCTTTACTTGGCAGCCAGATAACCTCCTGTATCAATTCTTGAAATTGATACAGGAAACGTCTTTGTTTTGGGGTACAGGCATCGTTATTATCGGTTGGACCATCATTACCTATCATTTTTTCCAAAAGCCCCTGCGTTACCTGGATGAAGTCGTTAAGGCATCTGAGCAGTTGGCACAGCCTGACAATAAGCCGATTGTTCTATCGGATGCCATTAAAAACGTGCAGGATGAACTGAATCTGGTGCGGGAACAAGCTCTGCGCAATGCTATGGCCGCAAAAGAGGCGGAACAGCGCAAAAATGACCTGGTGGTTTATCTGGCCCATGACCTAAAAACACCTCTGACCAGCGTGATCGGTTATCTCACTCTACTTCGGGATGAGCCTCAGATTTCACCGGAATTACGTGCCAAATACACTGGTATTGCCTTTGATAAGGCAGAACGTTTGGAAACACTTATTAATGAGTTTTTCGATATCACCCGCTTTAATCTTACCAAGCTGACTTTGGAACCGGAGAGTGTGAATCTGACCCGGATGTTGGAACAGATTACTTTTGAGTTCAATCCGGTGTTGGCGGAAAAGAACTTGTGCTGGGATCAGCACTTAGCGCCAAACATTCGAATTGTCTGTGACCCGGACAAGCTAGAGCGCGTATTTGATAACCTGATCCGCAATGCCGTGAACTACAGCTATCCGGATACCCCTATTCTTATTACGATGGAACAATCCGGCAGCCATGTGACGGTGCGCATAGAAAATCATGGAAAAACGATTCCTCCCGAAAAGTTAGGCCGAATTTTTGAACAGTTCTTCCGGCTTGACTCTTCGCGCTCCAGCTCTACCGGTGGATCCGGACTTGGTCTTGCTATCGCAAAGGAAATCGTCGAGCTGCATAAAGGCACCATCAATGCCAAAAGTGCTAATGAGCATATTACCTTTACCGTAACGCTTCCTCTGGATTGTCAGAAAATCGTATGATTTTCACATTTCTTTTTTCAGTTTTTCCTCATTAAAATCAAAAACATACTTGTCCCCGTTTTGATACCATAAAAGTATCGAACGGGGATTTTATTTTGCCCAAATATCGCAGAAAGGATTGTATTATGTCGAGAAAACGAATTACACAGATTTTTCCATGGCTGTTGCCGCTGAGGATTAAGCAGCGCCTATTTTGTTTTTACACAAAGATGTATTTAGACGGAAACCAATATTCCGAGGCTAAATCTGAAGCCTCGTTGCCATATCAGCTTTTTAAAACGAGCTGCCCTCTGTATAACCGGGAAACCGGCTTTGACATGGTATATCAGGAAAATAAGGTTTTTAATTTAAAACTAGCCGCAACCACTTTAGATCGGGTGGTGATAGAGCCAAACGAAACTTTCTCGTTCTGGAAGCTGGTCCGATATGCGGACAAGGTCATTCCATATAAAGACGGACTGACCGTGATTGACGGAAAACTCACGACGGCCCCCGGCGGTGGAATATGCCAGATGAGCAACCTGCTTTTTTGGATGTTTCTTCATACACCGCTTACCATCGTGGAACGGCACGGGCATAACGTGAAAGATTTTCCGGAACCGCCCAGCGATGCGCCTATGGGCGTGGATGCGACGGTATCGGAAGGCTGGCTTGATCTGAAGGTCAAAAACGAAACGGAGATGTCCTTTGAGATCCGCACCACGTTTGATAAAGATCATATTATTGGGTGCCTTCTAACCGATCAGGACAATGGGCAATTTTACGAAGTCGTAAATGGCAAGCCATTATATTACCGCAAAAACAACAAGGTCTATGAAGAAGTGGATGTGAAACAGAGAACCATTCTGACAGCAACTGGAGACTGTATCTCCGAAAGGCTGCTTTACCGAAACAAATGTGAAATTGGATACCCGCTTCCCGATGGAATGGATATTGCTCAGAAAGGATAAAAGGAAATGAAGAAATTAAAGATTGCTATTTTATTTGGAGGCTGCTCTCCCGAATACAGTGTATCGCTTCAGTCAGCTTATTCTGTAATGAAACATATAGACACCGACAGATTTATGCCCATATTGATCGGAATTTCATCGAAGGGAAACTGGTATCAGTTTAACGGGGATATTGAAAAGATCGCATCAGACACCTGGTGCAATCCTTCAGACTGCCTGCCGGCGGCAATTTCGCCGGACCGCGAAATTCACACCCTACTGGTATTTCAACCTGACAAAGTTGTAAAACTTCCAATTGATGCTGCGTTCCCTGTTCTCCATGGAAAAAACGGAGAGGACGGAACCGTCCAGGGCATATTTGAGCTGGCTGGAATTCCGCTCATCGGCTGCGGAACCATGACTTCGGCACTTTGTATGGACAAAGATCGTGCCCACAAGCTTGCACATGCGGCTGGTGTGCAAGTTCCCACCTCTTTTCTTCTAAAAAAGAACATGGATCCCAAAATTGCTTTGGCACAGGCTGAAAGCCTCGGATATCCACTGTTCGTAAAACCAGTCCGGGCCGGTTCCTCCTATGGCATTACCAAGGTAACTGACCGTTGCGGTCTTCCTGCTGCCATCAAACTAGCTTTCGAATACGACGATGAAGTCATCGTTGAGGAAAGTATAACGGGATTCGAAGTTGGCTGCGCCGTGATGGGAAATGACACTCTGACGGTTGGAGAGGTCGATGAAATCGAACTATCCGATGGATTCTTTGATTTTACGGAAAAGTATACCCTGAAAACTTCGGCCATTCATGTTCCAGCGCGAATCTCCAAAGAAAAAGCAGCGGAAATCAAAGAGACTGCAGAGACGATTTATCAGGCACTGGGATGCCGCGGCTTTGCACGGGTTGACATGTTTCTAAGCTCTGACGGAAAAGTTATTTTCAATGAAGTTAATACAATCCCGGGCTTCACCTCACACAGCCGGTATCCCAATATGATGAAAGCCGCCGGCATTTCTTTTGGGCAGGTCATTTCCCGCGTAATTGAATTGGCGGTGAGCATATGAAAAAGCTTGTAATCCCAGAAAAATTCTTACATGCAGGCAGCTTGATTTTGGTCAACCAACAGCATCCCTACTGTTCGAAAAATGCAGAAAGTTATCTTGTTCCAACTTGCACAGACAGTACGGTTCTGCTGGAACGAAAAGCTGCTGCTTTGCTTTCTAAACTCATGAGCAGTATCGAGGGCTGGGATCAAATCAGTGCGGTGAGCGGTTGGCGCTCCAAACAAGAACAGCAGAAAATTTATGACCAGTCCCTGCGGGACAATGGAACTGCCTTTACAGAGCAGTTTGTAGCAATGCCGGATCATAGCGAACATCAAACCGGGCTTGCCGTTGACTTGGGGCTTCGTAATCCGGAAATTGACTTTATCCGTCCAGACTTTCCCTATTCCGGCATTTGTCAGACGTTTCGGGAAAAAGCCGTAGCTTACGGTTTCATTGAACGCTATCCAAAAGGGAAAGAGGCTGTTACAGGAATTGCGCACGAACCATGGCATTTTCGTTATGTTGGAGCACCTCATGCTGCAATTATGACAAAGTTTGGACTGACACTGGAAGAATATCATACTTTTCTAAAGCAGTATCCCCATGGAGAAAAACACTTTTTGTATCGGACAGGAAATCAAAATATTGAAGTCTCCTATGTAAAAACCGCAACTGAAGTGGATACTGAATTTGAAATTGAGGACCACATTCCATACTCGGTATCCGGTAATAATGCAGACGGATTTGTTCTGACCGAGTGGACAAGCAGGCAATAATGGGCAACAGCTCCAGAGTAAAGGAAGAAGTTTTGCAATGCTAAGAGATAGAATCATTGATTATTCCAAGGGAGACAATCTGCACAGATATTGGTCTCTCTTCAGGCGGCGGGAGCAAACCAAGAATAAGCTTTTAAAACAATTGCTTACTTTCCTTTGCAATCGGTCGGCACACAGGCACAGCGGCTACATCGGAAACGGCGCGAAAATTGCCGGGCTCCCTTTTCTGCCACACGGACTGCATGGCATCTATATTTCCCGTTATGCAAGCATCGGCTTAAATTGCTGGATCTATCAGAATGTCACGATCGGAGAAGTGAATCATAAGGCACCACACATCGGTAACAACTGCCTGATTGGAGCAGGCGCCACAATTGTTGGAAATATTCAAATTGGAGACAATGTAAAAATCGGTGCAGGAGCGGTCGTCAGTTTTGATGTTCCGAATAACTGCACTGTGGTTTCGCAGCCACCCCGTGTGATTGAAAGGAAAGAAGAAAATGCCGAATAAAACAGAACCCATATTTTGCCGAAGCAGGGCTTGGATCGAACTGGACCGAGACGCACTGCGCCATAATGTTGAAGTGCTCCAAAAGCTGCTTCCTAACGGTTGTGAACTGATGCCCGCCGTCAAAGCCAATGCCTATGGTCACGGCGCGGTTTTAATCTCGCGGGAACTGAACCGATTAGGTATAAAAGCTTTTTGCGTTGCGACAGTCTCAGAAGGAATCGAGCTTCGAGAAAACGGCATTGTCGGAGAAATTCTGGTTCTCGGCTACACACACCCAATGCAGTTTCCGCTCTTGAAGCGGTACGACCTGACACAAACGGTGATTGATCTTCCATATGCCGAAATTCTGAACAAATACGGTCAAAAAGTAAAAGTACATATTGCAGTCGACACAGGGATGCATCGACTGGGAGAACCTTGTAGAAATATCGAAAACATCTGTAAGATGTTTAACCTTCACAACTTGAAAATCGAGGGAATTTACACCCATCTGTGTGCGGACGATACAGATTCGCCGCAGGACAGAGCTTTTACTCTGGAGCAGGGCCGAGCTTTTTATAATATGATCTCACAGCTTAAGGAACGCGGCTTCGGATATCCTAAAACGCACCTGCTGGCAAGCTATGGGCTTATCAATTATTCGGAACTTGGCGGCGATTACGCACGAATTGGGATTGCCCTCTATGGCGTACTCAGTACTCAGGCTGATAGGGAACGCTGTTCAATTTCGCTGAGGCCGGTGCTATCCGTCAAAGCCAGAGTAACCGCGCTGAAAGCTCTACGAAAAGGAGAATCAGCTGGATACGGTTTACAGTTTGTTGCCGATTGTGATACCAAAATTGCTGTGCTTGCAATTGGTTATGCAGACGGTATCCCGCGCTCTTTGTCCTGCGGCGTTGGAAATGTTTTGATCAAAGGTACAAAAGTTCCTATTATTGGCCGAATCTGTATGGACCAAATGCTGGTGAATGTTTCCAATATTTCGAACGTCAAAGCTGGAGATGTTGCTGTCATTATTGGACAGTCCAGAGATGAAAAAATTACCGCTTGTGACCTTGCAGAACAAACAGGGACAATTTCTAACGAAATATTGAGTCGTTTAGGAGAACGGCTCGAAAGACAAATGATTTAGCACTAAAAATTAATTATAACAGTGGACGAGCATCATAAAGAGGAGATCGGGGAATCTGTAAAAACAGATTCCCCGATCTCCTCTTCTTATTACATCGTGGGTAAAAGCACCAGATCTTCGTCGGCACATATGGCCTTAATAAACTGTCACACAATCATTTTCTTTGTCACGAAAAAGTTTTTGTCTTCGCCCTAAACAATTTTACTGCTTTTCTTTCTTATGTTTGATAACAAATACGATAATCGTACCTCCCAAAATGAACAGCAGGATAATCCATAAGAAAGCATTGTGATTGTCGCCAATCTGCGGGGATTGGTCCTTGTCGAGATCATCAAGTGCCTTAAGGTCTGCGTTCAGCTTTGCAACATATTTGGAATCGACCAATACTTTTTCCGCGTCGGTCAGTGCGTCATATGCGGTTTTCGCTGCGTTGATGGCATCCTTATCGCTTACCTTTACATCAGAAGAGTCTGGAAGTTCAATGATAAAATTTACAGTCTTTTCCGCATTGCCAATAGCCGCAAGTGCAGCGATAACAGTTGCAAGTCGGTTTTTCAGATCAGTCAATTCCGCTTCTGTGTAGTTGCCTTCATAACGACTAATTGCAGCTTCTAAAGCCGCCTTTGCTTTTATGAGAGGGGCCTTGTCGCTCAACTTCACATTGTCCTTGTTGATGTTTTCGACATCCTTAATTTCTTTTTTAGTTGATGCTTCGGCAGCATCAGAAATTCTTGTCAATAAAGCATTTGCCCTCGTCTTTACTGTTTCAAGAGAAGCTTTTTCGTTATCAGTAAGGTTCTCCGTTGCGAGAAGACTGTCAATATCTCTGATTAATTGTTCGATAGCAGCCTTATCAGAAGATTTGACGGTTTTTAGGTCATACCCGTTTACTGCGTCGGTGATACGATTCATTTCGGCTAGGGTATCAGAAATCTTAGTAAGAAGTCCGTTTGCAGTAGCCTTAACCGCATTAAGTTCGGCCACTTCATCAGCGGTCAAATTTTCTGTTGCAAGAAGATTGTCAATATCCTTGACTAGCTGCTCGATAGCAGCCTTATCAGAGGATTTGACTGTTTTTAGGTCATATCCGTTTACTGCGTCGGTGATACGATTGATTTCGGCTAGGGTATCAGAAATCTTAGTAAGAAGTCCGTTTGCAGTAGCCTTAACCGTATGAAGTGCGGTCGCTTCATCAGCGGTCAAATTTTCCATTGCAAGAAGACTGTCAATATCCTTGACTAATTGTTCGATAGCCGCCTTATCAGAAGATTTGACGGTTTTTAGGTCATACCCGTTTACCGCGTCGGTGATACGATTGATTTCGGCTAGGGTATCAGAAATCTTAGTAAGAAGTCCGTTTGCAGTAGCCTTAACCGTATGAAGTGCGGTCGCTTCATCAGCGGTCAAATTTTCTGTTGCGAGAAGGCTGTCAATATCCTTGATTAATTGTTCAATAGCAGCTTTATCAGAGGATTTGACTGTTTTTAGGTCATATCCGTTTACCGCGTCGGTGATACGATTCATTTCGGCTATCGTGTCGGAAATCTTGGTTAGCAGAGAATCGCATTTATCGGTAATCGTTTTCAATGCGGCCTTCTCTGCATCTGTGGCGTTTGTGATGTCAACATCTCCAACATTTGTCTTAACGGTTTCAATTTCTGTCTGATCAGAGGATTTCACATTGTCTGTTGTAATAGGATCAATCGCCCCAGATAAGCTGGCAATCGTCTTCATCGTAACCGTACAGACAGTAGAATTATCGGCCTTATCAGTTGCAACAATGGTGTAAGTCGCATCTGTATTTCCGTCCAGCGTAACAGGAGAAGCTTTTTCTTCTCCATTCAGGATTACAGATTTCAGATTTTTGTCTGTAGCCGTAACGATCTGCGTAGTATAGTAAGTTGCACCGTCTGCAATTCCTGTAATAGTCGGTGCAGTAGTATCGTATTCAGAACCATCTGTGGACAGGTAGGAAATATTTCCGGCATTGTCAGTGATTTTGGCATAGTAAATAAACTGCTTTGCGTCCGAAACTGTCACATCTACACTTTGCCCTTTGGTCCATGTAAGCACTTTGACCTCATCAAGAGAAAGCTTAGCAGAAGAGACCGCATACTCTACATTTGCAATCCCGGAAAGGTCATTGTCAGTTGCAATGGAAACGGTCTGCGTGGAATTAAAGAATAAGCCGAAAGTGATGGTATTTAAAAACTCATTCCAGCTATTGCTGCCGATAGAAACTGTTCCAGTCGGTGCGGTTTTGTCAACCTTATAGTCTTCCGTAACCTTTTCGGAAATAACTCCGGAAGCTGCATCCATCACATAAAAATTAAATTTTCCGCTATCAGTTTCATCCGAAGCACTCAGCGTATTGACCCAAGAGCCATTAGCAGTATTGGTTAAAGATACTTTGAAGCCGTCCTTTGCAGTTACTACAAAATCACTGTTTAGCCAGTCATTAGAGTTTACGGAATACTGAGCATCCTTTGTCACGAAATAAGGCTTGATGGAGGCAGTAATTCCGGTCGGCTGTGTCAAAGCGTAGTTTGGTGCATCTCCTCCGCTAATAGAGAATGCAGTAAAATGAATGGCAATATCGTTGGAAACAGATATGTTTTCAAAGGAAGGAGTACCGTTTGTAAGATTGACCGTATCGCCAGAGATAACCCCTATAAGTGCCGGAGTTTCGTCAAACTCTGCATTATTCTTGCCGTTGTACTGCTTGTCCTTGATGGAAACGTCTACCGTAAGCTCTTTTTTAGTAATATTGGCAGTTGTGCTCGTAGGCTGGGAATCCAGCTTATAGTTGTCCTTTGCTGAACCATCAAGTGCAAAATCAGAGAATGTTACAGCTTTTCCGTCTGCCACATTTTTATCGCTATAAGCAGCGGTTCCTTGTTTAATGGTAAGATTGTTGCCATCATAGTTATCAGAAAGCTCACCGTTATTTGTGATCTTTGCGTCTGTGTTACCGTCGTATTCTTTTGTGGCTTCAGCAGTAACACCATTAATGGTTATTTCTTTTTGTGTTATGGTGAAGTTGGCTGTTGCGCTGGCTTCTTTGTAATCGTCGTCGGTAGCAACCGTAATACGCACTGTGTAATTACCGACATTCTTCGGTGCAGTAGTGGTATAGGTGCTGTCGTCAATGCCAGTGACCTTGTATTCGACTCCTTCTGTTCCGGTACTCAATGAATCGTAGGTGGGCTTGGAAGCAGCATCTCCATCATAGGGTTTGCCAATATTGCTGATGGTTTTGATCTCGCCGTCCGCTTTCTGAACAGTAAGATTAATGGCGGTCGTTCCGGGAGCTACATTTTCGTCAGCATCCTTATAGGTTTCGCCCATTGGATTGTAATCGACCGTGATCGTATAATCGCCGGCTGCAAGGGAATCAAGGTAGGATGCTTTAAAAGTAATGGTACCGTCATCCGCCACCGTGTAGTCGGATGTGGGAATCACATCATTACCGATCTTGATTTCTTTTACGGTATTGCCGTTAAGTGTAACCTGTGTAGCTTTATCAGTTGTGCCGGTCTTGGTAAAGGTAATCGCGGCAGCGGTTGCCGAAGAATCGGTGTAAAGTACAACACCATCGGTATTGATAGCCATAACATTATTGTCGTTATCCGTTACCTTGACATAGATAAACTGCTTGGAATTCGGATCGATACTGAACTGTTTTGTTGAAGTAATATCATTCCATGTTCCGGCAACAGAAGCTTTATCCTCAAACTTTGTATCAGAAAGCAGATATTCAACCTTTTTTACACCACTTTCGGTGTCGTTTGCTAGTACCGTCACCGTTTGAGTTTCTTTAAAGAATAGTCCAAAGGTGGCGGTATTGAGAAAACTGTTCCACTTGTTTGTACCAATCGAAATTTCAGCAGTCGGAGCAGTGTTGTCAGTGACTTTGAATTTTGCAGAAACCGTTGCCGAGGTATCATGATCCGTAGAAACCGTAATAACCTCATCATGGTTTCCATAAGCAAGGTCTGCCTTAGGCTGGACCGTAAACGTCGCAGTTTCATTCTTAGCAAGTGAGGTCGTGGAAAGATTTCCAATCATGTAGTCAGTTGATGTTGGCTGTGTGAGCGTCACCGTCTGATTACCGGTATTGGTAATGGTGACCGTCTCAGCAGAAGGCTGTGTGTAACCGCTTGCTAATGAACCAAAATCGAGAGACGTTTTGTCAGCAGAAATTGTATAGGTAGCAACGACAGCATTTGCAGTCAGTTCGGTTTTTGCAGTAACCGTGATAGTACGATCCGTCATGGTCGTGTTTCCGTCACTCCACTGACTCCATGCATACCCATCTTTCAGTGCCGCACCGACTGTGGCCGTCTCTCCGCTGAGATAAGTGTCTGCGCCGCTGACACTGTCGATGCCAGTACCTTTCGTAAGTGTCACATCGTAATAGTCTACCGTTAAAGCTGTACTGGAAACAGAAACACTCCCTTGCTCAACATAGGAACCCGCCTTGTTTTTCGCCCAAACATACATGGAAACTGTCGGGTCAATTCCACTAAAGGTAAACACGCCATTCGACGGCGTTGCCGTTATCTTCCCCGTTTGTGCACTGCTGGCAGAGGTAGACAGCACAATTGCATCATTTCCAACCGCCGCAAACGTCGCTCCGTTTTGGTGTGCGGTGATGACTGCATCATAATTGTCCTGCTTCCATATGGCATAAAAAGTGTTGACCGTGGAATTTAACGATGTGTTTGCTGTTACTGTGTAACCAGTTCCATCTGGACTGGTGTTCCAGCCTTGAAAAGTATAGCCATCTCGGGTCGGATTAGAGGCTGGCAGTGTGCCTACCTTACTATCGGTATGCATAGCATAAGTATTGGCACTGCCGCCATTGGCACTAAAACAAACCGTTTTGTAAACTGTATTAGTAACACTATTTGGATATATGCTTCCACCACTTAGGCCAACCTTTTCAGCAGAAACTCCTCCGTCACCGCCTTTGATGACGCCGCCGCTTAGTGTTGCACTGCCGCCTTGACCGGCGTATGCGTAATTGCTGCTGCTTATATATGCGCGCCAAGCATCACTTTCAGCAGTTGTATATGGCGTTCCTGAATATCCAGCAGGAACAGAAGGGCTATTGTATCCACTTTGAGAGTTTTTCACAATGTTATAGCAGCATCCCCTGCCGCCGTTACCGCCGCCACCATTGTTGTATCCATAGCCACCCGCGCCGCCGCCTCCACCGCTGACGGCGCCCCAAGTTCCGGAAGTACTTACGCCGCTACCGCCGTCGCCGCCGCACATACCATTTACACCGCCTTGGCCGATAGCTGGTCCAGGAAAACCGCCACCGCCGCCGCCGCTTCCACCACCACCGGATTTACCGGAATCACTGGTACCGCCACCACCGCCGCCTTGACCACCGTAGCCCCCGGCGCCACCCTGAAGGTCAAGTGCAAGGTTTAAACCATCGATGTTCACTGCACCGATTGCATCGCCGGCATAACATAAATTATTAACGGGGCTTGGGAAGGCGCCATTGGATCCGATAGCAGCTCCCCCACCGTGGCCACCAATACCAGCGGTGCCACCTGCGCCGCCGCCGTGCGAACTGCCGGGCTCGCCTGGGTGACCATCTTGACCGTTATCAGCTTTGCCGCCTCGCACGATCAGCTTATTTGTGGAACCCTCGCAACCTAAAATTGTCACGCTTTTTCCGCTTAGCACCTGAATCCCGGCATAAGTGGCTCCAGCATATAAGCTGACCGTGCCCTTAATCACCAAGGTCACATTGCCGTTAATGACAACAGCCTGTCGTGAACTGTTTATAGTATAGTCGTTCAACAGGATTGTTCCGGAGTTTAGTGTCAGTGTCACAGCTTGCGTTCCGCTATATGTAGCGTCATAGCTCGCTGCCTTGGCCGATATCACAGTTGTAGGCAGCATTGTAAACACCATTGCTACCGATAGCACAAGTGCTAACAATTTATCTAATTTTTTTTTCATATATATTTCTCCTGTTTTGTCCTCTTTTTCGGCCAATCGCAGATTCCTACATCCAGTGCGCGTGGCTTATCCAAATGAAAATCGGCGTAGACGCAATACCAACAGGTCTGTTCCGCCGCTCCACCCCGCGGGGTGAAAGCAGGACAGCTCTGTCCTGGCCAAACGTTACCGCCGGAATTGGGGGCGGACAACAGCTGATCCTCCCGCCGTCTGGAGGAATTGCTCATAAAAAATTGCTCCCTTCTCATATGTGCTTTTCTGTCGTAAAGATAGCACAAGTAAGAAGGGAGCAACCATTTTTTACTTAAAAGGCATCATTTTCTACTTAATGTTGTTGATTTTTGGAAAATCAACGCCTAACAAACAATTCAAACTGTAAATTACACCATCATACGAACCTTGAATACACCGCCGCTTGCCTCATACACCAGCGCGCCGCCATATTTAGCTGCAAAGTCTGCCACACTCTGGCAGCCTTTTCCGTGTCCCTCTTTTCTAGAAATGGGAAGGCCTTTTTCGCCCCACTCGATTTCGCCATCGTAGGGGTTGGATAGTTCAAGGATGAGCTGACCGGCGTTAACGACAGTAAAGTGCATCTCGCGCCGTTGAGCAGGCAATACGGAAGCAGCGGTAATCGCGTTTTCCATCAGGTTAGATATCGTCATTGCGAGAGATAATTCGTCCACGGCAAGCTTTGTAGGAATATCCAACCGCAACTCACAGTGAATCCCCTTCTGGCACGCAAGTTCTGCATAATAGGAAACCGCAGCATTCACGGATATGTTTTGACAATAACTCTGCGGCTTTTGTGGAAGTGTTTTACTCTGTTGCTGAATAAAGTTGGTGGCTTTTTCCGTTTCACCCTGCTGAAGCAAGGTGAGAAGTGTATTATTAAAATGTCGGCGGTCATGTTGTGCGATGCTCATCTGGCGTACACTTTCGTCCATCAGCGTGAGGCGTTGACGCATAAGCTCCCGATCGGACAGCATTTTTAGATTTTCCTCGCGCAAAGCCGACTCTTGTAAAGCTTTCCTCAGAGAGAGAAAAATTGCCAGATAGACCAACACTGCCAGCAAAACCAACAACAGAAGTGAAACAAATTCCGTTCGCAGCATTCGCTCTACATCGTCGCCCGATATGAAATACCATGTAAAATTCATAAACAGACCAACTGCCACAAACAGATAAACGCTCCAATGCTCCGCCGCCTGACGATAAAGCGGACGCAATCGTTTGCGAAACAGTGCGATTGCAACAGCAAATAACAGTGCGCGCAACACCGTGATAGCGTAATACGGGTGTGGAAAAAGGCCACACAAATAATAGCTCAAAATGACTGTAACAACATAAACATTCATGACCGTAAAGCAGTTAAATAGCCATGGCATAATTGTTTCCTGAAAAAGCGATTTTGTGGCGACGCCTGTAAGGATAAAGAAAACAATGTCCAGTTTTGCGAGCGTCGTATAGTCATTTCGCAGATAGAAAAAAATGTTCAGCGCCAAATCCAGCATCACAATTGCGGCAAGTACTGCCCATAGTGTCCGCCAGCGGTATTTGGGCCGAGCCAAAGTAAACAGGAGTGCAATCAGCATGGCATTGGTGACGAGGGAGCGCAGAATGTCATATAACTGCATTGTCACACCTCACCCAATCGGTAACTCATATAGGTGTTGCGCACTGCTGCAAACTGCTTGCCGGACACCGGAACAAAAGCGCCTCCCCGCAACGTAAATCCGTTTTTATCGAGCCGCTCTACGCAGCTCATATTAACTGCAAAAGCGGCATGCGGCTGAATAAAGCGTCGATCTTGCAGCAATGGTACAATATGCTCGGTAAAACTGCCGGAAAAAGTGGATGTCTCCACCCGTTCCCCGCCAACCAACATATAAACTGCGGTATGGTGCGCATATTCGCAGCAGACAATCATATCTGTCGAAATGGTGCGCAGACCGTTTCTCGTTTTGACTGTAACAACATTTTCTTCGCCAAAATCCACTTTTTCTGCCGCCAGATCCAAAGCAGCAAACAATGTGCTCTTGTCCACGGGTTTTAGCAAATAATGTAAAGGATTAACCGCATAGGCGTCCAGAGCAAAACCAGGTTCGGTAGTAATATAGATGATCTGTGCATCGGTACTGATGCGGCGTATGTTCTGTCCAAGTTCAAGCCCGCTTACCATCGGCATCACCATGTCAAGCAGGAAGATATGAAAGCTATCGGTTTTAAAGGCCGTCAGCAAAGAATCCGGGTGGCTAAACTCCCGAATCTCAGCTAAGAGACCACGGTCAGCCAGATATTCGTCGGTGAGCGCAGCAATATGCTGAAGCTCGGCTTTAACATCATCACAGATAGCAATGCGAAGCATGATGATCCACCTTCGTTTTTCTATGTTTTTTGATTGGCTGATTTTTCCGCATCGGCAGAAATATAGCCCTTTACCGCTGGTATCTTCTTAATATAAAATCAATGGATTAAATTATATATGAATATTAGTACCTTTTCAATAAAAAACCATTAAATTTAGCAAAAGAGTTGAATTTTGCAATTATTTGTTTTTTTCATAACAAATCCATTCTAAAAAGCAATCAAGGGCACAAAAAAGGCTCACTTTGGCATCACCAAAATGAGTCTTTAATAAAATGTTTTTTAAGAAGCCATAAAAAATCACGCTTATTATTCTACCGTTACTTTTGTACCATCCTGAATATGGTCATAGATCCATTTAGCATCATCCATGGAAAGCCGGATGCAGCCATGCGACGCAGGAGTTCCAAGCTTTTCTGCTTCATTTTGTTTTATTTCGTAATCCTGATTAAATGGAATACTATGAAATAGATAGTCGCCATAAAAGCTTGTCCAATAATAGGCCCCTTCCCCCAAATTAGAATTATAGAAGGAAATCCCTCGGTTCGAAACAGAAAAGGTCCCGGTCGGCGTTTCACTGCCAGCTTTTCCAGAAGAACAAGTAAAAGTCTTTATTGCCAAACCTTTCGCATCAAACACCATGACCTTCTGGTCATCAAGTGATACCTTTATAGAAAGCGGATAGACCACTTGAGCAAGTGTGTGATTGGCCGCGGTATCCACCACATCGCTTTGCAGGTAAGGCCGACAGCACCACCCGGATTTTCCACCCGGTACTTTTACCTTGATCCAGGTACCGTCCGTATTTAATTCTCCTGTCAATGTTAGCTTCGTACCGCTTGGGACAGGACAGACAATGCCATATTTTGCACTAGGGCCAGAGCGGAGATTTAATTCATTTGCTGTAACCACATCGCCTTTAGAAGTTGCACCGCCATCGTTCCAAGAATATTCACTCTGCGAAGTCGGATGAGTGTCTTGTGAAGAGGACTCTCTCCCTGAATTTTGGCTTCCAGCTTTATCAGTGCACTGAACTAATGTACGAATTCCAAAGAACAATATCAGTAACAGTAAGAACACTGAAGCACGGTGCATTCTGCGAGCCCTGCGTCTCTTCACACGTCGTTCGTGCCTCGTGTAATCTGTATTTTTCATAAAAAAAGCACCCCTTATCAAATCCGATAAAAATGATAACAAAGTGCTTCCTGTATTCAGCATCAGTACGGCATCAAATTGGCATCAATTGATAATCCCCTTAAATTTGAGTAACATATTCAATGTGTATTGGTTACCAGAAATCGTCAATGGAAATACCACCAAATCCCCCCCATCATCACGCATCTTGATGGAACTCTTGATAGAATAGCCAGATAAATTGTCAATTGGTAAAATATCATTTACCTGAACATTTTCGGTTTTCCATCCGTAATAATTAGAACAGATATCTGCCAGCTTACTAGAAAACTCATAGGCCTTTTCTTTTACACCTTTTGTTGATTGTATGTCAATAATATCTTGATCAGATGTCATACTGAACGCCAGCATCTTTCCGCTGCTGTCATCAATTAGAATTTCAACCCATTTATTGAGGTTCTTACTGTAAAGTGCACAACGCCACATAATCGCGCTCATGGTTTTGTCAGCCGACACCACAAGAAACGGCGCCTCTGTATGATCCGGGTATTCCTCTGATAAAATTCCAGCCGCACCCTGCGCCGCCATGAACTGCATCGTATCCAATGCTGCCTGATAAGCACCATCGGCATCCAAGTTACTTCCATTCTCTAGATACTCTGTCGTGTATTCGCCAGTTAATAACCGAAGGCTGTCTTTTAACTGCACAACAGGGTGAAATTGAAGGCTAGAAGTCTCATAGGTATTGACCTTTGTCTTAAGTTTCTGATCCTGCATAGCAGAAACGAAACTAGGCAGAAAAAAGCCAGACACGATTGCAAGAAGGGCACAAAAGATAAGCAGAATTGGAATGGATCGTTTCATGTTCTGCCTCCTTTTAATTCTACAGTAATTGTTGTGCCTACACCAAGCTTACTATCAAAGTGGATCGTCCCATGATGCCGCTCTACAATCTTGGCACAAAGTGACAAGCCAAGGCCAGCACTGCCCTGAGCACGAGATTCGGACTTATCAACGCGGTAAAACACCTCGGTCAGATGCTGCAAAGCCTCCCCCGGGATCCCCTTTCCATTATCCGCGATCATTAGTTGACATCCATCTGGAAGCATGGAACTAGTAATCTGAATATGACCACCGTGGTCCAATGCTTTACGGGCATTATCCAGCAAATTCAGAAGCAGCATGCGAGTGAGATCCGGGTCCAGCATGCATGTCCCCTCTTCACATTCACAGGAAAGTTCAATGCTGCTCTTTTCATAGATGGGGCGCAAATGCTCCGTAAGGTCCTTGACGATTCCGGCCGGGGATACTTGTTTTAACATAAGTTCGCGATGGTCTGCAACGAAGATATCCAGTAATTTGAAGGACAAGTTTTCCAGCCGTTTGCCCTCGGAAAAGATATAATTGGCTGCATCAATTTGCTCCTCTGTGGTCAGGGACTGCCCCCGCAGTAAATCAGCGTAACCAATAATGGATGTCATCGGAGTCTTCATCTCGTGGGCAAAGCTGCCCATAAACTGCTCCTGTCGTCTAGCGGCATCCTCAAGATTTTGGACGCTGTCTTCCACCTTTTGCGCCATAGCATCAAAATCTTTGGACAGGGCACCAATTTCATCGCCGGACCTGATGTTGGAGCGGTAAGAAAGATTGCCGGACGCAAGCTCACGAGATGCTTTCGATAGGCTGGACATTGGCCTTGTTAACAGCCACGAAGCGCCGTATGCCATTATCGCGCATAAGAGCAGCATTAAAGCAAAAATTTCGTAGTATACCCGTTGCTGTAAAGCACGAGTCGCATAGAGTTCAGACAGGTCATACCCCAAATTTAGGCATAATACTTTTCTGCCAATCTGAAAGCTGCTGGATACCTGCAAAAAAGGCGTGCCTTCTGTATTCTTCAGGTAGGCCACCACCAAATGTCCGTCATCCGTCTTGCCAGATAGATCCATAAAATCCGCCGTGAAGTCACCCTTTGTATAAAGAATTCCATCGTCCGAAGATAGCTCGATTGCTGAGTACATTTCTTGAGGAGTCAGCTGACTAAGCGTATCGGCAGCACTTTTTTCATCTATCCATGAATTTAGTTTATCTGCCATTTGAAATGCCCCAAGAACTTGCTGATAAAACTCCCGTGCGGACTGTTCCTCCCGATTCAGCGACGACTGAAAAGAGATAGAAATCAGAGCGCTGCCGCCTATACCAAACAGCAACGATAGAAGGCAGATCATACAAAATGTGATCTTCCAGCGAAACTTCAATTACTTCACCTCCAGCCGATAGCCCACCTTATTCACCACTTGTAACTCCTTTTCCCATCCGACCTTCTTCCGGAGCCGCTGCACATGGAGACTAACCGTCTTGCTTCCATACTCCATTTCACCGCCCCATACTCGTTCATAAATAGTATCTCGATACAATGCTGTGTCTGGATTGCGGACAAACAGCAACAAGATTTGATATTCTTTGGGCGTCAGCGAAATCTCTTTTCCGTCCCGCTTGACCTGCATAGACTGCATGTCCACCGTCAGGCCGTCGATCTCTATAATATCGGCCGTTTTATGGTAACGTCGCAGAACAACATCAACCCGCGCTAGTAGCTCCACAATTTCAAATGGCTTAACAATATAATCTTCCGCTCCAATTCTCAAACCATGAACACGATCCTCCAGTGTACTCTTCGCCGTTAGAAAAATAACCGGGATCCCCATGGGACGGATATAGTCCATTAATTCAAAGCCATCAATTTTCGGCAACATCACATCCAAAAGAATCAAATCGTATGTATTCTCTTCGAGCTTATCTGCGGCCTCTTCCCCATCAAAAACGCACTCGCATATATGGCCTGCTTTTTTCAGGCTGAGCCGAATCAGATTGGAGATGGGTTCTTCATCCTCCACAATCAAGATTTTTGCCATGCTTTTCACCTCGATTTTTATGGTACATCCAAACAGCATCTAAACGGCAAATATTTAACCCAAGCGGTTAAATGACAATTCATATTTTTATTGTATCACATTCTTTTCTATAGCAATACACCATAAACTGACAATTATATTGCAACTGATTTGCCGTAACACCCCGTTCGTCGAACGATCTCTGCCTAATTCAAAAACTTTTTTCGAAATAATAAAAGCTCTGCAACAGTAATTTTTTTCCGTTACAGAGCTTTTCCTCTTTGAATATTTTATTGAGTTGAAATAAGATAAAAAAACAGCTTAACAGCTTTTCATCTTTCCAAACAAATTGTTGACATTACGAATATAATCCTCCCGTGGGATAAACGGAGCGTTTAGAACTGCCTGCGTTTTAGGCAAAATGTGTCCGTCTGCTTTATACTCTGCGCCGGCATGTTCTACCGCATCGAGATATGGCTTGACGATTTCGGCTGTATCCTTCTGCATCAGCAATGCTCCCTCAGCACAGCAGATTGTCGCTGTGTCCTCCCCAAACATGTGCTTGAGTTGGAAAACCAGTCCGTCAAAGTTTCCAGTAATGTCCGGCAGCCCACCGCTTGTTATAAGCACGGTTTTCTTCGTACCGTCTTCATAACCATAATGATGTGCTCGGCCATCTTTTCCAATATACATTTCCGGCTTATTAAAGCAAAGTGTCCGATCCATTAACGCCTTACACTGTGCCGGGGCTGAATAGCAGTAAACCGGCATCGACCAAATCACAAGATCCGCCGCACGAATCATTTCCAACACTGAGATGGCATCATCTTTTTGCACACAGTGCCCGCCCGTCGCCATCCAACATGCATAGCATGCACGGCAGGGGTTTATCTGCAAATCGGCTGTATGAATGAATTTCGCTGTTTCATTCATCCCGCGAAGAAACGCTTTTGTTAAAGCCAGTGTGGCACTTTTTTCTTTATTTGGTGAACCATTAATGACTAGTATATTCATTTACGTTCCTTTCCTTTTACAGGAATCCAGATCTCACTGTAATAATTTTCATCCTGAATCCCCTTTGGATACCTAGTAGGATCACTATACATCTCAATGTTGTAGCCAGCCGCAATCTCATAGTCTTTGCTGTTCGGCAGCCACTCCGAAAAAATTCTCTTGTTCACATCCTGTAAGGACTGAGGCATTCCGCCTTTGCAGGCAAAAACAGCCCAGGTGTATGCGGGAATGACCTTTGTAATAAAACCTCTCGGTGTCTCTACCGTAGGATCGTAATTATCTGCAACCAGATACTCGAATTCATCCGACCCCATACTTTCGTCAATACAAATCCCATACATTCCACATACGACCCGCTCTTTCCCGGGCTGATGGAGTCCCATCCAAAACTTAGGAATTTCTGCCATTGCGCTATCATACTTAAATATTTTGGATGCTCCCATCACTGTAAATGAATCTTTCTCAACAATCTTGTAATCCATAACGTAACCGCCTTCCAAGGTAAATTTGATTTTCAGCGGAGCAAAAGACTTGATCATTGCTCCGTCTTTTCGAACGGCAGTCGGTGTGACGCCATGAAACCGGGTAAATGCTTTGGTAAAGCTGTCTGGGGAGTCATAACCATATTTTAGGGCAATATCAATAATCTTCTTGTCGGTAGATACAAGCTCACTGCCGGCAAGAGTAAGCCTTCGTTCCCGGATATACTCTCCGACCGTAAAACCACAAAGCATGGCAAATCCTTTTTGAAAATAAAAAGGAGATAACAACACCTGCTTTGCAATCTTTTCGACGGTCAATTCGTTCGTGATATTGTCCTCAATGTAGTTGATCGCTTCACCGATACATTCAACCCAGCCCATGTACACATCTCCTCACCTGTGTTTTCATCTTATTCCTTTCAAGGCGGCTGTTCCCGACTTTTTGTGTTATCTTTTGTCCGCAGCTTAAATCAGACGGTCTATCAATATCTTATCATTCAAACTAAAACAACACAAGCTTCATTATTTTGGGGTCAGATAATCTCATAAACAGAATAAAATAAATTTTATTAATGAATTGAATTTTTATTTATATAATCATTTATGAAGAACAAATAAAAATATTTAAAGCTTTTTTCGATGAAAATCGTCTAAAAATACTTGGGCTTCTGCGCGGCGGAGAAAAATGTGCCTGCATTTTGCTGGAACAATTGGACTCAGGTCAATCAGGTCTTTCCTACCACATGAAAATTCTTGCTGAATCCGGTATTGTAGAAAGTCAGCAAAAAAGGCAGCGCTTACGCTGGTATTCTACTGAAAGAATTGACGACACGGAACGCAGTTACAGAAAAGCATACCGTGCATTTTTAATAACCATAGCAGCAATGGAAATTCTAACACTTATAACCGCCCAACCGGTTTTAAGGCTATGAGTAACTCAGCCTATTAGATCGAACAAATGCTGCTTGTCATTCCACCGGTATTTATTCTGCTCGGGCTACTTGATGTGTGGGTGCCAAAAGAAACAATGATTAAATATATGGGAGAAGGCTCCGGGCTAAAAGGAATTTTGCTTTCTATATTTATCGGCTCAGCAGCAGCGGGTCTGCTTTACGGAGCCTTTCCGGTTGCCGCAGTATTTATGAAAAAAGGCGTTAAATTTAGCAATATTCTCATTTTTATTGGTGCGTGGTCAACGACTAAAATACCGATGTTTCTATTTGAAACGGCAACATTAGGCGCAAAATTTGCGGTTACGAGATTGCTGGTAGATATTCCAGGAATCATTATGATAGCCTACATTCTTTCTAAACTCATATCAAAAGAAGAAGAAAACGATTTATAAAAATGCGAAAAACATCAGTAAATAGGACACAAATAAAACAGATAGCTGACAGTTGAACGAAAGACTGTCAGCCCTTTTCATTTTACATCGTGACATTCTGCAAAAGATATGGTAAATTGACTATGCCTTTTTGGGGGTGTAAAATATTAACAAAAGCATTGGCCATTTTCGAAATGATTTATCATGTATGAATTACCCTGTGGCGTGCAGAAACGAGATGAAAAGCTTGAAACAAATGTTAAAATTTTTGGAGCATCACAAGAAAGAAAGCATTTTAGCACCATTATTCAAAATGCTTGAGGCACTGTTCGATTTACTGATTCCTATTATTACGGCAGATATTATCAACAACGGAATTGCAAATCAAGACTCCAAATACGTTTTCACTCACTGTGGTCTGATCATACTTCTTGGTGTTATTGGGCTCGTTTGCAGCATTACTGCACAGTATTTTGCAGCAAAAGCTGCCGTAGAAGCTTGTACCGAAGTTCGGCATCAATTATTTGACAAAATTCAGTCATTAGGGTTTTCTGAAGCAGATTCAATGGGAACCGGCACCTTGATTACTCGAATGACAAGCGACGTCAACCAGCTTCAAAACGGGATCAATCTGTTTTTGCGGCTGCTCCTACGTGCTCCGTTTATTGTTATCGGTGCAACAGTGATGGCGTTTTCCATTAACACAAAAATCGCTCTAATTTTTGTTGCAGCCATTCCAATTCTTTTCTTTGTAATTTTTGGAATTATGCTTAAAACAATTCCTCTTTATAAAAATGTTCAAAGCCGCCTTGACAAGATCACTGGTATCACCCGTGAAAATTTAACGGGCGTTCGTGTTGTACGAGCATTCGGGCGGGAAGCAGACGAAACTGTGCGATTTGAAAAAGCAGATGCTGCTCTTGCAAATAGTCAACTTCGTGTCGGTAAAATTTCGGCACTGATGAATCCACTTACATACGTGATCATCAACCTAGCAATCATCGCAATTCTGCAAGTTGGTTCCTTTCAGATCAATGCCGGAACTCTTGCGATGGGTGACATTGTTGCTCTTGTAAACTACATGAATCAGATTCTTCTGGAAATTGTAAAATTTGCAAATTTGATTATTCAGATAACGAAAGCAATTGCCTGTTCCGAACGAATTAATGCCGTCCTCGCGATGCAGCCCCAGATGAAATTTGGAAACAAAAAAGTAGACACTTCTTCGTCTGAAAATGCTGTCGAATTTAGTCATGTCTCTTTGACCTACACCGGTGCCGGAGAAGAAAGTCTTTTGGATTTCTCCTTTACCGCAAAAAAAGGACAAACAATTGGCATTATCGGCGGCACTGGCAGTGGAAAAACAACGCTTGTCAGCCTTCTTCCCCGCTATTATGACTCAACGGGGGGATCAGTAAAAATTTTTGGACATGACATCCGCGAGTACGATAAGGACAGCCTCAGAAGTAACGTCAGTACCGTCATGCAGAAAGCGCAACTTTTTTCTGGTACGATCCGCAGCAATCTCAAATGGGGCAATGAGGATGCCGACGATGCAGCACTCTGGAAAGCACTCGACGCCGCGCAGGCATCCGAAATTGTCCGAGGGAAGCCCAAGGGTCTTGATGAACCTGTCGAACAGGGAGGGCGAAACTTCTCCGGCGGTCAAAAGCAGCGACTCTCTATTGCCCGATCATTAGTCGCCGATCCGAAAATTCTGATTTTGGACGATTCTGCGAGTGCTCTAGACTATGCAACAGATGCAGCACTTCGAAGAGCACTGGCCGCGCTCCCCGGGGATATGACAACCTTTATCGTCAGCCAACGTGCAAACAGCATTTCCCATGCTGATCAAATTTTGGTGCTCGATGAAGGAAAGCTTGTCGGAATCGGCAAGCATGAGGATCTGCTGAAAACTTGTCCAATCTATCTGGACATCTACAACAGCCAATTTCAAAAGAAGGAGGAAATGGCATGAAACAGGTAGCTGAGAAAAAGGATCTAAAACATCAGCACGCCACTTTCTCTCGTGTGCTAAAATTAATTACTCCGTACCGTCTTTTTGTCGTTCTGAGCATTATCTCCGCGGCAGTTTCCGTTTTTGGTCAGCTTTATATTCCTATTCTTGCCGGACGCGCGATCGATTTTATGATCGGAGAAGGCAAAGTGGATTTTGCTGGCGTAAAGAATATACTTCTCGAAATTTTGATTGTTGCTGGAATCGCTGGGTTTGGTCAGTGGATTTCCGGTGTCAGCAACAACCACATTACTTATTGTGTCAGTCGTAATCTGCGAGACTCATCCATCCACAAAATGCAGAAACTTCCACTCGCCTATCTTGATTCCCATCCAACCGGTGATCTTCTAAGCCGCGTAGTAGCCGATATTGACCTTTTTTCCGACGGCTTGCTGATGGGCTTTACCCAGTTTTTCTCCGGAGTTTTGACGATTTTTGGTACTCTCATATTTATGCTCACAGTCAACCTGCCGATTGCGCTTGTCGTAATTGGTGTCACCCCCCTAAGCCTTGTAGTCGCGGCATTTATTGCGAAAAAGAGTTACCATTACTTTAGGGAGCAAACCGCCGTCCGCGGTGAACAAACAGCTCTTATCAATGAACGAATTGAGGGAGTCAAAGTAGTACAGGACTTCGGGTATGAGCAAGAAAATTTGAAGGATTTCGACGAGGTTAACGATCGGCTAAGTACCGTTAGCCTGAAAGCAATTTTCTATTCGAGCATTACAAATCCATCGACTCGCTTTGTAAACAACCTTGTTTATGCAGGTGTTGCTCTTGTAGGCTCCCTGATAGCAATCAGCGGTGGGATTACAATTGGTGAGCTGAGCTGCTTCTTGACTTATGCAAACCAGTATACAAAACCATTCAATGAAATTTCCGGCGTCGTGACCGAAATGCAAAATGCGCTCTCTTGCGCCGCGCGTGTATTCGAATTTCTGGATGCAAAAGATCAAATTCCAGATGCTGAAGATGCACAGGTTCTCTCTCCGGAAAACGTGGATGGTAGTGTCACTATTAAGGACGTTGCTTTCCAATATGTACCGGATCGGAAATTGATCCGTGATTTTAATCTTTCTGTCTATCCTGGCGAGCGTGTTGCAATCGTTGGCCCAACTGGCTGTGGAAAGACAACTTTAATTAACCTTCTGATGCGCTTTTATGATGTGAATTCCGGCAGCATATCCGTATCAGGAACCGACATTCGAAGCGTTACGAGAAAAAGTTTACGAAAAAGCTATGGCATGGTGCTCCAGGATACCTGGTTAAAAGAGGGAACCATCCTTGAAAACATCGCTTATGGAAAGCCAGAAGCTACTCGCGAAGAAGTCATCGAAGCTGCAAAATCCGCACACGCGCATGGTTTTATTTCGCGGCTTTCTCATGGATATGATACGGTTATTGAAGAAAACGGTGATAGTATCAGTCAAGGTCAAAAGCAGCTTTTGTGCATTGCTCGTGTTATGCTTTGCTTACCTCCAATGCTGATTTTGGATGAAGCAACCTCCAGCATCGATACGCGCACAGAAATTCAGATTCAAAAGGCGTTCTCAGAAATGATGAAAGACAGAACCAGCTTTATTGTTGCCCACCGGCTTTCCACCATTCGGGAAGCAGACATCATTCTTGTTATGAAGGATGGACAAATTATAGAAAAGGGTACACATGACTCTCTGCTGGCCACCAACGGATTTTATGCAAAGCTCTATAACAGCCAATTTGAAGGAATGACAATCTAATTATAATCTGTTTTTAGCGCTGCAATTCCTCCGGGATCCGATATTCCAAACCTTTGGCGAGGCCATCTGTCAGCTCATCAGTTGATAATAAAATATACTCTTCATCTTGTATCCTTTACATGTATCCTTTACAAAAGTCCGCATGAACGATTTTGTTCATGCGGACTTTTGTTTTTATCCTTAACAGCTGCAAAAAAGAAAATACCAACAGAAATCTTTGAACTTTAAAGATTTAATCTTCTTCAATCATTCGATAGCCGATTCCCACTTCAGTCATGATATATTTTGGCGTTGCAGGATTTTTTTCGATCTTTCGCCGAATATGTGCCATATAAACGCGCAGCGTCTGCGTATCATTGTTGTACTCAGGTCCCCAAAGATTCTTCATAAGGTAATCGTAGGTCAAAACTCTTCCGGAATATTTTGCCAAAACAGAAATAATCCGGAACTCCTTTTGCGTTAGGTGAATTTCTGTTCCATCCACCGTGACCTTATGGCGGATATAATCGATGGTAAGACCGGAAGCTTTAAAAACATCGGACTGTTGGGTATCAAAATCGCCCTTCATCAGCTGGCTGCGGCGCAGCGAAGTGCGGGTCCTTGCGAGAAGCTCCCCAGTTCCAAATGGTTTTGTAAGATAATCATCCGCGCCTAAATCAAGCGCCTCTATTTTATCCTGCTCATGGGTTCTAGCAGAGACCACCAAAATCGGAAGATGGCTCCATTCCCTCACTCTTCGAATGATTTCGATTCCATCCATATCAGGCAGTCCCAAATCCAGGATTATCAGGTCAAGCGCCTCCGAAGTAATCAACCGGTATGCTTCTTCCCCGGTTTCCGCTTCCAAAACCTTATAGCCGCTGCCGCGCAATGCCATCACAATTAAGCTGCGCACTCCCTTATCGTCTTCCACAACGAGAATTTCGTTTTTAATCATAATCATTCTCCCTTCCGGCAGGCAGTGCAAACCAAAGAACCGCTCCCCCATTCGGACTGTTATATGCGCCGATCTGTCCCCCATGAGCCATAATAATTGCCCGGCAAATCGGCAAGCCAATTCCGAGATTGTGTCGCTGCTCCCCATTTTTCCGATCTGTCATCTTGTCGGCCAATTTATCCTCGAAAAGGTATTCGAGTCTCTCATTCGGCAGCCCTACACCATTATCCTGCACATAAAAAACAACCTGCTTTTTTTCAAGCTGAATTTTCAGATCTATCTTTTCGGCTTTTCCGTGAATCACCGCATTCTGAAGCAAATTAAAAAGGACCTGTTCAATCAGCATGGCGTCTACATCCACCATCAAGAGATCCTCAGGAACATGGGCATTCACCTCAACTGAAGAATAGTACTTTTGAAAGTTTCCGATAGCTTCGCCCAAAAGCTCTTCCGCTGCAGCCGGTTTCTTGATTAGATTTTCCGCTCCCCCTCCAAAACGCGTGATCGAAAGCAAATTTTCAACCATGCGCATGAGCCAGTCCGCTTCTTCCCGGACGTTCTGCAAAAGATCCTCTTGATCTTGCCGGCTCATCTTTTCCCCCTGCTCCAAAAGAAGTGACGCGGAACCCGAAATCGAAGTCAGGGGTGTACGCAGATCATGGCCGAGCGCCCGCAGAAGGTTTGCCCGCAGATGATCCTGCTCGCTCTGCATGCGAATTTTTTCCCCTTCCTTCAGAATATTGGTCATGGTGCTGCCCACAATGGAAACGATAATGAAGGTTACAAACGTAAGTGGATAGCCAATAAGACTGAAGTCCAGTGTATAATATGGAAAAGTAAAAAAATAATTGACCGCAAAAAAAGAAGCGATACTCGCAATCATACCATAAAGATAGCCCTGCGTCACACAGGAGATCAGAAGCACCGCCAGAATAAAGACCATCTGTGCCAAACCGTCACTTCCATTTAACGGTTTTAGAAGAAAACAGATGTCAAGGGCAGAAGCCATCAACACAATCAGGGCTGTATCGTCTTCCCAGCAATGAGGAAAACAAATTTTTAATTTTTTGACAATTTTTTTCATCATAGCCAAAAATCTCCGTCATCCGTTATTGACGTTTTATTATAACACGTTTTTTTCTCTGAAACAAGGAAAAGGGAATACCGCTGCTCTTAAAAGCAACCGCATTCCCTTTCATATTCGGAAAAACGAGGGCGTATTACAAAGTCTCAATTTCCGTATCAAATTTTGGCAGGTGACAGCGAACGGTCACCAAATCGTTGACAACCTGACTGATCTGAATATCGCAAGTTGCACTCAGGAAACGATAGGCATCCTGAAAATCGAGAGACCGCTTTTTCTCGATAAATTCTACGGTTTCTGCCACGGCAATTTTAATAGCTTCCTTTAATGTTGCCGCAGTTCCCAGAAAATAAAGATCATCCTTTGTCTCAATAACCGGTCCGTGAACCGGTCGGTCTTTATAAACCGTTGTGCGAAGGCAGATACGTCCTGCAGTTTCGATTCCAGTACCGCTGAGCTCTCCGTCCCCCATACAGGCATGAATATCTCCCACTGCCAGATCGGCGCCCTCTTTTTCGACCGGCAGATAAAGCCGACTGCCGACTTTGACCATTTTTGTATCCATATTGGAACCGTGGGTTCCCGGCACTGCGCAGTGAATATCAAGTCCAGCTTTGGGCGCTATGCCGCAAACGCCCACCATTGGGGTAAGCGGAATACGAATGGTATCGGAGAACCATGCGAATCCGTCGTGAATTGGAATGATTTTAGTATCCGGCTCGGTAATCCGATCACCCAAAACGCCCAAGCCTTTGGAAGTAACCATCACGCCGTGGTCCACAAGATCGATTGCCAGGATTTCAACGCACAGCGTATCCCCAGGCATTGCGCCCTTCACCGCAATCGGCCCTACTGCACAATCCATAATGGAAATATCAATATCAGGACGTCGGGTTTTTTCGTCCTGAATCTGTCCGCTGTAACAATCATCGGTCTCAACCCAGAAAATCTCGCCGTCATCCACTTGATAATTGGCGGCGTTTTTCTGATTAAAACTAAAAATCACTTTGTCTTTTGGAATAACACGCATTTTTTATTCTGCTCCTTTCTGAATCAGATCCTTTGGGAGTGTTCCTCACCAACCGGAAGGAAGAATACCGAACAAATTCAAAATCGCATAAATAGCGGCAGAGCAAAACAGAATGATAATGACGGCCTGAACAGCTTTGCTGCTGTACCAGCCACATTTCCACTGTGGCTCCATGTCGCCGTTTTTGCGGGCACCGTTGAGCATTAAAGCAGGCAAAACTGACATGATCACGCCGCCAAATGTACCTGCAAGATAGATGGCATCTACAAAACTTACAAGGCCACTATAGGCCAAAATAAACGGAGGTAGTACCACACAAATGATGGAAATAAAACGAGTTTTGAAATCATGCTCGCTCTTACACTTGAACATATCGACAATATTCGTAAGCATTGAACCGCCGACTGCCCAATAAGAGGTCATCATGGCACACAGTGCAAACAGGTTTGCAACATAGAAAGCCCAGGTTCCGAGTGCCTGACCCCATGCCAAAGTAGCAACCTGAGTTACATTGTCAGGACCAGTGAGGGAAATAACTGCCAACGGGACCAGAGCCAGCAAAATACCGGTAATGACCATGCCGACCGTAACAGCCTTGGGAAGCTTACTTGCGTCATGGCGCAAACCGCGGGCAAGTTCGGGGACCGCATACTGTGCGATGTAACTGAAAATAACAACGTTAAATACTGGCACTGCATAAGTCCAGTTGGTATAAATTGCCTGACTGACATTTGATTTGCTGGAAAGAAATGAACAAAGGATTAGAACCAGAATTAAAACGATCATTCCGGTACTCACGAATTTTTCTGCAATACCGGTAGCCTTAAGGCCAAACCATACGACGATTACAGCGGGAATCGTAAAGATCAGGCTTCCTACTGTATTGGATACGCCCAGAAGCTGACTTAAAATATTGCCGGATCCCTGCGTATAGGCGATCATGCATCCGATGGAGTTCGCGCAGACGGAGATAAATGCCAGCACAGCACCGGCTGTTCCGACATAGCGGCGCGCAAGGCCCGGCAATTGCATTGGTTTTTTGGTGCGCAGGGTAGTCTCAGCTACATAGAGCATCGACGCCGTAGTGCAGACGCCAGCTACAATCAGCCACAAAAGCAGGATCGGCCATCCGGCCTTGCGCGTGGAATAAGCGAGTCCCAGAATTCCGGAACCGATATTCGCGCCGACAATAATCATGGCAGCTTCCCAAAAGGTTAGTTTTTTGACTGACAATGCGCCTTCTTCAGTAGCAACCGTCTTTTTTTCTTCGTTCATAAAATTTCCCCTCCTTTTTGATCTTCCGGTGAGAATCTGCAGCTTCTCTTCGGTCGACACTCATATTTTATAATCGGATCGTCTTTTTTTCAATTCGATATATAAACAAAAAAATAATGCTTTTTAATATAAACTACACAAAGACTTAATTATTGTTACATAATTCATTTATTTAAAATATTTTTTGCTATTTTTTTCTTTTTTAAAATATTTGAATTTATATAAAATAAATTATTCATATAATGCACAAAAACAAAATCACAAATTTCTTTTTTAAACTCTTAGTTTAATATATTGCCTAAATTATTTAATAACAATTTGTAGATATTGACTTTCATTATATTGATTTACGAAAGGTTGTCAACCAAACTTCTCAAAGACTTTATCAAATAAACCAAAGTCTTTCTTAAATAAATAAAAATGGTTAATTTTTCTTTTTTGGCTCTTGTACTTTTTGTAAAAAGAGCGTCGAAATTTGCCCAATCATATAAATCGAATTGTCTAATAGTTGAAAGCATATAAAATTAAGCCCACCTGTTTTACAGGTGGGCTTAAAAAAATCCCCGCTGATTTAAAGTCAGCGGGGAGATAAAATATTAACTTAAAAAAAGAACCGGGCAGCCAAGCTGGCAGCCCGGAAGTAGTCTGGTGCACCATCAGGGACTCGAACCCGGGACACCCTGATTAAGAGTCAGGTGCTCTACCAACTGAGCTAATGGTGCATAAAACATGCACAATTTGTACACTGAAAACTGAATAAAGGTAAGTAGAAGAGAGAAAGAGCGCGAACCAAAGAAGGTTAATGGTCAAGCCCTCGACCTATTAGTACTGCCAAGCTACATACGTTACCGTACTTACACACGCAGCCTATCAACCTTGTAGTCTACAAGGGGTCTTACTGACTTACGCCATGGGATATCTAATCTTGGAGTCGGCTTCACGCTTAGATGCTTTCAGCGTTTATCCGATCCGCACATAGTTGCCCAGCTGTGCCATTGGCATGACAACTGGTGCGCCAGCGGTGCGTCCATCCCGGTCCTCTCGTACTAAGGACAGCTCTCCGCAAATATCCTGCGCCCACGACAGATAGGGACCGAACTGTCTCACGACGTTCTGAACCCAGCTCGCGTACCACTTTAATCGGCGAACAGCCGAACCCTTGGGACCGAATACAGCCCCAGGATGTGATGAGCCGACATCGAGGTGCCAAACCTCCCCGTCGATGTGGACTCTTGGGGGAGATCAGCCTGTTATCCCCAGGGTAGCTTTTATCCGTTGAGCGACGGCAATTCCACTCTCATACCGCCGGATCACTAACTCCAACTTTCGTTACTGCTCGGACTGTCATCCTCGCAGTTAGGCTCGCTTTTGCGTTTACACTCAAGAGCACGGTTTCCGTCCGTGCTGAGCGAACCTTTGAGCGCCTCCGTTACTCTTTTGGAGGCGACCGCCCCAGTCAAACTGCCCGTCTAACAATGTCCCCCGGCCGGATTCACGGCCGCAGGTTAGAATTTCAGCAACTTAAGGGTGGTATCCCAAGGTTGACTCCGCTCCGGCTAGCGCCGGGGTTTCCAAGTCTCCCACCTATCCTGTACATAAATTACCGAAACCCAATATTAAACTACAGTAAAGCTCCATGGGGTCTTTCCGTCTTGTCGCGGGTAACCGGCATCTTCACCGGTACTACAATTTCGCCGGGCGGGTAATTGAGACAGTGCCCAGATCGTTACACCTTTCGTGCGGGTCGGAACTTACCCGACAAGGAATTTCGCTACCTTAGGACCGTTATAGTTACGGCCGCCGTTTACTGGGGCTTCAATTCAATGCTTGCACATCTCCTCTTAACCTTCCAGCACCGGGCAGGTGTCAGCTCCTATACGTCATCTTACGATTTGGCAGAAACCTGTGTTTTTGCTAAACAGTCGCCTGGGCCTATTCACTGTGGCCACATCTCTGTGGCGTCCCTTATTCCGAAGTTACGGGACCAATTTGCCGAGTTCCTTAACTACCCTTCTCCCGTTGGCCTTAGAATTCTCTTCCTGTCTACCTGTGTCGGTTTGCGGTACGGGCGCCTAAGATATACAATAAGCTTTTCTCGCCCTCGTCTAAGCATGCTTCCCTACTCTAATTTCGGTCCCTTACGCCCGGGTCAACCAACGCCCGGGTCATGCCCTTTCAAGGTGTCACTTATCTTAAATCTTTTGGCGGCTACGGAATATCCACCGTATGTGCATCGGCTACGCCTTTCGGCCTCACCTTAGCTCCCGGCTTACTTGGAGCGGACGAACCTTCCTCCAAAAACCTTAGACTTTCGGCCAATATGATTCTCACACATTTCGCGCTACTCATTCCGGCATTCTCACTTCTATACAGTCCACCATCGCTTCCGCTATGATTTCACTCCGTATAGAACGCTCTCCTACCATGCATTGCTGCATCCCAAGCTTCGGTACACGATTTAGCCCCGTTAAATTTTCGGCGCAGGGTCACTCGACCAGTGAGCTATTACGCACTCTTTTAATGTATGGCTGCTTCTGAGCCAACATCCTGGTTGTCTGTGCAACCCCACATCCTTTTCCACTTAACCGTGTTTTGGGACCTTAGCTGTGGGTCTGGGCTGTTTCCCTTTTGACAATGAAACTTATCTCACACTGTCTGACTCCCGTACATCAATTATCCGGCATTCTGAGTTTGATAGGTTTTGGTAACCTTTCGGTCCCTAGACCATTCAGTGCTTTACCTCCGGTAATCTAATACAAGGCTAGCCCTAAAGCTATTTCGGAGAGAACCAGCTATCTCCGGGTTCGATTGGAATTTCTCCGCTACCCACACCTCATCCGCTACCATTTCAACGGGAGTCGGTTCGGTCCTCCATGGAGTTTTACCTCCACTTCAACCTGGACATGGGTAGGTCACCCGGTTTCGGGTCGAATATAACTGACTTCTTGCGCCCTATTCAGACTTGCTCTCGCTACGGCTCCAGACCTGAAGTCCTTAACCTTGCCAGTCACATTCACTCGCCGGACCATTCTACAAAAGGTACCCGATCACCCATTGACGGGCTTTCGGTGCTTGTAAGCACAAGGTTTCAGGTTCTATTTCACTCCCCTTCCGGGGTCCTTTTCACCTTTCCTTCACAGTACTCTTCACTATCGGTCACTGGGTAGTATTTAGGCTTGGAGGGTGGTCCCCCCATATTCCCACCGGATTTCTCGTGTCCGGCGGTACTCTGGATACAGCTTGGTGTTTCACCTTTTTACTTACGCGGCTCTCACGCTCTATGGCCAGCCTTCCCAGGCTGTTCTGTTAAAGTTCCACATCCATTATGCTGTCCGAACCCCAAAGGGATTTCTCCCTTCGGTTTGGCCTCTTCCGCGTTCGCTCGCCACTACTAGCGGAATCTCATTTGATGTCTATTCCTCGCCCTACTTAGATGTTTCAGTTCAGGCGGTTCCCCTCCTGACGCTATGAATTTACGTCAGGATGACTGGACATGTCTCCAGTCGGATTGCTCCATTCGGATATTTCCGGATCAATGCCTACTTACGGCTCCCCGAAACTTTTCGCAGTTTGTTACGTCCTTCATCGGCTCCCAGTGCCAAGGCATTCCCCTTGCGCTCTTTGTAGCTTGACCATGTGTTCTTCTTTAGTTCTCAGCTGGTGATGATTTCTCATCACCACTTAATGAAATTGTAGATTTGATAATAATTTCTAACAATGATTTTACTCATTGTTGCGTTCAATATCTGCTTCTACTTCTTTATTCAGTTTTCAATGTACAACTTACACCTTTCGGTGCTGGTGGGCTTAAGTGGACTCGAACCACCGACCTCACGCTTATCAGGCGTGCGCTCTAACCGGCTGAGCTATAAGCCCATGTTTCCGGCTTCCGGTTCTCACCGTCTGCCCATCTTTTCTTTTGGCTCCCTTTTGGAGCCTGGTGGAGATAAACGGGATCGAACCGTTGACCTCCTGCTTGCAAAGCAGGCGCTCTCCCAGCTGAGCTATACCCCCATAACTGGTGGCTGTTACCCTTCCACCTGATTGAAGTCCTTTTGCAAGGCCTTCAAAATTAAACAACGATTAGAGACTTAGGAAACCTGACCTTGGAATGTCGTCGAATGCTTCCATCCGACTGTTCTCCATAGAAAGGAGGTGATCCAGCCGCACCTTCCGATACGGCTACCTTGTTACGACTTCACCCCAGTCGCCAATCCTACCTTCGGCAGCGTCCTCATTGCTGTTAGACTACTGACTTCGGGTATTACCGGCTCCCATGGTGTGACGGGCGGTGTGTACAAGGCCCGGGAACGTATTCACCGCGGCATTCTGATCCGCGATTACTAGCAATTCCATCTTCATGTAGGCGAGTTTCAGCCTACAATCCGAACTGAGACCGTTTTTAGAGTTTTGCTCCACCTCGCGGGCTTGCTTCTCTCTGTTAACGACCATTGTAGTACGTGTGTAGCCCAGGTCATAAGGGGCATGATGATTTGACGTCGTCCCCACCTTCCTCCGTTTTGTCAACGGCAGTCCTGCTAGAGTGCTCTTTCGTAGCAACTAACAGTAAGGGTTGCGCTCGTTGCGGGACTTAACCCAACATCTCACGACACGAGCTGACGACAACCATGCACCACCTGTCTTACCGTTCCCCGAAGGGCACGCCCTAATCTCTTAGGGTTTCGATAGATGTCAAGACCTGGTAAGGTTCTTCGCGTTGCTTCGAATTAAACCACATACTCCACTGCTTGTGCGGGCCCCCGTCAATTCCTTTGAGTTTCAACCTTGCGGTCGTACTCCCCAGGTGGATTACTTATTGTGTTAACTCCGGCACGGAAGGGGTCAGACCCCCCACACCTAGTAATCATCGTTTACGGCATGGACTACCAGGGTATCTAATCCTGTTTGCTACCCATGCTTTCGTGCTTCAGCGTCAGTTAAAGCCCAGTAGGCCGCCTTCGCCACTGGTGTTCCTCCCGATCTCTACGCATTTCACCGCTACACCGGGAATTCCACCTACCTCTACTTCACTCAAGTCCCACAGTTTCAATTGCAGGCTATGGGTTAAGCCCATAGTTTTCACAACTGACTTGCAGAACCGCCTACGCACCCTTTACACCCAGTAAATCCGGACAACGCTTGCTCCCTACGTATTACCGCGGCTGCTGGCACGTAGTTAGCCGGAGCTTCCTCTTTAGTTACCGTCATTATCTTCACTAAAGACAGAAGTTTACGATCCGAAGACCTTCTTCCTTCACGCGGCGTTGCTGCATCAGGGTTTCCCCCATTGTGCAATATCCCCCACTGCTGCCTCCCGTAGGAGTCTGGGCCGTGTCTCAGTCCCAATGTGGCCGTTCAACCTCTCAGTCCGGCTACCGATCGTCGCCATGGTGGGCTGTTATCTCACCATCTAGCTAATCGGACGCGAGTCCATCTTTCAGCAGATTGCTCCTTTGATCTCTTCTCCATGTGAAGAAGAGATGTTATGCGGTATTAGCGTCCGTTTCCAGACGTTATCCCCCTCTGAAAGGCAGGTTACTCACGCGTTACTCACCCGTCCGCCACTAAACTTATTGGATTCCATCCGAAAACTTCATCCTCTAAGTTTCGTTCGACTTGCATGTGTTAGGCACGCCGCCAGCGTTCGTCCTGAGCCAGGATCAAACTCTCTAAAATATTTTATCAAAACGCTTACGCGCTCTAATCGTATTTCAGAGCTTTCTTATAGCTCATTTCGAAACACTTGCGTGTTTCTTTTAATTTGTCCGTTTTTTACGAGTTTTTCTTCTCGTTCCGTTCCAATTCCTCTCGGAATTTTTCCGGGTCCCTTTGTCTCTTTTCGTTGTTTAATTTTCAAGGTCCTGCGCCGCTCGTTTCTCGCGAGTCAGCTTTACTATAATACCAAACCTACCTCCCTTTGTCAACCCCTTTTTTCACCTTTTTTCACCTTTTTTTGATTTATCTAAACTTTTGCGAAAACATTCAATCATTTCTCCAGTTAAACTCAGCTTTGCCATGTCTTCCGGCAATTCGCTGCGTTTTACCCACGTGCCTACCGACAGTTCACTTTCCTGCAGCGTGATTTCATCTTTTCCATCAAGGTCACAGAAAAATCCCATTAACAAAGTATCGGTGAATACCCATGGCTGTGATTTATAAAATCTTAAATTTTTAACTTTCACCCCTACTTCTTCAAAGACCTCTCGGTGGACTGTCTCCTCAATGGATTCTCCAATTTCATTAAAGCCTGCAATCAGTGCATACTTTTTAAATGAGCGCCCCGCGTATTTTGTCAGAAGAAGACGATCTCCATCGCAAACGGCAACTATAACCGCCGGACAGATCTTCGGATATAGGATCTTCCCGCATGAAGGGCAAACCAGAGCCCGTTCCTCTTCGCTGTCCTGCAGCTTTTCCCCACAAGCACCACAATATTGATTATCTAGATACCATCTATTCAAGCTTCCGGCAACAGCACAGGGAAATAGAGCTTCCATAGGACGAAATTCCCGGTACTGTGCAGTAGAATAATAGTCATACCCCTTCGGCGGAGCAATTTCACCTTCCTTTAGCATGGAATACCATGTATCATCGATCGAAAATAGAGAGCGACAATGCTCCGGAGCAATCTGTGAAAAATCTTTGATATGCGGTAAGGTCAACTGACAATCAGAAACCTTTAAGAGAACCTGATTTCTTCGAAAAATAAAAACAACATCGTCCTCTTCTGCAGGGCGCAGCTCAAATGAATTATGATAAATATGTGGTAAAATATCCTGTAACACTGAAAATCCTCCTCATTTTCTCTATTCTTAATCATTCCATATGTCATGCAGATCATTTTTATAAAAATGATCTGCTTTTTAAGATCCCTGATAGTCAAGCTGCAAGCTGATTCCATGCATTGCTTCAAAAGGAATATAACGAACATTGTTGTAATGGATCTGTTTCTCTGAAGGCAACAAAAAATTTGCTGTCTCTACCCATTTCTCAAATTGGTAAGGCCCCCCGAAAAAAGTGCTTTTAATTCCGTTTGAAAATCGATGGAAGGGTCGATATAAAAGGCCAAATTTGTATTTCCGGAAAGCATTGCTTCCTTTAAAGCTTTTATAATCCCTTCTGAATCCGAATCGTCGGTTCTATTAATATGGATACCCCGCGCAACAAAATAATTATCTTCCGTTGCCATACAGGCGGGCATTTCAAAATTTCCGTCTTCTTCTCCATTGAT
This sequence comes from Caproicibacterium sp. NSD3, assembly GCF_053613275.1. Classification (NCBI taxonomy): domain Bacteria; kingdom Bacillati; phylum Bacillota; class Clostridia; order Eubacteriales; family Oscillospiraceae; genus Caproicibacterium; species Caproicibacterium sp. NSD3. Next base: position 1,324,026 of record NZ_CM132119.1, read on the forward strand.
AGGACTGATTGTATGATCCTTCTGAATCACTTTGTCTGTTACATTAAAAGCATCATAGGCACGAATGCTGTTATTGTCTATCCAAGTAGGATCAAAATGATACCAGTTTCCATCAAGTTCAACCAAATTCCAAGCGTGAGGACTGCCCTTAGAGGTGCCATAGATGATCCTGCAAGGGATTTTCACATAAGCGCATAGCAATTCCATGGCCCGCGCATACCCATCGCAGACTGCTTTCCCGTCAAGGAGTGCTCCAATCGCAGTATAAGCCCGCCATTTGCTCTCGTCCTTTTCGGCTTCAAAATCATATTCGCATCGATCGGAAAGTGCATTGAAGACTGCAATCTCCCGGTCAAGGTCACTACTGTTCTCAGATACATTGGCAAGGGCTCCATCAATAACCTGTTTTAGCTGCTGTGAATTTTGAGTGCTTTCTTCCGGAGAAAGGTATGAAAACAATTGTACAGAAGTGTTGCCTCCGAAATACCGATATTGATAAACGGTGCTTATCCAAAAGTATTCCGGATGATCGTTTCGCATCGCCCTTACACTTTCCCGAATCTGTGCAGCGGAAAGAGATTGCGAAACAGTGACTTCCTGAATTGAATAAGTTCCGTCGGACTGCTGCTGAGCAGAAATCTTCGACACTGCCGACAAAAGCTGATCATAAAGGGTTCGGCAATCATCATCAGGCAAATTTTCATAATCGCTTTTTTGCTCGATTTTTGAATCTTCCTGTGCCTGTGGATTGCTCTCCGACATCGTCTGGGTCTGCTGATACTGACTCTGAGAATCCCACGGAAAATCATGAAAGCTGCAACCGGACAATATCATGCAAAAACAAAGTAAGCCTGCCAAAACCCGAATTTTTTTCATGGATGTTCCCTTTCCATCAGTCATTGTCGATAAAAATTTCTCCAGTTATTGCGTGTCTGCCGATAACCGGATTCCCCTTTTAAATGATGATAAAAATCACTGCCGAAGAAAAGGACTACATTTAAAAGTGCCATCAAAATTGCTATTCGAGTTGAAAAAGTTCCGCTTATAAAAGAAAACGCATAAAAAATGACGTCGAGAATTGCAAGATATTTTACTTGAATCGGCAGGACGAAAAAGACAAGAATCTGAAAATTCGGATAGATCGCTGCAAACGCCAGGAACATAGAAAAATTCAGATAATCATTGACTGCATATCCCGTCAAAAAGCCGGAAATGATTGCTCCCAAAGCACCAATCAGATAGAATAAATTAAAGCGGAAACTACCCCATTCCTGCTCCAATCCATTGCCAATCAGGCAATAAAAATACAGGCTGAATAAAATCCAGATAGGAGAGTTATTCGGCGGAAGAATCAAAAAAGTGATTGCTCTCCAAATCTGTCCGGAAAAGATCAAAGAACGGTTAAAAGAAAGCAGCTGATAAACCGCCCCTCTGGTCAGCAGATTTGCGAAGTAAACAATCAGCATCACGGCAGAAATTCCGTACATCAAGTGCGAAATCGCATGTCTCCCGAATTTTCGATCCAATTTATCAATCCAGTTCATTTAGTCACTCTCCTAAAAATGAGATTATGCTTTTTATTATAATCGATTTTTTGCTCAAATTTATGGATTTTTCTTTAAATTTAACAATTAAAAAAGGCCGACGCCAAAACGTCGGCCTAAAATGATCTTATGGTCTCGGAGAATATTCCTGTTCACAATAAATGCAGCGATACCGTCTTGCTTTAGGATCACAAAGCTGAAATACCTGATCGATTTCTTCTTCAATCGTTGTAATGCAGCGAGGATTTTTGCATTTAATTACATTTTTCAGATACTGAGGAAGTGTCATTGTTTTCTTCTCAATGATTTTTCCATTCTCAATAAAATCGACTGTGATATTCGGATCAACGAATCCCAAAACATCAAGATCAATCTTAACGTTGCCCTCAATCTTAATAATATCTTTCCGCCCATATTTTGTACTGCGTGCATTTTTAATCACCGCAACACAGCAATCCATTTGTTCCAGATGAAGGAGTTCATAAATGCGCATACTTTCTCCGGCAGGAATATGATCAATGACAATTCCAGTCTGCAAAGAATCAATATTCAGCATGGCTTTTCCACCCCCAAAAGTTTCATCATCAGAGCCATTCGTACATAAACACCATTCTGTACCTGATCAAAATAAGCGGCGCGTGGGTCATCGTCTACTTCCAAGGAAATCTCATTCACACGCGGCAATGGATGCAGAATATACATATCCGGTTTTGCATTGCGAAGCTTGTCCTCAGTCAGGATATAAGTATCTTTTAAACGAACATAATCCGCTTCGTTGAAAAAACGTTCCTTCTGCACACGGGTCATATAAAGCAAGTCAAGTTCCCCCATGGCGAGCTCCAAATTGCTGACTTCTTTATAGGAAATCCTTTTTGGCTTTAAAACTTCCTCGAGAATATAGCTTGGTACGCGCAGCTCCTCCGGCGAAATCAACACAAAACTGATTCCTTCATACCGGGAAAGCGATTTAATCAAGGAGTGAACCGTTCTGCCAAACTTTAGATCCCCGCAAAGTCCAATCGTCAAATGAGAAAGGCGCCCTTTTTTCTGCCGGATTGTCATCAGATCTGCCAAAGTCTGAGTCGGATGCTGATGCCCTCCGTCTCCGGCATTGATCACCGGTATTTTGGAATAGAGGGATGCCCTTAACGGCGCACCTTCTTTGGGGTGCCTCATCGCACAAATATCCGCATAACAGGAAACGACGCGAATGGTATCTGCCACACTTTCTCCCTTTGAAGCAGAGGAAGAATCAGCGGTGGCGAATCCCATCACGCTGCCGCCCATATTGAGCATAGCGGCTTCAAAACTCAGGCGTGTGCGTGTACTTGGCTCATAAAAAAGCGTCGCAAGTTTTTTACCGTCACAGACATGGCGATAGTGTTTCGGGTCCTTTGCAATATCATCTGCCAAATCCAAAATAGAATCGATTTCTTTGATAGACAAATCGAGCGGATCAATTAGGCTTCTCATAAACTTCCTCCTTCAGAAACTGGGCGGCATGCCCTTTGCAGCCATTCACGTTCTTCTTTTTCAAGAAGAGGAGACAACTTTTCATAGACTGTTTTATGATATTGATTCAAATATTTCTTTTCTTCCCGCGTCATCACCTCCAAGCAGAGCGGAGCTGTATCAATCGGAAACAGTGTAAGCGGACGGAACCCATAAAAGTCACCATATTCTGTATTTTTCCAAAAAACGACCTCCAGCATATTTTCAATCCGGATTCCAAATTTTTCGTCCTTATAAATGCCGGGTTCATCTGTAATCGTCATCCCAACTTTAAGCGGAATCGGGCTGCCCGGACAAAAATTCTGCGGTCCTTCATGGACTCCGCCATAATATCCGACTCCATGTCCTGTTCCGCAGCGATAATCCTGCCCGACTTTCCAGACTTGTTCCCTTGAAAGCGCATCCAGCGCTCCTCCGGTCGTTCCTTCCGGAAAGCGCGCCATAGCAAGACTAATATGGGCTTTCAATACAAATGTATAGCTCTCGCGTTCCTCTTCCGTAAGAGGTCCCATCGAAAATGTTCTGGTCACATCGGTCGTGCCGGTCAAGAATTGTCCGCCGGAATCAATCAGCAAAAATCCATGCGGTTCTATCATAGAATATTTTTCTTTTGTAGGCTCGTAATGCATCATTGCTGCATTTTTCCCGAAAGCTGCAATCGTTGCAAAGCTCTCGCCGCGATTTTCCGGCAGCGCAGCACGAAGTGCTTTCAATTTTTCGCAGACATCGTATTCCCCTGTAGGCGTCCCTTTTTTCATGCGATCAGATAGCCATACGGCAAATTTGGTCAGAGCAATGCCGTCCCATAAATGTGCAGTGCGTAAATTAGAAATCTCTGTTTCGTTCTTAACGCCTTTTAGATTCATAATCACATCGGACCCATAAACAACAGTGACCGTTGGATTTTGAATCAGCAGGCGCACGCAAGTCCAGCAAATATTAGGAAGGCTCACGAGAAACTTGCAGCCACCAAAATCCTGCTGCAAGTTTTCCTGCAAAACGCCATACGGGCGAACTTCGATGTTATTCTCCTCAAGGGAAGCTCGCGCTTCTTTAGACAGCCTGTCCTTTTCTACGTAAAGGATTGCATCCTCTTCCGTAACCAAAAGGTAAGATAGGAAAAAGGGATTGTAGTCAATATCGCTGCCGCGCAGGTTTGTTCCCCACGCGGTATCCTCCAACAAGCTGTAAAGCTGTGCCTGCACTCCTAATTCTTTGAGATGTTTCCGAATTAATTTTATTTTATCTTTCGCGGGCTGTCCTGAAAAGGAATCCGCCAAAGTCACAATCGTCGAATTGGGCAGAGCTGGGCGTCCTTCTTTCCAGATCCGTGATATCAAATCAAGATCAACCAGTTCCGCATCTACTTTTTTCAGCGCATTTTCAATCACGAATGCTGTTCTGGCTGGACAAACCATTCCATCTACAGCTGCTCTGCCTGCCGGAATTTTAGCAGCGAGAAAGGCCGAAATCGTGGGAACTCCTTTGACGCCCATCCGATAAAGTTTAATATGACTGCCGGAAAGTTCGGACTGAGCCTGCAGAAAATACCGCCCATCCGTCCACAATCCGGCCTCTTCTTTCGTCACAACTAAAGTCCCTGCACTCCCGGTAAAACCGGTAAGCCAGCTTCTCGCCTGCCAGCACATTGGTGGATATTCACTCAAATGAGGATCGCTGGTGGGGACGATCACCGCATCCACTTTGTATCGATCCATCTCCCGACGCAAAGCCTGAATTTTTTCCCGAACTGTCAATCTAACGCGCCGCCTTTCTGCTGCAGACCAATTTTTCAGTAGAGATCTACAGCTATTTCTAATTATTTTATCGAATCCATATGGGAAAGTCAATCAAACAAAGTCATATTTGACAATGCAATCTTGTCGAAATCCCAAAATCATGATACAATTTTCCTTATAAAAACAAGGAGAGGTGATTCTCTTTTGGAAAAATCCATTCTTTCTAAAATTGATGAAAATATTTTTTCTTTTCTTCCGCAGCAAAAGCGCTACAATTCCAGAGACTATCCTGAAGACTTTGAGCAATGCAAAGAATGGCTTACACCGGCTGCAGAACAGCTTTCCGGCAGCGACAATGCTTTTCAGGAGGCTTTTGCCAAAGAACTGCTTGACTGCTATTTCTCCTATTTTCAGGAAATCGGTCTCAAGCTGAAGGGGATTTCGTTTTATGACCGCCGCTTTTGGATTGGGATGTATGTTCTGCCCGCTTTGCAAAGCTTTGGGCCAGAAAGCATCTCTGCCGCCAATCATTTTATCCAGCTTTGGAATGAGGCTCAGCCCAAAAACAAAATGGGCCTGGTCACTTACGAAGCAATCATAGGCGGATTTGATCGGGGCTTATACTCCATTTTCTTCCGCAAGAAAAAATAAGGAGGCATTTTTTTGGAACAGGAACGAATCAAGCAGCAGCTCCATTTTCTGCTGGAAACCGACAAGATGAAAAACATTCTCCGTAGAACCGTTTTAACAGATCAAAGCCGTCGTGAAACGGATGCAGAGCACAGTTGGCACCTTTCACTGATGGCTATGGTCCTTTATGAATATGCATGTCCGCATGTTGGTCTCGACCGTGCAGTCAAGATGTGCCTTATCCACGATTTAATTGAAATCTACGCCGGTGATACTTTTGCTTATGATGTTGCCGGAAACCAAACAAAAGCAGTGCGGGAATCCGAAGCTGCAGACAAATTATACATTCAGCTTCCATCCGATCAAGGGCCTCAGATGCGAGCTCTTTGGGAAGAATTTGATGCAATGGAAACGCCGGACGCACAATATGCCGCTGCCTGTGACCGTCTGCAGCCATTTTTGAACAACGTTGCTACTGACGGATACACTTGGAAGCTCGGGCGTGTCACACGTTCTCAGGTATATGAGCGAATGGATATGGTACGCATTGGTATGCCGCCCTTATGGCCATTTGTTGTTGAAGAAATAGAAAATGCTGTTAAAAATCATGAACTGCTCCCAGAATAAAAACATTCTCTATGAAACATGGATTTTCAAGATCAAAACTTCCTCAAAAAAGCACCGAAGCTTTTAAAACGCTTCGGTGCTTTTTGATTATTCTTTATTTAACGAGGTTCTTAATTTCTTCTGCAAAATTCTCATTGCGTTTTTCGAGACCCTCGCCTTTTTCATAACGGACAAATTCTTTAATTGTAATCTTTCCGCCAAGCTCTTTTGCAACCTGCTCTGTGTATTTCTGAATAGAAAGGCTGCTGTCTTTGACATAAACCTGATCGACAAGGCAAATTTCCTTGAGAGTCTTGTTGACCTTTCCGGTCACCATTTTCTCAATCACATTTGCGGGCTTTCCGGAAGCTGCTGCCTGCTCACTTGCAATTTTCTTTTCATGCTCAACAACATCTTTAGGAACAGAATTACGATCTAAGAACTGCGGATTCATTGCCGCAATCTGCATGCCCACATTATGTGCATACTCCTTAAATTCATCCTTTGCGGCAATTGCTGGATCAGTATCAAAGCCGACCAAAACTGCAATCTTTCCACCTGCGTGAATATAATCAGCAGTTACGCCTTCTATGCGCTGAAAACGGCGAATCTTAAGATTCTCACCGATTTTATAAATCTTTTCTTTGAGCTCTTCATCGACTGTAATCTTTTTGCCAAAAGCCTTACATTTAAGCAGAGCATCTAAATCTGCCGGATTCTCATTGAGAATTGTCTTGGCACAGATCTCAACGAACTCTTGGAAAGAAGCATTCTTCGCAACAAAATCCGTCTCTGCATTTACTTCGAGAATCACGCCGGCCTTGTCATCAGAAACAGCGTATGCAACACCTTCTGCGGCAATTCTCCCAGCCTTTTTTGTAGCGGCAGCCAGTCCCTTTTCACGCAGAAAATCCAGCGCCTTGTCCATATCTCCATCGGATGCGGTAAGTGCCTTTTTACAATCCATCATTCCGCAGCCGGTCTTTTCACGGAGCTCTTTTACATCCTTTGCGGTAAAAGCCATTGATGATACCTCCGAATCTTTATTATATTTGTTTATCATTTTATTATATAGTAATTAGCAGTTAATCTTTAATTACTCTGCGTCTTTGCCTTCTTCAACTTTTTCCTGCTCTTCTGCAGCGCCCTGCTGGCCTTCATGGCCTTCAATGACAGCGTTTGCCATTGTTGCAGAAATCAGCTTAACAGCACGAATTGCATCATCGTTGCCCGGAATCACATAGTCAATTTCATCAGGGTCGCAGTTGGTATCAACGATTGCAACAATCGGAATATGGAGTTTGCGTGCTTCAGAAACAGCAATGCGTTCCTTGCGGGGGTCGACAATAAAGAGCGCTCCAGGCAGAGCCTTCATATCTTTAATGCCACCGAGGAATTTCTCCAATTTTTCGATTTCCAGCTTCAGTTTAACAACTTCCTTCTTCGGGAGCAGATCAAAGGTGCCGTCCTCTTCCATTGCTTGGAGCTGACGGAGACGATCGATACGACGACGAATGGTGCGGAAGTTTGTGAGCATGCCGCCAAGCCACCGAGCGTTTACATAGTAAGCGCCAGCGCGTTCAGCTTCTTCTTTTACAGACTCTTGAGCCTGTTTCTTTGTGCCGACAAACAGAACGCTCTTGCCATCCGCGGAAATATCACGGACAAAGTTATAGGCTTCTTCCAACTTTTTAACGGTCTTCTGGAGATCAATAATGTAGATTCCATTGCGCTCCGTAAAAATATAAGGAGCCATCTTCGGGTTCCAGCGACGGGTCTGATGTCCAAAATGGACACCTGCTTCAAGCAGTTGTTTCATAGATACGACTGACATTCTTTTTTCCTCCTTGGTTTTTCCACCGCCGGCCCTTTTGCATGACGCAGAACCCAAAATTTGGGCACCAGTTCGTCACAGGCACGGCGTGCGTTTTTTATAACTGCGCAGATTCGCGCTAAAGTATTATAGCACAGCAAAGTCTTCAGTACAAGCTTTTTTTCCCTGTTTCTTTTCTTTTATGTGAAAACAAAGACCGGTGTTCCGGCAGCACCGGCAGGTCACAATCCACTAAAATAGTATCGCTGCCGATCACTGTGATTCTATTCCATGGAATGATCTGATCTTCTTCTCTTCCGAAAAGGCCAAAAAAGCGCAAACGCCCATATACCACCAATGAAAGAATATTGGCTGTCTCTGTATCAATTTCCACATCGTTCACACATCCCAGTCTCATTCCATTACGAATATTGATTACTTCTTTTCTCCGCATATCGAAAACACGGCAGGTCATAAAAACACCCCCTGTACACCAAATCTATGTGCAGGGGGCATGTCTTTATTCCACTGCAAGGCTGCGATATCCCATTGTTTCATAGCACTGGTTTGCCTGTTCTTTAGAGCAGGCAATCGTTCCACTGTCCGCATATGGATCATTAAAATAAAAATTGTCATCATCATAGCCAACAAAGACTACACAATGCTCATTGGCAGGCCATGTATAAGTCTGATCGGTGATCAGACTGGAAGAAACATCTTCTTCCGGAATCGAATAGACACCAGGCTTTGTCAAAAGCCAAGTATCAGATGGATATGCATCACCCCATAATATAGTTGTCCAAACCAAAACCGGTTTTCCTTGATCCAAATATTGTTTTGCAAGATCATCAAGACTTTCTCCACTGGTATCGATTGCTTGCTGCCCGCCCTTTAAAAGTCGATTCATCATCTTTTGGATCACCGGTGGGAAACACCCGAATCCATCTCCATTCAAAGGATTTCCCACAAAACATTCCTCCGGACTCGGTCCGGCATAATCGTAATCTGGATCATTAATTTCCGAGAGGTTCCCCATATCAAGATTATCAATGATATCATCTACTGTATAAGAATAATGATAATACTCCAACAACATCAAAGAGCTGACCAGTTCACAGCCGGAAGGCAGCAAATCATCTTGATTCAAATATGGAACATCCAGATGCACTCCATTTTCATCTTTTTCCCAGGAAATATTTCCCGGGGAAAGGTCGTCTGATTCTGCTTCTTCTGACGATACTCCCGAAGATTTTTGTGAAGATTCTTCTGAAGAGACTTCCCCTTTCGAGGCTGAAGCTTCTACCGATTTTTCCAGATTAAAAACTCCAAATTTCAAGCATGCAAAAAGGATTCCGACACAACAGCAACCAACTGCAATCAGCACGGAGATTTGCTTTCGTCTCTTCTTCCGATCATGTCTATAATGGTGATGATTTTCCATAAATAGGGTTCAACCCTTTTCTTTTAAAATAATATGGAAAAATCATACCAACAAAATGTGAGCATTTTTTGAAGCTTTTTAAATTTCATAAATTTTTTTTGATCTTTCCAAGAGCCGCTTTTTCCAAACGTGATACCTGCGCCTGAGAAATTCCAATTTCCTGCGCAACCTCCATCTGCGTCTTTCCTTTAAAAAACCGCAGTGCAAGGATTTTCTTTTCTCGTTTATTTAAATCAAGAAGCGCCTGTTTTAGCGCAATTTCGTCCAGCCAGTTGTTATCATCATTATGATCTCCCACTTGGTCCATTACATAGATAGTGTCGCCGCCGTCAGAAAATACCGGCTCATAAAGAGAAACCGGCTCCACAACAGATCCAAGTGCCAAAACGACTTCTTCCCTTGGGCGGCCCAATTCTTTGCTCAGTTCATCTATTGTTGGTTCTCTGGAGAGAGAAGCAGTCATGCGTTCTTTTGCCTGCATTGCTTTATAGGCGGTATCACGCAAAGAACGAGATACCCGAATGGCATTATTATCCCGCAGATAACGGCGAATCTCTCCCACAATCATCGGTACTCCATAAGTGGAAAAACGAACCCCTTGATTAATATCAAAATGGTCGATCGCCTTCATCAATCCAATACATCCGACCTGAAACAAGTCATCCGGATTTTCCCCACGATTCGTAAATCTCTGAATCACGCTGAGAACAAGCCGCAGATTTCCCTTGATCAATTCTTCACGGGCATTAGGATCGCCCGCTTTCATCTTTTTTAAAAGCTCTATCTTCTGTTTTTCGGTAAGCACCTGTAATTTTGCTGTATTGACCCCACAGATTTCAACTTTTGCTGAAGCCATGATGGGCATCCTCCTAAACATTTTAAACATTTGTTTAAAAAAAGGATGCTCATTTCTGATCCCGAATATTCAGTTAAGTGGTTAATCTGAATTTTTCATAACAGTGAAAAGCTCAAAACACTCAAACTGCTTTATAAGAAGTCCATTTCCCACGAAAATAGTGCGGAACGAAAAAGCAAATACGGCAGATCCAGTCCACAATCATCGCTGCCCATACACCGACTACGCCGAATCCAAGATACTGCCCAAATACATAGCTGAAGAGAATTCGAAAAATCCACATGGAAGCTGTTGAAACGATCATACTGAATTTTACATCTCCCGCAGCACGAAAGACATTGGGGAGTGTAAAGGACAAGGGCCAGATCAACATTGCAGAAACACCGTGAATCGTTAAAAGAAGCGTTGCTGCATTGGTGGCTTCCTGAGAAAGTCCATAAACCTTCATAACGAAAGGCAGCCCCAATAAAATCAAGATTCCAAAAACGTCCATGAAAAGGTAGGTGATCTTCATTAGTTTTTTCACATAATAACGTGCCTGTTTTACATCGCCTGCTCCCATACACTGTGAAACCACGGTAACGACGGCAAGAGACATGGCCATTCCGGACATCGTCTGAAAGTTCCCAATGGTATTCCCCACTGCATTCGCTGCGATAGAATAAGTCCCGAAAGTGGAAACCAAACTTAAAATAATGATTTTTCCAAGCTGAAACATTCCATTTTCAAGTCCATTCGGAACTCCAATCCGAAGAATATTTTTAATGATCTTCCAATCCGGACGATAGGGAGTGTCGGAAGGAATCGAAATGGTTCTTCCGGATTTTTTCAGCAAAAAGAGCATTAAAAATGCCGCGACCATACGTGAAACCAAGGTCGGAATTGCAACGCCCTCGGTACCGCGGTGAAATTCAAAAATTAAAAGCCCATTTCCAATCACATTGATGATATTCATGAGGAGCGAAACACGCATAGAAGTTTTTGAATCGCCCATTGCGCGAAAAATTGCCGCACCGCCGTTGTAAAGAGCAATAAACGGCACAGAAGCTGCTACAATCATTAAATAGACATCCGCATTATACATGACATTCTCATCAATTTGACCGAACACTATATGAAGAATAAACCATCTGCACAAATACAGAAGCGCTGTTACGATGATCGATAAAGCCAACATAACCCACATTAGCTGTCGAGCAGATTCATCTGCTTTTTCTGCGTTTTTCTGGCCGAGATATTGTCCGGCAACAACAGCGCCTCCGGCCGCCATTGCAGAAAAGATCAAGGTTATGAGGACCATAATGCTATCTACCAGCGAGACCCCAGAAACAGCCGCCTCCCCTACACTTGCAATCATAATTGAATCTGCAAGTCCTTCCAAGATTGTCAGAAGCTGCTCCGCCACTAAAGGCAAAATCAACGCGATCAGAGTACGGCGATTAAATAAATAATGGTTAAAATCAACCGTCGAAGAATTTTTTTCTATAGATTTATTTTTTTCCAAAATTTCCCTACTCACTTTTTATATACTTTATTATATTTATTATAACATGTATCTTGAAAAATCCCAGACTGATTTGTTAATAAATTTAAAAAACGGATTTTCTCCTCGTTTTTATGAAAAAAGTCAAATTTATTCTAAAATTTAACAGAGAACAAGAATTCTTGCTTCCCTAAAATGAACCTGCTATACTGAATTTATTCCTTTAAAAGGAGTGAACATCAATGGAATTTTTGATTCCGGAAGAAATCAAAAAGATTTGTACTTCTTTACAAAGCGCTGGATTTGAAGTCTGCTTGGTCGGAGGCTGTCTGAGAGATCTTTTGCTTCAAAAAGAACCCCATGATTGGGATATCACCACCTCTGCCCTACCAAAGCAAGCGGAAACAGTCCTTTCAAAAGAATTTTATTGCCGGGAAACCGGAATTCAACACGGAACCATTACCGTGTTTGCAGACAACATCTCAGCAGAAGTTACCACCTATCGTATTGACGGAAATTATTCCGATCATCGAAGGCCTGATACTGTCCGTTTTACCCGAAACCTGACTGAAGATTTAAAGCGACGGGATTTTACCATTAATGCTATGGCATGGGATGGAACCCTCACGGATCCTTTTGGGGGACAAAAAGATTTATCCTCTAAAATCATTCGCTGCGTTGGAAATCCCGATGACCGGTTTCAAGAAGACGGTCTTCGAATTTTAAGAGCGCTGCGCTTTGCTTCAACTCTTGATTTTTCCATTGAGCCGAAAACTGCACAAAGTATTCATCAAAACCGGTGGCTTTTAAAATCAATCGCAATGGAACGAATTTGTTCTGAGCTTCTCCGCCTGCTCTGCGGAAAGGGCGCCGCACGAATTTTGGACGAATATCAAGACGTGTTTTTTGTCTTTCTTCCGGAACTTTTTCCAGAAACGAAATGTCCGCAAAATAATCCTTATCATATTTATGACGTCTGGCACCATACCCTTAAAGCTCTCGAAAACGTTCCACCTACCCCGGATCGACGTCTAGCTACCTTACTCCACGATATTGGAAAACCTTCCTGTCACACAACCGATAAAAATGGAATTGATCATTTTCATGGTCACGGAAAAACCGGCGTCAGCTTATCCGAAGCGATTCTAAGCCGGTTACGCTGCCCGAAAAAGTTTTCTGATCTGATCGTTTCCGCTGTACATTACCATGACATTCTTTATACCGACGATGAGCATCTGATCCGCCGCCGTCTGCAAAAGCTGGGGGAACCGCTTTTCTTTTTGATTCTAGATTTAAAGCGCGGTGATGCTGCTGGGCAAAATCCTCTTTATTTTAGCCGCTTGGAAGAATTAAATCGTATTGAAACACACGCACAAAAAATCATCGCAGAAGGAAATTGTTTTTCTTTAAAGCAATTAGCAGTAAATGGGAATGATCTTTTAAAAGCTGGAGTTTCCCCTGGCCCACAAATCGGAAAAGTTCTTCGCTTTTTGCTGGAGGCCGTCATTAACGGTCAATGTGCTAATACAAAATCCGAATTGATTCAGTACTATCAAACCAATTTTTCTGAAGATGATGCTCTCTAAGACTTTCCTGCAATGCAATAAAAGTAACCTCTTTTTATGTAAAAATTACGAACGGCTGTTTTCGAAAAGCACATCGAAAACAGCCGCTTTTATTTTTATCCAACTTTTTCTAAATTTTTTCTCAGTCGTTGAATGATCTTCTTTTCCAATCTGGAAATATATGACTGTGAAATTCCCAGTGCATCGGCCACTTGTTTTTGCGTATGTTCTTTATGATGATTGAGCCCAAAACGCAGTTCCATAATTTCACGCTCCCGCGGGACCAACCCTTGTACTGCCGAAAGAAGCATCCTTTTTTCCGCCTCTTGCTCCACCCCACCGGAAACTAAATCACTCTCGCTTCCCAGAATGTCGGAAAGCAAAAGTTCATTGCCATCCCAATCAACATTGAGCGGATCATCGATAGAGACTTCGCACCTTAACTGACTAGACTTTCGCAGATACATCAAAATTTCGTTTTCGATACATCGAGACGCATAAGTCGCAAGTTTGATTTTTCTCTCTGGACAAAATGTATTAACTGCTTTGATCAGCCCGATTGTCCCAATCGAGATCAAATCCTCTACATTCGCGTTGGGCGATTCAAACTTTTTTGCAATATAAACAACAAGCCGAAGGTTATGCGTAATAAGCGGTTCCCTGGCGTTTGGTTTTCCATCCATAATGTCCTGCATTACTTTTGCTTCTTCCACCTTCGAAAGTGGTGGAGGCAGTGTCTCTGGCCCATTGATATAATGTATGTGCCCTTTTAATAAACTAAAAATGATTTTTCGGATTTCTGCCAAAAATTCCATCTTGTTCTCCTCTTTCTTACATAAAATCATCTAATAATTCCGGCGGTATCAGCGCTTCGTAATCACCACCAGAAAGTTTGCTGTCTGACACGGCCACATAGCAGGGTCCCAACTTTTTTTCTTTTTCTCCAATTAGGATCTGCGCATTGCTGGGTTTCCACGCCCGCATAAGGCCATCTCCTCCAACACTGGAAAAAGGGACCGGACGCGGCGGCGTTTTCGGAAGCTGCGGCAAAGCTTTTCGCTCGGCAACAATCACCGGCAATCCTGAAAATGGTTCTTTTAAGGCACATCCAGTATCTACTTTGCACCGCAGTTTTCTTTTTTCTCCGTCAAAGGAAAGTTCTAAAGTCCCATCTAGATTTGGTACAGCTCCTCTGCCGGTAATTCTGTGAAAAACCCGCATTGTAAAATAACAAACGCCAACCAATCCAATAAATAAAACGGGAGGCACATCAAAATACACTACATTGTTTTTAATAAAAAGACCTTTTGGCGCCAAGAAATACCAAAGGACTAACATAATCCCTGCAAAGGCAAAACTCATCACATAAAAGGAAAGCAGCTGTCTTAAAAATAAGGCTCTCCCACAAAAGCCAAACGCACAATATGTAATAATCGCCGCCAAAAGCAGCTGATAAATAAAACTAACCCACGTCTCCATCGCAGGAACAAGCACAATCAAAGATCCCACCGCCCCCACCGATGCGCCCAAGATCAGTCTCCCTTTTTTCGGCTCCAAATGCAGAAATTTCGCATTTAAAAGCAGGAGGCAAAAATCCACAAATAGATTTGTTCCCAGAAGAACATCTACATAGATTACCTGCACGAGTTTCTCACCTCTTATTTGGAGTATGACACAAGTTCTTAGGAAAAACCTGTCAAAAAGAGAAGGGATTCAAAACGGATTTTAATCCGTTTTGAATCCCTTCTTCTATGGCTATTTTATTCTCTTTTTTCAACACTAGAAAATGAGAAATCACATGTAGTTTTTCTTATTTTGCAGGGCTGTTTATGTAGTTGCCCTGCTGCGTCCTCCGATTCCAAGACTAACGGAAATCGCCTGATCCACCTGATTCATACTCTGTTGATCAAGGCGCCCCATTTTTTCTTTTAATCGGTGTTTATCAAGGGTACGGACTTGTTCCAGAAGAACCACACTGTCTTTGGATAAGCCGGTATCTCCGGCATCCAGATAGATATGCGTCGGAAGATCTGCCTTTCCTTTTTGACTTGTAATCGCTGCCGCGATTACGGTTGGACTAAAACGGTTTCCGACATCGTTTTGAACAATCAATACAGGCCTGACCCCACCCTGCTCTGATCCGACGACAGGACTGAGATCTGCATAAAAAATATCTCCCCGTCTGACATTCATAAATCTATTCACACTCCGCATAAAGGATTTTCCTTTGATAGCTTTGGCAAATTAATCCGGATTTATTCACCGAATTTTGCTGCTCTATCCTATGCATAATCAGAAAGATCCGTGTAGAATGAGAAAGATTGAAACAAAAAGATAAAATTTGTCCAAATGATAGTCTTTAAAGGAAAATCCCCGGCAATTCTTTTAAAAGATCATGCGGAAGCATCGCGGTCTGAGAAAACTTTTTTGCAGCAAAGTCTCCGGCAAGTCCATGAAAATAAACGCCTGCCGAAGCCGCCGCAAAAGGTTCCGCTCCCTGTGCAAGAAACGCTCCAATCATACCGGAAAGGAGATCTCCACTTCCGCCTTTGGCCATACCAGGATTTCCAGTTGGATTCTGAAGGACTTGTCCATTGGGAGAAGCAACAATTGTCCCAGCTCCCTTTAAAACGACCACCGCATTCCATTTTTCGGCATAGCAGGCTGCAAGTTCCACTCGATTTTTTTGCACTTCTGAAACAGTTTTGCCGGTAAGTCTTGCCATTTCTCCCGGGTGAGGCGTTAAAATAAGCGGCATCTCAAGAAACGGCAAAATCGTATCAGCCTCTTCTGCAATACAGTTTAATCCATCCGCATCCAAGACGAGCGGTACTTGACAATGCTTTAAAATGTTCCGAACCCGATCCGGATATGCGGTTGAAAATCCACACCCCATCACACAAGCAGTTGCCCTTTTTAATGCGGATTCGACCGGAGAAAAATCATCCTTCTGATAAACCGTATAAACTGGTTCTAAAAGTCTGGAAGCAACGATCGGATAAATAGATTCCGGTACCGCCATATCCACTAAACCGGTACCGCATCTCAGTGCTCCACCTCCGCAAAGGACAGCAGCTCCCGCCATCCCATAGCTGCCGCAAATACAAAGGAGCCTTCCAAAGTTTCCTTTATTGGCATTCTGTGCTCTGGGCTTTAAAATCGAACGGGCGAATTTTTCCGAGATCAGTTCCATTTGAAATCTCCTTTCCGATGACGATCACTGTTACCAAAGTATCGGTATGGCTAACGCTGACCATGAATTCTTTTCCAAATGCCAAGCGGGCCGCTTTTCCAGAAAAGTGCAGATATGGAGCTCCATTTTCCCGATGCAGCAGCTCCACTTCGCAAAGAGAAAATCCGTGAAGTCCGGTACCAATCGCTTTAGAAAAAGCTTCTTTAGCACTAAAAGAAGCCGCAACGCTCTGGGGTGGAAATCCGCGCTTTTGGAGTTCCAAAAATTCTCTTTGTCCAAGGATTCTACGACAAAAGCTTTCCCGTTTCATCGATTCTTTAATCCGTGAAATCTCACAGAGATCAATTCCAACTGCGTCCATAAAGCAATCCTCCCAAAACACTTTTTTCTATTTTATCACACCTCGATTTTGTTTACAAATAAAGGAATTTACGAAAAAGTTTATCTAAAAGTGCTTTTAAGTGCTTGCAAATAAAAAAGGCGCGTGATATAGTTAAATAGTTCATAAATTGAATAAAAACAAACACGATGATAAAGTAAAGTAGCGGCCTTAAAATGCCCGTAAAGAGAGAATGCGTCACCCGGCTGAGAGCGCATTTACCGGCAAAGTTCGCAAAGTTTCCCTTTGGAGTGGCTGTGCAGAACCATTTATAAAATGAAGTAGGCGCAGAACGGCAGACCCCGTTATCGGTCATCAGAGTACAGAATCAGGGTGGTACCACGAAAGTTTTGCCTTCGTCCCTCTATTGGGGGATGAAGGCTTTTTATTTTTTCGGTTCCAGCCTCAAGAAAGGATGTTATAGATGATCAAAGAGGATTTAGAGGCAGTCCGCCAGAAGGTATCGGATGACCTCAAGGGAGTCAATGAGCAAAAACCATTAGATGATCTGCGCATAAAATACCTTGGCAAAAAAGGAGAACTCACCGCAATTCTGAAACAGATGGGAAAACTTTCCGTCGAAGAGCGTCCTGCAGTTGGACAGAAAGCAAATGAGATTCGTTCTTTTATCGAATCAGAATTACAAAAACGTTCTGCAGAACTAAAAAAGCAAGAGCTTGCACACCGTCTGGAACATGAAGCAATCGATGTGACAATGCCCGGAAAATGTCAGCAGCTCGGTGCTAAGCACCCGCTCTCCATTGGTCTTGATGAGATTAAAGAGATTTTCGTCGGCATGGGGTTTGATATCGTAGATGGCCCCGAAGTGGAAACTGACTACTATAACTTTGAAGCACTCAATATTCCTAAAAACCACCCGGCACGTGATACACAGGATACTTTTTATATCAACGAAAACATTCTGCTGCGTACACAGACAAGCCCAGTACAGGTACGTGTGATGGAAAAGCAAAAGCCTCCTATCCGCATTATCAGCCCTGGCCGTGTCTACCGCAGTGATGCTGTAGATGCCACTCATTCCCCTATCTTTCATCAGATCGAAGGACTGGTCGTCGATAAGGGTATCACTTTCGCCCACCTGAAGGGAACCCTTGAGACTTTCGTAAAACGTCTTTACGGAGAAGACAGCGTCGTTCGTTTTCGTCCTCATCACTTCCCCTTCACGGAGCCTTCCGCTGAAGTGGACGTACAGTGCTTTCACTGCCACGGTGAAGGCTGCCGTCTCTGTAAAGGAGAAGGCTGGATTGAAATTCTGGGCTGCGGTATGGTCCATCCGAAAGTTCTGGCAAACTGCGGAATCGATCCGGAAGTTTACACTGGATTTGCTCTCGGGATGGGACTGGAGCGTGTTGTTATGCGCCGCTACCAAATCGACGATATGCGCCTGTTCTATGAAAACGACGTACGGTTCTTAAAACAATTCGGTTGATCAACTTAGGATAGAAAGCGTGGTTAAAGCATATGAATTTATCAATGAGATGGCTTCAGGAATTCGTAGATCTGCCAAAAATGAAGCTTCGAGACTTCACCGAGGCAATGACGCTCAGCGGAAGTAAAGTAGAAAGCTGGGAAACAGAAGGTGAAGATATCCAAAGCGTTGTCGTAGGGAAAGTGCTCTCTTTGGAGCATCACCCAGACAGTGATCACCTTTGGATTACGCAGATCGATATCGGTTCAGATGCACCGATTCAAATTGTAACCGGCGCGCAGAATCTGAAAAAGGGAGATTTTGTCCCAGCAGCGCTCCACAATAGTCTTCTCCCCGGCGGAAAGAAAATTAAAAAAGGCAAACTGCGCGGTGCAGAATCAAACGGAATGCTTTGCTCTGTCGGCGAATTAGGACTCACTGTTCATGATTTTCCGCACGCTATCGAAGACGGAATCATGGTCCTTACAGAAGAAGATGGCTGCAAACTGGAACTCGGCATGCCGATTCAGAAAGCACTCAATTTTAATGATACCATTGTCGAATTTGAAATCACCAACAATCGTCCGGACTGTTTCTCGATGATCGGACTTGCTCGGGAAGCTGCCGCTACTTTCAATCTGCCGCTTAAAAAGCATAAGCCGATTGTAAAAGCAGGCGCTGGGGATTGCAGAGAACTTTTAGATGCAAAGATTGAAGCGTCGGATCTTTGCTCCCTCTACTCCAACCGAATTGTAAAAAACGTGCGTGTGGCGCCGAGTCCCCTTTGGATGCGGGAACGTCTGCGTGCAATGGGAGTTCGTCCAATCAATAACATTGTGGATATCACAAACTATGTCATGATGGAATATGGCCAACCGATGCACGCCTTTGACCTGCGCTTTGTAAAAGACGGAAAGATTCATATCCGCCGTGCAAAAGCCGGAGAAAAGATTACAACGCTGGATGATGTAGAACACACACTGACCAAAAACCAGCTGATCATTGCCGACAGCGAAAAGCCGATTGCGATTGCCGGTGTGATGGGCGGCGAATACAGCGGTATTATAGAAGACACCAACACGGTTGTTTTTGAATCTGCCTGCTTTAACGGTGCTTCCGTTCGTACCACTGCACGCGATCAAGGAATGCGCACAGATGCTTCTGCCCGCTATGAAAAAGGTCTTGATCCGCAAAACTGTCTGCCGGCTCTGCAGCGTGCCTGCGAACTGATTGAACTCTTAGATGCCGGGGATATTATGGACGGAATGATTGTAGACGACTGTTCCGATCATGAACCCCGCCGCATTCCTTTGGAAGCTGATTGGATCAACCGTTTCCTTGACACTGATATTTCAAAAGAAACAATGAAGAGCATTCTGAAAAAGCTGGAATGCAAATTTGACGATGATACAATTATTGTTCCATCTTTCCGCCCGGATTTACAGCACAAAGCAGATATTGCCGAAGAGATTGCAAGATTTTATGGATATAATAAAATTCCGGGAGCGGCACTTCCCGGTGGAGCACAGGGAAAATATACACCGGAACAAAAATTCCAGCAGAAGATTTCCAATACAATGCTTGCACTCGGTGCCAGCGAAATTATGACCTACTCTTTTATTTCGCCTAAATATTACGACAAAATTCTGATGCCTAAAGACGATTTCCTCCGCAAATCCATTACGATTTCCAATCCGCTCGGAGAAGATACCAGCATCATGCGTACCGTAGCGCTTCCCAGTATGATGGAAACTCTGGCGCGCAATTATAACAACCGCAATGACAGCGCCTGCCTCTTTGAAATGGCCAGCGAATACATTCCTACAACAGAAAATGAACTGCCTATCGAAAAAGCGACCCTGATCTGCGGCATGTATGGAGAAGATTATGATTTCTTTTCCTGCAAAGGAATTCTGGAAGGTCTGCTCTCCCGACTTGGTGTATACGACTGGGACATCAAAGCTTCTAAAGAAGAATACAGCTATCATCCTGGACGCTGTGCTGTCTTAAGTATCAATGGAAAACGCCTCGGCGTGATTGGCGAGCTTCACCCGAATGTAATGGAAAATTACGGCATTGGCGGGCGCGCATACAGCTTCAGTCTGGATGTTAAGATGCTTTATCAAGCCAGCCAAAAATCCATCACTTATCAGCCGCTGCCGAAATTTCCTGCTGTCTCTCGAGACCTTGCACTAATCTGCAATGCTGATATTCCTGTTCTCGTTCTTGAAAAAGCAATTAAGAAAGGTTCCGGCAATCTGCTAGAACATATCGAACTATTTGATGTTTACCGCGGTGAACAAATTGCTTTTGGCAAAAAGAGTGTTGCTTTCCGAATCATTCTGCGCTCTGCGGATGAAACTTTGACGGAAGAGCGCGTAAATTCCACCATCAAGAAGGTAATTGCCGAACTTGAGAAATTTGGTGCCACTTTGCGTGCTTAATCCTGCTGTTTTTAGGTAATAATTCTCCACATATCGAATTTTTCGGATTTTATCCTTGCAAAAAAGGATCGCTTGTTGTATCATTTAATTCATTGGAGGTGTTTTCCATGTTGGATAAGACGATGACCTTTTCTATTGGGTCTGATCGCGAACAGGATATCCGTCAGGTCCTTACTGCTGTTTACTCAGCAATGAAGGAGAAAGGATACAATCCCATCAACCAGCTGGTGGGTTACATTCTTTCGGAAGATCCTACCTATATTACCACCCATAATAATGCACGGAGTCTTATACGCAGAATTGACCGAGATGAATTATTACAGGTATTGCTTAAATCATACCTTAGTATATAAAAGGAGGGACGCGAATGAGCGAAACAAAAGAAATGGACTTCCCAACCTACAAAGGAAAGCCACTTGTCCGCAGCGGCGACATCCTTTATTATGGTGATATGAAGGAACCCTATGTCTGCCGTTTAGAAATTAAAAGCAAAAAGAAAGTTCAGGATATGGAAATTGCAGACAAAGTCTTTATTCAGTTAATGTCTACTGACCCGACGGTTCATACACGTAAGCAAATTATAAAAAGCAGTGAAAAAAACGGTTTATATCTTGCTTTGGACATTGCCGACGCATGGCTGTCCCGTGCCTTAACAGAAGGCGTTTGATTTTTTACTGACAATGAAAAGAATGACCTCAATGGGCTTAAAAAGCCATTGAGGTCATTCTTTTATATTATCTTATTCTTTTTTGATGATCTCAAAAACAGCTTCTGCTAATTTCCGATGATCTTTAGCATCAAGATGTTCCATATCCGTTTTGCTGACTTCTGCTAAGTCCGAAGCCGCCAGAAAATCGCAATGATACCGGTCTGCAATCTTCTGATAGACCCTTTTCAGCTTTTTTACCATCTGAACCGATTTTCGATCAAATTCCGGATCAAACTGAGACTTCCAAACTTCTTCTCCAAGAAAGATCGGTGAAATTAAAAGGACTCTGATCTTAGGAGAAACTTGTCGGATTTCTTCCAAAAGCTTTTCTATTCCAAGACCAATCACATCTGCAGAAGCTCCATAACAGGTTTTACAATCATTCGTTCCAAGCATTAAAACAATACGATCTAACGGCATATGACTCTCCAGCAAAATTGGAAGCTGTTCGCTCCCCTTTCTTCCGGCTCTCAATTCATCCTCAAAGACAGTTGTTCTTCCACAAAGGCCTTCTTCAATAATCCGATATCCCAGTGGATACAATTTTTCTTCCAGGATTCCTGTCCAGCGCACAGTTCGATCATACCGTTTCAATGGTTCCGGGAATCAATCCATATGTGTTGGAATCTCCAAAGCAAAGCAGTTCCTTCAATTCCGTCACCTCATCACTGCTTTTATATTTTCTGGGAAGCAGCTATCGAATGCTGTTCCTCTTTTTCCTTTGTCCCATTATAAACATCTTCCTGCAGCAGCCCTTCTGTTTTTGCAACCAATACTGCAGATTCAGCAGCTCCAACTACGTTTGTTGCAGTTCTCGCCATATCTACAATCATAGAAATCGGTGAAAGAAGTACAATCAGCTCAACCGGAAGTCCAGCTGCCGCAAATAAAGCGGTCGCGGTAATCGTCGCTGTACCAGGCACCCCAACCGTTCCAACGGATACGACCAGGGCAAGAATAATCAGAAAAGCATATTGTACCGGTGTATAAGAAATTCCCAGGACATTGATGCTAAAGACAGCGAGTAATACCGGCCAAATTCCTGCGCAGCCCGGCATACCGAGGTTTGCGCCAAGTCCGGCTGTAAAAGATGCCACATCTTCATTGACGCCCAATTTTTTCGTTAGCTGACGGACCGTAACAGGGATTGTTCCAATACTGCTCTCAGAAGTAAAGGCTACCACAGCAGCCGGAGCAATTCCTTTTAAGAAATAAATGGGGTTTAATTTTGCAACAAAGCGAATGAAAAGGCTTTCCACTCCAAAGAGCTGCACTGCGCACAAAGCATAGGCAAGCACCAAAATTCCTAGAAGCGGCAATAAATCCGCCACACTGCTCTTTCCGACCGCCCGTGCAATCAGCGCAAGCACTGCATATGGTGTAAACTCCATGATCCAAGAAACCGCCTGCCCCATCACTTTATTTCCCGCATCTATAAATGTTTTAAATGGTTTAATATTTTCCTGTGTTTTTACTGCTCGATTATACGCTACTGCAACAATAATTGCAAAAGCTACAATCGGCACCACTGCACCGTTGCTCCACTGCGAAGCAAGGTTCTGTGGGAAAAGAGAAACCAGTGTATCCAGAAAATTTGGTACCTCTTTTGCTTTATAATCCGTAACAGTCTCATAGGCAAAACCGGTGCCAACTTTCAAAGATACCGCAGCAATCAATGTAATCACACTGGCTGTTAATGTATTCAACAGCAAAAACAAAACGGATTTTAATCCAATCTTTTTTAGATGAATCGAATCTCCAAGATTCGTAATGCTTGAAATAATACTAAAAAGAAGCAGCGGAACTACCATCGCTGAAATTACATGCGTATAAATTGTACCGAATACCGCGACATAGGTATAATTCTCTTTAAATAGAATTCCAACAACAATTCCAAACCCAGTTCCTAACAAAGTGAGAATTCCAAAATCAAGATGTTTCTTTTTGTCCAAAAAATATAAAACTCCAAAAAAGACAAGTGTTAGCGCTAAAGCACCCAGCGCCAAATAATTAATTAGCATATTTCTTTTCTCCTTCCAAATGTCAAAACGATATAAAAAAGCCGGGCAATTGTTTTTTACAATTCCCGGGAATTAAGTAATCATGGTCAAAAATCCCCAGTTAACAAAGAGTTGACTCTTCTATCAACGCACAATCATTTTTCCCATAAAATTCCCGTAACCATGGCATTCGACAACATTCGTTTTTACACATTAATTTTAAAGCTTTCATTAGGGTTCCCTCCTTTTATTTACATATTAATTCTATATGTTTAATATGATTATAGCGTATAATAAACATTTGTCAACCTTTTCTAAAAAATTTCAGTAAAAAATAAAAGCTGGCATTGCTTTTAAACAATGTCAGCTTTTATAAATCAATAACATTCTATTCAGTCACGCAATTTACCAATATCATGGCGAAACTGAACGCCTTTCCAAGAAATTTTATCCACTGCTGCATATGCCTTTTTCAAAGCTTCTTCTAATGTATCGCCGGTGCAGGTAACCCCCAGCACACGGCCACCATTGGTATAAAATTTTCCGTCCTGATATTTGGTACCGGCGTGATAAACCGTTGCACCTTCTACTTGTCCCTTGCTGTCAAGTCCATGAATTTCAAGCCCTTTTTCATAGCTGCCCGGATATCCGCCGCTTGCCATCACAACACAGGCTGCAGCACCATCTTTCCACTCGATTTTCATCCGATCCAGCGTTCCGTTAATGGTTGCCTCAAAAATATCCACCAAATCCGTTTTTAGACGGGGCAACACAACCTGCGTTTCCGGATCTCCAAAGCGGGAATTGTATTCAATTACTTTTGGCCCGTCCGGTGTCAGCATCAATCCAAAATAAAGGCACCCTTTAAATGGTCTGCCCTCTTCATTCATTGCTTTCAGGGTAGGCAGAAAGATCGTCTTCATACACACATCTGCAATTTCATCCGTATAATACGGGTTCGGGCTGATTGTCCCCATTCCGCCGGTGTTTTTGCCCTGGTCATTATCCAAAGCGCGCTTATGATCTTTACTGCTGACCATTGGCTTCAGTGTCTTTCCATCCGTAAAAGCCAAAACGCTGACTTCCGGCCCTGTCAAAAACTCTTCTACGACAACCCGATTTCCGGAAGCACCAAAAATTTTATCTTCCATAATAGATTTGATGCCGTCTCTTGCTTCTTCAAGGTTCTGACAAATCAAAACGCCTTTTCCTAATGCAAGACCATCTGCTTTAATGACAACCGGAAAACGATTTTGCTCTTTGATAAAGCCAAAAACTTTCTTCGGATCATCGAACACTTGATAATCTGCTGTAGGAACCCGGTATTTTTTCATCAGCCCTTTACTGAATACCTTGCTCGCTTCAATCTGTGCAGCTTTCTGACTCGGCCCAAAAGCCGGAATCCCCACTTTTTCCAAAACATCGACCATACCGGCCGCAAGCGGATCGTCCGGAGTCACGCAAACAAGGTCGATCTGATGATCTTTTGCCCATTTAGAAACCCCTGCTAAATCCGCAGGAGACAAATCTACATTTTCAGCATCACAGCCGATTCCACCATTTCCCGGAGCACAGTAAACTTTTTCTGCCTTCGGGCTTTCCAACAGTTTCCGTACAACGGCATGTTCCCGGCCGCCGCCACCGATTACTAAAATTTTCATCAGAAAATTATCCTCCATAAAAGCCAATCAATGATGGAATAAGCGCATTCCGGTAAAGGCCATCACCATTCCGTACTTATCACAGGTACTGATAACATGATCGTCACGAATAGAGCCTCCAGGCTGTGCCACATACTGAACGCCGGATTTATGGGCTCGCTCGATGTTATCGCCAAATGGAAAAAATGCGTCACTGCCAAGGGTAACCCCATTGAGTTTTTGAAGCCATTCTTTCTTTTCTTCTGCAGTAAGAGGTTCCGGACGAGTCTTAAAGCGCTGCTGCCATTCCCCGTCGCGCAGGACATCATCGTACTCATCACTGATATAAACATCGATTGTATTGTCACGATCCGGACGGCGGATTCCATCCACAAAAGGAAGAGACAGCGCCTTCGGATGCTGACGAAGCCACCAAATATCCGCCTTGTTTCCGGCGAGACGTGTGCAGTGGATTCGGCTCTGCTGTCCAGCCCCTACTCCAATCGTTTTCCCATCTTTTACATAGCAGACTGAATTACTCTGCGTATATTTAAGAGTAATCAGAGCAACCATCATATCTCGCTTTGCCGCATCAGGAAGCTCTTGATTTTTCGTTACGATATTTTGAAGAAGACTCTCATCAATCTTAAAATTATTTCGTCCCTGCTCAAAAGTAACGCCGAAAACATCCTTACGCTCGATTGGAGCAGGCTGATAAGCAGGATCAATTTCTACGACATTATAGCTTCCCTTGCGCTTGGTCTTTAAAATCTCAAGCGCTTCTTTTGTATAGCCTGGTGCAATGATTCCGTCGGAAACTTCCCGTTTGAGGAGCGTTGCCGTCTGTGCATCGCAGACATCAGAGAGCGCTGCCCAATCGCCATAAGAAGACATCCGGTCTGCTCCACGTGCCATTGCATAAGCACTGGCAATCGGAGAAAGCTCCAGATCATCTACAAAATAAATTTTCTTTAGCGTCTCACTCATTGGGACAGCAACCGCCGCACCGGCAGGGCTGACATGTTTAAAAGACGCAGCTGCCGGAAGCCCTGTTGCCTCTTTTAACTCTTTGACAAGCTGCCATGAATTCAACGCATCCAGAAAATTAATATATCCGGGGCGTCCGTTCAACACCTTAACAGGCAGTTCTCCTTCCTTCATAAAAATTTTGGAAGGTTTCTGATTCGGATTACAGCCATATTTTAGTTCCAGTTCACGCATGGCAAGATTCCTCCGTTTCTAAATTTGTCATACTTTCTCTTGAAAGCTTTTTGTTTCCGTTCTTATTGTAGATACGACTTTCGGTCTTTCCCGTTTTTAAATCAATAAAGCGAGTAAAAAGCGAAACTTTATTATCAAAGTCCAAATGATTCCAAACTGTTTCGGTAAATGTATTCAGATCCCCTGGCAGTGTCACCAAAGTCGGTTCTCCATCAAAGCTCGGGAGCGGATTGCCGTTTCCGACATAGGTATGAATATACCGTCCCTCTCCCGCTTTTGGATTTTCATAATCGTAAAAATAACGTAGCGTCGTACTTTCATCATTATGGTCACTCTTTAAAATGGACAGACGAAAATCCCCGTTCGGCAGCACAATACCACTGACACGCGGGGTGAAATTTGGGCCATCGGGTTCAAAAGTACGGGTGTGTAATGCCTCAACAAAGTCTTTCCCATCTTGCAAAAAATCATAAACCGTATCCGTCTGATCGCCGTTTGTAACGATTGTTTTCCCCTTTAACACCCGAACCGGTGCGTAAATAATCAATGACGGATCCACTAATTTTGCAGGATCAAATGCCTTTGTACGAATTCCGTCTTCCTGCCATTCAAAAACACGGTTTCGGCTGTTTTCACTGCGCCCCATAATAAAATAAGCAATCGCCGCATAATGATTAATCTTCACTGCGACCTAAAATAATCCCGCGGCCTGGATAAGAGGAAGAACTCAACTCTTCCGATAAATCACAAAGCTTCATTTGTTATCCTCCCTGATGATGGCTTTTCCATCAATTACCTGAATCTTTCCGGCACAGAAAAGTGCTACTGCTTGCGGTAAAAGTTTCCACTCTGCCTGCTCCATCACGCGGCGCTGAAGTGCTTCGGGAGTGTCGTTTGGTTTGATCTCTACTGCTTTCTGCAAAAGGATCGGGCCGCCGTCACAAACTTCATTGACTAGATGGACAGTAGCCCCTGTTACCTTGACACCGCGCTTTAATGCTGCTTCGTGTACATGAAGCCCAAAATATCCTTCTCCGCAGAAAGAAGGAATCAAAGACGGATGAATGTTCATGATCCGATTTTTATATTCTTTGATTACGCGTTCACTGATGATGGTCATAAATCCTGCCAAAACAATTAGATCAATTTTATTTTCTTTTAAAAGAGAAATCAGTGCACAATCGTACTCTTCCTGTTCAGAAAAAGTCTTTCTAATCAAAACTTTTGTAAGAATTCCTGCTTTTTCCGCACGGGACAGCGCATACGCGTCCGGACGGCTCGCAACCACCAGTGCAATCTTGCCATTCGGAATTTCTCCGCGGCGTTCCGCATCGATCAGAGCCTGTAGATTTGTTCCACCACCCGAGACAAGGACCGCTATTTTTAGCATAAGACTACGCCTTCCTCGCCTTGCGTAACTTCTCCGATTGCTACAGCGTTCTGGCCAGCTTCTTTTAAGGTTTCCAATGCCTTTGCAGCATCTTTTTCCGCGACTGCACAAACCATTCCGACACCCATATTAAACGTATTATACATATCATGTTCCGGAATTTTCCCAGTCTTTTGAATCAGATCAAAAATTGGAAGTCTCGGCACTGTCTTCAAATTGATTTTTGCGGTCATGCCGGAACGCATCATGCGCGGAATATTTTCGTAAAATCCGCCTCCAGTTACATGAGAAACTGCTTTTACTTCGACCGCCTGCATCAGCTGACGCATCGGTTTTACATAGATTTTAGTCGGCGCCAAAAGCGCTTCTCCCAAGGTCATGCCCAATTCTTCTACATATTTCCCAACATTTTCCCGATTCAGGTCAAACACCTTGCGCACCAAAGAAAAACCATTGGAGTGAACCCCGGAGGAAGGAAGACCTATGAGTACATCTCCCGCCTGTAATTTACTTCCGTCAATCATCTTTGTGCGGTCTACGATTCCCACGGAGAAACCTGCCAAATCATATTCATCTTCCGGATAAAAACCTGGCATTTCTGCAGTTTCCCCACCGACAATCGCGCTTTCGCCCTGCACGCAGCCTTCGGCAACCCCTTTTACAATCTGTGCAATCTTTTCCGGAACATTTTTTCCGGTGGCAATATAATCAAGGAAAAACATCGGCTGAGCACCACAGCAGATCACATCATTAACACACATGGCAACGCAGTCAATTCCAATGGTGTCGTGCTTGTCCATCAAAAAAGCAATTTTGAGCTTTGTGCCAACTCCATCTGTGCCACTAACCAAGATTGGATCCTGCATCCCGGCAAAATTCGGGCGAAAAAGTCCGCCGAAACCACCGATTCCGGAAACGACACCAGAAGTCTGTGTTCTTGCCACATGCTGTTTCATCAGATCAACTGCACGATAACCCGCGGTCACATCGACGCCGGCTGCTTTATAGCTGTCACTGTAACTGTTCTTATTCATTTTCTGCTCCTAATCTGCCATCAAAGGGCGGCTGCTTTTTCCTGTATTGCTGCATCTTTCGCGGAAACTTCTTGTGCCATTGTTTCCTTCATCTTTTCCAGTTTCTTAGAAAGTGATTCGTCCGACAGAGCCAACATCTCTGCTGCCAAAATAGCAGCATTCTTTGCCCCATCGATTGCAACGGTCGCAACCGGAATTCCGCTTGGCATCTGCACCGTTGCAAGCAATGCTTCCATTCCGCCAAGATTTTCGGATTTGATTGGGATTCCAATCACCGGAATGGTCGTATTTGCTGCAAGAACGCCTGCAAGATGTGCTGCCATTCCGGCAGCTGCAATAATCACACCAAACCCGTTTTCTTTCGCACTGGAAGCAAAAGAAAATGCTTTCTGTGGTGTGCGATGAGCACTCATCACATGCACTTCGTATGGAATTTCCAGCTTTTTAAGCTCTACAATGGCTTTTGATACTGTTGGAAAATCACTGTCGCTTCCCATAATAACCGCTACTTTTTTCATTTGTCTACCACTCCTTATGATTAACTGAATCAAATGAATGAAACTGTCTTACTCCTTTTGAAAGACATGAGCAAAAACGATAAAAGCGGGGAAAGAAAGCCGCAAAATATAACGCCTTTCCTCCTCCGCTTTTTTATCAGATAGTATTATTTTAGAGGATATCCTGTCTAATTGCAAGGTATTGCGGCACAATTTTTGCGATTCCGAAAGAACACCTAAAAAATTGTTCTTTCCTTTTCTTTTTTTCAAAAATTCCACCAAAAAGCGGGCACGAAAAATCGCACCCGCTCTTTTTTATTCTTCTGTTTTTGGTTTCTCGGGCTCCTCTGCTGGAGAATCCGTAACCAGTTCTTTAAAAGAAGCCGCCAAACCCGCCAAGGACTGTATCTCGCTTGGAATAATAATCTTGGTCGCCTTTCCGTCGGCTGCCTTCTGAAACGCTTCCAAGCTCTTAATCGCAATCACAGATTTGCGCGGATTCGCTTCATTTAAGCGTTTAATACTCTCTGCTAGTGCGGTCTGCACAAGTTTAATTGCTTCCGCTTCGCCCTGTGCTTCACGAATCTTGGTTTGCTTTTGCGCATCTGCCTGAAGAATTGCGCTTTCCTTTTCGCCTTCTGCAATCAAAATTTTGCTGGTCTTCTGCCCCTCCGCTTCCAGAATCCGCGCACGGCGTTCACGTTCCGCCTTCATCTGTTTCTCCATACTGTCCTGAATCTCTTTTGGCGGAAGAATGTTTTTCAGTTCTACGCGGTTGACCTTAATTCCCCACGCATCCGTTGCCTCGTCTAAAATCGTACGAATCTTTGTATTGATCACGTCGCGGCTGGTAAGGGTATGATCCAATTCCAAATCTCCAATAATATTTCGAAGAGTGGTTGCCGAAAGATTTTCAATTGCAGAAAGTGGGTTCTCTACCCCATAACAATAAAGTTTTGGATCCGTAATCTGAAAATAGATAACCGTATCGATTTGCATCGTCACATTATCTTTTGTAATAACCGGCTGAGGTGGAAAATCCACGACCTGTTCCTTCAGAGAAACCTTTTTCCGAATCTTATCTGCAAACGGAATCTTAAAATGAAGTCCTTTTTCCCAAGTATTGTGATAAGCGCCCAAACGCTCCAGCACATAAGCATATCCCTGCGAAACGACCTTAATATTCGAGATTACAATCGCAATTAAAAAGATTAGTAGTAAAACCAGAAAAATTTCCAAAATCGGAATTTTCATAAAATGGACACTTCCTTTCCTCTCTTCATTCAGGTTTTGTTATTTCTTTTACTAATAATTTAACTCCTTCAATCGTTTTTACCAAAACGTCTGCACCTTCAGGGATCACTTCTCCATCGTAAGACCGGGCGGTCCAAAGGCTCCCTTGTACCTTTACAAGGCCAGTTCCTGCAGTATTGTCTATCTGCTGTGTCACAATTCCCTTCATTCCGATATACCGATCCGCATTGGTCTCCGTCTTTTTAAAATTCATGGCTTTATGAACAAAAGGCTTCGTTAAAAGCAAAGTCAGCACAGTTACGCCGATAAAAATGAGAAGTTGCAGCCATGAAGGAACTCCGCAAAAAGCCGATATAGCCGCCGCAACTCCTCCGATTGCAAACCAAATACTGACAAGCTGTGTCGTGCACCCTTCAATGATCGCCGCCACTACTGCAATCGCCAGCCATAAATATGGCAGATAATAAGATAAAATCAGCACTGCTGAACCCCCTTCTTTGAATTGGAAAAGTTCTTCCAATTATAGATGCATTGTAGCATAGAAACTTTTCTTAAACAAGGATTTTCCTCAAATAAAATCAGAGCAGTTCCAATAATTTTTCTTCAATTGCCTCTGCCACTTTTGCATGACCTTCCGCGTCCAAATGAATACCATCTACCGCCCCGGGCTGTACAAACAAATTTAAATCAAGGAATTCGCATTTTAACTGAACAGCAACTTTCTCTAACTCTGGTTCCAATTCTCGGGAAACCCCATTTGTATGCTCGTTAAAGTCCCAAGGGATCCCGGAGTCTTCCTGATACTGCATAGCCGGCGGACAGAGAATCAAAACTTTAGGAGCGTTTCCGTTTGGCCCACATTTAGAATGCTGAACCATTTCTGCAAGTACTTTAACTCCCTCTGCAATTTCTTTTGCAGAAAGGCCCAATCTTGTTTTGCAGTCGTTGATTCCCAACATTAGTAAAACCCAATCGACCGGACAATGTTTTTGCAGACAAGGAAGCAAAGCTTCTTTTCCATTTCTGCAGCCACCCACCAAATCATCCCATAGAGTTGTTCGTCCGTTTTCGCCTTCAGGGATCACTTGAATCTGCGGCATGGCATGCTGCAAACGGCCGGTCCATCGAACGGATTCCGGCTGACGAGTACCAAAACGCGGATCAAATCCCCAAGTGTTGGAATCCCCAAAGCATAAAATTCGTTTCATTTTATTTCCTTTCCCAAATCTATAAAAATATACCGATTATGATAGAATCAGTATACCATCAACTAGCTTACTTCGTCTAGAAAAAACAAAAAGGCTGACAGCAAAATTACTGTCAGCCTTTTTGTTTTGGGATTAAAGAGAGAGGAGAAATATGAAAGCAAAATTGGATCTCTTTTGAGATCGTCCAACTCGGATGTGCTGTTTCCGATTTGGATTGTCTATAGTATAAACAAAGGTTGTGTCCGATATTTAAAAGGACTGTGAAGAAAAGATGAATCTTCCGTAAAGAAACTATAAAGTCCCTTTAAATTTTCCCATTTTATTTGCTTTCCTATAAAATAACGAATCCTCTTATTGGGCAGAAGAAAGCATTTTTTCCGAATGTTTTGCTTCAGAAATGACCTTTGGTTGCTGCAAACGGCGTACACAAATTGACAAGGTAAAACAGATTGCAAAATAAATGAGCGCCATAAATCCATATACCAAAAACATAGCTGCAGCATTACCTGAGAATTGTGCAATGACAATCCTGCCATTTACAGTGAATTCGGCGATATTGACGGCCGCCAGCAGAGAAGTATCTTTTACGACCGTAATCACTTGGCTGAGAAGCGCCGGAATACTGACGCGCAAAGCCTGTGGAAGGACGATCATCTTTAAAGTCTGGAAAAGTGAAAAGCCTTGAGAAGCTGCTGCTTCAAACTGTCCCTTCGGGATACTGTTTAATCCGCCGCGAACAATCTCTGCAACCACCGCGGAGGTAAAAAGGGTGAATGCCAAAGAGCCCGACATAAAGTCTTTAACCATCGATGGGATTCCCTTACCAAACGGCACCAAAAAATAGATGATCAAAATCCAGAGCAAATTTGGTGTCGTTCTGAAAATCTCAATATAAACGGATACAATAACACGCAAAGGTTTTGGCCCATATGATTTGACAGAACCCAAAAATGTTCCAAACAGAAGGCTGAGCAAAATTGCAACGACTGCTACCGAAAGCATCATTCCAATCCCCTGGAACATAAAAGCTATATTGCTTTTGCTGAATACCTGAGATAAGATTTCCATTATGACACCTCCACAACTGCTGCTTCTGGCATCTCTTTTGGTACTTTTTTATGCGAAACAGCCGGGCCGAGTTTTGCTCGTTTTTCCAAATGCTTTGCCAGAGTGACCAGCGGAAAATTAATGACGAAATACAAAGCGCCGGCCATAAGGTATCCAGGGCCATAGCAAAGATAAAGTCCAACCCATGAATCCGTCAGATACATGAGTTCTCCGCCTGCGATCATCGCTGTAACAGAGGTGTTTTTCACCAGATTCACAGCCTGATTTGCAAGCATTGGCATCATTACCTGAAACGCCTGCGGCAAAACAATCATACGCATTGCTTTTCCAAAGCTGAAGCCCTGGGAATACGCAGCTTCGATCTGTCCTTTTGGAACAGACTCAATTCCCGTGCGGACTACCTCACTGATATAAGCGCCGTGATACATCCCCACGCCTAAAACGCAGATTGGAAAAACATCCAGTATAATTCCAACGCTCGGCAGTACATTATACATAAAAATCAACTGTAAAAACAGCGGTGTATTCTGGAAAAACTCCACATAGACTCGGGCAATTATTCTCAATATCTTTAACTGAGATACGGAAAAGACTCCTAATATAATGCCAATACAAAGCGCAAGGACAAGTCCCAGCAAAGAAAATTCCAGTGTATGCAGAAAACCGGTTCCGAAGACTTCTCCGAAGTCTTCAAATACCCGCCGCCATTGCTCTGCTCCAAATGGCATGCGATCAACTCCTTCTGCTTAAATCAATCCCCAAAATCAGGGATCAACCCATTTATTTAATCTCCCATTTATCCAGCATCTTCTGCAGTTCTCCACTGGATTTCAGGTCGGTAATGGTATCATTGACGAGCTTTGCAAGATCATCGTTTCCTTTTTTCGTTGCAACGCCGTAATCCTGTGGCGCATAGGTATCGTCAAGGATTTCTGTCTTATCATCTATATAACCATTGAGAATCGATTTATCAACCGAGAAAACATCAATTCTACCGGAATCCAATGCAGCCTTAATTTCTGGATAAGTTGCAAACTCGGAGAATTTCAGTGTGATTCCCTGCTGCTTTGCCTGATCTTCCAAAGCACTGCGGCTGGTTGCAGACTGCGCAACACCGATCGTCTTTCCATTCATATCTTTAAGGCTCTTGATTCCGCTGTCTTTTTTCACCAAAAATCCAACAGCATCTGTCATATAAGGGTCAGAGAAATCGTACTGCTGTTTACGGTCATCCGTAATGGTAAAAGTTGCAATTACCATATCGATATCGCCTTTATCCAAAAGCGGGCCGCGGGTTTTTGCATTGACAGTTGTAAACTCAACCTTAGAGGTATCTCCGTCAAAGATTTTACCGGCAATCACTTTTGCCAGATCGTCTTCAAAGCCTTCATATTCATTTGTTGTTGTATTTAAAAGACTGTATTTCGGAATATCTGCTTTTACGCCAACTTTTAACGTACCAGATGCTTTGATCTTTTCGACTGCAGCACCTGCCGCACTCGTAGAAGAATCTGCTGCTTTAGAAGATGCTGCTGTAGAAGAAGCACTGGTACCTCCGCACCCTGCTAAAGCCGCCATCATCGCTGCTGCCATTACCGCTGCTGCAGCCTTTTTCATAAATTTCATTCTGTTTTTCCTCCTTACAAAATTGTGTTCTTTGGCACAAAACAAATTAATATCTGAAAATGGATCCAAAATCGGATCAATCTCAGTGCAAAATTTTACTCAGAAACGCCTGTGCCCTTGGATTTTTCGGGTGATCAAAGAATTCATCCGGATTGCCTTCTTCAAGGATCGTTCCATCTGCTACAAACATCACTCGGTCTGCCACCTGACGGGCAAATCCCATTTCATGCGTAACGCAGACCATTGTAATATTTTCTTTAGAAAGGCTAACCATAACATCCAGCACTTCCTGCACCATTTCAGGGTCCAATGCGCTGGTGGGTTCATCAAATAAAATCATCGGCTTATTCATAGCCAGCGCCCGCGCAATCGCAACACGCTGCTGCTGCCCGCCGGAAAGGTTCTGCGGATATTCATTTGCCTTTGATTCCATCCCGACACGTTTCAGGTACCGCATTCCTTCTTTTTCCGCAGCATCTTTTGGAACCATCTGCAATTTAATTGGTGCCAATGTCACATTCTGCAAAGCCGTCATATGCGGATACAAATTGAATTGCTGAAATACCATGGCGGAAGTATCCCGCACCATCTGCAAATGATTCTTTTTTGTTAAAGGAACTTCATTGATCAGAACTTCTCCGGAAGAAGGTTCTTCCAAATAATTCATCATTCGAATCAACGTACTCTTGCCAGCTCCGGAAGGTCCAAGGATTACCACTTTTTCTCCTTCCTGAATTGTCAGATTGATATCATGCAGCACTTCGTTTTTTCCATAACTTTTGCTGATATGCTTCATCTCAATCATTCTTTTCTACCCCTTTTCCGAGATCTTAATCTAAAAGAAAAAACGCCGCGCTCCTTTCCTAAAAAAGAAGCGCGGCGTCATTGCCACAAAACTAAGCTCTCAAAAATTCAATAATATAAAGATAAACTTTTTGAGTTCTGCTATAGTATATCAGTTTTCAATAAATTCGTCAACCTATGAAAATGCAATTCTTAAAGCAAATTCCTCCAAATATTAAATATTTTTGCCTGTATTTTTTATGAATAATAAAGAATTTGAATTTGATTTCATTAATATATTCATTTTTAAGCTTAAATCAGAAAGCAATTTTCTGATTGTGACTAAAAAAAGAAGACGCGCAAAGCGCGTCTTTCAAAAAGGGAGGAGAAATGATTTGGAAAAATGTTACTGCAATCTCAAAGCGGGTGTGCGGGCCGCTTTGAATATTTTTAGTATACAAGGAGAATATGGATAACTTTTAAAAGGTTTATGAAAGAATCGTGAAGTTTTCAGTATTTTTTCATGAACAAATGATTCTTGACTTTTTGCGGATTCTCAGCTATTCTAAAAACGAAAGTTTTTTGTATTTTTTTGTTTTGGAGGCTCTTTTAATATGCTGGATCAGGAATTTGAACGGCTTTATCTGCGGTTGCGTGCTACTTATTATCGGCGAATGGTCAACCGCATTGGTACCAGAGAAGGAAGCCTCAGTGCAACAGAATCTTTCTGTGTTGAAATCATTTATCTGCTTGGTACCCCTACTGTTAGTAAATTCGCACAATTTTTGAATATTTCTCTGCCAAATGCAACTTACAAAATTAATCGTCTGATTGATAAGGGTTATGTTGAAAAAGAAATATCCTCCGAAGACCATCGCGAAATTTATTTAATGGTAACGCCAAAATTTTCAAATTACTATGGTTTAAAAAATATAGATATTGCAAAGATGATGGAAAATATTCACGAAAAGTTTTCCAAACAGGAAATTGAACAATTAGAATCCATGGTTAAAAAAATCTGCAAAGAATGTTTTCCGGATTTTGAGCTTTCTTCCTCTAGAAACTGATTTTAAAAGTCGAAACAACATTTTTGGTTGTTCCGGCTTTTCTCTATTTTGATGGAAATTTTAACGAATCTAATTCAAGGAGGCAATTAAATGAAAGATTATTTCGAACTGTTGGCAGCCTTTTTTCGCATTGGTGCATTTACATTTGGTGGAGGTTATGCAATGCTCCCCATGTTGGAACGAGAATTGATCCTAAAGCATAAGTGGAGTACCATGGAAGAACTGATGGACTATTTTGCCGTTGGCCAATGTACTCCCGGTACGATTGCTGTTAATACCGCCACCTTTATCGGATACAAACGCAAAAAAGTTCCTGGTGCAATTGCCGCTACACTGGGAGTGATTCTTCCCAGTTTGATCATTATCATAATATTAGCAACAATTCTACAGCAAGTCAGCGATTATCCAATCGTTCAGAGCGCTTTTCGCGGAATCAGTGCCGCAGTCGCCGCTTTAATTGTTCAGTCCGTTTGGAAAATGGGAAAAAGTGGTGTTCAAAATGTGCTTGGTGTTTTTTTGATGATTCTTTCCTTTTATGTTGTCTTTTTTTTAAAAGTCAACCCCGTATGGGTCGTTTTAGGAGCCGGTGGAATTGGAGCATTTGCTTATTCTGAAATTGGAAAAAAGAGCTTAAAAAAGCTTTTAACTCCTTTTCATAAGGAGGAATCCAAATGATTTATTTGCAGCTTTGTATCGAATTCTTTAAAACGGGTCTTTTTTCGGTTGGAGGAGGACTTGCTACTCTGCCTTTCCTTTATTCCATGGCTGAGCGATATCCATGGTTTACAAAAGCAGAATTAACTCAAATGATTGCGGTCTCCGAATCTACGCCTGGTCCGCTGGGTGTAAACATGGCAACTTATGTAGGAATGAAAACCGCCGGCCCTCTGGGCGCAATTCTCGCTACCATTTCTTTGGTACTTCCCGGATTAATTATTATTATTTTGATTGCGCGCGCACTAGAAAAATTTCGAAAAAATCAACTGGTACAAAATGTTTTCAGTGGGCTGCGTCCTGCAGTGGTCGGAATGATTGCGTTCTCTGCAACATCCGTCCTCGAGAATGCATTTTTACTTGCCGGTACAGATTTTTCATCATTTTCTCTCGGAGCACTCGACTGGCGAAATATTCTTCTGTTCTTTGTTTTGCTCTTTGCTATATTTAAATGGAAAAAGCATCCGATCCTATATATTGCCATTGGTGCTATCGTTGGTATTTTATTTCAATTCTAATTTCACCTCCTTTTATCTAACAAAATCTATCTATCGTTTTAAATAAAAAAAGCGGCCTAACAGAGAAGGATGAAATCATCTGTTAGGCCGCTTTTTTAGCGCAATACAAGCGCCGAAACTATTTATAGAGGAGCGAAAACTATATTGAGTTGTTGTCTATTGAAAATGTGTTTATTTAAGGAATGCACCAAACATTACACTGCCGATAATCAGCACAATACCGCCACCGAGACGAGAGGACAACTGTGCATATGCAATCAATCCCATACGATCTGCAGCACCCAAAACTGCTAAGTCGCCGCTGCCACCACGGTTCGCCATGCAAAGGCCAGCCGTAATTGCAGAATCGATTGGATAGAATCCTACCCAATAGCCAACCAGTGCAGAACCAATAATTGCACCGATGACAATCAGCAATGCAATTATCATATTGCTCGGAGTAATTGCTGCAATCAAATCATTGATATTGGTATCAACCGCAACACCGACCATAATGATTAAAATGAAATTCTTTGTAAAGAAGGTCTGCATAGTCTTGCAGGCAGCACGGATATTGGCCGGAACAATTCCGGTTGCCGCAACAATTGCTACAAAGATAATCATGTAAGCAAATTGATGAATCGGAGCACCGCCGATAGTGGGCAAAATTACCTTTGCAAACAGAAGGCCGAGCGCATAAAACGCGAGCCCCAAAAGAAATGCGCCGCCAAGATCTTTCATGGAAGGCTTAACATCCTTATCTTCTGTTGCAAAGTTTCCACCCTTGCGCATCAATTCAGCTTTATCCCCTGATCCCCCTGTCCAAGTCGTTTTTTTCGTACCGAGCTTTTTAAGAAGAGCACCGGAAATAATGGCAAAAACATTTGCAATTGTTAGAATGGTAATCGCAAATGTATAATAATTTGCCGCAGGATCTCCAGTAACCGTTTGATAAATTTGGCTTAGCGGAACCGCACCTGCTCCGTTACCGCCACCCATAATTGGGAGCATATATTTAATTAGTACATTAATCGGGTTTACTCCAAAAATCAATCCTCCGAGAACACCCAGTAAGCTTGCACCAATTAGGCCTCCAAAAATGGCAGGCAAATAGCCAGCAAAAGAGCGAATCAGCATTTTACGATCCAAAGCAAGAACAGAACCAACAATCAAGAAAACAATGAAGAAAGAAAGAAAATCGGATTTATCCATTAAAGTGTTAATCCCTTGTGCGTATTTATCCGGAATCACTTTATAAGTAAACAAAAATGCGGATACGATGTAAGTCATGACAATTCCGCCGCCAATATAGGTATTCCAGAACGGAATTCTTTCACCAATTTCATCGCAAACAATCCCAATGCTCAACATCAGGGCAAAACAACCAGAAAGATCTGCAGAAAGAGCACCGGTATATTCCGCTGCAAATACAACACCAACAATTATTAAAGCCAACCACCATGGTAATCCCATTGGCTTTACAGGCGCTAAAAACCTTTTTTTGTACTCTGACATAATTATTCCTCCATATTTCTTCTCCGGGGAAGTCTAAAATTTTGCTCTATCTTATGCAACCACCGGATTTAGCCTTTTCAATCCTCTTACTCAAAATAAATTTTGCTTCTCTAAAATATCTTTAATCCTTAAATTCAAAGGGCTTTACTTCTCGAATGACATCCAAGATGGAACCATCACGGGCTTCCAGAATTCCTACTACTTTATCTTTAAACTGCACTTGCTCAGGAGTTCCGACAATCGCATAAGCTTTATCCCTCAACTCCTCAATCGTACAGAACGGCAGATGAGAATCTTTATAAGCT
This sequence comes from Caproicibacterium sp. NSD3, assembly GCF_053613275.1. Classification (NCBI taxonomy): domain Bacteria; kingdom Bacillati; phylum Bacillota; class Clostridia; order Eubacteriales; family Oscillospiraceae; genus Caproicibacterium; species Caproicibacterium sp. NSD3. Next base: position 1,363,188 of record NZ_CM132119.1, read on the forward strand.
TCTATTAAGTCTTGCCGTTTTGGATTGATTGCAATTCCATAATCTGTTACCACAATGTCTACATCTTCTCCTGGAGTTACCACTGTGACCACCTGATCGCAAACAGTTGGGATTCTGCCGCGAATCAACGGTGCAACAATGATGGAACATTTAGAACCGGCAGCAGTATCTGGATGACCTCCGGGCGCTCCACGTAATACTCCATTAGAACCTGTAACCACATTCACATTAAAGTTTACATCAACCTCTAATGCACCCAAGATTACAAAATCCAGTCGATTGACAAAAGCACCTTTGTTCATCGGATTCGCATAAGCAGAAGTAGAAATCTCGTAGTGATTTGCATCATTTTTAAAGGATTCGATCGAACCCAAATCAAAATCCTGCGCATCTACAATGTTTCGTACCAAACCGGCTTCCAGTAAATCGCAGATTGGTTTCGTAATGCCACCGATTGCAAAACTCATATGGATATTTTTCTCTTCCATGATCGGACGAAGCATCGTATTGACCGCTAGAGAAGCGCCACCGGCACCCGTCTGAAAAGAAAATCCATCTTTAAAATAGGGAGATTCTGCAATCAGCTGTGTGCAATAATGAGCCATATTTAACTCTCGCACATCTTTCGTCATACGCACTGCGTTGCTGACGATTTTATTCGGGTCACCGATACAATCCACTTTGCAAACATAATCTACATCTGTCATAGAAATGCTCGCCGGATAATTCGGGAACGGCACCATACAATCCGTAATGACTACAACACGATCTGCATATTTTGCATCTACCATCGCATAAGACAAAACGCCGCAATCACTTTTTCCTCCAACGCCGCGCGCATTGCCATATTCATCCGAAGTAGGAGCACCAATAAAGGCAATATCAATATGAACGTCGCCCTCTTCGATTGCTCTCACACGACCTCCATGAGACCGGATAATAGCCGGATTTTTGAGCTTTCCGTGAGAAATCGCCTCGCCGATTTTGCCGCGGACACCAGAAGTCTGGATTCCAGTGACAACTCCCTCTTCGATTAGCTCTGCGACCGGGTCATGAGCAGAACCGAGAGAACTTGCACAGATGGTGATATCCTTTACCCCCATCTTTGCAACCTCTTCCATTACCATGTTGACAATTTTGTCTCCATCGCGAAAATGGTGATGAAAGGAAAGTACCATTCCATCATGGATCTTACACTTTACAAGCGCCTCATGAATGCTGGAGACCATCTTGGACTGAGTCGGGTCAATATAATTATGTACACAGGGGCCGGCTTTTTGATAGGTATCTTCGCTGCGGGCAAAGGAGCCGGAAAATACTTTCTTTCCATATTGTTTCAAAAGCTCGTCAGGAATTTCTCTGCCAACTTGATTCTTCATTTTACAGTTCCCCCTCATACACACCTGCGGCCTTTGCCAAAGACAGAGTCCGCTTTGAGCCATCGTAGAATGCGATATCGATCATCTTTCCATCGACTGTAAAAACGCCAATTCCTTTTGCACGTTTTTCTTCGATCTCACGTACGACTTTTTCTGCAAAGATAATTTCTTTTTGAGACGGTGTGAAAATCTGATGCACAGTTTCTATCTGACGAGGATTAATGATGGATTTTCCGTCAAATCCCATCTGTTTAATCATCAGGACTTCTTTTGCGAATCCTTCCATATCGTCAAGATTTGTAAATACAGTATCAAAACACTGCTTACCGGCAGCGCGTGCCGCAATAATCATGCTTTGACGTGCGCCCGCAAATTCGACTCCGGTTCCGGTAATGACTGTCTGCAAATCCTTGCTGTAATCCCCTCCGGAAAGGGCAATGCCAAACAAACGCTCACTGGAATTACAAATTTCATAGGCGTTCATAACACCTTTTGCAGATTCCAGTGCAGCCATCAACAAAGTGTGCCCTACCGGAACTTCAAATTCCTTTTCGGCAGCTTCTACAGCCGCTTCGACGCGATGGACATCTTCTGCTGTCTCTGTTTTAGAAATACGAATGACATCCGCTCCGCCTGCAACACAAACACGAACATCTTCCTGCCAGTGTGGGGTCTCCAATCCATTAATTCGGACAACCCTTTCCACTCCACGATAGTCGATTTCTTTTAGCGCATGATAAAGGGAATACCGAGCAGCATCCTTCTGATTTTCGGCTACTGCATCTTCGAGATCCAACATAATCGAATCCGGTTTATAAATATAAGGATCTTTAATCAAACCGGGTTTCTGACAATTTAAAAACATCATGGTTCTTCTTAACCGTTTTAGATTTGGATTTCTCATTTGATTGCCCCTCCCCATGGAAGATTATCGGTCTGGTCATTCGCGCGAAAAACAGCACACTCTACGCGTGCCTTTAACGTACAATCCAATGCACCACGATCTACTACGGTGATTTTTACATTGCTGACGCCCAGTCGTTTTAAAGTTTCCAGTACAGCTGCACGAATTTGATCTCCAAACTGATGGATGACTGTGCTGTCAAGGGAAAAATCAATTTTTCCGTTTCCAGGTTCCACGGTTACCTGCGCATCACTCGATTCCAATGTTCCAGCGATGGCTGACTTTTTAATGTCCATAGGTACCTCCTCGTTCTGTCAATAGTCCTAATTGTTTTTTTAACTTAAAAAACAATTTGTTTATTTTTACGTATTTAGAATAGCACGCGGGCAGTATATTTACAATTACGAATTATTCTATACAAATTATAAGATTTATGTTATAGTTGAGGCAGCTTAAAAAAGGAGGAAAAATTGATATGAATGACCGGCAATTAGAATACATGCTGGCGATTGTAAAAGAGGGTAATATTAGCCATGCGGCGGATAAGCTGCGGGTCTCACAGCCGTCCCTGAGCCAGATGATAAAACAGATTGAAAACAATCTTGGGACACAGATTTTTAAGCGCTATTCCAACCCCATAGAAATGACTTATGCCGGGCAGCAATATATCTCTGCTGCTAAAAAGATTTTAATGATCCAAAAAAATCTGCATAATGAAATCCATGATATTAACAATGAAGTCTGCGGAGTTGTCAGCCTTGGAATGCCCATTCAAAGAGGACTTGAGTTAATCTCATATCTTTTGCCGAAATTTTATAAGAAATATCCTCATGTAACCCTTAAGTTAGTAGAAAATGGTTCTGCCGCCATTGAAGAAATGGTGCTTAACGGAGAGATTGATATTGGCTGTGTAACCACCTACCCTCATTATGAAGAATTAGACTATCGTTTAGTCGAAAACGAAGAGATGATCCTTTTTGTTGATAAAGACACCGATTTTGCAAAAAGCATTCCTGCTGAAACTCCAATCACACTTGCGCAAGCCCAATATGAATCTTTTATTGCCTTAAAAAAGGGGCACAGCAGCAGAACCGTTCAAGATCAGCTCGTAATGAACTATAATATTCATCCGCGCATTCTGATTGAAACCGGCAGTATCGAAATTGCAAAGCGCGCCGCTATTGCTTGCCACGCTGTTATGCTCTGTCCGCGCAATTACTTGAATACAACCCCGGATTTACTAAATCAAGCTTGCATCTATCCCATCCTCGACATTCAGACAAAGCGAGAATTCTTTATTTGTCACCGCAAAGATTTGTATCTGCCAAAATACATGCGGGATCTGATTGAGATTCTGCTGCAAGCAAAACAAGTCGAAAAAAGCACAGACGATAAAAGCTCTTTATAAAATTGATAAAATTGCATTTTACAAATTGCTCTCTGCAAAATGTAAAAAGCTTAAAATTTTGATTCCTTTACAAGAAAATTTTTGAATGCTATAATGAACCAAAAACTTTGAAAAGAAGTGAAAGGGGAAAATTTTATGGCGGAATATTCAGCAAGCATTATTTATTCCTATGATAAACGGGCCATTAAAAAGCTTGACGCTCTCCTCAACCAAGAAGGAATTCAGCACGATAAAAATTTAGATTACACCATGGGGCTTTTTGATGAAGAAGAAAACTTGGTTGCCACAGGCTCTTGCTTTGGGAATACACTGCGCTGTCTTGCAGTAGACAGTGCCCATCAAGGAGAAGGGCTCATGAATATTGTTGTCAGCAATTTAATAGAGCATGAATACGAGATGGGCAGAATAGGTCTCTTTCTCTACACCAAATGCGAGATGGCACATAGATTTTCCTCTATGGGATTTTATGAGATTGCACGAGTAGATGACAAGGTCGTTTTTATGGAAAACCGAAAGACCGGTTTCGAATCCTATTTGCAGCAATTAAAAGAAGAAACGGCACAAAATCCGCTCTCTGCTTCTGCAAAATTGCAAGGTGCAGTCATCATGAATGCAAATCCTTTTACACTTGGACATCAGTATCTATTAAAAACCGCAGCAAAACAATGCGAATTATTGCATGTATTTATCGTGTCGGAAGATGTTTCGCTTGTTCCATTTTCAGTCCGCAAAAAATTGATTCGAGAAGGTTCTGCACAAATTCAAAATCTCGTTTATCACACGACCGGGAATTATCTAATTTCAAATGCTACCTTTCCGTCTTATTTTTTAAAGGATTCCGATACCGTGATTTTAGCGCATGCAAAACTGGACGTAACCATATTTATTCGTATTGCACAAACATTAAATATTTCGGTTCGTTTTGTAGGCGAGGAACCTTTTAGCCACGTAACAAACCTCTACAATCAAATTATGAAGGAACAGCTAGAAGAGAACGGTCTTCACTGTACCATCATTCCACGCCTGGAATCTGCTGGGGCTCCGGTGAGCGCTTCGTCCGCCAGAAGTGCCTTACAAAACGGAAATATGGAACTTTTTAAATCCCTCGTACCAGAATCGACTTGGCGCTACTTTACTTCAGCTGAAGCAAAACCAGTTGTCGAAAAAATCCGCGCCTCTAAAAACGTTATTCATTACTAAACTAGTCAGGTGAAAACATGGACATTCAAAAAATTTTAATTGGTGAACGCATAGAATTGCCGCAGATGCTTTCTGCACGTGAAAATCGCGTTCAAAAGCAGAATCAGCTGCTGCAGCAATATCAGATGACGCTGATTTCCTTTACACTTAATATTGCCGGCCCCATAAAAGTTTTTCCGCTTGCTGTAAAGACTTATGAAGAAGGGCTTGAGCTAATTAAGTACCAATGCAAAACGATGAGAATCCCTATCTGTCACTTGGAAGAAAGTCATTTTGCAACGGGTTATGAAGGTTATCTTTGTGTTCAATCGGACGCATTTAAAGTAAAAAAGGCGTTGACCGAATTAGAGGAAAATTCTTCTTTGGGACGGCTGTTTGATATCGATGTATTGGACAAAAATGGACAAAAGATCTCTCGTACCGCTCTTTCTCTTCCCCAGCGCCGCTGTCTCGTCTGTGGAGGTCCCACTTTTGTTTGCAGCCGTTCTCGCACTCATTCTTTAAATGAAATTTTGGAACATACCATTTCGATTATACAAGATTACTTTTCGGAAAAATATGCTGCGCATATTGCTTCTACAGCAGCACGCGCTCTTCTCTATGAAGTTTTGGCTACTCCAAAACCAGGATTAGTGGACAAAAACAACACAGGGGCCCATAAAGATATGGACATCGTCACTTTTGAAACGAGTTCACTTGCCCTATTGCCCTATTTTAAAGCATTCGTGAATTTTGGAATTAGTCATTGCAAATGTGATCCGCAGACGCTTTTGCCCCAACTTCGTTCCATAGGGATTCAAGCGGAAATTGCCATGCTGCGTGCTACCAAAGGCATTAACACCCATAAGGGAATCATTTTTTCTCTGGGAATTTTAGAAACAGCACTCGGAATTTGTTATGGAAATTCGATTTCGATAAATGGTAGCGTTCTGCAAAATTTATGCAAAGAAATTGCAGCCCCCATGGCTGATGATTTTTCAAATTTGACCGCAAAAAGTGCAACGACAAACGGCGAAAAACTATTTGTGCGTTACGGGATTCGCGGGGTTCGCGGAGAAGCAATCGATGGTTTCCCAATCCTGTTTGATGTGGCATTTCCAAAAATGGAACAGCTTCTGCAAGAAAATTATAATTTAAACGACACCGGTATTCTTACGCTTTTAACGATTCTTGCCAATTCGGAAGATACAAACGTAATCAGCCGTTCCTCTTATAAAAGGATGACAGAAATTCAGCACACTCTCAAAGAGGAACTAGAAAATGATTTAGAGCATCGAGATTATCTTCACTTTGCGCAAAAACTCGATCAAGAATTTATTGCCCAAAATATCAGTCCCGGCGGCAGCGCGGATATTTTAGCATTGTCCTATTTCCTCCATTTTTTAAACCAAGATTCTAATCTGTACTGATAAAACCATAAAAAACTCCTTTTCCTTATTAAGGACTAAAATTTATCCTCAATAAAGAAAAGGAGTTTAACTGATAGACTGTACACTAAAAATGTTTAAGTTTGAAAACGACTCACTTCCTTTAGCCGGCCGTTTTCATATGAAGACGAAGCCGATCCGAGATCATTGCAATAAACTCACTGTTCGTTGGTTTGCCGCGTGTATTATGAATGGTATACCCAAAATACGAATTCAAAATATCAACATCTCCACGATCCCACGCAACTTCAATCGCATGGCGAATCGCACGTTCTACGCGGGAAGGTGTCGTATTATATCTGCGGGCGACTCCAGGATAAAGCTGTTTTGTCACAGCATTGATAATATCCGGATCTTCAATTGCCATTAAAATAGAATCACGAAGATAATGGTATCCTTTAATATGCGCAGGGACTCCGATCTGATGAAGGATTTCAGTAACTTGAATTTCAAGACTTTCATTGATTGGCGCAGGCTCTTCCAATTTTAAAAGTTGATGAATTCGAAATGCCAATTCTTCGGGATTGAATGGCTGTACCGCAAGATAAGCAGCACCCGATGACAAGACCTCTCGCTCCAAAGTTGGACTGGTAAAATTACTCAAAATAATAAAAAGCGGCATATGATCCAGATTTTTCTCTTTTAGAGCATGCATAACACCTACAGCATCTAGACCCGGCATAAAGAGCCAGCTTAAAACTGCCTGCGGTTTTTGTGCTTCAATGCTCTCTAGTAGTTTTGTTCCGTCCTTCGGCACATATGTAACCTGCAGCCCTGCCTGCGAAAGGCCTTCTGCATATTCCTCCTGAAAATCCGCCGTATCGTCCGAAACAATGAGTTTGATATAATTTTCCATATTTAGTCCCCCTAATTGATATTTTATGCATTTATATTACCATATATTGGAAATAATGGCAATAGTTTATTGCAAAAAAATTTGATTTTGGGAAAAATAAAAGAGAAAAAATCAATTTGCTAACCAAAAAAATTCATTTTTCTTTAAAGAAAAACAAGTTTCAACAAAATCACATTAAAAACCTCTTTCTAATATTAGAAAGAGGAAACTCTATAATGTGGGAAAACAGACAAATTATAAAAACTTTTTTGTAGAAAAAAGCACTTGACTTTTTTCGTCATTTTATTTAAAGCATTAATTTGGAAAATACTCTTGAAATTCTATATGTATGTGTTATACTATTCAAACACACAACATATATGATGTATTGTCTTTTATGAAGAAACAATTGCAAGAAAAACGAAGGAGAGAGTTTATTATGAAGGTCATCAAACGAAACGGATCTGAAGTAGAATTTGATATTACAAAGATTATTACAGCTGTCACCAAAGCAAACGCAGTGGTTGAAGCGGCTGAGCGCATGACACCCACCCAAATACAGAGGATTGCAGAATCGGTAGATTTCTCCTGCCAAAAGATAAACCATGCTCCTTCTGTAGAAGAAATACAAGATCTTGTAGAGGATCAGATTATGGCGCATGGCGCTTTTGAAGTTGCCAAGCGCTATATCACCTATCGCTATACACAATCTTTAGTTCGTCAAAGCAATACGACTGACGAAAAGATTTTAACTCTGATTGAATGCTGCAATGAAGAAGCAAAGCAGGAAAATTCCAATAAAAACCCTGTTGTAAACTCTACGCAGCGCGACTATATGGCTGGTGAGGTTTCCAGAGATCTTACGGAACGTATTTTGCTTCCAAAAGATATTGTAGAAGCTCACCGTGAAGGACTTATTCATTTTCATGATACTGATTACTATGCACAGCATATGCACAACTGTGACTTGGTCAATCTGGAAGACATGCTTCAAAACGGTACCGTCATTACAGGTACCTTAATTGAACGTCCTCACAGCTTCTCAACAGCCTGCAATATCGCAACACAGATCATCGCACAGGTTGCTTCCAATCAATACGGCGGACAATCCATTTCTCTTGCACACTTGGCTCCGTTTGTAGATGTAAGCCGCCAGAAAATCAGAAAAATTGTTCAGCAAGAAATGGACGAAATTCATGCGCATCCTTCTGAGGAAGAATTTTATAAGCTGGTAGAAGATCGTCTTCACGATGAAGTCTGCCGTGGAGTCCAAACAATTCAATATCAGGTAACGACTTTGCTCACAACAAACGGTCAGGCTCCTTTTGTGACCGTCTTTATGTATTTGAACGAAGCAAAAAATGATCAAGAAAAGAAAGATCTGGCTTTAATCATTGAAGAAACCTTAAAGCAGCGTTATCAGGGCGTAAAAAATGAGAAGGGCGTCTGGGTTACTCCAGCTTTCCCAAAACTGATTTATGTGCTTGAAGAAGATAATATTAAAGAAGATGCTCCCTATTATTATTTAACGAAATTGGCTGCAAAATGCACTGCCAAGCGTATGGTACCGGACTACATCTCCGAAAAGAAAATGAAAGAATACAAAGAAGGCAACTGCTTCCCTGTAATGGGCTGTCGTTCCTGCCTCTCTCCTTGGAAAGATGAAAACGGAAATTATCAGTTCTATGGACGCTTTAACCAGGGCGTTGTCACATTGAATCTGCCTGATATTGCGCTTTCTTCGGGCGGCGATATTGAAAAATTCTGGAAAATTTTTGATGAGCGCCTTGATTTGTGCTACCGTGCGCTGATGTGCCGTCACAATCGTTTAATGGGGACTCTCTCTGACGTTGCTCCGATTCTCTGGCAGTATGGTGCTTGTGCGCGGCTGAAAAAGGGCGAACCAATCGATAAACTTTTAGTCGGCGGCTATTCCACCATCTCTTTGGGATATGCTGGTCTCTACGAATGCGTCAAATATATGACCGGAAAGAGCCATACAGATTCTTCTGTTACCCCATTTGCATTACAGGTGATGGAGTATATGAATGCAGCTTGTGAGCGCTGGAAGAAAGAAACCAATATCGGATTCGGAATCTATGGAACACCGTTGGAATCCACCACTTATAAATTCGCAAAATGTTTACAGAAACGTTTTGGAATTATTCCGGGAGTTACAGACAAGGGATATATTACGAACAGCTATCATGTAAATGTTACCGAAGAAATTAATGCATTCGAAAAACTAAAATTTGAAGCACAGTTCCAGCATCTTTCTACCGGAGGAGCAATCAGCTATGTAGAGGTTCCTAACATGCAGGACAATCTTGAAGCTGTTCTTCAGGTTATGAAATTTATTTATGACAACATTATGTACGCTGAACTCAATACAAAATCTGACTATTGCCAAGTATGCGGCTGGGACGGCGAAATTAAGATTGTCGAAGAAGATGGAAAGCTTGTCTGGAGATGTCCGAAATGCGGCAATGAGGATCAGGACAAAATGAATGTTGCACGCCGCACCTGTGGATATATTGGCACACAGTTCTGGAATCAAGGCCGTACAGAAGAAATTCGCGATCGCGTCATGCACCTATAAAAATTTGCCGACTTTCGCACTGTATTTTTGAAAAAGACGGAGGAAACATTTTGTATTACGGAGAAATCAAAGACTGCGATATCGCAAATGGTGAAGGCGTTCGAATTAGCCTATTCGTTTCCGGCTGCACCAACCACTGTGAAAATTGCTTTCAGCCGCAAACCTGGGATTTTCATTACGGAAAACCTTTTACAGAAGAAACAGAAGAAAAAATTCTTCACATGCTGGAACCTCCTTTCATTAATGGTTTAACCGTTTTGGGCGGAGAACCTTTCGAACCAAAAAATCAAAAAATTCTTCTTCCATTTTTAAAAAAAGTACGGAAAACATTTCCGCAGAAAACCATTTGGTGCTTTTCTGGATTCACCTTGGAAGAACTAAAAAAAGAGGGTTCCTATCCACGGTGTGAATCAACGGATGAGATGCTTTCTCTATTGGATGTCTTAGTAGACGGCAGATATGTCGAGAAGCTTCATGATATCTCTCTTCGTTTTCGCGGCAGTTCGAATCAACGCTTAATTGATCTAAATGCGACTCGCAAAAATGGTTCTGTCACTCTTTGGAACGGGTGAAAATAAAATATTTTAAAAAGATGTTGTAGCTTTTTTGGATTGTATTTTCATTCTAAATTTTCCAAAAATTCATTAGATTATATTTTTAATGAATCAGAATAAATCAGTAAAAACGGCACAGCTTATAAAAGAATTTTGATTTCGGATATTCCGAATCAAAATCTTTTTAGCTGTACCGCTTTTATTTTTTTATAAAATTCTAACTGCGGGAAGCAGGGATCCGGCAAAAGTTTCCTGGCTTTGAGAATCGGCAGAAATCATATTGACTGCTAGAATCCCATATCCCCTGGTAGGATCATTAACAAAAACATGGGTAACTGCTCCCGCAAGCTTTCCATCCTGTAAAATTGGACTGCCACTCATTCCCTGTACAATTCCGCCCGTTTTTTCGAGAAGTTCGGAATCTGTTATTTTTAGCACCATATTTTTTGAGTTTCCGCCACGACAGTTCACAAATTCAATACATGCATCATAAGCTTTCGGTCCATTTTGATCAATCGTACTCAGAATTTTGACCGGCCCTGCATGCACCTCATCGGCAGACATCACTGAAATTGTTTCTCCCTGCGGATTTTCTCGAAGCGAACCAAAGACTCCACAGGTTCCATTTTGACTGAGCGTTCCTATTGCAGTATCCGAAGCAAAATAGCCTTGTAATTCTCCTGCGGTGCCTTGTACTCCCTTTCGAATTCCACTGATTGTAACGGGGACAACATCACCGGAAAGAAGCGGCATCAATTCATTCGTATCAGGATCGCAAATTCCATGACCTAATCCCGCAAAAATTTTGCTATCAGGATCATAAAAAGTCAGCGTACCAATCCCGGCAGTGCTATCTCGCACCCACAATCCTGCCCGATATCCTGCTGGAGAAGCTACCGGCTGCAAAGCTGCTGTAAATGCTTTTCCTTCTCGCAAAAGACTAAGCTGTACAACTTGTCCGCCGCTTTTTCGAATCGCTTCGGAAACTTCTTCATTAGAATTGACTTCTTTTCCATTTACGCCTGTGACAATATCTCCTACCTGTACTCCCGATTTTGCCGGTGGATTAACAGTCCCTTCATTCGTTTGAATATCCGCAGTTCCGACCACTACTACACCACTTGTAAATAAACGGATTCCAAACGGAGTTCCACAAAGAATTACCTGCTTTTCTGACAAAGAGGATGCAGCGATAACATTTTTTGATTCAGCCGGAACAATATTAACCAGCCCGGATAATATTGCTGCAATTAAAAGAAAAGCAGAAATTAATTTTGAATTTTTTCTGACCGAATACAATTTCTTCACCTCCTTCCTTGTGAAAATACTCTTCCACAAAGAGAGATGTTTATTTTGTCAATCCTGTTCTCTTACGGCATATCCTCCCTTCCAAAAAAAGAAAGACCTCGCAAAAATGCGGGTCTCCCAAAAATTTTCCCAAAAATTAAAATTTAATTATTGCAATTCGCGTTTTCGTTTTCGTCTTTTATGAATCACGATCCCAATATAAAGCAGTAAAAACGCTGCCAAAACCGCCACTAAAGTCGTTGTCTCTCCAGAACCTCCCATTTTAACTTCTGCCCAAAGCGTATCCAAAAGCATATTGGTATCTTCCGGCAAGTTTACATAAACTTCTGCTTTATCCATAATCTCCTGAGGAGGATAATAGATTGGATTCTCTATTGTTTCTTCCGGCAAAAGTTCCTTTGCGGCGCTCTCTGGAGTCGAATATCCAATATAGCTGACATTTGCGGCGGCAATTTCCGGATCACAGAGAAAATTGATATAAGCCTCCGCTTCTTCCTTATGGGAACTTCCCTTTGGAATACAGGCAGCATCTACAAAAGAATTCGTTGGCTCATCTGTAGGAATTGTAAACCCGATATTCGGGTTATTTTCAACCAATGTTGCTGCATCCCCGGCATAATAAGGAGCAAGCCATGCTTCTCCTCCATCCATTTTATCGAAGATCTGATCCATTACATAGGCTTGTACCAAAGGCTTCTGCTGTTTTAAAAGATTGGCAGCTGCCTCCCAATCACTCGCGTTTGTCGTATTATAGGACTGCCCCAGAATTTTTTGTGCAATTCCAAAAGAATCCCGCGGGTTATCAAACATCAAAATTTTTCCTTTATATTTTGGGTTCCAGAGGACTTTCCAGCTTGTCGTCTCGCTTGCATCCACATAATTTTTATTGTAAAAAATTCCAATGACGCCCCATGTATAGGGAACTGAATACGCATTCTCCGAGTCATATGCAGGATTGCGAAACTGATCATCGATATACTTAAAATTGGGAATTTTATCAAAATCCAATTTTTCGAGCATACCTTCATCAATCAGTTTGGAAATCATATAATCTGACGGAATAATGACATCATATTCCGCTCCGCCTCCGGAAAGCTTTGAATACAACGATTCGTTTGTATCAAAAGTCGTGTAGTTTACATGAATTCCTGTCCGTTTTGTAAATTCGGCATTTACATCCAGCGTTCCATTAACACCGTTGCTGATATATTCTCCCCAATTATAAACATTGATGGTAACACCCGTATCAGGAGCGGCTTCCGCATTGTCCTCTGCCGAAGCCGGAACAACGCAAAGAGAGGCAATCATCAACGCAGAAAACAAAAATGCCATACTTTTTTGAATCCAACTTTTGCCCATTTATGGCTCCTCCTCTTCTTGCAGAATTTCTTTATTTTCCTTTTCTTTCCGCAAATTCACAATCAAAAGGAGAACCAAAACGATAGCGAATAACAAGGTTGACAGCGCATTGATTTCTGGGCTGATCCGCTTACGGGTCATCGAGTAGATATAAATCGGCAAAGTCTGTGTAGTGCCGCTTGTAAAGTAGCTGATAATGAAATCATCAATTGAAAGCGTAAAAGCCATAATCATTCCGGTAACAATTCCCGGAATGATTTCCGGAAAAACCACCTTTAAAAATGCTTGCGAAGGGCGATATCCTAGATCAAGCGCCGCTTCATACAAATTTGGGTCCATCTGGCTAAGTTTCGGCTTGACCGAAAGGATTACATAAGGTAAGCAGAACGTGATATGTGCAATCATAATGCTGCCGATTCCAAGACTGGTATTTATCGCCCGAACGGCAATCACAAACAAAAGCATCATCGAAACACCGGTTACAATTTCAGGATTCACCATCGGCAGATTTGTTATATTCATCACCAATCGGCGCGGCCAACGTTTCAGCGAATTGATTCCGATTGCTGCAGCTGTCCCCAAAATCGTGCTGACAACTGCCGCAACAACGGCAATCAAAATTGTATTTCCCAATGCCTGCATAATCAAGCGGTCACTGAAAAGTTGTCCATACCATTTAAATGAAAAACCAGACCATACGGAACGACTCATTGTCGTGCTGTCATTAAAACTAAAAACGATCAGCACGACAATCGGTGCATATAAAAAGAGATAGATAAAAAAGCAATATACTTTTGAGAGCACTTTCATATCATCAGCCCTCCATTGCTTTCTTCCCCATCATCAAACTGATTCATAATTCCCATACAGATTAGAATTAAAACCATCAGAACCAGGCTAATGGCAGATCCAAGATTCGGATTATAAGCGGAACCCAAGAACTGCATATCGATCAGATCTCCGATCAGCAGATTCGCGCCGCCGCCCAGCATCTTTGAAATAATGAAAGTGCTCACAGCAGGAACAAATACCATCGTTACCCCGGAAATAATTCCAGGAGTACTCATTGGCAGGGTGACTTTGAGAAAGACCTGCCGTCTGTCTGCGCCCAAATCTTGAGCGGCCTCAATCACAGAAGGGTCCATCTTTGTCAGAATCGAATAGATCGGCAAAATCATAAAAGGCAGATAATTATAGACCATCCCCAGAACAACCGCTCCGGCAGTATTGATCATTTGTAATTTTGGAAGGCCAATTGCCTCAAACAGCTGATTCAAAATTCCGTTGTCTTCGAGAAGTGTCATCCATGCATAGGTACGCAGCAGAAAGTTCATCCACATTGGCAGCATAATCAGCATCACCATGACATTCTGTGATTTTCTGCCGGTACGAGCAATCAAATACGCAAGCGGAAATCCTAAAACCAAACAAATTACGGTTGCAATCGCACCCAGCCAAATAGAACGCAAAAACACATTGCTGTACTGACCAACGCCCAAAAGGTTCTGAAGCGTAAAATTGCCTGATTTATCGGTAAACGCAAAAAATACAACCATAAGCATCGGGACAACTACGAAGAGTACCATCCATACTACATAGGGATAACAGGCTTTTTTGGATTTCATTTCTCCCCCTCCTCAAGCGAAGATAAATGGGTCTGCAAATCTTCCTCCATCTCATCGCTGAAGGTACTGTAATCTCCAAAAGTACCCGAATATTCCGACTTGTGCATAATATGAATATCATCCGGCCCGATCTTTAATCCGATATGTTCTCCTTCCGCTGTAAAATCAGTAGACTGAATCATCCATTTGAACCCTTTAACATCCACGATGATCTCATAGTGGACCCCTTTAAAAGTAACACTGGTAACGATGCCGGACAAGGCTGCCTCATCTGGTTTTACCACATCGATATCCTCTGGACGAATCACAACGTCCACAGGTTCATTCGTTTTAAATTCTTTGTCTACACAGCGAAATTTATGTCCAAAAAATTCGACCAAATAATCTTCGCGCATAATTCCGTCTAGTATATTGGATTCTCCAATAAAATCGGCAACAAACGCATTTTTGGGTTCATTGTAAATATCCTGTGGCGTCCCGATCTGCTGGATTTCACCTTTATCCATTACAACAACCACATCACTCATAGAAAGTGCCTCTTCCTGGTCGTGCGTAACAAAGAGAAAAGTGATTCCGGTCTGCTGCTGAATCTTTTTTAATTCGTTCTGCATATCTTTGCGCAGTTTCATATCCAGAGCGCTAAGCGGCTCATCAAGGAGCAACACTTTCGGCGAATTTGCCAGCGCCCGGGCAATCGCCACTCGCTGCTGCTGTCCGCCGGAAAGCTGATTCACATTTCGATGAGAAAATCCATGAAGATTTACAAGATCGAGCATCTCGTGAACTGTTTTCTTGATCTCTTTTTCGGATTTTTTATGAGCGCGCATTCCAAATGCCACATTCTCATAAACATTTAAATGGGGAAAAAGCGCATACTTTTGAAAAATCGTATTAACTTCTCTTTTATAGGGCGGCAGGTCGTTGATTCGCTTTCCGTCAAAATAAATATTTCCACTATCCGGATTTGTAAATCCGCCGATAATTCTAAGCGTCGTCGTTTTCCCACAGCCTGATGGTCCTAAAAGTGTGACAAACTCTCCATCTAAAATCCGCAAATTAAAATTCTTTAAAATCTGCTCTCCATCAAAAGAAACCTCAATATTCTGTAATTCTATCATGGTTTTCTTTCCCAATTTATGCGCCCCCTTTTTTCTCTGCAATAAAACATTCTTTTACATCATAAGAGTAAATTTGTGCTTTGTCAATTTTTTTTCAAAGCCCGCAAAAAAGAAAATTTAGTCTGTCTTTTGACAGTCTCATTTATTTTAAAAAGGCAACCAAACTGATCATCCTATCTTCTTTTCATTCTCCCCCTTTTTTGAAATAAATTCTCCATATGAGTAAGGCTTGCAACCAATAACAAATGTAGAATTTTATCGAATTTCATGATATAATAAAATGTATTGCTGAAAATAATTCAAAAGAAAGGGAGAACCTAAAAAAAGTTTGAGGGAGTAAAAAACATGTGGGAAACGGTAAACAGTATTTTAAAAAGTGTAGACAATTTTGTATGGGGAATCCCCCTGATGGTTCTGATCTTGTTAGGCGGAATCTATTTGACCTGCCGGCTAGGACTTCTGCAAATACGCAGACTTCCGCTGGCACTTCACTGGATGGTGAAAAATGAAGAAGGCGGAGACGGTGAAGTAACCTCTTTTGGCGCATTATGCACAGCGCTTTCTGCTACCATCGGCACCGGTAATATCGTTGGTGTTGCAACTGCAATTTCTGCAGGCGGTCCTGGTGCTTTATTCTGGATGGAAGTTGCCGCATTTTTCGGAATGGCGACCAAATACGCAGAGGGGCTTTTGGCAGTTAAGTATCGTACAATTGACAAAAACCATCACGCACTAGGTGGTCCTTTCTATTATATCGAACATGGCATGGGCAAAAAATGGAAGTGGCTTGCTAAATTCTTCGCATTTTTTGGAGTATGTGTTGGTCTTTTTGGAATCGGTACCTTTTCACAGGTAAACGGAATTTCATCTGCTGTGAATAGCTTTTTCGATCCAGACCAGCAATGGACTGTAACGATTCCAGGAATCGGAACTTATTCTTGGACAGTCGTAATCGCTTCTTTTATTCTGAGCATTTGCGTGGCATTAGTTCTCATTGGCGGCATTAAACGAATCGCTCAGGTTTCAGAAATCATTGTTCCCTTTATGGCAGTCACTTATATAATTCTAAGTCTTATTCTGTTGATTTGCAATGTTCAAAAAATCCCGCAGGCATTTGCAATTATTGTTCAGGGTGCATTTAACCCTTCTGCAGTAACCGGCGGTATTGTAGGAACTATGATTATTACCGTACAAAATGGTATTGCACGCGGTATTTTTTCCAACGAAGCCGGACTTGGCTCTGCTCCAATTGCAGCAGCTGCTGCTCAGACCAAAGAGCCCGTCCGTCAGGGCCTTGTCTCCATGACAGGAACCTTTATTGACACCATCATCATTTGTACTATGACTGGACTTTCCATTGTCCTCACAGGTGCATGGCAAATAAATGGACTCGAAGGCGTACAAATTACAAATTATGCCTTTAATCAAGGGCTTCCGTTCCCGAACATTGTCTCTTCTTTCCTACTGATGCTTTGTCTTATTTTCTTTGCATTTACCACAATCCTTGGGTGGGATTATTATTCCGAACGCTGCCTTGAATATTTGACCGGTGGAAAAATGAAAACAGTCCTTGTTTATCGCTGGCTTTATATTCTAGCGGTCTTCATTGGGCCTTATATGACTGTTCAGGCAGTATGGACCATTGCAGATATTTTTAACGGTCTAATGGCAATTCCGAATATGATTGCCATCTTTGCTTTAAGCGGCGTTGTTGTAAAAGAGACCAAACAATTTTTCAATAAAAGGAAATACATAAAAACTTCTTATAAAGAAAAACTAGAAGACTAAGAATTACAAATTATAAGAACAGCGGCATTCTCTTAATCGGGAATGCCGCTGTTCTTATATAAATTTATAGTATTTACTCGTTTTGATTTCAGCAATCCATATCATACGGTGTCCTAAATCACTATTATCAAAATGCCTGTATCCATATGCTTATTGCATCATAGAGACGGTTAATTTATTTGTTGAAAATTTTTCGATAGACTGAATTTCGAACTGAGAAAGTGGGTTAAAATTTCAACCTCATTCTCGCTAAGTACAAACATATTTAAAAATGAGGTGTTCGAATAAAGCAACATCGTCTATTACTTAAAAAGGTGTACTACCTGTTTTTGATACAATTTATTTGCCATATTTTTTAGTATTAATAAATCCATTTAATTTTAGTCGTACTAAGTTTTTAAGGATCAGCTGTGGTGATACTTTCTACCATGGCTGATTTTTGTTTTGCATAATAAAAAGTAATTGTCACTTCAGTGACCGTAGATGAGTTCGCCCATATCAAAGACTTCGGAAATAAATACAGACAATGCTCATTAGTCAGTACACAAATCAGACTGCTTGTGAAATTCTATATGACATACTGATATAAGCTGCTGAGCAAGTAACGTCTGTGCGAAAGTTAGTCGTCAATGCTGTAACACTTAAAAGTACAACTAATATAATGATAGCGTACCTATTTCTATTTGGGAGGAATGTTATGCTTACCATTAGTTTGTGCATGATTGTGAAAAACGAAGAAAAAAACCTTGCCAGATGCTTGTCATCTGTAGCAGGCATAGTTGACGAAATCATTATTGTTGATACTGGTTCAACAGATTTGACAAAAGAAATCGCCCGGATATATACGGACAAAATATACAATTTCAAATGGATTGATGATTTTTCTTCAGCAAGAAACTATGCATTTGATAAAGCAACAAAAGAATACATTCTCTGGCTGGACGCAGATGATGTTTTGTTACCTGAGGACAGCGCAAAGTTTATTTCTCTCAAAGAAAATTTAGATAGCTCGCCCGACGTCGTTATGATGAAATACAACACCGGATTTGATATGCAGGGGAATGTGACATTTTCGTATTTTCGTGAGCGGCTCGTAAAGCGTTCTTGTCAATTCAAATGGCATGAACCAGTTCATGAATACCTTGAAATTGCCGGCAATATTATAAATTCGGATGTCTGCATAACACATACAAAGACTGTCTACTCTCCGACAGGCAGAAACATTGGTATTTATGAAAAGCTGCTGGCGCAGGGAAAAAAGTTGTCGGCGCGAGGTCTTTATTATTATGCAAGAGAGTTAAAGGACAATGGGAGAATCCGTGAGGCGATTGAATATTTCAGTCGTTTTCTTCAGTCCGGAGAAGGCTGGGTCGAAGATAATATTACTGCGTGCGCGGAACTGGCACAATGTTTTGATAAAGAAAATAAACCTGAGCAACAGTTTCTTGCCCTAACCCGCAGCTTCATGTATGATACCCCCAGAGCAGAGATCTGCTGTCAGATTGCCTATATTTTTAAAGCTAAAGAGGATTATGAAAAGGCGGCTTTTTGGTTTAAGCTTGCTTTAACACTTAAAAAGCCTGAAAACTGTTGGGGCTTTATTCAAGATGATCTCTGGGGATATGTTCCCTGCATTGAACTTTCGGTTTGCTTAGATCGACTGGGTCGTCTGGAGGACGCAGAACGATACAACGAGCTGGCAGGCAGTTTTAAACCCAACGATTCTTCTGTGGCATATAATCGAATTTATTTTAAATCGCGAAAGGCAAATAAATCTGGTGTTTAAACAACCTGTAGAATACCTGATAATGAGCTAAATGAAAAGCGGTGGGAACTTACTCATAGATCCATTTAATTTAGCCTTATATCTTCATGTGCCAAAGTTAAATCTTTTAATTATGTCGGTCAAAAACTCTGCAATAAAATGTCACGGTAATTTAACTCTGACCTTTCCTTTCCTAACGTCATATCATATAAAGGGGAGATTTTCCCTCATTCCAAACAGATGAAGACCGATTTAGTATTGATTGAAAGAGGCGATGGAGGTTTGGAAAATCAACAGCCATATGAGGATGTATATTGTATTGAATGTAACGACTGCAATAAAACCCCAAAAAATTGCGAATGCTGTATAAAGGCATGTGAAAACAAATACAGATACGAATGTAAAAGATGGGTGAATTATTATAATGAGAGAATGAGTAAATGTTGTGATCAGGAATGCAGAGAATGCTATCAGAAACAACGTGATGAACGTATCGCATATTACGAAAGAAAAATAGCTTGTTGCGACGAGGAATGCCATTGTAAAAAATGCTGTATAGGTCCAACGGGAGCTACCGGAGCAACTGGTCCAACGGGAGCTACGGGAACTACTGGCCCCACCGGGCCAACAGGGGTTGGCGTCACTGGGCCAACTGGACCAACTGGCGCTACCGGCGCTACAGGCGCTACTGGTGCTACCGGTGCTACCGGTGCTACAGGAGATATCGGTGCGACAGGCGCTACCGGTGCTACAGGCGCTACTGGTGCTACCGGAGATATCGGTGCAACAGGTGCTACCGGTGCTACCGGAGATATCGGTGCGACAGGCGCTACCGGTGCTACCGGAGATATCGGTGCGACAGGCGCTACAGGTGCTACCGGAGATATCGGTGCGACAGGCGCTACTGGTGCTACCGGTGCTACCGGAGATATCGGTGCGACAGGCGCTACTGGTGCTACCGGAGATATCGGTGCTACAGGCGCTACCGGTGCTACCGGTGCTACCGGAGATATCGGTGCGACAGGCGCTACCGGTGCTACCGGAGATATCGGTGCGACAGGCGCTACAGGCGCTACTGGTGCTACCGGAGATATCGGTGCGACAGGCGCTACAGGTGCTACCGGTGCTACCGGAGATATCGGTGCGACAGGCGCTACTGGTGCTACCGGAACAGCTGGAGGAATATTAAACTACGCCGATTTCTTCGCTGTAATGCCTTCTGATAATTCCGCAACAATTGCTCCCGGAACTGACGTAAACTTTCCTCAAGATGGGTCTATTAGTGGGTCTGCAATAACTCGTATTACTGCCAGCTCATTTAACTTGGCTAACATTGGCACTTACCAAATTTTGTTTCAGGTAAGTGTGACCGAAGCAGGGCAATTGATTTTGACTCTCAACTCCGCTGACTTATCCTATACGGTGGCTGGTCGGGCTACAGGGACTTCTCAGATAGTAGGATTGGCTCTTGTTCAAACATCTTCTACCAATTCAATTCTGACGGTTCAAAACCCTGCTGGAAATACACCTGCACTGACTATTACTCCCCTCGCAGGCGGAGCAAGACCTGTTTCAGCGCACCTTGTTATTATGCAAATCGCATAGAGAAGTTAGATCAGAATAATTGATTAGATTCCAATAAGTACCTGCTGCAATTTTATATGATTATAAAAAGATGAAGTTTAAAATTAAACAGACAATAGCGGACCGCAAAATTGCGATCCGCTATTTTGCTGTTTCACCAGACTCGTTTGCGTTGTCGCAAGGTCTTAGTCTATTTCCCTGGAAGGAAACTGTTTGGACGTTCATTTCATAGTTTCTGTTATGCTAAGCGTATTTGCTTTTATAAATTGTTCTTCCTTCAAAGCATTTAACTTTTTCGCTTAATTCATATTAACGATTTTTAAACAAATAAGCTATAATGAGTTCATGGATTTCATCTTATGCAGAACAGAAGGATAGACGATTATGGCCATCAGCGAGCGAATTCGGTGTATTCGAAATCTCCATGGCATGACGCAAAAAGCGCTGGGAATGAAAGTCAGCTTCGACAAACGAAATGCTGACGTGCGCATAGCACAATATGGTCTGAAACCAGAACGCCCCCAAAAAAATTTGTCAATGCTTTGGTCTAGACATTGGACGTATCGCCGCGAGCTTTAAATGTCCCCGAAATTGATTTCCACATTGGTTTTATGCACACCCTTTTTGCAATGGAAGATTTATACGGTCTCAAGATCAACCGGATTGATGGTGAATTATGCCTGACCCTTGACAGGTCAACAGGTATTAATGATATCCCCATGTTTGATATGCTTAACGAATAGCAGAAAAAAGCCTAAAATCCGAAAAACGCAAAAATGATCAAAGAGGAATATGATACCTATCCCAAAATGGAATCGGAACACATCAAGCATGAACTTGATGTGTCGTATTATGATAGTATTGCAGATACTGTTTTTATCTTTGTTCTATTGCTTTAAGTTTATTTCCAACTTTCAAAACACTTGCGGCATTAAGAATAGTATAGTTCTCTGCATCAGCTTTGGGATATGTTCTTGTTTTTATCTCCCATAAATTTTCTTTATCGTTCGTTGTAATTCCTACAACCTCAATTTGTTCGGGACTATATTTATCCATAAAAGTAATTGGTACACCTATAACGCCGAAATAATTACATGGAATATCTGCGGTTCTTCCGACTTCGATAGCGTCATAATTATTATATTTTGGGTATATGTCATATGAATAGTTTCTGAAAAGGGGCATATTTTCGTGTCGCTTTTCAATGTCCACATTGGTCAACCAACAAATATTACCCATACGTCGCAGTTTTCGTCGGCGACTTCCATGATTTCAATTTTATACGGTTTCTTTTTGCTATCCTCTTTGCAGGAAAAAGTTTCTTTACCGAATAACGTCAACTGGGTATAAACAATCGGGGATGTCGCATAACAAGTCGCTATCAGCTCTTTTAATCCCAGCGAGCTAAAGTTCATAGCAAAATTCACCTAATTCCTTTTATTCTAATTTGTTTTAGATCATTGATCTTTTTACAGCACATTAATGAATTTTTTTGCTATACCGCAAAACATTTTAAGATCATAAATTATCAGGCTTCTATCATAGCTATCAACAAATTCTCCAGCTATATGGTCTTTAAGGTGATTTGCTCTCAATACCAATCTTATCTGAATACATACGCCCCCGAAAAATTCATTGTCAAAATTGTGATTGAAGTTTTGTTTGTTATTTTTAAGAATAAACCTTGTAGAAAGAAAAATAAAACAGTATAATAAGGCTGTTTTATAAGAAATATATCACATATCTTATGTTAAATTTAAAAAACTTAAGTAAGGAAAAAATATAATGTCTGAAATTAATTCTGCTACCGGGATATTCTCCAAAGAAGAGCATATTGTAATTCCTACCTATAAGGAACAAGCATATAATTTAATTAAAGACGCAATCATCTATCAGCGATTTCGCCCAGATGCAATTTATTCACAAGATGGAATTTGTCAGGAGTTAGGTATCAGTCGAACTCCTGTGAGAGAAGCGTTGTTAGAACTTCAACAAAAAGGTTATGTTCATATCTGCCGGGGAAAGGGCATTAAAATTATTCAGCTTGCACCAAATATTATCCACGATATTATGGAAATGCGTCTCTATATTGAGCAGGTCAGCGCAAATCTGGCGGCTCAGCGCGCAACGGATGATGATTTGAAAAAAATGAAGGAGTATCTAAACCAGATCCAACAAAATTTGAACTCTAAAGACGGGGTACAGTTGTATCACTATGACCATTTGTTTCATAGAGCTTTGGCTTCAGCGACACACAATAGCTGGATTTTACACAGTGTAGAAGAAATTCTAGATAATTACCTACGTTTTGAGGTAAAAACCGTTTATAATAATATGATTGACGCCAATATCGTCCTTGGTGAGCATGAAGATGTTTATCATGCAGTACGGGATAAAAATTCGGAAAAAGCCGTTTTAGCTATTAAGAGGCATCTTGAAAATTCGTACCACCGCACACTTTATAAATACTGGAAATGATTTTTCTGCCATCAAGAAATATATTACATATTTGATGAATTTAAATAAATTCAGATAGGATACAATTTTTATATTTTACGACTTAATCTCTTATTATTTAACGATATATTACATATTTCTTAAAATATCATCTTAACGTTTTTGTTCCCGGGGACAAAGGCTTGTTAAAAGATGATTCATGATAGATATAATATAAAGAAAGCGAGGGTGATTTATGTTAATCGCAAGTTGGGTGTTAACATTTTCTTTAATCATTGGAATTGGCATTTACGCAGGAAGAAAAATCAAAAATTCCAATCAGTGGTCTGGAGGAGATCACTCCATGGGCGCTATCACATTGGGATGTGTATTTGCTGCATGGCAGATTGGCGGAATGGCCGTTGTTGGTGCGGCACAAAATGGTTATAATTTAGGTGTTTCAGGTGCGTGGTATTCTATCGCTGGATCGTTTTATTTCATTGCAATTGCTTTTATGGCAAGAACCATTCGCGAAAAGATGCCAGGCGATTCAGTGCCAAATTATTTGCAACATAGATTTGGTATGGCACCAAGTCGTTTATATTCTTACGCATGGATTATCTATGGATTTTTGTATATCCCCATGCAACTCAAAACGGTATCCAGTATTATTCAGATCGCAGTTCCTGGATTAAATATTAATCTTGCTATGATTTTGGGGCTGACAATTGCTGTTCTTTATACTAGCTTTTCTGGCATGAAGGGTGCTTCCGCCGTAGGTAAAATAGTGTGTATTGGTATTTATGTGCTTCTCATCGGATTTGTAGCAGTGACACTTCCGAAATTTGGTGGATTTAATATTATGATGTCAAAACTTCCGGAGGAATATTCTAGTATGGGTAATATGCCAACTCAGCGTATTATTGCATGGATTGTAGGTGGATGTTTGTCTACTGCGGTAATGCAGTCCGTTTTACAGCCGCTTCTTTCAGCAAAGGATCCGAAAGCTGCTCGTAATGGCGCATTTCTCGGATATATCTTTGCGGCACCAATCTGCATCTTTACAGCACTTTGTGGTATTTTTGCAAAAGTTTCTGGAGCAGATCTTGGTGATGGCTCCACTGCATTTGCATGGACAATCAAACAGTTTAGCAGCCCAATTTTTGCTGGCATTATTTTTGCCTTTGCAACGATGATTATTGCCGCTACTATGGCTACCATGATGCTTGCAACTGGAACAATTATCACAAACGTATATAAGACAGATATCAATCCAAAGGCTGACGATAAAAAGGTGTTGAAAATTTCAAAAATTACAACCTTTGTCTTTGCTTATCTAACACTGATTCCGTCAATTCTTGTTCCCTCGACCTCCATTACCAACATGTTCCTGACCCTGCAGCATGTTGCTGCAGCACCGGTCAGCTTTTCTATTTTGGTGGGACTTAACTGGAAGCGCTGCACAAAACAAGGATCCTTTTGGAGCATGTTGACTGGAATGATTGTGGGAATTGTTTGGATGTGCCTTGGTTTAACTGATAAACTTGAAGCAGTTTACCCTGTCGTTTTAGTGAGTTATTCCGTAGGAATTATTGTTTCTCTTTTGACCGATAAGGCAAACGAAGAAATTAAGAAAGCAGCATAATTAAAAGCATATTTTCTGTTGAATAATAAAATTTTATGTTGAAAGCGTGAGTCTGTTATGAGTGAAAATAAAAGCCAGTACATGTGGCCGGCTACATGGAAAAAGCCATATGTATATGGAAGCGAAGGCGCTGTGAGCTGCAATAACGTTTACGCCACCAGAGCTGGTTTGGAAATTCTACATCAGGGAGGAAATGCATTTGATGCAGCTGCAGCGATTTCTCTAGCCTTGGCCGTTGTGGAACCACACCATTCAGGAATTGGAGGTGGATGTTTTAGCTTATTGTATATTGCAGATACAAAAAAAACAGAGGCTTTAGACGCGAGAGGAATCGCTCCTAAAAATGCAGACAGCAATTTATTTCTCCAAAACGGTGAAGTGCAGGATGAGTGGAAAGACGTGAGTGGAAAGTCTGTTGCCATTCCGGGCCTTTATAAAGCTATTGATACTATCCTTAAAAAACACGGAACGATGGGGTTAAAACAGATTTCAGAACCAGCCATCCGCTATGCAAAAAACGGATTTGGAGTCAGTTTTACCGGATCCATCACGTCAGATGATAATTCTGTGCGCCGCAAATGTAATCTTTCAAAAGATTTTTGTCGCTTGTACCTCAAGCCAGATGGATCTTCCTATGGATTTGGAGAACTTATGAAAAATCCTGAATTAGGAAATCTTTTGGAAACAATTTCTTCCGATGGCGTAGAAAAATTTTACACAGGGACAATTGCAAAGAAAATAGTAGACGCCATCAACGCACGGGGCGGCATTTTTACATTAGAAGATCTTGCAGAATATGAGCCAAAGTTCCGTACACCAATTCATACCAACTACCGCGGATACGAAGTTGTAGCATTCGCTCCCCCTAGTGGAGGATGTGCCCTTCTCGAAATGCTAAATATTCTGGAAAATTACGACCTTAAAAATATGGGCCACAATTCAGCACAAAGTATTCACACCATTACGGAAGCCATGAAGCTGGGTTTTGCAGACCGCTCGGTCGCAATGGGAGATCCGGATTTTGTAAAGGTCAACATAAAGCATATTCTTTCGAAAGAATATGCTGCGAAACGAAGCTCCTACATAGATTTAGACCATGCAAAAGAATTTTCACCCGACTCAGAAATTGATGTTAAGGATTATCCCGGCAATACCTCACATTTTGTAGTAATGGATCGGTATGGCAATACTGTTTCACAGACTCAGACGGTGCGGGATTGGTTTGGCTGTGGAATTGTAGTTCCCCATTGCGGATTTATACTCAACAACGCCATGAGTGACTTTAGTGCAAAAGAAGGAGCATTAACCAGCCAAGGGCTAGCTTATGGAAATGCCAACTGCATTGAGGGTGGAAAAACACCACTTTCCAGCATGTCCCCCACAATTGTCTTTAAAGACGGAAAGCCTTTCTTAGCAATCGGAGCAGCAGGAGGCCCTAGAATTATTACTGGAACATTGCAGGGAATTCTTAATGCAGTCGATTTCGGAATGATGCCAGAAGAGCTGGTTCGGATGCCCTTTATTACTTGTCTGACAAAAGCACAGGGGCTAGAATTGGAATCTGGAATTTCCGAGGATACTAAGAATCTCTTAAAAGCGAAAGGGCATAAAATTGTAACAGTTCCAGATGGCTTGGTGCTAAGCAGTATGCTCAACTGTGTAATGTATCGAGACGGACAATTCTATCCGTGCGCTACTGAACGTGTAGATGGCTGTGGAGGGGCATTAATGCCAGGTGGTCATATTCTTTTGGATGGAATTTGTCAGGAAGAATTTGAAAAATAATCAGTATATGGTCAAAATATATTTTTTCACTTATTTGTAGCGACAGAAGCTAAAATGTAATAAATTGACTTTTTTGAGGCTTTACAGGTAGCGGCAAAGCGTCGTGAAAATCCCAAAGCCTTATCATTTATATGGTATACTGTTAATTAATTCTCTTAAACTCCCATATTCAAGCCTTTTGAAAAGTAAACATCGTATCTTCTAAGCTTTTATAGTAATAGCCGCTTGCTTTAAAGCAAGCGGCTATTACTATAAATCCACGATTCTAATAAGGGCTCCATAGAGAGTGCAGGTATCCTTGTACCGAAGAGCACAATTCTGATTGTTTCGGAAGCAAGAATCGGCTCACTTTTTGTTTAGAGAACCATTTTAAGCGACAACGGTATTGGTGGTGAAAATTCATTGACAAGCACTGCAGACCGATTCGGTAGTATTTCAGTAAAATTTTGTTTATATATCTTGGTATATATTCAGAAGCCACCATATACCATTTTTTAGGATATATCGAATATGATATTCTTCCTCAAGGAAATTAAGCAAATAGCTTATTGGTTTCTGATAATTGGATGTCGTTTTTGCGGATAAGCGCCGACATTGGCAGTCAAACTTGAATTCTTCCAATAAATCCTTCAATAACATAAAAAACGCCCCTTATTAAAGTACAAAAATACTCTAATAAGGGGTGTCGATTACTTGTTAATATGATAGCAAATACGGTACTCACTTAGGCACTTACAAAGTGCTTAAGCATTATCGTAACGAATCTATGTTATTTATAATACAAGTTTCTTGTCAAAACAATTTTTAACAAACTAGACCATCGAAAAGCTCAGGCACAGAGCCATTATTCGGCATGGCCAACTTTCCTCATATGCTCAATCAGCATATGAACCTTGTTGCTGTAGCCCATTCATTCGGTTCTAGCGACGGCTGAGCAAACGGCTTAAATAGCAAGTTTTTAAACGCAAGGCACGATTTGATTTTATATAGAATTTTTCAATAATAGTTGTAACGGCCCAATCAGCAGTTACAACTATTACCGTCATTTACACTAATTGTAAAGTCTCTTACTTATATAGTAAAACACTAATCCTCTTCAGTACCAATAATTCTGCCTATGAGTGAAATCAATCAGCTATAGCCGCTGTGTGGAAAAAAATTAGTTCAGTTAATGAATGTAATGTAGCCCCTGTATTGTTAAGATATAGTAAAAAAGAGCAGGGAATACCTGCTCAATCCTATGGCTTCGCTATGTTTAATTGTTTTTACTTTCCAATTGGAATAAATTTTCTCTTTCCATCCTTATCAAGTATCCACATACCCATACCCATTTTACGAGCCTCTTCCAGACGTTGCTTATACTTTCTGTTTTTATTACAGCAAACCGCACCATTATGAACAAGAGAAGCAAATAGCGAAAGAAGAAGCACGATTGTTACCCCTTGTAAAATATTTTATAATTAACAGAATAGTTTTACAATAAAATTATATCATTTATTTTAGAAAAAATAAGCATTCAGCACTCAAGAACAACTTATCATAACAACGCCTTAATTTCTACATTCAGCGCCTTGTCTTCTTAAATATAAATTATATGACCAATCATAAATTAAATACATGACAATAGCCGCTATAATGCTGAGTATTATTAAAATCGTTTCCTGATTTACAAATTTGATTCTCCATACTTCAATAGTAGAAGTCCCAGCAATAACGCATCCAATAATAATACTAAGTATAAATTCTTTAGAATTTTCAAATGCTCCTTTTAAACATCTTATAAGGGGCTCGATCGTTAGGTTATAAAATCGTTGTAGCAAACTGAAAAATACAAATAAAAAGATATCACCTGTTTGTAGATGATATCCTGCTTGCTGTTCTGTCGCTTAAAACTTTCTCTCTTTTTTCTTAAAATCCTCCAGCGGATTATATTCGTCAACAACGTTAACTAAATCTGTTGGATTAAAATTATAATAATTATCAAGTATTTTGAAATTGCTATGCCCAGTAATCCGCTTTAATAGAATAGGTGACATTCCTTTTCTAACGCTAAGAGTGATAAAAGTATGTCTAAATAAATGAAGACTGTGTTTTTTCACCCCATGCTTCTTGCAATATTTCGTAACACTTAACTAGAGCGTTGTTCTTGGCAATGGCTCACCATATATATTGCAAAAAAGGACATCATCCTTTGCTCCATTTCTAATACGAAGATAATCCGACAATATAATATTTAACGATGATGGAATTGGGATGATTCTAGGCTTTCTATTCTTTGTGTGCTGTAATGTGATAATTCCATTCGCTAAATCAATATCACTAATTAATAAATTTCTTAATTCTAATGCCCTTATACCTGTTGCCAGCAATAAGTTGATTATTACCCATGTTCGATATTGAGCAAATGAGTCTTCTTTTGGCCTTACGAGTAGTTGCTTTAATTCGTTAGGCGTGTATATCTCTTTAATATGCTCTTGTTCAACTAAATGAGTAAAGGAAATATTATCTTTGATATACCCACGTTTAATGCCATACTTTACAACTGGTGATATTTTGAAAATATACTCATTGATTAAGTCCTGTGTCACTTCACTACATTTCAAATTACTACCTGCCAATTGCATAAAATACTTATCTGCAAAAAAATACCCTCGGATGGTTGTTTCTGATAAGTTCTTCAATTTACATTCATTTTCATAAAGCAAATAAAGATCATGATAAGGAATGTCTAAAACCTTACTGACTAGTAGATTTTTACGGCGTTTTACAGTAGGCTCTTTTATGCCGTTTTTCACAGAGAAAATCTCCTTCAAAATAAAAAAATAGATGGCTATGATGTCACCTAAGCAGGTAAAACATAGTCATCTATTCCTATTTCTACTAACCTTTTTTGCCTTAAAATTAGTGCACAGTATACTATTAGCAGAGCAATTATCATAGATTATTTGGATACACTGTACAAAATTTTATTCCCACTCGATTGTGGCGGGTGGCTTTGAAGTAATATCATAAACGACACGATTCACATTTGGCACTTCATTAATAATCCTACTGGAAACTTTTTCTAGAAGATCATATGGGATCCGTGCCCACTCCGCGGTCATGAAGTCAGAAGTCGTTACCCCACGCAACGCAATCGTATTGGAATACGTTCTTCCATCTCCCATAACGCCTACGCTACGGATACCAGTAAGAACTGCAAAATACTGATTAATCGACCGGTCAAGCCCCGCATTTGCGACTTCTTCCCGAAAAATTGCGTCCGCTTCCTGCAAAAGCTTTACCTTTTCTTCTGTAACTTCTCCGAGAATCCGGATACCAAGTCCCGGTCCCGGGAATGGCTGCCGCCAAACGAGGAAATCAGGGATTCCAAGCTCTGTACCAACTTTGCGTACCTCGTCTTTAAATAGATCGCGCAGAGGTTCAACCAGTCCTTCGAACCCAATATCTTTCGGAAGGCCGCCTACATTATGATGGCTCTTAATGACTGCTGCGTTTCCGGTTCCGCTTTCTACCACATCGGGATAAATCGTTCCCTGACAGAGGAATTCCACTTTCCCAAGTTTTTCAGCTTCCTCTTCAAAGACACGAATAAAACCTTCTCCGATGATTTTTCGCTTTTTTTCCGGCTCCGTAACCCCTTTTAGGTGACTTAAAAACTGTTCTCCAGCATTTACACGAATTAAATTGATGTCAAATTGCTTGCGAAAAACCTGTTCAACTTCATCGCCTTCATTTTTCCGCATCATTCCATGATCCACAAAAATACAGGTCAAATTCTTTCCGATGGCTTTGTGCACCAAAACTGCGGCAACACTGCTATCTACTCCGCCGGAAAGCCCGCAGACAACTTTCTTATCCCCTACTTGTGCGCGAATCGAAGCAACTGCTTCTTGGACAAAAGAACTCATCACCCAATCGCCGCTGCATTTACATGCTCCATAAAGGAAATTTTTCAAAATCTGCTGTCCGTATTCGGTGTGCTGCACTTCCGGATGCATCTGAACCGCATAAAGATTCTTTTCCAGCTCTTCCATTGCCGCTACAGGGCAATGTACGCTTTTCGCAGTAACGGAGAATCCTTTCGGCACAGCAGCAATATAATCGGTATGACTCATCCAGCAAACCGATTTTTCGGGAATATCACGGAAAAGGACGGTGTCTTTTTCATGCGTAAACTCGGTATGACCATATTCGCGCACTTCACTTTTGCAGACTTTTCCGCCAAGCAAATAGGCCATTAACTGAGCTCCGTAACAGATTCCTAAAACCGGAATTCCCAGTTCAAAAATCCGAGGATCACAAGAGGGCGAATCTTCACCATAAACGCTGTTGGCGCCTCCAGTAAAAATGATTCCGCAGTATCCCGCTTCTTGAATCGTTTTGAGTGAAGTCTTATAAGACTTAATCTCACAATACACATTGCATTCGCGAACGCGTCGGGCAATCAGTTGACAATACTGACCGCCAAAATCCAAAACCAGAATTTTTTCTTTTCTTAACATCTATTTTTCCCCCATCGGAAGTCCGCCGAACTTTTAAGCGGCCGGAATTTATTCAACCGTTACAGATTTTGCAAGATTTCTTGGCTTATCAATGTCACAGCCTTTTAAAGACGCCACATAATAAGCGAAAAGCTGCAGTGGAATGACCGCCAACGACGGCAGCATCATATCACAAGCCTGCGGAACACAGAATTCATAATCCACTTGTTCCTTCTGAATCCGCTCTTTATTGGCTTCTATAGTCAATCCCCATACAACCGCTCCGCGGGCTTTTACCTCTTTTACATTGCTCATCAATTTGTCAAAAAGGATATTCTGTGTTGCCAATGCAATGACAAGCGTTCCATCTTCAATCAAGCTGATCGGGCCATGCTTTAGCTCGCCGGCCGCATATGCTTCAGAATGAATATAAGAAATTTCCTTCAGCTTTAGGCTGCCTTCCAGACTCATTGCATAATCAAGATTTCTGCCAATAAAGAAGACATTTTTGGAATTAAACTCACGGCTTGCAAGATACTGTATTTTGCTCTTTTGCTCCAAAATTTGCTGAACTTTTTCAGGGAGCGCCTTAAGCTCATTAATATAATATTGATAATGTACGGCGTCAATCGTTCCTAAAAGATCGCCCATATAGATTGTCAGCATATAAATCATTGCAAGCTGCGTACTATACGCCTTGGTGGAAGCAACTGCAATTTCCGGACCTGCCCAAGTATAAAGCACCTCATCTGACTCATTTGCAATGGAGGAACCAACTACATTGACAATGGAAATTGTACGGGCACCAAGCTTTTTGGACTCTCTCAAAGCAGCCAACGTATCTGCCGTCTCGCCGGACTGACTGATCACTAAAACTAAAGTCTTATCATCAATCAACGGAGTACGATAACGAAATTCGGAAGCGACATCCACCTCTACCGGCTTACGCAAATGCTTTTCCATGATATACTTTGCAACAACACCAACATGATATGCAGTTCCACAGGCAACAATAAAAATTCGATCAAACTCTTCCAGTTGCTTTTTGGTAAGCTTTACATCGTCCAAAACGATTTTTCCCTCTTTAATACGGGGCTTAACGGTATCACGAATCGCTTTTGGCTGTTCCATAATCTCTTTTGCCATAAAGTGTTCATATCCGCCTTTTTCTGCAGCAGAAATATCCCAGTCGATATGTTCTGCTTTTTTGGGGATCCGCTCCTTATTGGTATTATAAACTTCTACGCCCTGACGAGACAAAACTGCAATTTCATTTTCTTCCAGACGATTAATTTCTCTGGTACGGTCGAGAATTGCCGGTACATCAGACGCGATATAATTCTCTCCATTTCCAAGGCCAATAATCAAAGGGCTATCTTTTCTCACCGCATAAAGGTGGTCCGGATCATCTTCGCAAATAATCCCCAGTGCATACGCTCCTTCTATCCGATTCAGCACTTTGATCAAAGCATCAATTACACTGCCCTCATAATAGTATTCCAAAAGCTGTGCAACCACTTCTGTATCAGTCTCAGAAACAAATTTAGCACCTTTTTCAATTAAAAATTCTTTTATAGAAATATAGTTCTCAATAATTCCATTATGAACGACCGCAAATTTTCCAGAGCCACTGACCTGTGGATGTGCATTCACATCACTGGGGGCTCCGTGAGTTGCCCAACGAGTGTGACCGATTCCCACCGTTCCGGGGACATCCACCCCATTATGAATCAGTTCCTCTAATACTTTTAAACGTCCCTTAGCTTTTGCAACTTGAAGGTGCGTTCCATTATAAACTGCAACACCTGCTGAATCATATCCGCGATATTCCAATTTTTCAAGACCGGTCAACAGAATCGGTGTCGCCTGATCATCTCCAATATATCCGACGATCCCACACATAAGGGTCACTCCTTTCAAAACACTTCTAAGAACCAAAGCAGCGCCAGCACCTTTTAAACATCCGATGCTGACGCCTAGCTTTTTGATCACATTAACGATAGATAATATCGCTGCGCGAAGGTCCGTTGGAAATCATCTTAAATGGTACTCCAACGGCCTTTTCGGCAAATTCAATATAGCGGCGGCAATTCTCCGGCAAATCTTTATACTTCTTAATTCCCCGGATATCACACTTCCAACCCGGCAGCTTTTTAATCACTGGCTTGCAGCGTTTTAACTGCGCAGTCGGTGGGAAATAATCGATCTGTTTTCCATCCAGCTCATAGGCAACGCAAACCGGTATTTCATCCAAATACCCCAAAACGTCCAGAACAGTGAACGCAACTTCTGTCGCATACTGAGCACGAACACCATAACGCGTTGCGACCAAATCCAGCCAGCCGACACGACGAGGTCTGCCGGTAGTGGCACCGAACTCTCCGCCGTCGCCGCCTCTATGGCGCAATTCATCTGCTTCGTCTCCAAAGATTTCACTGACAAATTCTCCTGCACCTACTGCACTGGAATAGGCCTTGACAACCGTAATGATATCTTTGATCTCATAAGGCGGAAGTCCCGCGCCAATCGCTCCATAACCTGCCAGCGTATTAGAAGAGGTCACCATCGGATAGATTCCGAAGTCCGGATCTTTCAAAGAGCCAAGTTGGCCTTCCAGAAGAATCGTTTTGCCTTCTTCCACTGCTTTATGCAGCAATTCGAAGGTATCTCCAACATAAGGATCCAACATTTCTTTATATTCCATCAGCTGACCATAAACTTCTTCCACTGTCAGTTCCGGTTTATGATATAAATTTTTAAAAAGTGCATTCTTAATTGCAACAATCCGTTCAATGCGGTCTTTTAAAGACGCTTCGTCTCCATAAAGTTCTGCAATCTGAAATCCGATTTTTGCAAATTTATCCGAATAGAACGGAGCAATCCCGGACTTTGTCGAACCATAAGACTTTCCGGCAAGACGTGCTTCCTCATAAGTATCCTGCAAAATATGATACGGCATTACAACCTGTGCCCGGTTGGAAACTACAATGTGTGGCTTCGGCACTCCGCGAGATTCCAGATCGGCAATTTCTTTTACAAACCGTTCCGGACTTAAAGCGACTCCGTTGCCAATCACATTCGTAATATGATCGTAGAACACACCGGAAGGAAGCTGATGCAGTGCAAATTTTCCATAATCATTGATAATGGTATGACCTGCATTTGCGCCCCCCTGAAAGCGAATGACAATATCGGAATTGGCAGCTTCCACATCCGTAATTTTACCTTTTCCTTCGTCGCCCCAGTTAGCTCCTACAATTGCTTTAATCATAAATAAACATCTACTCCGCCGCGCCGCTACGGGAACTCTTTGGGCTGCCCTACGGCTGGATTTAGACAGCCTTATTTGTTTAATTTAACTGTATCAACCCATACAGTTTAGCATAAAATGACCTAAAAGAAAAGCTTATAACGGAAAATTCATAAAATGGTCATGCTTTTCCCGCATAACTTTTCTTTTTAAACCGTAATCTCTTCTGCCTGATCTTTGAGCGTTTGATACCGCTGCAAAATAGGCGAAACCGTTTCGTTTAAAAATTCAGTTGTTTGTTCCGGTGCGCGGCCTACATATTTTTCAGGCTTTACAATTTTCTTTAGTTCTTCCATTGTAACCCCAAAGGCCGGGTCTGCAGCAATTCTTGAGAGCAGGTCATTTTCTCCGCCCTCTTCTTTGACGACACGGCTCGCTGCCATAGAATGAACCCGAATCTTCTCATGCAGTTCCTGACGATCCGCTCCGCGCTTTACCGCATCCATCATGATATTTTCCGTCGCCATAAAGG
Source organism: Caproicibacterium sp. NSD3 (assembly GCF_053613275.1). Classification (NCBI taxonomy): domain Bacteria; kingdom Bacillati; phylum Bacillota; class Clostridia; order Eubacteriales; family Oscillospiraceae; genus Caproicibacterium; species Caproicibacterium sp. NSD3. The sequence goes on from NZ_CM132119.1 coordinate 1,398,173, forward strand.
GCAGCTCCCGCTCCAAATGCTGACGGATGACCTTCGGATAAACCACCAAGCCATCTGCAACATTGCGGTAAAGATTCAAAATTCCGTCCACAGCAAGGAATGCTTCCGGAACCGAAATCCGCTTATTGGCAGAATCGTCCAACGTACGCTCAAACCACTGGGTAGCTGCTGTAATACAGGGATTGAGGCTATCCACCATCACGTAACGGGACAAAGAAGCAATTCGCTCACTGCGCATTGGATTGCGCTTATAAGCCATCGCAGAAGACCCAATTTGATTCTTTTCAAATGGCTCTTCTACTTCTTTAAGATGCTGCAGCAAACGAATATCATTAGAAAATTTCGAAGCAGACTGTGCAATTCCACAGAGGACCGCCAGAACCTGACTATCGACCTTTCTGGAATAAGTCTGCCCGGAAACCGGATAGACATCAGAAAATCCCATTTTCTCAGCAATTTTGCGATCCAGTGCTTTTACTTTTTCATGGTCGCCGTCGAAAAGTTCCAAAAAGCTTGCCTGTGTACCGGTAGTCCCTTTACTGCCAAGAAGTTTCATCTTGCTGATTCGGTACTCGATCTCGTCTAAATCCAGCAGCAAATCCTGCATCCAAAGCGTTGCGCGCTTTCCGACCGTTGTTGGTTGTGCCGGCTGAAAATGCGTAAACGCCAGTGTCGGAAGATCCTTATAACGGTCGGCAAAGTTCTGCAGGACACGCAGAACTTCCACAACTTTATTCCGGACAATTTTTAGCGCTTCCGTCATTAGAATCAAATCCGTGTTATCCCCTACATAGCAGGAAGTAGCACCCAGATGAATAATAGGCTCTGCCTTCGGACACTGCTGTCCATACGCATAAACATGGCTCATCACATCATGACGCACCAGTTTTTCGCGAGCTTCGGCAACCTCATAATTAATATCGTCCTGATGGGCTTTCAGCTCATCCACCTGCTCCTGTGTAACCGGAAGGCCCAGTTCCATCTCAGACTCTGCGAGTGCAACCCACAGACAGCGCCAGGTACGAAATTTTTTATCAGAAGAAAACAAATATTTCATTTCCTTATCTGCGTAACGGGCGGATAAAGGAGACTCATAGGTATCTTTCAAAAGAAGTCCTCCAAATCACTTAATTTTCTGAATTGGTCTGCAATAGTCGTTCATTTTATCGGCTATATTAAAGTCGGGAGTCGGCGCCGGATAATGACCTGAGAAACAAGCATCGCAGAACCCATCCTTGATTCCGAGCATTGCCGGCAAATTTTCAACATGCAGATAATCAATAGAATCTGCAAAGCTCATCTTGCCGATTTCTTCCACCGTATGATGGCACGCAATCAAATTTGATTTATCCGGAATATCCGTTCCGTAATAGCATGGCCATAGAAACGGCGGCGAACTGATCCGCAGATGCACTTCTTTTGCACCGGCCTTTTTCAGCATCGTGACAATATGAGCACAGGTGGTTCCGCGCACAATGGAATCATCCAGCATCACAACTCTTTTTCCGCGGAAAGCATCCGGAATCAAATTCAGCTTTAACCGCACACTGCGTTCCCGTTCCAACTGAGTTGGTTTAATAAAAGTACGGCCGATATAATTATTCTTCACAATTCCCTTTTGATAAGGAATCCCAGAGGCTTCCGAATAACCGATCGCTGCATCAATGCCCGATTCCGGAACTCCGATTACGATATCCGCGTCTACGGGGCTCTGCTGATAGAGCAGATGTCCCGCACGTTTTCTCGCTTCATAAACATTGATTCCATCGATTACGCTATCCGGACGCGCAAAATAAATATATTCGAATACGCAAAGTGATTTTTTGACATTGACCGGATCGTGAATCGTTTTAAGTCCGCTTGCATCCGCCATGACAATCTCGCCGGGTTCTACATCACGGACGAATTCTGCTCCGACTGCATCCAGGGCACAGGTTTCCGATGCAAAAACATAGGTCTTATGTCCGATTCTCCCGATGACAAGCGGTCGGAACCCATGAGGATCACGAGCCGCAATCAGTTTTTGTGGACTCATAATGATCAATGAATAAGACCCTTGAATCTTTGGCAATGCACGATGAACCGCCTCTTCGATAGAACCGCATTTTACACGTTCCTGCGCAATCAGGTATGCAATCACTTCGCTGTCGATTGTTGTCTGAAAAATGCAACCCTTTTGCACCAAATCCTGCTGAAGTTCATATGCGTTTGTCAGCGTCCCGTTGTGTGCGATTGCCAAAGTTCCCTTCACATACCGCATTACAAGGGGCTGTGCATTCTCACGAACACTGGCGCCGGCCGTCGAATAACGCACATGTGCGCAAGCCATCTGGCCGGAGAAGCTGTCCAATGTCTGCGTATTAAAAGCTTCTGAGACCAATCCCATATCTTTTGAATACGAGAATACTCCGCGATCATTGACTACAATTCCGCAGCTTTCCTGTCCGCGATGCTGCTGCGCCAAAAGTGCATTGTACGCCGCATAGGCTACATTGACGTCGCCATCTGGACAACTAATGCCGAAAACGCCGCATTCCTCATGTGGCTTATCGTCATAAAGAAACTGTGTCGTGTTCAAAAACTCACCATCCTAATCAATCACGAAATCCCCTAAAAATTCATTTGCAGAACTTTTGGGGGCTTTCTTTTTGTTTTCTATTGGGAAATCGGGAAATCCCCCACTGGAAAAATATCCGGTGCGGGATTTCTGATTTTTCATAAAATCTTACAGACCGATCCGCTTCATAACTTCTGCATAAGCTTCTTCCACACCACCTAAGTCGCGGCGGAAACGGTCCTTATCCAGTTTTTCATGAGTCTTGACGTCCCAGAAGCGGCAGGTATCCGGGCTAATTTCGTCAGCCAAAAGGATCTTGCCCTCAAAACGGCCAAACTCCAATTTAAAATCGATCAGATCAATTCCAACAGACAGGAAAAATTCTTTCATCAACTCATTGATGCGCAGTGTCATCTTACGGATTGTAGAAATTTCTTCTTGAGTAGCCCAGCCCATTGCAAGGACATGGGAATCATTCACCATTGGATCGTCGAGCGGATCGGATTTATAGCAAAATTCCAAAACCGGGCAAAGCAGTTTTTGACCTTCTTCTACACCAAGGCGTTTGGAGAAAGAACCCGCAGCAACATTGCGGACGATCACTTCCAGTGGAACGATCTGTACTTTTTTTACCAAAGTATCGCGGTCAGAGAGTTCTTTCACATAGTGGGTCGGAATACCGTCTTTTTCAAGCATCTGAAACATAAAATTGCTCATCTTATTATTGACAACGCCTTTGCCAACAATGGTACCACGCTTTTTGCCGTTAAATGCAGTTGCATCGTCTTTATAGGATACGATGCAGTATCTCGGGTCTTCCGTTGCAAATACCTTTTTTGCTTTTCCTTCGTACAGTTGTTCTTTCTTTTCCATTTTCATTTACCTCCGTTAAAGTAAAATATCGTTTGACTAATCCTATTTAAACCAAGTTTAAAAATGTGCTTACATGCGTAATATCTACAACGGAAAGTTCCGTTGTTTCAACATGGCGTGCACATGTTAAAAACGCATTCGCGGTATCGAGCGATGTCAGGCATGGAATTCCGGCTTCTACCGCATTGCGGCGAATCAAGAAACCATCCCGATCGTGCTGCATGCCCTTACTCGGTGTATTAATTACCAAATCAATCTTTCCAGACATGATCAGATTAATAATATCATGCTGATTCATTCCAACTTTATGAGTTCGAATTGTCGGGATTTCATGATCATTAAGATATTCCGCCGTACCCTGTGTTGCATAAATCGTCCAGCCCAAATCATAAAGTCCCTTGGCAATCGGAAGGACTTCCGCCTTATCACTGTCCTTGACCGTAATAATAACGCGGCCATTCTTGATCATATGCGTTCCGGCGCCGTAAAACGCTTTGATCAGTGCTTCATCATAGGTGCGGGCAATTCCAAGGACTTCACCGGTGGATTTCATTTCGGGTCCCAAGTTGACATCAGCACCATGAATTTTCTCAAACGAGAAAACCGGCATCTTGATGGCAATATAATCATGCGGTTTCTGAAGACCATACTGATAACCCATCTGCGGCAATGTCTCTCCGAAGAAGGTGCGCACTGCCAGCGGCACAATCGGAATTCCGGTCACTTTGCTGATATAAGGAACCGTTCTGGATGATCTCGGGTTTGCCTCAATGATATAGACGACTTCATCTTTCACAATAAACTGAACATTAAGAAGTCCTTTAACTTTTAAAGCTTTTGCAAGTTTACGAGTATCTTCAACAATGGTCTCCTGTGCTTCTTCACTGATTCCGATCGCAGGATAAACGGAAATACTGTCTCCAGAATGAATCCCGGCACGCTCAACATGCTGCATAATTCCGGGGATCACCGAATCGGTTCCATCACAGACAGCATCAACTTCCACTTCGGTTCCCATGATATACTTATCAACCAGAATCGGATGTTCCTGCGCAATCTGATTGATAATTCCAATCTGATTGACAATATCGGAATCTTCATAGGCAATCTGCATTCCCTGACCGCCAAGGACATAACTCGGACGAACCAAAACAGGATAACCAAGTTGATGCGCCGCGTTTAATGCCTCATCGCAGGTGAAAACGGTATGTCCTGCCGCACGGGGAATCTTACAGTCGTTAAGGATTTCATCAAACCGTTCCCGATCTTCCGCAAGATCAATACTGTCGCTGCTGGTACCGAGAACCGGAACACCCATCTTTTCGATAGAAGCTGCCAGACGAATCGCTGTTTGACCACCGAACTGACAGACAGCGCCATCCGGCTTTTCCAGTTTTACGATATGGAGGATATCTTCTTCCGTCAGTGGTTCAAAGTAAAGTTTATCGGCAATATCAAAATCGGTAGAAACCGTTTCTGGATTATTGTTCACAATAATCGTCTCATAGCCAAGATCTTTTAACGCCCAAACACTGTGTACGGAACAAAAGTCGAATTCAATTCCCTGCCCGATACGAATTGGGCCGGAACCGATAACCACAATCTTTTTACGGCGGCTTTCAGGCTTAGATTCATTCTCAACTCCATAGGTGGAATAATAGTACGGTGTCTCTGCTTCAAACTCAGCAGCACAAGTATCTACCATTTTATAAACCGGAGTAATCTTCCACTCATCCTGCATTTTCCGAAGCTCGTCCACGGATTCACCAGAAAGCTCAGCAATCGTACGATCCAAAAATCCCATGCTTTTCGCTTTCAGCAGAAGCTCTCTTGTCATCTTCTGCTCAGAAAGTGCTTTTTCCATCTCGATAATTGCAGCCAGCTTGCCGATAAACCACAAATCGATCTTGGTGATCTCGTGAATTTTTTCCGGAGAATACCCACGGCGTAATGCTTCCGCTACCGTCCACAGACGACGATCATCCACATTGTGTACCCGCTCCAAAATTTCTTCATCCGAGAAAGAATCCATGCGATGATCTTTTAAACTAAAGAGATTTTGTTCCAAACAGCGAATTGCTTTCATCAAAGCAGCTTCAAAAGTTGGGGCAATCCCCATCACTTCGCCGGTTGCTTTCATCTGTGTACCCAGCACACGCTTTGCATTCAAGAATTTATCAAACGGCCATTTAGGAATCTTTACGACACAATAGTCCAAAGTCGGTTCAAAGCAGGCATACGTCTTCTTTGTGATTGCATTTTTAATCTCGTCCAAAGTGTAGCCCAAAGCAATTTTACTCGCTACCTTTGCAATCGGGTACCCGGTTGCCTTACTTGCAAGCGCAGAAGAACGGCTTACACGAGGGTTAACTTCGATTACACAGTATTCGAAGCTGTCCGGATTCAGCGCGAACTGCACATTACAGCCGCCCTCGACCCCGAGCTCCTGAATAATATTCAAAGAAGCGGTACGCAGCATCTGCGTTTCTTTATCGGCAAGCGTCTGGCATGGTGCTACCACGATGGAATCGCCGGTATGAACGCCGACCGGATCAAGATTCTCCATATTGCAAACGGTAATACAGTTTCCGTTATGGTCGCGTATTACTTCATACTCAATTTCTTTCCAGCCTTCGATAGAACGCTCGATCAGTACCTGATGTACACGGCTGCGGTGCAGTCCAAGTGTCCCGATCTCTTCGAGTTCCTCTTTTGTATGAGCAATTCCGCCGCCGCTGCCGCCCAATGTATAAGCGGGGCGCACAACAACCGGATACCCAATTTTATCAGCTGCATCAAAACACTCATCAAGACTCTCTGCAATCACAGATTTCGCACATGGCTGGTCAATCCGCTCCATCGCTTCTTTAAAAAGTTCACGGTCTTCTGCCATACGAATCGTATCGGCACTCGTACCGATCATTTCGACATGATGTTCTTTTAAGAAGCCGCTCTCTTCCAGTTCAACTGCAAGGTTCAATGCATTCTGTCCGCCCAGAGTTGGTAAAATGCTGTCAGGCTTTTCTTTAATGATTACTTTCTTAACGGTTTCGACGGTCAAAGGCTCGATATATACCTTATCGGCAATTTGCTTATCGGTCATGATCGTCGCCGGGTTGGAGTTGATCAGAATAACCTCTATTCCTTCTTCTCGAATTGCACGGCATGCCTGTGTTCCTGCATAGTCAAATTCTGCCGCCTGTCCGATAATAATAGGGCCGGACCCAATGATAATTACTTTTTTAATTTCCGAACGTTTACTCACAGGGCAGCACCTCCGATCAGATTCATGAAGCGGTCAAAAAGGAATCGCGTATCATGTGGACCACCTGCTGCCTCCGGGTGAAATTGCACGGTAAAGACTCGGCCGTTCTTATAATCAAATCCCTCGATACTGCCATCGTTCATACTAATAAAGCTTGGTTCAGCAATCTTCGGATCCATTGTTTTAGCATCTACGACAAAGCCGTGATTCTGTGAAGAAATATAAACTCTGTTGGCTTTTAGATCCTTGACCGGATGATTGATGCCGCGGTGACCATATTTCAATTTATAGGTATCTCCGCCGTTGGCAAGCGCCATCAGCTGATGTCCCAGACAAATTGCAAAGGTCGGTGTTCCGGAAGCATAGATCCGCTTGATTTCCTCAATGGGCTTTTTGCAGTCCTGCGGATCTCCAGGTCCGTTTGTTAACATAATTCCATCCGGCTTCCACTCTTTGACTTCATCATAAGAAGCATCCCAAGGAAAGCATTTTACTGTTGCGCCGCGCTCTGTTAAACAGCGAATAATATTCCCTTTAACACCATAATCCATCAGCGCAATTTTTACGCTGCCATCGCCATACACTTTGCCGCCGCGGATACTGACTTTCGGCACATAGCTTTCCATTTTGAAATTTTCGATCTGCTCTTTCATCGCTTCAAGGTCGATCGAATCGCCATACGCGATCATGCCGCGCATGGTACCGCTCTCCCGTAAAATTCTGGTAAGTGCACGGGTATCAATTCCCTGCAGGCCAGGAATCTGATAGCGTTTCAAATAATGATCCAAGTCAATATCACAACGGAAATTACTCGCTACGTTCGAAACCGAATGAACAATATACGCACTCAGCCACGGACGTGTAGACTCAGCGTCCTGATAGCAGATCCCATAATTTCCGATCATGGGATAAGTCATCACAACACCCTGCCCGGCATAAGAGGGATCCGTAAGAAGCTCCGGATAGCCGCACATTGCACTGTTAAAAACAATTTCGCTTACAACATTGTGCTCATCGCCAAATCCGGTTCCTTCAAAGGTCATCCCGTTTTCCAACATTAGTAATGCCTTCATTCAATCACCAACCATTCTTTTAAACTCATCTTCTAAATTTCCCAGTTCCGCACAAAGAGAGCCCTTGAACCAGGGGCCCTCTTTATAAATAAACTCTATTTTTCTTTTGAAAAAGCATCGACAATCAGTTTAACTGCTTTCTCCGTATTCTCCTTAGTATTAAATGCAGTCAGGCGGAAAAATCCTTCTCCTGCCATTCCGAATCCGCTTCCGGGAGTACCAACGACGCCGCATTTTTCCAAAAGCTGATCAAAGAATTCCCAGCTGGTCATCCCCGCCGGAACTTTGAGCCATGCATAAGGGCTATCCTGACCACCATAAACAGTGAATCCAGCTTTTTTAAATCCATCTACAATAATGTGGGCATTTTGTTTATAATATGCAATGTTTTCACGGACCAATTTCTGTCCTTCTTCAGAATAAACAGCCTCTGCCCCACGCTGTATCGGATAAGAAACACCATTCATCTTTGTGGACTGACGGCGGCTCCAGAGACGATTCATAGAAATGCCATCGATCACAAGCTCTTTGGGAATCACTGTAAACGCACAGCGGGTACCGGTGAATCCAGCCGTTTTACTGAAACTGCGAAATTCAATTGCACACTTCTTTGCGCCCTCGATCTCATAAATACTATGCGGTACATTGGGGGTAGAAATAAACGCTTCATATGCTGCATCATACAGGATAACCGCTTGATGATCCAACGCGTACTGAACCCATTTTTCGAGTTCCGTTTTTGAAATGCTAACACCAGCAGGATTATTGGGGAAACAAAGATAAATCATATCCACATCCTGCTTTGGAAGCTGAGGCAAAAATTCATTTTCCTCTTTGCAGGGCAAATAAACGATCTTGCTCCAGCCTTTTCCTTCTGCATAAGTCCCCGCTCTGCCTGCCATCACGTTGGTATCCACATAAACAGGGTAAACCGGATCACAAACTGCAACGACATTATCGACACTGAAAATATCCCCGATAGAACCAGTATCGCTTTTGGCTCCATCACTGACAAAGACTTCGTCTTCTGAAACATTTAATCCTTTGTAATCATGAGTAATGATTGCTTTTCGAAGGAACTCATATCCAGCTTCCGGTCCATATCCGTGAAAAGTCTCTGGGTGTCCCATTTCCTCTGCGGCTTTTTTGATTGCATCTACAACCGGGCGTACCAAGGGACGAGTTACATCACCGATTCCAAGCCGAATAATTTCTTTTTCCGGGTGAGCTTTCTGAAAAGCTTCTACTTTTTTTGCAATGTCTACAAACAAATAACTTGCAGGAAGTTTCGCCAGATTTTCATTTGCCTTTACCAACGCTAAAACACTCCTTTTGTCTGCTACTATATAATAAGAATCAACTATTTCTTTCTATGTTAATATCAAATAATTATCAAATTTCAATTTCTCCGTCAAAAACAGTTACTGCCGGACCTTCCATCCAAACAGTATTTTCTTTTTCGTCCCAGCTTACCTGTAAATCTCCGCCGCGCAGATGCAGCAGCACGCTGTGGCAGGTAATCCCGTTTAAGATACAGGCAACCGCCGAAGCACACGCTCCGGTTCCGCAAGCCCAAGTTTCGCCGCTGCCGCGCTCCCAAACACGCATATTTACCTCGTGATCAGAAAGCACTTCAACGAACTCCGTATTAACTCTCTGCGGAAACGCCGGATGGTTTTCAAAAGAAGGTCCAATCGCTGCTAAATCCAGAGAAGCAACATCCTTTACGAAAGTCACACAGTGTGGATTTCCCATAGATACACAGGTGACACGATATTCTTTTCCATCCACTGAAAGCGGCACATTGACCGCCCGATCTCCTGGAAAATCCGCTGGAATCTGAGCAGGGCTCAAAATTGGTGCTCCCATATTGACGCGTACCGATTGAACAGTTCCATTCTGAACATTCAGATAAAGCGTTTTCACTCCGCTTTGGGTATCGACCCGCAGCACATCTTTTTTGCAGATTCCATGATCATACACATATTTTCCGACACATCGAATCCCGTTGCCGCACATCATGGCACGAGAACCATCCGCATTATAAATATCCATCTCACAGTCTGCCTGTCTGCTCGGTTTAATCAGAATAATTCCATCTGAACCAATTCCGAAATGCCGGTCTGACAAACGAATGCTCAAAGCTGCCGGATCCGGGACCTTTTCTTCAAAGCAATTAATGTAGATATAATCATTCCCGATTCCCTGCATTTTTGTGAATCTCAAGAAATCACCCCTTCTTGTTTTCAAAAATAGAAAATGGCAAAGCCGCCCTGTTTTCAGAACCTCCTTGCCATTTAAGCTGTATTCGTTTTGACTCTCATATTTTATTATATTTTACAGGTTGTGTCAATGTTTTTTGCCTTCTAAAAGAGTCATTTCATTTTCTGCACAAGTTTTACGAATTTTTTGCTGAATTTTCGAGAATTTGCATAACACTTTTTAAAAAATTTCATTGCAATTTCAAAAATCTCCTAAAACTCAATTCCATTTTTTTGAATTTTGAAGATTCTTTTTTCTATTTATGCAAATTTTTTTTGGGCATTGACCGTCTTATCACCCTAAAAAATCTTCAATTACCTCTGCATCTTTGAATCCTTTCTGATAAAGATGCTCCAGCATATTTTTGTTTTTAGTAAGTGTATTGATCCCGGCAATTTGGTCCGGCGCTATAATCACAGCCTTCCCATTTTTCTCCAATTCTTTGGCAAAAGCAACGCCCTCATTGTACCTTTTTGCCCGAAGATGAAGATTCCGTGCCGCCTTGGGATATCTGCGGCGCAAAATACGTACAAAGTGGTCATCTCCACCGGAAGTACGAATTAAATTCCGCGGTTTTGTCAAAATCACAACAATGCGCTCGCAACCATCCTGCAGCGCTTTTTGCACCGGAACCGGATCGCTGAGCGCTCCATCAAAATAAAGAGTCCCATGAAATGGATACGGACGGCAAACAACCGGAATCGCAGACGAAGCGCCGAGAATTCCGTAATTATCCTTTAAAAAATCACTCTTATCAAAATATTTTACTTTTCCGCTCACTGCTTCAGAAGCAACCACTTTCATTTCTGCCGGATTTTCTACAAATTTTGGATAATCCAAAGGATATTCTCCATCCGAATTACTGAGAACCCCATAGACATAATTAAGATCCAGATAAGAACCTCCATGAACAAGATTATGCAAACTCATGTAATTTGGCCGAAAGGCATAGTCGCGGTAATACCGTAAATTTCTTCCGCGCTGCCCTGCGAGATAGGCCACAATATTTGCGCTGCCTGCAGACACCCCGATACATTCGTCAAACTGGATTCCCTTCAACAAACAATAATCAAACACACCGGCTCCATAGATTCCCCGCAGTCCGCCGCCAACATCAACTACTCCTGTTTTCATAATGATTCGCCTCATTTATGATATTTTCCATGATTCAAAATTTGAAAAGAACGATAAATTTGTTCACAGAGCATCACCCGTGCCAACTGATGCGGAAACGTCATCGGTGACATTGAAAGACGTAGATTTCCTGATTCTTTTACCGAATCATCAAGTCCAAAACTGCTTCCGATTATAAAAGAAATGGAACTTATCCCAGAAACTGCTTTATTTCCAATCCATTTTGCAAGATCCGGAGAGGAAATCTCTTTTCCCTCAATGCAAAGCGGAACTATTTCCGTATTTTTGCACTCAGAAAGAATATGCTCCCCTTCTTCTCGTAATGCCGCCTTAATTTGAGCCGCACTCGGATTTTCCGGCAAACGGCATTCCGACAATTCCCGAATGGAAAACTTTGCAAAACTCTGCATACGTTTTTCATACTCACTGCAGGCCAAACGCCAATAGGATTCTTTTAGTTTTCCAATGCAAACAATTTGTACATTCAGCATTTTTTCGCTCCTTAAAACACCGTAAAGTCTCCGGGGTTTTCCCGAGGTGCTACTGAAAGTTCAAAATCCGTTCCCTGATTCATCCCCTCCATAGTAAGCGCACAAAGCGTTGTCTGCAGCGCAATCTCCGGTGTATTATTCTCACGGCTCAAATGTGCAAGAAAAAATCTGGCAGCCCCCATACGGACAAGTTCTGAGATAGCATCCGCACAGGCAATATTGGAGAGATGCCCGGTGTCCGAAAGAATCCGCTTTTTGAGTGAGTATGGATAGGGCCCATTCTGGAGCATCCCTACATCATGATTGGATTCCAAAACCACCAAATCGGCTCCCATAATATGGCACCGTACCTCTTCCGTAAAATGGCCGAGATCGGTTGCAAAAGCAGCGGTTCGTCCGTCTGATGTTTCAACTCGGTAACCGACTCCCTCGGCGCAGTCATGCGGAATATGGAATGGTGTAACACGCATTCCCGCACAATTAGTCCCGTTCCAGTCGAGCGGCAAAGCGCGAAAGCTTCCATTGGCAATTTTTAGATTTTCCAATGCTCCAAGCGTTCCATTCGATGCGTAAACCGGAACTTTTAAGCGGGAAGCCAAAACTCGCAGTCCCGAAACATGGTCGGAATGTTCATGCGTTACAAAAATTGCCTGGATCGTTTTAGGATCAATTTTGCACAATTCCATCCGCTGAATCAGTTGTTTGGCACTCCGACCGGCATCTATTAAAATTCCCGCTCCTGCAGAGCCTATGTAATAACTGTTTCCGCTGCTTCCACTGAACAGCGGGCAAAATCTTGCCAAATCGCATTTCCCCCTAAAAAGAAAAAAGGGATGACCCGTTGTCATCCCTTAAGGATTTTTATACTACCTGCGCTCCTATGGGATTTTCTTCCGTAACCCGTTCAATCTGACCCCCCAGAGCCTGAAGCTTCTCAACGATGTGCTCATAACCGCGTTCGATATAATGAATTCCCTCGATCGTGCTGGTACCATTTGCAGCTAAAGCTGCGATCACCAGCGCGGCACCGGCACGAAGATCACATGCGTGTACAGGAGCCGCATTGAGATGATCGACTCCCTCAACCACCGCAAGCTTTCCGTCCACCGAAATCTGAGCACCCATTTTGCGCAGTTCTTCCACATAGCGAAAACGATTATCCCAAACACTTTCATTCACCATGCTGGTTCCGTTCGCCAGAGAAAGCAAAACCGAAAACTGCGGCTGCATATCTGTCGGAAATCCCGGATGAGGCATTGTTTTAATATTACATTTGTTGAGGACTCCGGTACTGCGTACACGAACTGCCTCATCAAATTCTGTCACTTCTATTCCCATCTCTTCCAGCTTTGCCGTAATGGATTCCAAATGTTTCGGAATCACATTTTTAACCAGCACATCTCCACCGGTTGCAGCGGCAGCCACCATATAAGTTCCAGCCTCAATTTGATCCGGAATAATAGAATAGGTTGTCCCACAGAGATGGTCCACTCCGTGAATCTTAATCACATCGGTACCGGCACCACGAACATCCGCACCCATTGTTGTCAAAAAGTTTGCCAAATCAACGATATGCGGCTCCTTCGCTGCGTTCTCAATCACCGTCAGGCCCGGGACTTTTGCTGCTGCCAGCATAATGTTCATCGTCGCACCTACTGAAACGACATCCAGATAAACATTACCCCCGTGCAGATGGTCGCTCTGTACATCTACCATGCCGCCGGAAAGCGTATAAGAAGCCCCCAACGCGGCAAATCCTTTTAAATGTTGATCAATTGGCCGCACCCCAAGATAGCAGCCGCCCGGCAATGGAACCACCGAATGATGGAATCTGCCCAAAAGTGCGCCCAAAAGGTAGTAAGATCCACGAATTTTGTGCGACAATTCATAAGAAGCCACATAACTATTCATGGGGCGGGGATCAATTTCTACAGTGGTATGGTTAACCCAACGGACTTTTGCCCCCAAGTCACGCAAAATATGCAACATAGAAGCAACGTCTGTAATCTCTGGTATATTTTCCAAACGGCACACATCATCAGATAATGCCACCGCTGGTATAATAGCAACCGCTGCATTTTTAGCTCCGCTAATATTAACTTCGCCTTCCAAGCGGCGGCCGCCGGTAATTACAAATTTATCCAAACTCAGCACTCTCCCATTTTTAAAAGAGGAATCTTTCAGTTCTAACTCTAGTATACTCTGTTTTTATCATTCAAACAGGTAAATAGGCACAAATATTAAAATACAATATTTTACAATTCTTTATTTTAAAAGTCACAATTATGTAAAGTTATCTATAAACACTTTTTTATATTAATACAAAAATAAAAAAATGTCAATCCTGTTATTTTTTCTATTATTTTTGTTCTCTTAATAAAGCAGAAAAGTGCGTAAAATACAATTTTATTCCATATATTAAAATTCATTACCGGTTAAAAATGGTAAAGCACCACCCAACTCATAATAAAAAATGATGCGTACTGCCAGATAGACAATACACATCATTTTGAAATCAAAAGTCTTTCTATGGCTTTATTTTTTATTTTTCATAATACGGCTGAGTTCTTCCATAAAAGTATCAATATCTTGAAACTGACGATAGACCGACGCAAACCGAACATAAGCGACTTCATCAATTTTCTGCAGCTGTTTCATTGCATATTCGCCAATCAAAGAAGACGGAACTTCCCGATCTAAAGAATTTTGAAGCATGTTTTCGATCTCATCCACAACACGTTCCAGCTGATCTACAGAAATCGGCCGCTTTTCACAGGCACGCAGAAGGCCATTCAGCAGTTTATTACGATCAAATGTTTCGCGAGATTTATCTCGCTTAATAACAACAATCGGAACCGTTTCAATGATTTCATAAGTCGTAAATCTTTTTGCACATTTAAGGCATTCCCGGCGGCGGCGAATTCGTTCTCCTTCATCTGTCGGGCGAGAGTCAATCACTTTGCTTTCTTCATTTCCACAATATGGACATTTCATCAGCCCACCTCCTCATTATTAATCCCAACATATAATCCCAATATTATTTATTATAGCACGGATTTTTTCTGAAATTCAAGATGATATTGTGTAAAAATATTTTTGAATTGTTTCTGCCTTTTTCTTGGCCTCAATCAGATCCTGACGATCGCGAAAATTCTTCCGATAAACTTCAATAATTAAGTTTCCTTTATAGTTCTGCCGTTTGAGTTGCCTCATCAGCCGGCCATAATCCGTAACTCCTTGGCCAGGCAGCAAGCAGTCTTTTCCTGGCTTATGATCATTAAGGTGGATATGTACTAATTGTTCCCCCATCTGTGCACAAGTCTCAAACGGATCATGACCAGACCGCACTGCCTGTTTCAGATCAAGGACAAATGCACAGTCTCCGTGCAGATAAGACCGCATACGGTGTAAAAATTCCGGATTTTCGCTGCAAAACGCATTTACATTTTCCTGTGCAAGTGTAACTCCATAAGTCTTTCCAAGTTCAAAAAGGCGATGATACCGTTCAAAATAGATTTCTTCCGGAATATCCCCTGCGCGCTCTTTTCTCTGTCCGTGCAGCACTAAAATTTCTGCACCCAAAAACGCCGCTGCCTCAAAATACTGGCGATAAAATTCCATACTGTCTTCAAATCGACGCTCATAGGCCGAAAAAAGCAGGAAACTCTCATAGCCGGATGTAAACGGATGCAGACTTAAAATCTTCGCACCACGGCTTTCTGCCTGAATTTTAAGCTGGTCGAGATATGGATGGTGTAGCTCAGAAAACGTATTAACGAACACTTCAAAAAAACGAAAGCCACAATTCAGCAGTTTTTCAAATCCGTTTTCCAATGCTTCCGGATAAAAGCAAGCGGTCGAAATCCCGATTTGCACGCAATCATCTCCTACTGAATAATTATATCATCGCTCCACGTCTGCGTAAAGCGATTATCTTGATTTTAGAAAATTGTTTCTGTATAATAAGACGGTATATGATTTTTCGAAGGGGGATTTTTGAATGGGACTGATAAGTGTAAGCGGACTGTCAAAATCATTTGGAGTTGAAACAGTTTTTCAAAATGTCTCCTTCGAAATTCAGCAAAATGACCGGATCGGCCTAGTGGGGGCAAACGGCAGCGGCAAAACGACGCTTTTAAAAGCACTGACTTTAGAGCAGCCTGCCGATGAAGGAACCGTTTCCAAAGCCAACCGTACACAAATTGGATATATGGAACAACATGTTTGCCGTGACTTAGAGAAAAGCGCATATGCAGAGGTTCTGACTGTATTTTCCGATCTTCTGAAAATGGAACGGAATCTGGAAGAAATCGGACATGCTATTGGTGCAGGCAGCCCGGATATGGATCATTTAATTGAGCGTCAAAGTCTTCTCAATGATACATTTCTCCGCCGAGGAGGATTAACCTGCCGTGCAAGAGCACGCAGCACTCTTCTCGGACTCGGTTTTACCGATGAACAAATGGGACAGCCGATCGGCGTTTTAAGCGGCGGTCAGCGCGCTAAACTTCAGCTTGCAAAGCTTCTGCTGAGTTCCTCCAATTTACTTCTTTTGGACGAACCCACCAACCACCTTGATATCTCCAGTGTTGAATGGCTGGAAGACTTTCTTAGAAACTTTAGCGGTGCTTTTTTAGTGATTTCCCATGACCGATATTTTCTTGATAAGCTCTGCAACCATATCTTTGAACTTTCCAATGGAAATCTAACCTGTTATAAAGGCGGATATTCCTCTTATCTTTCACAAAAAGAGCAAAACGATCTGACGGTAACCAGACGCTACGAAAATACGCAGCGGGAAATTCATCGCCTGGAGGGCGTTGTAAAACAGCAGCGTCAATGGAACCGAGAAAAGAATATCCGCACGGCTGAAAGTAAGTTGAAGGTAATCGACCGCCTGCAAGATTCCCTGGAAATTCCTGAAAGCGCTGCACAATCCCTGCACTTTCATTTTTCCATTAAACAGCGCAGCGGCGATGAAGTCCTAAAGGCAAAGGGTCTTTCCCTCACTTTCGGTGAAAAACCGCTTTTCGAAAATATTGACCTTGATATTCGCCGTGGGGAACGTGTCTTTTTGCTCGGTCCCAATGGCTGTGGAAAAACTTCTCTGCTAAAAACGCTGTTGGGTCAAAACCGACCGGACTGCGGAACGATCACTTTCGGAAGCGGCGTCTCCGTCGGCTATTACGACCAATTACAGACCGGCCTTCACCCAGAAAAAAATGTTTTGGATGAAATTTGGGATTCTTACCCCGGTCTTACACAGACACAAGTTCGCAGCGCATTGGCTGTTTTTCTGTTTCAGGGAGATGATGCCTTTAAATCCGTTGCAACTCTTTCCGGTGGCGAACGCGCTCGTGTATTGCTCTTGAAGCTGATGCTTTCCCGTTCTAATTTTCTTCTTTTAGATGAACCTACCAACCATCTCGATATTCCTTCCAGTGAAGCGCTGGAAAATGCGCTGCTCGATTATGAGGGCACTCTCTTAATCGTTTCGCATGATCGTTATTTAATCAATAAGCTCGCCGATCACATTTATGATCTAAGGCCGGATCGTGCTGTTCCTTATAAAGGAAACTATGAGGATTTTCTGGCAGAACAAAAAAAAGAACAGACGATCTCCGGAAATCCCGATCTTTCTGCCCCCAAAAAAGAAAACTCCTATCAGCTTCGCAAAGAACAACAAGCGCAATTACGAAAAATGAAAGCAGATTTAGGACGAACAGAAAATCGGATTGATGAAATTGAAAACGAGCTTCAAGCACTCAACACACAACTGCAATCGCCAGAAATAGTCAGCGACTATCAAGCAACATTGGAACTGACACAAAAAATCAATGCACTGCAAACAGAAAACGAGAATTTAATGTCTTCATGGGAAGAGCTCTCTAAAGAGGTCGACACTGCAGAAAACGATGTAAAATAAAGAATAAAAAAAGCTGTCGCTTAAAAAGCGACAGCAATGTTTGTCACGTCCTCACGATTCTGTTTTAGCCTGCTGAAATTCTTTAATCTTCTGTGCAAAAAGTTCTTTTTCTTCTTCACTACACTCGTTGACTTCTACTGTAATGGGTTCACTGAGATTCAGGCTGAATACACCCATAATGGATTTTGCATCCATTTTATACTTATCTGCACACAGATTGACTTCAAATGGAAAACTGGACACAAGCGAAACAAATTTTTTAACATCATCAATGTTTGACAGATGAATTTTAGTTGTATACATGTTCACCAAACTCCTTTCTTCATCTGAGCTTTTTCGAAATCTTCCCAATTCTAGCTCATCATTCCAAAAAATTCAAGAGGATTCTTTATAATTTCCTAACATTTTTGCAATTGTTTTTCAGAAAGTTGGACTATCTTATGAACATTACCGCAATCACACTCGGCTGTAAAGTAAATCAATATGAAACCGAAGCCATGCTCTCTATGGCAGAAAATTCCGGATTTACTGTCTGTGAAGGAGACTGTGCCGATATTATCCTAATTAACTCCTGTACCGTCACAGCCACCAGTGACCACAAAGTCCGTCAAACGCTTCATCGTGTGAGAAGAAAAAATCCCACTTCCGTCATCATTTTGACCGGCTGCATGCCACAGGCATTCCCCCAAAAGGCTGCCGCACTCGATGATGCTGATATTATTCTCGGGAATTCCAACCGTAATTCATTGATCTCTCATATCCACGATTTTCTGACACACCGTGAGCGGATCATTGATATTGAACCTCATGGAACTTCTTTCGAATCCATGCAGGTAACAGAATTTCATGAGCATACGCGTGCTTTTGTCAAAATAGAGGACGGCTGCAATCGTTTCTGTTCCTATTGTATTATTCCCTATGCGCGTGGGCGAGTTCGCTCCAAGCCATTATCAGAATTAAAAGAAGAGCTTTCCGGGCTTGCAGAAAACGGATATCGGGAAATTGTGCTTACAGGAATCAATCTGCCTGCTTATGGGCAGGACATTGGGGCAACTTTATGCGATGCCATTGAAACAGCCTGCAAAATCAGCAAAATTCACAGAGTTCGTCTGGGCTCTTTGGAACCGGAACAGTTAACTCCACCGGTAATTGCACGAATGGCTGCTCAAAAGAAGCTCTGTCCTCAGTTTCATCTTTCTCTGCAAAGCGGCTGTGACAAAACTCTGCGCCGAATGAATCGTCATTACACAACAGATGAATATCGAGAAATTGTTCAGAATCTTCGCGCGGCATTTGGGAATGCTGCGATTACTACCGATATTATGGTCGGTTTTTCTGGGGAAACAGAAGAAGAGTTTCAGCAAAATCTCGCTTTTGAACAGGAAATTGCTTTCTCAAAAGTTCATGTATTTCCTTATTCCAGACGTCCCGGCACCAGTGCTTATGAAATGCCCGAGCAGGTGAGCAACGCGGAAAAAGAGCGCCGTTCTGCTGCAATGATTTCAGCGGCACACAAAACGCAGCAGACTTTTCTAAAAGCACAAGTGGGACTTTGTGAAGAGGTTTTGTTTGAGCGCTCTTGCGCAAAGAATGTCTATGAAGGGTACACACCAAACTATACTTTGGTAAGAGCGGTAAGCAGCGATGATCTTTCCGGAAAGCTTCTGATGACAGAAATTTTAACTGCAGAGTCTGGATTCTGTACCGGAAAAATTCGGGCATAATTTAAAGACTTCATGCAAAAAAAGCAAAAAAAGGGTGATAGGCGCTAAAGTTTACCTATCACCCTTTTTTATTTTGCTTTTAAAAGGATCTCGTTCATAGGTTTGCGTGGGCGCGAATTTGGCGACTCTGCCGGATAGCCAATTGCAATGGAACAAACTAGCTGCATGGATTCGCAGCCAACCGACTGACAGATCTCTTCTTGTGTATAGACAGTATCTCTGATCCAAAGAGCACCAAGCCCTAAATTTACAGCTTCCAAACAGATATGCTCTACCGCAGCACCGATTGAAAGCAAATCTCCCGTCATCCAATGATCATCGTCATCTTGTCGAAAGACCAAAATAAGCACAGAAGCTTCTTTGATCACACGGGCTGAATTTTTAGAACTGTTTGCATAGTCTGGAATCTCAATATCATTTTGCTCAAAAAGGTTCAGCATGATTTGTGCCACATGGTCTTTCTGCTCCCCTTTCAGCACCATGAATCTCCACGGCTGCCGGTTCTTACCCGATTGGCACAGACGGGCACATTCTAGAATCTTTTCCATTTTTTCGTCTTCTACATCGCGCGCTAAAAATTTTCGGATACTTCTTCTTTTTTGAATCACCGACTCCAATTCCATCAATTACACTCCCCTTTTTTAAAGCTTTTTCTCATTATATAAATGATAACAAGGAATTTGTCAAGAGTTTTCTCTTATCCTTTCATTTAGCATCCTGCAAAATAAGCATTCTAATGATCTCATGATTAAGCTTTTATTTTTCTCCAGCTTTGTAATTCAATAATATTTCCCTCCGGATCTTTGGCATATACAAAAACGGCTTCTATATTATCAGGATAAGCCGCAGTAACGACATCCCCCACAGCGCTTCCGCCAGCACTAATAACTTCTTTCAGTGTCGCCTCTACATCGTCCACTTCAAAGGCTATATGCGCGATCCCCGGACGGTTAATTTCTGCGGGGATTGCTTCTTTCAATGTATCATAAGAGAATATTTCCAAGGTTGGATGGTCTTTATTATAACCGGGTAAAAGAAGATGTTCTCCTGTAATATGTGCTTCTTTTAAACCGGTAAGCTTGTCCAACCATGCTCCTCGAAGGTCACGTGTCTCATTGATACTTTGACAATGAAATACCGTCTTATAAAAATCTACCAGCTTACTTGCATTCTTTGCTATCATATTGGTATGAACATATCTAAACATTTTAATGGCTCCCTTCATCTCTGCAAATTAGTTTAAGTATAACATAAAAGGCATAAAAATAAAAAAACTCCATCTGCAAGTTTAAGTCTTAACAAATGTTGTGGTCAGTATAATATCTTTCCTATACCACATGACCATTCTCTCCTGTTTTTGTACTGAACGATCCATTTTAAAAGTTGTTTTATTTCCCCAGTCCTTCTGAAAATGGGCGTGAAAATGCCCGGCACTTAATTTTGGGCCGGGCATTTTGTATCGTTGCGTTTATATCTAATGGCTCCGTCTGTCGGTATTACAGTACCGGCAACTGGATTTTTTATTTTAGGCTGATTTGGGCTTTAGTGACAAGTTTATCGTCGCTAAACGTTAATGTTGCATTGCTGACTCCATCGGCCCCACGCCAAATATATCCGTATGATGTACTACCAAGAATCTGGGTCTCAGTATTCTTTTCTCCGTCTCCGCCAAAAATTTCTTTGACCTGTTCATATGACATTCCAGTATCAACCTTTTCATATTTTGCAAGATCAATTGTCGGGTATTTGCTTTTATCATAAAGTCCAACTTCTGCCTTATCCGTAACTTTCCCGGATTGATATGTAATAACTGCAGATGATATCACACCTGATCCAGTATAATTTACAGCTTCTGTTTTTACTCCATTCACCTCATTGCTTGCACCTTCTGTGCCTTTTCCTAAGATTGCTTCTACCTCATCTTTGCTGGCACCAAGTGCTACTTTTTCATAAAGTTCCGAAGTTATTTTCCCTTCAGCTTTCGAACTACTCGCCGCGGATGAAGTGGCTGAAGAAACGGATGCTTGTGCTGGGGTCGCCCCGGCATTATTTTTCCCAGCCATATTAGTAGCTACTCCAATCACTACAAATACGGCAATTACGATCAGAACCCATTTTCCAACTTTAGACTTTTTTTTCGGGGGTTTCTGAGAAGGCTCAGAAAATTGATTCGAATCATTACTTTCTTGTGGTGCTGCTTCCTTTGTGTGTTTCATAAAAATCTCTCCTTTAAACTATATATGTTTACAATATATACCAATATAGATTGAATTTCAATCAATTAATCATAATTATTGGTTTAATTATTTACTAATGCTACATTTTTGGAACATGAAGCTTAAAAATGTTTTCTATGGAATTTTTCAGTTAATTAATTGAAATAAATGTGAGAAGCTTAGCTACTACAAAATCTTACTTTGACAAATAAGATTTTGTATGATATACTAATTAAGTTGAAAATATTCAACAAGCCTATCTTTTCGTGCCAAACCGGAGGCTTTAATTTCGGCGTTGAAGGTCATTTATGAACTGTTCCAAATATCAGTCAACAAAAGCAGGTATAGCAGTCGATAACCCGGGCGTTACACGGGACTAAATATTATTGGGCATTCACTTCGGTGGATGCCTTTTTTATACTCAAAAATCAATATTTGCTTTTAAACAATCCTTGAATTTCATCGAATTTCATCTAATAATGGCTATTATGTAGAAAAGGGTGAGGAGGAAAATGTCAGATTGCTTTTCTTATTTTAACTTCATAATGAGTATTATTACTGGAGTCATTTCAGGACTTATTGCTACCGAAATCTATTATTTATTTGGTAGAAAAAGCAGATTTATTGATGACAAGCAAACTTATGTACATCATGTTTCAACGTATAGGGTACCCCTGCCGTGCATCTTTCTGTCCTAGCACAAATAATTAATGATTAAAACGATTCCCCAGCTATCTTTTTTAGGATAGCTGGGGAATTGTTGCTTTTAATACGTCCAATTTATTGCAATTCATGTAAGAATACTGCTGTGAATTTTTAGAATAACGATCAGGTTTCAAAAGCCGGGCCATTCTCTCACCTAATGTTCATCAAACCTCTATTTAAAATTCACTCAGTTCTCACATGAATTAGGTAACCTATTTTTATAAAAAGCAAAAAAGATAGCGTGACATGCTGCACAATCAGAATAACCGAGGCAATGATAAAAAGAGTCCCTATATTAAACTTAGGAGTAAGGATAAATGATGACAAACAAAAAGCGCCGTGTTCTATCCAAAGCTGCTCTTGCATTGATCCTCCTATTGGCCGGATTTCTGTCGATATTCAACATCTGGAACGAAGGCTACAGCAATGAATTTTATGCAGCCAGCGTAAAAAGCATGCTGACAAGCTGGAAAAACTTTTTCTTTGTCTCTCTCGACCCAGGCGGGTGGGTGACGGTGGATAAGCCACCGATCTCGTTGTGGGTGCAAGCGGTATCCGCAAAGATATTCGGATTTTACGGCTGGAGCATTCTGCTGCCGGAATGCCTTGCCGCGGTAGCGACAGTTGCTATTATCTACCATATTGTCAAGCGGCATTTCGGCAACGTGGCGGGGCTTGTCTCCGCGCTAGTTCTGGCTCTCTCGCCAATCTTCATTGTGGTCAGCAAAACTAATAACACAGACTCCGTCTTGATTTTTTTCATGACGCTCGCGGCATGGGCAATGATGGTTGCTGCCGATAAAGGGCAGTTACGCTGGCTGCTTTTGTCTGCAGTGTTTCTGGGTATCGCCTACAATGCTAAAACGCTGGAGGCATTTCTAATTCTTCCCGCCCTTTACGCCGTCTATTTCTTTGCCTCAACTAGAAAGTGGAGGACCCGTATCTGTCACCTTGCGGTGGCAACTCTCGTTCTCATAGTTGTATCCCTTTCGTGGTCGGTAATTGTGGATCTCACCCCTGCCAGTGAGCGGCCGTATGTCGACAACAGCACTACGAACTCCGAGCTGGAATTAGCTTTAGGCTACAACGGGATTCAGCGCATTATTGGTCAATCCAAGGGTGGAAGGATACAAGGAAACTCGTCGGACTTCACCCCTCAATTTGGGAATACAGAAGGTTTCGAAGCACCAGACTCTGATTCAGCGAATGCACCCAACGCGGACGATTCCAATCCTTCACAAATACCAGAGGATGATCAGGCAGCCGATAACTCAGGTGACACTACTACCAGTACTACACAACCAGCCGTATCCGCTGAAGACAAAAGCCTTCATAATAGTAGAGATGGCAGCAATCTAGATGACAGTGACACCAAAGGCAATCTGTTCGACCACAGAGACGACGGTAATATGGGTGGCAGCACCGGAAACAGCATGTTTAACGGCGGAGGCAGCGCAGGTGTCCTACGCATGTTCAATACTACCCTCGGGGGGCAAGATAGCTGGCTTCTTCCGTTTGGCCTTTTCTCCGTTTTCGCACTTTTTGCCGGAATGCGAAAATCGGTGGAAACGGATGCCGAAGTGCGGAGAAAACGGCGCGCCAACGTTTTGCTCTGGGGCGGCTCAGTAGTCACGATGTTTACGTACTTCAGCATTGCGCAGTTCTTCCATCCATATTATATTTCCGCGATGGCGCCGTTTCTGGCGGCTCTCGTAGGAATCGGGCTGACGGAGATGTGGAGACTGTATAAAACAAAAGGCTTTGCGGGCTTCCTACTTCCGCTAGCGTTGGTCGCCACGGGAGCTGTGCAGATTCTTATGCTCCGATCCTATCCGTCTTACTCTGGGGTTTTGATCCCAATCGTTTCCATTGTTACGGGTATTCCAGCCTTACTCCTGCTTGTGTGGAAACTCCTGCACAGAAACACGGCCGGGAAGCTAGCAACAGTCTGCGTTGTCCTCGGTATCACGGGACTATTGGTTGCCCCCGCTGTGTGGACAGGATACTCTGTTTTTTCCGGCAACATCAATTCTTCCATCCCCACCGCCGGTCCTTCAGCGGAAAAAAGCGGAGCGTTCGGCCAGGCAGGAGGGCAGCAGCTTGGAAAGGAAAAATCTAGAATTGGTGATTCTTCTAGTTCCGAAACAGCACTCATTGATTTCCTTGAAAGCAACAACACGGGTGAGAAATTTCTGGTTGCCGTGCCAAGTGCCTCCGAGGCGGAACCAATCATTCTTGCCACTGGAAAACCCGTTATGGCAATCGGCGGCTTCAGTGGGAACGACAACACTCTGACTGTAGCAAAGCTGCAGCAAATGGTAGAACAGGGAAAATTGAAATACTTCCTGGTTGGCGGAAAAGGCGGCATGGGTAATTCTTCCAATGAGGTAACCAAATGGGTAGAAGAGAATGGAACAGCAGTTGATTCAAATGAATGGAGCAATTCTTCCAGTTCCAGTGCAGTCAAAATCACGGAAAAATCAGATACGTCCGAAACTCTTTATGATCTTTCCTCCTATAAGGATAAATAATCTCTGTTTTATGCTGATCTCATCCTTGTGGCTACCTGACTGATTTGTATTCTAGTCTCAATGTTAAAGAGCAAAGTTGACAACCAGGCTCCGGATAACACCAGCGATTAAAAACAATAATATAAAGCAATTCCCCAGTTATCCTTTTAAGGAAAGCTGGGGAATTTTTGTTATTAACACGTCTAATGATACGTTACTATTATGTTGAATATTTACAAACTTCAGTACAAAGGGTATTATTAACGTAATAATGAAAAGAAGCCAGTACAAAATTCATAAATTTTCCAACTTCACTAGCCAAACGCTTAAAAAATTATAATCTGAAACTTAGAAAGGATTTTATATAAGATGGATCATGTAATCTTTCATATCGATGAATTTCAAAAGTGGAAACTGCTCCTGAACAATGTTAAAAATCTACTGCTTTCATATGACAACGAACCTTCAAACATCTCTGTAGAAGTGTTGGCTAATTCAGAGGCCGTCAAAGGATATATAGATAACAGTGACTTGGTCGATAAAAACTCGCTGAAAGTTTTATCACAAAAAGGGGTTACATTTGCGGCATGCAACAACGCATTGCTCGGGATGGGTCTTTCTAAAGAAGAGATTTTTCCTTTCGTAAAAATCGTTCCAGTTGGAGTCAGGGAACTAATTGACAAACAGCAAGAAGGGTATGCATATATAAAGCCTTGAGAAATCATTACAACACCAAATCATTTATATCATCAAAAGGATCAATCTATGAGAATATAGAAAGAGTGGTCATATGAAAGAATACGAAGTGCATGAGAAATTTTGGGATGGAGTTATGTATCCGGTTTCCAAAGAAAAAAATAAAGTTGTAATCGCCATGTCCGGCAGCGAAGGCGGACTAAAGCATGCAGAAATGCTTGCACATTTTTTGCAAGATAACAATATTCCGGCGCTGGCACTTGGCTTATTCAAAACGAAAAACTCCCAACGAAATCTTGACAGAATTCCACTTGAAAGAATTTATGACGTTATCATTTGGCTTCAGAGAAATGGCTATAAAAACATTGCAGTGGAGGGCGTCTCCAAAGGCGCAGAATACGCACTGGCAGCAGCTATTGCGTTTCCGGAACTTTCTTGCGTGATCGTTAAAACGCCGTCTTGGTTTTACAGTGAAGGAATCATTTCACAAAAGCCTTCCGGAACATCCTGCTGGAGTTATCTGGGGAAAGAGCTTCCTTTTACTCCGTATAAAACAAGAAAGTTCGGCATGGGAAAAATGCTATGGAAAGCCAAAGAGTTTAATATTCTCGAAGTAAATACTAGCAAAACCATTGTTCCGGAATCAATCATTCCCGTTGAGAAAATCAAAGCGCCGATTTTAATGTTTTCGACTTCTGCTGATACGATCTGGCCCTCCAAAGAAAGCTGCGAAAAACTGGAAGACAGATTGAATAAAAAGAACTTTTCATATCCGCATCGGCATATTTGTTTTGATCATATGAGTCACATGATGACGGAATACTGCAATCCTCAAATAAGGTGGTTTATGAAGTCCGAAAGACAATATCCTGAGGAATGTGCGAAGGAACGAAAAGAAATGGGAAATATCTGCGTGGATTGGATCAAAAACATTTGGAACCCGGCAGATAAAAAAGAAACAGCAACTCAATAAATTCGAGAGCAGTTTTATTTAACGGCTGCACAGGAGCACAATGTGCCGTCTCCCCTTTCCGTTTGCACTGTACATTATGTTTTCTAAATTTAGTATGGAGATAGATTATGAATATAAAAATGAGCAAAAAAAGGCCATGGTATTTTTGGCTGATTGCATTGTTTCTTCTGTTTATGTATTCGATGGGGATATACGATCTATTTATGATGCTAAGCCATAATGAAGGCTATTACATATCTCATGGATATGGGAATCAAGTGATCAAATATTTTACCAATTACCCTATCTACTTTTTGGCCTTATGGATCACAAATTTAATCTGTGGGTTTGTAGCACCCATATTACTGATCCTTAGAAATAAAGCCGCAAAATCTTTTGCATTGGTTTCGGCTGTCGCCGACTTACTGTTGATAACCTTCACTGCAATATTCAGAAACAGATTTTATGTATTAGGCACAGGGATAGCATGCTTTGATGTTTTTATATTATTGATTACCTTTGGTCTGTATTTTTACTGCAAATATATTGACCATCATTCTATAGAGAAATGATATTACGAATTTTGCATGATGTTTATGCCCTACTTTAAAAGTTGAATTAAATAATCCATGTTATTGAAAGAAGATGCAGATATGGAATGCAAAATAAGGCATTGGAAAGTGGAAGATACCCCTCAACTAGCGAAAGCACTAAATAATAGGAACGTACAAAATAATCTTCGAGATGGATTGCCCTACCCTTATACGGAAAATGATGCGAAAGATTTTATAAAAGCAATGATGGATGCCGACAAAGACAAAACTTTTGCATTTGCTATTACTTTCAATAATACAGTTGTTGGAAGTATCGGTGTATTTCGCAAAGATAACATTCATTTTCGTACGGCCGAAATGGGATATTACATAGCCGAGCCTTTTTGGGGCAAAGGCTTAGGTACCAGTGCGGTCAAGCAAATATGTCACTATATCTTTGAACACACGAATATTATTCGCATTTTTGCTGAACCATTTGCCTATAATACCACGTCATGCCGAATCTTAGAAAAAAACAGATTCAAATACGAGGGAACACTTAGAAGTAATGCAGAGAAAAATGGAAACATTTTAGATATGAAAATGTATTCCCTTATTAAAGAATGAATATGACAATATAAGCAAACAAAATCACTCAGAATCTTCCTGCCCTTTGCATTTTTATATAATAACAACTTTCAACTAAAAAGAAGCACCACCTACCATCCGGCAAAAGGATAGTTGATGATGCTTTTTTGATATGTGAAGTTTTTTCACATTTTATGCTTAAAATAAGGATGCATCAGCTAAAAATTTGTGTTGCATTATGTGTTGCATAACCACCCAAAATGGTATTTTTAAGTGCAAAACAGTACAAATCAACCACTGAAATCCACCACAGGACTACCATCAAAAAAGGAGGACAAAAGAGTAAAAAAAGAATCCTCAACAAATGGTAAAATACCCATCTATCAAGGATTCAAAGCAGTTTTTGGTGCCGGTGGTGGGAGTCGAACCCACACGGTATCGCTACCACGGGATTTTGAGTCCCGCACGTCTGCCAATTCCATCACACCGGCACAAAAGGCACTTTGATATTATATCGTGAATGCCTTTAAATTTCAAGCCCTATTCCTAATATTTTTACTATTTTTCTCTTTTTCCTGCAGAAAGTGCTCTTGAAGCATTTAAAATAGCCAAAATCGAAACTCCAACATCTGCGAAAACCGCAGCCTGCATATTTGCAAGCCCCAAAGCACTCAAAATCAATACCGCTATTTTTACGCCAATCGCAAAAATAATATTCTGCCGAACAATCTGCAGCGTTTTTCTTGAAATTGAAATTGCTGTTGCAATCTTAGAGGGTTGATCATCCATTAAAACAATATCTGCTGCCTCAATCGCAGCATCACTGCCCAAAGCTCCCATCGCAATCCCAATATCCGCCCTCGCAAGCACCGGCGCGTCATTCATTCCATCCCCAACAAATACTAATTGGCCCTTTGGAGATTTCTCTTTTAAAAGTCTCTCGACCTGCTCTACTTTATCTGCCGGCAACAACTCGGTATGATATTCGTCGAGCCCTAATTCTTTTGCGACAGCGGCTCCGACCGCTTCAGAATCTCCTGTCAGCATGACCGTTCTGCGAATGCCACTTTTTTTCAATTCTGAAATTGCCTTTACAGAATCCGGCTTGATTTGATCCGAAATAATAATATGCCCTGCATAAATGCCATCTACCGCTACGTGCACAACGGTTCCTGTCAGATGACAGGCATGCCATGGAATGTTCTCTTTTTCCATCAACTTGCTGTTTCCAGCATAAACAACTCTTCCATCTACTTTTGCGCAGACGCCATGCCCGGGGATTTCTTCTACGTCCGTTACCCGACTGCTGTCCAAAGTATTTGTATATGCATTTTTTAAAGAAAGAGAAATCGGATGATTCGAATAGCTCTCTGCTAAAGCAGCCATTTCCAAAAGTTGCTTTTCACTGATTTTATCTGGATGAACAGCCGTTACCTGAAAGGTTCCTGCTGTCAAGGTCCCGGTCTTATCAAAGACAACTGTTTCTGCTTTAGAAAGGGCCTCCAGATAATTTCCGCCTTTGACCAGGATTCCACATTTGGAAGCTCCTCCAATCCCTCCAAAGAAGCTCAGAGGAATCGAAATCACCAACGCACAAGGACAAGAGACCACCAAAAAAGTCAGTGCACGTTCCAGCCAGACAAGCCACTGCCCACCTGCAACCAGCGGAGGCAAAAGGAAGAGCGCTAATGCCGAAAAAACGACCGCCGGTGTATAGTAATGAGAAAATTTTGTAATAAAATTCTCGGCAGGTGCTTTTTTACTGCTGGAATTTTCGACAAGATCGAGGATCTTTGTCACGGTAGATTCCGAAAACACTTTTGTAACCTGCACCCGCAGAAGTCCGCTCTGATTAATGCACCCACTAATAATCGCGTCCCCAACTTTAACAGTTCTTGGAATTGATTCTCCGGTAAGTGCCTTCGTATCAAGCGATGAATCTCCTTCTAAAACGATTCCATCCAGAGGGACCCTCTCACCGGCTTTAATTAAAATGACATCACCGACAGCCACTTCTTCCGGACTAACCGAACTAACGGCTCCGTCTTTTTCCAGATTTGCCGAATCCGGTCGGATATCCATAAGAGATGAAATCGAGCGGCGGGATTGATCCACTGCAAAATCTTCAAAAAATTCACCGATCTGAAAGAAAAGCATAACCTCTACGGCTTCATCATATTTTCCGATTCCTAATGCACCAACCGTCGCAAGTGCCATTAGAAAATTTTCATCAAACACTTTTCCATGAATTAAATTTTTGATTGCTTCCCATAAAATATCCCACCCAATGACAAGATAAGGAATCAAACAAAAAATAAATTTTCCACCTTCATCTAATGGCAGAAAAAAAGAGCATGCAAATAAAATGCCGCTAACGATAATTCTGATTAACTGTTTCTTTTGTTCTCTCTCCATAAAATCATCCGCTTTCGTTAGATTTTGAATTTGGATTTTAAGTATTACTGATCGCTTAGAAACTCTTTATTCGGATACATGCTCCATGCCCTGATCAAGAATCGTACGGACATGTGAATCTGCCAGAGCATAAAATACAGTTTTCCCCTCTCTGCGGGAAGAAACTAATCTGCTCTGTTTTAATGCACGAAGCTGATGAGAAATTGCAGACTGAGTCATCTGCAGAAGCTGTGCAATATCACAAACACACATCTCCGACTCAAACAGCACATACAAAATTTTTATGCGCGTGGAATCCCCAAATATTTTAAATAATTCTGAAAGATTATAAAGGGTATCCTCATCCGGCATTACCCGATTCACTCTGTCAACAATATCCTGATGTACATGAATAAATTCGCAGCATTCTGCTTCTTGATTCTTCTTCAAGCTTTTCACATTCTTTCATATGAGATAATGTTCATATATTCATTATATGCAAACTCTTTAAAAAGTCAACAAAAACGATTAAAAAAATCCCATGCTAAAATCAGCATGGGATTTTCTAAAAAGGTAACCGTCTCAACCTATTTTTATCATTCAACAAACCGAACAATCTCTTCCATTGGTTTCCGAATTTTGCGCGGTATTTTTTGTTCATTTGGATAGCCAAGCGCTACCATCATGCGCAGCTTCTGCCCTTTTGGAATATCCAGCAGCTCTTTTACCTTATCTTCATCGAAAACGCCGATAATGCAGCTACCCAAACCCTGATTGGCGGCCTCGAGCGTTAAATATGCGGTAGAGAGCCCCAAATCTCCATGCGCATAAACATGGTTTCCAAACATTTCTTGAATTTTGGGGAGCAAGCGTGGCTCCTCCTCTTCACAGACGGTAATCAATACCGGAGCATGTTCTGTAAAGTGATTGACTCCGCAAAGCTGGGTCAACTTTGAAAGTTTTTGCAGCGTTTCCGGATTTGTAACAACCACAAATCTCCATGGTTGACTATTGCAGCCCGAAGGTGCCATTCTGGCAGCTTCCAGACATTTTAAGATTTTTTCTTTTTCTACTGTCTTTTCTTCATACGTTCTGCAGCTATGCCGCTCAGAAGCCAACTGATAAAAATCCGTCATATTTACCTCCTAAATAATATTTGAGTTTATTATAGCATAAGAGAATTTATCTGTGCTACCATTTTGAGAATTAATATTTCATCATTTGGTCTCTCAAATGTTTTCATGTTTCGGATTGTTTCTTATTCTCCGGCATGATAAAATAGATCTGAAAAATAGAAAAGAGGATAAAAATAAAATGTCCGAGTTTTTTTATGTTGCACCCGGCGCACATATAATCGGAGACGTTACACTTGGTAAAAACACCTCCGTTTGGTATAGTTCTGTTTTGCGCGGAGACAAGTCCTACATTCGAATTGGTGAGAATGTGAATATTCAGGATGCAAGTGTTCTCCATGTTGATGCGGATTACCCCATTCATCTTGCCGACGGAGTCAGCATTGGTCATGGTGCTATGCTGCACGGTTGTTCCGTCGGAGAAAACAGTCTGATCGGGATCGGCGCCATCCTCCTCAACGGCGCTAAAATTGGGCGTGATTCGATCGTCGCCGCCGGAGCGCTTGTTACGATGCATAAGACTTTTCCGGACGGCATGCTGATTTTAGGCTCTCCAGCCCGTGCTGTCCGCCCATTGACCCCGGAAGAAATCGAATCCAACCGCAAAAATGCCAAAGTCTATCTGGAGCTTTCCAAAAAAGAGCTTTCTCCTGCTGCGTGTTCGTCGTCAAAATAAGACGGCTAATTATAAAGGAGGTTTTTTCATGGACTTTTATCATGAGGATCCAAAAACGGTTCGCCAAATGATTCGCGAAGGAAAGATTACTTCTCCCACTTCCGGCATGTGCGCCGGGTATGCCCAAGGGAATCTCGTTGTTCTCCCAAAAGAATATGCTTATGATTTTTTGCTCTTTACACAGCGAAATCCGAAGCCTTGTCCTGTGTTGGAAGTCAGTGACGTCGGTTCGAAAGAATTTCCACTAACTGCAAAAGGCAGCGATATCACTCGGGATATTCCCCGCTACCGCATTTATGAACACGGCGAACTAAAGGGCGAATATACGGATGTCTCTAAATTTTGGCGGGAGGATCTTGTAAGCTTTCTTCTGGGCTGCAGCTTCAGTTTTGAAGCGCCGATGATTGAAGAAGGGATTGAAGTCCGCCATATCACACTTGGCTGTAATGTTCCCATGTTCATTACGAACATTCAATGCAAACCGGCCGGTATTTTCCATGGTCCGATGGTTGTCAGCATGCGGCCGATTCCATACGAAAAGGTAGTCAAAGCCGTTACGGTAACAGAACGCTTACCACAAGTACATGGAACCCCGATTCACATCGGAGATCCTGCCCATATTGGAATTAAAGATCTGCAAAAGCCTGATTTCGGAGACCCTGTCCCGATTCACGAAGGAGAAGTTCCTGTTTTCTGGGCCTGCGGCGTCACTCCACAGGCGGTTGCTATGCAGGTAAAGCCCAGTTTTCTGATTACTCATTCCCCCGGGCATATGTTTATTACCGATGTGAAAAATTCTCAGCTGGGCGGCTAATTAGTTTTCCTGAAATAAAAAGAATCCCTGTGCAGTTCATTTAAAAACCGCACAGGGATTTTTTATAGCTTTAAAAAATCAGCCTGGAAGACTTAGCATACAGATTTTAAAAATCTTGATCTTATCTGCATACTCTCTGAGTGCCTGTTGTGCTTCTTCAACCGTTACTTTTTGAAACCGAATAAAGCTTCCCGGCCGCATCTGCCCAACTAGGGGAAGATCCGCCGTAATCACCGTAGCGATTTTAGTATAGCCACCGGTAGTCTGACGATCTGCCATCAAAATAATTGGCTTGCCGTTTCCGGGAACCTGCACCGCACCGATCACAATTCCGTCGGAAATAATATCTCCGCCTTTTTTGTGCTCGATCACAGCGCCATCCAATCGATAACCCATCCGGTCAGAATCACTGGTAACCTGATAAGGCGTTCCAAAGAAAGTATTGATTCCGGCTTTTGTAAAGCAGTCGTCCTGCGGTCCAAGCACCGCGCGCAGCGTTACTTCAGGATAATAGGAAGGAATCATGCGCGGAGAAGCTTCTTTCAGCACTATTTTTGAAAGAGCTTCCTCTGAAGCACTCAGCTGCAGTTCATCTCCGGTTTTGAGATTGCGTCCTTCAAAGCCGCCGACCTTTGCCTTCATATAAGTCGACTTGCTTCCCATGACCTCTGGAACATCAATCCCACCTGCAAACGCAATGTAAAGTCTCGTGCCGGAAGTCGTCATGCTGAACGAAACCGTATCGCCAGCTTTTACGCGAATTGCTCTCCAGATAAAAGAAGGCTGTCCATTCACTTTAACTTGTGCAGTTGCTCCGGTCACCGCAAAAACTGCGTCTCCGGTAAATTCCATGGTCGGCCCCAGAAGGGTGCATTCCAAAACGGCTTCCGTCTCCGGATTTCCGACTAAAAGATTCGCCGCACGAAACGAATAATCATCCATCACGCCGGAAACAGACATTCCCGATTGTTGATATTCAATTCGGCCCTTATCCTGAATTGTTGTTAGAGGCCCCGCCATTTTAATTTTCACACTGCTCATTTTGCGGCACCTCCTTCCTTCGGAAAATAGCGATACTCATAGGTGCCGTTCTTCACAGCCTCTTCAATCGACTGATATTCTTTCTGATCAATCGGGACAAATCGAATATAATCACCCGCATGATGTAAAATTGGTGGTTTGCGCTGTGGGTCATAGAGCAAAATCGGCGTTTTTCCGATCAGCTGCCAGCCCCCAGGGCTATCAATCGAATAAATCCCGGTCTGAGAACCAGCAATGCCAACGGAGCCCCCTGGAATCTTTGTCCGCGGCGTTTTAAGACGAGGAGTCGCAATCTTTTCGTCCATCCCTCCAAGATAAGAAAATCCAGGAGTAAAGCCCAACATATAGACCAGGTAATCCCTTCCGGAATGAATTTTTATGACCTCTTCTTCTGTAAGGCCACTATGTTCACACACAGATCCGAGATCTGGACCAAGTTCTCCACCATAAAGCGTTGGTATTTCCAAAATATTCGGACTTGGGAGATCCATATTCTGAAGATTCTCTTCCAATCCTTGTAAAGTTTCTAAGATTTCCTCATAAGGGCACTGCAGCGGATCATACTGCACCAACAGCGACCGATAAGTCGGATTCATCGCCTTAATAAACGGGAACTTCTTTTGCTCGATTGCCAAATACATTCCACGTACTTTCGCACTGATCTCTTCAGAAATCTCATTTCCAAATTCGACGACAATGCTGGAATCTCCTGCAATCAAATAATGTGCTTTTTCATACATGATTTTTTATTTTCCCCTCTCTTATGCAAAGAGTTTGCCAAGACTACCAAGAGAAGTAATGCCCAGATAAGCAGAAAGAATCACGACGATAATGCCAAGAACAAAAAGGACTTTCGGATGATGATAGCTTTTCCCCATGATTTCCGGTTTCTGTGAAGCGATCAGGCAAATTCCCAGAGTCAGCGGAAGGATCAATCCATTGAGTGCACCTGCCAGAACCAAAAGCTGTGCCGGCTGACCGATCACTACCATTATAAGAGTGGAAAGTACAATAAATCCGACCGTAAACCATTTTTCATACTTTGCAACGGTTGTATTGAGCGTTTTCAGGAAGGAAACAGAAGTATAGGCCGCACCGACAACAGAGGTAAGTGCTGCAGAAAGCAGAACCAATCCGAAGAAACGATAGCCAAGTTCACCAGCGCCCTGCTTAAATGCGTCTGCAGCAGGATTGGCAGGATCTAGTGAAACACCCTTTACCACTACGCCAAGGATTGCCAAAAACAGCAAGATACGGACAAGCGTTGCAATTCCAATGCCCATAACGGAGCTTTTTTTAATTTGTGCAAGGTTTTCTTCCTTCGTAATCCCCGCGTCGATCAGGCGATGTGCGCCGGAAAATGTAATATATCCGCCGACAGTTCCGCCCAGAAGGGTCAGAATTGCAGGAAATAATGTGGTGTATCCAACAGAAGGAACAAAGGTCTCTTTTACGGCTGTCCCCACCGGAGGCTGAACAATAAAGATCACAATAAAAATGACTAAAATCATTACGCCGCCAAGAACTTTTGTAAGTGTATCCATTGCTTTTCCAGCGTTTTTAAACAGGAAAATCACGACACCCAAAGCACCAGTAATGATATAGCCCCATTTCAAGTCAACACCCAAAAGGGTATTAAAGCCCAGTGCACCGCCACCAACATTACCAATATTAAAGACCAGTCCGCCAAGAACAATTAGTGCGGCAATTACGTAGCCCATGCCTGGCAGCACTTTATTGGCAACATCCTGCCCACGCAAACCCGAAACACATAAAACTCTCCAGACATTAAGCTGTACGACAACTGAGAGGATAACTGAAACCAAAATAACAAAGCCAAATCCGCCCTGATAATCATTGACAAATTTTGCTGTCTGCGTTAAAAATC
This sequence comes from Caproicibacterium sp. NSD3, assembly GCF_053613275.1. NCBI lineage: Bacteria > Bacillati > Bacillota > Clostridia > Eubacteriales > Oscillospiraceae > Caproicibacterium > Caproicibacterium sp. NSD3. The sequence continues at coordinate 1,433,624 of NZ_CM132119.1, forward strand.
CAGGACCAATTGCAGAGGTTGCCATAATAAAAGCCGCACCTAAAAGCACCCCAAAATTTGATTTGTTCTTTTCCATCTGGATTCCCCTTTCTTATTCCCAAAAATTCAGCGAAGACCTTCCGCTAAATTACAGAGCTTGATTCCCTCTTTTTGCAGGTTTTCACGAATATTCTTCACGAATTCCACCGCTTCCGGGGTATCTCCATGAACACAAATCGACTGTGGAGAAAGCTGCACCGTTTCCCCCGTAATCGCAATCACCTGATGCTCCTTGACCATCCCTATAATTCTCTTAATACACTCGTCCACATCATGAATTACTGCTCCCGGAGTTCCGCGTGGAACAAGGCTGCCATCCGCCTGATAAGCACGGTCTGCAAAGACTTCACTTGCCGCACGCAATCCAATATCGGAAGCTGCACGAATCATCTGACTGCCGGAAAGAGCCATCAGAATCAAATTAGGATCGACTTCATAAATTCCCTCGGCAATTCCACGCGCAAGATTATAATCTTTTCCCGCCATATTATAAAGAGCGCCGTGTGGCTTTACATGCTGCAATTTGACTCCGTTTGCATCACAAAACGCACGCAGTGCACCTAGCTGATACTGAACATAAGCTTTTGCCTCAGCAGGAGTAATTGTCATTTTACGGCGTCCAAACCCCATCAAATCCGGGAATCCAGGATGTGCGCCCACTGCCACCTGATTCTTTTTGCACAATTTTACTGTTTCGTCCATTACGCAGGGGTCTCCCGCATGAAAACCGCAACCAACGTTTGCAGAAGTAATAAATGGAATGATCTCTTGATCTCTCCCGATTTTGTAAGCACCAAAACTTTCTCCTAAATCACAATTCAAATCGATCCAACTCATACACAACACTCTCCTTTAAAAAATAAAGTACAACAGGATTTCAGCGCTTTTATATTACCATAATAACTTATAAAAAATCAAATAGTAACTGTCGATTCTTATGTAGAACTTACAATCTGTTTTTTAGCTAAAATTGATATTTTTTTGTCATTTACTGTTGCTTTAGCAATTTGACTCTTTTCTCCAGTGTCAAAAAAGCAAAATTTATGTAAATAAATACAAAAGGCTCTGGAAAAGTAATTTTCCAGAGCCTTTTGTGAAAATATTTTATCCTTCGTAAGTTCTCAGGATATCTTCTGCAATATCTAAGACGGAAAGGCGCTGATCCATCGCCTGTTTTTCAATAAAACGATGGGCCTCCTGCTCCGTCAAATGGCGATACTGTACCAAAGCACATTTTGCTCTACCGACTTCTCTTAGCTCACTAACCTTTTTCTGCAGGCGACTGTTCTCTTTTTGCAAAATTGCAAGGCGCTTATTGGCAATCAAAGACAGACGCAGGGACTGATAAAAGATTGTTCTGTTAATTGGCTTTGAAACAACGATAACACCTTCATCTTCCACACGAAGCGATACAGAATCTGCCAGTTCACTTTTAACGACCATCAAAACACCGGCAGAAGTCGTGTTGCTCAAATCGATCGCCAATTCGTGCCCGAATTCATCTCTTAAAGGGGCATTGATTACAACCAAATCATAAGGCATTTCCAAAAGGATTCTACGGGCTTCTCCGCCGGAAGCTGCAATTCCAATACGGTTAAATTCATGTGCATTTAAAAAATCCGAGAAATATTTTTGTCCTTTACTCGTACTGGACACAATCAATACGCTATCCACCCTTCATCCCCTTTTCCTTTGATTTTTCATTAAAAAAATCTTTTTTACATCCGCAGAAAATATGTTTCCATTTCGTATTTTCTAGTATCACCACAGGTCAGATATTTTTCCCATTCCTTACGTTTTTCTGTAAGGTAACAGTTCAAAAGGGGACTCGGAACATAGCGATGAACAAATTCGCTCTTTTCTGCAAGATCCAGCGCTTCCTCCAGACTCTCCGGCAACATCTCTAAATGCTGCAATTCTTTTTCCGACGCGGTAAAGAGGTTTCGATTTTCCGGATCACAGAGAGGCAGTTTCTCTCGAATTCCTTCCATACCAGCATAAAGGAGCAACGCAAAACTTAGGTAAGGGCTGCAACCCGGGTCTGGACTTCTCAGTTCCATACGAGCATACGAGCCCCAAGAAGCTGGAATTCGCACCAGTTGGGAACGATTCTGATGAGACCAGCTCACATATTTGGGTGCTTCAAAATTTCCAAATCTTTCATAAGAATTTGGAACTGGATTCAAAAAGCAGGTGATTTCACGAATTCGGCGCAGAATGCCCGCCAAAAAGCTCTCTGCAATGGGGTTGTGCTCCCCTGGATCAAGTTTAAAAAGATTTTCTCCATCGCAGTAAAGAGAAAGATTAATATGAAGCCCGCTCCCACTTTCATTCTCCAGCGGTTTGGGCATAAAGGTCGCATAGAGCCCCCCAGCAGCAGCAATGGATTTGACAGCCGCTTTAAAAGCGACCAAACGGTCGGCTGCCGTCAGAATATCGCTATATTTAAAATCAATCTCATTTTGCCCTGGCCCAAGTTCATGGCGGCTGCTTTCGGGGCGCATTCCCATCTCTTCGAGGCTGAGACAAATTTGCCGTCTGACGTTCTCCCCTTTATCATTTGGTGCTACATCACAATAGGTTCCATGGTCCTGAGGAATCAGAGTCGGATTTCCATCTTCATCTGTCTGAAAAAGATAAAATTCACATTCAGTACCCGCTTTGCAGACCAGCCCAAATTCATCGAGGATCTGGGCACGGGCACTTCGCAGCAGGGTTCTGCAGTCCCCTACAAAAGGAGAACCATCTGGTGTACGGATATTACAGAAAAGGCGCACGACCTGCCCCTCGGAGGGCCGCCATGGCATAGGGGTCAACGTATTGGCATCCGGCACCAAAAACAGATCGGATTCGTTGGCATTCAAAAATCCGCGAACCATACTGGCATCAAACGAGATTCCTAAATCAAACGCGCGAATCAATTCCGAAGGCATTACGGAAACATTTCTTTGGTTGCCAAAAATATCGCAGAACGAAATCCGAATAAATTTCACGTCATTCTCTTCTACATATTGCAACACTTCATCACGGGTATAGTTCATAAGAGCTTCCTCCTAAACCATTTTGATACTTCTCTGCAACAGAATATTTTCATTATACGGGAAAACAAATCGAATTTGAATGCAAATAAAGAAAAAAGATTCGTTTTAAAATGATTTTTGCAGAGTTTTTTATGATTTTCTGTTTTATTTCAATCAATAACAAATACTTAACAATTATTCTATATCCTATTTATAAATTTCATTCTCATAACAGCAGAAGACGGAAGTCCTGTAATAACCTCCAAATAGATCGGGCTGTGAAGGATGATGTTTTGAAAATGCCTGCCGAAGACGTTTTTTAACTTGCTTCCCGTCTTTTGATCTTTTTACCGGTAACACCAATACAAACTGATTCCGACTATAATGACTGAACACGTCACCTTTTCGCATGGTTATCTGTAAGCACCTCAAAAGGTTTATTCATGTGCATTCCTTCTTCTACAATCCAATAGTCTTTCCAGCAAACGCTAAATTTACCGAGCATTGTAACCTTAAATGGTTTCACTCTGCTTTCTCCTTTCCATCATAAAAATAGATTTGGTGACTTTTGGAATATTTTGTAAATTATTTTCTTTTTTCATTATATGAAATTTGTTTTAAATATGCAAGCAAGCAAGTTTGTTTTCAAATAATAGAAATTAAAAAAGAACAGCCGCTTCAAAATTCAAAGCGACTGCTCTTGATTTTTACAAAAATGATTTTTTAATTCAAATTACGCATTTGCATTTCTCTTTTGATCGTCATCGTGATTTTCTTTGTCGTATCTCTTCTTAGAAAGAATCATAATAACGACTTGAATCACAGTGATAACTGCCATCATTGCTGTCCACTGATCAAAAATGGCCATTGGATTGTTCATATTTTCCGTAAAAATAAATGCAACGATAGAACCAATTGACGGAATCAGGCTGATAAAACGCCATACTCCATGACGTTTCATTTGGTCTCTGCTTTCCTGGTCATTCTGTGTTCTTGAGGCGATATTTGCGTCCTGTTCTTTCTCTTTCTTTTTACGAAGGAAGAAGGTCAGCAGAAGTGCTACACTACCAAGCACCGTCAGAATACAAAGGATCAAATTCAGAAGTGCCCAATTCTCTGTTGGTACTGCCTTTGGAGCAGGAGAATCCTGAAGCTGTACTTTTTCTGCTTTTTGAGCAGCAGGAGGGTTCTGATCAGGCACCGTCGTCGTTTCCTCAGCTACAATTTTCGGAGCAGGAGCTACCGGAGTCGTACCATTCGGCGTCGTACCTGTCGGTATATTGTTATTGATAGGCGGAGTCGTTGGCGGGGTTACGGGCGGAACCACCGGCGGAATTACCGGAGCTGCAGTAATGATAATTGCTCCATCTGTTACTGAAAGCTGATAATTATTGCGATAATAACTGGTCATTGCTGCCCCTGTGATTGGATCATTTTCTTCCTCATGGGTGCTGTTAGAAGCAACATTGTAGACATCATACGACATACTGTCTGTGAGTCCCATCTGAGTTGTTCCAACATCTGTGCGTTTGACGGAAAACGTATCCGGATCAACGGTAAATTTGTATCCTTCCAAAATTCCCGTAACATCTGCACCACTGACTGTCTGCTCTGTGCCGCTATAAACAAAGCTGTTTGAATAGCCAATAATTGTAATCTTTGCAGGAGTGATCTTCGCAGGAGCCTTCAAGGCAAGCATTTCCGGCAGCTGATAATTTTTCGCTGCCGCTCCACTGAGACTGAGATGAGTCACTTCTACCTCTTTTGCACCATCAACATTTGCACTGTTAAACAAAACATTTCCGGCAGCCGCAGTCAGCTGATCCTGATTTGGCAGACCTTTTACCATAATCGTGTACTGTTTTGCTGCTTTGTTTCCATCATAAACTTTATCCGAAGCCTTGAGCTCAAAATTTTCTTCGACGATCTGATAAGGACGGATGATTAAGGTGCTGTCCTGTGTACTGATATGATAGTTTCCAGGGATTGCAGAATCACCGGTAAGGGCCACATGGATTCCATAAGTCTGCGCGTTTTCTCCCGGATCACGGCTGAGAGAATATTTTAGTGTCTCACCGGAAATTGTTCCGGTAACAGTCGCTGTCAATTCCGGATCGGAATCTCCATAAGTCTTTGTTTTGAAATCTGCACTTACTGCAGCCTTAGCCGGATTGATCTTTGCTCTTGCTGTAATGTTATCAACCGACAGCTCATAATTAGAAGAAGCATCCCCTATCAGCTTTAGCCCTGTTGCTGTTACCTCTTTATCTGCAACATTGCTGCCGTCATAAGAAACATTTTCATCAGAGAACTTCACGCTTTCAGCTTCGACCTGCACTTTTTCCCCATCAACCGTTGTAACGGTCAATGTATACTTCGGTTCCTCATCGCTGCCATCATAAATCTTATTTTCTGCCTGCAAACTGATATCTGCAGCAGTAATCAATTTTGCTTCGATTGAAAGAGCTCCAGGAACATAGTCAATCGAATAATTTCCGGTTACATCTGTCCCGTTCTCTGTAATTTTGGTGTTTTCTTTCTGGAATGTTCCGTTATAGATGCCTTTCTCTGTTCCCTTCGCAGAGTAGGAATACCCACTCAGGGTCTGACCGGAAACAAGCGGCGTTTCATTAGAAATTTTTGCAGTCGTAATAGACTGTTCACTTCCAGAATAGACTTTTCTCTCCGTCTCTCCAACAATCGTAACCGAACGTTTGCTGATTACAACAGGATTTTTTGTCACCGTTAAAGTATAGTTTTCGCTTTGTGATCCCGTTAAAGCCGGTTCGGATGCAAATAAAACTTCTTTTGCAGTTTCGGAAGCATCTGCCGCAACGGTTCCCGTAATCGGTACATTGCTTAGCGCTACGTCATCATTTCCAATTTTTACCTCATCAAAATTATGGGAAGCGGTGACTTCCACTACATTAGTACCATCATAGGGACGATCGATTGGAGTCAGCGTCAATGTAACTTCCAGTTTTGTAATGGTTCCTTTTGCAACAACTGGATTTAAAGTATAATTTCCAAGTTCATTCTTTTTAAGAGAAATGACCGCATTCACATCTTTATCAACGCCGGCATTCGGGTCTACAAAAATAAGCAAATCAAGTGATGTTGTTACTTCATTATTAAGGATCCCATCGACACTTGTGATTTTGCCGTCCGCATCAGTGGTACCATCATATGGTTTTGAATCCACATTCACCGTTATGGCAACCGGGCGCGGATTAATTGCCGCTGTAGTTGATGCTTTATTCAGTGGATTTCCATTTTCGTCCAGAAGTTCATAATTGCCTGCAGAAGAACCACCCAGCTTGATATTGGTAACATTGACTGTTTTATTCGTGCCCTGATTTTTATCTGCAAAAGCAAAGTCTGCTGTCACCAAAATTTTTGAACTGTCAGCCATTCCCCCGCTCTTATCGGAATCAAGGAGGTTCATTGTATTAAAAGCTATGACTCCGTCAGCATTTACCGTGCTGTCATAAATCTTATCTTTCGCGGAGAAAACAACATCTGTTCCAAGCTTTAAAACACGTTTTGTAATACTGGCTTCTGTTGTTTCGACAGTTGGCTGATAATTTTTAGCATCACTGCCTATTAATCCAACTCCCTCAGTAGTCACCGTTTTATTTGTTCCCACTTGCTCATCGTCAAAAGTGGCTGTTGCTTTCTCCCAGCTGACTTCTACCTGATCATTTTGGATCAAGCCATCGCACGAAGCTCCGGTAAGAGTCGCGGTCTGGTTTCCATCGTATGGTTTATCAGCAGCTGTAATTGCAATGGTTACCGGTTTTGCTGTGATATTCGCCGTTGTAGTATCTTCTGCAGAAGGCAGGATAAAGTTTCCTTTTGCGTTATTGGCAAGAGTAATTCCCGTTACCGCAACCGTCTTTCCTTCCCCAACATTTTTATCAGAGAAATTCGCATTTGCATTCTTGGTGTTAATAGTAACTCCCGCTTCATTAAGCAGCTGCTTTATTTCGTCGGGAACACTAAATTCGCTGGACCCTATCACTGCGTCTGTATTTCCGTCATATTCCTTATCATTCACTTTGATGTCAATGGTTACAAAAAGAGGAGTAATATTTGCTTTCGTTAAAAGCACTTGAGGTATTGCATAATTTTCAGCATCTTTTCCAGAAAGTGCAATTCCAGAAGCAGCAACTTCTTTATCGGTTCCAACATCCGCCGTATCAAATTGGAAACTGACTTTTGAAAAATCAAATGAGACATCGTCTTCTCCTATAATTTGATTCATAATTGTGATAGTCCCAATTGCGTTCGTTGTACCATCATAAGTTTTATCGTCGGCTGAAAATGTTAGAGCCAGTTCTTTTGCAGTAATATTTGCAGCAGCAGACGCTGTGTCTTTGATAAAATAATTGGCACAATCGTCTCCGGAAAGTGTGATCCCGTTCACGGTAACAGCTTTATCGGTTCCAACATTCTTATCCTCAAATTGGAAATTTCCACCGCTTACCGTAACCTGATCATTTCCGATGGTCCCTTGAAGGTTTCCAAAAGTCCCTTTTGCATCAGTATTTCCGTCATAAACTTTGTCTTTTGCAAAGGCATTAGCTGAAAGCTCTTTTGGATCGATCACACCTGTTCCGCTTACGGAGAGAGTATAATTTTTGGCACTATCTCCGCTCAACTCCACTCCTTCGATGGTCAAAGCTTTATTGGAACCAGCATTCTGATTATCGAATACCGCCGTAACATGGTCGGTGTTATACTGAATCTCATCTCCGCTAACCGCTCCGGTCACGATCATCTTGCTCAAAACATCTTTTGCTTCTGCGGTTCCGTCATAAGTCTTTCTTGCCGTAAAGGTTCCTATCAAAGGCTTCGGACTAATCGTCACAGCCGCACTGCCAATCACAGGTGCATAATTTGGATTACTGTTCTCCGCTTTTACATAGACGGTTACAAAGCCAACATCTTTTTGCACAATTGGGTCAGACTGCCATGTTGTTCCGTCCATACTATAGAAAATCTCATCAGTAGCTCCGGCAATCGGCGCAATTTCATAAGAAACCCCATGCTCATTTCCGTCATATGTGAAGGTTCCTCCGGTAACTGTGAAGGTACGCTGTGCCTGATCGACCGTAAGGGTTCCGCTCTCATATTGGAAATTATAATCATTTGCTTTTCCACCGGACGGGGTCAGCGTATGCGACCCAGACACTGTCGGCTTTACAACGGTCGGCGCAGTGTATTCTAATGCAGTAGAATCTGTTTCATGATTAACGAACCCGGAAACCACAACATCCGTCTGCGGATCATAACTTTCGAGATCAGCATAATTGATCGTTTTTCCATGGTAAGCTGCAGTTAAAACAGCCGGATTAATGGTTACAGTCGCAGAGCCATAATAAGCTGTATAGTGATCTTTGGTCACCTGATAGCTGACCGCATAAGATTCCACACCCCCGGCGGCATTTCTTTTTACGTGAGTAAAAGAGGGGCTCTGCGTGAATGTGTAGTTCCCGTTTTCATCCATATACCGGACATCAGCGCCCTTGGCATCTCCGGAAAGCGCCACCGTGATTCCATAAGCGTGGCCGTCATAAGTTTTTACTACATTAGGAGCACTTACTCCGGCATTCATATTTCCATTGTGGGAAAACACCGCATAATAAGTAGTATTACCGGTTACTTTTGCACTCGTCATTTCATCGACGGTCACCTTTTGACCATTCTGATTCTGCCATTCTACAAAATAACATTCATTATTGGGCAGTGTAGTCGGAATATCATCAGATTTAAGCGAATTTTGATAATCAACGGCTGCACTTGACTTATCAAGGCTTCCATAAGTTTCGCTTCCTGATTTTACTGCAAAATTCACGGTATACTGGTTAATTGCTCTACTGCAGTAAACATCGACATTATTAGAGGGCATTGTAACAACCATTCCAACCCAGCCGCTGAAATGATACCCTTCTTCTGCCGGCAGCAGCTCCGCTGTAACAGACTGCCCAACCTTGTAGCTGTCGGTCTTATAAATTTCACCATCAATGCTATTGTAGCGATAAGTAATAGTATAGCTTCTAAGATCGAACTTTACATACTGTGTTCCTTCTGAAATAGTCTGCGGATTATTGGCATTTGAAGTATACTCTTTTTCGTCATATCCAACTGTCGGAATCTTTTCTGGTGCGGATTGAAGCTGGTTCCCAGTCAGCGTTTTAAACGTTGTATAGCTGCCGTCCAGATTTTCCATCTGATAGTAAACGGAATAGAGTTCCATTTTGTCATAGACAAACGTATATTCATGATTTTCTTTTGTGAGGACTGCAGAGGTATTCTGAACCTGATATCCCCCAATCGCCTGATAAAAAGCGACCATAGAAGCAGCGCTGGAAGTTCCGGTGGTATCTGCTGTGATCTGAGTCCCCAAAGTGTCTTTATAATGAATCGTATAACTCCAGTTATCCAGTTTTTTATAAGCTAGTTTAATTTCAATCTGATCACGATTCAAAACCACACTGGTACTCATAACCACAGGCTGATATCCATCAATTACTTTTGCAGAAATCGTAACCGTGCTGTTCGGCTGACCGCTGCCGGTATCGGAAGGAGCGATCTCTTTTGTAAGGTCATCTGCATCTACATATTTAATCGTATAGATATCGGTCGTATTAGTGCTGTAATTTGCCTGAAGCGTTGTATCTTCCATAATCTGAGTTGAAAAGCTGAAAGGTACCCCATTTCTGGTCCAATCTTTAAACGTATCCGTTCCGCGAGTCGGATCTGCTGGCTTTTGGGCTGTTCCACCCGCTGTAAAAGTCTGAGAATCAATTTGGGTTCCGCCCTGGGTATCAAAAGTAACCGTTACTTGCTTCGGTATCCATTTTGCATACAAAAGCAGATCTTTCGCCGGCATGGTTTTTCCTTCAAATGTATAAGCATCTCCGGCTAAGGCCTCATTGTCATACCAGCCTGCAAAATACAGGGTGATTCCATTCTCTGTTTTTGTAGTTACTCCAACCTGATAATTTTGAGGTGCCTGATTGGAGATATCTTGTTCATAAGGGATGCCGGTTATATCTCCGACCACCGGTCCACCATTGGTCATAAACTCAAGATCATAGGAATTGCGCGTGTAGTAAATATAGTAATCATTAAAATCCCCATAATAATTAGAGTGATAAGTAAAGCCCGGAAGATTGATAAAGTCTTCCTCTGTAAAATGCCAATTACTATCTCTCACTTTAAAAGGATCGTGGATTTGATGATCTGTTCCAGATTCATAATAATAAATAGTGCTTGAGCCATCCGACTTTTGCCCATATACCGTCAAGCCGCCTTCCGGCATTGTGGGAGCTGCTGTATAAAAAGTATCTCCATGTTTGGAAGTATACCAAAGATACTCACTGTTTTGGCTGCTCGCTTCGTCCCACCATTTTTGAAGAGACTGCTGATATTTAATATCAGTATGGGTATAAGCAGTCTGCCAACTGCCACTCCACCAACCTCCTTTATAAATTTTAAAATTGAGTGTATAGGTTTTACGCTGATAATAAACATTACGAATCGTGGTTCCTTCCCCTGAAACAGTAACTGCGCTGCCATCCGTTTTTTCCTGATTTAATTCGAATCCGGGTTCATCAAGGGCATCATAATCCGCATCCGTGCCTGTTAAACCGGTGCGCTCCACCTTGCTGTCATAAGAATATCCGTCGTCATCGGCGTTTTCTTTCCAATAAACTACCGTATACTTAGCTTCAGTTGCCTTCCATTGACTGGTCAAGGTAAGATCCTTAGAAGGCATTGTCGAATAGGATTCGTTCCATCCATCAAACGCATAACCGGTCTTTGTAGGATTTTGAGGTTGAACAATCGCCTGCCCGTAACGGTAAATAACGGGATCAATATAGCTGCCGCCATCCGTATTATAGCTTAAAGTATATTGATTACGATCATAGAAAATTTCAACGACGGTACTTCCGTCCGGAGCAATCGAAGTCTGTGTCACAGGTTGAGATGTAAATCCTTCGACTGTTTTCGCCTTCGCATCAGTCTGATTGCCAGCCTCTCCCGAAAGCTTTTGCGTCAAGCCGTCGTTCACAATATAGTCTGTCGCTTCTGAATTCTGAAACAGATGCTTTACGGTATAAGTCTGCGTTCCTGCCGTATAGGTAACTTTTTCTGTTGCATTTTCTGCAATGCTGCTCACATTCAAACTAACAGCAGATCTGTCCGGCATAAATCCGGTAACAGATGGAGACACAACATTTGCTGTAAAGTCTTTTCCCTGTTCGACCTCTGCCACATAAGAGGGAGCCGCCATCGTACCATCACCAAACACATAGTTAATGGTAACTTTGTATTTAGCGAGTACACGATATTGTGCATGGATTTTCAAATTCCCGGTAATATTAGAAAAAGATTGATCCCAGCCGGTAAAACAATAGCCATCTTTTCCGGATACCCGCGGTTCCAGCGCAGTTCCTCCTTTTTCAATTTGCTGAGAGGAAATCAGCTGACTCTCAGCTTCATCTGCATAGAACTCCACCGTATAATAAGCGGGGATCTCCTGTTTTTTTGAAGAAGCTGCAGACGAGGATGCCGTTTGCGCAGTATCCTGTGCAAACGCGGTCATCGGCACCATCGTAAAGACCATACCCACCGTCAGCACAAGACTTACGATACGGTTCCATAAATTTCTGTCTTTTTTCATTAAATATGTACCTCCTACTCCCATCTTTGTCAGAATATGAAAGATATTTAAAAAGGATTCTACAAATTTAATTTTTTGTGATATTGTCTATACAATCTTCCAAATTACAGCAAAAGTTGTTCTAATACTCCAATGATTTAAAATACAGTTTTACTGCTATTTTGAGATTTAGTATAATTTTGCTTGGTCACAAAACGGTCACAAGAAAAAAGCCCACATGTTTTTCTCTTTAAAAAGCAAAAGCCCCTTTAGGATTGCTGTCAGTTAACTAAATTGCTAACTTAACATCAACCACTAAAGGGGTCTTATCATGATGATATTTTTTACTGCCTTGGATTAAAAAACTCTATGATTAATTATTTTGTGTATAAAGCGCTTTATAAGGGTTTGCGGTATTCGGCGTCAAAACATAAAAATTTGCATCCAAAATTTTTTTGAGATCCGCACTAAATAATTTACAATATTCCTCCAAAAGGGGTCGTACTTCTTTTAGATCCTGCTCATCAGCCTTTTTGCTGCACACCTGCGTGGGCAGATCAAAGGGAAGCTCATCCATACGGAGAAACATTTTTCCCCCATGCATGCCGGTTCCACAGAACCTGCCCACTAACGGATAATGATACGGATTATGGATTCCAAGAACCACAATCACACCGCCGGCCTGATACTCTCCGAGAAAGCTTCCGGCGCAGCCGCCAACCACCAGCTTCGGAATTTTATCCTGATATGCTTTCATATGAATACCGGCACGGTAGCCGATGCTGCCCTCCACAAAAATCTTTCCGCCGCGCATAGCATAACCGGTAGCATCTCCGGCATTGCCATGAATCACAACCTCGCCGCCATTCATCGTATCCCCGGTAGCATCCTGCGCATTACCGTCCACCACTATCGTCGCACCATTTAAATAAGCTGCCAGTGCATTTCCGGGAGTTCCATGAAGCACCACATGCTTTGCAGAAAGCCCTGCTCCAACATAACGCTGCCCCAAACAATGATCAACCTCTACATCGGGATCCGCCGCAGAACGAATCAACTCATTCAGTGTCCGAAAATGCATTTGTCTTGCTTCTAACTTCATCAATGCTTTTCTCCTCCTTATTCGCCGGCATGCTTAACGCCCAAGATTTCCAGTTCCTTTTCGTTAAGACCGATTCCTCGAAGCATTAAACGGTTTCCGCGGAGTGCTTCTACAGAATTAATGCCCATGCCGCCCATCATTTCCATCAGTTCATGATTCCAACCGTTTACGAGATTTACAAGCCGTCTGCTGGCTTCATCCGGGTCCAAACGTTTTACCAAGTCCGGTCGCTGGGTCGCAATCCCCCAGTTGCATTTGCCGATCTGACAAGTACGACAGAGGTGACAGCCCATCGCCAAAAGTGCTGCTGTTGCAATATAAACAGCGTCCGCTCCAAGAGCAATGGCTTTGACAACATCTGCAGAGCTGTGAATAGACCCGGAAACGATCAGAGAAATGTTGCCGCGGATTCCCTCCTCCCTTAAACGGCGATCAACTGCCGCAAGCGCAAGTTCAATTGGAATTCCTACGTTATCGCGAATTCTGGTAGGCGCCGCACCGGTTCCGGCACGAAAGCCATCGATTGCAATAATATCCGCGCCGCTTCTTGCAATTCCGCTGGCAATTGCAGCGACATTATGTACTGCCGCAATCTTTACAATGATTGGCTTTTTATATTCGGTCGCCTCTTTTAAAGAGTAAACCAGCTGCCGCAAATCCTCAATCGAATAAATATCGTGGTGCGGAGCGGGAGAAATTGCATCGGTCCCCATCGGAATCATTCTGGTTCGGGAAACATCTTCCACAATTTTACTGCCGGTCAGATGTCCGCCGATTCCAGGTTTTGCACCCTGCCCCATCTTAATTTCAATCGCCGCGCCGGCTTTCAAATAATCCGGATGAACTCCAAACCGTGCGGATGCCACCTGGACGATTGTATTGGCACCATACTGATAAAGGTCCTCATGAAGTCCGCCTTCCCCGGTATTATAAAAAGTTCCCAGTTTCTGCGCAGCCTTCGCCAACGCCTCATGCGCATTATAGCTGATTGCACCGTAACTCATGGCACCAAAAAGAATCGGCATGTTTAATTTTAACTGCGGGGTAGTCTCTGTACAGATAGAACCATTTTTATTACGAACAATTTTTGCAGCTTTTTTACCCAAATAGGTACGCGTTTCCATTGGCTCTCTGAGTGGGTCGATCGAAGGATTCGTTACCTGAGAAGCATTAATGAGCAGCTTATCCCAATAATTCGGATAATCATTTGGAGTTCCCATGCCGGAAAGCAGCATACCGCCACTTTCCGCCTGACGATAGATTTCCGTCATCGCTCTCTGGGACCAGTTATGATTCTCTTTAAATGCCGCGTCGTTTTTAACAATTTTTAGAGCCCTCGTCGGACAAACTGCCACGCATCTCTGGCAATTAACACATTTCATTTCGTCGCTCATCATCAAATGATGCTCTTGATCAAAAGAATGCACTTCATTCGCGCACTGTTCCTCGCAAAGACGGCATCCAATACAGCGCGCTTCATTTCGCACAATCTCATAAGCCGGAAGCTCATAATTGATATTCATCAGCACTCTACCCCCTCATTTAAATGAAAAATCAGCGGTTCACCACCGCGGGGTGCCCAAATCCGGTCAAGGTCCGGTTGAATCTTGCGGATTGCACTTTCCTCACTGGCAATATAGATGGTCTCATCTTTTTCTGCCGCTACAAGCGACCGCAGTTTTAACCGATCATTGAGTGCCATCAGGCCGCCGGAAAAACCTACAAGGATTGAAAACGGTCCGGTGATCAAAAGGCTTGCAAAGGTGTTACGCAAATAAGCAAGCTGGCTTCTCTCAGGTTCCGGCCGATGTTCAATTGTTCCCCAGAATGGTGCCGCAATCACACTGGCAACTTCCTGCATCGTAAGTCCCTGTCTGCGGTTAAGGTAATCAATGATATAGGTGATCACTTCCGTATCGGTGAGAAGATTACATTTATAGCCATACATTTCAATATAGCGTCGATTCGCATCGTAGGAAGAAATCTCCCCATTGTGTACAATACTATAATCGAGCAGTGCAAACGGATGTGCTCCTCCCCACCATCCAGGCGTATTGGTCGGATAACGTCCGTGTGCCGTCCAGCAATATCCGGAATATTCATCCAGACGATAAAACTCTCCTACATCTTCCGGATATCCAACTGCTTTGAAAACGCCCATATTTTTCCCGGAAGAAAAAACATATGCTCCGGGAATCTGGGTATTGATCCGCATGACACAACGAACTACATACTCGCGTTCATCCAACTGGCTTTCCCTTAAACGGGTCGGCAGAGGATTTACAAAATACCGCCAGATCAGTGGCTCATCCGTAATTCTCGGATGACGTCGAATCGGAATCTTTGACAAGTTCACCAAATCAAAATGATGATCTAAAAAGTGTTCACATTCTTCTTTGGCCTTTTGACTGTCATAAAATACGTGGAATGCGTAACTGTCCTTATTTTCCGGATAAATTCCATACCCCGCAAATCCACCGCCTAATCCGTTACTCCGGTCATGCATTAAAGCAATCGAATCAATCATCTTTCCTCCGCTGATTCTACGCCCATCCTTACAAAAAATGCCCGAAATCGCACAACCGGCCGGGATCCGCACCTGACCTTCTTTTTCCATGTCGTTTCCTCCTCGGCCGTTACAATTTTAAGTTTTTAAAAGCAAACGGTCTTCATTTTTTCTCTCGAATAAGAAAATTTTGAAATTGCGTTCTAAAATAAAGTTTTTGTGCAAAACACCTTATTTGTTGTAGTTGCTATTATAGGTCGCTTGGTTTTAAAAGGTCAAGTCCTTTTTAGAAAAATTTGAATTTTTATATTTTAAACTTGCATTAAAAAGTTAATATGTTTATATTTTATGTATCAAAGCACACAAACTTGAATTTGTTAAGTCAATATATTTCATTGCTTTCGCTTGTTTTTAGATCTTTGCAAAAAAGCATTGACATTTGTGCCTCTCTGGTTTATAATTCAAAGCATAACAGCAAAGGCGCTGCGGGTTTTTCCCGCAGCGCCTTTTTTTATGTTTATCCCCGCTGTTTGAGCGCAAGATAGGAGTTTTATCTTTCTATCTTTTCAATTTGTCAAACCGTTTCTTATGATTAAAATCAGGAGGTAAGAACGATGTCAACAAAATGTATTCCCGAATTATTTGGAAAACTGGTGTTCAACGATACCATTATGAAAGCACGTTTGCCCCACACCACTTATAAGGCACTGCGGAAAACGATCGAAGACGGCAAACCATTGGATATCTCCATTGCTGATCCGGTTGCCAATGCAATGAAAGACTGGGCTGTAGAAAATGGCTGTACCCATTTTACCCACTGGTTCCAGCCGATGACCGGCATCACTGCTGAAAAGCACGATAGTTTTATCAGCCCAGAAGCAAATGGAAAAGTCGTTATGGAATTTTCCGGAAAAGAACTGGTCCGTGGCGAACCGGATGCAAGTTCCTTCCCTTCCGGTGGCTTGCGCGCAACTTTTGAAGCTCGCGGCTATACTGCCTGGGATCCTACGAGCTGTGCCTTCATCAAAGGCAACTCACTCTGCATTCCTACCATTTTCTGCAGCTATACAGGAGAAGCACTGGATAAGAAAACCCCTCTGCTGCGTTCTACCGAAGCTCTTAATAAACAGGCTATGCGTATTTTGAAGCTCTTCGGAAACGAAGACGTTACCAGTACGAAAACAACTGTCGGCCCGGAGCAGGAGTATTTTCTGGTCGACCGTGACATGTATAATCAGCGGGAAGATATGGTTTTAACCGGACGTACCCTTTTTGGTGCAATGCCTCCCCGTGGCCAGGAGATGGAAGATCACTATTTCGGCGCAATCAAACCTCGAGTCGCTGCTTTTATGAGCGATTTAAACGATGAGCTGTGGAAACTCGGCATCCTCGCGAAGACCGAGCATAATGAAGTAGCCCCCTCTCAGCACGAAATGGCTCCTATCTTCACAGATACCAATACAGCAACGGATCACAATCAGCTGACAATGGAAATCATGAAAAAAGTTGCAGAAAAACATAACCTTTACTGCCTGCTTCATGAAAAGCCATTTGACGGTGTGAATGGTTCCGGCAAACACAATAACTGGTCTATGTCCACCAATACCGGTGTCAACCTTTTAGAGCCCGGCGATTCTCCTATGGAAAATGCACAGTTTCTGCTCTTCCTTACCGCAGTTATTAAAGCGGTAGATGAATATCAGGATCTTCTGAGAATCTCTGTCGCAACTCCCGGCAATGATCACCGCTTAGGTGCAAACGAAGCACCACCGGCTGTTGTCTCCATGTTCCTTGGCGATGAGCTAACAGAAATTCTGGAAAGTATTGAATCCGGCAAACCTTACAATCCTAAAAATAAAGGAAGCATGGAAGTCGGCGTTACCGTTCTTCCGCATTTTCCAAAAGACTCTACCGACCGGAACCGTACTTCTCCCTTTGCCTTTACCGGCAATAAATTTGAATTCCGGATGCTGGGTTCTTCCCTCTCTGTCTCTGGTCCAAACGTTGTTCTGAACACTGCAGTTGCTGAAGAGCTGGAAGAATTCGCCGATGTTTTGGAAAAAGCATCTGACTTCAGAAAGTCCTTGCACAAATTGATCAAAACCGTCATTAAAGAACACAAACGCATTATCTTTAACGGAGACGGCTACAACGACGCTTGGCTGGAAGAAGCCAAAAAACGCGGTCTGCTGAATCTGCCTACAACAATGGATGCACTCCCGTATTTTGTTGCCGATAAAAACATTAAACTCTTTACAAAGCATAAAGTCTTGACTGAAACAGAAATTCATTCTCGTTATGAAATTCTGGTCGAAAACTATAGCAAGACGCTCAAAATTGAAGCTCTAACAATGATGGATATGACTTCTAAACAGATCCTTCCTGCTGTCTCCGCCTATACAGACAGCATCAGCCTTTCTGCTATGCACAAAAAAGCGGTTAACAGCGCACTTAAATGCACAATGGAAAGCTCCCTGTTGGAAAAACTATCCGATCTGACTGACAAAACTTATGAAGAGCTGTCTGCTTTGAGTGCCGCTGTTGAAAAAGCAGACGCCAAAAAGACAAACAAAGCAACTTCTGATGCTTACTGCAAAGAGGTTCTGCCTGCTATGACATCTTTACGTGAGAGTGTTGACAAAATGGAAATGCTCACTTCGAAAAAATACTGGCCGTTCCCAACTTACAGCGACCTGCTGTTCTATCCGGACTGATGATTCATTAAAACTTAATGCGCACAAAGAGGTGTGTCTGATCGAAATTGCGGATTCGGTCAGGCACACTTCTTTTTCATATCCCCCCTTAGCATACTTATAATAGAGGAGGTAAAATTTATGGATGGTAATACAACTGCAATTTTTTCTGCTGTAAACACCACCTGGGTACTTGTCGGAGCAGCGCTAGTCTTCTTTATGCAGGCTGGGTTTGCAATGGTTGAAACCGGCTTTACCCGCGCAAAAAATGCCGGCAACATCATCATGAAAAACTTGATGGACTTTTGTATCGGTACCCCAATTTACTGGCTCTTAGGTTTTGGCGTTATGTTTGGCGGAATTGCTGCCAGCGGAGATGCCAATCCGATCATGGGATGGTTTGATCCCATGATCGCCTCAAATTTCTATTCTCTGCCAGCCGGAGTGGACAAATGGTCTTATGTAATCTTTCAAACCGTGTTTTGTGCAACTTCTGCGACAATCGTTTCCGGTGCTATGGCAGAACGAACAAAATTTATTTCGTACTGCATTTATTCTGCTTGTATCAGTGCTTTCATCTATCCCATCTCCGGGCACTGGATTTGGGGCGGAGGCTGGCTGGCGCAGCTCGGATTTCATGATTTTGCCGGTTCCACTGCTGTTCACATGGTCGGCGGCATCTGTGCACTGATCGGTGCAAAAATTCTTGGACCCCGTATCGGCAAATACGACAAAGATGGAAAGCCAAAAGCAATTCTTGGCCACAGTTTGACCCTTGGCGCTCTTGGCTGCTTTATTCTTTGGTTCTGCTGGTTCGGATTTAACGGTGCTTCCACCGTAGGGATGCTCAGCGCCGACGGCAATACACTCTCTGCTGCCCCGGCAGCTTCTGCTGGCCATATCTTTATGACAACAAATTTGGCTGCTGCCGTTTCTACCTGCACTGTTATGATCATTACCTGGGTCCGTTATAAAAAGCCTGATATTTCGATGACACTAAACGGCTGCCTAGCTGGTTTAGTCGCAATCACCGCAGGGTGTGATTTAGTCGATCCTTTTGGCGCTGCTATGATCGGTCTGATTGCTGGATTTGTCGTAGTTTTTGGCATTGAATTTATTGACAAACAGCTAAAGATTGATGATCCGGTTGGTGCAGTCGGCGTCCATTGTCTGTGCGGCGCAAGCGGTACCATTCTCACTGGTCTTTTCGCAACGAAAAAAGGCCTATTCTATGGCGGCGGCGCAGAATTTCTTGGCATCCAGCTCCTCGGCGTAATTTCCGTAGCAATTTTTGTTTCTATCATGATTACCATTGTGTTCCAGATTCTAAAACATACCATTGGACTGCGCTGCAGCAAAGAAGAAGAGCTTCGTGGTCTCGATATCACCGAGCACGGCATCGCTTCTTCCTATGCAGACTTTATGCCGATGGCTCCAACCGTTCTGGATGGAATCAGCAATGGTGACGTCTCTCTTGATACCGCGTTCAACTCTTCCGTAGAACATGCCTTCTCTGTAGCGCATATGCCTGCTCCCAAAGTTTCCAGCAGACCGAGCGCTAAAATGACAAAAGTCACGATTCTTTTTAATGAAGAAAAAGTAGAAGCCATGAAGAATGCTATGAACCGTCTCGGCGTGATGGGCATGACCTTCACAAAAGTCATGGGATGCGGCACACAAAAAGGCCATGCAGAATTCTACCGCGGTGTAAGAATTGAGGATGTCGCTCTCCATCCAAAAGTACAGCTTGATATCGTCGTCTCTGCCGTTCCGGTAGATACGGTAATTGAAACTGCAAAAAAGACGCTCTATACAGGTCACATCGGTGACGGCAAGATTTTTGTTTACGACGTTGAAAATGTCGTAAAGGTTCGTACCGGCGAAACCGGATATGACGCTCTACAGGGTGACTAAACATAATTATAAGAGAAAATCTTTTGGATCAATCTCCTCCTGATAATGGAAAAGCCCGGGTGAATTTCACCCGGGCTTTTCCTATTTTTACAGATGCTATTTTAGTTATGAAACTGAACCAAATCGATCGAACGGGAAAAATCGAAATACCGCTTTTCCCATAATTGCCGAAGCGTCTACAGGGCCAATCATGCGGCTATCGGCTGAATTATTTCGATTATCCCCCATCAAAAAGATCTTACCTTCCGGAACCGTCATCTGAACATTATATCCGCTCCATACCGCTTCTTTCACATAGGGTTCATTAAGCTGTTCCCCATTGACAGTAACCGTACCATTTCGAACCATAATCCGATCCCCCGGAAGTGCGATCACTCTCTTAATGAGGTTCTCATTAAGCGGGTTTTTGCTGTTGCACACTATAACGTCTCCGCGCTGTGGTGTGTAATTAAGCTCCCAAAGAATGACCATATCATTATTATAAAAGGTGTTTTCCATACTTCTTCCGTCTACTCTGCTGGGTCTTGCCACAAATTGGCAAAATAGTAATGTAATAGCAATCGTCAGCAAAATCGTACGCAGCCAGCTGAAAATTTCCTTTTTAAGACCGTCATTTTTTTCTTGTTGTTCCATATAATTCCCCCTTCTTCATTTAGGGATAAGAATTATTATACCATGGTTCAAAAGCTTCTTCAAGGATCATCTCATTTTAATCCTGATGGTTTATAACTGAATTTTTTGAAATAAAACAATTATATCGTTTATCGTGTTTTAAAGGAAAAATAAAAGCAGCTATTTTTTACCACTGATAAATTACATCCGGTTTTGCGAAAATCTCGTCAAGCCTTTTTAAAAACGGAATAATAGAACTAAAATCAACTGCTCTATGGTCAAATACTAAACACATCGGGAGTATCTTTCTAATACCGATTCCTTTGTTCCCATCTTCTTGCATATATACGCCCGGCCGCTCCTGAATAGATCCGATCCCAACCGCAAAAACCTGTGGGGGTACAATTTCCAGCAGTGCAAAGGCACCTTTTTGCTCTTTATATAGAGGGCCTATATTTGAGACCGTTACGGTGCCGGACATGATATCTTTCTCTGTCAAACGTTCCTTTTCCGGTATCTTATAATAATCTTCTTTTTCCTTGCCCTTCAGTCCTTTTACCCTATGTCTGGTAATTTGAGTCGCAATAATTCTTCTTATGATCGTCAAATGAAATTTCTTTAATTCATTCACTGTATCAGCGAATGCAGCTCTATATAGCATTTCCTCTATATTTGTTTTTTCTATTCTTTTGGCTAGGTTTAACATATAATCAGCAATTTCATTAAGCGACAGCTTTCCAATGTTAGGGATCGCTGGAGGGATCATTTTACCATCAGATAAAAGCCACGGTATTGAAATATTGATTTCATCAAGAATATGTGTCGAGCCTTCGGCTTTCTTGTAATTATATTTTATATAGGAATTCAATTCCGGTGATGCTAATAACCCCTCAGCAACCACTTTCAGCATAATTGTGTTAAACGTAATTTTATGTCCAAGGCCTTTTCTTTTTTCGGCAAGTTTTAAAAAGTCATTATAAAAGTCAGTAATATCAGGCTCATATACATACGACACATGTGGTACGTTCTTCCATGAAAGTGAAGTCATGTGTGCGACTGTTCTTCTCTGCAGGTTAAATATCTCAGAATCCATGAAAATCCCCCTTAGGTGAACCAAATTTGAGGTTCTGTCTTTCTTGGAGGCTTCCCTCAATCTATGCTTTGTAATTCTCGCATGAAATCATCCAGAAAGTCAATGATTATTTTTTGGTCGTTCTGTGTTCCATATAGATTCACGCATAATGTTGCTTGATTATCAAATGTGGTAAGTGAAACTTGAAAGTTTGGATTGTATTTGATAGAGCCCGTCATATAAGCATTCATCATTTTAGTACTGCCGAAAGCAAGGCGATTTTTATCCAAGATTCCAATATTCGTAAAAGCGACCGGAGGATTTGAAAAATATTTTTTCAAGAGGTCATAAGCAATTTTGTAAGGAAGCACAGTAAAAATCTTTTCTAAGAGGGCAATATTTTTAATACATCCCAGATTATTTTTTTGTGCATCCATTTCTTTTTTAACTTTGAAAAGCGTACTTTCAAAACTGTCTCCCAAATCCGGACCAACATAGCAGCAGAGGTTTGACATTAAATTGCAAACCCCTCCCGCTTTATGCTCTGGAAGAAATCTTCTTAAATCAATGGCACAGGGCAATGGGGCTGTATCTCCGAAAAAGCGGAAAAGCACCCGCAGAAGAGCAGTCATCATGATGTCATTGATGCTGGCTTGATGGTTTTTCGCATAGCTTTTCAAGGGCAAAAACTGTTGGCGCGAAATTTTTCTAATTTCAATAAAGGGGTTGGAAAGGTCCCCTTCAAAATCAAATTTTTGATCTCCATGCGGGTTTAACTGAGCTTTGGAACAATAGATTTTCATTCGGTCTCTCAGAGAATGTGCTTTTAAAATTTGTCGAACGCTTCGATCCTCAATCATAGAGCTAATACGAACTTGTTTCTGATTTTCCAAACAGGTATAAGTTGCCGCGAGCTGATAAAGAATTTCTTTAAAACCGGCAGCATCGCATAACATATGGTTCATTAGAACACAAATAGTATCCGTCTTTCCTTCTCTTATCACGCCGATCTTCATCTGGGGACCTTTTTCTAAATTAAGTTCCTGACAAAGAAACTTTTGAACAGCAAAACTGGAGTCTTCCGTTTCGATAAGAGATACCATCTGATCCGACATATAGCCATAATCCACCCATACAGGACGATGCGGATAGGTATCTTTAAAGCCACAGCAAATCAAAGGAAAAGCATCTGCCAAAAAATCAACGGCTTGCTTTACCCATTTGTAATTGAGTTCATCTGAAAACTCTGCGGCAAAATGAAGAACATGATTGTTGATATGTTTTACCTCAAACAAATTCTGGAGAATATCCCACGCTTCCACATGATATTTCATTCTATTTTTCCCCTTTGCAAAATGACTAGTATAATATAAATTCGAATCACTATTCGAATTTATATTATAGCTCATCTGCATACAGTGTCAATATTTTTTGAATGCTCATTCGAAATAATTGACAGGCATACTGTTGCATTGTAAAATGAACCTAGATAGGAGAAATATTACGATGGACAAAAAAAGAATCACCAGTAAATTTAAGCAGACCCGCAGCACCAACACCAGGCAAGCCATAGTGGAAGCAGCTGAATCATGCTTTTGTCAAAAAGGATATTTTGAAACATCTGTGAAAGAACTGGCAACTGTTGCAAAATTATCGATTGGAAGCTTTTATTTTTATTTTAAAGACAAAGATGAACTTTTAATGGAAGTTTATCGAAACCAGAACGAGCGGTTTATTCAAACAATCAGCAATTCGCTCCATAAAACCGCACAATATAAGGCAGACAAGAAAGCTTGGCTTCGTGAATTTATTTTGGATTTGCTCCAAACTTATGGAAAATCGGCAAAAATGAGGTCTGAACTAAGAGTTCTCAATTATGAGAATCCCAAGATTGCTCTGCAAAAAAGGCTAATTTCTGAGCAAACATTAAGCCATATTATGAAGTCTATTGAAAATTCGCCTATGATCAACGACCTAAAGGTGAAAAATTCACGGATTGCGATTCTGATGGTTACCGACATCGTGAATTTCACCTATGACCGTATTGCCGGCGAAAACGAATGCCAAGAAGAGAATAAAGATGATATCATTGAAGAATGCTTTGACATCGTCTATAAATATTTGTTTTTGTAATGTGAATGTTTTTCACATTAACTTTATAATTAGGACTATTTTTTAACTGTACTTTTTTATATTTTATCGTTATTTTGCGTGTCCTTTCGTTAAAACAAGGTGTAAAAAGCCGCACCAGAATGCCAACAAATGGCTATCTGATGCGGTTTTTGTTTGGCGGTCCATCTAGGACTCAAACCCAGCACCAACCGGTTATGAGCCGGTAAGTAAATCTCTGGGAACCCGCATCAAGACTGATTTTGTTAAAATGTCTGACTTGCATGGACCTTCCAAATCCTCTTTGGGGTCCAGATAATCATCGAGCCGGTTCATGAATTTCCGCTTGTAAATTTTGTCGAGATGAGTATAAATTGCGAGTGTTGTTTTTATATCAGCATGTCCTAGTTGATCCCGAGCAGTAGGCACGTCTACCCCGGCCAAATAAAGTAACGTTGCGAATGTATGCCGTAACCAATGCGGCGTAATGTTTGGAATTAGCAAAGGAAGTTTACCTTGTTTTTTTCTATCTTTGTTCTTTTTGTTTGCCGCAAGCTTTTTCACGCGACCTTCAAATCCGTATTTTACATTGAGATCAACAAGATAACTTTTCCACATAGATTTCCATGCTTCATTGGTAAACATTTTTCCGGAAGCGGTTCAGCAGACAAGCAGATTAATTGGTTGTACACTGGGAAACTGGGCAAGATGATCCTGCCAGAGTGGATCCAAAAAATCAGCAAGCCGCTGTGGAATATCAACTGTACGATTCCCCACTTTTGTCTTGGGCGCTTTAACACGGAGCTTGTCCTCTATCATCTCGACAGACTTGTTTACCCATATTGTTTTATTTTTAAGATCAATATTATCCCAAGTTAAAGCAATAAGTTCCCCACGGCGTAACCCTGCATACATCATAATCATTGCGGCCCTCTGTGCCCTATGCGGCGTGTCTATAATCCATTGTTGTTCTTTATCCGTTAAAGCCCTTCTAAAGTTTTGAGGGGCATTACGCGGAATCCTTACGGAAACCCCTGGATTGTATTCCATCACACGCGCATCGATGACCATATTAAATATTTGTTCTGCGGTACCTTTAAGAGCAATAAGTGTCTTTTTTGCCGTGGGGCGTTTGGTACGACATGGAGGATGCAGACGGATATAAATGCAACAACGAATTTCCGTCTAATGATCAGCTTCAGTCCATCTGTGATATCTTCTGCAGTGCTACACATCCAGCACCGCGCCAAACAGCGAAGCAATTCTAGCAGGAAACATGCTCAAAAATCATGGCGTCATTACATACATCGCAGAAGATGCCGCAAGCCCGTACCTTTTGGACAATAGAATGTGCTGGGTAAACGATGGAGATATCCGCGGACAGTATAACGAAGACTCCGCCCCTACGCCAGCTACTATTGGAATCGGTGACAGCGTCAAGGTACAGTCCGGCGTTTGCGATTATAATGGCAACAGCATTGCAAAAAAGGTTTGCATGTGGCTTTTAGTAGCAGTCGGTGCTGTCCTTGACTGGCTCCTTTCTTATGCAGGAGATAAACTTGGTATGACTATTCATCTTCCGATGCTGATCGCGTCACTCGTGGCTGTTTGGCTTATTTGTAACGAATTAATTAGTATCTTAGAAAATATCGGAGTACCGCTTCCTGGTTTCTTAGGTCGGCTAGTCTCGATGCTTAAAAGCAAGGTCGATTCTCAGGTACCGGACAATTCCAGCGATCAAAAGTAATATCAATACATAAATCGATCCCCCAGCTATCCTAAAGGATGGCTGGGGGATTTTTTGTTGTTAATGCATATAATTGTAATATTACAATTATGTTAAATTTTTACAAATTTTTGTTCAAAGTATTCCATTTTATAGAATTTAAGGATATTATTAATGTAATAATAGAATTCAGATTATAGTAATAATCGGAAGTTCGGTCAACGGTAAGTTAAAGTTAGGAGCTTGATTTGTAAAATTGTGAAATTGGAAAGATGGAGATGTTTACTATGATCGATATACCGGAAGCTTTGTTACATAGAATATTTAACAAAAAATGTATTTTGTTTCTTGGCGCCGGTGCTACATTAGAATCTGGGGGATTATTAGGGGCAGATTTAGCAAAATATCTGTATAATCAGTTAGGCAATACTGGCGTAAAATTTAATTCCGATTTGCCGCGTTTCACTTACAATCTTGTAAAAAAAGGATTCAGAAAAGAAATAGAAAAATCCATACGGGACAGATTAAAGTACCTTACTCCAAGCAAAAAGTTCGAAAAAATCTCACTAATTCCTTGGAAAGCTATCTATACCACTAATTATGATGATTTGGTGGAAAAATCATATAAAAATCAGAGATATTATGAATATACTTTGGAAGACCCCTTGCATCCTAAAGCATTTGTTAATGATTCAAATATTCCACTATACAAGATAAACGGAGATATTAATACCCCATATTCAGAAGATAACCCATTGAAAATCACACTAGAAGATTTAAAATTTTCCAAAAAAAGCAGTAAAAAATATATAAACAGACTTATGGAAGACTTTAATGATACATTTGTTTTTATTGGTTATAGCTTTTCAGATAAAATCATAACAGACATTCTTGAAACTTTTTCTGATAATGCTCGTTGGGAATCGATAAAGGAAAAATATATTATTCTTCCTGAAATTTCAGAAGATTTAAAAACAGATTTAGAAATTTATAAAATAAAATATATTAAAGGAACTGCAGATGACTTTTTTGAAGAAATGTATACAATAGCAGAAAGCAATTATAAAATTAAACTTCAACAGCTCAAAATTCTCTTTTCTCCAGAATCATCGTTATATACTTTCGATCCACGGACAATGAATTATATAACTGAATGTTTTGAATTCTATAATTCTACTATGAACTACCCTGTAGATCCGCGCTCATTTTATAGAGGAGGTAGCCCTAGTTGGGGCATCATCAAAAACAATTTCGATGTATGTCGAGAGCTCGATGTAACAGAACTTGGTGGTAAAGATGTAAAAAAACTGAATACTGAATCCTTGGTAGACTTTATAATCGAATTGAGTGCGGAACATCAGATGAAAAAATTATTATTAAGAGGGCCAGCAGTATCCGGAAAATCTACATTAATCTATAGGTTAGCCTATGAATTAACCCAAAATGGTATCTTATCATTTCTGTTTAAAACTCAATCACAATATCGAAGTGGACTGTTATTTGATATATACGGAAAGGTTAAATCTACCATTGTAATTATTTTTGATAATGTAATAGTCGATTATGAGCAATTTTTTAAAATGCTTTCTGATACTCAGAACAATCAAATTCCTGCAATATTCATTGCTACATCGAGGTATTCTGATTGGGATAATGTTTTCAGTAATTATAATAAAACAAGGTTAGAACCTATCAACTATTATATAGATGTCAAGGATACCCTTGACATACTCGAAGCACAAAAACTTGTAAAGAAAATGATTGCAAGCAATATATTAAATGTTTCTACAAAATTTGACGAAGAATCTGTTACTAGAAAAATATCTAACAGTCAGAATATCATTGATATATTACTAGAGGTTATTGATCGATCTGAAAGTGTGACTGATTCAATCTGCTTTGAATATGATAATTTGTCTAATGAAGCAAAATTGGCTTATGGAATTGTTTCGTTAAGTTTTAAGTATGGGTTAAAATTACAATGGGGCTTATTAAAAAGGTCTATTGAAAAGCATTATTCTTTTACTTGGGAAGATTTTGTTGACAAAATATTAAATGGAGATGCAAAAGGTAATTTATTTCAAGAAGAAATACAAGGCGAGTATTTCATAAGTGGCAGACATAGATATATTTCAGAGCTAATTTTGCAAATTCACTATAAAGGAAATTATAGTGAAGAAATCGCTGATATCAAAAGTATCATACAAGCTTCATCTGGAAATGATTCTGAAGAACATTTTGTTGGGACACTTATAAATGCAATTTTACAAAATGATAATAATTATACAACTAAGCAGATTGAAGAATTATTAAATTTTGCAATTGATACATTTGTTATAGAGGATAATAAGGCTTTCATCAACCACTTGAAAGGAGAATTCTTACTGACGCAGCGAAAATATAATGATGCAATTGCTTGTTTCGATACCAATGTGCGAAATAACTTAAACAAAATGTATAGTCTTCATTCAATGGGTAAAGCGTATTATTACTTGGCCAAATCAGAAGATATAACATCTGGTAAATTTAGAAGCGACATCAATCACGCTAAAAACAAGTTGTTTGATGGCATTCAAAAATTTCCCAGAAATGAATACTATTATTCTATGTTATTAACTGTATTTACCTATTTAAGAGACAACAATTGCCTTAGTGAAGAGGATAAAAGAAATATAAAAACATTGGAAACATTAACAAGCGAAAATTTAAATATCAAAAATATATCTGATTTAAATAACAAAGTCAAAGACAGAATGTAATTACGGTATAAATTGGTAAATAATTTTGCCTCACGAGCTTCGCATGGATCAACAAGCGTTTAATTGCTTTGCAAGGCGAAGATGCGAACCATCCATGCCTTCGGAAGCAAACGAATTGTTTCATTATAATAATATTTTTTATGTGAATATATTTCACATCTATAGCGTAATGCAATGCATCTTTTGACTTGCATATTTTCAAATTTTACTGTTATTTTGCGTGTTTTTGCGTTAATTAAGAGCATAAAGAAGCCGCACCAGAATGCCAACAAATGGCTATCTGATGCGGTTTTTGTTTGGTGGGCCATCTAGGACTCGAACCCAGCACCAACCGGTTATGAGCCGGTAGCTCTAACCAACTGAGCTAATGGCCCGTGTTTTGCAAAAAGCGTGCAGTTTCTGCAAAGGAATAAAAAGAATCCGGACGTAAAAGCAACGTCCGGATTCAGCCTTGGCTCCCCAAGTTGGACTCGAACCAACGACCCTGCGATTAACAGTCGCATGCTCTACCGGCTGAGCTATTGAGGAATATCTATGTTGGCACTTACCTATTTTCCCGGGCCGTTACCAGCCAAGTATCTTCGGCGCAAGCGAGCTTAACTTCTGTGTTCGGAATGGGAACAGGTGGACCCTCGCCGCTATCTGCACCAACTGATCGAATGTCTTTCGGCAATGATCGTGCTTCTCTATGGGATCTATTCATTTGGTGACCCGTGCGGGATTCGAACCCACGTTAACGGCGTGAGAGGCCGCTGTCTTAGCCACTTGACCAACGGGCCGAATTCAGCGCTGCTTCATAGGAAGCTTTTTAATTATACAAAAACACATTGCTTCTGTCAAGGCCTTTTTTTCATTAATTCTTTATTTTCCGTTATTTTATAAAAATATCATTAGAGTTATGGCTTTTATTTTCTTTTTTACACTTAAAAAAGAAAACCAACCTTTTTATTTTATCTCTTTTTTTAACATTTAAGACGAAATCCTTTTAGAGAAGCAATTGCACCACTAAAGAATTGTGTTATAATGAAAGTGATATTTGTAGCAAGTCTGCTCGGTAAATAGATTTGCTCAAACCCACAATTTAAGATAAAAGGAGGGGCTTTTCATGCCCAATACCGATGTCCGCCGTAAGGTGAATGTAATCGGTCACCAACATCCTGATACAGATTCCATCTGTTCTGCGATTGCATACGCTTATTTAAAGAAAAAACTTGGGATCAACGCCGAAGCACGCCGCGCTGGCCTTTTAAATCGAGAAACTGAATTTGTTTTGAAATATTTTGGTGTTAGATCCCCTAGACTTTGCACCGATGTCAGCCCTCAGGTAAAAGATATTGACATTCGCTGCCAGCCCGGAGTGGACGGAAACATGTCGCTAAAGTCTGCATGGATGCTGATGCGCAGTGTGGAAATTGACACGCTCTGCATTACGAATCCCCAAAAAGAACTCCTCGGTATTATTACCATTCGGGATATTGCAACTGCCAATATGGATCTATTAGACACTGCTGTCCTTTCCAAGGCCCATACGCCCTATAGAAATGTTGTACAAACTCTGGAAGGCAAAATGATTCTTGGTGATGAAGATGCCGTGATTGACAAGGGAAATATCTTTATTGGAGCCGCTACACCAGATGCCATGGAAGAATACGTCAAGGAAGGCGATATGGTCATCCTTTCCAACCGTTATGAAAGTCAACTGTGCGCCATTGAATGCGGTGCAGGATGTATCATCATCTGTGGCGGTCTCGCAACTCCAAAAACCATTATTGCACGCGCATCGGAAAAAGGATGTAGAATTATTACAACTCCTCATCCTATTTACGATGTTGCCAAACTAATCAGTCAGGCAGCACCTATCAGCCATTATATGACAAAAGATAATATCAGTAAATTTAATTTAAATACACCGGTTGAAGATGCTCACAAAGTAATGGCAAATGTCCGGTTCCGCTATTTCCCTGTTTTAAATGATAATGGTCTTTACTGCGGCGTTATCAGCAGACGAAACTTACTGAATGTTCACCGCAAACAGATTATTCTGGTTGACCACAATGAAAAAACACAAGCTGTAGATGGCCTTGACCAAGCGGAGATCCTTGAAATCATCGACCATCATCGTCTAAAGGCTGTAGAAACCATGAATCCCGTCTATTTTCGCAATGTCCCAATGGGAT
This sequence comes from Caproicibacterium sp. NSD3, assembly GCF_053613275.1. NCBI lineage: Bacteria > Bacillati > Bacillota > Clostridia > Eubacteriales > Oscillospiraceae > Caproicibacterium > Caproicibacterium sp. NSD3. The sequence goes on from NZ_CM132119.1 coordinate 1,464,024, forward strand.
GTACTTGTACAATTGTCTATCAGATGTTTCATGAAAACAATGTGGAAATTCCAAAAGATATTGCCGGTCTGCTGCTCTCCGCAATTCTTTCGGATACTCTGATGTTCCGCAGCCCAACCTGCACTCCCGTCGACAAAGCGGTCGCCGAAGAACTCGCTAAGACTGCCAACATCAACATTCCTCAATACGCCGAACAAATGTTTGAAGCTGGTGCAGATCTAACCGGAAAAAATGCAGAAGAAATTTTCCTGTCAGATTTCAAGATTTTCAGTCGTGGAGATGTCCGTTTCGGTGTCGGTCAAGGAACCTATATGACTAAAAAGTCAAAAATTTCCGCTAAGAAGCTGGTTGGCCCTTATTTATCAGAAGCGGCTGCATATCAGGGAATTCCGATGATTTTTTACATGTTTACCGACGTACCCGAAGAATCAACCGATTTAATGTTCACCGGACCTCACGCTGCTGCGATCATCGAAAAAGCATTTCACGTAAAGCCTCAAGGAGATTGCGCTGTTTTGCCGGGCTTAATGAGCCGCAAAAAGCAGCTGATTCCACCCTTAATGGCAGCAATTCAAGAAGAGATGCAATAAAATATAAAAAGCGCTTCGGAATTTTTCCGGAGCGCTTTTTATATGATCTTTCCAATTTACGATTCTGATATTTTTTTGAGCGAAAGTGTTTTTTCAGAATGCTCTTCGTTAAAATTCTCTGTCTGCTCCTGCAATTCTGTCAAATGGCTCCAATATCGCTTTGGCATATGATTCATTCGGCACTTTGGATTTAATCGTCCTTCAATTGCAATGGTATCATAAAAGCACTTCCAAAGTGCCCTGAAATTTTTTTCTTCTTCATCAGCTGGAAAGGCTTGAAAATTCTCCAATGGAATCAAAATTGATTCATAAGGCTGATAAAGAATTGCTTCTTGATGCGTTTCATCATAAATCAGGAAATGTTCTTCCGGATAGCGCCTGCAAAAATGAGGGGCTAAAAGCGGCAATACCCGATTTTTAGGAGAAATCACGGCGCAAAGTGTATGATTCTGCTCTGAGAAGCGCACAAATCCGCATAAAAGGTGAGTTTCATTTTTTAAAAATTTAACAGCGCGGTAAAGCTTTCCGACTGAATCATCTGTAAGATTGTTTAAAACGTTAGCGCCATCCCCAAAAGCTCTGCGAATCGTTTCCAAAATCAATTTTTCTTTTTCCGGTTCACAGGACAGGAATCCTTCCTCTATAAACCGAACAACCTTGGGAGACACCTTTTCATAAAGTGCATTTAAAACACGTTTTGCATGAGAAAAATCTGTTTGCACTTCGTGCGTTGGAAATAAAGTAACCTGTCTTTCCTCTTTAGAAAGGATCTTTATTGGATTTTCTTTGCGGTAAAACGCATCAAATACACAGCAAATACAACCGTCAAAGCTTCCATCATAGTGATAAATAATGTTTGTTTCCTGCATGATTGTTCTCTCTACCCTCTGATTCTGATCGGCATTAACCGCCTAATTTGCTCAAAAGATTCTGTGGGCGAAAAAAAGCTCAACTGCTCAGGTGGTTCCTCTGTTTTCAGCAATTCGATTCCCTGCTGACTAATCAGATTGCGCAGAACAATATCGGGAGTGACCCGCAGCCCATCGATAATACGCCCGCTGCAGGTTAAAAAATACTGTGCCCTCTTTAAGACCACTCCCAACTTTTTTAGGCCGGTAAAGTCCAGCGTAGCAGCACGACGTGCCTGCAAAATTGCCTTAGCCGATTTTGGCCCAACTCCAGGTACACGCAGCAAGGTGTGATAATCTGCACAGTTTACTTCTACCGGGAAAAAGTTCATATGCTGCAGCGCCCAATTACACTTTGGATCAATCACCGGATTAAACTGCGGATGCTCTTGATCCAAAAGTTCATGTGCTTTAAATCCGTAATAGCGCAAAAGCCAGTCCGCCTGATAAAGGCGATGCTCCCTTAAAAGCGGCGGTTTTGTTTGTAAAGGCGGCAAAAGTGCATTTTCTGCTACCGGTACATAAGCCGAAAAGAAAACCCGTTTTAGCTGATATTTGTGATAGAGACTTTCTGCGAGATTTAAAATCTGGTAATCGGTATCTTTGGTCGCACCAATAATCATTTGGGTGCTCTGCCCTGCCGGTACAAACTTCGGCGCATAGCGATACTGTGCCAATTCTTTTGTATGGACCTGAATTCCACTCGAAATCAACCCCATCGGATGAAAAATTGCCTTTCGGTTTTTATCGGGACAAAGCCGGTTTAAACTCTCTTCTGAAGGCAGTTCAATATTAACGCTCATTCTATCTGCAAGCATACCGAGTCTTTTTAAAAGTTGGTCATCTGCTCCGGGAATTGCCTTGACATGAATATATCCTCGAAAATGATATTCCTCCCGCAATAATTCCAGTACCTTCAGCATTTGCTCACAGGTGTAATCTGGATTTTTAATAATCCCACTGCTTAGAAATAATCCCTCAATATAATTTCTTTTATAAAAACCAATTGTAAGTTCTGCCAGTTCCCGCGGCGTAAAAGAAGCCCTTTTTACATCGTTGGAACGGCGATTGACGCAATATTTACAATCACAAATACAAAAATTGGTATAGAGAACTTTTAACAGAGAAATACATCTGCCGTCCGCTGCAAAGCTGTGACAGATTCCGCTGAACTGCGTCGAGCCAAGGCCGCCTTTTTTCCCGGAACGGTCGACCCCGCTCGAAGTACAGGCAACATCATACTTTGCCGCATCCGTCAGAATTTTCAGTTTCTCCATTGTTGTCATTTCTCTATCCTTCTTAATGTCTTTTAATTTGAACATATGTTCTATTAGCATCATAACAGCATTTGCGGAAAAAGTCAATGAAAAAAGCAAAAATCCTTTGCATTTTAAAAAAAGAACAGCATCGCTTTTTATCACGATGCTGCTCCCTTTTTAGCAATTGCCGGGATAAACATACTCTAAAAACTCTCCTGCTGTTTCACAAAGCCGATGAATCGTTTCGACCGGCGTTGGTGGATGATTTTTAAACTGATAACGCGGGAAAAAGCGTGTAATATGCAGCGGAATATCACGCCGCACAGACGAAAGCCAAAAAGACAGCTCTTTCATTTCTTCTATGCTGTCGTTTTCTCCTGGAATCACCAGGGTTGTCACCTCCAGATGACAATGGCCTGCCATCATCCGAATCGTCTCTTTTACCACTTCCAAATTTCCGGCGATCTTTTGATAAAACTGTGGCGTAAACGCTTTTAAATCAACATTGGCGGCATCAATCAGCGGCAAAAGTTCCTGCAACGGTTCTTTACAAATCGTTCCGTTTGTCACCAGCACATTTTTGAGATTTCCCTCATGAATCTTTTTGGCACAGTTTCGAACAAATTCATAGCCGACTAAAGGCTCATTATAGGTATAGGCAAGTCCAATATTTCCTTTTGGAACCAACTCCTGTGCTTTTCTGAAAAGCTGTGTCGGCGTACAGAAAATCTGTCCGCACTGTGCCTCTTCTGCCATTGATATTTCATAGTTCTGGCAGAAAGGGCACCGAAGATTGCAGCCGAAACTGCCAATCGAAAGGATTTTCTTTCCTGGATAGAATTGTCTCAAAGGTTTCTTCTCGATTGGGTCGAGAGAAATAGAGGTGATTTTTCCATAATTAATTGGAATTATCTTTCCATTCTGATTTTTTCGTGCCCGACAAAATCCGATTTCTCCATCCTCCAAAGCACAATGATGAAAACAGATTTCACAAATTTCTTTCAAAAATGTCTCACCACCTCAAACCGCTCCAACGAATAGCTCTCAAATTTTCCGATGCCTGCTTTTTGCCGCGCAATCTCAATTTGCTGCTTTACAGAAGTCACTCCCTCTAGGTTCGGAAGCAGAAGTCCTCTCCTTTCTCCATCAGAAACAATGACTCCATATTTTTTTACATCAAGCTCTTCGGGCGACGAAATTTTTTCCGGCTTTTCCAGCACATCTACACTGTATTCCAAGCTTGGCAGTTCTTCATTTCTGACCGGCGAAAATCTTGGGTCAGCGGTTCCTGCCGAAACAGCATTGTGGATAATTTCCTCTGCCAAACAAGGAAAAACAGGTTCGATGGTTCCGATACAGCCGCGCAGCCTTCCTTCCTGATGAATCGAGACAAACGCACCGGCTTTCTTTTCCCGCAGTTCTTCCGGCAACTGAACCAAAAGATTCTGCAAAGACAACCGTTTTCCTGTCTCAACAAAAGTCTCCAAACTTTTTCTTGCTAAATGCACATAAGGATCTTCCTGCTGCCTTTTCTGCATCACTCTCTGATTTTCCTTCTGCTCATAAAAGCGATCAAAATGACGGGAATCATCTTTCCCAGTTACTGCAAAACTCGCTACAGCATAGCCAACTCCGAAAGTTCCTTCATAAGAAAGCAGCTCTGGAGAAACGGATAAACCGTCCAATCCCCCCGCCATAATCTGAAAAGAACGCAGTCCGCACTCCGCCGCCGATTCGCAGAAGGGTTCCGAAAACTCCAGAAATTTTAAAAAGTCTCCTGTTTTCATCGCTTCTGTCACCTGATGATCAAAACGCGGACCATCTTCAGAGAATCCATAAGGACCGCTCTCCAAAAGCTTATGAGAGAGATCGCCGCTTGCAACAAACACAATTTTCCGCTGTAATGCTTTTGCTGTTTCAGAAATACATTTTCCAAGGCGATAATGAGTTAGCGCCGATAATCCCGAAAGGCCAACTCGAATCACTTTACAAGAGACTCCCGCTTCCTGCAAAAAACGCAGCGGAATCATCGTTGCGTGGTCAAGCTCCGGCTCTTGCTCTCCGAAAGTTCCAGCCGGCAGATGTGCCTTTCTGGCTCTTTTCATCAGTTCTTCTACAAACAGCTGGTCATAATCCGCTCTGATTCTTACATTCGGTGCTCCAAATGAAAGAAAATCCCCCTCTGCTTTTTTACCGGGAGAAATATGAAAGTAATCCGCATACAGCACCGTATGCGGTGAAGTAATCACCACAGTATCCGGATTCCAATCTGCCACCATTCGGGCAACTTTTCGATATGCTTCGATTGTTTTGCTGATTTTCTTTTCTTCACCCTTGCCGATCTCCGGCAGAATAATCGGTGGATGCGGAACGATCACTGCCCCTAATACTGACATCTGCAAATGACTTCCTTTCCTCTTTAACTGCTTCCATTATAGGACGGTTTTCTAAGAAAACAAGAAGATTCTTAACCTAGAATCGCTGCTGGTATTTTGCCATACTTTATGTTAAAATAACCACAGATATTAACGGGGGATTTTCTCTATGACAAGTAATGAGCTATGTAAACTATGTCTTGGATTTTCCGGTGCTGTAGCCGACTGTCCCTTTCGAAACGGGGACGCTATTGCTCTGCGCCACAAAGAGAATAAGAAGTGGTTTGGACTGATTACCGAGCAGGAAAAGGGTCTTTGTATCAATTTAAAATGTGAACCGTCAAAAGCGGATTTTTGGCGCAGTGTTTATCCAGACTCTGTTACCGCTGGGTGGCACATGAATAAACGTCACTGGATCTCCGCGTATCCAAATCTTGCGCTTCCACTCTGTGATTTGCAGGAAATGATCTGTGACAGTTTTCATTTAACTTCCACCGCTTTCCCCCACAAAAAATCAAGGACGAAAGGCAGGAAGAATTCACCATGAACGCATCCAATGTTTATTTTACAAATATGCGTGTAAAGCCGGGTGACAGCCTACAAAAGAAACTTACCCGGCTGATCACAGCTGCTGGCATGGGCAAAATTCATTTTGAGGATCAATTTGCCGCAATCAAGATGCATTTCGGAGAGCTTGGAAATCTCGCTTTTTTGCGCCATCAATATGCAAAAACGATTGCTGACTTTGTAAAGAGTCAAGGCGGAAAACCGTTTCTGACAGATGCCAATACACTCTATGTAGGCGGCAGAAAAAACGCACTGGAACACCTGGATACCGCTTATCTCAACGGGTTCTCTCCGCTTCAGACCGGCTGTCAGATTCTGATTGCAGACGGTCTTAAAGGAACAGATGAAGTGCTGGTACCGGTAGAAGGCGGCGAATATGTAAAAGAAGCAAAAGTTGCCCGTGCGCTGATGGATGCGGACGTCATCATCTCTCTGACCCATTTTAAAGTTCACGAGTCAACCGGAATCGGCGGCACGCTAAAAAACATCGGCATGGGAGGCGGTTCCCGTGCTGGTAAAATGGAAATGCACAGTGCCGGAAAACCTCTGACCGATTCGGAAAAATGTATCGGCTGCGGGCAGTGTACGAAAGTCTGTGCGCATCATGCCATTACGGTTACCAATAGAAAAGCTGCAATCGATCACGAAAAATGCGTAGGCTGCGGCAGATGTATTGGTGTCTGCCCCAAAGATGCAATCTGCGCCGCTAATGACGAAGTAGAAGAAATTCTCAACAAAAAGATCGTGGAATACAGTTGGGCAATTCTGCATAATCGTCCGCAATTTCATATTAGTCTAGTTGTCAGCGTTTCTCCCTATTGCGACTGCCATGAGGAGAATGATACGCCGGTCGTGCCGGATGTCGGCATGTTTGCTTCTTTTGACCCGATTGCGCTGGATCAGGCTTGCGCGGATGCAGTGAATCAGCAGATCATTTTACCCGGTTCCGAGCTGGATGGAAAAGCAAAACAAGGTGACGACTATTTTACAGCGCTTTTCCCCAACTGCTCCTGGAGAACACAAATCGCTCACGGCGAAAAGATGGGACTCGGCACAAAAGAGTATCAGCTAATTACCGTAAAATAAAAAAGCAGCTGCCCGGCAGTAAACACTTTACCGGACAGCTGTTTTTTATTCTATATAAGATAAATCAGACTCAGACCTGCTCCAAAGCCTGTTCCAAATCTTCCAAAATATCATTTAGATTTTCGATTCCGACAGAAAAGCGAATCAGATCCGGTTTTACGCCAGCTTCTAAAAGCTCCTGATCACTCATCTGACGATGCGTTGTGCTTGCAGGATGCAATACACAAGTACGCAGATCCGCCACATGCGTTACAATAGAAGCAAGCTTTAAGCCAGACATAAATTTACTGGCCGCCTCTCTTCCTCCCTTTACGCCAAACGACACAACACCGCTGCTTCCATTTGGCAGGTACTTTTGTGCAAGCTGATAATATGGGCTGCTTGCAAGTCCCGGATAGTTAATCCAAGACACTTTCGGATTCTTCTCCAAAAATTCTGCGACCTTCTGTGCATTAGCGCAGTGGCGTTCCATTCGCAGAGCCAGCGTCTCTAGCCCAAGGTTTAGAAGAAATGCATTCATCGGGGCTGCCTGCGCACCCAAATCACGCATCATATGCACTCTGGCTTTTGTAATATAAGCTGCTTTTCCAAACTGCTTTGTATAGGTGATTCCATGATAGGATTCATCCGGCTCTGTTAATGCCGGGTATTTTCCGTTTGTCCAGTCAAAATTTCCGCTGTCTACAATAACGCCGCCCAACTGTACTGCATGGCCATCCATGTATTTCGTGGTAGAATGAACAACAATATCCGCCCCAAATTCAAATGGGCGGCAGTTAATTGGCGTTGGGAATGTGTTATCGACAATTAGAGGAACCCCATGCTCATGAGCAACCTGTGCAAAAAGTTCCAGATCCGTTACGACCAAAGATGGGTTGGAAAGGGTCTCACAGAAAACCGCACGGGTATTTTCCTGAAAAGCCGCTTCCAATTCCTCTTTTGTTGCCGACGGATGCACAAAAGTGGTCTCTATCCCCATCTCGCGCATTGTTTTATTAAATAAATTAAAAGTACCGCCATAAACCGCATTACTCGAAACGATATGGCTCCCTGTAGGGCAAATATTAAAGGTTGCCATAAAGGATGCTGCCATTCCGGAAGAAGTCAGCATCGCCCCTACACCGCCTTCTAATGCAGCAATCTTCTTTTCCACTGCATCCAAAGTGGGGTTTGCAATCCGTGTGTAGAAAAATCCATCTTCCTCCAGGTCAAACAGCTTCCCCATCTGTTCTCCTGTCTCATACCGATAAGTAGTACTTTGAACAATCGGAAGTACACGCGGTTCTCCATTCTTCGGCGTATAGCCTGCGTGGATACATACGGTATCCGGACGATACTGCTGCATAGCAAACACTCCTTTGTTTTTTGCATAATCCATTAAATTTCTTTCTTTTGCTTTTTATAATAGCATGAAATTGCCTTTGATACAATCTTAAAATGAATCATTACTTCCTAAAAGAAGCGGCTGCAATTGTTTGCCTTCTAAAGCTTTTAATGCTGCCGGCAAAATCATGGAAAAATCTGCTACCACAGAGGTTGCTTTTGTTTCCGGCGCGTCCTGCCGAAACGGAGTAAAGAAAATATGCTTGGTATTGAGCAGGCGTCCAATATTTTGGGCAGAAGCCGCCAAAGCATCGTTTGTTGCTAACGTAATCAGCACCGGTAATCCAATACGCAAACAGGACTTTACTGCCATTGTAACTGCCGTATCCGTAATTCCATGTGCAAGCTTTGCCAGCGTATTCCCGGTACAGGGTGCAACGATCATCAGATCCACCAAATGCTTCGGGCCGATTGGTTCCGCTTTTACAATGCTGTCAATGACCGGGTGGCCGCAAAGCATCTCCGCCCGAACTTTAAAATCCTCTGCATTTCCGAATCTGGTATTGGTGCTGCTCGCTGTTTCGCTCATAATCGGAACAATTTGATATCCGTTCTGCACCAAAGATTCCATCTGTTCAAAAGCTTTTGAAAATGTGCAGAATGATCCACACATAGCAAATCCAAAGGTAAGCTGTTTCATCCTTTCACTCCCCCATCATCATATAAATCGTTTGCTGCATCACTTTTCCTGCTGCTTTTGGAGCTATCTTTGCCGGCAGCGAAAGCGCCTGCACAACGTGGATTCCCAGCTCCTTTGCCGCTTCCAAATCGACCCCGCCGGGGGAAGATGATAAATCGATTAAAATAATTGTATTTGAAAATTGCCGCAGAACTCTATGATCAAATAAAACTGCCGGCACTGTATTAAAAATCAAGTCGAAAGAAGCTTTTTCCCCGATTTTTGCTGTTGGAATCGGCTCCATCCCAAGTGATTCAATCATCGCATAATCTTTTTCTTTTCTTGCACAGACAGAAACATTTGCTCCCATCGCTTTTAGCCTTAAAGAAAGCTGTTTTCCGATTCTTCCAAAGCCAACGACCAGGCATCTGCTGTGATAGAGGACATCTGGATATTCCCCTATTGCGATTCCAATCGCTCCCTCTGCAGTAATTGCCGCGTTCCGGACCGCAAATTCCTCCTGCGCATTATAATCCCGCACATCTACATTTTCCCAAAGCGGACTGGTCTTCAGCAATCGCTCTTTCATCCCCACATATACTCGATGTCCCTCGCATGCGTTTGCAAAATGATCGTCTAAAGGAATCGGTTCATCTGCATAAACCGCCTTTAAATTCTTTCCGTCAGTGCTCACCGGAAGCGGCAGAATTAGATCCCGGCAAGATTCCAGTGTGGTTTTTAAATCTACTTTTCGAATAGATGAATGAACAAAATCAATATGGGGAAATCCATAAACGAAAACCTCATAGCCATCCGACGCCAAAAGTTCCGCCAGAAACAGCTGACGTTTGTCTCCCCCTAAAATTCCAAATGAATGACGAAAAGGCACAGTGATCCCTCCTTAGCCTCTTTAAGCCATATTATGGAGTATTTTTCTTTCCTGTGCGCATACCGGAAAAGATTTTGTTTTTCTGTTCTTTCCAAAGAAAACTGTTTATTTTATCCTGAAAAAGTATTATAATATAAAAACGTATCTTGTTATGATTGGAAGAGGTGTCTTGCCTTTATGGATGATATTTTATCACGTGTTGAAAAAATCCACTTTATCGGAATCGGCGGTTCCGGCATGTGCCCGATCGCTGAAATTCTGATTCATCGTGGATATCAAATTTCCGGTTCCGACAACAGTGAATCCGATACACTCGCAAGAGTGCGCACTTATGGAATTCCGGTTTATATGGGACAAAAAGCCGAAAATCTGCATGATGCAGAGCTAGTTGTCTATTCTGCCGCTATTAAAGAAGATAATCCTGAACGCGTTGCCGCAAGGGAACGTAAAATTCCCGAAATTGAACGCAGTGTCATGCTGGGAATGGTGGTTCGCCGGTATCCGGACAGTATCTGTGTTTCCGGCACACATGGAAAGACGACAACGACCGGATTGATCACCACAATCTTAATGGACGCTGGCCGTGATCCTTCTGCTGTAATCGGTGGAAAGCTGCCCTCTATCGGCACAAACGGACGTGCAGGGCACTCCGGCACCATTGTCTGCGAAGCCTGTGAGTATGTTGATACTTTCTTGCAGCTGTATCCTGCAGTTTCCGTGATTCTAAATGTAGATGCAGATCACCTCGACTATTTTAAAAATTTATCCAACATCATCAAGTCTTTTCATCAGTTTGCGACACAGACTTCTCGTGCAGTCGTCGTAAACGGAGATGATTTAAACTCTCAAAAAGCGCTCCAGGGTATCGATAATCTGGAAATTATTACGTTTGGACTCGATCCGAAAAACCGCTATCATGCGACGAATATTGCCCCGACCAAAGGCGCAAAAGAAAATTTTGATATTGTAAAAGACGGAATTCCTCTTTGCAATGTGACGTTGGGAATTCCAGGCAGACACAACATTTACAATGCACTTGCAGCATTTGCAGTAGCAGATTACTTTGGTGTTCCGGTAGAATCCATCAAAAAGAGTCTTCATACTTTTACAGGCGTTCACCGCCGTTTCGAAATTCTGGGACACTTTGACGGCATCACGGTCGCCGATGATTTTGCACATCACCCCACAGAGCTCACCGCAACTCTAAGCGCTGCAATGCATATGGGATTTCATGAGGTTTGGGCGATTTTTCAGCCTCATACCTTCAGTCGTACGGCTATGCTGCTTGATGATTTTGCCAAAGCGCTAACAATTCCTGACCACGTCATTGTCTCCGAAATTCTGCCGGTACGTGAAACGAATACGTATCACATCTACGCCGAAGATTTGGTCAAAAAAGTCCCCGGCGCTGTTTATCGAAAAACATTTCCTGAAATCACCGACTATGTTATGGAAAAGGCAAAGCCCGGAGATTTGATTCTCACCCTTGGCGGTGGAGATGTCTATAAATGCGCGAACCAAATCGTCAAACGATATCAGGAAAAAGCATAATTACAAAAAACGCCGTCTCATGATAAATGAGCGACGTTTTTTAAGATTCTCTATTTACTTAAAGAAAGGCTGTGAAATGATATGCGATATGAAGGCATTGTTTATCGTCCGCCGAGTGAAGCCAGAAGCTTGATTATTCAGCTCACCATTGGATGTGCCAGAAACACTTGTACCTTCTGTACTATGTATAAAGAAAAGAACTTTCGAATTCGTAAGCTGGAAGATGTTGTTAAGGATCTAAAAGAATCACGGAATACTTATTCCTATGTACGCCGAATCTTTTTGGCAGACGGAGATGCTTTGATTGTAAAGACTCCCGACCTGCTTTATATTCTCAGCGAAATTCGCCGTCTTTTCCCGGAATGCGAACGAGTAACTTCCTATGGCGCTCCGGCAGATGTTCTTCTGAAAACGCCGGAGGAATTGTTGCAGCTGCGCAAAGCTGGCCTCGAAATGGTTTATATTGGTGCTGAAAGCGGCGACAATGAAGTCCTTAAAAACATTCGAAAAGGCGTTACTGCAGAAGAAACGGTTGAAGCCTGTCTAAAGCTCAAAAAAGCGGGAATTAAAGTCTCTATGATGCTGATTTCCGGCATGGGCAGCCGTGTTCGCTCCAAAGAACATGCGCTTGCAAGCGCCAAAATCACCTCTTTAATTAAACCCGAATATGTCAGCTTTTTGACTTTGCGAGTTTATCCAGGGACTCCTCTTTATGACCAAGTAAAGAGTGGTGAATTTCAGCGAATGTCCCCTATGGAGCTGCTCGATGAGCTTAAACTGTTTCTCAAAAATGTAGACAGCGAAGGTTCCGTCTTCCGTTCTAACCACGCTTCTAACTATGTGGATTTAGGAGGAAACCTGAATCAGGATATTCCAAGAATGCTTGCACAAATTGAAGAAGCACAAGCCGATCACGATTTTAAACCGGACTTTATGCGCGGACTATAAATTTAATAAAAACTTACAAAAAGGAACCGCAGACGGAAAGACTTCCCATCTGCGGTTCCTTTTACTTAATTTTAATAAGCAGCGCTCAAAGGATTAATAATTCCTTCGCGCTTCTTTTCCAAATCTTCAATAAATGGAATTGCTTGGCCCGCACCCAGTGCGACACACAGCTCCGGATCCTCTGCAACTTTCACCGGCATTCCAACGTGTTTAGAAAGAAGATCTGCAAACCCATAAATTTTTGCAGAACCACCAGTCAAAATAATGCCGTCTGAAAAAACATCTCCCAAAAGTTCAGGATCCGTTTCTTCCATCAATTTCTGAACCGCATGGACAATATCCATCGCCGGTTCCGTCATTGCCTCCAAAACTTCTTCGCTGGTAACCTCCGCCCACGCCGGAAGTCCATTCTCTGTGTCTTTTCCTTTGGCCGTAAATGTCGTTACAAAATCCGTTCTGGGCAAAACCCCGCCAATCGCAATTTTGCAGGCTTCTGCCATTCGTTCCCCAATCTGCAAATGATACTTATTTCGAATGAAACGAGCAATCGCTTCATCAAACTTTTGCCCCGCAATTTTAACAATTTTAGAATTTGAAACCCCACGCAAAGACAAAACTGCCATGTCCGTTGTTCCGCAGCCAATATCGACTACTAAAACGCCATGTGGAGAACTAATATCGATTCCAGCCCCCATCGCCGCTGCAATCGGTTCCTGAATCAAACAAATCTTTCGTACTCCTGCTGCACTAATGGAATCCACAACTGCCCGTTTTTCCACTTCGGTAATATTACATGGAACACTCACGACCACCCGCGGCATCACCATTTTTTTTGCGCCCAGTTCATGAATATAATGGCTGACAAGATACTGTGCCAAATCGAAATTGGAAATCACTCCGTTTTGCAGCGGACGCTCCACACGAAGCCTATTTCCGGTACGCCCGAGCATCTCATAAGCCTTTTTTCCAACTGCCGTTACCTGATTCTTTTCCGTATCGATTGTAACAACCGACGGCTCATGAACGGTAACGCCCTGCCCATTTACAAAAAGTTTGATCGCATAAGTGCCTAGATCAATGGCAATATCGGTACCGAGCAAATCAAATCACATCCATTCTTTATAGTTCTTTTATTATAATACAGATAAAAGTACTTTTCAACGGGAAACAGGAGTTGTTGCTACTGCAATTCCAAAAACATCTTTTGCCCCTGCACAAAATAAAGTCTGCCCTGCGGAACACATTGTCGCTCCCGTTGTCAAAATATCATCTACCAAAAGGATCCTTTTCCCAAGAATTTCTTCGTTATTTTTGGTGCAGTAAACACCCTTTACATTTTCTAAGCGATCTTCTTCTGATAATTCATGCTGCGGAACATTATCCCGCACTTTAGAAAGCAATTCTTGATAGGGGACCTCCAAATTTTTAGCAAGTTCTCTTGCGAGAAGCTCACTTTGATTATAGCCGCGCTGCTTTTTTCTCTTTTTCGAAATTGGAACTGATGTAACAAAGTCCGGCTTAAAAGGAATTTCCTTCATCCGCTCCAAAAGCTTTTTCCCAAAATATTCTTTTAAAATCGTTTCATCTTGAAATTTAAACCGAATTAAGGCACTTCGCACTTCCTTCGTATAATCATAAAGTGCTGTACAAGAAAAAGGATACTTTGACAAGAGCAAAAAATCCCTCTGCCAAAAGGTTTCCGAAACCGTCTCGGAACAACGCTTACAGATGATCTGACCGCTTGACAAAACGCAATCGCAAAAAACACAGCGCGGCGGGAAAAAACATTCAATCATCTTAGTCAGAATCTGATTCATGATTTTCTTCTCCCGTTAAAAAGGCACAAAGTCCTGAAAAGCGCTTCATTTTCTTATCGTTTTCTACCATAGTACGAATTGTCTGCTGCGTTCCGACCAAAATCAGTAAATTTTTCGCTCTTGTAATCGCCGTATAAAGTAAATTCCGGTATAAGAGCTGTGGAGGGCCCGGATAAACAGGCATTACAACCGCATCGAATTCACTGCCTTGACTTTTATGAATGGTCATCGCGTAGGCAAGTTCCAGTTCTTTTGCCATGCCCAGTTCATAGGTAATCAAGCGGCCGTCCATTTCGACTTGCAGTATGGAAGCCCGACGGTCAATTTTTTGCAGAATTCCCATATCCCCATTAAAGACGCCTTCTCCCTGAGATCCGTCTTGCGCTTCCCATGCAATATGATAATTGTTTTTAATCTGCATCACTTTATCGCCTTCACGAAATAAAAACGGACCCACCCGAATCTCGGCTTTTGTGCGGTCCACCGGGTTTAAAACCGCCTGAAGCTGACGATTCAGCTCAATCGTTCCCAAATCGCCTTTTCGTGCCATCGACAAAACCTGAAGATCTGTCATCGCTGAATAACCGTAGGATTCCGGTAAACGGCGCTTCACCAAATCAATCACTGTCTTTGAAATTTTTTCCGGTTCACTGCATGGCAAAAAGAAGAAATCCCGACTGTGATCGTTGAGAATCGGCATTTTTCCTTCCAAAATTGCATGTGCGTTTGTGATAATCAGGCTTTCCATCGCCTGCCTGAAAATATGTTTTAATGCGACAACAGGAAGTTTCCCCGAATCGATCAAGTCCCCCAACACATTGCCTGCCCCGACAGATGGAAGCTGATTTCGGTCTCCTACAAGAATCAGCCGACATCCCATCGGCAAAGCTTTTAAAAGAGCCTCAAAAAGTTTTGCATCCAGCATTGACAGCTCGTCCACAATCAGAGCATCACATTCCAAGCGGTTCTTTTCATTGCAGGAAAAAGCAGGCTGGTCATTTTCTCCCCATTCTACCTGCAAAAGGCGGTGAATTGTTTTCGCTTCTTCCCCCGTCATCTGGCTCATTCGTTTTGCCGCACGCCCAGTTGGAGCCGCTAGAAAAACTTTTTCTCCATTTTGTTTTAACAAGTGAATGATTGCATGCAAAGTTGTAGTTTTCCCAGTACCCGGACCTCCCGTCAGTACCAGAATTCCACCGGTAACGGCTGCACGAATTGCTTCTCTCTGCTCCGGTGCATAACTTAATCCCGTAGAGCTTTCGAAGCAATCGATTTTTTCCTCTACATTCTGAATTGGCTGAGCGGGAAATTCCAACATCATTTTCAGACGGTCTGCAGCATAATTTTCTGCCTCATAATAATCCGGCAAAAAGCAGCAAGCTCTCGAATGAATCTCGCATGAATTGATCGTTCCGTCCAAAAGCAGTTCCTCCATCACAGAATTCGTCTGCTCCATCGAAACGCCAAGCATTCCCGCCGCCGCAGGAACTAGTTTATCTTTTGGAAGATAAGTATGCCCATTTTGCAGATTATGGCGTAAAACAAAAAGAAGTCCCGCACGAATTCGGCAGTCATCGTCCGCCGGACGTTCCATTGATGCCGCAATCTCATCTACACGGTGAAAGCCAATTGAAATTCCCTCTTCGCACAAACGATAAGGATTTTCCTGCACAATATCCGGCGTCTCCGCACCAAAAGTCTGATATGCGCGCACCGACTCCTGCGGGGTGATCCCATACTGAGAAAGATAAAGAATGACTTCGCGGATCGAAGTAACTTGACAAAAATATTCATTGATCTTTTTTGCTTTATTGAGCGTAATTCCCTGAATAGACGTTAATCGGTCCGGTTCCTTTTCGATGACCTCCAGAGTGTTTTCGCCGAATGCTTCCACCAATTTCTGAGCAATCCGAGGCCCGATCCCCTTAACCGCTCCGGAAGAAAGATACTGTAAAATTGCTTCGCTGGAGTGTGGTCGAAGCCGCTCAAAAGCCTGCACCTGAAACTGTCTCCCAAAAGTCGGATGCTCTCCCCAAATGCCCACAAGGTGCAGTTCTTCTCCTGGTGCAGCACCAGGAATCGTTCCTACCGCGGTCACTAATTCTTCCCCGTTATTAATCTCCAAAATTGCATATCCATTTTTATCATTTTGAAAAACGACCCGTTCGACGGAACCGGTCATCTCTAAAAGTTTCTCTTCCTCTGCCATACTGCACCTTCTGTCTTTCCAATCAATTTAAGTATAGCACGGATCTACCGTATTTTGCAAACCTCTGCAGAAGCATCTTTTCCACTGCAAATTGTTGCCTGCGGCTGTCCCTGCAGCAGAATTTCACAAATATTTCTGGTCTCCTGATCCATTCCATCATCAATTACTAAAAGACGCTTTTGAGAAACCCCTCGCGCCGCCTTTAGTTTCTGCAAAGCACCGCGTATTAAATATTCAGCGTCTTCCCGGTGACCAGAAAGATGTAACGTCAATATAATTTCTCCTTCTTTTCTGTCATTGTAAATCCAAAAAACCACTGACCGAACAAGGTCGCATAAGCCGACAATCGCTAACAGTCCAAAAAGTACCTCCCCCACAGACATAAAAAATCACCTCATTGCAGCGTATGCAAAAAGGTGATTTTTGGTTCTTCTAAAGATTATTAACAAACTTACTGCAAGGCAGCTTTCAGTTCCTTTACGCGGTTCTCTTCTTCCCAAGGCATCCCATTACGACCCATCTGGCCATAATTGGAAATTGCGCGATAAATCGGGCGGCGCAGGTCCAAAGTCTTAATAATAGACGCCGGACGCAGATCAAATACTTTCTTGACTGCATTAGCAAGCTTTTCATCATCATATGCAGAAGTTCCGAAAGAATCCACACGAATGGAAACCGGATTTGCAACGCCGATTGCATAGGCAAGCTGAACTTCGCACTTCTTGGCAAGTCCGGCCGCAACCAGATTGCGCGCTACCCAGCGCGCAGCATATGCCGCCGAACGGTCTACCTTTGTGGGGTCTTTTCCAGAGAATGCACCGCCACCGTGACGACCGTATCCGCCGTATGTATCCACAATAATCTTCCGTCCGGTAAGTCCGCTGTCACCTACTGGGCCACCGATTACAAAGCGTCCAGTCGGGTTTACATAATACTTTGTATTTTCATCGAGCCATTTTTCCGGAATCACATTTTGAATTACTTCTTTCAAAAGGTCACACCGAATCTGACTGAGCGGAATCTCCGGATCATGCTGTGCCGAAACAACAACCGCCTCTACACGAACAGGGGTATCGTCGTCATATTCTACCGTTACCTGAGTTTTTCCATCGGGCCGCAGATATGGCAAAGTTCCGTCCTTACGCACCTGCGCAAGGCGATAGCTCAGCTTATGTGCCAAAGAAATCGCCAACGGCATTTTTTCAGAAGTCTCATCACAGGCATAACCAAACATCATGCCCTGATCTCCAGCGCCGATAGTATCCGCTTCGTCTGTCGCACCATTTTTCTTTTCATAGGATTCATTCACACCCATTGCAATATCCGGAGACTGCATATCAATGGAAGTCAAAACGCCGCAAGTGTTTCCGTCAAACCCACAAGCAGGATTATCATATCCGACGGAATTAACGACCTCACGTACAGTCGCAGGGATATCGACATAGCATTCAGTAGAGATTTCTCCCATCACATGAATCACACCGGTGCACGCCGTTACCTCACAGGCAACATGTGCCAGCGGATCTTTTTCGATGATTTTATCCAGAATTGCGTCAGCGATTTGATCGCACAATTTATCGGGATGTCCTTCTGTTACTGATTCTGATGTAAAAAAGTGTTTTGCCATAAAAATCGTCCTCCTGTAATTAAAAGCGCTGTCCGGCGAAAAACCGAACAGCGCTTATTAAAAGCAGCCTCATCTTTCGGTCTCACCGCAGGAATTAGCACCTTACCGGATTTTTTCACCGGTAGGTTGTCGGGCATCATAGGGCCTGGTCCCTCCGCCACTCTTGATAAGGGGAAAATATTAAATTTCTGAATTGTGTATAGTATAGCATAGAGCCCATAGGCTGTAAAGGGACAAATGTCATTGTCTGTCCAATTATCGGGGATTTCAAACAGAAAACAACTTTCCTTTTTTAGACTCTGCCGTGAATCAAAGGACTAACCCGTTTATAGAGCAAAAGCGTCAGAATCGACGCCAAAATCCCTTTAATCAAGTTTAACGGAGTCGTTGCAAAGAGCACCAAAGTCGGAAGATCAACGATTGCAGGATTGATGCTGGTGCCCATTCCAACAATTGCTTCCATCGGCATGTGGAATGCTGCAGCATAAGCCGGCAGCAAAACGAAAGCATTTAAAATTCCGCCTACAACGACCATCACTAAAACGCCCACTGTCATCCCAATCATAGCGCTTTTACGGCTCTTATGATATTTATAGATGATGGACGCAGGAACAACAAGGCCGCAGCCAATCATAAAATTCGCAAAATCACCAATTCCTGCGGTAGGCGTCCCCGTGATAACCAGATGCAAAACGACCTTTACTGCTTCGATAATCGCTGCAGCGACCGGACCCATTGCAAATCCGCCAATCAGCACTGGAACTTCACTAAAGTCAATTTTATAAAAGGACGGCAAAAACGGAAGCGGCACTTCAAAATACATGATAATAAAGGCCAATGCAGAAAGCATTCCGATCATCGCAATTCTGCGAATATCCGTACTCTTGTTGATCGTCTTTTCATTTGTAAAATTTGTCATAATTCTTTCTCTCCTCTGGAGATATGGACGTTTAAATTAAAAGAAGCCCACGAATACACAAAGGTACTCGGGGCTTAGCTTCTTTTCCATATCTTCTTCCATCCGGACTATACCGTCGGCTCTGGGCTCTCACCAGAATCCTGCGACTGACAGATCGCTCGCGGGCTTATCGGCACAAAGGCCGCATAACCGCCGGTGGGGAATCACACCCCGCCCCGAAGAATTAACGTGATTATTTTAACATACTATTCCATTGCTGTCAAGTCTGATCTTGACACTCTTTGGGAACACAGTAATCAACCTGTCATTCTGCGAATTAATCAGGTATTATCTTGATATTCCTTTGGAATAGACTGATTGATAATTTTTTTAATAAAGTCCAATGAAAATCCGGACATAAACTGATTGACTCCATGCTTCTCTGCCAGCTGTTCTGTATATTCACTCAGTGGATAGACACAAAGATTTTCTCGATCTCCCTCATAATGCGTAACGATCGGTTTGAATTTCAGATCCGTCACGGTTGTTTTCGCTGTTGACAAATCTTTGGTAACTGTCACCGTTAAAAGGCCGCTGATCAGTTCATTGATATCTTCCTGTCCGGAAAGGAAATTACCGAACGCATACATGACCGGGCATTGTGCTCCATCACTCTTTCTAGTCAGCACTTTGAGTTCCTGCAAAACATGCACATGGTTTCCAAAGATGATATCGGCACCCCAATCAACCATCTCCTGCGAAAGTGTTTTTTCGTTATCGGAAAGCTTATAATCGTCTTCATTTCCCCAATGTGCATGCACTACAACTACATCCGCCATAGATTTTGCTTTCTGAATCAGCTGTTTTACCACATCGGTATCACTGGTATAAACGATTCTCAAAGGGGAATCAGAGGGAAGCTCGTTGCCATTTGTCATTTCGACAAATCCTAAAAAGGCAACCTTAATTCCATTCTTTTCGATTATCCGAATATTTTGCAGATCATCTTCATTTCGATAGGCACCAGTTACCGGAATGTTTTTTGTCTTCCAATAATTAAGCGTTGCCTCAATTCCTTCCGGGCCCATATCCAGCATATGATTATTTCCTTGATTAATCAAATCAAACCCAGTGTCAACCAAAGCATCGCCGTCCTGCGTCGGCGTATTAAAGCATGGATATCCGCTCGGTTCATAAACAGATGTTGCAAGCGGCGTTTCTTGATTCAAAGTTGCAATATCTGCCGCGCTGATATAAGATTTCACCTTTTTATAATAGGGTCTAAAGTCATAGCTGCCGTCGGCAGTCTTCGCATGCTCATAAAGTGCCTCATGAATTAAATTGTCGCCGGCCCCTAAAATTGTCACAGATGTTGTTTCTGGAGCTTGTCCTTCCTGCGACGATACTACAGCATTTGTTTGAGCCTCCGTCTGTACTGATTTTCCACATCCACGAAAAGCAAAAAATAAAATCAAAAGCAAACCTGCTGCGGCTAAAATAACACTTGTCCGGAATAAAAGTGTCCGGCGCGGCAGCCTACGCTTCTCTTTTCTCTGAACTTTCATGATATCCTGCTTTCTAAAAGTTTTTAAGACAATTCTTTATATTTTGCTTTTATTATACCATATTGAAGCGAAAAATATAGAAAAATCAAGGAATTACAAGAAAAAGCCGCAGCCAAATGGCTGCAGCTTTTTCTCTTAAAACAAGTAAATAAATTACTCGTTAATCTTAATAACAACACCGGAACCGACAGTATGGCCGCCTTCACGAATAGCGAAGCGGAGGCCTTCCTCCATTGCGATAGGAGTGATCAGTTCAATATCCATCTCGATGTGATCGCCAGGCATGCACATCTCAGTGCCTTCCGGCAGAGTGATAACACCGGTAACATCGGTGGTACGGAAGTAGAACTGCGGACGATAGTTGTTGAAGAACGGAGTATGACGACCGCCTTCATCCTTGGTCAGGACGTAAACCTGAGCATGGAATTTGGTATGCGGATGAACGGTACCGGGCTTTGCCAGAACCTGGCCACGCTCGACCTCTTCACGCTGAATACCACGAAGCAGAACGCCGATATTATCGCCGGCCTCTGCAAAATCCAAAGTCTTACGGAACATTTCAAGGCCTGTAACAACAGACTTCTTACGCTCAGTAGTAAGACCGATGATTTCAACTTCCTCGCCAATCTTAATCCGACCACGCTCTACACGGCCAGTTGCAACAGTGCCACGGCCGGTAATTGTGAAGACGTCTTCAACAGGCATCAAGAAAGGCATATCGGATTTACGGTCAGGAGTCGGGATGTAGTTATCAACTACATCCATCAACTCATGAATGCACTTATACTCAGGTGCAGTCGTATCAGTAGAAGTAGACTCCAGAGCCTTCAGAGCGGAACCACGAATAATCGGGGTATCATCGCCAGGGAAGTCATACTCGTTCAGCAGATCACGAATTTCCATCTCTACCAAATCAAGCAGCTCAGGATCATCAACCTGGTCGCATTTGTTCATAAAGACAACGATATAAGGCACACCAACCTGACGAGCGAGCAAAATATGCTCACGAGTCTGAGGCATCGGGCCATCAGCTGCAGAAACAACCAAGATTGCGCCATCCATCTGAGCAGCACCGGTGATCATGTTCTTAACATAGTCAGCATGGCCGGGGCAGTCAACATGGGCGTAGTGACGCTTTGCAGTATGATACTCAACATGAGCAGTATTGATTGTAATACCACGCTCACGCTCTTCAGGAGCGCTGTCGATGTTGGCATAATCCTTAAACACAGCTTCGCCCTCAAAGCTTAGTACCTTGGTAATCGCAGCGGTTAAAGTGGTCTTGCCGTGGTCAACATGACCGATAGTACCAATGTTTACATGCGGCAGAGATCTGTCAAATTTTTCCTTTGCCATTGGAATTTTCCTCCTTTTGTATTAACCAAATTAATATCAAATTATAATGAACCTGTTGGTTCATATTTTAGCAAGAGTTCCGGAAAAAATCAAGTGTTTTCCGTTCTTCTGTGCATGAAAGAAAATCAGTTGTTCTTTGTACGCTCACTGATAATCTTTTCAGAAATATTCTTCGGAACTTCTGCATAATGATCCGGCTCCATGACAAACTGACCTCGGCCTTGTGTCTTGGAACGCATATCTGTTGCATATCCGAACATTTCAGACAATGGAACCATCGAATGAATCTGCTCAGCGCCGCCCATAGCATCCATACCGCCAATCATACCGCGGCGAGAGTTCAGGTCGCCGATAACGTCGCCCATATACTCTTCCGGAACAGTAACGGTTACTTTCATAATCGGTTCCAGAATAACCGGATCAGCCTTCTTCATTGCATCCTTAAATGCCATAGAACCGGCGATCTTAAATGCCATTTCGGAGGAGTCGACTTCATGATAAGAACCATCATACAACTCAACCTTAACATCCACTACAGTATAGCCGGCAAGAACACCTGCCTGCATAGCGCCCTGGATACCTTGGTCAACAGCTGGAATATATTCTTTCGGGATAGAACCGCCAACAGTTGCATTGACAAATTCATAACCCTTTTCCGGATTCGGATCGACCCTGATCTTAACATGGCCATACTGGCCTTTACCACCGGACTGACGGACGTATTTGCATTCTACGTCTGCATGCTTACGGATTGTTTCCTTATAAGCGACCTGCGGTTTGCCGATATTTGCTTCCACATGAAATTCACGCAGCAAACGGTCAACAATAATCTCCAGATGAAGTTCGCCCATTCCTGCAATAATGGTCTGGCCGGTTTCTTCATCGGTATAAGCCTTAAAAGTAGGATCTTCTTCTGCCAGTTTGGCAAGAGCAATTCCCATCTTTTCCTGACCAGCTTTGGTCTTCGGCTCAATTGCAACACGGATAACTGGCTCTGGGAATTCCATGGATTCCAAAACGACTGGATTCTTCTCGTCGCAGAGTGTATCGCCGGTAGTCGTATTCTTTACGCCGATTGCCGCCGCAATATCACCAGCATAAACCTCGTCGAGGTCCTGACGATGATTTGCGTGCATCTGCAAAATACGGCCAATTCTCTCATCACAATCCTTTGTGGAATTGTAAACAGTAGAACCAGTCATCAATACACCGGAATAAACACGGATAAAGCAAAGTTTTCCAACGAAAGGATCCGTTGCAATCTTAAATGCCAGTGCGGAGAACGGCTCTTCATCAGAAGAATGACGGTCTTCTTCCTCACCAGTTTCGGGGTTTGTTCCGCGGATAGCCGGAATATCGGTCGGAGCAGGCATAAATGCAATAATTGCATCCAACAGCTTCTGTACGCCTTTATTCCGATAAGAAGTACCACAGGTAACCGGAACGAACTTATTGGCAATAGTTGCTTTACGAATGGTTGCAATGATTTCATCACGGGTGATCTCTTTGCCATCCAGATATTTTTCCATTATTGCATCATCTTGCTCAGCAACATGCTCGATCAGTGCTGTATGGTATTCCTGTGCTTTTTCCTTCATGTCGTCCGGAATTTCTTCCACACGCATATCCTTGCCCATATCATCATAATAGACATCAGCAGTCATATCGATCAAATCGATAATTCCGCGGAAACTGTCCTCACTGCCAATCGGCAGTTGGACCGGCACAGCATTGCACTTTAAACGATCCTTCATCATGTCAATTACATTATAGAAATTGGCACCCATGATGTCCATTTTATTGACATATGCCATGCGGGGAACATGATACTCTTCAGCCTGACGCCAAACTGTTTCAGACTGAGGCTCAACGCCGCCCTTTGCGCAGAAAACGGTTACAGAACCGTCCAATACACGCAGGGAACGTTCAACTTCAACTGTAAAGTCAACGTGGCCGGGAGTGTCAATAATATTGATTCGGTAATCACGGTTTTTATCCGGATCACCAAAATACTTGCTGTTCGTCCAGAAACAAGTGGTTGCGGCAGAAGTGATAGTAATGCCTCTCTCCTGCTCCTGAACCATCCAGTCCATGGTGGCTGCACCATCGTGCACCTCACCAATCTTATGATTCACGCCCGTGTAATACAGGATACGTTCGGTCGTGGTTGTTTTACCGGCATCAATATGAGCCATAATGCCGATATTACGAGTTTTTTCAAGTGATACCTGCCTGGGCATAGTTTCCTCCTTACTTCTACGATCAACAGAAACAGAGTGTTTCTAACATTACCATCTGTAATGTGCGAATGCTCTGTTTGCTTCGGCCATCTTGTGCGTATCATCGCGCTTCTTAGCCGCGCCGCCTGCACCGTTTACAGCATCGAGGATTTCTCCGGCAAGCCGTTCTTTCATCGTCCGCTCAGAACGCTGACGGGAATACGTTGTAATCCAGCGCAGACCCAAAGTCTGACGGCGCTCGGGGCGAACCTCCATTGGAACCTGATAGGTAGCGCCGCCTACACGACGGGCCTTAACCTCCAAAGAAGGCATTACATTCTCCATAGCCGCCTCAAAAACTTCGAGGGGCTCTTTACCCGTTTTGTCTTGAATAACCTCAAACGCACCATAAACGATCTTCTGGGCTACGCCCTTCTTACCGTCCATCATGATGTTATTAACAAGGCGGGTGACTAATTTGGAATTATAAAGCGGATCGGGCAAAACATCACGTTTTGCGATATTACCTCTTCTTGGCACTTTACTTCCCTCCTTCACAAAAATGATATCATAGGTACTCGAAAAACAATTTCCGTTCGGCCAGCAAGAGACGTCTATAAAAACGCCGTAGTAGTGCCCAAAAAAGAGAGCACTTTGCAGCCTAAGGTTCTTGTCGTTTTGAAAGCACAGACTTCTGCAAGAATTATTTCTTCTTAGCAGCTCCGGCCTTCGGGCGTTTCGCACCGTATTTAGAACGAGCCTGCATACGTTTTTCTACACCCTGAGCATCCAAAGTACCACGGATGATATGATAACGTACACCAGGCAGATCCTTAACACGACCGCCACGGATCATGACAACGCTGTGCTCCTGCAGGTTATGACCGACACCTGGGATATAAGCGGTCACTTCCAAGCCGTTAGAAAGACGAACACGAGCAATTTTACGAAGTGCAGAGTTCGGCTTTTTCGGGGTAGAGGTCTTCACAGCAGTGCAGACACCACGTTTTTGGGGAGAATTCTGATCGATCGCAATGCGCTTCTTAGAGTTCCATCCCTTCAGCAGAGCCGGCGCTTTGGCCTTTTTTTCAACGACCGCACGTCCGGTATGAACCAGTTGGTTAAAAGTAGGCATAATACACCTCCTCTCAAAAAAAATAATTATATGCTAACCGGAGAAACCGGATAACAGCATCTAAACACACTGAAACCCACCCGGAAAACTTTCCTAAGGTGGGATAAAAATCAGTGCCGGTGATGAAAAAAGCATTTTCTTTTGCTAATTATTTGTAAAATAATCCAATTTTATTCTAAAAAATACTAAAAATCACCACGAGTAAATATTATACAGCTAAATTGCATGGCTTGTCAAGCTCTGATCTTCATGTTGAACCTGAACATCTCGATAGCACTTCATACCAGTACCGGCAGGAATCAGTTTACCGATGATGACATTCTCCTTAAGGCCTGTCAGGTGATCAACCTTACCCTTGATTGCAGCATCGGTCAAAACTCGCGTAGTCTCCTGGAAAGAAGCAGCCGAGAGGAAGGATTCCGTAGCAAGGGAGGCCTTTGTGATACCGAGCAGCACCGGACTGCAAGTAGCTTCTTTAAGCTCCTCTTCTCCGGATGCAATCCGATCACGGACCTCAGCGTTGGCAGCTCTAAATTTGCTCTTCTCCACGACGGATCCGGGCAACAGAGTGGTGTCTCCGGCTTCTTCGATGCGAACCTTCTTCATCATCTGGCGAACGATTACCTCAATATGCTTATCGTTGATATCAACGCCCTGCATCCGGTAAACGCGCTGAACTTCTTCGATCAGATAATCCTGCACCGCCTGCGTACCGCTAATTGCCAAAACATCATGCGGATTGACGGAACCTTCTGTCAGGCGTGTGCCGGCAGTAATTTCGTCTCCCTCGTTGACGATAATTCTGGAACCAAACGGAATCAGATAGCTACGGGATTCTCCCTTATCATTTGTGACCACAACATGACGGTTCTTCTTAATATCTTCGAATGTAATCTTGCCGCCAATTTCAGCAATAATTGCCAAATGCTTTGGCCGACGTCCTTCGAACAGTTCCTCAACACGCGGAAGACCCTGTGTAATATCTTCTGCACTGGCAACACCGCCGGTATGGAAGGTACGCATGGTCAACTGTGTGCCAGGTTCGCCGATAGACTGTGCCGCAACAATACCAACTGCTTCGCCGACTGTCACTTCAGATCCTGTCGCCAGGTTCATACCATAGCACTTCTTACAAGCACCATGCTTTGCGCAGCAACCCAAAACAGAACGGATCTTGATTCTCTTAACGCCATGGGATACAATCAGTTCTGCATCGTCTACAGTCATCATCTTATCTTTGGAAACCAGGACTTCTCCGGTCTTTTCATCTACAAAATCTTCTACCAGATAGCGTCCCAAGAGGCGCTCACTCAGAGGCTCAATGACTTCTTTGCCCTCTTTAATGTCATAAATTTCAAGGCCATCCTTTGCACCGCAGTCATCTTCGTAGATAATTACATCCTGCGAAACATCGACCAAACGACGGGTAAGGTAACCAGAGTCAGCGGTACGCAGAGCGGTATCGGCCAAACCTTTTCGAGCGCCACGGGAAGAAATGAAGTATTCCAAGATATTCAAACCTTCACGGTAGTTCGCACGAATTGGAATTTCAATTGTTTCACCGGAAGTATTCGCAATCAGTCCACGCATGCCGGCGAGCTGACGAATCTGACTCATAGAACCACGCGCGCCGGAATCTGCCATCATAAAGATTGGATTGTAGCGATCCAAGTTTTTCTGCAAAGCATTCGAAACATCTTCGGTCGCCTGACTCCAGATTCTCAGAACAGCCGCATGGCGTTCATCGTTCGAGAGCATACCTTCTTTGTACTGATCAGAAACAAGATCGATCTTTTCTTCCGCGCCGGCAATAATCTCTTTCTTCTGCGGAGGAATTGTTGCATCACAAACAGCAACCGTAATTCCAGACAACGCCGAATATTTATATCCCTGCGATTTAATGGCATCCAAGACCTCACTGGTATCAGCGGTTCCATGGATTCTAATGCAGCGCTCAATAATATTTCCGAGCTGTTTTTTGCCAACCAGAAAATCAATTTCAAATTTTAAAGCATTCTCACGCTTTGTACGATCAATAAAGCCCAGGTCCTGCGGAATCGGACGGTTAAAGATAATCTTACCGACCGTTGTATCCACCAATCCGGTAATGGTCTCTTCATGATAAACAACAGAGCGGCGAACTTTAATCTGCGCATGAAGATCGATAACTTTATTGTCATAAGCCATAATTGCTTCATCGATATCTTTGAAGATTTTGCCTTCGCCCTTTTCGCCATCACGGTCTAAGGTCAGCCAATAGGAGCCCAACACCATATCCTGCGTTGGCACGGTAACCGGACGTCCATCAGAGGGCTTCAAAAGGTTGCCGGCTGCCAGCATCAGGAAACGCGCCTCTGCCTGTGCCTCACTGGAAAGCGGAAGATGGACTGCCATCTGGTCACCATCGAAATCGGCGTTGTAAGCTGTACATGCCAGCGGATGAAGTTTCATCGCACGGCCTTCTACCAGCACCGGTTCAAACGCCTGAATGCCTAAACGGTGCAACGTAGGTGCACGGTTCAAAAGGACCGGATGATTCTTAATGACAATCTCCAATGCATCCCAAACTTCCGGCTTTGCACGTTCTACTGCTTTACGGGCAGCTTTAATATTTCCGGCAGCACCGGTTTCCACCAAGCGCTTCATCACAAAAGGTTTAAAGAGTTCCAATGCCATTTCCTTCGGCAGACCGCACTGATACATTTTCAGTTCAGGGCCAACCACGATAACGGAACGGCCGGAATAGTCAACACGTTTACCAAGCAAGTTCTGGCGAAAACGTCCCTGTTTGCCTTTCAGCATATCTGAGAGGGATTTCAAGGGGCGATTATTCGGACCTGTGACCGGACGACCACGGCGGCCATTATCGATCAGGGCATCGACCGCTTCCTGTAACATACGCTTTTCGTTGCGTACAATAATATCCGGTGCAGAAAGTTCCAACAAACGCTTTAAGCGATTATTTCGGTTAATGACACGGCGATACAGATCATTCAGGTCAGAGGTTGCAAACCGTCCACCGTCCAGCTGAACCATCGGGCGAATATCCGGCGGGATAACCGGAACCGCGTCCAAGATCATCCATTCGGGTCGATTACCGGAAAGGCGAAATGCCTCAATGACTTCCAAACGTTTGAGAATCCGAATATGCTTTTGACCGGAAGCATTTGCAAGCTCATCTTTTAGCTCCTGAGAGGTTGCCTCCAAGTCGACTTCTTCCAAAAGCTTCTTGATCGCTTCAGCGCCCATACCGGCGTCAAAATCATCTTCATATTTTTCGCGCAGATCCCGGTATTCTTTTTCTGTCAGGAGTTGTTTTTTCTGCAGCTCACGGACATTGCCCGGATCTGTTACGATATACATTGCAAAATAAAGCACTTTCTCCAACATACGGGGAGAAATATCCAGAACCAAACCCATGCGGGAAGGAATTCCTTTAAAATACCAAATATGTGACACAGGAGCCGCCAATTCAATATGACCCATACGTTCACGGCGAACCTTTGCTCTGGTAACTTCAACACCACAGCGGTCACAAATCTTGCCCTTATAACGGATACGTTTATATTTTCCGCAATGGCATTCCCAGTCCTTCTGCGGCCCAAAAATACGCTCGCAGAACAGGCCGTCGCGTTCCGGCTTTAAAGTACGATAGTTGATCGTTTCAGGTTTTTTGACTTCACCATGCGACCATTCACGAATTTTTTCGGGAGAAGCCAGACCAATTTTAATTGATTCAAATTCACATTCCATACGCTACGGTTACCCCCTTCATTATTTGTCGTCCGTCTTGTCGGCATTGTCGTCCGTTTTGACAACATTGTCGTCCGTCTTGTCGGCATTACCGTCAAGTTCGTCGTCATCCACTGTGTCGTCTTCGAAGTCATCGTCCTTTTCAAAGTCATCGCTGCCTTCGTTTTCGTCCGAATTGCCGTCAAACAAGACATCTTCTGCGTCGTCCACCGAGTAACCATCCAGGTCATCGGCAACATTCGGTTCATCAAAACTCTTTTCCGCAGCAGAGAAGCTGACATCATCCTCGTCGTCCTCAAAGCTCTTGAGATCGACTTCTTCCTGATTATGGTCAAGCAGCTTGACATCAAGGCCGAGGCTCTGCAGCTCTTTAATCAGCACCTTAAAGGATTCCGGAATACCCGGTTTCGGGATGTTCTGACCCTTTACGATTGCTTCATAAGTCTTAACACGGCCGACCACATCATCGGATTTTACAGTCAAGATTTCCTGCAGGGTATAAGCAGCACCATATGCTTCCAATGCCCAAACTTCCATCTCGCCGAAACGCTGGCCGCCAAACTGTGCTTTGCCGCCCAAAGGCTGCTGCGTAACCAGTGAATATGGTCCGGTGGAACGTGCATGAATCTTATCATCGACCAGATGATGCAGCTTAAGGTAATACATGATTCCGACAGTGACTGGATTATCAAAATGTTCTCCGGTACGGCCATCACGAAGCATGATCTTGCCGTCTTCGCTCATTCCTGCTTCGCGGAAGCACTCGCGGATATCATCTTCATGTGCGCCGTCAAAAACCGGCGTCATGATCTTCCATCCAAGGGCCTTTGCCGCCATTCCTAAATGAACCTCCAAGACCTGTCCGATATTCATACGGGAAGGAACGCCCAGAGGGTTCAAAACGATATCCAGTGGTGTGCCATCCGGCAGATACGGCATATCTTCTACCGGTAAGATTCTAGAAACAACACCTTTATTACCATGACGGCCCGCCATCTTATCGCCTACGCTGATCTTACGTTTCTGCGCAATATAGCAGCGAACAACTTTATTGACTCCGGGGCTTAGTTCGTCATGGCTGTTTTCACGAGTAAAGACTTTTACATCTACAACAATTCCGTATTCACCATGCGGTACACGCAGAGAAGTATCTCTGACTTCTCTTGCCTTCTCGCCAAAGATTGCACGCAGCAAGCGCTCTTCTGCGGTCAGCTCAGTTTCACCCTTTGGCGTTACTTTACCGACCAGGATATCGCCCGCACGCACCTCGGCACCTACACGGATAATTCCATCTTCATCGAGATCTTTTAAAAGATCCTCATTGACGTTTGGAATATCACGAGTGATTTCTTCCGGCCCAAGCTTTGTATCACGAGCTTCGGTCTCATGCTCCTCAATATGAATGGAAGTGTAAACGTCTTCGCGAACTACTTTTTCACTGATCAATACAGCATCTTCGTAGTTGTAACCTTCCCATGTCATAAAACCGATCAGAGCATTTTTACCAAGCGAAATTTCGCCGTCTTTAGTAGCCGGTCCATCAGCCAGGACATCGCCCTTTTGGACCCGATCATTTGCATTGACAACCGGAACCTGATTGATACAGGTTCCCTGATTGGAACGCATAAATTTAATAATATGATAAGAATCGAGCTTTCCGTCATCGGTGATGACTTCTACTCTATCTGCACTGACACTCTTGACAACACCGGCATGCTTTGCCAGCACACAGACGCCACTATCAACACCGGCTTTATATTCCATGCCGGTCCCCACGATTGGAGACTCCGTTGTAAGAAGCGGTACTGCCTGCCGCTGCATGTTGGAACCCATCAATGCACGGTTGGCGTCATCATTTTCCAAGAATGGAATCATCGCTGTTGCTACAGAGACAACCATCCGCGGAGAAACATCCATATAATCGGCTTTTTCGGCTTCCACTTCCACGAACTGATCGCGGTAACGGCCATTGACCTTTGCATGCAGAAAATGTCCATCTTTATCCAGCGGTTCATTTGCCTGTGCGACGATGAAATCATCTTCCACATCAGCTGTCATATAGACAACATCCCTTGTAACAACGCCAGTCTTTTTATCGACTTCCCGGAAAGGAGCTTCGATAAAACCATATTCATTAATCCGGGCAAAAGTTGCCAGATAAGAAATCAGACCGATATTCGGGCCTTCAGGCGTCTCAATTGGACACATACGGCCATAATGCGTATAGTGAACATCACGGACTTCGAATCCTGCACGGTCACGGGATAGACCTCCAGGTCCCAAAGCAGAAAGACGACGTTTATGCGTCAGTTCTGCCAGCGGGTTTGTCTGATCCATAAACTGAGACAACGGAGAAGATCCAAAAAACTCCTTGATTGCGGAAGTTACCGGGCGAATATTGATCAGTGAATGCGGAGTCAAGACTTCGAGTTCCTGTGCTTGCAGGGTCATACGTTCACGAATCACTCTCTCCAAGCGGGAAAAACCGATTCGGAACTGATTTTGCAGTAATTCACCGACGGAACGGATTCGGCGGTTGCCCAAATGATCAATATCATCTGTGGTACCGAGTCCAATTGCCAAGCAGTTCATATAATTAATCGTTGCAAAAATATCATCAATAATGATATGCTTTGGAATCAATTCATCAATTCGGCTGCGAATTGCATCTTTGAGTTCATCTCCGGTTGCACCGGATTCCAGAATCTCATTGAGAATTGTAAAGCGAACACGTTCATTTACGCCGCATTCCTCTTTCGCATCAAAATCAACAAATTTCCGGATATCGACCATCCCATTAGAGAGGACTTTGACTTCTTTCTCATTGACTGCCACGCAGACACAGGAAACCCCTGCATCATCCATCTCATGGGCAAGCTTCATGCTGACAACAGTGCCTGCTTCAGCCATCAACTCTCCTGTAGAAGGATTCACCACGGGCTGGCTCAAAGTCTGGCCAACGGTACGGCCGGCAAGATTTAATTTTTTATTGTATTTATAACGGCCTACACGGGAAAGATCATATCGACGATCATCAAAGAACAGGCCATTCAAATGAGCCTGTGCGCTCTCAATGGTCGGCGGCTCACTTGGACGAAGCTTTTTATAAATCTCAAAAAGAGCTTCTTCTGTATTCTTACAGGGGTCCTTCTCGATTGTGGCATGCATCCGATCATCGTCACCGAAATAATCATAAATTTCTTGATCGGTTCCGAGGCCCAGCGCTCGGATAAGAATTGTTACCGGCATTTTACGGTTTTTATCGATCCGCACATAAAAAACATCATTCGCGTCATTTTCATATTCCAACCATGCGCCACGATTTGGGATTACCGTAGAACTAAAAAGCTCTTTGCCGGTCTTATCGTACTCCATCTTATAGTAGACGCCCGGAGAACGAACCAACTGAGAAACGATTACACGTTCAGCACCATTGATTACAAAAGTACCGCCCTCTGTCATCAGCGGGAAATCGCCCATAAAGACGTCGGATTCCTTGATTTCTCCGCTCTCTTTATTGAGCAGCCTGGCGGTCACATGTAAAGGCGCCGCATAAGTGGCATCGCGCTCTTTACACTCTTCCACGGAGTAGTTTGGCTTATCGGTATCCAGATGATAGTCGATAAAATCCAAAACCAGATTTCCCGTGTAGTCAGTAATGCCCGAAACATCTTTAAAGACTTCCTTGAGACCTTCATCCAGAAACCACTGATAAGAATTTTTCTGGATTTCGATCAGGTTGGGCATTTCCAAGACTTCGTCAATCTTGGAAAAACTCATCCGGACATTTTTTCCCACCTTAACCGGTTTGACATTCACCATTGGCAGAATCACTCCATTCATGTATTTGCCACTTTCTGGCATTTGAAACGAAAGCGTCTTATTTTAAATCTCTTGCACCACTCTTTGCAATCCAACGAATTACTCTTGCCTTTTTACAAAGAACATGATAATATAAATAAGTAATCGAATAGGCACACTTATCTATGATGATGCAGTATATTATTTTATAACAAGTTAAAAGAATTGTCAAGGAAATCCAATGATTTCTCTTGACTTTTTATTTTTTAGGTGCTAATAGGGCTTGCTATCTGTAAAAAACGGACAGCAAGCCCTATTATTTTGCCTTGTCCTAATAAACAAAGACCACTAATCAATCTTCTTCCTTTAGATGCGCTTAGGATTGTTTCCTCGTTAATTTTCTGCCTGGATAGATCCCCCTACCCTAAAAACGATCTACAATATTGATCAATCCAGCTTACAGACTGCTAATTAACCTCATCCTTTTGTTCTGCTCCTCTCTTTAATGGTTCTCCGGATTTTTTCCATAAAGCTGAAGCAAAAGTCTTTGGCTAAACTCAAGTTCTATTTTTAATTTTTGGTTTTCTTGTGTTTTTTTTGCCAGCTCTTCCCGCAAACGGTTCAGCTCTTTTGTCATCTCTTCAGAC
The DNA here is from genome assembly GCF_053613275.1 of Caproicibacterium sp. NSD3. Taxonomy (NCBI): domain Bacteria; kingdom Bacillati; phylum Bacillota; class Clostridia; order Eubacteriales; family Oscillospiraceae; genus Caproicibacterium; species Caproicibacterium sp. NSD3. The sequence goes on from NZ_CM132119.1 coordinate 1,497,226, forward strand.
TGATTCGGAACTACAACGGGACTCTTCGCTAAAACATCTTGTTGCTGTGGCTCTTTCTTTAGTTTCAAATTTAGGACACTTTTCTTGTTTAAAGCAGCTTCCTTGTTCGGAGTATTTCTCTTGTTTAAAGCGCTTTCTTTGGAGCTTGTTTCGATCGGAAACTTCTCTTGCAGAGGGGCAGGAGCCAAATCATTTTGAAAGGGAATTCGGTATTCCTTTTTTTCTGTCCGGCGTTTTGCTTGATTCGTTTGATTGGATTCCAAATGCAAATTTTCAGCCGACTTTTTCGGCACTGTATTTGGCTGCGAAATACTGACAATACGGCAATCTGGAGTCACTTGGTAAAACCCTTCCGGTAGCTTCATTTGTTCCCGTATCGAAACTTGTTTTAAGGGCTGCAATTCCTGCGTCTTTTCTGTGTCTTCTGACATTTTCTCCAAATCTAAATTCTCTGCAACGATTTCTTCACGCATAAAACAAATTTCTCCTTTAAAAGATTGTTTCTTTGGAATTTTCCGGATATAATAATTGGTAAATGTATAAAATTATAAGGAGGGCATGCCATGAAACGGCTCTCACTATTTTTGTTTGCTTCTGTCTTCTGCTTCTTTCTTCTCGCTGGATGTTCCACACAAACTACTGAAAAAGCAGAGCCTCCTGTCCTAACAAAATGTATTAATATTGGGAATTGTCTAGAAGCTCCAAAAGGGGTCAGCTGGGATGTTCCCATGGACCCATCTTACTTTTCTCTGATAAAAAAGGCAGGATTTCAATGTGTACGGCTCCCGGTGCGTTTTTCCGACTACGCAGATAAAAGTCGCCCGGATTATCTTCTGGATGAATCTTTCTTAAAAAAGATTGATTCTTATATCAATGAAGCACTCAGCCAAAACCTAACCCTGGTTCTGGATTTGCATCACTTTATGGAAATCATGGACAAACCTAATGATAACATTAATTGCTTAACCGCTATTTGGGATCAGCTCTCACGGCGATATAAAGATTATCCAAACACGCTTGTTTTTGAGCTGCTCAATGAGCCTCAAGAAAATTTGGACAGTGCAACCTGGAACAGCTATTTGCAAAGAATCGTTCAGACAATTCGAAAAAATGATACCAAACATTACTTAATCGTCGGCGGTGCGAACTACAATTCTATTGATTCTCTTTCGGCGCTGGAGCTGCCAAAAGATGATCGTTTAATCGCAACTGTCCATTACTATGAACCTAATAATGTCACGTTTCAAGGGAACCCTTATCACACAGGATTTGAAAACCTTCATGGGATCACATGGACCGGGACAAGTGAAGAAACTGCTTACCTGAAAATGCGGCTGGAAACCGCCAAAAAATGGGCCGATGCACACAATGTTCCTCTCTTTCTGGGAGAGTTTGGAATCAGCCGTAAAGCACCTGCACAAACAAGAGTAGCTTGGACTAGCGCAGTCGTTCAGGAATGCGAAAAATCAGGAATTAGCTATGGATATTGGGAACTTGCCTCTGGATTTGGTATTTATGACCTTAGCACTTCCACTTGGAACACCAATATGCTGAACGCATTGGTTGGAAATGGTTCTTAATGGGCAGCTTGTATGCCATCATCCGAATAGAACGTAAAGAAATCCGTTGTTAAGTTCTGCGGAGAAAAGCTGACAAAAACATCATCGAAATGATACTGATCAATGACATCCTGAATATTTCCGCCATAGTAGCGTGGGTCTATCATATAGACTTTAGAACAGCCCAGCGAAAAGAACGATGCCACCGGCACCATTAGAGAATCCTTAATAAAAAGGACCTTTTTGCCATCTGGATGATCGAAATTGGTAATTTCAACAAAACCCGGATTTCCATCCATATAAGTAAAATATTTATCGCACTCTGCGTCATAAATATCTCCACCCGAAAGCATAGAGGTAAAGCAGACCGATTGTTCAAAACGTCCGTTGGCTGTGATCGCCTCATTACTTCCCTGTGCATAAAAGAAATAATTGGTATCAAATTTGGGATAAATAAAATCAAAATCTTCCGCTCCGGAATATAAAATTCCTTCTTTGCGTCCCATTGACCCCAGATATGAATTTTTATAAATAATCTGATTGTAATTATTGATGTCTGTATAATAGGCTTTATTAGGGAACTGAAAATCATACTTCTCGTCTACAACATCTGCAAAACTTTTAAACGCATTAAAGGCAGTTTGAACCTTCCAGTGGTGGTCCGTCTGATAAAAGCTGTCTTGCGTATAAGTCCCATTCTCTTTCATAACTTCCCGAAAATCCAATGTATCAATCTGATTGTTCCGCATTTCATCCAAGAACAAATCTGCAGTTTCGTTCGCGTAATTGTAGGGAATTCCTTTTTCAAATTTGGTGACCCCTTTAATATATTTATCAGGCGTCATCACATACATTACATGGCTGCCTACCGACTCAGCATCCTTTTTTAATCGTTCCATTCGCTCTGAAAGTGTCTGAACATCGTTGGGGCCTGTCGTAAAATAGGTGTAGTGCAGGGATCCATCTTCTGCTTTTACGACTTCAAAATTATTTGTTTCCTTTTTATCCATCAGCTTTTGTAAATAACCATAAGTTTCAATAAAGCCATACTTTCCAAATACTTCTGTACTAGCGGTATTGTTAAGATTGGTGACTAAATCTGAAAAAGTCTCCGGTTTTTCAGAATTGCTTGATGCATGGTAGTCACTGACATCTTTTTGCAAAGAAGGAAATACTGTCTGAATGTTTAAAAGAGCCATTACAAAAAGGAGTGTAACGAACAAGGCCGCTGTCACTGTTTTTTTCGTAAAAAAATGTTTCATTTAACCTTGCTCCTTTCAAAATTGAAAATAAATAAAAGGATTATAACTGCCTTTTACCAGATAAGATACACATACAACAAACAATAAAATCATTCCAATCGGGTACAGAACTTCCATAACCCGATGAAAGGGGACCTCCATATAGACGGATTTTTCGTCATAGGGAGGTTCTTTTGAAATACGGCGTTCGGTAAGAACTCCCTTGGCCAAAAACTGATTGACAATTCCAACAACCGGCATAGAAAAGACCGTACAAAGAACAAAAAATACCCAAAATTCTTTTAGGAACATTGAAGCATAATCATTCCAAAATCCATTTTGAACAAAGTTAAACATGCTCTGAATATAATCCATTGCTTTCGGCAGGGAATCCGAGCGGAACAACACCCATCCCAATACAATGACTAAGAGCGCATAAAGATGGCGAACAGCATTTGGAACATTCATCTTTTCAAAATGAAAAACTCTCTCCCATGCAATACAGATAAAGTTGAGAACTCCCCACGCCAAAAAAGTCCAGTTCGCGCCATGCCAGATTCCTGTAGCGATCCACACCACTGCAAGATTTCGGATCACCTTATCCTGGTTGCGCATCCGTGATCCTCCAAGCGGGATATAAAGATACTCGCGGAACCATGCGCCCAATGTGATATGCCATCTTCGCCAAAACTCGCTGATGGATTTGGAAATGTAAGGATACCAAAAGTTTCGCGGCAACTGAAAACCGAACATCAGCCCAATTCCAATCGCCATATCGGAATACCCAGAAAAATCAAAATAAATTTGGAAGGTATATGCAATCGCACCCATCCATGCCAGTCCAACCGACAATTCTCCCATCTGTTGCAGAGAAAAAATTCGATCTGCCACGATTGCCATATTATTGGCTAAAAGAACCTTTTTCCCAAGCCCAACTAAAAAGAAGCAAACCCCGGAGGAAAACTTCTGTACGGTTTCTTTGCGCCCATAAATTTGAGGCTCAAAATCCGTATATTTTGTAATTGGTCCCTGCGTTAACTTCGGGAAAAAAGAAAGATACAGGGCAAAATTCAGCAGATTTTTTTGAACCCCAACACTCCCTCTGTAAACATCAATTCCATAAGAAATCGCCTGAAAGGTAAAAAATGAAATTCCAATCGGCAACGCAAAGGTAAACTGTCCCACATCAATCGGTGAAGTCATAAAATAATTGACCGTCTTAATGGCAGACGAAAGATATTTAAAAACAAAAAGCAATCCCAAATTAAAAGCAATAGACAAAGTTAAGAAAAAGATCTTACGTCCCTTAGGATTCTTGGTATAGCCAATCAAAAGTCCAAAACCATAATTGACCAAAATGGAAAGAATTAAAATCCCAATATTTTTGGGTTCCCCAAAGGCATAAAACGCCAAGCTGCAGATCAACAAAATAATATTTTTGAACGTGACAGAAAAGGAAAACAAATAATATAACAGCAATGATGCCGGAAGAAAATAAAATAAAAAGGATAAGCTCGAAAAACTCACAACTTTCCCTCCTTTTTATTCTGATGAAAGTTTCTTTCATATTCTTCTTTTATTGAATAATAATTGCGATTAGAAATTTCAAACCAATGTGCAATCAGCGCTGCCACTAAAAGGAAGACGGTTAAAGTTCCTCCCTGAATCCAGGTGAAAGACTGGCCAAGCCATCGATAAAGGGGAGATAAAATGGTTCCGACTTCCGATGGATCTGGAACGAGAACTCCGGAATCCTGTGAATTCTCGCGAACCAGTTGAACTTGCAGTTTCCCAGCATTTAAGCTTTGCTCTGTTTTCACATAAATTGTAACTTCAGATGCAGTACAGTCACTGCTGATTTCTAATCGGCCTTCTTTTGTGAGGGTGATTCCTGTATTTGTGCCGGACAAAAAAAATTCCGGGGTCTGGTCCTGTTGTTTCATATCCAAATCAGTTACAGATGCCTGGTAGTTTTTTATAATGCTGCCCGTATGCGGCACTGTTATCTGCGTATCTCCGGAAGGCGTAATAAAATAATACTGCCCTCTTATTGCAGCCTCGCTATTCTTTAAAAGCTCGATTTTCCCAATCGTATAAGAAATAGTCTGATCCTCAGATTCAACCCCTGTAACACCCCACGATTGGATCTGCGTAAGCGAAATCCGCCGGCCATCATCGGTAAGCAACTGTGAAAAAGGAGCATACAGCGTCCCGCTAAAATTCCCAGGGACCATCAATGTCCCATTCTCCGGGTAAAGAATACTCGCTATCTCAGTCTTATCATCTGGCTGCAAAATTGCAAAAGACTGATCAAGCAAAGACACGCTAACAGTCTTGCTGACAGTAAGGGTAAGATTCATTTTTAATGAAGTATCTTCGTTATTTTCTACATGAAATCGAATCCCGTCATATGCAGAAACATTTCGCTTCGTATCATCATAAAGATAAGACGAATAGTATCCCTTTCTAAGCCCTGTGCTGTCTGCTGTAACCGTAGTCTTTGTTGACTCTTCCTCTCCTGTTGTATCGACCGTAACATCTGCACCGTCATTCCAAGACTTTATCTGCTCCGGTACAAGCTGCACTGCATTGCTATCCTTTGAAGCGGCTGACACGGGGATCGTAAGAAATGGCAGCAACAAGCAAACTGAAAGTCCAATCACCCAAAACAGACTTTTTCTATATTTTGTTTTTATAAATCCATTCTGCTTCACAAAACGCCCCATAATCCACCTTGAAAATTTTTAGTTTAAGTACTGCAGTTCATCAAAAACTTCATAACAATTTAGTGTAGTGTCAATTTGTTTTCTGTAATTTTTCTCCTGGGCTCTATCTTGACGACAATCTGTAACCCATGTATTTAAAAGTGTTCGAAAAATGGTGCTGCCCATTAGCTCTGCAAGATTATCCACCCGATAAGAGGCTTCATGTTTCGAAATTTCCTCCTGCAAGCTGCACTCAAAAACGACCCCTTCTTCAGAAAAAGAAAGCTTCTGTAAAGCCGCCTCTTTAGAGGGATTCCAAAGGACCAACGACTCATAATCAAAAGTCGCCAGCACCAGTTTCTTTCCATCTTTCGTGGTAACCGTATGATCAAGTTCCACAAAAGGAAGTTTTTTGCTTGTAAAATCCTTCTTCGACTTTTTGCGGTATTCAATATTTAAAGCAAGATCATCCATTGTACTTAGGCCGTTCTCCATCGTTCTTGGGAGCGTTGGATCACGATCATAAACAATTTGCATCATTTGTCTTTTGTTTGGTTCCGTGATTTTTTGCATAGAAATTCCATATTTCCATTTTGAACCAATCTGCATAACATTGGCTACTTTCCCGCTCCACTCTGTTTCGTTTCGATCAGTGGCAAGCCGAATCGTTATTTCTTCCTCCGGCGGAATGTATTCAGGGAAATCGAAAAGAAGAGAAATTCCGTTCTCTGAAATATCGTAAGTATGGGTTCGAAGCAGCTTGTTATCATATACCACCAAACAGCCAATATTTGCCCGGAATCGTTCAAATTCACGATGTTTCCGTCTTCCATAAATAAAGAAAACAGACATCAGCAAATAATAGAAATTCACTGAAAGCCAAAACAGAATCAAAAGGTATGACGGAATTGCTAAAGTCAAAAGGAAATGAAGGCATCTCACCAATCCAATCCCATCTAAGACCAAAAGGACAAGCAAAGTGATCGACGTTTTAAAGGAATACCCAAAATCGCTGGATTTCAGTTTTTCTTTACTGTCCTTTTCCGTCACCTCAAATTTTTTCTGAGAAATTCCAAGAGATTCCTTCAGAACCGGTAAAAAGAGAGCCGGTAACAAAGCAGTCTCATAAATATTGGTAATACGGGTATTCCGAATATTTCCGGATAAACAATTAAGCGTATAATGGTTCAGCAAATACATAGGCAGCCAAAAAATCAAAACTTCTCCTAAGGTACATTTAACAACGATCAGGTCAAACACAGCATACAAAATTGGAGACAGGATATAAATCATTCTCTTAATGGGGCTATACCAATAAGTAATAGAAGTCAAATAACTGATTTTTTGTTTAAAAGAGAGCCCTTTTAACCCAAAAAGATTTACTTTTCGTCCGGTTTGAATACACCCACGAGCCCAGCGCTGGCGCTGTTTAACAAGGCTCTTCAAATCCTCCGGAGCCATTCCGCACGCATGGGAATCGCTGACCGCATAGCACTGATATCCTTTACTCTCAATCATCATACCGGTTGCAAAATCCTCTGTGATAACCCCGGTATAAAATCCACCGGCATCCTCCAGCGCTTTGCGAGAAAGAATGGTATTGGTTCCTCCAAAAATCACCGTGTTGCTGGCATTTCTCATTACCTGAACATCCCGGTAAAAATAATCCTGTTCGTTTGGGACACGGCTTTCTGAATACAGATTATACTGAAACAGATCCGGATTGTAGAAGCTCTGCGGCGTCTGTAAAAATCCGATCTCTTCCTCCCCTAAAAAATAGGGAATACATGCTGTCAGAAAATCGTGTTTTGGAATCATATCCGCATCAAACGTAACAATGTAGGGCGAGTGCGTTACACTCAGCGCGTAGTTTAGATTTCCGGCTTTTGCAAATTCATGCGTATCTCGCACCAAATGCGTAACACCCATTTCTTTTGCCAAAATACCCATCTCGTCCCGATGTCCATCATCACATAGATAAATATGTACTTTTGATTTATCCGGATAATCCATATTCAGACATCCGTTAATCGTCTTATACAATAGTTCTGTCGGTTCATTATAAGTGGAAATCAGGATATCCACATCCGGATAGTCTTTCGGATCAGCCTTGACCGGTTTGGGCAATTTTTCATGAGAAAGCTGCCGGAAATGAACAATCATCTCCAGAATTCCCAAAAACTCAACAATAAATAAGATCAACCCAAAAACGGTTGAAAAAGTCCCATACTCATAAGGAATCGTTCGAAGCAGACGCCATGCCATATAAACAATCGCTGAAATAATTGTGATCGTAGACATATGTCTCTTTAAAAATAGTCTCATATGCAATTACCTTTATCCTTTATAACTAAATATAAGCTTTCTTGTCCTTTTTTTCAACTGCATTCTTCCAAAATATAATTTTCTTATCTTATTTCCTATAATTTTACGCATTTTTGGGAAAAGAAAATTCCAATTTCGCTTGACAATTTATAAATACAGTTATACTGTTAACTATATAAGTAACTAACTAATAAACTATAAGAGAGCGTTTTTATTTTATGAAAGGAGGCCGCCAATGGAAATTCATTTTGAAAGTGAAAAGCCCATTTATCTGCAAATTGCTGAACAATTGGAGGAAGCCATTTTATCCGGTGCGTTTCCGGAAGAAGCGCAAATTCCCTCCACGACGGAAATCTCCATTACTTTTAAAATAAACCCTGCCACTGCATTAAAAGGAATCAATCTGCTTGTAGACGCGGATATCATCTATAAAAAGCGAGGCCTCGGAATGTTTGTCAAAGCCGGGGCAAAAAGTCGCATTCTGGAGCAACACAAACAGGCATTTTATCAAACTTATATTGTTACTCTGCTCTCTGAAGCTAAAACGCTGAAAATTTCCAAAGCGGAACTTTTAGATATGATTGAAAGGGGATATGAATATGAGCCGCCTCATTCTGAAAGAAGTCCAAATGGAATTTAAAAAAAGCAATTTACAAAGTACAATTTCTGCTGAATTTGAGACTGGCCACATTTATGGAGTACTGGGACGCAATGGTGCTGGAAAAACGACTCTGCTAAATCTTCTCTCCGGACGAAAATATCCAAGCAGCGGAGCCGTTTTTCTGGATGAAAAACCCATCTGGGAAAATCCCACCGCACTGCCTAAAATCTATTATTGTGGAGATCCCAAAGACTTTCCGTCTGCTATGCAGGTTTCCCGCTTCATCAATTGGATTGCAGCCATGCGCCCTGCTTTTTCGTCCGAAAAGGCTACACAGCTCTGCGAAAAATTCGGTTTACCCCAGGATGCTCGCTTTTCATCGCTTTCTACCGGGCAAAGAACAGCTTTTCAATTAGCGATTGCCCTTTCCAGCGGCGCCGAATTTATTTTGTTTGATGAACCGTTTCTCGGATTGGATACTAACACGCGGCACCTCTTTTATCAGGAGCTGTTGAGCATTTTTTCAAAAGGGTCAATTGCTTGTCTCTTTGCGACCCATTGGGTGGAAGAAATCGAATCCATTCTGGATGAAATTTTGATTCTTGAAAAGGGCAACCTTATTTTGAAAGATTCCTGTGAGCATCTCATTCAGAACAGCTATCAGGTAAGTGGGCCATTTGAGCTGGTTGACCGTTTTTGCTCGGAACAAAAAGTTCTGCAAATTCAAACTCTCGGCGGCTTAAAAACAGCTACCATTCTGGGACCGCAGCCACCCGCTTTAGAAGGGCTGACTTTCTCAAAGATTTCACTTTCCGAGCTGGTTTTGGCCCTAACCGATCAGAAAGGAGGAATTTCTCATGCGTAAGTCCATCGCTTTGGTTCCGTTTCAGGAAAGGAAATCATTTACCGGTCTTTTTCGGTATGTACTTCGTTCTATTTGGATTCCAATGGTGATTTTTTACGGCTATATAGGAATGGTCATTTTATCAAGTTTGCATGATCGTCATATGAGCTGCGAACTAAATACTGCATTCTGTCTGTTGATTACGGCAATCGTACTGCGCAACCGCTCTTTTCGCATGCCGACAGTTCTAGGGATTTCGCGGAAAACCCAAAATCTCGCTTACTGCGCAGCTTTTGCCGTTTTTGCGGCTGTTTTTGCCCTGACCGATACTTTTTTAGACTGGGTTTTATCCCTCAACGGACAGTATATCTCGTTTTTCACGATGTGCCAGCAGAGCGACAGTGTTTCCGCCGGAATCACATTGCTGGGGCAACAAATGCGATCGCCTTATGAAGAGATCATATCCGCACCGTATTTTGTGCCTGCACTGATTCCGATTGCTTTTCTCTGGCGGTTTGCTTTCTATTGGGCGTTCCTTTTGTTGGGGAATTTTTACGGAAGCCTATTATATCGAATCGGTTGGATATGGGCGGTCCTGATTTTCGTATTGTGTTTCTTTAGGCTTTCTTCTTTTTCTTTCATTTTCGCATTAGTTCCCGTATTCTTTACACCGATGCATACTTGGTTTTTTATCCCCTGTGCAATTGGCACGTTTGCCTTTCTCATTTATATTTCTCATTTGCTTACCCATCATCTATCAATCAAAGCAACATGACTTCATTCTAAGTCATCACACTTTATGTGAGGTGCAGTTTTATGAATCAGAAAACGAATTTGACTTTAGAGCAAAGTTCCAATCGAATTGCAATTATTTTGTTAATTGACATCTTGGGACAAAATTTTTTAGCAAGGATCTTTCCTGTTTCTTCTTTTAATATTGACCAGTATATTTATGTGACAATTTTAAATGGCTGTATTTTCATGATTGCTTCTCAACTTTTATTAAAGACTTCGGTCAAAGACGTGATCAAGCATCAAAAAAAGAGTCGTTTTTCTTTGATTGAAAATATTTTATGGATATTTTTTACGGTCTCTTTAAACTTTTCAAGCTGTGCTTTATACTCACGGCGAGACGCACCCCCTATAAATGCGCATCTATCACAGATATGGCTTTTTCTCTTATTAGCAGTTTTCACAGGATTTTATGAGGAATTTATATTCAGAGGCGTCTTTTTAGAAAATCTATGCGAAAGCAGCGGAAAAGTTTTTGCTGTTATATGGACGACTGTTTTATTTAGTTTCATGCATGGAACACAATTTCCTGCACCTTTAATTTTGGGGATTATGATGGGATATCTCTATATAATGAGTGGAAATTTACTGTTGCCGATTATAGCTCATAGTATAAATGATTGGTTTGGATATTTGTTGACACCATTTGGAAACTTCTTATTCCCACAAAAAGCACCTGATGAAGTACAGCTAATTCTTAAATGGAGCTGCTTTGCAATTTTCCTTTTAACCGCTTTATTACTTTTGCTCTATTATCATTTTTATAAGCATATTTCATTTCATCCCATTAAAAGAACAAAAGAAATCCTAAAATCTATTAAAAGTCAAAAAACATCCTATCTAAAATTCTCTGGAACTGCCTGTATGACTTTCTTTTTGTTTCTAATATTAGTTAATATGTTTTGTGATTTTAGTCGTTTGTAATAACATAGAAAATAGAAAAGGAGTAAATTTCCTAAAGGCAAATTCATAAAATATTTAGCTGGGAAAGCCCATAAAAACGCTCTAAGCATTCAGGTAAGATTTTTCGTTCCTACCTGATTGTTTAGAGCGTTTTTTATAAAACTCTATTTTTTAAACGTTGTCATCTTTTTCTAATGACAAATCGTCCGAACTGCAAATCTGTGCAAACGTATAACTGTCAAGCTTTTTTCTGACCATCTCAGTTACCTCATCGTAGACTTTATGAAAACGGCAATGTGCTCCGCTACCACTGTGTGCACAGCAATACTCATCCTGTTGGCATCGGCTGATCATATAGGGACCCTGCACTGATTCCAGCACCTCACGCAAAGTAATCTGATCAGCAGGGCGTGCCAGCGCATAACCGCCATGAGCCCCTTTAAATGAAACAATCAGTCCATCCGATACTAATTTTCGAAGGATCTTTAAAGCAAATCTCTGCGGAACGTGGGTATTTTTTGAAATGGATCCGGCGTCTACTTTTCCGTTTGTCTTCGTGAGAAGTTCCATAATCCGAACTGCATAATCTGTCTCTAAAGTCATGACCATAGCCGCCATCTCCTTTCAATCAATCCAAAAAATCTTTCAGCTTTTTGCTGCGGCTCGGATGGCGCAATTTACGAAGAGCTTTTGCTTCAATCTGACGAATTCTTTCACGAGTGACATTGAATTCCTTACCGACTTCTTCCAAAGTACGGGAACGTCCATCCTCCAAGCCAAAACGAAGGCGCAGTACTTTTTCTTCTCTGGGGGTCAACGTATCAAGTACATCAGAAAGCTGCTCTTTGAGCATAATATGGGAAGCAGCATCTGCCGGAGCGGGTGCATCATCGTCTGGGATAAAATCGCCCAAATGACTGTCTTCCTCTTCCCCGATCGGTGTTTCCAGCGAAACCGGCTCCTGTGCAACTCGCATGATTTCGCGGACCTTCTCCACCGGCATATTAAGTTCTGCGCTGATCTCCTCTGCAGTAGGTTCACGACCATTCGCATGCAGAAGCTGACTGGAAACTTTTTTCACTTTATTAATTGTCTCGACCATATGGACCGGGATTCGAATGGTGCGCGCCTGATCGGCAATCGCGCGGGTAATGGCCTGACGAATCCACCATGTCGCATAAGTGGAAAATTTAAACCCTTTTGTGTAATCAAATTTTTCTACGGCTTTAATCAGGCCCAGGTTTCCTTCTTGAATCAAATCGAGAAATTGCATTCCGCGACCCAAATATCGCTTTGCGATACTGACAACCAAGCGAAGGTTTGCTTCTGCCAAACGCTTTTTGGCTGTTTCATCTCCATCGGAAATCCGGATAGCCAAGTCGATTTCCTCTTCCGGAGAAAGCAGCGGAACCCGCCCGATCTCTTTTAAATAAACCTTAACCGGGTCATCGACTGAAATGCTTTCGCTCCCAACTCCGGGATTGACATCATTCTCCTCCGGCGCGAGATTCAGACTGATATCCTCCAGATTTTCCGTTCCAAAATCTTCTATAATCTCAACGCCCTGACTTTCCAGTGTATCATAGAATTTTTCCAGCTGTTCCGGTTCAAAATCCAGTTCCCCAATCGCGTCAAGAATCTCCTTGGTTGAAAGTTGTCCTTTTGATTTGCCCTGCTCAATCAATTCCCGGATCACTGTTTTTTTATCCGGTGTTGGTGTAACTGTCATTTCCTTAATCCCCCTGTTTTCTTGTTTTCTGTTCTTTCAAATATTCGACATATGCTAAAAGGTCCTTTTCACTGGAATTTTTCTGCAGCATCTGTTTCTGCGCTTCTTCCAGGATTACCTTTACATAATCTTGAGCGTCTTCCCGGCTAATGGGAATGTCCGCATCCTTCGCAAGGATTCTCGCAAGAGTTCCCATTTCTTCCGGAGAAAAAACAGACGATAAATCTGTTAAATCTGTAGATTTTTCCTCTTTCATTCTGTCCATAATTACCCGATATACACGGCAATTAAAGGAAGTACTGAATTTTTCCGGCGGTAATTGCTCAAAAATCTGCAAAGAAGCCTCCGGATAACGAATTAAATAGGCAAGCAGCGCTTCTTCTGCCCCCGCCGCCCGCAGCTTATCCTGTTTTTCCGGGTTTACAGAATCTTTGAGTCCAATCCTTTTTTGCTGAAAAGAACGGAATTCTTTCTTGCGCTCGGATTTCTGCTGTTTCTGCCTCTGTCTTTTGATCTGACTTAAAAGCGTCGTCCGCTCCACATGCATTTCTTCAGAAAGTTTTCCAGCATAAACTTCCTGCTCAATCGGATTATCAAGCGTTGCGAGAATTTTTACGGCACTTTCCAAAAAAGCGACTTTTCCATCCGGTGTCTGAACATTGACTGCACGGCGTGCTTTCTCCAACTGATATTCCACGTCGTTGCCGCACTGATCCAAAAGCTGCTGAAAACGAGCATGTCCATTCTCTCCATAAGAACGGATAAATTCATCCGGATCTTTGCCGTTCGGGACTACCAAGATTCGTACATTCAGCCCCGCTTCTCTCAAAAGTGGAATGCTGCGTGAAGCCGCCTTCTGCCCTGCAGAATCTGCATCATAAGAGGCGATCACTTCCCCCGTATAGCGGGAAATCAACTTTGCCTGCTCTGGGGTCAGTGCAGTTCCAAGCCCTGCAATCGCATTTGTAAAGCCCGCCTGGTGTAACGCGATTACATCCATATAACCTTCGCAAAGGATTAGGCTGTCTTGTCCCGAATCTTTTGCAAAATTAAGCGCAAACAGATTTCTTCCTTTATGATAGACCGGCGTATCACTGGAATTTATGTATTTGGGTTCTCCGGGACCGAGTATCCTTCCACCAAATGCCATAATATTTCCTCTTAGATCAATAATTGGAAACATCGCACGGTCATAGAAACGATCAATCAAATGGCCGCTGCGTCCACGAAAAGCAAGGTTTGCACTCACGATTTCGTCTTCTTTATATCCTTTTTTTTCGAGAAAATCCACCAGAGAAAATCTGCCGGGTGGTGCATATCCCAATCCAAAATGGCGAATTGTCTTCACGCTCAGTGCTCTGCCCATAAGATAATCCAACGCTTTTTTTCCCTGCGGAGAAAGCAGCATCTGATGATAATAGCGGGCAGTCTCCCGATTGATCTCGTAAATTCTGGTACGCAGCTTCGTGAGTCCATTGTCTGCTGCATCTTCGGGAACTGTCATTCCCGCACGCTGTGCAAGAAAACGGATTGCTTCCATATAATCGAGATTTTTAATTTTACGGACAAAAGTAATTACGTCCCCTCCGGCACCACAGCCAAAGCAATAAAATGAGCCATTTTCCGGATAAATATTGAAGGACGGCGTCTTTTCATTATGAAAAGGGCAAAGCCCAACCAGATTTCTTCCCTGTCTTTTTAGTGAAACATAGGAAGAAGCAACTTCTGTTAAATCACTGCGTGATTTGAGTTCATCCAAAAATTCCTGCGGCAGCGGCATTTTGAGCTTTCCTTCTTCCTCTTAAATCTTTCAAAAAATCAGTGATTCCATGCTTTTGGGACGTAAATCTCCATAAATTTTTCGACTGCATACTGGTCAGTCATCCCGGCAATATAATCCGTCACCGCACGGCTAAGCCCGTCTTCCATTTCGATTATGCGCATATCCTCCGGAAGATTTCCCGGCTCCCCAAAATACTCATAAAGCTTCCCGATAATTCCGGGAACTTTCTTTTCTTCACTTTTTGCATACGGATTTTCATAGACAGAATGAAGCATAAAGCGTCTCAGTTCATCAAAGGGCGCTTCAATTTCCGGTTCCATCTCAATTTTCCCATGCTGGCTGCTCTCCACTACAGAACATACCAACGTATTAATTCTCTGACTTTTACTGTGTCCCAAAAGATCAGTAAGCGTCTGCGGCAGGTCTTCTTCCCTGATAATTCCAGCACGTTCGGAATCATCAATATCATGGTTAATATAAGCGATCCGATCAGAAACCCGCACAATCTGCCCTTCCAACGTCTCTGCTTGTTTTCCAGTTGTATGGCACAAAATGCCATCTACCACTTCTTCGGTCAGATTGAGTCCTTCTCCGTTTTTTTCTACACGTTCCACCACGCGAGCACTCTGTTCATAATGGCGAAATCCTCCTGGGCAAAGCTCATTAAGTGCACGCTCTCCTGCATGTCCAAACGGAGTATGTCCTAAATCGTGTCCCAAAGCAATTGCTTCCGTGAGATCTTCATTTAGGCGCAAGGCCCTTGCAATCGTCCGTGCAATCTGTGCTACTTCTAATGTATGGGTCAGCCGCGTACGGTAATGATCCCCTTCCGGTGCAAGAAAAACCTGCGTTTTATGTTTCAGTCTGCGGAAAGACTTACAATGGATAATCCGGTCTCTGTCTCTTTGAAACGGCGTGCGCAAATCATCGTCTTCTTCCGGATGCTTGCGTCCTTTCGTCTGATCGGACAACGCCGCATATGGAGATAAAATCTGTCTTTCGATTCCTTGTGTTCTCTCCCGTACTGTCATTTTCAGATATGCACCGCCTTTCTAAAAACATTCCTGCATAAATATATACGCAAAAAAACGCAAAATTCCTGCAAAAAGAAAAAATCATTCGCAAAAATAAGTTTCTCCCTCTATTTTCACACAAATCGCACCACCAGTTGCCTCTGTAAATTCAGTTTGAAATAAATGGAATCTCTCATTCTCAATATGAACCTGCAATTTGACTTCTGCTCCAAACTCACTCTTGTCAATCTTACCGCCATATTGAGGAATCAATGCAGAAACTCTTCCGTATTGAGAATAGCTGCAAGAAAGAGATAAATTTTTACAAGGGCGCATAGTGACGATTCCGGCATCCTCCAAGGCAAGCGATGCTGCATGGGAATAGGCACGTACCAATCCACCTGTTCCCAGAAGGATTCCTCCAAAATATCTGGTCACGACGATCATTGCGTTGACCACGCCGTTTTTAAGAAGTACATTCATCACCGGAACCCCTGCTGTTCCCTGCGGTTCGCCATCATCTGAACAATGCTGAATCCCATTTTTCAACACATAAGCCGAAACATTGTGTTTTGCGTCCCAATGGCGTTTACGGATCATCTGCAAAAAATCCTGTGCTTCCTTTTCCGTAGAAACTGGAAACGCATATCCAATAAACCGTGATTTCTTTTCAGTAAAATCCCGTCCTCCGGATTTCTGCAAAGTCCGATAGACTTCCATAAAAACTCTCTTCCTCCCATATGAAAACAGGCGGCGCATTTCTGCACCGCCCGATTAAAACCAGTTTAATGATTATTTGCCAATTCCATAACGCTTTTTGAACATATCAACACGACCGCTGGTATCCACCAGCTTCTGCTTGCCGGTGAAGAACGGGTGGCACTTGGAGCAAATTTCAACGCGGATATTTTCTTTTGTGGATCTGGTATGGATCACATTTCCGCATGCGCAGGTAATGGTTGTTTCTTTGTACTGGGGATGAATTCCTTCCTTCATGATTGTCACCTCTTTCTTCCAACTGCAAACTTAACATTAAGATTTTACCATAGCAATTTCAAAAAAGCAAGTACTTTTTTAGAAATCTCAACTGAGTGCGCCAGACTGCTTCAGATAAGATGCATATTCCTCCAGACACATTCCATAAGAACGCATCTTCATTGCCGATTCTTCTCCGACATAGCGATAATGAGTAAAACTACCGGACATTCCGGTATACTCCGTTTTAGACTCCGGGTACCTCCTGATAAATCCGTAAAAAATGCACTGATTATCGAGCCATTTGGCAGCTGCACTGTTTTCAAAATCTGAATCTCCGTTTACCTCGAATGACAGCCCCAAAACATCCTCACACGCATTTCCCGGCGGAACGGTCTTTGCCGCCTCAGCTTCGGCACGAACCTGTGTATATCCACCCCCAGAAATTAGAGAAGAGACCTTATCCTGATAAAGTTTCTCCTGATCCGCTGCATTCATATACCCACTCTTAAGCTGAATCGAATAGCCTGCTTTTTTAGCAGCCGCTAAAAATTGTTTTAAAGCATCCGCAATCTTTATGTTGACTGAAACGCCAGAAACTGTTGCAAGCTGCGGCGGTTCCTCCTCTTGATTACAGGGGATTTTTGACGAAATGACTGTTAAAAGAGAAGGATCAAGCGGCTCTTTTGCAATCGCCTGCGAAGAAACCGTCTTCTGATCCTCTTCTGTCCGAATTTCCTGTAAAGACCGATAGCATAAAAATATGCCGGCCAAAACAACGATCAAAATCAGAATTAAAAGGACCCGACGGCTAACCATAATGGTCCGGTTTTCATTTTCCGCGAACTTTGTCCTGCTTCTGCGCAAAAATGTTCTTTTTGTGCCCATACGGTCTCTCCTTTCTATCTTTATTTTCTCTTGTTATTATTGTAACCTGCGATCCCTTAAAAATCAAATTCCAAAAAAATGCACAAATAAATAAATCAGAATTTGATCGTTGATTTTTTCACAACCGTAGAGTAAAATGGATGTAATTTCAAAAATTTAGGATCGAGGTTTGCAGTATGAGAAAAACAAAAATCATCTGTACAGTCGGACCCGCCACAGATCAAGGCGACACCCTGCGCCAGCTGATGCAGAACGGCATGGATGTTGCACGGCTGAATTTCTCCCATGGCACACATGAAGATCACAAAAAGCGAGCCGATAAAATCAAGCAGCTTCGTGAGGAACTTGATCTTCCGGTTGCTCTGCTGCTAGATACCAAAGGTCCGGAAATACGAACGGGTACTTTCAAGGAAGAGCAGGTTACTTTAAAAGAAGGCGCTCCCTTTACACTGACGACGAAGCCCATTGTTGGTGATGAGACGATTTCTTATGTAACATTTTCACGTTTACCGAAAGAAGTTCATCCCAACAGCAGAATTTTAATTGATGATGGATTGATTGAGCTGAATGTGAATTCCTGCACTGAGACGGAAGTTCACTGTACCGTGATAAGCGGCGGCACGCTCTCTTCTCAAAAGGGAATTAATGTACCGAATATTTCACTTTCTCTTCCTTTCATCAGTGAAAAAGATCAGTCTGATATTGCATTCGGTGTAAAAGAAGGATTCGATATGATCGCTGCTTCCTTTACACGCAGTGCAGAAGATATTTTGAACTTACGGCGCGAATTAAAAAAGAATAACTGCCATAATATGCGTATTATTGCAAAAATTGAAAATATGAGCGGTGTGCTGAACATTGACGAAATTCTGCGTGTCTCGGATGGAATCATGGTTGCGCGCGGTGATCTGGGCGTAGAAGTCCCTCTGGAAGAGATTCCGATTCTGCAGAAAAAGCTCATCAAAAAAGCAATGCAGCAGGGAAAAACAGTCATTACTGCCACCCAAATGTTGGATTCTATGATCAGCCATCCTCGTCCCACACGTGCAGAGGCAACTGATGTCGCCAATGCTATTTATGATGGAACGAGCGCAATTATGCTTTCTGGAGAAACAGCCGCAGGAAAATTTCCGGTAGAAGCTCTTAAAACCATGGTCTGTATAGCAACACGCACCGAGGAAGATATCGATTATGTTTCTGTCTTTAAAAAGCGTCCCATTTGCTCTTCTAAATCGGACGTCACTTCGGCAATCTCCCATGCGACCTGTACCACTGCCCATGATTTAGGCGCGGCAGCAATTATTACGGTTTCCAAATCAGGTACCACTGCTCGCATGATTTCAAAATATCATCCCGCCTGCCCCATCATTACCGGCACTACAGACCCCGTCGTTCGTCGCCAACTAAATATTTCCTGGGGAGTTACCCCGATCATCATACAGGAACAGGACAACACCGACGCACTCTTTGACCATGCAATTAAGATGGCTCAAAAAGCTGGTCTTGTAAAAGATGGTGATCTTGCCGTAATTACTGCTGGTGTTCCCCTGGGAATCTCCGGCACTACAAATTTACTCAAGGTACAGTTGGTCGGCGATATTCTGGTTTCTGGAAAAATTGCCAATAAAGGATCTGCCTGCGGAAATCTCTGTGTGTGCTCTTCTCCGGAAGATGCTAAACAAAATTTTAAAGCAGGTGATATCTTAGTTGTTCTCGAGACGGATAACCAATACCTTCCTTATATGAGAAAAGCTTATGCAATCGTCTCTGAAGCACCCGGGCTCAACTCACACGCCGCAATTGTAGGGCTTGCGCTGGACACTCCCACGATCGTTGGCGCCAAAAATGCGACCAAGATTTTGCGCAGCGGAACAGTTGTCACAGTGGATGCCGACCGTGGAATCGTTTACTGCGGACCGAAAAAATCCTCTTAAATCCTCTTTCGCTTACAAAAAGGGATACCGGAAATTTCCGGTATCCCTTTTTTGACCCTAAATCTATTATTTTGCTTCGTAGAAAGAGCGAATTCCACGATAGGTCATATAAATATCCAACTTGGAAACCACTTCAAAAGGAGCATGCATTGACAAAACCGGAACTCCAATATCAACAACATCAACATTCAAGTTTGCAATGTACATTGCAACTGTTCCGCCGCCGCCACCGTCAACTTTTCCAAGTTCACCGATCTGCCAAAGCACATCGTTTTTCTCAAAAATTGACCGGATCTCTGAGACAAGCTCTGCTGTTGCCTCACTGGTACCGCTCTTTCCGCGGCCACCGGTATATTTGCTCATTGCAACACCATTATTCAGGAAAGTGGAGTTGTTAAACTCATACATACTTGCATAGGTGGGATCATAAGCGGCCGTTACATCTGCTGATAGGCATTTTGATTTTGCCATCACATGACGCGGAACAAGGCCCTCTTTTTCAGCCAAATCTGCAATAAAGTCTCTCATGAATGCACTATTGAGTCCAGTGTTTCCATCACTGCCGGTTTCTTCCCGATCAGCAAGGACGGTGATGATTGTATTTTCAGGTGTTTTTGCAGTCAATGCTGCCATCACTGCAGGATAAGCACAGACGCGGTCATCATGACCATAAGCGCCGATCATGCTGCGGTCAAATCCTAGGTCACAGGGCTTAAATGCCGGTACAAACTCAATATCCGCGCTGACAAAATCTTCTTCCGTGATCCCATATTCCTGATTCAAAAGGCGCATCACATTCAGTTTGAAAATCTGATCTCCTTCATCATCGCGAATCGGACGGCTGCCAACAAGAATATTAAGGTTCTCTCCCTCAATGGCCTTCATCATTGGTTTATGCATCTGCTCGTCTCCCAGATGCGGCAATAAATCGGTCACTGTAAACATCGGATCACCCGACTTTTCACCGAGGCAAATATCCACTTGAGAACCGTCTTTCCGGCAGATTCTGCCATGCATTGCCAAGGGAATGGTTGTCCATTGATACTTTTTGAGACCCCCGTAATAGTGCGTTTTAAAAAGCGCCAAATCATCTTTTTCATAAAGCGGATGGGGCTTTAGATCAAGACGCGGGGAATCAATATGAGATGCAGCAATCCTTACGCCATTCTTGCAGCCTTTTGTCCCAAAGACTGTCAGAATGACCGCTTTCCCACGGTTATTGAAATACACCTTGTCGCCGGCCTGATAATTCTTATCGGGATCATAGGGAATAAATCCTTCTTTCTCCGCCAGCGCAATCGTTGAAAGGACAGCTTCCCGTTCGGTTTTAGAAGCCCCTAAAAACTTCTTATACCCTTCACAGAATTTATCTGCCTTTTCAATTTGTTCATCTGTTACCGAAAAGAACCCGTTTTTACGATTAATGAGAAGCTTTTCGGCAAGTTTTTTTGTTTCGCCCTTATTTTCTTTTTTTGCCATACCTGATACCTCCGATCAAAATTATTTTTGGGAATTATATAGACTTTTATACTGCTGATAATTGCTCAGCACCCGCTGAACATATGTCTTAGTTTCTGGATAAGGAATTTCTTTGAGTGTGATTCCATCATCAGAATAATCACTGTCGGAAAGCCACCTGTTTACATTGCCCATTCCTGCATTATAGGCGGCAATACAAGTGCCGAGATCCTGATAAGTACCCTGTAAAATCGAAAGGAACTTGCATCCGTAACGGATATTAATCTCTGGATTGTAAAGATCTTCACCTGTATATTCCGGATCATCCGGCATCTGCCACTGCAGCCATTCAAACGTTTCGGGTGTAATTTGCATCAACCCTCTGGCATCTGCCCCAGAATGTGCGTGGGAATCAAATCCGCTCTCGGCTTTCATGACAGCGTAAACAAGAGAAGGTTCCACTTGAAACTGTGTCGTATATTGATTGACGATTTCTTGATACTCCTGCGGATATGCAGCATGCTGCACCTGTTCATTGCTTTTATGAAGCAACGACACCAAGCCAACAATAACACCTGCCACCAGGATCAAACCCGCTATCACAATCAAGATTCGTTTCTTTCGTAATTTTCGGTTTGTTCGTCTTTTGATATGTCTCATGCGTTTCCTTCCAATACCTGCTGCAAAAATTCAGAAGCATGCCCCCTTACTTGTTCGGGCAAAAGATTGCCGTCTAAAATAAAATCGGAATGCTTCTGGAAAAAATCATCCGAATGTTGGACCGACATCCGGGAAAGAACCTCTTTCGCGCTAATCCCATCTCGTTTTTGCAGTCGCTTGATTCGAATTTCTTTCGGTGCCAGAACTGCCGCTACAAAATCGCAGCGAGAATCAAGCCCGCTTTCAAAAAGCTGCGGCGCATCAATGATAATCGCCGGAGTAGGTTCTTTCGAAAGGCTTTGCAGCTTTTTCTCCAGCAAAGCGAGTATCACGGGATGCGTAATTTGATTAAGAAGTTCGGTATGCGCTGCATCCTGAAACGCTCTTTTAGCCAACTCCTTACGATCGAGTCCATCTACCGAAATCAGATCTTCTCCAAAAACCCGCTGCAAATTTTTGATACAATCGGGGGCCTGTACCGCTTCTCTGGCAAGCTGATCACAATCAATGATTCTGCAGCCCAAATTTTCGAGTGCTGCAGTCCATGTTGATTTACCGGCTCCAGTCGGGCCGGTCAGTCCAATAATCAGCTGTTTCAAAGATGAAGCACCTCAAATCCGGCTGCCCGCATCAAGCGATTATAAACCGCCAACCCAACTCCCTTTGGTGCAGGGCAACGAGCATAAACAGTTTTTGCTCCAAGAAGATCCACTTCGCGCAGCGCATCAAAAAGATGATGTGCCATCTGAGACATATCCGTCTCTGCCCCATAACATAAATAAGGACTCTTTAGTCCCGCACAATCCTCATCATAGCAAAGAGCCATTACTCCCGGCGCAATATGAGAGTTTACATAATTTCTATATTGTTCATCACTGCCGTCAAGAATAATCACATTTGCTTTCGGAGAATAATGCTTATACTTCATTCCCGGGGAAGAAGCGCGCACCCCTTCTTTTAACGGATGCAGCACTGCGTCATCCATCTCTACTTCTCCCAAAACGGAACGCAGCTGTTCCAATGTAATTCCACCCGGTCTTAAAAGACGCGGTGGATTTGACGCCAATGTAATCACTGTGGATTCCACGCCGACCTTACAGGGCCCGCCGTCAACTACGGCTTCAATTTTTCCAGAGAGATCGTGCATAACATGTTCCGCTGTCGTGGGACTTGGCTTTCCGGAAAGATTGGCAGAAGGCGCTGCCAAAGGCAAACCGGCAGCCGTAATCAGCTGCTGCGCCGCCGGATGAGACGGGAACCGAATTGCAACTGTCGGCAATCCGGCGCTAACTTCATCCGGAATACAATCTGCTTTTGGTAAAATCATAGTAAGTGGTCCCGGCCAAAAAACCTTTGCCAATTTTTTTGCACTTTCGGGGACAACCGCTACCAAATGATAAATCTGAGAAAAGTCCGAAATATGGACAATCAGCGGGTTATCCATCGGTCGCCCTTTCGCTGCAAAAATTTTTGCAACGGCTTTTCCATCCAGTGCATTCGCCGCAAGCCCATAAACCGTTTCCGTCGGCATTCCGACGAGACCGCCTTCGCGGAGGAACTTTGCTGCACGCTCAATCCCTTGGGTATCCGCTTTTAACAGTTCCGTTTCCACAATTCTTACCTCACTTTTAATTTTCATGCTCTGATGAGCGCATACTCTTTTCCAACTGAAGTGTTCGGTCCGCCGCAATTAAAGGATCTATTAACTGATCCAAACTGCCATTTAAAACGTCCTCCAGTTTATACAGCGTCAGACCGATTCGATGATCGGTCACACGGCTCTGCGGATAATTATAAGTGCGAATCCGTTCGGAACGGTCGCCTGTTCCAACCTGACTGCGGCGATTTTCCGCAATCGCCTCATCATGTTTTCTCTGCTTCATTTCAAAAAGCCGGCTTCTGAGCACCCGCATTGCTTTATCTTTATTCTTATACTGACTGCGTTCATCCTGACATTCAACTACCATTCCCGTCGGAAGATGCGTAATCCGGATTGCCGAACTGGTCTTATTGATATGCTGCCCTCCGGCTCCGCTAGAACGAAAGGTATCAATCTGCAAATCTTTGGGATTGATTATAAGTTCTACCTCATCGGCTTCCGGCAAAACTGCCACCGTCGCCGTAGAAGTATGAATTCTTCCCTGCGTTTCCGTTTCAGGGACACGCTGTACCCGGTGAACACCGCTTTCATACTTTAAACGGGAATAGGCACCCGCTCCTGAAATCTGAAAAGTAACTTCCTTGCAGCCGCCGAGTTCTGTCTCATTTAAATTCAAAAGCTCCGTCTGCCAGTTCCTGCTCTGTGCATACATGGTATACATCCGATAGAGCACCGCAGAAAAGAGAGCTGCTTCTTCCCCACCGGCTCCGCCGCGGATTTCCACGATCACGTTTTTTTCATCATTGGGGTCTTTGGGAAGCAAAAGAATGTTGATTTCTTCCGTAAGGCGCTTGATCTCTCCCTGTGCTTCTTCCCGATCTATAAGGGCAAGATCATGCAGTTCACGGTCTCCGGATTCCAAAAGCTCCTGTGCTTCCGACAATTTTTTCTGGACCTTCTCATATTCCCCATAGGTACTGACCAAAGGCTCCAGATCTTTATATTCTTTCATCAGCGCTGCAAACTTTGTCTGATCTCCTGCAATTTCAGGCAGACAAAGCTTTTGCCCTAATTCTTCATATCTTTTTTGAAATATCTGTAAATTTTCGAACATAAAAGTTCTCTCCTTATGAATTAATTACCAATATTCTGTAAATTCATAAAGAGTCCCTAAGCTTTTTCTTCCGGATCATCGCGTAAGATTCTGCGAATATTCTTTTCGCATTTTAGGCGCGGAACCATAACTTCTCTTCCGCAGGAGGTACAGCGAATTTTAAAATCCATGCCCGCCCGCAGAACCAGAAAAATTTTATTTCCGCAGGGATGCGGCTTTTTCATTTCAATGCGGTCGCCGGGTCTGATATCCATCTGAAAATCCTCCTTTTATCTTTGCATTTCATATTAGTATACCACGAATCCACTATCAGAGACAAATCTTTTTCGATAGGAACCTTGCTTCCCACTTTTCTTTGCTTTATAATAAAAATATAGTCTAAAAAATGAGGGTGAAATCCATGGCAATTAAAGAGGAAGTTTTGCAATATCTGCGAAAATCCACGGGAGATATCTCAGGGGAAGAACTGAGTGAAAAGCTCGGGATCTCCCGCACAGCAGTTTGGAAAGCAGTAAATGCCCTGCGGGAAGAAGGCTGCGAGATTGCTTCTGCCACTCGCCGCGGATACCGCCTTTTAAAAGAACCCGACCGAATTGATGCAGAAGATCTTCTGCAAAACTTAGATACCCAGTTTCTCGGCAAAGAGATTCAGGTGTTTAAAGAGATTGACTCCACCAACGAAGAAGTGAAACGTCAGGCACTGCGCGGTGCGCGAGACGGCCTTGTGATCGTTTCTGAGGAACAGAACGGCGGAAAAGGGAGACTCGGGCGCGCATGGAACAGCCCTTTTGGTACCGGACTTTATTTTTCCTTTTTGCTGCGTCCCGAACACATTCCGGAACCACTGACGAATGCAACCCTTCTGGCAGGACTTGGGGTTGTGCGTGCTCTAAGACGTGTTTGGGGATTAGATGCTAAAATCAAATGGCCGAACGATGTTGTCATCGGCAATAAAAAAGTCTGTGGGATTCTTACCGAAATGGCAGCCGAGATCGATAAAGTACAGTATATTGTTCCCGGAATCGGTATCAATGTTGGAAACCAATCTTTTCCGGATGAGCTTGCAGTAAAAGCGACTTCAATGTTGATTGAATTGGGAAAGCCGGTAAAGCGTTCCGAGGTTTTGCTGGCTACACTGGAAGAACTTGATAAGCTATTTATAAAGAAAGAGTTTCCCCTTAAAGAATACAGTGAGCTATGCGTCTCACTCCATAAAAAAGTCCGCTATACGCGAGGGTTAAAGTCTTATACGGGAACTGCTTTTGCGATTGCTCCCAGTGGAGAATTGATGGTACGCAGTGATGAAAACGGAACAGAAATTCCGATCAGTACCGGAGAAGTCATTGTTCAGGGAATCTATGGACAAAATGTTTAAGAATTTTCCATAAACCAAAAGGCGCTTTGTATAAGCAAAAATTGTTTATACAAAGCGCCTTTTTAATTTTGTCTGATTCGAGTCATTTCAAAGATCAGAAGAGGCTCTTCATGCGTGCCCAAAAAGACTGGTCGGTCTTTGTCTTGATTCCATCATTCACGGCTGCATCCTCGTTCAGTTTTTCGTCAGAATTATCTTGTTTAATTTCATTGGTCTTCATAATAAAGCTGACACGGTTGCTGCAGCCATCAGAAACACCAGAGAAGGTTTTATAGCTCTTTGCCTGATCTAGAATTGCATCTTTCAGATCAAGCAGTTTTTCTGCATCTGCTTTACTGGAAACCACTTTGTTGGCAACAACGTCGATGCCGTCAACCTTAAACTGATTGGTTCCGGTCGAGAGCTCTCCGCTCTTTTCTGCCAAGGTTCCAGCAGCCTCTGTTAGCTGTCCAATGCCATTTTGCAGCTGAACTCCTCCATTTTGCAGTTCTGTTGCACCAGTCTGCAATGCCGAAGCACCTGCATTGACCTGTGCAGAGCCACTCTTGAGGGAATCTGCTCCATTTTTAGCACTCTCTGCTCCATCGGAGACCTGTTGAGCACCGGCGGCCAGCTCATTTGCTTTCTGCATTAAAGTATCAACTCCGCCAGAAACCAACGTCAAATTATCGGAAATCTGCTTTGTTCCATCAGCAACTGATTTTGCACCATCATTCAGCTTTTGAGCAGATTCATTCAATTTCTTTTCCTGTCCTGCAAAATTACTCTTAATTGTTTGAGCAGAACCGGTAAGTGTATTGTTCGCACCCTGGCCGATCGCCTGAATATCGTTGCCAAGCCCAGTTAACTTTGTACCGATCGTCGTGTTATTCTGGATGCCAACAATCATTGCATTAATCTGTGCCTTTGTGGTTGCATCTGTCGTAGTAGCAGCAATCCCTTGAAGATTTTTAATCAAATCCGCATTTTGCGTCTGTAGAGTTGCGCCGATGTCCTGTGTATCACTTCCAGCCTTTGCAAGGCTCTGGACAAACGGTTTATTAGAATCACTCATATCGGCACTGATCTGCTGCATAGAAGAGTCCACCAAAGAGCCGGTTACCTGCTGCAAAGCTGTTGTAAACTCCCCTAATCCAGTCTGTAATACAGCTGCTCCGTCTTTTGCCTGATCACTGCCCGCTGAAAGCTGCTTTACGCTGCCGTCTAATTGTGTAATTCCCTGTGCAAAAAGGCTACTGCCGTCTTTTACCTGTTTTGCACCGGTCGAAAGAGCTTCTGTTCCAGAAGCCAACTGGTCACTGCCGGAAGAAAGCTTCTGAGTACCGCCTGCAAGCTCTGTAGTCCCGCTATTTAAAGAATTGATTCCATTATTCAGCGCTCCCACTGCGCTTTGCAGTTCCAGCATTTTATTGTTATAGGTAGAAAGAGCACTTGCCAAAGCTTCAGAACCTTCACTCAGCTGACCGGAAGCACTTTCCATTTGATCGACTAAAGAATCGACCTGGCTGATATCAAAAGAAAAACTGCCGTTACTGCTTTCTGACCCCGCAGGAAGCGCTGCGCCCATAATCGAGTTCATTTCCAAATTTGTGGCATCGGCAGTAACCGTAAAGCTATCTTCCAAATTAATCTTGCTCAGACTTTCCAGCGTACTGATAGATGAGCCTAAAGTTTCCTTCATGCCCGGCAAAGAAATCATGGTGACAATCTGGTTGTTTCCTTCTGAAACAACCGCACCGCCTTCCGAACATTTTACATTCTGAAAATGGTCGGTAGAAAAGCTGCAGAGAGCTGCCGCCAGAAACGGCGTATAAATGGTTCTGGATTCTCCCCCGACTAATTTTGTTGCCTTCTCATGATTCTGAAAAGAGACAGTCATTTCCAGTTTTCCGGATTTGCCCGGAAGCTGATCTGCACTAATTTCTTTTCCGTCCAATTTATAATCCACTTTCATGGTAACAGGAGCTTGTGCGCTGCTTTTTCCCTGATAGTAAAGGTCGTCTCCGGAAATATTCTTCCACTCCAGCTCTTTGCCGTCTAAAGCAGGAGAATCGTCTCCCTTTACATTTTTGACATCTGTTAGATTCGTGGATTCGGAATAATTTCCAATCCCATTATCATTGTGAACCCATGCACTGACCGTCTCATTCTGAATATTGCCATTAGGGTCCGTAATCAGATAAACCGTTTCTTGACGTTTATAATTTTTAGAACTGTCGTTTGCCGTTGTTCCCTCTGCCGCAAAAGCGGTTGTCGTCACCAGAGAAGCACATAATGCAATACAGATCAGTTTCATCATCACTTGTTTTTTCATGCTGTCTCAATCTCCTTTGAATTAGTCTTATTCTGAATCCAGTGATAACTGGTTTTCTCAATCACCTTATTGAACAAAAGCAAAATAGCCGGCAAAACAAATATAATCGTTACCATACTGATCAGCGCGCCGCGTGCCAGCATAGAGCAGAGACTCTTGATTAGGTCCACTCTGGAAACAAGTACCACGCCCAGAGTCGCTGAGAAGAAGGTGAGGCCGCTCGTAAGTATGGAAGTAGAACATTTTGTAACTGCCGTGAGCATTGCCTGTTTCGGCAGACTGCCGTTATTGAGCTCTTCACGGAATCGATTCGTCATTAGGATTGCATAATCAATCGTTGCACCCAACTGAATGGTCCCGATCACGATGCTCGCAATAAACGGGATGACAGTTCCGGTAAAATACGGAATGCCCATATTCACGGTAATTGCAAATTCAATCGCTGCAACCAAAAGGACTGGAATTGAAATTGATTTAAACGAAATCAAAATAATGAGAAACACTGCAAGGATCGAAACGACACTGACATTTTTAAAATCGATATCAGCGACTCGAACCAGGTCTTTTGTCATAGCGCCTTCGCCCGCAATTACAGCATCCGCATCATAAGACTTCACAATTTTCTTCATCTCATCAAGCTGCGCATTGCATTGATCGCTGCCCGCTTTATAAAGGCTGTTGACCAAAATCATTTTATGACCGCCTTGGTTGAATGTCTCTTGAATAGCCGCTGGCTCAAACGCTGTGGGAATTCCACCACCTACATATTTTTCATAGGAAAGCGCTTCATTAACGCCATCGACATTTTGCAGTTCTTCGGTCAAATTTTTGATTTTATAATCGTCCAGCTGATCGCTGACTAATACAAAGTGAGTGGTGTCCATCTTAAAATCTTTTTTGAGCTTATTGGTGCTGACAATTGAATTCAAATCCTGAGGTAGGGTTTGATCCAGCGCATAATACTGGCTCACTTTTCCCTGTGCCACTGAGAATGGAATCAGCAGCAAAATAAAGACGACCAAAATTCCTTTATGATGATCTACGATAAACTGCGGAATTTTCTTTGTTTCATGAATCAGCACGGGGTGCCTATACTTACCGATGGCGTGATCAAACGTCATCAAAAGCGACGGCAGAATGGTAAGCGTACTAATCACGCCTAAAAGCACACCTTTTGCCATCACGATGCCAATGTCGGCTCCCAATTTAAGACTCATGGTACAAAGTGCAAGGAACCCTGCAATCGTTGTCAGGCTACTGCCTGTAATGGAATTAAAGGTTGCAACAATCGCGGTAGCCATCGCACTTTCTCGGTCAGGCTGTTTCGTACACTCTTCGTTATAGCGGTGCAGAAGAAAAATGGAAAAGTCCATAGTTACCCCTAATTGGAGAACTGCTGCCAACGCTTGGGTGATATAAGAAATCTGGCCGAGAAAAACATTACTGCCAAAATTATAAATGATCGGAAAAACGATGCCCAGCATAAAAATTAACGGTACAATGGTACTCTCCAAAGAGAGAAAAAGGACTGTCATACTGAGCAGGACTGCGACAAGAACATATTTTGGCATTTCTGTTTCAACAATATCTTTGGTATCCTTGACGATTGCCGTCATACCAGCTAAGAAGCAATTTTTATTTGAAATCGAGCGAATCTGTGCAATCGCCTGAAAAGTACTTGGCGACGCGGCGCTGTCTTCAAATGAAATAATCATCATTGTTCCGGTATCGCTATAAAAAATCTTTTTAAAATCATCTGGCAGAACATCGTTCGGGATCGAGGTATCCTTCATATCATCTGCCCAAATTACCTTGTGAACACCGGGAACTTCTTTAATTTGATTTTTTAAGTTGACAACATCTTTATCCTCCATATTATCAACTACCATCATCGCGGAACTTCCCATATTAAAATCTTCATCCAAATATTTCTGGCCAATCATAGAATCCAGATTTTCTGGAAGATAAGACAAAATATCATAATTTACAAAAGTCTTACTGTACCCGATGACTGATGGGATCAGTAGCAAAACTGCAAGAATTACGATGGCTCTCCGGTGATGCACAATCCATTTTGCAAATCGCTGCATTTTCATTCCTCCTTTTATCTATCTGCGAAGTATTTTTCGAATCGATTCATAAAGAATCGGTTTTAGATGATCAATGTCGGTGGGCTGCCTGCGCAAAATTGCATGATAACTGACTTGAGCCACTAATTCGATAATCATATAAAGCAGTAGAAAAGCTTCCTGTGCGCTAAACTTTTCCTTCTTCATATTTGCTGTATAAGCCGCCAGCAGTTCTTCCATCGTCTGGTTTTCTTTCACCTGAGCAGAAAGCAGAGTTGGATTTAAAAGTCCCTCTGAAAGATTTTTATTGATAATCTTTAAAATTTCCGGATCCCTTTTAAAGCGCTCAATAATATCATCCACCAAAAAAATGATCCGTTCTACACAGCTTTCTATATTTTGCTGCTGCGCGCGAACCATCGCGGAATGAATAATTTCGGTGCTGTAAAGAATGATCACCTTATTAAGCAATTCCGTTTTATCGTGAAAATAAAGATAAAACGTTCCCTTTGCCACTTTGGCCCGTTTTACGATCTCATCTACCGAAATCCCGGAAATCCCTTTTTCTGCAAAAAGTTCATAAGCCGCTCTTTCCAAATTATTTTTCTTTTGCTTCTTTTTATCTTCAATTTTGCCTTGCAACCTAATCCCTCCTTTCTAAAAATGACCGTTAGTCATTTACCGTGTTTTAGTATATGCAAAAAATGACTGAAAGTCAATCTTTTTCAGATGACTTCCAGTCATTTTGTATACCTGCTCAATTTTTGTAAATTTAGCTATTATATTTAGTAAACATTTGTATGATTTGCTAGTAATTATTGGCCTTGATGATGTTCTTTTACTTCCTCTTTCAGATGAACATCAACTTGGTCGAATGGAATAGTAAGACCGGCACGGTCAAACGCCAATTTGACCTGTTCCTGCATTTCATAGTACAGCGGCCAATAATCGGCAGTTTTGCACCAAACTCGAAGAAGCAGACGCACAGCGCTTGCTCCATACTCTCGTACAACTACCATCGGTGCCGGCTCTTTCAAAATTTTTGGATTCTCTTCTGCCAATTTTTGCAGCACTGCTTTTGCCGCCAACAAATCGTCTTGATAAGAAATCCCATAGGTAAGGTCAAGCATACGGTTTTCCATCGCGGTATAATTCGTAATCACAGCCGCTGTTAAAGTGGAATTAGGGATCACAACTTCTCGATTATCGGCGGTCTTCAAAACGGTAAACATCATCTCAATCCGCATAACAGTCCCCTCTGTACTGTTGAGGGCAATATAATCTCCTACTTTGAAAGGCTTTGTCAAAATGATCTGCGCTCCACAGGCAACATTGCTGAGGTTATCTTTTAAAGCCAGTGCAGCAGTCACTCCGGCGGCGCCGACTGCCGCCACGATTGCACTGACGTTCACATTTAGCTGATCCAGTACGGCAATCACAACAATTACTTTCAGCAAAATTTTCAGTAAAGAACCTACAAACGTGACAAAACCGGTCTCTACGCCGGTACGATTCAGCATACGCTTTCCGATCCGAATCAGCCAGTCGCTGAGCTTCCAGCCGATTGCAAAGATCAGAAGTGCACCGATCAGTCTTGGCAGTGCTCCTTGTAACCACAAAAGGAACTCCTGCCACATGGTTTCAAACGGCATGTATGCTCCTCCTTTCGTTTAGACTACCTGAAATAAATAGAATTTTAGATAGTCTGTTTCGGGGACATTCCACAGAATCGGATGATCCGGTCCCTGCTGTCTTTCTTCAATTTGGCGCAGAGAAACACAAGCCTTTG
Source organism: Caproicibacterium sp. NSD3 (assembly GCF_053613275.1). Lineage (NCBI taxonomy): Bacteria > Bacillati > Bacillota > Clostridia > Eubacteriales > Oscillospiraceae > Caproicibacterium > Caproicibacterium sp. NSD3. The sequence continues at coordinate 1,528,897 of NZ_CM132119.1, forward strand.
AGGATGCCTCCCGCAGCATTTTCCGGAACAGTTCATCCGTCATAAAATGAGAGCAGGAACAGGTTGCAAGATATCCTCCACGAGGCAGCAGCTTCATTGCACGTTCGTTGATCTCTAAATAGCCGTGTGCTGCATGTTCCACCGTTTTGCGGCTCTTTGTAAATGCAGGCGGATCCAAAATGATAAAATCGTACTGTTTTGGTGTAAGGCTGGAAAGCAAATCAAAAACATTTGCCGTTTCAAAACTCATTTTAGAATCCAAATTATTTTCTTTGGCATTCCTTTGCGCCATTTTAATTGCATCATCGCTGATATCCACCGCATGAACATGCTGTGCCCCGCCCTTAGCCGCATTTAGGCCAAATGAACCTGTATGGGTAAAGCAGTCCAGCACTCTCTTATTTTTTGCAATTTCTGCAACTGCACGTCGATTATACTTCTGATCCAAAAAGAATCCCGTTTTCTGTCCGTTTTCGAAATCCACAAAATAGCGAATCCCATTTTCCACAATTGAGACTTCACAGGAAGACGGGATCTCCACCCCCTGTAGAGGATAAAATCCTTTTCCCTGTTCCATCCCTTCCAGCTCGCGAATTCCTACATCATTGCGTTCGAAAATCCCGCGAATTTCGACTCCGTCGTCTTTTAGTATCTGATAAAGCGCTTCAAAAATAACCGGCTTCCATTTTTCCATTCCAAGGCATAACGTCTGGGTAACTAAAATATCATGAAATTTATCGACGGTCAGGCCAGGCATCTGATCCGCCTCTCCGAAAATAATGCGGCAGGCATCTAAATCTTCCGCTTTCATAATGCCTTTCCGATATTCCCAAGCATAGCGCAGACGGCGAGCAAAGAACTTTTCATTGATCTCATCATTTGCATTTCTGGAAAGCACCCGTACCCGAATCTTGCTGTGTGAATTATAAAAGCCTGTTCCAAGAAAGCTTCCCTTCTGCGAATGAATCGTGACAAGCCCTCCGTCTTCTGCAACTTCTCCTATGGGCGTAACTTCCGTATCATAAACCCATGGATGTCCCATCAAAAGAAAAGCTTCCGCTTTTTTACTGACCGCAACCTGCGGATAATTTTTTTTCATATTTTTAATCCTTTCCTGCCCGTTTTATCATCAATCATTCAGCCTTAAGACTGTTGTTCCCGTTTTAAATTATGATCCTGCAAAATACACCAACCTGTCACTGCAAAAATCACAATGATACTTCCAATCAGTGCAAAAGTTCCCGGCTTTTCCCCATTAAATAAAAATACCCAAATAGGATTTAGCAATGGTTCGATTGCTCCAATCAGATTACATGCAAGCGGAGGACAATCTCCTGTTGCAAGCCCAAAAAGCACATAAGGAATTCCGAGCTGAAAAATCCCCAATGCCAAAATTGTAAGGACGCTCTGCACTGTTATCTCCATCGGTGTCCAAAAGGCAAACGGCAGCCCAACTATCCCCGATATCAAAAGGCCTAAAAGGATCCCAGACATTCGTTCGTCCTCTCCGCTTTGCCCAAAAAAGACATAGGTACAGGCAACACAAAAGCCACAAAAGACGCCGAGAAAATTCCCAAGAAGGCTCCCACTTCCAAGCTGATCAAAAAAGAAAAGCGTGATTCCACACATCGTAATCCCTACGACAAGTGCATCTGCATGGCGAATTTTCTGATGGAAAACCAATGCATTCATAATCAGAATAAAGATTGGAGAAGTAAATTCCAGCACGATTGCATTGGCAGCCGTCGTCAGCTTATTTGCAATTACAAAACAGATAAAAGTAAGTGCCAAAGTAATGCTGGCCAGAACTGAACGCTTCGTCAAACGAATCGGGATCTTTTGATATTTCATATATAAGAAAACAACAACTGCTGAAAGCAGGCTGCGAAGCCCACAGATTACCATCGAATGCCATGGAATCAATTTAATAAAAATTCCGGCAGTACTCCAAAGTGCTGCACATACCGCCATCATCATAACAGCCTGCTTCTCACGGGAAGTTTTCAAAATTTTTTCTCCTCTTCTCAAAGCTCACTAAAAATTGCACAATTTCTATGATAGCGGAATCGTCTTTAAAAAGCAATCATAAAGAAAAGATTCTCTTTTCAAAAACTTTCAGACAGTAGCTTTATGAGGGAATCTGTTGACATTATTTCACTGAATGTTATAATAAATCCAAATTTAGAGAAGTCTTTAGAAAGGGAGCGTATCCGCTATGACAAAAAGAAATGTAACCGCAAAATTTGCCTCTCAGACAAAGTATTACCGAATTATTTCAAAGCAGAGCGGAAAAGCGATCGATGTGCGCGATGCCGCAATGGAAAGCGGAATACTGCTGGAAGTCAATGATAAAAACAATTCTGACAGTCAGCTGTGGATGATTGTTCCCGGTCAAAAATCCACCTGCCGCTTTCGCAACAAGGCGACCAATAAATTCTTCGATGTAATTGAAGGCGGAACTAAAAATGGTTGCTGGCTCCACCAATGGGAAGAAGCAAACGCTTCCACGCAGCTTTGGGAAATCGAATCTACCGAAACGGTCGGTGCTGCTTATAAAATCAAATCTATCGCTGCCGAAAAATATCTTGATATTGTTGGTATTTCCTCTATCGCCGGTGCTAATCTGCAGCTTTGGGAAGATACGGATGGGGATAACCAAGAATGGGAACTGGAACTGATGGAAGATTTTACTCCCAAAAAAGAAAAGAAAACCAAAAGAGCTGCTCCTAAAACAAAAAAATCAGCATCAAAATCGAAAAAAATTGCTCCTGTCAAATTAGAAAATGAAGCAGCAAAAAAAGCATCCGAAAAAATTGCCGCACCTACCAAGATTGAAAATCCCGCTTCTAAAAAAGCAGTTGAAAAATCCGAATAAAACGTTCAGAATATCTCTTTTCTATCAAAAAATCAAAAGCAGCGCCATTAAAATTGGCGCTGCTTTTTTATCTTTTTAAACAAATAAAACGAAACTTAAATTATCTAGCGACCAAATTGACAAGTTTCCCCGGAACATAGATTTCTTTCAAAAGCTTTTTGCCAGAAAGTTCTTCTGCAATCTTCGGCTCCGCTTTCACTGCTGCCAAAGCATCCTCTTTTGAAATATCCGCTGCAACGTTCAAACGCGCGCGAACTTTTCCGTTCACTTGAACCACGATTTCGATCGTATCTTCTTTGCATTTGGATTCATCATAAGAAGGCCATGTCTGCTGACATGCCATCTTATCATTTACCTTTAGCTGCTCCCAAACTTCTTCCGTCACATGAGGTGCAAAAGGATTAAAGAGCAGAGTGAAAATTTCAAGCTCTTTATGAGTGATCGAGCCAGCAGCATTAATCCCATTCATCAAGCTCATCATGGCAGCGATTGCCGTATTGAACTTCAGGTTTTCGATATCCTCACTGACCTTTTTAATGGTCTTATTGAAAGGCACTTCCATCTCGGGGCGAATGGTTTCTTCCGGTGTCATCACATCGAGCAGCGCATAATACCGCTCAACGAGTCGGCGACAGCCTTTGATGCTCTTGGTGCTCCACGGAGCTGCTTTTTCAAAATCTCCAATGAACATCTCGTAAAGCCGCATAGTATCCGCACCATATGCATCGACAACATCGTCCGGATTGACCACGTTGCCGCGGGATTTACTCATTTTTTCTCCGTTTTCACCCAAAATCATGCCATGGCTTGTTCTCTTTGCATACGGTTCCGGACAAGGTACAACACCGATATCATAGAGGAATTTATGCCAGAAACGGCTGTAAAGCAAATGAAGCGTTGTATGCTCCATGCCACCGTTATACCAATCGACCGGCATCCAATATTTCATGGCTTCCTTGCTTGCAAGCGTCTTATCATTGTGCGGATCAAGATAACGCAGAAAATACCAGGAAGACCCTGCCCACTGCGGCATGGTATCTGTTTCTCTCCGTGCAGGGCCACCGCAATGCGGGCAAGTGATATTGACCCAATCATCCATATGAGCAAGAGGAGATTCTCCGTTATCCGTAGGCTCATAACTTTTAACCTGCGGCAGTCTCAGCGGCAGCTCACTTTCCGGCAGGGGCACCCAGCCGCATTTCTCACAGTAAACCATCGGGATCGGTTCGCCCCAATAGCGCTGACGGGAGAAAACCCAATCGCGCAGCTTATAGTTAATTTTGCTGCGTCCAAAGCCTTTTTCTTCCATATACTGCTTGATCTTTTCTTTTGCTTCTTCTACGGTAAGGCCATTCAAAATTCCGGAATTCACCATTACTCCGGTAGCACAATCGGTAAATGCCTCTTTCTGCACATCTCCGCCTTTTACGACTTCGACGATCGGCAGTCCAAATTTCTTTGCGAAATCCCAGTCACGGGTATCATGTGCCGGCACAGCCATGATAGCACCGGTGCCATAAGTCATCAGGACATAATCGGAAATAAAGATCGGAATTTCTTTTTGCGTCAATGGATTAACCGCTGAAACACCGGCAAGTCGAACCCCCGTCTTTTCCTTCTGTACTTCGGCACGTTCAAATTCACTCTTTTTAGAAGCTTCTGCCTGATAGGCTTTCACTTCATCCATATTTTGAATTTTATCCGCCCATTTTTCAATGTAAGGATGTTCCGGAGAAATGACCATATAAGTAGCACCATAAAGGGTATCCGGGCGGGTGGTATAAACGGTCAGCAAATCGCCGGCCGTTGTTTTAAAATCGACTTCAGCGCCAGTGGAACGGCCAATCCAGTTTTTCTGCTGAATCTTAACACGATCCGGATAATCCACCAAATCAAGGTCATCAATCAGGCGCTGTGCATAAGCGGTGATTTTAAGCATCCACTGGCTCTTGACCTTATGAACAACCTCGCTGTGGCAGCGTTCACAGACGCCTTCCACAACCTCTTCATTTGCAAGCACGCATTTACAGCCCGTACACCAGTTGACGCTCATTTCTTTTTTATAGGCAAGACCATGTTTATAAAGCTGGAGAAAAATCCACTGCGTCCATTTATAATATTCCGGGTCCGTGGTGTTGATCTCCCGATCCCAGTCAAAAGAAATTCCCAAATTTTTAAGCTGCTGCTTAAAACGAGCAACATTTTTCTTGGTTACTTCGGCGGGATGGATATGATTTTTAATTGCAAAATTCTCGGTAGGAAGTCCAAAAGCATCCCAGCCGATCGGATAAAGGACATTATATCCCTGCAAGCGGCGCTTTCTCGCAATAATATCCATTGCAGTATAAGAACGCGGATGACCGACATGAAGTCCCTGACCAGAAGGATATGGGAATTCGATCAACGCATAGAATTTTTCCTTATCACTATTATTTTCCGCATGAAAAGTGTCGGATTTTTCCCATTCTTTTTGCCACTTTTCCTCAATTCTTTTATGATCGTATTTCATTTTTCGATTCGCCCCTATCACTTTATAATGATTTTATTCCTGACTGAGAAGATCTGAAAGATCTGTTTCTTTCCCATCCTGCCACAGTCGGTCAAGATCATAAAAATGCCGCGCTTCGGCGGTAAATACATGGACCACAACATTTCCGTAATCAATCAGGATCCAGGAATGACCGCGATATCCTTCTGTGCGAACCGGCGATTCGCCTTTCTCTCTCAGCTGCACTTCCACTTCATCTGCTAATGCTTTTACTTGTGTGCTGCTGGTACCGGTTGCCAAAACGAAATAATCCGCAAGAGAAGAAATCTCTCGAATTCCGATCATCCGAATTTCTTTTCCTTTCTTCCGATCCAGAACCCGTACAGCCTCTTGGGCCAATTCTTTTGATTCCATTCTTCTTCAGCCTTTCTTTTTGTTTTTCTTCATTCGATTCAGTACAATCTCATTATAAGCCGCAATCGTATCCGGATGAATCGGTGCACACATCTCGGAAAGCTCTCGAATGGTAAAAACCATTCCCTCCAAAAGTGTTTCACCCAAATCTTTTTCCGCTGTTTTTCTAAGCTGTTCTACTCCTTTATAATCACGGTCATCAGAAATAAAATCAGAAACAAAGATGATCTGATCCAAAAGTGTCATCCCGACACGCCCGGTTGTATGATACCGCACAGCATCTAAAATCTCCGGGTCCGAAATGATCTTCTCATTTTTAAGATAAGCGGGTCCCAGCATCGCATGCCAAAGTTTCGGCGCATTTTCTTCTACCGGCGTCAAAATGATTCCATATTTTTTCATTAATGCCCGCTGTTTTTCTTTCGGAATATCCTTCATAATATCATGAAGGATTCCTGCAATCTGTGCTTTGTCCTGATCAGCGCCATACTGTTCTGCGAGTTCTCCGGCACGTCTGCTGACACACTGGCTGTGGTAAAACCGGCCATCTGATAAAAGCGGCCGAATTAAGTTTTCATAAGGTGTAAGATTCATGTTTTCGCTCCTGATATAAAGAATGTTTTTCAATATAATCTGCAACGGAATCCGGAACTAAATTTCTGATATTCCGTCCTTCCTGAAGAGCCTTGCGCACCATTGTAGAAGAAATCGGCAAATAAGAAATATCTTCTACCAGCGTTTTACCGCCGCAATTTCTGAGCTTTTGTGCATAGGCACGCATTCTAAAAAGACCGCTCCGGCTTCTTGGCGCCCCGCAGATCGTAGCATTCTTCAAAATCTTTTGAGGATCATGCCACGTAAGGAGCGTGAGGAACATATCCTCTCCGGTGACAAAAAAGAGCTCACAATCGGGATGTTCCCAGGAAATCTGCTCCAGCGTATCGGAAGTATAACTTGGCCCCTCGCGAACCAGTTCCATATTGCTGACTTCAAATCCGGATTCCTCTTTTGCTGCAAGGCAGCACATCTGATAGCGGTCTTCTCCGCTCGCAAGATTTGGAGCCTCTTTATGCGGCGGAATCCTCGCTGGAATCAAAATCACTTTTTGGGCGTTGATCCGTTTTTGAAATTCCCTTGCCAAATGCAGATGCGCCCGATGAATCGGATTAAAAGTTCCGCCATAAATTAAAAGTCTTTTCACTGTGTGTCCCCTCTGGAACAAAAAGCATCAAGCTTTTTTTATTTTATCCTTTTTTCTTCGTTTTGGGAAGGGTTATTTTCGGTTCTTTGTTATTTCTGCGATATAAAACGAATTTTCGGCCGATAACCTGCACGATTTCGCTCTTTGTTTCTTCTGCAATCTTTTGGGCTGTTTCTCTGCTCGTTTGTTCGCAGGTTTCCAACGTTTTTCCTTTAATCAGTTCTCTTTTTAAAAGTGCATCGTCCGCCTGCTTGATAACATCGGCGGAAATTCCGGATTTTCCGACCATCAAAATTGTATCAATCGGATTTGCCAAAGCGCGCAGATAAGCGCGCTGATTACTTGTCAGCATAAATGGTGCTTCTCCTTATAACTTTTTAAATTTTCTGCAAACCGTCGCAAAGCTTTGCCGCGGTGGCTCACTTGATCTTTTTCTTCTGCCGTCATCTGCGCATAAGTTTTTTCTCCTACCAAGAAAAGGGGATCATATCCGAATCCGTCTGTTCCGTGAGGCTTGTTCGCAATGATTCCCTGACACTCTCCGCGAGAAGTCAGGATGTCGCCGTTTGGAAAGACGCAGCAGATCACGCTGACAAAAGTTGCCAGTCGGTCTTTCTGCGGCACATCTTTTAACGCAGCAAGCAATTTTTGGTTTCGGTCGTTGTCATCAGCATCCGGTCCCGCCCATCGTGCGGAATGGACGCCCGGCTGACCATTTAAAACATGGACGCAAAGTCCGGAATCGTCAGCGACTGCCGGAAAACCAGTTTCCTTGCAGGCAGCGGCAGCTTTCAGATATGCATTCTCTTCAAAAGAGGTTCCTGTTTCTTCCACTTCTTTTAGATTCTCAGCCGGCACTACCTCAATTTGAAGCGGCTCTAAAATTCGGGAAAGTTCACGCACTTTATTCGGATTATGTGTTGCCATCACAAATTTCATACGGGTCTTTCCTTTCACTCTGATTCGGAGTCTTCAGGTGTGCGCTCAAAAAGAGCCGTTGCAAACGCATCCGCATCAAACGGCTGCAAATCGTCAATCTGCTCTCCTACGCCGATAAATTTAACAGGCACTCCCAGATTTTCTCTTACCGAAAGGACGACCCCGCCTTTAGCGGTTCCGTCTAATTTAGTAAGGACAATCCCTGTAATGCCGGCGGCAATTTTAAATTCTTTTGCCTGATTGACTGCATTCTGCCCGGTTGTTGCATCCAGGACCAATAAAATTTCCTGATCGGCATCGGGAAGCTCCCGTTCGATCACCCTGTGAATCTTTGTAAGTTCTTCCATCAGATTCTTTTTGTTGTGAAGACGCCCCGCCGTATCACAGATAATCACATCTGCACCGCGGGACTTTGCCGCTGAAATGGTATCAAAGACAACAGAGGCCGGATCGCTGCCCTCTTTCTGCTTGATCATCTCACAGTTGGAACGCTCTGCCCAGACCTGTAACTGCTCAATGGCCGCTGCACGAAAGGTATCGGCTGCACCGAGGATCACTTCTTTGCCCTCCGATTTTAACCGATTGGCAAGTTTTCCAATGGTCGTCGTTTTGCCGACCCCATTTACCCCGATCACCAGAATAATTGAAGGCTTGGTATGAAGGTTGAGTTCTTCCCCGCCGCGCAGCATATCTGCCACTGTTTCTCGAAGAAGTTCCATCACTTCATTTGGGTCGGTAATTCCACGTTCTTTCACTTTTTCACGCAACTTGTTACAGATATGCTGAGAGGTTTCCACTCCCACATCTCCCATTACAAGGAGCTCTTCCAATTCTTCAAAAAGATCTTCGTCGATCTTTGTAAACGAATGGAGCATATTCATCACATTGTGACTCATGCTGTCACGGGTTTTTTTCAATCCCGCTTTAATTTTTTCAAAAAAGCCCATGGTGATATTTTCTCCTTTCAGGAAACATTCAATTTCTTTTCAATTTCATTGGTATGTAATTCCAAAAGTTTGCTGATTCCTTCCTCCTGCATCGTAACACCGTAAAGCATATCGGCTTCTTCCATACTGCCGCGCCGATGTGTAATCACAATAAACTGTGTTTGCGCATTCATGCGGCGCAGATAAGCAGCAAACCGATCCACATTGACATCATCAAGAGCTGCTTCGATCTCGTCCAGCATGCAAAACGGCGGTGGATTGACCTTCATAATGGAAAAATAAAGGGCAATCGCGACGAGCGCCTTTTCACCGCCGGAAAGAGCCTCGATATGTGTAACGATCTTGCCGGGCGGCTGCACTTGAATTTCAATTCCGCTAGCCAAAGGATTTTCTGGATCACTGAGTGACAAAGAAGCGGTTCCACCACCAAAAAGTTCGCGAAAAGTAGAACTAAAGTAGGCGCCGATTTTCTGAAAGCCCTCCTGAAACTGTCCTTTCATCTGGTGGGTTAACTCTCCGATCAGATGATGCAATTCATCACGGCTCTTTTCGATATCCTGTACCTGCGCGTTCATAAATTCATAGCGCTCATTGACTTCTTTATATTCCTCGATTGCGGAAACATTGACATTGCCAAGGGCACGGATCTTTCCTTTCAGGGTATTGAGACGTTTCTGCGCTTCCGGTGGATTTTCAATCTCCGGAGCAGATTCTTTTGCTTCCCGTGGGGTCATCTCATACTCTTCCCAAAGTTTTGAGATAATAGAATCATACTCTTTCTGCAGATTATCACGTCGTTCTTCGAGACGCGCCAAATCATGGCCGGAAAGTTCTTTTTCCTCAGATTTTTCTCGTTCCTGACGACGAAGCTGTGTGCTTTCCTGTTCCAATTTCATCCGATGCTCATTGAGAAAATCGATCTGCTGCGTCTGTGCTTTTGCCGTTTCACGCAGAGATTCCGCTTGCTTTTTGAGGTTGTTTGACTTTTCTTCGGCCTGCTGCCGCTGCTCCTTTAAAGCCCCAATTTCTTCTTCCAACGCCTTTGCATGATCGATATGGTTGATTTTCTGCTGCTGTAATTCTTCCACTTTCCGACGCAGAGAATCTGCATCTTTTTCTTCTCCCAGGATCTCCATCCTAATAGTCTGGCATTTTTCGGACAAATCGTCGCTCTGCTGATTGAAGTCAGTTCGATTCCCACTTTTTTCTTGCAACTTCTTGGAAATCTCCGCGATTTTTTCTGCAATATTCTCTTCTTCTTCTTTTGCAGCACGGCGGTTTTCTTCTTGCTCTTTCAGACGATCTGCTGCAGTTGTCTTTTCTGCATGGAGCTGTGTGCAGTCCGAAATCATTCCGTCTAAATCCGATTTCAGTCGGTCGCGGTTCGATTTCAGCTGAATCCGATCTTCCTGTGCTGTTAAAAGCTCTCCCTGTGTTGCCTGCAGAGAAGCCTGCGCTGCCGAAGTCTCCTCGGAAAAATGATGATATTTTTCTTCGGATTCTTTTGCCTTTTGATGTTGTTCCACCGCTTTTCTGCGAAGTTCTTCAATCTCAGAAGCTCTGCGCAAAAGGCCGGAATTCCTGGCAAGAGAACCGCCGGTCAGCGATCCTCCGGCATTTACGACTTGTCCGTCCAGCGTAACAATGCGAAAATGATAGGAAAATTTTCTTGCAATCTCCACCGCATCATCCAGATTTTGGGCAACTACAATCCTTCCGAGCAGGCTGTCCCGAACCGAATCATATTTCGGTTCACAGGAACAAAGGTCTGAAGCAATTCCAACAAATCCGCTGCACTGGGAAAGTCCTCTTTCCTGCAAGCCTTTGCCATGAACAGAAGTCAGGGGCAAAAATGTAGCGCGTCCACTGTCTTTCTTTTTCAAAAGTCGGATTGCCGTCTTTGCATCCTGCTCACTCTCAACTACAACATACTGCATGGCACCGCCAAGCGCTGTCTCCAGAGCGACCGCATACTCTCCCGGCACCGAAAGGATTCTCGAAACAGGCCCATAAATTCCGGTAAGGACGCCATGTTTCGCTTCTTGCATTACTATTTTAACACTCTTCGCAAACCCTTCCAGATTGCGTTCGAGGTCTTCCAAAACTTTAATACGGTGATCGGTTTCTTTCGCTTCCAAAAGCTGCTGTTCCGCGTCTCTTTTCTGCTCATCAGCTTTTTTGCGGCGGGAAAGAAGGCGAAGCTCATATCCGCGGACTGTATTCTGCAAGGCAGATATTTGGGTATCCATCTCTTCCAGCATTTTTCCGCTCTCTTCAAAAGAAAGTTCCAGTTCCTCTCTCTTTTGACTTTTTGCTTTCAGTGTTTCTTCAACAACTGAAAGGCGCATTCCAATTTCGGAAATAGAGGAAACAGAAGCCGTTTCGCGAACCTTTGCATCAGTCACTTGTTGAGATAAAGCAGTCATCTGACGAGAAAAATCATCAATCTGTGCAGAAGCTTCATTCATTGTTCGGCGAAGAGAATCCAGTTTTTCGTTCACTTGAACCATTGTCTGATTGAGTACTTCTATCTGCTGCTTCTTCTGCGAAATCTCCGCCTGATAGGAAGTCATCTCTTCCTCCAAACGAGACTGATCATTCTGGGAAGTTTCTAATTCTGTTTGAAGACGTTTCATCATTTCTTCTGCATGACGCGCATCTCCCAAACAGACATCTGCCTCTCCATCTTTCTGGACTGCTTCCGCCTCTAAAGAAGAAATCTGTTGGCGAATCTCATCGGCTCTTGCGGTTGCCTTAGAGGATTCTGAAAAGTTCTGTTCGATTTTTTCCTGCAGATCATCCAGAGCTTTTGCCGCGGCTTCCTGCTGAGCCTGTGTCAAAGCGATTTTATCTTCCTGCTCTTTCAGGATTCTCCCCGATTTCCCGAGTGTATGAAGCCACAAGCCGATCTCAAGCGTACGCTTTTCCCCAGAACAATCCAAAAACTCCTGTGCTTTTTGGGATTGTTCTTTTAACGGACCTACTCTGCTTTCCAACTCGGAAAGAATATCATTTAAGCGCAACAAATTCTCTTCGGCCGCAGAAAGTTTTCGCTCACTTTCTTCTTTGCGGTAACGAAATCTAGATATTCCGACTGCTTCTTCAAAAACCTCCCGACGGTCTTCCCCTTTAGCGGCAACAATCGCGTCGATTTTACCCTGTCCGATCATCGAATAGCCGTCACGGCCCAATCCGGTATCCATAAAAAGCTCATTGATATCTTTAAGCCGGACATTCACCTTATTGATGCGGTATTCGCTCTCTCCGCTGCGATAATAGCGCCGGGTAACCGATACTTCATCTTTATCAAACGGCAAACGACGATCCTGATTATCGATATTCAGGGTCACTTCTGCATACCCCATCGGCTTTCTTCCGGGAGTCCCGTTAAAAATCACATCTTCCATCCGCGTACAGCGCAGCGTACGGGTAGATTGTTCCCCCAGCACCCAGCGCATTGCATCGCTAATGTTGCTTTTTCCGCTTCCATTTGGGCCTACGACCGCCGTGATTCCATCATGAAAGGTTAAAACCGTCTTTTCCGGAAAAGTTTTAAATCCCTGTATTTCCAAAGATTTTAAAAGCAATCAGTTCACCTCCTGCGGAAGAATTTTTACACGATACCCTAAAGCGGCCAATTTTCTAATATTCTCATGGTTCTGTCCAATTGCCTGCGAAATCCGTCGTTCTGGGACATGGAAAACAAATGAATCCTCTTTTTTCCCCTGCAGATTTCCACAAAAATACCGATACCAGCGAAGGCTCTCACAGCGCTCTCGAAAAGCCGGATGATAAGGCCCTGCTACTAATTTATCTTTGAGCTCCGGCGAATCATGAAGTCCTAAACGAATGACACGAATCTTTTGTTTCTCAAAAAAGTCCAGAAGATCAGCGCAAAGTTCCAGGCTTTCTTCCAGAGACGGCGGACAATAGGAGCCCTCCCGATACCATTTCTCCATCTCGGTTCCCTTTAATGTCAAAGCCGGATAGATGCGTACCTCCGAAGGGGAAAGTTCAGAAAAAGCTCTCGCTGTTTTTCTTGCTCCCTCGGCTGTATCCCCCGGAAGCCCTGTCATCATCTGCAGTCCCAGTGAAATATTGGCCTCATGGATCATCTCTGAAGCTTTTCTAACCTGTCCCGCTGTGTGCCCCCGGCCATTTTGAAAAAGAACACGATCATCCATACTCTGCGCACCCAACTCGATCGTGGTAACGCCATATGTCAAAAGAGTCTTCAAAATCTCCGGGGAAATACAATCCGGTCTTGTAGAACAACGGATTCCGCGAAATTGGCCATTTTTTACAAAAGGCCACGCTACTTCCAAAAGAGAAATCATCTCTTTCTCGGGCAACGCTGTAAAACTGCCCCCAAAGAAAGCAATTTCCGTTTTCGCTGCACGGTCTTTGAGACTTTCTAATGCAATGTTTGCCGCATTTTTTACTTCTTCCGGAGTCAGCATTTTCTGCTGTCCGGTAATAATATGCTGATCGCAAAAACTGCATCGATGCGGACAGCCGAAATTTGGGACAAACAGTCCGACCGTCGCACTCAATATCCCATCAGCTCCAGCGCTTCCCGCGCTGCCTGCTGCTCCGCTTCTTTTTTGCTGCGTCCGCCGCCTTTTCCAATCACATTGGAGTTTAGGTGGACCTCCACCATAAAATGTTTATCATGATCGGGACCGGATTCGCCGGTAAGAAGATAGGAAAGTGTCTCTCCGGGATTTTTCTGAATGATCTCCTGCAATTTTGTCTTATAATCCTTAAACGGCGCCTTTTGATGCAAAGTTTTTAAAGCCGGCAGCACAAATCGAAGAATAAACTCGCTTGCAGAAGCTAGTCCGCCATCCAAATAGATTGCAGCTGTAATCGACTCAAATGCATCCGCTAAGATAGAAGAGCGAGTGCGCCCGCCGCTATTTTGTTCTCCGTGGCTCAAATAAAGATATTTTCCAACTTCCATCTCCTGGGAAAATCCGCAGCAAGCTTTCTCGCAGACCAAAGTTGCTCTGGTTTTTGTCAGATGGCCTTCAGGCCAATCCGGAAAATGTTTGTAAAGATAATCCGCCACTACAAAACCCAGTACGCTGTCCCCCAAAAATTCAAGACGTTCGTTGCTCCCTAGCGGTGCCTTTGTCTCATTTGCAAAAGAGGAATGAATCAATGCGTTTTTGAGTAATGCCGGATTATGAAAGGAATACCCGATCGCTTTCTCTAATTCTTCCAGTTCTTTCATACTGTTTCATGCTTCCCTTCCTTTACATCCGAGTTTTCTTTTTTCATAGAAGTAATACTTTTTGTAATCTCAGAAACAATGTTTCCTTCTACATATGCTTTTGTAAGACGAAGCGCATTATAAAAAGTCTTTGCCTTAGAACTTCCGTGTGCTTTGAATACCGGTTTTGCGCACCCCATTAAAGGAGCTCCTCCGTATTCATTATAATCCATTGTTTTCTTGAGTCCCTTTAAGTCACTTAGTATTAGTCCCGCTGCCAATTTCGTCTTGAAATTCTTTGTGAGTACCTCTTTGAGCTTCCCCATTACCATCATGGCAGTACCCTCATAAGTTTTTAAAAACACGTTGCCGGAAAAGCCATCTGCTACCAGCACATCGCACGCATGACCGTTAACGCTGCGGGCTTCCACATTGCCCACAAAATTGAGATTCGAATTTTTGAGCAGAGCATAAGCCTCCTGCTGCAAAGAAGAACCTTTATGCTCTTCTGTCCCTACATTTAAAAGTCCGACCGTTGGATTTTCAATCTGCATGACTTTCTTCATATAGAGTGCACCCATCAGGCCAAACTGATACAACATTTCCGGCTTGCAATCTGCATTTGCCCCGCCGTCCATCAACATAAAGCAGCCTTTGCCATCCGGAATAACCGGTGCAAATCCAATTCGCTTAATTCCATGAATTCGTTTGACAAGAAAAGTGGCTCCAACCGTAAGTGCACCACTATTACCGGCAGAAACAAAGGCATCTCCTTTTCCTTCTGCCAAAGCGCACAATCCAACTGCCATAGAAGAATTGTTCCACTTTTTCAGGATTTCAGTCCCCGGATCCTCCATCGGCATGATATCCGGACAATCCAGGATTTCCATATGGGATAGGTTCATGCCATTTTCTTTTGCTGTCTTTCTGATAATATCCGCTTTTCCCGTTAAAAGGATGTCCACATTCAGTTCTTCTACGGCCTTTGTAGCACCCTTTAAAATTTCAAGCGGTGCATAATCTCCACCGAAAGCATCTACGATAATCTTCATAGCTTCCCTCTTTCCCATTTTCGTCAAGCTGATTCGATCTGCTCTTTCAGTGCCTTTAATGCGCGTTGGGAAAAAGCACTGTATCGTTCTTTTTTATCCCGTATGACTTCACCAAGCGGCGGAAGAATTCCAAAATTTGCGCCCATTGGCTGAAAATCGGCATTGCCGCCTTCCTCCACATAATGAGCAAGTGCGCCTGACATTGTAATTTTTGGCAAGATGAAAAGTGGTCTTTTCTGCTGATACCGCAGCGCATTTTTTCCTGCCAAAAGGCCGCTCATTGCAGATTCCATATAACCTTCCACACCGGTCATCTGTCCGGCAAAAAAGAGTCTTGGCTCCGTTTTCATCTGAAAAGCGGCATTTAAGATTTTAGGAGAATTTAAAAAAGTATTTCGGTGCATTACTCCATAACGCACAAACTCCGCCTGCTCCAAACCCGGTATCATTCCGAAAACACGTTTTTGCTCTCCAAACTTTAAGTTCGTCTGAAAGCCAACCAAGTTATAAAGCGTTCCGGCAGCATCTTCTCGGCGCAGCTGTACATTTGCCCATGGACGGTGTCCGGTATGAGGATCGCGCAAACCAACCGGCTTTAACGGTCCAAACCGAATGGTATCCGCCCCGCGCTGTGCCATCACTTCCACCGGCATACAGCCCTCATAAACCTTTGGATCGCGTGCATCAAATCCATGAACCGGCGCCCGCTCTGCATTTACCAACGCATCATAAAAGGCCTCATATTCCGCCCGATTCATCGGGCAGTTGAGATAATCCCCCTCTGTATCCTGATCATACCTGGAAGCCGAAAAAAGCTTTGAAAAATCAAGGCTTTCCGCAGTTACAATCGGGGCGGCCGCATCAAAAAAGCGAAGAGTCCCACCGCAAAGCAAGTCGATCTGTCCCGCAAGCGGTTCTGCTGTGAGAGGACCTGTTGCAATCACCGCAATGCCATCTTCCGGGATCTTCTCGACTTCTTTTTCTTCGATCTCAATGTTTGGATGATTTCGGATTGCACTTGTCACGGCGGCAGAAAATTTGTGACGGTCTACCGCTAACGCGCCACCTGCCGGAACCCTACAGTCAAACGCAATCGGCACCAAGAGACTCCCCATCTGCCGCATTTCTTCCTTTAAAAGACCGGCAGCACTATTTAAACGTGCAGCTTTTAAAGAATTAGAGCAGACAAGCTCTGCAAAATCAGGGCTTTGATGTGCCGGCGTATAATGTGCCGGTTTCATCTCCACCAGATGAACTTTTTCTCCGCCCTGAGCGATCTGCCATGCTGCCTCACAGCCTGCAAGTCCCGCCCCAATCACGGTAATCATTCTTCATTCTCCTCAATGCGTTCATATCCGCAGTCCGGCGTAATGCAATAATATTTGGGGTGTTTCCCCTTCTTTTTCAGAAGCGTCTTTCCGCAGCGCGGGCACTTCTCTTTGATAGGCTCGTCCCATGAAACAAAATCACATTTCGGATAATTGCTGCAACCATAAAAGACCCGTCCGCGTTTTGTCTTTTTCACAATGACACGTCCATCACACTTCGGGCAATCCGCACCGTTTTCCTGCACCAATTTTTTCACATTCTTGCATTCCGGATAGCCGGAGCAAGCAATAAAGCGCCCATAACGTCCGGTTTTAATAACCATCGGGCGACCACACTTTTCGCAGATCAGATCAGTCTCGTCTTCTTTTAAATGGATCTTGACCCCCTGCATCTCTTCTTTTGCCTCTTTTAGGGTCTGTTCAAAATCCCCGTAAAACTGATGCAGCGTTTCTACCCAATCATTCTTTCCGCCCTGAACTCCGTCCAGCTCGCTCTCGACCTGCGCCGTAAATTTCACATTCACAATCTTAGGAAAACGTTCACACATCAGCTTTGTAGTTACTTCTCCCAATTCAGTAGGCTTTAAAGCTTTGCCGTCCCGCACAACATATTCTCTGCCGGTAATTGTGCTGATGGTTGCAGCATAGGTGCTCGGACGTCCGATTCCGTTTTCTTCCAAAGCTT
Source organism: Caproicibacterium sp. NSD3 (assembly GCF_053613275.1). NCBI lineage: Bacteria > Bacillati > Bacillota > Clostridia > Eubacteriales > Oscillospiraceae > Caproicibacterium > Caproicibacterium sp. NSD3. The sequence continues at coordinate 1,546,041 of NZ_CM132119.1, forward strand.
TAATCAGGCTTGCCTCTGTATATCTAGCTGGCGGCTGTGTAAAGTGCTGATTCCCCTCAATTTCTTTGCAGTGAATCGGCATACCAACTTCGAGAGGCGGTAAAATTCCTGATTTTTCTTCGGATTCTTCGTCTTTCTTTTCTTCATAAAGTACCGTAAAACCATCGAATGTAACGGTATATCCGCTTGCTTTAAACAGATATCCGTTCGCACTGATCTCTGCCTGTGTAGTTGCCTGAATGCAGTTGCTCATCTGGCAGGCAAGGAAGCGCTCCCAAATCAATTTATAAAGCTTATATTGATCGTTAGAAAGGTTTTCTTTAATTTTATCCGGCTCTAAAGCAACCACAGTCGGACGAATCGCTTCATGGCCATCCTGTGCATTGGCCTTTGCTTTATAATGACGCGGTTTGTCCGGAAGATATTTTTTACCCCAACGCTGTTCAATATACTTTGCAGCATCATTGATTGCATCTTCGGAAAGGCGCAGAGAGTCAGTTCTCATATAGGTGATTAAGCCCACTGCACCCTGTCCGGAAATTTCGACGCCTTCATAAAGTTCCTGTGCAGCCTTCATGGTTCTTCTGGCGGTAAAGCCAAGTCTGCGGCTTGCTTCCTGCTGCAAAGTAGAAGTGATAAAAGGAGATGCCGGAGATTTGCGGCGGGTTCCTTTTTTCACTTTTGTAACAATATATTCGGCGTCTTTTAGTTTTTCAAGGATCTGATCAGATTCCTCATTTGAAGAAATCTCCAGCTTCCCATCTTCATTTCCATAGAAAGAAGCAGCAAACACTCTGCGGGAAGTTCCCTTTGCAGGCGTAAACTTTCCGTCAATCGTCCAGTATTCCTGCGGCTGAAAAGCGCGAATCTCATTTTCTCGATCTACAATGATACGCACCGCAACGCTTTGTACACGCCCCGCAGAAAGTCCTCTGCGGATTTTCTGTGAAAGGAACGGACTCAGCTTATAGCCCACCAGACGGTCCAAAATTCTGCGGGCCTGCTGTGCATTTACCAGATTCAAATCAATGGAACGCGGGTTTTCCATACCGGTCGTAATTCCTGTTTTTGTAATTTCGTTAAATGTAACACGGTTTATCGCATTTGTATCTAAATCAAGCAAATAGGCAAGATGCCATGAAATTGCTTCTCCTTCGCGATCAGGGTCCGTTGCCAGAAGGACTGCATCACTTTTTTTAGCCTTATCGAGAAGCTCGTCAACCAATTTTTCCTTGCCCTTGATGATCTCATATTTTGGTTTAAAATCATGCTTTATATCAACACTCAGCCGGCTTTTCGGGAGATCACGCACATGACCCATCGAAGCGATCACATCATAGCCGGATCCAAGATATTTTTTAATTGTCTTCGCTTTTGCGGGAGATTCCACAATCACTAACGTTGACAAATAAGACACCCCATTTCTAATGACAATTCAAAAAATAAATTCTTATGGTAACATACCAGATTATGGGCCATTTGTCCAGTCTGGCATCTTAAAAAATCACGTTTAAAACTCTTGCTCCGCCCTTTTATAGCGGTTATTTTCGCATTCTGTGGCCGCGTCCCGAATCTCAAGTTCGGTGAGCGCCGCCATCAGTTTAGCAACTGGCAGATCAGTTTTTCTCTGCAGCACCGAAATATGCTGCGGCTCGCAGGTAAGTACTTTATATACGCTCTCTCCATCCGGAGAAAGTCCTTCCGGTGCTGCTAAAGCAGTCTTGTCTGAAACAGAAGCAGATGGCTCTCGAACCCAGTTACAGCGGGATTCCAAATCATTCAGAATATCTTCTGCACACGTCACTAATTTGGCTCCATCTTTAATCAGCTGATTGGTTCCCTCTGAGGAAGTGCTTTCAAGCCCTCCCGGAACAGCATAGACATCCCGGTTCTGCTCCAGCGCATCTCTCGCTGTAATCAGCGAGCCACTGTGAGCTGCGGCTTCCACCACCAAAACGCCCATAGAAAGCCCGGAAATAATCCGATTTCTAACTGGAAAATGAGCCGCTAAAGAAGGCGTTCCCGGTGGATATTCGGATATGAGCGCTCCGTGCTCTGAAATTTCTTTTCGCAGGGGAGCACTCCCCATTAAATAAGGAAAATCAATTCCGCAGCCAAGCACAGAAATTGTCTTTCCTTCGCCTTCGATTGCACCCCGATGAGCACTTTGGTCAATTCCCATGGCGCCGCCACTGACAATAACGACCCCGGCTTTTGCAAGATCGCGTGCAAAGCTTCGTGTAATCCGGCGCCCATTTTCCGTTGATTTTCGTGTTCCGACGATTGCGATTGCCGGAATATGACTCAGATTTGGAAAAGTTCCCCGATAATAAAGAATGAGTGGTGCATCATAAATTTCACGAAGACACTGCGGATATTCCTCATCTTCATAACAAATTAATTTCTGCCCTGCTGCATACGCTTTTTCGATTTGACTTTCGGCTTGTTCTATCGAAAAATTCCGAAGCTTTTGCAGTTCCGAGCGTCCAATGGAAGATTCTATTCCCCAGTCTTTTTCTCCCGCTTCATAAAAAGCTTTCAAGCTGCCGTAGCGTTCTAAAATCGGCCGCAGCTTTCCTCCTCCGGAACTGATCGCCTGCTGCATCCAAACCCAATAAGCCTGATTATTCACGGGAAGCTCCCCCCGCATCATTTCCCAAAGCAGAATTGCCGCACTCGCAGAAGCATTTAAAGACTCTGCGCGCCCCAGCATTGGGATCGTAACCGGCTGACAAAGGGCAATCGTCTCTTTAGAAAGACCGTTCCCCTCATTTCCAACCGCCATAACAGAAGGCTTTGAAAAATCGGCTTTTGTCACTGCGAGCGCATCAGAATCCGGGACTGCAGCCCAAAGAGTCCACCCACATTTTTTTAGAAGCGGTGCTGCTTCTGCAAAATTTGGAATTAAAATCATCGGAAGGCGAAAAACTGCCCCCATGCTGCCCCGAAGCACCTTTGGAGAATAGGGATCACAGCCTTTTCCACAAAGTAAAACTGCTTTTTCTCCCAGTGCCTCCGCTGTTCTAAGGACAGTCCCCAGATTTGCCGGATCCTGAATTTTTTCCAGAGCGACCACACAGCCGGAGGCTTTTGTCTGCAGAAAGGTTTCTGCCTGCTCTGATTCACAGGGAAGTGTACAGACACAAAAAATTCCTTGCGGCTGCTTGGTATCAGATAAAAGCGGCGCGATATGCGGAGCAATCTCATAAACCTGCTCCGCTTTTTCACGGATTTCAGAAAGATAAGAAGAGTATTTTTCCGCTGCATGAGCAGTATAAAAAGCTTTTTGAATCTGCATCCCGCTTTTGGCTGCATCTGCGCAAAGCCGTGCGCCTTCGCAAAGAAAAGCTCCTTGGCCGCAACGCGCCGCGGCTCCCGATAAAAGTTTTGCTGCGTGCGAAATCATCTCATTTTTTCGACTGGTAATCAGCGTTTCTATCATAGTCTGAATTCCTCTCTTTGTAAAAAGCCATAGACATAGAAAAGTTGCGCCCGGAAAAACCGGGCGCAACTTGAACTTTTTAGAGAGCGGCTTTTGCTTGCTCCACAAGGCTCTTAAAAGCAGCTTCATCAGCGACTGCAATTTCCGACAACATTTTACGATTTAGATTGATGCCAGCCTTTTTGAGGCCATTCATAAATCTGCTGTAAGTGACATCATTCATCCGGCATGCTGCAGAAATACGAGTAATCCACAGGCGACGGAAATCGCGTTTACGGGCTTTACGGCCTGCAAAAGCATAGTTTCCGGATTTCATAACGGCCTGTTTAGCCATCTTAAAATGTTTTGATTTGCTTCCCCAATAGCCTTTTGCGAGCTTTAAAATTTTCTTTCTTCTTTTGCGCGTCATCATTGCGCCCTTGACTCTTGCCATTTTCTATACCTCCGAACACATACTTATATGCTTATTTCAAAATAGATCCGTTCGCGTTCTTCCTTACGATTTATTTATAAGGAATCATCCTTTTAACGGCCGCTACATTGGTTCTATCTGCTACACGGGTACCACGCAGCCCACGTTTTCTCTTTGGGCTCTTGCCGTGACCGTTCAAAAGATGGGATTTATTGGCATAGGCACGAATGACCTTACCGTTTTTGGAAAGCTTGAAGCGCTTTTTTGCGCCGGAATGCGTCTTGATCTTAGGCATAATCTTTATATCCTCCTTGATGTTTAAAAACTTATTTGGCGGGCTTTGGTGCAAGGAACATCAGCATATTGCGGCCCTCCAGCTTTGCTGGCTTTTCCACATTGGCAATTTCGGTCAGAGTCTCTGCAAAATGGCGCATGACTTCATACCCCTGCGCGGGATGTCCCATCTCACGTCCACGGAAACGGATCGAAACTTTTACCTTATTGCCCTCTTTTAAGAAACGCTGTGCATGACCTTTTTTAGTTTCAAAATCATGAACATCAATATTAAGAGAAAGGCGAACTTCCTTAATTTCTACGATATGCTGATTTTTGCGGGCTTCTTTCTCCCGTTTGGCCAGCTCAAAGCGGTACTTTCCGTAATCGATGATCTTACATACTGGCGGTTTTGCCTGCGGCGCAATCTTCACCAAATCCAGATCCTCTTCGTAAGCAAGCTCCAGAGCCTTTGCTGCGGGCATAATTCCAAGCTGTCCGCCATTTGAATCGATCACACGAATCTCACGATCCCGGATTTCCTCGTTGATCTGCAGTTCCTTGTTGCTAATGATTAAACACCTCCAAATAAATTGTCTTTAAATTGACAAAGCGCAGACTAATCTCGTCTGCGCATCAATACAACCCGGCCCCAAAAAGGGCACTGTATTGACCTGTAAACAGACGAAACCGTACAGGTGTGGGCATAAAACCCCGCTTTGTTTTGCCTTTTTATTATAACATGCTCCAAAAGAATGTCAAGAACAGTTTTTTTAAAAATTAATTGTGATTTTTAAGCATAGATGCTAAAATAAGAAGCAGAAAAGCTGTCTTTTATAAACTGAATAAGGAGTGTACATTTATTATGATTCTGACAACAACAGAAAATATTCCCGGGAAAAGCTATCAAATCGTCGGCCTGGTACGCGGAAGTACCATCCAGTGTAAAAATATTGGCCGCGATATTGGCTCCAGTTTTAAGAATCTGGTAGGCGGCGAAATGAAATCCTATACAGAGATGATGGATCAAGCTCGTGAAATTGCAACGCAGCGTATGATAGACGATGCACAGCAGCAGGGTGCCGATGCGATTGTCTGCATACGGTACGCCTCCTCCTCGGTTATGCAAGGCGCGGCTGAAGTAATTGCTTATGGCACTGGAGTCAAATTCTGCTGAACTTTAAATTTTCTAAAATGCAGTTTCTTAAAAGGGACTGCATTTTTTGTTGCATTTTTTACTCTTTAAGCCGTTCTGCGGTCAAATCTAGGAATCGCTGCAAAGCTTTCGAAACATACCGATTCTTTTTACAAATAGCAGAAAGGAAACGGCAGGCATCCTGATCATCAATCTTATAAACCGGCGGAATCTTTTCAAAATTTCCGCATCGAATGACGGTATCACTGATAAAAGAAGCTCCAAAATCTGCCGAAGTCAGTGCAAAAGCCGTAAGTGTCTGATTTAAAAACATCTTGATTTTTGGATGGAATCCTGCATTGCTGCAAAGTTTTTGTGATCGATCGTAAAGATCGTGTTCTTGATTAAGAAAGAGAAATTCTTCCTCCCTAAATGCAGAAAGCGGCACTTTCGGACAGTCCTGCTGCAGATAATATCCGGATAAAATCTGTTCTTTCGTAAGACAGGCTTTTTTAAAGATCTGATTTCTGGGGGAATGCGGCGGCAGTGCCAAAAAGATCTGCTCTTGATGCAGCGGCAGCACTGTTAAATTTTGTGCCTTCTGTGTTTCATAATCAAGCACACAGTCAACGGTCCCTTCTCCCAGCATCGCTTTGAGTGCAGGATATCCATCTTCTACCAGCGAAATTGAAATTTTCGGATAGCGTCTCGCATAGTCGGTAAGAATCGGCGGCAGAAAACAGGTACAAAAGAATTGAGAGCCACCAATCGAAAGACATCCTGCTTCGAGATTTGTCAGATCTGAAAGATAATCCCCCAACTCTTTTTCAAGCGTCTCTTCTTTACTGGCACAATCTACAAAAGCTCGTCCCTCTGAAGTCAAAGACAAAGGAAATGTATTACGATCGAATAGACGGCAGCCGAGCCCTTTTTCCAGCTTTATAATGTAAGCGCTTAATGCAGGCTGAGAGATATAAAGTTTTGCAGCGGCACGGGAAAAATTTTTTTCGTGTGCAATCGTCAAAACATAAAGTCGATCCAGTGAATTCATATTTTGCCCCCTATTATATAAATCCGCTTATATTTTTTATATCAATATAGATATTTGTTTATATTAGACTTTTATGGTATCATAGCATAACATGGAATAAAGAACAAGGAGAGGATTTCTTTGAATGTGCTGCTTTTTTTATGCCCGGCACTATTTCTTTCCGGATTTGTAGATTCAGTTGCTGGTGGCGGCGGCCTAATTTCTATGCCCGCGATTCTATTGACGGGACTTCCTCTGCAACAAGTTTATGGGATTAATAAATTTACTGCGGCAAGCGGAACCACTTTTTCAGCGATTCGCTATTTTCGCCACGGTGCTGTCGATATCAAAATTGCATTGCTCTCAGCTTGTGGTGCTTTTCTTGCTTCTTCTTTTTCCTCTCGGGCAGTTCTGTTTCTTCCGGAACGTCTTTTAAAGGGAGCACTACTCTGTCTGATGCCGCTCGTTGTTGTACTGATTTTAATGAAAAAGAAAGGCAACGACACAAATCGCTCCACAGAAATTCCCATTAAAAAAAGATATCTCATGGGATTTTTAATTGGAATGATTGTCGGTTGTTACGATGGACTTTTTGGACCCGGCACAGGAACAATCGCGATTTTAGTTTATTGCTATCTAATGAAATATGATATGAAAACTGCGGGTGGAAATGCTAAAATCTTAAATCTTGCCTCAAACTACGCAGCACTTGTCACTTACATCCTTGCCGGAACGATCAACTATGCGATAGCAGTCCCCGCTGCATGCTGCTGTATCGTCGGAAACCTGATTGGTTCCGGCTTGGCTCTAAAAAAAGGCAGCGTGGTTATCCGCCCCATCATGCTGGTCGTTGCCGCTTTACTGATTGGCAAAACCGTAATGGATTTCTTTTAACTTTCCTTCCTTTTATATTTTTAAAAGCCCCCAAACTATGAAAAGTAGTTTGGGGGCTTTCGTATTAATTAAATACTTGTTTCTCTGATTTCTTTATGAAGTGCAAAAGAATAAAGCAGGCATTCCGTCACCGGAAGATCGAAGCATTTTTCGAGTGCTTCGCGGTAGAGAAGGAGCTGACCTTGATAACGATTCCATAGTTCCTCCGCGGATTGAACGTGATCCGTCTTATAGTCCATCAAAATGATTCCGCCATTTTCCTCAAATGCACAGTCTATCGCTCCCTGCAGTACAACCGGCTCCTGCGCCATAGAACCGGTCAGTTTCTGATCAAGGCGCTTTGCCGGGATTTCCACCGAAAAGCGATATTCCCGAAGGACGCGTGGCGATCTTTGTATCCGTTCAAAAACCGGTGTCTGACAAAACTCCATTACGGCAGAAATATCAACTGCACTTGCCTGCTCCGATGTCAAAAATCCCTCTTTAACAAGGCGTTCCAATTCCCCCTGTACATTTCCCTTTAAAATTTTCCAGTCTGCAAACTGTAAAAAAGCATGCAAAGCTGTTCCGCGTTCCGCCGGAGTTAAACCCTTTTTACCTAAAAACGCTGGTCGGCTCATGGCGGCATATTGCTTTTGAAGCGGCTTTTCTGCAAGCTCAGAAGCAGCTGTTTTTGCTCGTACCGCCCCTAAATCTCGATAAGGATATTGATATTGTGTATAACGCATCAGTTCCTCGAGTAATTTGGAATCTGCCGGCGGCATTTCTATTTTACACACTTCATTTTGTTCCGGCTCAAATGGCTGATCGTGGATCAGTTCCACTTTCCATGAAGCGTCGCAGGGAAAGACTTTACAATCCATACTGGAAAGTTCCCGCAGCTTTTTAGAATCCGGATGACGCAGTGCACAGAGCAAAATCCAATCGGACAGGCAATCTGCATGTTGAACCGCAAAAGGAGGAATCTGATTTTTTTCTCCCATTTTGCAGGCTAGTGAAGAAAGAGTTTTTTCGGGATCTTTTTCAGAACAGAGTAGCAAAAGCTTTTCCTTTGCCCTTGTAAGCGCTACATAAAAGACTCGCAGTTCTTCACTCATACCCTCCTGACGAAGGAGAATCGCATTTGCCTGCCATGGAAGCGTCTTTACCCGATATTCTTTTCCTTTTGCTCGCAGCTGAATGCCTAAACCCATCTGTGGGTGAAGAAGAACCGTATCTTTTTCCGTATGAAATTTTCTGGAACATCCCGCTAGAATTACAATTGGAAATTCTAGTCCTTTGCTCTTATGAATACTCATGATCCGCACCACATTGGCACTTTCGCTGAGCGTCTCTGCCATCGGAATATCCTGCCCTTGATTTTTGAGACGTTCCAAAAAGCGAAGAAATCCGGAAAGCCCATTATGACCGCTATCCTCATAAGATCTGGCTCGTTCCTGCAAAAGGCGCAGATTTGCAAGGCGCTGCGTTCCATTTTCCATTGCAAGCACAAGATCCGCATAACCGGTTTCTTCGTATAAAGCTCCAATTAGCTGATCTGATGGAAGCGCAGCTGCAAAATTGCGCCAAAGGGAAAGCTTCTTTAAAAATGAGCACATTCGTTCGTTTCCTTCTGTGGCAGCCTTTTGTAAAGAAGCAAAAAGAGAACTGTCTTTGCTTTCTGCACGAATATCTGCCATTTCGTCCAGACTAAAGCCGCCGATTGGTCCCATCAGAAGAGCAAGCAATGCAAGGTCATTGAGTGGATTATCAATCGTCTGCAAAAGGGAAAGCACTGCCCGTATTTCCGGTGCATCAAAGAATCCCTTCCCGGCATCCGCCCATGCAGGAATCCCCAATTTTCCCAATTCATCTGCATAAATAGGCGCATATTGATTTGCACTGCGCAATAAAATACAGATTTCCCGATATTGTGCAGGCCGCATCTGCCCATTTTCCGTTACTGAGTTCGTTGCAGTCCATTCAAAAATCTTCTCTGCAATCCGTCGGCATTCCGCCTCCAGAAAATGATCTGTTTCTTCGGCAGAATATTGCAGAATATCTAGTTCCAACGCAGAATCCTCTATTTCCGGATACTCTGCTCCACACATCAGAGATTCTTTTTCGGTATATTCCATCTGTCCAACTTCCCGACTCATCAGCTGACGGAAAAAGAAATTGACCGATTCCGTAATGCCAAAACGACTGCGAAAATTACGGTCTAAAGTGATACATGCGGGAAACTGCGCATGATCTCTATGATATTCCGTGCTTTTTTCCCGTCGGCGAAGGAACAGCTCGGGCATTGCCTGACGAAAACTATAGATACTCTGTTTGACATCCCCCACCATAAAAAGATTCGTCTCATCTTTGGAAACGGCACGAAAAATCAAATCCTGCGTTTCATTTGTATCCTGATATTCGTCCACCATAATCTCATCGAACTGGTTGGAAATCTCTTCGGCAGCAGATGTCTTCTGATAGCCGTCCGGCGTCTCCTCGACCAAAAGCTGCAATGCCCAATGCTCCAAGTCTCCAAAATCAGCCATTTTTCGTTCTGCTTTTTTCTGCTGCAGCACCGTATGAAACTCTTCCAAAATGGAAAACAATTTTTCGACAAGCGGTTTTAGTGCCTGCAAATCTTCCAGACATTCGGCCTCCGACGGTGCAAAAATTGCTTTTAAATCTTCAATTCCGGATTTTACTTCTTTCCGATTTTCCGCCACCGCAATTTTAATAGGATCATCGGAATACCCCCTCGGAGTGGAAAGACGTTCAAAAGAAGCCGTTTGAATTTTCTGAGAAAAGCCATCCCACGAATCATTTTGAAGGCTTTTGAGAAGGGCCTCCAGCATTTCCCGATCCGACAAAAAAGCCGACATGGAGGCAGCTCTTAGTTTCTCATCTGCTGACTCTAAAAGCCTCATAGAATGCTGTGTTATCGAAATCGCATAAGAAAACGTCTGCTGTGCGAATTGGATAATTACGTCTCCCCAAACCGACTGCCTAATATTTTGGCAGTCATACATCGCTGCTTTTTCCCGCAGCCAACGAGACGGAAACGGGTGACTGCGTACAAAATCATATAGTTTAAAAAGAATGTTTCGGAGCAGATGGTCATCCCGCCCGGCTGAAAATGCATCCAACAGCTGATAAAAGACAGCATCATTTTTTTCGTAAAAGGAATCGAGGACCCGATCCAATGTTTCATTCTGCAAAACTGAAAGTTCGCTCTCATCTGCAATTCGAAAATCCGGCGAAATTCCAACTGCAGAAAAATGTTCCCGCAAAAGTTCCTGACAAAAGCTATGTACCGTACTGATATGTGCTCTTGATAAAAGCAGCTGCTGTCTTTGCAGAAAAAGGCTGTCCGGTTCCTCTTCCAGAAGTTCCGAAAGCTTGTCTGCAATTCGTCCGCGCATTTCGGCAGCCGCTGCCTTTGTATAAGTAACGACCAGAAGGCGATCAGCATCAATTGGATCTTTAGGATCGGTGATTCTTTTGATCACCCGCTCTACCAAGACCGCCGTCTTTCCGGAACCGGCTGCTGCGGATACCAGAAGCGGTCCGCCGCGCGCTTCGATCGCATCTCTTTGAGCGCTTGTCCATTCACGTTTCATCTGACTCTCCCCTTCTCAGAATCTCAACTGCCTCTGTCACAGATACATTCGATTTTGTTTCCCGAACGGGCATTCCTTCCTCGGTCATACAGACTGCCCCGTACGGACACCACTTACATGCAGTATCCCGATCGTTTAAAGGCTGCGCTTCCACATTTCCCCGATGAAGTTCTTCTGCCATCTCCTTGACCATTTTTCGAATACTTTGGAGAATCAGCTCAAAATCCTTGCTGCTTACAACACTGCTCTTTGCTGTTGGCGCCCCGTTTTTTAGAGCAACAGGAATGTAAGTTCCTTTCCCATCCTCTTCCATATCGGAAAGGATTCCTGGGTCGTCCAGCAAGAGGCCATTCATTCGCAGCTTTTTATTCTGATCTTTTTGGATCGTTTCGTCATCCGTTTTTCGACCAGCGGTAAAAGCCGGCCGATCTGCGGGCATATAAAGAATTGCCGCAGGTTTCGGATTTTTCCAGTGTGAACCGCCGTTTTCGCACAGTGCTGCAAGATAAATCAGCATCTGCAGGTTTGTTCCGTCCAAAATATCGGAAAGGCGAAACATCTTTTTACCAGTCTTATAGTCAACAACCCGCAGATAAGTATTCCCATCGATTTCGTCTGCATCTACGCGGTCGATCTTTCCATCGACTTCCACGCTTCCACCGTCCGAAAGTGAAATTTTCAACCCGGAAATCTCATTTTGTCCGACCGGGAGCTCAAAATCAGTTGGTAAAAATCTGCTCTGAGAAAGTTCTTCTGCAATATGCCATATCACGACGCAGGCCGCTTCCGCAACACGCTGCAAAAGCCATGAAAAGCGTGCCGTCTGAGTCTCTGTTCCGCCAAGTTTTTCCTGTGCATAGGATAAAAGCTGCTGATCTACATTTTCCCGCAGTCCTCTTTGTCCCATTTTTAGAATCTTTTGGACACCGATCTCACGAAATAAATGCTCTAAGAGATAGTGCATCAAACTGCCATATTCCAGCGCATCCAATTTTGCCATTCGTCTTTCCTCGATGTTCATTCCATAACGGCAAAAATAGCGAAATCTGCACTGATGATACGTTTCAATTTGTGTCGCCGAAACACGCATATTTTTAGGAAAAATCTTTTGGGCATTTTCGGAATTTTGAAAGACAGCAGTCTCCCTTTTTGCAGCCTTTTCCAGCGCATTCATGCGCGCCTCTTCCCCCGTTTTGGAAAACAATTCCCGCAGAGAAGCTTCTACGGCCGTCTTATGATTCCACCGCCGCGCAAGCAGCTCGAAAGCCGCCTTTTTAGATCCTGCAAAATAAGATTCCGGTAAGGTCATTTCCGATTCAACCGGGCAATGCGGAAACAATGCGGAAATCTCCGAAACCAGCGAAGAGGGCTGTTTTTGGGTTCCGTCGCTGGAATTAATCGGCCACGAAACATAAAGCCTTTCACTAGGAGCCGAAGCCATCTGATAGGCAAGGAATCGTTCCTGCACAGCAACTCCTGAAAGCGGATCACTGAGCGGCAATCCATGATCGATCAGAGAAAGTCTCTCTGAAAAGCTTAGAATTCCTCCGCTGGAAGGGATCTGTGGAAATTCCCCCTGACAAACGCCAAGCAAAAAGACGACTTTCGGTTTTGCCATCCGGATACGGTTTGCGGCGCCTATCGTCACTTCATCCAATCCCTGCGGAATACTTGCCATTTCACTTTCTGAAATCACCATTCGTAAAAGTTCCAGAAAGGAAGTCCGTGAGATCGGCCGTTCTGAAATGGTCATCGCGCACTGATCCAAAATTTCCATTAACAAATCCCAGAGACGAAGCGTATTATCTGCAAGCGCAGGGGCTCCTCCTTGTTCGAGAGAATCCGCAAAATTTCGCAGATTCTCTTGTACCCCGGCTTCCGTGAGATAATCATAGACTGCTTTCGCCATCCCTTTTCCGTCGGTATCTTTGGTTTTCTCTCTCAGATGCACCATGGGCGTGATGATTTTTTCCCGTACTTCATTGAGTTCTGTCAGAAGGTTTTGATCTTCTTCCGTCCATTTGGAAACGAATCCGCCGGGGTGCATCGTAAACGGCGTCTGCCATGCTGATTTACTCAGCTGCCAGACAAAGCAATAATTTTCCAGCTGTGACTGCATATTTTCATCAATTCCGAGAAGATTTGTCTTAATACATGTGAGAATTTCCTCGGTTTCGAACCCGGAAGAAACCGCTTTTAAAGCCGATAGTGTAAGACGCATTAAGGGCTGCGCTGTAATGTTTTGTACCTCGTCCATGAAAAATGGAATCTCGTACCGCTCGAATGCAGCATTCAAAATTCCGCGGTAAGGTTCCAATGACCGGGCCGCCACCGCAATCTCTCGGCAGCGATAGGTGCCGTTTACTAGAAATCTTCGAATGCTTGCTGCTGCAAATTGAGCCTCATCATAAAAATTCTGAGCTGCATAAAGGTGAATCTGTTCTGCGTTTTTATCTGCCTTTTCCCGTTTGCCCCGATAAAGATTTGCTTCCAGTTTGGCAAGATCTTCCGAAAGAAACCGTTTGCCTTCCGGCAAAACAGCCGGCGCTGCTACCGGCACATTGCCTTCTCTTGCAAGCCGAATCAATTTTTGTGCTGTTTCCCGAACGAACGAAAAAAGCCCCAAGCCATGTTCAAGGTCCGCCAGTTGATCCGCACAAAGAGAAACCGTAACCTCTTTGCTCTGACGGATCACAAATTTAAGAATTTCATATTCCTGCATGGTAAAGCTTTGAAATCCATCAATATAAACGACTGCATTTTCGAAGAAGGGGTGGGCTTCCAGTAAATTTGCCGCGCGGGTCAGATCGTCCTGTGGATCAAGATAGCTCTGACTCACCAGCGCTTCATAAGAAGACAGAATCAGAGAAAGTTCCAAAAGCTTTTGTTTCAGATTCGGCGTCTGGGCACTCAGAGAAGCTTTTTGCAAATCTTCCGGCGAAACACAGCACATCTTAAATTCGCTTTCTCCCTGCAGCAAAGTCGAAATCAATTCCGTTCCATTTGCGTTTTTACGGTAAAAATGCAGACGGTCTCGAACCTGCTCCAATGCCATATTCATCAGGATGATTCTGCCTCCGGCCGAAAGCCGTTTTCCGGCCATCGCTCCATAAGTCCGACCAAGCAGATCGCAAAGGCGAGAAAAGCTCAGCACATAAATTTTTTGCGCGTCTTTGGCCCCGAGTGCGTGCAAAATTGTTCTTTCATTCTCAAAGGAAGCCTGCTCTGGAACCAACAAAAACAGCTTTTCCTCTTCATTTTTGGCATGTTTCCGCAATTCTTCCTGCACAGTTCTTGTCTTTCCGCTTCCAGAACGCCCCAACAATAAATGCAGCATCTTCTCACCCGTTCCTTTTTATTTGTTTCTATTATATCATAAACAATTGGGGCGGAAAAGCTAAAAAAGGCTCCTTCGGTTTTCCGAAGGAGCCTTTCAAAATCTTTTTAGGAGTTTTGAGAAAGCCATTGGCGTATTTCTTCATAGAGTTCCACCGTTTTAAATTTGACGGCAAACCCTGGTTGTGTCATCTCCTCCTGAGCCGGAGTCAACACATCGGAAAGAGTATTACTATCCTGCTCTGCGCCTGGCAGACAAAGCGCCGGAAACAGCACACACCACCAATTATGCCCTTTTCCTTCGCCGATTAAAATACGAAGCGCACGATAAGTACCGGCAGGCAATGTTACATTTCCATAGGTTCTCGTAGGAAACCAACAGTCTTCTAACCGCACCTCCACCGGATCATTACTTCCGTTTTCTCTCAGGACTTCTTCTCCGGCTTCCTTTAAATCTGCAAGATGTGCCGCAGCAGCTTCTTGTGCTTCTTCACGGCTATCCACATTTTTAAACCATTGTTCACTAACCGAAAGAACCCGATCCCGTACTTTTAGTTTTAATGCTTGATCCTCTTCTGAATCTGAATTTGCAAGAACGTGCAGCCGCAAAACCCGATCAGAAATTCCTTCTCCCGCAGCAGTGATTCCCGTACAGGAAATTGCCAGACAAAGGACTAACGCTGCAGCAACTGCTTTTGTAAAAAGGCGCATGCCCCATTCCTCCTCTAAAATAAAATTCAAAGGAAGTATGGGGCATACTGGAAAATTTATACAATTTGTTTGAAAATTATGGTTCAATTTGAAGCGGAACTGAGACCGGTTCACACAAAAAAGTCTCATCATATTGCTTTTTTAAGGAATCCATGCATTTTTGTGCCAAAATAGGATCCTCAAAAATCCCAAATACCGCAGATCCACTGCCTGTCATTGCGGCACCAAGCGCTCCCATTTTCAAAAAAGCTGCCTTCAATTTTAAGATTTCCGGAAGCTTTAGAATATCTTCAAAGAAGTTTCCAAGAGAAGCTGAAAGCTTTATAAGATTTTCTTCTTTGACTGCTTGCTTCACATTTTTGCTGTAGCACGCTTCTAAAGAAGGCAGCCGATCCGCCATCTCAAAAGCCGCCTTTGTCTCTACCCCGATTTTAGGTTTACATAAAACAATTTTACAGGCAGGCATTTCATTTAAAGGAGTAATCTGCTCTCCGATTCCCTCGACTAAAGCTGTGCCACCCCTGATACAAAATGGCACGTCTGCTCCAATTTTTTCGCCGAGAGTAAAAAGTGCTTTCTCCGAAAATGGTTTCCCGGAAATCTGATTTAAAATTTGCAGGACGGCTGCGGCATCGGTACTGCCACCGCCGAGTCCCGCTTCATGCGGAATCTGTTTTTCAATTCGAATTTGAATTTTGGGTGCTTCGGGAAAGATTTCGTAAAAATGTTTTGCCGCACGATAGGCAATATTTTCGGGACCGTCGGGCAGATCTGCACCGTCACACCTTACGAGCAGAATATCACTTGGCAGGATCGTCAGGCAGTCGGCAAGACTAATGCTTTGATTTACCATGCGCAGAAGATGATAGCCATCTTCTCTTCGTCCGACCAGATCCAGCGCAAGATTAAGCTTTGCATAAGCTTTTACAACAAACGGTTTCATAAATCAGCACCCAAGCTGCTTTAAAAAGTCACGAATTCTGGAAAGCGCTTCCGTAATATGATTGATACTGTAAGAATAAGAAACACGAACGTACCCTTCTCCGCAGTTTCCAAAGGCGCTGCCCGGCACAACTGCTACATGTTTTGCATAAAGCAATTTTTCACAAAATTCATCACTCGAAAGTCCAGTGCGCTTAATACATGGGAAAACATAAAAAGCACCCTCCGGCTCAAAGCAAGTCAAGTTCATTTCATTAAAGCCGTCAACAATCAGCCGACGGCGCATATCATACTGCTCTCGCATATAAACGATATCAGCGTCTCCATGACGCATCGCTTCAACCGCCGCATATTGGCTGGTAGTTGGAGCACTCATAATTGCATATTGATGAAGCTTTGTCATCTGCGCGATCAGTTCTTTTGGTCCCATGGCATATCCCAAACGCCAGCCAGTCATCGCGAATGCTTTTGAAAAGCCATTGACAACAATCGTACGCTCGCGCATGTCCGGAAGGGACGAAAATGCAACATGCTTCTGATCTCCATAAGTCAGCTCACTATAAATCTCATCAGAAAGGACAATTAGGTTGGTTCCACGAATGACTTCGGCAATCGCTTCCAGATCTTTTTTTCGCATAACCGCTCCCGTCGGATTATTTGGGAACGGCAGTACAAGAAGTTTTGTCTTCGGCGTGATTGCTGCGCGCAGTTCTTCCGGTGTCAGGCGAAACCCGTCTTTTTCTTTTGTTTCGATAATGACTGGAACAGCCCCTACCATCTGTGCCATCGGTTCATAACAAACAAAACTGGGCTGCGGAATCAAGACTTCTTCTCCCGGCTCCACTAAACAGCGGACTGCAAGATCCAAAGCCTCGCTGCCGCCGACGGTAACAAGCACTTCTGTTTTTGGGTCATATTGAACATGGTAGTGACGATCAAAAAATTTGCAGATTTCCTCTCTTAATTCTGCAAAACCCCGATTCGGACTATACCATGTTTTCCCCATCTCCAAAGACTTGATTCCTTCCTGACGCACATGCCATGGGGTGGAAAAATCCGGTTCGCCAATGGAGAGAGAAATCACGTCATCCATTTCGTTGGCAATATCAAAAAATTTACGGATTCCGGAGGGGCGAACCTGTTGAATCCGCTTTGTCAGCAGTTTGCTGTAATCAATCACAGTATACGTCTCTCCTCTCGTCCTTTTCCTCCTCCTGATTCATAATGACGCCGCTCTCTTTATAGCGAGTCAAGATAAAATGCGTTGCGGTGGAAAGCACACTGTCCAAGGTAGAAAGGCGACGCATGACAAACATTGCGACATCCTGCATCGACTTTCCGTGAACGGTAACTGCGAGATCGTAGCCTCCCGACATCAAATAGACACTGTCCACTTCGGGAAAGCTCATTACTTTTCCCGCAATCTCATCGAAACCACGATTTTTCTTCGGAGAAACACGCAGCTCAATTAGGGCAATGGCCTTATTGGTATCGACACGCTCCCAGTTGATCAGGGCCTGATAGCCGCGGATAACCCCTCTTTTTTCGTAATCAGCGATCGCTGTGCTGATATTTTCTTCCGTCTCGTCCAGCATTGCTGCCAGCTGTTTATTGCTTAAACGGGCATTCTCATGCAGCAAAGTTAAAAGTCGATCCATCGGTCTTTCACTCCTTCTGAAATACTGTTTTTTATAAATTTTTGAGCTTTTATTATATCATATTAAAAAAAGAAACAAAAGAGGAAAGTGCATAAAATACACTTTCCTCTTTCAAAAAAGCTTATTCCGAAATTAAAACCTGCACAGGCGTTCGTTTTTCATAAATCGTAAAATGTGAAAAGCCAATCCGCCGCAGCATACTGAAAGTTTCCTCGATTCCGCTGCCTACATCAGCCCAACGATGTGCGTCACTTCCCACCGTTATCATGCTTCCTCCAAAACTTTGATATCTTCTGAGAATTTTTTCATTTGGCATCGTCGTTCCCATTTTCTGCCGCAAGCCGCTGGTATTGACTTCCAAACTCTTTTTCTGGCGAATCAATTCTTTTAATACATGGTCAATCTGGTTTTGGTAGTCTTCTATCGGAATTTCAATCCCATACTCTTTAAAATACCTCCACGGATAAGTCAGATGCGCCAAAGAATCAAATTTTCCCCAACGAATCATCTCTAAAAGTTCTTCAAAATATTGGGTCAACACCGGCCTTACATCCCGATGTTGATAGTCAAAATCGTAAAAATCACGTTTGCCTTTAGCATTATGTAAACTTCCGAGAACAAAATCAAATGAACAGGCATTTAAAATATCATCTGCACCGCTTTTATCCTGCATCGGCTGTCCCAATTCAACCCCAGTAAAAATATGAATTTTATTTTGAAAGGAAACCGCAGCACGCCTAGTTTCGCTCCAACTTTGGCAAACTGATTCATGAAAATGCTGTTCCCAATAAGTATTACATTCGCAATGATCGGTAATCGTAATCGCATAAAGGCCCTGATCAAATGCATTTTTACAAAGCATCATGACCGAATCGGCACCGTCTTCGCTGCACTTAGAATGGGTATGACAGTCAGACAAAAAAGGATATTTCATGTTTTGACCTTCTTTCTAAAGGCTCCAGTTTTTCTAAATAAATCAAAAAGACAAATTCATTTTAACATGTTTTACCTTGGAATCCTAGACATCAGTGTGACTGTTTTGTTTTGGCGGAATCTCTGATTTTTAAGCAGTTTGCCGGACAATTTGTCGGGGGGAAAAAAATATTGACAGTCTCTCTTTTATCGTTCATAATAAATTTAAAAAGTTTGAATTATGTATCGGAGGGAATAAATATGCGCGCAGTTATTACAGTTTTAGGCAACGATATGGTGGGAATTCTTGCAAAAGTCACCGCGATCTGTGCGGAAAACGGCGTAAATGTAACGGATGTTTCGCAGTCGATTATGCAAGATCTCTTTGCAATGATTATGTTGGTTGATCTGAAGGATTCCAAAATCCCGTTTGATCAACTTTCCGACAAATTCACAGCACTCGCAAAGCAAGAGGGACTCACGATTCACATCATGCACGAAGATATTTTTAATTCTATGCACCGCATCTGACTTGATACGGCGTCAAAAACGAATAAAGGAGTAAATCCATGCTCAATACCCATGATATTTTAGAAACCATTGATATGATCGATAACGAAAACCTGGACGTGCGTACGGTCACAATGGGAATTTCTCTTTTAGATTGCATCGACAGTGATGCAGACAAAGCGTGTGACAAAATTTATGATAAAATTTGCCGGTACGCAAGTAATCTCGTAAAAACCGGAGAAGATATCAGCAAGGAATATGGAATTCCGATTATTCACAAACGAATCTCTGTTACCCCGATTGCAATGGTCGCAGGAGCCTGCCCCGGCGTAAATCCTGTCCGCTACGCCAAAGCGCTCGACCGGGCTGCAAAAGAAGTCGGTGTTAACTTTATCGGCGGCTACTCTGCGCTGGTTCACAAAGGATTCGGCCCCGGCGACTACGCACTGATCGAAAGTATTCCCGAAGCACTCTCCGAAACTGAACTCGTCTGCTCCAGTGTAAATATCGGCACAACAAAAGCCGGCATCAATATGGACGCAGTTGCAAAGATGGGAAAAGTAGTCCGCGAAACTGCAGAGCGCACCGCCGACAGGGAGTGCATTGGTGCCGCAAAGCTGGTTGTCTTCTGCAATGCTCCGGAAGATAACCCCTTCATGGCCGGTGCTTTTCACGGAGTAGGCGAGCCGGACTGCGTCATCAACGTTGGCGTTTCCGGCCCAGGCGTTGTACGCGCAGCTCTGCATAAATGTCCAGACGGTGATTTAACGGAAGTAGCGGATATTATCAAAAAAACCGCCTTTAAAATTACCCGTATGGGACAGTTGGTTGCGCTGGAAGCCAGCCGCAGACTTTGCGTTCCCTTTGGAATTGTAGATTTGTCTCTTGCCCCCACACCGGCAGTTGGAGACAGCGTTGCACACATTCTCGAAGAAATGGGTCTGGAGCGCTGCGGTGCCCATGGAACGACCGCTTGTTTGGCACTTTTAAATGATGCAGTGAAAAAAGGCGGCATTATGGCAAGTTCTCATGTAGGCGGCCTTTCCGGTGCATTTATCCCGATTACTGAAGATGCAGGGATGATCGACGCTGCCCGCTGCGGTGCACTCTCTATTACGAAACTGGAAGCAATGACAGCTGTCTGCAGCGTAGGACTTGATATGATTGCTATTCCTGGTAATACCCCTGCCGAAGTGATTTCCGCTATTATCGCAGATGAAGCAGCCATCGGTATGGTCAACTTAAAAACAACGGCTGTTCGGCTGATTCCCGCCATCGGCAAAAAAGTCGGTGATGAACTTAACTTTGGCGGTCTCTTAGGCAGCGGACCTGTAATGGAACTGAATCCCTATTCTCCTGCCAAACTGATTGCACGCGGCGGTCGAATTCCTGCTCCTATGCAAAGCCTTAAAAATTAATTTTGAATTTTAAAAAGCAGAAGATTCATTTTTTAAAAAGTCGAAATTTGTAATATTGAAAAAGTTAAGATAAATTCTAGGTCTTTAATTTTTCTTATAGAATTTTTAGATTAATTTTGCATACACGTTTCTTAATTCTGCATTTTAAGAAAAATATTTTATTGTTTATTGATTATATCTACCAAATTTTCAAAAGATTTTTGTAAGGTTTGTGCATCTTTCTCTTGAATTTTGATTGTAATTGTACTATGATTCTGTCTTAGTAAGTCTCATAAGAAACCTAAATTTACATTTTATAGGCTTTTCAAAATAGATGCTGTTAATCTTTTCCCGGAAAACAAATGTTTTCCGGGATTCATGCCGTTTTAGGAGGTGTATCTATGGAAAACTTAATTGACCAAATTGTAAAAATGGATCAGCAGGCTCAAAAGATCACTGATCTTGCGCAAAAGGAAAAGCTCCAGGCTACCAGTGATGTTGCTAAGCGCCGAGAAGAAATTCGGGATGCTTATTTAAAAGAAGCAAGAGAACGCTTGCACAAAAACGAACCTCAAGAACGTAAATTGGCTGAAGAAAAGTGGAAAGTAACAGAACAAAAGCAAGCTGTTCTGCGAGAAAAGATGGAAGATGTTTACCATCAAAATCATGATGGTTGGGTTCAGGAATTGGTCAGCCGTGTATTGGAGGGATAACCATGGGACAGACCTCATCAAATGCCGTCCTCAGTAAAGCGCGCGCACTTTATGGCCAAAGGCTGCGCTTTGAGGACTGGATGGCTCTTCTGGATTGTTCTTCCGTCAATGACATTGCCACTTATCTAAAAGCACATACCGCATATCGTTCCGTCCTCGTTTCGATCGATGAATTTCATATTCACCGCGGTCAGCTGGAAGCCTGTCTGCGGGAGCGGCTCTTTAGTGAAAGCGCAAAATTAGCTCGTTACGATCTGAATCTTGGGGAACATGTTTCAGCTTACCTGCTTCAAAAGCTGGAAATCCAAATGATTCTGCGCTGCATCACAAGACTGAATTCCGGGCAAATGGAAGATCCTTTCTTTTTAATCCCGGAAAGTGCAGCGCACCAAACGGAAATTGACGAAAAAGCGCTTCATACGCTCTCCAGCTATGATCAGCTGCTTCACGCACTTTCCCATACACAGTATGAAAAAATTCTTTTGGCATTTGCCCCAAAAAGCGCCAAAGAACAAGTTGATTATACCGGAATTGAAAGTGCTTTATGGATTGATTTGTTTCGACGGCTCTATCAAGTCATCTACAAAGAAACAAAAGGTCAGACCCGTGAAGAATTGCTGCGTATTTTTGACGATTATATCGATCTCAATAATTACAGCCGCATCATTCGTTTAAAGCGAACTTATCACGCTGACCCCGATCAAATCAAATCCCTTTTGCTGCCTTTTGGCAGTATAAAAAAAGAAACGCTTGATCGAATGGCAACAGCAGAATCTGAAAAAGAAGCCTCTGAGATCATGCAGACAACGCGAGTCGGAAAGCGCACACTCTCCACCCCACACCAAGATCCCGATGATCTGATTTTTTACATTGAATATCACGACTGCCGCAAAAACATTCGCTTTAGTCCCAATCCCAGTGTCGTGCTTTTCTCCTATGTTTTTCTTCTTCAATCAGAACTACATGATCTGACCACGCTGATTGAAGGAGTTCGTTACCAACTGCAGAAAGCAGAAATTCAAAATCTTCTGAACCCCGAGCGGTTCAGCGGAAGGAGTTCCTAAACCTTGGCTATTATCAAAGTAAAAATCATCAGCATGATAGGGCAACTAAGTGAATTGGATGCAGTGACTGCAATCTGCGGAAAAAGTCACCTCTTTCACCCAGATAATGCGATGAATTTTTACTCTAACACAGAATCCTTTCTGCCTTTAAGTGAAGATAACCCATATCAGGCGCCTTTGCAGCAGCTTTCTTCTTCAATCAAATCGATTGGGCAACCTCTTCATCTTTTCTCAGAAGAAGAAACTGAAAAGAAACAGCTAAAGCCTATTCAGGCTCTTCACTATGCACAGGCAATTTCTAATCGTATCGCAAAACTTCAAGCACAGCACGAAAAAATTTCAAAAGAAGTACAGCACTATGAACAAGATGCGAGAGATGCTTCTCATTTTGTCGGGCTGTCAGTTGATTTGAAAAAAATTCGTGTATGTCAGTTTATCTCTATTCACTTCGGCTCTTTGCCAAGGGCCGGTTATGAACAGTTAAAAACATATGAAGATAACCCATTTGTAGTGTTTTTCCCCTGTACATCGGATGAAAAAACAGTTTGGGGCGTTTATATCTGCCCCTTGGAGCAATGTTCGGAAATTGACCGAATTTTCTCCCGTCTGTATTTTCAGCCACTGGATCTGGAACGCTTCGACGGCACCCCAAAAGAAGCTGTCGAACAATTTAAAAAAGAAGCCGACGCTTCCCGCAATGAGTTGAAAAAGGTCGATGACGAAATTAATCAACTTTGGAAGAACGAGCAGGAACGCTGCAACCTGATTTATTCATGGCTGACAATTAAAAATACCTATTTTGGAATTCGAAAATACGCATTCCAATATAATGGCTTTTTCATTCTTTCCGGCTGGATTCCTCAAGAAGCTGAAAATTCCTTTACCAGCAAACTGGATCAATGTTCCAGCGTAGAATACAACCTTGATGATGCTTCTAATGAACTGGTTCATTCTCCACCGGTAAAGCTGCATAACCGCCGTCCATTTAAAGCATTTGAATACTTTACTCAAATGTACGGTCTGCCAAATTACAGCGAAATTGATCCAACGCCCCTCCTTGCCTGTATTTTTGTGACATTATTTGGCATCATGTTTGGTGATGTAGGGCATGGTATCTGTGCATTCCTTCTCGGCTTATGGATGTGGAAAAAGAAGAGCATGCCTCTCGGGCACATTTTAATGCCCTGTGGAATTTCTTCCTGTATTTTCGGTTTTGTATTCGGTTCCGTATTCGGATTTGAGCATTTGCTCGACCCGCTTTATTATGCACTCGGATTCTCAGAGAAACCCATTTCCGTCATGGAAGGAAGCACAACGACTAATATTTTAATTTTTGCTGTTTCTATCGGCGTTGTGCTTCTAATTGTCGCTATGTTTCTCAACATTATCTCTTCTCTTCGGCAAAAACACTATGAGCGTGCACTTTTCGGACAGAATGGAGTTGCAGGTCTGATTTTCTATATCAGTATTGTTTTCGGATTCGTTCTGCAGCTTCTTGGTACTCCGGTAATGACCCCGCTCTATGTAACTCTTCTGATCGTTTTGCCTCTCTTGGTTATGTTTTTCCGCGAAGTTTTCGGTGGTCTTATGGAACATAAACCCGATTGGAAACCGGAAAAATGGGGCGAATTTATTGTTCAGAATTTCTTTGAATTATTTGAATTTCTTCTTTCCTATCTGAGTAATACCGTCTCCTTCCTGCGGGTAGGTGCTTTTGTACTAGTCCATGCCGGCATGATGAATATGGTATTTACGCTTGCAGATATGGTCGGTGGTATCGGTTATCCAATTGTTCTCATAATCGGCAATATCTTCGTGATGGCGTTGGAAGGATTGCTCGTAAGCATCCATGTCCTTCGTCTGAATTTCTATGAAATGTTCAGTCGTTTTTACGATGGCGACGGTCGGCCCTTTACTCCGGTAGAGGTTCGTGTCCCATCTTAAAATAATTAAAATGAATTCAATTTGACTTGGAGGTTTTTGTTATGACCGCAATTTTATTAGCTGTTCCAGTAATCTTTTTAATTGGCTCTGTAATGTGGGCTGTCCGTGCGGTAAACCACGGAAAAAAGCCCCGTACTGCTCTAATGGTACAGATTTTCTCCTGCCTTTTGGTCGGTGTCGTTACCCTTGCAATTCCGATGACCGCCCATGCAGCAAATGCCGTTGCCTCCAGTGCTAACGGCCTGGTAGCAATCGCTGCCGGCCTCGCGGTCGGTATCGCCGGCGTCGGCGGCGGAATCGCAGTTGGTCCCAGTGCCGCTGCAGCAATCGGTGCCTGCAGTGAAGATTCTAAGAATTTTGGTAAAGCAATCATCTTCGTTGCATTGGGCGAAGGCATTGCACTATATGGCCTGCTGATTGCAATTCTGCTCTTTACGAAGGTGTGAAACATGCGCTTTTATCTAATCAGCGATAACGTTGATACGCAAGAAGGCATGCGGCTTGCGGGAATTGATGGAGTCGTCGTGCACAAGGCCGAAGAAGTACAAAAGGCTTTGGACGACGCGATCCAAATGGACGATGTAGCAGTTATTTTAATCACTGCTACCTTATTACAACTTTGTCCGGAAAAAATCTATACCCTAAAATTAAAAATGAAAAAGCCACTGATTGTAGAAATTCCGGATCGCCATGGGAACGGACGTACAAAAGACTCTATTACCCGATATGTCCGCGAAGCCATCGGGGTAAAAATTTAACCTGTAGGGAGGTGCAGACTGATGAAAACAAATCCTTCCGCAGCCCCAGCCGATATTTCGGCACCAGCTACGGTAAATCACGAAGATTTCCGCGTTGGAAAATTTTATGAGGCAATTAACGAATATGCCAGTGAACAACGCCAGAAAATCAACCAGGAAATCTTAGATTATAAACAAAAAGAACTCGAAAAGGCAACAGACCAGGTCCTACAGGAAGCCTACGAGATGATTCAGAAGGAAATGGCAACCATGACCTCCTCTATCGCCCGTGAAATGGCAAAAAAAGAACTAGAAGGCCGACAGGCACTGTTAAAGCGTCGAAAAGCAATCACTGAAGAAGTCTTTAACAATGCTGCAAAAAAGCTTCTGGACTACGCAAATGGGTCCGAATATCCTGAGTACTTAAAGAAGTGCGCATTAAAAATGAAGCCACTCTTTACAGTAGGAGATACTGTAATCTATCTGCGAGAAGAAGATAAAAAATATGAAGATCTGCTAGAGCCACTTTTGGGTCGTTGTATCTTCCGTATAGACCGAAAAATTCGGCTCGGCGGTTTTTGGGCTGAAAGCAATACGCAGGGAATCGTTGCTGATGAAACTTTTGACTCTCTGTTAGAAAATCAGCGCAAATGGTTTGCGGAAAACACCAATATGGAAATAGTATGACGATTGAGGTAACTGTGAATGAGTAGAAATGTGATTTTCGGCATTAACGGGCCGGTCGTCACCGTAAAAGACACCAAAGACTTTTCCATGATGGAAATGGTCTATGTAGGAACGCAAAAACTTGTTGGTGAAGTAATTGGCATCACCGACGACCGCACTACAATCCAGGTTTATGAAGAGACCACGGGACTTCGCCCAGGTGAGCCGATCACTGGAACCGGGTTCCCGATGAATGTAACGCTTGGTCCTGGAATTCTGGATAATATTTTTGATGGAATTGAACGCCCCTTAAAAGCGATTGCAGATTCTTCCGGCGCATTTATTGCGCGCGGCTGTAATGTACCTGCACTCGATCAGGAGCGCAAATGGGATATGACCCTGAAAGTAAACCAAGGCGATCAAGCTTCTCCTGGACAAATTTATGCTACCTGCCCGGAAACACCAGCAATCGAGCATCGCTGCCTTGTTCCCCCTGCCCTTTCCGGCACGTTTACAAAAGTGATGGAAAACGGCAGCTATCGGGTCAACGATACGATTGCAGAAATTACTGATGAAGAAGGTACCGTCCACCCGCTGACTCTCTGCCAGCGCTGGCCGATTCGAACCCCGCGCCCTGTAAAAGAACGGCAGCCAAGTTTTGTACCACTGATCACCGGCCAGCGTGTCATTGATACACTGTTCCCGATCGCAAAAGGCGGTTCGGCAGCGATTCCTGGCGGTTTTGGTTCCGGGAAAACGATGACACAGCACCAACTTGCAAAATGGTGCGATGCAGATATCATTGTTTATGTCGGCTGCGGAGAACGTGGAAATGAAATGAGTCAGGTCTTGGAAGAATTCGGCGCCCTAATTGATCCAAAAAGCGGACGTCCGATGACTGACCGTACCGTTCTGATTGCAAACACCTCCAATATGCCTGTTGCTGCCCGTGAAGCTAGTATCTATACGGGTGTAACGCTCTGTGAATACTACCGCGATATGGGCTATCATGTGGCAATGATGGCGGACTCTACCTCACGTTGGGCAGAAGCTCTGCGTGAAATCAGTGGCCGTTTGGAAGAAATGCCTGCTGAAGAAGGATTCCCAGCCTATCTGCCCAGCCGTCTGGCAGAATTTTATGAGCGCTCCGGTCTCGTGAAAAACCTAAACGAAAGTGAAGGTTCCATTACGTTGATCGGCGCTGTCTCTCCTGCAGGCGGTGATTTTTCCGAACCGGTTACTCAGAATACCAAACGTTTTACCCGTTGTTTCTGGGCGCTCGATAAATCGCTCGCCTATGCGCGCCATTATCCTGCTATCAACTGGATGGAAAGTTATTCGGAATATGTCAACGATTTGAATCCATGGTACGAAAAAAATATCGGCCCTGAATTTATCAAATATCGTTCCGAAATCAGCTCCATCCTGTTGGAAGAAAATAAGCTGATGGAAATCGTAAAATTGATTGGTGCCGATGTACTGCCGGATGACCAAAAGTTGGTTATTGAGATTGCAAGGGTCATTCGTGTTGGTTTTCTGCAGCAAAATGCTTTTCACCCAGAGGACACTTATGTTCCGCTGGAAAAGCAAAAGCGCATGATGGAAGTAATTCTCCATCTCTATCACAAGGCAAAGGAATTGGTCACCACCAATATTCCGATTTCCGGTCTGGTACAATCCGGCCTGTTCGATAAAATTATTAAGATGAAATACGATGTTCCAAATAACAAATTGGAACTTTTTGATCAATACTTGTCCGAAATCGATAAAACCGTTTCCGGACTTGTGATGAACTCTTAAGGGGGCGCAGAAAATGATTTTGGATTATGTTGGAGTCAAAGAAATCAACGGTTCCCTGATCGTTCTGGATGACGTCCCGAATATTTCCTTTGATGAAATGGTAACCATTCAGCTCGAAAACGGTACCCAGCGCCAAGGACGTGTGGTTCAGATGGAAGGCTCTCGTGTCGTGATTCAGGTGTTTGAAGGAACGCGCGGAATTTCATTGACAAACACACGCACTCGTCTAACCGGACACCCGATGGAAATGGCGCTGTCTCCCGAAATTCTTGGACGTGTGTTTAATGGAGCCGGTCACCCCATCGATGGGCTTGGCGATATCTTCCCTGTAAAATGTGCTGACGTCAACGGTACCCCAATCAATCCTGTCAGTCGAAAATACCCACAGAATTATATTAATACCGGCATTTCCTCGATTGATGTGCTGACTACGCTGATTCGTGGACAAAAGCTGCCGATTTTTTCCGGCTCCGGCATGAAGCACAATGAATTGGCTGTTCAAATTGCTCGTCAGGCAAAGATCACTGATAAGGGTGGAGAAGATAACTTTGCAATCGTTTTTTCCGCCATGGGCGTTACGAATGATGTCGCAGAATATTTTCAACGCAGTTTTGAAGAAAGCGGCGTTCTTGGAAAAGTCGTTATGTTTTTAAACCTTGCCAGTGATCCGATTATTGAACGTACTCTCTGTCCGCGCTGTGCGCTGACAGTTGCCGAATATCTGGCTTTTGAACTTGGAATGCACATTCTTGTTATTATGACCGATATGACAAGCTATGCGGAAGCTTTGCGTGAGTTTAGCTCCTCAAAAGGAGAAATTCCAGGAAGAAAGGGATTCCCTGGTTATTTATACAGCGACTTTGCAAGCCTTTATGAACGTGCAGGTATGATAAAAGACAAACCCGGCAGTGTTACGCAGCTACCAATTTTAACAATGCCAAATGATGACGTTACGCACCCGGTCCCTGATCTGACCGGCTATATTACAGAAGGCCAGATTTCTTTGGATCGCAATTTGGATGCAAACGGAATTTATCCTCCTGTCAGTGTTCTCCCAAGTCTTTCTCGTCTTATGAAGGACGGTATCGGCAAAGGATTTACCCGCGAAGATCATCCGGCTCTCGCAAATCAGCTTTTCGCAAGCTATGCAAAAGTAAATGATGCACGGTCTTTGGCAAGCGTAATCGGTGAAGAAGAACTATCCCCTATTGACAAAGATTATATAAAATTTGGCAATCTCTTTGAACATCGCTTTTTACGGCAGGGATTCCATGAAAATCGGACGCTTGCGCAAAGCCTTGATTTAGGCTGGCAGTTACTTGCAACCCTCCCGCGCAGTGAACTGGATCGTGTAGACGATGACTTTCTCGACCGCTACTATGAAAAAGCCAAAAAGGAAGTTGAGAAGCAAAAAGCAGAACAGGAAAACGCGAAACAAAAAGTGACTGACTCTACAAATCTTAATTTTGACCAAACTACAGTGGGAGGGAAATAACCGATGGCAATCACAACCGTTCCGACAAAAGGTAATCTTTTGGCTACCAAGCGTACACTCTCCCTTTCGCAGACCGGTTTTGAGCTGCTTGACCGTAAACGCAACATCTTGATTCGCGAGATGATGCAGCTAATTTCCCGTGCCAACGAAATTCAGAGTAAAATTGACAATGTTTATGAAGAAGCATATTCCGCTCTGCAAAAAGCAAATATTACATTGGGCATTGGAGTTGATCTAGCTCGCACGGTTCCTTTGGATAACAGTTTAAAGCTATCCTTTCGCAGCGTCATGGGCGTAGAAATTCCGATCGTTACGATTAAAGATCCTCAGGAAAAACAAGAGATTCCCTTTGGACTTTCTCAGACAAATTCATCGCTCGATCTTGCCTTTTCAAAATTTCAAGAAGTCAAATATTTGACCGCAGAACTTGCTGAGGTGGAAAACAGCGTTTATCGCCTCGCAGATTCTATTAAAAAGACACAGAAGCGAGCAAACGCGCTGAAAAACATTATGATTCCCCGCTTCCAAAAAGCTGTAAAATTTATTTCAGATGCGCTGGAAGAAAAAGACAGAGAAGAATTTTCAAGACTGAAAGTTTTAAAATCAAAAAAAGAGCGAGAAAAATTTCAAAAACAAAAAGCATAATAAAAAGGATGGGCTGCCGAAAAACTTCGACAGCCCATCCTTTTTAGAGAGAGGAGAAATTTATGAAAAAGAATCTTGTAATCATTTAATAAATATAGAATAGACGGTGGATGTGTTTATTCTGTGTCATTTGAAAGAAAAATATACGAAATATGAATCAAAAAATTTATGTCGGAAGTTTGTATTTTAATAACATTACTCCTCCGACCATTAGGATTAATCCCAGCACCTTCTGCCATGTAAACGGAATTTTTTCTTCATTCAAAAGGCCAAACGCATCCACTACAGCCGCTGTAAGAAGCTGTGCAATTAGAATAATAGAGACCGCAATCGTTGCTCCAAGCCCTTTCATAGCCAGCATAACGGTAACTGTGATGACAACTCCCAAAGCTCCTCCGAGAAGGTCCATTTTGCTTGCTTCCTGAACCGCACTGAAATTTCCGGTCCCAAAAAAAATCAGAACAATCACAGAACATAAAAATGCAATTCCCTGCACCAGTACATTCGATTCATAAAGCCCAATATGATCACTCAGGCGTGTATTAAACACTCCCTGAAAGCTCATTGCAGCCCCAGCAATGATGGCAAATATAACTGCAAACATCAAAAAATTCCCCCTGCAGGAAAAGTTTACCCTCCTTTTTCTATTTCTATACAACGAAAACGAATTTGCCGGTTTTTAAAATATAAAAGCCTTTTCTCTCAGCTTGACTTTAAGAGAAAAGGCTTCTTTTACTTTTCTTCTGGTATTCCATGCTCCAGTGAAAATAAATTTTTAAAAAGCTGATCATAATCTTTTTTCTGTGGAATTGCGATTCCACGCTCTTTATCGGCAAGCAGCAGCAGCGTATCTCCTGGTTGGATTTCAAACATATCCCGTGCCTCTTTTGGAATGACAATTTGCCCTTTAGGACCAACTTTAACAGAACCCATATATTTATCATCAATCACTTTTGAAAAACTTTTCATTCGAATACACACCCTTTTTACTGATTTTTCAGTACAAATATTAAGAATAACATTTCTTACTTGTAAAACATTTACTGCTAATATTATAACCCGAATGAAAAAAGAAATCAATTAAAACGATTTTTTGTAAATAGGATCTTCATTGACAAGTTAAAATCATGAGTCTACAATAAAGAATAATCCAAATTACATAAGATTTTGAAGCTTTTGGGGATTTGTATCTTAGGAGGGTAAAAGATGAGAACAAAAAAAGTTGGCATCATTGGTCTAGGACATGTGGGCGCTCATGTCGCATACAGCATCGCTGTTCAGGGAATTGCGGATGAAATTGTTTTGGTCGATCAGAATGAAAGCAAAGTAAAAAGCGAATGTCAAGATTTGATTGACAGTGTTGCATATCTTCCTCATCGGATAAAAGTCGCTGTCGGCGGCTTTGCAGACCTTGGAGACTGTGATATCATTGTAAATAGTGTTGGCAATATCGATCTGCTCCGCGGCAATAACAATCGTCTGATGGAAATGGACTTTACCATCGCCGCAGTAAACGGCTATGTTGATAAAATCAAAGCTTCTGGTTTTAATGGAGTTTTGATTAATATTTCTAATCCCTGCGATATTGTTACCAGACAGCTGGCTCTTGGGCTCAAACTTCCGCGCGGCCGCGTATTTGGAACTGGAACCGGCCTTGATACAGCCAGATTAATTTCAGCTCTGGCGGAACAAACTGGAATCGATCATAAATCCATTACCGCTTATATGCTGGGGGAACATGGCAGCGAGCAGTTTGCACCATGGTCTTGTGTATCTTTCCGCGGTAAATCTCTAGATGAGTGGGCAAAAACAGACAAACGATTCCAATTTGACCGTGATGAAATGCAAAAATATGCAATTGGTGCCGGCTGGCGTACATTCAGTGGAAAATTCTGCACCGAATATGCGATTGCCAGTACCGCCGCAAGAATGGTACACATTGTTTTTCATGATGAAAAACAAATTCTTCCGGCAAGCTGTGAACTCTGCGGGGAATATGGAGAATCCGGGCTGTTCGCCGGTGTTCCTGCTGTAATCGGAGCACATGGTGCAGAAGAAGTCGTAGAGCTGTCACTGAATACTGAAGAAAAAGAAAAATTCCATCATTGTTGCGAACAGATCAAAAAGAACATGGAACATTTAAAAGAAATTAAGTGAAAATTTTTAAAACTGGAGTGATCGTCATGGAAACAAGACCTTCAAAGCATGTCTCAGAATCTAAGGTCGTGCAGACACAAATTGTTTTAAGCAGCCATATTAATGGTGCTGGAAGACTCTTCGGCGGGCAATTAGTAGAATGGATTGACGTTGTTGCAGGAGTTGTTGCGCGTAGGCACTCCCATTGCAATACCACTACCGCTTCTATCGATAATCTTCAATTTAAAGAAGCTGTACATATCAACGATACCGTTCTGTTGTTTGGAAAAATCACTTATGTTGGAAGAACCTCTATGGAGGTTCAGGTAGATAGTTACGTGGAAGAACTGGACGGAAGCCGCAAACTTGTGAATACCGCTCACTTTGTAATGGTTGCATTGGATAAGAATGAACATCCAACTATGGTTCCTTCTCTGATTGTCGAAACAGACGAAGAAAAAGTGGCCTGGCAAGCCGGAGAAAAAGAGACGCCTTGCGCAAACAGCGCCGAATCGAACAATATTGATTTTTGAGGCTGAATCGAATCTTTTGTATTTCATTTAGCCTTTTGCCTCATTTTTCTATTTATGCTACCCATATAAAAAAGCAGAGGACTAAAAAGTTCTCTGCTTTTTTATTCCATCGTTTTTTGAAGAACCTTTTCTGCACAGCGAATCCCATCAACCGCTGCAGAAACAATTCCACCTGCATATCCGGCTCCTTCTCCGCATGGATAAAGCCCCGGAATCGAAACGGATTCATAATTTTCTCCGCGCACAATCCGGACCGGCGAAGAAGAACGAGATTCTACAGCCGTCAACAGAGCATCCGGATCAGAAAAGCCATGTAGTTTCCGATCCATTCTAAGGATTCCTTCTCCCATTGCCTCACAGAGGAATTTTGGAAGGCATTCCTGTAAATTTGCCGGCTGGACTCCTCTTGGATAAGTCGGTTCGACGGTTCCAAAAAGATCCGTCTTTCTGTCATTCAAAAAGTCCCCCACGCGCTGGCATGGTGCCAAATAAGCACCGCCTCCAGCTAGGAATGCTGCCTTTTCTAATCTACGCTGAAATTCAATGCCGGAAAGCGGATGATCGCTTCCAAAATCCTGCGGCGTAATTCCAACCAAAAGCGCCGAATTTGCATTTTTACCATCTCTTGCAAAAGTGCTCATTCCATTTGTAACGACTCTTCCCTCTTCGCTGGCAGCTGCAACAACCATGCCACCGGGACACATGCAAAAGGTAAAAACACCGCGCCCATTTTCCAGATGAACTGCCATGCGATAATCAGCTGCACCCAAAGCCGGTTCTTTGGAAAAAGCACCGTATTGGCTCTCATTAATTTTCTGCTGCAAATGTTCAATTCTTGCACCAACAGCAAACGGTTTTGGTTCTAGAAGAGCACCTTCTCTAAAAAGCATCGAAAAAGTATCCCGCGCGCTGTGCCCAACTGCCAAAATCAGCTGTTCGCACGGAATTTCAGAAAATCCATCCAAAGAATGAACTCGTATTCCCTTTAAAGACCCATCAGAATTGCGCAAAAATCCATCTACCCTACTGTGAAAATACACTTCTCCACCCAAAGACAGAATTTGATTTCGCAAAGTTTGAATAGTTTTTGGCAACAAATCTGTTCCAATATGTGGTTTTGCCTCCCATAAAATACATTCTGGTGCTCCTGCCGAAACAAATTGTTCCAAAACATAACGAATCCGAATATCTTTCGTTCCGGTATTTAGTTTTCCATCGGAAAAAGTTCCCGCTCCGCCTTCTCCAAATTGGACATTGCTTTCTGGATTTAGTACACCAGTCTTCCAAAAATCCTGTACTGATCTCTGCCGTTCTTCCACCGGAGCTCCGCGCTCCAAAACGATGGGACGTTGTCCCGACTTCGCTAAAATCAGAGCGGCAAACAATCCCGCAGGACCAAAGCCGGCAATTACCGGACGCGTAACGAGCGGCTTACTTTCAGGCAGAACATAACGATAAGGAACTGCCTCCGTTACCTTCGAATTGCGAGAAATTCCAGGGATTTTACGATCAACTTCAACTTCCACCGTACAGATAAAATGAATCTGATCTTTATGACGTGCATCTACTGATTTTTTGATAAGTTCCAAATGACAAATCTCTTTGGAAGGAATCTGCAAACTGCGCGCTGCCAGCCTAAAAAGGTCCTCCTGCCGATAAGAAAGAGACAGCGACAGTGATGAAATTCGATATCTCATTTGATTCCCTCCCGACTGATTTTTTCGGCTGCCGCCATCGCGGTAATCCATGCCCAATGCAGATTAAAGCCACCACAGTCTCCATTTAGATTTAAAAGCTCTCCCAAAATCCAGAGGTCCCGAACTTTGCGTGACTCACAGGATTCATCAATTTCATCTAATGGAACCCCACCAACTGTAATCTGTGCATTTTGAAACGGTGCTGTCTTTTGTACGGTAAACTGCAAATGTTTACAATCTTCCGGTGTACAACAGGCAGCCAATGCTTTTGGCAAAACCCCCTGCAAAGAACCATCACATGCTTCTGTCAATGATTTTAAAGTCTTTACGTCATATTCCGGTGCTAGATCCAACGAAATAAGATCCCCCGGCAAAGCTTTTCCGGAAAGATCAAAAATGCAGATTCCTGAAAGTCCTTGTGCAGTAAATTGAATTTCTCCCATCGTGCAGGCAACAACTTTTCCTTTGCGGAGCAGAGTCACCATTCCCCGAGCTCTTATTCCTTTTAGTGTACGAATTTTCTGCTGTTCACAAACAAAAATCGGGCAAAGTCCCGGTTTCAAGCTGGGAATCGTATGGCCAAGCTGCCGCAGCAGATCATATCCGGAAGAAAATTTTGCGCTGCTTTTTCCCCCAGTCGCTAAAATACAAGTTTGAGCTCTTATTTTTTCGTTGCTTTTCGAAAGGAGAAGAAAGCCATTCCCATCTTTTTGAATTTCAACCACTTCAAATTCACAGCGTTCACGTACTCCCAGTAACTCAAGACGGGCACGCAAAAGATTCAAAACCGAAGAAGCCTGCATGCTGTAGGGATAGACGCGCCCTTCTCCCTCTTCCCGGCAGAGAAGCCCGATTTTTCGAAACGATTCAATAACGGTCTCGGGAGAATATTTTTGCAAAAGCACTTCTGCTCTTTTGACATCTCCATGATAGTGTTCCTGCGACACCCGAAGGTTTGTAAGATTGCAGTGTCCATTTCCGGTAGCGAGTAACTTTGTGCCAACCCGTTTCCCGGCTTCCAAAATCAAAATGTTTTTTCCGCCAAGTTTCTCTGCAATTTGTACTGCGCAGAAAAGTCCGGAAGCCCCCCTCCGACAATTACAATTGGAATTTGCTGCATTTTAAAATCCCCCAGTCATCGCTGTTATTGCTTAAAATTATACCCTATTTCGGTAAAAAAATCAAAAATATAGACGTTATTCCGTCAAAAAAGAGATTCAGCTTACACTGAATCTCTTTCTATCAGCCTGTTACCTGCCGAACGACTCTTTGATGCTCTTCACAGCCAAGGACACTTGGATCGGAAAGCTTTTTATAATCAAACAAATCATCTTTGTATTTTAGTGTCAAAATTCTCAGCACAGAAGTATCAAGGCGTTTTTGTGAAATCGTACCATTCTGCACGGCTTTTAAGATTGCCTGATAGGCTTCCTCCGGATCTTTCGGCATCAGAATCATATCCATTCCGGCATTTAGTGCCATCGTAGCCGCTTCTGCCGAAGTGTAATTTTCGGTGATTGCTCCCATATCCATTGCATCGGTGACTGCGACCCCATGAAATCCAAGTTCATTCCTTAAAATTCCGGTAACGACCGATTGAGAAAGCGTAGCCGGTGTATTATCTCCGTTGATCTGCGGCAGGCTGATATGTGCCACCATAACCATTTCTGCTCCAGATCGAATCTGCTCTCTAAAAGGCACCAATTCTGTTTGTTCCAACTCTGCCTTGGTTTTATTTGAAACCGCATATCCTACATGTGTATCCGCATCTGTATCGCCATGCCCCGGAAAATGCTTTATCACAGGGATCATTTCGGTATCCCGCAATCCGTTGCTGACTGCGATTGACATAGATGCAACCACATTCGGATCACTGGAAAAAGAACGGTTGCCGATCACGGTATTATTAGGATTGGAAAAAACATCACAATCCGGCGCAAAATCCAAATTAAAGCCAAACACAGAAAGTTCACTGCCTAAAACATTCCCGATCTTTCTTGCCAAAGCTGTATCGCCGGTATTGCCTACTTCCATCATTGGCGGCACATTTGTTGCCGGAATAGAATCCGTATTTTTGATTCTCTGAATAAGGCCGCCTTCCTGATCAATCGAAATAAATGGAGGCAGCGTTTCTTGAATTTCTGCTGTTTGAATATAGCTGCGTACTCCCTCTACTGTACTAATATTTTCTTCAAAGAGCGCAATTCCTCCCGGCTGAATGTGCTGAATTTGCTTTTGTGAAGCTTCATCAAGTTTTAAAAGATTATTTCCATCAGCATCTTTGCGATAACAAAGGAAAAACAGCTGTCCGACCTTTTGCTCCAATGTCATCTGAGAGAGCTTTTTCTTCGCCTCAAATTCCGGTGTCACCGTTTCCGATCCTGAATTTACGTCCGGAGCCGCCGATTCTGCAGAAAAAATTTCTTGCGATGGCGTCGTAGAAGAGGACAAAATTGCCGCACTCTTTGATGGGGAAGCCTGTTCGGAGCATCCCGTCAAAATTGCCATTAAAAGCACCGCTATCGTCCCTTTAGTCAGCCATTTCTGTTTCATATTATTTTTCTTTCTTGTACTCTTGATCTTAAGTTAAATGAGCTGCATGTTCCTAAGTGAAAAGATCCAGAAAAAGATCGTAAGAACCGAGGCCACTGTACTAATCACTACAAACTGCCCTGCCAGTTTTCCATCTCCGCCCATATTCTGTGCCATTGCATAGGATGCCGTTGCAACCGGTGCACCATACATAACAAGTAACTCGAAAAGCTCCGGTCCCCGAAAACCAATCGCAACAGCAATTCCTAGAATGACTGCCGGAATCAAAATCAATTTTGTGAGAAGCCCAATCGTCAACACTTTTGCATTGCGAGCCATATCGGAAAAATGCAGCGTACCTCCTAACGTAAATAACGCCATAGGAGTCGTCAGATTGGAAAACTGTGCAACTGTTTTTTCGAGAGCATCCGGGAGATGAATCCCCAAAAGATAAAATGCAAGTCCACACAAGGCACCCAGAATCAGCGGATTTGTAATGATATTCTTAATTAACTGTTTTGGATTCGGCCTTCTTCCGCGAAACATTTCCAAAACAATAACGGCAATTACATTATAAGCAGGAACAACAATCGAAACTAAAATAGCCGCTAAAGATGCTTGGTCTTCTCCATAAACAGAAACTGTCAATGCCACTCCAAACAGCACAAAATTACTGCGGTAAATTGCCTGGATCACAACGCCGCGTACCGGATTCTCTTTCACCAGCCGTGGTACAATCAAAATAAGCAGTACCACAACAATCAATAAACTAAGCAATGCGTAGATAACCAAGTTTGTATCAAGCTGAAATCCTGCTTTGGTTTTGTAAACATTATAAAACATCAAAATCGGGAAGAAACATTTAAAAACCATCGTATTGAGTCGGTTTAAAAACTCTTCATCCACCAATTTTGTATGCTGAACTCCGTATCCAAAAGCAATATACAGCAAAAATGGCATTACTGCATTTAGCGCAACCCAAAAACTATCCATTCTAAAAACCTCTCTCACCGTTCCAAAATTATAAAAAGCACCTATTTTAGCCAAAAATCGGTGCTGTAAATTTTTAAGAATACACCATCGATCCTTAATATCCAATCATAATTACAATGTACTCTTTCTTTATAACAATTTATTATATCATGTTTCAAAAGCGTGAACAAGCAATATTCATCAGAATTCATGACCGCTTTTCATTTCTAACTCTTCTTCTTTTAAATTTACTGATTATTTCAAAAAAGCTATTGACAATTCTGAAAAAGGTGATATTATTAATACATACTAATCATATATGAATAATATGTTGGAGGGATTACAATGGCAAAAATTTATAAAAGTCTAACCGAGTTGGTTGGAAAAACACCGCTTTTGGAATTGACCAATTTTGAAAAAGTCCATCACCTAAAGGCACACATTCTTGCAAAACTGGAATATTTAAATCCCGCAGGAAGTGTAAAAGACCGTATTGCACTGCGCATGATCAAAGATGCAGAAGATTCCGGAAAACTCAAGGCTGACTCTGTAATCATTGAGCCAACCAGCGGCAATACTGGTATTGGTCTTGCCAGCGTTGCAGCTACGCGTGGATATCGCATCATTTTGACAATGCCCGAAACAATGAGCGTAGAGCGCCGCAGCCTTCTAAAAGCTTACGGTGCGGAGCTTGTGTTAACTGATGGTGCTGCCGGAATGAAGGGCGCAATTGCAAAAGCAGATGAGCTTGCAAAAACGATTCCAAACGCCTATATTCCAGGGCAGTTTGTAAACCCGTCTAACCCTGCTGCACATTACGAAACGACCGGCCCCGAAATTTGGGCAGACACCGATGGAAAAGTAGATTTCTTTATTGCAGGAGTTGGTACCGGCGGAACTCTTTCCGGAACCGGAAAATATCTGAAAGAACAGAATCCGAACGTACAGGTAATTGCAGTCGAGCCGGCTTCCAGCCCGGTTTTGAGCAAAGGTCACGGCGGTCCGCACAAGATTCAGGGAATCGGCGCCGGATTTGTCCCCGATACTCTGGATACTAAAATTTACAATGAAATCATTGCAGTCGAAAACGAAGATGCCTTCATCATCGGCAAAGAACTCGCTAAAAAAGAGGGCCTTCTCGTTGGTATTTCTTCCGGTGCTGCCGTATCTGCTGCACTGGAACTGGCTCAGCGTCCCGAAAACGAAGGCAAGACCATCGTTGCTCTTTTACCTGATACCGGAGACCGCTATCTTTCAACACCGCTTTTCCAGGACTAATAAAGTTCTAACATAAGTAAAAATTCAGAATCATAAAATAAAAAAGGCTATGAGTTGGTATTTCCCTCGTTTGGTACCGGCTCATGGCCCTTTTTATATAAATATTTTCTTAAACTTTACAGCAGCCTTAGAAGATCAATTGCTGTGCGGCGCAGTTCTCCCGCAAGATACAGGGACCCGCAGATAACGGTGGCGCCATTCTTTCCTGCCATCCCCACTGCCGTGGCGATAGCCTGTTCGGGATACTCCCCCACCTGAGCTGAAACGCCGATCTTTCTCCAGCATTCTGCAAGCTCCTCGGCCGACATAGTCCGCGGACTTTCCACCGGGAGTGTAAT
This sequence comes from Caproicibacterium sp. NSD3, assembly GCF_053613275.1. Classification (NCBI taxonomy): domain Bacteria; kingdom Bacillati; phylum Bacillota; class Clostridia; order Eubacteriales; family Oscillospiraceae; genus Caproicibacterium; species Caproicibacterium sp. NSD3. Next base: position 1,584,842 of record NZ_CM132119.1, read on the forward strand.
TACTTCGCTGAAAACATCTTTGCATGTTTCAATCGCATGGGGTACATCTTTATCCTTCATCATCCCTGTTACGGCGACTAACCGCTTTCCGGGCAGATATCTTTTGAGTGCCCTTGCAAGGGACTGCATACCATCCGGATTATGACCGCCATCCAAAATACAAAGCGGCCTTTCCCGAAGAATTTCAAACCGCGCAGGCATGGATACCGCTAAAAATCCGGCAGTTAAACTATGCTCACTAATATGCATCTGAAGATCTTCTTTCAGATAACGGAGCACAGCGAGTACCGTACATGCGTTTCGAATCTGATGATCTCCTAAAAGCGGAAGATGAATCATCATGCCGCGATATCCAAGAACCGTACCGGACAATTCCTCTGAAAGAAGCTGAATCTCGGAAGGATCTGCAACGATCAGGCGGTTATGCCGCTCCTCAGCAATCTTTCGGATTACCTCCATTGCTTGAGGCTCCTGTTCCGGATAGCAGACCGTTACGCCGCCTTCTTTGATAATCCCGCATTTTTCATAGGCAATCTGCCCGATTGTTTCTCCAAGAATCGAAGTATGATCCAAAGCAAGGTGTGTAATTACGGAACAAAGTGGCTTTTCAATTACATTTGTCGCGTCAAGACGTCCCCCAAGGCCAACTTCCAAAACAACGATCTCACATTTTTGCTGCTGAAACCACCAAAGTCCCATGGCGGTAATCATCTCAAATTCCGTGATGATGATTCCTTCATCAGCAAGCTGTCTTACAATCGTCATGAGGCTTTCCGTTAGCTGAATCAAATTTCGATGCGGAATCATGCCCCCGTTTACCTGAATTCGCTCGCAAAAATCACTGATATGAGGAGAAATAAACAAGCCGACCCGATAGCGCGATTTACGCAAAACAGAAGCGATCATCGCACAAGTTGAACCCTTGCCATTCGTCCCGGCCACATGAATAAACTGCAGCGCATTCTGCGGATTTCCAATTCGTGACAGCAAAATCCGCATATGATCGAGGTCCGGCGTTAACCCAAAGCGCGGCAGAGAATCGATCTGCTCAACCGCCTGTTCGTAGGTCATCGAAAGCTTCTCCTCCTTTTTACATTACTCCAACGCAGAAAGACTGGATTGAATCAGCGTCATACGTTTTTCTAATTTTTCCATGTTGTCATGCACACCATCAATTACATTCTGTGGCGCTTTCTGCATAAATTTCTCATTATTAAGCTTCGCTTTCGCGCTGTTATAGCCTTTCGTAACGGTTTCCAATTCCTTTTTCAAACGGCTAATCTCAGCCTTACGATCCACCAGTTCGTCCATTTCGATATAAATTTTCGCATGGCTGGTGACGATCGTAACCGCTCCCGAAAGATCAAATGAATCTGAGACCTCGATGGAACTTGCAGAAGCAAGGCGCTCAAACACTTTGGTTCCCGCTTCAAATTCTGCCTTCTGCGCTGTTGCAATATAAAGCTTTGCCTTTCTGCTCGGCGGAACATTCATCTCACTGCGGCGGTTACGAATGGCACGCACGGCATCCATGACGATTTCCATCTGCGCAGCCTCTGTCGGGAATGAAAGGTTCTTGTCATACTGCGGATATTCTGCAACCACAAGAGCTTCTCCCTCATGCGGCAAACTCTGCCAGATTTCCTCCGTCAGATACGGCATAAACGGGTGAAGAAGCGCTAAAGTTTTGGTCAGCACCCAGCAGAGTACCTGACGCACATTCTGCGCCGCTTTTTCATCGTCTCCCTGCAAGCGGATTTTAGAAATTTCCACATACCAATCACAGAACTGATCCCAGATAAAATCGTGAAGTTTTTGCGCCGCGATACCCAACTCAAACTTTTCCAGATTATCATTCACTTCGAGGCACAGCTGATTAAAGGAATTCAGAATCCACTTGTCTTCTATTGTCAACGTTTCCGGGAGGCAATTTGACACTTCATGCCCATCAATATTCATCAGTGTAAAACGGGCAGCATTCCAGATCTTATTTGCAAAATTCCGGCTTGCTTCCACACGCTCAGCAGAAAAGCGGGCGTCATTTCCGGGGCTGATTCCCGTTACCAGCGTAAAGCGCAAAGCATCAGCACCGTATTTCTGGATCACTTCCAACGGGTCAATTCCATTCCCCAGAGACTTACTCATCTTACGGCCCTGCGAATCCCGAACCAGTCCATGGAAAAAGACAGTTTTAAACGGTACTTCTCCCATATCCTCAATTCCGGAGAAAATCATTCTTGCAACCCAGAAGAAAATAATATCATAGCCGGTCACCAATGTATTGGTCGGATAAAAATATTTAAGATCTTCTGTCTGATCCGGCCACCCAAGTGTGCTGAACGGCCATAGAGCAGAACTAAACCACGTATCGAGCGTATCCTCATCTTGATGCAGATGCTTACTGCCGCATTTTGAACAAACACTCGGCGCTTCACGAGCTACCGTAACTTCTCCGCAGTCATCACAATACCATGCCGGAATCCGATGTCCCCACCAGAGCTGACGAGAAATGCACCAATCCTTGATGTTTTCCATCCAATTATAATAAACTTTTTCCATACGTTCCGGGATAAAACGAACTTCATGGCTGCGCACCGCTTCAATGGCCGGTTTTGCAAGAGGTTCCATCTTCACAAACCACTGCTTGCTCACCCGCGGTTCAATCACAGTATGGCAGCGATAACAAGTACCCACATTATGCTTGATCGGCTCAATGCTGACGAGGTATCCTTGTTCGTCAAGTTCTTTGACAATCTGCTTACGAGCTTCCATCCCACTCATTCCGCAGTATTTGCCGCCGTTTTCATTGATGGAACCATCATCATTCATAATATTAATGACCGGAAGATGATGCCGCAGACCAACTTCAAAGTCGTTCGGATCGTGGGCAGGTGTAATTTTCACAACACCGGTTCCGAAATCCCGCTCAACGTATTCGTCCGCAATCACTGGAATCTCTCTGCCGACAAGCGGCAAAATCAGCGTCTTGCCAACCAAATCACGATAGCGATCGTCTTCTGGATGCACCGCTACTGCCGTATCTCCCAGCATTGTTTCCGGACGAGTCGTTGCAAACTCCAGATAGCCGCTGCCGTCTTTAAACGGATAACGAACATGCCAGAAAGACCCTTCTTTTTCGCTGAACTCTACCTCTGCATCAGAAATAGAAGTCTTGCAGTGCGGGCACCAGTTAATAATCCGTTCTCCGCGATAGATCAAGCCTTTTTCATAAAGGCGCACAAAGACTTCTCTTACTGCTTTACTGCAGCCTTCGTCCAGTGTAAAGCGTTCGCGCTGCCAATCACAGGAAGAGCCTAATTTACGAAGCTGTTCGACAATTCTTCCGCCAAACTTTTCCTTCCAAGCCCATGCACGCTCTAAAAACGCTTCTCGTCCAATTTGTTCTTTTGTAATTCCCTCTTTGCGCATTGCTTCCACAATTTTCGCTTCGGTTGCAATAGAGGCATGGTCCGTTCCGGGGAGCCATAATGCACAGCGTCCCTGCATCCGACGCCAACGGATCAGAATATCTTGGAGCGTCTCATCCATGGCATGCCCCATATGAAGTTGCCCCGTAATATTTGGTGGCGGAATCACAATCGTATATGGCTCTTTCTTTGGATCAGGTTCCGCATGAAAATAATTTCCCTTCTCCCAGAAGTCGTAGATTCGATCTTCCACTTCTCCGGGATCATAAGACTTTGCGATATCTCTGCTCATCGGTTATTCCTCCAACCACTTTTTATAAATTAATCCTTAAAAATAAAAACCCCGGATACAGTTTTTTCTGTATCCGGGGCGAATCTGTAATAAAAGATCCGCGGTACCACCCGCATTCGGCTTTTAAAGCCCTCTCTTTCTTAACGCGAAAGTCTTCCATTCGGTCTCGCTTAATGTTGATTCAGCGAGACAACTCCGGGGTGACTGATTCGCAAAAGCACAATATCGGCTCACATCATCCGCCGACTTTCTGAGATTGGAAATCTTTTGCCTTTTTCCCCATCTTTGTTTTTGTATATCATTTAATATTGTCCTCAATAATATTAAGTATTATACGCGAAAAACAGGTCTCTGTCAAGATTCGATTGCTTTGCACAAATTTTCTCAAACCATGTTATAATATAGGAAAATATAAAAGGAGGCCACCACGATGGAGGAAAATTTCTGGATCATTCAGGGAGAATATCTACTGCGTTTAATTTTGGCAGCTTTATGCGGCTGCATAATTGGTTACGATCAATCCTCCAATCATACTAAAACAGTCGGGATGCGCACTCATGCCGTTGTGGCAATGGCTTCTGCGCTGATGACTCTGACTTCTAAATATGGATTTTTCGACCTGATCGGTGAAAAAGGAGTTTCTCTTGATCCATCCAGAATTACAGCGGGTGTTGTCACCGCCATCGGATTTCTCGGCGCCGGTGTCATTTTTGTCCGAAAAGAAAATGTTACCGGCGTTACAACTGCCTCCGGGTTATGGGCAACCGTCGGTGTCGGCTGCGCACTTGGTGCCGGCATGTATCTTTTAGGCATCGCCGCTTCTATTTTAATTGTGGCCGTTCAGCTATTTCTACTTCACTGTAAAAAAGTTTCTCAAGAACCGATTTTTGAAAAACTGGTTCTTGAAGTCTCGATCGATGAAGATATTCATATTTTATTTTCAGAAATTTTTGAAAGGCATCATATTGAAATCACCAGCCTTCAGACAAAACGGCTCTCTGCGCAAAAGCTGGAAATTGCGCTTCTCGTTCGTTATCCGGCTGCTTATAATGCCGAAGACGTTATTAAGTTGTTAAAGGATATCCCAGCCATTAAAAGTATTGAATATTAACAAACAATCGAATCTATAAAACAGTTCAAAATAAAGGGGCTCTCATTTTATTGAAAGCCCCTTTATTTATTTCATTATTTTTCCCTGTTGCTGTTATAGAACAAGTTCATGCAAAGTTTCAAAAAAAGTTATACCGGAAGCGGTGCAGGCTGCAAAATCTGTTCTTGACAATCTACTGCAGCTGCAATACAGACAGCTTCTAAGGCATGACGATCATCTGGCACAACAAGCACATAATCATTTTCAGAAACGCCGTAAGCCGACGAATGTGTCATGATCAATGATGCATGGGAATCCACAAAATCAAAACTGCGATCAATGAGATTCCCACGAAATCTCCAATCTCTGCCCCGGATACGAACAGGATGCTGTCTGGAAACCGGATTTAAAACGACCTGCATTCCAGTCTGCCCTTCTATTGAAATCCCACAATGATAAAGTTCTCTCATTCCCAAAATACGAAGTCTGGCAACTGGTATCTCTTGTGGAGTCGTTATAATCAATCTAAGTCCCAGCTGCTGCCCATTGGTTTTAATCAAAAAAGCTGGTTTCCCACTTTCATCATAAACGCCATACGCCATGTTATCTCCGCTGTCACGTCTAAAGTAGAATTTCAATTTTCCGCCTCCTTTTTACGAAATCAATTATTAGCTTTATTGTACCATGAATTTCATAAAATAAAAAGAGAAAGAGACAGAACGAACCATTTTTCGTCCTGTCCCTTTATTTGTAAAAATTATTTCGCTACAGTTCCTGCCATGGCTAATTCCGGCAACTTCGCTAAAGGTTTTCCGGTATGAACCGAAAATGCGACATTGGTAGCATGATCTGCAATTCTCTCCAAATTAATCAGCAAATCATTATAAACTGAACCAGACTGAGGAGAGCACTCCCCGCTCTTAAGACGTTCAATATGATTCATTTTAAGATATTCTGTTAATTCGTCCACTTGTTCTTCTGTTTTATTGACTACAAATCCAAGATCCTGCTTCGAACCGCCATCTGCAAAAAGCTCTATAGAAGAATCAAATACCGTTAACACTTTTTCCTGCAGTTGTTTGAGTTCCGCTATTGCCGCATCACTCATAATTGCTTTTCCATCTGCTACAATTTGAGCTTCTTCCGAGATGTTTTCGCTGTAATCGCCAATTCTCTCGATATCATTTACCACATGATACATCGCGCCAATCGTTTCACGATCCTGATCTTCCAGCTCTAATCCGTTAATCTTTACCAGATAAGCAGTAATTTCTTTATTCAAAAAGTTAAGAATGGATTCGTTTTCTTCCAGTTCCGGTATACGATCCGCATCACGTTTATAAATCATATCCATACTCAAAAGGAAGTTTGAGCGTGCAATTTGTGACATACGGATGACTTCTTTGATTACTTGGCTAACTGCCACTGGAGGTGTATTTAAAATACGCTCGTCCAGATACTGCAGCCGTCTTGCTTCCAGCTTTTGGTCTACTCCGGGTACCAGACGACAAGCAAGATTTACAAGGTGATTGGAAAGCGGAAGTAAAACTGCCGTTGTCGTCACATTAAAGCAAATATGCACTAACGAAATCTGCATCATTGGGTTGTCCGGCGCAAGGCCCTCAATCACCGACACAAAAGGAGTAAAATAAGAAATCAGGGTAAAAGCAACAGCACCAATTACATTAAAAAGCAAATGTACAATTGCTGTACGCCGTGCAGTCTTTGTCGTACCAATAGAAGCCAGCAAAGCCGTTGCACAGGTACCAATATTCTGACCAAAAATGACATATACTGCAGAACCCAATCCGATAGCGCCAGAAGACGCCAATGCCTGCAAGACACCAATGGAAGCAGATGAGCTTTGAATAATTGCCGTAATACCCAAACCAACCAAGAGACCCAACAGCGGATTTCTCAAGCTGGCAAGAAGATTGCAGAAACCTTGATCCTGAGCCAAAGGAGCCATCGCTGTACTCATATTTGTCATGCCGAAAAACAAAATGCCAAATCCTAAAATAATCTGCGCAATATGTTTGCGATTGTGCTTCTTAATAAACAGAACGCCAATCACGCCCAAAAAGATTGCAATTGGAGCTAAGTCATTCAGACGAATTGCAATCAAAAGCCCTGTAACCGTTGTCCCAATATTAGCGCCCATAATTACGCCGGCTGCCTGGGAAAGCGACATCACACCAGCATTAACAAAACCGACCACCATTACGGTAGTTGCCGAGGAACTCTGGATAACGGCCGTAACTGCTAATCCTACTAGTGCACCAACATAGCGATTTGTAGTCAGGCGCTCGATCATGTTTTTGAGCTTTGACCCGGCGGCAAGTTCCAGTCCTTCACCCATCAGATTCATACCATAAAGGAAGAGTCCAAGTCCGCACAGGAGCATCATGACATTTTGTAATCCCATTCTGTTCCATCCAATCATTTTTATTTAGTTAATACAAATATTTTATTTTTAACCTTTATATAAACTTTTTATAACAAAACTCTTCTAAAATCATAGTACAAACTTAAAGAATTAATATTCTTAATTAGAATTATAAAACAGAAACTGATAAAATATTTCTCTGCAGTATTCAAAATCATAATATCATATTTACTAATATAAAGTTATTAATGCAATATCTACCATGCCTGTGTCAGGTCCTGCACAACTGCACTCGCCAAAACCAATCCCGCTGTAGGAGGAACAAATGGCATGCTGCCAGGTGTCTGCCGCTTTCCGGGGGATGCTGGTTCATCACTCTGTAAGGGTGTTCTTGGCGGCTCCGTGCTATAGACGACTTTTAAAGAGGCAATTCCTCTCTGCCTTAATTCTCGGCGCATCACCCTAGCAAGCGGACATACTTTCGTTTCGTAAATATCTCCCACCCGAAATGCGGTAGGATCCAATTTGTTTCCCGCACCCATAGAACTAATAATCGGCGTACCTGCCTTTTTAGCATTTTGCACCAACAGCAGCTTACTGGATACTGTATCAATACAGTCAATGACATAATCATAGGAATCCAGCCCAAACTCTTCCGCATTTTCTGCCTGATAAAATTTAGTAATTGAAAAGACAGAAGCAGCCGGATTGATGGAAAGAAGACGCTTGGCCATCATTTCGGCTTTCAGCTGATTCAGTGTCTGATAAGTTGCTACAATCTGGCGATTCAGATTCGAAACACTGACGGTATCCGGGTCCACCAAAGTCAATGAACCAACTCCACTGCGGCAAAGGGCTTCCGCTGCATAACCCCCAACTCCGCCGACCCCAAAAACAATCACGGAAGATTGGTGAAGCTTTTCGATTGCTGATTGACCAATCAGTAATTCCGTCCTTGAAAATTGTTCTTCATTCATCCCTATCACATCCCGTTTTTAAATGTCCTATTGTCTCTTATTCACAGATGCCTTTATTTTTCAACATCCACATGAGGATGCGTCTGCTGTAATTCCGGAAGTTCAGGTGCCTCAACCTTTTGTACTTCCTTCATGACAAGCTGCATGTCATCTTTAATTTCTTCCAGCATTGCCTTATCAATATTATGTGTCAAAAACAGATCTTCCATATCCTCTAAAAACTGATGTTCTTTCTCGAAAATTTCGAGAAATTCAGGAAAATTGCGGCTCTTTTTTGCATTCCGGAATTTTTCGATATCATCCTTGATAAATGCAATAATTTCCTGTACATTCGCAAACTTTCCGTGAGAAATTGCATAAGGTCTCACCCGCTGCAAAAAATATTTATCCTCACGTGTAATATTGAAGACATATGTTACCATCACACCGTCTCCCAAATTGAAATCCACAATATGCATAAAACTAGGGAATTCCCGAATTTGGGTCGCACCCATCAGCCGCAGCGTCAAGTCGATAACATCTCCATTGATCGAATTGCAGTTCATAATTCGTAACTACTCCTTTCCTTGATTGGCTCGCTCTTTAAGCAAACCGCAGCAGCAGCCAGACTGTGCTGACTGCAATTGACATCAGCATAATCGGGAAGCCTATTTTTGTAAAGCTCTTAAAAGTAATCGGATAACCGTTTTTCGTACTAATACTGGAAAGCACCACGTTGGCAGAAGCGCCAATCAATGTACCATTGCCACCAAGGCACGCGCCCAGAGAAAGTGCCCACCACAATGGTGTAATATTCATACCGCTTTGTCCCATCGTTAAAATGAGTGGAATCATTGTTGCAACAAATGGAATATTATCCAAAAATGCCGAAATAAATGCAGAAGCCCAGAGAACAATCAGTAAGCTCATCACCATATTCCCCTGCGTTGCATTGACCATCATCTGAGCGAGCATATTGATAACTCCGACTTCCTGTAAACCGCCGACCACTATAAACAGACCAATAAAGAACAGAATTGTTGACCATTCCACGCTCAGAATGATGTCTTCTGCATCCTGTTTTCCGATCAGTAAAATTACAACGGCGCCCGTCATTGCAACAACCCCGGATTCAATGCCCGTCTGACTATGTAGAATAAATCCGAGAACGATTAAAGCCATCACAACAAGACTCTTAATCATCAACGTCTTATCATGAATGGCCACATTTTCATCCAAACTCATCACTTTATCCATTGCTCCCTGATCGACCTGCATCTCTTTTACATAGAGAAACCGAAAACATAGCAGCGTTAATGCAAGGATAATCGCAACCGGGACGCCTGTATTTGCCAAAAAATCCGAAAATCCAAGTCCGGCAGCACTGCCAATCATGATATTTGGTGGATCACCGATCAGGGTTGCGGTACCACCCATATTAGAAGCCAGAATTTCCGAAATCATATATGGAATCGGATTAATTCCCAAAATTCCGGTAATCGCCAAAGTCATTGGTCCTACCAAAAGAACCGTCGTCACGTTATCCAAGAATGCAGAAAGGATCGCCGTTATCAGGACAAACGATACCATGATTCGCCAGGGTTTTCCCTTTGCAAGCTTTGCTGATTTAATTGCCACATACTCAAAAATTCCGGATTTTTTAACCACAGCCACAAAAATCATCATTCCGACTAATACGCCAAGCGTATTTACATCTACATGAGAAACGCAGTCGCTTAAATCCAGAATGTGAAACAAAATCATCAGAACCGCACCAGCCATTGCGGCTACAGCACGATGAACTTTTTCTGTCATGACAGCAGCCATTGTCACCAGAAAAATTACAATCGCTATTATCTGTTGACTTGTCATATAAGCACCTCTTCTTTTCTTTTTTAGATATTGCTTCTCTTTTTCATTAGCCGTTTCATTTTAACACTTTCTTGTAAAAAGTCAATAAAATTTTCTGCTGATTTTGCCAAATCTCACAAAATAAAAACCACTTTGAAAAGGCACAAAAATCCGGTTAATTAAAGGTTCCAAATTTCTTTTGCATACTGCGAAACAGTACGGTCGCTGGAAAACGCCCCTGCATGAGCAATGTTTAAAAGGCATTTTCTGGTGAATTTCATCCGGTCTCTCAGATAATCCTGATTCGCGCGCAGACGGGTCTCACAATAAGGCAAAAAGTCCAGCAGCAAATAATAATAATCTGCCCGATGCCAAGAAGCACCGTCGAGAATGGAACGATACAATTCCTCAAAAATTCCGCTGCCGCCATCTGTTACCGTACCATTTACCAAAGAATCCATCACTTTACGAATACGCGGCTCCCGCTCATAAAGGGTACGGGGATGATAATTGTTTCCGAGTGCCTCCAATTTTTCTACTCGGGCACCGAAAATATAGTTGTTCTCTTCCCCTGCCTGCTCCACAATTTCAATATTGGCACCGTCATAAGTGCCCAGCGTTACCGCGCCATTCATCATAAATTTCATATTGCTGGTCCCACTTGCTTCGGTTCCGGCCGTAGAAATCTGTTCACTGAAATCCGCCGCAGGAATCAGCTTTTCGGCATAGGAAACCCCATAGTTGCTCACAAAAATGATCTGCATCTTCCGGTTGACTGCATCATCATAGTTAATCAGGTCGGCAATTTCATTAATATATTTGATAATTCCCTTTGCGCGATCATATCCCGGCGCCGCCTTGCCGCCAAAAATGAAAGTGGTAGGGTAAAAATCTTTAATTTTTCCCTCTTTTAATCCGTAATAAAGATCCAGAATTGAAAAAGCATTGAGCAGCTGCCGCTTATATTCATGAAGGCGTTTTACCTGAACATCAAAAATATTTTCGGTATTGAGCCCAAAATGATCCTTTCGATAAACATAATCCGCAAGCTGGTTTTTCTTTTCTTTTTTTATCTGCATCAACTGCTTTAAAGAATCGGGATCATCTGCATAAGGAATCAATTTTTCGAGCTCAGAAAGATTTGTAATCCAACCATTGCCGATACGGTCGGTAATAAATTTAGAAAGTTCCCGATTGCACAGTGCCATCCAGCGGCGCTGTGTCACACCGTTAGTCATGTTATGAAATCGTTCCGGATAAAGATCATACCATTCTTTGAGCACCTTTTTCTTTAATATTTCCGTATGAATCTTTGCAACTCCGTTGACAGAATGGGTTGCATAAACTGCCATCTTTGCCATATGAATTTTTCCGTCCGCAATCAAGTTATAATGATCCAAATTTTTTTGTGGATTGCTCCCGATTTCATGATGAAGGCGATTTTGCAGCATCACCACATATGGATAAACCTGAGGCAAAACGGTGCAAAAAAGCGACACATCCCATTTTTCCAATGCTTCTGCCATAATCGTATGATTCGTATAAGAAAAGACCTGCTGAACGATTGAAAATGCCTCTTCAAAAGAAAGATTCTCGCCTGCTATCAGGAGACGTAAAAGCTCCGGAATTGAAACAACCGGATGCGTATCATTGAGCTGAATTGCATATTGTTCCGGCAGTTTCTTGAAATCATTGCCGTAAGACTTTTTAAATTCCCGTAAGATACTTTGGAGCGACGCACTGCTAAAGAAATACTGCTGTTTTAACCGCAGACGCTTCCCTTCATCGGTATCATCATTTGGATAAAGCACACTGGAAATTCTTTCTGCTGCATTTTTCTCCGCTACTGCCTCCTCATATTTCTGTCCATTAAAAAGCTCAAAATCAAATGGATGCAACGGCTCCGACTGCCATAAACGCAGCGTGTTAATCGTTTTTCCACCGTATCCAATGACCGGCATATCATAGGGAACCGCCCAGACACTTTCCTCTCCGAAATCCACCTGTACCCTCTCATTTTCTCGGCGAACGCTCCACGGATCTCCAAAAGCAAGCCAATTGTCGGCTTCCTCCTTCTGTTCTCCGTAAGAAAAAGTTTGGTGAAATAGCCCATAGCGATAGCGGATTCCATATCCATTAAGTGAAATTCCAAGAGTGGCGCCGCTGTCCAAGAAACAGGCCGCAAGCCGTCCCAAGCCGCCATTTCCTAATGCGTCGTCTTCAATTTCCTCGAATATTTTTGGATCAATTTTGTGCTGTCTGAGCAGGTTTTCCGTCTCTTCAAGAAGTCCCAGATTTAAAAGGTTGGAATGAATCAGCCTTCCCAACAAAAACTCAACGGAAAAATAGCAAGCTTTTTTCCCCTCCTGCTTTTTTCCCCAAGTTGAAAAAATTTGTTTCATCACGGCTTTCGAAACTGCCGTATAAACTTCTTTTGGCGTTGCCTTTGAGAAATCCTCAGAAATTTCTTCCGAAAGGTTCTGCAAAATAGTTTCTTCATATGCGTTCATTAAAAATGCCCCCTTTACGATCATAAAGTTCAGCATAATGCCAAAGTTTTTGCGATAATTTTAAACTCAATTGTTCCTGTTCAAGACGCCAGCACCAGTTTCCAGAAATGGTCGAAGGATAATTCATACGCGCTTCATTCCCTAGACTCAAAAGATCCTGCATCTGAATCACTGCAAGATCTGCCGTACTGGCATAAGCTGCTCGAATACAAGCCCAGTTAAGCTCTTTTTTGCTGTGGACCCCTAGATACGATTTTGCAAAGCTCAAAACATCCGATTTCTGATGGGCAAAAAATCCGGACATCGTTTCATTGTCATGCGTCCCGCAGTAAACAACGCAGTTCTGTTCATAATGGTCGGGTAAATAAAGATTTTTAGGGCCGCTGTCAAATGCGAACTGCAAAATTTTCATGCCCGGATATCCAAAGTTTTTTCGTAGGCGCGTTACTGCCGGCACCACAACTCCCAGATCTTCTGCAATCAGCCTGCTGTTCTGAAGGGCAGGCGAAATTGCCTCCAACAGTGCTTTTCCGGGGCCTTTTTCCCAATGTCCGTTCTCGGCGGTTTTTTCTCCATAAGGGATCGCATAATATCTGATAATGCCAATAAAATGATCCATCCGAATCACATCAAAAAGTCCAGCGGAAAATTTGATTCTCTGCTGCCACCAAAAGAAATGGTCTTCCCTCATTTTCTTCCAATTATAAAGAGGATTCCCCCAAAGCTGTCCCGTGGCACTAAATACGTCCGGCGGAACTCCCGCTACCTCTTTCGGCTCTAGTTTTTCATCGAGACAAAATAAGCTCGGCTGTGCCCACACATCGGCACTATCTAAAGAAACATAAATCGGCAGATCTCCAATGATCTCAATTCCTTTTTCATGTGCATAATTTTTAAGTGCTGTCCATTGGTGAAAAAAGCAGAACTGACAGAATTTCCAAAACTCTATTTCTCGTGAAAGCAAGGTTCGGTATTTTCTAAGGGCCTGAGGGTCACGGCGGCGAATCTCTTCCGGCCATAAAAGCCAGGAAGCTGCATGGAAATGCATTTTAAGTGCCATATAAAATGCGTAATCGTCCAACCATGGATTTTCTCGGCAAAAATCATGATAGAGCGCAGAATCAAAATAATGGCTGCGAAAAAAAGCTTTCTTTAAAATTTGGAAACGATTTTTATAAAGCTTTGCATAATCAACCCGGCTGGGGTCATCTCCCCAATTAAGGCAAACTTCCTCCGAAGTTAAAAGCCCTTCTTCTATTAACAAATCGAGATCAATAAAATAAGGATTCCCTGCAAAAGCCGAAAAGCTCTGATATGGACTGTCTCCATAACTGGTTGGGCCCATTGGAAGGACCTGCCAATAGGGAACGCCGGAACTGCAAAGGAAATCTATAAACCGATAAGCATCTTTTCCAAAAGTGCCGATTCCATAAGGAGAGGGCAGTGCGGAAATTGGCAAAAGGATTCCCGCTCCGCGTGGCAGCCGCTTCTGTTTTCGTCTCATCCCACTTTGCTCCCTTTATCATTAAAAATTTCTTCTTAAAAGGTCTTTCTGTTTCTATTAGAGTACCACATTCTCCTTCGCATTGTCTAGGAATGTCCGGAATATTACTTGACGGATGTGATAAAATGAAAAAGTTAAAGTAAGATATAAGGAGATTTTATCATCTATGAATTGGGAAGTCAGTTTTCTGATGTTTTTGCAGACACATCACAGTGCTTTTATGGACTCCTGCATGATTTTCGTCACTCATCTTGGAAATTTCGGACTTATTTGGATCGCTATAGGAATTCTGCTTTGTATCAGGCCAAAATACCGCAAGTATGGATTTGCCCTGCTGATTGCAGTTGGTTCTGCCGCTTTAATTGGAAATTTCATCATCAAACCGATTGCGATGCGTCCACGTCCCTGCATGGATTTTCCAAACATTCCCCTGCTGATTTCGAGGCCGACCTCGTACTCTTTCCCCAGCAGTCATTCCGCTACTTCTTTTGCTGCAGTAGTCGTTTTATGGAGGCTCAACAAATACTTTGGATTTTTCGCAGGAATCGTTGCGGTTTTAATCGCACTTTCTCGAATGTATCTTTTTGTACATTATCCTACGGATATTCTTGGTGGATTTTTGCTAGGCTTCATCTGTGCATTGTTAACGCTACACTTTTTAAAGCTTTCTTCGAAAAATTCATCTCTTACAAAATGAAAAACAAAAAGGGATTGGCTGATTTTGTTCAGCACAATCCCTTTTTTATTTAATTCAAATGATCGTTTTCCGGATTTTTTTCTGACGATTTTCGGCGAAGGACTCGCATGCGAAAAATTCCAAGCGTAAATAATATCACCAATAAAATTCCCATCACAATGGGAAAAATCTGATCAGCCCCAATATTTCGCAGAGAAGCTAATACTAAAATCACCATGATTCCATCGATGGCAATAAAGTCACGGATTGCATAACCCCAATCTCCCCCGGTAGGTTCTGTTTTATTTGCCGGATTATCGGCCGCTTTCTTTTTCATTGCATAATGAATCAATACGCGGTCACAAGCATCGATGAATCCTTCAAAAGGGTCTCCGATATGCTTTTGAGTTGCTGAACTTTTTGACTTTATCCGAGGTTTCATCCCCGGCTTTTTTTGTTTTGGCATCAAACAGTTCCCCCTTTTCTGGGTTATTTTAAGATTCTTCCAATTTTTTCATGCAGATTGGCGCTGCTTTCGCTCCAATCAAGCGGATAAGATCGCTTGGTGCAAGCTCTACCTGCGTCCCGATTCTTCCACCGCTCACAATAATTGTCTCCTGTGACATTGCACTTTCGTCCAATACCGTTTGAAACTGCTTCTTCATGCCAATAGGGGAACAACCCCCCCGAATATATCCGGTCAGCGCATTGATCTCTTTTACGTGGATCATCTCTATGCTCTTTGCACCAACACTTCTCGCCGCCGCTTTCAAATCAAGTTCTTCCGCGACCGGCACCACGAACACATAATACTCTTTGCCGCTCTTTGTCACTAATGTTTTAAAGACGCGCTCAATGGGCTGCCCAAGCTTTTGTGCTACTGCAACACCATCAATTTTCCCATCTTTATTCTCATAAACATAATGACGATAAGAAATCTTCTTTTGATCTAAAATCCGCATCACATTCGTTTTATCTTCTTTTTTAGCCATCCGCTTGTTCCTTTCGCTAAAAATCTTCTCAGGCACGTTTCCATTTAATTCCCTGTGGTGTATCCTCCAAAACGATTCCGCGCGCTTTTAACGTATCTCGAATCTCATCGGCTGTTTTCCAGTCTTTATTCTTCCGTGCCTCAGTACGTTTTTGTACCAGTGCTTCGATCTCCTGATCATCTTCTCCAACAGTCTCTTCCTTCTGATAGAGAAGCCCTAAAACGCCACAAAGCTCATTAAAGAGAGAAAGCGCATATTCGCACAATTTCCGACTGGGATTAGATGCTGCACTCAAATCCGTATTGATGATACGCGCAAGGTCAAAAATTGTGGAGAGTGCATTTGCTGTATTGAGGTCGTCGTCCATCGCCTCAATAAAAGCGGCACGATAGGAATCAAGTTTTTTCTTTTCCTGTACTTCTTCCGGCTTTTCTTCTGCAGCCGCATTTTTCATCACGAATTCAAGATTTTCCCGGCAATTATACAGGCGCCCCAATGACGCTTTGCACTGATCAATCACATCAATGCTGTAATTGATCGGAGTACGGTAATGAGAAGAAACCATCAGATAGCGAATCGGTTCATACCCAAATTTTTTAGCCACTTCCCGAACAGTAAAGAAATTCCCCAACGATTTACTCATCTTTCTGTTATCCACATTGATATAACCGTTATGCATCCAATAATGGGCAAATGGAACTCCATTGCAGCATTCGCTCTGTGCGATCTCATTTTCGTGGTGCGGAAAAATCAGGTCCTGTCCGCCGCAATGAATATCAATGGTTTTTCCAAGGTACCGTCTCGCCATCGCTGAACATTCGATGTGCCAGCCGGGACGGCCATGTCCCCATGGGGATTCCCAATAAGGCTCGCCGGGCTTTGCACCCTTCCAAAGAGCAAAATCCATTGCATCTTCTTTGATCTCTCCAGTCGCAATTCTTGCCCCCGCCTGCAGGTCTTCCAAAGGCTGATGACTCAGTTTACCATATCCAGGATCCTTGAGCGTCCGAAAATAAACATCTCCGTTTTCGGTAGGATAAGCATATCCTTTTTCAATCAAAGTGGAAATAATAGATTGAATCTCTTCGATATTTTCAGTTGCCTTTGGATGAATCGTTGCCGGACGGACATTCATTCCTTCCGCATCTTTTTTATATTCTTCAATATAACGACGGCTAACGGTCAAATAGTCACTATTTTCTTCATTCGCTTTGCGGATGATTTTATCATCTACATCTGTAAAATTCTGAACAAAAGTGACTTTCATGCCACGATATTCCAGATAGCGGCGCAGAACATCAAACACACAAATAGGGCGGGCATTTCCAATATGAATATAATTATAAACCGTCGGGCCACAGGCATAAATTTTTGCTTCTCCCGGCGTAATCGGAACGAACTCTTCCTTTTGACGCGTCAGCGTATTATAAATCCTCATAATGCTTCTCCTTTTTATCAATGATTAAGTCAGTCGCAAATCAAGCATGTTTTTGATTGACAACTTCTTCTTTCTTTTTAAAAGAATCTTTTGACAAACAATCCATCTTTTTCTGTAGATGTCCCATCTGTGTCTGCATACGGCAGATTTCCTGTTCGATTGGGTCAGTGATATTTACCTGATCCAAATTAGTAGGCCGTACTCCGGAAATCCGCACAACCCGCGCGGGAACGCCTACCGCCGTAGCGTTTTCCGGGACTTCACTCAAAACAACAGCTCCGGCAGCAATTCTTGCGTTATCACCGATTTTCATCGGGCCAAGCACTTTTGCACCGGAACCTACCAGCACATTATTGCCCAAAGTCGGATGACGTTTGCCCTTATCTTTTCCAGTACCGCCCAGAGTAACACCCTGATAAAGCGTGCAATTATCTCCGATTTCTGTAGTTTCGCCGATCACAACTCCCATCCCATGGTCAATAAACAATCCTTTGCCAATTTTAGCACCTGGATGAATCTCGATTCCGGTTTTATGCCTGGCGCGCTGGGAAAGCCACCTTGCCAAAAACGGATGTCCATGTTCCAAAAGCCAGTGCGCTTTTCGATAAGAGCGGACTGCCTTAAAGCCCGAATACAAAAAGAAAACTTCCAAACGATTTCTGGCTGCCGGATCTCTATCCATAATTGAATCCAAATCTTCCTTTAATTGCCGAAACATTAGGAATTAAGCCTCCCATTCTAAAAAAACGCCTCCGTCGCACCAATCACTTGATGCAACGGAGGCGGCAAATTTTCGTCGCGGTTCCACTCCGATTTTTCTCTTTTGAGGAAACTAACGGTTCCCGGCCGTGCAGGGATTTCCCCCTGCCTGCTCCCAGATGCATTTCACGTTTTTTAAGCCAAAGAAGCTTTCAGCCGATGACTTCTTCTCTCTGATGCATAAAAGAAACGTTACTTCTTCTGTTCTCAGCATTTTGTGGATAATCTTATTATATGCAATTTGAAGGCAAAAGTAAACCCCTAACTTTTATTCCAAATACCACCGGCGCAATGCCTGCTGTTCTTCGCGAGAAATAAAAAGCGCTTGTTCCAGATAACTTTCAACTGTTCCATACCCCTTTTCGATAGAAGTCAGAACAACTTTTCCCCATTCTTTCTTAACCTGTAAAAGCATGCGAATCTGCTCTGCCAACTTTTCGGAGGCTCCGTTTTGGGTTGCATGCTGCACCGTTTGATCTGCACGATCCTTTACAAAAAAGTTTGTAAGAAGGTAATCCTGCAAAATCGTTTCGCGATCCACTCCCAGTACGCTTAAAAGCAAAATGGCACCAATCCCCGTACGATCTTTTCCTCCAGTACAATGCCACAAAAATGAGTCGCCCTGCTGCTGCAGCAAAATTTCAAAAAAGCGGTGATATCCTTTTTGGCAGACCTTATTTTCTACCATTTCACAATAAATGCCTCTCATCTGAGTCTCTACATCTCCCAGATTTTTGACCTCTTCCATCAATCCCTGAATGCCATTTTGGGGAGTTGCAAAAAATCTCTCAAAGCTTCCGATTTTATCATCCGATTTATTTTTTGTCTCAAGGTCAGATTCTACCGACGCTTCCGGCAAAATCGGCACATGGATCGACTGAAAACCGGGTTCATCCGGGTCTGGTGCATTTTTAACTTCCGGCGTACCACGCAAATCCACCGCCACAGAAACTCCATACGATTTAAAAAGACACTCTTTATCCTCTTCGGTTGCTGAAAAAAGTTTTCCCGTGCGCAAAAGCCGTCCAAATTTTACCGTATGTCCATCCATGGTCTGATACCCGCCTAAATCTCTCGCATTAAAAATCCCCTGAAGCTTTAATGCATGGCTAAAATCCGCTTTCGCCCCCGGATGCAAAATTTTGCATCGTTCTTTTCGCATATCCATTGCATCATCCCTTTCATTCTCTCTCAGCTTTCTCTGTCTTTAAAAAAGAAAGGCATTTCCGATTGTTCGGAAAGCCTCATTATTTTTTATTATTTTGTGTCGCTGACGATTTTCCAATTTTCTTTGAGATAAATTCCGCCGGACAGAAGTGTAAAGAAGCAACAGACTCCCACAAGAAGATTTCCGATCATGGTAAGGCCTGCAACGGTCCCTGCACTTAACTGCTGGAACTGTGCCACCGACTGAAAAACCAAGATTGCAAGAACTGCAATAATCTGGCTGACCGTCTTGAGCTTTCCCCATTTATTCGCGGCAATTACCTTTCCACATTCCATCGCAACCAGGCGCACACCAGTCACCATAAATTCACGAGCAATAATCAAAACCACAAACCAAACACTGCAAAGATCCAAGCGAACAAAACATACCAGTGCTGTTACGATCAACACTTTATCCGCCAAAGGGTCCATGAATTTTCCGAAAGTTGTAATTAAGCCCTGCTTTCTGGCAATCATACCGTCCAAATGATCGGTATAAGAAGCCACCATAAAAATCAGGCATGCCCAAAAATAGTGAAGTGGGATTTCCGGTATCATTAAAAAAACCACAAAAATCGGTACCATAGCCATTCTTGCCACTGTTAGCTTATTCGGAAGTGTCATTCATTTCCTCCTTCAGAGAGTACCCCGATTAAATCGCAGTCAACACAATCTGTCACTTTAACTTTTACAAAATTGCCGGGATTCGGACAGTTTTCACCTGGCACCTGAAACCATACTCTGCCGTCAATTTCCGGCGCATCTGACTGTGTCCTGCCAAAGAAAGCCTTTTCCTCTTGATCATATCCTTCACAAAGGACCAGGATCTGCTCTCCAATTTTACTTTCGCCCAATTCCTGCATACGATTCATTTGCGCTTCCATTAAGATTTCCTGCCGGCGCATCTTTTCGTCTTCTTCAATTTGCCCGGGAAGTGCCGCTGCTTCAGTCCCCTCTTCCTGGGAGTAAGCAAAACAACCCATCCGTTCAAACTGAATTTCTTTTGAAAAGCTGCAAAGTTCTTCAAAATCTTCTTCCATTTCGCCAGGAAAACCCACAATAAAGGTCGTACGAAGGGTAATATCCGGCACTTTTTCCCGTATCCTGAAAATCATCTTTGTGAGCTTTTCCCGATCTCCATAACGGTGCATGGCGCGCAGGACCGAGCCACTGCAATGCTGAAGCGGAAGGTCAAGATATTTAACAATCTTTTTCTCCTCCCGAATCGTATCGAGGAGTTCATCTGTGAGGTTGTCCGGATAGCAGTAAAGTACCCGCAGCCAGCGGAGCCCATCAATTTTACAGAGGCGGCGCATCAACTGAGGCAGAAGCAGCTTTCCTTCAAGATCGATCCCATAACGAGTTGTATCCTGTGCAATCAAAATGAGCTCTTTGACGCCGCTCTTCACCAATTCACGCGCTTCTTCTTCAATACTTTCCATCGGACGGCTGCGATATCTGCCGCGAATCATCGGAATCGCGCAGTAAGAACAACGATTATCACAGCCCTCTGCAATTTTCAGGTAAGCGTAGTAACCAGGCGTTGTCAGACGCCTAACCCCGCAAAGCGGCAGTTCTGTCTTTTCCGGAAAAAGAGAAGTCTTCTCTCCCAAAAGGGCTTTTCTGCAAACTGCATCAATTTGCCCGTCGGCGCCGATTCCGCAGACTGCATCACATTCCGGAAGTTCCTGCAAAATCTCTTTCTGATACCGCTCTGCAAGGCAGCCAGTCACAACGATTGCCCGTACCTTTCCGGTTTTCTTAGCCTGTGCCAGTTCCAGAATCTCGTTGATACTTTCCTGCTTTGCATCTTTGATAAAGCCACAGGTATTGACAACTGCAACATCACAGCAAGCCGCATTCTCTCGTATCTCCCAACCGGCTTTTGCAAGGGATGCCAGCATAATTTCCCCATCAATCCGGTTTTTATCACAGCCCAGATTCACCATTCCTATGGAATTCGCCATCGATTTCCTCCTCATTAACCGCCTCCCGCAGCGCCGTGCGGATTTCATCGGTCTCATATCCCATTCGCTGCAGCGCGGCATATGCTCTGCGGCGAATTTTCTCATCATCCAAATTTTGATATCGTTTTTGCAAAATTTTTGCAATCTGCTCATTAGGATCCGGCGTATTTTTTTCCAGAATCATTTCAATCAGTTCCTGACTGATTCCTTTTCGAGAAAGCTCAAGCATCACTCTTCGTCTGGCATATCCTTTGCGAAAAAGTTCTTTTGCATAGCGGATTCCAAAATCTTGGTCATCCAAAAGCCCCAGTTCTTCCATATGGTCGGCAGCTTTTTGGGCCGCATCCCGATCCACCGTTCTCGCAATCTTATCGGTCAATTCTTTTTTAGAATGACTGCGATGTTCCAAAAGGTAAAGTGCTTTTTCACTAGCTTGATGTTCTTTTCCCACTTCGATCAGCGCATACAGTTCTTCATCAGAAATTTCCTGTCCCAATCTCCAGCCGGATTTTAAAAGTGTTTCAGTATCAATGTTCAGTGCAAACTCCCCATCAAAAAACAGTGCGGTCTTTCGATGTCGACGCGGCTCCATCGCTGTCAGTTCCAATCGTACGAAACCTCTTTCCAATGAAAAAGTTTAAGCTCTTAGTCGGCTTCAATGTCAATATTGGTGGGCTTCCCATGAGAAGATTTCTTTTTCTCGTCGTCGGGCGTCTCATCCTTTTCAGCAGTGGGGGCAACTTCAACCGGACGCGCAGCTGATGCTCTTACCGGCACTGTTCGAGCATAAAGCTGATCTGCATGTTCCCGAATCTGCTTCTCAATATCTGCCGCGAATTCTGGATTATCGAGAAAATATTTTTTCACGTTATCGCGTCCCTGACCAAGGCGCTGTTCCTGATAAGAAAACCAGGAGCCGCTCTTATGGATAATATCCAGTTTTACAGCGAGGTCTACCAGTTCTCCCTCTTTAGAAATACCCTGTCCATACATAACATCGAATTCTGCTTGACGGAAAGGCGGTGCGATCTTATTCTTTACCACTTTTGCGCGAGTGCGGGAGCCAACCTGTTCCGTACCGTTTTTCAGTGTCTCAATCTTGCGAATATCGATTCGTACGGAAGAATAAAATTTCAGGGCACGACCGCCGGGAGTAACCTCTGGATTTCCGTAAACAACGCCAACTTTTTCACGCAGCTGGTTAATAAAAATTGCTACACAATTTGATTTGCTGATAGCACCTGCAAGCTTTCTCAAAGCCTGGCTCATCAAACGCGCCTGCAGTCCAACGTGGCTGTCTCCCATTTCGCCTTCAATTTCAGCTCGCGGCACCAATGCAGCCACAGAGTCTATGACGATTACGTCGATTGCGCCGGAACGCACTAATGCTTCTGTAATTTCCAGCGCCTGTTCGCCGGTGTCCGGCTGCGAAACCAAAAGGCTGTCGACATCGACTCCCAAAGCCGCCGCATAAATCGGATCAAGCGCATGTTCCACGTCAATAAATGCTGCATTGCCGCCAGCCTTTTGCCCTTCTGCAATACAATGCAATGCCAAAGTCGTCTTGCCAGAGCTTTCAGGTCCATAGATCTCCACGATTCTGCCGCGGGGAAGTCCGCCAATTCCCAATGCTAAATCCAGCGAAAGGGAACCGGTCGGAATTGCCTCTACGTGCATCGCTTCATTCTGGCCTAAACGCATGACAGCGCCTTTGCCAAACTGTTTTTCAATCTGTGCCAGCGCAGTTTGCAGCGCAGTATTTTTATCCGTTGCCATAATCATTCTCCTTTTCACAAGTCCACAATGGGAACTCTTCCTCATATTTATCTTTTCAAGTATACTTGAAAATTGATTAAAAATCAATATTTCGAACAAATATTCGTAACTTATTTACAAATCTGGGACAATTCCAAAAACGACTCTAGGAAGTTCATTAAAGTCCCGCAGAAGCTGCAGATTTTGAAGGCCGGATTCATGAAAAAGATTCAAAACAGCTTGTCCTTCCTGCTCGCCGATTTCAACAGCAACCACTCCATTGGGAGCCACCTGCGGCACCCAGATGCTGCATAACGCGCGATAAAAAAGCAACCCATCTTCTCCGCCGTCCAACGCCGTACGGGGCTCTTGCTGCACTTCGGACTGAAGATCTGCAATCTCCGCAGAACAAACATAAGGAGGATTACATAAAAGTCCGTTCAAACTTCCTACTCTTTCGGCATCTTCTTTTGAAAAAAGGTCCATTTGATAGGCTTCTACCTGATAGTTTGGGTAGCTTTTTATATTCTGCAGAAGATAAGAAAAAGCTTCGGAAAATTTTTCTCCGCAAAGGACCTTGAGATCCGAACGCAAAGAGGCAAGCCCCAATCCTACAGCACCAGTTCCGGCACAAAGATCCAGCACACGCCCATTTTGAGGAATCCGTTCTGCCGCAGCACGCACAAGTCCTTCGGTTTCCTCCCGAGGACAAAGAACGCCTTCTCCCACTTTCAGTTTGAGATCCAAGAACTCCCATTCCCCCAAAAGGTACTGCAGCGGCCGCCCGGCGGCACGAGACTGTGCCGCCGAAAGCAACGCTTTGACCCCACCGGGGTCTGCGGCCGCTTCGCCCGAAACCAGCAGCTGCTCCCTAGAAAGCCCCAGAAATTTTTCACAAAGGCAGGCAGCATCAAAAGCAGGGCTGTCTTTTCCTGCCTTTTCCAAAATTGACTTTGCTTTTCGATATGCTTCCCGGCTTGTCATCTTACTTCCACCATATCTTCACCGTTTCCCGGAATGACTGCTTTCATTGCCGTGATAGCGACTTCAATCATCGAGTCATCCGGTTCTTTCGTCGTAATGCGCTGCATCCAAAGGCCCGGCGCTGCGACGATTCTGGTAAAGAGATTATCATAAAATCCGCAGAGACGAATCAATTCAAAGCCAAGTCCCATCACAAGCGGAATACACAGCAATTTTACGAATGTCCGCAAAAATGGATTGGTAAACGGAATGAAGAAGCCGACTATAATGCCCACCAAAATCATCAGCACCATAAAGCTGGTACCGCAGCGCGGGTGAAACCTTTTTTGTTTTCTCACATTTTCT
Source organism: Caproicibacterium sp. NSD3 (assembly GCF_053613275.1). NCBI lineage: Bacteria > Bacillati > Bacillota > Clostridia > Eubacteriales > Oscillospiraceae > Caproicibacterium > Caproicibacterium sp. NSD3. The sequence continues at coordinate 1,608,981 of NZ_CM132119.1, forward strand.
ACGGTTAACGGCAATCCATGCTCATAGCAAAAAATAGTTTTATGTTCTGCTCCGTGGTAACGAAACATCCGATGAATATCACTCTGGTGACTGCATAAAATCAGATAAATTAAAAAGATCAAAATCCGAAAAATCCCTTCAAAGAGGCTCCTCCATGGAGCAATTCCTTCTCCTACCCCTTTTTGAAAGAGATTAAAGAGGACCGAGGGTAGAAGGATAAAAAGCACAATTGCCAAAACAAATCCTAAAACCATACCAATCGTCATGATCAAATTGCTCGTTTTCTCTCCGAAATGGGATTCGAGCCAACGATCAAATTTACTTTCTTCTTCCGTATCCGTCATACCGGATTTATCTGCGGCCATATTGAGCGCCTGAAAGCTCATAGACATGCTTTCAATAAAAGATGCAACTCCTCTTAAAATTGGCGCTTTTAAAATTGGATACTTTTCGCGCAGCGGCTGATAGTGCAGCTCTTCGCTGTCAATGATTCCATCAGGCGTACGCACCGAAACTTCAATTCTCTTGGGGCCGCGCATCAAGATTCCTTCGATCAAAGCTTCTCCGCCGATCGAAGTATAGCGTTTTGCTCTTTTATTCATCTAGGAAAGATTCCTTTCTTCTTCCACATGGCGTTCCAACTTCTGGAGCGTTGGAATCGTAATGGTTACGGCAGTTCCCTGCCCCTCTTGTGATTCGATCTCCAAACTGCCGGAATGCAGACGCATAATCTCATCCGCAAGGGCAAGCCCTATGCCGCTTCCGCGGACAGTTTGATTTGCTTTATAAAATTTCTTTTTAACATTCGGCAAATCTTTTTTTGGAATTCCGCAGCCATTATCGCTGATAATGACCTGAATAAATCCATCGGTTTCGGTGGCAGAAATGTTTACCGTTCCACCCTCCGACGTATATTTAAGTGCATTGTCGATTACATTGACAAACACCTGGCGCAGACGATTAATATCTCCCAAAACGGGACTAAGCATTTCCGGTTCTTCATACAGCAAAAATTTATGTTCATTTTTGGCACGTTCACTAAACATATAAACGGCTTCGCCAAGTTCTGCCAAAATATCAATTTTATCCATCACGAGAGTCATTCTGCCGGACTGCATTCTGGAAAAGTCAAGCAATTCCTCCACCATTCCGGAAAGGCGTTCCGATTCGTGAATGATAACGTCCATGCCTTTATTGAATGATTCTTGATCAAGACCACCGCTTTGCAGCGTCTCTGCCCATCCCTGAATGGCTGTCAAAGGTGTTCTCAATTCGTGAGAAACGGAAGAAATAAAATCATTTTTGAGCCGTTCCGAAGTTCCCAGTTCCTGCGCCATATCGTTGATGGTTTCACAAAGCTGTCCTAATTCATCTTCCTCATGAGGAGTAGTAATTCTGGCTTTAAAATCGCCTTGTGCAATTCTTTTCGCCGTAGCGCTGATTTCCCGAATCGGTTCCAAAATCGACTGCATAAAATAGGAACTGGAAATGACTACAAAGCAGATAATCACAAGTCCAATTAAGACCAGAACACAGATCATTAAAAAGACTTGTCGGTCCGCATTTTCCAAAGATACCACATAACGAATTGCGCCCACCGTATTCCCATCATCATTATGCATGACACGGGTAACCGCCAAAATCTTTTCTCCGCTGGAAAGTGAACCCGTCCAAGTACCATAACTGTTGGGATCATTCAGTGCCGAATCATAATCCGGCATTGGCTGTTTTTGATCCGGTGCAAATCCAACACTCGTAATAATAATCTTTCCGTTAGAATTGAGGACCATCAATTCCATATTCTCTTTTTCGGGAAAATTCTCTACATATTTACGTGCAGCTGTACTGAACTCTTCCGCAGAGCGTCTGCCATAATCAGCAAATACATTGGTCAATTCTCCGCTGCGTCCATCCAGCGTCGTTTGAATGCTGTTATAGATATAACTGCGCACTCCTACCGACAAGATAATAATAAACGCCACAAAGATCAATACAATGATGCCTAAGCTGTTCAGAATCCATCTGCGCGCAATTCCGTTTGCATTATTGCTGAAAGCGTTTTTCTTCTTCACTGAGCGCATCTCTTTCTCGAATCAAATCTTCAGGCTTCCCATTTATATCCTAAGCCCCAGACCGTTATAATATGTTTCGGATTACTCGGTTCATCTTCTACCTTCATACGAAGGCGCCGGATATTTACATCGACAATTTTTTCTTCTCCGTAATAGGCTTCTCCCCATACATGCTTCAAAATTTCAGAACGATCCAGTGCTTCCTGCGGATGGCTGAAAAAGAACTCCATAATCTGAAATTCCACCTGTGTCAGTTCAATCGGGCGCTGTCCTTTTAACAAAGTACGGCTGCGCAGGTTCAGTGCAAATTCTCCGGAATGCAGCTCTTCCTTAAAATTTTCTTCCGTCCGATTTTTTGCCAATGCCACCCTGCGATAAATTGCATCTACTCTAGCCACCAGCTCGCTGGGCGAAAATGGTTTCGTCACATAATCGTCTGCTCCCATCATTAATCCACTGACCTTATCCATCTCCTGTGTGCGCGCAGTAAGAAGAATAATACCAATCGTCCCATTCGATTTGCGCAGTTCTTTGCAGACGGAAAGCCCATCGTGATCTCCCGGCATCATAATATCCAGAACTGCGACATCAAAATTTCCATCGTTCTGCCGGTAAACTTCTAATGCCTGGTCTCCGTTTTCAGCTTCGCATACTTCGTATCCGGCGCGTTTGAGATTGATGACAACAAACTCGCGGATTGCCTGTTCATCTTCGGCTACCAAAATTCTTTTCATACTAATTCCTCCAATATCGTCTCTCCGTTTTCAACTGCCATTGTCCAAAAGCTTCATTCGTCCTAGAGCTTCTGAAACAGAAATCCGCAGAGATGACTGTGTTTGCGGACAAGTAACTGCCAATACCAGATCTCCATTTTTTTGGAATTGGGTATATCCCTGTGTTCCATTCTGATTGTCCCAATCCGCCTGTGAAAACGCCCGAATCGTTAAAAGTGCATCTCCCCGAGAATTTTCCTTCTGCCGATCCAGTTCATAAAAAGTGAGGCTTCTATCATAGGTTCTCTCTGTTGTTACGCTTTTACTCCATGAATCCGGCAGAGAAAAAGAATACCCATCACTCGAATTTCGAACCATCAGCTGCGCCTGTGTAAAAACCCCTTTGGAGCTATCATATTTCTGCCAGGAAATCAAATTGCCTACATCATCAGAGCTCTGCCCCACATAGGCCGGCAGCAAGCTGACAAACGGAACCTCCGGCAAACCATCCCCATCGACATCCTGACTGGAAACCGTAACACTGCGCAATGCCGAATTTTTCATCGTATTTGTCTCGTAAAGCGGAGCCATCAAACACTGGTTCTTTGCATCCCAGTAAAGGATCTCGGTGATCATATTATTACTCATGGTACCGTCCAAAATCACGCCTTTTTGTCCTGCACTGATATCTCCGGTAATCACATTCGTAATTGCAGAAACGCTGGAATCCAGCTTTATACTATCCATCATCTGCATTGCACCATCTTTTAATCGAAACAGAGAAGCAACAATCGGCTGATGCGGATTCATTGAAATGGTCATCAGTTCATCAATGCCATCCCCATCAAAATCCTGAACAATCAATTCATTATAAGTCTGGCTTAATTTTTCTTCTGTGATCTTTCCGCTTTTCCCAGAATAAACGGTTAAATTACTTAGGCCCGCCGTACTGTCCCCCCAGCCGACAATGGCTTCATCTATTCCATCGCCGTCCAAATCGCCAAAGCACACACGATCCACCTGAGAAGCTGCATTCTGAAACTTTCCGGCCAATTCCCATTTGCCGTCTTTCTCCGTCATAAAGAGCAGATTTGTTCCGGAAATAGCCTTACTTCCATCATTTGTATCGGAAGGAGTTTTATAAAATGCCATTGCTTCTTCACTGCTATCCCCAAAAATATTATGAAGCAAAATGGCAGATCGATAATCGCCTGCTCCGGGATATCTCAAGGTAACATTGGAGCCTGCCTCTTGCGTCAAAAGGTCATGAATCTGTGCCCGTTCTCCTGTTGGGCGCGGCGGTGTCATCAGATTTTGAGGGTCCAGCGCCGGAAAAGAACAGCCAGAAAGTAAAAAGCAAAGGGAAACGGCTAAAATAGCAATTCGTTTTTTCATACTCCGATCTCCCTTCATTCAAATTTGATCAATTTGGTCCTTAAAATTATACCATGGTTTTCGTGATATGAAAAGATACAAAACGCCGATAAAATTCAAAAAAGGGCCGGGCTAAATTGCCCGGTCCTTTTAAAACCAATTAGATTAAATATAATTTCCGGGATCCACTGCAGAACCGTTTTTATAAACGGTAAAATGCAGATGCGGTCCAGTACTGCTGCCGCTTGTTCCAAGGGTTCCGATTACCTGTCCCTGAGAAACAGTTTGTCCAACACTAACGGAAACAGACTGCATATGGCCATACAAAGTGGAAAGACCATTTCCGTGATCGATAATGACATAGTTTCCAAATCCGCCGCCATCTCTGCAACCATAGTATCCGTCTCCAAAGCCGGAGGAAACATAAGCCACCGTGCCGCTTGCCGCAGCTACAATACTGGTTCCGTAAACGCCGGAACCGGAAAGATCATAGCCGTTATGGAAAGCACCCCAGCGATATTCAAATCCGGTCGTAATCGTATAAGCGGAAGGTGCCGGCCAAATCAGGCCGCTGCTGGAAGAATTCCCCTGATTTCCGGAATTATTGTTGTTATTGTTGTTATTGTCATTATTGTTATTGTCAGAAGTATTATTAGAACCTTGATTGGAACCACCGGATCCGTTTTGGTATGTATTGTCGTTATTCGTCTGAGTTGTGGTTTGATGCTGTGCATAATAATTTGCCATCCAGCTATCAATGGCTGCCGAAGCTTCTGCCTCTTTCTGAGCTAACTGTGCATTTTGATCTTCCAAAGAAGAAGCGGAGGAATTAATCTGCTGAATCGCTTGCCCTGTTTCATTCGAAAGCTGCGTTAGTTCTTGCTGACGCTCATCCAAAGCCGTTTTGGCATTCGTTGCTTCCTGCTTGTCCGATTCGACGGTCTGCTTTGCAGTTTCAACCTCTGAAAGTTCTCCTTTTAGCCGGTCAATCAAATCCGTATCGTGCTTTGTAACCATCTGCAATGCTTCAATCTTATCCGAAAGGTCGTTAAGATTCTGAGAAGAAAGCAAAATTTCCATATTGCTGGCTTCTCCGGAAACATAAAGCGCATAAAGACGTTCCTTTAAAAGAGAAATATCTCCGCTGACTGACGCCTGCTTGTCTGAAATCTCAGCCTCTTTGTCTTTGATTTGCTTTTCCAATGCATCAATTTGAGAAATACTGGTAGAGATCTGGCCCTCTACGACGCGTTTCTGGTCAAGTAATGTCTGCTGATACGCTTCTTTCTGACTCTGATCCTCTTTTAAAGAGGCAATTTTCGAATCATTATCTGCTTTCTGGGCAGCATATGTTTGCTGCTGCTGACGCAAAGTATCCAGATCTGTTGTATCACCGGCATCCTCTGCAAAAGCTGTCAAGCAAGGGGTAAACGCCATAGCCGACGCAATTAGAAAGGCAATGATTGCCCGCATTGGGCGATGCTGATTCTGATTCATTGCAAAAAGGCCTCTCTTTCGTTTAAATTGATGGTTCTCGATTGGAATATTTTAGATAAAATTAATATCAAAATAAGTGCCTATATTTGTTTTACATAATACTATAATTTGCTGTTATTATTGTTCTCTTTAAGAATAATAATAATTTTTTTGTTACTTTTTGTGATTGTTTTGAAATCATTTCGACAAAATTTCGCTTTATTTGCAAAAGCGACAAAAAGTCCTTACGAATAATAGCAAAAGTACCAATTCACTTTTTTAAACGATTTCGTACTTTGCTTTTTTGTACTATTTTAAGAATCGACCTGCTCTTTCTTCCGAATATTTAAGAGCGCCGGCAGAATTGAAGAAAGTGATCCAAGAAGGATAAAAACAATTCCGATCATCATTGACAGAGGAATCTCTTCTCCGAGAATCGCCAATGCAAAAAGCGGCGCAATAATCGGTTTAAAGAAAAACACAAGCGAAGTTTCGTGGGCACTTGTCATTTCCATGGCTTTAAAATAGCAGGCAAAACCGATCCCGGTATTAACAATACAAATAAAAAGGAACAGAGGCAAAACAGACAAGGTGATCCCACTAAAGAATGGAATATTTGCAAAAAGCTTTCCCAATCCTGCCTGCTGCGCCGATTGAGCCACCGCCGGAATATGAGTAATCCCCATCATAAGGAACATTTCGGCGCTGCCGAGCAAAAAGCTCATGCAGGTAACCACCACTCCCCCGAAGCGGGCACAACTGCGCTTTCCGAAGACCCCATAAAATGCGAAGAGCAGGGTAGCTCCGAGACTCAAAGCAATTCCCAAAGGGCTTAATGTATTATGAAGCGGATCTATAATAACGACAATTCCAATGATATCAAGGATCAGTGCCAGCACATGATGTTTGCAAATTGGTTCACGCAACAAAAAGAAAGCTAAAATTGTTACAAAAATTGGATTGCTGCTGAAGAGTACTGCCACAACAGATGCTTTTGTCTCCTGTACCGCCATCTGATAAAGGTTCATAGAAAGGAACGTTCCTAAAAAGCCTAATCCGGCAAAGCACAAAATGTCTTTTCCTTGCAACGTGATATGATTTTGCCTAAGTATCCGCACAGCAAAGGGAATCAGCACCACCCCGCCGATAAAAAAGCGCAGTGCTGTAATCTGCAGTGGATGAAAAACTCCACCCGTCATTTTTAAAATGACTTCCATAGAACTGAAAATTAATGTCGTCAGTAAAATGTAAATATAACCCTTTTTCAACAAAAAACGCTTCTCTCTCCTTAATTTATATTTTATATTATAAAAGACTTTCCTTAAAAAAATCAAATCTTTTTTCTAATTTTTACCGTGTTTTTTTATAAAAACTTTTATTTTTGAAAAAATTTTTTTGATTTATGCAACTTTTCGGGTTTTCAGGTCGATAATTCTATAAAATTTCTTTTTTAAAAACAGTTTTTGAAAATTTTGAAAAAATTCTTGCGCCGCCTGTAGTCTGTCTGTTATAATAATTTTGTACTTCTCATTTAAACATCAGAAGAAAATTTTGTGCATATCTAAATAATATGCTTGGATTTTTATCTTCGGCAATCGGCACGAAGCAAATCCTAATGATAAAAGATACTTGAAAAGGAGTTATTTCTCATGCGGGAAAAAATGCGCCCCATTATCTCAAAGCTAAGTCATCTGCTCGAAATTGCTACATCCCTTATTATTATTGCAGCTGTTGCTATGGGAATTTTTCATATGGCTGTCTATGTATTTACAAACGGTGATGTAGACCAATCTAAATTTGAAACTTTCTTTGCAAACATTATGTCAATGGTTGTGGGGTTGGAATTTGTAAAAATGCTGGTCCGCCAAACCCCTGCTGCCGTTTTAGATGTTTTGCTATTTGCAGTCGCCCGGCAGATCATTATTTATCATCACAGCGCACTCGACAACTTGGTCGGTGTAATTGCGGTTGCAGGGCTTTTCGCCATTCGTAAATATCTTTTTGTTGTGACCTTTGGCATCTGCGAAAAAGATAAGCACAAGGCCGTTGAGGATTCTCAGATGCACGAGGAGCTCCATCCTTCCATCTCAATTGAAGACCCCAATCATCCCGTCTGAATATTCTATCTTCTAAAATGAAAAACAGAAAGCACTTTCATTTTTTAACGAAATGAAAGTGCTTTCTTATTTTGCATCCATTATTTTAATGGATATCTTTTAAGCAATATGAGGGAAAAGGTTCTGTAATTCTTTTGCACAACAGGCTGCATTGAGCCTCGGAAAAGCAGCTTGTGCTGTCTTTAAAAAATATGCGCGGTCATCATTTCCCTCTATTTTTAATGATCTGCAAAGCCATAAAGCTGCATCAGAAAGCACTTGACGCATTTCTTTTTCCGATAAAGACTGCAGATACAACTGTAATTGCTCCTGCTCTTGAGGTAAAAAGTCAAGCATATACGGCTCTTTTTTTAGAATAGAAAGTCCGAGTGCCTGTATCATAACCGGCTCTGTAAGATTGATAAGAAGTTCCTGATAATCCGGCTCAACAACCTGTAAAAGTTTTTCAATTTGCTCTGCATCAAAATGAAGCAAAAAGCGATTCTCAATCAGGAGGCAATGAAGATATTCGTTAAGATAACAAATTCCAGAAAGAGATTCTGAGACGGGGTTTATCAACTGATAGTCAATATAGCAAGGAATCTGATGTGCAAAGAAACGAACATCATATTGTTTCCAAAATGCACTGATCCCCTGCAGCGTATCAAAAAGGGAACGATTCGAAATTTTCGGTGCACTCATACAGGCCGTTTTCCAAAGCCTCTTCCCTCTTTGGACTTCCCATTCCGCCCGCTTTTTTCCACGCTCAAAAAGCTCCTCTGCATTGGTGTTTTTCATCTGCAACGGCTGCTCTTTTCCTTTTGGAGCAGCACCCAGATCGATCAGAAAACAAATGGACGCAAAAAGTTCTTCGACTGTTTCTTTTGGGAGAGAACTGCTTTCTCCCATCGTATAAAGGCGCACCTGCCTTTTCAGAATCTGCCAGATCGATGTTTGAAAAGGAAGACTTTCTTCTGAAAGCGCAAAATCAGATTCGTCAGAAAAAAATTCTGTTCCTGTAAACCGAAGTGTCCCTGTCATTCTTGAGGATCCCTCCCATCCATAGAATCAAATGAATCAAATCGAAGATTTCGACAAAGATCCTCCAAGGCTGTCTGCGAAAGATAAGAAAGAGAACCCTGTGCTTTTCCGTTATAGATTTCTTTCATCGCTTCGATCAATTCATCGTCAGAAATTTGTTCCATAGACTCTGTTTTAAAATAATAGAACAGATCCTGCAGCTCGATTAAAGTCTCCTCATAGGAGTTTGAAAACAGAAATGGAGAATCGCAAAACGCATAGGCAAGCTTTTTTAAAACTCCCTCGCCAAATTCAATCCGCCCGGTATTTTGAAGTGCTTTTATCCGATGCTCCTCCAAATTTTGAATTTGTTTTTCCGAAAGAGAAAGTCCGAATCTCTCCGTTATCTGATTGCAGTCCTGCATTAATCCGAGCAGTTCTTTTTTTTCATGCTTTTTGGGTACCATTATAAAATCCGATTTCATGTGTGATTCCCCCCTAATATTCTTCTTACACCCTCAGGAAGAAAAAAACAAGACTTGAAAAAAGGCCCAATTTGTGGTAATATAAAGACAGAAAAAAGATCCGTTTCGCATAAAAATATGTGAAACGGATCTTTTTAATATTTAAGATTAAGAATTCTGTTGCGCGGGAAAAAGTTTGGATTTTTTCAGGATTACGACCAAAAGCGGAATCAGTGTCAACTGCAAAAGGATTCCGGGTAATGCCGTAACAAAAGCGGAAGTAAGGAAAAGCTCAAAGGTATAGCCTTTTCCTGCAAGATTATAAAACAGCAAGCTGGAAATTCCCATTACAAATCTGCCGCCCAGCATGGCTGGGAAAAGAGTTGCATAGATTTTTCCCTGCGTCATCTGATAAAAAAGCCCAGAAAGAATTCCATAAGTTGCAAGCTCACAAATCATAGAAGCTCCCGTAGGAAACAAAGGGGGCATTCCGGTAATCATACTTGACAAAATCGGTGTTAAAATTCCGCACAAAAGGCCCCACGGCCATCCACAGAGAATTCCGCAAAGTAAAACCGGAATATGCATTGGGCACAGGATAATTCCTGCATTTGGAATTGGTAGAAAATGAAATGCCTGCGGCAAAATAACACCGCCAGCCAAACAGAGCGCAGAAATCGTTAACGGCACGGTTGCTCTTTTTTTCATAAAAATTCCTTTCTCCGTCTTTTTTAAAAAGAAAGTACCTGATATCCAGTTGTATCCAACACTAGACTGCATCCTTCCGCAATCCGGTAGTTGGAAAAATAACGTTCTTCCATCGGAATCCAATTTTCTTTATAAAGCTGTAAAATTTCCGGGTTACTGCGTTTCAGAATTCGCCGCTCCTGTTCCTCTTTGGAAACGGTCAAAAACAGTTCATCATCATAAAACACCCGCAGACTCGGATGCAGACTATAGGATCCCTCAATAATTGTCAAAGGCCCCGGGCAAGCTGTTTTAGGCTCTCCAAATGTATTCTCTTTGCAATGATAGGGGCGATAAACCGCAGGCTTTCCGGTTCTTAGCGGGCGCAGTACCTCCTGCAAAAAGCGCTCCCAATCAACATTTCCTCCCGGTATCTGCAGACGTTCTTTTGTTCTGTAATTTTTCGGCAGATAAAAATCATCCATATGAATCACTGGACACCCATATTGTTGGTGCAAATATTCCGCCAAAGTTGTCTTTCCACTTCCACAGCGCCCATCAATTGCAAGCAGAGCACAGCCATCTCTTCGCAGTCTTTCACAAAGTTTCCGTACTTCTTCCAGTGCTTTTTCTTCTTCGCGCAAAATATTCTCTCCTTTTATCTTATCTTGGACCAAAAATTCGGTTTAATTATACATGTATCTGTTCCAAAAAGAAACCGTCAAAAAGACACAAGTGTACCCCCCAATTGAATTCAATTTTATAAAATCCGTCCGATTTTCTATAAATGGGGCTTCAAATGGGCTCTCACTTTATTAAATGAACACTTGTCAGTATCTTTTGGAGAAGGCATAGATTTCTTTTTCCTCTCATAAATTTTTTAGAAAGCGTTTTATTGGGAGGGAATCTCATGATTCGGAATTTTAAAAAAAAGAAAATTCTCTTAGTAGGGGTTTTTATTTTGACTTTTCTGCTCTGTTTCGGAATTTTTGATCTGTGCAATAGAGCTGTCCAAAATACAGCCACCACACCGGAGCCCAAAAAAGATTTTATTCACTATGTAGAGTTTAATGTCAACTTTGAATCTCTGGATCGCGCACTTTCTCTCGATATAAAAGGAAATAAAGAAAATAAACCGGTTAACTGGGTAGACCTTTTAAGTTTAGAAGCCGCCCGCACCGGTGGAAAATTTTCAAGCTCTTCTCCAAAGCACTTGGAAGAAGACGCAGAAAAACTGCAAAATGGATCCTCTATTTCCGAGCTCTCCGAAGGACTCTCTTACTATCCTTATTATCGAAAAGCATATGGTGCCGTCCTAGATGGACTAGTCGGAAATTTTGAAGAAGAAGTCCCGGATGAATCCGCTCCAAACGGAAAGCGTTGGGAACAAAAATACGGTCTTTCTGCCTATTCTCCTATTGCAAAAGGATTTCCATATTCTGAATTTGATGATTTCGGAGTAAGCCGCACTTATGGCTATCGCCGACAACATCTTGGACATGATATGATGGGACAAATCGGCACTCCTATTATCGCCGTGGAAAGTGGAACAGTCGAAGCCCTCGGGTGGAATCAATATGGAGGATGGCGCATTGGAATCCGGAGTCTTGACAACCAACGCTATTATTATTACGCACATTTACGGCAGAATTATCCTTATCAATCCGATTTAAAAGTCGGTTGTTCTGTTAAAGCTGGAGATGTAATCGGCTATCTTGGCCATACCGGATACAGCACCAAAGAAAACGTCAACAATATCACAGAGCCTCACCTTCATTTTGGATTAGAGCTGGTTTTTGACGAATCTCAAAAAGAAAGCGACAATGAAATCTGGGTGGATGTTTACCCTCTTTGCCGGCTGCTCTCACGTCACCAGTCCCTGGTTGCAAAGGTTCCCAGCACGAAAGAGTATCAGCGCGTTTATGATTGCCAAAGTGCTGAGAATCCGTAATCCGATTTTTCGCGGAGACTTTCGCTTTTATGAGTCGATCACACAGTCATTCCAGCATAAACGAGTATCAGATCGGGCTGCAAAACAGATTGCGGTAGCAAAGCATAAAATTTAGTAGATTTTTTTGAGCCATCGGGTTTCTCCCTTTAAAAATGATTTGTTTACAAAATTCATTTTATGGGATTTCCTGGTGGCTTTTTTATTTACTTACAAATCACAAGTTTTCTTATACTTTTTTGTTGTTAAATTAACTTAAAACAGGTTAATTTATTGTGTAAATTGCCGTATAATAAATAAGACCACTGGTAAAGTTGTTCTATTACCTAATTAAAATGACATATTTGGCCCCACAGGAGGTGATGAAATTCACACAACGCTTCGCGCGGTGATTGCCGCTATTGATTTCCAATTTCGCCGGTTCGCTACCTAAAAGTGAAGCGTTTTCTGATTGGGTATTCGCAAAATTCATCATTAAGTACTAGGAGTTTTTAGAGCAACTTATATTTTTGTGTAAGAAGCGAGATAATAAAATGAAAATGATATGGAGGAAACAAAAATATGAGTTTTTTAACCGCACTTTTAAACAATACCGTTTTTATGGTCTTCCTTGCATTGGCGTTGGGGTATATATTTGGACGAATATCTTTTGGCGGACTTAAATTTGGAACATCCGGTGTCTTGATTGTGGCCCTTATTCTGGGCAGCTTCGGGATGAAAATTCCTGATGTACTGGGTTCCATAGGACTTGTTATGTTCTTGGGGTGTGTGGGACTTTCAGCCGGCCCCTCTTTTGTAACAAACATAAAAGCTAACTTTTGGGGATTTATAGCAACCACTCTTGCTATTCTTTTATCTGCCGGAGTCACAATCGCCATGGCGGTAAAAATGTTCAATCTTCCCATGGATTTAGCACTTGGCGTTATGGCAGGCGCACTTACCTGCACCGCTTCTCTGACTGCTACACTAGAAATTGTAGGCTCTCAATCGGCAGCAGGTGTAGGCTATGCACTTGCGTATGTATTCGGTATTGTCAGCATTGTATTATTTGTACAGATTGTTCCAAAGCTTTTCAAAGCAAACGTTGAGGAAGAAAATGCCAAAATTCCAAACCCACCTGTGTCTAAACGTTTGGCAGGACTTAAAAATGCAAAACTGATTACAGTAGATGCCCCGGGCGTTTTTGTCGTATGCATGACAATTGCTTTCGGTGTGATACTTGGAGCGATTGCAATTCCTGTAGGCGGTGGCGTAAATTTTTCATTGGGTAACGGCGGCGGCGCAATCATCGCAGGCATCGTCGTATCTGCCATAGGAAAAATCGGCAAAATCAATTTTCAGGCTCCAAAAACCACATTGGTCCCTATGCGCGACTTTGGAATTTCTCTCTTCCTTTTGGCGAATGGTGCAAGCGCCGGCCCGAAATTTGTATCCACCTTGTCTCAATATGGTATAACACTATTTTTGGTAGGCGTATTGATGAGTGTCGTTGCCATACTGGCCGCATTTTTCGTATCTAGATATCTATTCAAAATGCCTCTCTTTGCTTCCCTTGGAGCAACCACAGGTGCTATGACTTCAGCACCAGCGCTCAATGCGCTTATGTTGGTTTCTGGGGATGACAAAGTAGCTGCTTTCTACGCGGCATGCCAGCCGATTGCTACCGTAGGCCTGGTCATATTACCGCGAGTTATGGTCGGATTACTGCATTAACCTTAATATAAGCTAAAACAAAATTTTAATTTCTACTTTCCTACAAAAATCAAAAACGCTGTGACTTATAGGTCACAGCGTTTTTGATTTAAGGAGCATCTGTTTTATCTATCATTATAGAATGAAAGTTTATATTCGCCCATGTAAAATCAACTCTTTGCATAAAGGGGAACCAGAACCTCGTATTGTTATTCTTAACTTTTCTGCTTGATATGTATTTCATATCCGTTCAGGTGCTATCAAAATAGGTTATCCAATCCATTTCTTAAAGCCTATCATTACAGATTTGGATGTTTTTGCAGCACACTGAAAAAGCGCATAAGGTTATCCATTGTAAGTGCCAGGTCTTCCTTACAACGCTGTTTTGCTTCTGAAAAGGGAACCGCTACACGATTGATACTGAAGACAGCACTGACCCCTTCTCCGTAAACATTTTCAATCTGATCGCCAATATCGCCGACAATGGCAATCAGCGGGACCCCCTGCTTTTGGGTGCGGCGAGCTACTCCGACGACGACTTTTCCTCTGAGAGATTGAGAGTCCAATTTTCCTTCTCCGCTAAACACAAGGTCTGCGCCGCGGATCTTATCATCGAAACCGACAATATCCAGTACAGTCTCGATTCCCGCCTGCAGACGGCTGCCGAAAAACGCGGCCATGCCGCCGCCCATGCCGCCTGCCGCTCCCGAACCTGGAAGAAGGCGGATGTCTTTCCCAAGATCGCGTCGAATAATTTCGGCCAAATGACTGAGATTTCGGTCCAGCAGACAAACTTCCTCTTCAGAAGCCCCTTTTTGAGGTCCGAAGACGGCTGCAGCTCCGCGGGGACCGCAGAGCGGGTTGTCAATGTCACACATTGTGATGAGGTCAACGCCATTGAGGGCGACATTTAATCTGCTCGCGTTGATAGAGGTAACCTTTCCAAGCGTTTCCCCAACAGGAACAAACTCGTGTCCGCCTTCGTTGAGAAAGCGGATTCCCAACGCAACGGCAGCTCCTGTGCCTCCGTCATTCGTTGCGCTGCCGCCTAAACCGACAATGATTTTGCGGCAGCCGGATTTTGCGGCATGCGCAATCAACTGCCCCACACCGAAGGTAGTCGTTTTGCCCGCAGAACGGTTTTCACCGACCAACGGCAACCCTGCGGCCGCCGCCATTTCTATCACGGCTGTTCCATCAGGGAGCACTCCATAGAAAGCTGGGATATCTTCAAAATATGGCCCTTTTACGACAAGGGGAACCTTCCGTCCACCAGCAGCGGAAAGAAAGGCATCTACGCTGCCCTCACCACCGTCGGCTACGGGGATACTGAGTACCTCGGCGTCGGGAAAATAATTCAGTATTACTTTCTTCATAATGTTGCAGATTTCAGACGAAGACATCGTCCCTTTAAAAGAATCCGGTATCAGTATGATCTTTTTCATTAAGCGGATTTCCCCCATTCGTGCAATTATTCCCGACAGGAGCATTTTCTTAATATCAGTGTAGAATCAGAGAGAGGACAAATACACCAACCATAGATGCGAGGCCCTCTATCAGCGTGTTCATCGTCTGCGTCTTATATCCCTGTTCCGGTGTCATAGAACCAAAATTCGTGACAACCCAGAAGTAAGAATCGTTTGCGTGCGATACGGTCATAGCACCTGCACCGATTGCCATCACTGTCAGCGCGGTGGAAACAGGGGACTGTAACCCGAGTATGGCCATCAGCGGAGCCATAATGCCGGCCGTGGTAGTAATGGCGACCGTCGAGGAGCCTTGTGCGGTTTTCAAAATCGCTGCGAGCAGGAACGGGAAGAAAATCCCGACGCTCTGAAGCAGCGGAGCATTAGACGTGATATACTGCACCATCCCGGAAACAGCTATCACTTTTCCGAGAACGCCACCCGCTGCGGTAATGAAAAGAATAGGGCCAACCGTTTTCAAAGTCTTATCGGTGACGTCATAAAAATGATCTATTTTATGCATATCCAAGAGAAGCCATACTCCGAACAGGGTACCAACAGCAAGTGCAATAATCGGCGTCCCAAGGAAATTACACAGCTGTGCACCAAAACCAGACCACTTCGCCATAGAAGCGATGGAGCCAAGAGCCATCAGAAGGATTGGAACAACGATTGGGCTGAGCGAAAGTGCTCCATTTGGCAGCCGACCGTATTCCTTCAGAATTTCATCATATGTTTTGACGATTTCTCCGTCAGCCGGTTCCATATCCGCTTCATCCGCAGCTCGGACTTTTTTGCTGATGTAACTTGCATAAAGATATGTAGCGATCAGCGCCGGAATGGAAACAAGCGCACCCATTCCCATAACCAAGAGCAGGTTGTCGCCGATGCCAAGCGAATTTGCCGCTGCAATCGGGCCAGGTGTTGGAGGGATAAATACATGGGAAGCATAAAGACCGCCCGCCAAGCAAACCGTCATGGAAACGCTGCTTTTGCGGGTACGCTGCACCAGAGCCCTGCGGATTGGATTCAGGATAACGAATCCGCTGTCGCAGAAGACCGGGATAGAAACGACCCACCCCATGATCAGCATAGCCACATCCGGGTGATCTGGTCCGACCACATGGATTACCATGTCAGCGAGCTTAAAAGCAGCTCCCGTCTCTTCCAAAATTGTTCCGACCAACGCGCCGAGAATAATAACAATGCCGATGCTGGTGAAGGTACCGCTGAAACCGGCCCCGATTACATTGGCAAGTCCCATCACGGTGGTTCCATCCGGCTTTTTCGTATCGACCAGAGGAATCCCCGCGACCAGGCCCAACAACAGAGAAATGACCATAATCGCCAAGAACGGATGGACTTTCAGCTTAGAGATTGCCAGAATCATGGCAATGACTGCGATAATGAATGCAACGATTAACCCCAACCCAGACATTTTTTCGACCCCCTCTAAAAATTTAAGCAGAATAACTATGTATAAAAATAAGCATGTATTCGCTTAATTTATATTATATTAGTACAAAATTATTCCACCCGTCAATGTTATGAAAGACATATTTTCTTTTTAAATTATGTTACGCAGGATAAAAGGCCGCATAACAAATTCAGGTGTAGTCATTTGCATTCAAAATTCTACAAACTTTGAAGATCCCGAAAAAACTGAATTGCAATGTAGTAAAGGGCACAGTCGCGTGGAATGCGCACGTCATGGTTAGTAATAGAAGCCAATTTTCGCAGTTTATATTGCAGTGTGTTTTTATGAATGAAAAGACGTTTTGCGGCACGCTCAATCGACCCATCCTCTTCAAAATAAATCTCCAGCAAATGGATCCAGAGCCGGACTTTCTCTATGCTGCAATCTTGAAACATGCGATGGAGATATTCCCGCTTCGCATCAGGGGAGATTTCCGCTAGAAAAATTTCTGTAGTCATCTGGCTGTAAAGAGTAATCTGTGCAGGCAGTCTGCACGCATGTGAAGCCTTATTGGCCTTGAAATAAGCGGTTTTAACATCTAAGGTTCCTAAGGGGGCATCATCGATGCCAGCCAGCAGCTGAACACCGCATGTTTCCTGAATTTCTTGGATCAATGTTTGAGCAAGCTGCATCATCTGATTGTCATCCCGCGGAGTTACGAGGCAAATTTGCTTGGTGGTGAGACTAAGAAAGATGTTGGTTGGCTGTTTGCAGATGAATTTCCGGATCGATTTTTCCACCCGTTCAATCTGTTTCTGTCCCGCGCTGGTTCCGGAAAGGCTCCGGAAATTCTCCAAGCGAAGAACCATTGCACGCCGGGGACGAAGTATGTCTATATGTAACTCGATGCCACGTTCCACAAAAGCCTGTCCGTCTTCCGTTCCGTTTCCCAGAATCCAGTCTTCAAGATAACGGTTTTCTATCTTTTTATCCAGCCGTTCTTGTTCCTTTACATAGCTTTCCCGAATCAGTATCTGCGTCATCTCTCTGACAATCTGCCCATAGTTGAAAACCTGGTCATAAGGTCCAGTGATTCCCACAACGCCAATGGTCTTTCCGTTAATTCTGATGGGAAGGTTCAGCCCGGCACGCGTAGTAGGAGTCTCATTTTCTTCCTTCACATAGAACTCTGTCAAATGCTCATCAATGATTTTTTTCGCCCCCGCATGTAAATTGCCGATCCGCTTTGGATCTGTGCTGGCGATGATATAGCCGTTTTCATCCATAATGTTAATATGCTGTTTGACGATTGAACTGATTTTTTGAGCAATTTGTTTGGCACTTCGCGCAGAAATAAACATGACGGCATTTTCCTTTCCTGAGTCTGTTGAAAAACAGAAAAATGTACACTCAGCTATTCATTATAGCTCATATCTTCCAAAAAAGTATATGAGCCTTCCCTGATTTTTTGGAGACAAAGAAGTAGAGCGCAAACGGCAAAACATATGTTCAATGCCGTAACAGAACGGTTAGCTGGCATTAAATAAAGAAAGGCTGACAAACTGGGGCTTCTATGATCTAGCCTCGGTTTATCAGTCTGTACACATCAACTATTAAAAGCACCGTCTTCTATATTTGATTTTCGTCCACCGCGGAAATTCAAATTTTTCCGGCGCGGCACTTCTGGATTCTTTGACGCAGTTTAAATCTGACCCATCCTGAGCTTTTTCAAATACGGGATTCCCAATGCGGCTGACACGACAAGCGCGACCATGTCTGCTACCGGAGTTGCCCACGCTATCCCGCTTATGCCAATGAGTCGGTTGAACAGAAACATCAACGGAACATCCACTGTGCCCTTGCGCAGCAGTGACAGAATGATCGGCTGAATCTTCTTTCCGGTAGCCTGAAACACCGTAATAACAAAAAAATTGACTGCCGTTGTTGGGCATGCAAGACAAATGATTCTAAGAAAGATTCTCCCGTATTGCACCGTTTCGGCATTGTCAATAAACAGGCGCGTAATCGGCGCAGCGGTGAGAAGCAATATTGTCATACCGGAAAGCGATATCACCAAACAAGCAAAAAGCAGCGTCTTGATCACTGACATCATTCTTTTTCTGTTCCCTGAGGTATAGTTGTATCCGATCAGAGGCAGCGTTCCCTGAGTCATGCCTTGTGCAATGGCAAATGCCATTAGATCGATTTTCTTTGCGATTCCCATACCGGCGACAGCTTCATTTGAGTAAGTGGAGATAATGTTATTGAGAAAAGTATTCGATATAGTAGCCATCATAGATATGATAAAGCTGGGGAGTCCCACCGCCAGCACTTCACCAGGGATATGATCTTTCAGCGTATACAGTTTGGGCGACATCGTTATCGTGCTGACATTCCTGATTTTATAAATAAAGCAAAAGAAGTAAACTACGGCAGCCACGTTTGAAATCATGGTCGCAATTGCCGCACCCGCAATCTCCATTTTAAAAGTGAAAATAAACAGCGGATCAAGCCCCATATTAAGGATCCCACCGAATGCCACGCCAATGCTGGCCTGCTTCGAATAACCCTCTGCTCTTACAAGATGAGCGAGTTCCGGATTCAGTACCGTCGGAACGGCACCGATGCCAATCGTCCAAAATATGTACTCGGAACTATACTCCCACGTCCCATCATTCGTGCCAAGGATTGGCAGTAAAACCGGAAGAAAAATGAGTACAAAGACACTATAGATAAGCCCTGCAGCGACAGCTGTCCAAATGCAGAAAGAAGAGCAGTGCGAAGCTTTTTCTCTTTCGTTCGCTCCAAGGCACCTAGAAATAAGGCTTGCACCGCCGATTCCAAACAGGTTTGCAAGGGCAGTCATGAACATAAAAAGCGGCATTGCAAGCGTCGCCGCCGCCACCTGATTGGGGTCACCCAGCTGCCCTACAAAAAACGTGTCCGCCATATTGTAAATAACGGTGATGATCTGACTGATGACAGTCGGGATTGCTAGTGTGATCACCGCTTTTTTCTCTGGCATGGAAGAAAAAAGGTCTTCTCTTTCTGTGCCCATATTTAGTGCCGCCTCTTTTCCGCACGATCCAGACTGTCGACAAAACACTCGATCGCAAAGTGAAAGCTCTTATCCGTATCCGCTGGGTAATGTGAAAAGAATCCGGCATCCATCTCTGAAACATAACCATGCACGATACTACGGAAGAAACGCCGAAAGTGTATTTTTTCGTCTTCTTCAATGTCATAGTCCGCCAGCATCTTTACAATTGGTTCTGTAATGCACATAGCAGCTTCATCCAGTACGTGATTATCGGAAGCCGCAACGTTCATTACAAGCCAGTATAGTTCTCTGTGCTCTTTTGCAAAGCGCCGATAAGCTTCGGCCAGTGCATAGACCGCCTGCCCGCGCTTCAGATCCTTGATCGCCTGCATTTCTGCGTCTCTCTGCAGTCTCAGCGCGTAATTGCACACCCCCGCCAACAACTCCCCCATGTTTTTTACATGGTTATACAGCGAGGCGGTTTTCACGCCCAATTCGTCTGCGACGAGCTTCATTGAAAAATTGTTTCGTCCATCTCGTTCGATAACATTTACTGCAGCATCAATAAGTACTTCCCTGCTTAACCCTTTCTGTGCCATTTCTTTGCCTCCCAAAAAACTAATGCTATTAGTTATATATTAAACTAACGGCATTAGTTTGTCAATAAAACGAACTGTCTTTTTGCAGATAAAAAACCGGGCACCTGCAAAAAACAGATGCCCGGCAATGTTTTTATTCTAGAACCCTTCAGACGGGCCTTTTCAAATACATAGGTTTTGATCCATTATAGGCCGCTTTGCTCTCACCGGCAGCAACATCCAACTCGTTTCCTGTTGAGATCAATTTTCGATATGCTCGCTTACATCGACTTTGGACAATAAACATACTGCCTCAACATGGGGCGTTCTTGGGAACATATCGACCGGCTGTAAAGAGTGCAGCGAATATCCAAGCTCCGCAAATAGTTTAAGATCTCTTGCCAATGTAGCAGGATCGCAGGAAACATATACAACACGCTCCGGAGCCATTTTAACAACAGTCCGGATTAATTCTTCCCCACACCCTTTTCTTGGCGGATCTAAAATCACAACGTCCGGCTGAGTTCCTTCTTTCTGCAACTTTTCGGCCGCTTCTGAAGCATCTCCGCAGAAAAAGCGCGCATTTTTGATTTGATTTTGCTTTGCATTGCGACGTGCATCCTCCACAGCAGCCTCTACAATCTCTACTCCAATTACCTGCCGTGCATTATTTGCCATAGAAAGTCCGATTGTTCCAGTTCCACAGTAAAGATCAAGCAGTGTCTCTTTTCCAGTCAAAGAGGCTGCCTTTGCCGCCAGATTATACAGTTGTTGTGCCTGTCTGCGATTTACCTGATAAAAGCTCTTCGGCGAAATAGAAAAAGAAAGTCCACACAGCGTATCGGTAATCGAATCTGTACCCCACAATGTTTTCCCTTTCTCGCCCAAAATTACATTCGTACGATCACGATTAAAGTTCAGCACAATGCTTTTTGTTTCTGGAACCTCATTTTTTAATAATTCTATCAAAACATCTTCCTTATGAATCTTGCTGCCATTGATTACAAGACAAACCATCAGATCGCCTGTAGACATCGCGCTGCGCAGATATAAATGACGCAAAGTTCCTTTTCCCGTTTGTTCGTTATAAATCGTATCTTTTGAGATGCTTTGCCATTTTTTCACCGCTTGCATCGCACGAAAAAAAGATTCCGGCTGCAGCAAACACCGATCACAAGGAATGATTCTGTGACTGTGCACTGCATAAAATCCGAACACCAAATTCCCGTTTGCATCTGCCTGAAGCGGGATCTGTGCTTTATTCCGGTAGTGAATACAATCCGGCGACGGCAAAATTTCAGCAACCGGGAAATTGATCCCTCCAATTCGGCTAATTGCATCCTGCACCCGTTCTTGTTTGGCCCACAATTCTTCCTGATAGGTAAGATGGCGAAAAACACAGCCTCCGCATTGAGCGGATACCGAACAATCCGGCTCGACACGAGCTGGAGACGGCTCCAAAATTTTTTCAATCCGTCCAAACGCATATGTTTTAAGCCGTTTGACGATCCGTACCTGAAGAACATCTCCTCTGGCGGCTCCAAAAACAAAAATTGGTAACCCTTCGACCCGACCAACGCCACTTCCCTGTGCTGTATATCCTGTAATTGTCAGCTTTACAATATCATTCTTTTTTAATTCCAAAAATTTTGTCTTCCTTTCCTTAATTTTGTTTTCTGCATGGATCTTTATTTTTCCTGCAAACCAATGCACGAATTTTTGTGCTAAGAGAAAACGTTTTCTCAAAAGTTCATTTTTAGAATTTTTGAAGGAATTTTTTCTAAAAAGTAAAACTTTATATTTCGTTAATTATTACTAAAACATCCTCTCTAAAATTAGCGTTTTGTATAAATCGGAGATTGTGAAAAATCGTTAAAAAAGGCGTTGACACAACATTTTTGCATGTTATAATAAAAACAGAAAGAAAAATATTTCACAAACTTTTGATGATATGTCTTACAGCCAGACGGCTGTGAACCTTTTCAATACAACTCCTCCCCAAAAAAGGCAAGAATGGTTTTCCGTTCTTGTCTTTTTTCTTGTTTTGTGCAAGATTTTTTACCACATATGCAAAATGATGCTGTTTTTAACTGCTGATTAAATTTTCACGAGCTCTCTTTGAATATTTGGAGCTTTTCATTTATTTTATTATAATCATTTTCTTCGGCTTCGTCTATGCTTTCTCCGATTTTCTATTGACCCTAATACAAAATCTTTCTATAATGAAAGAGGCCTTTTTTCGACCTTACAGAAAGGATGTTTACTCTATGGTACAAGAATTGACAATAAAATCACTATTAGATCTTTCTCATACATTGGCAGCGCCTCTCCTGCAGAAGTTCCAGTATCCGTGGGAAGCACTGGATGGAATTGATTCTTTCATTTTAGCGCTCGGCCCCACTCTACCGAAAGAGGAGTATGAACAGCGGGGAGAAAATATTTGGATCGCAAAATCCGCCAAAATCTATCCAAATAATTACATTGCCGGGCCCTGCATTATCGGTCCGGAAACTGAAGTGCGTCCAGGCGCTTTCATTCGTAAAGATGCACTTGTCGGAAGTCACTGCGTAGTCGGAAATTCTACCGAACTTAAAAATGTGATTCTTTTTGACAATGTGCAGGTTCCTCATTATAACTATGTTGGCGATTCGATTCTCGGATT
The DNA here is from genome assembly GCF_053613275.1 of Caproicibacterium sp. NSD3. NCBI lineage: Bacteria > Bacillati > Bacillota > Clostridia > Eubacteriales > Oscillospiraceae > Caproicibacterium > Caproicibacterium sp. NSD3. The sequence goes on from NZ_CM132119.1 coordinate 1,631,686, forward strand.
TCACAGTCATATGGGCGCAGGCTCCATTACCAGCAATGTAAAATCAGACAAAACATTGGTTGTAGTTCATGGCCCTCAGGCCATTCCTACCGGAAGAAAAAAGTTCGGCGCAATTCTTGGCGATCGAGTCGAAGTGGGCTGCAATTCTGTTTTGAATCCGGGTACTGTTATTGGGCGTGACAGCAATATTTATCCCGTCAGTTGTGTACGCGGATTTATTCCACAGAGCAGTATCTTTAAGTGCGCAGATCATATTGTGAAAAAACATGCAGAGGATTCTGCACATGTATAAAGCCTGCATCTTTGATCTGGATGGAACCCTTTTAAACACTTTATTTTCTATCGCGGAGTTTTCCAATGAAGCACTTAAAGCCCGCCGTTATGCGACAATTCCTCCGGAAGATTTTCGGAAGATTGTGGGAAATGGGACCGTGGTACAAATCGAGCGTATGCTGAACCGTGTAAAACCAGAAGGCCATACAGCAGAGGAAGCTTTTCATCTCCGCCATATTTATGAATCCCTCTATGCCTCTGACCCCTGCCGCAAAATTGCAGACTATCCGGGAATGAAAGAACTCTTAAAGGAACTGAACGCACGTTGCATTCCGACAGCAGTTCTTTCCAACAAACCAGATCCATGGGTACAAAAAATTATTGCAAATTGCTTTCCAGCGCAAACATTTACAGTTTGCTGCGGCCAACAAGATGGGATTCCCCGAAAACCCGCTCCGGACGGTGCGCTCAAAATTGCAGAAGTATTTCACTTAGCCCCAAAAGAAATTCTCTATATTGGCGACACAAACACCGATATGCAGACCGGTGCAGCAGCAGGAATGGATACAGCCGGCGCGCTTTGGGGATTTCGTGATGCCAAAGAACTTTCTGAAAATCATGCAGTCTACCTAGTAAAAGGCCCTTTGGATCTTTTGCCCATTATCACCCAAGTTTAAAATTAAAAAATTAAAAAAGCGGCAAAGCCTTTTTCATTTAGGCTTTGCCGCTTTTTTTAGAAATTTTTCAAAAATACAAGTAATTATAATGAAAAATTCATTTTCCCTCATCGATCATTTTTTCAAATTCGTTGCAGCTTGCATCAAGCCGCTGGCCACTCGTCCGGCCGACTGATATCCATACTGAGAAGTATCTTCAACTACGACAACAAACGCATATGGTGTGCTGTCATTTTGAGAAAATCCAACCATCCAACCGTTATTTTGTTTATTCTCTCCGAGCTCTGCCGTACCAGTCTTAGCACAAACCTGCATCCCGGTAGGGAACATCTTATCGCCATAATAATTCTGCACATTCCAGCGCAGATAGGCTTTTACACGATCAGCAATCGTACTGGACATCATGGACTCCCCCGAATTCCCGATCAGATCAGGGAGACCGGAAGTCTTGATAAAATGCGGTGTCACTGCATTTCCGCCATTCGCAATTGCTCCCAGAATTCTTGCCATATGGCAGGGATTCACGGTATCCGTATACTGTCCTACACCAGACCAACCCAGCTGATTTTCGCTGGCAGTACCAACATTATAACTGCTTTTTGCAGTCGGAATTCCATCCACTTCAAAGCTCTTGTTAAATCCAAGTTCTTCTGCTGTTTTCGTCATGGTATTGGCACCGAGGTTGATAGACAGATGCGCAAATGCAATATTACAGCTATTAGCAAGTGCCTGCTGAAAATTCTGATCCCCATGTACTTCGGTACAAGTAATCGGCGATCCTCCAATCACTTCAGATCCATCACAATGAAAGCTCTGGCTGTCCAGATCTGACATATTTTCGCTGGCCGCCACTGTTGTGACAATCTTAAAAATAGATCCGGGGGTCAAAGCTCCCGAAAGAACTTTATTTACATAAGCACCATCATAGGCAGCATTTGTACCGATATCCTGTGGCGGATTTTGTGGATCAAATCCAGGGTTACTCACCATAGAAAGGATCTCTCCTGTCTTCCAGTTGTAGATCAGCGCGGCACCTTTTTGCCCATTCATAAGCTCATAGGCGGTCTTATTTAAGCTGCTGTCAAGCGTAAGCGTCACGTCGCCGGTCGTCTTTAATCCAAAAGGCGTCCCAAGACCAGTAATCAGATTATAGCCGGTCAACCGACTGCGCATGGCAGTCTGCACCCCAGTAGAAATATTCCCTTCGGTATCCCCTACCGCATGCAGCATACTGCACCGAATTTCCTTGTCGCTGTTATAAAGGCGCTCCCCATTTTGGCTATAGGCAAGTAATACCCCGTTGCGGTCATAAACACGCCCGGTAGAATCACTGCCTGCCTGCGCTGTTGCAAGCTTATTGACAGGATTCGTCGCCCACGAAGAAGCACTCGTAAAATATTCGAATAAAAAGAATCCAAGACAGCCGATAAAGGCAGCGATAATAAAATACAAAATAAAAGAACGTTTACGGGTTACATTCATTAGTCACCGTCTCCCCTCACCGCTCTGCGCGGCCGATATTCCGGCTCTTCTCTAATAGGCTGTGAAACCGGGACACTCCCCCGACGGCGGCCTGCATAAGTACGCTCATCACTTGCCTTTAAAAATGCAAGCATTCCCCAACAGCTGATCATACTGCTGCCGCCTGCGCTGATAAAGGGCAGTGTCACGCCGGTAAACGGCAAAACATCCGTGCTGCCAAAAACATTCAGCATCGTCTGAAACAAAAGCATTCCGGCCGCCGCACAAGAAGAAATTGAATAAAAAGTACTGCGGCTGCGACTGACATCTCCACGTACATAAAAAGTCAACACGACTAGGCCAATCAAAACGACAACCGCCAAAACGATTCCAAGTTCTTCGCAGGTCATATCAAAGGCCAGGTCACTGTTGGCGGCAAAAAGCATATTGGATTTTCCGGTCATAGGACCGGTACCAGCACCCATTCCGCCGTTTCCGATTCCCAAACCAAAAAGTCCGCCGCCGGCACCATAGCTCATTCCACGAGACTGCTGATATCCGACATTCTGGGTATCCTCCCAAACATGCCTCCAACCGTCAAAACGACTAGCAACATGAGGCATCATCTGCAAAATAAGCAATCCCCCAAGACCGGCAGCAGAAATTGCCAAAGCGACTGTACGAACACTTCCGGAACGCATAAAAGAAATGATCAAGAAGGTCACAAAGAAGATCACTGCGGTTCCCATATCTTTCATAAGGAAAAGTGCACCCATACAGATAGCGGAAAAGCCGATAAACCCGGCCAAATTTCGTTTTGTCTGCAAGCGGTCTAGTGTTGCAGCACCGGCAAAAATAAAAGCAAGCTTGACAAATTCGCTGGGCTGAATGCTCGCTCCACCAATATTGATCCAGTTTTTAGAACCATAAGTAGAATGTGCAAGCAAAAGATTCAATGCCAACAATCCGACTGCCGCAACAGTAACCGGAATTCTCCACTTTGTAGTACGCTCCAGATCCTTCATAAACCAAACCATCAAACAAAAAAGGATCACACCCATTACCATCGTAATCACCTGTGTATAGGCTACTTTCATACTGGCCCAATGAAAAAGGGTGGTAGCGCTCGGCAAAGCCTGTCCCTCGTCCAGTTCCAAACGCTGTCCGGACAATAGAGCTAGTCCAATTCCAGAAAACAGGAACCCGATCGTTTCAATTTCAAAGCTTACACGGCTAAGTATCCTGCGGGAATAAAAATAAAGTCCCCATTCTACAATCAAAAGCACGACGAATGGCAAGATAGGCAGCAGCGAAAGCTCTCCAGAGCCATAGCAGGCCTGCGAAAAAAGCAGGATCTGAATCAAAGTCGTTGTGAGAAGCAGCCCTGCCGGAGAAGGGGTTTTCGCCTGTTGGTGACGTCCGGGACGTGCCTGAGGTTTTACATCGGTCACTCTTTTTAAAATTAAAGAAGTCGTGCCTACTTTAATGGTATCTCCGGGACGTACGCTCATAGGTCCCTTGATTTTTTTACCATTTAAGAAGGTCCCGGATTTACTTTCCGTATCTACGATTGTCCAACCGGATTCCCGACGCATCAGAACAGCGTGATCCCGACTGATGGCATCATCCGGAATCCGAATATCACAGCTTTTGCTTCGTCCAATGCTGTTTTCCCAATAGAGGACCGGTATCATAACGCCGGAAGCTGCATCCTCCAAAAAGACTACCGGTTCTTCTCTTCTGCGTCCTGCGCGCATAGAAGCATAACAGCGCAAGATCACCAAAAGTGACAGAATTGGGATAATAATGCGAAAAATAAAGAAGACCAGATTGGGCACAGATTTCAGTACGGTTAGTACTTGCTCCAAGTCTTCCCCTCCTTTCGGAATAAAATGAATTTTTTAATTTAATAAAAAAGGAATCCAAGCGGCAAAAACTGCCAACTTCGATTCCTTAAGTATAGCCTGAATTTCATAAAATGTAAAGATTATGCCTTTTCATTTTCAGTCAAAAACAGCCGATCGCCTTCTGAAACTGCGGCAAAAGCGGTTCGAACAAAACCCCATAACGGGGATCCGTCCCTGCTTCCCATGTTGTACGAATACTGAGGGCCGTAAAATCGACTGCCGCCTGCAAAGCCCCTTCAAATGAGATGTGATTTAAAATTCCCGCTAAAAGAGACGCGGCAAGAAGATCTCCTGTTCCATGATAATTTCCTTGAATTTTTGGTGCCAGTGCATAACTAAACTTTCCTGTATCACGGTCAAATCCTGCTGCTCCCAAAAGTGCCGGTGCAAACCAAACACCTGTCAAAACCACTTTACGCGGTCCCAAATCTGAAAGGCGCCTTAACTGAGACTCAATTTCTTCCCGCACACAGGGCTTTTCCTCATAGGGCTCCTGAAGAAGAAAAGCTGACTCGGTACGATTCGGGACAATTAAATCTGCAGCAGAACAAAGTTCTGCCGTTTCTTCCGCCATTTTTTTGGTATAAGTCTGATAAAGCGCACCATGATCTGCCATTGCAGGATCGACCAGTATAAAGGTCTTCGGCCCGGAAAACGTCTGCAAAAATTCTTTTACTATGGAAATTTGTTTTTCACTGCCTAAAAATCCTACATAAATTGCATCAAAAGTCAAGCCAAGCTGTTTCCACTGCTTTAAAAATCCATCCATGGCTTCGGTGAGATCTTGATGCCAAACGCCCGGCAAGCCTCCGGTATGGCTGGAAAAAACAGCGGTCGGAATCGGACAGGTCTCAATTCCGGCTGCACTCAGAACCGGCAGAACAATACTCAACGAACAACGGCCGAAGCCGGAAAGATCATGAATTGCTGCTACACGCGGTTGCTTTTTCATAGAATCACCCTCTATACAGTTTCTATTTATCATATTTCTATTTATCATATAGGATTCTTTTCTGTGGTTCAAGGAGAATTTTGTAAAACCAAAAAATTTTTATACGCCAATTCTTTTTTCTCATCTAGTATTGTAAATTCGATAAATTTTGCACGGTCTCCATCAGTGTTTTATCCTACTGTACCATAAAGGATCCTCTTCTTTAAAAGTAAAAGATCGGCGGTCGTCACCGTTCCGTCTCCGTCTAGATCAGCGGCACGGCGTTGAAGCTCGTTAAATGAATGATAGGCAAGCGCCGGATAAAATACTTTCAACGATTTGGAATCGGGTCTTCCAGAACCAGTCAGATCCCCTAGGATAACCGCGGTTGTCATCTTTTGTTCCCCTTCACTGTCTAAGAATGAGATTTGATCTCCTGTTACAACGGCGCCTTCTGGAACATCATATCCCGCCTTCGTAAGGACTTCCACATTTTTGTTCTTTCTAACGCGGCTAAATGTCTCTTTTAACTGACTGACCGTAACCGGCTCATCAAAAATATAATAATCTTCATCTGACGCGCTAGTCTGTGAGCTTGCTGAGGAAACAGGCAAGGAAGAACTCGACTCAGGTTTAGAGCTGACCACCTCGGACGAAGATTCGGCAGAACTTTCAAAAGGTTCAGAAGCCTCTGATGTCTCATCTGGAAGAGGGATTCCGGTAGAGGCCTGTGGTTCCTGTTGGATCCTCATCAGCACTGGCTCCTTCCCCCACGAAAGCTCATAGTTAAGAATTGACGCACGTTCTCCATAATAGCGTAAAATCATCCTATTGGTTTGAGAATCAAAATACAGATCACTGCACTTTTTAGAGTCTTCCGGCAAAAAGCCACTCCATTCGCAAGTCTCCCCAGAAGAAAAAGAAACCGCTTCTATCCTGAGCGAATAATCCTTTTCGAAACCAACAAAAACAGTTTTATCAGCCTGAACGGCGCCGAATAAATAGCTTCCTTCTAATTCCATCGGTGTTGTTCCTTTGCTGAGCTTTCCAGAATCCTCCACAAGAGCAAGCCTCGTTTTCTGCCCATCCGTACTGAAGATTACCCATTGACTGCCAAGCGGAAAAGCCATTCGGTTTTGCTTAAATGCTGCCTCATCTGAAATCTTTGTCGGTGCCATTTTTTCAGCGCCGTGAATCTGATACTGCCACACTCCGATCAAAACAACTACCACTACAAAAGTCAATACTGTTCCAATTAAAATCTTCCGCTTTTTTCGCAAACACTTTTCTCCCATAAGCCCTGCGCCTCTATTTTTTAAGTTTGTCCTAATTATAGCAAAGTTTTTGAAAAAATGAAAGAAAAAAGTAATTTTTTGTAAAAAAATACTACTTTTTATGGAATTTAGTCGAAAATTAAAATTGTAAGACTTAAATTCTTTACCAAAAAATCCCGACAGCAAAAAGTTTTTTACTTTTCACCATCGGGATTTTTATTTTCTATAAAAATAATTTTTTACAGGGTTCCAAAAATACGGTCTCCTGCATCTCCAAGACCCGGAACAATATATCCATGATCATTGAGATGTTCATCCACTGCTGCACAATAAATCTGTACATCCGGATGTGCCTCGGTAAATGCTTTAAGGCCCTCCGGCGCTGCAATAATGCACATAAATTTAATGCTCTTTGGATTGCTGCGCTTGATAATGGTCACTGCATCAATTCCGGAGCCGCCGGTTGCCAGCATCGGATCCAGCACAATGACATCGCGTTCTTCAATGTCATGGGGCAGTTTGCTATAATATTCTACCGGCTGCAGCGTTTTGGGATCACGATAAAGACCAATATGTCCAACCTTCGCCGCGGGAACCATCTCCAGAACACCTTCCACCATTCCAAGACCTGCACGCAGGATCGGAACGAAAGCAAGTTTACGTCCTGCAATGACCTTTGTATGTGCCATCGCTACAGGGGTCTCTGTATCGACCTCTTCCAGAGGAAGATCCCGTGTCGCTTCATAGCACTCCAGCATCGCAATCTCGCTGACCAACTGGCGAAACTCCTTTGAGCCCGTATTCTTGTCTCTTAAGAATGTGAGCTTATGCTGGATCAGCGGATGATCCATGATGAAAACCTGTTTGTCCATTTTTAAATGACCTCCATATTTGTTTTTATATCTTACAGCTTATCCTGTTCGATTGCAGTAATCTGATCTAGACGACGCTGATGACGTCCGCCTTCAAACGGTGTTTCCAAATAAATTTTAGTGAGTTCTACCGCCTTTTCTTTATCAATCACACGACCGCCCATACAAAGGCAGTTGCAGTTATTGTGACGGCGGGTCATCTCTGCACAAAATTCGTTATCACATACAGATGCACGAACACCATCCACCTTATTAGCGGCAATCGACATTCCAATGCCGGTTCCGCAGCAGAGGATTCCTTTTTCACATTCTCCACGAGCCACTGCATGTGCTACCTTTGCGGCAATAGGTGGATAATCCACACTCTCTTCGCTATGGGTTCCAAAATCTTGATAAGCAATATTTTGACTGTCCAAATATGCTTTTACGGCTTCTTTGATCTGAAATCCGCCATGATCAGCTCCGATTGCAATCATGAATTTTCATACTCCTTTTCCTTATCAAACTTTCTTGTTTTTTAAGCGCAGATTGCGCTCTGCCTGAGGTGACCGCAGATAAATCGGCTGAAGTTCTCGGGCTGTTACCGTTTCACCGCGTAAAAATTTTTCTGCCGCTACCCGCGCTACCCCAGACGCTCTCTGATACTGAATTGGTTCCGGGGAAAGACATGCATTAATTTCCATAAACTCCGGAGATTTTGCACAAAGCTGCGCACCGTCTCCAACTAAGATCAATGGTTCCGACAGACCGGCACATTCTTCTGCAAGTTCTTTGATCGACAAAGCGCGGTCTTCACAAAGGCGCCGCACCTTTCCATCTTCAATAGAAAACAAAGCATTATAAACCTGCCCGCAGCGAGCATCCATCACGCAGCATGCAGTACAGGGCAGCACCAAAAGATTTTGCGCCATCGCTTCGAGTGTTGAAACAGAAATACATGGTTTTCCGGTTGCCATAGCGATTCCTTTAATACTGGAAACCGCAATGCGCACTCCGGTAAAAGATCCGGGGCCGGCAGAAACTGCAAATCCATCAATTTCGGAAAGCGGAATCTTGGTATACTGCAAGACGCCGTCAATCATCGGCATCAAGGTCTGGCTATGAGTCAGACGCGTATTAATATAATTTTCTCCAAGTACCTTTCCTTCTTCCCAGACACAGGCAGAAGCTGCCCCTGCAGAGGCGTCAATTGCCAACAATTTCACAGAATCACAGCCCTTCTATTGTAAAAATACGATCGTTTTCTTTTTCGCCGGGTTCAATCGTAATCCGTACTGCAGTTTCCGGCAACGCTGCTTCGATATTTTCACTCCACTCAATAATCAGCACCCCGCCGGACTCCAGATAATCAAAATATCCGGTAGAAGAAAGATCGTCCCAGCCGTCTACCCGATACATATCAAAATGATAGACGGGGAGCCTTCCCTCATAGCAATGCACCAATGCAAAAGTGGGGCTGCAAACACCGCTTGTAATACCAAGCCCTGCACAAACACCCCGCGTAAACGCAGTTTTTCCCATTCCCATCGGCCCAAAAAGGGCAAGCACCTCTCCGCCTTTTAATTGCTCTGCAATTTGGCATCCAAATGCTTCGGTCTCCTGTGGAGAATGACTTAAAAAGGGTTTCATTAGAACAATCCCTCAATTTTTCCATTTTTTGCAACATCGATCTTTAAAGCAGCAGGTACTTTGGGCAAACCTGGCATTGTCATGATATCCCCTGCATAGGCCACAACAAATCCGGCACCGCTGGAAATCTTCAGATCACGAATCGTAATTTTAAATCCCTGCGGACGTCCCAACAGAGACGCATCATCAGAAAGACTGTACTGTGTCTTTGCAATGCAGACTGGCATCTTGTCCCCGCCAAGATTTTTAATCTCTGCAAGAGACTTTTTCGCCTGCTTAGAATAGGAAACTCCATCTGCTCCATAGATTTCTTTTGCAATCGTCTCAATTTTTTCTTCAACAGAAAGCTCTTCCTCATAAATCGGGTGAAAATCAGAAGGTTTTTCACAGGCAGAAACCACTTTTTCCGCCAGAGCTCGTCCGCCTTCTCCGCCTTTTGCAAAGACTTCGGACAGTGCAAAATCCGCTCCATTCTCTTTGCAGAACTGCTCAATATAAGAAAGCTCGTCCTCCGGATCTGTGAGGAACCGGTTGATTGCAACCACAACCGGCACACCATACTTTCTCATATTTTCAATATGCTTGCCAAGATTGACGATTCCTTTTTTAAGCGCTTCCAGATTTGGCTTAGAGGTATCCGTCTTTGGCACTCCGCCATTATATTTCAGCGCACGGTCGGTTGCTACCAGTACGATACAGGACGGATGAAGCCCCGCAAGACGGCACTTGATATCCATAAATTTCTCGGCGCCAAGGTCACTGCCGAAACCTGCCTCTGTAATACAGTAATCTGCAAGCTTCAAAGCAATCCTGGTTGCACGCACGCTGTTGCAGCCGTGCGCAATATTTGCGAATGGACCGCCATGCATAATCGCTGGGGTATTTTCAAGCGTCTGCACCAAATTGGGGTTAATCGCATCTTTAAGCAGCGCTGTCATTGCACCTTCGGCATGAAGATCTCCAGCATAAACCGGCTTACCGTCAAGCGTATAAGCAACTAGAATTTTAGAAAGTCTTTCTTTGAGATCCATCAGATCTTTTGCCAGACAAAAAATTGCCATGACTTCGCTTGCAACGGTAATGCAGAAATGGTCTTCACGCGGAACGCCATTGATTTTGCCGCCCAGACCGATCACAACATTACGCAAAGCACGGTCATTCATATCCATACAGCGCGTAATCAAGATTCTTCTGGAATCGATTCCAAGCTGATTCCCTTGGTGCATATGGTTATCCAGCATCGCACAGAGCAGATTATTCGCCGCAGTGATTGCATGCATATCACCGGTAAAATGAAGATTGATATCCTCCATCGGCACAACTTGCGCATAGCCGCCTCCGGCAGCACCGCCCTTAATGCCAAAAACTGGACCCAGACTCGGTTCCCGCAACGCAATAATCGCATTTTTCCCGATTTTAGCCATTGCTTCTCCAAGGCCTGCCGTTGTAGTCGTCTTCCCTTCTCCTGCCGGTGTCGGGTTGATGGCGGTCACTAAGACCAATTTTCCATCCGTTTTTCCCTGTAAACGGTCAAAAAGGGACTGGTTGAGCTTAGCCTTGTAACGGCCATATGGCTCCAGTTCCTCTTCGTGAATTCCAAGGCTTGCAGCAATTTTTGCAATCGGCTGCATTTTTGTTTGCTGTGCAATTTCGATGTCACTCAGCATAAGTTATCCTCCAAAAATTCAATTTTTATGAAATCGTTACGTTCTCGATTTCATGTGCGGAAAAACTCCACAAATCATATTAGAATTATTATAACACACTTTATTGCCCTGGAAAAGCGCTTTTTCTTTGATAATCTGCCCACTTTCGTTGCATTTCTGCAGAAAAGGCGATAAAATAAATCTAAATTATGCTATTTTAAGGAGGCTTATAAAATAAAATGAAACTTACTCCCAGACAATTATTGGATCTATATTTGGAGGGAAGAAATCAACCAAACATTCACCGGATCTATACCATGATGGCACCACATCTTGTCTCAATAGATGAAGAAAAACAAAGCTTGATTTTGGGTTTTCCCATCCGCGACTGGCAGCTAAACGATATGGGCAATCTTCACGGCGGAATGATTTTTACTGCCATGGATTCCACGATGGGAACTCTCGCCGGCATTTTTTCTCCCGGCCACGCAGGACCCACAATCCAGCTGAGTATTGATTATGTCTCTCCGATGACAGCAGGCGATGAGCTTCAGGTAGAAGCAGTCATCGACTATACCGGTCATCGGGTCACACAAACCCGTGGAATCGCCCGCAGCGCCAAGACCGGCAAGATTATTGCTTCGTCCCACGCTTCCTTCTTAAGTCAAGGACGCATGGAAGATTAAAAAGCAGCTCGAAATTACAGAATTTTAAAATCACGGAGGTTTCAATTTATGAAGCATACCCCTCAAGAGCTTCTCAACTCTTTTATCGAAAACCGCAACCGCACTGATATTGATACACTCAATACAAAGATGACCCCTCGGCTGATTGCCTTTGATGAACAAAAACAAAGTGTTAAACTGGGATTCCCAATTCGGGAATGGCAGCTGAATCCGCTCAATAACATTCATGGCGGCATCATTGCAACTGCAGCCGATTCCACGATGGGCTGCCTACCTTATATCTTTTCCGAGGGGCACGACGGTCCCACAATCCAGATGAGCCTTAACTATGTTGCTCCTGCCGCTGCCGGCGATGAACTGATCGTCGAAGCGTCTGTCGATCATCTGGGGCACCGCATCTCCCAGACACACTGCACTGTTTACAGCAGAGATACCGGCAGAGTCGTTGCTACAGCCCATGCCTCTTTTCTGGTCAGTGGAAAATCAGCAGACTGATTTTTGCCCTTTTTATAATGGCCTTAGATAAAAATAAAAAGAACCGGGTTCCCGCAAATGAAACGGGCCCGGTTCCTTTTATAAAAAGAAAGAATTTTCGGCGCAGTCTGATTTAGCGAACAGCCTCAAAACCATGCTCAAGGTCATTCAAAATATCATCAATATGTTCCGTGCCAATGGAAAGGCGAATGGTATTCGGCTTGATTCCTGCCGCCAGCAGTTCTTCTTCGGAAAGTTGGCTATGAGTCGTAGAAGCCGGATGGATCACCAGAGATTTTACATCGGCAACATTGGCAAGAAGTGAAAAAAGTTCGAGCGATTCTGTGAATTTCTTTGCTTTTTCCGCGTCACTCTTAATTTCAAAAGTAAAGATGGAGGCAGCTCCGTTTGGAAAATAAGAATCATAAAGCTCTTTTTCACGGCCGGTTGCCAAAGACGGATGGTTAACCCGCTCCACCTGGGGATGATTCTTTAGATAATCGACAACTTTCAGCGCATTTTCTACATGGCGCTCTACCCGCAGAGAAAGCGTTTCGAGACCCTGCAGAAGCAAGAAGGAATTAAACGGAGAAATTGTCGCTCCCTCATCTCTCATGATAGTCGTGCGCAGTTTTGTGATATAAGCTGCATTCCCGCAGGCTTTGCTGAAAATGATGCCATGATAAGAGGGATTCGGCTGAGAAATTCCGGGGAACTTGTCATTCTGAGTCCAGTCAAAATGTCCGCCGTCTACAACAATACCTCCCATTGTGGTTCCGTGGCCGCCGATAAATTTCGTTGCAGAATGCACAACAACATCTGCACCGTATTCGATAGGCCGCAGCAAATACGGCGTTGCAAAAGTATTATCCACGATAAATGGAATTCCATGACGGTGTGCAATCTGTGCAATCGCCGCAAGATCGATTACATTGGAGTTTGGGTTTCCCAATGTTTCTGCGTAGAGTAGCTTTGTATTCTCTTTGATTGCCTTTTCAAAATTTTGCGGGTCAGAAGGATCTACAAAAGTGGTTTCGAGTCCCTGATCTCGCAGCGTATTTGCAAAAAGATTATAGGTACCTCCATAAAGGTCGGAGGAAGATACGATATGATCTCCAACTTTCGTGATATTCTGCACCGCATAAGTAATTGCCGCTGAACCGGTTGCCGTTGCCAATGCACCAACGCCGCCTTCGAGCGCTGCAATGCGCTTTTCAAACACATCGGAGGTCGGGTTCATCAGACGAGAATAGATGTTGCCTGCCTCTGTTAAGCCAAATCTTCCTGCCGCCTGTGCAGAATTTTTAAACACATAAGAGGTCGTTGCATAAATTGGCACCGCTCTGGAATCAGTCGCCGGATCAGGCTTTTCCTGACCGACATGAAGCTGCAAAGTTTCAAATTTATAGTTTTTAGAAGACATGAGAATCTTTCCTTTCCGTTTTTAAAGTCATGTTGATTGTTTTCGTAAAAGCTCAATCACATTCGTCCAAAACGGAAATTATGTCTCAGCAGTTTTTCAAATGTATGTTTCATTAACATCCCACCATTTCTGTTGGTTTGTTAATACAATACCCTCTTTTTCATACTATGTCAATAGGTTTAATATGATTTAATTAAAAAATTAAAATAGGCAAGTCAAATTATTGATCGTTGCATAGCTAAAAACGCCGTGATATAGAAAAAGATCCCTACCAAGAAATATCTTTCGGCAGGGATCTTTAGGCCGTTTTAAGCGGCATCGATTTTTTCATTTTTGCGGCTCTTGCTGCTGTACTAAATCTTTTAATGTAATTCCTTCAAAGAAATCATGAACAAGCGTATCGAGTTTTTCCCACATAGGAAGAGTCCGGCAGATTTCTTTGCGGCTGCATTCATTTTGACTGCCGCTTAAGCAGGCCACCGGCGCAAGATTTCCTTCCGTTTCCTGTAGAATACTTCCGATCGTATATTCTTCCGGTGCACGGGCAAGTTTATAGCCGCCGCCCTTTCCACGCATCCCAATCAGATATTGATTTCTCGAAAGAATTGCAATAATACTCTCCAAATATTTCTCAGAAATTTCCTGTCGCTCAGCAATTTCTTTCAGCGGAACAAAACCTTCTCCGGTATGCTCCGCCAGATCCACCATCACTCGCAGCGCATATCTTCCTCTGGTTGAAATCATCATTGCTTCCGCCCTCTTTCAGTATTTTAATTATACAATAAATCCGATAGGGAAATCAAGCTGCCGCCAAAGATTTCTGTCCCGATAGGACTGGTTCCGCCTTTCTCTTTATGATATAATATCACTACAATATCAAAAATGAGGAGGGAAAAAATGCAGCGGCGATTACTAAATTACTTTAAAAAATCGGACCAGATACTCTGGGGAATTATGCTTATGATCACTGCGTATGGGCTGCTGCTGTTAAGAACGGTCCCTACAGAAGAAGGGCGTCGTCTTTCTTATTTTGCGGTTCAGCTTTTAGCAGCGGTAACCGGATATTTTTTTGCGCTTCTTCTCTCTCTGATCGATTATCGCCAACTAGCCCACTTTTGGTATGTGGTTGCCGTCCTCTGCCTATTCTTGATTCTTTTAACGCAACTTAAAGGACAAACGGTAACAGGTGCCGACGGAGTTTCCGCAAAAGCATGGATTCCATTACCGGGGGGACTGACCTTTCAGCCAAGTGAACTTGTAAAAATCGGCTTTTTAATTACTTTTGGCAATCATCTATTTGTTTTAAAAGAAAAGGGACTGCTCACTTCTCCTCTTCATGTGATTCTGCTTGCCGTTCATGCGATGATTCCTATTATGCTCGTCCATCTGCAGCACGATGACGGCACTGCCATTATTTTCTTCTGCATGTTTTTGTTTATGGCATTTGGCGCCGGAATCCAACTGCGGTATTTTGCGATTCTGGCCGGACTTGTAATCATTGCTTTTCCAATCGCATGGACTTCTGTTCTGGATGTCTATCAACGCAAGCGTTTTCTAATTTTTCTTCACCCGGAAACAGACCCGCTGGGATATGGGCTGCAGCAGCTGCGAGGAAAAATCAGCATCGGCAGTGGGGGCTTTTTCGGAAAAGGTCTTTTCCAAGCTCCCCGCGTCAATTCCGGATTGGTACCGATTCAGCAAAGTGATTTTGTTTTTTCCGTCGCAGGAGAATCTCTCGGATTTGTGGGCTGTATGGCAGTCATCGTACTTCTCGCACTCCTGCTTACCAGAATTTTAAAGGATGCAGGATATTCCACCGATCTTTTGGGAAGCAGTATCTGCATGGGCTACTTTGGAATGATTTTTTCTCAGATGATTTTTAATCTCGGCATGTGTCTCAACCTTTTCCCGGTAATGGGAGTCACCTTGCCATTCTTTAGTGCAGGAGGTTCCTCATCCTCTTGTCTGTATTTTGGTATCGGGCTGGTACAGAGCGTTGTCATTCACAGACGCTCCAGTGACCGCCTGCTCTACACACCCACAAATTGACAAAATGGCAGAAACTTCTTATAATAAAGAACATATTTGCTAATGATAAAATGAAGACAAAAAGGGAATTTTCCCTTTCATGATGATAGGAGGAGTCCGGCATGAAATGGCTGTCTGTAAAAGCCGCAAGGCTGATGACCGCGCTTTGCCGAAAACTGGGCCGTTCCGGCAGTGCATGGCCGGGGGCAGCCGCTAGAGCGGTAGACCCATGGATTTTGAAAAAGCTGGCGGCAGATGTGACCGAAGGAATTATTGTTGTCACCTCTACAAATGGAAAAACCACAGTAAATAATCTTCTTTACCGAGCACTCCAATCGCAGGGAAAACGAGTCGTCTGCAATGCAGAGGGTGCCAACATGACAAATGGCGTTATCGCGGCATTTCTACGAATGGCGGATTCTCATGGAAAGGTACAGGCAGATTGGGCGACTCTAGAGGTGGACGAGCTCTTCACCCGTAAAATCGTCAAAAAAGTGCAGCCAACCTATCTTTTGATTAATAATCTCGTTCGCGATCAGTTGGATCGCTGTGGAGAACTGGATACGGTAGCCGCAACCATTCAAAAAGCTCTTTCGTTTTCTCCCAAAACGACGGTGCTCTATGATGCCGATGACCCTTTGGTCACTTATGTCGCTAAAAACTGTGGGCACCCTGCCAAATCCTTTGGGCTCTGCGAAACACTCGGTTCCTATAAAGGAAAAAATCAGGGCAGTTGTTTTTGTCATTACTGCGGAACCGAATTGCAGTATCACGGCGAACATTATGGCCGTTTGGGAGACTTTTACTGCCCAAATTGTGATTTTGCCCGCCCTAACCCGGATTATCAGCTGAAAGATCTGACGATCGGATTTGGGGAGCAGACTGAATTTTCAGTCAACGGAGAAATGATTCAGAGTCATTTGCCCGGAATTTATAATGTCTATAATGTACTTGCTGCCTATACAGCCGCTCATGAAGCAGGAGTTTCCACACAAAAGTTTCAGGAAGCACTCGATCATTACCATCCTCAGAATGGGCGAATGGAATTTTACCAGAATTTTAAAAAACCGTTGGTCTTAAACCTGATTAAGAATCCGGATGGCACCAATCAGGCTATTTCTGTTGTTTTGCAGGACCCGCGTCCAAAAGCTGTTATCATGATTATTAATGACCACGATAATGACGGCAATGACCCTTCTTGGTTATGGGATACCGATATTGATTTGATGGCCTCCCAAAAAGAAAACACCTATTATGCCTGTGGGATTCGAAGAAACGATCTGCAGGTTCGCATGAAATACGGTGGACTGCAGGCAAAGCTCTGCGAAACCGTACAAGAAGCAATTAATGATGCACTCTCGGGTGACCGAGAGGTCGTCTATATCCTTCCGAATTACTCTGCGCTTGCCCCCACCAAAAATTTTCTTGACCATTTGGTATCAAATGAAAAGGAGGGAGCATAATGGAAAACCGTAAAATTACGATTGGACATCTGTTGCCGGATCTTTTAAATCTTTATGGGGATGACGGCAACATTCTTTGCCTCTCCAAACGAGCTCAATGGCGCCAAATTGGGGTGGAGCATCGGGATTATTGTCTTCACGATCCGGTGGATTTTGAAAACTTAGATATTCTTTTTATCGGCGGCGGCCCTGATCGGGAACAATCCATTGCGATGGATTATATTCACTCGCTTCGCTCTCCAATTTCCGATTATATCGAACGCGGTGGTGTATTGCTTGCAATCTGCGGCGGCTATCAGTTTCTTGGCCGCTCCTATATGGCCGCTGATGGTTCTAAAGTAGATGGTCTTGGACTTTTGGATTTGGAGACAGTCAATGGCCATGGAAGATTGATTGGCAATTTAATTATTAAGACTTCTCTCTGTGAAATGCCCGTTGTCGGATTTGAAAATCATGGCGGACGCACTTCGCTTGGCCCTAATGTTAATCCGTTGGGAAAAGTACTCTATGGAAAAGGAAACAATGGACGCGATGGCGGCGAAGGCGTTCTTTATAAAAATGTAATTGGCACCTACCTGCATGGCCCACTTCTAAGCAAAAACCCACAGTTGTGTGACCATCTTCTATCTGCTGCCCTTCAAAATCGCTGGGGAGACGGCACTCTCGCTCCTTTGGACGATACCATAGAAAAAAATGCAAATGCTTATATTCAGCAGCGGTTTTTACATGCTCTGAAAAAATAAAAAAGCCTCCGATTTTTCGGAGGTGATAAAGAAATAATTACTTTGGTAAAACCGGCGTGGCATAAGTCACGCCGGTTTTGCTGTATTTAAGATATTTTGTTCGCTATACAGGGGGATGCGGATTATTTAAACATTTCTATTCCGCCCATGACCACAATCATAATAAAAAGCACAGGCTGGAGAACCTTTTCCAACTTGCTCTTATCTATTCGCTTAAGAAGGACCGGACCGATGAAAGCGCCGCAAACTGTACCAATAGTAAGAAGTCCTACAAGTTTCCAATCTATACTCCCGATTCCAAGATGCGTAATAAAGCCAGTAAGAGCGATACCGAATAGCACAAGGACAGAGGTCCCCACCGTTTCGAGCGCTTGACATCCAAGAATCATCAGCCCCGCGATAATCGGACCGCCGCCGCTGAGGCCGACAAGCCCAGACATAACTCCACCGAGCAGCCCAAAGCAGGCTGCTTTAACAGTGTTGGATTTCTTATGGGTCTGATCGGTTTTCCGCACATTGCCTTTTTTCTTTATGTATGAAACGAGCATCTGTACGGCAAGGAGCAGTAAAATTGCTCCGGTAACCTTATTATATAGGCTTTCCGGCAAGAATCCAGAACACAGGGAACCTACGATGGATCCGACCACGCCGCCAATCAGCATGGTAAGCCCAAAATGCCAGTTCACATTTCCGGCTTTCCAGTGGCTGAAAGTCCCCACTGCTGTAGTTGGAATCGTTGTTGCAAGAGAGGTAGATGCCGCGATGCCAGGTGGAATATTGAAAAAAACAGTTAGAATCCCTACATAAACGGCTCCGCCTCCGCCCCCAAGCGAAATGATCAGTAAGCCGACCACAAATCCTACGATAGGTAATGCAATATATTGAGACATTTTAAGCATCTTCTTTTGTATTTATAGTCGATATCAGGCGTAAAACCAGCTGTTCGTAGCTTTTATCTACATTTGCTTCGGTACTTTGGAAAAAGCCTGCCTCTTCAAGTGAAACAAAGCCATGAAGTGCGCTGCGGAATCCGCGGACAAAACTGATCATCTCTTCTTGGCTGTAATGATATGGTTCCATCACCTGATATAAAATGCGAACAACGGCATGACCTGCCTCCTGAACATTGCTGTCATTATAGGTAGGAAATCTCAAAATTGCTTTGTAAAGTTCAGGATTTTCTTTCGCAAATTTACGATATGCAGAAGCAATTGCCATCAAAGCATTTTCTTTTGACCGACCGACTGCCGCGCTGCGAATAGCATCTTCAAGCCTACTGATAGCAAGCTTTGCAATACCCGATGAGAGTTCCTGCAATCCGCTCAAATGATTGTACAGTGATGGTGGTTTTACACCGAGTTTTTCCGCGACCTGAAGCAACGAAATATTTTCAAGCCCCTTTTCTTCGGCCAGCTCTGCTGCTGCATTTAGGATTGTTTGTGAATCCAAGCCTTTTTTTGTGCTCATGCTATGCCTCCTCTCAAACTAACGTAAATACATCATAGACTAATCATATTAGTTTGTCAACAGTCATAGATGATTCCGTTTATCTTTTCTTATGCTGCTACCAATTCTCTTCATAGATAAACATGATTCATGATAAGTTTGTCCGTATATTATCCTCTGCCCTTCTTCGGAGGCTTTTTTTATGGCACCATTACGTTTGCACAAAGGATCTCCGCATTGCCTGTCGTTCTCATTTGAAATCCCCACGCACCATATCCGCGGGTGACTGCCAGAATAAAATTGTTTTCCCGGTAAATACCATTTGAAGGAGTTTGATAGTGCAGTTTAAAAATAGAATGAACGATCAAATCTCCGGGCCAAATCTGGCCATTATGCGTATGCCCCGAAATTTGCAGCAAAGCACCATCTTTTTCTGATTCACGATAATCCTGTGGCTGATGATCAAGTACCAAAAGAGGTAAATCTGTATTTTGACCTTTTAAGATCTGAGAAATGGGCATCCTTGAATGACTTTTTCCACCGACCGCATAATCATCACGTCCCAGCAGAAGAAGCTTTCCATCAATGTTTTTTGTTTGATTGCAAAGCAGCTCAACACCGCTTCCCTGATAAAAGGCTCTCATCTGCTCAGGGGTATTATACTTATATTCATGATTTCCCATAATCGCATAGACTCCATAACTGGACTTTATCAAGGAAATTTCTTTTGTAAAAGTCTCTTTGTCGGCTTGATCTGCTCGATCATCCAAAACATCTCCGGCAAAAAGTACAAGATCGGGATTTAGATCATTGATTCGCTCCACCATTTTCTTCAAATCTAATGTACCGCCCACTGTACTATAATGAAGATCAGAGAGTGCCACCACCCGCATTTTTTCCTTTCCCTCATGGCCAGCAGAAAAAGAGGTAACCGTCGGATTCTGCAATGCCCAGAATCCCCAACAACAAATTCCAATGCTAAAAATTGCGCCTACTGCAAGTTTATAAATTTGAAAACGCGGTGTTAAAAAGCGTTCTTTCTGATGCAGAGCAGCTCCCAAAATTTTCTGGAGCAGCCTTAGAACCACCAGACTGATCAAAAAATAGATCAAAAATCCCATGACCCAAAAGCCAGCTGCCGAAAGCCATCTTAGGGAACGCACTGGAAATAAAAATTGATAAATAGAGCCCATTGGAATGATTTCCAATATAAAGCAGATGCCCCCAAAAAAATTTTTCTTAATTCCTGAAAAATTCTGTGAAACGATCCGCCAGATCCAACGGTCGAACAGCAGCATAAAAAAGAGATAAGCTACCGTTCCCAAAGCAAACAAAAGCACATCTGTCAAAAAAGGAAACCTTCCTCCTGATTATTTTTTAATAAAGCGGCACATATCCTCCGTTTTTCCACACTCGCCAGCAAGTAAAAAGGAAATCCCCTAAAATTAAAAGAGTTGTCCCCAAAAACCAAGCTTTTCTCCGACTGGGCAAAACAGAATCGGCCCAGCGATTAATTTTTGGAATCACAAACAAAGGATAAATTCCTCCGGCCAACCCCCAAAAAATACTGACCGGAAGCGAAATATATCGAAAGCTTAATGGAAAAACTCCTTCATAACACCACAGTTGGATCCCAAATCGTTCTAAAATCAACCCGCTGAATCCTTCGAAAACGGTTCCAGCAGCTGCTACCACAAAAAAAAGGCGCCAAAAATTTTTAGCGGAAGGCTTCGGCGATTTTCCCATTAAAAGATAAAAAAAGATTCCAACTGCATAAATTGGGCAAAAAGGCAAACTGAGAAATCCTCTGTCCTGCAAAGAGTGATATAAGATTGAACAAAAAACAGTTTCCATGGTCCAACCAAAAACACCGGCCCAAAGGCAGTTCCAAAAAATTCGAAAATTTTTCTTAGAAGAAACAATTTTAGAAATCCAATTCATGGATTTTTCACGATATTGTTTCATTACAGAATTCCTTTCTTTTCCGCTTTTACCATTTTTCATATTTATAATTAATATATCATATCCACGTTTTTTTGGCAAATTCATTTTTAAAAATATACCAATTAATCTGCATGATCTTTCCTTCTGCCCTTCTTGCCAAACTGTTGAAAAGCGTGCATAATAAGAGCATAAAAATTAGCCTTTATACCAATTATCAGGAGGATTTCTCAGATGAAAAAACAACTATCTGAACGCATTCGGAATACACTTCGTATCGTGCTCAATGATTCGCTGTTTTCAAAGCAAGCAACTCTGAGCAGCGCCAAAATAGAGCACTTTCTTTCTGATACAGATTGGATCGATTCTATGGAATCCGCCCTGTTCCCGATCAATCAAAGACTAACCTGCACCCAAATTCTCGAATGCTGTGAGGCCCCCCTCTCCAATATCTCACCCATTCCGGAAGAAGGCTGGCTATCTTTTTCCTTTCAGTTTGCAAAAAATATCATGTTTCCTGAACAAGCATTTCGTCAGCGGGCAGAAGAATACCGCAATGGTGCGCTTTGCTTTCTAAATATTTTGCAGGTTCTTTTTGATTATGAGCGAAAAGCATTGCCGTTTGACCCGTTTATGGATTTCCATTTTGTTCCTCAGGAAGTGCTTACCGACAGGGACGACGTTCAAAAATACGGTCATTTTCTCGATGTCTTCCGCAAAGAATTTGTTTACGAACTGATGAGACTTGGCGCCGAAGTAACCCCGTACCCTCTGCTTTATCATGTCGCCGGTGTTCATTATGTAGCGATGAATGCTGCAAAAGGACTTGATCATGCAGGCGTTCCCATTAACCTTTCTTTGGTTTCTACCGCTGCTGCAGGACACGATTTTGGAAAATTTGGCTGCAAAGTTCCGCAGCGGGTTCCTTATCAGCACTATTACTATACCGATCAATGGTTCTCTTCGCGTCATCTAAACGCAGCCGGCCGTATTGCCGCAAACCACTCTACATGGGATCTAGAACTGGAAAATTTAACGGCAGAATCCCTATGTTTGATCTATGCCGATTTTCGAGTCAAACAGGTCCGAGATAACAAAGGCCTTGAACATTCAAAAATCTTTTCCCTTCAAGAGTCTTTTGAGGTCATTCTTAATAAGCTCGATAACGTAGATGCTGCTAAAAAGCGCCGCTATGAATTTGTCTATGGAAAGCTGCGCGATTTTGAGGACTACATGCGTCGTCTGGGCATTGATGTGGATTTTACTGGAGAGACAATCACCCCAAAGCGAAAGATCAGCGCAGCACTTCTTGATGAAACAGAAATCACCGAAGAAATCATGATGCGCTGCATCGATCACAACCTGCGCCTGATGCACCGCATGAACAGCGGCCGACATTTTGGGAATATCTTGGAAGCTGCTCACAGTGAAAAAGACTGGAAAAAACTGCGGGCCTATTTAAACATTCTCGAAGAATATTCTATTTATCTTAGTCAACATCAAAAGGTTCAGATGCTCAGTTTCTGCTATGAACTGTTAATGCACAAAGAAGGAGCAATTCGTCTGCAGGCGGCAGAGCTTATGGGTATGCTTTTGGCAAAGTTCAAACTCGGCTATCGAAAAGAACTGCCAGCAGACGTTTCCTCCGATCCAAAGGAGCAAACCCCCTTTACTCTTTGGACACGATTTTTAGACATGCTTATTTATCCGGACCATAAAATAACTACCCCGCAACGTGATCGAATCGGATATTCTGCAAAACGTGTAATTGCTTCTCTTTTGGAAAATTGTCAAAAACAGGATACTCCTTATTTTATGAACGCTATTATGCGTTATTATATTGCTCCCCAAAAAGTTCCTACAGATATCGCTTTTGTTCTGCTCAATCTTCTTCCCGATTCCGCTTTCTCCCTTTGCTCTGAATCTGTACTTGATCTCTTAACGCAATTTGCGGGATATTTCTGCTTAAATGGAAATCAGCTTCACTTGCAGGTTTCTGCCCTGCAGTTTTTGATGCGCATGACCGATGCACTGCCGACCGACAGTCACTGCCGCCATCACGCCGGAAGCATTGCACTTTCAGTCCCCTATGAAGACAGCCTTTCCCTCACCTTCTTGCAGTGCCATATTTTACAGAATGCCGGAATGGACGCAAGCCGTCAGGAACATAAGCTTTATAAAGAAAATATTCTGAACGAAATTTTCCGGGAAGATTTAAAGCCTTCTGTTCATTGGTCGGTCAAAATCGTCAATATTGAACTTTTGATGGATCAAGTGAAAGAGCGGCATCTGGAAAATCCAACTCACATTGCAGCACATCTTGCTAATTTGATTCGAATCAGCGAATGGGCGGTTGTCCGAGATGAGGCCGGGTCCGCATTGGTCGACCTGATTCCAATGTTGGAACCGGATCAACGAACAGAAATTGTTCTGGAACTTACCCGCAGTTTGGAAGGCAGCGAATACGAATTTTCAAAAGAAATTCCTGCTTATCTCGGCAGACTTGCGCTCTATCTTGATCCGGAATCTTTGGAAGGATTAATTGGCCGTCTTCAACGTCTTTCAGGCAGTTCTAATCTTCATACAGTTTCCGGAGCATTAGGCGTTGTCGGGGCAATGCTTGCTTCTTTTCCCTCTTATCAGACTCGATTTCCTCAATCAAAAGAGATATTCGATGAATATAAAAAGCGTCTTATGGGATTATTGCTTTCCGGCCTTGCACACTTTCAGCAATCGGTACAGCAGGAATCTCTGCTGATTATCGGAAAAATGATTTTTGCTTCTCCGGAACTTTCCAACGAATCCAAAGCAGACTTGTTTTCTCTCAGCGCAAAAAAAATTCTATTTCTTCTTGACGAAAGCCCCGAAAATGAACTTTCCTTTCTTTATCGGGCTGCCGCATTTTCGCATATTTATCGTTTCCTTTCGTTTTATCGGCTGGATCATAAATTTCCTGTTTTTCCAAAGCAGAAAAAGATTGCTTTCTTTCCCGGCACTTTCGATCCTTTCACTCTTTCTCATAAAGAGATTGTCCGAAAGATTCGGGACCTTGGATTCGAAGTTTTTCTTGCGATTGATGAATTTTCATGGTCAAAAAAGACACAGCCGCATCTGATTCGCCGTGAAATCGCTAAAATGTCTATTGCAGATGAGTTTAATGTCTACCTCTTCCCAGATGAAATTCCGGTAAATATTGCGAACCCAAATGACTTGAAACATTTAAAAAATGTTTTTTTGGACAGAGAACTTTATATGGTTGTTGGCAGTGATGTTGTGCGCAATGCTTCCTCCTACCGCACGCCACCTTCAGAAAACTCCATTCATAGCATGAACCACATTATTTTCAGCCGTCTGGAAAGTGGAAAAGCAGCAGCCTCTGAAGATCAAAAGGCACAGGCCAAAATTACTGGAGAAATGATTCATCTTCAGCTTCCGGAGCATTTAGAAGACATCAGTTCTACTAAAATCCGTGACAATATCGACTTAAATCGGGACATCTCCAATCTGATTGACCCAATCGTAAAAGATTTTATTTATGAAAATAGTTTGTATCTGCGTGAGCCGCCTTATAAACCGCTCGAATCTGCAGAAGGGCTACATTTTCAGGAAATTTCCTCCGATAATCAAAATTTCGTTGGCCCCACAGAAAAAAGCATTCTGCTCTTAAATTCTGAAGAAAAAGATCAACTGCTCGGAGATCTTACGATGTCCATTATTTCTCCCAGCGATTTATTTGATGTTCTTCACGATCTTTCACTGGCAGATCAGATTCGCCGCAGAACAAGCGGTAAAATTCTTTTGATTACCGGAGTTCATACGCTTGCACCATGGAAAACGCAAAATATTGACCAGTTGCTATTATCGGAAGCACTTTCTTCTGCACTGCGTCAGCATTGTGGATTTGCGCTATTTTTACCTCGTTATTCCGATTATTCCCCTGATCTGATTTCTACGCTCCGCCGACTTGGATTTTCAGAAGCCGGATCGAATCGTCTCGGCGTACCGTGCATGGCTGTTGACATGCACGCTCCAATTGTTTTGATTCAAAACCTCGAAACTACGATTAAAGAACCGCTTAGTTCTAGTCCCGAGCTTCTCAAAACAATTGGAGAAGCCCATAATCGCCTGCTCTTGACTCTTACGGAACTCTATCCCGGAAATTTGGTACTTCCTTTTTCTGCAGAGATCATTTATCATCGCCTAGTTGAAAAGATCACTGCTGCAAACAATGTTCCAAATACGGTAACCGTCCCACGGACACTGGGAAAATCCATGTGTGTTCCATTCGGCAAAATTCTACGCGGAAAAGTAATTCCTAACACCGTCACAAAAACGCTGCATACGGATAAAGTCTTTTCGCCGGATAGCACTTCCAGCCGAATTGAATCATTTCCACACTACACCCCCATTGAAAGCCAAGTGCGGTGTATCAAGTCCTTTGACCGTCCCGTCATTCTCGTAGATGATTTGATCCATGAAGGGGATCGTATCCGCGCATTGGATCCAATTTTTCGCCGTCAACAAATTCCGATCCAAGAAGTTTTGGTCGGCATTCTTTCTGCGCGCGGCCGCGATCTGATGAAGTTGCAGGGACACCCGGTAGACAGCGTTTACTACATTCCGAATTTGCGGCAATGGTTTGTGGAATCCACTCTTTATCCCTTTATCGGCGGCGATACTGTTCACCGCAGCAGTAACCCGGTGCCAGGACTACAGCCCTCTATTAACCGTTTTTTGCCCTATGCAATTCCAGAAGACTCCGGAGAATATTCCAAACAGGCAATCTTTTCTCTTTCCCGCTGCTGTATCGAAAATGCCATTGCTGTATTTCGAGTTCTGGAATCTCAGTATCGAGAGAAGTTTTCTCAAAATCTCACGCTTAACCGCCTTCCTGAGGCAATTATTCTGCCGCTGTGCCCGGACAAAGGTAGCAGAATCTATTACGATCCAAATCTTCCAGTCACAAGTTATCTTCAAAATGATCTCGAAATGCTGATGCGCATGCAAAATCTGATGATTTAATCGGATGTTCTAAGAGAGGTGTAATTGATATGTTTTACTATTACGAAAAAGATGGTCTGCAGCTTTGCAGTCTCAATCCGAATCTGCCGCTTGTAAAATCCAAGTGTCCCAAATCCGGAGATGCACCTACTGTTTTTCTTTTTGAACGGGATCCCCAAAGTTGCCGTGCAGCATTCTCTGTAAACCATCCGGGACAAATTTTGGCAAAGGAAGAAGATATTCGTTTTTTGGATGCTTCCCGCATGCCCCAAGGAGCAGTTGATCCGTTCCTTTCGGAGCAAATTTCAAAAGGGCATTTGCGAGCTGTCAATTTTCGCCATCCCCGTTGGCCTGAATTGCTGAATTCTCGTGAAAGTTCTGGAAAAAAGCGAATCAATTTACTGGCAATCGGAGACGTCGGCAGTACCCTTTTGATCGGTTTATGTCTGCTTGGAAGAGACCAGATTTCTTCTATTGGCATTTGCGATATTTCAGAAAAAGTAACCGCACGATGGGCGATGGAAATGAATCAGATTTCTCTGCCATGGAATTATGATGCTTTTCCTTCCGTAGAAGTGATCTCTCCAGATCAACTTTTCGATTGTGATCTTTTCGCTTTTATTGCTTCTAAAGGGATTCCTCCTGTAGGCTCCGGTGTAAAAGACGTCCGTATGGCACAATTCGAGGCCAATTCAGCGATTGTTTCTCACTATGCAAAGCTTGCTCGGGAAAAACACTATCAGGGACTTTGGGCCGCGGTGAGCGACCCGGTGGATCCCCTCGCCAAAACCGCTTTTCTTGCAAGTAATCAAAATGAACATGGTGAATTCGATGGACTCGGACTGTTCCCGCAGCAAATTCAGGGGTATGGGCTTGGTGTTATGAATGCACGTGCAGCGTACTATGCGAAAAGGGATCCGCGCTTTACGGATTTTTTGTCGGAAGGTCGCTCTTTTGGCCCGCACGGAAGCGATTTAGTCATTGCGAATTCCATTTCGCATTATGACGATACTCTCTCCAAAGAATTGACGCAGCTAACGGTTACTGCCAATTTAAAAATGCGTGAAATCGGTTATAAACCTTATGTAGCCCCTGCAATTTCATCCGGCGCTCTTTCACTGCTCCTCACCCTGGAAGGAAGATGGCACTGCGGTTCCGTTTATCTTGGCGGTGCTTTTATGGGCGTCAAAAATCGCTACACATCCACCGGAGTAGAAACCGAGGTCCTGCCGAAAATTCCGGATCTACTGTTTGACCGCATTGAAAATGCGTCTAAAAATTTGCGTTCACTGATCTAAAAGGGGGGTAATCGATTTGGAATCTTCCTTATTACTCTTTCGTCCAAAAGCTTCCGAAGACGTGAAAACGAACCGCCTACAGCAAGTGTTGGATTATGCTCTTCAGGAAATCTCTTATGACACGATAGAATTTGCTAATCAACTTTCTCCTTTAAACCATCGAAAAATTTTGTTTGCAATTGATCTTGGAAACTCTGGAATTAATTTTGAATACTATCATTTTTTAAAATGGCTGCGCACGCATTCCAATAGCCTTTGTGGCTGTACTGCCGGAATTTTGGTTGATGGAGGAAGTGAACTCTATACAAAATCCATCGCAAGCGAACTAGTCTTTTCTGCGAACCTTGCAGGTTGTGCTTTTGTTGGCCGCCCTTTGGTAGAAGGTACCCGCACACTGGACAACTTTACGATTTTATCACAAAACATGGGAACCGATTCTTTTGGTGCTTACCAGGAAAGCGCGCGTATCTTAGTAAAACGCCTTTTAGAAAACTCATTTCCCGTCCATAAAAGGCCAAACATACTGGCTCTTCACGCCTCAATCCGTCAAACTTCCAATACACTGGCACTCTGGCAACAGGTAAAAATAAAAATTGAAAGTTCCTGTGATCTAACTGAAATCAATGTTCGAAACGGTGCTGTTTCGGATTGTGCAGGATGTCCTTACACAACTTGTCTTCATTTCGGTGAAGAAGGGCGCTGCTTTTATGGTGGTGTAATGGTAGAACAAGTCTTCCCTGCAATCAAAAAAGCGGATGCACTTGTCATGTTGTGCCCCAATTATAACGATGCCATCTCTGCAAACTTAACAGCCTTAGTCAATCGCCTAACAGCATTATTTCGTCAAACTCGTTTTTATGACAAAGCGGTCTTTGCAATCATTGTCTCCGGATATTCTGGAAGTGATCTGATTGCTAGACAACTAATTGCTGCACTCAATATGAATAAAAGTTTTTATTTGCCGGGAAATTTTGCTATGCTTGAAACCGCAAATAACGCCGGCACCGCTTTAAAATTACCTGGAATTGATGACCGCATTGAATTCTTTTGCAATCAGATCATTTCAGTCTTAAAAGGATAGTACAGTCTATAAAATTCTTTATCTTCTTCACAGCAAAAAGGCCCCCGATTTTTTTCGGGTGCCTTTTTTTCATAAGAAAACAGACAGAGCTTGTTGGGAACTCTGTCTGTTATTAGGGAGCGATCGGCCAATAGTGCCGGTGCGGTAAAAATCAGGTTGAATGAAGGGATTTTCTAGAATCATTGATCCTTTTTGGTCCCTTTAACAATGTTCTGCTATCCAGCAGCTTATTCAAAGTTTCGCTTTATTACTGTGAAACCGGAACCATAAAAGGTCCCGGTTTCACAATCAACCTCTTGAGTTGTTCAATAAAGAATGTACTTCAAATTAGTAGCAAATTCCCTGTGCCAGCATAGCATCAGCAACTTTCTTGAAGCCTGCGATGTTTGCGCCGGCAACAAGGTTGTAGCCTAGGCCATACTCTTCTGCTGCTGCAACGGAAGAATCATAGATATTCTTCATGATGCTGTGCAGACGCTCGCCAACTTCTTCTGCTGTCCAGCAGATATGTTCTGCGTTCTGGCTCATTTCCAATCCGGAAACAGCAACGCCGCCCGCGTTAACTGCCTTGGAAGGAGCTACGATCATATTTTTCTGACCCATCAAATAGACCAATGCTTCGTTGGTTGTCGGCATATTAGCAACTTCGATGTAATATTTAATATGATTATTGACAATCTTCTTTGCTTCTTCAAGGTCTACATCGTTCTGAGTTGCGCAAGGCATTACGATGTCAACTTTGCGTTCCCAAGGTTTCTTGCCAGCAACAAACTCGCAATGGAACTTGTCAGCATAATCCTGAACCTTGTCGTGACCGCTTGCACGCATCTGGAGCATGAAGTCCAATTTCTCTTTGGTTGTTACACCATCGGGATCATAGATGTAGCCGTCAGGGCCAGACAGGGTAACTGCCTTGCCGCCGAGTTCTGCAATCTTTGTTGCTGCGCCCCATGCTACGTTGCCGAAGCCTGCCAGTGCAATGTTCTTACCTTTTACTTCTTCGCCTTCATGACGGAGAACTTCTTGCAGATAGTAAACAGAACCGAAGCCCGTTGCTTCCGGACGTACCAAGCTGCCGCCGAAGGAAAGGCCCTTGCCGGTGATGGTTCCGTTTTCAAAAGCTCCACGGATACGGCGATACTGGCCATACAGGAAACCAATCTCACGTCCGCCAACTCCAAGGTCGCCTGCCGGAATATCTACATCAGGTCCAATATGACGATACAGTTCGGTCATGAAGGACTGGCAGAAACGCATAACTTCTGCATCGCTCTTTCCACGAGGATCAAAGTCGGAACCGCCCTTTGCACCGCCCATCGGCAGTGTGGTCAAGCTGTCCTTAAAGGTCTGCTCGAAGCCGAGGAATTTCATGATCGAAAGGTTTACGGAAGGAGCAAACCGGAGTCCGCCCTTGTAAGGTCCGATAGCGCTGTTGTACTGTACACGGAATCCACGGTTTACCTGTACCTTACCTGCATCATCTACCCATGTTACACGAAACTGAATTACACGCTCAGGCTCAGCCATACGCTCGAGCAGTGCAGCTTTTTCATATTCCGGATGAGCATCCACGACCGGTGCCAATGAAGAATAAACTTCTTCCACCGTCTGCAGGAATTCAGGCTCATTCGCATTCTTCTTTTTCAGGTCAGCAATTACTCTGTCAACATACTTGCTCATAATTTGATTTACCTCCGTTTGTTAATACTTTTTGTTCCTTTTCCTACAAAAAAAGCCTTCTTCTTTTCATAACCTCTTTAAGTCATTGAAAAAAAGCTCATTTTGCTGTCTTGAAGTCAATCCAAAGCAAACTTTTGCACAGCAAAGCAAAAATCTTTGCACTGCATGATCTCTTTTTTACAGTTACTGCAAAACTGTAAAATACAACCATACTGTACAATGCCACATGGCCCTGAAAACAACTCTTAAGGATTAATCTATCTTAATATTTCAATCCCCTACCACTTGTTTTCATTTATATTGTTCATCCGACTTTCAGAATTCTACAAAAAAATACAGATCTTCAAAAATATTTTTGTACTTTTGACGTAATCAACAGTTTCTTTCTCAACTATTCATCACAATCACAAAAACATTTCTCTCATTCTTTTCCGAATCCTCTGAAAGCTTCTCAACTTAAAGCCACGGATCGACTTCCTTTTCTTGCCTCACCCCCTTTCCTTCTATTTCATCTCTTCTGATCCTCTTTACCCTTGTTCCGTCAGGATCATCAAGCCGTCTATAAATTTCTTGATATTGATTTTTCCTCCGCGCTCTCGTTTCCCTCGAATAAAATCCATCTCTGCCCGGATTTCTTCAAATGGAAACAGGCTCCCTGAATAGCGCTCAAACGTTTCGTTCAAAGCAAAAAAGGAAAACATCCGAAAATGTTTTCCTTTTTGCAAACAGAGATATAAACTTAAGCCAAGAAGTTTATAAAGGCTGTAATAATAATTGCATTGAAGAAGTCAATAAACATACCACCAACGATGGGGAGAATGAAGTATGCACGGGGTGCAGGACCATATTTGGAAGTTACAGCATCCATATTGGCCATGCCGTTTGGAGTAGCGCCCATGCCGAATCCACAATGGCCGGCGGCCAAAACAGCAGCTTCGTAATCTTTGCCCATAATTCTGAATGTTACAAAGCGAGCATACACATACATGAGCACGCACTGTGTGAGCAGGATTACCAACAGCGGCAACGCCATTGCGGCCAGCTGCCACAACTTCAAATCACAAAGAGCTTCTGCCAAGAAGATTTGTAAACCAATATCGCCTAAAACGGCTATTTCTTGCGGACGAGTTGCAAAAGCTTTTCCGGAATCCGATTTGAAAATATTACGCATTAAAACAGCAATTAACATAGAACCAATGTAAGCAGGGACTGTAAACCCAGTCTTATTAATCAACAGCGATACAACGTTGCCAATACCAATTGCAATCGCAATTTGGAAAAAGGCATCACAGAAATTACGACTGCTAATCGGTTCTACTTTTCCGGTAAGTGCTTCCAGATCCCCTGCTGACTCATCATTGCTCGCTGCTTTAGGATGAAGGTCATATTTACTAATCAGTCCCGCTGCAGTAGGCCCGCCAATCAAGCTGCCGGAAATCAATCCAAATGTTGCCGCAGCAACTGCAATCGTAGTAGCTCCTTGCAGCCCTGCTTGCTCCATTACAGGTCCGTATGCAGCAGATGTAGCATGACCACCAGTCATAGAAACAGAACCTGCGCACAAGCCAACCAATGGATTCTGTCCCATTGCACTCGCAATTCCGGCGCCGACAGCATCCTGAATAATACAGAGGATTGCAGAGACGATTAAGAAGATAACGACTCCAATTCCTCCCTTTTTCAGAACCTCAACACTTGCACTGAATCCGATTGTCGTGAAGAACAAGATCATAAAAAGATCTTTAAAATCCATTCCCAGGGTAAACATGAAGGCTCCGGCTTCATAGCCAATCAGGTTTACAATAGCAAAAATCAAGCCGCCAACAACTGGCGCAGGAATACAAAATTTCTTTAAAAAGCCAACTTTGTTAACTATATAACGTCCACATAGCAAAACAAAAACACATAAACCTAACGTCTGATAAGCGTTAAGCTTTATTTCAAAAGGTGTCATATCTAACTTTCCTCCCAATAAATTTCATCTAAGAAACAACACAATCAATCTACGCTTGCTTTCTTTCTCCTAAAAAAATGATCAACAGCAGATCATTTCCTTTTTATCACCTAAAAAGTTACAACACGCATTTGATTTGATTCAGGATCTTAAAAATTATTTTAGTTTGAATTTTCTTGGGCTGTAATTGGATACGCAGTTTTAATCCCCAATTTTTTTACCAAAGCATCATAAGGAGAGGCGACACCGCTTGTAAAAATCCTTAGCGATCCTTTGCCAGAAACATTCAATAAATCTTTCGATTCCAAGTAATCATGCACTGCTCGTGCCTGCTCAACAGCTGGATCTATAAACGTCATCCCGCTGGGCGATACTTCTTCGAATGTATTTGTAACAATTGGGTAGTGCGTACAGCCCAAAATAATATGTTTAATATTTCGGTCCTGTTCCAGTAGCTTTTTCACATGTAATGAAACTTCGTCTGTAATTTCTTTTCCTTCATATTTTCCCTGATCGATCAAAGCAGCTAAATTAGGGCTTCCTTCTCCATAAACCTTCATAGAAGGATTATATTGATGAATTAAATCTTGATAAACCCCAGTTTTAATCGTAAATGCAGTAGCTATAATTCCTACTGCATCGAGATTTTCTTTCGCTATTTTTCGAGATGCAGGTTGCACGATCCCAATAATTGGAAAAGAAAAATCGTCTTGA
Source organism: Caproicibacterium sp. NSD3 (assembly GCF_053613275.1). Taxonomy (NCBI): domain Bacteria; kingdom Bacillati; phylum Bacillota; class Clostridia; order Eubacteriales; family Oscillospiraceae; genus Caproicibacterium; species Caproicibacterium sp. NSD3. The sequence goes on from NZ_CM132119.1 coordinate 1,664,288, forward strand.
AACTGATCAATAATGGTCGAAATTGTATTACAAGCTACAGCTACTAATTTAACATTTTCTTTTTGCAGAAATTTAAGCATCCGACATGTAAGTGAAACTATCTCATCTTGAGAACGGTTTCCATATGGACAGTTAGCACTATCTCCGTAGTACACAAGATTTTCCCCCGGTAGTAAACGTTGCAGTTCCTTTACTACCGTTAATCCACCCACCCCGGAGTCAATGACCCCTATTGGATTTTCTTCTTGCACACTTCTCACTTCTCTTTCGTAAAATCGAAATTGCTCCATAAACAAAACAGGTTTTTTCAAGCTTGCCCCGTTGACTATCTGCCTGCATGTTATGAAAACGCTTTTGAAAACTTTCGGTGCCAAATGTCGATAAATAAAACAAGAGAACATCTTTTTACATTTCTCGATTTTAGCACTAAAAGTCTTCCATTCCCATTTTTACAAAAGATCGCTTTGGATTAAACTTTATTTTATTATAACTAATCTGAATGAAAAAATCAATAACTTTAGAGACTTTTTCTATAATATCATTCATATGGTTACGTTATTTTATTTATCATACAATAAATTGTTAAGAAACTGTAAAATAAGTCCTATAAAAAATTCTTTATTTTCAAAAATCCACTTCAATAAAAAATGCTGATTACTCGGGGAGTTCATGTTCTTTTCTCTAAAAAAAGAATTTAAGACCAGTTCAGCCTTAAATAATTTTATCGACTATTTAAGATTTTTCTGTAGAGTGTTCCATTCTATTTTTTATTTCATATTACTTTTTATTTTTGCTGTTTAAATTTATATTTGATTGCTTTTCCTTATGAAGCATAGACATCTTTTTAAACAAAAATTTTTATAAAATTTTCAGCGAAATCAATTTATAAATCTATAAGCGTTCCAAAGTTAGAACATTTAAAAAACTCTTTAGATAGTCCAATACTAGCTAGCAGAAAATTTTTTCAATTATTGACACTCTTCCAAGTTAGCTATTATCATGCATCAAAAATTGACATTTTTAAATTGTTTGAATTTTGTAAATCTTTTCCTTTTTCAAATAAGCTTTTTATCTAAGTGTCATATAACAAGTGAATCAGCATAATCATCATTGAATTCTTTTGCAATCAGATCATTTCGGTCTTAAAAGGATAGTACAGTCTATAAAATTCTTTATCTTCTTCACAGCAAAAAGGCCCCCGATTTTTTTCGGGTGCCTTTTTTTCATAAGAAAACAGACAGAGCTTGTTGGGAACTCTGTCTGTTATTAGGGAGCGATCGGCCAATAGTGCCGGTGCGGTAAAAATCAGGTTGAATGAAGGGATTTTCTAGAATCATTGATCCTTTTTGGTCCCTTTAACAATGTTCTGCTATCCAGCAGCTTATTCAAAGTTTCGCTTTATTACTGTGAAACCGGAACCATAAAAGGTCCCGGTTTCACAATCAACCTCTTGAGTTGTTCAATAAAGAATGTACTTCAAATTAGTAGCAAATTCCCTGTGCCAGCATAGCATCAGCAACTTTCTTGAAGCCTGCGATGTTTGCGCCGGCAACAAGGTTGTAGCCTAGGCCATACTCTTCTGCTGCTGCAACGGAAGAATCATAGATATTCTTCATGATGCTGTGCAGACGCTCGCCAACTTCTTCTGCTGTCCAGCAGATATGTTCTGCGTTCTGGCTCATTTCCAATCCGGAAACAGCAACGCCGCCCGCGTTAACTGCCTTGGAAGGAGCTACGATCATATTTTTCTGACCCATCAAATAGACCAATGCTTCGTTGGTTGTCGGCATATTAGCAACTTCGATGTAATATTTAATATGATTATTGACAATCTTCTTTGCTTCTTCAAGGTCTACATCGTTCTGAGTTGCGCAAGGCATTACGATGTCAACTTTGCGTTCCCAAGGTTTCTTGCCAGCAACAAACTCGCAATGGAACTTGTCAGCATAATCCTGAACCTTGTCGTGACCGCTTGCACGCATCTGGAGCATGAAGTCCAATTTCTCTTTGGTTGTTACACCATCGGGATCATAGATGTAGCCGTCAGGGCCAGACAGGGTAACTGCCTTGCCGCCGAGTTCTGCAATCTTTGTTGCTGCGCCCCATGCTACGTTGCCGAAGCCTGCCAGTGCAATGTTCTTACCTTTTACTTCTTCGCCTTCATGACGGAGAACTTCTTGCAGATAGTAAACAGAACCGAAGCCCGTTGCTTCCGGACGTACCAAGCTGCCGCCGAAGGAAAGGCCCTTGCCGGTGATGGTTCCGTTTTCAAAAGCTCCACGGATACGGCGATACTGGCCATACAGGAAACCAATCTCACGTCCGCCAACTCCAAGGTCGCCTGCCGGAATATCTACATCAGGTCCAATATGACGATACAGTTCGGTCATGAAGGACTGGCAGAAACGCATAACTTCTGCATCGCTCTTTCCACGAGGATCAAAGTCGGAACCGCCCTTTGCACCGCCCATCGGCAGTGTGGTCAAGCTGTCCTTAAAGGTCTGCTCGAAGCCGAGGAATTTCATGATCGAAAGGTTTACGGAAGGAGCAAACCGGAGTCCGCCCTTGTAAGGTCCGATAGCGCTGTTGTACTGTACACGGAATCCACGGTTTACCTGTACCTTACCTGCATCATCTACCCATGTTACACGAAACTGAATTACACGCTCAGGCTCAGCCATACGCTCGAGCAGTGCAGCTTTTTCATATTCCGGATGAGCATCCACGACCGGTGCCAATGAAGAATAAACTTCTTCCACCGTCTGCAGGAATTCAGGCTCATTCGCATTCTTCTTTTTCAGGTCAGCAATTACTCTGTCAACATACTTGCTCATAATTTGATTTACCTCCGTTTGTTAATACTTTTTGTTCCTTTTCCTACAAAAAAAGCCTTCTTCTTTTCATAACCTCTTTAAGTCATTGAAAAAAAGCTCATTTTGCTGTCTTGAAGTCAATCCAAAGCAAACTTTTGCACAGCAAAGCAAAAATCTTTGCACTGCATGATCTCTTTTTTACAGTTACTGCAAAACTGTAAAATACAACCATACTGTACAATGCCACATGGCCCTGAAAACAACTCTTAAGGATTAATCTATCTTAATATTTCAATCCCCTACCACTTGTTTTCATTTATATTGTTCATCCGACTTTCAGAATTCTACAAAAAAATACAAATCTTCAAAAATATTTTTGTACTTTTGACGTAATCAACAGTTTCTTTCTCAACTATTCATCACAATCACAAAAACATTTCTCTCATTCTTTTCCGAATCCTCTGAAAGCTTCTCAACTTAAAGCCACGGATCGACTTCCTTTTCTTGCCTCACCCCCTTTCCTTCTATTTCATCTCTTCTGATCCTCTTTACCCTTGTTCCGTCAGGATCATCAAGCCGTCTATAAATTTCTTGATATTGATTTTTCCTCCGCGCTCTCGTTTCCCTCGAATAAAATCCATCTCTGCCCGGATTTCTTCAAATGGAAACAGGCTCCCTGAATAGCGCTCAAACGTTTCGTTCATAAAATCTTCTATCCCAAGATGGGCAAGATTACACATCCCCGCAGCAATCGCCCGCCGAACTCGTTGTTCCATATTCTGAGGGGTATGAGTAAGTGTCTTAAAAAGCTGTCCAAGACTAATCTGCGATAAAGAAACATTATTTTCCCGCAAATACTGGCACATTTTCAGAATATCTTCGCTGCCACGCTCTCCAGACATTCCCAGCTGATTTAATATGTATTGATAGCGGCGCATGGAAAAATCGTCTTTTTCCTCTTTTCTCACAGGAGAAAGAGCGGTATCTTTTTGAAAAATATTGCGAATATTCGAAAGCGTCTTTTCATTCTCAATCTGGTTAATAATATTTTCGATCACCGTTTTTACTTCAATCACATTGATCGGTTTACTAATAAAAAAATCGATCCCCGCATGATAAGCTTTTCCAATCAGTTTTTTATCAGACACCTGCGAAACCATAATACATTTGGCATGGCAATTCATTTCTCTCAGGTTTTGAACGATCTGAATTCCATCTTTTTCGGGCATCAGGAAATCAACAAGAATCAGATCCGGATTGTGGGATAGGATCTCCTGCTCATCGGGAACTTTTCCTCCAGAGTCTCCGCAGATTTTCCCCAAATGATATTCTTCAATAATATCTTCAAGAATATCGATCACCGTCTGGTCGTCTTCCACTATATAAATATTCAAAAGCTATCCCTCCAATGACGCAACCGGAATCGTAATGCGAAATTCCGTTCCCGCTCCCAAAGCCGAACGAACCTCTAATTTTCCATGAAATTCTTCTTCCACGGCTGCCTTAACGCCTGCTAGTCCGACGCCACGGTATATATTTCCGGTTTGCTTATCAAATTTTGTGGAAAATCCCATTTGAAAAATTTTGGTCAGATTCTTCTCTGCAATACCCGGGCCATCATCCCGCACTGAAACTACATAGGAATCGCCTTCCTGCTGTTCGAAAATTTCAACCAGCCCCGAAGAACGCACGGAAGCGATCGCTTCAATTGCATTGTTTTCGAGATTTTTAAGAATTGCCATGAGAGAATAATGTTTATCTGTAAGAAAATCCTTTTGATAACGAAAATCCAGTTTGATATCCAAGTTTTTGGATTCCATCATTCGGTAAGTAGATTCCTGCAAAATATTCAGGATATCTTTAAGATGCATCTTCTTTTCCGGATACTGCTCATCAACCTCTTTTTCAATTCCCTGAATAATTCTAATATAATCTTTTTTGATCTCATGCACATCCCGCGCAATCGCTAAAGACAGCCTTTGTGTTTCCTGCGGAACATCCAAATCGGAAAGCATCTCATATAAATGATAGGCATTTCCCATGATTGCCTCTACATTTTCAGTGTTCTTACGCATAAAATAAAGTTCTGTTTTGAGACCAGTCGTCATCAAAAACAAACGTTGATATCGCTTTTCATGTTCCTCCTTCGTGAGCAATGTCCGATAACTCTTTAGGAGGATCAGTAAGACCACCACAATGATGGTTCGAATTGCAGCGACCTCAAACAGATAGAGAATTCTCTCTGCTTGTACCAATGTAAAAAACAGTTTACTGCGAACCAGTGTTTCAAAAAGATTAGCAATAAAATCGCAGCTGAAAGCTGCCAAAGTCAAGCGGGTAACAGAAGCCGTATACTTATTTCGAACCATCATCTCAAAAAAGAGGCCATAGCACAGGAAGAACAGCCCTCCCGGAAGAATCGTCTGCATGCTGCCAATGACACCTTGCCCATTTATAATAGCTAAGGCCCAGCGAAAAAGGAACACCATACAGGAAACACATCCGCAGGTTGCAAGTGAACTTTCTTCCTTATTAATCGTCGTCAAAAGGATCGGCAGAATCGCAACAGCCAAAGAAACACGAAAATCATCGAGAAAGATATTCCAGTAAATTTGAGAGATTACTGCAGTGACAGCCCCTGTCAGAAGATTCATTTTCCATTGTCTTCTGCGATTCATGAGCAATCCGAATCCTTTCTGAAACTTCAGCAAAATTTAATCATACAAATTCTAAATCATGAAAAGTTTCAAAATTTCTTTATGTTTCAAAAATAAAGTGAAAAGTCACAGTTGAAATATTAAATAAATTATAACATATCCAAAAGCAAAACAGAATAGTCCTTTGAAATTTCTTTGTAAAGTGAACTAAATTTGTTGATAATTTTGTCTTTATCGTTTTTTCTCTGATATTTGCACCAAATCTTTATTTTCTAAAAATTTCTGCAGACCAAAAACGATTAGAACAATTAGATTGATTCTGGCTTTACTGAAAAACATCTGTACAAAGCCAATCTTTAAGCCAAATCAGAGACTGAAAGACCCGATCATAAAAAGGTTCTAATTCCTTGGTAGGCTCCACCTGATCAGGTATCATTACCACAAACATCCCGGCACGGCGGGCAGATTGAAGCCCATTGGGGGAATCTTCTATTGCAATTGTCTCCTGAGGAGCAGTCCCAAGGGCCCTACAGGTATTGCAGTAAATTTCAGGATTCGGTTTACTGTGCTTAACCGTATCTCCCGTTACGACCACTTTAAAATAATCTTCAATCCCCGCTTCTTTTAAATGTGCAATCGTTTTTACTCGTCTAGTGGAAGTAGAAAGAGCCACCGGGATTTTCGCTTCTTTTAAGTAAGATAAAATTTCTAAAACACCAGGCTTCATCGGAAGTCCTTCTTTTAAAAGTTCTTCCTCAAAAATTTCTGAGCAGCGGGTACGAAAGTCATCATAAGGAAAATCTTTTCCATACTTTTCAAAAAATAAGGCTCTGGTATCCTCATAATTAAGTCCCATTGCACGGTTTAAAAGATTCTCAACTCCCGGAAGGTTCCATTCTTTTCCAACCTGAGTCCATGTGCTTTTACTAATTCGTTCCGTATCGAATAAAACACCATCCATATCGAATGCAATCGCTTTGATCATAAAATAACTCCTTCTCAGTTACTGCAGCTAACTAAATAGAAAAGCAGCCATGGAATCATTGGAACCAGAAATCCCCATTTGAATTGCTTCATCACCGCAACATACTCTCGGATAACCGCGCTGGGCCAATAATAAAGAGCTGTCTTGCTCCCGACGCCTTGGGCATCAATCCCAATCTTTCTGGCATAAAGGCTTGTACGAAACACACGGTAATTACTGGTAACAAAAATGCAGTGATATGGCCTTCTAATTGGATCGAGCAGTTTCCGACAAAACTGAAGATTTTCAAAAGTTGTTTTTGATTCTTTCTCCATCAAGATTTTTGAATCCGGAATTCCTCTCTTAATCAGATAATCCCGCATCGCCTCTGCTTCTGAGATTGTCTCATCTGCTCCTTTTCCACCGGAAACCACAAATTTTGCCCGGCAGCCGCCTTTTCGATAGACCTCTATTCCCTTTTCAATTCTGCCTGTCAAAAGCGGCGAAATTTGGTTCCCATGGAGCAATCCCGCTCCATGAATAATCACATAGTCACATTTTACTTCTTTAGGTAGGTGACTATATAAAAAAGAATAGAGCAAAAATGCGACAAAGGTAAAACCGATATAAGCACTTAAACAGATGATCAAAATAACAAAAGCCATTTTATTTGCCGACATGTTTTGTTCTATAACAGCCATATAAAGAATGAAACCAATGACCAGAAAGATTGCCATACCGGCACCAAATGACAGCAAATTCTGAATTCGTCTGCCCTCTTTTCTCACCATAATGACGCCGTTGATCAGAAGAAAAACTGCCACTGCCAAAACGCTGAGCGGAATTACAATTACAAGAATTAAAGATAAAATGGTCGCAATTAACGGAGCATGATTGCTTTCCATCATAATCCCGGAAAAGAGGAAAAAAATTGTTGTCAGGAGAAATATGCTGTTGCGAAACTGACGTGGTTCTCGAATGATTGAGCTCAACGTCAAAGCGCCGCAGATGACTCCAAAAAACAAAAAAATCAAACTTTTTTCTCCCCTCCGGGTTCATTTTACAGCCCTATTTTCAAAATTTTTCTCAAAAAAAGAGACTTTTTTAAAGCCTCCTTTTAAATTTTCTTTCCTGCAAGCACTTCTTTATAATCTTTTAGATTTTCTTCCAGAAGTCTTGGCGTATTTAGCCCATACGGACATTTTTTCATACAGGCACCACAATGCAGACAGTTTTCTATCTTTTTCATTTTTTGCTGAAATTCCTGTGTTAAATATGCTTTAGAAGGGGCTCTTCTCAAAAGCAGCGACATTCTGGCGCAGTTATTGATCTCAATTCCTGCAGGGCATGGCATACAATAACCACAGCCTCGGCAGAAATCCCCCTGCAGAGTTTTTCGATCCTCATCAATTATTTTTTCATATTCCGAATTCATTTTCGGAGGATTCTCTTGAAAAGATAAAAACTCGTCCAATTCCGACTCGCGCTGGATTCCCCAGAGTGGAAGCACCTGCGGAAACGCGCTTAAATAAGCATAGGCGGCCCCCGCATTATGAATCAATCCGCCAGAAAGTGCTTTCATCGCTAAAAATCCCATGTTTTTCTCTTTTGCACCATTGACGATCTCCAAATCTTTTTGCGTCGCAAGATAACAAAATGGGAACTGAATGGTATCATAGAGTCCGGAATCGATCGCTTCTTTCGCAACCGAAAGGCGATGATTGGTGATCCCGATAAAGCGGATTTTTCCCTGTCCTTTTGCTTTTTCCATCGCTTCGTAGAGGCCCGTCCCATCTCCCGGTTTTGGGCAAAAAGAAGGATTATGAAACTGATAAATATCAATATAGTCGGTCTTGAGTTTTAATAAACCGGTATCAAGATCTTTCCAGAATCCTTCTGCTGTCAAAGACGGCGTTTTACTGGAAATATAGACTTTTTCGCGCAGATCAGAAAATGCGGCACCGAGTTTTTCTTCACTATCAGAATAACTGCGTGCCGTATCAAAGAAAGTAATTCCGCCCTCATAGGCTCGTCTTAAAAGGTGAACTGCCTCCGGTTTTGAAATTCTCTGAATCGGCAATGCGCCAAATCCATTTTTGCTCACCGTAATGCCGGTTTTTCCCAAAACGACTTTTTCCATCATAACGCCCTCTTTTTTTTAATCACAACTATTTTCATTATAATAAAAATCAACAAAAAGCGCAATCTTTTTCCCGGAATTCGGGAGAATTTTTCTTGACAAATTTCAAAGTGCTTTTTACCATAATCTTATTTGAACCCGAAAGGAAGCTCTCATTTTGAACGAACTGACAAAAGCTTACTTTTTCGCACAAAAAGCACATCTCGGACAAGTCGACAAAGGCGGAAACGACTATTTTCTACACCCACTCGCAGTTTCCGGAAAAGTAAAAGCGATTCCTTTAAAAGTAATCGCTCTGCTCCATGACGTGATTGAGGATACCGTTTTCACTGCAGATGATTTAAAATCCGCAGGCTTTTCCGCGCGAACGATTTTGGCGGTAACGGCACTTTCCCGCAAAAAAGGCGAATCCTATGATGACTATCTTCTGCGTCTTTCTATAAATCACGATGCAGTCATTGTAAAGATCGCTGATCTGGAACATAATGCTGATCTTTCCAGAATTTCCGCTCCCACTCAAAAAGATTTCGCGCGTACTCAAAAATATCGTGAAAAGCTTGGTTTTCTCAAGAAAATACAGAAGAACTTTTAACTGATACCATTTTTTTCTTTTGCTCTTTTGTTTCCTCTGCAAAGGTATCTCGGGCGATCTCCCCGCTAAGTGCCAAAAGGCAAATCAAATTTGGCCCTGCCATTAAGCCATTCATAATATCGGAAAAAGTCCATACCGCTTCCAACGGTATGGTTGCCCCTACAAGAACAGCGATCGTATAAAAGACTCGGTAAATTTTGCGGTAAGAAAGTTTCGGCAATAAGTATTCCAGCGCTTTTTCTCCATTATAAGCCCAGCCAATAATGGTAGAAAAGGCAAACAAAGTAATTCCAATCGCAATCAGCTTTCCTCCAAACGGTCCGAGAACCGTCTCAAAAGCAGCAATGGTCAAAGCCGCTCCTTCAACCGGGTTTCCATTAGGATCGGTAATGCCCAGTACGCCGGAAGCAACGATTGCAAGCCCGGTTATCGTGCAGATGACAGTGGTATCAAAAAAGACTCCAGTCATGCTGAGATAGCCGATTTCTACAGGATCTTTTGAAGAAGCTGCCGCCGCTGTAAATGTAGCGGAACCCATCCCCGCCTCATTGGAAAAAACGCCGCGGGCAATTCCCCATTTTGCCGCCCTCTGCATAGAGGCTAAAATTGTTCCTCCCGCTCCTGCTGCCGCCGCTTTAGGAGAAAAGGCAAGGTGAAAAATTTCAATAATCCCGCTGGGAAGGTTTTGAAAATTCCCAAGGATCACAATTGTTCCACCGATCAGATAAAGAATTGACATGGCCGGAATCAAAACAGAGGAAATTTTAGAAATACTGCGAATTCCTCCAATTAAAATGATAAAAGTCAACACCATCAGCACGATTCCGCTGATGGTCGGCGAAACTCCAAAAGTCACATAAAGTGCTTCCGATACAGAATTTGCCTGCGTCATATTTCCGATTCCAAAGGATGCCAGCACTGCAAAGACGGCAAAGAGGATTGCTAGCATTCTTCCTATAGAATGAAAAGGAAAACGCTCCTGCAGCGGATACATGGATCCTCCGATCATCTCGCCCATTTTATTTTTTCTGCGGTATTTTGCCGCCAACATACATTCCGCATATTTTGTAGCAAGTCCCAAGAGTGCTGAGATCTCCATCCAAATCAGCGCGCCCGGACCGCCTAAGACCAATGCGGTAGAAACTCCAACAATATTCCCTGTGCCTATGGTAGAGGCAAGCGCCGTCATCAAAGCAGAAAAGGGAGAAATTCCACCGTCTTTTACAGTACTGCGTGCTTTTGGACTAAGCGCAAAGTGTAAAGCTTTCGAAAGATTTTTCCACGGCAGAAAGTGGAGACGCAAAGTTAAAAAAGCGCCGGTTCCCATAAGCAGAGTTAGCAATCCCGGCCCCCAGATAAAAGCATCAACCGTCTTTAAAAAATACAAAATCAGCGCCTCCAAAATGATCAAAATAGACCTTATCATTCTTATGAAACCTCCTTTCAAAATATCCGTCGGGAAAATAACAAGCATTCCAAAAAATATGCTCTAAAAATATGCCCGATAGATTGTTGATTTTCCCAATATACAAAACCGACTTCGTTTGTTAAAATATAAACGAAATAAATAAACTGATCACAAAGATTCCACAATTCTGCTTAGAATGCAGTTTTATGGAAAAGATAATGTTCAGTTTAAAAATATTTAAGGGGGAATCAAAAGATGGCACGTTTTACACTTCCACGTGATATTTACTATGGCAGAGGAACTCTGGATGTATTAAAGGAGCTCTCCGGAAAAAAGGCAATGGTTGTTGTGGGCGGCAGCTCAATGAAACGGTTTGGCTTTTTGGATAAAGTCCTCGAAAATTTAAAAACCGCCGGTATTGAAACCCGTCTTTTTGAAGGCGTAGAACCTGATCCTTCGGTAGAGACTGTCATGAGAGGCGCTGCGGCAATGCGCGAATTTGAACCCGACTGGATTGTTTCGATCGGCGGCGGTTCCCCGATCGATGCCGCAAAAGCAATGTGGGTCTTCTATGAATATCCCGAAACCAAATTTGAAGATCTGATTACGCCATTTAGTTTTCCAACCTTACGGAAAAAAGCACATTTTCTGGCGATTCCTTCTACCTCTGGCACTGCAACCGAAGTAACCGCTTTCTCTGTAATTACTGATTATCAAAAAGGAATTAAATATCCGCTGGCAGATTTTAATATTACACCGGACATTGCGATTGTCGACCCTGATCTTGCCGAGACGATGCCTCAGAAGCTAACCGCTTATACCGGCATGGATGCTCTTACTCATGCAACAGAGGCTTACGTCTCTAAACTTCACGGCCCCTTCACCGATCCTTTAGCACTTAAGGCGATCTCGATGGTTTTTAAATATCTGCCGGATTCTTATAAGGGTGATCATGAAGCCCGTGAGCAGATGCACTATGCACAGTGCCTTGCAGGAATGGCATTCTCCAACGCACTTTTGGGAATTGTTCATTCAATGGCACACAAAACCGGTGCGGCATTTTCTACCGGACATATTCCACACGGCTGTGCCAACGCTATTTATCTGCCTTATGTCATTCAATATAATGCAAAGGATCCCGAAGCGTTAGAGCGTTACCATGAAATTGCCGATATGCTGGGAATCGAAGGCGATAAAAAATCCCAGATGTTCACTCTCTGTGAGCGTATCTGGAGTTATAATGATCACTTCTCAATTCCGCGTACATTAAAAAGTTTTGGAATTGATGAAGACGAATTTAAGCAAAAGCTTTCCAAAATTTCAGAAGACGCAATCGGTGATGCCTGCACTGGTTCCAACCCGCGCTCTATCACGCCAAAAGAAATGGAACATTTGTTTACCTGCATTTATTATGGAACACCGGTAGATTTCTGATTTTTTGCTTTTGGTCTTTTATAATTTGTAACCCCCTATTTTTAATATCAGTGTAGGAAAGCTCACGCACTTTCCGCACAAAAAAGCCGGACGGAAATTTCCGCCCGGCTTTTTTTACCTTTTTTTAAAAAACCAACGTACCAAGGTCTCCAGTTTCCAAAATTAAAATTTGTTCTTCAAATCCAGTTTTGGCATTGATATAAACCAATACCTGATCCCCATTATCCCCATCACATAGAAATTCCCAGCACAGCGTTTCTGTAGATCCCTTTGTGGGAATCAGAGAAAGCCGATGAGATTTTACCGTCAAATGTGGACTAACCTTTTCCTGTGCTTGCTCTACAGAAAGTTCCGGCGACGGAATTTCTCTCTCTTTATGGTTCATAATATATCCGGTAGCATTATATTCTGTAATTTCTCCATTATCCAGTGCGACAGATACCTTAATTAAATCCGGGTAACAACAGGCATCTCCCTGCTGAAATGCAAAATTAAAAGTCACTCTTCCATCATGCTGCACATAATAGCGCTCTGTCATATTGGACAGTCCCCGTGAAGATAGAAAATTTTCCGCTGATGTTTTCGCATCTTCTACGCTGACGTTTTCTTCTGAAATTTCCCGGGTGTTTTCGTAAGTGACTACCTCTCCTCCCTGTTTAGAAACGCTCACTTTTGCACTTTCTAAAGTAAAATTATAAGTGGGAAGATTTCCTTCTGTATCCTGTGTATGATTTAGCAAATTCACATCAATTCCCAGAAACTTTTCTGCGTTGAGCGCTGCGTTTCCCTGAGAAATGTCTTCTTTTCCTTCCAAAAATTGAGGCTTTTTCTGCATAACTTCATCAGAAAACGGTCCATCATAAATGAGGGATGGAAAATCGGTAAAATCTTCCGCCGTCTCTTTTAACTGATCTGAAAATTGCCCATTAAAGACTGGTTTTACATCCGTTAAATCTTGATTCAAAGTCTGTGCATATTTGGAAAGCTGCTTCATGGTATCATACTGTTCGTCTGTAATTTGTTTGCCGGCGCTGACTTCCTCAGAAAGCGTCATAGAGAAATCTCCCACCTGCGTGATAAATTTAGAAACTGTATTAAGAGAATCGTCATCGACAGGCAAGGCGCTCAAAGCCCCTTTTGCCAGGCTTGTCTGTCTCACCAGCCTGGCTGCAAGTCCGGTTTGCTGTGTTGCCGTATTGGCATAGGAGCCCTTTCCCAATGTAGTCTGTACACTTTTTATGCTGTCCCGCAAGTCTCCCATTGCTCTTGTATAACTATAATTTAGATTCTGCTGTGCTGCTTTTGCTTCCATTCCGTTTTTAACCGCAAAACCACCTGCGGTCAGAACAATCGCAGCCGCAACTGTGGACATGATAATTTGTTTCCGGGTCATTTTCTATAACCTCCTCTTTTTTTCTATAGTCTTTACCTCGTATTTTTAGATTATACAAATTGCAAATTGACCCCAAAAGGCGTATACTATTTTTTAATTATCTATCTTTTTTTAAACAAAATCCAAATCAAATGTGGAGGAACTAAAGCATGACGATGGAGGAATTTTATAAATCCATTAAGGGCAAAACGATTGCTTTCTGTGGCTTAGGCGGAAGCAACGTTCCCCTCGCAAAAACTTTTTCGCAAAAGGGTGCAATTGTAACCGGCCGTGACCGCCGCAGCTATGAAAAGTTGGGTGATACCGCAACAGAACTGGAAAAAGCCGGCGTTCGTCTGGTTCTAGGAGACGACTATCTCAATGATCTTCATGAAGAGATTATTTTCCGTACGCCCGGCATTCGATTTCATCTTCCCGAACTGGAAACGGCACGCAAAAACGGTCAAATTGTCACAAGCGAAATGGAAGTTTTCTTTGACGTCTGCCCTTGTCCGATTTTTGGAATTACCGGCTCTGATGGAAAAACAACAACTACCAGTATTCTTGCCGAAATTCTAAAAAAATCTGGCAAGACGGTCCATGTAGGCGGCAATATCGGTACTCCGCTTCTTCCAAAAGTTGAAACGATCAAACCGAATGACGTTGTGGTTGCAGAGCTTTCGAGTTTTCAGCTAATCAGCATGAGACGCAGCCCGATGGTCGGTATCGTAACAAATATTACTCCCAATCATTTGGATATGCACAAAGACATGAATGAATATATTAACGCCAAAAAGAACATCATTCTGCATCAGAATGCGTTCGGCCGAGCTGTCTTAAATTTGGATAATGAAATTTCTGCTTCCTTTGCCCCTGAAGTGCGCGGTCGGCTGCTATATTTTAGCCGCAAGCAAAAAGTAGAACATGGCTGCTGGCTCAATAAAAATGAACAGATCATTTTTTCTGATCAGGGAAAAGACACCGTCGTTCTGGATACCAAAGATATCCGGATTCCCGGCAGCCATAATATTGAAAATTATATGGCTGCAATCTGTGCTTCCTTTAGCTTTGTTTCTCCGGATGATGTAACAACCGTAGCAAAAACTTTTCCCGGCGTTGCCCACCGCGCCGAATTCGTCCGTGAATTGAATGGTGTTCGCTGGTATAATGATTCGATTGCAACAACGCCCAGCCGTACAATAAAGGGAATGCTTTCTATTTTCTCCGAAAAGCTGATTTTAATTGCCGGCGGCTACGACAAAAAAATTCCATTCGAGCCTTTGGGTCAACCAATCTGTGACCATGTAAAGACGCTGGTTCTTCTCGGCAACACAGCCCCCAAAATCGAAGCTGCTGTAAAAGCTGCTGCCGGTTACAAAGACGGTGCCCCAAAGATTCTGCATGTTTCCACTCTGCAAGAGGCCGTCGACCTCTGCAGCAAAGAAGCCCAAAGTGGTGATGTTGTTGCTCTTTCCCCCGCCTGTGCAAGCTATGATATGTTCCCAAACTTTGTAATTCGGGGCAACACCTTCAAAGAGATGGTCATGGCTCTTTAATTGGGCTTTGATGATTTTCAGCATTTTATTGTTTTGTCATTTTAACTTTGCTAATCTTTTTTTATGATTGAATCAATTTTTATTTTAATCTAATTTGTTCTTTGAAAGGACCTTTGGATTCATGAAATTAACAGATATTTTAACCCAACTATGTCAAAGCCGCGGCACCAGCGGAGATGAAGGAGCCCCCATAAAGACGGCCATTGAATTAAGCGGACTCTCCGGCAGACGAGATACGCTCGGAAACGGCATTGTGTTTTTAGGAGATCCTCATGCAAAAGAGCAGGTGCTTCTGGACGCTCATATGGATCAGGTAGGACTAATCGTCACGGGAATTGATGAGGAAGGATTTCTTCATATTGACCGCTGCGGCGGTGCGGATCGAAGAGTCCTTCCGGGATGTCCCGTAACTGTCTTCGGAAAAGAGACCCTCTTCGGTGTAATTGGAAATTTGCCGCCGCATCTCTCCGATGGTAAAAGCGATACTGTTCCAGCCATTACAAAGATGACAGTGGATTTAGGCCTTCCCTCTGAAAAAGTAAAATCTCTTGTAACCCCGGGGGACCGCGTAATCCCTCAATATCAGCCGCAAAAGCTTTTAAAGACTCGCTTTGCCTCCGCCGCTTTGGATAACCGTGCCGGTGCAGCCATTCTGATTCGCTGTATTCATCTTCTAAAAGAAGAGACTTTATCCTGCGGCATTTCCGTTCTGTTCAGCACAAGAGAAGAAATTGGCGGACAAGGTGCAGTCACCGGTGCTTTCGGGCTTTCTCCAACACGTGCTATTTGCGTAGACGTCAGTTTTGGCGATCAGCCCGGCGTTCGGGAAGAAGTCAGCCTTCCTCTTGGAAAAGGCGTAATGATCGGGGTTGCTCCCGTTTTGGATCGATCAATGTATCAGAAATTGGCTTCTCTTGCTGAAAAGAGGAACATCCCCTATAAATGGGACGTTATGGGCGGTGACACCGGAACCAATTCCGACGCGATTGCAACAACACAAAACGGAGTACACACAGCCCTTTTGAGTGTACCGCTTCGTTATATGCATACCGCCTGCGAAGTGGTCGATACCGATGATCTCGAAAACGCTGCTCAACTGATGGCGGCTTATCTGCGGGAGGTGAAATAATGGATCAAATTTTAAAGGAACTTTGCTCCATTCGTGGAATTTCCGGCGACGAAAAACTGGTGCAACAAAAAATTCTTAAAGAAATTGGGCCTTTTGCGGATTCCGTTTCTATTACGCCACTTGGCAGCATTTTAGCGCATAAAAAAGGAAAATATCCTGCAAAAACAAAGCTTCTCATCAGTGCCCATATGGATGAAGTCGGCATGATCATCACTCATATTGGAAAAGAAGGGCTGCTTCGTTTTACCGCTGTCGGTGGAATTGATCCGCGGGTGCTGGCAGGACGCACCGTCAAAATCGGCGATCACGAAATTCCTGGCGTCATCGGAATGAAGCCAATTCATGTTCTTTCGGCTGCCGAACGCGAAAAAACTGTCCCTATTGAAGATTTGGCAATCGACATCGGTGCTTCTGGAAAAGAAGAGGCAAGCAGCGTAGTTTCTCCGGGAGACAGCGTCACTTTTGAACGCATCTTTTATGAAAATGGCCATACCATCATGAGCCCTGCTCTGGACGATCGCGCCGGATGTGCAATTTTGATTTTTCTCATGCAGAAAACGGAATGGAAATACGACACCGATTTTTTATTTGCCGTACAGGAAGAAGTGGGACTTAACGGTTCTAAAACCGCAGCATTTGCCGATCAGCCGCAGGCTTCTATCGTTGTAGAAACTACAACGGCCGCAGATGTTGCTGGAATGGCTCCGGAAAATCGGGTCTGTTTTTTAGGAAAAGGTCCCGTGATTTCCTTTATGGACAAACGAACAATCTATGATCGGGAATATTGCCGCATAGCTTTTGAAGAAGCAAAAAAAGCAGGGCTTTCCTGCCAGTATAAGCAGGCGGTTGCAGGCGGCAATGATGCAGGTGCCATTCATACCAGCCGAAGTGGAGTTCGCACCGTTGCTGTCAGCCTTCCAGGCCGCTATCTGCATTCCCCGATGAGTGTAATCAGCTGTAAAGACTATGAGGACGCAAAACCTCTGATTGCTTTGATGGCAGAACGGATTGCAGGCGAATGATTCATCTGATACAAGACTCGCAGGAACTAGCCCCATGGGACAATTCCCCATTAGGCTGCCGCATCTTTTCTATGGCACTGGGCTATGGAACAGAAATGCCTTTTCTTCATTTCTGGCGCGAAAAGTCCGGCTGCATTTCTTTAATGGATGACGTTATGACCCTTGCGGGCGATTTTGAAGATTCTTTAGAATTACAGGAATTTATTCACTTTTCGGGTGCAAAAACTGTTTTTTGTGAAAATCCTTGTCTTTCTAAAAAGCTTAGATTCTTAGTCTCGGATCAAGGCCCCGAAATGATACGAGATTCAGAGCACCCTGCAATTCCTTGGAATCTTTCTCATCCAATTTCACTAAAAAAAATGCACGCACTTTTAAAAGCATGCCAATCGCCATCTTTCTCGGTTTCGAATTTTGAGCCCTTTTATCTCGATCTTAATCATCGAATTCGCCATCAGACAGCCGATGTCTGGGGAATCATGGAACACGATGATCTGATTGCATGTCTTGCAGCCTGCATATCCCCCAAAAATGCTCTGCTTTTTTCCGGAGCAGTTCATCCGAATCGACGTCGACACGGAATTTTTTCAGCTATAATAGAAGCCGTTCCGGTTTATCTTCCGAAACGGACTCTCTTTCTCTGCTGTGAAAATTCCCTTTGCTCCTATTATCAATCTCTTGGATACCATATCTGTGGTCGATGGATTGAAATGAAAGTCTTATCTTAAAACATAACAAAGGAGAACCTCTCTTGAATTTATATCCTTATTTTAAAATTGACGATTCCATAAAAAAAGCTGCTGATCATGCTCTGCAAGAAGCTAAGCCTCAGTTACATGAAATCGAAAAAACAACAGATTATAATCAGCAAAAAATGCTTGCCGCTTTTCTCGAAAGCGGTGTGAGTGAAAGCCACTTTGCTGCGAGTACCGGATATGGATATGGTGACCGCGGCCGTGAGGTGCTGGATCAAGTCTACGCAAGAGCCTTAGGTGCTGAGGATGCACTGGTTCGTCATAATTTTGTCTCTGGAACACATGCGCTAACCATAGCTTTGTTTGGTGTTTTGCGGCCGGGAGATACAATGCTCTGCGTAACCGGACTGCCATATGATACCCTTCAAAGCGTCATTGGCCTGACCGGCGATGGGAATGGTTCTCTAAAGGAGTTTGACATTCACTATGAGCAGGTTGATTTGACTCCCGACGGAAAGCCCGATCTTCCCGCAATTGCTAAGCGGACTCATGAGCTTCAGCCTAAAATGGTCTATATACAAAGAAGCCGCGGATACAATCTGCGTCCTTCTCTTTTCGTGGAAGAAATCGAAGAAATTATTCGTATCTGCAAAAATGAGGCGCCAAATTGTATTGCAATGGTAGATAATTGCTATGGTGAGTTTGTAGAGAAAGAGGAGCCCACTTCTCATGGTGCCGATCTCATGGCAGGCTCCCTTATCAAAAATCCGGGTGGCGGCATTGCTCCCACCGGAGGCTATATCGCAGGCAGAAAAGATTTGGTTGAAAGCTGTGCCTATCGGTTAACGACTCCTGGAACAGGACGTGAAATCGGATGCACATTGGGACACAACCGAGAACTTTTTATGGGCGCTTTTCATGCTCCTCATGTGACCGGAGAAGCTCTTAAAACGGCCGTCTTCACCTCTGCCCTATTTTCTCAATTTGGGTATGAAACTTCTCCGCGTTGGGATGAACCGCGTGCTGATATTATCCAAACACTGCTGCTGCGTAATGAAAAATCATTAATTGCATTTTGTCAAGGCGTTCAAAAAGGAGCTCCAGTAGACGCTTTTGTAACACCGGAACCATGGGACATGCCTGGCTATGACAGCAAAGTGATTATGGCAGCCGGTTCCTTTACTTTGGGAGCTTCGATTGAACTTTCAGCCGACGCACCTTTGCGCGCCCCTTGGGCTGCGTGGATGCAAGGCGCTTTGAATTTTCACAGCGGACGTTTAGGTGCAATGTTGGCAGCACAATCTATGCTTGAACAAGGGCTTTTAGGAAAATAAAGTTGCAATCCCACTTTATTTTTGATAAAATAAAAGCAACAGTAAAAATGCTGTTGCTTTTTTATGCGGGTATGGTGGAATTGGCAGACACGCCAGATTTAGGTTCTGGTGCCAACAGCATGCAGGTTCAAATCCTGTTACCCGCACCATCTAGGCCACGAAACTAAAATGTTTCGTGGCTCTTTTTGTGTCGTCTATTTTATTTGTAGACTATAAAATAGAAAAAGCGCAGCCGCAGAGAGAAAGCTCTACGACTGCGCTTCTTTTTACGCTAATTATTTCAGAAGAGGCATAAATCCTGTTAACTTATTTACTTTTTTCTTACTTCCATAAATAGCAATTCCCAAATAAGTATGTTCTTATTCTGGTACAGATGCTGCTTTTAAAACGTATTTATTGTAAACATTGCAGCTTTGTGCCACATCGGAAAAATCGACATCGGACGCGCTTATCGTCTGCGTCAGGCGTAAACTGAATAATGATATTGCGTATTTCATATTGACAAAACTTGATTTGACGCATATACTAATAACACATCAAATAATTTTGATATGAGGTGATGACTTGGCAACCGTTTATGAGGAACATGCAAAAGTGTTCAAAGCATTGTGTGATGAAAAACGTTTAAGGATACTTGAGCTTCTTCGCGGCGGGGAAAAATGCGCCTGCATTTTGTTGGAACAATTGGACTTAGGGCAGTCGGGGCTTTCCTATCACATGAAGATTCTGGTTGAATCAGGTATTGTGGAGAGCCGTCAGGAAGGCAAATGGACACATTACAAAATCAGTGAAAAGGGCAGCGCTTATGCTGGTACTCTACTGAAAGAATTGACAACGCCCAACGCAGTAGCCGAAGAGAATATTGGCTGCATTTGCTGCAAATACTAAAAGCTATCTGGATGATGGCTTTTTTAAAGCAGAATACATCAAAATATTTTGATATGATTGTCCTTTTATCGAAAGTGAGGTTTTTATCCAGTGCAAATACTAAAAGCAATTTGGGATTTCTTCCAGTATCAGATTCTTGCCATGAAGTGGCTGGATGGGCTGATTGGAAGAGGCCTATCCGCTATTGGACTTGATACGTCGGCACGGCTGGGCGGAAGCATTGAATTCTTCCTGTACGACGTAATTAAGATTACGATACTTCTGTGTTTCCTGATTTTTCTCATCAGCTATATTCAAAGCTATTTCCCTCCAGAGCGCAGCAAGCGAATTCTTGGACGTTTTCATGGTGTCTGGGCCAACTGCATCTCGGCACTCCTTGGGACGGTGACGCCGTTCTGTTCCTGCTCCTCCATACCACTGTTCATCGGGTTTACATCAGCTGGGCTTCCGGTCGGCGTGACGTTCTCGTTCCTGATTTCCTCTCCGATGGTGGATCTCGGATCGCTGCTCCTGTTGATGGGCATCTTTGGAGCAAAGGTGGCAATCATCTATGTGGCCGTCGGTCTGGTTGTCGCGGTTGTCGGTGGTACGATTATCGAGAAACTGCATATGGAGAGATATGTTGAAAGCTTTATTCTGTCAGCGGGCAGTGTGGATATTGAATCCCCCGATCTGACAAAGAAAGACCGGCTGATTTATGCAAAGGAGCAAATGCTGTCCACTTTCAAAAAAGTGTTTCCTTATATTTTAGTCGGTGTCGGCATCGGTGCGGTCATTCACAACTGGATTCCAGCGGAATGGGTGTCGCTTGTGCTCGGCAGCAAAAATCCCTTTGGTGTTATTCTGGCAACCCTGATTGGTGTGCCGATGTACGCAGATATTTTTGGCACAATTCCGATTGCGGAGGCACTGTTATACAAAGGAGCGCAGCTTGGCACGATCCTCTCCTTTATGATGGCCGTAACCACGTTGTCCCTGCCGTCCATGATCATGCTCCGCAAGGCGGTGAAGCCGAAGCTGCTGGCACTGTTCATTGGTATCTGTACCATAGGCATTATCCTTGTAGGCTACTTCTTTAACGCGATTCAGGGATTCATCATATAAGGAGGAAAGTATTATGGCAAAGACATGGTATCCTGTTATTGACTATCTGACCTGCGCGGAGTGCGGCACCTGTGCTGCAAAGTGTTCCCACGGTGTTTATGATCCCTCAAAGGCTCCGTCACCCGTCGTAAAAAATCCGGAGGCATGCATTGACCATTGCCACGGCTGCGGAAACCGCTGTCCGGTTGGTGCGATTACCTATGTCGGCGACGATACCGGCTGGACACCGCCGAACGGTGCACAGGAATCTGAGGGAGACGGCTGTTCCTGCGGATGCGACACATCTTCTGAAAAGAAGATTGTCGTTGAGTATCTCTATCTTGATTTGCAGACCTGTAACCGCTGCATCGGAACGGACGCTGTGCTTGATGAAGTAATGGCAACGCTTACCCCCGCGCTGCGGCTTGCCGGTTTGGATGTTGAGTATAACAAAATCGAGATGAAATCTGCGGAGCTTGCTGAACGGTTTAGGTTTCTTTCCTCTCCGACGATCCGTGTAAATGGTCAGGACATTTGCGGGTTCGTAAAAGAAAACAGTTGCGGATGCTGTAGTGAAATAAGCGGAACTGATGTTGACTGCCGGGTGTTCGAATACAAAAGGGAAAGTTATGAAGTACCCCCAAAAGAGATGCTTGCCGAGGCAATTCTGAAAACCGTATTCGGAACAACAGGCGATTGTTCCTGCGGCGACTATACACTGCCGGATAATCTGAAAATTTTTTACGAGGGGAAAGCCAGTAAATCAGCATGCTCCTGCGGGGGCAACTGCTGCTAACCAATAACATCAACTTATAAAGGAGCGTAATGAATATGTCACTGTTCGGAAAGAAAAAGGAAGAAACGACCTCCTCCTCCTGCTGCGGAGGAAACTGCAATGCGGAAAGCATGGCAAAAGCTGAAAGTGCTAAAACCGAGGGCGCGAGTGTGAAAGTACTTGGAAGCGGCTGCGCAAAATGCAATCAGCTTGAAGCGGCTACTAAAGCAGCGTTGGAGCAACTCGGCATGGATACGACGATTGACCATGTCACTGATTTCTCACAAATCGCAGCCTATGGCGTAATGTCAACGCCCGCCCTTGTGATAGATGGAAAAGTGGTTTCTTTCGGCAAGGTTTTAAAGGCCGAGGAAGTTGTGAAGCTTCTGCAAAAAGTCAGATAATTTTTATAAGGACGGTTTTAGCATGAGTAAACCAAAGGTAGCCTTTATCTGCGTCCATAACTCCTGTCGAAGTCAGATCGCCGAGGCACTGGGAAAGCACCTTGCCGCCGATGTTTTTGAAAGTTATTCTGCTGGAACGGAACTGAAAGACCGCATAAACCCCGATGCGATTCGCCTTATGAAGCAGCTCTATGGAATCGATATGGAACAAAGTCAGTGCCCGAAGCTGCTTGAGGCACTCCCTCCCGTGGATGTGGTTGTTACAATGGGCTGCAATGTGGAATGTCCGTATCTGCCGTGTAAGCGCCGTGAGGATTGGGGACTACCTGACCCAACGGGGAAAAACGATGCAGAGTTCATTTCCGTAATGCATACAATTGAGGGTAAAATTACAGACTTAGCAAAATCATTGAAATAGAGACTTAGCATGTCGGCCGGAAAATTAGAATGACTTTGATATTGCATTCCAATCAGGGAAGCCAGTTTACTTTCGTTCAATTTATCGAACACGGTATCACGCAGAGCATGAGCGCCGCAGGGTGTCCTTATGACAATACTTTTAAGGCAGAATTGATCAATCGCTTCAACTTTCGAACCGATGAAGAATTGGCACATGCTGTTTCAGAGTTCGCCTATGTTTGGTACAATCAGGTCCCACCCACATTCGTACAACGATTATCAAACGCCCTATGAGGCAAGGTATGGATTGAATCAATTTAGACAGCTGTGTTACAAAAACGCTTGACCATTACACTATATAATAGCCATATTAAATAAAGAATAGAATTAAAAGTCTTTAAGCCTCAAGGCATTTTTGTCTTGGGGCCATATTCTTATTCATTGTTTTAAGTCTTTCCAAAATTTTGATACTGTTCTGTTGATAGAGACTGCATAAAAAAAAATAGTTTTTGATTTTTCTATAATTCGCTGGAGAAAGCCCTTTATTCCTGGCGATCTTCTTTGGTCAGTAGAAAAACAAAGGGGAAGGTCCAATTGCCACTTTTTGAGTGCTTTCCGAAGCGAATAGAGGTCGTTAGACTTGTTCTGATGACCTCTATTTTGATATTATAAATTGACCTCTTTTTAAACCGATGTTCAAATGATTGAAGCAACTTTTTATTTTAAGATTGGATTGTACTTATGTTTCAGAAAAAAATCAGGCTCCAAGGCGTTTTTGCCTTGGAGCCTAACTTTACTTATGCTGTGTAAAGATTTTCTTGTTCCTCTATTTTAGCTTTTTCCAACATTCTGGCTTTGCTGTACTGATCAAGATTGTATCTTGTAATGGACGAGTCACAGTAATCGACCGTACCATTTAATTGTTTCATTCAAAAGCTGAGCAAATTACACCATGACAAAAGTCATTTTATTCAGAACCTACGTGAACAAAACCGTATTCTTTTTCAATGAAATTTTGGACTTTTTGATTGGTGGAATAAAGCTTCACGACATTATTACAAAAGTAACAGTAATAGAACGGTTTAAAATACCTTTTCAAGTAGAAATTAATAGTTTTCATATAAACTAGCATTACAACAAGCCCATTTTATCAAATCACGCAAATTTGTGAAACACGATATTTGAGACAAGCGCTCAAGACCATAAAATAAATAGTCACGAATGGGCGATTCATTCATAGCTCGAATTGGCAATACCAGCCTGAATCATGATGATTGCCGCTTTTGGAAAAGTCTCATCCCATTCCTTTTCAAGATAGTAATGGGAATTGGCTTGTAAGCTTTGAGCAATACGGACTTACTCCCTGAGATTGCCTGTATATCCGTTGAAGAAATGGATTTGGTTGTTATATCCCCACCGGAATACCTGGTTAAAAACAACACAAAAATAGCGAAAGCATGGTTTCGGTTTCAAAATAAAGATACGGCAGAAATAAAAATATATGATCGCGTTGAACTAATTGTTGAAAAGGATTGCTATGCAGAAGACGGAGTTCATAAAGGTATGCTTGACTGGATTTGTTATGAACAACAACGGGACGATACTGGCAGGTTTGTTTTGATCAGAACGAATATTTTTATGAATACGTATACCTATCATTTCGGTCAAAGAAACCGATTTAAAGGTCATCACATAACCTTTACTATCCAAACATAGTGAGAATTCAAATCAACCCTCTGATTTATGGAACATATTGTTAAAGTAAAAAGCTAAAAGGGCCCGCGTTAAGCATAATTTAAGAGAGCGTACGGTTCGCATCCGCAAGAAAACCTGCGGGACGAGAGTCCGACCCTCTTCGTCTCCACCTTTACTCTTGTACTTCAGGGGACTGCTTTATTCCTAAAGGTTTCTTTTGCTCCTCCGGCAGAACCGAAGGTTTATTTTTTTGATAATAAAAAAATAGGTATCGCGAAATGCGATACCTATGCCTAAGAAAAGCTTCCGGTTGCAGCTTTTCTTAGGCAGGTAACTGTGGTCTGGGACAGAATAGACCAGACCGTTTTTCATGCTTGCAGTAAAACCGGTACAGAGCTGTTTCTCCTTGAAAGCACTGATGTGATGGCCCTACTCTTTTCAGAAGCAGAACCATCACATCAGATGAAGGTTGTTTAGTTGTCAGCAGTTCAGAATGTCATACCTGTAGCAAAGACGGTCAACCATGTCATCAAGACGGCTGCCGTAATCGTACCGGCCCAAATTGAATTTGTCTTTTTGTTGAGATAATAGCAGGATATATTGACCAGCCAGAAGCCTGCCGATACACCAAGCAAAGTTTCGGCGCCGAAGCAGCCGCGGTTTGCGGCAAACAGGCAGACATGCGGCACCAGAAGACCAAATACGAACGCAACAAATATTAACAGCATGGCAATTGTTCCTACCAGATTCGTGAAAATAATATCCTTTTTCATATTATTATCATTTCCGGCAATCGTCTTTTGCGCAATTGCGTTCACGAAAATAAACGTAAACATAAGCAACAGGATCGGTATGTATTTATGGGCAACTTTTGTCGGCTCAAGGAGATTCAGTTCACTGTTAAACAGCACGACATGGATATTGCAGTTCGTGAAAGTTGTATAGAATACAAACAAACCATAGACAATGGCAAATGTAGTAAACGCAAAAGCAAAACACTTCAGAATATATTTGAAACTGAATCCCGTGGACTCCGTTGTTGCCAGGCCGTAATCGCCCAGTGTCGCGTGGTTCTTCTTACCACGGGTCTGATGGAATATCATTACGAAGATCAGCAAAAGGATTGCCGTCCCAACAGACCACGCACACTTGCCGCCTGCATTTCCGAGACTGTTTAGAAGCGGCAAATTGCTGTAATACTGCCATCCAAGGATATACAGGCAACCGCAGAGGACAGCCAGGATAACGGTGGCGATATACCACGGCTTTGATTTGGGCTCGTATCCGATATATCGTGACTCTCTTTGCAGTACCAGACCAGAAAACACCTTTGTCTCCAACAGAAGCTTAACCAATGCATAGAGCAGCAGCCCCATATCCAGGAAGGCCAACAGCATGGCAATGTCTTTTATCCAATAGACGAGGTTGGAGTTGCTGAGCGCTTTCGGGGCCGTTGTGGAGGCCGTGAGTTCTCCCATGACCAGTTTCGCAACCGTCGCGGAATCCGGCTCCATCATATGCATTTCATTGGGGTTATACAAGACTCGCGCCGTCTTATTGCTATAGTTCCCGTACACCTTGCCAATTTCAATATTACTGCTCTTATCTACGCCAAACATCGTCTTTAAGTCGGGAGATTGGATGGCGTCGGACAGAGTCCTGGCATTGGTAGAGCGATAGAGAACGGATTCGTCGCCCTTTCCGACAATCAGCGCAAAATTGAAATTTGTCGGATTATCCAATTTGCCAGAGTATCCAAAAGTGCCCAGAGCAATGCAGGAAGTAATCTCATTCGCATATTTCTGGGCCATAACGGATGTATAATAAGCGCCCATGGAATGTCCCGCAAGAACCAGTTGTGATTTGTCCGTCATAGCCAGCGACTTAACAATTTCGATGGATTCTGCGGTATAGTTCAGACCTTCACTCATCGAGTTGACAGGAGCGGCCCCGCCGCTGCTCCCTCCCATAACAGGCTCGGAAAGCCCGTTGCCCGGGACATCCGTAACGATAACAATATAGCCTCTTCTGGAAGCCTCTACCGCAACCATTGAGCTTTCATCCAGAGACGCGCCGCCGCCAACCATATATATGAGAGCCGGCGCTGGGGTTTGGGGTGTAGCGGATTTCGGAATATAAAGTTTATAACTCATCAGATAACCATTCGGGCTGACCGTCGAAGCTTTTTTGACATCAACAGAACACCACGAATTATCGACGCCTTTGATCACCAAAGCCGACAGAAACAGAATGGACAAGGCAATGTACAACAGCTTCAGCGGGGTCGATTTTGACAATGGCTTTTTCATATTTTCCTCCCTTTCATGTTGCGCTGTTTAATAATATTGGCCTAACCGATCTATTAATCCCTTCTCACACCCCTTCCGTTGTTTATTTAGCTGTACGCTCGTAAAATAAATGGTTTTATCCAATCAGCTCCTCACTTCCCCTTCACGGATAATCTCCTTTTAAAAAAATGAACCAGCCGCTCTTTCAATCGGCAGCCCTTCTTTGTATTCTCTGAGGAAACGTTCAAAACCTTCGGCATCTTTCCTGTCGGGCGAAACCGTCGTGCTGGTGCTCTTACAAAACACCCTGTTGTCCAGATAGTTTTCCAGTGTCTCCCGTTCCTTTCGCATCCGCATATATGCCGCGAGCACGGCCATTCCCCAAGGCCCGCCTTCGCCGGCCGTATCCATTACCGTCACCGGTTTATTAATAGCGGCCGCCATCATATGCTGTCCTATATTTCTTGTCTTGAAGAAACCGCCGTGGCCGGTTATGCAGTCGACCTTCACGTTTTCCTTCTCGAACAAATTATCCAATCCCAATCTCAGTGAGGCCAGCGCCGCGTACAGATTGGCTCTCATAAAGTTTGCCAGCGTAAATCTGGAATCGGGCTTCCGTATAAACAAAGGCCGCCCCTTGTCAAAACCCGTTACGGGTTCACCCGAATAGTAATTATAAGATAATAATCCGCCGCAGTCACTCTCGCCTTCCAGGGCCTTGCCGTACAAAAGCTCGTAAAGCCTATCCTTTTCTACTTTCGTTCCGGCAGTATCGGCAAATTCGCCAAACAATTTTATCCAGGCGTCAATATCCCCTGTACAGTTGTTGCAGTGAACCATCGCGACCATTTTGCCCGAAGGTGTCGTAACCAAGTCTATCTCCGGATACACCCTTGACATCTGTCTATCCAGAACTATCATCGCGAAAATGCTTGTTCCGGCACTTATGTTTCCCGTACGGATTTTTACGCTGTTTGTCGCCACCATTCCCGTTCCGGCATCCCCTTCGGGGGGGCAGAAAGGAATACCCGGTCTCAGTTTTCCTGTCGGATCAAGCAGCTTGGCGCCCTCTTCGCTCAGCGTCCCCGCATTTTCACCGGCAGGGAGAACTTTTGGCATGATTCCTTCCAATCTCCACGGATAGTGATTTTCAGCGATCAGACTGTCAAACTGTGCGGCCATTCTCGCATCATATCCGCCATTATCCGGGTCAATCGGGAACATTCCGCTCGCATCGCCGACGCCTGTCACCTTTCTGCCGGTCAGTTTCCAATGGATAAAACCCGCAAGCGTTGTGAGGTAGGTTATTTCCGGAACACTGGTTTCCCTATTCAGAATTGCCTGATAGAGATGCGCTATGCTCCATCGCTGGGGAATGTTATAGCCGAAAAGCTCCGTCAACTTCTTTGCCGCTTCACCTGTCGTAGTATTGCGCCACGTTCTGAACGGCACCAACAGTTCTCCGCTTTTTCCGAAAGCCATGTAACCGTGCATCATCGCGGAGATGCCGATGGAGCCGACGGTGATGAGTTCAACGCCGTATTTCTCCCGTACATCCGATAAAAGATCCGCGTAACAGCCCTGAAGACCTTTTATGACCTCATCGATACTATAAGTCCAGATGCCGTTTATGAACCGGTTCTCCCATTCCACGTATCCTTTGGCTATGGGTTGATGTTCCGAATCAATGAGCACCGCTTTTATTCTGGTGGAACCAAGCTCTATGCCAAGGCTGGTTTCACCTTTTTCAATTGCCCGTATACTCTTTTCTTCATCTGCCATACAGCTGCCCCTCATTTTTCATTTGTCTGCCCGTAATAAGCATTTTCCCCATGCTTTCTAAAGTAGTGTTTATCCAAAAGCTCCTGCTGCATCCATCGAATGTCTCTGTCCATCATCAGGTTCTGCCAGGCCATTTTAGCGACCTCTTCCAAAACGACGATATTATGTACCGCATTCACGGGATCCGTGCCCCAGGCAAAGGGGCCATGGCTGTGAACGAGTACGGCCGGAACGCTCTCCGGATCCTTACCCTCAAAGGTTTCCACAATCACCTTTCCTGTTTCCAGCTCATAACGGCCGTTTATTTCCTCCGCCGTCATTTCACGTGTGCATGGGATCTCGCCGTGAAAATAATCCGCTTGCGTTGTGCCGAGCGGCGGTATACCCATGCCGCTCTGAGCAAACGTAGTAGCCCAGCGGCTGTGGGTGTGGACAACCCCTCCGACATTCCGGAAATTACGGTAAATCTCAAGATGAGTATCCGTGTCCGACGAAGGCCGGAGCTTTCCCTCTACCTGCTTTCCGCTCTCGACATCAATTACCGCCATATCCTCTGGCCTCAGTTTTTTATAATCCACGCCGCTCGGTTTGATCACCATAAGCCCTTTTTCCCGGTCGATGCCGCTTACGTTTCCCCATGTGAAAATCACCTGCCCATATTCCGGCAGCAGCAGATTTGCTCTGCAAACCTGCTCTTTCAAATTTTCTAGCATTTCAGTTTCCAGGCGAGATCGTTCAGAAACAGCTGTTGTTTGAGTCCTTCGACCGTCGTATCCTTTGTTATATGTATGACCTCGATCTCGTTCATTTCGGCCCAGTCGGTCATCATTTCGGCACTTGCATCGTAAGTCAGCACGCTATGGTGTGATCCGCCGGACATGATCCACATCTTTACGCCCGTGCAGAGGTCGGGCATTCCCTTCCACATGACACGTGCAACCGGCAGATTTGGCATCTTGCAGATGGGCTTGACGCATTCGATGTCCTGCATTATCATTCTAAAACGCTCGCCCATGTCTATGAGCGTAACGACTGTGGCCTTTCCGGCTCTGCCCTCAAAGACGAGACGCGCTGGGTCTTTGCGCTCTCCGATACCCAACGGATGCACTTCTATGCGCGGCTTCCCAGCCGCGATCGAAGGACATACCTCAAGCATATGTGCTCCGAGTGAATACTCCCGTCCCTTCTCCAGATTATAGGTATAATCCTCCATAAAAGCCGTGCCGCCGGACATTCCTTCTGTCATTGCTTTTACGACCGCTGTCAGTGCGGCAAGCTTCCAGTCTCCCTCCGCCCCATAGCCGTAACCGTCGGCCATGAGGTTCTGACTCGCGAGTCCGGGCAGCTGCTCCATCCCATACAGATCCTGAAATGTATTGCAGAACGCGCCGATCTTTTCATTTTTGAAGAGATGCCTCATGGCAAGCTCTTCTCTGGCTTGGTAACGCACCGTCGCGATATCATCGGTTGCAAAGGAATAACGTTTTCTGTATTCATCAATCTTCTCATCTATTTCTGATTCCGCGACATTTTTTATCTCCTCTGCGAGATAGCCGACAGGCCACGTGTTAACCTGCCAGCCGAACTTTATCTGCGCCTCAACCTTGTCGCCCTCTGTGACCGCGACTTCGCGCATATTGTCTCCGAAACGCATGACCCGCAATTCCCGGCTGGCTTTGTAGCCGACGGCCGCTCTCATCCATTCCCCGAGTTCGGCAAGCGGCTCCTCATCCTGCCAGAAGCCCATAATAACCTTACGCGTCAGTCTCATACGAGCCCCGATGAATCCATGCTCGCGGTCCCCATGCGCCGCCTGATTCAGATTCATGAAATCCATATCCATCTCATCGTTCGGTATATTCCGATTATACTGCGTAGCAAAATGGCAGAGTGGTTTCTGAAGTATGCGCAGGCCCTCTATCCACATCTTGCTGGGTGAAAACGTATGACACCATGTCACGACGCCGCAGCAGGAGTCGCTGTAATTAGCCTCCCTCATTATCTTTGTCGCTTCATCGGCAGTCTTTATCGTTCCCTTATATATCAGTCTGCACGGCAACCTCCGAGACATCTTCTCAGCCATTTCCGCCCCGCGTGCGGCAACCGTCTCCAGTACCTCCGGCCCATATAGAAACTGGCTTCCTACTACAAACCAAAACTCGCTTTGATCTAATCGTTTCATGGCAATTCCTCCATTAGAATGCTTCCTGTTGTACGGCTTAAATATGTAGTATAATTTGTCTTAAGATTATCACATAAATTAATACTATGTCAATACTAATTATGAATTTAACCTAGTTTTATCGCTTGTTACAAGTATATAACATGCAAGTTAGTCAATATTTTTGGATTTGTACTTATATTTAGACGGAGTGAAGATATTTGTACTATATTTTAGAATTTACTTGCTTTATAACGGCTGCATGATATATAATCTAGTGAAAGAAGTCGTACAAAAAAGGGCTGATTTATATTGAACTCACAAAAAAAATACATACAGCTTTATTCACATATTACCGACACTATCAAGAGCGGCGGGTATATATCTGGGGATAAGCTTCCTACGGAACTGGAGCTTGCCGAAACCTACGGCGTTAGTCGTCAAACTGTGCGTCAGGCGCTTGAAAAGCTTGAAAAAGATGGATTTATCAGTAAAGTTCAAGGAAGCGGCTCCTATATTACAGATTCAGCAGCCATAATCAAGCAGACCATGCGCATAGCGGTAATCACGACCTATATCAGCACTTATATATTTCCCTCGATCCTGCGGGGTATTGAGAATGTAGCGACAGCAAATCACTATTCCCTTATGCTGTCTGCTACAAACAGCAGTATTGCTAAAGAACGTGAAATCCTGCGCAATTTTTCCATCAATTCCGTTGACGGCATAATCATCGAGGGCACAAAGACAGCGTTTCCAAATCCAAATCTGACTTTTTATAAATTTCTTGCGGATAAGAATATACCGCTGGTATTTATTAACGGGTATTATCCTGAACTGTTTGAAGACAAGCATGATAAAATCGTTTGTGTGGTTACGGAAGACTATAAAGGCGCTTATAGCCAAACGCTGGAACTGATACGCAAAGGGCACAGTCTAATCGGAGGTATTTTCAAATGTGATGATATTCAGGGCATTCGACGTTATTCCGGTTATATCGACGCGCTTACCAAAGAAGAAATTGGAATCAATGATGACTGTATTATTTGGTTCAATACCGAAACGAAGCTTTCCATCGAGCAGCAGATGGCTCGGTCGAAAATGCTTTCCGAATGTACGGCGATTCTATGTTATAACGACGAAGTAGCTATGCAGGTACTTTCTTATTATGAAAAAACGCCGGGCAAACTGACTGCGCTTAGGAGCTTTGACGGAACACTGTCCGGCCAGCAGCACGGCATTGATTTTAACTCTTTGGTTCATCCCAAGGAAAAGCTTGGACAGCTTGCGGCAAATAAGTTGCTGAGCATTATCGACGGCAAACATGAAGAAAACACTGTTATGCCCTGGGAATAAAAACGGGCCTTCTTTCTGGATGCAGCGGAAGGGACAGGTCTCCTCCCATTAAATTTTGCCATTATGCTATATGCAGTAAATACGAAAAAATATAGGATATAGCAAGCGGGGACCCCCATTTAATAATGGAGGTCCCCGCTTAAATGAATTTAAAAGGAATCAAACCTTAGGAAGCAATATTTCAATTAGACTATAGGAGGATACTTATGACAGACAATTCTATTCAAAACAGATACGTTCGTTTTTTCATATAGGATTGCAGGTATATTATTATACAATGATAAAATATTACTTCAGAAACCTCTGAAAGACAATGGCTATTCTTTTCCCGGCGGTCATGTACACGAAATACGGTTTGCCTTTGGCACGCTTTTTATCCAGAAACTGATACACCAGCTCGTCTGCAGGAGACAGCTTTAAGTAAAGAAGCAGACAAAGTTTGCGATCCTTTGTGCAGAATGCGGGTGCAGGACGCCCATTCTGGAGGGAAACGGAAAACTTTGTCTGTTTTTATATAGTTAAACGAAGAAGTAAGAATACAAATTAGGGAACTGGTCCACAGCAGCGTAAGAAAAACTTAAGTGCGCTGCCGGTGAACAGATTAGACATTTCGTAAAGTGATTCTTCTGCCTTAACCGATGCCGCCGAGAATTGCGCCGGAAATCAGAGCAACAAGAGCGCAGGCGCAGTATACGTATTTTGACAGCGGATAGAACCAGCTGCCAATCGGCTTTTTGCTCCCCTCATTGACACTTTCGAGAGCAAACTTCTTTCCAGCAACCCACAAGAACATGACGCCTGCCAGCAGAGCGCCCAGCGGGCAGATATAGATGGATACGACGTCCATCCAACCGGAGACAATCGCCTGAATCAGCAGCGCTACGACGCAACCAATCACACCGATTGTGAGGACGGCGGTTAGGCGCTTCATGCCAAATTTCTCCTGCAGAGTCGCGACGGGAGCCTCATACAGGTTGACTAGAGAACTGATGCCGGCAAAGAGCACGCAAACGAAGAAGACCATGCCGACGACCCGGCCGCCAGGCATACCGTTAAATACCTTGACCAGATAGATGAACATCAGGCCCGGGCCGCCGGAAGAGAGTTTAGCGGAACCGGCCGCCATGGCGGGGATGATGACGAAACTTGCCAGAAGCGCGGCAAGCGTGTCAAAAATCGCCACGTTGCGGGCGGAGCTGGGAATTGCCTCGGATTTGCTCAGATAGGAGCCGTAAATCACGGTGCCGTTGCCCGCAACGGACAGCGAGAAGAACGCTTGACCAAAGGCGTAGATCCACAGTTTGGGGTCCGCGAGGCCGCCCGGATTAACGGTGAGTATGTATTTGTATCCTTCGGAAGCGCCGGGCAAAGTGGCGATATAGATGCTTAGGCCCACGAACAGCACGAACAGCACGGGCATCATAATTTTATTCGCTTTTTCAATGCCGTTGGCGATTCCCAGAGCCATGATAGCAAAATTGACGGCGAGGCCAATAATCAGCCATGCGTTGTTGCCCCACGCGGAAGCAGTGGCGCCGAATGTGCCGCTGATGACATTTAGATCACTGCCCAATCCGGTCAGAGAACCGTCCAACGCCATAAAGAGGTATTTGAAGATCCAGCCTACAATGCAGGAATATCCGATTGCCAGCGCCAGTGAACCCAGAACGGGGATCAGACCGATGGTTTCGCCGATCTTTCTGTTTCCGGTGCGAAGCTCGGTGCACGTACCAAAAGCGCCAATAGGGCCGGCTCCTGTGGCCCGTCCCAGCGACATTTCCTCAATGATGCCGGTAGAGCCGATAAGAATGACAAAAATGAAATAAGGAATCAAAAAAGTCATGCCGCCCCATTGGGAAACCAGAATAGGAAAGCGCCAGATGTTGCCCATGCCGACAGCGGAACCGATACACGCTAGAGTGAATCCCCATTTCGACGAAAAGCCATCACGGGTCGCGGGAGCACAAGTTTCGGAAGCCATATTATTTCCTCCATTCAATCACACGGTTTTAACCCGGGATTGTACCTCGATTTTATAAAATACAGTTAAGGAAAACTTACATTGAATCGCTGAACGGCCTTTTCGGCTCTGCCGAAAAGGCCGTTCAGCTTAGGGAAAATTTATTTTTTCGAAGGAGCATACGGTTCCAAGAAGGCATGGAAGTGACGCATAGGAAGATTATGTCCCCAAGTAATTCTCATATTGGGGATGTTCTCACGATCCTCATACAATGCCTTTACCGCTGCGATGACATAGTCCAAGTGTTCCTGGCTCAGCTGGCTGCGATTGATTGCAAAACGCACCACGTTGCAGACTTCAGCCTGCTGTTCCGGCGTTTTCAGATCGTACTCCATGCTGTAATCGCCCAGTTCGGAAACACGGATACCATAACGGCGGATCAGTTCCAAGCTGAAACCCTCGCCTGCGAAGTCTTCATGGCCGCGTTTGCCATCGAAGAATACATCCATGTTGATATATACGCCATGTCCGCCGGCGGGAATTACAACGCCCTTGACGCCAGCCTTATAGAAGCCCTCTGCCAGATAATTGCACTGGTCCACACGCTCTGTCAGATAGTCGAATTTGCAGCTTTCATACAGGCCGGCAGCCAAAGCCATAATGTCACGGCCAGACATACCGCCGTAAGAATCATTGCCATAGCTGGAGATCTGCTTCACCTTCAGCAGAACGCCGACGTCGGTTTTGACCGTGCCGTCCGGGTTAAACTCAGAGAAGTTCTTCCAGAACCGGCCCTTGTCGCGGAAGGCAAGCATGCCGCCCATGTTAGCATGGCCGTCCTTCTTGGCGGACATAGTGAACCCATCGCAGTACTTGAACATCTCGGTAGCGATCTCAGCGATGGATTTGTCGGCATAACCGTCCTCATTGGTCTTGATGAAATAGGCGTTCTCAGCCCAGCGTGCGGCATCGAATATGTAAGGAATATTGTACTCGTGCGCAATACGGCTTACCTCGCGTAAGTTGGCCATAGAAACCGGCTGTCCGCAAACGGGGTTATTCGTAATGCAGGTGAAAATCAAAGGCACATTTTCGGGACCGCAGGTCTTAATGAGCTGCTCCAGCCTTTTGGTATCCATGTTGCCCTTGAACGGGTTTTTCGCATACCTGCCGCCCTCGGGAACTTCAAACAACAGGTCCTTATTGTACAGGTTGCGGGGAATGGAGCCCATCTGTTTGATGTTGCCCTCAGTTGTGTCAAAGTGCCCGTTGGAGGGAATGGTAAATACCTTGCCCGGATAACGTTTAGCCAAAACGTTTTTAACGATCTCCATCAGGACGGACTCAGCGGCACGGCCCTGCTGGATGAGAAAGGCATTGGGGCGCTCCATCTGCGCAGCGCCGCCGTTAAACAGACCGCCTTCGTATTCGCAAAGGTACACCTCATCCATCATCTTATCGATGTCGGTGCAGTCGGTACGGACTAAATCAATGATCTTTTTCCAGTTCTTCTCGCCGCCGCGCTCAAAAATATCGCGGAAGGTGTCCAGCAGGACATAATAGCCCTTGTTGCGTCCGTAGGACTCATCGCCCAGGAACATAGCCGACCACTGCACATCGGTCATGGCGGTGGTGCCGGAGTCAGACAGCATATCGACAGTCAGCAGGCCCGCGGGGAACGCAAACTCATTGTAATGCGTAGCCTTCAGAGCACGTTCACGCTGCTCAACAGTGACCGAAGGGATATTTCGCTTGACATAAGCGAAGGATTTAGGGGTTGCAACGTTTAATGGGTATTTCATTGATTATATACCTCCATTTTTGGCGTTTGACGCCATTATTAGAGGATACCCCGGTCATCGGCGGCCGGCCTTCTATCCGGTCTAGGCGACTAGCGGACAGTACCTTTCAGAAAATAAACGTGGGAGTTGGGCCCGTTTGCCCGGAGAAATGAGTGACAGCTTTTATTCGGCGGCGACACACTCGACTTCCACCAGTGCGTCCTTGGGGAGTCTCGCGACCTCCACCGCGCTGCGCGCTGGATAGATACCGTCAAAGAACGAAGCGTATACGCTGTTCATAGCAGCAAAATTATTCATGTCGCTGAGGTACACGTTGGTTTTTATAACCTCGTCCATCGACATCCCTGCAGCGGCCAGAACGCTTTTGCAGTTTTCAAGCGATTGGCGGGTCTGATTTTCGATGCCCTTGGGAAACTCGCCGGTGGAGGGATCAATCGGCAGTTGGCCAGATGTTAAGACCAAGCCTCCTGCTTTTACCCCTTGCGAATAGGGGCCGATTGCGGCGGGCGCCTTTTCAGTGTTGATTTTCTGTTTCATAGGATTCATCTCCTTTTCACAATAAAATATTATCATCGCAATAAAATATTGTCAACACATTTGTAAAAATATTTATAAAAAATTTTATAAGATAAAAATTACTGGGCGAAATCACTATAAATGATGTGACTTTATGCTACCTTTCTCTAAAGGTAATAAGAATGTCTTAAGAAAATTTTATTGATTTGCTTTATTATTGGTGCTATATTTTATAGGATGATCTTTATAAGACAAGAGTTTAAACGGCTGATGGCAACCGATTTACACCATTGAGAAAGAGGAGATTTTTATGACTGCCGAGTTGAGCCGCCACTATGCATTAATGGTTGAGTTTTTGGGCCATATGCTGGGGCCGGATTACGAAATTGCACTGCATGACCTGTCTTGCAAGCAACCTGCCATTGTGGCCATTGCCAATGGATCCATCAGTGGGCGCGGCGTTGGCGCGCCGCTGACCAATGTGGCCATGCAGCTCATTGCCGAAAAAGCTTACCTAACTCAAAACTGGAAGCTGAATTACCGTGGGCTTTCCGCCAATGGCAAGGTCCTGCGCTGCTCAACCCTTTTTATCAAGGACGAGCACGGCGCACTGGTCGGATTGCTCTGTATCAATTTTGACGACAGCCGTTACCGGGAGCTGTCAGAAAAGGTTTTTTCCCTCTGCCACCCCGACGACTACGCGACCAAAAACATTGAAATCACCGCCACGGAGAGCATGGAGCATGAGACGTTTTACAATAATATTTTTTCTGCCACGGAGGATGCTTTTCAGGCGGTTGCGAGCAATGCCAATATCCCGACCGACCGGCTGACTCAGGAGGAAAAGCTTAAAATCATCAAACTCTTAGAAAAGAAAGGCATTTTTATGCTGAAAGGCGCCATTCCGGCGGTGGCGAAACATCTCTCCTGCTCTCAGGCCAGCATTTACCGTTACCTCAGCAAAATCAGCCGGGAAAAACATTCAGATGAGAACTCCACTGAGTGACTTAAAAGAATCCATTCGGTCTCCAGCGCAGAAAGACGCAGATCTTCTTGCCGATGCGAAGCCCGACCGGCGTCCATTTGAAATTATAACAGCTCAATCTGGAAATCAAGGCGCTCAGCTTTACAGACCCGGCACTCGGAAGACGCGTGCTGTGTTTTCTGTCAGCATCCTTAATTCCTCCTGTCGTAGTATCCGCGCCACGGGTAAACCCATACTGCGAGGAGGAGAAAGGCTGTGACGTGGAATCATCCTGAATCTTATCCTGTCCGGAGCTTAGAATGGTCTGCACATTTTTCAAGGATGGCCGCGGCGCGTATATGTCAGTGCTCTTTTGTAGGCGTTTTCAAGGCGTTCCGCCGAGAGTACTATCGACGAGTTTCAGAAGCCACATACAGACTTTGTAGCCCTGCTGCTCGACCTTGTAGCTAGCGAGAATGGCTCGGACAACAGTTTCGGTATTATGCCCGATCTTAGCCGCCCATTTTACGAAGCGCTCGCCGTTCCACTGCACGTATTGCTGGTGGTTCGGCGGCATGTGGTCTTCCACAGTGCTATACTGATTCGCCCTGCCATAGAGTCTGGGGTGAGAGCAGATGCGGTTTGTGTCAAAGAAAATCTCCACGGTTCCCTTCGTGATGCGTGCATTCACTTTCTATTTAATGTATTCATATGGAACGGAATAATTCATATTGTCGACGGAAATGTGATAGTTCGGCCCGACAGTCGCCACTTTCCACGTTGCCAACTCAAACGGTCTTGGCAAGCAAAGGCAGCAAAAAACGGCTTCTCTTTCCCAAACGACGACGCCCGGCTGCCGTCTCTCTTTTGAAACAACTTGTGGCTAAAGACCTCCAGCCGTTCCCGGATAGTAGTGTTCAGCTCTGACAGAGATAGCAGCTGTTCCTTGCGGTTTGTGGCCAGTATGAAGGTGGAGATTACCCAACCGTGCCCTTTAATTGCCTTATCCTCAGAAGCACAGACTCTTGCAGGGATGACTGCCATACCATAATGCTCGGCAAGTTCACGGTAGGTTTGATTCAGCGTAACCTCATTACGCCCATGCTTGTCCACACCGGTTTTCAGGTTATCGCATTGAATGATTGGCTACACCGCCAAAGTACCTGTAGGTATTGACATGTGCCGCTGTCCAACATTCCTGATTCATGAAAAAGAATGCTTCCACATAGCTGTAGCCGCCGAACGGCAGTGTAGTCACAAAAACATATTCCAGTGATTCCTAAATTCAAAGTGGAACCAAATGACTTTCATGATTTGCTTCTCATAGGGTTCGATAAAATAGGTCCTAATGACACAAAGCATTTTAACCGGATGGTTCATTTCTTTCTGTATGACTACAAATTTGAACGCATATGGAAAAATCCAGGTACTGATCTGGAGAAGCTAAAACACTATCGCGCAGTACTCTCCCCCGACTTCAGCATGTATGTTGAGATGGCACCTGTTCTGCAACTCTACAATACATTTCGGAACCGCTGGTGCGGCGCCTATTTTGCATCAAAGGGAATTCGCGTCATTCCAACTGTAAGCTGGGGAAACGAAAACACGTTTGAGTTTTGCTTTGATGGAATTAAAAAGGGTTCCACGGTTGCGGTTTCGACTTATATGGTATCAGAGCATGACAATCGTCAGGATCAAAAAGAGTTTTTTCTCAAGGGCTATAATGAAATGCTTCGCCGGATTGAACCGGAGAAAATCATCTGCTACAATGAGCCATTTCCAGAGATGCAGGGCGATATTGTATTTGTCGATTATGATCGCAGTTCATGGAAGTACATGGACAAAGACTCATACACTCCATCCAAATACGCAAAATATATTTGCGGAGAAGCGCCTCTTCCGGTAGGAAGTAATCTTATTATTAAAAGCGGATCTGTTGTAAATGAGAATTGTCAGAATTATAGTAGCCTCGTACAAACTGGAATGGACAGTGCCTATGGTGGAAAATGAAAATCAAACCCAAACAAGCCGGAGGATCAACGCCTTGTCGGTAATCCGGGTGATATAAATAAATATGGATACAGGGAGATACATATAGGTGATAATGGGTTAGGCGACAGAGAACGCCATAATACGGATCATGGTAACCCAAAAGCCCATACTGAACCTCATGATCATATCATAACGTGGAAAAACAATCATCCAAACTTTAGTAAACCAATCAATTATCCGGACGGCGCTCCGGAATTCAAAAAGCATGAAGGCTATTCTTACATGGGAGGAAAAATTATTCAAGGGAACACCCCGGAACAGAATCGTTTTGTCAATATCAGTGATTTCAAGTGGTGTATGAGTTGCGGCGGCGAAGTGGAATTTGATTGGGCCGGTCAAAAATATGGTGTTTCTCATACGCAAGGAAAGATCATCATCTATCTTTACAACCAGCCTGATACGACGGAATATTTTAGCACCGCAGATGATGCCCTGGAATACATGGTTGGTAAAGACCGGCTTCGCGACGTGATTACGAAAGTCACAGTAATCGACCGTACGATCTAAATACAAATAAAGAGAGATTCCTATGATATTAACCGTTAACGAAGATGCAAATCAGTTTAAAACCCTAAGTGAATTTAAAAGCTGTATGTCAAGAGGCGGAGATGTGAAATTTGAGTGGAAAGGAATTGACTACACTCTCAGTTCAGTCTGGCCGAACGACAAAATGAAATTTTCGATTGGGCCGTGTACTCGCGTAGAAAAAGGCTGTACCGTTTATGATACCGTCGATGAGCTTTTGAATACAAAGTGGGTTGTGACAAGCTGCGGGATATTATTACGCAGGCAGAAATTATTGACAGGACATTATAATAAAAAAGCGGTGCAGACACATTCTTTTGCATTTGGTAAAGAGCTATCCAGATTTCAGAATCTCGATTAACAATCTCGATGGAGTCCCTGAATTTAAATCTTTTATTACTAAGGAGTTCCCCATTATGAGTGAGAAATTAGATAACATCCAGCAGGAAAATCTAAATTTTCAAACAATCAGTGAGTTTAAATGGTGCATGAAAGCTCACGGAAAACTTGAATTTGTCTGGAAAAATAAGTCTTACAGCATTACACATCCTGATGGAAAAATTAGCATTTGCCAAGGGGATCATTATTCTGAAGCCTTTGATACCGAAACTCCTGATGAAATTTTGGACTTCTTAATTGATGGAACAAAGCTTCGAGATATTATTACAAAAGTAACGGTAATAGATAGAACGGTTTAAAACATCTTTCCAAGTAGCAATTAATAGTTTTCATATAAGCTAGCATTACAAAAAGCCTATTTCATTAAATCACGCAAGTTTGTAAAACACAGTATTTGAGATAAGCACTTAGAATCACAAAATAAATAGTCACGAATGGGCGATTCATTCATAGCTCGAATTACCCGCACCATCTAGGCCACGAAACTAAAATGTTTTGTGGCTCTTTTTGTGTCGTCTATTTTATCAAATATCGCTGCATCTGTGATCGTAGGCATAACGTCAAAATGAGGTGCCATCTTTCGGAACGAAGCGGCTTCGTCCTACCCGCATCCATAAATTGTGACTTCCACTTTTGCCATGATTTGAATTTATCCTCTCCTGTCTTCTTTTTGCTTTTATCCGTCTATTTTACATGATTTATTTTTTCCCTTCCGGCCCCCTTTCGAAAATATAAAAGCCTTATTCTTCTATTATTTTTTAGATATAAAAAATCCCGCCTATCGTAGAGGCGGGATCTCCGAAAATGAATTTCAATCATAACTCAACTTAATTCTTTATATACTTCACAGGCATCATCAATATCGTACTGCTCGGTCTCGTGATCCCCTTTTGCTCCAACAGTCACAAGAATATACTCTTTTCCGTCAACACGGGCAAGACTGGCAAGGCAAAGACCAGCTTCGTCGGTATATCCTGTTTTCCCACCGAGAATCTCTCCGTCCGGAAACGTGTGACCCTTCAGACTTTTGGACAGGGTGCTTGTAAAGGTAATTCCATCCTGATGTTTGTTGGTGGCCGCTGTAGAATGACTGGAAGAAGTAAATATTTCTCGGAACGTTTTATTTTGGAGCGCATAGGTGAGAAGAATCGACAAATCTTTCACGGTTGTGTAGTGGCTTTCATTTTGCAGCCCTGTTGAGTTGGCGAAATGGGTATTTTTCATCCCGAGTTGTTCCGCTTTCTGATTCATCATTTCAACGAAGTTCTGCTCCGAGCCGGAAATTTCATTTGCAAGCCCGATGCAACACTCCGCGCCGCTTGGCAGCAAAGCGCCATACAGAAGGTCAATAGCTGGGACTTTTTCTTCCGGCAGAAAACCGGCTCTCGATGCGTCCTCGTTGTAAAGCGGCTGAAAAATGGAAGACGAAAGCTCTACCTTTTTTTGCAGATTCGGTAGATTTTCGATAGCCACAATAGCCGTCACCATCTTAGTCAATGAAGCGGGGTAAATCTTTTCATCACTCTGCTTCTGCATTAGCACAGCTTTGTCACTGAGACGAACAAGGATCGCACAGGGGCTGTGCAGGTTTCCCGTATCAATAGAGACAGGCGGGTCGGAATTTTGCGGTATCGAAGTAACAGACGACCCGGAAGTAGCAAAACAAACACTTTTTGGGGTTATGTCGTTCATAACGGACAGCCCAAATTTGAATGCTATGGCTAAGACAATTACTATCAGAACAACCAACAAACGACCTGATTTTTTCTTTCTGTAATACAACGGTAAACAACTCCTTGGTTTTTAATATCTCTATTTAATCATCCTTTCGCCAATTAAATTGGAATTCTACCTTACGAATTTCTTAAGATTTTCTTATGATGGAAGTTTCACTGTAAACATTGTGCGCTCCGAGTTGCTTCCCGCCGAAATGGCGAGGCCAAGGCCCGCACCTGCTACATTGCGGACCCGGAAGGGAACCTCATTGAGATTGGCTCATTTGAAAAAGGAGGACTTTAATGGCGTCGAAACTTGAATTTGTGCAATATATCGTAGAGCAACTCCGCGACATGGGGTGCGTCACTTATCGCAAGATGTTCGGTGAGTACGGGTTATATCTCGATGGAAAAATCTTTGCGCTTGTGTGTGATGACCAACTTTTTATAAAAATTACGAATGCAGGCCGCAAGCTTTGTCCCAAACTACGGGAGGCAGCACCTTATAAAGTGGCAAAGAATTATTTTTTAATTGAGGATGTGGATAACCGGAGTGCCCTGGTTCGCTTGGCAATGGCAACCTACATGGCATTACCGGAACCGAAGCTGAAAAAGCAAAAGTGACAAGCATAAAAGCATTTGATTTTAAAAAAGAATACAAAGAAGTCTATATGCCTAACAATAGGCTGGAGATCGTAACTGTCCTATTGACATGGATTGCGTAGTAGAATAGTTTTTGATTTTTCTATAATTCGCTGGAGAAAGCCCTTTATTCCTGGCGATCTTCTTTGGTCAGTAGAAAAACAAAGGGGAAGGTCCAATTGCCACTTTTTGAGTGCTTTCCGAAGCGAATAGAGGTCGTTAGACTTGTTCTGATGACCTCTATTTTGATATTATAAATTGACCTCTTTTTAAACCGATGTTCAAATGATTGAAGCAACTTTTTATTTTAAGATTGGATTGTACTTATGTTTCAGAAAAAAATCAGGCTCCAAGGCGTTTTTGCCTTGGAGCCTAACTTTACTTATGCTGTGTAAAGATTCTCTTGTTCCTCTATTTTTTTAGCTTTTTCCAACATGCCGGCTTTGCTGTACTGATCAAGATTGTATCTCGTAACGGACGAGTCACAGTGAAATGTGGTTGAATTCCCAAAATCAGAATGAAACGCAACCTTAAAGACTACTTCCACCCTGTCATGAAAAACGGTCACACGATCTACATATTGCTGAACCATGGCACGAACTTCTTCCTTATGA
Organism: Caproicibacterium sp. NSD3; assembly: GCF_053613275.1. Lineage (NCBI taxonomy): Bacteria > Bacillati > Bacillota > Clostridia > Eubacteriales > Oscillospiraceae > Caproicibacterium > Caproicibacterium sp. NSD3. The sequence goes on from NZ_CM132119.1 coordinate 1,707,421, forward strand.
CTGCTCTTTGCAAATTGTTTGATTTTGGAGAGATTTTTGAGAACCTGTTCCTCTGTAAAAGTAGGAACGTTTTGATACCTGTTTTCGTATTTCTGGAGGAACAGATCGCAGTCCTCGATCTGCTTTTCCACGTTTTTCAGTTTATCTCCGAGTGCTTTATTGTATCCGGTCTTTTCAATCGCTTCTACAAGATTATCGCGGGACTTTTTCAGAACCTTCAAAGTAGCACGATACTCTTTGTATTCATCACTGCTATTATTACTGTTTTCCTGAGGTTTTTTATTCAGCTGACGAGTAATCTCTGGGATTGCAGTACGATTGAAAAAGTGGTCAAATAACTCTTCAATGACAAACCCTTCCACATATTCCTTGCGAACTTCACCGTTGCTGCAGGAATGGCTATTGTCGCGATTATTGCAGCGGTAAGTTAAATAAGTAGGACCTCCATTTCCAGTGTTGCGAGGATTCCCATGCATTTTGCCTCCACATTCACCACAATAGATCAGTCCAGAGAGAAGATAAAAGTACTTATTGTGACTCTTGCCTTTCAGGTTGATTTGACGGATAGCCTGCACCCTATTCCACAACTCCTTAGAAATAATAGCAGGAACGCCTCCTTCTACACGGATGATCTCGCTATTCGGTTTCTTTTTATGACTGTTGCGCTTTCCCTGAGAATTACCCCTCGCGATCTGATTAAAAATATAAACGCCGGTATATTTTTCATTGTTCAAGATTGCATATAGGCTGTTCTTTCCAAAGGGTCTTCCTGCCTTCGTCTTTTTGCCCAGGGCATTCAAACGATCAATAATTGAATTATAGCCATAACCCTGACTATACATTTGGAAAATCAGTCTTACCGATTCAGCCTCTTCTTCGTTCACAACATACTTTTGATCAACGATATCGTAACCGAGGCAGCCTCTTCCCCCATTAGATAGACATTTGTAGGCATTTTCACGCTGCCCTTTAAGAACTTCATTCGCGAGGTTTGAAATGTACCATTCGCTCATTCCGGAAATGATTTTTAACATGAAGTCGCCAATCGCATTGTTTTCAAAATGTTCGTATGCAGAAATCACGGAAACACTAAAGTCCTTGAGCTCATTGATAATACGCAAGGTATCTTCTGTACTTCTTGAAAAACGGTCAAGCTTATGAACGATAATTGCTTGAAACTTCCCCTGCTTTGCATCCGTAAGCATTTGTTGAAAAGCAGGTCTCTTTGTATTTTTGCCGCTGCGAGCACGGTCACAGTAAAAATTTGTGATCTCATATGTTCCTTGCGCCGCATAAACAGAGATATATCGTTTTTGCGCATCAATCGATTCTTCTCTTTGCATATCGCTGGAAAAACGGCAATAGCCGACAGCTTTAATTTTTCCATTCATTAGATTTCCACTTTTCATCAAAGATTTCCTCCTCTAATTTTTATTCATTTAGCTCTAGCAAATTAATTCCTTTTATATTAGATTCAAAAAGCCGCGGAAAGTTTTGAATTTCCCGCGGCTTTCTATTTTTATTTTCTATTTTAAGGCTCGTTTATAAGCCGACAAATCATATCGATCATTGGTGAAAAAAAGGCAGCCATATTTTGATCATTATCGTATTTTTGAACCTCTTGGGTTGCCACAGAATTCGGAAACTTCAAATCTTTGCGAGGAACAGTAGCTTTTAGCAAAATCACGAAGCATCTTTCCTTTCTCTGTTAGATTTCAATGCTGTCTAAATCGTCCCCTTCCGTGTGTTCCCAAAGCGTACAATCAGCAGACTGTGATTTGATGTTAGGCATCCCTGTATTGACCTCCAAGCAGTAACAGGACACCCTAATTCCATTGATTACGACCCTTTTTGTGAGACGATCTTTCGACTCCGGCACCAATAGGCCAAGCTTTTTCAGCTCATGAGCGACCACTTTCGTATCAGTAAAACCACCATCACGAAGTATTTTTTCAAAACAACTTTTTAGTAGGGCAACTCTATCGCCTTCAAGAAATATTCCATCAACCGAAGCAAGAGCAGGCAGGTAGTCGCCCAAAATGATGTGAGTATAATTTTTTACCAGCCATGACATTATCAATTCATAAGCATTTTGACCCATATCACGCTCCTCTAATAAAGAATTATAGTGACTGATCAACAAGTCTTTCATCCCCTCTAATTTAAATTGGATTCCTAATTTATTACGAGTAAGCTCAGCAGATGCCAAAATGATCGAATATTTAGAGATCAGGCGATCCTTTAACACATATTTGCCGGTAAGTCTTTTTTCAAGCTTTTCTTTCCATAGCTTTATCCTATCAGCTATACAACCATGATCACTCGATTCCAACAAGGTTACAAATTTGGCCCCAAGTGTTCCATGCTGGTTTGCTACAAATTGCTTTATGTCATCACTGTGTTCGGCATCTTTTGTAAGAGGCGCATCAAAAAATTCAAGCAGCCGGGCACGGAGACCAGCATTTTTGTTGCTGGCTGCCAAAAGAGAGTTTTCGCCGCTACTGATGATACTTGTACAAAAACTACGCTCTTTTTGAAGCTGGGATGTTTTTGAAAGACGAGCTTTTCCAACATTTTGCGAGATCTCGTAAATCGTTTTTGAGAAATCCCGAGCCATAGCAGAGGATTCATCAAAACAAGCGACCACGCCGTAATTATCGTTGAGCTTTGCAAGCAGTGCGTTGTCGGTGGCATTCCATGACGATAAAATACCTTTCCCCATTTCCAGATTTCCCCATACCGAAGCTGCAAGCTGTAACGCTGTCGTTTTTCCGCAGGAGGATGTCCCAAAGAAGTGCACCATTAGAGATTCGATCGGCTGCTGTGTAGAAAGGAAGCCAATCACAGCAGCGGAAATACTGGTTGCAAGACTGATTTCCAACCCCACATGACCTACCACCAGCTTATTGACTCCGGCAACGTAATCGCTAAAAGATCCTGTCGAGGTCAAGCCTTTTCTCCCGACATACTGAAAAGCGTTCATATCATTCAACCCACAAAAATTCACTTTACTTTTTTCCTGCTGAACCCATCCTACACTTCGATATTGTGTCACTAATGAGGCTTGCTGTTCTGACAAAGCAACATATCTTAACAATATAGAAACTGCACTTGATTCATACTGCAGACCATGCTCATTTAATCCTTCAAATTTTCTGATGGAAAAAACGCTTCTTGGCACAATAACACCACTTCTACCAAAGCCAGTACAAATAGAAAGGCTGTCAGAGTAAGTACCCATCTCCATGTCATATGTGACCTGAGTTACAGAGAAAGACTGACTAATCGCCCTCGCAAAAAATAATTTTCCCCTTTTATACACATACATCAGAGAGTCTCCGTCACGGTAAAAAGGATATGTAGGGAGATTTTTGAGAGGCACAACCTCGGTAAAAGTTAAAGATGCATTCGAAAACGATTTCATTTTTGACCTTCTTAATTAATAGTTTTGTAAAGTCGTCTGCAGACAATTATCAACTTAGCATATTTGAAGTGAATTTTAAAGCTGATATTATGATTAAAAATCATCAAAAAGACCGCAAAATCAGTGCTATTATATTCAATAATTGATATTTATCTATGTATTAGTCATATAATATGATATAATTATTTGGTTAACAGCGACTTGATAAAGGCAAAAACCAGTAATGCGGTTTGATTCATCATTCATTGAGCCTCATCACCATTTAGTGATTATTTTAAATTTAATTTTTTACTAAATATGATATATTTAGTAAGTTTAATCATTATTACCATTTTGAGGAAAATAAACATGAAAACTGATTTTGAAGCAAGAATGAACATTTATTTTGATATCTTAAGCAACAATGAGAAAATCAACTCAGAAGCGGAATTGCTGGAGGCCCTAAACAAAGACAAAGAAGTTCTGAAAGGTCTAAGTACTAATAAAAGTCGAATACAACGAGATTTTAGGGATTGGGCTTACAATCATCAAGATTCTCAAAAGCGTTCCATTATTGCTGTAAAAGAATGGATGAAAAAGCATCATGTCAACACAAAAATGCACTGTATGTTGCGTGATGTTCAGGATTTTTCAAAATGCGATTTAGGTCTGTTTTTGAAAGTTGAATCATACCGAGCAGCACCATTAGGAGAAATAATACGTAAAGCATTTGAAGGATCTCATTGCTTTGTGATTTCTGATTATGATACCGTACTTGTTCGTTTTGGTGAAAAAGAAGACTATGATATATTTCTGGATCTCTGTAAACAATTCATTCCAAACTTCACAGAGGATGAAGACCCGGAATCCCGGTGATTTTTTACATACACTTTAAAGAGAAAAGCAAAAAAATTCGGAACTGCTCTGATGAAAGAGAAGGAAACCAAGATTTACAAAATCAGGACAGAGTTTAACCCTTTTCTACTTTCTTGAAAAGGACCTGAATTTTTAGTGCTATTAGAAAGTTTTTCTGCAATTAATTAAGGTCGTCAGACTCGTTCTGGCGGCCTTAATTTGATGTGTTTATGTATTAACTTCGTTTTCAAACGGTACAAGAATCCATTCATTTCTGACTTGTGGTGCAAGAGGGTGAAACAACGTTCTTCCCTTCTTGTCTGCAATGCAGCAGAACTTTTCTTTGTACCCTTCTAACATTTTTAAGACTTCAAGTTTACGTTCCAGATGTTGTTTTCCTTTTCCGAAAGCAAAAATGATCTTGTCTGCTTCGTCGCAGCAACGAACAATCATTGCATTATTCACTTTGTCACTCAAAGGAATATCCGAATGAATTGAGCTGAACAAATTCAGAATTGAAATGCTTCCGAAGGAGTTATCACAGGCATTTGTCACACAAAGCATTGTTGTCGTATCCATCTTAACCGTGTCGGCAGTACCGGCCTGAATCATGATGATTGCCGCTTTTGGAAGGGTTTCGTCCCACTCCTTTTCCAGAAGATAGCGATATTTACCGTCCCGACTAAAAACAGCAGTTGTTTTCATGTTTCCTGTGAGAACATTTGTATTTCCCGGATTATTATTGGGCATATTTTGTCACTCCTTTTTTAATATTCTTCTGCTAACAAAAATGTATAATGGTCCTTATTGTCAATGGTATAAACTTTTGCTGTAACGGGACTGGGATAAGGAATTAAATAAGTTTTTGATTTTGGCGGCTGTTCCTAAGAATGGACAATTTTCTGAAAAGTTCTTCCGTCGTGAGTCTCTACAGAAAGTATAAACACTTGAATATCGTCCACATCTGATTTGACCTTTAAAGAATCAATCATCTGAAAAAAAGAAGCTGAATTAAGTACGGAATTTTGTTAATAAACTTTGTTGTCATATACTGAGGATCATGAAACATTAAAATTATTTCTCCTTAAAGTAGAAAGTGTTTGTTGATCGAAAATGCTATCCTGTCCGAAAAAGTCTATTGCATAGTCATTATTAAAAACATAACATCCGTGAAGAAGATTGCTTTCCCCACAGCTGTTTTTTATTGAAATGAACTCACAATATTCAAATGGTGTTTCTAAAAGGGAATAGCTTAACCCCATCTTAGAATAATTCAAAGTATCCTCTGTAGTTTCAAAATAGTAAATACATCCGATTTTTTCTAAAGAATTGCAACCATAGTTTTGAAGAACGGTCTGTAAGTATTTAGAAAGATACTCTTTGATCTCAAAAGGAATCATCTTCTTTTCAAGATCTTCCGGCTCACTAATTCGTATCATCGCTTCCGGATACTCCTTCCTCTGATGCGGCAAGAGAGGTAAAGAAGAATACATGCTTCCGCTCCGGAAAGAAATTGCTCAATGGCTGTGGCAATCATTTTTCAACTCTCCTTGCAGTTTTGTTTGTAACTAGATACTCAAATGCTAAAATTGTTGCAAGAGTACAAGTAAAACCTAAGACATAAAATGGCATGGTCTGTTATCCCCCTTTCAGTTCTATCATGATTTGAGCCCCGATCTGGAACCCTATCCTAAAGTTCTTTTGCAGAAGGTAAGCGTTATTTTTAGATTCCTGTTGTTGAAGTGCATCAAAAAGCTTTTATTGCTCCGGTGTAAATGTTCGGAAAAGACGGTTGCTCAATTCAATTTGTCTTTTTAGATTCTTTCGGTACCGCCTATCGTGAAGAACGATTGTTTCCGAAGGATTTAGCTGTCCATAGTAAATTGCCTTCAAAATTGGTTTCATCCTGATTTCTCCTCTAAAAAAGAAAATCCCCATGCCATTTATCAGCATGAGGAAATCAATAAAAGCTAGTAACTCTATTATTTTTTCTAATTGATTAGGTTTACGACACTGTCTTTTGTCAGGGGCATATTCATGTATTGAAGGTAGCCCACAAGAAGCCAAGCAAGAGAATCCACAAGGTATGCAGGTGATATGGAGACATTCACAAGACCTAGTGTACTTGATACAAAGGCATTCATACTGGAAACAAAAATTGATCTCGCAAAAAACAAACTGATGATACAAACGAGTGGCGCTGCAAATAAAGTGATCTTTTTTATCGAGTATAATGGTTTTATGTAGTTGACTAAGATTGAGAAAATCGGGATCAAAATCATCAGCCATGCAAAGAAATTAACAGAAGTCGCACTATAGTCAGAAAATTTAACCCCTGATGCAACTGCGAACCCTGATTCGGACAATTTGCCACTATATCCTAGTGCACTACAGTTGATGACAAACATGGGCAAAAACATTAAAACAACAGAGATCCCCGCAAGAATGGCATTAACATTTCTAAGGATAAACTCTTTGTTGACCGTCGGCATTTGAGCGGACTGCGCAAAAACTCTATTTGTGGCACGTTGGTTGTTGCCTGATGTTTCTTTGGAAGTTGGTTGTGAAGACTGTGACGACTGTTCTACTGCCATACCGCAGTTTGGGCAATTCTTTGCACCCTCGAGAAGACTTGTCCCACATTGTTTACAAAACATGAATAACACTCCTCTTAATATTTTTACTTAAAATTTTCTGTTGAATTAAACTCATTTTGATGTTCGAGGACGTAGTTTCGAGTTAACATATCATAAGCTCCTCCAATTACTCCAACAATGCCACCAATAAAAGCATTCAATAGAATATTGAAAATGATCTGATTTTTGGACCTTTCATAAATATTTACCAAATCGATCCAGCTAGTAAGAATCTTTTTACTTTGCTGAATTCTGGAATATCCTGCATAGAGGTTCCAGAGACTACAGATTAAAACGATCATTGCTGTGCCATTTACCAGGATTACAGTAAGGATTTGAATACCGGCTACAACGATCCAGATTGACGCAGAGACCTTCTCTCTGTGTGCCAATTCCACTAAAAAAGGGCTTATTCGACCCGATGAAGACGGATTAGGCATTTGACCTGCAGGTGTTCCGCAATTGGCGCAGAATCTTTCATTTCCAGTCAATGGAGCCCCGCAGTTTGGACAGAACAAAAATCACCACTTCTCAACACATTTTTCATTTCTCCCAATGATTGATCTCTTCATCTTCTGAAGGATCACCCTACTTCTTTTGAAACGTTTCGTTCTGCAGGATTGAGTGCTGCAGACCGATAATCTCCAATATGGAACAAACGATGAACAAAACGCATCCCAATTTAAAAAGATTTCTCATCTCTATTCCTCCTTCTTTCGATTATTTTCATTTTAATTTAGAGTGGATTTCGCGCTGATCATGAATAATTCTGCGAATTCATCTGGAACTATACCCATATTTTTTGAAAAACTCATTGACGTTTTTTTCGGCATTTTCTAGCAAAATTTGATACTTCACATACTTTCTATGATTCCGAATATATATACTATAGTTGCTAATAATATAAAAACTATATAACGTTGTACAAACAAATGCAATACTTTATTCTATATGGTGATGGGCATGGTGATGGGCAATATGAATAACTATAGTACGGGAAAAAGAGTAAAAGAACTTCGTTCGAAAAATGGCCTTTCTCAGGAACAACTTGCTTTACATGCTGAAATAACGACTGCCTATCTCGGACAGGTGGAACGCGAAGAAAAGAATCCGACCGTGGTTACAATCGCAAAAATCTGCAATGCACTAAACATCTCCTTATCGGACTTTTTTAGTGACCAAATTTCTTATAATGCGGATGAAGACGCAGTTTTACGTCAAATCAATTTTTTGCTTAAAAATCTTTCTTCAGCGGAAAAACAAGAAATTTTGCAAATCATCAAACATGCCGTAAAACTCAGAGAACTTTAGCAGGTATTCATATTCACACTCCTTTGGGATAAGCAATAGCGGGCAATAGGTTAAAACCTATTGCCCGCTATTTTACTTGTCCTTGGCACTGGCTATATGTAGACAAAATGCGTAGATTAGGCCAAATTAAAGGCACAATCTGCAAGCATTTAAAGCACAGTGAGAACAATTTTATCATGATTATAATATGTAATTAGAATTATTTTTAAAACCCTTTGTTTCTTTGTTTCCTCTTAAAAGTAAGCAACAGCCCTCTAGCTCCCAAAAACGGCGTTTTATGGTTGCATAGAGGGCTGTGCTAAAATGGCGCCTTGACGCTGCGCCGTTTTTCGTTGCTACTTGGCTATTGCAAATATTGGATTCACTTGTTGAATTTGGGCGATATTGGGAATATAATGATTTTGTAATTATATTTGTACTTAATATGATCTATGACTACCTTTAATAGCAATAATGTGCAATTAAAGTATGATATAACGTTGCGGCATCTCTATGATTAAGGGGATGGTTTGACTTGATCAAGAATGCAAGGAGGTGCCTCCATGTTGCTGGTGCATATGGCCATAACGGCAACAGAAAGGCAGGCTACTTGTGCCTCTTTTATCGGATCGCCAGAATCCGGAAAAGACCGCAAAACCATGTTGTTTCTGGACATCCGCGCGCATTTCCAAAATAGTTACATTATGCCAAAGATAGAGTCTTGACAATGGCACCTGCGGAATTTGGCACTCAACCCTTAAAATTCATACAGAAAGACGTATTACTTGGGAGGGCAGTCTATGTCTAATGATTTATATCGCCTAAAAGAGGAGCCGGGTAAGCACTTGGCGGATTCAAACGACACTCCGGGAGCTAAACGAGGAGTCTATTTAGATAATGAATCGAATAAACCCTGCGGTGCGGGTGAGTTTGTAAAAGTAGAAGATAACGATGACGACGCTGCCAGTAACGATGGAAGCGGATCTGACGGAGGCGATACCGCTGCAATTTTGGCCCTTATTGCAATGGGAATAGGGATTGGTGCTGCGGCAACAAAAGCGTACCCGTATGTAAAAGAGTGGTTTACGGATACAGTTGTTCCAGGAGTAAAGAAGTTCTATCGTAAAATAACTAAGAAACCAGTCGAAAATAGTGGGTCAGTGGCAATCGAGAAAGAAGACGAATCTGGTACAGAAATCCTGTCTGTTGATGCTTTTTCACATGAAGTAGACGAGGTCTTAAACGAGTATAAGGAAAATATGAGCAGTGAGGAGGCAAAAGCGCACCTCTTAAACATAATGCTCAGTGCTATGTACATGGCAAGCGAGATTCGAAAACTCTCTAATGCCGTAATTACCGATGAAAGCTTAAGCGAAGATCAAAAGATTGAACTTAAGGCATCTCTAGAGAAACTAACTACCCAGAATGCAGCTAACAGCATAAATGAGATTCTGGCGCAAAAGGTTCCCCTAATGGATGCAGTCGCGATAAAAAGAATATCAGCTACAATGGGGGCGCCACTAATCTCTGAAGGTAAATTTGTGCCAATAGAGACTGCAATATTTAAAAAGGCACTAAGCATTAACGATGAGAAGTAAATTGCTTGAAAGTGCATTCGGATTAAAACAATGGGCTCGTCTTGTTCGCATATAACGTAAAACACGTTTATGAAATCAGATCCAGTGCGATAAGATGGGATCACTTATTTCCTGAAATAAACAATTTGTATGCAGCCAATAGCAATTGCGGGAAATGTTGACGAACGGCACAAATAATAAACAATTGATAACAATAGCAAAACTGTTATCTCATATTATGTAAAGGAGAAAAAATATTATTCTGGCTTAATGATGTGTTATGTTGGTGGAATAAAGGCTAGTAAATATAAGAATCCACAAAAGATAGATGAATTAAACGGTTTCATATATTTTTCAAACCAAAACATTGAGGAATCATTAGCATATATAGTCTAAAAATTATGATAGGCAGATAGAAATATAGTCACGAATCGGACTTCCCATTATGTTTAATTCATGCCAGATTAAGGTTGATTAAGTTAAAAATAAAAGTATGTATAATCAAAAAGGAGTGAAAATTGAATGATAAAATATTATGTAGTAGACGCATTTGCGGATATGCCTTTTCACGGGAATCCTGCGGGTGTTTGCTTATTAGACAAATGGATTAACGACGCAGTCATGCAGCAGATTGCTTTTGAAAACAACCTAGCCGAAACCGCTTTTTTATTAAAGCAAAATGGGTATTATGATTTACGTTGGTTCACTCCAAAAGTCGAAATTGATTTATGTGGCCATGCGACTCTCGGGAGTGCATTTATTCTAATGAATTATGTAGATCCTTCACTAAAGCACGTCGATTTCCACACAAAAAGTGGTCTACTATCAGTGACGAGAACCGGAGATATATACTCGATGAATTTTCCCAGTCGAAAAGCCATACCATGCGCAAAGCCGACAGTATTAGAAAAAGCGCTCGGTATAAATGTTAAGGCAACTTTTCAATCAAGAGATTTATTGGTTTTATTGGAAAATGAATTTGAAGTTGCTAATTTGCATCCAAATCTGTCTTTGCTGGCAGAAGTGAAAAATTCTTTTGGAATTATCGTTACGGCAAGATCATCGAGCTGTGATTTTGTATCAAGATTTTTTGTACCTAACGCTGGAATCGATGAAGATCCGGTTACAGGCTCTTCACATTGTACGTTGATTCCATTTTGGAGTGAAAAATTGCATAAAAAGGACATGATCGCCCATCAACTTTCAACCCGCGGTGGGATCCTTATCTGCAAAGACTGTGGCGATAGGGTCAGTATTGGAGGAAGAGCAGTCTGCTATCTGATTGGAAACATTAATATATAAACTCAACATGCAGTTCAGAGACCTATTTGCATTGTGAAGCAGACCTTGGCTAACATTTTTTAAGCGAAAACTAACTGCTCATTATGTTTAATTCTTACTATTGGTGTCAGGAAGTGAAAGTCTACGAGGTTCTCATGAAATCATACGAGGAGACAATTATATGGATGGAAGAACAAGATCAAATATTAAAATCGGCGCACAGGTAGATATCGTACTCAAAAAAGACCAAGGCACAGGAGCACTTACCAGAGGACACGTTAAGCGTATACTCACAAACAGTCCAGCCCATCCGCACGGCATTAAGGTCATGCTGGAAGAGGGCAACATGGTGGGCAGAGTCCAGGAGATTTTTTAATCATTCAGGACCAACAATATTGCCATAACGAATGGTAGCGAAGTGTACACCCTAGTAATGGATGCGGTACCTATTATCCATATTAGCCTAGCCTGTTTAGACTATCCAAACTTCGCATAATGTTTATGATATTCAAAGCCACTTGCGATCGACACCTACTGCATCATCAGTAAGGAGAATACTTATGAAAACTATTGGTATTATCGGCGGAATGAGTTGGGAATCAACAGCTACCTATTATCTTGAATTAAACAGATACATAAATAGAAAATTAGGCGGATATTACAGTGCTAAATGCATTTTATACAATGTACAGTATCAAGAAATCAAGGATATCCATAGAAGCGGCGACTGGAAACGTGCTGGTGATATTCTAGGCAAAGCAGCATTAACTCTTCAAAATGCTGGTGCCGATTTTATTATACTTGCAACTAACACGATGCATATCGTAGCGCCACAAATACAAGAACAAATTCATATACCATTTTTACATATTGCCGAAGTAACTGCGGATAAGCTATTAGCGGATAATGTAAAATCAGTAGCCTTGTTGGGTACTCGCTTTACAATGGAAAAAGATTTCTATAAAAATATACTTATCAATCGCGGAATAAGCGTTATGATTCCTAGTGAAGAGGATATCGATAAAATTCATAAAATCATCAATAAAGAATTGATCGTCGGAAAAATAGAAGAGCCATCTCGTAAATATTTTAGCAATGTCATAACTGGATTGAAAGGACAGGGTGCAGAAGGGGTAATCCTGGGATGTACGGAGATCGGCTTGCTTGTTAAGCAGGAAGATAGCACCTTGCCTGTATACGATACAGCTCTTATACATGCTGACGCTGCTGCTGAGTTTGCAATGAGGGAATGACATCCATTAAAATGAGATGTGGATTGTGTTTATCAAACGGATAATCAGTGACTAGACGAATTCAAATCGGGTTACTAAGTAGCCACATGTACATTATGTTCACGGTATTCTTCAGTATTACAGTTTTACAAATTTACAAGATGACAAGGGATGATGAAGCATGAAAATTCAAGATGTACCATTTTGTACAATCGATTGGAGCAAGATAAAGCCTACCGTACATCAGGGCATAACTGGGGAAACATATTGGCACACCTTTGAAATGGGAAACATAAGGGTGCGTATGGTTGAATATTCACCTGGATATTTTGCAGATCACTGGTGTAAGCGTGGGCATGTTCTTCTCGTTCTGGATGGCGAATTAGTAACTGAACTTGAAGACGGCAGAGAATTTATACTAACCTCTGGAATGAGTTATCAAGTTGCTGAAGGTAGTAATCCCCACCGCTCGCATACTGAAAAGGGTGCCAAGCTTTTCATTGTAGACTGACATTATGAGCATTGTTGCAGTTGCAGGGGAGCTTCCCTTGAACTTCGCATTATGTTCATTTAATACCATATAATTGGTGCTTGCAAATAGCACGTATTTTATATTAAGTGCAAACGGATGGATAAATGGAAGGAGAAGTAAGTTTTATGGATAAATTTCCTGACTTTATGAAAAGAAGCGTAAACCAGGTACCAATTCAGCAGCAAAACACACCAGATATTGATGGTTACTATTATACTGCTCAAGACGGTAGCCAAATGGCTTTTTGGACTTGCTTAGCTGACAGGGCGTCAAAAGAACATATGCACAATTATGATGAATACATGGTTTGTTTATCCGGAGAATATGCCGTCACAATAGATGGAAAAGAAACCATTTTGCATGCAGGTGATGAAATTTTCATTCCAAAAGGAGCTTTGCAAGGTGGGAGATGCAAGGCGGGGACGCGGACCATCCATGCCTTCGGGGGCAAACGGATTGTTTGATATGTAGGACTGTTATGAGCATACTCAACAACTTGGAGGATTCTCCGAACTTTTCATTATGTTTACGTAATACCATTGAAGGCAGGTATTATTTGTAATTTAGATACTGAGGTGTGTATTATGAAAATCGATAACTATCAAGAAATTAAAGAGGCCGTCGATGATTTTTTGGAGAAAGAAAATTCTTCTATGGATAAATATGATTTGATTACAAAAAAAATATGGCTGACAATTGGAAAGCCCGAACCTCAAGCTGGAGAATTTGCAAAAACTCTCAAAAACATAATAGAAAGCTTCGATAAATCATCAAAATGGAAACTCTTATACAAATTGAAATAATGAAATTCCGGCAGCCATAATTGTCGAAATTTGATTCACTGGGCGATTGTTAATCATGCTTACTTAGTTTCATCGATTAATCAATAATGATGAATGATGCTCAGCTAAACATCATGGCAAGCGGATTGGCGTTGACGGCGGCCTGTAATTGTCCATCGTCTACGTGAGTATAGATTTCTGTTGTAGCTATACTCTCGTGTCCAAGGAGTTGCTGAAGTGAGCGAATATCTACATGACCATATTTGTACATAAGTGTAGCGGCAGTATGTCGCAATTTGTGGGTGGACAGCCGTAAAGCACAGTTCAAGAATATTGTTATAATACAGTTATCACGCACAGAGCTTGAGCTAGTTTCGATGAGTAGGCGAACGGCTTCTTCCAGAATTGCCGGATGGAAACAATTTTTTGCGTCCTTGTACCGGGAGAGGAATGAAGGATATCCTGGCAGTAGGCAAGAAATCCATACATATCACCGAGACTAACCGAACAGATATAGTCGATGGTGACAAAGCCAAAATCAGAATGCTCCTCTCCCCTTGCATCTGCAACATATTTGAAAAATTGTAGTAAATCCAGACGATATTCAATCACAGTATTCTTGCTGCGTCCTTTGATCGTAATGAGATAAGCCAAATATTGTTCCACGATTGAACATGATCGATTAATTTGCATATAATTCACTCCTTTTGAAGGAGTATTGACATATATACAGCAGGTTACGTGCGCGCATTAGTGGAATAATGAGGTATGCAAATAAGAAATTACTAATAGAATGGGGTGAAATGCTTCATGGAAAACCAGGAGCAACAGCATAAAAGGCGTGTTCGATACAAAGGAACACATCCGAGATACTTTAATGAAAAATACAAGGAACTGCAGCCTGAAAAATACGCAGAAACAGTTGAGGATATAATTCAGAAGGGCCATACGCCTGCCGGAATGCATATTCCCATCATGGTTGATGAGATATTGAATTTTTTAGCGATTAAACCGGGTGAAGTCGGGTTGGATGCCACCTTGGGGTATGGCGGACATACATCCGCAATGCTCAAAGGCTTAAAGAATAAAGGGCATATTTATGCTTTGGATATAGACCCAATTGAAATAGACAAAACCAGAGAACGCTTAGAAAATATGGGCTACGGGCCGGATATCTTAACAATCAAGCATCTTAATTTTGCAAATATTGATGAAGTCGCTGCCGAGGCGGGCAAGTTCGATTTTATATTGGCGGATTTAGGCGTATCTTCCATGCAAATTGATAATCCCGAAAGAGGATTTTCTTTTAAAAATGACGGTCCATTAGATTTGAGAATGAATCCTGAAAAGGGCATTACTGGGGCTCAGCGCTTAAAAGAGCTGACCCAAGAGGAATTAGAAGGCATGTTAATCGAAAATGCAGATGAGCCTTATGCAAAAGAAATATCCAGAACGATTATTTTAAAGCTAAGAAATGGAATTGATATTTCTACTACGACTAAGCTTCACGAAATCATCAAAGAAGCACTTCGATTTATTCCGGCAGCTGAAAGAGATAAAGCGGTAAAAAAATCAAGCCAAAGGGTTTTTCAAGCACTTAGAATTGATGTGAACAGCGAATTTGAAGCGCTATATGCGTTTCTAGAAAAGCTTCCCAATGTCCTTGCGAAAAGCGGACGGGTTGCCTTGCTGACTTTTCATTCCGGCGAAGACAGATTGGTCAAAAAATCATTTAAACTACTATTTCAAGAGGGTGTTTACAGCAAAATTGCAACTGAGGTAATACGGCCGACCACAGAAGAATGTAACCGAAACAGCCGTGCCCGTTCAACAAAAATGAGGTGGGCGATCAAAGCGTAGTTAACTGGGATGATTTTATGCGCTTGGATATCTGCGAATCAACAAATGAGATTAATGTAGTGTATTTTGCTTTGTCACGAACTTCGCATAATGTTTACTTAATGTTTAAAATGTTAAAGCAACACCTACTTCGGAGGAAACAACACCTTAGGAATAGTTTATAATACTGAATGGACGGAGGAATGATCATTGGAATTCAATATGCTGTTCAGTATTGGCGATATGGCAAAACTCTGCAATGTCACTCCCAAAACGCTGCGTTTTTATAATCAAATAGGGTTACTTGAACCGGCTAAGATAAATCCTGAGAATGGATATCGGTTTTACACCGAGCAGAGCATAACCCGTGTGCTCTCAATTAGGCAATTACATGATATAGGCATGTCTTTGGAGGATATTCAAAAATTCTTCAAAGCGAATAGTCAGGCGAATGTAGTCGATCAGTTATTACAGGCTTTGATCATGCAGGAGCAAAATGTTAGATCCCAAATTGATAAACTGCAGACTTCGTTAAACAAGATTAAGGCCCTGCAAAAGCAATGTTCCGTTATCGGCAAAAGTTTTCATGATGCTGATGTTAACCATCTGATTATTCGTGAAATTCGGCAAAGAATGTTTGTGTTCAGTGAATATCGGGGAAAATTCGATTCATCACTATTCGGACATTATTTTACGCAGATGCTTTCTTCTATCAAAAAAGAAAGCTCCAATTTAGAAGATGTAATTGTTTCTGCACCGATGGCTTTATATAACAGCCTCACAAAAGTCGATGAAGCGCACATAAAATTGGGCTATGAAGTGACAGCATCAGCCAAACTGTCATTGCCAACCTATAACATAAAAGGCGGAACGTATGCCTGCTATATTTATAAAGGAAGTTATAAATGCCTAAATTCGGAATTTCTCCAGGAACTTTGTCTCCGTATCCATAACTCCGGTTATGAAATGCAGTTCCCGATTGTCGAATATTTTTACATCAATGAAGCTTCAACGGATGAAGAAGGCAATTATCTGACTGAAATACAGTTTCCTGTAAATTCACAGAACATTCATTGACCCTCCCCTTAGGGAAAGCTTTATCATTGTTTCATCAAAACGAAGGAGAATGATGAAGCTATGGGTTACTCAATTTTTCAGAACACGATGGTAGATATGACCTATCTGCAGATTGGAGAGGCAATTGAAAACGGGGCGTCCGTCCTGCTGCCTATCTCAGTAGTGGAAGAACATGGCCCCCACCTTTGCACGGGAACGGATATTTACCTGACTCAAACGATGTGTGAAAAGATTCGCTCCGGTTTGAGTGCAGCAGGCAAGCCAGCTGTAATTGCACCGCCTTTCTACTGGGGAGTCAATAGCATAACAAACGGATTTGTCGGTTCCTTTACGGTCAGCCCCGAACTGATGGAGGCCCTGATGCTGGAAATTCTGAGTGATTTGAAACGATGGGGATTCGAAAAAATCTTTCTGCTTAATTTCCATGGTGACTGCGTCCATATCAAGACAATCGCAGAAACCGCAAAAAAGGCATATGAAGAAAAGCAGATCAGAACATATTTCATAAATACTGCAGTTGCTTTTGATCAATTCGGCATTTCAGATGATGTTCCTTATCTCTTGCGTGCAGAACTGAGTGCAGAAGCATTATCCAATATGCAGCATCCATATATTGATATTCACGCCGGTGCAACTGAGACCAATTGGATGCTGCTGGATTACCCTGAGGTTGTGGATGAGAAGGTTGCCCGGCAGATGAAACCAACGTCTCTCATGCTGCCGGAACTGAAAAAGTGGCTGCGCGGTGGGGAAACAGCTAAAAAATATACCCCTTTGGGCTATTTCGGAGCTCCTGCGGATATTGATTTGGAAAAGGCAAAACATGCTCAAAGTGAAACGGTGAAAGCTTATGTGCAAACAATTTGCACTGCAATTTAAATCAATGCAAGTCAAGGAGTTTTCATTCATGAAGCGACTTTCACACATTTTTGTAACGTATAAATAAACAATAGCTCAAATTGGTAGTAAGGTGAAGGGCATAAAGGATAGCTGAATTTTGGAGCCGCATATATCGGACGAACTTCGCATAATGTTTATTATATAAAATTTAGATCGACTATAAAATACTGAACACTAATTTTTCCTTAAAACATTTTAAACTTTCAGAAGACCGCTGCAAATTTGCATCTGTTTTCATTGGTAATTCACTTGGTTGTAAAATACTCCTATCTCTAGCAGAGTCGTCAAATTTGTCGACTCTGCTTTTTTTCTCGGTTTTTTCGAATTTTCTAGCTAAAACTAACTTGTTCAATGAGTAAATGCTGTAAAAACATTCGAGACTGCCTCACATAAAAAGGATTTAAAACTCTTTGAATAATTTCATTATACTGCCTATTAAAAGATACTTTTTAGGAGGGAATCACATAACGGAGAAAAATTATAATTATCATACAAATCCCCTCTTCCTTCGTAATCAGTTCAAAGAGAACGGGAGACTGCAAATCCCGGTAATCCCTAAACTCAAAATAAGACCAGATAATTTTCATGATCTACTTCTTATAGGGTTCGACAAAATAGGCATTAATGACACCAAGCTTTTCAACCGCATGGTCCATTTCTTTCTGTATGATTACAAATTTGAACGTGTATAAAAAAATCAAGATAGCGATTTGGAGAAGCTAAAATACTATCGCGCAGTGCTCTCCCTCGATTTCAGCATGTATGTTGAGATGACACCTGTTCTGCAGCCTTACAATACATTTCAGAACCGTTTGTGCTGTACTTATTTGCGTCAAAGGAAATTCGCGTCATTCCAACTGTAAGCTGGGGAAACGAAAACACGTTTGAGTTTTGCTTCGATGGGATTAAAAAGGCTCTACAGTTGCTGTATCCATCTATATAGTGTCGGAGCACGACAACCGTCAGCGCCAGAAAGAATTTTTTCTTAAGGGTTACAAAATAGACGTACTGCTTGTGCAGTTGTTTGGATTCCCGTATCCATATTGAACAGCATGCCTAAAATGGGTGGAAATCACCGGTCTTGTTCCACATAAGATCAAACTGTTTGATAAATTCCGACGCCATTTTTTCATCCCGGATGCTCATAAAGAACTCATCGTTTTTGTTCTGCGATGCTTTGGTAAAATTTGCGCTGGCAACAGTTACAACTTTTTGATCCGCGATGGTGATTTTTAAATGCATGAACCCTGGGTGAGAATTCTTTTTGATAGGAATTCCCGCCTTTTTTAGTTTTCTGAGAATGAAAAATTGGACAGGCGTTAAAGACATGATTCTGTCGGTTATGATCCTGATTGCGATATTCTGATCTTTGGCCTCCAAAATGGCCTTGAGAATATTTCTATCCGTAAAATTGAATATGGCAATATCGAGTGATTCTTTCGTCTTATTGATGATGTCGATCAGCTTGCCATCAGATTTTTCACCATATCTCGGGAAACATAAACTGATGTCCATATTTTCTCCACGATTGTCTTCCATGATACCTCTCCTAAATGGATTCCAGATCTACTGAAAGACATTCAGAGCCTACAAATCATCGTTTTTTCAGTCGATATAAAGGACCTTCTTGAAACCATAACTTGCGAGTAGAACGTTCTCAGTGTTAATGTTATTTTTACAAGGCTCACGAATCAGCCGCTCACTTTAAATAACTATCTGCCCTCGACTGTCACAAGATCGGAGAACTTTCCCTGATACAAAATTTGGAGTGAGTCTTTTGGAGGCCCTTCGAGAAGCTTGCCGCTGGATGCGGAGAATCTTCCCCCGTGAGCCGGGCAGTCCCAAGTCTTTTCCGCAACGTTGAAATTAAGCTCCGTGGTCATGTGGGTACAGGAAATATCAAGAATTGTTGCATGATCATCAAAGTCGCGGTAAATACCCGCTTTTTGCCCTTTGAAATTGATGACCCGTCCCTCCCCCTGTTTCAGGTCCTGTATGCCCTCTGTTTTTTCAAATTTGGATTTAATCAATTCTCCGACTGAACCGAAAACTTCCGAGACCGTTTTGCCCATTGAGCTCGAATAATCCCCGCGTTTTCTGGAATACAGTTCCTCATACCGGCAGTTTCCGTTCAGAATAAGTTCTGAAATCATATTTCCCGCAAGAGTTCCGCTTGAGAGTCCCCACTTTTTAAATCCGGCAGCTACATAAATATTGGAATCGTCCGAAAGCCTGCCGATATAGGGAATCTGATCCGGGGTATCGTAATCCTGCGCTGACCATTTGGCCAGCAATTCGTTGACCCCCGCCAACCGCTCCGCGTATTGAAGCAGATTTTCGTAATGCAGCTCCATATTATCTTCACCACGTGCGGTCGCATGGTTTTCACCGACGACGATCAGAACTCGCCTGCCGTCCTCAACATGGGTGCGAATCGAGCGGGTCGGCTCACCAGAACTGATATAGCTTCCGTCCGGCCAATCTTTTTTTGCTTTCACAGCGATTCCATATGCCCTCTTGGCATAAAGACGTGTAAAGAATAGATTGGGCCCATCGTAAATAGGATATTGAGTCGCCATGACGAGATGTTTGGCTTCGATCACAATATCGTTTTCACAATAAACTTTTTTAATGTCTCCGTCCTCCACCTTGATGGCCTTGGTGTCGCAATAAATTTTAGCGCCCTTTAATACGGCTTCTTTGGCAAGGGCCTCTGCATAACGCACGGGATGAAAAACCGCTTGATGCTTAAATCCGAGCATTCCAAAGTTATCAGGTGGAAATTCCGGCTTTTCGATATACTCTGCATCGATTTTAAGCTCTTTGGCAACTTCGTATTCATGCTGGACTGCATCCCGGTCGTCTTCGGAGGAGGCAAATAGATAGGCCGTGTTTTCGGCAAGCTGGCAGTCAATTTCACCCTGCTTTACCTGTTCTTTTACGAAGTCCAGCGCACCAGCCTGCGATTCGGCATAGAGCTTTGCAAAATTCATTCCATGCTTGTCCGCAATTTTACTGTAGATAATGTTATGCTGAATGGTGATTTTTCCAGTTGTGTTGCCCGTGGTGCCATCGCACAGTTCACCGGCCTCTATAAGAACTGGCTTTTCCCCTTTTAGCGCAAGGCAGTAGGCGCAGGTGATTCCTGTAATTCCGCCGCCAATAATCAAAATATCAGTTTCAAGGCTTTTATCGAGCCGTGGATAATGTTCCTTCTGGGCAGTTTTATTCCAATAAGATACCGTATCTTCACTCATTTTTTCACGCTCCTTCTAATCATACTTATTATGCTCTGCACCGTAAGAAAAATGTAAGGCAATGCCTAAAGGACCATATCCTAAATAAAAATTCTTACGGGATACTAAAAATATAACTTCATCAAAAAAAGCATTAGAATAATCAGATTATCAAGCTCGGAAATTTTTGCGAACGGACCGAATAAAATTTCATAGTATAAGAAAAAAGAAAGTGAAGTGAATAAGAGACATGATAAACTATGACCGTGCATCCGCTGTAAAATATGCTCACAAGTGGGCATTTGAAAGGAACCCTCGCTTCTACAACTATGATGAAATTGGTGGAGATTGTACAAATTTTGCTTCTCAGTGCCTATTGGCGGGGAGCAACGTTATGAACTATGCACCGACTTCGGGCTGGTATTATATTAATGCAAATCAAAAGTCTCCAGCGTGGACCGGCGTCGAGTATTTTTACAATTTTCTGACACGCCGTACGAACACCGTTGGCCCCAAAGCCGTAGAATGCGAAATTCAGGAACTGCAGCCGGGTGATATTGTACAGTTATCCTTTCAAGGTTACAGATTTGAGCACAGTCCCGTTGTTGTTGCCGTATCAGAGCCGTTTGATCCGGCTCACATTTTGATAGCTGCACACAGTTACGACACAGACTATCGCCCGGTATCCACTTATAAATATGTTATGATTCGGTTTCTTCACATTGAAGGTGTCATAAGTAACAATATTGTTTTAGGATAATTACATTCTTCAAAAGTTATGTTGAATATTGCTGCTTAACTGTCTTGAGCCCATCGATAGCACTAAAAAAGTGCTGTGAAACTACCCGCATATGGCATGTTGGGAAAAAGACGATTTAACCTTTTTTAAATACTAAATTTTTTCAATCACATTCTTAGTTTGCATTGACATCAGCTATATAAAAGGTGACAAAAAGATTGTCTTGCCTTTTTTGCAACATTATTACTGTATATTTCATACGGAAAATTTATTTGCAAATTCACGTACATACTGAAGTGGAATATCGTTTAGCTTGGACGCGGACATATATGAAAAAAGTTGGAATATTAGAAAATTCCTCCCGAGGAGTATGGGCACTCACAGCTAAAGGTCATGAATTACAAACTA
Organism: Caproicibacterium sp. NSD3; assembly: GCF_053613275.1. Taxonomy (NCBI): domain Bacteria; kingdom Bacillati; phylum Bacillota; class Clostridia; order Eubacteriales; family Oscillospiraceae; genus Caproicibacterium; species Caproicibacterium sp. NSD3. The sequence goes on from NZ_CM132119.1 coordinate 1,729,208, forward strand.
TTGATCCTAATGAAATTGTTGCACAGGTTCGTACAATGTCATTTCTAAAATTAGATAAAGCCGAAATGATAAAAGCTACTGATGATAATCCTGAAAATGATGGTGTAGATACACCAGATGAAATTCAAAGTTGGAGAGATAAACTCAGAAATGTACTTCAAAACTTATCCCCGAATGCTTTTGAGCGTTTAACTCAGCGCATGTTACGTGAATCAGGATTTGTCCAAGTTCAAGTAACCGGTAGAACTGGTGACGACGGAATCAATGGAACTGGTATCATAAAATTAAATGGTATTATTAGTTTTCATATGCTTTTTCAGTGTAAACGATATCAGTGAACTGTTTCTGCAAGTGAAATGCGAGATTTTAGAGGAGCGATGCAAGGTAGAACTGATAAGGGACTTTTTATTACTACTGGAAAATTTACTTCTGCTGCGATACAAGAAGCTAATAGAGCTGGAACCGCTCCTATCGACTTAATTGACGGTGATGAATTAATTGACAAATTAAGAGAACTTCAACTAGGTGTTATACCTGTTACAGATTATTCTATAGATGAGACTTGGTTCTCATCGCTATAATTAAAGGCATTCTTGTCTTGGGACCTTATTGGTCATTCGCCCTATTCATTGTTTCAAGTCTTTCCAAAATTTTGATACTGTCCTACTGGCATAGATTGCATAGTGAATTAGTTTTTGATTTTTCTATAATTCGCCGGAGACGACCTCTATTTTGATATGCTTATGAATCGACCTCTTTTTAAACCAATGACTCAAATGATTAAAGCAACTTTTTATTTTAAAATTGGGTCGTACTTATGTTTCAGAAAAAAATCAGGCTTCAAGGCATTTTTGCCTTGGAGCCTGATTTACTTTACGCTGTGTAAAGATTTTCTTGTTCCTCTATTTTTTTAGCTTTTTCCAACATGCCGGCTTTGCTGTACTGATCAAGCTTGTATCTCGTAACGGACGAGTCACAGTGAAATGTGAGAATGAAAAGATTTATGGAGCTCTTGATAGCAAAAAAATTTATATTCAGGGAATCCTTGATTACATATCAGGAATGACAGACAGATTTGCAATTAAAGTATTTAATGAGTTACTAACTTATTAAAAATTGTATTTATATCGCTTAGTCTAAACACGGCATTTGAGACAGGCACTCATAATCACAAGATAAATAGTCACGAATTACGGAATTGTAAACTGAGAGACCGATTTTATTTTTTTGAGTCCATGATAAGACTAATAGAGTAAATTATTATTAAGTATTTGCTAAAAATAACTTCTAAAAAAAATATGCTCGTAATTTGATCAATGCAAAACTATATATGAATTGTGCTACATTTGAGCATGACATGGAAAGCGGCACAAATGGGCAGGAAGACACAATGGAAACTGCTGTTTCATCGACAGATATGCTATTTGCCAATTCTTTATGTCCCATTTATTGTATGATGATAATTGAAGATACATATCCAAGCTGAAAAGATACTCCTGAATAAGGATTCAATAAAAATCTTTTATGAAACAGACGGATATATTGTTATGCTTCCGTATGAACAATTTATAGAAAGACTGAGTACATGTGATACAAATGGATATAAATTGACACATGGACGTGTACAATATGGCTCCATTAGCCTTTCCTTGACAAAGAAGTTAGTAGATGAAGCTGGCATTAAACAGTTATTTATTAAGAATGAAAAATATTCCATACAAAATGAATACAGAATAGTGATTAGGGAACACCTTAATCGTATTCTGGAAAGTAAGATTTTTGATGGAAAATGTGTACAGGTCGAAAAAGGATTTGAACATAAAATACAAAAAGGACTTGCAGATATTGCAAAACTTTACTGCTTTTCGGAATTGACATGTGATAATAAATTTTATTACTTACCGTTAATAAATCACGGATTACGTGTTAGTGGAAACTGAATGAGATATTACTCTATTTGTACTTTAGTAATGTCTAGGTTTTGACCTGCCCCCAAAAGTCGTCCAGATAGAAAGTTAGTAATCACCTGAGATTTTCATGGCGTATTCTGCCGGCATCAAATTATCCAAAGAACTGTGTGGGCGAAGATGGTTATACTCATTTTGCCAGTCTTCAATGATTTTATTGGCTTCATAGAGATTTTTAAACAAGTTTTGGTTTAAGCATTCATCCCGAAGCTTTCCATTAAAACTTTCGATATAACCGTTCTGGGTTGGGTGCCCCGATCAGTAAAAACATGTTCTACATGGTGGTCGTAACTCCATGCGTTTAGTGCATTCCCTTTGAATTCAAAACCATTGTCCGTCAGAATCTCTTTTGGAAGGTTGCGAAACAGTGCAATGTGGTTGAGTACGGTTGCAACTGAGCTATATCAATTCAACAAACAGCGAACAGTCAAATAAACCAGCAGATTTAGGCTGCATTTTGAAATAACGGATGGAATGCCCGAATGATTAAATGCTTGAATAATTGTGTGTAATCGATCGGTATGTGTTTCTCCTTCCATAATTTTAATTTCTTTAACTTTTCTTAATCTTTATACCATCAGAGTCCTTCAAGATAACATCATTGCATCCTATAATAATTGGTGAAACTGCCTGCCTCAAGAATCAGCTTTTCCTCTTCCGTCAGCTCACCTAGATGCAACTCAGTCTTAGTGATGTCTCCATTTTTACGTTACCTCAATTATTGACATTAAGCAAAAAGTGATGACTCGCCCATTGGAGCTATTACTTTGCACATAAAGCTTTACAAAAATTAAGCAATAGAATTTGACAGTACTATATTAGAGTACTAATTATGATGTTATATACGTTTTTGGGATCGGGACATAAAAGATGATGATTCTGAAGAACCGACTTAAGCACAGCTTTTTTCTTTTTTACGATGTAATAAATTTTTACCGGTAACTACCAGCAAAACTATCAAGACTAAACCGGGTATTGAAGTGGTCAAACCGGGAAGGATGAGCAAAATTCCGGCAATAGACCACAACACTCTGCGCCATATTGGCAAGGCCACTTTCAGATACCCTTCCAGTCCAACAGCCATCGCAAAAACGCTCAGCAGGCAAAAAACAATAACCAATAAAATATTACCCACAGAACCAATCACACAAAGTTCCGGTTGTAATGCCATACAAAAGGCAATTAAAAATGCCGGCAGAGCGAGTTTAAACGTAGCATAACCAATTTTAGTGGAAGAGGTCTTTGCGATAAAGCTGCCATAGCAACTGGAGAAGTAATTGCGGAAATCATCCGGAGTCTTGGTGTTATCTCTATGAACACTGCAAATAGAAGTCGACCTATATGGAAATGTAAATTCCTCGCATTTATGTGGAACCCGTATATACAACGGAATCGGCGGCAGCGGTGACTATGCCAGAAATGCAGCCATTTCAATATTTATGACAACTTCAACGGAAAAAAACGATATAATTTCAAATATCGTTCCAATGGTAAGTCACACAGATCACGATGTAGATGTAATAGTAACCAAAAATGGAGTTGCCGATCTTCGCGATAAAGCCCCACGGGAACGGGCGCAGCTCATCATTGAAAACTGTGCACATCCTGCGTATCGAGGCCAATTACAAGCATATTTTAAAGAAGTCTGCGAAAAGTGCGGCAGTGTACAGACTCCACATCTGCTGAATAATCGCTTTTCATTTCATAATCAATATTTAACTAAAGAAACTATGGAATTGTGAAGGGGGGAGTACAGTGGCGAGTGTTTATCGAAGCCTTAATGGTGGATCTGTTTTGGCATCTCTTGGCCGCTTAATATAGTAAAAGCGTGGAAAGCCCGTACTGCAAAGGGAACCAGTATTCATTTCTACTTGTTCATTTGGATTGGATATGTATTCGGAATATTAAGTAAAGTTATATACTTTTCGGCAGGAAAATCGACGGCTTTTTATGTTTGGCTTTTCTATATATTATGGTGTCCGTGGGTATAACAATATATTTCTGAAATGTTATGCCGGATTGGAAAACAGAAGAAAAAATAAGTTGTATTTCGGCTTGTTAGAAAGAGACGCCTTGCCAATCTATCAGTTTTGGCAAGGCGTTCTGTTTATTTTCCAAGCATAATATTTAAAATTTCGAGATCCGTAGATTTCATTCCCTCTCGGCCCATACGACCAATATTGGCAATGGTGTCCTCGACATTCTCTTCCACAAGGCCTTCTCCCGGCTGAAATACACGCTTGCTGCTTGCCATTTGCCAGCCTGTAATTGCAGCTGTCACAGCAGCCGCAATTTTTGCGGCACAACTGGATTTTGCTCCGTCGCAGACAATTCCGCCCGTCGTACAAATCGTATTGGTAATTGTTTCACTGATTTCTGTATAGTCGCCCCCGTTCATATAGGCAATTCCACAGGCAGCTCCGGCTGCGGCGCTTACCGCGCCACAATAGGCAGAAAGATTGCCAATGTACTTTTTTTGATGTACGCTGATCAGATTTGCCAAGCAAAGAGCTCTATATAATTTTTCCCTCGGAATATTATATTTTTTTGCATATGCAACAATTGGCATTGTTATAGTGATTCCCTGGTTTCCACTTCCGCTATTAATCACTACTGGAAGTGAACATCCTCCCATTCTAGCATCACTGCCGGCAGCAGCTGCCGCCGCCGCCGTCACTTTAATATCACCACTTGAATTGTTCTCTGTGAGAGTGCGACCGACCTGTGCTCCCCATTGTTCTTTGAGGCCATTCTCAGAAATAGCAGAATTGTAACGAATCTGCCTTTCAATAGTGTCTTTAATATCGTCCAATTTAACACAGTTTGCAAATTCTATAATATTTTGAAGATTGAGCAGTTTTTTATTGCCACGAACTTCATTGCTATTATCCGTATGTTGTTCGTTCTTATATATAACAGCCCCGTCTTTTTCAATTTTAGCAATGTTAGTATGATAGTTCTTTATTTCAACTGCAGCGCTATGCCCTTCAGAATTCACTGACACCAAAACATAAAGATTTTCGACATTTTCTGCCAGTTCGCAGTTGCAAAAGCCTTCAGCCAGCAGCTTTTTTGTGATCTCCACATCTTCGTCTTTAACACTTTCCAGCGCTGCTAACTTGAGAGCTGGATTGCCACCCACAATACCAAGCACTGCGGCGACATCCATTCCGCATAGTCCTTTAGACATTGGAACGACTACACCCTTGACATTTTTTATTATATTGCCGCTGCATCGCACCAAGCAATGCTGAGGCATTTCTCCAAGTGTTTCTCGTGCTTTTGCGGCAGCATATGCAATAGCAATTGGTTCCGTACATCCTAGAGCAACAATGAGTTCATCCTTCAAAATTGCCAGGTGGTTTTCATACAATTTTCGATCCATAGATGTTCTCCTTTGAAATAATCTGCGCTAACATAGACAACAAGCAACATAGTGTTCACCGCCATAATTTTTAAGTTCAGCTTCTTCCTGGGTGCACTTTTCACAGGCACGAGGACAACGAGGCGCAAATCGGCATGTTTTCGATGGATTAATAGGTGAAGAGATTTCACCACTAAGCGTCTGTACCTCGACATTTCGTCTCAAACTCGGCACTGGAATAGCAGATAACAGTGCCTGCGTATATGGATGAATTGGGTGAGCAAACAGTTCCATAGCAGGTGCTTTTTCTACAATTTGCCCCAGATACATTACTGCAATTTCATCTGCGAGATGATTGACCACAGACAAGTTGTGCGTAATAAAAATATAAGTAAAATGCATCTGATCCTGTAAATCCTGCATCAGATTCAAAATCTGTGCCTGAATAGAGACATCTAAAGCTGATACGGGCTCATCGCAAACAATAAAACTCGGGTTGAGTATCAATGCTCGCGCAATTCCAACACGCTGGCGTCTTCCACCGTCCAATTCATGGGGATAACTATTTACTAAGCGTTCTGCCAAACCTACAGTCTCCATCATTTGTTCCACTTTTTCTTCCCGCTCCGCGGCATCGGAACAAAGCTTGTGAATCTTTAACGGTTCTGCAATGATATCACTAATTGTCATACGCGGATTGAGAGAAGAATAAGGATCCTGAAAAATCATCTGCATTCTCTGGCGCATCTGCCTCATCTCATTTTTATTGAGTTTCAACACATTGCAACCTTCAAATATTACTTCACCGTCAGTTGGTTCGATCAGTCTCAGAATTGCACGACCGGTAGTGGATTTTCCACAACCGCTTTCTCCCACAATTCCAAGTGTTTTACCACGCTCGATGTTAAAGGTTACATCGTCTACTGCATGGAGCATTCCTTTAGGAGTCTTGAAATACTTTTTAAGGTTTTTTACTTCAAGGATCGGTTGATTCGTTGCCATGCTCTCACTCCTTCTTTTCACGCAGGATACAACAGACATAATGCGTATCACTTAGATCAGTCCGGCCAGGTAAATGATTTCTGCATTCCTCTATTGCGTAGTCACACCGTGGCGCAAACGGACATCCTTCTGGGAGATTTGTTGGATCTGGCATCAATCCACGAATCGGAATCAGCCGCTCCGTATGGACATCAATATTTGGTATTGAGTTGAACAGGCCCTCTGTGTACGGATGCGCCGTATGTTCGAAAACATCCTCCAATGTACCATGTTCCACTATTCTGCCTGCATAAACTACAGAAACCTCATCACACACTTCAGCAACGATTCCGAGATCATGTGTAATCATCAGCATCGACATTTTATATTTTTCCTTTAGTTCTTTCATCAGCTTAAGAACCTGCGCTTGAATTGTTACATCTAGTGCAGTAGTCGGCTCGTCCGCAATGAGCAACTTTGGATTGCACGCCAGTGCCATGGCAATACCTACGCGTTGTTTCATTCCGCCGGAAAACTGATGTGGGTATTCATGTCCCCTGGATGCCGGAATACCTACAAGCTCAAGCATGCTGGCTGCCCGTTGTTCAGCCTCTTTCTTGTTTATACGCTCATGGAGTATATATACCTCGGCAATTTGGTCTATCACGGGAACAACTGGATCCAAACTTGTCATAGGGTCCTGGAAGATCATACTGACCAGAGACCCACGCAGCTTTCTAAGCTCATGTTTTCCGGCTTTCAGTACATCTTTACCATCAAGAATAACTTTGCCACCCGTAATTACCCCTGGAGGGTCTGGTACCAAATGCAGCACTGAAAGTGCAGTTGTCGTTTTACCGGCACCGGTTTCGCCCACAAGGCCCAACGTCTTGCCTCGCTGGATTTGTATATTTATATTATTTACTGCTTTGACAATCCCGTCATCTGTACGGAATTCAACACTCAAGTCTTGAATATCCAGTATAACATTTTCATCATTCATGGCAATTCACCCTTAACGTTTCAACTTTGGATCTAAAGCATCGCGCAAACCGTCCCCAAGCAGGTTCAGTGCCAGAATAGTAATCATAATAAGCAAACCTGGGATAATTACTATATGAGGAGCATTACGTATATACGCGCGCCCGCTTGCAAGCATGGAACCCCATTCGGGAGCAGGAGGTTGTATGCCCAAACCAATAAAGCTCAGAGATGCTGTCGATAAAATTGCCGTTGCTACACGTAAGGTAGCCTGAACGATAATTGGAGACAGGCAGTTGGGAATAATATGATGGACTAGTATATGCCCATTCTTAGCTCCAATAGCTTTGGCAGCTTCTACAAATTCCTGATCTTTCACGCTCAATACCGAAGCACGAACGACTCTTGCAAACGTTGGCATACTTGCCAAGCCAATTGCAATCATGAGATTAAGCATGCTTGTTCCCAATGCGGATACAATCATAATTGCGAGTAAGAGAATCGGAATCGAAAGGAAAATATCCATCACACGCATGATAGTATTATCAACAACACCTCCGAAGTAACCCGCAATTGCTCCTAGAGTGCCACCTGTTGCCAGAGCAATGCATACCGCTATCACACCGACCAGGAGGCTTATTCTTGTTCCATACACCAGTCTGACAAAAACATCTCTGCCAAACTCATCAGTTCCACACCAGTGGTTTGTGCTGGGGGCTTGTAGACGTATAGCTACATTCTGTTTTATTGCGACGTTATTGTAATCAGCAATTTGACCGGCAAAAATGGCAACCAGAATAAGCAAAATTACTGTAAAAAGGCCTACCATTGCCAACTTATTCCGCCGCATTCTCCGCCAGATTTCAGCCAACTGACTACGCTTATGCTTTTTTACATGAATTTTTCCAGCAGATGCTGTATTATTTGATTCTTTCATCATTTACCCCTCTCTTTATTGGTATTGAGATTTTATTCGGGGATCAATATAGGCATACAAAATATCAACAAGCAGATTTACAATACTAAATACGATGGCGAAAGTAATCAGGCATCCTAATACCACGGGTTCATCTTTTTTATTAATCGAATTAATCATAAGTGTACCAATTCCAGGCAGAGAGAAAACTGTTTCATTGATGACCGCACCGCCAAGCAGCGTGCCGATCTCTAATCCGATAACCGTGATAACTGGAATCATTGCGTTTCGAAGCGCATGGTGTATTACGACTCTATTTTCACTTGATCCTTTGGCTCGCACCGTGCGAATATAATCCTGTCGGATAACATCAAGCATGCTGGAACGCATTGTTCGCATAAAGCTGGCAGTTGCCCCAACGCCCAGTGTGATTACCGGCAAAATATAACCTTTCCATGTATCCGCACTGCCGCTTGGAAGCCAACCAAGTTTCAGTGAAAAAAGCAGGATAAGCATTAATCCGAGCCAGAAGTTCGGCATAGCCACGCCAGCCAATGCCAGTAATGTACTGACATTATCCAAAACCGAATACTGCTTTGTTGCAGAAATAATTCCGAGAGGAATACCAATTATTACTGCGACAAGAACTCCGCCAAAAGCCAGAATGAATGTTGTGGGCATTCTGGAACGTATTTCTGAGGAGACAGGTTTTCCAGTGGTATAGCTTGTCCCCATATTCCCCTGCAAAAGATCTGCCATATAATCTACATATTGCTGTGGCAGTGGTTTGTTCAGTCCAAGTTCCCCTCTGATTTCCTCAACAGTAGCCTCATCTGCCTGAGCGCCTGCCACTACACGTGCAGGATCTCCAGGCGTCATTTTCAAGACAAAGAAAACCAGCAGTGAAACGCCGAAAACTACTGGAATCATCATTAGCACGCGCTTTATAATGAATTTGTACATACTTCTCCCTCACTTTCACTAAGCACAATAAACGGCGTACGCGCGGTGAGCGCCCTCAGGCCTTTGCGTTTTGCGGCTATTCTACTCTCCATATATAACCGCTATGATTAAAATAGGTTTGCAGCACTGCTCTCCTGGATATTTGCTTAATCCAGGGTAAAAGTCACTGATAGCAGAGTTGGTCATATACATCATTACCAAGCGGATGTGGGGTATATCCTGTCAAACCGCTGCGGACGCCTACCAGATTCGGCACATTATAAAGCGGGACCCAGACTGCCTGCTCTGCCAATGTCTTCTGAATGTTTGCGTACAGGTCAATTCTCTTAGTGTTATCCGTTTCAACACGGGCCTCATCCAACATTTTGTCCACATCTGGTATATTGGTGTAAGAACGGTTCCCAGATGCAGCAGGAATCTGAGAGTCAAACAACATATACAAGCTGGTATCAGGATCCCCGGTGGTATTGTTATAGCTCATAATAAACATATCATAATTACCGCTGTTTATCTGATCAAGCATTGTTGTTGATTCTTCCGAGGTCACTGTCAAAGTTATCCCAACATCTTTAAGGTTTGCCTGAATAAGCTGTGCTTCAGTATTACGTGAATCACCATACACAAGGATCGACGTACTAAAGCCATTAGGATATCCGGCTTCGGAAAGAAACGCCTTAGCTTTTTCCGGATTATAATCGTAATGAGTTACCTCATCAGAATATCCAAGGATCTGTTGATTCATTACTGAATCCGTTACTTTACCATAGCCTGCAGTCGCAACTGAGTTCAGAGAATCCCTGTCAATAGCATAATTTATTGCTTCACGCACCTTTTGGTTATTAAAAGGAGTAACCTTTTGATTCATCGAAACATACTCGATTTTAGGACTCATGCTGGAAATAAGCTTTACACTGCTTTCATTTTCAAAACGCGCAGCATCAGATGCTGAAACGATCAGATTCATGTCAATGTCACCCGTCTCAAGAGCGATATTTCTGGCAGAACCATCGGTCATCAATTTAAATGTCAGGGAAGAAGGTAAAACCTTGCCGCCAAAATAGTTATCATTTCTGGACAAAATAATTTTATCTCCTGAATCCCACTCAGAGAATTTAAACGGACCAGTCCCGACAGGGGCAGCAGAAAATTTGTCTCCCTCAGCTTTAGCGGCCTTTTCGCTAACGATGGAGCAGGCGGTATGACACAGGTTAGACATTAATGGCGCATATGGTGTTTTAGTATTAATAGTAACCGTGTAGTCATCATCTGCAACAACAGAGGCAATGTCGGCAGCAAAAGTTTTAACTTTTGCACTGTTTTCCGCACGCTCAATACTGAAAACCACATCGCTAGCCTTCATTTCATCTCCGTTATGGAACTTTACTCCATGTTTGAGTGAAAAAGTAACACTGGTATCGGAATTCGTCTTCCAGCTTTCTGCTAAATCCCCCACTATTTTCATATTGTTGTCTAATTTCACGAGTCCGTTATACATCTGCCGCATTACATATAGAGAGTTGCCATCCCAACCATTCTGAGGATCAAGAGTTACTGCTTCTGCAGCAGTACCAATTACAATATCTGTTTTTCCAACATTTGTTGACGCTGTGGATGCTGTGGAACCGGATCCGCCAGATCCACTAGAGTTTCCACAGGCAGTGAGGCTAAATAACATTGTCAGCGCAAGAATTGCAGCTACAATCCTTTTCATTTTCTTTCTCCTTTTTAATTAAAATATATAGGCAATTTGTTTCCATGTGTTATAAAATGGTAAGACTAAGGAACAAATTAGCTTCTTATGTTAATGCGGTTCAAAATTTATACATCAGCAATTAATCCGATTGCCGTAAGCAGCAATGCTTTTGTTGCCTTAATAACATATATGTCTCCGGGTACGCCTCCGGCTGCCTCACGAAAACCGACGGTATGCGTATTTTCTTTTGCTAGAAAGAGATGACCATGTATAGCTGGTAACCGTCGTGAAACATTTCCCATATCTGTACTGCCTATTCCATGATCTCGGTAACGAGGAATAACATTTTCTCCTAAAGTCTCAAAAGCTTCAGCCATGTACTTTTTAAGTGTTTTATCATTGGAAATAGGTTCATAAGTAATGGTCTTCTTTGATTCCACGGTCACTCCGAAAGCTTTCGCAGCGCATTGTGCACATGTTTCAACGATAGCTACCAGCTTACTGTGATATTTTAAGTTGTCACTACGCACATTATATTTTAGTTCGGCAAAATCCGGAATAACGTTTGTTGCATCCCCACCGTGAGTAATATTTGGAAAGACTCTGCTGTAATCCCTGAATTGTCCTTTCCATGCGTTTACCATATTCACTGTTTCCATCGCCGCTGCCAGCGCATTTGCACCTAACCATGGGCTTGCTGCACAATGGGCACTACGTCCATGGAATTGGAACGTGATTGTTTGTCCGGCCAAAGACCAATCCTCTACCATTGTGGCATCACAAGGGTGAATCATCATTGCAAAATCAATTTTGTCGAACATCCCGGATTCCAACATCTTGATTTTGCCGCCGCCGCCTTCCTCTGCTGGAGTCCCAAGAAAGATACTATTAGCCGATAGGTCATACTTACGAATAAGCTTATCGAAGATCACGGCAGCTGATACACCAGAGGCCGCTATCAAATTGTGGCCGCAGGCATGACCATTTGGAAGTGCGTCAAATTCAGAAATGAATGCTATATTGGGAGTATTGGTTTTCGGCGTATGCTCCGCACGAATCGCCGTCTGAAGCTCCCCTTGGCCGCGAACTACTGAAAAGCCATTGGCCTCAACTATGTCTTGGAGAATCTGAGCAGATTTAAATTCATGAAACGCAAGTTCAGGAGTTTTAAAAATAGAATGACTAATTTCAAGGATTTGAGGTTCCATGTCATCTACCATTTGCTCCGCCTGCGTCACTAACTCTTCACGTATCATTTTTTCCTCCAGCATTATTTACACGGAATTCCGTCTTTCCAAGTTTGGACTACCTGAGCCAAACCTTCAAGGCTTTTTGTCAGATCTCCATTAAAAGCTACAATGTTAGCAAGACGTCCGACTTCTAAAAGTCCCATGTCGTTTCGTTTTGCAATCTGAGCATTGATGCCAGTGGCACGCCCGATTGCCTCCACCGGATTCTCCTCAAGTGTCTCCGCGATCATGGCAATTTCGTCACGCAGTGTACCAGCCGTATCTGTCCCAGCGCCAATTAGTACCCCTGCTTTCTTTGCCCATCGCATTCCCTGTTCCTGTTTCTTGAATACCCGCTCTTGGAGCATATCCCAGTACTTTGCATTTGGGCCTGCTTTTGCGGCTCCACGGATGCCGGTCATAGTTGGATTCAGATGCTGATTTCGTTTTGCCATCTCTTCAATCAGATCTTCTGTCATCATACAACCATGCTCAATGTTATCTATGCCGGCATAAATTGCTCGGCGGATTCCTTCATTAGAATAAGCATGAATTGAACAGTCCTTTCCTAAATCATGAGCAGTTTCAGCACCAGCTTTCAGTTCTTCAACGGTGAATTGTGGGATACTGGGATCCTCGTCTGGAAAATGTTCAAGGCCTCCACTACCCATAAATTTAATAACATCGGCTCCTTTGTTACATTGAATACGTACCGCTTTTCTGACTGCATCCGGCCCATCGCACTCGACACTCTGACGGTAGCAATGTCCTCCGGTAATACTGATTGACATTCCGCAGCTGCTGATGTATGGTCCCATAACAAGGCCTTCGTCTATAGCCTGACGCAAATTTATGCAGGTATACCCAGACAGGCCCAGGTCACGTACATAAGTAATACCTTCATCTTTTAAATAACTAAGCATATTCACGTAACTATGTAAAATTAGATATGGGAGATCATTATTCATTAATTTTGTGGCACATTCTCCAAAAGTTTTGCCTGGTACCGGCTTTCTAAGAGATTTGCGGCTGATATGGTCGTGAATGTTCATTAGTCCCGGCGTTAGCGTCACGGAGTCCGGCATTTCTGTTGTGTTTTTCTCTGTTGCTTCCTCAGGCTTTTTCATATCTACATAAGTAATGAACTTACCTTCAAACCCAATCCAAGCTGGACTCAAGACAGTTCTTCCATCACCGACAATTGCACGTTTAGCATGCAAATAACTCGTCATAATCCAAAGATTCCTTTCAATATTTACTTAATCTTTCTATCATTTATCTTATTCGTTATCCACACTGGCTCTAAAAGCGCGAAGTTCATCTTCCTGTGTATGGATTGAAACAGAGCAGTCTGGTGCAAGTAAAAATGGCTGATCTTTCATTTTTTGAAGAGTTTCATGCGCCAATTGGCTGATGTTTAATGCTTGGTTTTCTCCAAACGGGCGCTCATCAACTCCACCCATGGCAATTTTTCCATTCAGCCAAGACTTACTTTCCCAAATTCGTGGGCAACCTGTAGCACTTGACGCCCAATGGATCATATTAATCGGCCATGATGCAAAGCGTTGAGGATTTCCATAGATACCACAGGTATGTATGATCACTTTCGTGCCTTTCAAAGCTTCCAAAACCATCAAATCATATGGCTCAACAAACTCTTTCCATTCCTCCATCGTAAAATAACCTGTACGTGCCATTCCTAGGCAAGCATAAAAGACACCGTCAATACCTGTTTTCAGCAAATTTTGACAATAATCAGCCATAGTCTTTGCAATATTCGTTAGCGCCTGCTTTACCTCCACAGGGTGATCCAGGCAAAGCTTAATTAATGGACTTTCCTCTCTTGGAGAAGGACGATAACGTCCCACACTGCGCATCCCACAAAGATTGAGCAAAATTCCAATTGGGGTAAAGACTGACTGAATAACAGGTACATCCCCACCACTTCCTTCAACAATCATCTTGCACATTTCAAGCTGCTCTTTAAATGTACTTTCATCTCCACGCAATACTCCTACCTTTTCCAGGTCAGTATAGTCATGAATCAGCGTTTTGACGCGTGTGGGGACCACGTCATTGTAATGGTCATAATCATACTCATTTCCCCAAGCTTCATAGTAATACACGGCACGAGGATTTATTTTTAAGACATCCCAATCGAATTTTTGCTGAAACTCCAACATTTTATCCGCTAAGACTCTTGGACCGCTATGTTCAAATTCCGTATGATGGTGATATGCCGTAACAGGTACTCTGTCAGCAAATTCTCCGTTCATGACGGCATCAAAACGGTCTCTTTTTGTCCAACTCATTTTGTAAATCGACCTTTCACATAAAGATTAAAAGGAATAATTAAATATATAAATTCAATAACTTATGCAATCGACCCGGGCAACTGCATAGAGTTGTCAAATAAATACTAAATGTGTTACAATTATAAAAAAGGGAGTGAGCTTGGCATGATAAGTTTCTTACAACTTCATTACTTCACGGTTGTGGCTGATAGCCACAATTTTTCTGTGGCAGCCAAGAGACTGTATGTTTCTCAACAGACGCTAAGTGGCCACATCGCACAAATGGAAAGTGATTTAGGTGTGATTCTGTTTGATAGAACACGCCCGCTAGCGCTCACTCCCGCCGGAAAACAATTATATAAACGCGCAGAAGAAATTCTGTTCTTGCAGCGCCAAGTCGAACAGGAAATGCAAACCTTTTCTGAAGGTCGCTGCAATAATCTGCGTATTGGAATCGCATCCTCTTATGCCCGTACCTTATTGCCTCAACTTTTACCTAGCCTTGTCGAAAATTGTCCCAACATAAAATTGGAACTGTTCGAAAGGAACTTTTCAGACTTGAGTGATCTCCTGACCCACCATAAAGTGGATCTGATAATTACGCGTCCACCTTACCCCTGCAATACCGTTACAGTACCGCTTATAGAAGAATCAATCAGCATTTATGCGCCGAAAGCAGCTATAAAGAACAACTTTCCTAACCGGTCAGAAGAGATAATAAAGCAACTATCTGAAACGGCAGATCTGCGGACGCTCCGCGATTGTCTCTTTATCCTTCCACGTTCAGGCAGCGTCAGAGATTCTTGTGATAAACTTTTTTTGGCTAGTCAAATCAGCCCGCATATATTGGTGGAAACAGATTTTATGGAAACTGCCATTGCTTTCTCTCGTACCGGTATGGGAATTACACTTGCTCCTACTGGTATGCTGCAGGCTTTGGAAAAGCAGCCCAATGATGATCAAAAAGTAACCGGCATCTATCCGATTGCTAAAAAAAGTATAAGTAGAAGCCTAGCACTCTGTTATCCTGATAGGGCAGTTGTTTCACCTGCAATGCAAAAATTCATAGCAATTGCAAGAGCGAGACTAAGTAAGCGCAACTCTAACAAGCTTTTTTAAAAGAGAACAAATATTTAACTCATAATCTAACATCTTTGTTCGCAGTTTTAATTTAATATTTCTTTTATTTTAGGCATCATATCTATTTCTTTTATTATTTTTTTATTACTTTTATTGTTTTTTACTAGCTTACATTCATAATAACCAATCAGTTTTTGAAAATCAAACAGTTTTTAGCCTGTTAACAACAGGCTAAAAACTGTACTTATAATTCTATTGCGTGCGCCTATTTTGTGACAAACGACTAAATTGTTGTATCCTACTGTTTAGCAAATAGGATACTCTTCTGCATAGCATGGAGCGCTTTTGAGAAATTAGGAAAAGCTTAAATTGCAATACACACAATATACAATATAAAAAATAAACGGCGATAATTTGTCAGTAAGCAACATACCTCAAATTATACCGCTATTTCTTTTGCTACTTCTTTGCTTAGTCCTTTTGGTGATGGCCATCGGAATAAGAACAATACCGAAAAGTCAACGATATTACGGACGATCTCCTTTTTGAGAATCGAAAAGAAACTCTCGCTCCAAGCGTTGTCGCCCGGTTTCCCGACTGCGGAAAAGTTCTGCTTCCAGCCAGCCGCTGCCTGCACCCCCGCAATGGCTGGATTTCAGTCCTTCTTGTGACATGATGCGCCCCGCACGACCGGGCAGGACGCCGAATATCCGTCGCGCCTGAGAATCCCGCAGATTCGATCGGCGCCGTAAACGCCCTGACCATCGTTGAATGCAGCGATAACTTTTCCTCGCCTGGTATCTTCGACTGCTTGCCGCTGGGCCCGTTCGCGAAGCCAGGTATAATAATCCGGACGTTGAAACGCCAAGCTTTTCGGCCCACTTTACCTTGGCGTATTCGCTATTGGAGTTTATCAAAGCACAGTAATCCGTTGCTCTCACTTTTGATGCTGTGCGAAGAAGGCCGACGCTTTTTTTAATATGTAGTTTTCTCCGCTACCCTTTTGTGAAGTTTGCTGAGCTCGTCCTGTTGCTCCACCAGCTGCGTTTTGTCTCCGTCGGGGGTGTACTTTTTCTGCCAGCGGTAGATCATGTTGCTCGCAACTGTCCGAAATTTTATCACCGACCCGTCTATTGAAGATGAATTGGGAATAGGAGATGACTCAATTCCCTTTAGTCATCTTATGCAACAGTATTGCGACAGGCCAGATGGTCGCAGAAAACTTATAAAAAAGATTGGAGATAGGTTTAAATATATTCATTTTTTTCAGAATTGGAGAATTCAGCTACAGCGCTTTATCAGAAATTAGCTGAAATATATCCAATTAAAACCATTATTACGACAAATTGGGATACATACTTTGAAGACTACTGTGGAGCAATTCCCATTACAATTCCAGAAGACTTCATCTTTTGGGATGAAAATTCCCGATGTGTTTTAAGAATTCACGGTTCCATCAAAAACTTGAGTTCCATAATTGCTACCACTGATGATTACAATAAGTGTTTTAAGGAACTTTAAAACGGAATCATTGAGGCAACTCTTAAGACAATCCTTGCAACAAAGACCGTTGTATTTATTGGTTTCTCTTTTGGAAATAAAGATTTTACACAGATCATTAACTATATACGCGATGAAATGAGAGATATTTATCCACACGTCTATATTGTAACTTTAGATACACGTCTGAATTACAAGAATTCCACTTTTCTTGTGACTTCTGGCACTTTCTTTCTACACAAATCAAAGCTTGCACTCATTAAGAACGGCATAATAAAAAATTGCTCAATCCATCCTCAGATTCAATCTATTCTTATAAACCTTGAGAAACTTCATGAGAAAGTTCCGACTATAAAGCTGATTAAATATCCGTGCACAATATATACACTCTCTTATCAAGACGGTGTCATACACGCGTTTGAACGTTTTTTGTAAAACTATCAGACGGGAGAATATAATCGACCCGGGTATTCAGGTGAAATGGCAAAAGAATATCAAAAATTGATTAAAACATGTCACAAGGTAAATAACTATTGGGATGAAGCATATTATGAAGGCTATTCAAATGGATTGCTTTTGATTGAAATGTGCGAAGATAATAATAGCATTGTAAATGTGTTGCCGTTTCTGTATCTTCCCAATGCAAAACAGCCCCTGACTACTTACACCATTTTTATGGATGAATTGGCAAGAGTATCTCGAGGAAGAAGTAAATACCTTGCCTTTGCAAAGACCATTGTTAAAGAAAAAAAGATCTCGTAATGCATCATCCTCCCTATTGAGCGGATTCTTCGAAAGTATATTGGAGCTTTTACTAAAAAATTAAAAACGCAATATGAACCTCGGTTGTGAATAGGCTAAAAGGTGGGAAATTATGGAACGAAATTTATTAGTGGGAAATGGTATTAATATTCAGTTTGGTGGTATTGATGTATATTCTGGTCCTGCTATAATGAAACGAGTCGTTGAAAATATTAAAGCAAGAAAATATACTGAACTAACGGAAAATAGCTTGTCCGTAGAAGAACAACTTAGCTTGCTCAATGGGATGGTATTAGTAATTAATGAAATAAAGGCTGGTAAGCATAGAGAGAAAGCTGATGGCTTATTCATGCTTACGGAGTTAGATAGAATAAGAAGGACTTATCCTGACAACAGTGATATTACTTCTGTGTTTTTAGAGGATTACTTTTTAGCGTTTGAGCTATTCAACAACGGGTATAGGGTTAAAGACGGTAAAACTCAAAGCGAATCATATAGAAAGATAATGTTTACCTTCCTTAGTCAGATGCTAGTCGATGGAATATATAATGACGGTGCCATTAATGATATTTACAAAAGTTTCTATATAGGAATGACTACATATCTTAATAAATTTTCAAATATTTTTACTACAAACTATGATTATAACTTGGAGAATATATTATGTGATACAGCTAAAGTGTGCCATTTGCACGGCGAGTTTAAAAAACTATCGCCTGAATATGATATTACGAGTTTGTATTATGCGTCCCATCAAGCAGAATGTGATACATTGATATCCAAGAAAGTTTCCAATATGAAGCATATATATAGCAATGCAATAATGAGTTAATCTTGGCTAGATAAATATGGAAATTTAATTAAACCAGATACCAAGGTCAAAAAAGGACTCTTTAAATCAATCAGCGGTCAATTAGAAATAGTAGGATTGGAACCAGCTAATGATGAACATCTATTTGTGTTGATTAACAATAATCCAAAGATTAAATCGGTTGTGTATTATTATCTCAAGGATAAAGATAGAATGGAATTACCACATCATATTAACAAGCATGTGACTTATAAGAAAGTAAAAAAGCTTTGGGATTCTATGAAAGAAATATAACAAACTGAATAATCAACAAGTGATAATAAATGGCTGTTTACAGCAATTGATCTTTATTTTAGCTTCGCATAATGTTTATTATATGAAACTCAGATTAATTGAAAGATATTTAAAAACCAAATATTCTTACTTGAAATCTTTAAAAAATTCTACTGAGTTAGCGGTTGGCATATTCTCACAATTCTAACTTCTCTGGTGATTCATTCATAACTCGAATTACCCGCACCATCTAGGCCACGAAACTAAAATGTTTCGTGGCTCTTTTTGTGTCGTCTACTTTATTTGTGAACTGTAAAATAGAAAAATCGCAGCCGTGGAGTGAGACTCTGCAGCTGCGCTAAAATAATGGGGGATAGCCTTTTACGGTTATCCCTTGTTTGTTATTCTGCGAACAAATTTAGTTTTGATTGTCCGATACTGTCATATTGTTCGTGGCGTTGTGTTCACCTCCTTTATAGTACAACACATTACCACAGAAAATGGGAGTAGCTACAATTTTTAAACTCACAGGGCACTAGAGTTCTATTACTCCATAGCACTTCCCATCCAGCGAAAAAACAGTTCGGCAATCGTGGAAGAACATGGGTCGGGAAATCAGAACGGAATCACTCCCAGCAGAGTTGAGGCAATAAGTGCGAGAATACTCATTGGCCAAACAAATTTTAGCGCGTACTTGATATGATCTCTGATAGAAACATCCACAAGGCCCAAGCCCACATACACAGCAGCGACTGAGGGACTAACCGGTGTACCGAAGGTAGCAGTGAGCAAGAAAGTCGCGGCCACTGCCTCGGATTTGACTCCAAACGGAGCAACTACTCCGATTATGATCGGTAGCAGTGCGTAGTAGAAAGCATCCGTTCCAAGAATCATCATCAGCGGAACGCTGAACAGTGCCAGGAACCAGTGCATATGCGGTGCCATTGAAGCCGGCAGCACGTTGACCATGGCATTCTGTCCTAGCTCTTTGATCTTTTTGTTCTGAATTTTTGTCTGTGGGAAATTCAAGACCAGTGCGATGGCATAGGCAATCATAAATATGGAATATAGCGGCATCGGCGTGTCAAGAAACAGAAAAACCATCATTACCAGAGTCAGCGCAAGATTAAACCAGTATTTCCAGGTGCGATGAGAATCGCGTTCTTCCTCGGCTGCTTCCTGCTCGGCTGTCTCTTCCACCGGATGTAGACCGTGGCGCTTTTCCATAAAGATGACGGCAAATCCATTCACAAAGGTCAGCACTGCAAGGCATACAACACCAGGAATGATGAAGGCATAAAGATCGCCCGTTTCCACTCTGGCTACTGTGGCGGCACGCATGGTGGGGCCTCCCCACGGCAAAATTATTCATGACGGCATAGGGGCCGCACATGATGGCCAGCAAAGCCTCCTTACGAAAGCCGATCCGCTTGATGATGGACAAGAACGCTGGAACAACGATCAGAAAGGTGGTTGCGCCTGAGCCGTCCAAATGCGCAATAAAGGTGGTGAGAAGAATTGCAACAACGATCATGCCTGCTTTTTTAGTCAGAAAGTTGATAATGGGATCGAACAGGCCGATCTCATCCATCATGGTAAAATAGGAGATGGAGAATACGAACAGGATTGCGGTGCCAAGCATAGATTTCATGCCATCCCCAACAAAACCGCCGATTTGTTCAACGCTGTAACCAGCGATTAGGGCTGCAATCAAAGGCAAACTAATAAATGCTACCGGCGGGCTTACCCAACTCTTGATCAGTACTACCATAAGAATAATCATTAGAATAAAACCAATAGCAGAAAGCATAGGGATTTCTCCCCCTTTTTTATCTGTTTAGGGTTTGTTGAAAACAACGCAAACAGGGCTCTCTGTTTCCAGTTTCCAGTTGGTTTGTGTCAAAATTCCATCAACAGGATTCATTGCAAGTTCTGTCAGTGTGTCAGTTGTTTCATTGGCAGCCAAAATGGTGCCGCGCGGCGTAATCGTGATAAAGCGAGGCTGTCTGCCTCCTGTTTTGGCACAGTCGCAGTAACGCAGCGTTCCGGTTACCGGGTTGATTGCAAAACTGGTGATACTATTGTGTTTGCGGTTCGAGATTGCAATGTGTTTTCCGTCCGGCATCATTACGATACCGCTTGCCCAACCATCACCCGTATATGTATCCGGGAGCGTTGGCAGAATCTGCTTTGCTTCCAAGGTTCCCTCGATCGGATCAAAATGGTAAAACGTGACAGAATAATCCTTTTCATTCACCCCATAGCCCCAACGGCAGTTTGGATGAAAAACAAAGTGGCGAGGTTCGGCAATTTCGCGGGAGTGAACGGTACAGGTACTTTTCAGGGTGCCATCCTCCGCATGAATGCGGAACAGATTCACTTGGCCAAAGCCTGTTTTACGTCCCTGACAAGAAACTGCCAGATAAGTTCCAGTTGGGTCTAACTGAACCTGATGGGGGTGAGATACTGTGCCCTCCTCTTTGCCGGGCAAAGAATAAAGTTCTTTCACTATTCCCAGACTTCCATCCGCAAGGCGCGGCAGCACCGCCACGGTTCCGCTCTGCAAGTTGGCAACATAGACCCAGTGATTACCTGGCTCTACGCAAAGGTGTACCGGATTGGTACCTCCTGTGGAAACGGTGTTCAGAAAGTGGAGTGTACCATTTCGGCTGACCTCAAAAGAAGAAATTTCGCTGAAATCGCCATGAATCGCATACAAAAATTGACCCGTTCGGTCAAAGCAAAGATAGGAAGGATTGTTGCCAGCTGCCATCATCTGCACGGAGTTCCATGTTTCATCTGGTAACACTTCAAAAACGTGAATGCCCTTTCCGTGGGCATTGCGTTCTTTTGTTGTACGGCAGCCAATATACGCATAAGTAGACATTTTTGTATCCTCCTAATCAGCAAAACAGCTTAAATCCGCCAACCAGCGCGAACAGCAATACAATAATGACTGCGCCAAAAGAAACACCAAATAATTTTGCAAAAATCGACGACTGCTCGGCGTCGGACGCTTTCGTCTCTTGCACGTAAGAGGCGAGAATCAGACTTCCGCCTGTAGACAGCGGGCTGATACCGGCTACTGTAGCGCCTCCAACAATCCCCATTACCATTTCCAAAACTGTCACGCTACCGCCCACATTAGCAACAATTCCCGGAACCGTTGGAATCAGAGTAGGAAAAACAACGCCGTTGGCAGAGCTAAACCAACTCATAATGCCTGCGGTCAAGGTGATAATTGGGGTTGCCGTGATTTGATTCATTAGAGCGGCCAGAATATTAGATAATAGTTCGATCCCACCCATTTTTTGTGTAACAGTCATCAGCACATTGACACCGCAGATTAGAATTAATACACTCCATGGTACAAGTTTAAAAGCCGCCTTTTCATTAACTGTGTTCAGTAAAATCAGTACTAAAGAGAGCGCAAAACATACAAGTCCGACGTCATAACGAAGGGCCACTACCGCCACCACCATAATAATCAGTACACTTACACAGA
Source organism: Caproicibacterium sp. NSD3 (assembly GCF_053613275.1). Taxonomy (NCBI): domain Bacteria; kingdom Bacillati; phylum Bacillota; class Clostridia; order Eubacteriales; family Oscillospiraceae; genus Caproicibacterium; species Caproicibacterium sp. NSD3. The sequence goes on from NZ_CM132119.1 coordinate 1,751,527, forward strand.
CCTTTTGCTTCTTGTTGAAAGGCAAGCTTTCTGTCTGATTTGCATTTACTTCCGCACGCAGGCGGTAGCCTTTGAACACAAGGTATAAAACGATGGCGCACACAAGGTTGGCAATGCTCACCCCTGCAAAAACGTGACTGGGTACACCTTCATAACCCATCTGGGTCGTCAAATCAGAAACAATAATGCCTGAGAGTGCGATAGGAGATGTTGTACCGCCTACTGCGCCCAAAACGGCCATGCCACCCATCAGTACAGGAGATGCTTTCATCTGGACAGCAAGGGCCACCGCAAAAACGATCATAACCGATTGAACAGAAATGGCACCCGGACCTGCGGCAGAAAGGAGATAAGAAACAGCATAAATAATGATAGGAACTAGAAAAGTGCGTCTGCCCACGAGCGCCACCATTTTCTGAGAAAGTAGTTCCAGCGTATGGTTTTCCTGTAGAAGACAGAAGAAAAACATGGTTCCTAAAAGTGTCATAAACAGTTTACTCGGAAATCCGCCCAGTATGGTGCTGATGCTTACACTACCAATTAGCCCAAGTACAAAAGACAAGCCTATAGAAACGAGTCCCACATTAATTTTTTTGACGAATCCGATCACAATGGCAGCAACCAGAAAAGTCAACGCAATAATTTGGTATATCATAAAGATTATCCTTCCTGATAAACGGTTGACAACTGTGAAAGCCAGCAATACTGCATCGTCTGTTTTATGATACAGAATTCTCAGCAAGCCTGACAGCAAAGCCACAACAACTCAGCACTTTCTGTAAAACAGCATCGCGTTTTTTTACCACAACTGCAATTCTCGTTTTCTGATCTTTGAAAAAAGGGATACGTCAATGGGTCTCTAAGGATCTTGACGCACCCCCTCACAGCTACTTATTCTCCAAAATTAAAAGGTTTGACTTGGCGCACTACATCCAGAATCGTACCATCACGGGCTTCCACAATCGCGACGACCTTATTTTCCCATTCCAAAGGATCGGGCGTGCCAACCAACTCATAAGCTTTCTGCTGGAGGCTCTCGATAGAAACGTGGGCAATGCCAGCCCTATCCAAGCAGGCAATCAGGTCAGGGCGAAGCGGATTGACGGCGATACCGTAGTCCGTTACCAGAACATCCACACAATCTCCCGGCGTGGTGACGGTAACGACATCTTTGCAGACAGTCGCCATGCGGCCACGGGTCAGCGGGGTAACGATGATGCAGCACTTGGAACCGGCTGCGGTATCGGGATGACCGCCCGGTGCACCGCGCAGCACACCATCGGAACCGGTGATGACATTCACATTGAAATGTGTATCAATCTCAAGAGCTGAAAGCACTACATAGTCGAGTTTGTTGACATATGCTCCTTTGTTGCTTGCGTTTGCATACTCGCTCAGGTCAATCTCGATATGATGCGGATTGCTGTTCAAATGCGCAGCTGCACCTTGGTCAAAGTCCTGTGTGTCTAGGATGTAACCCACAAGACCCTTATCCTGCAGTGCGCAAATTGCCGAGCTTATGCCGCCGAGGGCAAAGCTCATTTTGATACCTTGCTCCCGCATACGGTTTTCAAGGAAGCGGTTGACGGCCAGAGAGGGGCCGCCCACGCCAGTCTGGAAAGAGAAGCCATCCTTAAAGTAGGGCGTGGCAGTAATGACGTCGGCAACATGTTCGGCCATCATCAGCTCGCGCGGGTTGTCGGTCATACGTGCTTCCTTAGTCGCAATCTTCTTCGGATCTCCGATGGCATCCACCACGCAAACCGCATCCACATCAATGCAGGAAATAGGAGCCGGCAGGTTTGGAAACGGAACCAGCGTATCGGTAATGATGACTGTGTGATCAGCGTAACGGGCATCATGGCTGGCAAAGCCCATTGAGCCGCAGTTGTTTTTGCCTCCCTGACCGCGGGCATTGCCGCAACAGTCAGATGAAGATGCTGCCAAGAACGCAATGTCAATATGGACTTCTCCGGCTTCAACTGCGCGGGGACGGCCGCCATGGCTGCGGATAATTGCCGGATTTTTCAGCTTGCCCGCCGAAATTGCTTCGCCAATGCGTCCACGAACACCGGAGGTCTGAGCCTCCACGATGATGCCGTTTTCCATGTAATCGGCCAGCAGATTCTGCGCCGAGCCCAGCGAAGTTGCCGCAACGTGCAGGTCTTTGAGACCCAATTCTTCCACCAGAACTTTGGTCACTATCGAGGCAACAAAATCGCCGTCGCGGAATTCAGTGTGGAACGAAAAAGTCATGCCATCGTGTGCGCCACATTTTTCACAAGCTTCGCGAATAGAAGCACATAATTTGTCCTCCTGCGGTTTTTCGTGGCAGACGGTGGTGGGTGTCGCTTTTTTAATGAGCTGCCCATTTTTATAGTTTTTTCCCTGATAGACCTCGCGGCCATCTTTGAGCAGATATTCGGGAATGTCTCTGCCTACTGCATTGATCATGCTATTTCACTCCTTTCTTACAGATCGCCGTGGTAAACGCCACAGGCCTTGGCAAGTGCAATGATGCGTTTGGCATCCTCAAAGAAGGGAATGTCTACCATCTTGCCGTCCACTGTGTAGACACCGATACCGGCATCCGCCTGTGCCTGACAGCCGCGAACGAGTTTCTCCGCATAGGCAATTTCTTTTTCGGTCGGGGCAAAGGTCTCATGCACAAAAGCGATCTGCTTGGGGTTGACGATGCTCTTGCCGTCAAAACCCATTTGGTGGTTTTGAATAACTTCAGCCTGAAAGCCTTCCATATCGTCGATGTTGGGGAACATGGTATCGAAGCATTGCACACCGGCAGCACGGGCTGCCAGCAGCATCTGGCCGCGTGCGGCCATCATTTCAACGCCTCCGCGCTGGATCTGAACGTGCATGCTCTTGCGAAAATCGCCGCCGGAAATGGCGCAGCCCAGCATGCGGTCGGACGCAGTCACGATCTCGTAAGCATTCAAAATGCCCATCGGGCTTTCCAGAGCAGCCATTAACAGGGTGCGGCCTTCCTCAACGCCAAACTCGCGCTCAGCGGCTAGAACAGCAGCTTCGACCTGACGAACCATATCAGCGTTTTCGCATTTGGCAATGCGGATGCCGTCAGCACCGCCGGCTACGCAAACACGGACGTCTTCTTGCCAATGCGGGGTGTCCAAGCCATTGATGCGGACGATGACCTCAGTATCGCCGTAGTCAATGGCTTTCAACGCATGATACAAGCTAAAACGGGCGGCATCTTTCTGGTTTTCGGCAACGGCATCCTCCAAATCAAGAATAATGGAGTCGGTACCGTAAATATAAGCGTCTTTGATTAGGCCCGGTTTTTGTGCATTCATGAACATCATAGTACGGCGCAGGCATTTCTTATTCGGCTTCGGGCGATGGATATCGTGATTCATTTTACAGCACCTCCCCACGGAATTCCCCCCTGGGATTTACCGCAGCTGCGGAAGACCGCACATTCCACGCGAGCTTTCAGCGTACAGTCCAGCGCGCCCTTGTCCACGACGGTGACCTTGGCGTCCTTGACATCAAGGCGATTGAGCGTCTCGAGCACGGTAGCTTGGATCTGGCGACCATACTGGTTCAGCACGCTGCTTTCAATGGAAAGCTCCAGCCCTCTGGTCGGTTCCACCGTGACCTGCGCATCACTGGATTCCAGCGTGCCAGCCATGGCACTTTTCAGAATAACCATTTATTTTCCTCCTTCACATTTTCGGTTGAGTTTCGATCAAAACAGGCGTACATAAACCTGTCTTACGGCCTCATTTTATAGCCGGATAATGCTGCTGTAAATCTCGTAATTTTCTTCATTATTCATTCCAATGCGGAATGAATACACAGAAATATGCGTATAGAATGTTTTTATTTGTGGAAATCGTTCAACACAATCATTCTTGCTTTGGTAAGATTGCATGTTCAGTCTATTGTCGAATGGATAATCAAGCAATTTTTTCATATTTAATTTGTGATGAAAGGGTTTTCTTTTTTTTAGAAAAAGCTTTATCATGAATGCAAGGAATGAAATACTTGAAAGTTGGTGTCCATTGTGGATGAGAAAGATTTCAAACTGCTCTGTGTGCTGAACGAAACGCGCAATATCACGCATGCAGCGGAAAAACTGTATATTACCCAATCAGCCCTATCCAAGCGAATCAAGGCAATAGAGCAGGAGCTTGGCACCGAAATGTTGCTGCGCTCACGACAAGGCATTCGATTTACGCCTGCAGGAGAGGCTGTACTGGCACACAGCGCTGTGGCTGCCACGGAGATGGAGAATATGCGCCAGAGTTTGTTGGCGATGAAAGATGAGGTGTGCGGTACACTGAATGCGGGAATTTCCGTCAACTATGCGCTTTATCGCCTTCCTGATGTTTTGGCCACCTATCACGAGCAGTACCCCAAGGTCAATCTGCACATCACTACAGGGCAAAGTCATCATCTATACCAGCAGATGCTGGCAGGAGCGCTTGATGTGGCGGTTTTGCGGGGCGAGTATCCGTGGAAAGGAATGCAGTTTTTGCTTTCACAGGAGAATATCTGTGTTATCTGCCAACAGGAGAATGCAGACCGCCCCCTTTCTGACTATCTGTATATCAATCACAAAACCGATTCGAATTTGGCATCGTTGATGTCGCGCTGGATACATGAGCAGGGTATTACGGCGCAGACCGGATTTTGTGTGGATAATGTAACCACCTGTGTGGAAATGGTACGCCGCGGCCTCGGTTGGGGACTACTGCCGGAGATCGGACTGGATGAGTTTGAGGGCTATATCCGCCCCTGCACATTTGAAAATGGTGAACCATTTGGGCGCAGAACCCATGTTCTTTGGCAACAGGAAGCGCACAAGTTACCGCAGGTGAAAGCTTTTATTGAAACTATAAAAAAGAGCCGTTAAAAAGGAGGGACTGCAAAATGGAAGAAAGACAGGTTGCACTGGCACAAATGCTGGATGCACGGGAGCGTCGTACTCTGCGCCAACAGCAGCTTTTGGCGCAGTACCACCAGCCGCTGTTGTGCTTTACCATGAACATTGCCGGCCCAGTGAAAAACAATGACTTAATCCAGCGCGGCTTTACATTGGGCAAGCGGATGCTGAACGGGCAGCTTGTCTGCGCAAAAGCGGGGTGCCTACATTTTGAGGAGATCAGCGAGGCGACCGGGAATGAATCCTTTTTTTCTGTGGCAATGGATGCGACGGCGCTGAAAAGGCTGGCCGTGGGCATCGAGAAATCCTGCCCGGTGGGCCGGCTGTTCGATATAGATGTGCTAGATGCCGATGGGTGCAAGCTGGAGAGGACAGAGCCACGCCGCTGTTTGATTTGCAGCGCACCCGCGCAGGAATATGCCCGCAGCCGCCGCCACACGGTCGCCGAGCTGTGGAATAAGACGCAGTCTCTTTTGAGCGAAGCCCTCAAAGAGGAGGACACGCATAAGAGCGCCATTTTTTCCATGGGCATTCTCTGCGCGGCACTGGGCCGTCTGTCTCGGGAGCAGTGGGGACTGCCGGAGGCAGTGCTGACCGAATGCGCTGCCATGACGCGGGGTCTGGTGGCGTTAGACTATTCCGGACTGACCGAAGCGACGGCAAAAACCACCGGTCAGAAGTTATACCTGAAATACGGCATCACCGGTGTTCGCGGTCAGGCTGAGGCGGGATTTCCCGCCGTACTGAACGCAGGCCTGCCGACGCTGGAGTGATGTGTGTCAGAGAGAAGCACGTTAAACGATGCCGGCTTCGCAGCACTGTTGGCGCTGATTGCTGTCAATACCGATACCAATCTGATCACCCGCAGAGACCGCACTACCCAGCAGCGGGTTTCTTCTGAAGCGGCGCAGATTTTGCGGGCGTTCCCATGCCTCGACATTGCCACGCTAAACACGCTGGACACCTTATACACCCAGATGAACCTTTCTCCAGGCGGCAGCGCGGATTTGCTGGCAATCAGTTATCTACTTTATTTTTTGCGACATGAAGGGAGGACTTCTCTTGAATCCACAGTATGAAATCGTCCGGATTTATCCCAACGACCGCAGCGCACTGGCCATGGTGGATGCATTGCTGGAGCAGGAAGGCATCCACCGTGATACCAATCTGGATTATATTTGTGTAATGTTGGACGAGAGCTACCGTGTAATTGCGACTGGCAGTTGTTTTGGCAATACGCTGCGCTGCTTTGCAGTCAGCAGCGCGCATCAGGGGGAGGGATTGCTGAATCAGATTATCACTCATCTGATGGAGGTGCAGTTTGCACGCGGAAATCTGCATCTGTTTTTATATACCAAATGCAAATCTGCTAAGTTCTTTGCAGACTTAGGTTTTTACGAAGTCGCTCGTGTGGAGGATATGTTGGTATTTATGGAAAATCGGCGGGACGGCTTTTCCGATTATCTCAGACAGTTGGAGACAACAAAGACAGGGGGCAAATCAGTGGCGCTTGTGATGAACGCCAACCCCTTTACTCTGGGACATCAGTATCTGGCGGAGACCGCCGCTGCGGCCTGTAATACTCTGCACCTGTTTATCATCAGCGAAAACGTCAGTCTTGTGCCGTTTGCCATCCGCAGAAAGCTTGTGGTGGCGGGGACCTCCCACATAAAAAACATTGTGTATCATGACAGTGGTCCCTATATCATCAGCAACGCCACCTTTCCCAGCTATTTTCTGAAGGACGAGACTGACGTAATCATGGGACATGCCCGTCTGGACTTGACCGTGTTTGTCAAAATCGCCAAGGCGCTCAATATTACGGCCCGCTATGTCGGTGAAGAACCCACCAGCGTAGTAACAGGGTTGTATAACCAGGTCATGCGGCAGAATCTGCCGCATGACGGAATCGATTGCATTGTGATTCCGCGCAGAAAAACAAACGGAAGTCCCATCAGTGCCTCTACCGCGCGTCGGTGCCTTAAGACGGGAAACTGGGCTGCCCTGCAAAAGTTAGTTCCGGCCACTACTTATGACTATTTTCAAAGCGAGGAAGCCCGCCCAGTACTGGAGCGCATCCTCAAAGCGGGAGATGTGGCGCACTACTGAGAAAATTGATGCGAAAAGAGTAAATTAGCAATGCATCGTGGGTACCACGATGCATTGCTTGCTGGGTTTGTTTTACTCCCTCAATTGATATAGCGGAAACCTCTTTTCAGAAATATGTTTAGGCTCCTAAATTAATCATTGACATTCTTGTATTGAAGTGATATGCTATAAACAATTTAGGGACCTAAATAAATTAGGAGGTACTTATTATGGAACAAAATCATGCCGTGGATCTATATACGGCTCTTCATCGGCTTGGACGTCAACTTCACCGAAACGCTCACCGACTAGGGCACAAGGAAGGTCATTACCAAGAGCAGTCCCGTCTGCTCCTGCTGATTGCGGAAAATGATGGGGTGATTCAGCGAGATTTGGCCATCGAAATGGATGTCCGCCCATCCAGCATGACAGAAATGCTTGTAAAAATGGAACAGTTAGGGCTCATTCGGCGAGAGCAAGATGAAAAAGACCAGCGTGTAATGCATATTTTCCTCACGGAAAAAGGAAAGGCTGTTGCAGAGGAATCCAAAACAACAAATGCTCAGCTGACCGAAAAACTCTTTGAGGGACTTAATGCAGAAGAAATTGACGAAATGCTGCGTTTGACGGAAAAACTCGCAGCTCATCTAGACGCCATGGATTCTTCCGCTTGTGAAGGCGGCCCAATGCACGGGCATCATCATGGGTTTGGTGGACACCATGGGGGTGATGGCTTCCATCATCATAACTGGGACCATCATAAACACGAAGATTTTGACGATAGAAGATTTTTTTGAATTCAAAGCCATCTGTCAAAGTCGCTATCCAAAGAGGGGGTGAATGCCCTTGAATTTTACAAAATTCATCATCATAAATCCGCGTGAGAAATCGGGCCTTTGGGTCGGGATTGCTGGAATTTTTATCAATGGCATGATATTTGCGTTGGAACTTTTCGCAAGCATTATGACAGGCAGTACAACACTGACGGCCGATGCGTTTCACAATTCTTTGGATGCTGTCACATCTGTCATTACGGTCGTTTCGTTTCTAGTCGTTGGAAAACCGGCTGATCGAAAACACCCCTTTGGCTTTGGACGTGTAGAATATCTGTCATCCTTATTTTTAGGGGTGATTATGATAGGAGTCGGAGTGTTTTTTGCCAAAACTTCTTTTCTAAAAATTCTGAATCCTGTAGTAGTGAGATTCAATAAGATTGCATTTATTTTAATGCTTATTTCCATTCCACTGAAACTGCTGTGTAGCTATATTAACCGAAAATACGCACAAAAAGTTTCTTCGCAGACTCTGGCCGCAGCCTCATTGGACACTATGGGAGATGTTCTTATATTGTCCGTTGCTTCTTTTTCTCTGCTATTTACGAAACTGACAGATATCCCTGTGGACGGCCCTCTTGGACTGCTCATCTCTGGTATTATCATTTTCTCAGGATTTTCTGTCGCAAAACGCGCGGCATCATCTCTAATTGGAAAAGCGCCCGATCCGGCAATTTCTAACCTCATTTCTGAGACAGTGCTGAAAGCAAAATATGTTGTAGGATTTCATGACCTTGTGGTGCATGATTATGGGCCAGAGAAAATTCTGGCTTCTGTTCATGCAGAGGTTCCTTCTCATGTGCCCTTGGTGAAAGTACACGAGGCTCTGGCACAAACGGAATTAGACATGCAAGATCAGGGTGTGGAATTGATCCGGTTGCAGTACAGACCGAGTGGGACCATCACAGATACAATGAGGCAAAACAGATCACACCGCAGCTTTTGCAGGTCAGCAGACTATGGGACGGTGATAACATGAATCCAAATGAACTTTCTTTCTCTAATCTGACTTATCTGGAAGCGATCTACCTTTTATACGGTCATACCGGGTGCGTACATCCGGTAGACTTAGCAAACGATCTTCAAGCTTCAAAACCCAGCATTACAAGAGCGCTCAGACTTCTGACAGAGGAAGGATTGTTTCGAAAAAACTCTTGTGGGGAGATTTTAGCTACTCAAAAAGGGGGCCTCCATTGCTAAAAAACTTTGCGAAAAATGTAAAACATTGAGAGCACTTTTTGAAAAAACTATTGGACCTATTTCTAAATTCTCCTGCCGGGAAACTATCAGATTGTCTTATTCCATAAGCGATAAAATCGTACATGCAATACACACCTATCTGGCACAGTCTGTAGGTAGTGATGTTCCAGCGGTTATCTGCAAATAGGCTGTTTTAATAGCAAAATAAACAGAAAATAACTGGGGCCAAAATTGGTTCCAGTTATTTTATACTTCATGCAAAAAATCTGTCAGGTACTTAGTAATGATTAATTAACATCTCTTGGACAATTTTCTCATCTGCAACGGGGACATCTTTTCATGCTTTTTAAAAACTCTGCTAAAATAATTTGAATCGTTGAAGCCACAACTCATAGCTATTTCCGTCATATTCTGATCACTGATTCTTATGAGTTCAACAGCTTTATTGATCCTCAGATTGTTAATATAGTTAATTGCCGACATCCCTGTTATTTGCTTAAATAACCTACAAAAATGGCCTTGGCTCATTTTGGTAATATCAGCAAGTCTATCAAGGTCTATTTTCTCTGTAAAATTACTTTCTATATAGCTTATCACGTTTTTGAAACGCTGTAAATTTGCAAGCTGTGAATCTAATTCATTTGCGGTATAGATTTTTCTTACATAACCTCTTAACAACAGGACGATAAGATCATAGACTTGTGCTTTGATAGCCAATTCAAATCCAATTTGTTTTTTAAAGTATTCGTCAATCATTCGATTAACGCACAATAAAATATCTTTATCATCTCTTACCACGTTTTTAAATAATATCAGGTTTTGAGATAATGGCGTAAGAAATTGAGCCTGTATTGAATCAACTCTGTTGCTATAAATAAAGGATAAATCTATTTTGACCATATAATAAGTAAGACTTTCACCGATGTTTTCGATATAATGTAATTCTTTACTGTTTATGATTACAAGGTCATGGGCTCCTACTTCATATTTCTTTGAATTGCAGCGGACGATAGCACTCCCCTGAGTGAAATAAAGAAACTGGATCTGCTCATGCCAATGGCATTCCAGAATAGGACCATGGGTTTCGCTTTCAATCTTTTTTATTTCGATAATTAAGTTCTTGTCGGACATATCGTCATAATGTGTCGCTTGGCTTTCCATTTTTACACCTCAAATATTTGGATAATGCTAAAAACAATCAATATCGTCCATGATAAAAGCCATATATTGAAATATAATAAGTAATAGAATTCAGAATACGATATTAGTATATCAAAATAATGCTAAACAATCAACTAACGAAGGAGAACAATCGCTTATGGAGAATAATCAGGGAAACCAAATACAACATTTTGAAGAAGCAGAAATTTCGCCTGAAAAAAATTCGCATACAAGAAACCCACATAATTTTTTAGGAACGGACGGCATTACAAAATTAATTTTAAAATACTCCGTTCCCTCTATTATCGGATTGCTTGTAAATGCTCTTTACAATATTGTCGATCAGATTTTTATTGGAATGGGCATAGGGTATTTAGGCATAGCTGCCGCCAATGTGGCGCAGCCATTAACAACTTTGAGTACAGCTTTTGCATTACTCTTTGGTGTCGGAGGAGCCACAAACTATAGCCTCTTTCTTGGAAAAGGGAATACGGAAAGGGCCAACCGACTTGCGGGCAATGGAATGACTTTCCTTATCCTCTCCGGGACGGTACTGGGATTAGGAACATTAATATTTTTAAAACCTGTGCTCTACCTGCTTGGTGCAACTGAGCTTGTAATGCCTTATGCAATCCCTTATGCCGCGCTTATAGCAATTGGGTTACCATTTTTGACATTTACCCACGGGGCTTGTACTTACATGCGGGCGGATGGAAGTCCAACTTATTCAATGGTTGTTCAGATGATTGGTTGCGTATTCAATTTAATATTTGATCCGGTTTTTTTGTTTGTCTGCAATATGGGCATATTTGGGATAGCGCTTGCGACAGCTTTGAGCCAGATATTGACGGCAGCAATCTCGGCGCATTATTTAATCAAAAAAAAGCGCTTAATGTCCTTTGGTAAAAAAGACATGCTGCCAACTACTAACTGTCTTAAGCCAATCAGCGCAATTGGTTTTGGCGTGTGTATCAACCAAATTGCAGTTGCAGTCGTCCAGATTGTTCTTAATGACGTACTGCGCCATTATGGCGCGGTAAGCACATACGGGAGCGAAATCCCTCTTGCCGCTGCTGGCGTAGCTTCAAAAGTGTTTGTGTTATACCAGGCGTTTATAATAGGTATCGTTCAGGGCTTCCAGCCTGTTTTAGCCTATAACTATGGTGCGAAACTGTATGATAGAGTGAAGCAAATTTATAAAGTTTCATTATCACTATCTTCGCTTTTTTCGATTGTAACTTTTCTGCTGTGCATGATATTTCCTGGGCAGATCTGCAGTCTATTCGGTACTGGAAATAAAGCATTTTTTACTTTCACGGTAAGATTCCTGCGGATATACATGTTGCTAACATTTGCGAATGGAATCCAGCCGATCGTCTACAATATCTTCAACTCAATAGGCAAAGTGAAAATCGGTATGATTGTAACTCTATCCAGACAGATTTTATTTGCTATTCCTTTGCTCATTATGTTACCCGCTTTGTTCGGCTTTGAAGGAGCTTTATGGGCTACTCCTATTGCCGACTTTTTGGCTGCAATACTATCCATAGTATTATTTGCCCATGAAATGAAGGAAACAAACAAACTTATCTTAAGTAGTAGAGAAAATATCGTATCTGGCTGAAGAATTAATAACCTATCTCTGCGGTTGCCTCATAAGAGAAAAACGCCGTGCTGAAACGTCTCGCAGAATAGAGTTTTTCTGACCTCAACGTTTTTTTATACATATTTGCAATTTAATATGATTGTGTATGGGCAAACTTCCCGAAAGGTAAGGACCAAAGCCATAGGGTCTAAAGCGCCAAATAAAGCGCTATGACAGCCTGGCTGCAAAAAGGAGGCTGGAACCCGTGTGTTCTGGCCTCTTTATGTTTTTATAGCAGACTTGTCGTTTGCCCTACTTTCAATGATATCTTTTCTTAGAAAAAATGCTTGGCTTTGCATAGCTGGTCTGGTTACTGTAACCAGCAAGCAGGGCAACTGTGTCCACAGTTGCATATTTTATAGATTTTTCCTCGCGGTCAAACCATAAAACTGCTTGTTGGGGCAAGCCGCCCCAAACCCTGCGACTTCGTGCCAACTTGGCCCGAAGTCGGCGTTCCATCTGCGTTGCCGCGACGCCCATGTGAACGGTAGGAATTTTCTGTACGCCCTGCCGGGCGTAGCTGCGGTGATCGACGCGCTGCGGCAAATTGCAAAATTCCAACATGGCGTTGGCATATCTGGCCCACTGCGCACGCCATTCTTCGGCCTTGCCCGGATCGTTCCAGTTTGTGATGTTGATCCGATGACTTTTGAAGGTGCCGCCGGGAAGCCGGATGCGCTGCCCGTGCGCGTCGAGGTCGTATTCCTTGCGGCACTTTGCTCCCCACTCACCGCGCTCATGGTGAGCATGATATGAGCATGGGGATTTCCGTCGCCCTTGTCATGAATCGAAAAATCCGCGCACATCCCTACGGAGACAAAAATGTCCTGCACGTATTTTCTGACGAGCCGGATTTGTGAATACCGGTCGATCTCCGCCGGAAGCGCGATTTCGATTTCACGGGCGAGCTGGGCGTTACTGTTTTTCTCGGCTTTCTCCACGCTGTTCCAGAGGGTAGAACGGTCGGAAAACTCCGGCGGGGCATGGGCTGGAAGAATGATTTCCGAATGGACTACGCCGCCTTTTTTCGTATAATCGTGGGTGATGCCGTCCCACTCGTTTGTAAGCTTTTGCCCGCTGCGGTAAGCGGCGGCGGCAACAGCGCTCCGGCCTTGGCTTCTCTTGATAATTTTGATGCTGCAATGGTAGATGGCCATAAGCAAAAATCCTTTCGACGGCAGGCATAAACAAAACCTCGCAGAGCGCACGGCACCCGTAAGGGTGTATAAGTGCGCCCTTGGTATAATTACACCAAGGGAATAGGACAGCAGCTCAGCGCTTTTTCTCCAGAAATGCCTTGATTTGTCCGCCTGTCATGGGGATGATTTCGGGGAACACACTTTCCAGAATGGCCCCGCCGCTCAATGAGGCGATATGTCCGCATTTTGCGTTCCGCATCGGCTTTCCGGTTCAGTAAAATTTTCTGCCGGTTTTTAAGCTGACGGATTTTCTCCTGTACGATTTCCGGTTCCTGTTTGGATATTGGCATATTGTTCTTCTTACTCCATCCATCTTTTCTTCTCAAAATACCGTCTGAGATTTCTCACACCTTTCCTTACGGAATCGCAAACGCCGCTGCTGTTTACGCCCTCGGCGCGGGCAATGTCCACTTCCTTCATGCCGAGGATGTAATGCGCGTAGACCCGCCGCGCCTGAATGGGCGGCAGATGGCCGAGGGCTTCATAAAGCTGTTGCATCGAAATTTTTTTGATAAGGATTTCTTCAGGTGACGGCTCCGTATGAAGGATGCTGTTTTCTATGCCATCGCCGCAATCCAGAGAATAATAGGCTTGGTGATACCAGGTTCAGTGGTGATAATTGTCTTCCTGCCGTTTTGCCAACAGAAACGCTTCGGCAATCTCGTCGCTGACCTCAACAAAACAGTCCTCGTTGAAAAACGGCTAATACTTGCGCAGATTGATGGTGGGCATATGGCTTACCTCCAGATAGCGAGAAGGACAGACATCTTAAAACTGCCTGTCCTTCTCGCTTGTGTGATAGGGCAAAAGCCCTTCACCGGGTTAGCCTGATAGCACCGCTTCGTAAAGCTATAATTTCAAAATCTTTTTACACTTTTTGCGAACCGCCTTGATGGAATCCCAGATGGCGTATTTCGAGCGGCCGTAGGCGTTGCCAATTTGGGTACAACTGCACCCCTCCAGCGCATAAAGGAAGAATCTTTGTCGCTGAATTTCAGTGCAGCTCTCCAGATCCGCCATGATTTCATGAAGGGTTTCCTTGCGGCAAAGCCAATCTTCCGGCGTTTCATAATAGCTCTGGCTGCATTCATGGGCGATGATGGTTTCGTCAAATTCACGCTTGTTCCAATGGCGGCGCTGTTCATGAAAAAGGTTTTCAGTTTTGTGATCTGCACGATCAATATAGGCATAGACTTCAACGGACACGTTTACTGACACGGCTTATCCGTGAATTTTAATATGTACCTCCATGATTTTTTTGTCCTTTCTGATTCATTTGGCAATTCAGAAAAGACGGCGGGAGGCGAACAGCAACAAGGTAAAGAACTGGCTGAAAATAAAAAAATGCCAGATGGGAGAGTATCCCAAAGGGCAAGAGGTAACTGATATTTTCTGTTGGTACGGATCGAAAAGAAGTCGGAATTATCCTTTGAAAAATTTAAGCTTCTTTTGAAGAATTAACATCTGAGAAGTAAGACCTGATGTCCGCCGGTCACGCCCGGCCGCATGAAAGAGGCCGGATTACTTTGATAAAATAAACGGACATAAAAAATCCTCCAAACCCACGAGCTCGGAGAATTGTATTGTGAAATATTGCAAGGGAAGTATCCCTCCAAATTCATGGGTTTTTGTTTGGCGGATATATCCTCTTTAAATTTATTATTGCGTAATGGCTATACGCTTTTTGCATAAAAGCCAGACAATCAACCACATTACAATTCCTATGACTGTCAAAATGCATTTGTTCAGAAACCAAATTGGACCGCTTTCATCTACGAAGCATATGAACAGATATATATACGGAACAAACGATATTCTTAGTAAACTTCTGATCAGCATACTAAATAACCAGTAAATCCCGCAAACGGCTACTGCGGCATGGGAACTTGAGGTGAACATTGAGCACAGCACTGCAAGCGATGACAGAAAGAACGCGGTGGACAGGTAAACAAACAGAAACTTGCCAAGAGAGAAAGCCGAATCCATTGTTTGATATACGATCATGCCTATCAGGGCAAAAACCCCAATTACGACAAATGTATAAAGATAACGCACGAACACCCAGCGAAAAAGTGATCGGCTCTGCGCTTCAAAGACCTCGAACATCGGGTCGGAACGGGTTTTCACACACTCTCCGATCATAATGGCCGTATAAAACGGAAAAACAACTTCAAATCCGAGCGTGTTCCAGTTGATTAAATTGCCGCCCCTAAAACGCAAAAACAGAAAAGTTCCGACAACAAGAATAGAAATCCAATATAAATTGAATCCGATAATTTTTCTTTCAAACTTTATATTGGATATTCCCATTACTCAGCCCTCCAATAGCGGCGTTTGGCAATAAGCAGAACAAAAGCGAAGATTCCTATTCCCAATAGAAACGCAAGATTTGCCGTGATATTCCCGAAATTCAAAGTATTCAGATTAAACCGATAGACAAATGTGCTTAATCCTCCAGTCAACAGAAACCAGAATGGCAAGTCACTTACTCCTTTTTCCGGGACGATGATAAGATTTGCCATAAAGTAGACGGCGAATACGGCATAAAACAGGCGGATGTCCAAAAGTACGGGGATTGCCAACGAGCACATGGATACGAAAAAACAAGCTGGCAGAATGACTGCAATAAATCCGACAAAGTACGGGATCGCCGTAAACTGTCCCGGTGTGAAAATGGCCTGTATTACCCCGTTTACCGCAAGATAAAGCCCGGTCATGCACAAAAGGTAGCAAAAATTTCCAAGAATTTTCCCGGTCAAGTATTGGATTTTTCGGATAGGGGCTGTTGTGAATAAATCCAGCGTCCCTGTTTTCCAGTCTCCACAAATCCGGTTGGATAAAAGAAACATTAGTCCGAATAGGAGAATAATGCCGGGCTGCCCGATCAGGCGATATACAACATAACCTTGTTTGGGGAGTTCCGCAAGACGTTTTACATTTGCCTCTGAAGGAAAATCATCAAGCAGGGCGACAACCATTGAAAAAGCAAATACCAGCCATCCGCCAATCCGCCTGATTTGCATTTTCAACTCGTATTTAGCAATCAAAACGGATTTATTCATGAGCTTTCCCTCCCATGCAGTAAACATAGGCGTCTTCCAAAGTTTCAGCTACGGGTGAAACGGAATAGGCGTTGTTTTCGTCCATGAATCGTGCTTTTATCTGATTGCCCTCGTAAGTCGTGGAAATGACAACGGCTTTCTTTTGAAGTTCCAACAGTTCTTGATCACCGTTTAGATTTAAGGTCTTAATCTTTCCGTGAACGCTCCGCAAAAGCTCCTGCGAGGTTCCTGTAAAAAACAGTTTTCCTTTTCGCAATACCGCAAGACGCTCACTTAACTGGTATACATCTTCAACAAGATGCGTGGAAAGCAAGACCGTTCTGCCGTCTTTGGCAAAGCGGGAAAGAACGCTGCGGAACCGTACTCTTTCTTCTGGGTCAAGTCCGGCAGTCGGTTCATCCACAATCAGAATCTGGGGATCGCCAACCAGTGCCTGAGCAATGCCCACCCGCCGTTTCATCCCGCCGGAAAGCTGTCCGATTTTCCTCCGTGAAAAGTCTTGCATATCAACCTGTTCCAACGCCTTTTGAACTTTCGCCTTTTCCCGTATGCCCTTCAGCCCGGCCATATAGCTGACAAAATCAAATACGGAAAGGCTAGGATACATGCTAAGCTCCTGCGGTAAATAGCCGATATTCTTACGCACTGCGTCGCCCTCGCGTATCGTGTCATGTCCCATCACGGCTATGGCGCCGGATGTCGGTTTCAAGATGGTAGCAATCGCTTTCATCAAGGTAGTTTTTCCAGCTCCATTGTGTCCCAACAAACCAAATACGCCACTGCCGATAGAAAACGTGACGGAATTCAGTCCTTTTACACCGTTCCTATATTGCTTCGTCACGCCTCTAATCTCGATGTTATTCATGACCCATGCTCCTTTCAATCTGTGCATTACCTGTCGGCACCGAATAGAAATACGTTTTTGAACCAACCAAAGAACTGAAAATAACGGCCATCACGATTGCAAAGGATAAAATCACGGAGCAGCATTTTTTAATTGCCGATGTTGGCAAAAGAATGCTTTGAAACCGCTGCCTTACCAACATGAAATCCAAAGTGCCAATGGCGTTTGCGGCGTAATGCTTGCTTGGCAAAGCCAGTTTCAGCATCTTGAGCATTAGATTTGCGTAATCAGAAGCCGATAGTCCCGGAATGTTTTTGAAGACAGTCTGATCGCAATCCATCTCACAGGAGATTGAAAACTCATGCCGAGCCGCCCATGCCAGCGGGTTAAACCAATGAATACAGCAAATAAAATCAAAACACTTTTGTAAAAACAAATGATCTCGCTTAATATGAATCAATTCATGGGTCAGAATAACGGTTAATTCCTGCTCGGTCAGTTGATCTGAAATTCTCTTTGACAGGATGATTTTCGGATGTCCAAGCGAAATCACACAGGCCGGGTCTTTCAAATCGCCATAAAGAATTTCCGGCAATTTCTTTATCTTCACGAGCGTGGCACTTTTTTGAAGAATATGGGCAACAGTCTCATTGTCGCATGGGGTATATTTGCGAACAGCAAAATATGCATAGGCACTCCGAATAATATGATAGCCTAAAGAAATGCAGCAGCCGATTATCCATACCTTAGATGCCGTCAGGAATGCCGGAATCCACTCTTGATCCTGCATAACAAGGTTTAGTTCCGGACTAAAAAACGGCAGAATATAGAAAAGCAACATCAGCAAACAGAAATAGAAAGAAACCCTGATTTTTAATATGTGCTGAAAGAACATAATGAGAATCCACGCCATACTGCCAAACGCAGATACAAAAAGCACGACATAAAACAGATCAGCGATCATCGTTTCTTCCTCTCTTGTTCGGAAACCAATTTCCGCAACTGTTCCAATTCTGATTCGGAAAGGTTGCCGCTCTTGATAAAACTGGTCACCATGTTGCTGACAGAGCCACCAAATACCCGATTCAAAAAACTTTTGCTCTCGGCAATCTGACACTTCTGTTCCGAAACGGTAGGACTGTAGAGAAATCCTTTCCCTTTCCGTTCAGTTTTCAGGGCATTCTTTTTGACCAGCCGTGCAAGGTAAGTTTGTATCGTCGTCGTACTCCAACCCGTACCGGAAAGGTGGTCAATGATCTCCGTAAGCGGTTGAGGGGCGTTTTCCCACAACACCTTCATGACCTGCCATTCTGCCTCTGAAATTGATATGTTTTTATTAGACATTGGTATCCTCCTAATTATTAAACTATCATTGTAGTTCTATCGTATCTCATAAAACTACAGTTGTCAATATATAATCTAAGAGATTTTAGAATAAGCTCCTTATGGCGAGGACATATTGCTTAGCCATGCAAACTTGCAGCAACAGGTGACATAGTAGAGGAAATAAGTTTCTTTGGCTCCGCTTTTGGCAAAACACCGGATGGAACGAACACGCCTTTTGCTATGTCCTCGATACGCAGAGCCGCTTTTCTAGCATCGATCTCAGCCTTTTTCGCTGCCTTGACTTTAATATCCTCGTATTTCTTTTGCTCGCCGTTGGCCTTGCGCCGCAAGTAGTTCCGGTGCAGCCTATCCCGGCGTTCTTCTTTTTTGCGCAGAGCTTCCTGTTCCTCCGGAGTCAAATTGATTTTCCCGAAGTGGGGCGGCACGTATTTACCCACAAAATTGAAGTAGACTTCTACTTCCTGTGTGGTGTCCTGGCTACCCTTGCGATCTTTTTCATGAACAACGATTTTTTCTACGAATTCATTGAGCATGGTGGTGGTCAGGGTATCTAAATTTTCGTACTTGTCGATCAGGGCGATAAACTTTTCTGCGAATTGCTGTTTGTGTTCGTATCCGGTGACGGCTTGTTCCAGTTCTTCAATTTTGCCGGAAAGCTCATCCTGCTCATCGGCGTACCGCGCGTCAAGGGCGGCAAAACGCGCTTCCGGCAGCTTGCCGAAGACTTTGTCCTCATAGATTTGGCATAGCAGTTTTTCCAATTCTTCCGAGCGCTTTTTGGCCTCCGCTAGCCGCTTCTTTTTCTGTGCAATGCCATTGGACTGTTAGGAAATCTGAGCATTCTTTACCGTCTGGATAAATTCAGCCCGATCATTCTTGGAATATGCCGCGATGGCGCGGAGCGTATCGGCAATCAGAGTCATCACCACGTCGGCATTGATACGGTGCTAGGTGTGGCAGAGTGTACCGACGGGAACTTTGCTATATCGGGAACATAATACTGCAGAATTCGCTTGCCGTTGTTGGTGCGGTGGACGTACATCTTGCCGCCGCAATCAGCACCGTACATCAGGCCGGTCAGTGGATGCACTTCGCCCCAGCCGTCCGGGTAACGCCGAACATTACCCCGGATGCGCTGCAACGTTATCGAAGGTTTGCTGATCGATGATGGCCTCGTAGGTGTTTTCAAAAATCGTCCATTCACTTTCATTGACATAGTGGCTTTTTTGTCCTTGAAATGTTTGCGGGTCTTGAAGTTGACCGTGTGGCCGAGATATTCCCGCTTCTTGAGGATATTGAAAATATTTACGATAGTCGAAGAACCCCAGCCGTAAATAACCGTACCGGTCAAGTGCTTTCCGGCCATTCCTTTGGCCTTAAAAACAGATTTGATTTTTCGGCTGGTATCGCGCACGAAAAATTCGTTCATGATGTTCCGGAAAGTGAAAACAAAAAGGAAAAGCTCAGTATTCATGCGGATTTGCGGCGAAGTGGCTCTCGGCCAAATCCTCTCTCAAACCTGAAATAACCGGCTGAATGACAAATTGCATATCATTTTAGGATGCTCCTTTTACGGAACGCCCTTAAAATATGATGAACTTATTCGATTTTTAGGGGTAAATACTGCTTCTTAATTGTCCGTAAGCCCTTGATATTTCTCGTTTTTTTGAATAAATGCTGTAAGAACACTTGCACCACCATCAGAGTCGTCGAACTTGACGACTCTGATCTATTTTTCTCCCGCTTTTTTCGATTCTCTCGTACATGCTCACTTTCTGTATGAGAAAATGCCGTAAGCACACTCGCATCCAAGGTGCATGGGATAGCACTTTTTCGAATCATCGCGTTTTTTGCGTTCACCTAATTCTTTATGGGAAAAATCGACCCATACGGACACGTCAAAAATATTTGCTGAAAAACGCGCCCATAACTTGGCACAAAAAAATACGACAGCCTATATCATACTCGGATTGCTGGCACATGAAGATTCCAGCGGGTATGACCTTAAAAAAAGATTGATCATATGATTTCCCGATTTTGGGACGTCGGGTATGGTCAACTCTATCCCACGCTGAAAATACTGGAAAAGGAAGGTTCTATTACCGGCGTATCTGCACAATCAGAAAAAGGGCCGAATCGCATCGTATATGCGATCACCGATGCAGGAAAGCAGAAGCTGCTCAATTGGCTGTCGCTGCCCAATGAAAAAGAATATATCCGGTATGAGAAATCCTTCTGAAATTGTTCTTCGGGAATCTCAGCAGCCCGATAAACACAATCAAGAGGATTAAAGCCTTTCAAAAGCAGCATGAGGAAGATCTACAGCTCATCCGTTTATACAAGGTAAATCTTGAGAACGCTTTTCAGGAAAATCGGGATCACCTTTACTATTACCTGACGGCTTTGTTTGGGGAGCACATTTACAAGGCTTATCTGGAGTGGGCGGAGGAAGCCTTAGCGTTTATCAATAAAAATATTGTATCCGAAGAAGATAAGAAGGAGATTCACTATGAAGCGCCAGAAAATTCGTAAACTTCTGCTGCTGATTTCTTTTTTGCTGTTTCCTGTCACATTGTACTATCTCTCGCCTGTTCTCATTATTGAAGGAGGTTTTTCCGGAATTGTTACCGGAAGCCTGCTTTTTTTGCAGCCCTATTTGTTGCCTCTCTGTTTTTCGGGAGGGCCTTTTGCGGATGGGTCTGCCCTGCCGGCGGCTTGCAGGAAGACTGTTTTCAGGTTGTTGATAAAAAAATCAGCAATAAAAAGGTGAACTGGATTAAATACATCATCTGGGTTCCATGGCTGCTTACAATAATCCTCGGTTTCATATTACACGGCGGTATTAAAAGCGCGGACTTTTTCTATATGACCAGTCATGGGATTTCAGTTTCCGGTGTAATGCAATTAATCATCTGTCTTTTCTTTATTACACTAATTACAATCCTTGCGCTTGTTATCGGGAAGCGCGGCATGTGCCTTTCGATCTGCTAGATGGCCCCGTTTATGGTTATCGGAACAAAAATCAAGAATCGGCTTTGGTATCCATCCTTACATTGAGCAACTTTTAGAGCCAACTATTATCGAGCATCTCGAAAAAGCGTTCTTCATGTCAATTGGTTCCATGATATGCCCCCTTGCGTATCGACTAAAAAATAATATTTGCTAATATATTTGAAAAATTACATACTTTTCCAATTAGTAATTATACCATGCAAAAGGAGCGAAAAGAAGTGGCCATTCGACTGTTTTCTTCAATTAATCACAAACAATCGTGATTTTGAGTGGTGCATACACGACGGTGGAGAGGTGCAATTTGTTTATCATGCGAAAATATATGGTATTATTCATCATAATGGTAAAATTATAATTTCCGAAATATACAATGAAGAAACTGAAAGATCGTATAACACCGTCGATGAGCTTTTGAAATACAAAGTGGGTGGAGACAGGCCGCGGGATATTATTACACAGGCAGAAATTATTGACAGGACATTATAATAAAAAAACGATGCAGACATGTTTTTCTGCATTTGGTAAAAAGCTATCCGGATTTCAAAGTTCCAATTAACCATTTTCATAAAGCATTTGAATTAAAATTTTTTAATTATGTTTCATCAAATCATGCAAATTTGTGAAACACGGTAGCGTCATGACAAGCGCTCAAAACCATAAAATAAATAGTCACGAATGGGCGATTCATCCATAACTCGAATTACCCGCACCATCTAGGCCACGAAACTAAAATGTTTCGTGGCTCTTTTTGTGTCGTCTATTTTAATTGTAGACTATAAAATAGAAAAAGCGTAATAGTGCAGATTCTTCTTTGTCTATTTAGAATCCTTATTAACTGAAATCTAAAAAAACAGTTTTTGATTTTTGCTATGATCCGTTGAAAGAAATACAATCAATCTAAAAATTTAAAAGATAAAAAAAGGCCACAAGGCATTTTTGTCTTGTGGCCTTTCTAATCTTATGCTATGTAAAGGTTCTGATGTTCATCTATTTAAGCTTTTTCTTATTTGCTTTCGGAAGGAATATCAATATATTGTGCCTTTAAATAAGGAATACTCACGTCACTTCCAAAGGCTTTGCCGTTGGTGCTAGTATCGTAATTTCGCTCCATTTCGGGGCAAAATTATACGACAAAATGCGTCTCAGTATCCACACCGCAGTCGTTTTGGGAATAGGATTAGGTATAATTTCGACAACTATGGGCTTTGCATTTAGTCATTCTATTTTAACAATGATACAAACACCGCCTGAAGCTTTGGAAGCGGCAACTGAATATTTTCAGATCATTTCCATAGGATTGTTTTTTATGGTTATGTATAATATGGGCAGTGGGATTTTCCGCTCCCTTGGTGACAATCGTCATCCTTTATACAGTTTGATTTTATCAGTAATCCTAAACACTGTTCTGGATTTAGTTTTTGTTGCAGAATTTCATATGGGAGTTCGGGGGGCCGCCATTGCAACGGTTATTGCGCAGAGTGCAAGCGTAACCGGGGAATTTTGGGTACTCTTCCGCACGGACGAATTTTACCACTTAAATTGGAACGAATTAAAAGTGGATAAGGAACAACTCCGCGCTATTTTAAAAAACGCATTTCCAAGTGCTTTTCAAAACTGTATTATATCCTTGTCGAACGTTGTTGTTCAAGCTAATATAAATCAATTTGGAGAATTGGCTATGGCAGGTTTTGGCTCGTATTCAAAGCTTGCTAGTTTCGCAGTGTTGCCTGCTACCAGTATGTCTCTTTCACTAACAACATTTGTCAGCCAGAACCGTGGGGCAAAACAATATGACCGCACCAAAAAAGGAGTGCATTATGGATTAATACTGATTAGTGCAATCACTATGGCAATCGGCCTAGGGATGGTCGTGTTTGGACGGCCTCTGGTTGGTTTGTTCAATCCTGATTCGGCTGTAATCGAATATGGAATTATGATGTGCCAACGTGCGGGACCATTCCTGATCCTTTTGGGACTTTCTCATGCATTGACTGGTGCTTTGCGTGGTGCTGGTTATGCAAAAATCCCTCTGTTTGTTCTCGCGATCAGTTGGTGCCTAATAAGGGTGGTCTGGATTCTCGGATTGAGCCTTATTTGGGACGATATTCGAATTGTTTATTGGTCGTATCCGGTTACCTGGTTATGCAGCACCGTCATTTTATTTATTTTTTACCACAAAATATATGGAGCAATGGAGTCAGATGAGCGCAGTACGGACAGTGAAGTGCCTTCAAGCAAAATGAGCCATACCATTTAAAAATCAGCATTCCGGCTAAAAAAACAATCCCAAGATTTTTAGTGATCCAAATAAAACCTTCGCTGATCTCTATATAAAATCAGGATTGTTTATTACAGAGATTGTAAGACGGTTATATAAGAATAAAAATATGAAGCGATTATTTCCGAATGATAAAGCCCGCATTCGCCACATCTTACAAAAACAGGAAGATAAGCACCATCATCAAACAATTTTATTAAAGTGGTCTTTCCTTTTTGAATCTTAGTAAAAATGAGGACGGCATTTCGCCGTCCTCATTTTTATGCTTTGGGATTACGCACTTTGCCATCCATTAAGAAATTCGCAGTTCTAAAACCAAAGGTAGCAATTATATCTGGTAGTCCTATACAATTTATGGTAAAGTCCACCCCTGCTTCCATAATTCCGCTTGGGTTTCCAATCCGTATACATCCAAAATTGGTTTCAGGTCGTAAAACTTCCTGTACAATGCTACCGGGGACAGCAGCTGCAGCAGCCGTACACATAGCGCCCGTCATAGCATAGGTCGGATGCGCTTTTTGCATCGACATCATACGAGAAACCAAATCCACCTGCTGTGCTGAAATTTTCTCTCCATTGATTGCCATATAATCATGAGACTTTGATACAATGGTCATTTTGGGAATGGTCGGCGTTTTCCATGCCGATTCCGTATAGTTTTCGATCAGGCCCATTTTTACGGCCGCCAAGCCACGAACCGTTTCCAACAGGCACAATAGTTTGGGATTGGAATCAATATCGAAAGGAAGTTCGCCGCCATCCATATGCAGATCTTTCGCTTTGACAAACACCAATGGATTGGTTGCATCAACAATCGAAACGCATACGGTTCCAAAACCGGGAACCATTAGTGCATCTTTGACATTTCCGGTCGGAAGCAAGCTCGTAGAAACCGTTCCGGCGGGATGACAGAACTTGAGTTTTATGGGAGCTGCCGTTCCTGGCACACCGGGGATGGTGTAATTACCATCATATTTCACACGGCCGTTTTGAACCTCGATCTCCGCCACAATGACCTTTTGGGTATTGGTATTGTAAATTCTCACCGAAGTTATTGGTGACACTGCGGATACTAGTCCCTTTTCAATGGCGTAAGGCCCTACTGCTGAGGATATATTTCCACAATTTCCTTTATAGCTTACAATCGGTTTATCAACCGATACCTGTGCAAAGGTGTAGTCTATGTCGGCATCGTCACGTAGAGAGGGCGCAACAATCGCTACTTTACTAGTCACAGATGTCGCACCGCCAAGACCATTTATCTGTCTAGGATCTGGGCTACCCATAGCTGTAAGTAAGAACTGATCACGCATCTCACCGGCAGGCGGGATGTCTTTTTCAAGAAAAAAGATGCCTTTGCTGGTACCTCCCCTCAGAATAGAACAAGGTGTATTCTTTATGTACTCCAAATTATTTCCTCTCTTTTCACAATGCAATTATTTATTAAAAGATATCATAGACTCCCACAAACGCTAATATCACACTGACAAAAACACATACAACGGATGTGAGAAACAATCTAATGAAAAGTTTATTCGTGTCTTCTTCGCTGGCATCCTGATTAAACACTGCATACTGTGCCATGATGCCTGCACCACCGGTAGACGCTGGGCTGAATGCAGCGATGAACGCTGTGATTGTGATACCGGAGGCCAATGCCGAAAAGCTGACGTTGGAAAATTTGTCAATAATGCCCGAAATAGACGGTATCAACGCTGGCATCACAACACCGGTGGTCGAACTAAACCATGACATTGCACCTGCGGCCAGCGATATGATCGGCTTAACTGCAGCACCGCTCATCAGGGATGTTAAACCACCCACCATCAGATCGATACCTCCGAGCGCCCTGACAACCCCCATCAGCATATTGACTCCGCAAACCAAAATAAAGGTTCCCCAAGGCATAATCTTGATTGCAGCCTTTTGATTGCCTACACGAATCATGATGAGAACAACTCCAGCAAGAGGCGCCACCAGACCAATATTGATACCAAAGACAAATACAACTAAAACCACAAGAGCAATGGCCAGCATGGTAATTTTCTGATTCCGATTAAATGCGGTAACATGATCCAGCATCTCCAAAGAATTGCTTTTGGGTTTATAAAGCTTGTATATCAAGTAAAATGCCACCGTAATCAAAACAAACACAACACAGCTGTTGCCAAATACGCTCCAGGAAATCCGACCAGCATTTTGTGCTTCAGGCAATAAACCAATTAAAATCAGACCACCGTTGGCAATTGGCGACATGCAGCCAAAATTGCAGGCTGCCGTTATGATAATGCCCATGGCGATGGCGTCAATGCCTAATTCCAGCGCCAGTGCAATGGACATAGGCAACATTATCGCAAAAGTTGGAATATTGCCGCAGCCCAGCGCCGACAAAATAAAAGTAACAACCGCTAAAATCAACGGGATACACCAGGTGTTTTTCCCCACAAGTTTCAAGATTTTCCGTGCTAACAGATCAATGGTTCCGTTTTCAACAGCGATTGAAAATAAAAACGCAGGACCAACCAAAGAAATAAACAAGCTGGTACTAAAATTCGATATAACAGTTTTATCCGGTATACCGCCCAATCGAGCTATGATTAGGGCAGCACCCATTGCCAGAAAACCCATATTTACCTTTTTCCAAAATCCGAGCAACAAAACCGCGACAAGAAACACTAAAGAGATTGCGGCTAGATAGTTTTCCATATCAATTTCCTCTTTTTTAAGTGTGAAAATGGCTGACGGACTGCTGAAAAGTCAAAAAACTAAAACTTCTCAGAATTCTCTCTGCTTCTCACAAAATTATTTTTGTAATTCAGTAATCTTTTTATCAAAATCCAAAACGCATTTATTGAATTTATCTGCCTCCAAAATAGGGAATAGATGGTTGTTACAGGCTGTAAATTCATAGCAGAGCGCCAACGGTGATTTCTTGCAGCGCTTAATGGCTTCGTGGCCAGATTCCCATGCATCATGATAAGCCGAATGTGATACAAAAGTCGCAACGGGAATGGTGCGGTCGCTTAGCGGTGTCATGTTATCGGTAAAATAGGTATCCAGATGGTACTCAATTCCAACCCATGGCGGAAGTTGAAGCATGCTCTGCTGAAACAAATCGGCATCTTCAGGACTAAGCGGAGAGTTCTGCCGCTGCTTAGCCGCATAAGAAACCGGATCGTTGATATAAGGCATCATACGGGTCATCCAGCCATCAATGTTATAATGGTTTGATTTATGCTCATTCCATTCGGCGTCAGTAAAAGCAAACAATGAAGCATCCACCATAATCATACCGCGCAGATGATATTCGGATTGGGTGTTAGCGTATGTTGCGACAACCGCACCACCCAAAGAATGTCCAATAAGCAAAACATTCTGCAATTTAAGGTGGTCAATCAATTCGCGCACATCCTGCGCCATGCGTGTTTGACGGTTATTGCCGCACACCTTCATTGAACGCCCATGGCCACGCAAATCAAGACAGATTACTTTGTTTGTCTTGGACAGCACGGGAACACTGTGTCGCCACATGGTTAGTGACTCGCCAAAACCGGGCAGCATTACGATGGGCGCGCCCTCGCCCGCCGTCTCATAATAAAGCCAAAGCCCGTCTGACGTCTGAAAAAAATTATCCTTTGTTGCCATATTGTTACCTCCATACAGTGGTCCAGCTTTTGTGCACAAGGCCGAACTTTTTGACCGGTCATTTCTTTATTTGAGTATAATGGTCCTAATATAAATTGTAAAATTCATAATATTCATATAAAGTATAGCTTTTCATGCACATTAAATGCAAAATTGTGACAATAGCTTTATATTGTTGCAAAAAGGCTGTATAATTTGTACTAAGAATTCAACAAATTATACAGCCTTTTCATTTAAACTTTGTGCAACAAAATCATGTAAAATATCCATTATTTAGAATTATTAGATTAATATTTCCTAGCAAAAAAGCATCATACTAAATGTAATCACTTAATGTTCCTACATAATACGTTTGATTAAACCAATATAATATTTTGCATATTGCGGCAAATAGCTTCCTTTTCGATAAGCCGCCACAAATGAGCTTTCAGTTTTCCCTTTTTCACCAAAACTAAAACATTCGATCGGCTTTTCAAATTTCATGTGCTTCAGGTGCGTCTCGCAAACCAGTGCAGCGCCGTAACCTTCACTGGCCAACATAACTGCGGCCTGAATGTTAGACATAACGAGTTGTTTCGAAAAATGCAGCCCCATTTGTTCAAACACCTCGTCCACAATTTGTCGCGAACGTTGCTGAGGAGTTTGTATAATCAATGTCTCATTTTTCAGCAGGCGAATATCTATTCTGGGATATCGATCATTAATCCCTTTGACAGCCATTTTACCAAGTGGGTGTCCTTTAGCAAGTACAAGCACGATTTCTTCTTTCGTAATTTCCACATATTCGATCAAAGGATTCACTGCAGACAAATTATAAAACGCCAGATCCGTTTCACCGCTGAGTAGCATAGCATCCAGCTTCGTGGAATGAGATTCTTGCAATTTCACTTTGACGTTTGGGTAGGCTAAGCGAAAAGCAGGAAGCGTATCCGGAATAATATAAGTGCCGCGAACAGTGGGAAAAGCAACCTTTAAAACACCTTCATGTCGCTTTAAAATATCAGCCATCTCTTCATCCAAGTCTTTTTTCACGCTCAGAATCTTTGCTCCGGCTTCTACATATCGTTCACCAGCATAAGTGAGAATATACCGATTGCCTAACTTTCGAAACAAGGGTTGACCCATTGTCTTTTCCAGATTGTGAAGAAATTTGCTAAGTGTGGGCTGACTGATATAAAGCCTTTCAGCAGCTTTGCTAAGATTTTGGTATTTGGCAATCGCCACTACATACGAAATTTCTCGAAAATCCATATTATACTCCTTATTGATTACAGGCCGGGCATTTGTTTGGATTACTAAACCATCCCCCGATTTGACGGAGAGGAACTAATGTAAAATAAATGTACTACAAAGAGGTATTCAGCTTACCCAAATGTTTCATAAACCATCGTATGGCGTCCTTGCTAGATGAAAAATCATAAAAGGCTTTCCCTTCTTCCTCTCGGAGCAGTTGTTCTAAAAAAAGCAGAACGCTTCCCGCATGCCGTTCTCATCATTACAAATTCCAATTTGAAGTATTCTGCCGGCTCCTATACCAATTTTAACATACAATCAATATTAAAAAACAAATGGCCAAACAGATAGCTGCAAAACTTTACGAATACGAACCATTTATGAAATGACGCGACTCAACTGTATTTTTTTACATTCCCTTCGACGGCGACAGATCCAACTTAGACCGACAGATGATCAAAAGACTGATCCGCAGAATCACCATGTCATTGTAACTTGTATCCACTTTCTCTGTCGTTTTCGCAGATAAATGATAGCACAAAAGTTGCCAAAAAGCCATTTCTTTCAGTCAATTCAAATCATTAAATTGTGCTCAATCCAACTTTGACTGTTTAACTTTGAACCCTTCTATGAGGCAACGGTGTTGCTGCAGCGTTTTTCAAAACACCTATCTGCCTGAACGGTTTATTTCGAGGCTTCTGGATTTGAACTTTAAGGTATATTACAACCGGCTGCCCCAACAAACAACGGTGGTATTTTTTTGGACAAGCAGCGACAGCCAGTGCTCTTTTAAAGGAAAATAACAATGTGTCTTGCAATTTCGTCCAAAGTAATCAACATGTACTTACAGTTATAAACAATATTTATTTTGTTTCAAATCATAAATTTCCGCAGTGAGATTTTCTTCATCAGTGCCCGTCACGGCGACAACGATTTCCGCATCTTTGATGCCGGCATCATTTAAAACATCCAAATCCGTGCCGTCTCCACAGATAACCTCTGCGTCCAATTCGTCGGAGATTTTTATACAGGTGTTTTTATCCCTCTCGACGAGCATTACCTGATAATTTCTTTCCTTCAGAGTCTTAAATAAATTGTATCCGATTTTTCCCCCCGCCGATAATTATTGATTCCATATTGATGTCTCCCTTAAAATGATTGAACCAGTTTTTCCTTGTTCTTTTTTGGGATCGTGCATATTATCTTGTCACCGTACTCAACTTGTCCCTCTATTTTTTTAGCTTTTTCCAACATACTGGCTTTGCTGTACTGATCAAGATTATATCTTGTAACGGACGAGTCACAGTGAAATGTAGTTGGATTCCCCAAATCAGAATGAAACGCAACCTTAAAGATTACTTCCACCCTGTCGTGAAAAACAGTCACACGATCTACATGTTGCTGAACCATAGCATGAACTTCTTCCTTATGACTGCTCTTTGCAAATTGTTTGATTTTGGAGAGATTTTTGAGAACCTGTTCCTCTGTAAAAGTAGGAACGTTTTGATACCTGTTTTCGTATTTCTGGAGGAACAGATCGCAGTCCTCGATCTGCTTTTCCACGTTTTTCAGTTTATCTCCGAGTGCTTTATTGTATCCGGTCTTTTCAATCGCTTCTACAAGATTATCGCGGGACTTTTTCAGAACCTTCAAAGTAGCACGATACTCTTTGTATTCATCACTGCTATTATTACTGTTTTCCTGAGGTTTTTTATTCAGCTGACGAGTAATCTCTGGGATTGCAGTACGATTGAAAAAGTGGTCAAATAACTCTTCAATGACAAACCCTTCCACATATTCCTTGCGAACTTCACCGTTGCTGCAGGAATGGCTATTGTCGCGATTATTGCAGCGGTAAGTTAAATAAGTAGGACCTCCATTTCCAGTGTTGCGAGGATTCCCATGCATTTTGCCTCCACATTCACCACAATAGATCAGTCCAGAGAGAAGATAAAAGTACTTATTGTGACTCTTGCCTTTCAGGTTGATTTGACGGATAGCCTGCACCCTATTCCACAACTCCTTAGAAATAATAGCAGGAACGCCTCCTTCTACACGGATGATCTCGCTATTCGGTTTCTTTTTATGACTGTTGCGCTTTCCCTGAGAATTACCCCTCGCGATCTGATTAAAAATATAAACGCCGGTATATTTTTCATTGTTCAAGATTGCATATAGGCTGTTCTTTCCAAAGGGTCTTCCTGCCTTCGTCTTTTTGCCCAGGGCATTCAAACGATCAATAATTGAATTATAGCCATAACCCTGACTATACATTTGGAAAATCAGTCTTACCGATTCAGCCTCTTCTTCGTTCACAACATACTTTTGATTGACAATATCGTAACCGAGGCAGCCTCTCCCTCCATTAGAAAGGCATTTGTAAGCGTTTTCTCGTTGCCCTTTAAGGACTTCATTCGCAAGGTTTGAAATGTACCATTCACTCATTCCGGAAATGATTTTTAACATGAAGTCGCCAATCGCATTGTTTTCAAAATGTTCGTATGCAGAAATCACGGAAACACTAAAGTCCTTGAGCTCATTGATAATACGCAAGGTATCTTCTGTACTTCTTGAAAAATGGTCAAGCTTAATGGAATAAAACTGGGAAAGTACTAACTGTCCTTGCCAAAATCATGCGACAAACCCTATCATTCTTCACGCGACGGAATTTCAGCTGTAGGAAAACGACTCATTTTCCCCAAGCCATTACAATCCTCACCAGAATTCAGCGCATCTTCGTTTTCAATGACGAAAAGAGTATATGGACCTTTCGTGCCACCATTAGCATGAATCTCACATCCAAAGAAAAGGCTCATCATCTAAATGACGAAGCAAAAAACAAGGCACTGCTTTTTCACAGTGCCCAAAGGATATTGTAATTTATTTCTCGGATTTCTTTTTCTCTACAAGCTAATTTACAAGCTAGGCAAGTGTTACACCTGCCTAGCTTGCTATTTTCAGAAGCTGCTGAACTTCCCTTTGTCCTTTTTTCCAAAGCCCGAAAAAGTAACCTCATAGATACTGCATGGATGCTTTTTCCTTATAAAAATTAAAGCATACTCTCAATGATCGGATCAAGCTCTTCTGGCGTCACAGTCGGCTCATATCTTCCCTTGACAATTCCGTCTTGTCCGATTAGAAATTTAGTGAAATTCCATTTGACCTCGTCACCTTCCAAATTTTCCGGGTAATGTTCTTTTACCACGCTATAAATTTTTCGCCCGCTTGCTTTTTCCAATTCAAAGCCTTTAAAGGGAACAGCTTTGGTAAGAAATTTGAAAAGTGGATCGGCATTTTCCCCTCGCACATCAATTTTTGAAAACATTGGAAAAGTAACGCCGTAATTCAGTCTACAAAATGATGAAATTTCCTGATTGTTTCCTGGCTCCTGTGCAAGGAACTGATTGGATGGAAATCCAAGAATCACAAAGCCACGATCCCTATATTTCTGATAAAGTTTTTCCAGCCCATCATACTGAGGAGTGAATCCGCATTTGCTGGCTGTGTTCACAATTAACAGAATTTTCCCTTTATACTCGGAGAGTGATACTCTATCCCCCTTGATATTGTTCACAGCAAAATCATAGATACTCATGGTGATTACTCCTTCCTTAGTTGATTTCTAAATTTAATTTTTTGAAATATGGCATTCCATCGAACTTTCCACACTGCCAAAATGCGCCATTGTCTTAAATAACCAGTGTCGGAGGAGCATAAACCCTCGTGGCCAATTCGGAATCAAGCAAATAAAGTCCCTTTGCATCTTTACCAAACAGGTCATACTTTTTAACGACGTCTTCAGTGTTTTTTTCCTCTTCGCCTTGTTCCTTTACAAACCAGTCAAGGAACTGCATCGTGCGAAAGTCCTTTTGCTCATAGGCAACAGCATAAATGCTATTGATCGATGCCGTAACTTTTTTCTCATGCTCAAATGCAGCGTTGGCCGGTTCACGAAAGTCTTCAAAAATCTTATCCGGCGCTTTTACATCCTGTAAAGCGATCTTCTCGTTGTTATTCAACAGATATTTTACAAATAACATGGCATGGTCACGCTCTTCTTGAGTCTGAACGTAAAACCAATTGCCAAAACCGTTAAGGTTCTGGTCTGTATAATAGCTGTAAATATCCAGATAAAAGTATGCGGAATACCATTCCATATTAATCTGTTTATTCAATAGGGATACCAATTTTTGATTCAGCATTTTTATCGTCTCCTTCTTAATATATGTAATAGACAGTCACAACACTGTACGAAGTTTCCCTTAGCCTAAAAATTCATCAAAGAGAAAACTTACCGTCTATGAGGATGAATTGATCGGTCATATAACTTAAGGGTAGCTGATAGAAAAATAGAATCGATTGATTTCATTTTCCTCTACCACCAAACCTCGATGCAGTACAAAGGCTCTTTAGAACTTATGATACATTTCCTTTTTTGCACCGCAAACAGGGCATTTTTCCGGAGCTTCGTCCAGAATGGTATTTCCGCAGATCGGGCAAACATAGATTGCCTTTAACTCAATGTCCTTGCCAGCTTTCACCGCATCCAAAGCTTTTTGAAAGAGTTCTGCGTGAAGCTTCTCCGCTTCCCATGCTCCGTGAAATGAACGTTTTGCGCCAGTCTCGTTCTGAAATTCCGCCGCGTTTAGATAGACCGGATACATCTGTTCCACTTCATGCAGTTCGCCGTTAATTGCACCCTGCAGGTTATCCACTGTTTTGCCGGTGCCAAAAACGCCGCCGGCAGTTACCGTAGCATCTGCAGTGCTCCCGTCAATTTCACGGAAATGATTGGTTGCATGTACCTGCTCGGCGTAGGAGATCGCCTTGAACAGCCTTGCCACATTTAGAAATCCTTCTTTTTCCGCCATGTCTCCCCAGATCAAATAACGCATATGCGCCATACTCTCGCCACCGTATGCGGAATGCAGAAAATCAGAAGTCATTGCATTTTTAACAGCCATTTTAAAAACCTCCAATAATTAGATTTAAATATAGGACTTGATCCGTTGATTCACATAGTTGAGATCAGTTTTTCTGATGAAATGTAGCCTTATCTTCCCAATACAAAAGCCCCATCGGAATTCTGTCGCCGAATTCCATGGTCTTCTGTATGGCGGTAATTTTGTTTTTGTGATCATAAGATTCACCAAGCTCGTAGACACGCTGATTGTAGCAAGCGAAAGTATTCGTTTTGTTAAAACTTACGCATGGCTGCAGAATATCGACACCAGCGCATAACCTTTGTATTCGATTGCCTGTTTCATCAGTGATGTCAAATGCTCTTTGTGACCTATAAATGCGCGTGCAACAAATCCGGCACCGCACGCAATGGCAAGAAGAACCGGATTAAACGGTTCGTTAAAGTTTCCGTCCATCTGAACGCCGGTTTTCAATCCCATCATAGAAGTCGGCGATGCTTGTCCTTTGGTCAGCCCATAAATCTGGTTGTCATAAACAAAATGCGTGATATTGACATTGCGGCGAATATTGTGGATGAAATGATCTCCGCCTTTTCCATATGAATCCCCATCACCGGATCGACAATAACAGTCAATCTCTCATTTGCAATTTTGGCCGCTACGGCCGCGAGAAGAGAATGTCCGTGAAGGCCACAGAATGCATTTGCGCTGATATACTGGGGCATTTTCGCCGCCTGGCCAATACCGACAACAAGCAATACCTCCGAATGGGTTTTTGCAGTTTAAAACTCAGCTTTCCAGAGGCCATGCAAATTGCAGTACGCATAGACAGTGCCCGACTTCACTTCGTCAAACTCTGCTTTTGGCTCTTCGCCCGGCTTTAGATATTTCAGCTCTACTTTGTCATCAGCAACAAGTGCAATCCACTCGATGTAGTGCTCGGGCAGCATGGGATGCAGCGTGGAGCCAACGACAACATGAATCTTACCATTTTCTTTGGAAACCACCGGAACATGCTTCTCCTTTGCTGCATCGGTTGAGTTGGCCACAAGTTTTGTCATTGCCTGGTCACAGCAGGTGAGCGTTCCTCCACCTTTTTTAATTAAAGCAACAATATTTCCACATCTCTCACAACGATAGAAATCAACAATAGACATTTTTAAGACTCCTTTTCATTATCTTTTATTGACCGGCTGCGATAGGCAATACCGGCAATAATCAAAATTTGTTCAAAGACATTTATCAACTGATTATTCCGGAATAATGCAGCCTTCCCTAAACTCTGCCGAGCAAGCTGCTTCATTCTCGATTGCGAAATCCTCTTCAAATGTCAGATCTGTTTTCCAGAGACCATGCAAATTGCAGTATGCATAGACAGTGCCCGACTTCACTTCGTCAAACTCTGCTTTTGGCTCTTCGCCCGGCTTTAGATATTTCAGCTCTACTTTGTCATCAGCAGCAAGTGCAATCCACTCAATGTAGTGCTCAGGCAGCATAGGATGCAGCGTGGAGCCAACGACAACATGAATCTTACCGTTTTCTTTGGAAACGACCGGAACATGCTTTTCCTTTGCCGCATCGGTTGAGTTGGCCACAAGTTTTGTCATTGCCTGGTCACAGCAGGTGAGTGTTCCTCCGCCTTTTTTAATTAAAGCAACGATATTTCCACATCTCTCACAACGATAGAAATCAACAATAGACATTTTTAAGACTCCTTTTTATTAAAATTTACTGTGGATCCTGTTTCTGAAAGCATCCATATATTTCCTTTTTTGTTCTCCACACAAAGTATACTGGTTTTATTTAAATCAATCAAGCTAAATTTCATTAATTCTTAAGATTATTTTTGTATAGTTTTGAAATTATAGCAAGAAAGGCCACCCCGTTCACGTCTGTCGATGCACCGGGTGGCCAAATGTTCATAAAAACAAATTCAAAAGATATCGTAAAATGAAGGTTTTCGGTATCAGGCAAACGAATTATTATTAAAATCTTTAGGTTATCATCATTTCAGTGCTTAAGATTCAATGAGACTCAGAGATAACTCTTACCCATTCAGAGAAAGCATCCATAAATTTTTTCAAGTACGTACGCGTCGATTCATCAACAAGCTCTCCTTTTTCATTCAAAAGGGAAGCCACTTTGCTGATATACATTTCGGGTTGCTGAAGAAGCAAAATGTTCAGAAATACCATGGGTTGACGTAGATGGTGATTGGCTCCAAACGCTCCAAGGCCACCTGGAGATACGCTGATGATGCCGCCCGGCTTTCCACTCCAGACGTTATGCCCATATGGGCGGGAAGCCACATCCAGTGCATTTTTCAGTACGGCCGGAACAGAGCGATTATATTCTGGGGTTACAAAAAGGAACCCGTCGAGATCTGCCACTTCGTTACGAAACTTCTCGTAAGATTCGGGTGGCTGCCCATCATCGTCAAAGTCCTGATTGTACAGCGGAAGGTTTCCAATATCGATGAAACGAAATTCAAGTTCCGCCGGTGAAAGCGATACAGCTGCCTTTGCAATAGAGCGGCTGTAAGAATCTCTGCGAAGGCTTCCCACAAAAATTCCAATCTTTTTCTTGTTCATAATTCATTCTCCTCGTATAATAAATTTTGGATACAACTTTGAGTGTTTCCACTTAGTTCACTTATTTGTTTATCAGCAAACTTTATGATCTTTTAACCTGGGAAAAGCTGTTGAATTCGATACAGGCCATATTAGTGTGAGTAAATAGAATCGGACGATTGTTAGCTCCTTACTGGTTTATTCAAACAGGTAACAGGTCATAGATAGTGCCCCCATCGTGCACGAATCGTTAAACACCGTCAATCGATCATTTTTCTGCGACGCGCCTAACACATAGAGAAGCGGCGCAAAATGGTCCGGCGTATAAAATGCCATTTCTGCCGAACTCCCTGCTTTTTTGTAATCGATAACGTCTTTATAGTTTCTTTCTGTGACGCCGTTTTTGATATAAGAATCAAACTCCTGTGCCCACGGGTAACCGCCCTCCATATTCCAGTTGACCTGAGAAAGATTATGGACGACATTACCGCTCCCTAAAATCATGACGCCCCTATTGCGAAGTTCCTTTATCTCTTTGCCGATTTCAAATTGAGTTTCAGCATCGGCATCGACACTCATTTGATAAACCGGAATATTGGCTTCCGGATACATACGGCAGAGCACAGACCAAGTACCATGATCGATTCCCCATGTGTTATCCACAGTTACCTGCCTACTGATCAGTTGGATTGTTTCATGCGCCCGTTCCATGTCGCCCGGTGGCTGATAAGCAACACGGTACAAGGCTTCTGGAAAGCCGTACATGTCGTATATAACTTTGGGCCTTGGCGCATCGGTTATCCTCGTGCCATGTGTAAACCAGTGTGCCGAGATGGAAAGGATTTCCTCGGGCCGTTTCATCTCTTTGGCAACCTGAGTCCACATCGCCGTATAGGAATTGTTTTCTATGGCGTTCATTGGAGACCCATGCCCTATGAAAATCGCCGGCATTTTTTCAGACATTCCGTTCACTTCTTTTCATTGTCAATATGCTATATTACAGACGCGTTAGCGATATATAGCCTATCACAACACGAGTTTCGTCACAGAAAGGCTTGTTATGCGATTCACCGCAGCGGCAAATAGCATAGTGCTCCGATTGAGGAAAAATCTGTTTCTCTTTAAACTCGTAGGTTTTGCCTTTGGGTGCAATGATTTTTTCAGCAATCGGCAACATTCCCTGAAACAAGATAAGAACCATCTTTTATAATCTTAATTCTGCATTTGTTGCTTGCTTCATTCATGATGTTTCACTTTCTGCTTTGTTTTTCTATATTTTGATTATTTAATCTTAATATGCTATAATTAAATTGTAAAGTAGACAAATTTTTTATACATGATTTCATTTATTAGTCTTGCTTTATATTATAAAGTTACTGGAGAGCTGTTTTTATGAAAAAAAACGAAAGTTGTCTTCAATCAATCGTTGCAGTAATGGATATATTTGGGAACAAATGGTCGTTCTTTATTATTCACGAACTCTGTTCTGGTCCAAAGCACTATAATCAGCTACGAAAAGAATTGCATATTAACACAAAATCCTTGTCGGATACACTTAAACATTTGGAAGAAAACGGCATAATAAGCCGATCTGTAACCCCGACGACACCGGTTACCGTCGAATATGACTTGACAGAAAAGGGACACGATTTTGACAGCGTTCTCACTGCGATGTATGATTGGCGGAAAAAATGGTCGTGATAATACGCTGTCCATTTATGTTGGCGGCAGTGTGAAAGTGTATCAATGATTTCTCCTCCTGAGATTCACAGCGTCTGTTCATCAGATCATTTAGTGAACAGAAAAATATTGATTTTTTAAACTAGAGGGAATAAACTGTTGTTGCACAAAAATTGCCCTACCCCGTCGAAGTAAAAGGGCAAAACAATATTCTGGTGTGCCTGCGGAGAAAGTGGGTTCTCACCTTTTTATGACGAATCGCACAAAAATACCGATTTCACGTCAAAAGTGTGTACTGGAAAAGTCGGCTTCTCCTATCTGTGAGGATGTAAGCATACAAAAATTCACCA
Source organism: Caproicibacterium sp. NSD3 (assembly GCF_053613275.1). Taxonomy (NCBI): domain Bacteria; kingdom Bacillati; phylum Bacillota; class Clostridia; order Eubacteriales; family Oscillospiraceae; genus Caproicibacterium; species Caproicibacterium sp. NSD3. The sequence goes on from NZ_CM132119.1 coordinate 1,789,520, forward strand.
TTCTTCGATGAAACCCGTTATTTACTTTAAACAATTTTTTATTAGTGCCCCTTTCAGTTACTTCCTGATGAAATCACAATGTCTAATATAATAATTTAAGGAGGTGTCCGATTTGATTAAACGAAAAATCATCAAGCAAATTCGTGGACAAAAAGCTATAGATGGCGCTGGAGTCCATCTTGTTCGCGTGCTCGGTAATAACGATGTTAAGGATTTTGATCCGTTTCTAATGTTGGATTCGTTTGATTCTACCAACCCATCCGACTATCTCGCCGGATTTCCCATGCACCCACATAGGGGGATTGAAACCATTACGTACCTGATTTCCGGCAGAATCGATCATGAGGATTCTCTGGGAAATAAAGGCGCGATTCACTCAGGAGAGTGCCAATGGATGACCGCAGGCAGTGGCATTTTACATCAGGAGATGCCAAAAGAATCAGGCAGGATGCTGGGATTTCAGCTATGGCTGAATCTTCCTCGAGAAGAAAAGATGACAACACCTGCTTATTGTAGCCTTACAAGGGATCTGATCCCCAGAATCAACAATGGAAAAGCGGAGATCAGAATTCTTTCCGGCAACTTTGGGGAGGCGGTCGGAATCACTCCGGCACATATTCCTGCAACGATTTATGACATTGCGCTTCCAATCGGTGAGGACATTACCATCCCAACAAAGGCAGATGAAACAGTTTTCGTTTTTCTCATCGAGGGGGATGCTGTTATAAATGAACAGAAAATATCGTCAAAATCAGCGGTTCTATTCGGAAGCGGAGATAGTATTACCGTTTCGGCACAGCCACAATCTGGGCTGCGGTTTATTTTCTTTTCAGGAAAAGCACTTCATGAACCAATTGCGTGGGGTGGACCTATTGTAATGAACACTCAGGAAGAACTGATGACTGCGTTCAGGGAACTTCAAAATGATACCTTTATTAAGCACAGTTGACCTCAAAACTGACCTAGAAAATACTCTCACAAATCTGTTTTGGTGAGAATACAAGATCAAAGGCTATAAAGTGACAGCTCTTAAAAAAGTTAATTTTTTAATCAACAAAGTAATTTTTAAACCAGTATGAGTTGAATGAATTTCAGAAGCAAGTTCATAATGTATATACTTTTTGTGGAAACAGCCCCACCATTTCTACTGGTGAGGCTGTTTCCATTCATAATTCAACTTACTGCATCAGTTCAAAGGCGTCTTTGGTTACTCCGCATTCCGGACAAACGAAATCGTCAGAGACATCCTCTCATTTTGTACCCGGAGCAATTCCCTGATCCGGACAGCTTTTTTTCATCATACACATATCCGCAAACGGTGCATTAATATTTTTTCATAAATATTAACCTCCTAATTATTTTGACTAAATCTAATTGGATTTTACCCATTTTTTGATATCTGTCAACTGATTTCATGGTAAAACCAGTAGAAAGGAATCTTATTACTAAAAGCGGATCTGTTGTAAATGAGAATCATCAGAACTATAAATGGCCTTGTACAAACTGGAATGGACAGCGCCTATGGTGGAAAATGAAAATCAAACCCAAACAAGCCGGAGGATCAACGCCTTGTCGGTAATCCGGGCGATATAAATAAATATGGATACAGGAAAACACATATAGGTGATAATGGGTTAGGTGACAGAAAACACCATCATATAGATCATAGTAACGCAAACATCCATTCCAAACCTCATGATCATATCATAACGTGGGAAAACAAGCATCCAAAATTTAGTAAACCAATCAACTACCTGCACGGCGTGCCAAAATTCAAAAAACACGGAGATTACTCTTACATGGGCGAAAAAATCATCCAAGGGAACACCCCAGAACAGAATCACTTTGTCAATATCAGTGATTTCAATTGGTGTGTGAGTTGCGGCGGCGAAGTGGAATTAGATTGGGCCGGTCAAAAATACGGTGTTTCTCATACGCAAGAAAAGATCATCATCTATCTTTACAACCAGCCTGATACGACGAAATATTTTAACACCGCGGATGATGCCCTGGAATACATGGTCGGTAAAGACAGACTACGCGATGTGATTACGAAAGTTACAGTGATCGACCGTACCATTTAATTGTTTCATTCAAAAGCTGAGCAAATTACACCATGACAAAAGTCATTTTATTCAGAACCTACGTGAACAAAACCGCATTCTTTTTCAATGAAATTTTGGACTTTTTGATTGGTGGAATAAAGCTTCACGACATTATTACAAAAGTAACAGTAATAGAACGGTTTAAAATACCTTTTCAAGTAGAAATTAATAGTTTTCATATAAACTAGCATTACAACAAGCCCATTTTATTAAATCACGCAAATTTGTGAAACACGATATTTGAGACAAGCGCTCAAGACCATAAAATAAATAGTCACGAATGAGCGATTCATTCATAGCTCGAATTACCCGCACCATCAAAAGACCGACGATTCAAAATCGTCGGTCTTTCCCTTTGTCTGTATTTATGTGGGTTCGCGGGGTACAGATGCTGTAAGACCACTCACAGTTAAGGTGCAAGTGAAAGAACTTTTGCAGACGATGCGCAAGTTGAGTGAAAACATGGCTTTTGGAGTGCATTGAGTCAGGACGTAAACATGGTGTTGTAGTATCTACTTATGAACCGCGCCTTAGCACACACTTCATTCGATGATAAAATGAAGTCTTCAAATGTAAGTTACACCGTGGTCTCTAAAATCAATATTTACGCGGAATATGAGAGCTTTGAATGAAAAATTTATTAATGCATACCCCTTTTAAATTAAATGGATGCTTCAATAGTTTAGCACCTATGGTGAGGCACTTTACCATCCGCACTTTCGTATACGTTTGAAACCGATGAACTAATAACAACTCAATTGAAGTACTGGTGAATAGAATTATAGCAATATTACTAGTTTTTTTATGTATATTAGTCTGAAATACACAAATTATTATATTGACAGGAGGTTTAAATGTGACTATAATGTTCTATATAAAACAGTGCTATATAATACTGTAAGCCATAAAACATATAATTGAAAGGAAGTGCAGTATGGATGAAATCTGGATCGGAGAGGAATTTCACTCACTCAATAACCTGATTCACCGCTATTTTGAGTTTTCCTCTCACAAAAGAGAAGTTGAGACCATCACCGGCAACAATGGGCGGATTATTGGTTACCTTTCTGAAAATGCAGATAAAGATATCTATCAGCGGGATATTGAGGATCACTTCACCATTGCACGATCAACAGCATCAAAGGTTCTCAAGTTGATGGAAGAAAAGGGTCTGATTCAAAGGCAAGCTGTTGCCCATGATGCACGTCTGAAGAAGATCGTTCTCACGCAGAAATCAAATGAAATCAAAGGCCTTATGAGGGAAGACGCGGAAATAATGGAGCAGACCCTGACAAAAGGGTTTACAGAGGAAGAATTGAAGACGTTGTATTCGTATATTCAAAGAATGAAAAAAAATATAACAAATATTAAGCCTGCCATTTGATAACACTCAGGCAGACCTCAGGGAGCTACTTTTATGATTAAAAAACTTTTGTCCAGCGTGCGCGAATACAAAAAAGATACCATTCTCACACCGGTGTATGTAATAGTTGAATCGTTTCTTGAAATTCTCATTCCCACGCTGATGGCATATCTCATCGATTACGGCATTAGTAAGAAAAACATGTCCAATGTTTTATGGATTGGGCTTGCACTTTTTATCTCTGCGATAATTTCACTGTTGGTCGGCGCTCTTGCGGGCCGCAGCGCAGCCATAGCTTCTTGCGGATTTGCAAAGAATTTGCGTCATGATATGTTCTGTAACGTGCAAAAATTCTCTTTTTCAAACATTGATAAATTTTCAACCGGAAGCATCATCACACGGCTGACCACTGACGTCACCAATGTACAGAATGCTTATCAAATTCTGATTCGCCTTGGAATACGGGCTCCGATCATGATCATTTTTGCATTGATATTTTCCTTTCGCATCGATGCTCATTTGTCGCTGATTTTTCTTGTAACCATCCCGGTGCTCGGTTTCGGTCTGTGGCTAATCATGTCTCATGTACACCCGATTTTCGTGCGGGTATTTAATACTTATGATCGGCTGAACAATGTCGTACAGGAAAATCTACTGGGCATACGGGTGGTCAAATCGTACATCCGAGAAGATCATGAGGCGCAGAAGTTTTCCGGTATTTCCCAAAAAATTTTTCAAGATTTTGTCAAGGCGGAAAAAAGGCTGGCATTCAACATGCCGCTGATGCAGTTCTGCCTTTATGCCAGCATGCTTTTGCTTTCCTGGTTCGGCGCAAAAGAAATCATCGCCAGCGGCAACAATCCGGCTGCCGGGCTCTCGACCGGTGATCTGACTGGCCTTATCACATATGCAATGCAGATACTCATGAGCCTGATGATGCTTTCCATGGTATTTATCATGATCATCATTTCCAATGCGTCGGCAGAACGCATTGCGGCGATCCTGAATGAAGAAAGCGATCTGAAAAACGGAGAGAATCCAGAACATACAGTAAAAGACGGTTCGATCACCTTTGAAGATGTTGTCTTTATGTATGACAAAAAATCCGACAAGCCTGTCCTTGACGGTATCAATCTCTCCATCGCGTCAGGAGAAACCGTAGGCATTCTCGGAGGCACAGGTTCTTCAAAGTCAAGCCTGGTTCAGCTGATTTCCCGCCTGTATGATACTGTGAGCGGAAAAGTAACTGTTGGCGGCGTTGACGTGCGGGATTATGATCTTAAATCCCTGCGTAATCAGGTAGCCATGGTCCTGCAGAAAAATATCATATTTTCTGGTACAATCAAAGAGAACCTCCGCTGGGGCAATGAAAACGCGACGGATGAAGAAATAATTCATGTCTGCAAGTTGGCCCAGGCCGATGGTTTTATTCGCGAATTTTCGGACGGATATGACACCTATATCGATGAGGGTGGCACTAATGTTTCTGGCGGTCAGAAGCAGCGTCTTTGCATTGCACGAGCTTTGCTGAAAAAACCAAAAATCCTAATTCTTGACGATTCCACTAGTGCGGTAGACACAAAGACCGATGGATTGATCCGTCAGGCGCTCAAAAAGAACATCCCGGATACAACAAAGATTATTATTGCTCAGCGCGTTGCCTCAGTTATGGATGCTGACAAAATCATCGTGCTCGACGATGGAAAAATCAATGCGGTCGGCACTCATGACGAACTTCTTAAGACCTGCGTGATCTACAGAGAAGTTTACGACTCTCAGAATAAAGGAGGTGTTCTTCATGAGTAAGGTACCACCAAAAGGAAATACGAAGATACATGACAAAACTCCGGTACAACGGTTCAAACCCGGCACAATCAAAAGGCTGTTTTCCTATATAGCGGAGTATAAAGCCCAGTTGATTTTTGTTGTCTTCTGCATTCTATTGAGTGCGGGTGCAAGTGCGGCTTCCGCTTTGTTCCTTCAGATACTGATTGATAAGTACATCGTTCCGATGCTGGGACAGGCGTACCCGGTATTTACAGACCTGTTCAAAGCAATCCTTTTTATGGGCTTTATCTATATCGTTGGAGTGCTTGCGACTTTGTTCTACAACCGAGTGATGGTTGTTATTGAGCAGGGTACACTGAAAAAAATTCGTGACAAAATGTTCACGCACATGCAAACCCTACCAATTCGATATTTTGACAAGCATACCCACGGCGATGTGATGAGTCGCTACACGAACGATACCGACACACTGCGCCAGGCAATTTCTCAGAGCATGCCGCAGATGTTTTCATCACTTGTCACGATCCTGGCATCATTTTTTGCAATGCTTTATCTCAGCGTCGGCCTTACCGCTATCGTTGTTTTATTTGCTTTCCTTCTGTTCAAAGTGATCAAAGCCATAGTTGGCAGAAGCGGAACCTTCTTCATAAAGCAGCAGCAATCTCTAGGCGACGTGAACGGTTATATCGAAGAAATGATCAACGGTCAGAAAGTCATAAAGGTATTCTGTCACGAGGAAAAGGTTGAGGAAGAGTTTGACAAAAAGAATGATGAACTCTGCTACTGCGCTACCGAGGCAAACAAGTACGGAAATGTTACGATGCCGGTCGTCGGGAATATGGGGTATATGCTCTATGTGCTTCTTGCAGTAATTGGAGGCGCTGCCGGTATCGCAGGAATTCAAAATCTTAGTCTCACCGGCATAAATGTCCTGACAATCGGTACGATCATTTCCTTCCTTACCCTGTCTCGTAGTTTCATCAACCCGATCGGACAGGTTTCCATGCAGTTCAACATGGTGATCATGGCACTTGCCGGCGCATCCAGAATTTTTGAGCTGATGGATGAAGAAAGTGAACAGGACGGCGGGTACGTTACGCTCGTCAATGCGAAAGTGGAAAACGGAGAAATCAAAGAATGTAAAGAGCGCACGGGAAAATGGGCGTGGAAACATCCGCACAGTGACGGCACGGTAACCTATACTCCGCTACGGGGTGACATTCGTTTCTTCGATGTGGACTTTGGCTATGATGAGGGTAAGACCGTTCTGCACAATATCACGCTTTACGCCGAGCCCGGACAGAAGGTCGCGTTTGTTGGTGCGACTGGCGCGGGAAAAACGACAATTACAAATTTGATAAATCGTTTCTATGATATTGCCGACGGAAAAATCCGTTACGATGGCATTAACATCAATAAAATCAAAAAGGACGACCTTCGTCGGTCGCTTGGCGTTGTTCTGCAGGATGTAAATTTGTTTACAGGAACGGTCATAGACAATATCCGTTACGGCAAACTGGACGCAACTGACGAAGAATGTATTGCCGCAGCAAAGCTTGCAAACGCAGACGGATTTATTCGCATGCTTCCGCATGGGTACAACACAGTGCTTGAAGGAGACGGCAGCGGCCTTTCACAAGGACAACGCCAACTGATTTCCATCGCCCGTTCGGCGGTGTCTGACCCACCCGTCATGATCCTCGACGAAGCGACATCCTCCATTGACACCCGGACAGAGGCCATTGTACAGAAAGGCATGGATGCACTGATGGAGGGCAGAACCGTATTTGTCATCGCCCATCGACTTTCTACCGTGCAGAATTCCGACGTCATTATGGTGCTTGATCATGGTGTTATCATCGAGCGGGGTAGCCACGAACAGCTCATTGAACAAAAGGGTAAATACTATCAGCTGTATACAGGTGCGTTTGAATTGGAATAAATCATAGGCCATATAAGACCCTTTTATATCAGAGTTACTTGAAATTATAAAAACTTATACCCACGAAGACTTGCCACAATGATTTTTTTCTGCATCTTTATTTACTAACTTGCCAGCAAAAGACCGGCGATTTGGGGACACCGGTAGAAGATGTTTCCTATATTATCGGTGAAAAGAAGCGTCCCGGTATAAAACATATCATTGAAACGATTGTAAAGCCGCAAAGACCTACTGTTGCCGGAACTTACGGTACAAACTGGCCTTTCAACGACATACATGCGTCTGGGCACACGCCGGGGCATACCATTTTTCAGGATCAAAATATCGTTTTTACAGGAAATTTGTTCAAATTTATAGACGGATGATTTCAACTATTTCCCACGTTTATGAACTGGAATCAGGATGATGTTAAAAAATCACTTTTGGCTCTCAACCGTCTGGAATTCGAATGGTTATGCTCTTCTCATGGTGCCCCCTGTTCATAACTGTCCTGAGCTACATGATTTTCTCGCAAAATGTAGTTGAAGCAATTATTTAAATTGCTTTCCAAGATAACTTGATATTTTCGCTGCAAAACAGCAAAAGGGCGTCTCGTGCTCGCGAAACGCCCTTAAAACACCGAAAGCTATCCAGTTCTGAACGTAAATGCTGCTACTTGGTTGCTCCTAAACCGTTGATTTTGCTGGCTTTTATGATAGTAATGCTAATCTCCAATTTTATTGAAGATTAGCATTACCGGCCATGTGGGCACTTAAAGCACCCACGGCCTTAAATCATGCTTATGTTATCAATATTAAATAAGCATGCCCCCTTGATGCTGTCCGTTGCTGTGACCGTTATGGAATACAAAACGCAACCGGAAGAGGGATCAATACAATTTTGATTGATAACTTAAACTTCATCAGATCATCCGATTTTTACCTACATCAGAGGATTCCCCACAAAGCCGATTCCTATTGCGCCTGGACCTGAATGCGCCCCTACGGTAATCCCCAGATCACTTTTATAAATTTTCCCGGCATAATTGGTTATTTCTCTTAAATAATTGATGATATAGTTCGCATCTTCCTGACATTCAGCATTTTGTATAATAACAATCATTTTATTGATATCATTTATCCTTGAAACCGCGATATCAATCATCGTTTTAAGTGAGTTTTTTCTTCCTCTTACGGCTTTGACTGGGTGAACGACGCCATCTACAAATTCACATATCGGCTTAATATTAGTTAGTTTTCCAAGGAAAGCGGCCGCTCCTCCGATCCTGCCTCCGGATTTCATATATTTTAAGCTATCCACCACAAAAAGTGTGGTTGTATTTAGAACCATTTTACGAGTCATCTCAACAATATTCTCAAAGTCTTTTCCGCTTTCGATCATTTTAGCGATCCCAATTTCCAATGAGGCCTGTCCACAAGCGCAAGTATTTGAATCGATAACTTCTATTTTGATATCGCTATTTTCTTCTTCGAATAGTTTTTTTGCAGATATGGCCGTTTGAAAGCTTGAAGACAGTTTGGAAGAAATTGTCGTCACAATATATTGTTTAACGCCCTTTGCATACTGCTGATCAAATATAGTTAACCAATCATAAATATTGGGACAGGATGTTTTTGGAACCTGATGTGGATATTCTTCCATATGCTTATAAAATTCAGCGATACTACAATCGATATTTTCGCGGTAGTAATCGGGGTTGTCAAATTTAAAATAGAATGGGATCTCACTGATATTTTGCTGTTCAATGAAACTTCGTGGCACCCTCCCCGAAGAGTCGACTATTTGGCATATCGTTTTGTTCATTAATTCACCTCCGAAAAATATTTTAATATCTGCTATAAAGGCCTCTGCGGCAGAGTCGATTCAGCTTTTGTCATTTATATCATAATGCTTTTTTTGGCAGTAAGCAATCATTGGTCTTTATTATATTAAATTGCATACTCGATTGCAACAAAAGATTCCCATCAGAGAGACAAGCGCTATGGCTGTAAGGCTGACACATTCAATATCTGTGATTCCAAGTTCTTTTTCAAAAACAAGCATGGCTCTGACTGCATCCGAAACCCTCATTTTGACATAATGCCGGTTCTTCTTTTGATTTCATCCATGGGAAGCTCCACAAGCAGATGGCCATTGTCGATAATTCCGATGGAATCGGCCATCTGCTCAACTTCACTTAGAATGTGGCTCGAGATCAGGATTGTCGTACCCTTTTCTTCGGTCATCAGGTATCTACTCTTGCCTTGCCATCAGCTCCGACAGGCTGAAAGGCTTGCAGAGGTAGCCATCGGCTCCAGAACGCAATCCTACAACCCGATTCATCTCATTTCCCTTCGCCGACAATACAAGGACCGATATATTGGATTTTTCGCGGAACTTATGCAATACGTCAAGCCCGCTTAAGCCAGGCAGCATAATATCAAGGATGACAAGGTCGTAGCCTTCTTTTTGCAGTATAGAAACGGCATCTTGCCCGTTATGCACCGTATCGACATAATGTTTTATGTTTTCCATGCATTGCTTCAGCAGTTTGCAAAGTTCAAGATCGCCATTCACAACCAGAATATTATTTATGTCTTTATAATTTCTTTTGTGTAATTGAGTGGTATTAACTGGGTTTGTGGTGTAAATCCTATAAGCCCACTTCTGCTATTGTCTTCACATCTTCTTATAGACTTTACTTGAAATTTCTATTTATTCAGAGATGTCAATCTTAGTTATTATCATTTTTAAAAGATATTAGATTCTTTGTTTCTTTAAAATCAATAGATACAGTGCGTAGAGGAAAACCGATAAAATGATACAAGATATGATTTGTATCGCAATCGTTGGATTAAATATAATCATATAGAAAAACCATACGAGTGCAGAACGTAGTACCGGAATAGGAGTAAAAACACTGATGATTGCAACAAGCGCCACGTCGGTAACCCAGCCGAACCAAAAGTTCTGCATCGCTGTGAGGGTATGAACAAATATTTCAAATAAAAGGATAAAGAAAAACTGCTGGAAAAAGGCTGGGACGATCCCATGAGAGAACCATCCAAAAGCCTGACCTATATTTAACATATACCCATAGGAGCTGAATGTGTTTTTCGTGACAACATACAATAGAATGTTGGCGAATGAGACAACGGCTGCGATAATAATATAATTGAAAAGAGCGCCCCAATAGAAATCGATTTTTTTCCCGTTAAGGTGCATAATTTTCTTGAAATTGACTGCCGGTATAAAAATCGGCGCAAAAATAGCGGCAGCATACGCGTAATTACCCGGATCAACAATTCCGTTGGTTATGTTTACCGCGGTTATAATCAATATCAGATTTGCAATACCAACCAGCAGCAAGCAAGCCGTAATGATATAAGTCGCTCTCATATGCCTAAAGTTAATTTTTGATATGGCCCATGCTTTATTAAAGTTGACGCTCATCTGTATTCCCCCCAACCATATTAATGAAAAAGTCTTGTAATCCGATTGGCTGTGTTGTGAGATTGCTTGGAATCTCTATACGCTTGTCATAAATAAAGGCCGTTGTAAAACCACCAATCGTCTTTTGACCGATTACATGAAGGCCATTTAAAACTGGCATTATATCCTTGGTCATTCCTGTGATGGAATATGCTTTTTCATCAATATCATTGATCGTAGATTGAAAAAGGATTTTTCCATGATCAAGGATGATCAATTCCTGAGCACTTTTTGCAATTTCGTCGATCAGATGTGTGGATACAATCATAAGCCTCGGATGATTTTCGAAGCTGTCAGACAACAACTCGTAAAATTGGTTTCGCATAATTGCGTCAAAACCTAATACTGGTTCATCCAAAATCACAACTTTTGAATTGCTGGCAAGGCTAATCAGTGTGGTAAGCATCGTCTGCATACCTAAGGAAAGTTGATTGTATTTTTTCTTTTTATCCAGCTGGAACTTCTGAAGCATGTTTTGTGCAAAGTCCATGTTGAAATCGTCGTCAAGCTCTTTGGCTGTTTGAATCAATCTTTCAACTTTTACATTAAACTGTGTAGCTCTGCTCTCGATAAAATTGACGCATTCCGGCATTCTCAGTGTACTTACCGGTTTCCCATTAACTTCGACTTTCCCGTCACTTGCGTTGATATGTCCAGCAATCAGTTTCAACAGAGTCGTTTTCCCCGCACCGTTACGACCAAGCAGACAATATATTTTGTTTTCTTTCAAATCAAGCGTTACGTGATCGAGCGCCTTCGTATGTTGGTAACATTTTGTGACCTCTTTAAAGTGAACCATCGCTCTTCCTCCTTATGATCTGAATCAATTCATTTTCCGTTATGCCAAGCTTTTTTGCCTCTTCCCAAAAGGCTGTGACAGTCTCGCCTAAAAAAACCTCTCTTCGCTGCGAAAGAATTTTTTCTCTTGCGCCGCTGGCAACACACATGCCAATTCCTCTTCTCTTGTATAAAATGCCTTCATCTGCCAAGTTACTGACAGCCTTCACTGATGTTGTCGGATTTACCGACAACAGTTTGGAAATTTGAGTAGTCGAGATAATGATATCGTCTGTTTTGTATACACCCGATAAAATATCATCTTCAATCATCTCCATAATCTTTATAAAAATCGGTTTATCATTATTCAAATTCCCCGTGATCTCCCTTCAACAAGGATATTGGGTTAGTGATTTAACTCATTAACTAAACTATAGCACAACCGCGTCGTCATGTCAATCATATCTTGCCTGTTGAATTAATTGACAAATTAAGAGAACTTCAATTAAGTGTTATACCCGTTACTCATTATTTTTAGATGAGACTTGGTTCTCATCGCCGTAATTAAAGGCATTTTGTCTTGGGGCTTTATTTGTCATTCATCTTATTCATCTTTTTCCAAAATTTTGACACTGTTCTATTGGTATAGACTGCGTAATGAAATAGTTTTTGATTTTTCTATAATTCGCTGGAAAAAGTCCTTTATTTCTGGCAATCTTCTTTGGTCAGTAGGAAAACCAAGGAGAAGATCCAATCGCCACTTTTTGAGTGCTTTCTGAAGCGAATAGAGGTCGTCAGACTTGTTCTGATGACCTCTATTTTGATATGCTTATAAATAAACCGATGGCTTAAAAGATTGAAGCTACTTTTTATTTTAAGATTGTGCTGTACTTTATGTTTCAGAAAAAAATCAGGCTCCAAGGCATTTTTGCCCTGGAGCCTAACCTTACTTATGCTGTGTAAAGATTCTCTTGTTCCTCTATTTTAGCTTTTTCCAACATGTTGGCTTTGCTGTACTGATCAAGATTGTATCTCGTAACGGACGAGTCACAGTGAAATGTAGTTGGATTCCCCAAATCAGAATGAAACGCAACCTTAAAGATTACTTCCACCCTATCGTGAAAAACGGTCACACGAACTTCTTCTTTATGACTGCTCTTTGCAAATCCTTTGATTTTGGAAAGATTTTTGAGAACCTGTTCCTCCGTAAAAGCAGGAATGTTTTGATGCCTATTTTCGTATTTCTGAAGAAACAGGTCGCAGTCCTCGATCTGCTTTTCCACGTTTTTCAGTTTATCTCCGAGTGTCTTATTGTATCCAGTCTTTTCAATCGCTTCTACAAGATTATCGCGGGACTTTTTCAGGGCCTTCAAAGTAGCACTATACTCTTTATACTCATCACTGCTGCTATTACTGCTTTCCTGAAGCTTTTTATTTAACTGACAAGTAATCTCTGGGATTGCAGTACGATTGAAAAAGTGATCAAATAACTCTCTTCAATGACGAACCCTTCCACATATTCCTTACGAACTTCGCCGTTGCTGCAGGAATGGCTGTGGCGGACGGCTACTGATATTCTCGCCGTACTTGCGAAATTAAAATAGGAACATATGTCCCGAAAAGTGGGGCGATTCATGGCAACGACGAGGCTTTAGCTCAAAAGCCCGCCAATTTTGACACACTCCTGAAGTTCTTGCAAAAAGCCAGATATGAAATCAAACCGGGAAAAATCAAAAGCAGTTTATTCAATTGGATACGCTTGGCACCGGCAAGCGCGAAGCGGAGAAAGAAAGAGAACATGGGCAGCATTAAGCTGTTTATGCTCCCGGAAGCGTCCGCAGGATGCGCAACCGCGCAATTATTGTGCAATCAAAGGAAATTGAGGGAATTGCCACCAGCGCTTCAAGCCACCAATACTTTGATTTCACAAAAAATGTTTTACATGTTACAACATTCCCTATCGAGCTACTAGAATATCTTTACATGAACTAGGTGATTTTGTGAATAAAAGTTTAGATTTAAAACATCTTTATTAGACAAACATATTGATAAGACAATCATAGGTAAATTTTTACAGCATATAATTGGCAGCCATTCATCATTCTTTGCAATCTGCCGAAAATTCAACATTGCCATGAAAATAGACTTAAGAATGGTTGACATTAAAGTTAGCAGGTGCTAATATATGTGTAGTTAGTAAAAGCTAACCAACATTTTAATTTGGGATTAATTGATGCTAAAATACTCATCAGTAAGGAAGGATAAGATGAAAACATTTAGAAATGCTAAGATTGGCAACACGGTAGAAATAGCAGTACATAACTATGAACTTTCTATTCATAAAGCAAATGCACAAATAATTAAGGCAAATTGACTGGGAGTTTATATAAACTCCCAGTTTTTAGGGCATACGGTTACCGTATGCTAACCTCAAAGTAGCAACTATTATTACATAGCAAAGGGCAAAACAGAAAAGATCTTTATGTGACAGTAAATATGTAAGCTGCCTTATGGCAGGAGAATGCCATTTGCACAAATGATTTATGGGGCAATCTGAGAAAATTCTTTGTGTTTGTCCTATCTTTATTGAATGGAGGTAATGCTTTGGCGAACAAAAAAAACATTTGAGCTATTTTGAAACAATTCAAACTTGTCTGGACGCCCTGCTGCCGGAAAATTCAGACGTAGAATTTGCTGCCTACGCATTGCCGGCGAAAATACCAGAAGACGATCTAGAAAGAATATGCAGTAAGTTAAAAGAAGAAAGCGGAGATGAAAAGCATGTATCTTGAAATGAATGAAATCAAAAAATCTTTTGGGGATGGAGACAGCCGCACGGAAATATTGCGTGGAATCTCCTGCGGCGTAGAAAAAGAAGCAATTTGTGTTCTGCTGGGTCCATCCGGTTCCGGAAAATCTACCCTTCTCAATATTATCGGCGGCATTGAAACCGCTGACAGCGGTACACTTTCTATTGGGGGCGAGATGGTCGGCAGCATGAATGATAAACAACTTTCCCTTTACCGAAGAAAGCATCTTGGTTATGTGTTTCAATCCTATAATCTGATATCGAATCTAACGGTAAAGGAAAATATTGAGGTAGGTGCATATCTTTCCGACAGACCGCTGCCGCTTATTGATCTTCTGAAAACACTGGGATTATGGGAACATAAGGATAAAATCCCAAGTCAGCTTTCGGGTGGCCAGCAGCAGCGTTGCGCCATCGGCAGAGCAATTATTAAAAATCCGGATATTCTTCTATGTGATGAACCAACCGGAGCGCTTGACTATAAAACCTCAAAAGAGATTTTGAAACTGATTGAAGATGTCAACCGTAAGTTTGGAAACACGGTTATTCTTGTTACGCACAATGATGCAATCAAACACATGGCAGATCAGGTGATAAAGCTGCGTGACGGTGTGATTCGCCATAATGATTTGAATACTGAAAAAATCTCCGCAACAGAACTTGATTGGTAAGGAAGGCGACTGCAATGAAAAATCCACTTAGAAAACGCCTGCCAAGGGAACTTAAACAAAACGTTGGAAAATATATTTCCTTGTTTCTGTTTCTCGTACTGACCATCGGATTTGTTTCGGGGTTTTTGGTGGCAGACAACAGCATGGTAAAAACTTATAATGAAAGCTTCGAAAAATACAATATCGAGAATGGGCATTTCACCCTTGGGAAAAAAGCGGACGATGACCTAACCGACAAACTTGAAAATCAAAACATTTCTATTTGCGAGCTGTTCTATAAAGATATCACGCTTGAAGATAATAACACCATCCGTATTTTTAAAGACCGCACCGATACAAACAAGGTTTGCCTTATGGAAGGCACAATGCCCACAAAGGACAACGAAATTGCAATTGATCGCCTGTATGCGCAAAACAACAAGATTGCCGTTGGTGATACTTTAAAGCTTGACGGCAAAAATTATACCATTAGTGGAACTGTCGCTCTTTCCGATTACAGCGCACTTTTCAAGAACAACTCGGATATGATGCTGGACGCCAAACATTTTTGCGTGGCTGTTGTTTCAGATAAAGCTTATGGCAGTATCAGTAATAACAATGAAAAATATTGCTACGCATGGAGAAATAACAATCAGACATTAAGTAAACAAATACAGTCTGATAAGGCTGATGATATAGAGAATATATTAAAGGACAGCGGAATTCTTGCTGACTTTGTTAAACGCTCTGACAATCAAGCAATACGGTTTACGGGTGACGATATGGGCAGCGACCGATCCATGATGACATACCTTTTATATGTTGTGATCATTGTTCTCGCCTTTGTATTCGCTGTTACAACCAAGAGCACTGTAGAACAGGAAGCCTCCGTCATTGGTACGCTTCGTGCTTCCGGCTACAGCCGTGGAGAACTTCTGCGGCACTATTTGGCGCTCCCGATGCTGGTAACGCTTGCAGCAGCAGTTATCGGCAACATCATCGGATATACCTTCATGAAAGATATCTGTGCCGGAATGTATTACCACAGTTATTCGCTGCCGACCTATACCACAATCTGGAATGCCGATGCTTTTATAAAAACCACAGTAATTCCGTGTATCATTATCCTGCTCGTTAATTTGCTGGTACTAATAAGGACATTGTCTCTTCCGCCGCTTCAATTTTTGCGGCATGATCTAAAACACAAGCAAAAGAAAAGGGTTATGAAACTGCCAGAATGGAAATTTATTACCCGTTTTCGTCTAAGGATTATTCTGCAGAATTTGCCGGCATACATAACCCTCTTTGTCGGAATTCTGTTTGCAAGTGTTCTTTTGCTTTACGGTATGGTTATGTCTCCCCTTCTTTCGAATTTTAAAACCGAAGTTCAAAATTCGAAAATTGCAGACTACCAGTATATTTTGAAAGCACCCTCTAAAACCGATGATGCGGACGCTGAAAAGTACTGTGTGACCTCACTGAATATTAAAAACGGCGGTGAAAAAATCACTATTTACGGCATTGCCGATAACTCTGCCTATCTTTCCGATCTGTCCCTTCCACAAAAATCCGGCGAAGTAATTGTTTCGGACGGCTACCTTGAAAAATACGGATTAAAGGTCGGTGACAGCATCACGCTCGAAAAGGAATACGAAAATAAAAGTTATACGTTCACCATTGCTGGTCATTATAATTATCCAGCAGCACTTACCGTGTTTATGTCACACGATGCTTTCAATAATACCTTTGGTTACGATACTGACTATTTCAGCGGCTATTTCTCGAATAAAAAGCTGACGGATATCAATGATCCCTATATTGCTTCCGTTATCACATCTGACGATCTGACTGTTGTTGCAGACCAGCTCGATGATTCCATGGGCTTTATGTTTCCTATGCTCTGTGGTTTTTCGGCAATCCTGTATATGCTTCTGATGTATCTGTTGGCAAAATTGATTGTTGAAAAAAATGCACAGGCAATTTCTATGGTCAAAATTCTTGGATACAACAATAAAGAAGCCGGAAAGCTCTATAATACTGCTACGACAATTGTGGTCGGCTTATCCCTTATCATCAGTCTGCCGCTCTCCTGCTTTATTATGAAGAGGCTCTATTATATTTTCATGAAGGAAATAAATGGATGGCTCACATTCTATATTGCGCCGTGGATTTATCCGGCTATGCTCGGGATAGGCGTTGTGTGCTATCTGCTTGTATATCTGATTCAGATGAAGAAAGTACGCAAAATTCCAATGTCACAGGCTCTCAAAAATATGGAATAAAAAACATGGGACAGTTTTGAAAATTCGCCAATTATAAGTATTTCGATCTTCTATAATTTTGTGAACGGTTCATTGTTTACAGCATTCCATTGTATGGAATTTAAGGGTATTATTAACGCAATAAAGAAACTTTATATTATAGCAATAATGGAAAGTCCAATAACTCCTTATAGGCTTATTTGACTAAGGTGAATTATAATATGCAGTACAACTAAAGTGTATCATTTGCATGGTTAGTTTTAAAAGCTATTGCCTAAATATGATATAATGATGAATATCTATTCCTGTTGACTAACAATAATCCAAAGATTAAAGCAGTAGTATAGAGCGTGTATTTTATAAGGAGAAAGTTATGCTAAAATATGAGGAAAAGCTTCATTTTGATAAATACTATAACAAAATGCAATTACCCGGCGTACTGCACAAAGTCATAAGCTTAGTTTGCGGTGTTGCAGGATATATTGTACTCTATTATTTTATCCAATATATTTTTACCTCTCTACCGGATCTTCGGCCCTGGAGTAATTTTATGCCTTGGTTTTCTTTGGGCGGAGTATTATTTTCAAAAATTGATTTGATCTATTTTACATACGGACTGATTCTTATCTGTTATGGCACTGTGAAGCTTTCGAAAATAACGATGCAGAATCATAGCGTAAGAACTGAAAAGAGTAATACCCCAGAAAGATTACTGGTAACCGGATATTATGCAAAAGTACGTCATCCGATGTACGGAACTTTCATAATAACGCAGGCTGGTTTTATGCTTTCTCTGCGCTCTTTAGACGGAATAATTATTGCATGCATTATTCTAGTCTTTCAATATACGAATGCGGCTATCGAGGAAAAGAAACAGCTTATTCCGATTTTTGGAGAAGAATATAAAACTTATGCCCAGAATGTTGGACGTATGCTTTTAACAAGGTCTGAAATTATAGCTCTTTCTTTAGTTGTGTTGCTTAGTGCTGTTGGCTTCCTATTTTGAGCAAACAAAACAATTCGGATGACATTTCGAACACTGTGGCGAACAATATACAGTTAACAAATCGTTTAAAATATTTTAGGTGGTGAAAATACATGTATGAACGATTACTAGATAAAAGCGCTTCCCCTTCTGAAGATTTTATTAGAAAGTATCTTGGAACAGAAAGCTATCATAACTTGCTGGAATTTGAAAAATATCTTAATGCCCATTATGATTTAAAAAAAGAAATAAAATTTCCTTTTGGCAATAGCTATGGTTGGGGCTACAAATATAGTCACAAATCGAGCCATTTATGTTATGCTTTTTTTGAATCGGGGGCATTTACAATAACATTGCAACTTGGTGATCCCTGCGTCGCGGCTGTAAACAGAATACTGCCTGCTTTATCGGCAAAAGCAAATGAGTTATGGAAGGATCGCTATCATTGCGGTAAACAGGGTGGCTGGATTCATTACAGAGTTACTAGTACCGATGAACTAAACGATATTTTTCCCTTGATTGCGGCAAAGAAGAAAGCAACCAAGTAATTATCAAAATTTCAATACACATAGCAAAAAGGGAACAACTGATTATTAATTTTATAGGGTGGGTGGATATTTTGGAAAATGCAAATCGACTTAATATTCTCTGGACAAACGCAGATATTCTGACCTCTGACAAAATGGTAATGATGTATGCAACAAACAGCATGCTGGAGCATTGGTGGGATGCAGTAACCGTCATTATCTGGGGTGCTACTGCTAAGTTAGTTGCAGAAAATGAATTCATTCAAAACAAAATCAAAATCGCCCAACACGTAGGTGTACATTTTTCAGCATGTAAGGCATGCGCAGAACAATTAGGGGTATATGATAAAATTGTTGATCTTGGCATAGATGTCCTCTATTGGGGCGAGGGATTGACAAATATTCTTAAGAATGGAGAAAAATTGATTACCATTTAATGAGTCCATTCATGAAAAAGTTGGGGAAACGCGGGATAAAGATCCAGATTCGCATGATGTTTAAACTCAGTGGCGGAAGAAAGATCCCATTATTACAATTCATACAAAAAGGTGGCTATAATTTGGAGCATAAAAGAATTCATTCTGAGAATGGAGACGTACACTACTGGATTCAGAGAAACAAAGACAGCGCTGCAAAATGCATTGTCTTTACACATGGTGTAACTGCCGACCATACCATGTTTGAAAAGCAGATTGACTATTTTGAACACAAATATACGATAATTACGTGGGATATTCCTTTGCATGGATTGTCACGGCCATATCAGAATTTTACATACCGGAAAACTGCGATAGAGTTAAAAGCCATCCTGGATAAAGAGAAAATTGATACAGTGGTTCTCATTGGAATGTCCCTAGGCGGATATCCATGTCAGATGTTTGCAGCTTTGTTTCCAGACATGGTAGCAGGTTTCGTTGCACTGGATACAACCCCTTTTGGACTTGCGTACTACTCAAAATCCGATTTGTGGTGGTTAAAACGAGTTAAACCGATAGCGAAATTGTTTCCTGATAATGTATTGCGCAAAAGTATGGCCAAGTCAGTCTCAAAAACAAAATATTCGTATGAAAAAATGATAGAAATACTAAAATCATCCACAAAAAAACAGATCATTGAACAGATGGATGTTGCTTATGGGAAATTTCCTATTGAAAACAGAGATGTGAATTTTTCCTTTCCTGTATTGATATTGCTGGGCGAAAACGACCGTACAGGAAAAGTAAAACAATACTGTCAGGCGTGGTCGGCTAAAACCGGGTATCCGATGCATATTATCAAAAATGCCAAACATTTTTCAAACGGTGATAACTTTGAACAAGTCAATGCGGAAATCGAAACCTTTATTAACTCATTATAAAATACTGCATTGTCCCCCCCATTCTGTCCGAACTTTGTAGTTTATTTACACATGAAACTAAAATTAACAGTATAAATTCTGGAACGAAATCAATTATTTCCTTTTGAATTTTTAACAATGCCCATTGGGCCGCATCAGCGTACCCTATGCAATTCCAACTTCTCTGATGATTCCTTCGTAACTCGAATTACCCGCACCAATTAGAAAATCCATGTGTCAGAATTTGAACCTGCATATGGATTTTTTGTTGTAATTATTTTTAGCTTTTCTTTGATATGCCTTATTTTCGTGAGATGCTACGGAAAGTAGCATCAATGTAAAAGACCATTGCTTGTCTTTTAGCATATAAAAAGATATGCTCTCTTTATATCAGACGAACATAAGGAGGAACCAAAATGACTTTAGGAGAAAAAATAAAAGCATTTAGAAAAAATGCCGGCTTATCTCAGGAACAGCTGGCAGAAAAATTATGTGTATCAAGGCAGGCAATCACAAAATGGGAAGCTGACAGTGGTACGCCTGACATCAATAATTTGCAGTTCATCGCTAAACTGTTTGATGTTAGCGTGGATTCGTTATTGGAGTGTACCGAAAATGTTGTCGTTACGACCATAAGAGAACAGATTAATCTGAACCAATATCAGAAAACCGGCAAGTTCGGGTCGAAGTACGATTCCGTAGTCAAGGATAAATGGCCTATGGCAAAAGCGATTTATCCTCTGGTCAGGAAAAAGAAGTTGAGTAAAGCAGAGTCAATTATTGATTTCATCGTTCAGCCCGGAGTCTTGCAGGCCGCAGATTCATTGAACGATATGAGTGCATATTATCTTGTTGAAATGGATACAAAACAGCTTTTGGTACGTGTAACGAAAACGTATATTGAAGGTAAAGAACTGAATGTAAAATTCACCGGAAAGAAATGCGTGATTGAGAACAATGTTTTTATCAAGGCTGGTAACATTCGTTAATCGTATATGTTTCGTTCTCAAAGTATGCATCTAAATCGAGCAAATGACACATAGAAAGGCTGGCGATTTTGAATCGCCGGCCTTTCGTTTTGCCTGTATTTGTGAGGGTTCGCGGACTTCAAATTTTGTAAGATCACTCGCATTCAAAGTGCGAGTGATAGAAGTTTTCTGTGCTGATTTTATATTGCTTTCAAACTGTTGGATGCAGCATTGAAACTTATTTGTTAAAAACCTCTATTTGATTTATTGTTTTTGTTTCAATACAAGAGTAAAATTAAAAAGTTAGCTGTACAAATAAGCATCTGAGTTTCATTAAATCAAAGGAAAAAGGAAGTTAGCAGTTTGAGTCAGGAAACCAACAACACAAGAAAATGGATTATATTAGCAATTACGTCAATAGGGACCTTTATGGGAACGCTTAACAGCACAATCGTCAATGTGGCGCTGCCCGTGATGTCACAGGAAATGAATGTTTCGATCAATGCCATTCAGTGGGTTATATCGGCCTACCTTCTTACGACCGTACTTCTCCTGCTGATATTTGGAAAACTATCTGAATTCATAGGCCAAAAATATATTTTTGCCTTTGGCACCCTCTTATTTGCCATTGGGTCGGCGCTTTGCGCTTTTTCACATACCCTAGGCATGCTTACAGTTTCACGCATCATTCAAGCGGTCGGCTCATCGGGGATGTTTTCCATGTCGATGGGCATTGTTTCCGGTGTTTTTCCGGCCTCCGAAAGAGGCCGTGCTCTCGGAATTGTAGGCACCATGGTGGCCATTGGAACGATTGCCGGTTCAAGCCTCGGCGGAATCCTGGTCAGCGCGTTTGGCTGGCCATCAATTTTTGTGATTAACGTTCCCGTAGGAATAATCGGCTCGATTCTGTCTTTTGCTTTTTTGCCGAAATTTTCCAAACGGGAAAAAATTAAGTCCTTTGATATCATGGGGACTGTCTCTTTCAGCCTGTTTATCCTGATTCTGTTTTTGGCTTTATTATTTACACAGCAGAATGTGCTGCCAGCTGTCTGTCTGATCCCTACCGTGATGATTGCGGCTATATTCCTGCTGGTATTTATAAAAGTGGAAAAGCGGTCGAAAAATCCTTTATTGGATCTTAAACTTTTCAAGAATAAGGAATTCTCATTCGGCTTAATTGCCGCCTTTTTCTGCTTCATCATCCTAAATTCCACGATGCTTTTTATCCCGTTCTATCTGCAAGATGTTCTCAGGCTAAGCACACTCGACTCCGGACTGATACTCTCGGCGTATCCAATCAGTATGGGAATTGTGGCGCCGCTCAGCGGTTGGCTTTCCGACCGCATTACCTATCGTCCGCTTGCAATAGTCGGAATGATCGTTACCGCGGCGGCCATGCTTCTTCTGACAACTTTGAATCAGTCATCTTCCAATTTTGAAGTGGTCATTCTCCTTTGCATTCTTGGCATCGGTCTTTCCATCTTTCAATCGCCAAACAACGCAAGGGTTATGAGCAGCGTTTCGACAGATAAACTTGGAATTGCAAGCAGCACAAATGCATTGTTCCGCTATATCGGATTATCTTCCGGCACAACGCTTTCCATGTTGATATTTTCCTTTTCATCTAGTATCAACATCGGCAATCTTTCCGGCGACTTTCAAGTGGGCGCATTTTTACACGGAATTGCCGCTGTATACATATTTGACGTGGTATGTGCGCTGATTGCCATGGCGTTCAGTATTCCAAAGGTAAAGAAAACAATAGAGGAATAAACAAAGGTACTGTTCTGAAAGGCACGGAATTTAAGCATAGGACAGGCTTAGCTTCAGTTGCCTCCGGATAAATAGGGACAAACAAACGGCGCTGTTATAATATTCAAATACATCTTCCGGCAACTACAGATATTTCAGTATACACTGCATTGTATTATATGTAATTTTATTGTTGAACGTATGTCCGAACGATATGGAATAGATTGGTGGGAAACTAAGGTTCCAAAGAAAATTAGAGATGCTGTTACTAATTTGAAGAAACAAGAAAAAACAAGTACTATTCAAATCGTTCCTCAACTAAAATTGGCTATACCATGTTAGAAAATCTAGGTCAGGTAATTATTGCAAATTGGGATGATTTTTCTGATATTATTCCAAATTGGAATCATTCATTTCCAAACTCCCCTTTTGCTCTTTTAGAAATTCTATTTTCAGAAATAAACAGTCCTACTAATGTGAGTGCAATTCCCAGTACAGAAACATATGTGACTTTTTCCTGCAACACCAGAACGGAAGTAATGACAGTAATCACAGGAACCATATAAATATAAGCACTGGTTTTAACTGCACCCAATAATTTTACTGCGGAATTCCATGTCACAAAACAAAGTGCAGACGCTCCTAAGCCTAGAAACAATATATTAAATAAATTAATTGGCTGAACAAGTGGATCCAACTTCAGGTTTAATCTGAATATAAATAACGCTGGTATCATAAATATCAGCCCATAAAAGAAAATTCTGCGCGTTGTTTGAATAGTGTTATACTGAAACCCACTTATTTTCTTCGTTAGGATAGAATAAAAGGCCCATACAATAGCAGCTAAAACAGCTAAAATATCTCCTAATGGATTTAATTTTAAGACATTATATCCATTAAAACTGATCAAGAAAATTCCGGCAAGTGCAATAAAAAAGCCTATGAAGAATTGAATTTTTAGTTTTTCACCCTCTAAAAATAGGTGTGCAAAAATACCTGTAAAGAATGGAGCAATTGAAATAATAACCCCCACATTGGAAGCCAAGGTGTATGTCAGGGCAATATTTTCTAATAAATAGTAAAGTGTAACACCACATAATCCCGCGGCTGCAAAATACAATTCCTGCTTTCTGTCTTTTGTTTTTAGCCTATGAGGGTACACAACAGATAGTGCAATAAAGCCTATAGTAAACCTTAAGAGCAGTATTTCAATAGGAGAAAATACCTTTAGCAGTATTTTAGTTGATATAAAAGTCGTACCCCAAATTAAAATCGTAATAGTGGCAAATATATGTCCAGTCAATTCTTTGTTCGTATTCATAAAAACCCTTTCTATGTGAATAGCTAGCCGCTAATATCTTTGAAGATATTCATATACTGTTTTGGCGTCAGGCTTATA
Source organism: Caproicibacterium sp. NSD3 (assembly GCF_053613275.1). Taxonomy (NCBI): domain Bacteria; kingdom Bacillati; phylum Bacillota; class Clostridia; order Eubacteriales; family Oscillospiraceae; genus Caproicibacterium; species Caproicibacterium sp. NSD3. The sequence continues at coordinate 1,813,653 of NZ_CM132119.1, forward strand.
AATTTTTTAAAAAAATGAGAAAAATGACTTTGGTCTGTGAATCCTGTTTGTAACGCCACGTCAATCGGTAAGATTCCTTGCTTCAAAAGATTTTTAGCTTTATCGATTCGTATTGTTTCCAGATAGCTATAAGGTGAAATTCCTTTTTGTTTGGTAAATGAGCGCAGTAAATAATACTTGCTCAGTCCTGTTAAATTGCTTAAATCATTTAGCGTGATGTTTTTCATGTAGTTTTCTTCTAAAAAGTCACAAATGGATTCGATTTCTGCGCTTTGTTCAGTGTCTGATGGAGGGACTCCCTGCTCTGTATATTCTTCAATTAATTGTTCTAGAAGAAAAAAGAATATTTCCTCTTTCCTAAAATCTTTTTCCTCCTGCATGATCATTAGATGCAATTCTCTTAATAATGGAATGAAATCGCTATGAAAAACGACCTGCGGTGTAAAATATGGCAAATCGTTTTTTCCTGTTATTTCAAAAACTGCCTTGCGCATAATGTCCGGTTGTACATTGATACAGCGGTAGTCCAGGGCTTTCCCATCAATTTGCTCACAGGTATGATTGTCATGAGGATTGAATAGTAATAAATCCCCAGGCTCTATATTGAATTCTTTATTTTTACAGATCAAATGGCGTTTTCCGCCTTCAATAAATCCAATTACATAATACTCATGAAAATGGTTGGGAAATTTTTGCATGATCCCTTGAAAATGATAAGCTTCAACATGAAGATCTGTATCATATTTTACAGTCCTCATTTCTTTTTCCATAAAGGTATTCCTCCTCTTTCATCGTTTTCTATTTGATTATATCACAAGCCAAGATTTTACTCTTGTATGATATTGCTCTAACTATACTAAACAAATTCTTGCGGTTTCACAATTTCGGCAAAACAGCAAAATATCATATTAAATGCAAATCATCAGAACTATAATAACCTTTACAAACTGGAATGGGCAGCGCCTACGGTGGAAAATGGAAACCCAAGAAACCGGAAGACGAACGATTTTTTGGAAAACCAGGAGAAATTAAAACAACCTTTAAAAATGGATATCGTATCTACACAAAAATAGCTGAGGAAAGCCGCGCAGTATATGAAAGGCATTACACTGACCACAACCGGGCAGATAAACATACAAAAAAGCCACATGACCACAACATTAGTTGGGATCCAGACAGAGGAAGTCCTTTAGTGGGACCACCTATCAATTATCCAAACGGAGCAACTAAATTTAAAGGTTTTAAGGAGATAAACATTTTGAATAAAATTGTGCATGCAAATAGCCTTGATGAAAGCCATTTTAAAACCATTAGTAATTTCAAATGGTGTGTAAATGATGGCGGTGAAGTGGAGTTTATCTGGAACAGTATCACATATACTATCACTCATCCCGAAGAAAAGATTAATATTAGTGAAGCCAATAGGCCAGAAACCGAAAAATGGTGTAACTCCGCTGATGATGTACTAGAATACATGGTCGGCAAAGACCTACTACGCGACGTGATTACGAAAGTTACAGTAATAGACCGTACCATTTAATTGTTTAATTTAAATTTTTTATTTAGTGGCTTTATTAAGCCTAACCCTAAATTGAGCAAATGACTCATTAACAAAAGTCATTTTATCCAGAACCTACATAAACAAAATGGCATTCTTTTTCAATGAAATTTTGGACTTCTTAATTGATGGAACAAAGCTTCGAGACATTATTACAAAAGTAACGGTAATTAAGATAGAACGGTTTAAAATACCTTTTTGAGTAGCAATTAATAGTGCCCATATATAAAAAAGCCTGTTTCATCATATCGTGCAAATTTGTGAAACACAGTATTTGAGACAAGCACTCAGAAACACAAGATAAATAGTCACGAATGGGCCATTCATTCATAGCTCGAATTACTCGCACCACCTAGGCCACGAAACTAAAATGTTTCTTGGCCCTTTTTGTGTCGTCTATTTTAATTGTGAACTGTAAAATAAAAAAAGCGCAGAAGGTGCTTGAATTCATAGAATTGTCTAATCTTAAAAGTAAAAACAAAGTTGGACGAGCAAAATTGACATGCTTTCATCATTATAAAGAAACCAATAAACAACAATTTACAATGTCTATTGCGTCGTGACAGATCCATCTGATCGCTATCCGTTCTGATACCGCCGCTGTAAAGGAATATGCAAACTCTTTACGACGAACTGCAGAAAGCAGGAATTGAAGCGCTCTATGATGACAGAATTGTCATCGCCGGGATTCAATTTTCGGATTCTGATCTGCTAGGTGTCCCTGTCCGAATCATTGTCGGAGCTTACTGAGCACACCATTTTTTATGAAATTGAGCCGTCTAAAGAAATAGCGAGGAATGTGAATAGCGGAAAATAGGCTTCAATGGACTATCCGGCCAATAAAAATATCGGAGGCCTTGCTATCAAGTCCTCCGATATAGACTGCTTATCGATCCAATTGTTATGCTGCTTTCCGTTTATAAGCCATCATTGCGAAAGCATAAGCAACAATCAGGATGCCAAGACACCATGTGAGCGCAGTCCAGATGTCATTACCGACAAGGCTGCCCCGCAAGCAGAGAGCGTATTGCATCGACGATGGAGGTGACTGGCTGATTTTCTGCAAAGGCGCGAACAGGCCCCGGCATAAAGGCGCTTGCGCCGCCCACCAATTTTGCGGATAGTCCGGCAATTGCCGCGATCATTGTCCGTACAAGCGCAAACAACACGAGGATACCGGTCACGGCAAGCCATGACAATACCCCTGCCGACGAACGAAAACCCATAATGAGCGCGACGAAAATGATGACGATAACCCAAATCGCGTTGGAAACCAGTGAGGTCAGCACATGCCCCCAAAGCGGAGACAAACGCGCAATTGAATCGTTCGAAGATACCGCTTTGCATAGATTCCGCTCACAATCGCAATCAGCAGGATACCAGGCAACAGATAATTCACATAGTTGTCCGTACCGGTTTGAATCGTGCCGCCAAACACATAGACGAACAGGAGCATAAACGCAATCGGCATGACAGTGACGGTGATGATGGTGTCCATGCTGCGGAAAATACGATGCATGAAACACCAAAGCATGACGCCCTTCAGGACTTCCGTGTCCTGAAAAGACTTTCGCAGCCCTTTCACCTCAATTGCTTTTTCCTTCCCCATGGCCGTCTTTTTTATCTGCAACCTTTTTCATGGCCTTGTTAACTTCCCGATCAACAGATTCTTGATAGATGTCGGCATAAGTTCTGGAATCTTTGACTAAATCATCACAGAAAGCCGCTACGTCACTGCCCGTCACTTCAAGCACATTTTCCCCCAATGCCGCGCCCTCTTCAAAAAGATCGACAACTTCTGAGAGGGGACCCGTACTTTCGGTCAGTTCAGCAGGGCCGATCTTAAATAGATATTTCTGGATCTCTTTATAAACAATCTGATAATCCTGCGGGAGCGCTTTGACACGCACCATGTGTGCCCGCCACTCTTTTTTGCCTTCGATAATATCCTGTATGCTCATGGTTCCTCCTATTTTCCTAATTTTTTCGCGATATTTTTGTTGAGTTGCTTGCGCCACTTGTCGCGAAAAGCCTTTGCCTCTTCTTCACCGGTCAGAGCTGAACAGAAGCCCTTGATATCATCACCTAAAACCTCCCTGACTCTCTGACCATCCGCTGCCGCTTCTTCAAGTAGGCCAAGCACACCGTCAAGAATAGGCATAAGGTTGCAGCCGGTAAAATCTGAGTGTGGCCAAAGATTAGTCTTTATTTTTTCCCACGCCGCGTGATCTCGTAGCCATAGGTTTCACCGCGGCTTATAATTTCAAGTACACAGCCCTCCAGCACACCTTTGAGCATTTTCGTTAGGTTTTCCAGTACAATTACCCCTCTCTACTCTGCATAGCTTATATTCTGTATTACTTATTACTGGTATATAGTATCGCAGAATAGATAGTTCGTTAATAGAGTTTTGATTTGATAATGTAATCCATCTAAAGCGTAAAGGAGGACTTTGAATATGCCACGTAAGGCATATTCAAAATCCTCCTCTCGACGTCATGGAACAAAAAGATGATGTTATCTGCTTAATAAATTGGAATTTGTTTATTTCATTTGCTTTTCAAATCTAAAGAAGAATTCTCCCCCGGAGTATTCGCCTGATGAGGGTCCGGATGCTTTGGATTATAGAACTCGACAACATGAAATCCACATTTATTAACATAGAAGTGAATATTTCTGGTTTCAAAATATGGGGTATGCGTTTCCCAAATCTTTGTTTCAGGGTATTTTTTCTCTATCATCTTCCAAGCAGTATAACCGATATTTTTTCCATGAATTTCAGGGTCAACAAACAACAAATCCAAGGAATTATGTCCTGTATCCTTATCAATCTGTACAACTACACCGCCAACTATCTTCCCGTCTAATACAATGTTGAAAGATTCGGCAGTTTCAGTGTTTAGAGAAGATAATATATCTTCTCTCGATATAACTTCTTCAGTTTGCGGACCAAATTTCTCAATAACAGCCTTCATAAATGCTGCTTGATTTCTTTGGATAAACATTTCTCGTTCATTATATGAAAGGGGAATTAGCACAATCATGATTAAAATAACTACTCCTTAAATTTATAAAATAACCAATTAGAATTCCATTCGTTTTTCAAACCACAAAATATCACCGTTGTCTGTTACATCACCTATTTCCAGATGTCTCTCATTTCGAAAAATATCATATAATCATTCCAATCATTTTTAATTGTAAGAATAACATGTGCTTTACGCCAATTACATAGATCATGAAGCAAGACAAGCAAACCGCTAAGGCTGCTCGTCTTGTCATTTAAAAAATGTGCTGAATATTCGGAGCTTTCTCCGCAACAAACCGGATCAACTCAGATGCCGAATCACGGCGCAGGGGAAATACTCGGCCGTGATAGACATAATAAATCAGCATCGACCAGTAAACCTCATAACCGCCCTTGTCGAATTCCTCTTCCGTTGGAAAATAACCTGTACAGCCGTTGGTATAGCCGCCGAAATAAAAGAAATCGTTGTGGAGAGATTCTGAAACACGCAGAGCAAATTCCACCATGATCTCGTTTGCAACGCCGCACAGACAACCATCTCCGAGGGAGAAGTATTGCACTTCGATTTCCTCCGTCTGCTGATGAATATCATTTTGGAGCAGGTGCTGCACTTGCTTTAGCCAATCCGTACCGTCAATGCCGCAATATTTTCGGGCTTCATCTGCGATTTCCATGGCGCGCGGATAAGGCGGCACATCTGCTTTCAATGTGATCTGACGCGAGTACATGGAAAGCTGATCAATTTTCTGTGGACGCAGGGACATGGCAACAGGTTTTACGTCGCGCAGCACAGTTTTAGCCATATCTTCAAGCGCTGTGTCCGAGCGAATGAAACGCTCATCATCAGCATCAGGCGGATTGATAGCAGATTTGAAATATCGCGGCACAACATTCCCTGATGCTCCTTGTGTCACCATGATTGGACACCCGAATTCTTTACTCAGAGTATCCCGGACAGCACCGAAATAATCAGGGGAAATCAAATAGTTATCCGCCTTCAATACGTTATTGTGTGCGGTCAGGCGAAGCAGCAGAAGCTTTAGCTCACCACTTCTGGGATCGCAAATTTTCAGAATTCCGATTCGTTTGTCTAGTGCATTACAGCCTTTGCGCCGGTTTAGCCCGATATCGGTAAAAGCGTTGCCCCATGCGGCACTCACGGAAACCATATCCTGCAAGGCTCGTGCAGCAGCATCTTTTACACGGCCGCACACGAAGCGGTAATACTCCGGTGAAGCACTTTCATTCGGCGCGGAATGGCAGTGGGAAAAGCAGAGCATAATTTTTTCGCGGGGAATGCACAGAGCTTTTCCCACTTCGTCCCGCAGAGTGTTTGCGTGCTGTTTTGAAAAGCCAATATGATCAATGGTGATGACACAGCATCGTTCTTCGCCTAGTTGCCATACGGCCACCTGTGCCGAAAGCGGATGCAGGATCCCGCGGGACATCTCATCTGCGCGGCCAAAGCCTACGGTTTCTATCGGTGTAAATGGCGTGATATCCGTTTTAGAAAATCCTAACATCAAAGTTTTATTTTTCATGGTACTTTACTCCTTAATTTAGAATGAAAAGGCGCAAAGTTACCCGAATAGATTATTACTCCATGCAATCTCTATTCGAAACAACTTTGCATGGAGCAGCGGCAATGGCAAGTCTCATATCATCAGTCCCTTCTAGATGACTTTATTTTCATTATAATTAAGTATATATCACAGCCATACGGCCCAATCGCCGTAATTAAATGTTCCGCTGCCGTGATGCAATTTTCCTTCGGCTTTGAGCTGCCGAAAAGCATCACGCATCCGGACCAAAATTTCAGGCTGAATGTCCAAAGTATGATGTGCTGGGAACACACGTTTTACGGGAAGTGCCGCGACCTTTTCCAGAGAAGCAAGATACGCTTTCGGATCGGTGGATGGATAGTAGGCAAACAGCGTGTCTTTGTAGACCAGGTCACCGGTAAAAAGATAGCCGCGATCCTTTTCCCAAAAGCACATATGCCCCGGTGAATGTCCGGGAGTATGCAGTACCTGAATGCTTCGGCCTCCGATGTCAATTACGTCGCCGTCTTTCAAAATTCGTGTCGGAGTACCTTGAAAGAACTCATATTTGTTAACGTCATATCCTTCCGGCAGGTCACATCGGTCAATTACCATTCCCCTGATCTGTTCCATAGTCAGCGGGAATTCTCCGTTAAGCCAGTTCAATTCAGCCTCATGGGCATAAAAATCCGAAAAATATTTAAGACCACCCATATGATCCCAATGGATATGGGTGGCGACGGCGGTAACCGGTTTGTCCGTCAACTTTTTTACTTCATCATCAATATTGCAAATACCGAGGCCGGTATCGATCAGAAGACTGCGTTCGGAACCGGTCAGAAGATAGCAGTGCGTTTCCTCCCAATGCCGGTATTCGCTAATGATATGGGTATCTGCATCAATATGGTCTATTGTAAACCAATCATTCATCGATATTTCTCCTTTCCGTACTGCTCGATTGCCATCTGTGTATACTTCCGTACAAATTCAGTTTTTCGCTCTGTGTATCCGTCCCGGTCATGCTCAAACGGTTTCCAAAGGGACAGCTTGAGCCGTTCATAAGCTTTGGCAAATTTTGATATCCACTTTCTGCTCCTTTGTGTTTTTTCAAAATGTTATTACAGAAATCATATACAATTCAAAATGCATGATTTAGTATAACGCTTATGCTATGAAATGTCATCCCAGGAGTTGCTTTTCTATTTGGTCTTTGCGTCAAAATCCGAGAACAGGTCAATCGAGGCAAAAGGTCACGAATTACAAACCATTGATTCTAATGAAATTGTCGCACAGGTTCGTACAATGTCATTTCTAAAATCAGATAAAGCCGAAATGATAAAAGCTACTGATAATAATCCTAAAAATGATGGTGTAGATGACCTGGACCCCGAAAACTAAGCCAATAGAAAAGTTAGTCACAATATGATAAAATGCAGATGGAATGATTAACATGAATAAACGGTTTAAAAGTGAGGTACAAAAAATGGACGAATCTAACTATACTGAAATCATTAAAGATGAGTCGAATCGTGCTTTGTGGGAAGTTGAAAATGTCATTGCTTGTATTCCTGATGAACTTTGGGACAAATGCTATTGCGAAATGCCTTTGTGGAAACACATCTACCACATGCTGCATTCATTGGACCAATGGTATATCAATCCGAGAGTGTATAATCAGCCCTCTTTTCACGAAAAAGATCTTAACAATCTTGATGTACAGAGTAATAAAAGGCTTAGCCGGGAAAAAATCGGGCATTATTTTGATTTCATTAAGAAAAAAATCATCGATTATGATGATACGCTGACCGATGATATTTTGCTGCAAAAACCGGATAAGTGTGAATGGACTCGCTTCACATTGATTTTAGCACAACATCGGCATCTGCATAGCCATATGGGAATCTTAATGGGCTTTATCATTGAAGATACCAATATGTGGCCGAAAACACTTGGCTTAGAGCGGCCAATCCCTAACGGTGATTTTGATACGTTCTTTTAGCTAACGTAGAAAGGACTATTCGAATTACCAACGAACTTTGTATAATGTTTATGATACTCTTTGATTGTATAATCGAATCAGATGGAGTAATGGAGTAGATGTATGAGTAGGAATTATGTTGGAATTGTTTTTAAGATAGTCAGTTTTTTATTTGTCTTGCAATTGCTACGTATTGGAATAAAGAGTGCTTATTTTCTTGTTGTTGATAGAACATATTACTCTGATAGAATTGCCTCGCTTTTTGCGATGGTACTGCTATCGGCGCTCATTTTGCTTGTTGCCAAATTTAGAAGAATAGATCTGTCTATTTTTCCAAAACACTTTGGGGCTGGTTATATAATCTTTACCGTAATCGCATTTGCCTTGTTTGTCTCAACACCAATATTGACGAAAAACAATAGTACGTCCGAAATCGTTCTGTTGATTTATTCTGCAATTGTGACACCGGTATTTGAAGAGCTAATATTTAGAGGATTTGTGTGGAATAAGCTTAATACGTTGTTTAAGAAAGAGTGGATCACATATGTTATGTCAACGTTACTGTTTGCCGTTTGGCATTTCGGGTACATTGACACGATCGCTTTTCATGTGGAAACAGGGCTGGCCAATGCTATCATATGGAAGGTTATTACGGGCCTTTGCTTCGGCATTGTTTTAGGGGCACTGCGTTTCAAGACTAAAAACTGCTATTCAACAATGCTTTTGCATGGAGTACTTAACGTCTTTGGTAGATAAAATGTTTGATGATTACAACAGCATCGGCCTGATTATAATAAGTTGTTCGATTTCCCTCTTCAGCCTTCGGGCTGTAATCGAATAACTTATAGACAGGCAGCAGACTTGAATTATTCGTTGAAAGGTTTTGTTGTGGGTTGAACAAATAGCCAACACGTGAAAGCGGGCCACAATGGCCCGCTTTTAATTTTTGCTTTTAGTAGCCTTTTACTTTCTGCTTATGATTCCCCTAAACAATATGATTGCCAGCATGACCACAAAAATTGAGCCGGAGAGAAAAAACATATTTGAATATCCTGTGGACTGCGCAAGAGCACCAAAAAGCAAAGGACCCACCCCGGAACCAATGTCAAGAAAATTATAGAAGGTGGCATTCGCGGCTATCCTACGTTCAGGGCTTACTTTTTTCATTGCACTCGCTTCCATTACAGGGAAAATTATACCGATAGAGGCTCCATAAAACAGTGCAAATATGCAGAGCATCAATAAGTTGGTTGCATGTGCAGCAACAATACAGCCGATGAGACCGATGATTGCCCCCGGTATCACCAGAATATTCATGCCTTTTTTGTCGTATAGCTTTCCGGAAAAAATTCTAGCAGACATTTCTGCAATTGTTGTCACGATGAAATAGAGAAAGATATTTGTGATATTCATCTGCTTGGCATATAAAACGATGTAGGTGTCACAGGCACCCATCAACAATCCGAGTAAAAGGATAAAGACAGATTCAAAAATCACTTTCGGCTCAACAACATCTGAAAGCCAATGGGTTTCTTTTGTTTGATCTTCTGCTGATTGTTCAAAATGATCCGCCTTAATGAAATGAGTTAACAGCATTGATAATAAAACGAGCATCGCAGCCAACAGAAATACCCATTTAAAATATGTCTGTGAAATGGCCGCCGCGCCGAGACATGGCCCCAGAACGTATGCGACAGAAATTCCCAGTCCAAAAAAGCCCATGCCCTCTCCCATTCTCTCATTGGGAATGGTGCTGGCTACCGTTGAACCATAAAGAGTTGACGAGGCGCCAAATCCAAGACCCTGAACCAGTCTCAGTATGATGATCATAGACATTCCTGCAAACAGGTAATACCCGACCATGGAACACGCAAAAACGAACATTGCAAGCAGAAGCAATACTTTTCTTCCGACTCTGGCTGATACTTTGGATGTCAAAGTCCGCATGAACATGGATGTTATGTAAAATACGGCTGCAACGATGCCAATCTGAAAATCACCCACACCGTTTTGCTTTAAGTAGACCGGCAGAACAGTAAGAAGTAAACACCCAGCAAAAAACAGCAGAAAGTTCGCGATCATTAAAAATATATAGTCTTTCGACCATAATTTATCAGACTTGCCAATGGCTGCACCATCGTCCGCATTTTTCATAATAATCAAATTCCTTCTTCTATATTTATTACAATTAAGTTTACCAAATATATATGACATGTCACGTAGGCATTTTCGACAAAATTAGAAAAGTTTTATATCCTTACAACAAAAAAACCGGATAAGAAGTGGGTGTACCCCACCATCTTATCCAGCATATAATCGTATATTATATACCCTCCGATGACTTTTACATTTTATCACAGATAATCTTTGATTTCAAGCGTGTAACGAGGCAATCCCCCTACACTAATTTACCGATCGAGGGCTAGCTAGAATTATTGGAACAGGAACCTACATACGAGAGGATCTTACCTTGCTGCAAACAATTCCCGGCATTGACCTGCATTTGACCATTGTCATTCTTTCTGAAACCTGGGATTTTTTTGTTCCAAAAACCCAAGCAGCTTGCGGCCTACTTCGGCCTTGATCCGTCACAACGGCAATGGGTGTTCATTTATAGCTGGATTTATTTGTGCTATATTTAGAAAATTTATGATATAAAAATTACTCCTGTTCGCTTTGCTGTATAGCACCAAATCGCCAGACGGCAATTGCCAACGCGATAAACCCTATTCCCACAAGCACGCATATGGACATGCCAGGCCTCAAATCGGTTTTGGCCCCATAAGCAAAACCAGTGATTGCTTGCAAAGCGTAAGTTGATGGAAAAACATATCCTATCCACCGGAACACTTGCGGCAACATCGAGGATGGAAACATGATGCCGCTGAGCATTACAGTCGGAAAAAATACGATCATTGACAACATACTTGACATTGACTGATTGCGCGCAAGACTTCCAATCAGCAGCCCGACCGCAATTGTAACCATCAAAAAGATGATAAGCACCGCCGCGTAGGCAGCAGAACTATTGGGTATCGATGAGTGTAAAAGTACAGGCGAAACAAAGTAAATAATCACACATACGATGGTAAGATGCAACAACGCGCTAAGCGCCTGTACAAACAATACCGCCGCGCTGGGGATACCGCTAACGCGCAGGGCGCGCAGAGTCCCCGATTCACGCGCTTTTACAATCGGAATGGGAGTGCCCATTATCGCTCCCATCGTAACGGCAAAGATACTCATTGACGCTGCAAGAGTCGATTTCATCAATGGATTAACAGAGGAAAAGACAGAGCCAACCACTACAAAAAACAGCAAAGGAACGAGATAGTAGGTCATCAGGATTCCCCTGTCGCGCAGGTCCATTTTAAACTGTATACAAAGATATTTTAAAAAAGCATTCATTTTATTTCCCCTTCTCGTATTAATTCCAGAAATCGTTCTTCGAGTGAGGGACGTTCTACTCGTAAGTCTTCCACAGTGTCTCCGGCGTCCCGTACCTGCCCAAGAATCTCGATAACCGCATCGGCCGTAGATTCACAGTTCCATTCAAGATATCCGTCCTTTGCCCCTTTAAATGCGGCGAAGTGCATGTCTGCGCCTGGCAGCATTGATCCACGCGCCGTGCGCAGACGCACCCGGGTTTGCAGGCTGCCTGCGGCTGTGATCTGTTCAGGCGTGCCGCAAGCCGCAATTCTCCCACGCACAAGGATGGCCATTCTATCGCAAAGGGTCTCCGCTTCGGCCATGTCGTGAGTTGCAAGTAACACGGTAACACCCTGTGTTTTAATACCGCGTATTACATCGTGAAGTTGCGCCCTGTTTTCTACATCGAGCCCGGCTGTCGGCTCGTCAAGAATCACGACTTCGGGGTGACCGCAAAGAGCCAGCACTAAATGCACGCGCCGTTTCTGTCCGGTGGAAAGCTGCCGGTATTGCTTTCTGAGAAGCTCTTTGACCCCAAGCTTCTCAATCAATTCTGCTGAAACAGTTGCATCTTGCCACGCGGTAACAAGGGTGATAGCCTCATCTACGCGGATACTGCCAGGCAGTGAGGATGATTGGAGCTGTACGCCGAGCTTTCTACGCAGTGCCCGCGTTTCGGTCTGCGGGTTACAGCCCGCCACGCACAAATTCCCGCCGTCGGATTTGCGAAGCCCCTCAAGGCATTCAAAAGTAGTGGTTTTCCCTGCGCCGTTTGCTCCCAAAAGCCCGAACACTTCTCCGCGCCGCACATTTAAATCAATACCGTCCACGGCTGTGAGAGAGCCGTATTTTTTAACAAATCCTTTGACAGACACTACCGTCTCATCCATAATATCAAATTACCCCCTCATCAATTGAAATACCATTTCGCCTAAAATATTCGTCGAGTGCCGGTGAAAGGAATTTTTCCATCAGCTCACGCAGATGCTCCGCCTCTTTTGGCCAGTTGGCCATATCGCGGCCCGAGGATATGAGCGTGTGCAGCATTTCGCGGTTTCCGGCGGCAAATTCGCACACCATCTCCCACCAGCGGCGTGCAAACTCCTGGCCCTCCTTGCCTTTGGGGTCTACGTTCTGTTTTGAAAGCTCCTCAAGTCTTGCGAACAACAAGGATGCTTTATTGGCAAACGCCTCATAAATGTCGGAATGATTAAAACGCTCCGCGATGTTTTTGAATTGTTCATCGCTGAAATAAAGCATAATAAAAGTATAAGGCTGCCCTTCCTTCATCAATCCCAAAATACTCATGAGTTTTATAAAACTGATCTCACGCCCATGGCGTGCGTCGTCAACGGCAATGTCGAGAACATCAACTATTTTTTGCAAACCTTCAATTTGTTTTGATAAAATTTCCCGCTGCCGGATAAAAATTTTTTCAAGATTCGAGTTACTGCTCTCCGGAAGAATTTTTTTACCAATCTCGTTAAGCGGAAAACCGAGGGATTTCAGAAATAGAATCTGCTGGAGCACCAGAAGATCTTCCCGCGAATACACGCGCCGGCCGCCATCAGTTAACGAGGCATGTAACAAGCCGCACTTATCATAATACTGAAGTGTACGAACGCTAACTCCGCAGAGGTTTGCCAATTTGCCAATAGAAATCCAGTTTCCATTCACTTTTCCCATGTCATAGCCTCCTTTGAACTGTTGGATATGGCTAAGATATTCTTTTTTTAAGATTATTTTCATTGTACTACATGACGTAACGTCACTTGCAAGAGCTTTTTAAAAATATTTTTTGTGAATTATAGATAAGAACTCCGCTGGAGCTCTTATCTATATTCATATCCCATTTTGCCTTCTATTCTGCAAATTCATTTTGCTCCTCCTTGCTTTCAAAAAATTTGTATTTGATATAATGATATAAAATTGATGGATTGGAGTTAAAAAGATGCGCAATATTTCTTAATGATATTTTAACGCATTACAAAATTTGAAAGCGACATGTTCCGCTAGTTTTGTTATGTCTCTGCAAGGAAGTTGCCTTTTTTTACTCAACTGATATAACTTTGTCCTGCCATTATATCGGCAGAGATAAGCGTATTTGAAAGCTGGGGTTTACCGGAAGGAACGGTCGTGGGAAAACGACTTTTCTGAATCTCTTACTTAAAAAATCTGAATATATAAGCACAATATCTGCTTCCGTTACCTTTGAATACTTTCCCTATGAAGTGCTGGATAAGCTTACAAACAAAATCAATGTGGCTGAAAATAGAAAAATCGGATTTGATCCCGCAAAGACCGAAAAGGGCTTAAACCGCCGCCCAACAGAGGGAGCAAAAGCAAAAAAGGCAATGAAACGGGCTAAAACGATTGAAGCAAGGCAGTAACCGGCAATCGCTGATAAATCAAATCCGCTTAAAAATCTTGAGAAATCCGAAAGTCTGAAAATTACGCAGCTTTCGTATTACAAAAAGCAGCTTGTGTCGCTTAAGGATGTCTCCATTTTTTATGGTGAAAAAGCTGTTTGCCAGAATATCAGTTTTATTGTTGAGCAGGCCGACCGTATCGCTCTTTCTGGTAAAAATGGTTCGGGCAAGTCGAGTATTCTTAAACTGATTTGCGGAGAAGATATAACCTGCTCTGGGAGTCTTGAAATAGGCAGCCATCTTCTGATTTCTTATGTATCACAGAATACTTCTTACCTTAGCGGGAATTTATCTGATTTCGCTTCGAAAAACGATATAGACGAAAGCCTATTTAAGGCGATTCTCCGCAAGTTTGATTTTTCAAGAACGCAGATTGAAGAATTATTGCTTAAATTTCAACCTACCATTCTATTTGTTGAGCATGACCACAAGTTTTGTACGAATATTGCAACAAAGATTGTGCAGCCGTAATCTAATTGTAAAAAGCTTGTAAGCTGAGCCCTCAATAAAACAAAATTATGAATACGCAATGAAATGAAAAAGCCCGCGAGTCGGTTTATGTTGACCGACTCGCGGGCTCTCCCATTTTCGTTTCTGCTTCCATGCAGGTACCATCTTTAAAATAGAACTGCATCCGTCCGTTCACAAGGACTTTGGCTTTGTCCAATCTGAATATATTGCCGGACATACAGAAAATGCTCTCCGTTGGGCAGGTAAACACACTCGATTTTCTGACTCGGAAAGGTGGAGCGAAATCAATTATGGAAAGTCTGCTATCATTGTTAGCCTAGTGGCCCCAAGGCATTTTGTATTAAGGCCTTATTTGTCACTCGCCCTATTCATTGTTTGAAGTCTTTCCAAAATTTTGATACTGTCCTATTGGTACAGACTGCGTAAGAAAATAGTTTTTGATTTTTCTATAATTTGCTGGAGGTAAACGCGCGAAATCCGAACACGTTTATTTCATCAATGAGTATGTTAGTGTTGCTTCTAAACTTGCAAGGAACAAAAGTGCTCCCCCATCGTAAGTGAATTACGCTGCAGAAAGACTTTGTGGCATGTACAGATTTTTTGTTATCACTGGTGTTTGTAGACAACTGTGTTTCGTGATTTCGTTTTATAATACTAATATGAAAATTTTTTGCTATCCTGAATTTTTAGGAATTTTAATAGTCACTTTTCCTCCACCAGTTTCTTCTGAATTTTCCAGCAGAAGCACTCCACCATGTTGTTCAACAATAGATTTTGCTATAAACAATCCCATTCCGTAATGAGCCTTTGATGTTCGACTCTTATCAGCCATATAGAACTGCTGAGCTGCATTTTTCAGGGCATCGGGTGAAAAGCCTTTCCCACAATCGATAATGCAAAAATATATATTGTTCCCTATGGCTTCAACGCTGAGATTAATTTTTGCGTTTTCCGGCGAATAATCAACAGCGTTTGAAGCGATATTTAAAACTGCTCTTTGCAACAAATCGTTGTCTGCGTCAAAAGATTCCGCCAGATTATGAGTATTAAAATCTATTGTTAATTTCTTAAATGCAGCTAAAGCTAAAATTTGGTTATACATACTGTCTATAAACGATTTGCTGTTAATAGGTTGTTTGTTAAGGGTATATCCAGTTTCAGCTTTTGAGATTTCAATCAGCATTTTAAGATATTGCTCCATCTGGTGGGTACTTTCTTGGATAAAAGCAGTGTATTCTTTTTGCTCTTCCGTTTGATTGGTTTTCAACCGTAAATCCGTGTTTCCACGGACAACGGTCAGAGGCGTTTTGATATCGTGCGCAAGTGCGGACATCTGCTTGCGGCGCTCCTTTTCCATTCTCCATTGCTTTTTCATGGATGCTTTCAGTGTTTCTTTCATTTTGTCCAAAGACCGGAGGACATTGTCAATCTCCAGTATTCCGCTGGATTCTACTGTGAATTCCAAATCCTGATTCTGTATTTTTTCCGTAGCATTTTGCAGGCTGCTTATTTTCTGAACCATGTTTTTCCCCAGAAGTGAAGCCAGTAAAAAAGACTCCAGCAGAAATCCAATTCCTAACAAAATAAAAAAGAGAATTTCAGGGTAAGGCAGGAAACGCCGCAGCAACAGGGAACTGAATTGTGCCATATAGGTATAACGTACAATACAGACTTCATTTTTCCGGGGAATGATGAAGTAGTGATTGATAGAATTCGTTTTACTGTCTATTCCTTGTGTTGATTTCCATGCCTGATCCGCATCAGCCGGGTTCAAATCACCTGAAAGGAATTTGCCCTCCGGCGAAAAGACAGCATAGCTGCATGTTTCCGGAATCATATCCGGGGTAACGGTTTCACTGTTTGAAATTTGGTATTTCATCTTTGAAAGCTGCGTTTCGCTAAAATAGCCAGGCAAAATTGCACCGGTTGATGACAATATTGCGTAAAAGGTAGCGAGCAAAGCCACCAACAGAAAGGTGACAATACAGAATATCAGCAAATACCCAATAAAAATGGTACGCAACTTTTTGGGTTTTCGCACACGTGGTAGTTTTTTTAACTCCATTTATATCCAATCCCCCTGAATTTCAAAATCTTCCAAAAACCTTTCTTGTGAGCAACAAAAAGGATGAGCTTCGGAAAATGGCTTTGGATTTTAAGAAAATATTGGATAGCAAAAAAGTAATAAACAAACTTAATTTTGATGGTGAGGACGGACATATGGGTATCATATACAATCAGAAGTCTGAAAAAAGATACCCAAATTATTACCGATTTGATTTCATGGTTAACAAGAATCAAATAGTTTTCGTGTTTTGTCGCTGAAACGTTACTTACACAACGACCAGCTCGGAACATTCTCCGAACTTCGCATAATGTTTATAAGAGAACAAATATAATCGACAAGTATACCCTGCGTGGAAACAACGGAATAGCGCAACATCGCGAACATAAAGTATTATGAATATGAGAATAGACTTCTTGTTCTAGTTTTCGTATAAAGTGGCTATATCACGTATTCTACGCTTCATTTCTGCGCGGATATGTAACGGCTCTAAACACTCGCATTTATCCCCAAAGCCCAAAAGAATATTGTAGTAGTAATCGTTTTCTATGAAAGGAAAGCTAACAATGTAATGCTCATCACCGTCTGGTGAAAAGTTTTCATAAGTGCAATAATCAAGTACCCGATCCATCACAGATTTATGAATACGAATTTTAATTTTTGTTTGCATTGTTTCCAGAATTTCCGCAAAGTCTAAAATCGGTTTTTGATAATCTCTCGGTGTAAAAGTTTCCTCTTGCATTTGCAGGTTTGATATACGGGATAGCTTAAATAAGCGATAATCACTTCTTTTATGGCAATACCCTTGCATATACCAATGACTGCTTTTCAATACAAGCTGATATGGCTCAGCTGTTCGTGCGGTTTTATTTCCGTAACGATCTGCATATTCAAACGAAAGTAGCTTGCTTTCCTGTAAAGCTATTTTTATAATTTCTAAATATGGTTGTATGTTCCTGTTGCCCATCCACGGACTTAAATCTACATATATCTGATTTGCTTTTAATTCAATGTCTTTCGCTCTATCGGTCGGGATAAAACTCTTGACTTTAGCAAGAGCGTTTACTAGTTCATCACCTCGCATCATGTTGGAAAGACTGGAAAGCCCCATCAAGATAGCAGAAAGGTCGGCAGTCGAAAAAACCTTTCTATCAATCTTGTATTTCTGCATGATTTCAAAGCCCCCGCCCACTCCCGATGTTGAGCAAATAGGAATACCCGCCATGTTGATAGTGTCTATGTCACGATAAATTGTGCGAGGTGAAACTTCAAACATATCTGCTAACTCCTGTGCGCCTATACGCTCTTTATCAAGGAGTATCATAATAATACTGACAAGCCTATCAACTTTCATCTGATATCCGCCCTTCAAAATTTCTTTTTATCATTTTAGATTGTTGCCACACTGTTGTCAACAATTATAAGGTAGAATAAAAAGCACACAAACCAATCTACCTATCAGGAGGAAACACAATGAAAATGGAGGATATTTATGTTTACAATCTATGTTTACATTCTTGATACTTTAGCTGACTGGGAACTGGGGCATGTTATTTCAGAGTTGAATTCTGGTCGATTTTTCAAAAAGGACGCGCCGCATGTATTGCTCAAAACGGTCAGTAATTCTAAAGAGCCGATCAAAACAATGGGCGGGCTGACAATCGTGCCTGATTGCTTGATCGAGGATATTGCTCTGAGCAAAGAGAACGTGCTGCTATTACCGGGCGCAGATACATGGAACGACCCAAAGCATGGTGCTATCATCGAAAAAGCAAGCGAATTTCTCTCTTTAGGTGCTATGGTGGGTGCAATCTGTGGTGCTACCGTTGCACTTGCCAACTTTGGGCTGCTTAATAACCGTCCGCATACCAGTAATGGGCCAGGATTTCTTGAAATGATTTCTCCTGGTTATAAAGGGCAAAACTTTTATATAGACAAGCCGTCTGTAGCAGATAACAACCTTATTACTGCAAGTTCCACCGGAGCTTTGTTGTGGGCGAAACAAATTATTGGGCATTTAGGTGTTTTTGGGTCAAACACACTGGAATCTTGGTATAAATATTTTAGTACCGGTGAACCCAAACATTTCTTTGCCCTCATGCAAACTTTGCCGTCTAACAATGAAAACTGATCCACGTTTGTCATAAACAGAACGGAGACATAAGCCATATGAAATGGGTGCTTGCAAGCAGCAGCATATATTTTATATAATCTTCATTGTAACCCACATTTAAGTATGGTATAATCTCAACATAAAACATAAGATTGGAGTTGAAAAGATGAGCACTATTTCTTGCTGACGATTGGGGCGCAAACTTCCCATCCGGTTGATACCGTTTGTTTTGTTGCGCCTGTTTGCAGGAAAGCCCATATTCTTTTCAACATTCGCGGTGTATTGCTATGCTTTTTATGCATTGGCATACCCTGTTTGATTGGTTGCGGGAATTCACTTTCTTGCAACCGATTTTTTATACAGGAGGGCAAAGCAATGTCACAAATTAAAATTACAAATCTCACATTTGGCTATGAGGGCAGCGTTGATAATATTTTTGAAAATGTCAGCTTTCAAATCGACACGAACTGGAAACTGGGGTTCATCGGGAGAAACGGTAGGGGAAAAACCACTTTTTTGAATCTCCTGCTCGGAAAATATCCTTTTCAGGGAACAATCACGCACTCTGTGGATTTCAGTTATTTTCCATTTGAGGTCGGGAACTCATCAATGTTCACACAGGATGTCGTCGCCGAAATAGCTCCGGATCAGCCGCAGTGGGAACTGGTTCGGGAATTTTCCCTTTTGAAAGTTGACAACGGCGTTCTGGACCGCCCGTTTGGCACACTTTCGAACGGTGAACAAACTAAGGTCCTGCTGGCGGCGCTGTTTTGCAGAAAAAACAATTTCCTGCTTATAGACGAACCGACAAACCATCTTGACATCCACGGAAGAGAACTCGTTTCCCGGTATCTCGACCGTAAGAAAGGCTTTATTCTTGTTTCCCATGACAGGAGCTTTTTGGATGCTTGTGTAGACCACATTCTGTCGATCAATAAAGCGAATATTGAAGTAGTAAAGGGTAATTTTTCAACATGGTTTCATGACAAAGAGCTGCAGGACAACTTTGAGCTTGCGGAAAATGATAAGCTGGAAAAGGAAGTAAAACGCCTAGAAAAGGCGGCAAAAGAGAAGGCCGTTTGGTCCGACAAAGTAGAAAAGACCAAATACGCGACGCGGAATTCAGGTTTACGTCCCGACAGAGGCTATATCGGGCATCAATCCGCGAAAATGATGAAACGCTCCAAGGTAATTGAAAGCCGACATCAGTCAGCCATTACGGAAAAATCAAAGCTCTTGAAGAATATTGAAAGTTCTGAGCCCCTAAAAATCAACCAACCGGAATTTTATAAAAGCAAGCTCGTTTCCTTAAAAAATATCACTGTTTTTTACGGTACTCATACCGTATGCCGGGATATATTCTTCGACATCGAAGTGGGCGACCGGCTCTGCCTTTCCGGCAATAACGGAAGTGGAAAATCAAGTATTCTGAAACTGATTTGTGGAGAAAGGATTCCTTATCGAGGGGACCTCAGCGTCGGCAGTGGCCTGAAAATATCCTACGTTTCTCAAAGCACTTCGTTTCTAAACGGAACCCTGTCCGATTTTGCGCAGGCATCCGAACTGAACGAAGGTCTGTTCAAAGCCATTCTGCGTAAGCTGGATTTTTCAAGAGAGCAGTTCGGTAAAGATATATCCAGTTTCAGTGGCGGTCAGAAAAAGAAAGTCCTGATAGCAAAAAGTCTCTGTGAAAAAGCGCATTTATACATCTGGGATGAGCCGCTTAATTATATTGATGTTATTTCCCGTATGCAGATAGAGAAATTGCTGCTGGAATTCAAGCCAACCATCTTGTTTGTCGAACATGATAGCCTGTTTTGCAAAAACATCGCAACTAAAACAATATGTTTGTAAAGCGCTTGTCCTTATAAGCGCATTTTCTGCCCGCTAATTTCAAATAATAGGTGCTTGCAAAGATACTTTTATCTGTTTTGGGTATTATAACTCTTTTTTTGCTTAGTATGGCAATCTACAACCATATCATGCTGAAACAAGAAGCGAAGCTGATAAAGCCTAACGGAACATTTGCAACGGTAGACGGCTATAAAACGCACGTTTACACCGAAGGGCAAAAGGGAAATGGCCCAACAATCTTGATTATGTCGGCCTTTGGGACAACCATGCCCGTATACGACTATAAGATTCTGTATTCAAAGCTGTCGAATAAATATCATAAGGAGATAAGCTATGACACTTTTACAATTATCCTACTTTGTTGAAATCTGCCGGGCAGAAAGCTTTACCCGAGCCGCGGAAGTCCAACACGTCACCCAACCCACTATGACGAATGTGGTCAAAGATTTAGAGACTGAATTTGGAATTAGACTGCTTGATCGCAGCAACAAAGCAGTGCTCCTTACCTCCGCTGGTAAGGAATTTTTAGAAATGGCCATTTCCTTGTTAGATTACGCCGATCATATAAAGATGATTATGTTAGATAAATCTGAACAGAACCGTCGCTTACTATTAGGAATTCCGAATATGACAAATGCAGCCTGTTTCACTGAACTGTTTGGCGTAATCCATAAGGCATATCCGGATATTGAAATCGATACAACACACAACATGACAGCCAACCTACTACATTTACTCGATGCTGGGAAACTTCACTTACTGATGGTACCCTACCAACCATCCGATATAAAATACTGTCATTTGATATGGAAAAAAACCCGCTTTCTGTTCTGCGTTTCAAAGGATCATCCCCTTGCCTCTAAAAAGATGCTCTCGATTCATGATATTTGTGATGAACCTATTATCTCCTATTTTGGTGATGCTTATCTTAAAAATTTCAATCTAATGGAAAAATATCGTGCAAATGGGCATGAAATGAAGATTGTCTATCGCTGTAATCAAATCAATATTATGCAGGAGCTTATTCAAAAAAATATTGGTTGCGGTTTTCTAATTGAAAATTCTTTTTCGAAGGAAAGCGGAATCGTTGGTATTCCTATAGACGAGTCACTATCCGTCACCATCTATCTGATTTGGACAAGAGAAAGTGCACGGCTTTCCGTAGTACAAAAATCGCTTAGATGCATTCGTACTTATTTAGGAAACCCGCCGTTGAAAAAATAGCACATTCAAGTAACCTTGTTACAAAGGACACCCTTTCTCCTTTGTAATAAGGTTACTTTTAATTTAAAAAAGAGTTCAATAGTTACTTCACTGTGATAGCTTTTCATCCAAAAGGTTTCCTTTTTCACTCCGAAAAATATCGGTTGTGGAAAGTGAAACCTTTTTTGCTTAGTACGGTAAAATTAGATTTTTCAATCATCTTATGATAAATTATTTTTATGATTGCTTAATAAAAACAATTTGACAGTTGATGTGCAAATTCATATAGTAATAGCTGTGACATGCGTCAATAAATTGGCCAATTTGATGATGCGAAGGTACAAAAAATATGAGCATAAGGAGTGCGAAACTATGAACCCAATGATTATTACTTTTGTAATATTGTTAATTTGTATCATCGCCTTAATATCCAACAAAGTACCACTGGGCCTTGTTGGTATCTTCTGTCCTATAGCCCTTTCCATTACCGGTGTTCTAAAAACCGCTGAAGCATGGGCCGGTTTTTCCAACACAGCAACCATTACTTTTGCCGCCCTATTCGTGCTAGGAGGCGGCCTCGCAAAAACCAGTTTAGCTGAAAAGATTTCCAATCATGTATTGTCAATCAATTTTAAAGACAACAAAAATGGCCGTGAAAAGCTAGTCGTCATTATTTTTGGCGTTACTGCCATGATAATGGCAACACTGCTCAACGCCGCTTCCACAGTTGCGACCCTGATTCCATTCATCATTGTAGTTTGTAATGATCTGGGATTAAGCAAACAACGCATAGTCAAACCTGTTTCCGATATTGCCAACATGTGGTCGGCAGTATTTCCGATCGGTGCAGGCGTCTCTTTTTACTTAACTGCAAACGCCATATTAGAAGAAACAGGCTCGGAAGAACGCTTTGCCTTTTTTGACCTTGCTATCATGAAAGCACCTATTCTGCTAATAACTACTGCTTTCATTTTGCTGGTTGGCTACAAACTGATGCCCAAACGTACAAATTTTCCTAATGATCAACACATTGTCGCAGCACGCAACCAGTCGAAATTGACACCTGGTAAGGAAAAATTAGCCTATGGTATTTTTTTTGGTGTTGTTATCCTAATGGTACTTTCCGGACTAATCAAATCCATTTCACTTGATACCACCCAGCTTGCCGTTTTAGGAGCACTGTTAATGGTGTGCTGTGGCATCGAAACCGGAAAAGAAGCCATAGCCTCTATTAACTGGCCCGTTGTATTCATCGTCGGTGGATTCTTACCAATGGCTACCGCATTGAACAATACAGGCGCAGGTACCATGATGGCAAATGGGCTTCAGTCTATGATGGGCGGCCAAACCAACCCATATCTACTGGCTGCTGTGTTCTTGCTAGTTCCACTGATTGCAACCCAATTCATGAACAATATCGTGGTCACGAATCTATTTATGGCCATTGAGGCTTCCATTGCTATGGGAATCGGCATCAGCCCCAAATTTGCTATGACAGGTGCATTGGTCGCCGGTACCATCGCCTTGTTAACACCAATGGCCTCTTCCCCTTCCGCCATGTCCTTTGGTGCAGGTGAGTATACCATGAAAGAATTTTTTCTCGGTGGCCTACCAAGTGTTCTGGTCGTCCTTGTTGCCTATTTGATTTGGGTTCCAATTTGTATTCATCCATAGGCACAGTATTAATCATCTCGCAATGAAAGGTTTTGATAGTTTGAAAATCAGTAAAGAATCGCGTGCTCTACTACAGGATGTCATGGGCCGCCTAAACAATTTCATCAAAAATCCATGGCTCACCCAAATGGATCCCTATCAGGTTGTTCCAAATGTCTACTATATTGGCAACAAGTATGTAGGTAGCTATTTGCTTAATACGAACAGCGGCCTTATTCTGATCGATGTCACCATGCAGGAAACCGCTTATCTTCTTTTTGAATCTATCCGCAAGCTTGGATTTGATCCGGCAAATATTAAAAAAGTTCTGATTTCCCATGGGCATATTGATCACTGCGGTGCCGCACGGTTGGTTCAAGAATATTCTGGTTGTGATATTTATTTCCCGATAGGCGATCTCTTCTTTCTCACCAAAAGACGCGACCTCCTCTTATGCGAAGATAGGGTTCCAACATTTAAAGTTACTGGGTATTATGATTACAGCAACATTATGGATTTTGGTAACATCCGCATCAAACCTGTTCACACACCCGGTCATACTCCTGGCTGCACCTCTTTTCTGCTCTCGGTAAACTGTGGAAAAGAAAACTTGTTGCTCGGCATGCATGGTGGTCTGGGACTCAACGGTCTTTCCCTCGCAGAATTGGAAGAAAACCGATTGCCACTTTCACTTCAGGAAGACTACCTACATTCTCTTGAGAAGATTGCAAAAGAACCAGTCGACATTGTTATTCCATCGCATGCCAGTCATTACCCTGGTGATTACTTTGCTATTGCTGCACAAAATGATGGAACAGGTGAAGTTCTGCGCATCCCTGGTGCATGGGAAAAATTAATCAATGGTCGTATTTCACAGATCAAAGAAGTCATTGCGCGTGACCACGCGCAATGATTCAAAAATCATCTCAACAAAGCGATTGCAAATACGAAAAGACGTCGGAGCTTCAATCTTTAGAAAAAACGTGTATGTATTTCCAATATATTTTTGTAGAAAGGCATAATTGAATGCTAATTTCATTCCATGTTTGCCTGTAATGGTCAAACATTTTTGTAACATGACGTCTAATCTATATTTCACCTCATAGGGCGTTCAATAATCATTATATGAGTACGGGTAAACCTGATTTTACCAAACATAGGCGAACTTCTGAAATAGCGGGTGCCAATTTTTTATCAGTCTGGAAATTAAAGTGATTGATATCCCATTTTAAAAGTATTGTAATAACGTTCCATTTGAGCATTGTCTAAATACAAACCCTAAGGCGCTCACGTTCTGCGTGATACTATGTTTCCGACAATAAAAAATAAATTAGTTGGAAATAAACTGGCTCCCCTGATCGGAATGCAATATCAGATTTTCAAGTTTTCTCTTCTGGGAATCAAGGGCTTTTTCAAAAGCTAACTATTCTCTAAATTGCTTGTAATCTATTTTTTAATTTCACTTGTGCAGCCACGCTGCGGTCATATAAATCAATGATGTCCAGTTGTAAAGCATGGAACCTTTTAAGGGAGATCTAATTTAAAAGGCTTACTTCCTTTATTAAACAAAAAGGGCGCATTTCTCCCCTATCTTGAACTTTTCATAATGTTTATTATAATTATATGGAACTCAGATTAATTGAAAGATATTTAAAGACCAAATATTTTTACTTCCAATCTTTAAAAAATTTTACTGAGTCAGTAGTTGGCATGTTTTCACAAGTCTAACTTCTGATGATTCCTTCGTAGCTCGAATTACCCACACCATGCCGAGTGTTCTTATAGCATTTGAAAATGCCGTAAGGACACTCGCTTTTTTATGTGATTATCCTGCCATCTGCGCTTGGAAGTAGCTTACGGCTACTCCTTTTCTCGTCTGTATCAGAACATCCGGTATTTCAATGGAGCCGATACAATTATAATGAATGGTCAACTTCTGGACGTATACGCCGTTCACCTTTTCGGCTTGATGAATTTCAATATGGTCTATTAGCTCATTAAGCATTCGCGGCGTGAGCTTTCTGGCTCTGGTATACTTGCGCACGGTGGCAATAAACATATCCGTACTTACCGTCCAACGGCTTTCCTTGTCAAGCTCGGTCCTGAGCGTTTTTATCCGTCCTACTAATCCGCTTTGTTTGTCCTCATATTGCTTGGCCATTTTTGAAAACCGTTCATCGGAAATTTTCTCGGTCACATTATCCTCATACTTGCTCTCAAATTTTGTGAGCCTGCGGATTTCTCCCAGCACGACTTGTTCCAGAAAGTCGACACGGATGTAATGGGTAGAAGTGCAAATACCCCGATTGCCTTAGTTGGAACAGTCGAAATACTTAATGTCCGGGTTCCCCTGATTGAAGTGGTAATGCAGATTGTGTCCGCAGTCGGCATAGACAAGCAGGCCGGAGAACATATTAGTTTCTCCCTCATTGGTTTTTCGTTTACGGATTTTACCTCGTTTCTGCTGTACCTTTTCCCATGTTGCGCGGTCAATGCCCGGATCGTGCACATCCTTAAAGATAACCCAATTATCACGGTTGTTTTCAATCCGTTTCTTATTCTTGTAAGATTTACTGTATGTCTTAAAATTGAGGACGTCCCCGCAATACTCCTGCAAGAAAAGAATTTTGGTGACGGTAGAACTGTTCCACTTCGTAGGCGGTGCGTCTTTATGCTTGCCAGAGTGGTTGACGCCTCACGTTTGCCAATAAGATATTGGAGTCAAGATACTTCCCTTTCCGGCGCGGCGGCGATCTGTTCCCGCCCAAAGCCATCCAGCGTCATCTGATAAATCCGGCGGACGACGACGATGGCTTCGATCTGACGCCTCTCAGCGCGGGATAATGATCGATTCATGACCGGTTTTTACTTTTTTACCGACAATCCAACGCACCTCCTTGTCGAGTTTACTTTGCCGCCCGAGCATGGCGTAAAAATTGTTGGTCTGATAAGACCTCTGCTTTGGCCGCAGGAACAGCACCCGTACGATGCTGCGGACGATTTTTTCCATCGGCAGACCGTTTTGTTAAATTGAACAGGACTTTCATTTTTACAGCGGTCAAGTCCTTGGGGACAGGAACATAGGCCATAAATATCTCCTTTTAGA
This sequence comes from Caproicibacterium sp. NSD3, assembly GCF_053613275.1. Lineage (NCBI taxonomy): Bacteria > Bacillati > Bacillota > Clostridia > Eubacteriales > Oscillospiraceae > Caproicibacterium > Caproicibacterium sp. NSD3. The sequence continues at coordinate 1,840,081 of NZ_CM132119.1, forward strand.
CATAAAAAAAAGGACAGTCAATCAAGACTGCCTTTTTTTAAACTATGTAGATTGAATAGCCTAATTATCACTAAAAATCCCATCAATATTAATTCCTTGAGATTTCATTAGTTTTTGAAATACAGAGTATAAAGTTTGATCATTATAAAGCCCTAATGGCCAACCAAACTTATGACTTGAATCACTATCGGTATCTATTAGTGAACTATTGGCTATTTTGCTGCTTGTTTTATCAAATATAATGCTTACGTACCCATGTTGGTCATTAAATTGCCAATTGAAGTGGTACAACAAGTTTGTCGATACTGGCTCGCTGTTTTTGAATTCAGTTACTTGATTAGTGCGCATTAAAAATTGATCTTGCAAGGCTCTTCCAGTCTTAAAAAGCGTGAAGCACAGCAGCACCGTGTAGCCCATGCATGCCCAGATCGCCTTGCTGATATCCGTTCCCACGCTGATGCTTTTTTATCAAAACGGCGTAAATTGCCACACAGACGATAATGAGAAAGCTCTGAAATTCCAGCGCGAACAGAGAGCGCGGATAATTCTGACCCATGCCGCCCCACTTCCAGTTGAGCATCGTCGCCATCGGGATCGGTGCGATGGAAGTTGCTAAATAGATCTTGATCATCCTCCCATACACGATAATGAAAATGCAGATTGTGAGCGCTCACATGGTAAAGCCCACAAAAATGCTCTGGAACCACAACCCGAACAGGGGCCCGAGGTCCATGGTCATGAGCTGCGTCTGAAGGCTCGCCATGACGGAGCTGATGTCGATGGACGTATCAGAAACGATGATTCCTGCCGCGCGGTTCACCACGCTTTGCACCACGCCGAACATGCCCATAACAATATTCCATGTGTTGGTTACGATGAGGATGGCGCAAGTCGTTTTGAAAATTCACCGAAAGAAAACGACGATTTCCATGTCGTGAAGGTCGTTTTTATCGGTTATGATCTGAATCAACTCCAGCGTCATGTTGTTATCCGGTGGCTTTATTCAGTTGTGGTTGGGGACAGTGCAAACTGGACGCACAATCAAACACCTTTTTTAAAAGTGTTTGACCAACGATGACGCTTTCACTCCGCGCAAAAATGTCAAGTGGTCTCTCGCAAGGGCAATGCGCCAGGCAAATGGCCTATTCCCCAGAAGAATCGCCCTCAAAAACTAAAGTTGCAGTTTTGTCTGATTAAGATTTTAGAAAGACATCATTCAACTGCAAAAACATCTGCAGCGGCCTTTGCGATAATATTAGCACTATTATTAATACCTAACAGGCTCGAATTAATCATAAGATCATAGCTTTCACGCATACCCCATTCTTTGCCGATATAGTGCCGGTAGTTTTCTTTTCGCTTATGATCAATCCGATTGATTTCTGTTAATGCATTATCGGCCTCAACGCCGTATGTTTCAACAGCTCGCCGTTTTCTTTTGTCACATTCGGAGTAAATAAATACCTTAATCAAATGCGGAAATGTTCTTAGAAGATAACCCGCGCAGCGGCCCACAATGACGCACGGCCCCTGATCTGCGAGCCGCCTGACTGTTCGGCTCTCCGAAATAAAAATCATGTCGTCTACGGACAGAGTTTCATTGATGTGAGGGTCTTCTTCTTTTTCGAAAGCTTCAAGTAGCCGATATAAGAAGTTCGTTGATTTCTTTTCCTCATACTGCTCCACGAATTGATAAGAGAGGCCAGTTTCCTTGGCTACGGTGTCGACGATTTCATTATCATAAAACGGAAGCTTAAGTATCTCTGCAACACGTTTTCCGATTTCGTGTCCACCACTTCCGAACTCTCGGTTGATTACGATGACGAACGGTAACTTTTCCGCTGTTTCGCTCTCTTTTACTCGATTGGGTTGTATGACCGCGGCGCAGAGTTTTTCAGTAAAACTGCCATTAAAGCGTTTTGCAAGCAATCCAACAAATATTGCGGCTGCAAGTGTACCCTCCCTGACGCCTTCCAGACGATGCAGAAAATAAAAAGAAAGCACGGATGCCACAGCGACGAGCGATATATCAAAAATGACTTTCATGTAACCGAATTTCATGCGCGTCACATGGCAGATCGCAAGTACGACACCTTCACCCGCAAGAGTAACAACGCCTGCCGTAACTTCAAGACTCACCCCAAGTGCAACCAAAATAATACCGATCGCACAAGTGATCCACTGCTGCCAATAAAAGCAAATCGTTATTCCATTCATACACCAGATTGCTAAATCCGTCAGATATCCGAAAACAAACGCGACCGGAAGCTGAATCAGCTGAATCAATTTATATTCTTTGCGCAGAATCAATATCTGCAGCAGGATAAAAACGCAGTGCATAATAATGGTAGCGTTGCCAACTGTCAGATGAGTAAATAGGCTTGTCACATAAGGAAGGCTTGAAATGGGCGAAGTCCCTAACGCTGCTTTAATCGAAAATGCAACTCCAAAGGCCATTATCGTAAGACCGATTGCAAAAATTATGTATCTCTTGAATAATTCTGATGATTTTTTCCCCATGTTTATTGATTTACACTTCCCTTGATTATTCATTTCTGCCTGTCAGATTGAAATACATCTTTGTTAAAATGCGCGTCAATTCGTCGATATCTTTCTCAGTCAGATTCTTAGCAGCCTGCTTGTCGGATGAAATAAAAATATTTTCCATTTGCGCTGCCGCCGACCTGCCCTTGTCTGTCAAAAAAACAAAAAGCGACCTTCTGTTGCCCTCGCGCTGCTTTCGTTCAATAAGCCCCATATTTTCCATTCTTCCGAGGATGCTCCCAACCGTGGCGGATTCTATTTCACAACTGATGGCTATTGTTTTTTGATCGCTTCCGTTATGAGACACTAAGTATTCCAGTATTTTGGGCTGACCGGGTGACAGACCGATTTCATAGGCCTGAGAAAGGATTTTTTTATTTAGCGCAGTATGTGATTTCATTAATAAATAATGTATAGACAATCCTATTTCACACTCCAAATAGTAATCATGCATATAGTAAGCATTCTTATTATAAACCAAGCTTCATTAAATGTAAACTGATTTACTCATCCATAATGTTCCATGGTTGGTTAAAGCAAGACGATGAAGGCAACTTGTGTTTATTCTTAAAAACCGCTATTCTGCGGCTTTGGGTTTCCCGGAGAGGCCAATGGAATACGTGTTGAACACATCGTCCGGCTTTGGCTTCAATTTGGTGAAAAGAAATTTCTCGATATAAAAAGCGTTGCGGGGATTGTAATCGGACAGGTACTTGTAGTTCGGATGCTTTGTGATGTCGTACTTGTCCGAAAGGAAGGGACGGACGCCGCGAAGTTGGAGAATACATTTGCCGCCGTCGAGGACAGACAACTCATCGACCAAAGCTAAATTCTTCCCAAATTTTTGATAATTGAGACTGTGAGATACTTCGCGTACACGCGTCGCGTCTGAATGGGTGGCAGATGGTCAAGAGCTTCATAAAACTGTTGTATTGAAACCTTTTGCATAAGGATTTCTTCAGGCGACGGCTTCGTGTGGAGGATAAGATCAGAATGACCCCAATAGACAATCCGGCTTTTTAAAAGCATCAACGCCTGCTAGATAAAATCTGCTGTCCGCTGGTCACGCCCGGCCGCGTGAAAGCGCCCAGATAGCTTTTTGAAAAACTTGAACAGACATAAAAAAGTCCTCCAAACCTGCAAGCTTGGAGGATTGCCGAAACAGGGCATGTAAATTATCCCGCCAAACCCGTGCTTTTTTGCTTGGCAGGTAATGTCATTATGCTCCTCGTTGTTTAATATATCCGATTACCACGCAAATAACTGCTACAATAAATGCAATCGCTAATTTTGTAAATGAACCACTATACAGTTTATTAGGTTGGTCTATGCAGTAACGTACTTGAATTTGGCTACCGATTACAGATGACATAGGTACTTGTATTCTATTGCATGGTGTATATGTTTTTCCGTCAACATTGTATCTCATGACAGCCCATTTGGAATTATTCTTACTTCCAGATACGGCAGTTTTAATATCAACGATTGTTCCAATCACTGTCGATGTTTTCCCATTCATTAGAATTAGGCTTATGCCCTCAACCAGAGCAAAAACGATACACACCAAAGCTATAATATATAAGAATATAACATCTTTTTTCATATTATTTATCACCTGTCTTTAATCATGTCCTTTTTTTCGAGCTTTATAAATAAGATTGACAATGGGTAGGATTACAAATATGGCTACCATCCAGTCTGGAAAATGCGGCATAAAGCAGGCCCTCCTTTTAAAGCATCACACTATATCAAATCTTTTTTACTATATATCTTAATGCTGATTAATATGGATACAGCAAGAAAAGCCAAACTGACCAATGCAACTATCACACAAAAAAGTGCAACAGGAATTGATTGGATGACAGCCAAATAGGGATTCCCATTTATTTTTAATAGCTGTGGGAGCAGAATTGGAGAAGCCATAAAAACAACAATAAAGAAAAATTTTGTTTTTTCATATCCAACTTTAAATTGGATCGGAAGGTAGATACTGATGAGCAGAGATATGCCAACAAAAGCGGCCATCATCATTCCAAAGCTAAAACTCCCAAGCTTCGGAAGAAGCAGCGTTTCAATCCAATAAATCACGCTGCAGGCGGCGAAGATCACCACGCAGAAGCCGTATTTTGACATAACAACCAAACTGCGCGGATAAGGGGTCGCACATAACATGGCCGACGCTTTCGGGTATTGGAACTCCTTCATGGAAACATACATTAAAAGCATAAATACGGCAAATACAGCGGAGATCACAAAACTGATGGAGCCTGCCAGCTCCGGCATACGCCACAAAATAAACGGTGGGATCAAGAGAACGACTATGAACATAAGCCAAACATATTTTTTAGCGATTACAAAGTCCTTTTTTATCAGATGAAGTAACATTATTCCTTGTCCCCCTCAAGATTTCCGAGCATAATATCTTCGATTGTAGGTCTTTCGATGACAATTTCCAGCAGACATTCCTGTACTTTTTTAATTTGATTGGTAATTCCCGTAAAGCCAAAATTCGTCGTTTTGATATTTTGAAAAAGCTTCCGATTTTCCTCATTCAGATCTTTTGTGTCTCCCTTAACCACACGATAGCTCTCTAAGAGAGTATCCTTTTCTTCCTGGAAAACAATTTCGCCGTGGTCGATCATAATGAGCATGTCGGCGACTTTCTCAAGGTCGGAGGTGATATGCGTTGAAAAGAAAACGCCTTTGCCGCCTTCCTTCATATAGTCTGTAAGAATTGTGAGCAGTTGGCTGCGGATTAGTGGGTCAAGACCGCTGGTGGGTTCATCCATGATCAGAAGCTCCGCTTTATGGGAAAGGGCAAGCGCAAGAGCGTATTTCATCCGCATACCTTTTGAAAGTGTGTTGATTTTTTGCTTCGGATTAAGAGAAAAACGATCCATGTAGCCTTTATAATCCTGTTCGCTCCACGAAGAGTAGGCGGGGGCTATAACATTTTTCATTTCTGACATGGTAAGTTCATCATAGAAACCGCCGTCGTCCATTACGACACCAATGCGGTTTTTCAGTTCGCGTTCGTGTTTTTCCATATCCAGTCCAAAAAGCTTTATAGTGCCGGACGTGTTTGTGGTCAGTCTCAAAATGGAACGGAGCGTCGTCGTTTTTCCTGCCCCATTTACACCAATAAACCCGGTAATGCAATCCTCTGGTAAGGAAAAAGTTACATTTGACAGCGAAAAATCACCGTAAGACTTGTTTAAGCCTGTTACTTCTAATATATTGTTCATTTCAGTCACCCTCGTATAAAATGTCCATCATGGCATTCAGTTCTTCTTTCGTGATATTCAGCGATTTTGCAGTCTGGATCATATCCTGCATTTTTTGTTCGACAATGCGTCGCTTTGAATCACGAAGCAGGTCAATATTACTTGCAGACACAAAGGTTCCGATGCCTACCTGACTTGTGACGAAGCCCTCCTGCTCTAGCTCCTCATAGACCCGCCGGATAGTTAAAACACTAACCTTCAAATCATTGGCAAACCCTCTGATCGAAGGTAGCGGATCTCCCTCAACTAAATCTCCCTTGAGGATCGCATCCTTTATCTGATCTTCAATCTGCTGATAGAGCGGATTGTCGGAAGTATTTGAGATGATAATCTTCATAAGCGTATGTCTCCTTTCAGTGTGCTGCTATTAAATATACACTATACACTATCAGCACGATGCTGTCAATATATGTGAGAATAAATATCATATACAGAGGCTGAAAAGATTCAAGAAGAGAGGAAATGAAGCTCCTGTCCCAAAGCCACCGTGGTAAAAAAAGGCGCAATTATTACGCCCTCACTATTCTCTTTTTTGAAAGAAAAAACGGCGGCTTTGATTTTTATTTCAAAACCGCCGTATGGCAATTAAAATTTAGGTGTAACGACTTTGCTCACCATAACAACGGTTCGTTTCTGTTGGAAGGAACAATCATGGAAACGCAACATAATCCGTTAAAGCCAGCATACCTATAAAAGAACCAAAGCCTTTTGCAAATCTGCAATATAGGCAGCCTGTTGTTTTTTCAAATATTTATTAAAAGCTTTAAAAATTTTTTTTGGGTGTTACATTTTCTGTGAAGTCAATCCTTGTCTGCCCGTTATCATGTGAAAACAGGCCCGCCCAATGACCGTGCATATTTTTATTATTTATATCAAACTCATACCGGTTCATCGGTTTGAATGACGTAATCGTAAATGTAGTAGCATATCCGTCTTTGGTATATTCCACAAATTTTTTTCCTGCATCAATGACCTCTATTTTACTTAAATCACTCCTCCATGCATAGTTGTCAAGTGAAGTAACTACTTCCCAAACCGCCTCTATATTGTAGTCCAAAACATCTTTTATATTTGTCGTTGCCATGACACCACCCCTTATAAACTTGTTTCCTTTTTTAATCGGTGCAATGCCCACGAAAAGCTAATCAGGCACATAACGGCAAGTAAAAGAATAACCGAAATTACATCGTGAGAGACAATGTTTCCCTGCAAGATTAAATCCCGTAAAACATTGATTACATGAGTAAACGGGTTCAGATTGACTGCAATTTTAAGTCCCCCGGATAATTTATCTTCCGGAAATAATGCTGTACTGAGGAAAAAAATCGGCAAAACAATCGCGTTCATCACAGTTTCGTAAAGGACTTCATTGGGAAGGCAAAGACTGATTGCATAAGTTAACCCTGCCATAAAGAAAGACGTCATGAATACAAGCAAAATGATTACAAGCAGCCCCAAAAATCCCGAAGCGATTTTTACCGAGAAAAGCAGGCTGACAATGCATAGAATGGAAACTTCAAGAAAGGTACATAATACCGCTTCCAATACCTGACCAAGAACAATTGAACTTCTTTGAACCGGGGCAATCAATATCCGGTAGAAACTGCCGTCCGTTTTCATAAGGTAATTCATAATGCCGCTGCTGCTGCAAGTTCCGAAGCTCACCAATACAATCAGGCCTGGGAGAATAAAAGCGGTATAGTTTTGGATTCCAATGCCCCGCATTGCTTGCCCGGCGACGGCGCTGTATAAAACCAGCCAAAGCATAGGCTGTAAAATGGTAATCACGATCGTGAAAGCATTGTGGAAACGCCATTTTATGTCTCGCCCCAGTAAAGTTAAAACGTCCATCAACTGGCCTCCTTTGCATCTTCACAGGTCAACCTAATAAAAACGTCTTCCAGAGTGGGCTGCATAATTTCGATTCCCAGAAAAGGAATATCATGTTCCAACAACCACCGGTTGGCTTTTTCTAAATCGACATGGCCGTTTTTCAGGCCGGTAATGATTTTATTATGGCGCAAGTCCGATTCTTTCAATTCAATCACGCTTTTTAATGGCTCAAAACAGTTTCTGGCTTCTTCTTTCGATGAAAAGTTGATTTTCAGCATATCCTGACGTAAGTATTCCCGGAGAGCATTCGGGGAACCCTCTATAACCTCTTTCCCATTTTTCATGATGCAGATGGTATCGCTTAGCTGATCGGCTTCTTCCAGATAGTGAGTTGTTAAAAAAATCGTAGTGCCAAAATCATTCCTGATTTTCTTTACCATATCCCACATTGCCATGCGGGACCCGATATCCATGCCGACAGTTGGCTCGTCCAGAAACAGAACTTTTGGCTTAGACATCATATTGAGAGCAATATCAAGCCGCCGTTTTATCCCGCCGGAATAAGACGAAACCGGATATTTCAGATATCGTTCCAAACCGAAACAGGAAACTAACGATTTCATGCGTTTTTGCGCTTCCGGCTTCGGTATCCGATAAAGTCTGCTTTGAAACATCATGTTTTCCGTAAGAGACAGGTGTGAATCAATGGAAGTGCGCTGCGCCACACAGGAAATCTGCGTACGAATTGCAGCCGCTTCATGGACGGCGTCTTTTCCAAATAAAATCACGCTGCCGGATGTAGGGTGCAGAAAAGTGGTCAACACGTTGATGAGGGTTGACTTTCCCGCACCGTTTGGTCCCAGCAGAGAGAAAATTTCGCCTTCATTTACCGTCAGAGAAAGACCGTTTAATGCCTGCACCCCATTCTTATATTTTTTCACTAAATTCTTGACGCTGATAGCTGTCATCTTAATCCTCCCTGATTGGAAACTGAATTTCTGTAATATAATGATTCGGGTTCCCTTTCAAAAACATTCCGGGGCCTTTGACGTAAACCTCACGGAACGGCGGCTGTAATTGCAGCTTATGCTCTGCGGCATATCGGCTGATCGCTTCATAAGCATGAGGTAAGGTTTCATAGGGGCCGGTATGCATCGTACAGACAGCCTTGACAAAAGGTATTTCCTTTATCTCAACTCCATTGCCGATTGGAGTTTCCTCAGTTGGTACACATAAATCCATATCGCCCATTTTCGTTTCCGGATTCATCACATAGTAGCAGAAAAATGGCGCACCGTTTGATTTTCCCTGAATCGACTTAAAAACGTTAGGAAAAAACTTATTTGCCTCGGTCGCAATTCCTTTGTAGTGCATAAACGCAACACGAACCGGTTCAATAGTTCTGATTTCAACTTGGTAATCCACTTTCTCAATTCTCCTTTTCTTTTTTTACCGCAATCCAAACTTCGGAGTGCCCTGCCTTGGGGCTTTTCTCGCTGATCGGATAAACTTCAATATCCGGCAGTTCTGCGTAAGTATAACCTGAGAATGGAAGCCACTCCGTAAGGAAGCGTCTGAAAATGTTTTGAATGGATTCTTTAAAATATCCGTCGCTCTCAAAAATTACCCATGTCGCCGCCGGAATTTCATATTCAAACATATCTTTTGGCACAGGCTGATCGGTTGCCGCCGCTATGTAATAATAAATTTCGTCGGGGGTTTGATATGCGGTAATTCCCAGCACTCCTTTCGGAGACTGGTTTGACAGATAGCAGATTTCTGGGAACTTGCTGCTTTTTAATGTCTTTTCCCAGAAAGGCGGGACGTTCTTTTTGTTTTCTTCCATATCCAATGTCAGAGGAATACGGATGCCTACAATGCGCGTGGCTTCTTTTTCTTCGACCCGATAGGGCATAACATTACCTCCTGTAATTTTGACTAAAAACTGAATAGGCGGGTACGCATTCAATACACTTCCCTGCGCTTTTGCAGAGATTGGGGAAATTCCATGCACACTTTGAAATGCCCGGTTGAAAGAGGTAGGGGAAGTGTAGCCGTATTTGAGTGCCACATCAAGGACTTTGCTGTCTGTCGTCTGCAATTCAAACGCCGCCTGTGTCATTCTTCGACGCCGGATATATTCGGATAACGAAATACCAGCCACATAGGAAAACATTCGCTCAAAGTAGTAGGTGGAGCAGCACGCGATTTTGGCAGCTTCTTCATAGGAAATCTTACCGGCTAAGTTCTTTTCGATGTAGTCGATGGCTTTGCTCAGATTCTTCAGCCATTCCATTTCTTCACCTTCCTGAGATCATCATACAGTATCAGGGAATTTTAATCCTCGCTTTTGATGTCCTGTTTTGTAAACTCCACTTTAGCGCATTAAATTTTTTATATCAAGTGCAGAAAAGTGCAGGAAAATGGTTGATTAACTATTATGACGGTCCCACAGAACTTCAATTGATCTTGTCTCTGTCCGTAAAATATTGATTGTTGACATGTAAAATTCATTCGTTTCGTTTTTGGGTAAATAGGTAATTGAAACGGAGTTCAGTAAAGAGCCACGATGGGACAAGACTTTGGTCCAAGCTACCCCGAAGTGGTGCAGCTTGTCCTTGCAAATGGTTAAAAAAATGCCCAATGGGAGAGTATCCCATTGGGCAGAATTATCTGTAGAAAAGATTAGGCTTTTTTTGAAACATCAACACGGATTATTCGGAAATATTTGATGTCCACCTTTCACGCCGGGCCACATGATAACGGTCTGATCGTTCTTGTAACTAAGATGGACATCAGAAAAGCCCCAAAACTCACGCAGATTTGGAGAGCCCCTATTTTAGAAAATAAGGCATAAAAATTGTCCCGCCAATCCCATGTTTTTTTGTTTGGTGGTATGTGGCCAATATCATTTGCTTAACTGCTCGAGTAAAATCCAATCCGATAGTTTCTATTATATGATTATCATGCTATTTTGTTAGAAGATAGCCAAATCTCGCCACTATTGATTTTATTACGATTGCAACTGCTAAAATGATTAAGGCTGTTCTCGGTTCCCCAATGATTGGCAGTTTCCATTTGAATACTTGCGTTAAAAATGTAAGCATCGCAACGGTTCCAAATATATATCCAAGTATGCTCAATGGGCTGGCTGGAGCAGCAGATATGAATTTGCCAACACTTATAGTGCACATCAACATTCCAACAATGCCCAAAATGATGACAGCCGATCTTGGGCCTTGTAACCCGAACAGTTTATGTTGAGACAATCCAAATATCGTGATTCCCCCTGTAATTATGATCTCGAAAATAAGCAAAGATATATTTTTCATGTTAGTTCCTTTCTGCTCAACAGGTTTTCAGTTTCTGCTTTGTCAAACACATTTGTCCTTTCAAACAGCTCTCCCCATCGTTCCGCACACATTCCCTCTTTTGATGATTCATCCATGCAGATACGATTTGCCCGTGCATAACACTCCACACAATGCAGGTTGCAATACTTTCAATCAAAAATGGTGACTCAGAAGATACAAGTGCATCGGATCGCAGCCGTCTTTGCGCAGCTGCCTTTTGTATTTTTGTGGCCCAGTTCAAAAAACGGAGTCCTTTTATATTGAGTTGAGAAGGCCCTATCGCGTCCCGGAACATATGTACAATGGAACATTCATATATTCGGTGAGTTCCACTATTTATTATTCTTTCCACTGTCCGGCAAAAAGAGTTCCAGTTCCCAGTCAATAAGCTCAATAGTCATACCTTCTTTTGTCAAGTCAATTCCGGTATATCGCATAAATGCATCCGTTCGATAAAAAGCCAGCTGTAAAAATGAGATCATCTCATAAGCAATAATACGGCATTCTGCTTCACTTCTTTTCATGCCGAAGTGATCTCTGATCTCCGGAAGTATAAGCTGTGGTAAAGTGATTTCATCTTCCAAAAGCAAATGAGGGACATATAGCTTTGTGTAGCGCTGGTATTTAACAACAATTTGACAAATTTCTATGAAAATATGCCTCAACCGCTCTTTTGGAGATTCGGATGGATTCCCAGGGGACTGAAAGATACCAGCTGAAACATCCAAAATTCCAGATACAGCTTGAGAAGTAAGGGCCTCTTTTGAGCCATAATAATAGTTGATCATAGCAAGGTTTACTCCTGCCCGGCTAGCTATCTGACGTGATGTGACTTTTTCTGGTTGTTCAGCTTCTTTCAGTAATTCTATTGTTGCTTTTAGCAAAGCAACCTTTTGATTTTCATCTTTCATTTCATTCCTCCAAATTAAACGTGTTTTAAACACGTTTAATTATATGCAGTCCAAATAGAATTGTCAAGAAAATTTTACTATATAACAGAGTATTTGTACCTATCTAAAATCACATTAATTATCTATTAGCTGTCATTCTATTTTCTTAGCTTTATTACTTCCTTATAGGCCCTGCCCATTTGTTCCCGGATTGTCATTGCCGTCCCCTTCCAGAAGGTCGGTTGTGCCCCAAATAGCAAGGCCCGCTCCGAGGGCAATCACCAGGGTCTGAAAAACGCCGATTGCGGAATGAGAGAAACTCATAGTATCACCTCCAATTTTGATTTTGGAAATGTACGGGTAATTCAAGATCATGATAATCATATATAAATCTTTAAATAATTTGGAGGTTAAATATAAACTCAGATATTGAAATTCAAAAAAAATTGGATGAACTAAAAAAATCTACGATACCGGAACCAATCAGGAGTGACGGTGCCGGCGCAAAAGATCTGGGTCCAAGAGATTTACTTCGGGATGGACAGAATACAGATATGTTGGTACCTCCTTCTATGGATTATGGTCTGTTGCCAAACCTAAAATTTTCATTCTCCGATACGCATATGAAACTAAAGTACGGAGGTTGGGTCAGGGAGATTACCCAACGTGAACTTCCAATCTCTACCACTTTCGCAATGGTTAACATGTGTCTTGCACCCGGAGTCCGCGAAATGCACAGTCATCTGCAGTCTGAGTGGGCTTATATGCTTGTGGGCAGCGCACGTATCACTGCAGTCGATGAACGAGGAAGAAATTTTATCGCCGATATTCATCCCGGAGAAGGATGGTTTTTTCCTGCCAATATTTCACATTCGATTCAGGGACTGGAAAACGGATGCGAATTTGTACTTTTATTTGACAGCGGAGATTTTTCAGAAACAAACACCTTCTCAATTTCAGAGTTGTTTGCTCATTTTCCCAAGGATGTTCTATCTGCCAACTTTGGTGTCCCAGAAAATGTATTTGATTCCATTCCCAAAGAGGAATTATATATCACTTATGGAGGCGATCCCGGTAGCCTTGAAAGTCAGGAAGTTTCTTCGCCATATGGTAAAGTACCGTTCTCTTATAAACATGAACTAATTAATGTCACTCCTACTAAATCTCCGGGAGGTTCCGTACGCATCCTGGACTCTCATAACTTTCCGGTCTGCAAGACGGTTGCCGCCGCATTGGTCGAAGTGGAACCAGGCGGGATGCGTGAAATATACTGGCATACAAATGAAGACGAGTTTCAGTATTATATATCCGGCGAAGCCAGAATGACTGTTTTTATGCCAGGTCCCAGAGCACGTACATTTAACTTTCGAGCAGGTGACGTAGGATATGTGCCTGTCGGTGCATTTCACTATGTACAGAATATTGGAAAAGAAAAACTAGTATTTTTGGAGTTCTTCAGAAGCGATTATTTTTCCGATGTATCACTTGCACAGTGGCTGGCTATGACACCAAATGAAGTTGTGAAGTCATGCTTGAATCTGCCAGACGATTTCATTAATTCTATTAATAAGACCAGTACGCCTGTTGTAAAATATCCAGGATATGAATTTCCAAAGGCTCAGGGCACACCACAAAATATAAGCCGAATCGGGCATTAAAGTTAAGTAAACAAATATGCATAACAATCTTCTCTAATCATAATCTTTTCATAATGGTTTCGGAACCATGCTTTTCAACCCCATTGTGTACCAAAAGCTGACGGGTATTTTGAATAATATCATACTGCAAAGTTTTTGCCAGCAGAGTTATCCGTTTGCTGCAAACCAATACGGGCAACAAGCAGAAATGAAATTTTGCAATATAAAAGCGACTGGCCTACTTTAGGTAATAGCGCGCAAATTATGTGGATTCAGATGTAAGCACCGCTTTCTGACTGACCTTAGGCCCTTGATATTACTGGATTTTTTAAATAAATGCCGTAACAACACTTGTCCCATCAAAACTGGTTTGCGTTCATTCCGGATTGAACCGCCAAAGTACCGCGGATGATAGCCTTTTCCAACACCACGGCGGCAGCAGTACTAATTACTGTCATGACTTTGAAATATTCGTTGTGTTCGCTTCATAGAACACGGGAGATGGCACTCCTTCCAGCATTTTTTTAGTCTGCTTTGCCTCCGTTGGCTCGCCTCCATACAATACCGTAATAACTTTTGACAGAAAGTGCATAAAAGACGGCATACACTGCTACGAAAAGGATCGCGGCCATTGCGGCGTTTTGAAGTGTCGGTGTCTGCTGACCCATAGATCCAAGCATCCGATTGTAAGTCAACAGTGCAAACGCAGTGTGGATCAGCCCTACGAAAAGCGGAATCCCATAGATAAGCCCCAGCTGTTTGGCAACAGAGGACAGTACCTCTCCCTTTTTCATTCCCGTTTTTCGCAATATTTCATGCCGCGGCGCTTCTTCCTGCGCTTCCATGATAAGTTTGTAATACATCACACTTCCCGATGCCAACAGGAACAAGATCCCCAAGAAAAAGCCAATAAACACATAGGAGCCAAACAGCGCAAAATTTGCCTTGTATATTCCGATATAGCTCATATTGCCCGGCAGCCCGCTGGTATGAAAGCGTGCCGGTATGAACTGATTTATTGCGTCGACCGTGCGTCCGGACTTCATGTTATCATCAAACTGAAATCCGTAAAATGTGTCAATTTCATCCGTACCGGCCTGCGAACGGTAGCGCTGATAGGTATTGTCGCTGACTACGACAGTCGGTTTCTTATACAGATCCAGTGCACCGATATATTTGTGCTGTGAGGCGCCGTTTACAGTATAAGGAGTCTCTTCACCACGGAAGCTTACGTTTATTTGCTGACCCGGTAATTTCTTGCAGTAATCAGCTACCGCATTTCCGTCAATGAAATAACAGGTTTGATCGTTAAGCCCCCCTGTAAAATCCGTACGTGTTGCGCTGTAGGAGCCCTTAACCGTATGGGTTTCCGAGATGATCCTGAGGTACATACTTTCGGACATCAGGTAGGCGTTTACTTTTTGGCCGGGTACAGCTTCTCCGGTCTGCTGATCCTTAACCGCATACTGATCATTCTGCATAGTAACATTGAGCAGTTCGATCTTATCCTCTGCGGTGATTTTGACATCACCGATACTGGAGATTGTTTTCAGAATTTCGTCGTGCTGCTGCCCGGTAATATTTTTCGCCAGATAGGAAAACGGCGCATAACATTCAGTAGCATCTCCCTTTATCGCACTGTAAAAGGAATAAGATGCGCTTACCATTGTGATTGTGATAGCCGTAAGCAGCGCGATGACAGCCAGCATTTTAGAATTTGCTTTCAGCCGAAATGCGATCTGAGAAACGCTGATAAAATTAGACGTTCGATAATAGAACGGTTTTTTCTTTTTCAGTGAAGCAATTACCATTGGTATAAAATTACGAAATAGGAATAAGGTTCCGACTGTAACACAAACGGCTCCGATAAAAGTAGGAAACAAAAGGTTCATACCACTAACATCGACATCCATTTTTGCCGAAATCACATAACCGACTGCCAAAAGCACTAGCGCAGCCACCGCTCCCAGAGGAGAAAAGGCGGGTACTCCCTCTCTTTGCTTAGCTGCAGAAAGCAGGTCAATCAGAGTGTATTTATAAATAGTTTTATAAGCCTGGATGCCACTGAAAATGAATAGTGCAATAAAAGCAAGGATTGTCACAAGAATTGTTTTCGACTCCACATGAAAAGGGATGGAAGTTTCCTCCGCCATAAGCCGCATCAGAAGCGAGGTGAAAAAGCCCGACGAAAAAGTTCCAATCAATATTCCGAAGGCGACTGCCAGAAGACCGATTAAAAATGTTTCAAGGAACATCATGACGGCAATTTTTTCTTTTCTCATACCAAGCAGGGAGTAAATTGCGATTTCCTTTTTTTGCGTTTTTATAAAATAGTTGCCCGAGTATAAGACAAAAATGATGGCAAATAAGAAAACAGCAACAGCGGCCCCACGAAACAGCACCGACATTTTCCCTGTGCCAAAGCGATAGTTTTCAAAAGTTGGATTATAATACATGGAGCAGAACAGATTGAAAATCACCACGGAGAAAGAAGTACTGAAAAAGTAGATCAAATAACTGCTGAATTTTTTCCGAACATTTTTAAGTGCAATATTAGTAAAGGTCACGACTGTCACCCCCAAGCTCCGAAACAACGCTGATAATGCTGTCATAAAATTGTTTTCGGGTGCCGCCCTTGATAACTTCTCGATACAGCAGACCATCTTTGATAAATAGGATGCGCTGGCAGAAGCTTGCTGCGAAAGCGTCGTGAGTAACAAGCAGGATCGTGGCAAGCTGTTCTTCGTTCAGATCCTGCATACATTGAAGCAAATCCCTGGCAGATTTTGAATCCAGTGCACCGGTAGGTTCATCGGCTAAAATCAGTTCCGGTTTGTTTACAATTGCTCTGGCTGCAGAAGCTCTCTGACGCTGCCCACCGGACACCTCACAGGGATATTTTCTTAAGAGCTTTTCAATTCCCAGCTGCACCGCCACATTCTTTACCTGCCTGTCGATTTGGCTTGCCTTTTTTCTGCACAGAATTAGCGGAAGAGCGATATTTTCTTGAAGCGTCAGCGTATCAAGGAGGTTGTAGTCTTGAAAGATGAAACCCAATCGATTTCTGCGAAAGTCGGAAAGCGCCGGCTCCTGAATTCCGCATATATTCTGATTTCCAATGGTAATATTGCCTGAAGTAACGGTATCAATTGTTGAGATTACATTCAGCAGCGTGGATTTTCCCGCTCCGGACGGTCCCATGATACCAACAAATTCGCCCTTATTTACTTCGAAGCTCACGCCGTCGAGTGCAATAGACGGCACACCTGATCTTGTCCCATAATTCTTTTTTACATTTTTTACACTAAGTACTGGCATTTTACTTCCTCCTTATAATAGCCCCATAAAAAGAAGGGCAACGGTTCATATCATCATGATAGACCGTCGCCCTTATATCAGTTTTCAGTTAACCTTAACTAAACCTTAAATTATAATGGAAGCTCTATTGTGATAGTAGTACCAGTGCCCTGCATGCTTTCGGCACAAATTGTTCCCCCATGCGCATCAATAATTTGCTTTGCGATTGCCATACCAAGCCCGGAGCCTTCTGCTTTTATCTCGGTACTTGTGCCCCGATAATAACGTGTGAACAGACTCCCCAGCTCCTGTGCTGTCATACCGTTTCCATTGTCTGCAATGACCAGTTTAATACCGTTATCGACATCAAGAGAAATTCTGACCTCTGTGTTCTGGTCATTATGTGTCAATGCGTTGACGATAATATTTGTGATTGCCCTTCGAAGCAGCAAAGGGTCAAAAAGACATGTCGCATTTTCGCTGTTTGTAATAAAGGTAACATTACGCCCCTCGAAATCAGGTGTATTCAATATATCTATGATAACTTCCTTCACAAAACGAGAGATGTTCATCGGTTCTTTTTTTAAAGGAAGCATATTGCTTTGCAATTGATAGGTCAGTTTCAGGTCATTTACCAACTGCTCTGCATATAAAGTATTTCTCAGTATAATCGCACCATATTTCCGTGATTGTTCAGAGGATATATCAGTATTTCTCGCTGAAAGTAATTCGGCATATCCACGAATAGGAGCAAGTGGCGTTTTCAGATCATGTGTAATGTTCTCAAGCCATTCCTCCCTAGCTTTTGTATCCTTTTCGCGCTGATTATCAGCCAATGCAATGTCGTGATTCAGGACGTTCAGACCTTCATAAATCTCCCTTAAAAAGCGTTGATTTAAAACAGGCTTATATGTTCTTGAAGCAATCGAGCCCAATAATGTTCGGATTCTTTTGTAGCTTTTTGAAATTACTACATTATAGAAGATAGTGAGTGCAAGTATCAGCAGTATAGTCAATATGATCGTTGTAATAATCAGCGTTTTCCCCGAATTGTATCTGCCTGTATCCACATACATGATGGTCTTTGAGATATTCAAAGGAAAGCCAATCAGATAGGAATAGGAAGCGTCTCCCGCATCAGTGCTGTTTACGAATACGGAGTATTGATCGGTACCATATTGATAAAGCTTCAAAAGCTCATACGGTTGATACGCATCGGATACTGTAGGCGGCTTATCATAATCACATACATCCTTGCCAGTGGCGTCCAATATCTGAATCCAAAGACCGTTTTCTGACAACAAGTCCTTGCCCGTGTCTGATATAGTCGGCGTATCGTCACTCAAATTTATATGCTGTGAAAAATCAAGTGTAAACTCTTTAGGCCAGTTACTGTTTATGATTTTTCCGCTCGGTGTCCTTGTGGTTGTCGTATAGAAAATGGTAAAAGCTACGGTCACAATAATACCGACAAGAAGAACAACAGGGATGATAAAGAAACGCATCAAATCCTTAGACAGTTTCATTACTCATCACCGCCAATCAGCTTATAGCCCAGTCCCTTGACTGTTTTGAGCCGCTTGGGATTGGAAGAATCATCCTCAATTTTTTCACGGAGATGCCGAATGTGAACCATTATTGTATTATCACAGACGACACTTTCTTCACCCCATATTCTCTCATACAAGCGTTCCTTGCTGATAATCTTATTCTGATTTTCCATCATAAATTGAAGAATACCGTATTCTTTAGCTGTCAATTCCAGCAACTGTCCGGCCTTATACGCGCAACAGGCATCCGTATCAATCGTTATATCACCAGCATGCAGCGTCATGCTTTTTCGCGTCGCAGTATCGGCCCTCGCGTATTGCATCCTGCGCAGCTGGGACTTAATGCGATATACGATTTCTTTTGGACTGAACGGCTTTGTCACATAATCATCACCGCCAGAAGCAAGGCCGAGTATCTTATCAACATCATCATTCTTTGACGATAAGAACAGGATGGAGCAATGGGAAAACGCGCGGATTTGTCTGCATACCTCAATGCCGTCGATGTCGGGCAGCATAATATCGAGAACAATTACACCTGGCTGAAACTCCCGGCAAAGGGCGACGGCATCTTTACCGGCATATGCTCTTTTTACGTTTGTTAGCCTTTCTTTTCTCAGAACTTCTTCCAGTAAATCAACAATATCCTTTTCATCATCGACCAGCAGTATTTTGTCTATCATTTTGTGAACCCTCTTTTACACTTCATTCTTCCATCGGTAGACTTCTTGGTGTTTTGGGGAATACCACATCCGGCTAAAGTGAATCACACCGGGAAGACGGTTTTCTTCACACGGTTTTTGTACCCGCCGTTCTGAAATGCCCATTTTTGAACGGCGGGTGGGACAGAAATATAATTCATAATCTTATCATCCTTTTGGACTTTTTATTTAATCATATACGGCTAGCCGAATAATAGCAACAAAGCAACTGTAAAATGGATTTATCGTTTGACGCCATACATTCATAAATTGAGCTAATTGTCCTTGAGAGTATGCAAACTTTTCTCTGCATTCTCTTATCTTGTTTTCCAAGTAGACGCCTCCCTGTCAAGTTGGCTTAACAAAAAAACTGCTTTTCTTGTTTACACAGTTTCTATCTAACAGATGTTGCAAACAAGAATTATCAGAACTATAATAGCCTCGTACAAACTGAAATGGGTAACGCCCATGGTGGAAAATGGAGACCGAACCCAAACAAGCTGAGCAAATCAACGCCTTGTTGGCAATCCTGGCGATATAAATAAAGATGGATACAGGGAGACACATATAGGTGATAATGGGTTAGGCGACAAAGAACGCTATAATACAGATCATGGCAGCGCAAAATTTCATACCAAACCTCATGATCATATCATAGCGTGGGAAAACAATCATTCAAATTTTAGTAACCAATTAATTATTCGGACGGCGCTCCGGAATTTAAAAAATATGGAGGCTATTCTTACATGGGAGGAAAAATTATTCAAGGGAACACCCCGGAACAGAATCGCTTTGTCAGTATTAGTGATTTCAAGTGGTGTATGAGTTGCGGCGGCGAAGTGGAATTTGATTGGGCTGGTCAAAAATACGGTGTTTCTCATACGCAAGAAAAGATCATTATCTATCTTTACAACCAGCCTGATACGACGAAATATTTTAGCACCGCGGATGATGCCCTGGAATACATGGTCGGTAAAGACAGACTACGCGATATAATCACGCAGGTAACAGTAACTGACCGAACGATATAAAATAAAAATTATTAATATTGTTGTACAAGCCGAAATGAAAAGCATCTACGGCAGGCAATGAATCCCCCCGCAAAACAAACGATAAGATTTTATAGAGCCTGTCAAAATACAATTTCGAAACATTATAAATAGAAAATAAAGAAGGAACAAACGGTTATTGGATATCTGTAAAATACGACATAACCAAACTTCAGATTTCTCGAATCATGATATTAACGATTTGTCGAATGGAATATCCGGGCAGGGATTGATGCATAGATTGACTGCATAAAGCGTCTTAATTTAATGAACCGTATCAAAGACCATATTTACGGCCTAAATGCAAAAAAAGATACTGTCCTTATAGGGTTTTCAGCATCAACGATACCCCCATTATAATTATAATGGGGGTATCTCCCCTTCTGTCCAAACTTCGCAGTTTGTTTACTTAATTTCATATACTGTCATGTAGGAAGAATAAAGATAAAAGTGAATCATAAGATTGAGAGGACTGAAAACAGCCATGAAAATCACAGTTGTAAATGGGACACCGCAAAAAGGTGTTACATATCACATGAAGGAAATGTTTCTCGACCATTTGAGGGGCGAAAATGAGATTACAGAGTTCTATCCTGAAGACATACCATCCTTCTGCGTCGGATGTAAGACCTGTTTCCTCCGGGGAGAGCAGCTATGCCCGCACGCAGCGAAAACGATGCCGATCTGGGAAGCTATGCTGAAATCCGACCTATTAGTGTTTGCCTATCCCGTATATGCGCTTAGAGCTCCAGCCTCGATTAAATCGCTGCTGGATCATCTTTGTGTCCATTGGATGGTTCACAGACCCGACACGCAAATGTTTTCCAAAACGGCGGTAATCCTCACAAACAGCGTTGGTGCTCCCAACGGCTCGGCACAAAAGGACGTCAAAACGAGTCTCTCGTGGATGGGCGTCTCCAATGTTTACACTTGCGGAGCCGGCATGATGGGCGATGTTATATGGAACAAGATTTCGGACGAACACGTCAAAATGCTGAAAAGAAAAACAGCTGGGATGTATGAAAAGATTAGGGACCTGAAACCGCAGCGTATGAAGTTACGGGAACGTGCAAAGTTTTTCGCCTGCAAAAAGATTCACAAGATGGCACTGAAAAGTGAAAAGACGCCGGGTCTTGACAATCAGTATTATATAGATCACGGATGGATAAAAGCAAAGTAAGTACCAAAATCCGATATAATGGATTTAGATCCTATCCCATTTGCAATTACCGCCATATTAGTATAGAGATAAAATAAATCTATGATTTTCAGTGAGCTTATTGAATATTGCCTGACACATCCTGATACTTATGAATACTATCCGTTTGATAATATTTCGGATTCGGACGGTGCTTGGATAGTCATGCGCCATTGGCTGAACAAAAAGGCTTCGCACTTATCTACGAGCACAAAGGACTGTGTGTTAATCTAAAATGCGAACCAAACTGTGCTGATTTTTCAGACAAATATATAACGGCGTAACACCAGCCTAACACATGAACAATGAAGAAACTGAAAAAGCGTATCACACCATCGATGAGCTTTTGGAATACAAAGTGGATGGTGACCGGCTGTGCAATATTATTACGAAAGTTACAGTGATAGACCGTACTATTTAATTGTTTCATTTAAGTTCTATCCGGTAGCTTTTTATCTCAATTAATCCTATCTCTAAACTGAGCAAATGACTCCCTGACAAAAGTCATTTTATTCCGCACCCACACGAACGAAATGGCTTTCTTTTTCAATAGGATTTGACCCTTACTCTTGAAAAAATTAAGCGGGCACTTCTTTAGTGCCCGCTATTTCTATGTCTTTTACTAAGGTTAAAATTTTGAATTTACTGATTTACTGCCGCTATCTGATCTAGATATTCTCTCAATTGGAAACAGAATTCCAGTTTCCAATTCTTCTGGTGATTTTACACTGTTTTCGTCTTTTATATATCGTTCAATCGTAGGTCCACAGATTCTATACTCAGGATGATCGGAAATCCACGAGCATAAAGCGCTGTAAGCGTAGTGAATTTCTTCGTATGGCCCGACATGCGTGGTGGCAGCGCAGAGCTGCTCCGGGATTTCACAAATATCGGGATCATCCCCTGCAACTTGGACCTGTGCTTCCACGTCCATGTTTTCATAAGAAAATTCTTCTCCATGATAGAGTAACTGGGTTACACCGACACGTTTCAGCCTACGCTTTTGCATCTCCTGCTTCAGCTCCTGAAACAACCCATGGACTTCGCCAATATTAATTTTCCTGCGAATGCCAAGAACCCGCTGCTGCGGAGTCTCCATTACAATAACGTCATATTTTTCCTGCATAAATTCCGATTCCTCCATTTTCATCAGATCGTCTTCCATATGGCGGAGTGTTTTTCTCATACCGTTCAGTTCCTCATACGCTTTTAACACACGACAGTGTATCTTCTGCGCTAAAGCTTCCCGTGAAAGTGGAATCATATCCCGAATTTCAGAGAGTGAAAAGCCATACTGCTTTAGGCTTTCGATTTTAAGCAGAGTATTTAGCTGAAGTGTGTCATAATAACGATACCCGTTTTCTTCGCCCATGTGAGCAGGACAAAGCAGACCCATACTGTCATAATAGCGCAGCATACGAGAAGAGACATGCGACAGTTTTGAAAATTCGCCAATTGTAAGCATTTCGATCTCCTATAATTTTATGAACCGGTTCATTGTTTACAGCATACACCTTGACACTGTGATAAGGTCAAGAAGTTTTTTAAATTTACGAAAAATCAGTTACTAAAAGAAAGGCCAAATATGAACCCCGCCACCATCTTCTTTTGACTTGGCAGGTTCTGCAGACTCGGTTTTTTCAGATTCCTGAGCGCTGTTCGCAGCCACTTTTATTTTACTTGCGTCAAGCCAGATGTTCAATTTTTCCGCTTCTCCATCGGCTATAAGAGAAGCATTCATTCCTTGTAAGTTCGGTAGATTCAGTTGATAGGAGCTCTTTCCTTCTTTAAGATCAACGCTTGATAATGTTTCCCCTTGGCTATTTTCTATAGATATTTTTGCTTTGCCACCAAAAGACATTTCAGCCGAAAAAGATAAAGACTGAGCACTGCTTTCAGTAAAAATTATTGCTTTCTTGCCATCCAACGGTTGATATTGATAATATGTATTTTTGTCATTATTCCATCCCCAATATCCATTGCTGGGGTATTTACTAAAGGCCACTGCAACGACAGTAATTACGGCAGTACATATCACCAGTGCAACAACTTTTTTGCTTTCATTCAGATTTACTCCTTTTCACACTAAAACCTCATCTATGTGCACACATCATCTGCCAAATGATAGCTTGTAACATGCTGCAATGCAATTTTTCTTTATGCCCTCTGTAATGGTCAAACACTAGTTATCCTCAATCATTTTTTGCTCTTTCATCCGGTCAATCAGCGAACAGACCATATGGTGAATTCTTTGGAAGTCTTCCGGATCGTTAATGCATCCGAATATCATGGAATAAAGCTTTCCAGATTCTCCATCGCAGTGAATCTGAAAGGTATGAGTCTTAAAATAGCCCAGAGTTTTAACTGCTTTCGCATCTAATAGACTGGAGGTAACTGCTTCATCGGTTCCGTGGATATTAAACTTTTTGGTTAATTCATCGCTGAATGCGATTTTTTTATATTTACGAATTTCCGCGGCGGCCTTCCAACCGTAGATATTGAGATAAAAGTTTAGCCGAACCTTTGTATTCATGACAAGATGGTATTGAGCATGCGATTTGAACTCAGCTCTTGTTCTGGTATAAATCGTACCGCCTCTGCTGAAGACGACAATATCATAAAGGATATTTATTCCACCGTAAACAACGGAGATTCGTTGGCCTTTTAGTGCACCTGCACTTTCATACTGTCCGCCGATTTGATCGGCAATCCTTTTCAAACTGTTTGAATTTGTCGTGCTGAATGTATCGGACAGTTCGTCAAAAAAATTTCTCATTTATCATCACTCCTTAAAACTTTCTTTGAAATATGGAAAGCATCAGCGAATGGACTAAACAGATCGCCGTTAAAATCATAAATAACATCTGAGGCACACTCTGAAATACTTGAGGCTGTTTCACAGCTACCCCTAGTGTGACAATAAGCAAACCGTAAATAACAAAATAAGTAAGGCCGTCCGATTTTGATTTGATAAGAACTGCCCGCTCGTCCGGCCTCTTTTGAATCATAGCTGTCCGTATAAAGTCATTCAAAGTCGCTACCAAAAATGCGATCACAAATAGAAAATCCAGTTTGAAAATAGCACTGAATATTAATAAAACCGCACCAACCAAAAGAACTAATAAATCCATTATTCATCCTCCTCAAATAAAAATAATTGTTCAATTGACACATGAAATGTCTTTGAAAGCTTATGGGCAAGAAAAATAGATGGATTGTATTTCCCGGTTTCCAATGAATTTATCGTCTGACGCGATACATTTGTAAGTTGGGCTAATTGTCCTTGAGAGTATCCAAACTTTTCTCTGTATTCTCTTACCTTGTTTTTCAAACAGACGCCTCCCTGTCAAGTTGGCTTGACAGTATTATATAAGCTTTTTTATTTTCTGTCAAGCGAGCTTGACAGAGCTTTTTGTTCAGCGAACTTTCGCCTAATAGATGTTGTGCATAAAAATCATCAGAACTATAATAGCCTTATACAAACTGGAATGGGCAGCGTCTATGATAGATAGTGAAAATAAAAAACTTTACTGAGTCTCTGTAAAATACGGCATAATGGGACACTAGATTCATCAAATTATGATGTCAACTTCCTGCCAGAGAAATATCCAAACAGAACATCTGAAGTTAATTTTTTTACTAAGGAGCTTCCAATTATGAGTGAGAAATTATATAACATCCAGCAGGAAAATCTAAATTTTCAAACAATCAGTGAGTTTAAATGGTGTATGAAAGCTCACGGAGAGCTTGAATTTGCCTGGAAAAATAAGTCTTACAGCATTACACGTCCTGATGGAAAAATTAGTATTTGCCAAAGGGATCATTATTCTGAAGCCTTTGATGCCGAATCTCCTGATGAAATTTGGGATCTTTTGATTGATGGAATAAAGCTTCGAGACATTATTACAAAGGTAAAAGTAATAGATAGAACAGTTTAAAATATCTTTTTAAGTCACAATTAATGGTGTCCATTATAAATGGGCATTTCCAAAAGCCTATTTCATTAAATTAAGCAAATGATAAGAAATCAGAGTCATCAAATTTGACGACTCTGATTTCTTGGACCATTTTCGATTTGTTCGCTAAAGCTGATTTGTTTAATAAATAAAATACTGTAATAATACTCACATATGGTATGCGGGTAAAAAAGACTTATTTGATTTCTTTTTAAGACTAACAATGGCAAAATTTATCTATTAGAGGTTTTCTGCTTTTTTTCGCTTTCATCACGAACAAGTTGAATAAAATAGGCAAAGTATGCACTCATATTAGGTGTACGGTCATCCCAATATGATCCAGTCAAACGTTCCGGATGAAATTGGGTTCCTAAAATAAGTCCGGATTCATGTTCATATGCCTCGATAATTCCATCTGGAGAAAAAGCTGTTGCTTTTAATCCGCGGCCAAGTTTTCTGATTGCCTGATGATGGGTACTATTTACATTAAATTCTGTTCCGAACAGTTGCGAAAGTACCGACCCTTCGCAGGCATGGATAGGATGTCGTAATTGTGGATTCATATGATAAAGCCCCTTTTGAGCGACTAAATCCTGATACAAATCACCGCCAAGCAATACATTGATCAGCTGAAACCCCCGACAAATAGCCAAGATTGGTTTTCTCCTTTTTAAAAATGACATAGCCAGCTTTACTTCAAAAGAATCACGCAATGCGTTGACTTTTACCGTTTCATTTAGAATATCCTCTCCATAGAAAGTTGGAGATAAATCACCACCACCAATTAACAGAAGTGCATCACAAAAATCTGCCATCTCATCCGGGCAATTTTCGCTACAAAGCAAAGGAAGTCCACCTGCTTTAGCAATTGCATCAGGGTAGCTTTTAGGGCAAGCAATCCAACGCATCGGATTGCCGTCCTGATAAATACCATCTGTTGAAATACAAATTGCAGGGTATGAGTTCATAATGATTACCTCTTTTTGATATATTTCAATGTAAAAACTGGTCTTCAATAACATTGTTATGATGATTGTGTAACCGTAATTAATTTATACTTGCAAGCTATAAACAATATTTATACTCCTTCAAATCATAAGCTTCCGCAGTGAGATTTTCTTTATAAATTATGATATAATATCTAAAAAAGTATTTTAGATTGCAAAATTGTGAAAAGACGTGAGTTATAATGGGTATTTCTAAATTGAAGCGGTATGCAAACCGCCCTATGATAGATTTTTTGATAATGGTTCTGGCGTTGACGGCAGCCACTTTGCTTTCCATGCTTCTTCGCACAACCGGCTTTTCCGAAAATAATGTTGTAGTAATCTATATTTTGTCGGTACTGATGGTAGCGCGTTATACCAAAGGCTATATATGGGGAATTACAGCGTCGGTCATTGGAATGTTCTGCTTTAACTTTTTCTTTACAGAACCCTATCATACCTTCAATGTCAATAATAAAAGTTACATTGCTACTTTTGCCGTTATGCTGATTGCTTCCATCTTAACAAGCACACTGACTTCCAAAATTCTGCATTCCTCTAAAGAGGCCAAGCTTCATGAAAAACAGGCAAATATGCTTTATCAGATTACCAGCTCTCTTGCAAAAGCCTCCAGTGTTTCCGATGTTGCTACCGTGTCTGTACAAAGCGTGTCCAACCTTCTTGACTGTGATGTTTGCTGCCTTACGGCCAATTCGGATGGACAGTTTTTAAAGAAATACAGCATAAAGCAGGGAGAACGCAGTGTTCATGTATGCAGTCTAACAAGTGGGGAAGAAAAATCTATCATTCAGAACAACAACATTTTCCCGATTGCGAATCAAAGTCATCAGTATGGTCTGATCTGTCTCCCGAAAAGCTGCATTTCAGAAGAAGATAACCAAGAGAAGCTGCTTTCATCAATCTCCACACAGATTTTCGTTGCAATGGAACGGGAACGCCTTTCGGACGAAAAAGAAATAGCAAAAAACGAAGCTGAGCGTGAAAAATTTAAAAGCGATCTGCTTCGTTCAATTTCTCACGACTTACGAACCCCTCTTGCTGGAATTTCCGGTGCCGCCGAAATGCTTCTGTACAGTCTGAAGGAAGAGGAAAACCGGAATCTGGCGCAGGGAATATACAACGATTCGAACTGGCTTACGCAAATGGTTGAAAACATTTTGAGTTTGACAAAAATTCAAGAAGGAAAACTGCTCGTCAAAAAGCGGCCCGAAGCGGTGGAGGAAATCGTTGGGGAAGCAGTCGGCCGCGCTTCAAAGTATGCTGATGAACACACCATAGAGGTTGAAATACCCGACAAAGTGCTTTTTGTTCCAATGGATGGGAAGCTAATTGAGCAAGTCTTAATTAATCTTATCGATAATGCGGTCAAGCACACCCCTTCTGATGGTCATATCAAAGTTACAGTAAAACCGGAGGCAGAAAAAGTATGGTTCTATGTAACAGATGACGGAACGGGTATGAATCCAGACGATCTGCCGAAAATTTTCAACCTTTTCTATAAGGCTGACGGGCTACAGTCCGATTCAAACCGTGGCATCGGGCTGGGTCTCGCTATCTGCAAGGCGATCGTGAACGCGCACGGCGGCAAAATCTATGCGAACAACAACAAAGGCGGCGGCGCTAAAATTCACTTCTATCTGCCGCTTGAAGGGGGAACCCATTTTGGAAAATAATAAATTATTTCTTGTTGTAGAAGATGACAAGCAAATCCGGTCTTTTATCCGTTTTTCGCTAAAAACCCAAAATTACCATTCCATAGAGGCAACAAACGGGAAAGAAGTCTTAAATGCAATTGTAACCGAACATCCGGACATTATCATCCTTGATTTAGGTCTACCGGATATGGACGGCCTTTCCATCATCAAGCAAGTGCGCTCCTTTTCTGACCTGCCGATTATTGTGGTTTCTGCACGCGACCAGGACCATGAAAAGATCGAGGCACTAGACGCGGGGGCCGATGATTATTTAACAAAGCCATTCAGCATCAATGAACTGCTCGCACGACTAAGGGTGATCCTTCGCCATTCCAAAAGTGAAAACGTAAGCGCGCCGCAGGTTTACAAGGTGGATGATCTAGAAGTGGACCTTATGAAACATCGCGTTCTGCTTTCTGGAGAAGAAATCCATTTTACTCCGATGGAATTCAGGATTCTTGCCTTGCTTGTAAAAAATGCTGGGAAAGTGCTTACCCACAGCTACATTTTGAAAGAAGTCTGGGGTTCTTATTTGGAAAGCGACGCACAATCGCTGCGTGTGTTTATGGCAAACATTCGCCGAAAGCTTGAAAAAGATCCTACAAAGCCGCATTATATTTTCACGGAAGTCGGCATCGGTTATCGCTTTACCAACGAATAGTTTTCTTCGAAAAAGGGCAGCACAAATTTTGCGACAGCCTTTTTGCTTTATTTATACAATCTTTATACCCTCCCCTTTATCTTAACACCAGCTTTACACCTGCTGTGTTACTATAATCAGCGGAAGGGAGGATTTCTGATGAAATTTTTTAAAAAAGAAAATCATAGGAACATCGTTATCGTCGGCTGCGGACGTTTGGGCTCTGCGCTTGCTTCAAATTTGTCTGATCAAAATGAAAATGTACTGATCGTGGACTGCAATGAGGAATCGCTGGAAACCCTACCACAAACCTACGGTGGATTTTCCCTAGAGGGAGATGGCACCGACACCGACACCTTAAAACTTGCCGGAATTCAAAAAGCCGACATCTTGATTGCCGCTACAGGCAATGACAATACCAATATCATGATCGCCCAGATTGCCAAAGAATGTTTCGGCGTCAAAACCGTGATGGCAAGAGTTGACGACACTTCCAGTGACGCTGTTTGCAGTCCGATAGGGATCATGGCAATCTCCCCCGCACTGCTTCTGTTTAATGAATTTAAAAAAGTTCTGGGGGAAAAAGAGGAATCCACATGAATATATTATTGGTTGAAGGAAATCAAAAAACCAAGTTTCTGATAAAAGCACTCCAAACCAACGATCATCATGTGGTAGTGGTTGGTCAGGATTACAGTTGGTGTAAAACGCTTGCAGACACTTTTGAGATAACCGCCATATGCGGCGATGGAACGAAACCATACATATTAAAAGACGCACAGGCGAATAAGATGGACATTGTTATCGCCCTCGGCGATGAAGACTCAGCCAACCTGATTGTATGTGAACTTGCAAAAACACAGTTTCATGTCAAAAACGTTTACGCCGTTATTAATGATCCCAAAAATGCGGACTTATTTAAAAAATTAGGTGTGGACAAATGCGTGAGTACCGTCCAGCTTTTTGCTGAAATGGTCGAGCAAGAGTCCATAGAGGATAATATTAAGAAATATCTTCCAATTGAAAATGGCCGGGTTGTCATCTGTGAAGTAATACTGGATGAAAAGTCACCCGCCCTGAACAAAAAGCTATGGGAAATTGGATTTCCTCCGCAAAGTATGATCAGCTGCGTGATAAGAGGAGAGCAAACGATTATTCCGCAGGGAAATACTGAACTGTCTGCTGGTGATAAAGCAATCGTGATTTCCTCTTCAGAAGTGGTAAATCAGGTGCTTTCCATTCTGACATTAAAAAACAGTAAATGATAATTAGCCGATTTACGGCAAAGCAAAAGTATAGGGCCTCCGAATGGCGTGAAAAGCCATTCGGAGGCCCTATGTTTTCGCTTTCAATTTATTTGCTCATCATGAATACGTTTTTTTAGTAAAAGGACAACAGCCACGGCACAGACGGTCAGCAAAACTGCCGTTATCACCTTAGGCAAAGGAACCGATTCTTTTACCGGTCCCCCGGCTTCTACAATTTGCACACTCTCGCCATGGATATCCGTTTCGCCCCCGTTTTCTGGGCAGGCCCTATTAAAGATTCCGGTAACTCTGATCATATCTCCTTTATTTTTATAATCGCCGTAATGAGTGATTCGCTGTGCATCAGCTGTTTTCAACTTGACTCCTATCGCGTTGGTTCCATCATTTATGTTTACCCAGCTGTATTCGCCTCTGTTCAGCATCTCCCCGATTGCTTCGCCCTGCACGGTAACTTCCGTTTTATCAAGTACCTTGGCATTCTCAATCAGACTGTTAATTTCTACTGTTTCCGCGGCAAATGCACTTGTTGAAAAAGGAATCAATATTAAAATGGTTAAGACAAACGCTTGAATGATTTTTCGCATAGTTTTTTAATTCCTCCACCGGCATAGCCGATTAATGCAAAAACAGAAAGGAACTCGAGCCTTCCCATATACATAGCAATAATATCATAAATTTTTAAAGCCACTGGAATTGATGGTGCCGTGACGCCGATCGAAAGGCCCACATTTCCGGTCACAGAAGCGGCTTCAAATGCAGAATCTGCAAGAGGATAGCCGCAGAATGTTCCAATCAGCGTACCTACACCGAACAAAACCATATAGCAAATTATAATGAGAGCGGATGACCTCACAATACCGTCGTCCAAAATATGATCTTTCATATAATGAAATTTGTAAACTCTCATATTCCGTTCGGAATGCAGAAGCTTTTTTACATCCATGATCAGACCTTTGAACACGACACCGACCCTAAGTGCCTTGAATCCACCCGCGGTGGAACATGCGGAACCGCCGATCAGCATTACGATGATCAGGATCAGGATACCAAAGTCTCCCCATTCCAAAGCAAACTGCCTTGCATAAATACTGCCGAAGCCTGTTGTCGTATGTGCCGACAAAACATTATAGATGATCCTCCTGAACGCAGATACAGCGTCCGGATACACATTCAGTTTTGCCAGCCAAAACAGTGCCAGCATACAGGCCACAAAACTGGTGACAAAAAAGCTCTGGGTTTCAATGTTTTTAACAAATTCTTTCCTTTTGCCTTGCCAGATGGCATAATGAAGGCCAAAGTTAAATGAGCCGAGAATAAAAATGACCATGGTAATCGTTTCATAAGACAAACTATGGTAATACATAATGTTTTGCGTCATCGGAGCAAAACCACCCGTGCTCCATGAAGACTCAAACATATACAGCCCATGTAGGAACGCGGACACTGGTTTTAGTCCGATGATCATTCCGTCGATCCACAGGCTCGCCGTGCCGATCACCAGATAAATCATGCTGATCTTCCAGATAATTCTGGCTGTTCCTTTTACATTCGGCACCAGTTCTATATCTTTTCCCTCTCCCACGTAAAACTTATAGACTCCGCTTGCTTCTTTTACCATGAAGGTAAGGGCAAGCACTACCATTCCCTGCCCTCCGATGAAGGTAAGCATATGCCTCCACATGTTTAATCCGGAAGAAAGATGGTCAAGGTCCTGTGTAAGCACCAGCCCCGTTGTAGTAAAACCGCTCATCACATCAAAACAGGCATCCAGAAAAGAATTGACATGCCCGCTTAAATAGTATGGAATCGCGCAGAGTATCATTAATATAATCCAAGAAAGCGACGCTACTACAAAGCCGTGTTTCCACTGGACACTAACATGATTTTGCCGTGTATGTCTGCCTAACAGAATCAAAGCCGCACCTACCAATACGGATATGCCCATACTGACTACAAAGTCCAGAAAAGGATTCCACTCCGCAAAAATAAGAGCCGTGATGATTGGAATCATCATCAGGAACGCAACTCCAAGGATAATGCAGCCTGTGTAATAACAGATAATTTCAGCACTCGATACGTTCTTTTCCGCCATTTTTCTTTTCACCTCATTATAATTACCGTCAAGATGAAAAGGACAGCCACATAGGCCAAAACCCCAATCAATTCGGACCCAAGGCCGAAGAGTTCAACTTTATTTCGACGCATATTTTGTTCCCCTATTATGTAAATGATTCATGAGGTCAGTCAAAACAGGATGATTGGTAATTAATAAAACCTTATCATCTTTTTCGATCTGTGTATTGCCCCGTGGATAGATCACCTTTTCGTCATGCAAAACAGAAATAATCACGCATTCCTCGGGAAGCTTCAGTTCTTTTACCTTACAGCCACACCATGGATTTTCGGCATTGATGGTTATTTCCGCCAAGACCATAGCTCCCCGTCCCAACGTTTGAATAATTCGGCAGTCTTCCCTCGCAAGTTCATATTCAATCATATTGGCGATCACTTCCGTGCTGCATACAATCCGACTGATGCCGAGTGCCTTAAACATTGCGATATTTTTGGGATTGTTTACACGAGCAATCGTTTTTTGAATATTAAAACTGATTTTGGCAATTTGACAGATGACCAGATTTTCTTCATCAGTGCCAGTCACAGCGGCAACGATTTCCGCATCTTTGATGCCGGCGTCATTTAAAACATCCAAATCCGTGCCGTCTCCACAGATAACCTCTGCGTCCAATTCGTCAGAGATTTTTATACAGGTATTTTTATCCCTCTCGATGAGTATTACCTGATAATTTCTTTCCTTCAGAGTCTTAAACAGATTGTATCCAATTTTTCCCCCACCGATAATTATTGATTCCATATTGGTATCTCCCTTGAAAATGATTGGACCAGTTTTTCCTTGTTCTTTTTTGGGATCGTGCATATTATCTTGTCGCCGTACTCGACCTGTTCCTCTTTTTTGGGAAGAAAAATATGACCGCACCTGATGATGCCCGAAATAATGCAGGAGTATTTTTCTTCGATGCCTCGAACGGGCCCCGGCTTACCTTTGCCGATAAACAGTTCAATGATGTCGTACTCTTTATCCTGTGCCGAAACAATATTGAGACTCCTCGCCGTCAGCTGGCTAATCAAAATTTCGACGCCCAACTGCACGGGACTGATCGTTTCAAGATTCAGCTTTTGGTAAATATATTCCCTGTTCGGATCATTTACACGCGCAATAATTTTTGGGACATGATAAATTTCTTTTGCAACAAGTGACACCGTAATATTGATATTGTCGTCCGAAGTCACGGCCAGCAAAGCGTCCGCCTGCTGAATACCTCCATTTTCAAGATTGTCGCTGTCAAATTCGATGCCTTTTATCATTTGCCCGTTGAATCCGCTGCCCAAATTGTCCAGTCTGTCGCCGTCCCTGTCAATAATACATACGTTGTGCCCCAGATTAGACAGTTCCATAGCCAGATTGCTTCCTAGCCTTCCGCATCCAATTACGATTATGTACATATTCCACCTCTGTCATTTCACCGCAAAAGCAGTTGCTTTTTTTAACCAGAGAAACATATCATCTTCTGACTTTATATTTCTCCTCGCTTTTGCTCGCATTAAAGACTATCATTATTTTTATAAAGATAGTGTTAAGATACATGAAGGCGGTATTAATACTCTATAAAGACTAGGCAAAGCTGACTTTTTGTCGGCCATAAACCGCCATTTTTTAGTAAAAGACCGATAATCCAAGATCCTGAAACTGCCATATTGGCATAGATTTCATGGTGAAATAGTTTTTGATTTTTCTATAATTCGCTGGAAAAAGTCCTTTATTTCTGGCAATCTTCTTTGGTCAGTAGGAAAACCAAGGAGAAGATCCAATCGCCACTTTTTGAGTGCTTTCTGAAGCGAATAGAGGTCGTCAGACTTGTTCTGATAACCTCTATTTTGATATGCCTATATTTTAAACCGATGTTCAAATGATTAAAGCAACTTTTTATTTTAAGATTGAATTGTACTTATTTTAGAAAAAGATCAGGCTCCAAGGCATTTTTGCCCTGGAGCCTAACCTTACTTATGCTGTGTAAAGATTTTCTTGTCCTTCTGTTTTTTTAGCTTTTTCTAACATGCTGGCTTTGCTGTACTGATCAAGATTGTATCTCGTAACGGACGAGTCACAGTGAAATGTAGTTGGATTCCCCAAATCAGAATGAAACGCAACCTTAAAGACTACTTCCACTCTGTCGTGAAAAACAGTCACACGATCTACATATTGCTGAACCATGGCACGAACTTCTTCCTTACGACTGCTCTTTGCAAATTCTTTGATTTTGGAGAGATTTTTGAGAACCTGTTCCTCCATAAAAACAAGAATGTTGAGATGGCACCTATTCTGCAAGCTTTACAACACATTTCGGAACCGCTGGTGCGGTGCCTATTTTGCATCAAAAGGAATCCGCGTCATTCCAACTGTAAGCTGGGAAAACGAAAAAGGCTCCACGGTTGCGGTATCCACCTATATGGTATCGGAACATGACAATCGTCAGGATCAGAAAGAGTTTTTTCTCAAGGGTTATAATGAAATGCTTCGCCTGATTGAACCGGAGAAAATCATCTGCGGAGAAGAGCCTCTTCCGGTAGGAAGTAATCTTATTATTAAAAGCGGATCTGTTGTAAATGAGAATCATCAGAACTATAATAGCCTCGTACAAACTGGAATGGGCAGCGCCTACGGTAGAAAAGGAAACCGAACCCAAACAAGCCGGGCGATATAAATAAAGATGGATATAGGGGGACACATATAGGTGATAATGGGTTAGGCAACAGAGAACGCCATCATACGGATCATGACAATCCGAGAGACCATACCAAACCTCATGATCATATCATAACGTGGGAAAACAGTCATCCAAACTTTAGTAAACCAATCAATTACCCGGACGGCGCTCCGGAATTCAAAAAACATGGAGGCTATTCTTACATGGGAGGAAAAATTATTCAAGGGAACACCCCAGAACAGAATCGTTTTGTCAGTATCAATGATTTCAAGTGGTGTATGAGTTGCGGCGGCGAAGTGGAATTTGATTGGGCTGGTCAAAAATACGGTGTTTCTCATACGCAAGAAAAGATCATTATCTATCTTTACAACCAGCCTGATACGACGAAATATTTTAGCACCGCGGATGATGTCCTGGAATACATGGTCGGTAAAGACAAACTACGCGGTGTGATTACGAAAGTTATAGTGATCGATCGTACCATTTAATTCAAATTTTTTACTGCCTTAATGAATGACTTTTTTAAAAATGAATGCTTGAGTACAAAGTAGTATTGCTACAACAAGCAATCCCCCAGCTATCCTTTGGAACGGCTGGGGGATTTTTATTATTAATACATTTAACTGTGTAATTGCAGTTAGATTCATATTGAATTTCGACGAACTTTAATGCAAATTATTTTATGATATCACTAGCGAGGTAGTGATTCAACATCTGGACAATTTGGCTACGGCACGAATTATAAACACAAATAAATGTTCATTCTTTCAGAGTGTCGTTAGACGGTTGCCTTTGATTTCGTCGGCACTCCATTCAATTAATGCAAATTTCCCACCTGCATGTTTATCAACACGGTTAATCCATTCAATTTCATTTGCAGCCTTTGCCGCCAGCATGGGGTTAGTCGTATTCGTACCATACAAAGATTGATTAACAATCCACCATTTTGCAGAAATATCCGCTCGTTTTAAATCTTCCTCTAAGCGAAGAGACTCATATACAGGGGTTGCTTCGGGCAAAGTTACAATCAAAACTTCGGTTTCGTCAGATTTAAGCCTCGGCAGAAGTCGTCTCACCGATTCAGGGACCTCTCCTTTGGTTCGCTTGATTTCGTGGTTGTAACTTTGCGTAGATTCCAGCAGCAGCAAAGTGTGTCCGGTAGGTGCAGTGTCAATTACAACGACCTGATCGTCAGCTTTTTCCACAATCTCTGCAAAAGCGCGGAACACAGCTATTTCTTGTGTGCAAGGAGAACGCAAATCTTCCTCTATATAGGCCATATCTTCATCACTCATCCCTGACTCGCGGGCTTTATTCAGCACTTCGGACTGATACTTTTTCAGCTCTTTGTCTTCATCAATATGGCTCATAGAAATACCACTTGTTTCGTCCAGCACAAATTTTAAGTGTGCCGCGGGATCAGTCGTGGTCAAATGAACTTTTTTCCCGCGCTTTGCAAGACCCAGCGCCACTGCGGCGGCAATAGTGGTTTTTCCAACACCACCTTTGCCCATTGTGAAAATAACACGCTTGCCCTCTGCCGCCAGCTCATCTATAATATCATTCAATGTAAAAACATGAGAAGCATTCAGTTTTTCCTTACATTTGGTCACATGGTCGGCTTTCAACAAGGCACGTACATTTTCAAGTCCAGTGACATTATAGGCCCTTAGGGGCACCATGCTAAGTGGTAATGTTTGCAAGCTTTCCGGCATTGCATTAAGCGCCGCTTGTTGCTTTTCATACAAGTTGGAAGAAAGCGTATCACTGTGCTCTGTCAATATGCCGTTGACAACCAACATTTGATTACGAATCCCAAGTGTGGAAAGCTCGCCAGAGGCCCGTGCAGCTTCTTTGAACGGCGCCGTTTCTGGACGTGTCACAAGAATTAGTGTCGTCATATTTCCATCGGCCAAAGTTTCCACCGCCTGCTTATAAATTGCTTTTTTACTCTCCAATCCGGAAAGCTGACCTAAGCAGGATGCACCATGCGTGCTTTCACTAATAAAATTACTCCATGCGGACGGAAGTTGGAGCATACGCAAAGTGTGACCAGTAGGTGCAGTGTCAAAAATGATATGGTCGTATTCCTGCTGTATTTTTCCATCTGTAATAAAATTTGAGAATTCGTTAAATGCTGCAATCTCTACGGTACATGAGCCAGAAAGCTGTTCTTCCATATTAGTCAAAACCGCAGCCGGCAGCTTACCGCGATAAGGCGCGATGACACTTTCCCGATATTCGGCAGCAGCTTGTGTGGGATCCAGATTTGCTACAACCAAGTTCGGTACATTAGGGATTGGAGTTCCTTTGTTTGTCAATTCCATGGAAAAAACGTCTTGTAAATTTGAAGCAGGATCGGTACTGATTAACAGTACCTTCTTCCCACTATCTGCCAATGATACAGCTGTAGCGCAGGCCACGCTGGTTTTTCCTACCCCACCCTTACCCGTATAAAAAAGGTACTTTGTAAGTTTGATAGTTTGAGGATCAAAAACATTCATTTTAGCAACAGCCTCCCTTGCAGCAGCAGCTACCATTTCTTTTTGGATTTCCCGAAGATTTCCCCAGCAGATCAGCAGGCAGATTCAGCCACTGTGTAAATTCTGCATTGGTAGGATATCTGCCGGTCAGAACAATTTTTCCGTCCAATACGGCAATCGGTAAACCGTCCGGCCCTTTAGCGTTAATAAAATCATTAACGACCTTATTGTTTACAAACTCCCTCGGAGCACTATTGAGGTTGAAACGTTTAATTGTTATGCCGTGCTTTTTCAACGTTTCAAGTACTGTAGAAATACGGAGCAGTTCAGGGTCAACCCCGACGCCACAAAGCCCGGTAGAACAGCACATGGCAGGTTCAAAGATTTGCATTGTTTTCATAAAAATACACTCCTTATTAATTTGTTTTAATTTCTTGGAAACCAATGTTGTGTTTTATTTGCTATCTTGACTAACAGAAGCATGACTGGTACTTCTGTTAAAACACCTACGGTAGTGGCAAGCGCAGCGGCAGAACTCGTGCCAAAAAGAGAAATTGCCACCGCAACAGATAACTCAAAGAAATTGGACGCACCAATCATTCCAGCCGGTGCAGAAATAGAATACGGCAACTTCAAAAGCCAAGCCGCAAAATAAGAAATGAAAAAGATAAAAAACGTCTGAATAATCAACGGCACAGCAATTAATACAATGTGCAGCGGATTACGAATAATCGTTTCTCCTTGAAATGCAAATACCAACACCAGCGTTAGTAATAACCCGATTGTTGTTACTCCATCAAATTTTTTAACAAATGTGTTATTAAAATATTCTAAGCCCTTTTTCCTAAGCACCAGTGTCCGGGTTAGTATCCCTCCAACCAGAGGAATCACTACAAATAGCACCACCGATAAAAACAATGTGTCCCAAGGCACTTCAACATTGGAAACGCCCAACAGGAATTTTACAATCGGAACAAATGCCACCAAAATAATTAGGTCATTGGTTGCTACCTGCACCACTGTATAAGCTGGGTTCCCTTTCGTGAGCGTACTCCAAACAAATACCATCGCTGTACAAGGAGCCGCACCTAACAATACGGCACCTGCCAGATATTCTGTTGCAAGTTCCGGCGCAATAAACGCTTTAAAGACTACAAAGAAAAAGAAGGAAGCGATCGCATACATTGTAAATGGCTTAATGAGCCAATTTGCAATCCATGTGACAAATAAACCTTTTGGATTCTTACCGACATCTTTAATGCTCTGAAAATCCACCTTCATCATCATAGGGTAAATCATCAGCCAAATAAGGACTGCCATAGGGATAGATACTTTGGCATATTCAAATTTGTTAAGAAATGCTGGAATCATAGGGAAAAATTTTCCGATAAAAATTCCTACCGCCATACAAAGGATTACCCACAACGACAAATACTTTTGAAAAAAACCAATCTCTGGTTTTTCCGCAGTTTTCAAAATAATCACGCTCCTTATCATATAGAAAATTTTCTATATTTAAACTGTTTTTTTGTCGGTGTCTATTCCATCATGGAACATAGCACCGACAATCGACAACGCTGGCAGCATATCATTTATGCATCTGCGTCACCGCTCTTTTTGATAGCATATACAGTCAGATGTTGAGGAAAATATATTTCCTAACTGTTTATAAAATGCTTGCAAATTATCATTGTTAAGTGAATAGTTTACCCATTTTCCCTCTGATCGTGCTTTTACAACACCAGCCTCTATTAACACTTTCATATCGTGGGAAAGTGTCGGCTGGGTAATATGAAATTCCTCTAAAATCTTACAGGCACAAAGTTCTCCACAGGAAAGCATATCAACAATACGCAGTCGCTTTGGGTCTGCAAGGGCTTTTAAAACTTTTGCACTTTCAATATATTTTTGTTCCATTGTACAACCTCACATAGAATATTTTCTATGTATCAGTATATGCATTCATTAGAAAAAAGTCAATACATTCTTTGGACTTTTTTAAAACTATAACGAATAATGAACTTGTAACGCTCTTACTCAACGGATTACATCCTCCAAAAGGTTATAGGAAGATTGATACTTATTGAGTAAAAGCATTCACTTTGCAGTTTGTTTTGGAAGTTTTTTACTTTCATCACGAACAAGTTGAATAAAATAGGCAAAGTATGCACCCATATTAGGCGTACGGTCATCCCAATATGATCCAGCCAAACGTTCCGGATGAAATTGGGTTCCTAAAATAAGTCCGGATTCATGTTCATATGCCTCGATAATTCCATCTGGAGAAAAAGCTGTTGCTTTTAATCCGCGGCCAAGTTTTCTGATTGCCTGATGATGGGTACTATTTACATTAAATTCTGTTCCGAACAGTTGCGAAAGTACCGACCCTTCGCAGGCATGGATAGGATGTCGTAATTGTGGATTCATATGATAAAGCCCCTTTTGAGCGACTAAATCCTGATACAAATCACCGCCAAGCAATACATTGATCAGCTGAAACCCCCGACAAATAGCCAAGATTGGTTTTCTCCTTTTTAAAAATGACATAGCCAGCTTTACTTCAAAAGAATCACGCAATGCGTTGACTTTTACCGTTTCATTTAGAATATCCTCTCCATAGAAAGTTGGAGATAAATCACCACCACCAATTAACAGAAGCGCATCACAAAAATCCGCCATCTCATCCGGGCAATTTTCGCTACAAAGCAAAGGAAGTCCACCTGCTTTAGCAATTGCATCAGGGTAGCTTTTAGGGCAAGCAATCCAACGCATCGGATTGCCGTCCTGATAAATGCCATCCGTTGAAATACAAATTGCAGGGTATGCGTTCATAATGATTACCTCTTTTTGATATATTTCAATGTAAAAACTGGTGTTCAATAACATTGTTATGATGATTGTGTAACCGTAATTAATTTATACTTGCAAGCTATAAACAATTTTTATACAGTAGCAAAGTTTTTGTCCAAACGGAAATAGCGTTTTGCATAAAGTTATATTGCTTTGAGTCTGCTGGAAAAGCTTCAAAAGTGTTAACCTATACAAAAATAATAATAGCCTAAGAAACCAAGATACATGAAGGTGGTATTAATACTTTATAAAGGCCAAGCAAAGCTGAATTTTTGTCGGCCATAAAGCTCCACTTTTCAGTAAAAGACCGACGATTTAAAATCGTCGGTCTTTTACTTTGCCTATCTTTATGAGGATTTGAACGAACGACCACCTATGCTCAAAATATAGCCACTTATTAAAAAGTATTGGAATCTAAATTGTACATTCATTATACTAGAAATGTACGAAAGCGGTGATCAAATGGAAATAGAAATTAAAGTAGATGACTCCTGTAAAGAGCCTAAAATCATCGTTATAACCAATCAGGTAACAGAGGAAATCAATAATCTTGTTAAGAGAATTTCGCAAGTAGCACCACAAATGATTGTCGGATTTCGAGAAGATGGTGCTGAAATCGTAGAACAGGAAAAGATTAGCCGGGTCTACGCTGAGGATGGAAAGGTTGTAGCCATTGCAGATGGTCATGAGTATATTTTGCGATTGCGCTTGTATGAACTTGAAGAACGGCTAAACAAAAACTACTTTGTTCGGATTTCAAATTCGGAGATTATTAATTTGAAAAAGGTCAAGAATTTTGATCTTAGTTTGACTGGCACGATTTGCGTTAAGTTCGACGATGGTACCGTTACTTACGTATCGCGCCGATTTGTTTCCAAAATCAAACAGATGCTTGGAATATGAGGTGAATAAAATGAAGAAAAAAACGAAGTTTGTTTTTTCTTGCTTTTTTGGTGCAATGCTTGGCTTAACGATTGCTGTGATTATAACGATCGTCATTTCAGTGATTCTTCACGATGGCAAATATTATGCAGTTCCCCCGGAATTAATCGGTACTTGTGGGAACGAAATAAACGCTGTAATGATTCAAACAATTCTTTCGCTGTTCTATGGAGCCGCATGGGGCGGGGCCTCTTGGATTTGGAGTATTGACCGCTGGAGCATTCTGCGGCAAACCATCACACATTTAGTTATTTGTTCAGCAGCAACTCTTCCAGTCGCATATTTTGCCTATTGGATGCCTCATAATATTAGAGGAATTCTGATATATTTCGGTATTTTCTTTGTCATTTATCTGATTATCTGGATTTTCCAATATTCGAGTATGAAAAAACGATTACAGCAGATAAATGAGAAGCTTCATAACAACCTTGACAAAAAGCAATGAATCTGACAAACGTCCGAATTTTTTAATTTTTAACGTAAATACTGCCCTCTGCCTACCCGCAAGGTCTTAATTTCACTTGGTTTCTGGCATAAATCCTATAAGACCACCTGTACAACTAGCAGAGCCGTCGAATTTGACGACTCTGCTTTTTTGATTTGCTGCTTATACTGCTACATCATTTGATGCACCAATCCGGATTATCCGCTGACCGTTGACATGCTCCTGCAAACGGTGGGAGATAGAAAGCACTGTCCGGCCCTCGGCGGCGCGCTCCAACGCGTCCAGCATACGCTGTTCCGTGTTGCTGTCGAGATTCGCGGTGATTTCATCCAACAGCAAGATTTCTGGCGATGCCGCTACAGCCCGCGCGATAGAAAGAAGCTGGAACTGACCCTGCGAAAAAGTGGCTTCTGAAGCAGGCGTATCATATCCGTCCGGCAAAGAAAGGATGCTGTCGTGCAGTCCCACCAGTTTGGCCGCATTTTCGACCTGCTCTCGGCCGACAATTGGATCAAACAACGAAATTTGCTCTGCAACCGTACCTTCTACCAGATGAAAGGACTGCTCCACGTAGCCAAATAGATGGCGCTTTTTTTGGTCCGGAATGTCAGAAGCCCCCAATTCTTCAATCAATACCCGCCCTTCAAACGGTCGATACAACCCCAACAGCAGGCGGAAAACAGTGCTCTTGCCAGCTCCTGTTCTGCCAACAAACGTGACCGCCTCTCCTCTGCTCACTGTAAAGCTCAGATTTTGCAGCACGTCGTTGTTATCGTCATACCCAAAACGTACATGGTCAAATCGGACGATAGGAGCCGCATCTGAGCCCTTTTTTGCGTTGGAATTCTTCGGCATCTCCCGCTCCGGCTCGGCCAAAAACTCGTCGATCCGTTTTACTCCCGCCACAGCGGACTGGATGTTCTGAATTTCCATTCCTAGGCTCTCCAGCGGTTCGAATACCTGGCCTACATAGGCGATCACAGCCACCGCCGTGCCTACACTGATACCGAAAAATTCGCGGATACCGCCTCCCATCGCAGCACAAACCATCATTATGGCAATGACGCAGGAACTGACAAAAATGACGATAGGCGAATAGATGGAATCATAGAGATTTGACTTGTCCGTTGCGCGGTAACTCTCACTAATATAATCGTCGTAGCGCTGTTCCATGTACTGCTCTCGAAGCAGCACATGAATCATACGAATATTGCGGATCGTCTCAGGCACATGATTGTTTACCTTGCTCACAGCTACACGGTTTTCGAGCTGTGCCTTTAGCATCCGCTTCTGAAACAGGCGCGTCATGGCAAAAAGCAGCGGTGTAACCAGCAGCATCAGGAAACCAAGCCCCGTACTCTTATAAAAAATTACGACCAAAATGCTGACCACCTTACATCCGTCGGCAAACATACTGATAATTCCGTCCGTAAAAAGAGAGTCCACTGTATCCACGTCGTTCACGAAGCAAGAAGCAATTTTACCGGCTTCATGGGAGGTAAAATAAGCTGCAGGCAAACGGTGAAGTTTGGCACAGAGCGCGCTGCGCAGGCCGTGTGTAACTTTCTGACCAAATACGGTTATCATCACATTCTGCCCGGATTCCAGCAAGCCGGACAGGGCGATAAACCCAAGATAGGAAAGCGCCAGACTCAGTGCAATTGCCTGTCCCGCCGTGAGATCGTTAACCACTCGCTCCAAAATTAACGGCGGGAACAGTGCCGTTATAACAGCCAACACGATCACAAGTATAGTAAAAACGCTCGTCGCGGTGGATGTGGCAACGACCCGACGCAGCACCGTACGGAGGTTTTTTTCATATTTCATGTCCGCCGCCTCCATTCATCTGTTCCAAATAAAGCTTTGCATAATCAGGATTTTCCTGCATGAGTTTCTCATGGGTGGAGAAAATGCTCCTGCCGTCGCTTAAAAACAGCACTCGGTCAAATGTGGGGAATTGATACAGCCGGTGAGAAAACAGAATCACGATTTTATCCTTGGTCAGTGCCCGCAGATTTTTCAGTATGGTTTGCTCCGTGCC
Organism: Caproicibacterium sp. NSD3; assembly: GCF_053613275.1. NCBI lineage: Bacteria > Bacillati > Bacillota > Clostridia > Eubacteriales > Oscillospiraceae > Caproicibacterium > Caproicibacterium sp. NSD3. The sequence continues at coordinate 1,883,527 of NZ_CM132119.1, forward strand.
TTGATCTAAAGCGGAGAATGGATCGTCCAGCACAAGGACACTGCTGGAGTTATACAATGTCCTGGCAAGTGCCACGCGGGCCTGCTGCCCTCCAGACAGACGCACTCCGCCGCTGCCCACCAGCGTACTAGCACCCTGCGGCATCTGTCGCACCTCTTCGTCCAGACACACTGCCCGCAAAAACGGTTCAATTTCTCCCGGCTTCCCCAACCGGATATTTTCCGCCAACGTATCGCTGATCAGTTCCGGTTCGTGTCCCATGTAGGAGATCAGCTGGCTGCGTTCGCAGTGGCTCAACTCTCTGAGCTCCCGCCCGGCCACGCGGATACTGCCGCAGTAAGGGACTTCACCGATGAATCCCTTTCCCAACGTAGATTTTCCGCAGGCCACAGGTCCCGTCACCCCAATAATCTGCCCCGGATGGACAGAAAAGGAAATGTCCCGCAGTACGGTTTCTCCGTCTGCCCAGCCTAAAGACACGTTGAAAAACATTAATTCGGCGGGTTTTGCGACATTCGGCAGGGATACGGTGTCCTGTCCTATGTATTCCTTCATCAGTGGCTTGATGCGCGCCCAGGACACCTGAGCTTTCTGGATGGCGTTAAAGAGCTTAGCCGCATGAGAAGATTTGAGAGCCATTTTTGTGAAACAGGAGAGAAAGGTGGTGAAGGCGGCGATGTCCCAACTTTTCCACCCCATGCCCAGCACATTTTGTGCACCTAGATACAAAATCAGCACTGCTCCGCACATGGATATGATATTGTAGAGCGGCTGCATTGTGTTTTCCCAGAGATTCGCCGCAACAGCGCATTTTTCGTAGTCTCCCAGCCGTACCTCGTAAGCAGCATCTCGGTTTTGTTCGCAGCCGTAGACCCTATAGGTCACGGCGTTGGAGACACGATCCATTGTAGCCCCATTTAAGCGTCCGGCACTTTTTTTATAGGCAGCGTTGCTTTGAGCAACCCGTTTTTTCAGATGTCCGGCGATGAGGTAGGCAAATGGTGTGAATGCACAGGAGAGCAGCGCCAGACGCCAATCATAAGAAAAAAGCATGACTGTATATGCCACCAGTACCACGCCAGTGTCAAAGACCTCTGTTGTAAATTTTCGCATTCCCTCCACACATGTGTCCACATCTGCCACGGCTTTTGTCATAATAGAACCAAGATTTTCTTTTTCCAATTTCTCACGACTCATGTGGACAAGACTGTTGTAAAGCATATGGCGCATATTACGGCTTGTGTCGTTGGCGAATCGGCGCACACCGAAGCGTTTGAGCGCTCGCATGGCTTGCACAAATAGGATCACAGAGAGATACAGCACCGCCAGTGATACCATAGCGGACACCGTTTTATCGCCCTTCATGATATCAAAAAGGCACTGTGCAAGCTGCCCCTCGAAATAAGGCCCTGCCACCATCCCTACGTTATAGAGAACACCTGAAGCTGTGACCAATATAAGCGGTCTTACCTCCAACCGAAAGTAGGACCCAATGCGGTCCGGCTGCGGAACCTTGTGAATCCGCTGATGGCTCATCTTTGCCCGTCTCCCTCCAAAAAGCGCTGGGTCAAGTTGGGAAAGCCCGCCTTGCTCTCAGCCTTAGAGCGGGTGTAGAGCATATTCAAAATACGGCAAAATTCTGCATTATCCTCTGATGTGAGCGCTTCTTCCAGCCATTCATAATACAGTGCCTCCACAGAGGCTTTGGAGTTTTTTAGGCTGTCTGCCTTTTCCGTAGCATATAGAAGCTGACTGCGTCCATCCTCCGGGTTAGGCTTGCGAATGAGATAGCCCTTCGTCTCCAGACTCGCCGCGCGGCGCGCAGCTGCACCCTTGTCCAACGTTAAAAGCTCCCGCAGCGTCGCCTGCGTGATACCGGGATTCTTCCGCACTGCATGGATAAAATCATATTCTGCCGTGCCAACGCCATCTGTTTTTAACATTCGCACAGTGAATTTACTTACCTCGCGCGCAATCTTTGTAATCTGCCGTCTTGTACTGTCCATTCTTCACGCTCCCAATAAAATAGATGTAGTATCAACTAATTGGATGATACTACATCTATTTTTCAATGTCAACATCTTTAAAATCTCTTGACAAGTATCAATCATAGAGTTATAGTGAACATTGTTCATTTAAACAAGTTGGAGTGATAATATGGCAAAAATAATTCCGAATGCCCGTGAGCACATACTAAGTACGGCAAAGGCCATTGTAAGTACACAGGGTATTGATGCACTAAACATGCGCAGCGTATCCCGGGGCTGCGGAATTGCCCTTGGAACGATCTACAACTACTTTCCGACCAAGGCGGACCTTTTGGTGGAACTGATGGCCGCTTATTGGGACGATTTTTTTATAAAAGTTGAGGACTATTTGCAGGAGGAGCACGACTTTTACACCGCGCTACGCTACATTTTTAATTTGCAGTCTCAGTATGTGAACGCTTTTCGGCTTGAGTGGCTTGTCCCATCGTTTTACCAGACCCCTGAAGGTGTTCAAAAAGGCGTTACATTAGAGCAGCGTTACTTGCAAAGATTCACGCAGCAAATTGAATCTCTTCTATCTAAAGCGCATAAGGCAGGCCATATTTTCCCAAAAAGATGTGAACGAGATACCGCACAATTTATTCAATTCAATTTGATAGCACTTTCCCGGCAACATACGATTTCCTATGATTTGTTTGAAGAATTTTTAAGGGAACTGCTATAAAACAGGAGGATTTTTTATGTTGATTCTGTCAATTATCTGCATGTGTCTGGCGCTCCTCTTTTACTCCGTGGGCGTTTGGAGCGAAAAAATCCAGCACCGGCTTAAAGCCTGGCATCTTGTCATGTTTTGGGCCGGTCTTGTGTTTGATACGACCGGTACAACTATTATGAGCAAAATAGCCAAAGATGGTTTTGTATTGAATTTTCATGGCGTTGTAGGGCTTCTTGCTATTTCACTCATGATTTTTCATGCGTTTTGGGCTACTGCTGTTCTGAAACGAGACAATGAGAAAAGCTTACAAAATTTTCACAAGTTTAGCATCATCGTATGGGTCATATGGCTTATTCCCTTCTTCTCTGGCATGATTTTTGCCATGCTAAAATAATGCCCCAGAAAGGCGTTCAGTTTGAACAAAAGGCCGGCGATTTTAAATCGCCGGCCTTCTTTATTTTACCTGTATTCATGCAGATTTTTAAGCTTTAGTTTTCTAAATTCAATGCAGCCCAAATCAAAATTTTAAAAATTTATTGGGATTGTTTTAATAGGCCATTCGCTCCTGATTTGAAAAATTCCACTAGCTCCTGCGCCAAAAACGATGGAGAATATTTCATATCGTTATTGAGCCACCACCGAATCACTGAAACATAAAGGGAAGAAATCAGTTCCAAGCATAGATCTCTTGTAATCGAAAGTTGCTTAGGAAAACAGCTATCCAGCTTTTCCAGTAAAGCATTCTCGCACTTTCTACTGGTCCCAAGCATTTCTTTATCATTCAAGATGAATTTGTAAAGCACCGCATCCTCTTCCACCGTTTTCATGATACCGCTTAAATTATTAAAAAAGCTTTCATAATCTAAGTTTCCGTTTACAATATGAGCTTGCGGCTCTATCAAACACAATATGTTTTGAATCGCCTCGTCCACAATCTTTTGAAGAAGATCAAATTTATCCGCATAATGAAGATAAAACGTCGACCGGTTGATCATCGCTTTATCCGAAATGTCATTAACCGTTATATTCTTGAATCCTTTTTCATCCACCAATTTGACAAAAGCAGCTCTTATCAATCGGCGTGTTTTGATTACACGCAAGTCGCGATCACTAGACAATTTTCTTCCTCCTATCTATTTACACGTCTTAAATCAACAAATTCATTGTCTTTGTTGTAAAAGCAACAGATCCACTCTTATCAATCATTGAGCAAAACCTTCATTTTTATTATACTACGAGATAGAGACACAAAAAAGGAGTCTTATAGATGAATCATAATTGGACAGCAACGGATTTCCCGGTTGGGCTCCACCAATTACATCCGGATGAAAGTATCAATTTTCAAATGAATCGCTTTTACAATTGGTCGAATGATCCGAAAATGCTCGAAGAAATGAAAGAAGCGGGAGAATCTATTCATTCCTACGACGATTATATCAGGTCTTTCATGACTCTTGGAAAAGGATCGCTGAAAGAGGGTAAAAAGCTGAACGCGGCCCTGTACTTTCGTGGTGCAGAATTTTTTATTCCCGAGGGTACCCCGAATAAGCAAGAGCTGCGCAGACAGTTTATCTCTCTGAATAATGAATATTACGGCGTGACAAAAGACCAGCACTATCTGATTCCATACGGTGACGGGTTCCTTTCAGCTTACCGGTTTAAGCCTGAAAGCTCTAGAGGTACCATTGTGTTTTTTAACGGTTTCGACGGCTATATTGAAGAATTGACCCGCATGTTCCTAATTTTTAGAGATGCCGGGTTCGACATCATTGCTTTTGACGGTCCGGGCCAAGGTACCGTATTGGAAGATTACAAAATTCCGATGACCTATGAATGGGAAAAACCTGCAAAAACGGTATTCGACTATTTTGGCTTAAATGATGTCACCGTAATTGGTGGGTCTTTGGGTGGATATTTAGCTCTTCGTACCGCGGCCTATGAGAAACGGGTCAAAAGGGCAATTTGCTATGATATTTTTCCGGATTTCTTTTCTATCGCCATGCGTCAGGCCCCACCTGCAATCCAAAACAAATTAAAGAGCTGCATCCTTCATGGAATAGGAAGAAAAATGATGAACGCCCTACTAAAGCAAATGATGCAAAAGAATTTGATGCTCCAATGGGGCCTTACACAAGGAATGCATGTTTTGGGCTGCGATTCGCCTTATGATTTTCTCCGAAAAACCATTTTATTTAATACTGCAGATTTTTCACCCCGCATTACACAGGATGTTCTTTTGCTTGCAGGTCAGGATGACCATTATGTGCCGATCGACCAACTCCCAGAGCAAATCAAAACGCTTACAAATGTGCGCTCTCTCACTTCCCGTACGTTTACGGCAAAAGAATCGGCGGGCAGTCATTGCCAGCTTGGAAATATTGGGCTCGTCATCGACGTAATGCTGAACTGGATTGAACAAGTATCCAATTTGTCGCGCTCTGCTTATAATTCCGCAGTGTAAGCCATTTTTTTATTTTGTTTCTTATGGTATACTCAATTAAGACTAATAAACTTGTCTTAAAAGGGTGGAAATATTGGCGAATAATCACATGGAAAAATGTTTGACCAGTGGAAAAATCACATCATCAATGTTACGTTTTGCGGTTCCCATGATCATTGGAGATTTATTACAGCAATTATACAACATTGTAGATACATTGATCGTTGGGCAATTTGTGGGCAAAAATGCACTTGCAGCGGTAGGTTCATCGTATACCCTTATGACGTTTTTAACTTCTATCATGATGGGAATGTGTATGGGCAGTGGTACCGTTTTTTCTATTAATTTTGGAAAAAATGACGCAGAGCGCCTCAAAAAAAGTATTTACACCTCTTTTTTATTGATTTTAGCATGTACGGTTGTTCTGAACCTTGCCGCATTTTTGCTGATCGATCCAATTATGTATTTCCTTCGGATCCCTACAGAAGTATACACTTTGACGAGAAGTTATCTTTGGATTGTCTTTTGGGGAATCGGTGCCACCTTTTTTTACAACTTTTATGCCTCGCTTTTACGCTCCATAGGAAATTCTGTTACCCCCCTCGTTTTTCTTGGCATTTCGGCAAGCCTAAATATCGGCTTGGATTTACTATTTGTACTTACTTTTCAATGGGGTGTTGCAGGTGCTGCGATTGCAACTGTAATTTCACAAATTGTATCCGGTGTGGGAATTATGATATATACCCTAATTTTCTATCCGGAATTTCATATTCACAAAAATGAAAAAATTTCAGAGCCTGGTCTGTTAAAAGAGATTTCTCATTTTTCGTTTATGACCTGTATCCAACAATCCATTATGAACTTTGGAATTTTGATGGTTCAAGGATTGATTAACAGCTTTGGAGTCATCGTAATGGCGGCATTTGCGGCAGCCGTAAAAATTGATTCCTTTGCTTATATGCCGTTACAGGACTTTGGAAACGCTTTTTCGATCTTTATTGCACAAAACTATGGAGCAAAACGACTAACGCGCATTAAGCAGGGAATTCGGAGCGCATTTATTATAACTGTACTATTTAGTGTGTCTGTCAGTGCTATTGTCTGTATTTTTGCAAAACCGCTCCTGCTGATTTTTGTACAGCCACAAGAAACAAATGTTTTATCGATCGGGATGCAGTATTTGTGGATTGAGGGCGCCTGCTATTTTGGTATTGGTTTTCTATTTTTGTTTTATGGGCTATATCGGGCACTGCAAAAACCAGGCATGTCGGTAGTACTGACAATTATTTCACTTGGAACTCGTGTTACGCTCGCATACATATTAGCCGCGATCCCTCAAATTGGGATCATTGGGATATGGGCGTCGGTGCCCATAGGATGGTTTTTAGCAGATCTCGTTGGAACGTTCTATTATCATAAATTAAAAACCAGAGAACAAAAGACACAGAACGTTTTGATGAACTGATTATTTGTTATGAAATCGGATTATTGAAAATTTCGCCATATTAAAATTTTAGCCATAATGGAAAAATCCACTATGGCTTTTTCTATATTATTTTGCATTCATTAGCGAAAGATTAATTTTTATAACGATAGTTTTATTATATATCTAACGTTATAATATTGCATTTATTAACGGTATGCAATATACTGATGCTATTAGATGGAAGAAGGGCTAAAAATGAAACCGGAAAAAATAAAGATGTCGGATATCGCAAAAGCGCTTCATATTTCTACGATTTCCGTCAGCCGAGCGCTTGCTGGTCAGGGCGGAGTCAGCGACGAACTGAGGAACACGATCCTGCTTAAAGCAAGCGAAATGGGTTATCTAAAACCAAAGGACCCAACAGATTACAAAATCCTTGTGCTCCACCAAAAGCCATTCATCCAGGATAACAGCAATTACAGCCATATGCTGCAGGGAATTGAAAAAGCTCTGCAGAAGGTCGGCTGCAAATATGATACGGAATTTGCAGATAAAGAATGTCAAACTAAACTTATTCTGCCAAATAAAATCGAATGGGGTTCCCATTATGACGGCGTACTTTATATTGGGAATTTCGAGCGTTCCTATGTCGATTTTCTTTCACAAAAGATTAAAAACCATGTGTATTACACAGGGGATTCTTTTTTAAATGATTCTGACAGCGTCTGGTACAATTTCAGCCACGGGGCATATCAACAATGCGAATATCTGGTGCAGAATGGACATGAGCGGATTGGATATGCTGGAAATACCAAGAGCTATGCAGGCAAAGAAAAGCTTCTTGGCATCATTTCGAATTTGGAAAAGCATGGCTTGCCTGTTAAAAACGAATTTTTTATCAGCACCGATGAAAATTTTGAAGAAAAAATATGCGAATTAATTTGCAAGGATGAACACCCTACTGCAATTATCTGCCAGTGGGATTTTACCGCCGTTAAATTGATGCACTATCTGCATGAAAAAGGGATTCAAGTGCCAAATGACATCTCGATTGTCGGCAGCGGTAATACAGAAATGGCATCGGTTTGTATCCCGGCGCTGACCACCTTGGAATTGCATATTGATTATGCCTGTGAAACAGCTGTGGACCTTCTTTTAAAACGGCTTCAAAAACCAGAAAAGCCGTCTGAACACATTCAAATCGACAGCACACTGGTCGAACGTGATTCCGTAAAAGCACTCCGATAACTACTTTTATGCATTCAACAAAACGAAGGGGATTTTTAATGGAAAAGGATATTTTATTTAAATTTTTTAAAGATCATAAGTTTTCCTATATGATCGGTATCTTTTTCATGCTGCTGTCTTCCTATATTCAAACCCTCTTTCCGAAAGTGCTTGGCGATACAGTTGATATTTTCAAAAGCAGCGATTTTGATCGAAACGCCGTCTATACCAATCTCATTTATATTCTTCTGATCGCCGCCGGAACCTTTGCAACTACCTATGTCTGGCGCAATCTGGTCATCGGCAATGCACGAAAACTAGAGTGCTATCTGCGCGAAAAACTGTTTGACCATTTTGAGGCCCTATCCCCCGAATTTTATAACCACAGGAAAACCGGCGATCTAATTGCTTATGCGATTAATGATATCAACGCTGTTCGAATGACTTTCGGACCGGCTACCTCCATGTCGATCAACGGCATTGTCGTATGTATGATCTCGATTTATTCCATGTCGAATGCCATAAATTGGCATCTGACTTTGCTTTCCTTGCTGCCTGTACCGGTTATGGTCTATATCATGTACACGATCGGGAAAATCGTCAAAAAACGCTTTCGGCATGTACAGGAGACCTTCTCGGAAATTTCTGACCGTGTCAATGAAAACATTAACGGGATTCGCGTTATCAAAGCTTATGTTCAGGAAGACAGCGAAGTTGCAAGGTTTCAAAGTTTAAACAATCAAATGGTCGAAGCAAATCTGAGCATGGTAAAGGCTTCGGCTTTTTTATCCCCTCTCATCGAGCTATGTTTTACAGTCAGCTTTGTACTCAATCTTATCTGGGGCGGAAACATGGTCTTAAAGGGCGATATCTCGCTTGGCGATTTTGTTGCCTTCAACGGCTATCTTGCGATGATTTTAGCTCCCGTTCTTTCCATTGGCAGAGTAATTACCATTATCCAGCGAGGCATGGCTTCTTTGAGCAGACTCAATGATATTATGAGCATAAAACCAGATATTAAGGACGAAGGTAAAATTGAAAAATTTCCGCAAAACGCTTCCATTGAGATTCGCAATCTTACTTTTATCTATCCAAAAGCAGACACAGCGTCGCTTCATGACATCAGTCTGACTGTACTCAATGGTCGATCGCTCGGTATTATCGGAAAGACGGGTTCCGGAAAAAGTACGCTGATCAACTTGCTCTTAAAGATGTATAACGTTCCAGACGGAACAATCTTCTTAGGAGAAAAAGACATCAACGAATTTCAGCTTTCTGCACTTCGTGATGGATTCGGCCTTGTGCCACAGGATAATTTTCTTTTCAACGCTTCTATTGCAGATAACATCCGATTTTTTAAGGATATTTATACTGATGAGCAGATCATGCAGGCGGCACGAGACAGTTGTATCGACCAAAATATTATGGATTTGCCAAACGGATTCGAAACCATTTTGGGCGAACGCGGAGTCAATTTATCAGGCGGACAGAAACAACGGATTTCAATTGCCAGGGCACTGTTAAAGAATCCCGAAATTCTGATTCTGGACGATGCACTCTCCGCCGTAGATACGGTTACTGAATCGGAAATCCTGTCAAATCTCCGCCGGGTACGGCAAGGAAAAACGACGATTATAATCGCGAGTCGAATTTCAGCCGTTATGGATGCCGATGAAATTATCGTACTCGATCAAGGTAAAATTTGCGAGAGAGGAACTCATGAACAGCTGCTCGCTGAAGGAGGCACTTACAATGAAATCTACCAATACCAGTTCGGCAAAAGCAGCCCAGCGGATTTCTGTGCCTCATAAAGCCAAAACCTTCAAAAGGCTTTTAGCACTCAATCTGCCGTACTGGAAGCAGATTCTGCTCGCTTTTGCCTGTGTATTGCTTGTAAATGGCGCTATGCTTGCCAAACCGTATATTTTAAAAATTGTCATCGACGATTTCTTAACACAGCACATTGAACAGCATGGGTTTTATTCTCTCATTGGAATGGGCACTTTATATTTCATTGTGGTGGCACTCAGCGGCTTTTTTAGCATTGCACAAGTGAATTTGATCAACAAATCCGGACAGGAAATCATGCGAAACTTACGCAGTCGGGTGTTTAAAACCATTCAGCTTCTTCCTTTACGGTATCTCGATCAGGCATCATCCGGCAGCCTAATTACTCGCGCCACCAACGACGTTGAAGCGTTGAGTGAACTTTACACCGACGTGCTCATCAGTCTTTTTCAGGATGCTTTTTTAATTCTCGGCATCATTGGTGCGATGCTGATCATGGATGTTCAGCTCACACTCGTTTCCTTCTGTGTAATTCCCGTGATGTTTACCGTTATTTTTCTGCTAAGGAAAAAAATCAAGGAAAATTTTCGAAAAATTAAAAGCCTGATCGGCCACATCAACGGTTTTATGGCTGAAAACATCTCCGGAATGAAGCTGATTCAAATTTTTCACGGAGAAAAAGAGAAAAAAAGGCAGTTTACAAAATTGAACGATGAATACTATAAAGTCACGTCATTTCAGGTTTGGATGAACAGTTTTTTAAAACCGGCCTCGCTTGTTTTTCAAAATCTGGCGGTTGCCATTCTCATCTGGTACGGCATGGACAAGATTGCGGGCGGGACGCTGCAAATTGGCGTTCTCTATGCTTTTACGACCTATATCAAGCAGTTTTTTGACCCTATTTCTGACCTCGCCGACAATTATACCAATATTCAATCTGCCTTTGTATCGGCAGACCGCATTTTTGAGCTTCTCGACCAAGAAGAAAATCTCGAAGACCTTGACGAAGGTCTTTCCATGGAGCATATCGGTGGAGAGATTGAATTTAGCCATGTCTGGTTTTCATACAATGACCGGGACTGGGTTTTGAAGGATATCAGCTTTACCATTAAAAAGGGGCAAACAGCTGCTTTCGTTGGACAGACAGGTGCCGGCAAGACGACAATCATCAGTCTTGTAAGCGGCTTTTATAAAATTCAGAAAGGTAAGATTCTGATCGATGGCATCAACATCAACGATATCAAAAAACGGGATTTAAGGAAAAACATTGCTGTTGTACTGCAGGATGTATTCCTGTTTTCTGAAACAATTGCAAAGAACATTTCTTTGAACGACGATATCGATATGGTTCGAATTCAAAAAGCCATTAAGGTCGCGCATGCTGACGATTTTATAAGCAGCTTGCCCGACAAAATTAACGAGCCCGTTATGGAACGAGGGAATACGCTTTCCGCAGGCCAGCGGCAGTTGATTTCCTTTGCACGGGCGATTGCCCACGATCCATCGATCATCGTACTCGACGAAGCTACCGCCAATATCGACACCAAAACGGAAGTTCTCATCCAGAATGCCATCGTAGATATTGCTCAAAATCGCACCATGCTAATTATTGCGCACCGGCTTTCCACGATACGTGACGCTGACCAAATTATTGTGTTAAAGCAGGGTGAAATCGTAGAAGCAGGAAACCATGCTGAACTAATGAAAAAGGCCGGCTATTATAAAAGCATGGTTATGGAAGGAATCAACAAGGGTGACAATCTGATCGATTGACTGCACTTCTTTCCATTTTAATTTGGATAAAAACTGATACTGCTTTATTTTTCCTCATATAAGAATCAACCTCGTTAAGATAAAACAAATTATCCTCGTTTAAACCATGTTTTCATTGTATCGAGCACCTTGATGAGTTCTTCCTCTTTAATAATATATGGCCCCACAGCGTACATATAGGTAAGAATTAAATTGCTGAGTACGCTATGCCGACAGGCAAAATTCTAAAATTTCTTCCAACGTCTTTTTATTATAAACCGTAATTTTATTTATTACTGATCATCTTTATATTTGGTTGACAATTAAGGTGAGCAATTGAAACTTTCGACAATTTATGCTATTCTTTTTATGCTGATAAATGTTGATATGATAGGAAGGAGTGCACAATCGGATGGATCTTTCCATAGAGATCAAACAAAAACAAACGCTTACCCCGCAGATGATTGAAACCATGAAAATTCTGCAGATGAATGTACAAGATCTTTCCGAATATCTGGAAAAAACTGCACTTGAAAACCCAGTCTTTGATATGGAATCTTCTGAAAGCACATCGCCGGATTCTCAGGAACAAGAAATTCAAAAAAAAATGGAATGGCTGGATCGTACCTCCCCAATTAAAAATTCATACAAAGAAAAAAGCAGTTGGGAACCGTCTAATCCATTCGCAGAAGAGCGAAAATTTCAAAATAGTGAAAATGATTTTCGGCAGGATCTTTTTTTTCAGCTGCGTCTTTCCGATTTTTCAAAACCGGTAGCGCGCGGAATCAAAGAAATCATATTGAATCTGGCTCCCAATGGCTATTTGGATGAACCAATTGAACAAATTGCCAAACGGATCGGACTCTCCAAAGTAGAAATTGAGGAGGCTTTAAAAGTCGTTCAATCCCTGGAGCCTGCCGGAATTGGCGCGCGATCTTTATCGGAATGTTTATGCCTGCAATTAAAGCGCCAAAAAAAGGGTGGACTGCCATTGCTGATCGCTGAACATTATCTGAAAGAAGTCGGTGAGGGACATTACCATCGCATCATGAAAGAAACACACGCTTCTCCCACCGAAGTTCAGGAAGCCTGTTCTATTATTCGTTCTCTAAATCCAAAGCCCTGTTCCAATTATGGGCAGGAAGAAGAAACACAGTATATTATCCCCGACCTTTTTGTGCTTTTTCAAAACGACAAATTAAGAGTATCTCTCAATGACAGCTGCCTGCCCTCTCTGCACATTAGCGGCTACTATCAAAAGCTTCTGCAAAAAACAGATGATTCACAGGTAAAATCCTATCTTTCCGGAAAATTCAAGCAGGCACAGTGGCTTGTCCAAAGTATTTCTCAGCGTCGGGAAACTTTGCTTTCCTGTGCCTCTTGCCTCGTGCAGGAACAACAGGATTTTTTTCTCAAAGGCAGCTATCTCAAACCTTTGTCTTTGCAGGATATTTCTCAGCAACTTGGAATTCATGAATCGACCGTGAGCCGTGCAATCAAAGGAAAATATCTTCAATGTGATCGTGGAACATATCCTTTGTCTTATTTCTTCTCCCATCGATTAAAAGGGATAGAACAGGAACAGGATACCTCTTCAGCGCAAGCGAAAGCGCTTTTAAAGAGACTGATTGAGGGAGAAGATAAGAAAAAACCGCTCTCTGACCAAAAACTATCCCAACTCCTTCAAGCACAAAAAATCAAATTATCCAGAAGAACAGTCGCAAAATATCGAGAAGAATTAGAGATTCTTCCCGCTTCCGGCCGCCGAAAATATTAAAAAAAGCACGGAAGGTATTTAAATACCTTCCGTGCTTTTTATTTTTCTTTGTGATTATTGCGGGACGGAATCTCATATTCACGAATCTTATATTGCAAATATCTGCGTGAAATTCCCAAATATTCGGCTGCTTTTTCCCGACGGTTTTGGCATGCCGCAAGTGCTTCCAATACCTTTTCTTTGCTTGGACCCCCCACCTGCTTTTTGGGTTTTATCTCTTTTTCCGGTTGTATCATAATCGGGGTAGTTTGCTCTGTTCTTAAAATTCCACTCGGAATACTGCTAATTTCTCTTGTTGCACAGGGAGTCATTACGACCATCCGCTCCACAAAATTACGAATTTCACGGACATTCCCCGGCCATTGGTATTGACAAACTTCTTCCAAGACTTCATCAGAAAAACTCTTCTGTAAATTATATTTTCGACAAAAATAATGAAGAAAATGGAGACAAAGCGGCACGATATCTTCTTTTCTGTTGCGAACAGGTGGAATGATCAACGGAATCACATGAATTCGGTAATAAAGATCCTCTCGAAAAGTACCGTTACGCACCATTTCTGAAAGGTTTCCGTTTGTTGCAGCAATCAATCGAAAATCAACTTTTTGGGATTTAATTGCACCAATTCTTTGAATACTCTTTTCTTCGATCATGCGAAGGACTTTTCCCTGAACATTCATCGGCAAAGAATTGATTTCGTCTAAAAAAAGCGTACCGCCGTCGGCCGCTTCTACCAATCCGGTTTTCCCCTCTCGATTTGCCCCTGTAAAGCTGCCCTTTTCATAGCCAAACAACTCTGCTTCAATCAAATTCTCCGGGAAAGCCGCACAGTTCACCGCAATCAATGGTTTATCCTTACGTTCACTGTGCTCATGAATATAATGTGCAATCACTTCTTTACCGCTGCCCGACTCTCCATAGAGCAGGACCGTAGAATCCAGTGGTGCTACACTGTCTGCAACGGAAAGCAACTGCTGAAATTCTGTGCTTTTTGCAACAATACAGGTCTTTTCGGTTGTTTTCGGCTTCAGAGTCGTATCATTTAAGATTTTATTCTGTTCCCAAAGGGTATGATGCAAATTCTCAAAATCCTGCACATCCTGCATCAACATAACCACATATTTAATATTTCCGTGCCCATCAAAGATCGGGGTGCCCGTTACAATCCGCACACGAGTAACTCCGTCTATTTTCTGAAAATCCTGATAATACTGAAGTCGGCTAACTCTTCTCTTATACCGACAGACAAGATCAAAAACACAAACATTGATCACTTTTGTAAAATCATGAACATTCATCTTCAGATATTCTCGTCTTGGAATATTTCTCCAGTTTACCATCATGGTATTCATAAAAATAAAATTGCCTACAGAATCATAAATTGCAATTCCAGCATCAATATTGTCCAACACTTCGGTCAGCGACAGCTGCTCAAAAAGGTCTCCAAATGAAAAAGGTTCCTGCAAATTGTACCACCTCCTGAGCGCTTAATTTGTTATTATCTTATCATAAAAATGAGCCATATGAAAGAGTTAAATCAGTTATTTTTCATAAAACAGCAATTATCCGAACTCGATATTTTTCTTTTAACAGAAACTACCAAATTCGGATAACTTGTTATTTTTATAAAAGTAAAATTTTGTCAGATCATTTCACTGAATGTCTGAATTCTGGTACGAATCTGCTCATAGCTGGTATTCTGCTGATCGATCTCGATCGTCAGATATGGATACCCTGCTTTCCTCAAATCGGCCTCAAAATATGGCTGATCATATTCCTCAGGATCGCAAAATTTCATCATGCAGGTGACGACTCCCCCTGCCCCATTTTCCTTGCAAAGATTTACCAGCATCTTGCCGCGCGGTTTCCCGTCTTCATAAATTAGGCTGCACCCATGACGGCCATTCCACTGCAAAGCAAGGCGTTTTAATCCGCCGCCGCCTTTTTCCGGTGTATCCGTGCGATACTGCCGCATTTCCTGTGCAAGATCATCACCGACAACCGCGATATGATTTTCCGTAAAAATGTCGAGCAATTCATCTGGTTCGCAGGTGATACCCGTAAGGATCACCTTTTTCCCGGTAAACTGATAGGCCGGCAGTTTTTTAAGTTCTTCTACAATCTCACGGACAATCGCAGTATGCTCGCTCTTTTCATAGAAGAAAGCACTCTTCATCACTGTATGGCGCACCTGCGGTGTCACAATATCCAAATGGTCATTCGCAACCTTTGCAAATTCACGCATCACAGCATTATGTTCATTATAAATTGCAATGGTCTCTGCAAGCGCTTTTTCGTTCATCATTTTTCCGGTAATGGTCGTCAGCATTGTCAATACGTTTTCATACTCGCTGATCAGATAATCGACACTGGCCAGAGATTTTCGGTTCTGCGGATAAACAATCGGGATCATCGGAATAGAAGGAACTCCAAAACGCCAATTCTGCGTCATGCAGCGAAAAGTATCACACAAAACCGGGATAATTACTGCAGAAAGTCCCTGATAGGCGCCGGAAAGTCCCAACTCCATATTGGACTGCATAATTGGGCAAGCAAACGGCGGCAAATAGCTCTTTGCCAGCTTTAATTGCGTCTGGCCGCCCCAAAGTCCCATTGGAATCATGCCGGAAGCGTGAATCAGTTCTTCCGGTGTATAAACTGGAAAACATCCAACAACCTTTTTTCCCTGTTTCAGATAATAGTCAAGGCGTGCACGGGGATTCTCACAAGCCTCCTGCAAGAAAGCAATATTGCTCTTTAAATCAGCCATTCACTTTTGCCTCCTTATTTTGTTTCATAACTTCCACAAGCCCTTGAATACGCGTTTCAAATTGGGCCTCACTGTAATTTCGATAGTCTGCCTGATCTCCATCAAAAGAAGTGAATGGGATTCCCGCCTGTGCAGAAATCTGGCGCTGAACCTCCATCATCTGACAATCCATAACCTTACAGCTACGGTTCACATGATAAATGGTGCCTTCGCAATCAAATTTCTTGAGTGCTTCCATCCGGCGGGAAATCATGGTTGTTGCATTATCGCCGTTCGTTGAAGCAAAGCAGTAAGCACGAGCCATTCCGTCGAGGTCTTCATATTCAATCGCCCATGCTTTTCCGTAACTAGAAGCCACCATATTGATTCCGTACTGCTTGAGCGTATGCAGGTTGTGACGCAGATACGGCCAGCAGGCAATTCCATCCCAAGAAATACGATACTCTTCCTTCACAGGATAAGTAGAGTTTCCTTCTTTGATATGTTCTTCAATTTCCTTATTGAGCTGCTCCAGAACCGCTGTAGAAGAGGTCTTACCACGGTTACAAACCATTGCGGACATATAGTTGAAAAGCTCAAATCCGCTTAGCGGCGCCGGCTTACGATCCATAAGGTCATTCGCGCGCTCCCAAAGATAACTGTTCCTTTGAGAAATCTTCATAACTTCTTTAAAACGCTCATCATCCCATGTCTTTCCGGTAAAAGCACAAAGATCTTTGATCAGCTGATCAATCTGTGCACGCACATAACGCACACGAGTTTCGGTCACATAATCGCAGGGATTATAACAAGTATCAATAAAGAAAATCGGAATGTTCATCTGACAAGCAAGATTTTCATACCACTTTGTCAGCTGATTGCAGATGTTGTTCGTCAAAAGCAGAAAATCCGGCTTTACCATTTTTCCTCCATCCGGAAGCTCCACTTCGCTCTCGTTGTTCAACACAGAAGCATAAGCAAGATTTACCTTTGCATAGGCACAGAGATCATTGGAATATCCCAAAGGACCTTCACATTCCTGCAAAAACGGGTCCGCCTGATGACGGGCAGCAATCCCTGCCGAATGATTTTCTGGATAAAGGACATTTAATCCCAGCGTTTCTGCAATTTCCTGTGGAAAAATTGAAGCAGACCATCCAACCTTTTCACCGCGCTCTTTTGCAAGTCTAGCGTTTTCGAATAACGCCGTTGTCTGCTCATTCAGCATCTGCATTGATTTTGGTTTTGGACGTTTTGGCTTTGGGGCGGGAGTTTCCGCCGCATTCACCTGAGTCGTTCCATTTTCAATCATATTACCTGACCTTCTCCTTCGTAAATTTTTCCCATGCCAGAATTGCGGCGCCAATGGCTCCGGCAGACTGACACAGGGGGTGTACCAAAACGGGGCATTCCATTTCACGCTCCATTGCATGGACAACCCCGATATTTAACGCCACACCGCCACTCATCGCGACATCTGGCGCTTTTCCAATGCGCAGCGCCATTCCGGCAACGCGCTTTGCAACCGATTCATGAATTCCCGCAGCAATATCTTCCAACGGAATATCCGAAGAGAGTTTCGAGATCACTTCTGATTCAGCAAAGACGGTACAGGTATTACTAATGCTGGCTGGGTGGCTGGATTTTTCGGACAGCGACCCGAGATCATTGATATCGACATTCAAAATCTTCGCCATCACATCTAAAAACCTGCCGGTGCCGGCGGCGCACTTATCATTCATTTGAAACTGTATGAGGTGTCCCTTATCATCGATCCGCAGCGCTTTTGCATCCTGTCCGCCAATGTCAATCACCGTGCGGACAGTCGGCAAAAGGTAATGAATTCCCTTCGCGTGGCAGCTCAATTCGCTGATTTGTTCATTTGCATAATCACATTTCATGCGGCCATAACCGGTAACAATTGTATAACTGATCTCTTCCGGAGAGATGGAAGCTTCCTTAAAGACTTGCTCTTTTGCTTCCTTTGGCCCAATTGTTCCGGTCCCCAGCGAAATCACCTGATGCGCAATGATTTCTTTTCCATCTTTTAAAATAACCGCTTTACTGGAAGTAGAGCCGATATCGATTCCAAAAGTATACATGTGGAAATTCTGGCTCCTTTCGTTAAGCCTTTGTTAAATTACTTCTCCAGCTTCCTGCATTTTTTTAACTTCTTCTTCTGTGTATCCGTTTTCTCTCAAGACTTCATCCGTATCACAGCCGATCTTTCCGGAAGTTTTGCAAGGAATATGAGCCGGATCAATGGAACTAAAATGTACCGGACCATTTGTAAATACAGTCTTTACGCCATCCGAATACTCATGAAAATAAGTATAATGATTTGCGACCACCTGTGGATCATAAGGCACGTCTTTCATATGACGGACAGGCTCATGGGGCAAATCATGTTCGTCCAGCAGCTTATGCCAATATTCGACCGGATATTTTTTAAACGTCTCATCGAAAATCGTGGTAAGATCTTTTCTGCTCTCTTTTGTGTAAAATTCCGTAATGGTAGAAAAGCGCGGATCCTTTGCAAGTTCCGGTCTTTCAATCACTTCACAAAGTTCAGGAAAACGACGATAATCTATGACCGCAAGATAAATCCACTCGCCGTCGGCACATTTGTAGGCATTGCTGGTCGCATGACTGCAGTCATAATGATCTCGTGGGAATACCCTGCCGTTAAATGCATTCAACAGTCCTGTAGTCAACATGAAAATTCCAGCCTGCAGCAGAGAGACATCCACTTTTTCGCCCGCTCCGGTTTTTGCTTTTTTGTAAAGGGATGCAGAAATTCCAGCAGCAAGTGCCACTGCCACACTATGATCGCCAACTCCAGCAACCGTCATCAGAGGAGGACCTCCGGCAGGTGCTAAATCGCCTAAGAATCCGCTGCGGGAACAAAACGCAGTATAGTCATAACCAGGGCGGTCTTTTTCTGGGCCTTCCGAACCATATCCAAGAACGGAAGCATGAATCAATCCCGGATACTGATCTTTTAGCTGCTCATAGGTGAGTCCCATTCCCTTTAGTGCCTGCACACGATAATTGGTTAAAAACACATCCGCCGTTGACAAAAGCTTATGAAAAGCCTTCATTCCTTCTTGCGTACGCATATTGAGGCATACAAAGCGCTTGTTCATATTTTGCTCGTCAAAATGCGGGTTTGCCACTTCTGTGCATGGAGAAAGGGAAGTGCCTGCCTGTTTTCTCCATGTATCACCATTCGGAGATTCCACTTTAATAACATCTGCACCCCATTCGGCCAAAATTCGGCTTGTCATTGGGCCTGCCAGCATTGTGGAAAGTTCTATCACTTTTACACCTTCCAATGGTCTCATAATAAATTTCCTCCTTTAATTCAAATTAAATCTATCAGCAGCCTTTAAAATTCGGGGAACGTTTTTCAAGGAATGCTGCTGTTCCTTCTTTGCGGTCTTCGGTACTAAATGCTACCGTTTGTGCCAGACGTTCAATCATCAGTCCGGTATTGATATCGGTTTCGCTTCCCATATTGATTGCAATTTTTCCCATTGTGATTGCGACAGGACCTTTGGCCATAATCTTTTTTGCCATTTTTTCGGCCGCCGCCATCAAAGACTCATGATCATCCTCTGTCACTTGATTGACGAGTCCAATCGAGTGTGCCTCCTCTGCGTCGATAATTCGTCCGGTAAAGATCAATTCTTTTGCTCTTCCGATGCCGACAAGGCGTGTTAGACGCTGTGTACCGCCCGCTCCCGGGATAATACTCAGATTTACTTCCGGCTGACCGAATTTGGAACGTTTTGTTGCGATTCTCAAATCACACGCCATTGCAAGCTCACAGCCACCGCCCAAAGCATAACCGTTCACTGCACAAATGACAGGTTTATAAAGGTCTTCCAAATCTTTTAATGCAATAGAAGAGGTCCCCTGCAGCATTTTCAAATAAGCGCGGTCATGGATTTCTTTAATATCTGCGCCGCTCGCAAGTGCTTTATCTCCGGCGCCGCTGATAATAACGACCTTTACCTCATCATCTTCCCGCGCACACTGCACTGCCGTGCGGATATCGTTCCACATAGCCGGTGTCAATGCATTCCGCATTTCTGGGCGATTCAAAGTAAGATACAGAATCCCCTCACGATTTTCATAAAGAATGTTTTCGAACTTCATCAGATAATCCCCGCTTTCCTCATTTCGTCTACTTTTGCGGCATTCCAACCTAAATACTCCTCATAGACTTCACGATTGTGCTGTCCCAAAGTAGGCGGAGCAATATGATTTGTTCGGTACCCAGAACCCATTTTAATGGGTGTTCCCATTGTCGGAATCTTTCCAAGCACCGGGTCGTCAATCTCAAAAACAATCCCTTTTTCATCTACATAATCATCGTTAGCAAGATCAGCCGGCGACAGGAGCGGCCCATTTGGGACCCCAGCTTTCTCAACCATATCCAATGCTTCTGCCCTTGTCTTATCTTTTAACCAATCTGAAACGATTGCGTCTAATTTTTCCACATTCTGAATCCGCAGTGTGTTATTCGCGAACTCTGGTGAATGCAGACGCTCATCCCCGATCAGCTCCGAAAGCTTCTCAAACATCTTCTGACTGGCTGCCGCAATATAGATGTAGCTGTCTTTTGTCTTATAAAGATTACACGGTGCTACCGTAGGTCTGCGGTTTCCGGTGCGCTCCGTTGTTTTTCCTGTCAGCCGATATTCTGGGATTCTCCATTCCAAGCCACAGATCAAAGCATCGGTAATTGCAATATCGACCAACTGTCCTTTTCCGGTACGCTCTCTGCCAAGCAATGCAATTGAAATTCCGAGTGCCGCCTGGTATCCGCCAATATAATCCCCGATAATCGTCCCGATCTTTTGCGGATGACCATCCGGATCTCCTGTACAGTCCATCAGTCCGGACATCGACTGCATCACCATATCCAACGCTTTCTTATCTTTATAGCGTCCGTAAAGTCCGAAGCCACTGATATAACAAGCGATTATTTTTGGATTTCTTTCCTTGATCTTTTCATAGGTCAGACCACATTTTTCCAAAAACGCAACACGGTAATTTGTCAGAAACACATCGGATTTTTCAATCATTTTCAAAATCGTTTCTAACCCTTCCGGTTTTGTAATATCCAAGGTAACCGATCTTTTATCACGATTAAAAACTCTGTAATAAAGACTCTCTCCTTTATAAAAAGGTCCGTTTGCTCTGGTAACATCCCCTGCTCCGGTCCGTTCAATATGAATGACATCTGCACCCCATTCACCAAGGATCTGCCCTGCAACCGGGCCTGCCACCCAATGGGTCAGTTCGACCACACGAATTCCTTCAAGATTCATACTCAAAATTTGTAATGCTCCTTTCGATCTGTAAATTTCATAACTTCCACTCATTGAAACAAGCAAAAAGCATGCCAATATTCTTTATCACGACAAAATTTTATTTTTGCTTTTTAAAAAGCCGAACACTTTTCATCTTTTTAGAAAAGTGTTCGGCTAAAAATTTTATTCAGATTACAACTGCAAATCTTATCTTATAAAGAGATTTTTCCCTAAATCCGAAAGTCTTACTTTTTCTTTTCTTTTTATTATGTCGCTCTGCTAAAAAAATTTTAATATTTTTCATAATCATTTTCAAAAAGCTCTAAAAAGGCGAAAAAGCTCTTTATAAAATGTGCATACTTCACTTTTTATGTGAAGCGTGCACGTTGCACATTTCACATTTTATATTTTTATACAACTATGTCATAAAATATTGTGCATTTTGACGAATATCTTTTTTGAAAAAGTGCACAATTATTTTTTGTGCTTTTGTATAGTATGAAAAATTGTATTTCAAGTTTTTTCTAAAAAGCCGCTGTTTTCCCGGATTCTTTCAAAAAAGAAATCTTTTTTCTCCCTTTTTCGCAATAATTGGCACGGATATTGCTTGTTCTGTTTAGTGACGTGACCAATTAAGCAGTTAAGCAGTTATTCGGAAATCCATATTTAATTTTGAAGGGAGTCATCAATAAATGGAAAAAGAAAACGTTTATATCATGGGAGCCGTTCGTACAGCAATCGGTAAATACGGCGGATCTCTCAAAAGTGTTCCTGCTCATCAAATGGGAGCTTCCATTATTAAAGAAGTTTTAAAACGTGCAAATGTTACAGGTGATATGGTCGATGGTGTTGTCTTAGGAGAAGTTCGTCAGAGCACCGAGGCTTCTAATATTGCAAGATGCGCTGCTTTGGAAGCCGGTCTTCCGGAAACAGTCCCTGGATTCACCGTAAATCGGTTGTGTGCTTCTGCAATGCAGGCTGTTTACAGCGGCAGTCTTCTCATCTGGCATGGAGATGCAGATGTAATGATTACCGGCGGTACCGAAAACATGAGCCGCGCACCCCATTATCTTAGAAACGAGCGCTGGGGAAACGGTACGCTGACCCTAATTGATTCCAATATTGAGGGCGGCACTACCGACCAGCCTTACAGTATTTATGGCAGCGATCTCAGCATGCCAAAAACTGCTGAAAACGTTGCGGAGCAGTTCCACATCTCTCGTAAGGAGCAGGATGAATTCTCCGCAGAAAGCCAGCGCCGTGCAGCCGTCGCAATTGAAAAGGGATACTTTAAGGATGAAATCCTTCCGCTGGAAATCAAAGAAAAGAAACGTACCTTTACCTTTGATACGGATGAGTTCCCCCGTCCTGGGACCACAATGGAAATCCTTTCGAAGCTTCGTCCAATTGTAAAGCCTGACGGAACAGTCACTGCAGGCAACTCCTGCGGACGTAACGATGGCGCAGCCGCTCTGGTTCTTATGTCCGAAAAGAAAGTAAAAGAAACCGGCCTCAAGCCGCTGGCAAGAATCGTGGATATCACAGGTGCTGCTCTTGACCCAAGAATTATGGGATATGGCCCGGTCATTTCCACCCGCAAAATCATGAAACGTACCGGCATGACAATCGATCAGTTTGATCTGGTAGAGCTCAACGAGGCATTTGCTTCTCAGTCGGTCGCCTGCATCCGCGATTTGGGACTTGATCCTGCGAAAGTAAACATTAACGGCGGCGCGATTGCTCTTGGTCATCCGCTCGGCTGCACCGGAGCCCGTTTGATTGTCACCCTGCTGCACAACCTGCAGAGAACAAATGGCCGTTATGGTCTTGCTACTCTCTGCATCGGCGGCGGACAGTCCATGGCAACCATCATCGAAAGACTTTAATTACAGAACATATTAAAAAACAGTGAGGTGTATCCATATGACTATTGATCAGATAAAAACAGTGGTTGTAATTGGTGCAGGCGCCATGGGGCAGCAAATTGCTATGAATACCGCTCTCAATGGACGTGCAAAAAATTATAAAGTTGTTATCTGTGATTCCTTCCCAAGTGCTGTAGAAAAAGCACAAAAATGGGCCGCAGAATATCTGAAAGGCCGCGTTGCAAAATGCCGTATCACCCAGGAAGAATGTGATCAAATCAGCGAAAATCTTTCCTTCTCCAATGATGTGGATGCTTCTGCAGCAAAAGCAGATTTCATTATCGAAGCCATCATTGAAGATATGAAGATCAAGCGCGAACTTTTTCAGAGAATCAGCAAGCTCTGCAAACCGGATACTATTATCGGCACCAACAGTTCCAACATGGTTAGTTCCAAATTTGCCGATGTTACCACCAATCCGGAACGCCTTTTAAATGTTCATTATTTTAATCCCGCTTTGGTTATGAAGCTGGTAGAAATTGTTCGCGGACCTCATACTTCTGAAAATACCATTCAAACTGCAAAGGCTTTCGCAGCCAGCACCGGAAAATCTCCGATTATCATTAACAAAGAGATCCCTGGATTCGTCGCAAACCGTATCAATGCAGCTGTTACTCATGAAGCCTGCTCTCTTTTGGAAAAAGGGATTGCTTCTGTTGAAGACATTGACACTGCCTGCGAAAAAGGACTTAACTACCCAATGGGGCCCTTTAAACTGATGGACTTGACCGGCATTGATGTCAACTATTATGTCCGCCGTGATCGCTATGCCGAGAGCGGAGACGAATACGATAAACCCAGTCCGCTGGTCGTTGAAAAGTTCAAAAAAGGTGAATTCGGAAGAAAAACAGGAAAAGGCTGGTATGACTACACAAACCAATCAAAAAAATAATTTTATTTTGCGAAAAGGAATTATAAAGACTCCTTATTTACGCTAAGATAAAATGATTTTTAGAATATTTACTTAATAAATTGCGATTCCCAAGATGCTCAAAATGATTCTCATATGATAAGTGCAAAAAAATTCGGACCATCTTTTCTTACATATGAAACATTTTCGCTGTAGACACATTAAACGCTTAATTCAATTTTCAGAATCAAATTGCAATTAATGCATCTCTTATCAACTCTAAAAAGTGCTTTTATTAAAAAATGTAACAATAAAAATTAATTTCCTATTTTATGAGAGGTGAATGTAAATGGCATCAAGTACTATTGCAATCATTATCACTGTCATTACAATGATCATTTTTATGATCGACAAATTACCTATGAGTGTAACTGCCTGCCTTTGTGCATTGGCAATGGGCATTGCGCTCCCTGAAATGAAACTGTCTCAAATTTATTCCGGATTCGGCGGCAGCTCGATTGTCATGGTTGCCGGCATGATGATTGTCGGCGACGCACTATTCCAGACCGGCGTTGCACAGCGTCTGGGTGCTAAAATCGGCAAGCTGAAAATTGCTCAGAATGAAAAATGGTTTATCGTTCTGATCGTTATCGTTTGCACGATTATGTCCGCATTTATGAGCAACTCCGGTTGTATCGCCATGTGGATGCCGATTATCGCAGCAGTTGCTGCCGGCTCCAACGGAAAAATCCGTTCCAAGATGGTGATTATGCCTGCCGGCATCGCCTGTATCGTCGGCGGCGGTTCCACTCTGACTGGTTCCGTTTCTCAGGTAACCGCAAACTCTATTTTGATGGGAACTGCCGGCTATGAAGCCGGAATGGGTGTCTTTGATATGACCCGTGTCATGTGGTCAGTCTGTATCGTTCAAGTCCTTTTCTGGGCTACTATTGGCTACACAATCTTGGTAAAGGTTCTCAAGCCAGAAAGCCCCGACTTTGACAAAGGCAATTCCTTTGCGGAAGCTTCTTCTAGTCTCGATATGAGCGAGTTTAACAAAATTCCGAAATGGAAAGGGACCATGTCCCTTGTTGTTATGGCGTTTTGTGTTATTGCCTTTATCCTGAGCGGATTTAAACCTTTCAGTAAATATCTGGATATTGCAGATATTGCTATGATTGGTTCTATGGTTCTGTTCGTCACAGGAACAATTTCTGTTAAAAAGACACTTGCCAGCATGGATTGGAACATTCTGATCATGGTTGGCGCAATCACTGCTTTAGGTACTGGACTTGATGTTTCCGGCGGCGGCAAAGTCATTGCAGATAGCATCCTCGGTATATTCGGTGGAGCAAACGCATCTGTTGTTGTTCTCATGACTGTTCTGGTTATCCTCTCCAGTGTTCTTACAAACTTCATGCAGAACGGCGGTGTTGCCGCAATGTTGACTCCTGTTTATATCTCTTTGGCTTTAAGCCTTGGAATTAGCCCACTCCCGTTCGTTATTGCAATCGGCATCACCACGAACCTCGCAATCTGCACTCCTATCGGCACTGCTGTAAACATGCAGATTTTGCCGGCAGGCTACAAGTTCAGCGATTATATGAAGATCGGCGGACCGCTCTTCATTATCATGGTTGCTATGGTTGCAGTTCTTTGTCCTCTGGTTTTGTTCTAACTTTTTCTCCTGATTCTGAAAATAGAAAAAATATTTTTTGAAACTTGTGTCTATAAAAACTCTTTGATTATGTCTTACTGACCGATTAGAAAATCTAAAAGTCCTCACTTTAAGCACCTTTACACTCCTTCAACTTTGTTCTCCTCCTACCACAAAAGGGTACAACTGAACGTGTAAAAATTTGATTTTACTTTTTAAAATGGTCAGTGTTTTGTTTTTATTTCTCTCCCTAATGCAAATGCCATTTCTGCACGATGAAGTACAGAAATGGCATTTGCTATGTTTTTTTACCTCTCATAACAGATGAAGTCTGCAGAATCAAATTTTGATACTGCAGACTTCATTTTTTATATTTGTTTTAAGGGAATTGATTTAGCATCTAAATAAAGGCTTTCTAATAAATAAAAGGGGATAAAACAATACGCCTGATCTTATCCCCTATGGATTACTCCTCCATGAATTCGTAATTCAACATGCCTTTTAAAAAGCCCTCTGAATTCTAGCAACTCTTTTTCCGGTAATTCCCCGCGCGGCCACTACAAAATTCTATAAAGGCAACACAATACCTCGTTGTCCCTCTTTAAGAAGGTTTTGCAATTAGATAGGATCGAAACACGCAGATTGTCCCAGGAAGCGATCAATCTGTTTCTTACTTATTCACAAGCACAGGCTTTCAATTCTCGCGCTGTAACCGGCTATATTAGGAATTGGCACTTTTACTGCTTATTATAGAAAGCCAACCCAGGAAAGGTACCGGACCTTTCCTTTATTGCCTGGTAAAATTCATGGCACTGTGAGCTCCTACTCAAAAGTTTATTGGTCTATCCATTGTCTGTTTTTCGCTCTTTTAAGCTTTTTTAAAGTCAAAGCAGCATCAGAATTTTTTGCGTTTTTCCTGTCAAGAAAATTTCATAGGACTTTTACCCATAAAAAAATCCCTCCGAAAAAACTTCCGAAGGGATTTCATTTTTATAAAAGCAAAACGCTCAGAGCAGCTCGATAATGGCCATCTCCGCGGCATCGCCGCGGCGAGGTCCGAGTTTTGTGATCCGGCAATAACCGCCGTTACGCTCCGCATACTTGGGAGCGATCTCGGTGAACAATTTATTCACGACATCCTCCTTGGTCACGAAACCTAATACGAGACGCCGATTATGAAGATTATCTTCCTTGGCGACCGTGATCATTTTTTCTGCCATGGCGCGAACGTCTTTGGCACGGGAGACTGTCGTCTCGATCTTTCCATTTTCTAACAGAAAGGTCACCATTGCGCGCAGCATAGCTGTTCTGCTATCAGTAGCTCTTCCGAGCTTTCTGGTTCCTGGCATCGATTATCACTCCTTTGACACTGTCTAGGGATAAGGACCCTTATTCGTCGTCCTTACGCAGATTGAAACCTAAAGAAGCCATCTTCCAGACGACTTCTTCCAGAGATTTACGTCCGAGGTTGCGCACCTTCATCATGTCCTCTTCGGACTTATTGATCAGGTCGCCGACGGTGTTGATACCCGCACGCTTCAGGCAGTTAAAGGAACGGACGGACAAATCCAATTCCTCGATCGTCATCTCCAGAATCTTCTCTTTGCCCTTATCGTCCTTCTCCACCATGATCTCTGTATTGCTGCCGCTGTCGGACAGGTTTACAAACAAATTCAGGTGTTCCGTCAGGACTTTCGCGGCCAGAGAAACTGCTTCCTGGGCGCCGATAACGCCGTTGGTCCACACTTCAAGGGTCAGTTTATCGAAATCGATGCTCTGCCCCACACGGGTGGGCTCTACGTTAAAGTTCACCTTAGAAACAGGGGTATAAATAGAATCTACCGGTAATTCGCCGATTGTAATATTTGTCATATTCTGCTTATTCCGCTCTGCAGAAATATAGCCGCGGCCATGATCCAGCGTCAACTCCATTTGAAGCTTAGCGCCTTCTCCCAGAGTAGCAATATGCAGTTCCGGATTCAAAATCTCTACTTCGCTGTCACATTTAATAGAATCGGCAGTTACTTCGCAGGGACCTTCTGCAGAAATCTCAACAGTTTTGGACCCGTCGCAATGCAGCTTTGCAGTCAAATTCTTGATATTCAGCACGATTTCTGTAACGTCTTCTTTAATGCCCGGAATTGTGGAAAACTCATGCACAACTCCATCAATTTTAATTGATGTGCATGCCACACCCGGTAGTGAAGACAAAAGCACACGCCGAAGGCTATTGCCCAAGGTGGTACCGAAGCCGCGCTCTAACGGCTCTACAACAAATCTGCCATAGGTGCCGTCTTCTTTTAGCTCTTCCGTTTGAATTTTGGGCTTTTCAATCTCGATCATTAGCAACCTCCTTAAGACTCTAGCGGGAAAACTCTGCTATCGTAATACATCCTTCCAGAGGAAACGGATTATTTGGAGTAGAACTCGACGATAAGAGTTTCATCAACAGGAAGGTCGATTTCTTCTCTTGTCGGTTTTGCGATGATCTTCCCGGAGAAATTCTCATTGTTTTTCTCCATCCACTTTGGTGCCGGACGAGAAGCATTATCTTCCAGGTTTGCCTTGATCTTTCCACTCTGACGGCTCTTCTCCTGAATGGAGATTGCATCGCCAGGTTTTACCAGATAAGACGGAATATCCACACGGTGACCGTCCACCTGGAAATGTCCATGAACGACCAGTTGGCGGGCTTCAGCACGGGAATTAGCCCAGCCAAGACGATAAATCACGTTATCAAGGCGAGTCTCCAACAGAGAAAGCATGTTTTCACCGGCTTTACCCTGCATCTTAGTAGCCATTTCATAATAATTGTGGAACTGGCTTTCCAAAACGCCATAATAGCGACGGGTTGCCTGCTTTGCACGCAGCTGCATGCCATATTCACTGGTCTTATGGCGGCCCTGACCATGCTGGCCAGGAGCGTAGTTACGGCGATTGATTGCACATTTATCCGTATAGCAGCGCTGGCCTTTCAGAAAGAGCTTCTGGCCCTCTCTGCGGCAAAGCTTGCACACGGAATCGGTATATCTAGCCATGGTATGATTGCACCTCCTGTATTGGTTTTGTTACTAGACGCGTCTTCTTTTCGGCGGACGGCATCCATTATGCGGAATGGGGGTCACGTCTTTGATCAGAGTGACCTCAAGTCCGGCGTTCTGAAGCGCACGGATTGCAGCCTCACGGCCAGAGCCCGGTCCTTTAACAAAAACCTCTACTGCCTTCATTCCATGTTCCATTGCTGCTTTTGCGGCAGTCTCTGCTGCGGTCTGTGCTGCAAAAGGAGTGGATTTTCTGGAGCCGCGGAAACCCAGTTCTCCGGAGCTAGCCCAAGAAACTGCATTGCCCTGCGGGTCGGTAATGGTCACAATCGTATTGTTGAACGTGGACTGAATATGAACACAACCATGATCAATATTTTTGCGCTCACGGCGTCTGCGAGTCGCTGTAACTTTTTTTCCTGTTGCTTTATTTGCTGCTGCCATCGTTAAAATCCCTCCTTACTTTTTCTTGTTCGCCATGGTCTTGCGGGGACCTTTGCGTGTTCTTGCATTGGTCTTGGAACGCTGACCACGCACCGGCAAACCCTTGCGGTGACGCTGGCCACGGTAGGAACCAATTTCGATCAAGCGTTTGATATCAAACGCAACGTCGCGGCGAAGATCGCCTTCCACGCGGCAGTTATGATCAATGTATTCTCTAAGCTTGGCTGCGTCGTCTTCCGTCAGATCGCGGACACGCACATCGGGGTTCACACCGGTCGCCTTGCAAATATCAGAAGCGGTTTTGCGGCCGATTCCAAAAATGTAAGTCAGGGCGATTTCCACACGCTTATCTCTAGGCAAGTCGATACCTGCTATACGAGCCATACTGGTTGCACCTCCATATTTGATAGAAGCGTCATCTGAGACCGATTTCTAGTCTCTTAGCCCTGACGCTGTTTATGCTTCGGATTTTCGCAAATCACCATTACTTTACCTTTACGTTTGATGATTTTGCATTTTTCACACATTTTTTTGACTGAAGGTCTTACTTTCATCTGGGTAACCTCCCTTTATGCGAAAGTATATCGGTTTCCTTGGCGTCACTTTTATTTTGTACGCCATGTGATCCGGCCCTGTGTAAGATCATAAGGAGACAGTTCGAGTGTCACCTTATCCCCGGGCAGAATACGAATAAAATTCATCCGCAATTTCCCAGAAATATGGGCCAGAATAACGTGGTGGTTCTGAAGTTCCACCTTGAACATCGCGTTCGGCAGGGCTTCCACCACAACGCCTTCGGTTTCAATTACGTCCTGTTTTGACATGAGAGTTAAGCCTCCTCTTTCGATGAGCCGGCACTTTGAAATTTTCTCAATGCCGTCCGGATGGAACGATTCGTCTTCAGCATTTCCTCTGGGAGGATCGTGCTGGTTGGAAAAAAGTGGATTCTTTTTTTCTTTTTAGGTTTTTCCAACGGACGGCGTTTTCCATCGCACAAAAAAGCGAAGGAGCCATCTATGGAAAGAATCGCACAGAATGTGTCCCGATCATGTCCTGCGGCAGACCGAACCACCATACCTCGCTTGAGCTCCATTCACAGCCTCCTCAGCGATCGGCCGCGGTCAAAATCACCGGGCCGTCTGGAGTGATCGCGATTGAATTCTCAAAGTGAGCCGCCAGTTTTCCATCCGCCGTTACGGTAGTCCATCCATCGTCGAGGGTCTTTACCTTGTAAGTGCCCTGCGTTATCATGGGCTCAATCGCAATGGTCATGCCGGGCAGCAAGCGTACGCCTCTTCCTGGCGTACCGTAATTTGGAACACTGGGATCTTCATGCATCTTCGCGCCTACTCCGTGGCCGACGAAATCGCGTACCACCGAGTAACCGCGAGCTTCAGCATACCGTTGTACGGCACTGCCCACATCACCCAGCCGATTATTCGGCTGAGCTGCCTTAATGCCTTCAAAAAGGCTTTCGCGGGTCGTGTCCATTAGACGCTGGGCTTCCTCACTGACTTTTCCACAAGGAAAAGTCCATGCGTTATCGCCCACATAGCCTTCCAGGGTAGCGCCAACATCAATAGAGACGATGTCGCCTTCCCGGATGATCTGCTTTTTGCTCGGTATGCCATGGATAACTACCTGATTTACTGAAATGCAGCAGGTTGCTGGAAATCCGCCGTATCCAAGAAATGTTGGCTCTGCGCCTTCACTCTCGATATACTTCTTGGCTGCGCGGTCGATCTCCCAGGTGGAAACACCCGGCTCGACTACCTCTCCAGCAATCTTCAAGGCGTTGGCCGCTACACGGCCAGCTCTTTTCATAAATTGAAGTTCACGGTTTGTTTTTAAAATAATCATTCATTACGCCTCGATCGTCTGTAAAGTCAGTTTTGTGGTATCAGCCACATCTTCCTGACCATCTACGGTATAGAGCTTTCCCTGACGCTTGTAATAGTCTTTCAAAGGCTCAGTCTGCTCGTGGTATACCTTCAGACGTGCTTTAACTGTTTCAGGCAGGTCATCCTTACGCTGAACAAGGGTGCCGCCGCACTTGTCACATTTTTCTTCCACTTTAGGAGGATTGTAGAGCAAGTGGTAGCTGGCGCCGCAGCTTTCGCAGACACGGCGTCCGGACATACGTTTGACGATTTTATCATCAGAGACTTCAAGAGCGATCACACGATCAATCTTGACGCCCATATTGTCCAGAGCCTCGGCCTGAGGGATTGTACGCGGGAAGCCGTCCAGCACAAAACCGTTTGCACAGTCTGGCTGTGCAATCCGATCTTTTACAATGCCGATTACGACTTCGTCTGGTACAAGGGCACCGGAATCCATATAGGATTTCGCTTTTAAGCCCATCTCAGTACCGCTTTTCAGCGCTTCGCGGATCATATTGCCTGTAGAAATTGCGGGAATATTTAAATGTGCACAAACGGCTTCCGCCTGTGTGCCCTTTCCCGCGCCCGGAGCTCCTAAAAAAATCAACTTCATTTTAATGCGCCTCCTCTATCAATCCAAAAAGCCTTTATAATGACGCATCATCATCTGGCTCTCAAGCTGCTTGACAGTCTCCAGCGCAACACCGACCATAATGATAATGGAAGTGCCGCCCATAGAAAGGTTCTGCATCCCCGCAACATTGCCAAAAATAATTGGCAGCAATGCGATAATGGACAGATAAAGAGACCCGATCATGGTAATTTTTGACAGAATCCGGGAAATATAATCAGATGTCGGCTTGCCGGGACGAATTCCCGGAATTGTGCCGTTGTTCTGACGGAGATTGTTTGCCATCTCAATTGGATTGTACTGCATCGCTGTATAGAAAAAGCCAAACAACATAATCAAAAGGAAATACAAAACGCAGTAAAGTAACCCCGTACTACGGAATGCACTGACAAAGCTCGCCCAAAAGCCGGTTGCATTGCTTCCCATAAACAGCTGAATTGTGCTGGGAATGGAAAGAATCACGCTGGCAAAAATGATTGGCATAACGCCGCCCAAACCAACTTTAATCGGCAAATGGCTGCTTTGACCGCCGTATTGTTTCCGTCCAACCACACGTTTTGCGTACTGAATGGGAATACGGCGCTCTGATTCGTTCATAAAAGAGATCAGCCAGATAACGCCAAGGAAGAGTACCACAAAGAGCGGAACCGTAAAGAAATACTTACCGGAATTTGTGGGGTCTCCCGATGCGATACTCAAATACTGACCCAGGGTGTTGATCGTATGGGGCAAACGAGCTACGATGCCGGCAAACAGTAAAATAGAAATACCATTGCCAACGCCAAACTGGTTGATCTGCTCGCCCATCCACATCATCAGTGCAGTACCGGCGGTAAAGCAAAGCACGATAACGAAACCGACGAAAATACCGGTGCCGCCTTGCGTGTATTTTACAATAGAACCGCCATTGCCACTGTTGCGAAGGAACATATAATATGCAAGGCCTTGAATCAAACCAAGAATCACTGCCAAATAACGGACAATGGTTTCTAGGCGTTTACGGCCTTCTTCCCCCTCTTTTGCCATACGTTCAAGAGCGGGAATTGCGATCGTCAATAGTTGGATAATAATCTGGCTGTTGATATATGGCGTAACACTCATCGCAAACAGGGTTGCCTGTGAAAAAGCACCGCCGGACAACATATCCAAATATCCAAGTGCTGTTCCGCTGCCGGTTCCGGCAACAGAATCCATAACAGCTTTTAACTGTGCTGCATCCAAAAAAGGTACCGGAATAACGGCGCCTAAGCGGAAAACAATAATAACCAACACCGTAAAAAGCAGCTTTTTGCGAAGTTCAGGAATTTTCCAGGCGTTCTTAATTGTTTTAAACAATTAGATCACCTCAGCCTTCCCACCTGCCGCTTCAATTTTTTCTTTTGCGGACTTGGAATAGCCATTCACCGATACATTCAGCTTCTTCGTCACATTTCCGTTTGCAAGAATTTTCACACCATCAGCAGCCTTCTTAATAATGCCTGCCTTAATCAATGCCTGCGCATCAATCACAGCGTTATCTTCAAACTTTTTGTCCAAAGTACCAACATTGACGGTGATAATTTCTTTTGCAAAAATATTGTTGAATCCACGCTTCGGGATCCGGCGCTGCAAAGGCATCTGTCCGCCTTCAAAACCGGCTCTCTGACTGAATCCAGCACGGGCTTTCTGACCTTTTTGACCTTTGCCAGAAGTTTTACCCCAACCGGAACCATGACCACGACCGATCCTCTTTGAATTTTTTGTAGAGCCCGGTACTGCTGTCAGATCATGCAATTTCATAATACTCGCACCTCCTTTTAGTTAAGCGTTCTTTACCTCGATGAGGTGGATAATTTTGGCCACCTTGCCTTTGGTCTGCACATTATCGGGTTGCACAGTGCTGTCGCCGATTTTGCGAAGGCCTAGGGACTGGGCGGTAGCGATCTGGTCTTTCTGAGAACCAATCAGGCTCTTGACCAGTCTAATATTTAAGTTAGCCATCTAAAACGCCCTCCCTTAAAGAATCTCTTTCACGGAACGGCCACGAACCGCAGCCACTTCTTCGGCGGTACGCAGTTTGCACAGACCATCCAATGTTGCACGGACTACGTTGCAGGGATTATTAGAGCGCAGTGCCTTGGTACGGATATCACGAATTCCAACAGCCTCGATCACAGAACGGACCGGACCGCCGGCAATTACGCCGGTACCAGGAGCAGCCGGTTTCATCAAAACGCGGCCTGCACCGAACTCTCCAATGATCTCGTGCGGAATTGTAGAACCACGCAGAGAAATCTTTTTCAGGTTCTTCTTAGCGTCCTCAATGCCCTTGCGGATTGCATCCGGAACTTCGCCGGACTTACCGATTCCAAAACCGACAGTGCCTTTCCCGTCGCCCACTACTACAAGTGCAGCAAACTTAAAAATACGGCCGCCTTTTACAGTTTTGGAAACACGGTTGATGGAAACTACATGCTCTTTAAACTCATCGTCTTTTTTTCTTGAGTCGAATCTAGCCAATCGTCTTTCCTCCTTCTTAGAACTTGAGGCCGCCCTCGCGGGCGCCGTCGGCCAGTTCTTTGACACGGCCGTGGAACAGGTATCCGCCGCGGTCGAACTTGACCTCAGTGATGTTCTTCTCTGCAGCACGCTTAGCGATCAGTTCACCGACTTTGCGTGCAGCCTCCTTGTTGCTGCCCTTGCCTTCAAATTCCTTATCCAGCGAGGATGCAGCACACAATGTTGCACCTTTTACGTCGTCGATAATCTGGGCGTAGATGTTATTGGCAGAGCGGAACACGTTCAGGCGGGGGCACTCTGCTGTGCCGGAAATTTTGCTGCGCACGCGGATATGGCGGTGCAGTCTTGCGGCATTTCTATCAGCCTTATTCACCATTGGTATTCACTCCTTATTTACTTCTTAGCGCCCTTGCCGGCCTTGCCTTCCTTATGGCGGACATATTCACCGACATAGCGGATGCCCTTGCCCTTATAAGGCTCAGGCGGACGTTTTTCACGAACTTCGGCGGCAAACTGACCAACCTGCTGCTTATCAGCGCCAAGAATCGTAATTTTGTTTGCAGAGGGAACTTCGATGGTAATTCCATCAACCTCCGGAACAATCACCTGATGGCTGTATCCGAGGTTCATTACCAAATTCTTGCCCTGCTTCTGTACACGATAGCCAACACCGTTGACTTCGAGTTCCTTTTTAAAGCCTTCCGTTACACCAACTACCATATTGTTGATCAGGGTACGGGTAAGACCATGCAGAGCCTTGTTCTCTTTTTCATCGTTTGGACGGGTAACGATCAGTTCGTTCCCCTCTACGGAAATAGCCATATTCGGGTGGAAGCTATGCGTCAGCGTGCCCTTAGGCCCTTTTACCGTAACAACACTACCATCGACTTTTACATCAACGCCAGTGGGAATATTTATAGGTTTTCTTCCAATTCGCGACATTTCTTTACCACCCTTCTTTACCAGATAAATGCAAGAACTTCGCCGCCGACATTCTCTTTGCGGGCCTGACGGTCAGTCATAATGCCCTTGCTGGTAGAGATGATGGCAACACCAAGGCCTTTCATAACCTTAGGCAGTTCTTCTGCATTGGAATAGATGCGCAGGCCGGGTTTGCTCACACGCTTAAGGCCCATGATAACAGGCCGCTTGCCTTCGCCATATTTCAGGATCACTTTAATCATACCCTGTTTTCCGTCTTCTGTGACGCTGTAGCTCTTGATATAACCCTCGTCCTCGAGGATCTGACAGATTGCCTTCTTCATATTAGAAGCAGGAATTTGAACAGAATCATGCTTTGCAGAGCTTGCGTTACGAATCCGGGTGAGCAGGTCAGCGATTGTATCTGTAATCTGCATACCGTTTCCTCCTTTGCTTTACCAGCTCGCCTTTTTCACGCCCGGGATCTCGCCTTTATGAGCGAGTTCACGGAAGCAAATACGGCAAATTCCGAACTTGCGAAGGTAGGCGTGCGGCCGCCCGCAGATCTTGCAGCGATTATACTGCCGGGAAGAATACTTCGCCGGACGGCGCTGCTTGACTTTCATGGATGTTTTGGCCACAAGAATCCCTCCTTATCTCTCAAACGGGGCACCCATCAACTCTAAGAGTTGGCGGGCTTCCTCGTCGTTTTGTGCGGTTGTGACAAAAGTAATGTCCATACCGCGTACTTTATCGATCTTGTCATACTCGATCTCCGGGAAAATCAGCTGTTCTTTAACGCCCATATTGTAGTTGCCGCGACCGTCAAAAGAATTAGGGTTAATCCCGCGAAAATCACGCACGCGGGGCAACGCCACATTAAAAAGACGATCTACAAACTCATACATACGGTCACCGCGCAATGTTACGCGTACGCCAATCGGCATTCCGGCACGAAGCTTAAAGTTTGCAACGCTCTTTTTTGCCTTGCGAATCTGGGGCTTCTGACCGGTAATTGCGGAGATATCTGTGGTAATGGAATCAATTGCCTTGGAATTTTCCTTAGCCTCACCTGCACCAACATTGATGACAATTTTATTCAGTTTCGGAATCTGCATCACGCTCTTATAACCGAATTTCTTCATCAGAGCGGGTGCGACCTCGGCTTTATAAGTCTCTTTGAGTCTAGCCATGATTGTGTGAAACCTCCCTTACAGCGTTTCGCCGCATTTTTTGCAGACGCGCTCAGAGACGTGCTTGACGCCACCGTTCGGCTTCTGCTCGTCATGGACCTTATGGCCTACGCGGGTCAGCTTTTTACAGTGGGGGCACACAACCTGAACTTTGCTTGCATAAATAGCGCCCTCGGCTTTAACAATGCCGCCCTCTTCTCCAGCACGGCGGGGTTTCACGTGCTTGGTGACCATGTTGAGTTTCTCAACAATGACCTTGCCCTCTTTGGGGCTAACTGCCATGACCTTGCCCTGCTTGCCGGCATCGCGACCGCTGAGAATTGCAACGGTGTCACCGGTCTTTACATGCATTTTATTTTCCATTGTGACACCTCCTTATAGTACTTCGGGAGCAAGACTCAAAATCTTCATATAGTCCTTGTCGCGCAATTCTCTTGCGACGGGCCCAAAGATACGAGTGCCCCTGGGGTTTTTATCGTCTTTGATTAAGACTGCAGCGTTTTCATCAAAACGGATGTAGCTGCCGTCATCACGGCGAACACCGGAAGCCGTGCGAACCACAACTGCCTTAACGACTTCGCCTTTTTTTACAGTACCGCCTGGTGCAGCTCTTTTTACGGAAGCTACGATGACGTCACCGATATTTGCATACCTTCTGCCCGTACCGCCCAGAACGCGGATGCACATAATCTGCTTCGCGCCGGTGTTGTCGGCAACGTTGAGGTAAGTCTGCTGCTGAATCACAGTGCGTTCCTCCTTTGCTTGGGCGAATTACTTCGCTTTTTCAATAATCTCGACAAGACGCCATCTCTTATCTTTACTTAAGGGACGGGTCTCCATAACACGCACGCGGTCACCGACGTTGCATTCATTGTTCTCGTCATGTGCCTTTAATTTAACGGTACGTTTAATGATCTTGCCGTACAGGGGATGCTTAACGCTGTCTTGGACTGCTACAACGATGGTCTTGTCCATCTTGTCGCTGACAACCTTACCAACCTCTATTTTACGATAATTTCTTTCGCTCACGATGGTACCTCCTTCCGTCAGACGTTCGCGTTGTCTTTCAGTTCATTGGCGCGTAAAACAGTTTTTACGCGGGCAATGTCCTTTTTGACAGCGGAGATACGCATCGGGTTGTCGAGTTGGTTAATCGCAAGTTGAAAGCGGAGGTTAAAGAGTTCTTCCTTAAGGTCCTTGAGCTTACTTTGAAGCTCTTCGTTTGTCATTTCACGCACTTCGGATGCCTTCATTATTGCTCAACCTCCTCTTCCTTCTTAACGATTTTCGTCTTAATTGGCAGCTTACTGGCAGCAAGGCGCATAGCCTCTTTTGCTGTGTCTTCAGAAACACCACCGATTTCGAACATAACGCGGCCCGGCTTTACTACAGCTACCCAATATTCCGGAGAACCTTTGCCGGAACCCATTCGAGTTTCTGCTGGTTTCTGGGTAATTGGTTTATCAGGGAAAATTTTAATCCAGACTTGGCCGAAACGTTTGCAGTAACGAGTCATTGCGACACGAGCTGCTTCAATCTGGTTTGAGGTGATCCATGCGGGCTCCAAAGCCTGAAGACCGTAATCACCATAAGTGACCTTATTGCCGCGATACGCCTTGCCGGTCATACGGCCACGGTGTACACGACGATATTTAACGCGCTTAGGCAACAGCATTATTTACTGCCTCCTTCCCGGCGGGGCGGACGGGCGGCGCTGCGATTATCGTGCAGAACCTCGCCCCGGTAAATCCAAACTTTTACACCGATACGGCCATAAGTTGTGGCAGCCTCGGCAAAACCATAATCAATATCCGCGCGCAGAGTCTGCAGCGGAATTGTGCCATCATGATACTGCTCTTTACGAGCAATTTCTGCACCGCCCAAACGACCGGAGCACATGGTTTTGATTCCCTTTGCTCCCATCTTCATTGCGCGGCCGATGCACTGCTTCATTGCGCGGCGGAAGGAAATTCTCTTTTCCAGCTGCTGTGCAATGTTTTCAGCGACGAGCTGTGCGTCCAAATCGGGGGTCTTGACCTCGATAATATTAATCGACACAGGCTTTCCAAGATCTTTTTCACACTGCTGACGGAGTTTTTCAATCTCTGATCCTGCTTTGCCGATAACCATGCCCGGCTTTGCGCAGTGAATATGAATGCGAACCTTGGAAGCGTCACGTTCAATTTCAATCTTCGGGACGCCGGCAGCATAAAGCTGTTTCTTCAGCTTGCGGCGCAGCTTGTAATCTTCAACCAGAGTATCGCCAAAAACATTGTTGCTGACATACCAGCGGGAGTCCCAATCTTTGATAACACCCACACGAAAACCATGTGGATTTATTTTCTGACCCATTTCTATACCTCCTCTGCCTTATTCTTTTTCCTTAAGCACCATGGTTACGTGCGAGGATCTTTTGAGAACCTGATATGCACGACCCTGTGCCCGCGGACGAATGCGCTTGAGGATCGGGCCAGGACATGCGTAGCACTCTGCCACGTAAAGCCTGGAAACGTCCATACTATGGTTATTTTCAGCATTCGCCATGGCCGACTTCAAGAGTTTTACAAGATACTCGGAAGCGGCCTTGGGGGTATTCTGAAGGATAGCCATTGCAAGATCCACTGGCTTATTGCGGATTAAATCCAGCACAATGGACATTTTGCGGGGGGAAATACGGGCGTAGTTAAGATAAGCCCTTGCTTCCATGTGATACACTCCTTTCGGCCGTTATTTACCCGGCACTGTGGTAGTTTTTGAGCCGGAATGACCCTTGAAGGTGCGGGTAGGCGCGAACTCGCCGAGGCGATGTCCTACCATATCTTCAGTGATATATACCGGCACATGTTTGCGGCCGTCATGGACGGCGATTGTATGACCGACAAAGTCGGGGAAAATCTGAGAAGAACGGCTCCAGGTCTTAATGATCTTCTTTTCGCCCTTCTCGTTCATCTCCTGAATCCTTTTCAACAGCACAGGCTGAACATAAGGACCCTTTTTTAAGCTTCTGCCCATATGAATAGCTCCTTTCTGTTTGCCTTATTTGCCGTTTCTGCGCTTCACGATAAGCTTATCGGAGCGGTTGTGAGGTTTGCGGGTCTTAAACCCAAGAGCAGGTTTGCCCCAAGGGGTCATTGGGCCAGGATGGCCAATAGGCGCTTTGCCTTCGCCGCCGCCATGCGGATGATCGTTCGGGTTCATTGCAGAACCACGGACGGTCGGGCGCCAGCCCAGATGACGTGTGCGTCCTGCTTTGCCGATCTTGACGTTTTCATGGTCAATATTGCTGACCTGGCCAATGGTCGCCATGCAGGCATCGGGGACATTTCTGAGTTCTCCGGAAGGCAGACGCAAAAGCGCCATGCCGTTTTCCTTCGCCATCAACTGTGCCATGATACCGGCTGAACGGGCCATTTGTGCGCCCTTACCGGGATAAAGCTCAACGTTGTGGACAAAGGTACCGGATGGGATATTAGCGAGCGGCAACGCGTTGCCGGGCTTAATATCGGAACTTGCACCTGCGACAACTTTATCGCCGACATTCAGGCCGTTTGGTGCAATGATATAACTTTTTTCACCGTCTTCATACTGAATCAAAGCAATAAAAGCAGAGCGGTTTGGATCATATTCCAGAGCCTGTACGGTTGCTGGCATATCTACCTTCTGGCGTTTAAAATCAATGATACGGTATTTCTGACGGTTGCCGCCGCCGCGATGGCGAACGGTAATTCTTCCGTAACTATTACGGCCGGACTGATGACTCTGGGAATCCAGCAGACTCTTTTCAGGAGCCTTTTTGGTAAGCCCGGAATAGTCCGTGACGCTCATATTGCGTCGTGAAGCCGTAGTAGGTTTGTAACTTTTAATAGACATTTCGGTTTCACACTCCTCATGATGGCTTTGCGGGGTTTGTCACTCCCCATACGTTGCCGGAAAGTTTCCTTAACGGTATTTTCTTGTAAGGAAGCTCTCCCTTACATCATGCCCTCGAAAAATTCGATCGTCTTGCTGTCTTCAGTCAAAGTGACGATTGCTTTCTTCCAAGAGGCTGTATATCCTTCGGTGCGGCCCTGGCGACGCAGGTGGCCACGCACGTGCAGAGTGTTGACCTTGCTGACCTTTACGCCAAAGGCTTCTTCCACAGCGCGCTTTACATCGATTTTAGTGGCTTTGTCTGCCACCTGGAAGGTGTAGACCTTATTTCCGAGTCCCTGCATTGCTTTTTCAGTGATGATAGGGCGGATAATAATTTCATGTGCGGTCATTATGCGTACACCTCCTCGATCTGTGCTACGGCATCCTTCAGGACAATAAATTTGTCCGCGTTGAGGATATCATAAACATTCAGGGTATTTACCATTGCGGTTTTTACTCCCGGAAGGTTATTCGCAGAAGCAATTACCTTTTCGTCCTTTTCGGGGAGAACGATCAGAGCCTTTTTATCCGCTCCCAAAGCCTTAAGCATCTCAGCGATGGCCTTGGTCTTGAAATCGTCCAGAGTAATTGTGGACAGAACGATCATCTCGTCATCCTTTACCTTGCTGGAGAACGCGGATTTAAGTGCCAGACGTTTCACCTTCTTGTTGAGGGTGTAGCTGTAGTCGCGCG
Organism: Caproicibacterium sp. NSD3; assembly: GCF_053613275.1. NCBI lineage: Bacteria > Bacillati > Bacillota > Clostridia > Eubacteriales > Oscillospiraceae > Caproicibacterium > Caproicibacterium sp. NSD3. Next base: position 1,924,359 of record NZ_CM132119.1, read on the forward strand.
GCTTTGGTGCAAAGACAACGCCGCCGTGCGTCCACTGAGGCGCCCGGGTGGAACCCTGACGGGCGTGGCCCGTGCCTTTTTGTTTCCATGGCTTTCTGCCGCCGCCGGAAACCTCGCTGCGGGTCAGCGCAGACTGTGTGCCCTGGCGCTGATTAGCCAGATAATTTTTTACAATGTCATGCATTACGCTGACATTCGGCTCAATGCCGAAAATGGCGTCGGAAAGGTCGATCTTCTCTACTTCCTTGCCGGTCATATCAAGTACTGCTACTGTAGGCATTTCGGTTCCTCCTTTCCTTACGCTTTCACTTTAACGCTGTCATGAATGACAACGATACCGCCATTCGGGCCCGGAACGGCGCCCTTGATAGCGATCAGATTGTTTTCTGCATCCACTTTGGCGACCGTCAAGTTCTGTACAGTGGTCGTCTCAGCGCCCATATGGCCAGACATATGCTTGCCTGGGAACACACGGGACGGATCGGAGCAGCAGCCATTGGAACCGGCATGCCGTGCTACCGGGCCGGTGCCATGGGATTCCTTCAGGCGGTGCAGGTTCCAGCGCTTGATGCCGCCGGCCCAGCCCTTACCTTTGCTGGTGCCCTGTACGTCAACCTTATCTCCGGCAGCAAAAATGTCTGCCTTTACAAGATCGCCGACTTTCAAAGCATCAGCATCGTCCATGCGAAACTCGCGCAGGACTTTTTTCGGAGCGACGTCTGCTTTTTCAAAGTGACCCTTCATAGGCTTCGTGAGGCGCTGAGGCTTCATTTCGCCATAGCCGAGCTGAACACTCTGGTAGCCGTCGTTCTCTACGGTCTTTTTCTGAGCGACCACACAAGGGCCCGCCTCAACGACCGTAACGGGAACAACATTTCCATTCTCGTCGAAAATCTGCGTCATGCCGATTTTCTTGCCAATGATACCTTTTTTCATTGTTCGGATTACCTCCTATGGTTATTGGTTGGCGTTTCTGCCAACATGACCTCGACGCTGGTCGGTTGAAAAATTACTTATAACAGAATTCTGTTACAGTTTAATTTCGATCTCAACACCGGCGGGGAGTTCCAGACCCATCATGGCTTCAACAGTCTTGTTGGAAGGTCTGAGGATGTCGATCAGTCTCTTGTGGGTACGCATTTCAAACTGTTCGCGGCTGTCCTTATACTTATGAACAGCACGCAGAACCGTGATGATCTGCCTTTCGGTCGGCAGCGGGACAGGGCCGCTTACGCGGGCACCGGTACGCTTTGCCGTCTGAACGATCTTCTCACAGGACTGATCGACCAGTTGATGATCGTACCCTTTAATTCTGATCCGAATTTTTTCTTTGACTGCCACTAAAATCGCCTCCTTATTGTAGTTGGCGGACTAGAAAGGCCTTTTTGGCGGAATTTTTCCTACAATGTTCCGGGTGTTCCATCTCGGCCCATTGAAAAACCGGATCTCCCTTTTGGGGCGACCCGGGTCTTTGCAAAAAACGTCCTGAACAGGAAAAAGTCGCACAAGTACTCTTTCGCTGCACACAATCTTTTCTCGCCCGGTTTAAAATCGGACATACTCCACGGAAAAACCGGCTTAATATAAGCCGCAACCTCCCGCTTCAACGCATATCTGTCGCAGTCGTGCTTGATTATAATACCATAAACAGATTTAGAATGCAAGAATTTCTTTTGTAATAAACAGAAAAAATTGAAGCTCCTTTTTGTTTATTATGCTAATTCTTCTTTTGACGCTGTTTTTCCCGATATGTTGCAGACTTTGCCTTTGAGGCAGCCGCTGCCGCAGTCCAGCCGCAAATTGTCGCGGTCAATCTTCCAAACGAAATTGGTCCTATCGCGCCGATTGCTGCCGCACCTTTCGGATTTCCCTTTCGATCACGCAGAATCGTTGTAGCGCCTTTCGCCTTAGTGCCTACAATCTGATCACATCCGGCTTTTCTAGCAAACGCTGTCCCGACGGCAGCAGCCCCAGCAAAAAAGGAAATCTTTCTCCATGTTTTCGCTTTCATAAAATTCTTCTGTCCTTTCCTTTTAATATAGAAAAAATCAGACGAAGATCATCCTTTCCCTAGAATACCCAATTTTTTAGAAAACAGCAAGTCTTTTCGAATAAAAAATCCGGAGAATTCCGGGTTTCCCCGAAAAGTTCCGGATCTGATTCTTTAATACTGACGTCCCCAATAAACCATATGGGTCGCAGGTTTGCCGCAGCAGACACAGGTATCGGCTATATGTTCTTCTTCAAATGGAATGCAGCGGGATTTGACGCCACCGGTCTCATCTTTGAGCTTTTCCTCACAGGCCGCATCTCCACACCACATTGCTTTGATAAATCCGGGCTTATTTTTGGCAATTTCCAAAAATTCCTCGTGATTATGTGCTACAAATGTTTTAGCATTCAAATTTTCGAGTGCCTGCTCATACATCTGATCATGTACTTTCTGCAGCTGCTCATTGACCGCCTCCAAAAGGCTTCCGAGCGGTGTGAAAATCTTTTCGCGGTCGGTTCTGCGCACAAGCACACACTGTTTCTTTTCGATATCCTTCGGTCCGATTTCGAGCCGCAGTGGAACGCCCTTCATCTCATATTGGGCAAATTTCCAGCCGGGAGACTGCTCACAATCGTCCAGTTTGACCCGGATTCCAGCCTTTTTGAGCTCTTCGAAAAGTGCATTTGCTTTTTCGAGGACCCCTGGCTTATGCTGTGCAACAGGCACAATAATGACCTGAATCGGAGCGATTGCCGGCGGAAGTTTTAAGCCGCTGTCATCACCGTGGACCATAATGATAGCGCCAATCATTCTGGTGGAAACACCCCAGCTCGTCTGATAGGGATGCTGTAATGTATTGTCACGCCCTGTAAAGGTGATCCCAAAGCTCTTCGCGAATCCGTCTCCAAAATAATGGCTGGTACCACCCTGCAGAGCAACTCCGTTATGCATCATCGGCTCGATCGTATAAGTAGCTTCCGCTCCGGCAAACTTTTCTTTTTCCGTTTTCTGTCCGGTAACGGCTGGAATTGCAAGAGAATCACGATAAAATTCCTCATAGCAATGCAGCATCCGCATGGTCTCTTCCTTTGCTTCTTCCGGCGTCTCATGCATCGTATGGCCTTCCTGCCACAAAAATTCACTGCTGCGCAGGAAAGGACGGGTCGTTTTTTCCCACCGGACAACACTGCACCACTGGTTATAAAGTTTCGGCAGATCTCTCCAGGAATGAATCACTTTCTGATAATGTTCGCAGAAAAGCACTTCACTGGTAGGACGCACACAAAGGCGTTCTTCCAGCTTTTCTCCGCCGCCCTGCGTAACCCATGCAACTTCGGGCGCAAATCCCTTCACATGTTCCTTTTCTTTATTCAAAAGGCTTTCCGGAATAAACATGGGCATATAAACATTTTCATGTCCCAGCTCTTTGAATCTTTTGTCCAGAATCTTCTGGATATTTTCCCAGATCGCATATCCGTAAGGTTCAATCACCATACAGCCCTTTACGCTGGAATAATCCATCAGCTCCGCTTTTTTAACGATATCCGTATACCAACGGGTAAAATCTTCATCCATGGGAGTGATTGCTTCCACAAATTTTTTGTCTGCCATAGTTTCTTGACGCTCCTCAGTTCTTTTTTTCTTTTCCAAATTTCGAAAGCACCATAATCAAAAGATACAGCAGCATCATAACGATCAAAATGCCGAGCATCCCTAATCCCATCATTTTAAAGCTTCCGAAAAGGTCAGATTCATGAACAATTCCCAAAATGCTCTGGAAATCTGCCAACATTGTTAACATCTCTATTTTACACCCCCAATAAGTTCCCTGCAAGGCTTAAAATAATTCCGCCTGCAACAACCGATCCAATTTGTCCCGCTACATTCGCGCCGACTGCATGCATCAACAAATGATTGGTAGGATCTTCTTTCAAAGCCATCTTCTGAATCACGCGCGAACTCATCGGAAACGCCGAAATTCCGGCGCCGCCTACCATTGGGTTGACTTTCTGACCTTCCGGCAGGAAAATATTCAGAAGCTTTGCAAAAAGCACTCCGCCGATTGTATCAAAAACAAAAGCAAAAAGTCCTAGTCCCATAATCAGCAACGTTCCAAAAGTCAGGAACTGCTCCGCCTGCATCTGAAATGCGATTGTAATTCCGAGAAAAATCGTAATTAAATTGGTAAGCGGTCCTTCTGCAGTCTCTTTTAGGGAATCCAACTTATGACATTCCCGAATTAAATTGCCGAACATCAAAAAGCCGACCAAAGCGACTGAATCCGGTGCAATCAATCCCGCAACAATCGTCACACAAATGGGGAACAGAATTCTTGTCAGTCTGCTGACCTGCTTTGGATGATAGGGCATCCGAATTTTGCGTTCTTTTTCCGTCGTGACGAGCCGAATCGCAAAAGGCTGAATAATCGGCACCAACGCCATATAACTGTAAGCGGCTACCGAAATGGCACCGATATAATTACTGTTGAGCGTCTTTGCAACAAAAATCGAAGTCGGCCCATCTGCAGCACCAATTACGCCGGCCGACAACGCATCTTTTAACGGGAACCCCAAAAGGACTGCCAAAACAACGGTCATAAAGATGCCGAACTGCGCCGCACCGCCGAAAAGCAGCATCCGTGGGTTGGAAAGCAGCGGTCCAAAATCGATCATCGCGCCAATTCCAACAAACAAAAGCAGCGGCATTGCCTCACTGGCACGAATGCCGACATCATAAAGCCATTGAATAATTCCGGAATCTCCCAAAACGCCGGAATACGGCAGATTTACCAGAATCGCACCGAATCCCATCGGCAGCAACAAAGCCGGCTCAAAATCCTTTTTAATAGCAAGCCAGATCAAAAGCCCGCCGATTATCCACATGATGAATTGCTGCGGAGTAACACTGAGAATTCCTTTGACTAAAAACGAAAAATCTCCCACAAAAATCTACGCTCCTTTTCTCGCTCGTAAAGGGAACGATAAACAAAAAAGACTTTTCGGAAAAAACTGCCCACTGCGATCTTGGACAGTCCCCGAAAAGTCTTGTTACCGAATATCGGCACACATTGCCAGATCTTTTAAAAGATCGTGATGTTGACAAATGCGTTTTCAACTACTCCCTTTTTGTGACTGTTTTCAGTATAACGATGGTTTTTAAAAATGTCAATTCTATTTTGTCCCAAATAAAATTTTTTTCTTAGTAATAAAACAAAACATTCAATGGTTTTACAAAGATTCTATTGCACAGTTTTGTGCAGCAGATTACAATAAAGGCAGTTTGCTAAAAAAGAGGAGGGAATTTTATTTGTTTAAATTGGAACAAGTACGCTATAAAACCATTCTTGACATTCCGGATTTTACATTTGACCGACAGATCACCTGCATTGTGGGTCCTTCCGGCAGCGGAAAAACGACCCTTTTGCGGCTGCTCAACAAAATGTATCTGCCAACTGCCGGCAATATTTTTTATAACAAGACATCACTTACTGAAATTGATGCTGTAAAACTGCGCCGAAAAGTCGTCATGCTTGGTCAAACTCCAATTCTTTATCCCGGTACGATTGAAGACAACCTTCAAATCGGACGCCGTTTCTCCGAAGATGAGGACGCACCACGCAATCTTCTGCAGAGCGCATTAGAAAAAGTAGGGCTGCCAAAATCACTCAGCGACTCCTGCAACAAGCTTTCCGGCGGAGAAAAGCAGCGCCTCTGTATGGCGCGCATCCTTTTAATGAATGCTGAAACTTATCTGATGGACGAGCCCTCTGCAGCACTCGATCCTGAGATGGAATATCAAATGACCAAAAATCTGGCAGAATTTGTACGGGAAAAAGGGCGCCAGCTCATTTTGATTACCCACTCAAATCAGGTTTCCTCTATGTTCTCAGAAGATATCGTCACGCTGGAAAGTGGAAAAATAAGAGAAGGAGAAAGTTTATGAACGCTATCATGGATCTGCCGATCTGGAACCTTGCAATCGCATATGTTTTTGTCCTTCTGCTGCTTGTCCTCTCTAAAGCGCGGGGAATTGGAAGAGAAAAGTTTATCCTCACCGCCACCGTGCGCATGACCGTTCAGCTAACACTGATGGGATTCGTTCTGATGTATGTTTTCGACCATCCAAGCTGGTGGCTAACCAGTCTTATGCTTTGCGTGATGTTAGCCTTTGCAATTCGAACTGCCTGCCACCGAGTTTCCAAAAGCCTACCAAAATCCTTGCGGCGGTTAATTGGCATCTGCTTGATTTCCTCATATATTGTTACGGCACTTGTCTTTCTGTTGGCGGTATTGCGAGTCACCCCGTGGTTTAATCCACAATACTGCATTCCGATTTCCGGCATGATTATCGGCAATACCATGACGGGACTCGCGCTCGGTGCAAATAAACTGAGAAGCGGGATTGAAGAAAACCGAGAAATCATTGAAAATTCCCTGATGCTGGGGTCTACTCCAAAAGCTGCAACCCACAAAATCGTCAACGATGCCTTTGACAGTGCAATTCTTCCGAATATGACGAACATGCTCACCATGGGCGTTGTCTCTCTGCCGGGAATGATGACCGGGCAAATTCTCTCCGGCACTTTTCCGATGACCGCTATCAAGTACCAAATTGGAATTATGCTTGCAATTTTAGGCTGTACCGCACTTGCCTGCGTCCTGCTCGTCACCATCGGCTATCAGTCATTCTTTACAAAAGATGCCGCTCTCAAAGACATGGCTTAAGTCTTTTGAAAGCGGCAAAGCTAAATGATCTATTGTTTAGCCGATCAAATAACACCAGATTGGAATTGTAATCATAGACAGCAGGGTAGAAAGTACCACACACTTTGTTGCAAACGGTGCATCACTGTTATAACGTGCCGCAAAGATAGCTGCCGTAGCGCCAGCCGGCATGCCGACCATGATTACACAAACACCGGCAGCTGCATGTTCCAACCCGCAGGCGGTACTGAGCCCAAATGCAACCATAGGCAGCAGCACCAGACGCAAAAGGCTGATAAAGAGCGTTGATTTATTGATAATGGTAGAGAATTTTACATCGGCAAGAATAGTCCCTACGATCATCATAGTCATTGCAGAATTACAGTTTCCGATACTTTTAATCGTCAAAGTCATAAACGCGGGCAGCTGTACTTTTGTCACCATGATCAGTAGCCCTATGTACACAGCAACCAGACAAGGATGGGTCAATACATTTCGAATCACTTTTTTGCGATCTGTAGTCTCCCCGGAGACAAAATAAGAAGTGCCGACCGACCAAATCACCATACGCTGCGGAATCAGGAAAATAGAAGAATAAAGCAATCCGATATTCCCGTAAATTCCTTCGGCCACCGGATTTCCTAAAAACGCTCCGTTTGAAACGATGGTGCAGTATTGAAGAACTTTTTTCTGCTGCTCATTAAAGCGGTTAAAAAGGAAGTGGTTGAGGATAATACCGACAAACTGCATCAGTACACTGACGAGAAGGATCCACCAACAAGCCTGCATTTCAGCCGTATCAAAATCCACCAGACAAGATTTAATGGTATTACATGGAATAATGACATCCATGCAAAGGTCTGTTAGGCAACGGGTCCCGTTATCATCGATGATTCCTGTTTTCTTAAGGAACAATCCGACCAGAATCATCAGGAACAACGATCCTTGCAGACTGAATAATTGACCGATATCCACCCACACATCTTCCTTTCCATTCAACAAAATCTTTTTTACGTATTCAAAATATATAATGATATATAATATAAATAAATTTTAACATAAAGGAAGGATACGAATCAATCTTTTCCTCTCGTTTTTTATAATAAAAATAAAAGAGCCGCAAAACCATAATAAAGATGGTCCTGCGGCTCTTTTTATTTCGTCATCTTATCAAATACCTTTAAAAGCTCATCAATTTTAGCTTCCGGGTCACCACTTTCAAAAGCTTCTCTTACACATCCGCGCATATGCGCACGAATAATCTCTTTATTGGCTTTCTGCAAAATTGCCGTTACAGCCAACAGCTGATTGGAAATATCGATGCAGTAACGATCTTCTTCCACCATCTTCTGTACACCCTGCAGCTGTCCCATCGCAGTCTTTAAGAGACGATTGATTACCTTTGGATCTGCCTGCATCAGTCAGCCTCTACTTTCCCGGGTTCGTACCCTGCTTCTTTGACCGCTTCCTGCAAAGCGGTATCCGAAACTTCTTCCTTCAAAGTTAAAACAGCATTTTTATTTTCTAGGCTGACTTCTGCTCTTTCTACTCCCGGTACCTTTTCCAATGCTTCTTTCACATGTGCCTGACAATGCGCGCACATCATACCTTCTACTGCAATTACTTTTTTCATTTCGACTTGCTCTCCTTTATTTGTTTTTTCAAAATCCTTTGGAATGGATTTTTCAGCTGCTATTTGTTTAACCAAATTGGTCTGTTCTTTTGGATGGAAAAAGCGTAGACGCAACGCATTGCTTACTACGCACACACTGCTCAGGCTCATCGCTGCCGCTCCGAACATCGGATTCAAAGTCCAGCCAAGGAGCGGATAAAACACGCCTGCTGCCAGCGGAATCCCAATGGCATTATAAAAGAACGCCCAAAACAGGTTCATATGAATATTGCGGATTACCGCACGGGAAAGTTCAATCGCGGTAACGGCATCCATTAAATCACTTTTCATGAGAACAACATCGGCGCTTTCAATTGCAATATCCGTTCCTGCACCGATTGCAATTCCAACATCGGCACGGGCAAGCGCAGGCGCATCGTTGATTCCATCGCCTACCATGGCGACCTTTCTGCCTTCCTCTTGCAGTTTGCGAATTTCGCGTTCTTTATCCTGCGGCAAAACCTCCGCCACCGCCCGATCAATCCCAAGGCTTTTTCGCACAGCTTCTGCTGTTTTGCGATGGTCTCCGGTCAACATTACAACCGTAAGTCCCATTTTCTGCATCGTGCGAATCGCCTCACGGCTATTCTCTTTGGGGAGATCGGCTGCCGCGATCAATCCCAACAATTGACCGTTTTGGGCAAAATAGAGCGGCGTCTTTCCTTGTTCTGCAAAAGCTTCCGCCTTTGATTTCAAGTTTTCGCAAGAAACACCTTGCCCTTCTAAGAAATCCAACGTTCCTGCAAGGCAGTCAATCCCATTGAGCCGTGCGCGAAGCCCTCTGCCCGGAACTGCCTCAAACGTTTCCGGTGAAGTCAGTGGAATTTTCTGCTCTTCTGCTTTTCTTAAAATTGCCTGTGCCAGAGGATGTTCACTGCTTTGTTCCAAAGACGCTGCTAATTTTAGAAATTCCTCTTCCGATAAACTTTGCTCCGAATCCACCAAGAGGTCCGTAATTTCCGGTTTTCCTCTGGTAATTGTTCCTGTTTTATCGAGAACGACGGTATCCACCGAATGTGCATGTTCCAATGCCTCGGCATTTTTATAGAGAACCCCCAGCTGCGCACCGCGTCCGGTTCCCACCATAATTGCCACCGGCGTTGCCAGCCCCAATGCGCAGGGGCAAGAAATCACCAGTACCGCAATTCCGATAGAAAGTGCAAACTCCGGTGTTTGTCCAGAAAGCAGCCAAAAGGATGCTGCAATGATTGCAATTAAAATCACTACCGGCACAAAAACAGCGCTGATTCGATCTGCTAATTTTGCAATCGGCGCTTTGGAACTACCCGCTTCCTCTACTAAATGGATAATCTGGCTGAGCGTTGTATCTTCTCCTACTCGGGTCGCACGAAAGATCAGCCGTCCAGAGCCGTTTACCGAAGCGGCAATCAAAGAATCCCCCGGATGCTTTTCTACCGGAATGCTTTCTCCGGTCAGAGCGCTTTGATCCACAGCCGAAGTTCCCTCTGTAACTTCACCATCTACCGGAATTCTTGCTCCAGGTTTAACAATCAGCAGGTCCCCTTCTTTCACCTGTTCCAGCGGAATTGTTCTTTCTTTTCCTTCTTCAAAAAGGATTGCTGTCTGCGGACGCAAGTCCATTAGCTTTTCTACGGCTTCCCCTGTTTTTCCGCGGGAGCGGGTCTCTAGATATTTTCCAACCGTAATTAACGTCAAAATAGTTCCCGCCGATTCGAAATAGAGATCCATATGATACCGCATCACAAGAGCGCTGTCAGAAATCCCCAAGCCATATCCCATTCGGCAGATTGCAAAAATGCCATACACCACAGCCGCTGTACTGCCTACTGCAATCAGCGTATCCATATTCGGCGCACGGTGCCATAGAGAACGAAATCCCCGCTGATAATAAACCCGATTTAAATACATGATCGGCAATGTAAGCAGGAGCTGCGCCATGCCATAGCTGACTGAATTTTCGTATCCGTTTAAAAACTCCGGCAGCGGGAGTCCCGCCATGTGCCCCATAGAAAGATAAAACAGCGGAACAAAAAACACAAACGACCACAAAAGCCGATGCTTCATTTCTTTTAATTCAGAAGCGGAACGTTTTTTGATTGATTCCTGTGGTTTTGCTTTTTTCTCTTCGTCTTTTACAATCGGAGAAGCCCCATATCCGCCTTTTTCCACGGCTTCACAAATCGTTTCGTCATTGAGTTTCTGCTCTTTATAAGTGACCTCCATTCTGCCGGAAAGAAGATTCACATTGCATTTTTCCACTCCCGGCAGCTTGCCGACTGCTTTTTCCACATGCGCCTGACAAGCAGCACAGGTCATCCCTGTAACTTCAAATGTCTGTTTCATTGGTTCCTCCAAATTTTATATAGCAAATATTTTACCTCCCCCCATAGGGGGGTATCTTTATTATATAGCAATTTTTTTTAAAAGCAACCTATTTTTATTTAATCATAAATTTTTAGGGCTTATACAAAAAAGGCCTGCCGAAGATTTTTATTCAGCAGGTCTTCTTTTATTTATAATTCCCGACATTTAAAAATACATCCGCAAAAAGGCGGAAGATCGACCAAAAGGCATTGCCGCATGCCACGTCGGCAAGAAGATTTTATGGGATTTTTATGGCCATTTCCATTATAACGAAATTCATCTGTTGTAAAAATCTCTTCGTAATCTCCTGGTTCTTCAACAGGAAGCGCATAATCTACTGCCGGACGATCTGAAAAATTCAAAGCAATATAGAGCTTTTCATTCGATTTTCCATCTATGCTTTTGCGCGAATAAGAAAAAATACAGCGGAAGGCATTCGTTAGATCTGCCCAATGAAATCCGTCCGGATTAAAATCACTTGATGAGAGGGACGGATGACTGGTATAAAACTTCTGAAGATCTCGGAAAAAATGATGAAATGCGTCATGCTTTGGATAGGTGAGCAGATTCCAGCCAAGTTCTGCATTTTCATCCCATTCTTTAAACTCAGCCAGCTCACATCCCATAAAGGTCAGCTTTTTTCCAGGATGGGTAAAAAGATAAAGATAGAGCAGCCGAAGCTGCGGAAATTTATCCTCATAGCTTCCATAGATCTTATCGATGATCGTTTTCTTCCCGTGAACCACTTCATCATGAGAAAACGGCAGCAAAAAAATATCCTGATAAAAATAGCTGATCGAAAAAGTAATCCGCTCTGCAAAATTTCTGCGTTCCGCCGGCGTTTTCATCATGTAATCGAAAGTATCGTTCATAAAACCCAGATCCCATTTATAATCAAATCCGAGTCCTCCATAAACAACGGGAGCCGCCACTTTCGGAAAATTTGAAGAATCCTCTGCAATCAAAAGGCAGTCCGGATGGCGCTGCTGCATTTCGTAATTCGTATTCTTTAAAAACCAAACGCCAGCTTCATTAACACCACGGTCTTCCTGCCCGCTCTGATAAAGCATTCTGGAAACCGCATCATATCGAATCCCGTCAAAGTGGAAAACAGTCAGCCAGAAATCGACTGCCGATTTTAAAAAGCTAAGCACATGCGGTTTTGTAAAATCGAAAAAGATGGTTCCCCACTCGCTGCAGCGCAAATCTTTATTTTGGCTTTCGTAAAGATAAGTTCCGTCATACTGATGGAGCGCATAAAAATCGCTGACAAAATGCGCAGGCACAAAATCCATCAGAACACCAAGGCCTGTCTCATGGCACTGATCAACAAGCTTCATCAGCTGCTGGGGAGTTCCGTAGCGGGATGTTGCGCTGTAATACCCGGTCACCTGATATCCCCAGCTTGCATCCAGCGGATATTCGGTCAACGGCAAAAATTCCAAATGCGTATATCCCTGTTCTTTTGCATAGGGAATGAGGATTTCCGCTAATTCGTCATAAGTATAGAATCGCTCGTCCCCTTTTTTGCCCTCCTTGATTTTCCATGACCCAGCATGAACTTCATAAATAGATAGCGGTAAATTATAATATTTTTCAGTCTGTTTCCGCTTTTCCAGCCACTCTTTGTCCTGCCATTTATAACTTTTCAAATCACAGACAATCGACGCCGTATTGGGGCGCACCTCACTTTGAAAAGCAAATGGATCGATTCGGTCATATAGTTTTCCGTCCTGTGTTTCGATTCGATATTTATACATCTGCTTTTCTTTGGCACAATGAGAAAAAAGGCTCCAAAATCCATAAAAATCCCGCTCCATAGAGATCGGATTCCAATCGGTACACTCTGCCAAAAGAGAAACATTCTTTGCCCCTGGCGCAAATACTGTAAAGCGAACTCCTTCTTGCCCCTTTTCGTTAACAAGATGCGCACCTAAAGTTTGATAGGCGTCGCAGCTTTCTCCTCGCAGATATCGTTTCAAAGATTCGTTTTCCAATTTCCGGCGCCCCCTTCTTTCTCTTTATCATAACATGCCCTAAAAAAAAGTAAAGCCAATATTTCCACTCAAAAATTTTAGGAAAGGCAATACTTTTCCACCGCTTTTGCAACACCGTCCTCATCATTGGAAAGCGTAACATCGTCCGCTACTTCCAATACCGGTTTTTGGGCATTTTTCATTGCAACACCTAATCCTGCATACTTAATCATCGAAACGTCATTAAACCCATCCCCGCAAGCCATCAGTTTCTCACGTTTCCACCCAAGATGGTTTAAAAGAGCCTCAAGAGCTTTTGCTTTATTGCCTCCCAGCGGCATAAATTCCATATAATATGGATCGCTTCGATAAACGCTGCACCCCAAAAATTCCTTTTGCGCTTTTGAAATCAATTTTTGAATGACCGGCGGATCTGCCGCCATCAAAAATTTATAGATTGGAAACTGAATTGCAGTCGAAAGCTCTCGGCACTCTTTAATCTTCATATGATTGACAGAAGCGTCAAACCGTGCATAACGACTTTCCGCCTGCTGTGTGATAAGCTGATTTTCGTGATAAACGACCATCGTCACATTATTTTCCACGCCAAAGGCACAGAGCTTCGGAATTAAGTTTTGCGGCAGAAATTCCTCATAAAGATTTTTTCCCGTAGCACAATCATAAATTCGCCCTCCGTTGCAGGCAGCAACATATCCGCCAAACTGCGGCAGTTTTAAGAGGTCTGCAATTGGCTTGACCCCCGGCACCGGTCTTCCGGAAGTAAGCGCAATTCTGACCCCTGCTTCTTGTGCACGAAGAAGGACCTTTTTTGTATAATCCGTTACCTTTTTTTCGGTAGTCATAAGTGTTCCATCTAAATCCAGCGCCAACAATCGATATCGCATAATTTTCTCCTTTTCATTTCTTCTTTCATCTTACAGAATTTGTTTCTTCTATGCAATGGAATCATTTCACGAAGGATTCTTTTCTCTGGACTGATTTTTGTGCAAAACTGAAATCCTTTTTCAAAAATTTGCAGGAAATTTTCTTCTATGTTATAATTGCAAAGATTCTTATTCTTATAAAAGGAGACGACCAGAAATGCCGCAAAAACCTCTTTATCATGCCGTAATTCTGGATTTTGACGGCACTGTCTGCGCAACCGGCGAGGGAATTATTTATTCTGTAAAACAGGTACTGAGCACGATGGGATATCCCATTCCATCCTCTACTGTTCTACAAAAATTCATTGGGCCGCCCCCAGTATACAGCTATATGACATTCTGTGGTATGCCAAAAGCAGAAGCAGAAAAGGCACTCCTTCTTTTTCGAAAGATTTACAATGAAGAAGGCTGGCATAGGACAAAAGCTTATCCTAACATGGATGATCTTCTCAAAGATCTCGATCGTTGTGGTGTTAAGATCTGCACTGCCAGCAGTAAGCCGGTTCGTCAAATTGAACGACTTCTGCAAAAATTTCATTTGAGACAATATTTTTGCGGAATCGAAGGAGTAGACGAAACAAATGAAACGAAACGCGGTGCGGACAAGCCCTCTTTGATCCGTGACGCAATGGCTTGCTGTGAAGTTACAGACCCTCAAAAGGCCGTGATGATCGGCGACACGCACTTTGATGTAGAAGGCGCAAAAGAAGTAGGAATTCCCTTTATTGGTGCTGCTTATGGGTACGGCGGAGCAAAAGAACTTTTAGAAGCCGGCGCCTCTGTTCTTGCAGATTCTGTAAAAGCACTTTATCCGCTTCTATTTTCAGACAACATTTAAAATTATAATTTTTTGCTTTCTTGCAGATTTCTAAAATAAATTTCCATATAAAAAAGGTCCAGCAAAAGCTGAACCTTTTTTATTATTGCTCTTTTATCAAAACTATCCAAACTTCTTTTTGCTCTCATCAGAGACGGTAAAATAAGGGCTATCGTCCAAAGCCTTCATCAAAATCGGCAATGTCTCATGCATACAGTATCCATGCGTAGGATCAAGAGTCCCATCCAATGCCTTAAAGGTATATCCTTCTCCCTGCGCCTCTGGAATAACTCGTTTCAGAGCCTCTATTGTCGCGTCTTTTCCATTGATATTATGCATTAAAATAATGTTGCAATCCTTATGAATAGCCCTCATTATATTGGTGTAAAGCGTATCGGCATTTTTGGCTATATCAGCATTCGCATCACCAGAGCTGCCGTCCCAATCATAATAGATAAACCCACGGCGAATCATTTCCTTGATGATTTTCTCCCGTGTCTCGTTTACCTTGCTGCCGCCATTGCTGCCGCCTGGGAACCGAAAGAATCGGGGTGCTACACCAGTAACGGATTTAATTTTTTCATACATCTGATTAAAATCATCAAGGTATGCTTCTACTGAAGAATAAATGTTGGCATAAATATGGCTGTACGAATGGATTCCGACTGCATGCCCTTTTTCAACGCAAGTCTTCATCAAATCCTGATATCCATTTGTAAGGGGTTGAGCAGTATCAAAAAAAGTAACCTTTGCTTGGTATTGATCCAATACATCTAGCAGCGGCTGTGTCAGCACGCTGGGACCATCATCAAAAGTAAGATAAACCGTCTTAGATTCCGGAGCTTTCAATTTTCCACCATTGAGCGGCATTGGGGCATAAAGATCCGGATATAAAGCCTCATATCCAGTGAGATTATCCCCTGCAGCAATTTTGCCGTCTTTTCCCTCAACAGCAGCAGCCGTCTGTACGGCATCATCGGAAGAAGACGATGCTATTTCAGAAGAAACATTCTCCGTTTGAGAAGTAGGAATGCTTCCGCTATCAGCATTTGCTGCAGCATCACCGCCGTTGGGCTGTACTAGCTTATTGATAACTAAAACGATTCCAACAATTGCAACTACAATTACCACACAAACAACAATAATGACCGTCCTACGAATTAACAATTTTTTTTGTCTGCGGTCATGGTAATCACGTTGCACTTTGTTTGCCATCGAAAATCCTCCCAAAAATTTGCTAAAAAGTCTTTCTGTAAAATAATTCCTTTTTTAAATTATAACCGATTTTTTGACATATTTCTACAATGGTATCAAAATTGTATCCGTTTTCACACATGAATTCGTGGACGATACCGATGGACTTCTTTTTCTGCCACATATCCCACTTTTCCGCGTCCATTTTCAGCCGGTTCAAAAATGATCTCAAAAAGGTTTAAAGACCTGACAAACTGCGTCAGTTTTTTAAAGCCATAATTTCGGGAATCGAAGTCCGGATAACGGCGGGCAAGCATATTACCAATATCACTGATTGGCAAACGCCCATCTTCATCTGATGCATCTCTTACCATGGAAAGGATTGCCGCCGCAATTACTTCTTTAGAAGTTACCTCAGCTACCGGCTGTATCTTTGGTGTATTTGCAGAATCATCTTCGTCATCTGTTGCTTCCTGCGCCAAAACCTCCAAATAGCGAAAGCGGTTACAGGCTGCAATAAAGGGTGCCGGTGTTTTCTTTTCTCCCATCCCGATTACTTCCATCCCGCCTTCCCGCAAGCGGGAGGCAAGGCGAGTAAAATCGCTGTCACTGCTGACAAGACAAAATCCCTCTATATTGCCGGAATACAAAATATCCATGGCATCAATGATCATCGCTGAATCCGTAGCATTCTTTCCTGTTGTATAACCATATTGCTGAATCGGCGTAATGGAATAGCTGAGAAGAACATTCTTCCAGGAACCAAGCGAAGGTTTCGTCCAGTCCCCATAAATCCTTTTATAAGTAGCAATCCCACTGTTGGTCACTTCATCAAGAATATAGCGAATATATTTTTCCGATACATTGTCAGCATCAATTAATACTGCAAATCGATTTTCCTGGTTCATAATTTCCTTTCTTTGTTATAACAAATTCTTATCTTAATCGTAATTTTCTATTTTTTATTCTTTTTCTTTTAAAAACATTTGAAATGCACTCGGCAACGCAAATTTTCGGCTGCGCTCACTGGGAGAAGCCCATACCATCATTCCGCAAGTCTGTTCCACAATGATACGGTAGGCCGTCATATGCCATTCCACATGGGTAAAAATATGCTTTGCAGAGCCAATTAGAGAAATCCGCAAAGGCTCAACTCCCCATGCACGAGCGGCCTCGATTGCTTCCTCCTGCGCAAGAATCCCCGGAACATTAGGCAATTCCCATAATCCCGCCAAAAGTCCTTTTGATGGGCGGCGCAAAAGTCCAATTTTATCGTCCCGCTCCAGCAAAAAGACCGTCTTTTCTTCGATTTTGCGCGGCTTCTTTGGTGATTTAACGGGCAGCAGCCCTGTTTTCCCCTGCTTTAGTGCCCCACAAATTTTTTTTGCCGGACAAATTTCACATTTAGGCAATCCGTTAGGAACGCAGATAATTGCTCCGAGTTCCATCAACGCCTGATTATAAACGCCGCTTTTTTCTCCCGGCATAAATTTTCTCAAGGTGTCTTCCCAATCTCTTTTGACCGCTAAATCTGCAATATCGCGCTCATCTGCGCAAATACGAGAAAGCACCCGCAGAACATTGCCATCTACAGCCGGTACCGGTTGGCAAAACGCAATCGAAGCGATTGCCCCCGCCGTATAAGAGCCAATTCCCGGCAGACTTAAAAGGCTCTCATATTTCTGTGGCAATTCTCCGTTATAATCTTCCACAATTCTGACCGCGGCTTTTTGAAGATTACGCGAACGACTGTAATAGCCCAGCCCTTCCCAGAGTTTTAGCAACTGATCTTCTTGTACTTTGGCAAGATCATAAACTGTGGGAAGTTCTTTCATAAAACGGATAAAATAACTTTTCACTGCCTCAACGCGAGTCTGCTGGAGCATAATTTCGCTGACCCAAATCCGATAGGGAGTAACTTCATGGCGCCATGGAAGGTCTCTGGCATTTTCCCCAAACCACGGCAATAGAATCTGCGGCAAAGATTCTATGATTACATCCTTTGATTTTCTTTCTTCTGAATCCATCTCGGATCGTTTTTCTTTTGAGCGATTCATTCTTCTCCTGTTCCCGTCTGTTTTTTAGAAAGATGCTGCATACGGATATTTACAAAAAGGCGCATCGTAGAAGAAACTAAAAGCACCCCGATTGCAAGCGAACCTGCAATCCCTAGAGTGTGCATTCCTGTCTCTAAGAACAAGTTTGTATCCCCTGAAATTGCATATTCCATTGTTTGATAAATTCCACTTCCCGGCACCATCGGCAGCATAGAAATAATCAAAAAGCCGGTAACCGGACATTTATTTATGCGCGCCATCAGTTCAGCATATGCCGAAAATGCGACTGTTCCAAAAAAATACTGCAGAAGATCATTGTGAAGCGGTTGGAAAAGCAAAAAAACGAACCATCCAAGAGTTCCGCCAAGCGCCGCAAAGAACATATTTTTCCCTTTTAAATGGACTCGATAACAATAAGCAAAGCACATAATAAAGCTATAAAGACAGGGCAGATAATCCATCATGTTGCCTCCTTATAGAAATCTGAAAAAAGCAAGCACCGCACCGGTTCCCAAGGCAATCGCTGTAGCGACCAATAAGCTTTCTACCAAACGAAGCGTCCCGGAAAGATAATCCCGCGACAGCAAATCCCGCATAAAACTGGTGATAGCAATTCCCGGGACCAGATTCATAATGGCTCCCATAATGATCTTATCCAGATGAAGTTGTGGAAAAATCTGCAGCGCCAAAACCGCTACCAAGGCACTTACTGCACTGGCGATCAAGTTGGCAAAAAAGGAATTTGCACGATACTTTTCAAAAACGAAAAGCACCCACTGCATACAAATTCCTGCAATCCCGCTCATAATGGCATCTACAAAATTGCCTCCAAAAAAGAGCGTACTAGCAGAAGCAAGTCCGATAAATCCCAGCATCTGAATTTTATAAGGAAACGCAGGCGTCTCTTCAATCTTTTTAAGCTCTCCCTGCACGATCTCTAAAGGCGGTGCGGTTTCACAGGTTTTACGGCACAGATCATTCAGTTTCTCAACTTTATCCATATCAGTCGTATAATCATTAATTCTTAAAATCCGTGTAACTGCTTGCCCATCTGAATCCTGCAGAGTCACATTAATGCAGTTCGTCAAAACAAACAAATCGCACTGTGAAACATGATACGCCTTAAAAAATCGGGTCATAGATTCTTCTACCCGATAAATTTCTGCTCCATTTTGCAGAAGCTGGCGCCCCAAATTGCTGCCAACCAAGATCAAAGAATTATAATCAACCTGTTCCACACTCTCTCAGCCCTTTTCTCACATATGCAGTCTTCTATGAAGTTCGGCCAACATCTCTCGACCACGAAAGATCAAAAGTGCCGTCAATAAAACCAAATTCATACAAGCGCTTAGCACTGTCGGAAGCGCTACCATTACAAGTCCCATCAAAAGAGAAACAAACATTGCAATATTTAAAAGTAATACCAGGCAAAGATAAATCAAAAAGCTTTCGGGCGCCACGCCAAAGATACGTGACGTTACCGTTAAAGTCGCCATCACTGCCATGCAGAGAATCGGCACGGCATAATCAAGGCTCCAACGATTCCAGCCGGTTGCAAAATCCCATAGCACACACAGAGCAGAAATTAAAAAGAGTTCCCAAACAAAGATTTTAAAAATGTTCCTTCTTTTATACATGACCAAAACCAAATTTAGCCAAAAACAGCCGATCCCAGCAATTACAAAAAGAGACCATTCCCCGGATTTCGGAAGCAGAAAATTGACTGCTACGCTAACGATTCCCACCGTAATTGTGCACAGAAGCAAAATTCGGAAAAACAAGCTGTTTTTCTGATAAGTTCCCAGCACAAAGGGAAATGGATTTTCGCTGCCTTCCCCTTTCAGAAGGCCTTGACATAACGGACATCTCTCCAGATTTCCACGCACTTTTAGATTGCATCGTTCACAGTATTTCATAATTCCTCCTGCGAAAACGGGACAGCTGCAATCGTTACAGGAAGCCCCATACCAGCTAAAGTCCGAAAGAAATTTTTTTGAATATTCGTATTGCGCAGTGATGAAGTAAATGCCATCGTGAGAACATTATTAAAAGAGCACAGACAAAGCTGCAACCCATCTTTGCTTGCAAAAACATCAAACATTTTTACATGGGAAACTGCCTTTTCCGGTAAATCAATCGGCCCTAAATTGGAGATGTCGGCGGTTTCGGTCTTGCTTGCAACTCGATATCCAAGTCTCATAAAAAAATCTTTCACTGGCAAAATCGTTATTCTGGTAATCGGATTTTGCAGAATCGTCATAAATTGGTTCACTCGATAGATCATTTCATCTTCCGAAAGGCCTTTTTTAAACTGTTCTTTTAAAGAGCCTAAAATTGCTTCCACATTGCCGTTTTTGGAAGAAAAGTCATATCGAACATTCATCAAGCTAAAAAAATTCCGTGCGCTTTCCGAGGGGAAATAATGTCTCAAATTAATTGGAACGGACAGCACTACCGGCTTTTTTTTATCTTTATGGGACATTTCCATTCCAATCGCATTCATCAAAATCGATGCAAGCATGACTGTCAGACTTACTTTTTTCTCTTTGCAGCAAAAAAGCATCTGATCAAGCGGTACCGTTCCCTCAATGACGGAAAAACGGTTATCTGGATTTTTTCCTCCACGGAGCTGATATGCTTTTGGCGCTTTTGGCGGCTTTTGGCTACACTGTTTTCCATAATATTTCTGAAAGCTGTCTGCCGCCTGCTCAAATCGGCTGGCATCATATCCCAAATCCGGGATTTCCTCAATATCCTGATATCTCAGATAAAGATAATAAGTCACCAAACTGCGAAAAAATTGAAGAGCGCCTGTTCCGTCTGTCAGCACATGGTATACTTCCAGATTGATCCGGTTTTGATAATAGGTAACTTCAAATAAAAGCTTTCGCACATCCCGATCATAAATCGGCGCACAAGGAACTTTGGTTTCCGGCTGAACTTTCGGCTTTAAAGAGCTGCTCTCAAGAAAATACCAAAAAAGCCCTCTTTTAAGCACTGAGCCCCACAGCGGGAATTCCTCCAGCGTCTGATCAACTGCCTTCTGCAAAAAATCCGGCTCTACCGGGTCCATCAATTCACAGGCAAAGCGAAAAACATTCGGATCCCGCTTACTGCTAATACATGGAAAAATTCTTGCAGCCTTATCTAATTTTACCCATTGTGTCTGTTTTATCTTCATGGCTGATTCCTTCATTCAAAAAGCGGTTAATGTACTGGTAGGATAATTTTTTCTGCTGAAAATATCCTGCGCTTGAAAAAAAGCCATGCAGACCTTCCGGAATTTGATGAACTTCTGCACGATTTCCGGCTTTTAAAAGTTCTGCGCCATACGCTTCTCCCTCGTCCCGAAGCGGATCCAGTTCCGCCGAGAGAATCAAGGTATCCGGCTGATTGGAAAAATCCGATTCCAAAAGCGGTGCAAAATAAGGATCTTTTAAATCTTGATCACTACTCTTATAAAGTTCCAAATAATCATCCACTTGCTTTGCGGTTAAAAGATTTCCGGTCCCATTCTCTCTGACAGAATCAAAAGGAGAGGTTTCGGGGCAGTGATCATTATAAAGGCTTGGATAAAGTAAAATTTGTTTTTGAAACTGAAATTCTCCTAAATCTCTTCCCTTTAGGGAAACTGCAGCCGCCAGATTTCCTCCCGCTGAGTCTCCAATCAATACGACCGAATCCTGCTGTGCGTGAAAAAAGCTTGCCCGGCGAAAAACTTCTTTTGCCGCTAGATAGCAATCATCCAAGCCCGCCGGAAACCGATATTCCGGCGCCAATCGGTAATCAACACTAATCACTCGAAATCCGGTCATTCTAGAAAGCGTAATACAAGTTTCCTGATAGCTTTCAATATCCCCGGTTATCCAGCCGCCCCCATGAAAAAAGAGCAAAGTGTTCGGGGTAAGACGATCTTTTTCCGACTCAAAAACACGCGCTGGAACTTCTCTTTTTCCATCTGTAAAATAATAATTCCATGGTTTATAAACGGGATCGACCAACTGGATTCCTTTTACTTTTTCCAGGCGCCGAACAATTTGATAAGTCTTTTTTATATGATAATCAGGCTGTGACAGCGCACGGATCGCCGCACGCATTAACTTTGGAATCGCCATGGGAAAGTTCCTCTCTTTCCGAGATTTTACTGATGGCGATGCAGAGGCTGATCATTCGGCCTAGATCTGAGTGGCTTTGGCAAATACTTTTCCAGCTCAGGTCTACAAGAATGTTTTCCGGATGACTTAACGACTGCCCGGCCATTTTTATTAAATCTGACGTTTCTGGGAGTTTCTGTCTTTTCAGATGAATGAATTTCCTCTCGACTTTTTTGTCGCCCATTTTGATTCTGCGGTACTTTTTTCTGATTGATTTTTTCGGAAAAAGTTTGTTTTGGATTTTTCTCAAAGCTCTTTTTCTGTTTTGAAAAACCTTTTTGCGCTTTGAAACTTTTTTCGGATTTTTCCACTCTAGTTTTTCCGTTTGTTGCAGAAGAATGCTTTTTCTCAAATTTTTTCGATTCTCCGGGTTCTCTGCGTCTTCTGACTTCCTGCGCAGCTTTTCTGTGCAGATCCTGTCTTTGACGCAATTCTGCTTTTGTAAGCGGCGTTAAATTCTGCATGGGCCACGGATGATCATTTACCTCCGGCACCTGTTGACGAATCAACTTGAGGATCTGCCGAAAATCTGCTTTCTCATCGATATCGCAAAAAGAAATTGCTGAACCGCTGTGTCCCGCGCGAGCAGTTCTCCCAATGCGGTGAACATAAGTCTCCGGAACTTCTGGAATATCATAATTAATGACGTGAGTCAGGTCATCGATATCGATCCCTCGAGCAGCAATATCAGTCGCCACCAATACCCGTACCCTATGATTTTTGAACTGACTCAGTGCCATCTGACGAGCACTTTGGCTTTTATTTCCGTGAATTGCCGCTGCCGAAATTTTTGCCCTTGTTAAAAACTTTACGATCTTATCCGCTCCATGCTTTGTACGCGAAAACACAAGTGCAGACTTAATTTCAGGATTTTTCAAAAGATAAATCAGCAAATTCTCCTTGTTTTCCTTATCCACATAATAAACGCTCTGATTCACTTGTTCTACAGTCGTCGCAGGAGGAGCCACTTCAATTTTAACAGGGTCAACCAGGATTTCATTGACCAATCCCAAAATTTCCTTTGGAAGCGTTGCAGAAAACATTAGATTCTGGCGATGCTTTGGAAGTTGTCCGATTACCCTTTTTACATCATAAATGAAGCCCATATCCAGCATTCGGTCAGCTTCGTCTAAAACGAAAATTTCCACCTGAGAAAAATCGATATACCCTTGATGAAATAAATCATTCAGACGTCCCGGCGTTGCCACCAGGATATCTACGCCTCTTTTTAAAGCTTCCACTTGTGGAGCCTGTCCAACGCCGCCAAAAACCACAGCACTTTTAAGAGAAAGCCCCTTGCCGTAATCCTGCAGGTTTTGAAAAATCTGGATGGCCAATTCTCGTGTAGGGGTTAAGATCAGGCATCGAATACTTCCGCCCTTTTCCTGCCCCAATAAATGCAGAATTGGAACTGCAAAAGCTGCTGTTTTTCCGGTTCCGGTTTGTGCACAGCCAAATAGGTCGCGATGGTTTAATACCTCTGGAATTGCTTTTTGCTGTATCGGAGATGGGCTCACATATCCCATTTGCTCCAAGTTCTTTAAAATAACAGGATTAATTGAAAAATCTGTAAAAGTCATAAATAAATTCTCTTTCCCAATCTATAAAAATTGTTTTTCTGATTGTTTTTCTGTAAAATAATTGTTTGTTTTATTATAACATGACAAGCGCTTAATTACAATTCAAAAGGTTTTCTCAAGTATTATACCAATTTCAAATACCATCATTACATATGATAAAAAAATCCATCGTCCTTTAAGACGATGGATTCTGGCTCCCCAAGTTGGACTCGAACCAACGACCCTGCGATTAACAGTCGCATGCTCTACCGGCTGAGCTATTGAGGAATATTAATGTTGGCACTTACCTATTTTCCCGGGCCGTTACCAGCCAAGTATCTTCGGCGCAAATGAGCTTAACTTCTGTGTTCGGAATGGGAACAGGTGGACCCTCATCGCTATCTGCACCAACAAACTCAAATACAAAAACTGTATTGGTTGCATTTTTAGTCTATATAAAATTAAGAAATATTCAAATGGTGACCCGTGCGGGATTCGAACCCACGTTAACGGCGTGAGAGGCCGCTGTCTTAGCCACTTGACCAACGGGCCATAACACATTTCGCCGCCGGGAAACTCATTTGCCTTCTAACGAAACAGCTTTATTACTATACCAAATTATTGTTTCTTTGTCAAGCACTTTTTTAAGGAAATAAAAAATGAAGGTATCCATAAAGAACTCAACATATAAAATTAAACCAAAGTTACCTAAATATTCATATAATTGCTATTAAATCGGATTGAAAATCTTGATCTTTTTAATAAAAGCACAAAAAAGGAAGACCGCAGATATCTCTTTATCTTCGGTCTTCCTTTTTATAAAATTAAGGGAGAAAAAATACTATTAAAAAAATTGAAAATAAAGCTGAATGGTAACTTTATGAAATTAGTCGCCGAGGATTTTCTACCATCATTTGAAATAGTCCTTTTTGGCTCAAGTCAGAACTGCTCGTCGCGAAATACAACCTCCCCTCCTTTCATGGTCAGAACGGGACAAATTCGTTTGGTTCCATGCCGCAGCTGCTTTTCCGGCTTTTGATAGGGACGGTCGCCGAATTCCACATCTTGCTCTTTGACTCGGAATATCGCCAGATCAGCTTGTGCCCCGGGGGTGAGGGAGCCGATGCGGTCTGCCAGCCCCATATACTTAGCCGGTCGACTGGTGCAGCGAGCAATCACATCTTCAAGCGGAATACCCAGGTAATAATACTTCGACAGCTGGTTGGCCATACTGAATGCCGTGGGCCGCAGGTTCATGCTGAATTTCGTCAGGTCGGTGGCGATGATATCGGGGTAAAATCCTTCCCGAATGGCAGGCTCGCTGATCTCAAAGGAAAAGTGCTCTCTTGCGTCCGCCGCCTCGAACAGCACCCCGCGCTGACGGGCCGTGTAGGCCGCTTTACATACCGCTCCCCATTCGTCCAAAAGCGTCTCGCCCTTGTTCATGTACATGTGGGTGATCACGTCACCGGGACGTAGGTACTCCAGCAGCTCGGCAATGGTACCCGGTGGGTTGGTACAGTGGATCATAACGGGCACGTTCAGCTTATCGGCCAGCCTGACGGTCTCCCGCAGAGGGGTATAGCCCAGTTCCCCCACGATCTCCCGGCTTGTCCTCAGCTTCAGGCCAAGAAGGTCCTGACCATATCGCTCAAAAACGTCCCGAATAGCCCTTTCGTCGTAATGCTCAGGCGCGACTTGTTCCATGTGCTCCGGGAGGGAGCTCAGGCCGGTAGAGCACACGTTCAGATAGGCCTTGACGCACAGTTTGCTCTGGCGGATAAAGGGCTGGTATATGGGAAAGGTTGCGCAGCCAGTGCTGCCTGCGTCCACAACTGTCGTCACTCCAGAGCGAAAACAGATTGCCTCTGCGGGGATGCCGATCCCAGCCATAGGATACAGGTGGGCGTGATGATCGATGAGACCAGGGGTGACGATAGAGTGGGAGGCGTCGATCACCTGATCGCCGTCGGACTCGGAATAATGGCCAACTCCGGCGATGATACCATCCGAAATTGCTACGTCTAAGGCTTCCGTGACACCGTTAGCCGGGTCAATGACGGTTCCGTTTTTAATGAGCAGCATAGGATCAACCCTCTTCCTCAGCGGTGTCAAATATCTTTCCGGCCGCCTCGACAGCCTTCTTCTGCTTCAGGTTGCGCCGCACGGTAAAGACACAGAACACGACCGCGATGACAAGAAATGCGCAACAGATGGGCCGGGTGATGAAGATGCTCCAGCTGCCATGACTGGCTTGCAAGGCCTTACGAAAGTTTTCTTCAAACATAGGGCCAAGGATAAAGCCGATGATCAGCGGAGTGCTGGGAATTTTGAACGCCTTAAAGAATAGTCCCAGCAAACCAAAGAACAGCACGCACTGCACATCGAATATACGGCTGTCGCTGGAGTAGGCGCCTACGCAGCACATGACCATGATAATGGGCAGCAGGATATGCTTGGGAATGTCCAGCAGCTTAGCAAAAACAGGCAGGCCCAGACGCTCGAAGATGAGCATAAAGACAGCTGCCACGATCAGAGCAAAGTAGATGCCGTAGACATACTGACCGCTTTTGGCGTAGATCAGGGGACCGGGGCTGATGCCATGAACCTGCAAGCCGCCCAAGAAAACAGCGGCCACGGAGTTGCCGGGGATACCCATGCACAGCAGCGGGATCAGAGAGCTCGCAATCACGGCATTGTTGGAGGTCTCGGAAGCAATGACACCGTCGATGATGCCAGTACCAAATTTTTCAGGATGTTTGGAACGGCTCTTTTCTGCCGTGTAAGACAGTAGGCCGGCAGTAGAACCGCCGATGCCGGGCAGAATGCCAATGATTATGCCAATTATGGAGGAGATGACAGCATTGGGCAGCTGCTGGAAAAACTCTTTAATTGACAGTCCATAGCCTTTCAGATGGTACTTTTTCTGTTGCAGGCGATTGGACAACTCGCGGCGGCCAAAGCCTGACATAATGATGTCCGTGACGGCAAAAACGCCAATGAGCAGGACGGTGATGTTAAAACCGGACAGTAACTGGTAGTTGCCAAAGGTGTAGCGGGTAACGGCATCGATGGGGGCCATGCCCACCATGGACAGGGCCAAACCGAACAGGCCGGCGAACAGGCCCTTGAGCATATTCTTTCCGGACAATGCGGCTATGATAGACAAAGAGAACACCGCCACGCCAAAGTAATCGGCGGCACCAAACAGCAGGCAGACCTTGGCAAGGGCGGGCCCGATGAAGATCAAAGCCACAATACCCAGAATGGAGCCGATGAAACTATAAAGAATGCCCACGCCCAAGGCGCGTCCAGCCTCGCCCTTATCCGCCATGGGACCGCCGTCAAAAACGGTGGAGATGGAAGAGGGAGTGCCGGGAATTTTTAACAGAATGGCAGAAATCAGACCGCCAGAAATACCGCCCATGTAAAGGCCCACCAGCAGCGCAAGACCTTGGGTAGCCTCCATAGAAAACGTCAGCGGCAGGAACAGGACCACCGCCATGGTGGCGGACAACCCTGGGATGGCACCGAAAACAATGCCAATGATCGTGCCAAACCAGATCAGGGCCAGGCACATGGGATTAAAGACATTTGCTAATGCGGTTGCGAACATGTTTTAGCACCTCCTCAGAAGCCGATGATGCCCTTAGGCAGCGGCATTTTAATTACATAAACAAACAGCGCATAGATGGCAACCGGCACCAGAATTGCAATGATCGCAAACAAAACGGGCTTTCGGTTGGTGTTGTCACTGAGCAGCATGATCTGCGTAAACAGGTAGATCGCGCTGGAACAAATAAAGCCCACCGGCTGGAAAATCAGCATATAGACGATCATCAGCGCTATGGTTCCAAAGCCGCCCTTCACATCATCAAATAGTTTTTCCTTGACCCTGTCACCGGCGGATTTGCGGGTCAGGGTCAGGATCAACTGTACGACACCGGTCACAATGATGCAGATGGCCACAAACTCCGGGACGTAGCCAGAGCCCACATCGGTTGAAGTTTTATGGGGGATACCGAGTGCAATGAGAAACATCCCGGCACCAAATACCAGAATGATGATGGAGCAGACCAAATCGCGTACCTTGTTGGTCATAAGGTTACTTCCTCTCTACGTTTAAAACAGCCACCCATACGCGGGGCAAGGGCACGGGCGGCATTCTTATTTGAGACCGAGTGGTCAGTATATCAGCCTGCCAACCCGGCCTTCAGGGCCTCAACCTCGGCTGGATCCTCCTGATTCATGGTGGCGGCGTCACGCCAGTATGGCTCGGCGAAGTAGGTGGCCAAAGTGGCGGCGAATTCGTCGCTGTCCACGACTTCTTTACAGGCGTCGGCTAACTTTTGTACGATGGCGTCATCGGTGCCCTTGGGGAACTTGACCTCGTACTTCTTTGCAGTAACGACCTTGTCATAGCCCTGCTCCGCAAAGGTGGGAAAGTCAATGCCATCCACAGGCTTCGCAGCCATGATGCCCAGACAGATCAGGTCACCATTTTTAATGTAGTCAGCAACATTCATGTAGTTAATGGCCATGATGTCAACCTGTCCTCCCATCAAAGCAGCCATACGGTCGCCGGCTGAGGTGCCCACGTCGATGTTATCAAAGGTAACGCCGGCCTGCTTCTCCAACATTGTGCCCACATACTGGGTGGTGGAACCAACTACGGTGGAATAGCGGATGGAACCAGGGTTGGCCTTGGCATCAGCCAACATATCTCCCAGATTGGTCCAGCCATGCGCAAAGTTCTTATACTGACCACCAGAGGACAGCGCAACCAGCGCATAGGTCTGGTCGATGGCAACGGTGCAACAGTTGGTGAAGTCCTCGGTGTAGCTGAACTTAACCGAACCGGTGGCCTCCTGAACCAGGGAAGCGCCGGTGTGGCTGAACAGGATGGTGTATCCGTCGTTGGCCTTGTTCATCACATCCATTGCAGCCACGATACCAGAACCACCCTCCATGTTGGTGACCACAAAGGTCTGGTTCAGCTTTTTACCCACTCTCTGAAACAGGGCACGGCAGTAGGTATCGGTGTCACCGCCAGCGTTGTATGGCAAAATGACGGTAACGGTACCCTTCTTGGGCCAGTCGGTTTCAGCCGCACTAGCACTGGCGGAACCAGAGCTATTTTTGGCGCTGCCAGAGAGTGTGCTAGAGCCGCCGGTTTTGCCACAGCTTGTCAAAAGCATGGTGCAGGTTATGGTAAGCGCGAGGACACGAGCAAACATCTTTTTCATAGTAATTCTCCCTTTTGTTTATTTTCGCTTCTTCGTGTGAAACCTTTAGATAAGACAAAAAAGTTAGGGTCGGTATACGTCGTCGATGATCTCAAAGCCTTTTTCTGTCAGGATCTTTTCTACCCAGCCCCGCTTGGCGGTGCCGTCCTTGGCGGCGGCCAGCTTGGCCTCGTCGGCCGCCTGAAACTTCTTCGCATCCTCAATAATGACGGCAGCGTCCTGACGTGGGATGACGATGATACCATCCGGGTCAGCAAGGATGATATCGCCAGGGTTAACGCTAACTCCGCCGCAGGAGATCGGAACATTAATCTCTCCGGGTCCCTCCTTATAGGGGCCGCCGGGAGTAGTACCGGTACAATAAACAGGGAAGTCCCAATTTCCGATTTCATCAATATCGCGAATAGGGCCATCGAGGATAATTCCGGCAACCTTTTTGGTCTCTTTCAAATAAGTCATCATGACTTCGCCCATCAACGCACGGGTGTTGTCTTCCTCATTGGAGACCACCAGCACGTCCCCCTCCTGGCACAGGTTCAGCGCGGCGTGAAGGGCCAGATTGTCACCGGCCCGGCCTTTGACGGTGTAGGCGGGACCCACCAGCATCTGCTCCTTGGGCTGGCTGGCTAGCTTGATACGCGGGTTCATGGCACAGCTACGCCCCATCACATCTGCTGTATTAGAGGCCGGAACTGATTTAAACTGATTCATAATTTTAGGATCGGGCATCTCACGTTTAAGATAAATTCTTTTTCCAACAGGCATTTTTAAGCTCCTCCCTATTATTTCACACGGATTGTTTCAATAATTTCTTTCCATCCGGAAGGTTTCTTGTCCACATAACGCTTTGCAAATTCATATTCCTCGAGATCCTGCAAGCGTTGTTTCGTGGCTTTTGTCATATCGGAACTGAGATTTGCTTCACCTAACATGGCAATAGATCCCTTCAATTCCGCGGCACGCCGGGTGCAGTGAAGAGCTGAACCAGTAACAAGACGGTCAAGATGGCTTGTAAATGGAATTCCATCCATAGATTTTGAGATTGAAGCGATTACTTCTTCAGATACTCCATAGGCATCAGCTGCCTGAAGCATCTCGATCATTAATCCTGCAATCCCCTTCATGTAAATACTGCGCACCAGTTTGATGGCAGACGCCGCCCCGGCCTTTTCTCCGGCCAATGTAATCTTCATGCCATAAGGCGTCATCAGTTTTTTAAATTCTTCTGCTCCATTTCCGCTAGCAGTAATCGGAACCCGATGCTGATCTTTTGGCAAAGAGCCCAACATTGCGGCATCCGTAAAAAGGACACCTGTGTTTTTTACCTGTTCCCAGATTGCCTGCTTTATAGAAGGTGTCGAAGCACTCACATCCACATAAAGCTGACCCGGACGAAGGACACTTTCGATGTCCTTACACACATCCATTGTAAAAGAAGAAGGAACAGCTGCAAAAATCAGGTCTGCCCACTGTGCGATTTCTTTGTTGGAAGACACTAAAGTGACTCCTGCTGCTTCTGCACGAGCATGCACCTGTTCTCCCATGACACTGTCATTCATCATAGCATCGGTGGCCCTAATCCCTTTTAGTCCTTCTTTGTTTAATCCAAAAGAGATATTATAAGCGGCCTCTCCATAGCCAATAAAACCGATCTTCATAGAAACCCTCCAAATAGGAATTTTGTCAACAGCCGCGCGACTTGCATATCTGACAGTTACATGTTAATATAAGAGCTGGTACAAATCAAGCAGAATATTTTTTTAAGTTTCACAAATAAATTTTGTGGAGGAAAACGATATGGATCTTACAAGCCTCTATTATTTTTCAGAGCTAACAAAGGATCTTAACATGACGCATACCGCAAACCGGCTGTTTATTTCTCAACAGACTCTGAGCAATCATATTCAGCGTCTAGAGGATTTTTATGGCGTAAAACTATTTGACCGTAAACCAAAACTTAAGCTCACCTGTGCGGGTGAATTTGTGCTAGCTTTTGCGAATGTCGTTAATAAAGAACAAACAAACCTAAAAGATATTCTTTCTGATATCAAGCAGGAAGAGCGAGGCGTGCTGCGTTTTGGCGCCAGTACGCTGCGGATGAACGCATGCTTACCAAATATTCTCCCGAAATTTTCCGCCAGATATCCAAACGTGGAAATTCGGATTACGGATACAATTTCCTCAAAACTTGAGCCCATGGTTCTAGATGGAGAGCTGGATTTTGCGATTGTCCTATTGGAAGAAGAAAATTCCAAACTGCTCAATTGGGATCTGATGACTGACCAGATCTACCTCTGCGTGGCTGATTCGCTTTTACAGCAGTATTATAAAGAAGAGGCAGGGTCATTGAAAGCGTCGGCGCTTCACGGAGCCAATATCAGCGATTTTTCCAAGCTGCCATTCTGTATTCTTTCAAATCGAATGGGACGTAAAATTAAGGAATGCTTTGATAATGCGGGCGTAATACCAAAAGTATATATGACGAGTTCTTATACGCAGATCAGCTCGATTATTTGCTTTAAAAAACTGGCTGCCTGCTTTGCTTCGCAAATGTGCCTTGTGAATCAGCGAAAAGATATTCCGGAAGACATTAATATTTTTCCAGTCTACTGTCAAGGCGAGCCATTAAATCAACACTTATCTCTGATTCGTCATAAAGAGCGGTACCTGTCACATCCCTCAAAATATTTTCTAGAGCTTTTGTTCCAATATTTCTCTGAAACTGAACAAATTCATATAAATCGAATTGTCTAATAGTTGAAAGCATATAAAATTAAGCCCACCTGTTTTACAGGTGGGCTTAAAAAAATCCCCGCTGATTTAAAGTCAGCGGGGAGATAAAATATTAACTTAAAAAAAGAACCGGGCAGCCAAGCTGGCAGCCCGGAAGTAGTCTGGTGCACCATCAGGGACTCGAACCCGGGACACCCTGATTAAGAGTCAGGTGCTCTACCAACTGAGCTAATGGTGCATAAAACATGCACAATTTGTACACTGAAAACTGAATAAAGGTAAGTAGAAGAGAGAAAGAGCGCGAACCAAAGAAGGTTAATGGTCAAGCCCTCGACCTATTAGTACTGCCAAGCTACATACGTTACCGTACTTACACACGCAGCCTATCAACCTTGTAGTCTACAAGGGGTCTTACTGACTTACGCCATGGGATATCTAATCTTGGAGTCGGCTTCACGCTTAGATGCTTTCAGCGTTTATCCGATCCGCACATAGTTGCCCAGCTGTGCCATTGGCATGACAACTGGTGCGCCAGCGGTGCGTCCATCCCGGTCCTCTCGTACTAAGGACAGCTCTCCGCAAATATCCTGCGCCCACGACAGATAGGGACCGAACTGTCTCACGACGTTCTGAACCCAGCTCGCGTACCACTTTAATCGGCGAACAGCCGAACCCTTGGGACCGAATACAGCCCCAGGATGTGATGAGCCGACATCGAGGTGCCAAACCTCCCCGTCGATGTGGACTCTTGGGGGAGATCAGCCTGTTATCCCCAGGGTAGCTTTTATCCGTTGAGCGACGGCAATTCCACTCTCATACCGCCGGATCACTAACTCCAACTTTCGTTACTGCTCGGACTGTCATCCTCGCAGTTAGGCTCGCTTTTGCGTTTACACTCAAGAGCACGGTTTCCGTCCGTGCTGAGCGAACCTTTGAGCGCCTCCGTTACTCTTTTGGAGGCGACCGCCCCAGTCAAACTGCCCGTCTAACAATGTCCCCCGGCCGGATTCACGGCCGCAGGTTAGAATTTCAGCAACTTAAGGGTGGTATCCCAAGGTTGACTCCGCTCCGGCTAGCGCCGGGGTTTCCAAGTCTCCCACCTATCCTGTACATAAATTACCGAAACCCAATATTAAACTACAGTAAAGCTCCATGGGGTCTTTCCGTCTTGTCGCGGGTAACCGGCATCTTCACCGGTACTACAATTTCGCCGGGCGGGTAATTGAGACAGTGCCCAGATCGTTACACCTTTCGTGCGGGTCGGAACTTACCCGACAAGGAATTTCGCTACCTTAGGACCGTTATAGTTACGGCCGCCGTTTACTGGGGCTTCAATTCAATGCTTGCACATCTCCTCTTAACCTTCCAGCACCGGGCAGGTGTCAGCTCCTATACGTCATCTTACGATTTGGCAGAAACCTGTGTTTTTGCTAAACAGTCGCCTGGGCCTATTCACTGTGGCCACATCTCTGTGGCGTCCCTTATTCCGAAGTTACGGGACCAATTTGCCGAGTTCCTTAACTACCCTTCTCCCGTTGGCCTTAGAATTCTCTTCCTGTCTACCTGTGTCGGTTTGCGGTACGGGCGCCTAAGATATACAATAAGCTTTTCTCGCCCTCGTCTAAGCATGCTTCCCTACTCTAATTTCGGTCCCTTACGCCCGGGTCAACCAACGCCCGGGTCATGCCCTTTCAAGGTGTCACTTATCTTAAATCTTTTGGCGGCTACGGAATATCCACCGTATGTGCATCGGCTACGCCTTTCGGCCTCACCTTAGCTCCCGGCTTACTTGGAGCGGACGAACCTTCCTCCAAAAACCTTAGACTTTCGGCCAATATGATTCTCACACATTTCGCGCTACTCATTCCGGCATTCTCACTTCTATACAGTCCACCATCGCTTCCGCTATGATTTCACTCCGTATAGAACGCTCTCCTACCATGCATTGCTGCATCCCAAGCTTCGGTACACGATTTAGCCCCGTTAAATTTTCGGCGCAGGGTCACTCGACCAGTGAGCTATTACGCACTCTTTTAATGTATGGCTGCTTCTGAGCCAACATCCTGGTTGTCTGTGCAACCCCACATCCTTTTCCACTTAACCGTGTTTTGGGACCTTAGCTGTGGGTCTGGGCTGTTTCCCTTTTGACAATGAAACTTATCTCACACTGTCTGACTCCCGTACATCAATTATCCGGCATTCTGAGTTTGATAGGTTTTGGTAACCTTTCGGTCCCTAGACCATTCAGTGCTTTACCTCCGGTAATCTAATACAAGGCTAGCCCTAAAGCTATTTCGGAGAGAACCAGCTATCTCCGGGTTCGATTGGAATTTCTCCGCTACCCACACCTCATCCGCTACCATTTCAACGGGAGTCGGTTCGGTCCTCCATGGAGTTTTACCTCCACTTCAACCTGGACATGGGTAGGTCACCCGGTTTCGGGTCGAATATAACTGACTTCTTGCGCCCTATTCAGACTTGCTCTCGCTACGGCTCCAGACCTGAAGTCCTTAACCTTGCCAGTCACATTCACTCGCCGGACCATTCTACAAAAGGTACCCGATCACCCATTGACGGGCTTTCGGTGCTTGTAAGCACAAGGTTTCAGGTTCTATTTCACTCCCCTTCCGGGGTCCTTTTCACCTTTCCTTCACAGTACTCTTCACTATCGGTCACTGGGTAGTATTTAGGCTTGGAGGGTGGTCCCCCCATATTCCCACCGGATTTCTCGTGTCCGGCGGTACTCTGGATACAGCTTGGTGTTTCACCTTTTTACTTACGCGGCTCTCACGCTCTATGGCCAGCCTTCCCAGGCTGTTCTGTTAAAGTTCCACATCCATTATGCTGTCCGAACCCCAAAGGGATTTCTCCCTTCGGTTTGGCCTCTTCCGCGTTCGCTCGCCACTACTAGCGGAATCTCATTTGATGTCTATTCCTCGCCCTACTTAGATGTTTCAGTTCAGGCGGTTCCCCTCCTGACGCTATGAATTTACGTCAGGATGACTGGACATGTCTCCAGTCGGATTGCTCCATTCGGATATTTCCGGATCAATGCCTACTTACGGCTCCCCGAAACTTTTCGCAGTTTGTTACGTCCTTCATCGGCTCCCAGTGCCAAGGCATTCCCCTTGCGCTCTTTGTAGCTTGACCATGTGTTCTTCTTTAGTTCTCAGCTGGTGATGATTTCTCATCACCACTTAATGAAATTGTAGATTTGATAATAATTTCTAACAATGATTTTACTCATTGTTGCGTTCAATATCTGCTTCTACTTCTTTATTCAGTTTTCAATGTACAACTTACACCTTTCGGTGCTGGTGGGCTTAAGTGGACTCGAACCACCGACCTCACGCTTATCAGGCGTGCGCTCTAACCGGCTGAGCTATAAGCCCATGTTTCCGGCTTCCGGTTCTCACCGTCTGCCCATCTTTTCTTTTGGCTCCCTTTTGGAGCCTGGTGGAGATAAACGGGATCGAACCGTTGACCTCCTGCTTGCAAAGCAGGCGCTCTCCCAGCTGAGCTATACCCCCATAACTGGTGGCTGTTACCCTTCCACCTGATTGAAGTCCTTTTGCAAGGCCTTCAAAATTAAACAACGATTAGAGACTTAGGAAACCTGACCTTGGAATGTCGTCGAATGCTTCCATCCGACTGTTCTCCATAGAAAGGAGGTGATCCAGCCGCACCTTCCGATACGGCTACCTTGTTACGACTTCACCCCAGTCGCCAATCCTACCTTCGGCAGCGTCCTCATTGCTGTTAGACTACTGACTTCGGGTATTACCGGCTCCCATGGTGTGACGGGCGGTGTGTACAAGGCCCGGGAACGTATTCACCGCGGCATTCTGATCCGCGATTACTAGCAATTCCATCTTCATGTAGGCGAGTTTCAGCCTACAATCCGAACTGAGACCGTTTTTAGAGTTTTGCTCCACCTCGCGGGCTTGCTTCTCTCTGTTAACGACCATTGTAGTACGTGTGTAGCCCAGGTCATAAGGGGCATGATGATTTGACGTCGTCCCCACCTTCCTCCGTTTTGTCAACGGCAGTCCTGCTAGAGTGCTCTTTCGTAGCAACTAACAGTAAGGGTTGCGCTCGTTGCGGGACTTAACCCAACATCTCACGACACGAGCTGACGACAACCATGCACCACCTGTCTTACCGTTCCCCGAAGGGCACGCCCTAATCTCTTAGGGTTTCGATAGATGTCAAGACCTGGTAAGGTTCTTCGCGTTGCTTCGAATTAAACCACATACTCCACTGCTTGTGCGGGCCCCCGTCAATTCCTTTGAGTTTCAACCTTGCGGTCGTACTCCCCAGGTGGATTACTTATTGTGTTAACTCCGGCACGGAAGGGGTCAGACCCCCCACACCTAGTAATCATCGTTTACGGCATGGACTACCAGGGTATCTAATCCTGTTTGCTACCCATGCTTTCGTGCTTCAGCGTCAGTTAAAGCCCAGTAGGCCGCCTTCGCCACTGGTGTTCCTCCCGATCTCTACGCATTTCACCGCTACACCGGGAATTCCACCTACCTCTACTTCACTCAAGTCCCACAGTTTCAATTGCAGGCTATGGGTTAAGCCCATAGTTTTCACAACTGACTTGCAGAACCGCCTACGCACCCTTTACACCCAGTAAATCCGGACAACGCTTGCTCCCTACGTATTACCGCGGCTGCTGGCACGTAGTTAGCCGGAGCTTCCTCTTTAGTTACCGTCATTATCTTCACTAAAGACAGAAGTTTACGATCCGAAGACCTTCTTCCTTCACGCGGCGTTGCTGCATCAGGGTTTCCCCCATTGTGCAATATCCCCCACTGCTGCCTCCCGTAGGAGTCTGGGCCGTGTCTCAGTCCCAATGTGGCCGTTCAACCTCTCAGTCCGGCTACCGATCGTCGCCATGGTGGGCTGTTATCTCACCATCTAGCTAATCGGACGCGAGTCCATCTTTCAGCAGATTGCTCCTTTGATCTCTTCTCCATGTGAAGAAGAGATGTTATGCGGTATTAGCGTCCGTTTCCAGACGTTATCCCCCTCTGAAAGGCAGGTTACTCACGCGTTACTCACCCGTCCGCCACTAAACTTATTGGATTCCATCCGAAAACTTCATCCTCTAAGTTTCGTTCGACTTGCATGTGTTAGGCACGCCGCCAGCGTTCGTCCTGAGCCAGGATCAAACTCTCTAAAATATTTTATCAAAACGCTTACGCGCTCTAATCGTATTTCAGAGCTTTCTTATAGCTCATTTCGAAACACTTGCGTGTTTCTTTGTTTTGTCCGTTTTTTACGAGTTTTTCTTCTCGTTCCGTTCCAATTCCTCTCGGAATTTTTCCGGGTCCCTTTGTCTCTTTTCGTTGTTTAATTTTCAAGGTCCTGCGCCGTCATCTTGCACAAAGCTCATTTCCAAAACTCATCATATTTCGTAGGAGTGTTTGAATTTTTTTGCTCCGTTTTTTGACGGCTTTATTATAATATCATTTTAATTACTGATTGTCAACAACTTTTTTCATCTTTTTGCAAATTTTCTTTCACCTCTACATCTATGGATTTTTTATATCTAAAAGCACCAGATTCTGTCGCCTTACCCAAGCATCTGCCGTAATTCAGTCAGAATCTTCTTTTCTCTCCTAGAAACCTGCACTTGTGTCATTCCAAGTCTTTGTGCTGTTTGATTTTGTGTCTGATCCTGAAAATAGCGAAACCAAACCAGTTTTCGATCATTTGCAGGCAAATCTTTTAATGCTTCGCGAAGGGACATAGATTCCGTAATCCGTTCTTCTTCTGAGTCAGTCGGTAAATCCAGTTGTCCCTCTTCGTCGTTTTCTTCTGTTAAAGAAAGCGGCATTTGACCCGCGCAGAGAGCTTCGGCTGCCTCTTCTGAAGAAATCCCCAATCCGGATGCGACTTCGCTCACGGTTGGCTGCCGGCCTTCTTTTACTGCAAATGAGCTGCTCCAGCGATTTGCTTTACAGGCAAGGCTTTGCAACGTTCTCCCCATTTTAACAGTATTACCCTCTCGAAAGAGCTTTTTCATCTCGCCTAAAATAACCGGTACAGCATAAGTTGAAAAGCAGCAGCCACGATTCTCATCAAAGCGATCGGCAGCTTTTACCAGCCCTTCGCATCCAGCCTGAACAAGATCATCATAATCTGCGCCGCGCCCGAGAAATCGTCTGGCACAGGCATGAACCAGACCGATATTTTCCCGGGTGGCCTTTTCTCTATCCATGATGACGCGGACGGGGTGAAAAATCTTTTTCCATAACAACAGTCGTGCCTTTACCGACTTTGCTGCGCACTTTTAAACGATCGGTAAAACTTTGCATAACTGCAAACCCCAGCCCCGCACGTTCCTCTCCGCCAGTCGTAAACATTGGCTCCATTGCCTGTTTTATATTTTCGATTCCACAACCGTGGTCTTTAATTTTAACCTGGATCGTGTGTTCCTCATAAATCATGCAATCTATGTAGATCATTCCGATCGTATTCCGATACCCATGTACAATACAATTTGTTACAGCTTCCGAAACTGCAGTTCGCAAATCGCACAGCTCGTCCACAGTCGGGTCAAGCTGCGAGGCGAAAGCCGCAACCGTAGTACGGGCAAATGCCTCATTGCTGCTAGCGCTTAAAAAGCGCAGGTGCATTTCATTCGTCGGTTTCATTTTCTACACTCACTCCTTCTTCAATATCACATAATTCTGACAACCCCGCCAGAGAAACAATCCGTTTTAACTTTTCGGGCACATTTCGAATGGTAACGCGTCCTTTCCATAAATTCATCAGACGGCACCTTCCCAAAATCAGTCCTACCCCCGAACTATCCATAAAACTAACCCCGGAAAAATCCAAGATCAAACGTCTCGGGCGAATATGTTCCGCCGCTTCATCGATTTCTTCCCGAACCTTTCTGGCACAATGATGGTCAATTTCCCCATCCAAAAGTGCAGTAAGCTCGTCCTTTTTCAATTTTAGATCGACGCTCAAAAGAAGGCCTCCTTTATAAAAAATTCCTTATTCAAAAGAATAAAGAATTTTCACTGCAAAATTACGGGAACTAAGTCGAACTTCCATTATAAGAAAACAAAAAAGAAGAGTACCATTTTTATAATGATACTCTCATAAAGAACTTTTCTAATATTATGCCAACAATCACAACATTGCGCAGTCTAAAGAATTCCGCCCGAGCAAATCCAAATTAAAGGGCGTTGTTTGATATACAAAATAGTTAAGCCAATTTGTATAGAGAAGCTGTCCGGTAGCGCGCCATTGATCGATTGGCTTTTTAGAAGGATCGTTATCCGGATAATAATGTTTTGGCATGGAAATCGGCAGGCCGTGGCTGACATCCCGAAAATATTCCTCTCCGAGAGTACCGGCATCATACTCCGAATGCCCCATCACAAAAAATTGCCGTCCCTCTTGATCCCCGACAATATGGACACCCGCTTCTTCCGAAACAGACATTAGCTTTAGTTCGGGAACTTTTTGAATATCTTCTGCCATCACTTCGCTGTGCCGGGAATGCGGAACCCAATATTCATCATCAAATCCACGGAACAGTCTTGACTTTTTTGTCAGCGCATGATGCTTAAAAACACCAAACAACTTTTCCGGCAGAATGTGTTTTGGAATCCCATAATGATAATAAAGCGCTGCCTGCGCCCCCCAGCAAATATGAAAAGTGGAATGGACATGTGTAGTTGTCCATTCAAAGATTTTGCACAGCTCCGGCCAGTACTCCACCTCTTCATAATCCATCAGTTCTACCGGCGCACCCGTTATAATGCAGCCATCATAGTGACTTTCTTCGATCTCATCAAACGTTTTATAAAAAGCCAGCAGATGATCTTCCGGCGTATTCTTGCTCTGATGAGAAGCCATCTGCACCAAATCGACTTCAATCTGCAAAGGCGTATTTGCCATACAGCGTAAGATCTGTGTCTCTGTTGTAATTTTAATCGGCATCAGGTTTACCAGTGCAATCCGCAAAGGTCTGATATCTTGATGCAGCGCCCGACGTTCGGTCATCACGAAAACATGCTCACCCTGCAAGACGCTTCTCGCTGGTAAGTCATCCGGAATTTTAATCGGCATGCTCTACCATTTCCTTCTTTTTTTATTGCTGTGTCTGCAGGGAAAGCAGTTTCTGCTTCAATTCTCCCTCAATCTTACCCAGCTCCTGCTCTGCAGCAGCTCTCTTCTCGTGTCCATCTTTCTGAATCTGCATGACCTCATCCAGCGTTGTAATAAGCTGTTCATTCGTATGCTGCAGCGTCTCCATATCTACAATTCCCCGCTCGCTTTCTTTTGCAGTATTAATAGAGGCCATTTTGAGCGTATCCGCATTTTTCCTGAGTAACTCATTTGTCATATCTGTTACCTCACGCTGGGCCTTTGCGGCCTGCTGTGAATGTTCCACTCCTAGAGCAAGTACCATCTGGCTCTTCCAAAGCGGGATCGTATTGACCAGCGTTGACTGGATTTTCTCGCTCATCAACAGATCATTATTCTGTACCAGACGGATCTGCGGTGCCATCTGAATCGAAATTGTGCGCGTCAGTTCCAGATCATACAGCTTTTTTTCAAAGCGATTGCACATACTGGAAAGATCATTGACTGCTTGAGCGTCTTCCGGAAGATTTGATGCTTCTGCTTTTTTCTGCAAAGCAGGCAGCTGCTGCGTTTGCACTTCTTGAAGCTTTTTCTTGCCGGCCAAAATATACATGGTCAGTTCTTTAAAATAGACCTTATTAAGATCATACATCTTATCCAGCATGGCAATATCTTTGAGCATGGTTACCTGATGCCCTTCCAACGCAGATGAAATCTTATCAACGTTGGTTTCCGCCGTAGCATAACGTGTTTTTAACGCATTAATTTTATTGCCGCCGCGTTTAAAGAATCCCATGATTCCCTTTTCGTTGTCTTCAACCTGAAAATTTTTGAGTTCACAGACAACTCCGGAAAGCATATCGCCGACTTCGCCAAGATCTTTTGTTCTCACCGAATTTAGGGCAGCTTCCGAAAAATCCGCAACCTTTTTCTGTGCTCCGGAACCATACTGTAAAATCACATTGGAATTTGTCAGTTCAATTTTCTTTGAAAAATCATCCACCATTTTCTGCTCATCTGGTGTCAGATTCATTTTTTCTATGTCTTCCGGTTTCTGGGTAAGTTCGGAAGGCGTTACTGTCTCCAAAGTAGGTGCCGCCGGCGCTTCTTGTGCTCCATCGAGTACCAAAGTCGGCATTTCTGTTTTTTCATTACTCATAAGATCTTTCCTCCTTATTTTCTCTTTACAGCTTTAGTTCCGGTTCTTTCTGTGTTTCTTCTTTTTTAAAATCCTTGCCGGTCAGCCCCGCTTGGGCCAGCATAGTCTCCAAGGCAGAAATGTCGGTTGCCACATCCAATACATCGTCCTGAAAAAGTGTATCCAACAGATTTTCAAATGCAGTATTAATCGTATCCATCGTTTGCTCAATCTCTTTTTTCGCCTGCAGGATATTTTCTCCCTGCACCGGTTGACTGTCAAACTCCTGATAGGCGTTGACCAGTTTTAAAGTGGTCGGCAAATAATATTGCATAAAGCGCCGGATCTCCGGCAGCTTTTTTGGATGTTCCTCTACATAATCAAAAATCTTTTTACAGACTTCTTCCAACCGGTCAAGCTTGCGGCTGATCTCTTCTCCGGGAATTTTATCATTTGCTTCCCGAATGGCTCCAATATATTGACTCCCTTCTGCTTTTGCCTGTGCAAGTGCAGCAGCAGCCGGGTCCGAACGCAGGCGTTCTTCTTCCGCCTCTCGCTCCTTGCGCGCTTTTTCCGCCTGCAGATAGCTTTGATAGGTTTCGTCGCCCAGCATAAAGGTTGTTCCCTGCTCATCCAAATGACCATCTGGGAAAATTCCTTTGGAGATCATTTTTTTAAGATCCTTTGTTACATATTCAGGTGCTTTATGAATTCCATCCGCCAACTGTTTAATGGAACAAAAAGAGCCCCCTTGCATCAGCGCCCGATATTTTCGATACCGTCTGACTCTTCTGAGAAGAGAAGTGCCTTTTCCAAAAAGAAAAGCTCCAACAACAGACAAAATATAAAGAACTACACCGCCAACTGCAAAGACAGAAGCAGCAATCATCCCCATGCCAGTCATTACTGAGCCAACGATTGCCGTCACTAGGCAGGGAATTCCCACTGCCAATCCTGTTCCCAGCAGCACACCTCCTGAAACTTTTCCAGGAATCATCTCCGATCTGGTTTTTGCCGAACGGTACGGGCGACAATAGGGGGGATAATTCGAAGAGGGTTTTTGATAAGGTGGAGGCGGATAGGCAGACTGATTCTTCTGATGATCGCCAGACATGGAGTCACGCACATCTGCTTCTACGTCAGCAGTAACATCCCGCACGGTATTGCGCACGGTATTGCCAAGATTCTCAAAATTACCGGTGCGCATAGCGTCCCGAACGGCATGGCTAATATCACGACCGATATTGCGATTTCGATGCATTCCCATTATACCCTCCAAAAATACTTAATCAAATTTATTATATCGTATTTTTAAAAAAATGACAATAAAATGCCTTTGGAAATTGCTTCATTTTTTATAAAAACAAATTTCACCAAACAATCACTTAAAGTTTACCCAATTTTTACATTCCTCTAAACTAACGCACACATAGAAAGGGTATTCTTAAAATGTTCTTAGGAAAAGAAACCTTTTAATATAATAATAAGACTCTTGTGAAAGGGTTTCACATAAATTCACTCTTTTTCATATTTCTCCTTAAAAGCAGGAGCGCGGTTTTCTACCGCGCTCCTGCTTTTATTGTAATCAAACTTTATTATATACTGCTTTACTTCTCAGCCGTTAGAATTTAGGATTGATTTTTGTTTTGAAGGTTTGTTATAATAATACTATGTAGAAAAAGAAAGAGGTGTAAACAAATGTCGGATTCAGCAATTACTAAACGAGCGTTAGCATCTGCCATGAAAAGCCTCATGGAGAAAATGCCTTTTTCAAAAATTAGCGTCGGCGATATTTGTGAGCACTGCCAAATGAATCGGAAAAGCTTTTATTACCATTTTCAGGATAAATACGATTTGGTAAACTGGATTTTTTACACGGAATTTGTTGGCGCGGTTCATGATAAAAACTACGATGATGGCTGGTCTTTAATTGAAGACATCTGTGATTACTTCTACAAAAACCGTCATTTTTATATGAATGCCCTTGAAGTAACGGGGCAAAACTGCTTTCACGATTATTTTCAGTCTCTGTTGCGGCCGATTGTTTCGAATTATCTGTGGGAAATGATCGATAGCTCCGAAGATTCAGAATTCTTTGCTGTGTTCTTCTCTGATGCCTTTCTTTGCGCAATCGAAAGGTGGCTTCTTGCAAAAGAATGCATGCCGCCGGAAAAATTTGTCTCTCTTTTAAAATCCTCTATGAGCAGTGTTGCACGCAAAATTCTCTCTGATATGGAAGAAGAACCCCATCCCAAAGATCAAACAGACTCAAAATCTCTACATAAAATAAATGGCCTTGAAAATCTCTAACCGGATTTTCAAAGCCATTTTATTTTATCAAATATTTGCAGCTTCCTGCATATTTCCACCTAAAATCTGCTGCAAAGGGGTCCCATACGAATACAGTCCTAAGTTTCGTGTTCCATTTTTATCGTACAAAGTTACTTGTCCGGAAGGAGAAAAATGTAAGGAACAGGTATCAGGGGAAAATGCCTGATCAATCGTGATCATATCCATAGAAAATTCCACCGGAATGATAGGATAATCCTGGTAAAATCGCGTTTTTCTGATATAGCTCCAAACTTCTTTTCTTTCTTCTTGGCTGCAGTCCCCTTCTGCGGCCAAAAAAGCCATAGCAGCTCCGGAAGAAGAAATTTCTTTTAACCATGCGCCTGTCTCAATTTCTGAAATTTGGTCACTTGAATATAGGTGGTACGCTCCCACTAACATTTTATTTTCCACTAAATATTTAGCTGTTTCGATGGAATCTGGACAATCTCCACGCACAAAAATCATCAGATTATGCATTTGCCCAAATCTTTCCTGTGCTTCCTTCCCTTTTTGAGGTTCTATAAAAATTAAAAAAGCACAATCCGGCTCCGATTCAACTAATTGAGAGATTTCCTCTAAATGTTTGTCACAGCTGAAAAAGAAATACGTATAGGCTCCCCATGTCTTTCCCTGTTCAATAATCTCATAGCTTTGCTCAATCGGGAAAGAGGCATCCCCCTCTTCCATGCAGAAGCACATCGACCATGGAACGTGGACTCCATATTTCTCTTCTGTTTGGCGCATCTTTTTAGAGCCATTGGCACAGCCATTATAGCCTAGATTCATTCCGAATGTAAGCAGTGTTTCGTGGTCTACGTAATATACTAAATTCTTTACCAAAAGATAATAAGCACTGTCTTCGTTTTCTAACATAGACTGTACAATTTGAAAAAAGTTTTTCTGAAATTCTCCTTTAGAAAATCCATGCGCGATTTCTACCAAATTGCGAATGGTACGTTCCGGATCTTTTTCTAAATCATTCAATGCTTTTCTAACTGTAGTCTCAACGATCATGCGCAGTACTCCCTTAGACTGCCTCATCGGGATCCCGCCTCCCCTTATATCTGCCCGTTCTCATCAAACCAAAAATGACTATTTCTATCATACGTTTTTATTCAGTATGAATAAAGAGACAATTTTTTTATTTTGTCCAAAAAATATCTTTTAAATAAAAATTACTGTTCATTTTTGGGGCTATCAGCTGAATCCTGCTTTAATTTTCGATTTTCTCTTCTTTTT
Organism: Caproicibacterium sp. NSD3; assembly: GCF_053613275.1. NCBI lineage: Bacteria > Bacillati > Bacillota > Clostridia > Eubacteriales > Oscillospiraceae > Caproicibacterium > Caproicibacterium sp. NSD3. The sequence goes on from NZ_CM132119.1 coordinate 1,968,579, forward strand.
CTGTGAGAATTCAAAAGCTCCGGAAGTGTTTTATCTTCTTTTTTGGGAATATAAAATCCTTCTCCGTTAATCTGTCCTACATCTCCAATAATCATAAACGCATTTTTGTCCAATTCCCGAACGATATCCGTCACCTTATAAACTTCCGTCCGGCTTACCGCACATAAAAGAGTCATCTGCTCTTGTTCACTGTATGCTCCGCGAGAATGAATCTCAGTAACTCCCCGGTCTAATTCATGTAAAACTCTTTTGGCAATCTCGTCACTTCTTTTGGATATAATAAAGATCAGTTTGCCCGCACGCCCATCACTGCCATAAAGCAGTGCATCAATCACACGGGTCGAAACGAAAACGGCAATTGCCGCATAGAGTGCACTTTCAAGGCTCTGATAAACAATCGCGGAAACTAAGATAACCACGCCGTCTATCGCCATCATCAAATTGCCGATGCTCAGATGACGAAAATGGCGGGCTAAAAGCTTTGCAATCATATCCGTACCGCCGGTTGTACCGCCTCGCCCTAAAACAAGGGAAAGTGAAATTCCCTCCAATACTCCTCCATAAATTGCTGCGAGAAGCGGATTTCCATAATAAGGCGGTATGACAAATCCAATCAAGTCAATCGCAATAGACGAGCACAGGGTTGCAAAAATTGTTCTGGAAACCAACTTATATCCAATTTCAAAAATGCCCCAGATAAAAACAGGCAAATTAAGCAACATGATCATCGCGCCTATCGGCGAGCCAAATATATAATTAAGCATCGTAGAAACACCAGTCAGTCCACCGGGAGCGATCTGGTTCGGTGCTGTAAAGACACGTACGCTGATTGAATAAATAATGCCACTCAATATAAAAAAGATTATATTTTTTAAAGTAGTCAGCAATTTCCCAGTATGTTCCGAACGGCTCATTCTAATCTCCTCCTTTGAAAAAGTCTCTTTACAAGGATTTCCCTACTCTCCTAAAAAATCCTATGGCTTTTTATTTTTATGGTTTAAGGCTATTTGAAAAAAAGATTCATAGCACCCAGAAAAAGCACTATCTTTTTCCCAAAGAAATGTAAAATCATGTGCAATAGAAAAATCTTTAATCGGAATCTTTTTTAGGGTTCCCCTTTGCAGTTCTTCTTCAACTGCCCGTTCAAACAGAAAGGTAATCCCACAACCTCGTTCAGTCAGATGTTTTAAAGCATCCAAATTATTAATTTCCATTTGAGAATGAAAATCCGATATCTGAAGATTTCGGCGTTGCAAACATTTCTCTAAAAGTCTTCGGCTGCCAGAACCCTGCTCTCTCAATAAAAGACGTTCTTCCAAAAGATCTTCCAAATAGCAACAAGAGCAATGCAAAGGATAATCGGCTGCACAAACTCCGATAAAAGGTTCTCTGCTATAAACTCTTGTTTCATATTCATTCTGGGGAACAAACCCTTCCACAAAAGCAAAATTAATTTCCTGTGCATCAAGTTTTTTAAATAATTCCTGTGTATCCGCTATAACCAGTCGAATTTGCGTAAATGGGTTATCCCTCAAAAAATCCGCAATGATATCAGGAATCAGATAAATCCCAATCGTCAAAGTTGCCCCAATTACGATATGTTCTTCGTTTTTTGTCATTCGCTGAAGAGCCATACGCAGCAAAGAATCATGATGTTTCATGGTCAATGCAACAGAACGAACAGCTTGTCCGGCAGGTGTTAAAACGCATTTTTTGTCTTTTAAATCAAACAATTTCATTTCATACTCTTGTTCCAGAGTATGAATGTGATAGGAAACCGCCGGCTGGGTAATATTCAATTTCTGTGCTGCTTTTGTGTAATTCATAAATTCGCAGACCGTTAAAAAAGTCTCCATTCGAATATCCAGCATTTTAGCGCCTCCTATATCTATATAAATTGTGTTTATAGTCCCATAAATATTTATTATTTTATTTTTATATAAAAAAGTGATAAACTAAATTTAATAGTCTATAATGCTTCATGATGAGAAAAAACCGCATAGAAGCCACCTAAGCGACCTTCCATGCGGTTTCAAGTTTGGAGCTACTGATCGGACTCGAACCGATGACCTGCTGATTACGAATCAGCTACTCTACCAACTGAGCCACAGTAGCATGCATAAGACTAAATTAGTATAGCGGAATTTTCGCCCTTCGTCAAGTCCCTTCCTATCAGAAAAAATCCGTCTGGCTAAATTCCTTCTAAAGAAAGGGGAATTATATTGCCCACCAACCATTATCTCAATCATTTTTCTTTGACTCTGCGCCAATTTCGCCGCGAAAACGGCTTTACGCAGGAACAAATGGCGCGCGTCTTAGAAATAGACCGGAGCACTTATACTTATTATGAGACCGGAAAGACTTCGCCCAGCATTCATATGCTGCATCAGATTTCGCGAATTTTGAATGTTCCGCTGTCAGCATTTTTGGACTCTGAGTCCATTCCTTCACAGGTAGCAGATCCCGGAAGTCAGAAACCATTTGCAAAAGAAGAAATCAAAAAAATAACGGAACTTTCGTCTGAAGAGAGAGAGCTCATCGCACTGTATCGGATTTCTTCTGCAAAGCAGCAAAAAGAAATTTTAAAGGTCGCACAATCCTCATCCAATTTCTCTTCAAAAAAGAAAAGTTAACTTCTCATTTTCGTTGCGTATTTCCTTGTCTTTGTGCTAAAATAGAAATGGAACGGGGGGATGAGCCCAATGCCTTATGATGCCTTTACGGCCGGGATAGAACTCGGCGGACTGAGAAGTCAGGAAGAAATCCGAATTCTTTTATGCTATTTATTAACTTCGGTCAATTCTCCGCTTTCTCAGCAGGAAATATTAGGAAGCCTTCAAGGGGCCGGGCTTGCAAATTATTTTGAACTGAATGACGCTCTGTCTGGTCTGACTGAAAAAGGGATTCTGCTCTGTGATAAAGCTGGAAATTATTCTGCAGGGCCTTCTGCAGTCGGCATTGCACGTCAGCTCGATACTGCTTTACCTACAGCAGTACGGGAAAAAGCAGTAGCCGCTGCTACAGAACTTTTAGCATTTTCCCGCAATGAACGAGAAAATAAAGTAGAAGTTCACAAGCTCGAAAAAGGTTATGAAGTTTGCTGCCATATTTCGGGCGGAACTTCCGACCTGATGAGTTTTACCCTGCTTCTTGCTGATCACCGACAAGCCGAAATGGTGAAACGCAATTTTCACCGCTCACCAGAACGAGTATATCGCATGCTTCTTGCGCTTGTTTCCGGTGATACAGATTTAGCCGCTGACTTATTGAAAAAATAAACATAAAGGGGCGCCCAAAGGATTTTACAATTCTTTGGGCGCCCCTTTTTAATCCTCTCTCTTTCTATTTAGAGCGCAGACATTTGCTTGCACATTATATGCTAGATAATCCTATAAAAGTTCTTCACATGGTTTAAATTCCAAAGATCAGTTGCAGCAGCAATAAAGTAATAACGCCTGGAAAACTTGCAAAAGCACTTACCCCGATTACAACTGGTGAAAGCGGGAGGGTCACCCCGGTCATCATTCCGGTTAGATTCACGACCGCCAGCGCAAGCATTCCCCAAATTGCATTGATAAACGCACGCAGCAAAGGTTTTTTTGCATTTCCCCATTCCAGCAGAAGCGCTGCCACTAGAATGGAACCAATCAAAGTCATTAAAAAAATCAATGTCCCATACCCCCCTCTCTTTTACATAGATATGCAGGGTATGGGACATACTTTCTTATTTTTTAAAAAAGAAATCAAGCCGGAACAAAATCAATTCTTCCACTGGAAATATCTGCAGCAGCAGCTTTTACACGAATTGGATCTCCGATAGACAGCTTTTCGTGTGTTGTCACATCCACTTGAGAAACCATTCCGTCAAATTCAAAATGTTTTCCCTCAAAACTGATGCTGGGAACAAAGCCTTCTACCGTATTGGGCAATTCTACAAAGATTCCCCTCATCGTGCAGCCACTGATAATTGCATCAAACTCTTCTCCGAGATGCTGCTTCATATATTCTGCAGCATAGCAGTCATCCGCGTCACGTTCGCTGGTCATGGCTTTAATTTCCATTCTACTGGACTGTTTGGCGGAAGCAACCGCAAAATCGCTATATTTCTTTACGATCGTATCGTGGTCTTCTCCACTAAGAAAAGCCGTTAAAATGCGATGGATTGACGTATCCGGATAGCGGCGGATCGGTGAAGTAAAGTGGCAGTAATCTGCTAAAGCCAAGCCAAAATGTCCCACTGGAGAGACATCATATCTCGCTTTTGCCATTGTACGCAACAGCTGATGGGAAACGATCTTTTCGGCCGGCGTTCCTTGAGCCTGTGCCATAATTGCTGCAAAATCTTTCGTTGTTACATCGCCTGTGTGTTTGAGACTCTTTGCAGAAAGGCCTAAAGCTCCAACCAGTTCTGCCAAAGTATCAATTCGGTCAGGGTCCGGCTGCTCATGTACACGATATACAAACGGAAGCTTTTTTGCTTTTGCCAGCTTTGCCGCCGCCTGATTCGCAGCAATCATGAGCTGCTCAATCATTTTCTCAGAAGTGCCGCTGTGACGAGGCATAACATCAATACAAAGACCATTTTCATCCAACACAAATTCAGACTCACTGGTATCTAAGTCAAAGTTGCCTGCACGCTTTGCACGCTCCCGCAAAATATCAGCAAGTTCCCGACCACATTCCAGACTTTCTCTGACCGGCGCATATTTTTCTTTTAAAGCTTCATCGGCGGTTCCATCAAAAAGGGCGTTGACCTCTGTATAAACGCCACGTACTTTGCTGTCGATGACCGACTTATGGAACTCATAATGAACGATTTCTCCTTCGGGGTTGATATCCATAACCGCCGAAAAAGTCAGCTTATCGGTTCCCGCATTCAGCGAGCAGACTCCATTGCTGATTTCTTCCGGCAGCATGGGAACCACTCGATCAGGGAGGTAAACGCTGGTCGCCCGCAGCGCCGCTTCTTGATCCAGAGCAGAGCCTTCGCGCACATAGTGAGAAACGTCTGCAATATGCACGCCCAAACGATATCCTTCCGGAATTTTTACGCAGGAAACGGCATCGTCCAAATCTTTTGCACTTGCGCTGTCAATCGTACAGATCGGCCAGTCACGAAAATCAGAACGCCCAGAAAGCTCTTCCGGCGTAATTTTTCGATTTTTCATGGCCAATGCTTCCCTTTTCACTTCTTCCGGGAAGGGGATTCGGACAGAATTCTGGTCTAAAATCGAATCTGCACAAATTTTTGCGCAGTCCGCGCGGCCATATACCTTTGTAACCTTTGCCATAAAGCGGGAAGAATGCGGCAGACGGCGAATAACACACTGCACCTTATCACCGATCTTTGCACCACTGTGAAAGAAGTCTTCAATGGGCACATTAAAACGAATTGCCGCATCAGGATTGAGTTCTGCAGAAATTTCTCCCTGCACGATAGAACCGTTCACAACGGGTTCCGCCTTTTCCGTAATTTTCATCACTTCGCAGCTAGGCCCTTTTATGGACTGCTTAATATTTCCAAGTTCTACGTGGTCTCCCAAAAATGCGTCATGCAGATCTTCTGCGCGCAAAAACATATCATCTCCGCCATCGTCCGGGCGCGCAAAGGCAAAGCCTCTCGAAAGCGAGACAATCGTCGCCGGAATATTATGTTGCTCCTCTTGATGACGAAGCGACAAAATATGGTTCCGGTTTACGCTGACTAAATCATCATGCCGAAGCTGATTCACTGCCTGATAAAAAATCTCGCTGTATTTTTCTGTGATTCCCATTTGCCGCATTAGATCACGGGAAGCGATTCCTCCAGAAGTATCTTTTAGACACTTTAAGATTTCGTTTTTAATATCATCGATCATATTATTCCTCCAAGACAGGATTTTTCCTGTTTGTACGCAGCATCTCATTGCCGGATGCAACGCTTTTTATCTATTCTACCCTAATTTTATACATAAAAAGCCCCGCTTTTCCATAAGCGGGGCTTTTATTTTCTCTTAACCCTTATAGAAATACATAGTTGCATTAATCGCAATTACCACGATAAAAAATCCAACCGCGATAATTTTTGTCCAGCGTGAAAGGAACACATCTACGGTTCGAGCACGATTTCTACTAAGGAACGTATCTGCACCGCCATTGATAACTCCTGTATTCTGATCATGTCCTTCCTGCAGAAGAACCACAAAAATAATTGCAACAGAAAATACCAACAAAACAATTCCGAAAGCAATCTCAAATCCAGTCATAATGATCCTCCGACTTCATATCTTCATTTTAAAATAAAACAATTTTAATACTGAACGACTCAGTTATAGTTTATAATACCATAATCTTTTTTACTTTGCAAGTCTTTCCACCATTTTACGAATTTTCTTAAAAGTAAATGATTTTTGTATAGACTGTGCTTCTAGGACAAATACTACGGATACGACCCAATTGTTTTTTCGCGTTTGCACGATAGGGCCGGAGCCGCAGAACTGTGATCTTCCACTTTTCTGCGGCTCATTTTATTTTTAAAAGGTCAGCTGTTCCCCGGAAAGTTCTTCTTTTGAGGGCAGACTGCCGATTGCCGGAATCGTTTTTCGATAGCGCTGCGGATTTTTCAGCATTCCAGAAGATTCTATAAAGACTTCTGCTTTCTGCAGTTTAGCGCTGCGCCGCAGCGTCATCATCTGCACCCCCTGCGTTGACCGGGTCGTCTTTACAGGGACTGCACCTGTATGCACCAAAAGCATTCTTCCCTGCGTAGAAGTCAGGAGGATTTCAATATCTTCTGACAAACAGAACATTTTAACAAGCGGAGATTTATCGCTATAGGCATTGACGAGTTTTTTACGGTTCGTTTTTGTCTCATAAGAAGGAAGCTCTACTTTTGCAGCTTTTCCATTTTCAAAGAAGAATATCAAATTTCCCTGATAATCTTTTGTAGCCACCATGAACATGACATTTTCCCCTTCATCCATCTGTAACTTGGCAGGAATATAATCGCCCAGAACACTGGCTTTTGTATCAGAAAAGTCGTTGGTTTTCGCTTTATATACCTGACACCGATCGGTAAAGAACAAAAGGTCGCTGTTATTGGTGGATTCTATATGTTCGAGGACTATATCTCCCTCTTTTAGCTTTTGATCATTGCTCATTCGCAAGGACTGTGGAGTGATCTTTTTGAAATATCCATCCTTTGTGAAAAATAGATTGACTGGATAATCCGGGATTTCTTCCTCTTCCGACTCTTCTTCAATTTGATCTGCATAAAGCAGAATACTGCGCCGAGGCTGACCGTATAAGTCGACAACATTTTTTAGTTCCTTAATAATGACCGCTTTGATTCTATGATCACTGTCAAGAATTGCATTCAATTGGGCAATTTGTTTTTGAAGTTCCCCGATTTCGTCTGTCCTTTTGAGGATAAATTCCCTGTTGAGATGACGGAGCTTAATTTCTGCTACATATTCAGCTTGCGTCTCATCAATTCCAAAGCCAATCATCAGATTTGGGACGACTTCGCTTTCTTCTTCCGTCTCACGAACAATCTTAATTGCTTTGTCAATATCAAGCAGAATCGCCTGTAAACCCATCAACAAGTGGAGTTTATCCATCCTTTTTTGTAGGTCATACTCCGTTCGGCGGCGCACACAATTAATACGAAATTTTGTCCATGCGTCCAAAATTTCTCCGACTCCCATCACTTTTGGGGCTCCGTCTACCAGAATATTAAAATTGCAGGAAAAGCTGTCCTCCAAAGGCGTCATGTGAAAGAGCTTCGTCATCAGCTTTGTCGGATCGGTCCCTCTTTTGAGATCGATCGTGATTTTTAAGCCCGCAAGGCCTGTTTCATCGCGGATATCCGAAATTTCTTTTGCTTTTCCCTGTTTTACAAGGTCAATTACTTTTTCGACAATCGCCTCGACAGTGGTGGTTGGCGGAATCTGCGTAATATCAATACAGTTGGCGGTTTCATCATAACTATAACGGGAGCGAACCCGGATACTTCCGCGCCCCGTACGATAAACTTCTTCCATCTGTCGGCGGTCATAAAGGATCTGTCCGCCACCTGGAAAATCCGGTGCCTGCAGAGTCGATAAAACATCATGCTTTGGATTCTGAATTCGTGCAATTGTCGTCTCACAGACTTCCTTTAAATTAAAGGAACAAACATTACTTGCCATACCAACAGCAATTCCGGTGTTTGCATTGACCAAAACAGATGGAAATCTCGCCGGCAGCAAAGTCGGCTCTGCCATCGTATTATCGTAGTTTGGTACAAAATCCACCGTATCTTTATCAATATCACTAAAAAGTTCTGTGCAGATGGGCGCAAGCTTTGCCTCCGTATATCGGGAAGCCGCCCATGCCATATCTCTGGAATAAAATTTTCCGAAGTTCCCCTTTGACTCCACATACGGGTGGAGCAAGGCTTCGTAGCCACGGGACAAACGCACCATGGTATCATAAATTGCGGCATCGCCATGCGGATTGAGCTTCATCGTTTCTCCGACGATGTTAGCGCTCTTTGTCAGGGGACCGGTTAAAAGGCCCTTTTTATACATGGTATAAAGCAGTTTCCGGTGGCTGGGCTTAAACCCATCGATCTCTGGAATTGCACGGGACATAATCACACTGACAGCATACGGCATATAATTTTTTTCCAGCGTATCTACAATCGGCTGTTCCTGCACCTGTCCGGCGCCTTCAATAACGCCATGCACCATTGATTTTACCGCCGCAGCTGCTCTTCTTTTCTTTGGCATTCTTCATATCCTCCTTTCCAAAAAGATTTCCGATTAGGAAACATCTGCGTCCTGCATATATTCTGCCCCATGAGCCGCAATATGTTCTTTTCTTCCCGAAAGGTTATCTCCTAAAAGCAAGTTAAAGACTTCGTCCGTCTTTTTAGCATCAGCCGGCATCACCTTAATCAGCCTTCTGGTCTTGGGGTTCATTGTAGTCAGGTTCATCATATCCGGCTCATTTTCTCCCAGTCCTTTGCTGCGCTGCAATGTAAATTTTTGCCCGGCAAGCCTCTTTGTAATGCGGTCCTTTTCGGGATCATCATAAGCAAAGTACGTCTCGTCCTTGCAGCGAATTTCATAAAGAGGGGATTCTGCAATAAAAACTTTTCCGGCAGTAATAAGCTGCGGAGTCAGACGATAAAGCATCGTTAAAAGCAAGGTGCGAATTTGGAATCCATCCACATCTGCATCGGTACAAAGAATAATCTTATTCCAGCGCAGGTTGTCCATCTCGAAGGAAGAAATTTCTTTATTTGCCTTGGATTTTACCTGTACGCCGCAGCCAAGCACCTTGACCAAATCCGTAATAATATCGCTCTTGAAAATTTTATCATAGTCCGCCTTGAGGCAGTTCAAAATTTTGCCGCGAATCGGCATGATCGCTTGAAAATCCGGATCTCGCGCCTGTTTGCAGGCACCCAAAGCAGAATCGCCTTCCACAATAAAGATCTCACGTTCTGAAACATCTTTACTGCGGCAGTCAACGAATTTTGCCACTCGATTGGTAAGATCCATCGTGGAGGTCAGCCGCTTTTTAAGATTCAAACGTGTCTTTTCTGCATCTTCTCTGCTGCGCTTATTGATCAGCACCTGATTAGCAATCTTTTCCGCATCCAGTGGATTTTCAATAAAGTAGATTTCCAACTGATGCCGCAGCATTTCTGTCATAGCCTCTTGGATTCCCTTGTTGGTAATTGCCTTTTTTGTCTGATTTTCGTAAGATGTCCGATTAGAAAAAGAGGAAATACAAAGGATTAAACAGTCTTCTACATCCTGAAACGCAATTCGGCTCTCATTTTTATTATATTTGTTATTTTGTTTTAAATAAGCGTCAATCTGATAAACAAAAGCATTATGCGCCGCTTTATCAGGTGCGCCGCCATGCTCCAACCAACTGGAATTGTGATAATATTCCAGCATTTTATTCCGGTTGGAAAAAGTGACCGCCACATTGATTTTTACTTTATATTCCGGCTTATCGGCGCGATCCCGAACTTTTTTCTCTGTTTGCCAGAACTGCACCGCAGTGAGAGCATCCTCTCCGGCGACTTCCTTTACATGGTCGAAAATTCCATTTTCATACTGAAACTCCTCAGTTTCAAAACCATTTTCCGCCTGATTCTTTAAAACAAACTGGATTCCATCATTGACGATTGCCTGACGTTTTAAAATGTCTTGATAGTATTCTACCGGCACTGCAATATCGGTAAAGACCTGCAGGTCCGGCTTCCAATGAATCCTTGTCCCGCTTTTCGATTTAGAAGGCTCCTGGTGAAGTCCGCCGACGTTTTCGCCATGTTCAAAATGAAGTGTATATTTGGTCTCACCTGTATGAATTTCCACATCCATATATTCGCTGGAATACTGTGTTGCACAAAGGCCGAGACCATTTAGCCCCAATGAATATTCATAACTCGAATCGGCATCATTATTATATTTTCCGCCTGCATACATTTCACAGAAAACGAGCTCCCAGTTATAGCGCTGTTCCTTATGGTTAAAATCCACGGGAATTCCACGGCCATGGTCTTCCACCTCAACGGAATCATCCTCATAACGGGTCACCGTAATTTCGCGGCCATATCCCTCACGGGCTTCATCAATTGAATTCGATAAAATTTCAAAAATCGAATGTTCGCATCCCTCTATCCCATCAGAGCCGAAAATGACCGCGGGGCGTAGACGTACGCGGTCAGCTCCTTTGAGCATTGAGATGCTTTCATTATTATAAGCTGCTTTTCTCGCCATTTTTCCTCCTTCTTCCCTTTTTAAACAGGGAATCCCTGAAATTTTTTCCAACGGGAATTTTTCAAAAAAAGAAGGAGAATGATTTTGTTCATTCCCCTTTCAAATTATTCAGCTGAGGGGTTCTGAGGAGAATCCGGCTTTTGATCACTCGAATTTTCCTGTGCGTTTTCCGATTCAGAATCCGCTTTTGAAGTCTCTTCAGAAGATTTTTCCGACTGTTGTTCCGGCTTCTGAGAATTTTTCCCATCCGGTGGCAAAGCATTCGTATCATCTGAAGGAAGTTCCTGCATTTTTCCTTCCATTACTAGGCGGAACTCTTCTCCGCTCATCTTTTCATGTTTAAACAGAAAGACTGCGACATCATGCAGCTGACCGAGATGCTGCTCCAAAATTTCATGCGTTCTGGTGTAAGCATCATTCATGATACTGCGAATCTCTTTATCGATCGCCGACGCAGTCGCTTCGGAATAATCCCGAATATGACCCATATCCCGGCCAAGGAATGGTTCGCCCTGATCCTGCCCATAGGTGATGGGGCCCAAAGCTTCCGTCATGCCGTACTTTGTGATCATAGCACGAGCAAGCTTTGTCGCACGTTCAATATCGTTAGAAGCTCCCGTGGAAATATCGTCCAGCGTAATTGCTTCTGCAACACGGCCGCCTAAAAGTACGACCAGATCTTCCTTCATTTCTTTTTTCGTCTTGTAGGAACGGTCTTCTGTCGGGATTGACATTGTATAGCCACCGGCCATTCCGCGTGGAATAATGGAAATCTGATGAACCGGATCCTGCGTTGGGCAATAATAGGTTGCCACCGCATGCCCGCCTTCATGATAAGCTGTCAGTTTCTTTTCTTTATCACTCATGATATGGCTCTTCTTTTCCGTGCCCATCATGACTTTAATCGTAGCCTCTTCGATCTCTAACATTGTAATTGCTTTGAGACCTTTCCTAGCGGAAAGCAGAGCGGCTTCGTTCAAAAGGTTTTCCAAATCTGCGCCGGTAAATCCAGCGGTTGAACCTGCAATCGTTCTCAGATCCACATCCGGCGCCAAAGGTTTTCCGCGGGCGTGAACATGAAGGATTGCTTCTCTGCCCTTAATATCCGGATATCCAACCGTCACCTGGCGGTCAAAACGGCCCGGACGCATCAAAGCTGGATCCAGAATATCCGGGCGGTTCGTCGCCGCAATCATAATGACGCCTTCATTTGCACCGAAGCCGTCCATCTCGACCAACAACTGATTCAGCGTCTGTTCACGCTCATCGTGCCCGCCGCCAAGTCCGGCGCCGCGCTGACGACCGACCGCATCAATTTCATCAATAAAAATAATGCAGGGACTGTTTTTCTTAGCCTGTTCGAACAAGTCACGCACACGTGACGCACCGACACCGACAAACATCTCAACAAAATCAGAACCGGAAATTGAGAAAAATGGGACACCCGCTTCTCCGGCGACTGCCCGTGCCAGCAATGTTTTACCGGTACCGGGAGGCCCCACTAACAGAACGCCTTTCGGAATTCTTGCGCCCAGTTCATTATATTTTTGAGGATTCTTAAGAAACTCTACAATTTCAGAAAGCTCTTCTTTTTCCTCATCGGCACCGGCAACATCTGCAAAAGTCGTCTTCCTCTTTTCGTCAGACATCTTTTTGACCTTGGCTTTGCCGAAATTCATCTGTTTGCCCGGCTCGCCCATTCCGGCGCTGAGTTTTCTGAAGAAGAAATAGTAGATGACCGCCATACCAACAATTGCGATCAGCATTGGCGCCAAAGTAGAAAGCCAGCTTACCTCACGGGCACGGATATGCTTCTCCACCATAGGAGCATCCGTATGATCCGCATTGTATTTTTCAACCATCGGATCAATTTTCTGATAAAAAGTAATGACATTCGCTACTACATAATTAATAGTGGTATTGTCTTTGTCGTTGAGCTTCAATACCAGTTGGCCGGTACCGTAATCCAGCGAATATTCCTCTACCTGTTCCGATTTAAAATATCCAACAATATCTGAATAATCGTATGTTTTCGTCGTATTATTTCCATAAACCGAAGCGATTACAATCATCAGAATAATCGGGATACAAACCACAAGGATCAGGTTGCGCATGCCCTTTTTATTATTCAAGTTTTAATCAACTCCTTAACCGCCGTATACTTTCGGCTTTAAAATGCCCACAAAAGGAAGGTTGCGATATTTTTGAGCATAGTCAAGTCCATATCCTACAATGAACTCATCCGGAACGATTCCGCCCACATAATCAGCCTGTACATTTACGGTTCGGCGTTCCGGTTTATCAAATAACGTGCAAAGCTTAATGCTGTTCGGTTTACGGTCACGCATCATCTCTAAAATATAAGACAATGTCATCCCGCTGTCAAGGATATCCTCAACGACCAAAAGGTCATATCCTTCCAGATTGATATCAAGGTCTTTTGTGATTTTGACAACGCCGGAAGTCTTGGTGCCTGAGCCATAGCTGGAAACCGACATGAAATCGACCTCACAGGGTACGGTAATTGCACGCATCAGGTCTGCCATAAACACGACAGAGCCTTTTAAAACGCTTACCAAAAGCAAATTCTTGTTCTGATAATCCTCACTGATCTGTTTGCCGACTCTCTGTACAATTTTCTGAAGATCCTCTTCACTATACAAAACTTTCTCAATATCATCCAGCATATTCTGACTCATAAACCGTTCTCCTTTATGATAATCATCGCACTTTGCTGGCCAAAACCCGGCCGCGCGGATTCGGAAACTCCAAGCCCTTCGACCCAGAGGATTTCCCCTTCTCGTTCCAACAAAATGGAATTTTCCCGCAGATAAGGCGGAATATGTGCTTCATTCATCATTCGGCGCAGCGGTTTTGAAATTCCTCTTCCCGCTGGGCGAAAGCGATCGCCCTCCAACCGGGTCCTTACTACAGTATTCTTGCTAATTGTAGCATAATTCAGCAAATTAAAAAAGAACAAATTATGAAATTTCGAATCATTTTTCAGTTCTTTTTGAGAAATTTTCCGTACCAAAAGTTGTCTTCCATCCGGAAGAACCGTTTTAGGAAAAGACAAAGGAAGAGAAAACCTTTGTTTTTTAGGTTCCCCAAAAAACAGAAACCCCTGCTGAATCTCTGCGTGGAGGCCTCCTGTCAGCGTGATTTTTCCGCCTTGCCCAAGAAGCAAATCCAAGTTTAAAAGATGATCGGCAGAAAGTTCTCCCGCACCATTCTTTTTTGCGGCCAAAAAAAGCGCACGCAGCCGCACTGGGCGCGGCTGTTTCATCAAGTTGGAAGTCTCCCATCCGGGGCCGCGTGCCGCCTGTTCCAAAGAGCTTTTTGCCATCTCAAAAAGGCAGTCGTCATCTTCCCGCAGGCGAAAAGCAGCTCCTGAAACTGCAGTTTCCACCTTGGGATTTAACGTTTTTAAAACCGGAATCACCTGCTGACGAATTTTATTGCGAGAAAAATCGAGATCTCGATTTGTTTCGTCCTCACAATACGACAAATGATACCAATTACAATACGCTTCAATTTCTTCTCTTGTCAAGCACAAAAACGGCCGCACAATCTGCTCGTGAACCGGAGAGATCCCCGAAAGACCTCTCGCCCCGGCTCCGCGGCAAAGGTGCATCAAGACTGTTTCTGCCTGGTCCGAAGCCGTATGCGCTGTCGCGATGACAGCTTCCCGGTTTTCTTTTGCCAGGGCTTTAAAAAACGTGTAACGAACATATCGGCCGCATGCTTCCAGTCCCTCTTTGCGCTTTTTAGAAAGGGCCGCCACATCTTCATGCAAAACTTCGCAGGGAATTGCCCATTTTTGGCAGCATTCTTTGACAAAAGCTTCATCATGATCGGCGTTTTCTCCCCGCAGTCCATGATTAACATGCGCTGCAATTAGGGAAAGATTCCACTTTTCCGCATGATTATTTAAAAAATGCAGCAATGCAGTTGAATCCGCTCCCCCTGAAACGCCCACAATGACAGTTCCGCCTTTGGGAAACATTTTTTCCGAAACCACCAATTGCTCGGCTTTCTGCTCAATAAGCAAAATCTCCGCTTTTTGAGCGGAGATCAAATCATCATTCATTGCGCACTACCTCCTGCGCGGTAAAGCGCATAAATTCGCCCTGCCAATGCAGAGGAACCGCGCGCGTCTCGCCATGACGGTTCTTTGCAACAATACATTCGCCACTGTTAACATCGCTGTCAGGATCTGGCGCTTGAGCATTCTCCTGGTTGGCATAATACGCTTCGCGATACAAAAATAGAACAATATCGGCATCTTGCTCGATCGAGCCGGAATCACGCAGATCGGACAGCATCGGCCGGTGATCATTTCGTTTTTCGCTGTCACGAGAGAGCTGTGACAGGCAGATAACCGGAACATTGAGCTCCTTCGCCATAACTTTAAGATTTCGGGTAATCTGGGAAATCTCCTGTACTCGATTATCAATGTGCTTTCCGCCGGACATCAGCTGCAAATAGTCGATAATAACTAGGTCAACATCCCTCAGACGACGAAGTTTGGACTTCATTTCAGAAACTGTAATACCTGCATTATCATCAAAATACATCTGGGTTTTATTGAGAATATCGCCGGCTTCAATAATTCGTACCCATTCATCGTCCGCCAGCTTGCCGGTACGCAATTTCACACCTCCTACCATAGCTTCGGTGGAAAGCAACCGGGAAACCAACTGTTCTCTTGTCATTTCCAAAGAGAAAAAGGCGACTCTTTTTTGGCATTTAACCGCCGCATTGCGCGCAATATTAAGTGCAAAGCTGGTTTTGCCCATACCAGGTCTTGCAGCAAGGAGAACCAGATCGGTTCGGTTGAGCCCGGTAATGGTATCGTCGAGTGCTTTGATTCCGGTTGGAATCGCGCGAAACTGATCTTTGTCGGGAGAATTGAGCAAATCCAGACGATCAAAAGTCTGCATGAGGATTTCACTGATTTTCTGAAGCCCCTGCATATTTTTGCCCTGCCGGATATCAAAAATGCGCTGTTCTGCCGCATCCAGCAAAGTATCTGAATCGGTGGTACCAGCCCCCGCCTCTTCCAAAATTTCTCTAGCTGCAATAATCAGAGAGCGGACATCATATTTATCCCGGATAATCTTCGCATAGCTTTCCACATTATTGACGGAAGGCACCAGCTCCATCATCTGCAAAAGATAAGTTTTGCCATCCGCCTCATCAAAATTCTCTGTGGTCTTAAGCTTTTCAAGCACCGTTACAAAATCAATTGACTGCCCTAAGGAAGCCATGTCGAGCATAGCTCCATAAATCAGGACATTATTAGACTGATAAAAATATTCCGGTCTAGGCAGAAAATCCATCACTCGATCAAGGCAGGAAGAATCCAGCAGAATCGCGCCAAGAACAGACTGTTCTGCTTCGGGGCTAAACGGTAAATTCAGCCCATTATAGGAATTTGCAGTCTCTGCCATCAAAATTCTCCCTTTCTTGTATGGAATAAAAGCGACCGCAAACGAAAAGTTCGTCCGCGATCACCTCAGTATCATTTTTGTTTAAGCTTCTGATACAACAATATAAATTTTTGCAGAGACGCCATTATAAAGCTTGATCTCGCAATTATAAGTGCCGAAAGCTTTAATCTCTGTATCGAGGACGATTTTCCGCTTATCAGCAGTTACATTATAATCTTTCTGAAGCTTTTCTGCAATTTCTTTTGCAGTAACCGAACCAAAGAGTCTACCTCCCTGGCCGGCTTTCGCAGTGATCTTTAAACTTTTTCCGTTCAAAAGTTTTGCCGCCGCTTCTGCATTTTCTGTTTCTACCGCAATCTTGTGGGCTTTAGAAGCTTCCGCATTGCGGATTTCGTTCATCGCCTCTGCATTTGCTTCTTTTGCTAATTTATGGGGAAAAAGATAATTGCGGGCATAGCCGTCGCTTACATTCACCAGTTCCCCTTTTTTTCCGTGAGATTTTATATCTGCCAACAAAACAACCTTCATCAAAAAGCCCTCCTATTTTTTCTGAATCGTTCCGCGGCCGATCCCGGCGCGCAAAATTTCTATTAGCTGGCTGCGTACTTGTTCCACCGTTGCATCTTTAATTTGGGCTCCTGCCATGGTAAGGTGACCGCCGCCGCCCATTGCCTCCATCACAAGCTGAACATTGATATCCCCCATACTGCGGGCAGAAACATTCATGACTCCGTCTGAAGGATAGATTACAAATGAAGCCATTACGCCTTCAATCGTCAAAAGCTCATCCGCCGCCTGAGCGGAAGCAATTTTAAGATTTGGCAGCTCCTGTTCCGTATAAGCAACTGCACAGCCGTCCAAAAGATCTGCGCTGGAAACGATCCGATACTTTGTTTTATATGTATCAAAACTGTCGGAAAATAACCGTTTGACCGTTACCGTATCCGCACCCCGTCGGCGCAGATAAGCTGCAGCTTCAAAAGTACGCACCCCTGTTTTAAGAGAAAAGCTCTTGGTATCCAGCATAATGCCTGCCAAAAGTGCTTCTGCCTCTGTACGGGTCAACACATTTTCACCGATATACTGTACGAGTTCCGCTACCATCTCAGAGGTCGAGCTGGCATATGGTTCATGATAAAAGACCACAGCATTTTCGATATGCTTTACCATCAGGCGATGATGGTCGATAACCACCACTTTAGAAACCGCTTTCAGCAATTCCGGACTCTCTACGAATTCCGGACTATGGGTATCCATCACAACTAAAAGAGTACGGGGAGAAACTAATGCCAGTGCATCATTCGGAGAAAGAAAGCAATCCCCTTCTCCGTCATCGTTCATCTTTTGAATCAACGGGCCGGCAAGGCTCTGCGCTTCATTAACAACGACGTATGCAGGTCTTTGCAATGCGCGGGTAATTGCGCTCCATAATCCGATTGATGAGCCGATTGCGTCCAGGTCGCTAAACTTATGGCCCATAATCAGCACCGTATCGCTCTGTCTGATCCGATCGGAAAGCGTTGCGGCAATTACGCGGGTACGCACCTTATCGTGCTTTTCCACCCCTTTGGAAAGTCCTCCAAAGAACTCATAAGAATCATCTTTCTGTTTTACCGCAACCTGATCGCCGCCGCGTCCCAATGCCATATCCAGCGCGCGGCGAGCCCATTCTTCACTGGCCTGCTGAGAATTTGCACCTCTGCCGATTCCAATTGAAACGGTAGCACTTCGGTGATCCGCCGACTTAATATTACGGATGGTATCGAGAATCTGAAAACGATGTTCCATTTCCTCTCGGATGTGCATTTCATCGCTTAAAATCAGATAGCGCCCATTATTGATACGATAGGAAAATCCGCCCATGCTCTGTGCCCAGCTAAAAAGCACATTTTCCACTTCGGAAGCAATTCGGTTATCATCCGAGGAACTAATATCCCTCGCCAGCTCTTCCCGATTATCAAAGTATGCAAGGCACACCACTGGATGACGATCCACATATTCTCTGTTGATTTCCTTATAATAAGTATCATCAATAAAATAGAGTAGACAGCCTAATTTTGTCTTTGCAGCAAATACGGTATACTGACGTTGATCGATTGTCACATCTGTTCCTGCATTTTTGAGAATCTGCTCTAAAGTATGGGGATAAATAAAGTGCAGAACATTTTCACCCCGACACTCTTTATGCGGGCTGATCGTATTGACAAATGCGTCATTTACCCAGACAACATCGCCCGCTGGCCCCGAAAGCGCCACCGGCATTGTAAATTGCTGCAATGCTGACGTTTCATTCAGTGAAAGCACTTTTTCCGCTGCTTTTACAGAAGTCCCCACATAGCTGCGAAAATAGAAATTAGAGATTAGTACCACCATAACAGCGACGACTGCTAACCCCATCTCCACCGCGAATACTGCGCGGCTCCATGGAAAAGAGAAGCAGGCCATAACCAGCATGATGACCGCCAAAACTAAATAAATTGGCGAAGATACCCATACTCTGTGTTTCATAATTCTTTCCTTACCTCTTTTTGCAGACCTTATTTAAGGAAAAAGGTCAAACCTCCATAATTACCGGCAAAATCATTGGACTGCGGCGAGTACGGTCATACAGCAAATGGGAAAGGGCGTCCTTGATATGCGTTTTGAGCGTTCCCCAATCCCGAATTCCATTTCCCGCACAATTTTCAAGCACTGAATAAACAAGATCTTTCGCATCATCCATCAGGGATTCATTTTCTCTGACATAAACGAACCCTCTCGAAACAACGTCCGGCCCGGCTACTACATGTCCACTGTCGGCGGAAATTGTACAGACAACAACAATCAGACCATCTTCAGCCAAATGTTTACGGTCACGCAGGACAATACTGCCTACATCCCCTACTCCAAGTCCATCTACAAGGACGCGTCCTGCGGGGACCGGTGCCAGTTTTTTCATATAGTTTTCGTTGATTTCCACAACATCGCCGATATCGGCAATACAGACTTCCTGCGGCGTTTTTCCCATGGAATAGGCAAGGCGCGCATGTTTCTGCAGCATTTTCTGCTCCCCATGCACTGGAATAAAATATTTCGGTTTGACAATGCCCTGCATTAATTTGAGCTCTTCCTGGCAGGCATGGCCGGAAACATGAATCTCATACATGGACTCATAAACGACTTCGCAGCCGCGCTTCATCAATTCATCAATTACATTTCCAACTGATTTTTCATTGCCGGGAATCGGACGCGCAGAAATAATAATAAAGTCCCCCGGCCCTACTTCCACCTTGCGGTGATCGGCAAATGCCATACGGGATAAAGCGCTCATAGGCTCTCCCTGGCTACCGGTTGTAACCAAGACAATCTGCTCCGGCGGGTATTTTTTAATCAAATCAATATCGATTAAAACGCCTTCCGGCACATGGAGATAGCCTTTTTCCACGCCAATTCCCATCACATTAAGCATACTGCGCCCGGAAAGTGCCACTTTACGCCCATACTTTACTGCACAATCAATAATCTGCTGCACTCTGCCGATATTGCTTGCAAAAGTGGCTACAATAATGCGGCTTTTGTCTGCACGGCGAAACAGATTCTCAAAAGAAGTTGCAATCCGACTTTCCGTCTGCGTAAAACCGGGACGTTCTGCATTGGTAGAATCCGCGAGCAGCGCAAGGACGCCCTCCTCGCCAAGTTGTGCAAAGCGACCAAGATCGATCATGTCACCCCAAGTCGGCGTACAGTCGATTTTAAAATCTCCAGTATGGACAATCGTGCCTGCCGGAGAGTGAATCGCAAGTCCTACGGCATCTGGAATGGAATGGTTTACATGAATGAATTCCACTTCCATACAACCGAGTTTTACGCGGTCTCCGGGCTTCGTCTCATACATTTTTACTTTATTATTAAGGCCTTGTTCTTTTAATTTTCCTTCAATTAAGGCCAGTGTCAAACGTGTTGCATAAATTGGCAGATTTACCTTCTTGAGTAGATACGGAAGTCCTCCAATATGGTCTTCATGACCATGGGTTACAACAATTCCACGAATCTTATCTACATTGCGCTCTACAAATGTAAAATCCGGAAGGACCAAATCGACACCCAGCATATCGTCATCGGGAAACGCCATTCCACAGTCCACAATCATCATGTCATCGCCGCACTCAAAAAGGGTAAAGTTTTTGCCAACTTCATTGAGTCCGCCAAGAAAATATACCTTAATAGAAGGCTTCAGTGCACGATTCGTGCGTGGCCTTCTGCTGCGCTGCATATTCTGCTTTGTGTTTTGATTTTGCATATTCTTTGGTTTTTGTGCAGCCTCCGGTGCTCGATGCTCCGAAGAGACAGTCGCCTGCCCATTCACAACCGGTTCAATCTTTTTCGGTGCCGGTCTGCGCGGGCGACGATAATGATATTGCTTTGCTGCCTGATCTTTCGTGGGCGTTTCTGCCTTTGCTGGCGCCTCCGCCTTTTTTGGCATCTCTGCCTTTTTTGGCATCTCCGTCTTCGGAGTAGGCAGGACAATCCCTCCCCCTAAAAACTGGTCGGCAGGCTTTGCCTGTGCATCCACCTTCCCATAGAGGGGAGTTTGCTTTTGCATATTCTTTTTTTCAATCACAGAAGAAACCTCCATTTGGAGCCTATTTTTTCCTGCATCCGGTGCCAAGAAAAAACAAAATACTCCTTTATTTTTAATTTTTTAAAATAAGAACGCTTACCAAAAAATCCACTTTTATCAAAGAGGATTTGATATCAAGTTTTAGACAAAATTTCCTTTTTCTCACACAAAATACAATTAAGCCGAACACATATATCAAAACTATTGTACATGGATTCTAAAACGGTGTCAAGCCGTCGCATTTCTCTTTTTCGAGTATTCCCACAAAACGGGAAAAGTAATCGATTTAATGTGGAATCCATGTTATAATAAAAAAATAAAATTTATGTTTTTCGATATATTCTGAAAGGAACCTCTTATCTTATGAAAGAAGTCACAATTTTTACAGACGGTGCTTGTTCCGGCAATCCCGGCCCCGGAGGTTGGGGTGCCATTCTTTCTTATAATGGAAAAACAAAAGAGCTTTCCGGCGGTGCAGCTCAAACGACCAATAATCGCATGGAACTGACCGGCGTAATTGAAGCGCTCCACTGTTTAAAAGAACCTTGTCTAGTAACCCTGACCAGCGATAGTCGATACGTCTGCGATGGAATCAATAAGGGGTGGGCACGCTCTTGGAAACGAAACGGCTGGCGTAAAGCCGATAAAAAGCCGGCTCTTAACTCTGATCTTTGGGATCAGCTTTTACAGCTTTTAGAACGCCACAAGGTCACTTTCTGCTGGGTAAAAGGACACGCCGGCCATCCGGAAAATGAGCGCTGCGATCAACTGGCAGTTGCACAATCTGTTAAATACCGTTCTCAAAAGGAATAAAGTCAAAAAAATATAGAAAGATACTAAAAAAGATGAAATGTTTTTCGTCTTTTTTTATTTTTATTTTATATTTCTATTATTTTAGTAGGTTTTTTGAAAAAGCCCTTGAAATGTATACTAAAATGGTGTACATTAGTCTCGTAAAGAATTCAATTAGATCTGCAGAAGCAATTCTGCTCAATTTTAAAATGAAGAAGGTAGAAACATGGACAGACTAATTTATGTAGACAATTCCGCAACGACGCCGGTTTCTCCTGAGGCTTTAAAAGCCATGGAGCCTTATTTTATCGAAGGATTCGGCAACGCTTCCAGTCTCTATTCTGTAGGCCGCAAGGCAAAGAAAGCTCTGGAAGAGGCCCGTGCATCCATTGCCGGATGTTTCAACGCAGAACCTGATGAAATCTATTTCACTTCCGGCGGAAGCGAAGCAGACAACTGGGCCATCAAAGGGGTCGCTCACCTGATGGCCAAAAAAGGAAAAAAGCATATTATCACCAGTAAATTTGAGCATCATGCAGTTCTTCATACCTGTGCCGTCCTGGAAAAGGAAGGATTCGAAGTCACCTATCTGAATGTGCATCATAACGGTCTTGTGCGCCCGGAAGAACTGGAAGCAGCCATTCGCCCGGATACTGCGCTTGTCACGATCATGTATGCGAATAACGAGATTGGCACGATTCAGCCGATCCCCGAAATCAGTGCGATCTGCAAAAAGCATGGTGTCCTTTTCCATACGGATGCCGTACAGGCTGCAGGAAATATTCATATCGATGTAAAAGCACAGAATATCGACATGCTCTCCATTTCCGCACATAAATTTCATGGTCCAAAGGGTGTTGGTGCTCTTTATATTAGAAAAGGAATTATTCTGCCGAACTTGATTGAAGGCGGCGCACAGGAAAAAGGCCATCGTGCCGGCACAGAAAATGTCGCCGGAATCGTTGGAATGAGCGTAGCACTTAAGAATGCCTGCGACCATATCGATGAAAAGGCTGCCCGTCTCTCCAAGATGCGTGACCGTTTGATTGACGGCCTGCTCAAAATTGAGCGCAGCCACATCAACGGAGATCGTGAGCATCGGCTGCCCGGCAACGTAAACATGTGCTTTGAAGGTGTCGAAGGAGAAAGCCTTCTGCTGCAGCTTGATCTGCGTGGTGTCTGTGCTTCTTCCGGGTCTGCATGCACTTCCGGAAGTCTGGACCCAAGCCACGTACTTCTCTCCATCGGACTTCCGCATGAGATTGCTCATGGCTCTCTGAGAATTTCTTTCGGCGACCAGAATACCGAAGAAGATGTTGATTTTCTTCTCCAGGAAGTTCCCAAGATTGTCAACTATCTGCGCAGCTTCTCTCCGCTATGGGAAGAAATCAAGGAAGGAAAAGTGCATTTCCCAATCAATTACGACTGATAAAATTAGGCGTGAAGCTTTGGTTTGCTAAAAATATTTTTAAATGAATTTTAGGAGGAATCAATATGGCATATAGTGAGAAAGTAATGGATCATTTCGCACATCCTCGCAATGTTGGCGAAATTCCAGACGCAAATGGTATTGGTGAAGTAGGCAATCCCCGCTGCGGCGATATCATGCGGATGTATATTAAAGTAGAAAACGATATTATTACCGATGTTAAATTTAAGACCTTTGGCTGCGGTGCAGCAATCGCCACCAGCAGCATGGCAACAGAACTGATCAAAGGCAAAAGCATTCGGGACGCTTTGAAGCTGACGAACAAGGCAGTTATGGAGGCTCTGGATGGACTTCCGCCGGTGAAGGTACACTGTTCTGTTCTAGCGGAACAAGCAATTAAAGCAGCCGTCGGCGACTACTATAAGCGCAAGGGGATCGACCCGACTCCATTTGTCGGTGAAATTCCGGAATGCGAGTCCTGTGCTTGTCCGACTTCGATCCCAACAAAATAAAGTCCCTTAAAAGTTAAAAGCAGCCAATCAGTATCAAAGAACTGATTGGCTGCTTTTTGCTGCACTTATTCTTTTTTCTCGACTACTGCTCATCTAAAAAGGAGAACACAGGCAACCACCAAAAATGCAATTCCTGCTCCACCGCAAATCAGTGCCGAAAGCCGATAATTTTCTTTTGTTTTTAGCTCTTCCCGCTCTTTTTCCGAAGCCGAAAAGTAGGTCAGTGACCAAACAGGTCCCTTTTCCATTGCGCACATTCCCGCAAAAATTAACAAAACTGCCGCAAGAACCATTAAAACAATTCCGAGCGCCATTTTCTTTACTTCCCTTCCTTTAAGGTTTCGGATTCTGCTTCCGATAGCAAAAATAAGAATAAACGACCGGTGAAATTAACAAAATTCCCTCACCAACAAACGCCGCTGTCTTCCAAAAGGCAGGTAAAAAAGCTGAAAGAATCATCAAAAAACCGGCACAGAAAAAGGCCTTTCCCCCAAAGCGATGCGTACAATACCAAACCTCTTCATTCGCAAGTGTCCACGGTGTACGAATCCCGCAAAACCAGTTAACGCGAAATTTTGGCATCAGATTTCCTAAAATGACAAATAAGCATCCTACAATCAGCATAACGGCTGTTCCCATATCAAATTTCATGCCGCGGCACCATAAGATCACATAAATTTCCATCATCAGCATAAACAGACAAAGTACCAGCTGGATGATGTTATATTGCCGTCCAAATTTTTGATAGTTTTCCTTTTTGGGATCAATCTTTGGCAGTATCCGAAGGAAAATCAAAAGTGCCAACATGAAAAGCGGATAAAAAAAGATGGCCCATTTTCCATCTGTTGAATCTGCTTCTCCTGTAATACCCCAGTGCGTGGGGATCTGCTCCGGCAGACTGGGGTAAGAAACAGCCGCTACTATCAAACCGATTAAAACAATACTAATCAGTCCAAAAATATCTTTCTCAAAAATTCGTTTCACTTTTTCTCCCCCGTAAATTTGGTTACCCACGCCATCAATTCTTCAAAGACGCTTAGATTTAATTCATAATAAACAAATTTTCCTGCTTTTTTATCCCGAACCAGATCAGCTTCTTTTAAAATCGCAAGATGATGCGAAACCGTAGCGCCTGTCAGATCAAAATGATTTCCAATATCCCCCGCCGACCGGCTACCACTTTTCAACAGCTCCAAAATATCTCGCCGAGTGGGATCCGACAGCGCTTTAAACGTTTTTTGAAACGCCATATTAGACCCTCTCTTTCTAATCATTTAGATAATCATCTAATAATTAGTATATCAATTTTTGGATAAAAGTCAAGAATGCGCGCTCAAATAATCCTGTAAGATGATCGTTGCAGCGACGGCATCAACAACCGCTTTCCGCTTTTTTCCACGCACATTTGTATCGTTAAGATAAGTATGAGCCACCATCGTTGTACACCGTTCATCCTGCAAATGAACAGCAGCCGAAACCTTCTCCGAAAGCTTCTGCGCAAAATCTCGTGCGTTCTGAGCGCTTTCGCCCTCTGTTCCGTCCATATTTTTTGGAAGACCGACCACAACGGCACCGGCACCGGTTTTTTCCACCTGCTCTGCCACTTGAATCAAAAGTTTATCCCAGTTATAAGACGGCAGCACCATCAGAGGAGAAGCTAAAATTTCTCCTTCGTCACAGATCGCAAGGCCTGTGCGGGCATGTCCCAAATCGACTGCAAGAATCTTCATGACGGTTCCTCCATCTGATTTTCTTTTTTCCACCAACCCTGATGTGCAAAAACAGAAACTTCCGGAGTCAAATGAGAAGCATCATTTAAAAGCACAATTTTGGGGAGATCCTTTGGGGATGTAAACTTCAAAACGCTGACGGCTGTATTATCGCACCAATCCACCTCGTTGATCTGCTCTAGCTTTTTCCCCATTGCATGGCAGAGAAGATTCCGGATTGCGCAGCCATGGGAAACGACCGCAATGGTCTTCCCCTGATTTTTCTCCACAATGTCTTCCATTGCCTGCCAAGTTCTATCATAGACCTGCCGCATGGTTTCGCCATGAGGCGCCACAAATTTCCACGGCGCCTGATACCACTCTTGATTCTGCTGCGGAAAATTCTTGGAAAAATCATCCCATCGGGTTCCTTCGCAGTCGCCTCCGTTAATTTCTTCCAAACGGGGATCTGTCTGAATTTTGAGCTTATGATACCGACCGACAGCCTCTGCTGTACAGTAAGCACGTTTTAAAGGGCTCGAATAAATGGCATCCAACGGCAGATTGCGGCAGCGAATGCTGAGCAGATCGAGCTGTACTCTTCCATTTCCGCTGACATCACAGTCTGTATGCCCCTGAAAAGTACCATTCGTATTGCCCTGCGCCTCGCAATGCCGAATCAGATAAACTGTTGTCACCATGGCTGCACCTTCCCGGTTAGCTCACTGATATTAGAAATTCCGTTTTTGCTGAGATATTGCTCAAGTCCTTCCAGGATTTTTACCGGCGCATAAGGGTCATGAAACAAGGCTGTCCCAATCTGAACCGCAGACGCACCCGCAAGGAACATCTCCACCACATCCTGCCAAGAAGTGATTCCCCCTAGGCCGATCACCGGAATTTTCACCCGAGAAGCCGCTTCAAAGACCATTCGTACCGCTATCGGAAAGACAGCCGGGCCGCTTAATCCTCCGGTGTTATTGTGTAGAATTGGACGACGGGTTTTTAAATCGATCCGCATTCCGGTAAGGGTATTGATCAAAGAAATTGCATCGGCGCCGCCCAACTCTGCTGCTGCAGCGATATCTGCAATATTTGAGACGTTAGGTGAAAGCTTTACAATCAGCGGCTTTTTGCAAAACGCTCGCACTGCTTTTGTAATTTTCTCTACGCTTTCGCAGGAGGTTCCAAAAGCTGCCCCGCCTTCTTTAACGTTCGGGCAGGAAATGTTGAGCTCTATCAGATCGACTTCCGTTTGGGAAAGGCGCTGTGCCATCTGACAATAATCGTCCACCGTACTCCCCGCAATATTTGCAATGATAATGGGACCCTGCTGTTTGATCCATGGCAGATCTTCCCGAATAAAATGCTCTACACCGGGGTTTTGAAGCCCGACAGAATTAAGGATTCCGCTGGGCGTCTCCGCAATTCTCGGTGGTGGATTTCCCGCACGTTCCTTTAAGGTAAGCCCTTTGCAGGAAATTCCTCCAAACGTTTTTAACGGATAAAACTCTGCAAATTCCCGTCCGAACCCGAAAGTGCCGGAAGCTGCAATCAGAGGATTTTCAAAATCGACCCCCGCAATGTTTACATGCAGACGTTCACTCACAGAACCACCTCCTCTGAGAAAAAGACTGGTCCATCTTTACAGACATGGCCATAATAGCTTTCTCCGTTTGCTCTCTTAAGTTCCACGGCACAGCCAAGGCATGCGCCTATCCCACAGGCCATGCGTTCTTCCAAAGAAATCCAGCATGGCTTGTTCATTTGTTTACATAATTTTGATACTGCTTTCAGCATTGGTTTTGGGCCACAGGCATAACAAATATCAAACGAAGTTTCCTCCAAAAAATCGGCAGCAAACCCATGACGGCCAAAGCTGCCGTCATCCGTTGCAATTTTGACAGTACTCCCCGCAGCGGCAAAATCCTTTTCCAAAATCACTGCTTCTTTAGAACGGAACCCCAAAGCTGCGGTCCCGTTTTTTCCGTATTTCTGTGCAAGTCCCAAAAGTGGAGGAACACCGATTCCGCCCCCGACGAAGATGGCCTTTTTCTGAGGATCTTCCACCGGAAATCCATTCCCCAACGGAGCCAAAAAATCGAGCGTATTTCCTACTTGAAAATGGGAAAGGAGTTGGGTTCCTTCTCCACGGATCTGAAAAACAAAGCGCAAACAGCCATTCTCGGCGCTGCAGATTGAGATTGGCCGACGCAGAATTTTATTCGGCACCAAAATATTTGCAAACTGTCCTGGTTTCACCATAGGAGCCAATGTTGGAGCCTCTACGGTAAAATCAAAAATGTCCTGTGTCAATACTTCTTTCCGAATAACGGTCCCATGCCAAACATCATACTTCATGCTTTGATTTCTCCGATCTGAGAAAGAATATCCTCTTTCATACGCATTGCTTCCCGTGCCGCTGCTTTTGCAAAATATTGTTCTTCTGCACTGGCCTGCTGCCATGCGGTCATAATGCTTCTGGAAGCGTTGACGATCGCTCCAAGCCCTTTTTCGTCAAAGGCAGGTGCAACGTCTTTGGCGCCGCCGCCTTGCGCACCGTATCCCGGGACAAGGAAAAAGGTATGGGGAAGCTTTTTGCGCAGTTCCGAAAGCTGCGCAGGATAAGTCGCGCCCACAACACCACCAACTCTGCTATAGCCATACTTTCCGATCGTTTCGGCACCCCATTTTTCGCAGAGCATTCCGACTGTAGAATAAAGCGTCTTTCCTGTTTCCAATTTTTGATTCTGCAGTTCACCGGAGGAAGGATTACTCGTTTTAATCAGAACAAAGACATCACGATCGCGCTCTTCACAGACCGGCAGAAGTGGTTTAATTCCGTCCGCACCCAGATAAGGATTCACTGTCAAAGCATCGCTGTCAAAGGCTGGAACCAATTCTCCCTCTACCCCAACAACACCGAGATGTGCTTTTGCATATGCTTCCATGGTTGTTCCGATATCGTTTCTTTTTCCGTCTGTAATGACAAACAAACCTTTTCCCTGTGCATATCGAATGGTCTCATAAAGTGCTCTCATTCCCTGCCAACCATATTGTTCATAATAGGCGCACTGAGGCTTGACCGCCGGAACAATCGGAGAAATTGCATCAATCAACCCGCGGTTAAACTGCAGAATTGCGTCTGCCGCTCCCTCTAAATTTTTTCCGTATTTGGAAAAAGAGGCGTTTTTAATAAAATCCGGGATATAGCTCAATTTAGGATCAAGCCCTGCTACTGTCGGATTCTGTTTTGCAATGATTGCGTCGATCAGTCTATCCATTATTATCGCTCCTTTGAATTTTCCGATTTCGGGGAAAATAATCTCTTATGAATCTATAAATACACATTTTCCATTCAAAAAAGTACGCTCTACCTTTCCAAAAAGCGTTTTTCCTTTAAATACCGCATTTCGGCTTTTCCCGTGCAGAGAATTCGGATCTACCCGCCAGCAAAAATCCGGATCAAAAAGAATCAGGTCGGCAGGCGCTCCAACTGCCAGAGTTCCCGCAGGCAAGTGCAGAATTTTTGCCGGAATGGTGCTCATCTTCTCCAAAAGCTGCATCATGGAAAGGAATCCCG
Organism: Caproicibacterium sp. NSD3; assembly: GCF_053613275.1. NCBI lineage: Bacteria > Bacillati > Bacillota > Clostridia > Eubacteriales > Oscillospiraceae > Caproicibacterium > Caproicibacterium sp. NSD3. Next base: position 1,997,417 of record NZ_CM132119.1, read on the forward strand.
GCCTCACAAGATAAGTGATCCCCGCCGCAAGACTGGTTTCCATCCCGACCGCTCCATTTGGAGCCTTTAAAAAGTCTGTTTTCTCCTGCGGAGTATGCGGTGCATGGTCTGTTGCAATCACTGCAATCGTTCCATCCTGCAGACCCTTTATAATTGCCAGACGGTCCTTTTCCGTTCGAAGCGGCGGGCTCATCCGCGCATCTGCGTCTCTTTTCAGAAGTTCCTCCTCGGTCAGTGCAAAATAATGCGGCGCCGTTTCGCAGGTAACAGGAACTCCTCTTTTCTGATAATCCCGAATCAGAGAAACGCTCTCCTTGGTACTGACATGGCAGATATGCACGCCGACTTCATAAGCAGCTGCCAGTGCTAATTCCCTTGCAGTCCCGCAGTCTTCTGCTGCACGCGGAATTCCCGGGATACCCAGTTCTCTTGAAACAATCCCTTCATTGATCTTTCCATTTTTCGTAACATCGAGATCTTCACAATGTGCTAAGATAGGGGCTCTGAGCTTTTTAGCCTCCTGCATGGCAGACGCCATCATCGAAGTATGAAGAACCGGCCTTCCATCATCAGAAAACGCGATTGCTCCAGCCTTTTTTAAGGCTGCAAGATCTGTTGGGATCTCCCCTTTGAGTCCTTTGCTGATCGCGCCTGCCGGATAAACATGCGCATCTGCTTTTTCTGCTTTTTTCAAAACATATTCAATTGTTTCCGGTGAATCAAGTGCAGGATTTGTATTAGGCATACACAAAAGGCTTGTCACCCCACCCGCTGCAGCAGCACAGCAGCCGGACAAAATATCTTCTTTTTCCATAAAACCAGGATCTCTCAGATGAACATGCATATCAACTAGTCCCGGAGAAAGGATCAGTCCCTTACAATCAATCCGTTCTGCCTTTTCCGAAGCCGTCTGATCAGCTTCTCTGCAGAGCGCAGCAATCCTACCGTCCCTGCAGAGAAGGCTCCCCATTTGATCCAATCCGGCTGCAGGATCCATCAAGTGTGCATTGATAAAAAGCAGTTCCATGAGATTCTCCTGTTCTAATTAAATTTTTGTTTTTATTATACTATATTTATAGACTCTTTTACAGAGATTTTTCTATGAAATTCCTTCCTACCCCCAAGCGACACACTCTTCAAAAATGCGTTCTCGATAATTTGTTATATTGACTATAAATTGTTTTGACTGTTTATAATTTATTACAAATATTACACTTTCCTCTTGACAAAGAGATGTTACGGAACAATAATAAAGCCATCTTAGCAATCGGCTGCTTCATTTAATAAACGCCATAAGGTTACTCTTATGTTTCAAAAATGAAAACCAGCAAAGAAAAAGTAAAAAACTTTTTCTTTGCTGGTTTTTTATTTTTATTTCAGAAAAGAGAGAAATGCATATGGAAGCTGTTACGAACATTCTAACACAAATTCAATCCGTTGTTTGGGGGCCGCCTACTCTGATTTTACTAATCGGAACCGGGCTGTATTTCACCATACGATTACATCTTCTGCAAATTATAAAGCTGCCCCGTGCGATGAAAGCGATCTTTGAAAAAGAAGAAGGTGCAGGGGATGTTTCGGCTTTTGGCTCTCTCTGCACCACGCTGGCAGCCACCATCGGCACCGGCAGTATTGTTGGCGTGGCGACAGCGCTGCGAATCGGCGGACCGGGTGCCATGTTCTGGATGTGGATCTCTGCTTTTGTCGGAATGGCCACTAAATACGCAGAAGGATTGCTTGCTGTCAAATACCGTTCTCTTGATGAAAACGGGCACATCGCCGGCGGACCAATGTATTACATTCAAAATGGGCTTGGGGAAAAGTGGATCTGGCTTGCAAAAATGTTTGCATTATTTGGAGCAATCACCGCTCTACTGGGCTGCGGTACTTTTCCGCAGGTTAACGCCATCACGGAATCGGTACATGATTCATTCGGAACGCCGGTTTGGATCAGCGGTCTTATCATTACCATAACAGTCGCTGCTGTCATTCTGGGCGGTATCGGTTCTATCTCGAAAGTAGCAGAATTCGTAGTACCGTTTATGGCCGGGTTCTACATTTTCGGATCTCTGATTATAATAATACTGAATCGAGAAGCGATTCCGCAGACTTTTTCCAATATCTTTTACAGCGCATTTCACCCGACTGCTATGCTCGGAGGTGCGGCAGGCACCGGCATTATCTCGGTCATGACCTCAATGCGTACCGGTGTTGCGCGCGGCGTCTATACCAATGAAGCCGGTCTTGGTTCTTCTCCTATTGTAATTGCAGCGGCCAAAAGTAATTCCTGTGTACGACAAGGACTGATTGCCATGACCAGTGTATTTTTTACGACGATTATTACCTGCACAATGACAGGAATTGTAATTTTAACAAGCGGAATGCTTAACAGCACAGATTTAAGCGGAAGTCCACTTGCCAACGCAGCCTATAACAGCAGCCTTCCTGGTGGAATCGGGACATATCTCATCACAATCGGAATTATCTTCTTCTCCTTCACTACCATTATCGGTTGGTCTTATTACGGAGAACGCTGTATGGTTTATCTGACAAACAGCGTTAAATGCATTCGTCCTTTTAAAGCAGCTTATCTGATTGCAATCGCACTGGCTCCTTTTCTTTCTCTGGAACCCATCTGGCTTTTAGCCGATATTACAAATGCCTTGATGGCTTTTCCAAATTTAGTAGGCCTTTTGGGACTGAGAAATGTTGTAATCGACGAAACACATACTTTTTTCCATCAAATAACGCCTCACACAGAAATTTCCCTAGAAAAATCGGACTCAAAGAATGAAACCGTGATATGTAATGGATAAAGTGCACAAATCTTGCAATATTAAGTTGACTTTATAATCTATTTTAGATATAATTTAAAAAAGGAGGTCGGCAAAAGGCTATGGAAAAGCAGTCCCTTTTTATTGTAGGAGAAGCCAGAACCAATGTAGAAAATGCCATCACCAAAATATATGGTTCTTTTTACATGGTATTTGAAATTAACCCTCTAACGGATAAAATCATGGATATGAACTGTACACATTCTCTGGATTTGACAGAACGTTTTATTCAAAAAATTTTTATTGGAAAATCGATTACCGCCGACTTGCCTATTCTTGAAAAAGAACTAAACAGACGATATTATGGTTCTTCAGAAAAAGCTATCTTGGCCTCGATGAAAGATGCCAGTAAAAAATATTTGGCGGCAAAAGCAAAACTCTAAATACATCGTAATTAAATTTAAAAATTTGATTTTTGCTGTTTCATTCTGCGAATATGCTCTGCACACATATTGGAAGCTTTTTGAAAACCAGCAAAGACAGAACTCTTTTGCTCTGTCTTGCTGGTTTTCATTTTTATTTTTAGGAGGAAATTATCATGAATATAAACGATTGGATTGACTCTCAAAAAGATGCCCTCACCAAAGATCTGCAAAAATGCATTCAGATCCGCAGCGTCTACGAAGACGATAAAAGTGGATATCCATATGGGGAAAAAGTGCAGGAATGTCTACAGTATGTACTAAGCCTTGCAAAGGATATGGGCTTTGCGGTACAAAATTGGGAGAACCACATCGGTTGGTGTGAATATGGAAACGGTCCAAAAATGGTGGCTGTTCTAGGACATCTCGATGTAGTCCCAGAAGGGGAAGGCTGGAGCATTCCTCCTTATGAAGGCCTAGTAACAGACGGAAAGATTTACGGCAGAGGTTCTATGGACGATAAAGGGCCTACGATAGCAGCACTCTATGCACTCAAAGCAATCAAAGAATCCGGTCTTCCCCTCAAGCACCGCATCCGAATTTTATTCGGTGTAAATGAAGAAACCGGCAGTGCTGATATGAAATTCTACATCAAAAACGGCGGAGAGATCCCGGTAATGGGATTTACTCCTGATGGTGAATATCCTGTAATTAACGGCGAAAAAGGATTAATTACCGAAGAATATACAAAGAAGCTCACGCAAAGCGGTAATATCAAACTTCTTCATTTGCAGGGCGGCACCGCACACAATATTGTTCCTAATCATGCAACAGCTGAATTTACATGTTCTCCTATCCTTACCGAAAAAGCATTGGCTTTAAAAGAAGAGAAAGTGACTGTTTCTCGCACTAATACCGGATTTAAAATAGAAGCTGCCGGAATCGGTGCCCACGGCGGCACTCCATGGGAAGGAGAAAATGCGATCGGTCGATTAATGCTTTCGTTAAGCCATCTTCCTCTTACGGGGGACATCGCGCAGGCAATTCAATTTCTCGCAGAAAAAATTGGCATGGAATGCGATGGAAAATCCCTCAAAATTGCAATGGAAGATCAGGATTCCGGCCCGCTCACCTTTAATTTAGGCATTGTTTCGGGAGACGAGCATAAAATTTATGTAAAAATCAACTATCGTTATCCAGTCTCCAAGAGTTTCGACGACTGCGGCCCGATTGTAGAAAAAGCTTTCGCAGAAGCAGGTTTTGAGCGCACTTCCCTTACTCATAAAAAGAGCCTTTACATGGCACCGGATTCAGAACTAGTTCAGAAACTTTTGAAAGTCTATCGGCAGCAAACTGGGCAGGATGCGAAGCCGAAATGTATCGGCGGCGGTACCTATGCAAAGACGATCCCGAACACACTCGCTTTTGGTCCGATCTTCCCGGGAGACGAAGTGCGGGAACATAAGCCTGATGAATTTATGGAAATCAGCCGCCTCATTGAAAATTGTAAAATCATCGCAGCAGCGATGTATGAATTAGCCAAATAAGAAAGGAGAATTTATATGAAAATTACCGAAGTGAAATTAGGCATTCTTTCCGTTCCCCTGCGGGTCCCATTTAAAACAGCACTGCGCTCTGTCAACAGCGTAGAAGACGTCATCATGGAGATTCACACCGATACCGGTGCTGTAGGATATGGCGAAGCACCACCGACCGGCGTCATCACAGGCGACACGACCGGCGCAATTATTGGGGCCATGAAAGACCACATCATTAAAATACTGATGGGCCGTGATATTGACAACCTGGAGGATAACTTAAAGGCACTAAACAATTGCATTGTAAAAAACACCAGTGCTAAAGCAGCCGCCGATATGGCGCTATGGGATCTTTACGGGCAGCTTTACAAGATTCCCGTTTATAAGCTTCTGGGCGGCAGCCGGAACAAGCTCGTAACCGATATTACCATCAGCGTAAACGATCCAGAAGAAATGGCAAGAGATGCGATAAATGCTATTGAGCGCGGCTACGACACCTTAAAAATCAAAGTAGGCGCCAATCCTTCTCTCGATGTGGAGCGCCTAATGGCCGTACGCAAAGCGGTTGGAAATAAAACCTGCATCCGTATCGATGCAAATCAGGCATGGAGTCCAAAACAGGCTGTACGGATTTTAAATGAAATGCAGGATAAAGGGCTGGATATTGAATTTGTAGAACAGCCGGTTAAGGCGCTCGACTTTGAAGGCCTTAAATATGTCACAGACCGTTCCTATGTACCGGTTCTGGCAGATGAAAGCGTCTTTTCTCCCGCAGATGCACTTAAGATCATGCAGATGGGGGCTGCGGATCTTGTCAATATCAAACTGATGAAATGCGGCGGCATCTATAACGCGCTAAAAATCGCCTCGGCGGCCGAAGTGTATGGCGTAGAGTGCATGATCGGCTGCATGCTGGAAGCAAAGATCAGTGTAAATGCCGCGATTCATCTTGCCTGCGCAAAGAAAATCATTACCAAGATCGATCTTGACGGCCCCGTCCTCTGCAGCGAAGATCCTATCCTTGGCGGCGCTGTATTTGATGAAAAAGACATCACTGTCTCTAATGAGCCGGGGTTGGGGATCAAAGGAATCAAAGGTCTGCGCTATCTTAATGAAAGAACCAATTGATTTTGAACTGCATGGAGACTAATAAAATTGCGAAAGGAGGAGTATCTTAGGTGTTAAAATTACATTGAAAGTCTCAGCGCTTTGTTCAAAACCCTGTGCGTATGGTTTGATAACTAAACCATATTTGCTTCTTATTCCTAAAACTAAAACGATGATAAAGGGGAGAAAAAAATGATTACAGACGGCTTCACTTACATAGCATTTTTAATGTTTATCGCTGGTGCTTTATTGGCTGCGCAAAAATACGGCAAATGGAAAGTCTTTAATTACGTTCCGCCACTTGTTTGGATTTACGTGCTCAACATGGTATTCTGCACCATGGGGCTCTACAAATCCGATGCTTGTACCGCAACCTATTCGGCTTTAAAGAACAATTTGCTGTATGCTATGATCTTCGTCATGCTGCTGCGCTGCGATTTTCGTAAGCTTGCAAAACTTGGCGGCCGCATGGTGGCCATCTTCTTTGGCTGCTCCATAACTTTGTTCGTCGGATTTGTTGTCGGCTACCCAATTTTTAAGGGCATGCTCGGCAGTGATACATGGGGCGCTGTCGCATCGCTGTACGCTTCCTGGGTCGGCGGCTCCGCAAACATGGCGGCTATGCAGGCCGCTCTGCCGGTAGATGCCGGTGCTTACAGCTGTGCCCTGGCTCTGGATACAGTTTGCTATTCTGTCTGGATTGCACTTCTTTTGCTGGCCGTTAATTATGCCAACAAATGGAATAATGCGGTCAAAGCGGACACTTCCAAACTTCAGGCCGTTGCCGACGCCGCAAATGAGGAAGTCGCAAAAAGCAAAAAGAATGCAAATGCCAGTGATTGGCTTTTCCTAATCGGCTTATCTTTGGTGGTCTCGGCATTTTCTCAGGTAGTCGGTACCTCACTCAACGGCGCTTTAAAATCCGTAGGGTTGGGGATGTTTGATAAAGGTACCTTAACCACTTTATTTGTCACGATTTTAGGCCTCGTTTGTGCCCTCACTCCTCTTGGCAGACTGCCTGCCGTAGAAGAGCTCTCCAACGTTTACTTGTATACCGTTGTTTCCCTTTTGGCTTCTACCGCTTCGATTGTAGATCTGCTCTCCGCTCCAATGTGGGTCGTCTATGGCGTTTTCATTTTGGTTGTGCATGTGGTTCTCATGTTCCTGCTTTCCAAAGCATTTCATTGGGATCTGTGCATGGTTTCCACAGCCTCTCTCGCCAACATCGGAGGCCCTGCGTCTGCGCCAATTGTTGCCTCTGCATATGACCCGTCTTATGCCGGCATCGGTGTTTTGATGGGCGTTCTCGGCGCTGCAGTCGGCAATTTCTGCGGCTTAGGTGCCGGTGCAGTTTTGCATCTTATGGCTTAACGTTTTTAGCAAAATACCATTTGATTTTGTAATAAGAAACGCCCTTTACGGTTCACTCAGTAAAGGGTGTTTCTCTGTCCGGCAAAACCTTTATAAAAGTCACACAGAAAGGAGGAGTCACTCAGATGACTGCGCAGGAACTACTTAAAAAGGAAATCAAAGCCTTTATCAAAACACAAAATGGAAACATTGCAGTCTCCTTTTATGATTTGAATGAAAAATCTGGTTTTTCAATCGACGGAGAAAAAAAGATGCTTTCTGCAAGCACAATCAAGCTGGTAATCATGACAGAACTTATGCGCCGTGTTCATATAGGGGAAACTTCTCTGGAAAATAGGATTACGGTAACCGCTCAAATGAAAACAAGCGGCGACGGCATCTTAAAAGAATTAGAACCCGGACACTCCTTCACCCTTAAAGAACTCCTCACGCTGATGATTATTATCAGCGACAATGAAGCAACCAATATCTTAATTGATTTTCTTGGCATGGAATCCATCAATCAAATAGCACAAGCCATGCACCTCAAGCAAGCACACTTAGGGCGTAAAATGATGGACAGCAAAGCCAAAGAAGCTGGTCATGACAATTATATCTGTGCCGAAGACATTAAGGATGTTTTGAAAAGTATTTATGAAGGTACCTGTATTGACGAGGAATCTTCTAAAATGATGCTGGATATTTTAAAACAGCAGCAGCAGTCCGGCCGGCTGCAGCTCTATCTCCCGGAATCCGTTGTAATCGCCCATAAATACGGGGATCTCGATTGTTTGGAAAACGACGGCGGAATCTTTCTTTTCCCCAAGCATCCCTACATTTTAGTTGTGCTGACAAACGAAATGCCTACCAATAAAGACGGCAGAGAAGCAATCGGCAAAATTTCATGGATCGTTTACCATGCCCTATGCTGAAAGCTATCCTCAGTTGCAGTTACTTTCATTTTATATGTACAACTTTTTAGTTATGTAAACTAATTTTTTAAAGTCCCTGATAGAATAAAAAAGAGTGAGAAGCTTCCAAATGGAACTTCTCACTCTTTTAATTTTTATCACAAATAAGTTGGAATGATTCTCAATTAAAGTTCATTCCCTGGAAACTGCGGAATTCTGGAGAATCCTTTCTGCAGATCTTGATCGGTAGGAATCGAATCACCCATTTTGCCGTCATTAAACTGCTCATAAGCAACCATATCAAAATATCCGGTACCAGTCAGACCGAAAAGAATCGTTTTTTCTTCACCGGTTTCTTTGCATTTTAGCGCTTCGTCAATGGCTATCTTGATTGCATGACTGGATTCCGGGGCAGGCAAAATTCCTTCAACGCGGGCAAATTGTTCTGCCGCTTCAAAAACGGATGTCTGTTCAACCGTTCGCGCCTCGATCAAGCCCTCATGATACAACTGTGAAAGGATCGGGCTCATTCCATGATACCGAAGACCACCCGCATGATTCGGGCTCGGAATAAAATTACTGCCCAGCGTATACATTTTGGCAAGCGGACAAACCATTCCGGTATCGCAGAAATCATAAGCAAACTTTCCTCTGGTAAAGGAAGGACAGGAGGCTGGTTCCACCGCAATAAACTGATAATCTTTTTCTCCGCGGAGCTTTTCTCCCATAAAGGGCGAAATAAGACCTCCCAAGTTTGAACCGCCGCCTGCGCAGCCAATAATCACATCCGGAACAATTCCATACTCATCCATCGCTGTTTTTGTCTCCAAGCCGATCACCGACTGGTGGAGCAGAACCTGATTCAGCACCGACCCGAGCACATAGCGGTAGCCTTCATGAGTTGTCGCATATTCGACCGCTTCAGAGATTGCACAGCCGAGGCTACCGGTCGTTCCCGGGTGTTCCTGCAAAATTTTTCTGCCTACCGCTGTATCCATAGAAGGACTGGGTGTCACCGAAGCTCCATAAGTTCTCATGACTTCCCTGCGGAATGGTTTCTGCTCATAGCTGACCTTTACCATATAAACTTTACAGTCAAGGTCAAGATAAGCACAGGCCATTGAAAGAGCGGTGCCCCACTGACCGGCTCCTGTTTCTGTTGTAACGCCCTTTAGGCCCTGTTTTTTTGCGTAGTAAGCCTGTGCGATTGCGGAATTCAGTTTATGGGAACCGGAAGTATTGTTTCCTTCAAATTTATAATAGATCTTTGCCGGCGTCTGAAGTTTTTCTTCCAGACAATAGGCACGTACCAAAGGAGATGGACGATACATCTTATAAAAGTCCTGAATCCCCTGTGGAATCGGGATGTAGGGATCATCGTTATCAAGTTCCTGAGAAACCAGATCTTTGCAGAAAACATGTTCCAATTCTTCCGCCTTCATCGGCTGGTGCGTCCCCGGATTCAGAAGCGGGGCGGGCTTCTTTTTCATATCTGCCCGCACATTATACCAAGCCTTCGGAATTTGATCTTCCTTTAAATAAATTTTGTAGGGAATCTTTTGCTCTTTCATGACGTTTGCTCCTTTCAAATTTTTCTGCAGGGACAGATGATAGATATAAAAAAGCACTCTCCACCCCTGCAAATTTTGCAGGGACAGAAAGTGCTTAGATCATCACTTCTGCGGTACCACCCAGCTTGGTATTTTTCAATACCCACTCAACGCATACAAAAATATGCTGAATTTTTTTAACGGAGATTCTGACTCCGGCTCCCCTACTATTTTGTTCGGTTTGCCCTCAGAAGGCCATTCAGTCCTTATGATCCGTACCGCATTCCCATCATCAGCGGCTTTCTGAAACAAGATCTTAATAAGGCTTACTTACCCTTCCTCATCGGTTTATTGGCATCAGTTTAGCACTGCAAAGTAGTCATGTCAAGAATTATTTTTAAATTCTTAAAACTATCCAAGCACAAAATATTTCGTCACTGCAAACAGTTCTCTTGCAAAGAGTGCCGGAAAAATCCATGGTGGCGTAGAAGTGCCGATCCCCCATGCCGTAAACCCATTTTGTTTTGCAATCAAAAGTGCACGGTACAGATGATAATCATCCGTAAGGAGCAAAACTTCTTTATTAGGAAGATTGTTTTCTAAAAGCACTTTTTGGGCATAGAAAAGATTTTGCTCCGTATTAACCGATCGATTTTCCAAAAGAATCCGATCCGGCTCTATTCCTTTTTGAAGTAATTTCTCTCTGATCACTTCGGCTTCCGTAACTTCTTCTCCGGTTCCTTGCCCGCCGCAGGCAACTGCAATCGAGTTTGGATGAGACAAAAGCCAGTCTGCTGCTGTATCAATACGCTTTTGTAAATCTGCGCTCGGTTCTGTACCGTCGACTTTACTGCCAAGAATTAGAACGGGCAAATTTTCTTTTTCTGTGGGAATCTCGGGTTCTGCTCTGCTAATAAAAAAGCTTAACGCGATACACCAACAGATTCCGGTAGCAAAGAGACCGAGCAATCCATAAAATAGGATACGTCTTTTTCTTTTGGCACAGACAAATTGGAACACTTTTCCCCAGAAAATACAAACTGCTAGTCCAACCATTCCAAGTGCCAGGAAGCACAGGCTCCCTGCATTCCATGTGCGAAACAAAAGCGGGATTATCATCAAAACTGCAAGCGCTGAAAAAACGACGCCTAATCCCAAGCGAGTAATTCGTTCAAGTTTATTCTTTTTCATTTGGTCCCTATAAATTCCTTTTTAAGCTTATTATTTTGTTTAATATTTAGTATAACACAGCAATTATAATAAAAAACAGTATCTGTACTCTCATTTTTCTCCAAAAAAACACTCTGCAACAACTTGCTATTCACAGACAAAACCAGTATAATTGAGTTTATCGCATTTATGTGCGAAAATCTTTATTTTGACACATTGGAGGTAGACAAAGACATGAAACGCGTGTATAACTTTTCCGCTGGTCCTTCCATGCTCCCTGAGGAAGTTCTCCGCCGCGCAGCCGATGAAATGATGGATTACAAGGGCTGCGGTCAGTCAGTGATGGAGATGTCTCATCGATCTAAAACCTTCCAGAGCATCATCGACAGTGCGGAGAGTCTCCTCCGTGAAGTCATGAATATTCCGGACAATTATAAAGTGCTGTTCCTACAGGGCGGCGGCTCCACACAGTTTGCTATGGTTCCTTTCAACCTGATGACAGGTTCTGGAAAAGCAGATTATGTTCTGACCGGCCAGTGGGCTACAAAAGCTTATAAAGAAGCTGCCCGCTATGGTGATGCAAAGGCGATTGCAAGCTCCAAGGATAAAACTTTCACCTATATTCCGAAGTTGGATCCTTCTACTTTCACCCCTGATGCAGATTATTTTTATATCTGCATGAATAATACCATTTACGGCACAAAATATCATACACTTCCCGTTACCGGTTCCGTTCCGCTGGTCGCCGATATCTCCTCCTGCATCTGCAGTGAGCCGATTGACATCAGCAAGTTCGGTCTGGTTTTTGCAGGCGCGCAGAAGAACCTTGCTCCTGCAGGCCTTACAATCGTAATTGTCCGCGAAGATCTCGTCGGACACGCGATGGAAAAGACCCCAACCATGCTTAATTACAAGACACATGTAGATGGCGGAAGCATGTTTAATACTCCGCCCTGCTACACGATTTATATCTGTGAGCTTGTTCTTGAGTGGATTAAGAATACGATTGGCGGCCTTGAAAACATGAAGGCCCTCAATGAAAAGAAAGCAAAACTGCTTTATGATTTTCTCGACAGCAGCAAGCTTTTCCGCGGCACTGTTGTTCCGGAAGACCGCAGCCTGATGAATGTTCCATTCGTAACGGGCAATGACGATCTCAATGCCAAATTTGTCGCCGAAGCAGCTGATGCCGGTATGGTTAACCTCAAGGGTCATCGTACCGTTGGTGGTATGCGTGCTTCCATTTATAATGCAATGCCTTATAAGGGCGTTGAGACGCTGGTCGATTTCATGAAAAAATTTGAAAAGGCAAACGGCTAATTACCAATAACAACGAAGGCGCACTTTCTGAAACAGGAAGGCGCCTTCTTAAATGAAATAAAGAATCAGGAGCTGTGATTTTCTTATGTATCAGATTCAATATCTTAATAAAATTTCCAAGGCCGGAACCGAGCGCTTTACCGACAACTATACCGTCGGCGAAGAAGTCCAGAATCCGGATGCTATTATGGTTCGTTCCGCCAATATGCTGGAAATGGACCTGCCCCAAAAGCTTTTGGCAATCGCCCGCGCAGGAGCCGGCGTCAATAATATTCCACTGGATAAATGCAGTGAAAAAGGAATTGTCGTTTTCAACACGCCTGGTGCAAACGCTAACGCAGTAAAAGAGCTGGTCCTCTGCGGACTGCTTCTTTCTTCCCGTCGGATTGTTCCTGCCGCCGAATGGTGCAAAACACTCAAAGGAAAGGGTGCTGAAGTACCGAAGCTGATTGAAAAAGGCAAGTCCCAGTTTGTTGGTCCCGAAATCAAAGGAAAAGCACTTGGAGTAATTGGTCTGGGTGCAATCGGTGTTCTTGTTGCCAATGCCGCCAAATCACTGGGTATGGAAGTCTACGGTTATGATCCTTATCTTTCGGTAGATGCCGCATGGGGACTTTCCCGCTCCATTCATCATGCACAGACACTCGATGACATCTGGGCAAACTGTGATTACATTACCATCCATGTTCCTCAGACGCCGGACACCAAAGGCATGATCTGCAAAGAAGCAATCTCCAAAATGAAAAACCATGTTCGTATTTTGAACTTTGCCCGCGGCGGACTTGTTGATTCCGATTCTATTTTAGAAGGCATAAAATCCGGAAAAGTTGCTTCTTATGCTACAGACTTTCCAAATGATGAGATGATTAATGTCGATGGAATTATTGCAATTCCCCATTTGGGAGCTTCCACGCCGGAAAGCGAAGATAACTGCGCACGTATGGCAGCAAACGAACTGCGTGATTATCTGGAAAACGGAAATATCCACAACAGTGTCAACATGCCGATGGTTTCCATGGCGCGGGATAAGAGTACACAGCGTATCTGCGTTCTGCACCGCAATATGCCAAATACGATCAGCCGTTTTTCTGGGATCCTGGCCAATATGGGAATTAATATTGAGAATATGCAGTCCAAATCCAGAAAAGAATACGCCTACACGATTGTCGATGTTACCGGTGATATTGCTAATGAAGCTGCACAAAAGCTACAGTCTTTGGACGAAGTCATTCGCGCACGGGTAATTAAATAAATAAACATTTAAAAACTTATTTTGGGGATCCGCAGAATCTTTTCTACAGAAGATTTTGCGGATTTTTTATGTATCAAAGGAAGAAGCTACAATATTCCCATTACAAATTGTATACGCAAGTGAAAATCCTGCTTTCTTTAGAATGGTAAAATCAGCACGTTTTCCAATTTGAATACTGCCACGTTTCTGATCTTCTCCAAGTACAGAGGCCGGGTTAATTGTTACACTTCGAATAATCTGAGAAAGCGGGATTCCGAATCGAATTAGGTTCTGCACTTCTTCCAATAAATTCGTAACAGAACCTGCTAAAGTTCCATCCAAAAGTACCGCTCTATGTTCTTTAACGATTACCTTCTGCCCGCCAAATTCATAAGTTCCATCCGGCATGCCCGCTGCACACATACTGTCACTGATCACGCAGCTTTGCCCTTTCTCGAGAAGGCGAAATGCCGCCCGCAATGCAGAAGGATGAATATGAATGCCGTCACAAATCAATTCCGCTGTAACATTTGGGGTATCCCACACGGCACCAACCACTCCCGGTGCTCTGTGATGAAATTCATTCATCCCGTTAAAAAGGTGCGTCACATGATGGATCCCCCATGAGAACGCTTCTTTTGCCTCTTCATAATCAGCAGCCGAATGCGCAATACTGAGCGAACAGAAATTCTGTACAAAAGCAGCAAACTGTTTGGCCCCTGGTTCTTCGGGCGCAAGGCAAACCATTCGAATCGAATGGCCGGAAGCCTCCCAATATTCTCTAAAAAGGGAAAAGTCCGGTGTTTTAATATTTTCTTCCTGCTGCATTCCTTTTTTGTTTGGACTGATAAAAGGGCCCTCCAAATAGGCGCCCAAAACTTGGGCACCATCTTCCTGCGGCAAATCCATTGTTCTTTTAATTTTCTGCAGAGCGTTTAAAATTGATGAATGCGGCATCGTCATGGTAGCAGAACAAAAAGCGACAATCCCATGTTGAGCCAGCCAATGTGCCATTTTTGTCACGCTTTGAGAGTCCTTGTCACTCACATCATAGCCGCCGCAGCCGTGAACATGCAGATCAATAAATCCAGGGGCGATCAGGCATCCGTTGCAGTCTATTTTCTCTCCTTCCAACGACTTTCCAATATTCGTGATGATTCCGTTTTGAAACTCGATATCTCCCTTAACGATTGAAAAATCCTCTGTAAAGAACTCACCATTTTTTAAGACCATTTTCCCGTACCCTCTCTTTTTTCTTCTATTTTATCATAAAAATTACTTTTTTGAATTTTTTAGCGCAAAAGTTGTATCCTTCCTTTTATTTTTACACCATACCAAAATTGGTGGTATAATGTATTTTATGTTTTCTAAATTGATTTCTCCCTATCTCGAGGCTATAATGAAATTAAGTAACGGTTGTGGAGTTTGATCGAAAAGGGGTAACCAGTCATATGAAAGAAATATCTGATTCCTCACTGCGGATATTAAACGAATTAGATGAAATTATTTACCTCTGTGACCCAGATACTTATGAAATTGAATTTATGAATGCTTACAGTTGTAAAATTTTCCATGTCTCAGAAAAAGAATACCATTCTAAAAAATGCTATGAGGTCTTTGCAGGACGCACAAGCCCCTGTACTCTTTGCGCGCATATGCCCTCAGAAGATGATCCTTTTTCTGTCTGGAAATATGATAATCAATACCTTGGCCGCCACTTTTTGATGCAAGACCAGATCGTATCCTTTAAAGGCAAACCTTACCGTTTGATGATAACTTTGGGCCTTTCAAAGTCAAGCTCCCTAGAAACTGTCCTTGATACACAAACAAATTCCAAAAATGAAATTATATCTTACATTGACCATGTGAATAAACAGAAAGATATCGATTCTACTTCTACGATTCAGCAGCTTTTAAAAGCACTGAGGCGCTACTATAAAGCTGGTTTTAGTTTTACTGGAGAAATCGATAAAAAAAGCGGCAATGTTTTGCAGTCTTACCTTTGGGGAAAAGAGGAGCTGCGGGAAAATCATATTCATCATATTTTTTCCCTAAAAACATATCAAAAAATCATTTTATGTCAAAAGCAAGTATTCGTAGTCTCAGATATCGACTCGATGGACGATCTTTTGCCAAACGAAATTACTTTTCTTAAAAAATGGCATGTTCAAAGCTTAATTTTTGCATTCTTTATTTTGGATAACCAAAACTACGGCTTTCTTTGTGTGATAAACCCTAAGAACCTTCATGAAGGTTCTCATCTGTTTTCGAATTTTTCGTATCTGTCTAAAATCATTTTAAACAAATTAAATATGACAGACGATCTCTTTAAAGCCAATGCCATTCTTTCAGTTTGTCCTAGCTCTTATTTTCAATTTAAAGCGAAAATGCCTTTTCGGCTCATTTATGCCAATGATCAGTTTTTTACGCTTCGAAATTGTACTCGAGAACAGGCAAAGTCCGAATATCATAATGAAATTTCTGGATTTATTGAACCAAATGATCTAAAAAAGGTTGAATCCATCATCATGGGTCTCGACCCAGCGAAACATCCTTCCGCAACCTTTTCTCTTCGGATCATCACGAGAGATGAAAAAATTCTCTGGCTTTTCTGCAGCTGCGGGATCTCTTTGAGCAAAGGGGAACATATTATCAGCTGCATTGAATATGATATCACCAAACAGAAGCTCGCAGAAAATCAACTAAAAATCAGTGAAGAACAGCTCCGTATCGCTTTAAATCAAATTGATGCCACAATTTGGGATTATGATCTTGCAAGCAAGTCAATTATGTTAATCGACTTGTCCATTTCTGGGCAGGCACATCCGAAAAGAATTGAAAATGTTCCCGAACAGGAGATCAAAAATGGTCATATCCATCCGGACAGTATTAAAACGGTACGGCAGCTTTATCGTGATGTTCATTCCGGCAAAAAAACCGCCACAGCTACTTATCGTGCTCTTATGGGAAACGGAATTTATCAATGGAAACGGGTTACATATACTAATATCTTTGATGATTCCGGGAAGCCGGTTCATGCGATTGCAATCTCAGAAAACGTCTCTGATCAAATGGATACCTTACAGCAATACCACCGGGAAGAAATTTACCGTGATATGATTAACCGTAACCGATTTGTTTCTTACCGAATCGATTTGACTCAAAATCAGGTTACCAGCTATCAGGTAGAAGACACCATGATCAATGAACTGAGCCATGCCAAGACTTATGATGAGCTGATCGCAGATAGCGCCTCCCGTGCCCTGACTTCAGATGGGCACCAACAAATTTTGCAAACTTTCAGCAAAGAATCCCTTCAAAAACTTTTTAATACCGGATCGACTGCCGTTTCTTATGAATATCAGCGTGTAAATTCCAATGGAAAGATCTTCTGGGCAAAGATCACCATTAATTTAGCAAAAAATGAGCACTCAAATGATCTTTTGGGATTTTTTTACGTTGAAAATATTGATGAAAATAAAAAGGCAGAACTTGCACTTCGTGAGCGTGCAGAACACGATGTAATGACCGGATTCTATTTAAAAGATACGGCGATCGCTTTAATTGAAGAATCCCTCAGTTCAAAACACCACAATCGTCTTTGCGCTCTGATGATGATAGATCTGGATAATTTTAAAAATATTAACGACACATTAGGCCACCTTTATGGAGATAAGGTCTTAACAGAAATTTCGCGTTCTATCCGCTCCAATTTTGAATCACAAACAATTTTAGGAAGATTTGGCGGAGATGAATTTATTATCTTTTTTCGGGAGATTGATTCTACCCAAACAGTCTGTAAAAAGGCAGAGCTTTTTTGCAGACTGTTGAACAAAGCCCCAGAAGGCAAAAGCAAAAAAAATCGCCTTTATATTTCGTGCTCGATTGGAATCGCAATATCCATGTCTCAAGAAGTGAATTTTGAAACATTATTCGAACATGCAGATACTGCAATGTATCACGCAAAGCGCAATGGAAAAAATGGATATCACCTATATACTCCCGAGGACTCCATGAAAAAAGGTCTAACTTCTTATTATGGACGGGAAAATCCGCTGCACAAAGCGATTGTGGAGGATATGGGGCTTCCTGCAATTATTATTAATCCTGAATCCTACAAAATTCTTTTCCTCAATACAAAGGCAAAGTCTCTTTTTGATAAACAATCCATTAATTTTGCCGATTGCACCTGTTACGAATTTTTTTATGGCCGCAAAGAGCCATGTACCCCTTGTCTGCTACAAGAAAAGGAAGAGAACCGTACCGCTATTACAAAACGTCTGATTGGAAAAATCCAGCGACAGTTTTATGTTCACTTTAAGTCAATTACATGGAATGGACAAATAGCTTATTTATGTCTGATAAGTGCACGCAAAAATGATTTTCAAATTTTATCTGATTTTAATTCTGGACAAAGCACCATTTTCAAAATTGCAAAAGAATTTCAAGAAATTGAACCTCTTTCTAAAGCAATTCGTACGGCTTTAAAAGACCTTGCGTCCTATTACCGTGCAATGCACACCTGTTATTTGGAAATTTCTGAAAAGAATTTTCAGGTTGCTAACTTTATTGAATGGTTTTGTGACGATGAGCCCTCCTATTCCAATATTTTTTCTGCTCAGCAAATGACAGCTATCGTAAAATGGCTTTCTGGGTTGGAAAAAGCAGTTCCTTACTGCATGAACAATCTAACAGGACTTTACGCGCAATCTCCGGAATGCTATGCTTCCTTTCACCAATTAGGGATCCATTTTATTTGTATTCTTCCTTTTCGGCTGAATCAATCAAAAATCATCTCTTACCTTTGTATTTTAAACCCTTCCGCTCACCTATTAAATTTTAACTTGATACAATCTCTGGTTTCATTTTTTAATTATCGGCTTTTTTGCAACCGTATTCAGAAAAATCAGGACTATGCAATGTATCATGACGCGGTTACTGGCTTTTCAAATTGGGATGACTATTATCGCTATCTTTTATCCATTGACCAGGAAACTCTTTCTTCTGTTGGAATTGTCTGTATTATCATCAAAGATCTAAAGCAGTATTACATTCAATGCGGAATCTCTCTTGGCGATCGTCTCGTTAAAAAGGTTTCTGAAAAAATCTCAGAATGCTTTAAAGAATCCAAAATTTTTCGCCTTTCTAAGGATGAATTTTTAGTTTTGTATGAAGATATTTCCAATGACCGCTTTACCAAAATTTCTTCCTGCGCAGAAAATATTTTTCAAAAAAGTTTTTCTTGCTTCGTAAATATGGGATGCGTCTGGGAAAGCTATAATATTCATATTGAAAATCTTGTTTCAACTGCAGAAGATCAAATCATTTCTAAAAAGAATCAATCGTATCACCTGGGGCAAACGGAAGAAGCAGCAGCTTTCCATCCATCATTAGCTTATCAATGGCTTCAGAAAGCACTTGAAAAAAAGATGTTTCATGTTTTTCTTCAGCCGCAGGCAACCCTTTCTGACGGCACAATCTGCGGAGCTGAAGCGTTGATTCGCTATATTCACCCTAAATTTGGAGTGATTTCCCCCAATAAGTTTATTCCTCTTCTGGAAAAAAGTCATTTAGTTCATTACATTGACTTCTATGTATTTCGTACGGTCTGTGAAACATTAAAGCAGTGGAAAGAAAAAGGGCGCCGTTTAATTGGAATTTCCCTCAATTTTTCTCGGACCACACTGCTGCAGATGGATTTGATTCCTACTCTCAAAAATATTTGTAAAGAATATGAAGTTAATCCGCAACAAATTATGATTGAAATAACGGAATCGTTCGGAAACATTAATTCCAGTACGATCACGGAAATCGGCAAGAATTTACAAAAAGAAGGGTTTCGGATTGCGCTGGACGATTTTGGAGCCAAATATTCCGGCATTGCAATGCTATCCACTGTAAAATTAGACGAGCTCAAGTTTGATCGCGGCTTTATTAATACACTCAGTAATAATCCATCTGCACAGTCCTTGACTAAATTTATTATCAGTTTCTGCGAAAGTCTCAAAATAGGCAGCGTTGCTGAGGGAGTTGAACACTTGGAACAGGCACGAATTCTCAAAAACCTTGGCTGCCAAAAAATACAGGGTTATTTACTGAATAAGCCGATCCCTATCGATTTATTTGAACAAAAATATTCTTAAAAGTCAAGAAAATTAAAATCAAAAAAATTCTATGTAAAAAAATAACCCAACTAAAAAAAGTGTTCTTGACAAGTGCCCTTTTCATTCCTATAATAGGAAGTGGAAAGTGTGTGGAATTTCTACACGGAGTCTTTCCCCGCAAATGTTTTTGACCACTTTTCCATGGAAAAGGTAGGCATACGGACAGCCGGGTCAAATTGCCGATTGGCAACTTTCGTTGCCTTATTGATTGCGTTAAGAGCGCAAATTTTATAAGTTGGTTCCTTAAAACCAAATGTGTGAGCGACACATCAAAACTTGTGAAACGATCAATAAGAGTAGTAAAAGTAACTATTTGCTATATAGACTCTGAAGGTTCCATTCTTTCTAAAAAAGCAGTCGCTTGTTCCCTTAAAGGGCCGCAATTCTGCTTAATATAATTAAGATTGGATTTTTATTGAACCGCAAGTTTTGAGCGCGTCTGTGCTCGAAGCCTGCGGTTTTTATGTATTCCCACATTTTGCAAAAAGGATGGATTGATATGGCTGAAAAAATCACACTATATGGGTTTAACAATCTCACAAAATCTTTAAGCTTTAACATTTATGATGTTTGTTATGCCAAAAGCCCCAGAGAACAAAAAGATTATATTTCTTATATTAATGAACAGTATAATTCAGAACGCTTAACAAAAATTCTAATGCATCTAACAGAAATGATCGGCGCACATGTACTGAGTCTTTCCAAGCAGGATTATAAGCCGCAGGGCGCAAGTGTAACCCTGATGATTGCTGAAGAGACCATGATTCCCGCGAGTGACACCGTTGTTGCTCACCTTGATAAAAGTCATGTCACCGTTCATACCTATCCTGAATATCATCCGGAATCGTGTCTTGCAACTTTTCGAGTTGATATTGACGTTGCCACCTGTGGAAAAATCACACCGCTTTCTACTTTGGATTATCTGATCGGTTCCTTTGATTCCGATATTATTACGATGGATTACCGGGTACGCGGCTTTACAAGAGATGTAACCGGAAAAAAGCTTTTTATGGATCACCCGATGACTTCCATTCAAAACTATATCGACCCAAAGACCTTGCTCCGATATGACGCAATCGATATCAATGTCTACGAAGCAAATCTCTTTCACACAAAAATGCTGATTAAAGACATTGATCTGCAAAATTATCTTTTCAACACAGATGTCTATGAACTTCCCCCGAAAGAGCGCCTCTCCATCATGAGTCGGCTTCGTCGGGAAATGATTGAAATCTTCAGCGGACGCAATATTTACTGAAAGGGAAACAAAAATGCAGCTTGATCAAACGCAAGCCCCACTTTATGAGGCTTTACAGCGCTTTAAAAAAATGCGCGTGGTTCCCTTTGATGTACCCGGGCATAAACGAGGCCGTGGGAATCCGGAACTTCTTAATTTTTTAGGAAAAGACTGTGTCGGCATCGATGTCAATTCCATGAAGCCACTGGATAATCTTTGCCATCCGGTTTCGGTGATTCGGGATGCGGAAGCTCTTGCCGCAGATGCTTTTCATGCAGCGCATGCCTTTTTTCTGGTGAATGGTACAACGAGTGCAGTCCAAAGCATGATTCTGACCGCCTGCAAGCGCGGAGATAAAATTATTTTGCCGCGCAATGTTCACCGGAGCAGCATTAACGCGCTGGTGCTTTGTGGAGCTATTCCAATTTATGTAAACCCAGAAGTCAATCACCAGCTTGGCATTGCTCTGGGAATGTCGGTAAAACAGGTAGAAAAAGCGATTTATGAAAATCCGGACGCAAAAGCCGTGTTTGTCAATAACCCAACCTATTATGGAATCTGTTCTGATTTAACCGCCATTGTAAAGCTTGCTCACGCTCATGGAATGATGGTTCTGGTAGATGAAGCTCATGGAACTCATTTTTACTTTGGACGCAGAATGCCCGTCTCTGCTATGGAAGCTGGTGCGGATATGGCAGCTGTCAGCATGCACAAATCCGGCGGCAGCTTAACGCAGAGCTCTCTGTTATTAATCGGGCCAAAGGTCAGTCCCGGTTATGTCAACCAAATTATTAATTTGACACAGACAACGAGTGCCTCCTATCTTCTGATGGTCAGTCTTGATATTTCCAGAAGGAATCTGGCGCTTTCCGGAAAAGACATTTTCCGAAAGGTACAGGATCTTGCCCAGTATGGCCGAGAAGAAATCAACCGCATTGGCGGCTATTATGCTTATTCTGAAGAGCTGGTAAATGGGGACAGCATTTTTGATTTTGATACCACAAAGCTTTCCATCTATACTTTGGGCATCGGTCTTGCCGGAATCGAAGTCTATGATATCTTGCGGGACGAGTACGATATTCAGGTGGAATTTGGAGATATCGGAAATATCCTAGCCTATATCTCCATGGGAGATCGTGTTCAGGATTTGGAGCGTCTTGTCAGTGCACTCTCCGAAATTGCTCGCCGATATCGGCAGGGAAAAACAGGACTGCTAACACAGGAGTATCTTCCTCCGCAGGTTGTCCTCTCCCCGCAGG
This sequence comes from Caproicibacterium sp. NSD3, assembly GCF_053613275.1. Classification (NCBI taxonomy): domain Bacteria; kingdom Bacillati; phylum Bacillota; class Clostridia; order Eubacteriales; family Oscillospiraceae; genus Caproicibacterium; species Caproicibacterium sp. NSD3. The sequence continues at coordinate 2,019,450 of NZ_CM132119.1, forward strand.
AAGCCTTTTATGCAAATAAAATTTCTCTTCCTCTGATGGAAACAAAAGGCCGGGTCTGCAGTGAATTTGTCATGTGCTATCCACCCGGAATTCCGATTCTGGCGCCAGGCGAGCGTATTACCGAAGATATTCTGCAGTATATCTGCTATGCCAAAGAAAAGGGCTGCTCCATGACCGGCCCGGAAGATCCAAAAGTTGATCACCTCAACGTGATTCAATAGACACCGAAAGGAGACAAAAATGGAACTCTGGTTTACCGAAGCGCATACCCAATTTGTCAATTTCTCCATCAAAGTAGAGCGCCAGCTTTTTAGTGGACAAAGCGATTTTCAGAGGATTGATGTGTTTGATTCCAAAGAATTCGGCCGCTTTTTAACACTGGACGGCTATATGATGCTAACCGAAAAAGACGAATTTATCTATCACGAAATGATTACCCACGTACCAATGGCCGTTCATCCTGATGTGAAAAATGTTCTGGTGATCGGCGGAGGAGACGGCGGAGTGGTACGGGAATTGACCCGCTATCCGGATATTCAGGCAATCGATCTTGTAGAAATCGATGAATTGGTTGTAGAAGTCTGCAAAAAATATCTTCCGCAGACCGCCTGTCGCCTTTCTGACCCACGGGTTCATATTTTCTATGAAGACGGGCTTAAATTTATTCGTTCCTGCAACGATCATTACGATTTGATTATTGTAGATTCCACTGATCCCTTTGGTCCCGGAGAAGGGCTGTTTACAAGAGAATTTTATGGGAACTGCTATAAAGCACTTCATGAAGACGGAATTCTCGTCAATCAGCATGAAAGTCCTTTTTACGATGCTGATGCTGCTGCAATGCAGCGTGCGCATAAACGAATCGTCGAAAGTTTTCCCATCAGCCGAATTTATCAGGCACAAATTCCTACTTATCCTTCCGGTTACTGGCTGTTTGGGTTTGCCTCTAAAAAATATCACCCCGTACACGATCTGAACGCCGCAGCATGGAATCTTCTAGGGATTCCAACCCGCTATTATAATACAAAACTGCATGCAGGTGCTTTTGCCCTGCCCACTTATGTAGAGGAGCTCTTGCACGATGTTGAATAAAAATGTAGAAACGTTTCTGGCATGCGACAGCCCTTACGAAAATGCTAAAATTGTGCTCTATGGTGCACCGTTTGATTCCACCACTTCTTTTCGTCCGGGTGCACGCTTCGGCAGCAGTGCAATTCGGCATGAATCCTTCGGGCTCGAAACATATAGTCCCTATCAGGAAAAAGATTTGCTCGACTGTTCCGTTTTTGACAGCGGCGATCTGGAACTCTGCTTTGGCGATCCCGAACTTGCCCTGGGAGAAATCGAAAACCGTGCCAAAATTATTTTGGAAGACGAAAAACTTCCCTTTTTGCTGGGCGGAGAACATCTGGTAACTCTAGGCGCTATGCGCGCCGTAGCACAAAAACATCCTGATCTCTGTATGGTACACTTTGATGCGCACACAGATCTGCGGGATGACTATCTGGGCGCTAAACTTTCTCACGCCTGCGTTTTGCGCCGGTGTTGGGAAATTTTAGGGGACAATCGCATTTTTCAGTTTGGGATTCGTTCCGGCGACCGCAGCGAATTTTTATGGGGTGCTTCTCATGTAGAAACCCATAAGTTTAACTTAGGCGGCCTTAAGGAAACGCTTCAGAAATTAAGAGGACGTCCCATTTATTTTACTCTGGATCTGGACGTTCTGGACCCGGCCTGTTTTCCGGGAACAGGAACCCCGGAAGCCGGCGGAGTTTTTTTCCCGGAACTGCTTCATGCTATCGAAGAAATTGGACAAGATGCTAATGTCGTCGCCTGTGATGTAAATGAACTTTGTCCAAGCCTGGATCACAGCGGCGCTTCCACTGCACTTGCCTGCAAAATTGTACGTGAGTTATTGTTGGCGCTCTCTTGAGCGTAGTTATCTTTTATAAATTTTAGGAGGGTAAAATGAAAAAAGCTTTAATTATCGGCTGCGGAGGCGTTGCAAGTGTTGCAATCCACAAATGCTGCCAAAACAGCGATGTCTTCGAAGAAATTTGCATTGCAAGCCGCACAAAGTCAAAATGCGATGCATTGAAAGAAAAGCTTCAAGGCACTACGAAGACAAAGATTACAACCGCACAGATAGACGCCAACGATGTAGATGCACTCGTTGCACTCATTAAGAAAGTACAGCCGGGTGTTGTGATGAACCTAGCGCTGCCCTATCAAGATTTAAAAATTATGGATGCCTGTCTTGCCACCAAAACCAATTATATGGATACTGCAAACTATGAGCCTGAAGATACCGCTAAATTCGAATACAGCTGGCAGTGGGCCTACCGTAAAAAATTCGAAGAAGCAGGCATCACCGCTCTTTTAGGCAGCGGATTCGACCCAGGCGTCACCGGCGTCTTTTCCGCCTATGCGCTCAAGCATCAGTTTGATGAAATCAACTACATCGATATTTTGGACTGCAATGCCGGTGATCACGGCTATCCGTTTGCGACTAACTTCAACCCCGAGATCAATATCCGTGAAGTCTCTGCAAAGGGCAGCTACTGGGAAAATGGCCATTGGGTGGAAACAGAACCGATGGAAATTAAACGCGTTTATGATTTCCCACAGATCGGCCCTAAAGATATGTATCTTCTGCATCACGAGGAATTGGAATCCTTGGCGCTTAACATGCCTGGGATTCATCGGATTCGCTTTTTCATGACCTTTGGGCAAAGCTATCTGACTCATTTAAAATGTCTCGAAGACGTCGGTATGACTTCTATTAAGCCAATCAATTTTGAAGGCAAAGAGATCGTTCCGCTTCAGTTTTTAAAAGCCGTTCTGCCGGATCCTTCCTCTTTAGGACCGCGTACAAAAGGAAAAACGAATATCGGCTGCATTTTTCGCGGAAAGAAAGACGGAAAAGATAAAACCTATTATCTTTATAATGTCTCTGACCATCAGGAATGCTATCACGAAGTTGGCTCTCAAGCTGTTGCCTATACGACCGGGGTTCCTGCCATGATCGGCGGCATGATGCTTTTAACCGAAACCTGGAAAAAGCCCGGCGTTCACAATATTGAAGAGTTTGATCCGGATCCCTTTATGAATGCTTTAAACCGCTGGGGACTTCCGTGGCAGGAAAGTTTTCACCCTGATCTGGTGGAGTAAGCTATGAATTTCTCCGAATTGCCTACTCCCTGCTATGTAATTGACGAAACACGTCTGGAGCAAAATCTCAAAATTTTAAAAGGGGTAATCGACCGCACCGGCTGTAAAATCCTCTTAGCACAAAAAGCATTTTCCTGCTATGCCCTTTATCCGCTTTGCCGCCAGTATCTATCGGGAACCAGCTCTAGCGGCCTTTATGAAGCACGTCTCGGAAAAGAAGAATTCGGGAAAGAAAATCACGTCTTTTCTCCTGCCTATCGGGAAAATGAATTTGCAGAATTATTAAATAACTGCGATCACATCATTTTTAACTCATTTTCACAGCTCGAACAATTTGGAGACCGTGCATTTGCGGCCGGAAAAGAAATCGGGTTGCGCCTGAATCCTCAGTATTCTACGCAAAAAGGACATGAAATCTATGATCCCTGCGCCAAAAATTCCCGTCTCGGAATTACGCTCCAAAATTTTCGGGAGGACCTCTTAGAACATGTTTCCGGATTTCATTTTCATACCCTCTGCGAACAGAATTCTGATGCTTTAGAAGCTACCGTTTCTGCGGTGGAACAGCAGTTTTCTCCATGGTTTTCCCAGATTAAGTGGCTCAATTTAGGCGGCGGCCATCACATTACCCGTCCCGGCTATGATATTCCTCGTTTGGAACGTTGTATCCACCATTTAAAGGATACCTATCATCTTGAAATTTATTTAGAGCCGGGAGAAGCAGTGGCTCTAAATGCCGGGTTTTTGGTAACTTCGGTGCTGGATACGCTTCAAAACGGCATGCCGATCGCAATTTTAGATACTTCAGCTGCATGCCATATGCCCGACGTTTTGGAAATGCCCTATCGACCGCCGCTGATGGATTCGGGGCTACCGGGCGAAAAAGCCATCACCTATCGGCTAGGGGGCCCCACCTGTCTTTCCGGGGACATCATTGGAGATTATAGCTTTTCTTCTCCTTTAAAGCCCGGAGATCGACTCATTTTTGAGGATATGGCTATTTACTCCATGGTGAAAAACAATACCTTCAACGGAATGCCTTTGCCTGCAATTGTGGTAAAAGAAAAGAATGGGAACTACAGAATTTTACACAAGTTTGGATATGAGGACTTTAAAATGCGTCTTAGTTAAAAATCAGAAAGATTACGTTTTACTAATGATAAAAGGAGTGGCACATTCGGCAAAAATGATAGCCGAATGTGCCACTCCTTTTTGAATTAATGAAAACAATATAGTGGGTGTAAGAAGCTTTCTTTTACCATAAATGCATGACATGCTGCATAAGAAGGCTGACTCCGGTAATTCCAATCCAACAGCATAGTCCCATCAAAAGAGGTTTTCCTCCGGTTTTGATTAACTTCACAATATTGGAATTGAGTCCGATTGCTGCCATTGCCAAAACAATGAAAAATTTGCTCAATTCTTTCATCGGCGTAAAGCTGCTCGCGGGAATCCCAAAGTTTAAAGCAACCGTTGTGATCACAGAAGCTGCAATAAAATACAAAATAAAAAATGGGAAAATATCTTTTAAACGAAACACAGACTTCGAAGTTCCATCCGTATGAATGGCCATTTTAGCTTTTCGCGATTCTATAAAAGCTAAGACGAGTGTAATCGGAATGATTGCCAAAGTACGGGTTAATTTTACTGTAACCGCTTTATCCAAAGTTGCAGAGCCAAGGCCCCACATGCTGTCCCAGGTAGATGCGGCAGCCGTAACGGACGAAGTATCGTTCACAGCCGTACCCGCAAAAATTCCAAAAGCTTCTCCGCTGGATGTACTAAACCCCATAACTTGTCCAAGCATCGGGAAAAAGATTGCAGCTAATACATTAAAGAAGAAGATTACAGAAATGGACTGCGCAACTTCGTCATCATCTGCACCAATGACAGGCGCCGTTGCCGCAATTGCAGAGCCTCCGCAAATAGAAGACCCTACTCCAATTAAAGTGGAAGTTTTTGACGGAGTATGTAAAACTTTATGCATCACATAAGCTATGATCAATGAGGTCGAAATCGTACATAAAATAATTGGAAGAGATTGTTTCCCTGTCGTTACCACTACGTTTAAATTGAGTCCAAATCCAAGTAATATAACGGCCCACTGCAAAACTTTTTTCGAAATAAATTTAATTCCACTATCGAATCTTGATTTATCCCGAATCAGCAAGGTAATCACCATGCCTGCTAAAATGGCAATCACGGCTCCCCCTATAATTGGAAACACTTTTCCTAAAAACCAAGATGGGATGGCAATTGCCAAGGATAATAAAATTCCTAACCCATTTTTCCTCATAAAGTTCACATCTAAAACTCCCTTTTATCATTTTTATTTAAAATGATCGAATGCATTTATTATATCACTGGGCTTTTATAACTTCCAATTATGATTTATTATGATATAATAACTTCAGCTTATCGTTAAGGGAGGCAATTGATAGATGGAATATCGACTTATTACATTCCTAGCAGTCTGCGAAAAAATGAATTTTACGCGCGCTGCAGAAGATCTTCATATTACACAGCCGGCAGTATCACAGCATATCAGACTTTTAGAAGAAGAATATGGAACAAAGTTCTTTATACATGAAGGAAAACGCATTCGTCTCACTCCTGCAGGCCAATTTTTTCGTGATACTGTGATCAGAATGCAAAATGATGAAAATGTAATGCATGAAAAACTTGCTTCTTTTGAAACAGGAAAACAAGTTTTTAAACTAGGCGCAACCCGAACGATCGGAGAATTTAGTCTTGAAACAAAGCTCGCAAGCTATATAAAAGCACATCCTGAAATCGAACTGCACTTTATCGTTGACAACACAGAAAATTTATTGCACCAAATCGATGAAGGATCCCTTCCATGTGCATTTGTAGAGGGATTTTTTGATTTAAACCAATATGATTTTGCTCGTTTTCGCACCGAAAACTTCCTGGCAGTCTGCTCCAAAAATCATTTATTTCATCATAAAATCAAAACCGTTTATGATTTAACTGACGAAACTTTGTTACTGCGAGAACCAGGCTCTGGGACTAGAGAAATATTAGAACAATTCTTATATTTTCAAAATATGAGAATCGAAAATTTCCATGACATTGTACAGATAGACAGTATGCACGTCATCCTGAAATTGTTGGAACAAGACGCCGGCATTAGCTTTATGTACGAAATGGCTGCCAGCAAAGGTATTCAACAGGGTGTTTTATGTCCCATTTTGCTCAGAGGTCTTCCTGTCCAGCATGAGCTCTCTCTTGTTTGGAAAAGGGGAAGTCAATACTCGAAAGAATATAAAGCCTTATGCCAAGATTTTTCAAAAGAATAAATCATCAATAAAAGAGGTCTCCTGCTTTTTATTGCAGAAAGCCTCTTTTTAATTAGCCAAGCGCTTTTCCGTCCCATCTGGGATCCGCTGCCCCTTCTAAAACTCCATCCAGCCTAAAAAGGATTCCCTGAAACTCGCCGGTATTTTTATTCCAAGATTCCGACTTCGTCATCTGATACCCGAGACCCGACAACGCCTGTACCACATCATCTGAAAAACGATCTTCATAAGTAATTTTACTATTTCCAATTGCAGAAGTGTCCATTCTGGGAGAATCCACAGCTTCCTGCAGCCCTTTTTGATGATCAATCACTTTCGTGAGAATCTGCGCCGCCAAAGACGGTATTTGTGTCCGATCTGCAATTCCGAAGGATAAGAGTGGTGTTCCATCTTGGTTCAACACAATCGTTGGGCTCATCGTCGAAAGCGGACGTTTGCTGCTGGATACACAGTTTAAGCTCGTGCTATCCGTGGAAAAATCCCCCATCACACTATTGAGCATAAATCCATATCCCTCTGCACAGATGCTGGATCCGAACGAATCATTCACAGTCTGCGTCACCGTAACAACATTCCCCATTTTATCTGTAACAGAATAGCATGACGTGTTGCTTTCCGTCTCAACCACCTGAACGGAAGACTTCGGCAAAGTAACCTGAACATTTGGATTCTGAGTCATCCAGTATGCCAGATCTTGTGCATGATTGGAATTCAAAAGATTTTGAAATTCCGAAGAAGAAGTCTTACTCGAAGATTGCAGATATTTTTGCAAATCAAGATTTACCACCTGAAATGTTTTTGAAAATAGCGAAAGCTCTTCAGGACTTTCTTCCCCTATCTGAGAAAGATTAAAATTCTCCAAAATCTTTAACATTTGTGTAAGAGCGGCACCTCCTGTATAAGGAGAAGGAGCTGAAAGAATCTGGTATCCACGATAAGAACTAATCAGCGGAGTGGTGTCTTTTACTTTGTAATTTTTTAAGTCTTCCAAAGTTAGATTTCCACCATATAGGTTGACCATATTTACAATCTTTTCCGCAACTTCTCCCTCATAAAAGCCATTTACTCCATTCTTTTCGATCAGGCCAAGTGTATTGGCATATTCTTGATTTGTAAAAATATCATCGGTCTCATAGGCAGATCCGTCTGAACGAAGAAACAGCTTTCCAAATTCAGGATATCCATCCATTTTTACTTTGCTGTCAGAAAGTTCCTGTGCAAAAGTCGGAGTGACCGTAAACCCTGTATTTGCAAGTTGAATCACCGGGTCTAAAATGGTTTTAGAACTTTGGGTTCCATATTTTTGCAATGCATAGAGCATTCCAGCGACTTCTCCGGGAACCCCTACCGCCTTAGCTCCAATATGATTTGCCAAGTTCTGAACATTCTTTTCCTGATGCGTAATTTGTGAGGACTGATTTGCCTTCTTAGATTCTTCGTCAAATGTCCACATAGAAGAAGAGGCCGCAGCCGGAGCACAGCTTTCAAAATCGATAAAACGATTTGTCCCGTTTGCCATATGAATCGTCATAAATCCGCCGCCGCCTAATCCGGAAGCATTGGGCTCTACCAGCCCCAATGCAAACCCGACCGCCGCCGCGGCATCGATCGCATTCCCACCGTTTTCGAGAATCTGCAGACCGATCTTTGTCGCCTCATATTTTCCTGTGGAAACCATTGTTTTATCTGCACTTTCAGCGCTTCTTCCGCTTCTCAAAAGCGTTCCGTTTTCATCATACAGCTGAAAATCATCCAACGAACGATACAACGTATGATTATCGTCTGTTGTATCAGAAACAGAAGCAGAAGAAACCGAAGATGACGACGTTCCGGTGCCGCAGCCAGCTGCTGATACCGTGATTCCCACTGCCAGAAGCAAAGCGATTGCTTTTTGTAATTTTCCCATCTTTCCTCCTGATGAACGCTCCGCAAAACTTTGGAAGCCAAAATATAAAAATATAAAGTAAATTTTTATGATTTATTTTTCAGTATAGCACAATTTTCTACAAAAATCATTCTTTCTTATTTTCAAAGTTCCTGATTAACCTTTAAAGAGGAATTGTCATTGCGAAAAATTTTAAAACGGCGTATACTAATTCAATAAAAAATAAACGGAGGAACATTTTATGAGCAATCCAATCGTAACTTTTAAAACCAATCAGGGTACCTTTAAAGCGGAACTTTATCCGGAAATTGCCCCAAATACAGTTTATAATTTTATCAGTCTCATCCAAAAGGGATTTTATAACGGAACCATTTTTCATCGTGTCATTCCTGGATTTATGATTCAAGGTGGCGACCCGGAAGGTTCTGGAATGGGTGGCCCTGGATATTCAATTGCAGGCGAATTTTCTCAGAATGGATTTCAGAACGATCTGAAACACACTGCCGGCGTTCTGAGCATGGCGCGCAGCATGATGCCTAATTCTGCCGGAAGTCAGTTCTTTGTCATGGTAGCAGATGCCCCTCATTTGGACGGACAGTATGCGGCCTTCGGAAAAGTGATTGAAGGAATGGAAATTCCTCAGAAAATTGTTGCTTCCAAACGCGATTACAGCGACCGTCCTTATGAAGATCAGGTCATGGAAGAAGTAACTGTCGAAACCTTCGGCACCTCCTATCCACAACCTGAAAAATCCGGGAAATGATAAGTAATCCCGTCAGATCACTTTGCAACCAAAGTGACTGCAAAATCTTTGCTAAAATAAAAGCGAGCTGCAACTTCTCTAAAAGGAGAGGTTACAGGCTCGCTTTTTTAATTACAATCTATCCAGACTTTTTTACAAGCCTCTTTTATCAGAAAATTTTTCAATTCCATCTTTCGAAATGCGCGCGAAAACCATCGGCTGTGGAGAAGGTTTCTCTGCACCAATCGTGACTGCCTTACGGAAAAGTGTTTCGGCTGTATGGCATTTTTCCATCGTCTCTGCAGAAAGGATTGCCAGCGTTTCCCCTCGTTTAACCGCTTCCCCTACTGTTTTACAGAGGATAATCCCCGCACTGTAATCAATCGAATCCTCTTTCTTTTCACGACCGGCTCCCAGCTCTACGCAGGCTTCTCCCACCTGTTCCGTCTGTATTTTGGAAAGATAGCCGCTTTGAAACGCACAAACTTTAAGAAACGCTTTTGGTTTCGAAAATTTCTCCGGATTTTTTAGGAAGCTGCTGTCCCCGCCCTGCGCTTCTACCATCCTGCAAAGCGCATCGAAAGCCTGTCCATTTTCGATCTGCTTTTCGGCCATTTCACGACATTCTTCCACACTGCCTTTTCCTGCCAGAAAAAGCATATTGGCAGATAACACAAGACAAATTTCTTTTAAATCTTCAGGGCCGTTCCCGTGAAGGGTCTCACAGGCTTCCATCACTTCCAGGGCATTTCCGATTTTTCTTCCCAATGGCCGATCCATATTTGTAATCAGCGCTACCGTGCGTTTGCCGGCATTTTCTCCGATTTTCACCATGGTCTCCGCTAAAGCCAGTGAATCTTTTTTGGTCTTCATAAATGCACCGGAACCTGTTTTGACGTCCAAAAGGATACAATCGCTTCCGGCAGCCAGTTTTTTACTCATAATAGAGCTCGCAATCAAAGGAATACTCTCTACCGTACCGGTCACATCTCTGAGTGCATATAGTTTTTTATCTGCCGGAACCAGATTGCCGGACTGTCCGATCACGCTGAATCCGGCTGTATTCACTGTTCGAAAAAATTCCTCCCGGCTAAGATCAATCCGAAATCCGGGGATACTCTCCAGCTTATCAAGCGTCCCTCCGGTATGTCCCAATCCGCGGCCGCTCATTTTTGCCACATGGACTCCCAATGATGCTACAATTGGCGCGATAATCAGCGTTGTCTTATCGCCGACTCCGCCGGTGGAATGTTTGTCCACCTTAATTCCGTGGATCGGAGAAAGATCGACCTGATCGCCTGATTCTGCCATCGCTAAAGTCAAGTCTGTGATTTCCCGTGGATTCATTCCGCGAATACAGATTGCCATACAAAGAGCACTTGCCTGATAATCCGAAATATCCCCACAGACATATCCTTTAATAAACCAGCGAATCTCTTCCGTTGATAATTCTTTTCCGTCACGCTTTTTGGAAAGAATATCATACATTCTCATTCTTTTTTGCCCCCTAAAGACGATTCCCGAAAAGCGACCGGTAAAAGTTCCTTTAATAAATAGGTTTTCACTTCACCTTCCTCGCCCTGCAGATAAATTGGAAAGTCCGCTCCACAAAATTCACTAAGCACCTGAAGACAAATTCCACACGGGGGGCATGGAGCAGAAAGTTCCTTTTCTGCCGAGCCCCCTACAATTGCGATGGCACAAAAGCTTCTCGCACCACTGCTGACCGCACTCGCTACTGCTGACCGCTCTGCACAAATCGTTGCGCCATAGGAAGCACTCTCGATATTTCCACCCAAAAAAATACGCCCATCACAAGTGAGAAGCGCTGCTCCTACCCGAAAGTTGGAATATGGAGCATAGGATTTTGTACGAGCCTGCTGCGCTGCTTTTAACAATTCCTCAGGTTTCATTTAAATACCTCCCTTTTAATCTGTATTTTTTCCTTGAATGAGACGAACAATACGGCTGGTTCCCAAACGATCGGCCCCGAGCTCCAAAAAGCGGCGTGCATCTTCCAAGGTAGAGATTCCCCCCGCAGCTTTTACGCGCACCTCTGGCGCCACTTCTTTTCTGAGAAGTGCAACATCTTCAAAAGTAGCGCCGCCGCTGGAAAATCCGGTACTAGTCTTGATAAAATCGGCCCCTGCCATACTCACCGTTTCGCACATTTTAATTTTTTCTCCTCTTGTAAGAAGACAAGTTTCAATGATCACCTTTAAAATTTTCCCATGGCACGCTTCTTTTACCCTGTGGATTTCCTCTTCTTCCAAATCGAAACGGCCTTCTTTGACCCAACCAAGATTCACGACCATATCAATTTCTTCCGCGCCGTTTTGGACTGCCTCAGAAGCCTCAAAGCATTTAACCGAAGGAGTATGGTAGCCATTCGGAAATCCAATGACCGTACAAACAGGAATCCTTCCATGAAGATATTCTGAAGCACGCTTTACAAAGCTCGGTGGAATGCAGACGCTGGCAGTCGAAAAAGAAACCGCTTCGTCACAGAGCTTTTTGATTTGCTCCCAAGAAGCTTCCGGTTTTAGCAGCGTATGATCCACATGGGATAAAAGGATCTGATCTTCTTTTGAAAGCATCTGATACCACTCCTATTATTAATTAAAAGTTTTTCTGAGCATATTATAAACTAATTTTAGTTTTTGGTCTATTCTTTTTAAAATTAGCACTCTTTTGATTAAAGTGCTAATTGTTTACGATCAGTTCATATTTAATGCGCAAATTCGTTACAATTAGCAGGTAATATAAGAATTGTTCAAAGGAGCAAAGCTTCTAAGGACAAAAATCAAAATTCAAATTCTTAATTGGAGGTATGTATTATGTTTGACTTGATTCCTTTTGAACATCGTGGTAAGGCTCTAAATAATTTTTGGGATCCCTTCGATGGAGAATTTTTCCCGGATCTTTCAAAGGCTGCATTCCCATGCCGCACCGATATCCGCGATGAGGGAAACAAATATGTGTTGGAAGCAGAAATGCCCGGTTTCAAAAAAGAAGACATTCACATTGATGTCAACGGCGACCAAATGACTCTTTCTGCAAATCATCAAGAGCAGAATGAAGAAAAAGATGAAGACAACCATTACATTCGCCGTGAACGCAGTTGGGGCAGCGTAAGCCGCTCATTCGATATCAGTGGCATTGATGCACAGAGGATTGAAGCTTCCTACCAGAACGGAGTTCTGCATCTGGACCTTCCAAAAGTTCATGAGCAGAAAACCGATTCTCATTCCATTCAAATTCGCTAATTGATGATTAGCCAGTCAGGCATTCCATAATTTGTGAATACAATGGTTCGATAAAATCAGGCACCACAAAGAGCGCAAACTCTTTTATGGTGCCTGATTTTTATTTAATAAGATTAAGAAAGGGATATAGGCAACAAAAGCTCAAGCAGAAACGTGCATCCTTCTTCGTCCCAAGAAGAAGCTGACAAAAAAGATTACTGCTGCAACCAAAACGATGGTACCGCCTGCGGCAGTTCCGGCGTAATAACTGATGATCAGTCCCGAAATTCCCGAAATCACAGAAAAAACAACCGATAATCCGTGATAGCTACGCATGGATCTTGCAACATTTCTGGCTGCCGCCGCCGGCAAGACCAGCAAAGAATTGATAATCAGCACGCCAACCCATTTAATTGATACCGTAACAAGAACCGCAACAATCAGCATAAAGACCTGCTGAATGACACCGACCGGGATATTTTTACTGGCCGCCAAATCCCCATTTACACTGGTAAGCAAAAACGGATTAAAAAACAATACCCAAGCGATTAAAATCACCAAAAGCAAAATTCCAAGCATCCCGATCTCTTCTGGCTGAACCGTGAGAATATCTCCAATCAAATAGGAGGAATACTTTGCGAATCCTCCGGCAGCTGAAAGCAAGACTACCCCCAGAGCAAGGCCGGTAGCGGCAAAAACTCCGATAATCGTATCTGCCGAAGAGGAAGCTTTTCGCATCACCGCAGAAATTCCCAACGCAAACAAAAGTGCAAAGCCCATCATCGAAATCAGATAGTTATCAATTCCGAGCATGACCCCAATCGCAATCCCGGTCAATGCAGAATGTCCCAAGGCATCGCTGAAAAATGCCATTTTATTATTGACAATCATCGTCCCTACAAGTCCAAAAAGCGGAGTAATCAGAATGATCGCCAAAAGTGCATTCTTCATATAACCAAATTCGGTCCATTGAAACGGCAGAAGTGTATCGACCAAATGATAAAACCATTCCATGCTTATTTTCCTCCTGCCAACTTTAATCCAAACGCTTCCTTAACGGCATTGGTCTGCATAACCTGCCGAACCGGGCCGCTCACTATGATTGTTTTGTCCAAAAGTGCCGCGCAGGTCGCGTATTTTTCTACATGCGCAAGATCATGACTCACCAATAGAATTGGCATGGCATGTTCCTTTCGCATTACCGTTACTAAATCATAGAAAGTCTCGATCCCCATACGGTCGACTGCCGAAACCGGCTCATCCAAAAGAAGCATATCCGGCTTTGGATAGAGTGCAAAAGCAAGCAATACCCGCTGCATTTCGCCTCCGGAAAGCGTTCCCAACCGTTTATCTAAAAGATTTTCCCGTGCACCGACTCTTTTGAGCATCTCCAAGGCTTCTTGGCGCTGTTGCTTTCGATGTCCCAGCCAAACCGGAAATCGCGTCAAATTCGCACAAAGCATATCTAAAACCGTCATCGGTGTATCTCTGTCAAACAGCATATTCTGTGGCACATATCCAATATGCGGGTGAGAGAGCAATTTCCCTTCCGGATTATGAAACGTAATCGAACCGGTATAAGGGATACGCCCCAAAAGAGCTTTTAAAAGGGTCGTCTTTCCCGCTCCGTTTCTGCCAATCAGCGCAAGGATTTCTCCATGATGAATATCCAGATTGACATCATGCAGTAAAATCCCATCCCGCTTCGTCACACTCAGATTTCGAATCTCCGTGCTGCATTTACAGGTGGTTCTCTTCACCTCGTTCACGATAGGGCCTCCTTTAAAACTTCCATATTAGACCGCATCGCATCGAGATACGCATTCGGGTCATTTGTGCCCGTCACGGCCGGATCCAAAGAATAAACTTTGATCCCACTTTCTTTTGCAACAATATCCGCAGCGGATTTCGGATACTGAGGCTCTGCGAAGACCGCTTTCACGCCGCTCTCTTCCACAATATGAATCGTTTCCGCCAGCTCTTTGGCACTTGGCTGACTATCCGGTTCACGGTTGACGACTTTTGCAATCGTCAAGCCGAATTCTTCTGCAAAATACGGAAACGCCTCGTGAAAGGTTACAATTGTTTTATTGGGAAGCGGGTCGACCGCCTGATGCATTTCTTCCCGCAGTGTTTTTAGTTTTTCTTCATAAGTGTGTGCATTTTGGCTATACTGCGCTGCATGCTCCGGATCTGCCTTTTGCAGCCCCTGTGAAAGGTTTTCCACCTGTAAAATCGCATTTGAAATACTTACCCAAATATGTGGATTGACCTCTTCATCGCCTTCTCCGGGGATCGTCTGAATCCCCTTGCTGCTGTTAATGATTTCAAGATTCGGCAGCTGCTGCGCAATTTTTTGGAGAAAGCTTTCCATTCCGTCTCCATTAATCAAAAAGACATTTGCACTGGAAAGATTTTGCATATCGGAAGACTGCAACTGATAGTCATGCAGACACCCCGTCTGTTGGCCAGCCATATTATCGACCACAACATCCGGAATATTCTCTGTTAAGTTTAACGCCATAATATAGATCGGATAAAATGACGCTACAATTCGAAATTTTGCCGAATGTTCTTCCCTTCGTCCACACCCTGTCATTGTAAAAATCAGAAGTGCAGAAAGTAAAAAAGCTAGTAATCGTTTCAAATGGGGCCTCCTAAATGCAAACTATTCGCATTTAATATCATAACATCCAATATTAAAAAAGTCAAGCAAAGAAAGCTTGTATAAAAAATCCGCCCTGCATCTTTTGCAGAACGGATTTTGAATCAATTTGATTATTTCATCAAATCCCAAATTTGAGGGAGTTTCTTTTTAGCATCCTGCACTCCAAGCTGATAGATGCTTTCCAATTTTTGAGGGTCTTTTTCATAGCGACTGATATCAATAGGACGGCTCGGGCGAATTGCCAGTACTTTTCCGGCCTGTTCCTGCCGGCGGACTAACTGCAGCTCGCTGTTATAAGTTTCTGCCCGTACCATCATTGCAGAAATCATTCCCGGATACTGTCCGTAAACTGTACGCAGCATTGCAGGGGAAAAATCCGGTTTTAAATCTTTGCGATAAGAATAATCACGCGTTAAAACAACGACATGAAACTGATTTCCATCAAAGATAGAACGTTCCAATGGAATCGGAACAGCGATTCCTCCATCGAGTAAAAACTTTCCATCCAATTTCACAATCTGCGATAAAAACGGCAATGAACTAGAAGCTTTCACTGCGGTAAATGATTCATCCAACGATTCTTTCGGATAATAAACTTCCATTCCACTCATCAAGTCCGTTGCACCCACAAAAAGCTGCATGGACGAATGATAAAAAGTCTGATAATCAAACGGAATAAGCTCATGAGAAAGCTCACCGAAAAGAAAATCAAAATCGAAAAGGGACCCTTTTTGCTGCAGATTTTTTACGCTCACATATCGGTCATCTGTTGCATATTTCGAAAAGATTTGGTGATTTCGCCCTTTTTGTCGGGAAAGATAGCTCAGCGCATTACAAGCTCCTGCTGAGACGCCGTAAACCTTTGGGAAAAAAATTTCTTCGTCCAAAAAGACATCCAAAACGCCGCTGGTATAAGCGCCGCGCATTCCGCCACCTTCCAGCACTAATCCGATTGACACGGTCGATTCCTCCAATTCCTGAAATGTTTTGATTTTTTCCTATTATACCGGATTTGGAGTCAGAATACAAGCAATCGTTAATTTTCTTAAAATAGGCCTTGCATTTTCTGACTGAATCATATATAATAGACGAGCATTCAATTTTTGGACGTTTAGCTCAGCTGGCTAGAGCATCCGCTTGACGTGCGGAAGGTCATAGGTTCGAGTCCTATAACGTCCACCAGATTATATAGATCCCCCGGAAATCCTTATTACTGGATTCCCGGGGGATCTTTTTGTCAAAAGCAATCTTTTAGCCTTTTTCAATCGGCAAGGTCAAGGGTCTCCGTATTCAGCCGGTAAATTACGTCCTTGCGCTCCACGATAACAACGATCTTCTTCCGAAGGGCATCATCTTTCTGGATATGAGCGAGCAATTCTCGGGTCGGGTTGACCGCTACGGGATGCCCCACCAATTTCATCATGGCAAAGTCGCCGTTTGTATCTCCATAAGCATAGCTTTCAGAAAGATCGATTCCGTACTGCTTTGCCATTTCGAGCACGGCGCATTGCTTGCTTTCGGAATCCCACATTGGAATGATTTCACCGCTGTATCGTCCGTCTGGACCAACCTTGTAAACCGTGCCGCGATAGTCGTCCATGCCGTATTTCTCCGACATCTCACGCACCAGTTCTACCGGTGAACCGGAAATCGCAATAACCCGGTGACCATGTTCCCTATGCCAGCGAATCCGGTCACGGGTGTAGGTGTAGACACGCTCACCTTTCTGTTCAATCACCCTTTTTGCAATATACAAAATATGAAAGGAACTCGTGTTTTGGACTGTTTCTGAATAGATATTCACCATCTTCTGAAGGTAATCGTCATAATTTCCGACGCGTTTATCCCATCTTGTGAAAGCAGGTTCGACGTCCTCATACCACTTGCTGGGGTCGATCAGTTCGTATTTGATCATCTTTTTAAACATCTCGCTGATCAGTCCCTCACGAGAAATCGTACCATCAATGTCAAAAAAAGCTGCCGTTTTTGCCATGGAAATCGCTCTCCTTTCCTCCGCGCGGTCTTCTGTCATGCGGCCAAAATGCGCATCGTGCGGGTTAACCATATAATTTTAGTATAGAGGATTCCACCCTAAAAGTAAAGTATACCGTCTGACGACAACCGGATGACCCGGAGAAAATCAAAAAATCATCCCCTCCTATCAACCGGATGGTTGATTTCAAATACCGGGTCGTGCAGTATCATAAAGTCAGGAGATGAACGATATGGAAAAATTATTAGAAATCAACAGCCTTTCAAAAAGCTTTAAAGGAAACCTCGTTCTCGATAATATCAGCTTCTCGATCGAGAAAGGGGAAGTGCTCTGCCTGCTCGGACCAAACGGCGCCGGGAAAAGCACGACTATTAACATTTTACTTGGCCTGCTCGGACGCGACAGCGGAACCATCACCTATGACGGAAAAGTGGTCAGTCGCAGTCACCTGCGCGCTTACAAACAGAAGCTCGGCGTGGTTCCACAAGATCTTGCACTCTACGAGGAACTTTCCGCCCAACAAAATGCTCGATTTTTTACCTCGCTTTATGGTCTGCGTGGTCCAAGTCTCGACGAAGCCGTGGAGGAAGCCCTTAAGTTTGCAGGCTTAACCGACCGGCGAAAAGACAAGGTAAAAACTTTTTCAGGCGGCATGAAACGTCGGCTCAATATTGCCTGCGCCATTGCCCATCACCCCGAACTCGTCATTATGGATGAACCGACCGTCGGTATTGACCCGCAGTCGCGCAACCACATTCTTGATTCCATTAAAAAGCTGCAGGCAAACGGCATCACCATTCTTTACACCACGCATTACATGGAAGAAGTCGAAGCCATTTCGTCCCGCATCATTATCATCGACCACGGCAAGATCATTGCTGAGGGAACAAAAGAAAAGCTTAAAGAAAACATTCAAAGCGAAAAATGTTATCATATTGAGCTGGAAGAAGGCACTCCTATCCCTACCGAAGGATTTTACGATGTTGAAGGCGTCAAAGAGGCAAAATCAGACGGCAACAAGATTGATATTGTCTCCCTGCGCGGCGTGGAAAATCTCGACCGCATCATTTCACTGATTTCGGACGCCGGCGCCCACATTCGCAATATTGCAGGCGAAGAAGCCAGCCTTGAGACCGTCTTCCTCAAGCTGACCGGCCGCAAACTGCGGGATTAGGGGGAAAATAAAATGTACCGCTTTTTTCAGATTTTCAAAATGGATCTATCCAACAACTTCAAGAATCCGGTTTTGATCAATTTTAACTTGGTCTTTGCGATTGTGATGATTCTGATTATGGGTTTCCTTACGAGTGGAAACTACGCAAATGCGATGGATGCCTACAACTATTATGCGGTATCCTTTTTGATCTTCGGCATGATGCAAGGTGCCATGACGGCGACAAACTGTTTTATGGAGCGCGATATTAAAAAACCAAATCTTCGGATTCTTTCTTCGCCGTGCGGGAAATTCCCAATTTACTTTTCGAAGATGCTCGCTTCATTCTTATTTGATTATATTCTTCACTTGCTGGTTGCAGTAATTTTGCTGATTGCCGGAATCAACCTTGGCGGTCAAAATGTCGGCTGGATTCTTTTGATGATGATTCCCGTTGAATTTAGTTCTGCGGCACTCGGCGTGCTATTCTGCTGCATCTTTCACTGTGAAGAAACAGCAAGCACCATTCTGAGTCTATTCGTCTCAATCATCGCTTTTTTAGGAGGAGCATTCTTTTCACTCGATGGCCTTGGTTCCACACTTGCAGCCATCTCGCGCATCTCCCCCGTAAAAATGCTGATCGATGTTTTCTTCGCTGTCATTTACGACAACAATCTGTCCGGCGTACTGCCGGTTCTTTTCATCAGCACTGCATTCAGTGCTCTGTGTATTTTTGGATGCCAAAAAACTTTTCGAGCGGAGGATTATCTATGAATAACGTACTTCGGAATAATTTTAGCCGTATTTTTGGCCGTCTGCCTTCTGTTATCATCATGCTCGCAATCACACTTCTCTCAATCTTTCTCGCTGTCTATATGACCGGCACTGAACAAATTAGAGGCCATATTGCACTGGTAACAGACAACAGTGCGGTAGAAATCGATTCAAACTACCTCAGTATAGAAGTCATGGAGCAAGAGCCCCCTATGTCACAGCTTGTCTCTCAGAAATACGACGCTATTGTCACCGACCACGGAAATGGTCAATTTGACATTGAAACTCTTCGCGGCAGCGATTTCAAAGACATGCTGCAACTTCTTTTACAGAACCCACAGGCAAAAATTCCGGCACAAAAGAGTGACCGGAGCGTCGGGGTGAATATTATCGGATTTCTCATGGTCTTTCTTGGCACGAGTGTGTTTTTCTACTTTTTCCCGTTTGCGGACGATAAGGAACAGAATCAGCTTCTGCGCATTGCGGCGTCGCCGCTGTCGTTCCGGCGATATCTCGCCGCACACTTTCTTTTCTGTCTACTTTCATTTGTGCCGTCGTTCGGCATGCTCGTCATTATGAAAGCCGCCGGGTGGGATATCGGTTTCTCCCTGCCCCAATATGCCGGATTGCTGCTCCTTCTGGCTATGTTGGGCAGTACATTTGCATTGTTTCTCAACACATTTATCAAAAAGCCCGATAATGCAAACATGTTTGGCAATTCTATCTTGATCGTTACCTCAACGCTTGCCGGCGCTTTTTACTCCTTCAGCAAAAGCAACGCATTTCTTGACAATTTAATTCACATCCTGCCACAAAAGCAGTTTCTCGAATTTGCAATCGACCTGCAAAATGGAGAAGAATGGCAGCACCTGTTCCCTCTCATTTATATCATTCTATTTTCCGCTGTCATGTTTGGTCTGGCCTATCGGAAACTAAAGCATGATTACGTGGAGCGGATATGACGGCTCTTGCAAAAACAGAACGGGCGGTTTACAATCAAAGCAACACTAGTTTTAGGAGTGGATCACCCATGAGCGCTGACGTCAAAAAAGAAGAGAAGCCTTTTCTTCTTTCTACAAAACTAAAAATGCCCCGCCCGCGGCGGGATTATATTATTCGCCGCCCCCTGTTCCAAAAGCTCAAACTGTGCAATGAAATGAGTATCGTCTTCATAAAGGGAGCAGCAGGCATGGGCAAGACGACACTGCTCTCGTCATTTCTTGTTGAAACTGACCTAAAAAATACTGCATGGCTTTCTCTCGACGAAGGCAACAACAATTTATTTTCATTTTGGCACTATTTTTTTGCGGCAGCAGGCTCCCTTCTAAACGAAAAGATTGATTTTGGCCTTCAGCCCAGCCCGATGTTTGAACTGCACGAAGTAAAAAGCAATCTCGTCTTCTTAATTAACCGCCTGTGCAGCAGCACCGATTATTATATTATTCTCGACGATTTTCACTGTATCACCAACCCGGCACTTGTCGATTCTTTCGAGTTTTTTCTTCGGGCGATGCCGGAAAATCTTCATCTTTTTCTTCTTTCTCGTGAAGAGCCCCCGGTATATCTTGGTGCATTGGCCGTTTCCGGAAAGCTGTTGTATCTTTCCGGCGAAGATATGAAGCTCAGTCGAAACGAAAGTATGGAATTTTTGCGTAAAACCATGAAGCTGAAGTCTGACGATGCACAGCTGGAAAAAATCAGCAATTTTGCAGAAGGCTGGGTCGGCGGACTTCAGCTTGCCGCAGCAAGCGGAGACCTTTCGGGCGATCTTCTGAAACAAGGCGGCGGCTTCGTCGCAGAATATCTGACACGGGAAATTTTTGAAAAACTTTCGCCCAAAGAGCAGACATTTCTTGTGCGGACCGGTTCGCTTTCATGGTTTGACCAAAAAATCTGCTCTGCGCTTTTTGAATCGCTTGACTTTGGCTCGATGATGGAAGACTTACTGGACAAAAATCTTTTCGTCATCTGCATTGATGAAGAAAAAGGAATTTACCGTTACCACAATATTCTTGGAGAATATCTCCGGCAGCAATTCTCGGCGCTTCCGGAACAGGAACAAAAAGAAATTCTCTGTAAAGCTGCTGGCTATTTTGCCCGAGAAGGGGACTTTGGTGAAGCGGCAAGGCTTTTCTTACAGGCAAAAGATTATGATGGGGCAACACAAAACGTTTTAGAAATGCCAATCAACACGGAAGCTGGGGAATACATCAGCCAAATTCCGATTGACATTGTCGCAAAAAGCATTGACCTCTCTGCGCGTGGAATGTTTTATTACGTCGATATTGGCAACATAGAAAAGTTTGACCAGCTCTGCGAATCTGCGATTGAAGCCTGGAAAGATACCCCCTTTTGTAAAATGCTTCAGTATGCGTACAATTTGCTTTCAAAGAGAGGCCCTTCTATTCTTCCCCGTACATTTTCACTTTCAGATTTTAAAGAATATGGAATGCGAAAAGAAACCGCTGCCTTTATCCAGCTCGGTATCTCCAACCTGATGATTATGGATCGGCAGTATAAGGCGGCGAAAGAGTTTGCGGAGAACGCTCAGAAAATCTGCTCGGATTCTCTCGAATTTCGCTATTATATTTACACTTTAAAAGCACAGCTAAATGAGGAGACCGGTCATTTGAACGACGCACTTGAGGATTACCAAAGAATTCAGGGAATCCAAGAAAGTGAAGTCTCTCTGTTTATGCAGGAATATGACTATCACATTGGCATTACCGGAGTCTACCTTAAGCGCATGGAACTTGACAAGGCCTTTGAAAATTTAGAGGCCGCCCGTGCAATGGTCACAAACTCAGCCATGCCCGACAACATGATACTTTACAGTTTTGACTACAATCTGGCGGAATACCATATGCTCCGCGGCGAAACAGAAGAAGGTGCAAAACTGATTCTGCAAATCATAAAATCCAGCAATGTGATTTATTGGGCTGACCGTTTGATGGCAGAGCTGAATCTTTCGGGCTACATGCAGCCTGAACTAAGAAAACAAATTTTGGCAGAGTTTGAGTCATACCCAACCAAAAGCATTTCTCCCAGTCTTTCCTTTGAGCTTCTATGTGCAAGGCTGTATCTACAGGGCGGAAACTTCGAAAAAGCAAAAGCAATCATTAAAAGCGTTCTTGCCTTTTCTCGGGAAAATGGAAACTCTCTGCGCCTTGTAGAAGCAGACTTGCTCCTTTTGCACACGACCGACTCCTCTACGCCCGCCGGACGACGGCAGCAAAACAATCTGCTGCGCGAAGCGATTTACTATGCGTGGGAGAACCGCATTCTTCAGCCGTTTTATGTGGATCGAGATGCAGTAAACCCACTTTGGGACAACTTTACCGCAGCACTCTTCGACAAAATAAGCGAGCCAGAACGGATTTTTGTCCGTGACGCGATGCGGATTTGTTCTAGTGATACACCAAAAGCGGAAAAAAGCTTACTCAGCTCCCGCGAAACAGAAGTACTCATTGAGCTTGCGCAAGGAAAAACAAACCAGCAAATTGCAGAGGATCTCTGCATTTCGCTTTCCACTGTAAAAACGCATTTAATTAGCATCTATGGAAAACTTGGTGTTTCTTCACGGCTCGCTGCAACATCCGAAGGAAAGCGGCTCGGCCTCATTTCATAGCCCTTTAAAAATCAATTGTTTTCGTGCAAAAAACGAGACAAGGGAGGCAATCTCATAAAGAGACTGCCTCCCTTGTCTTATTGAATGGACTCTAAAAGAAAAACTAGAAGAATAATGAGTCTTAAAATCTAATTATGCGGCCTTGTAGGTATCTTCGAGCGTAATTCCGGAGTTATAAGTCAGAATGCCAGGAAGATTGACAAAGCCCTTTACATCTGCGGAGGTTGCGAAAATTTGCTCACGATAATTAATAAATACGAACGGAGAGAGTTCCAAGATTTTCTCGCGGAACTGATCATAAATTGCTGCGCGCTTTGTAGGATCCAGTGTCTCGCGTCCTTGTTTCAGGAGTGAATCAACTGTTGCATCGCTAAATCCAGGAGCACTGTTCATACGAGTATCTCCGCTCTGGAAATAGTTTGTACACCAATCCATATCCACGATGTTACCAGCTGTTCCGCTGACCAGGATATCATAATCTCCGGTGTTAGAACGCTGAATACGAGTAGACCAGTCGGGCAGTTCTACTTCTGCGTTGATTCCAACCGCCTTAAGGCTATCCTGAACAACCAGTGCTGTCTGCTTATGGAAATCATAGGTAGAAGTTGAAAGAATTTTTACATTAAATCCGTTTGCATATCCAGCTTCTTTCAAAAGCTCTTTTGCTTTATCAGGATTATACTGGAAATAGTTATCATATTTTCCGTCGTATCCGTTTTGTCCGTCAATCGTCGGGAAGCCATACATTGCAGTGCCGCGGCCCATAAATGCGGTATCGATAACGCCCTGACGGTTAACTGCATAGGCGATTGCCTGGCGAACTTTTGGATCTGCAAGAGGTCCCTTTGTGCAGTTGATCTGCAGGCACATAAACGGTCCTTCAGAAACATCTACTGTATAGTTGCTGTCCTTTTCCAATGCAGTTGCATCATTTGCACCTACATAGTCAATCAGATCCGCTTCTCCACTCTTTAAGGAGTTTACTCGAGTGGTATTGTCGGTTGTAACAACAAAATCCAATTCCTTTGTTTCTGGTTTTCCTGGTTTATAGAAGCCATCGAATGCTTTCAATGTAATCTGACGGCCTTTATCCCATGATCCCAGTGTATAAGGACCGCTGCCCATAGGATTCGCATTCAAATCATTGTTATGAGAATTGCACCATGCTTTTGACACAATTACCGCTTCAGGAAGTGTCAAATAGTCAATAAATGGAGCACAAGGCTGTTTGAGCACAAACTTAACTGTTTTTGCGTCCACTACATCAATATGATCCAACATGTTGGCAAAATCACTCCGGAAAGTAGCAGATACCGATGCATCAAGCTGACGCTCAAAGGAGAATTTAACATCCTCCGCCGTGACATCACTGCCATCCTGGAATTTTGCATTCTGGCGGATATGGAACGTATAAGTAACATTATCATCTGCTACTTCATAGGACTCTGCAATTTCGTTTCCGATACTTCCGTCTGATTCATAAGCTAGAAGACCGCGGTACATACACATTTTAATCAACCGCACTGCCTGCCCGGACTGAACCATTGGTTCCAATGTGGAAGGATCTGCGCTCAACCCAATTGTAAGAGAATCTGCTTTGTTTGCCGCTGCCGCGGAACTACCCGCTCCGGAAGCAGTTCCGGAACTAGTGCTGCTTCCGCAGCCGCCCATAGAGATCACCATTGCTGCTGACAGCACGCCTACTGCCAATTTCACCCATAACTTACTCTTCATTTTTTGATTCCTCCTTTTTCATAATTGCCGTATTTTTTGCTTTTGTATTTTACGATCAAAAACTGTCTTGCAGCTTCGGATCAAAAATATCACGCAGGGCATCGCCCATCAGATTAACCGCAAGAATAGTGAGACAAAGAAAAAGTGCAGGCCAGAGCATATACATCATATTCACACTCAAATATGCTTTTGCGTCTCCGATCATTTGCCCCCAAGAGGGTTCCGGCGGCTGTACGCCCAACCCCAGGAAGCTCAGTCCAGATTCCAAAAGAATGGCACTGGAAATTGTTAGACTGATCTGAATAATTAAAGGAGAAAAAATATTTCGAAAAATCGTTCCAATCAATATTTTAGGGGTTGTTTGGCCGACGGAAATATCATTTTCGACATATTCCATTTTTTTAACTTTAATCGTAGACGAATTGGCAATACGTGCAAAATGCGGGATATATAAAATTGCCACCACAATCGTCAGATTTCGAACACCCGCTCCGAAAAGGCAAACCACCATCATTGCCAGCAGGATTGCCGGAAAACATAGAATTGTTTCAACCGTACGCATAATAGCATTCCCGGCTTTTCCGCCAATATAACCTGCAACCAGCCCACAAAAGGAACCGATCAGAAACGCTCCTAAAGTTCCTACCAGTGAAACGGTAAGCGAAGGGCGAATTCCATAAAGCAAGCGGGAAAGAATGCAGCGTCCATATTCATCTGTCCCCATCGGAAATTGTGCACTGGCGGCTGCCAGTGTATTAGTAGTATGCATCTCCAATGGATCATGAGGTGCAATAGAAGATCCGAACAGTGCAATAAAGATCATCGGCAGCAGGATAATCAGACTAAAAACAAATTTTTTATTTTGAAGACATCGTTTTATTGTATTCATCAGATAACCCCCTTACCGTACTCTCGGATCTAACAATCCATAGAGAATATCCACAAGAGCATTCGTCAGAATAAAGATTGCTGACATCACCAATACACAACCCTCAATCAGCGGATAATCACGTGCATTAATTGATTTGACCAACAGTGTAGACAAGCCCGGCCAGTTAAATACATTTTCGCAGAGAACTGTTCCGCCGATCAGGTTCCCCATCTGTAATCCGATTTCTGTGATAACCGGAATAAAAGCATTTCTCACAACGTGACGAGAAATAACGACGTGCTCCTTTAATCCTTTTGCACGAAGTGCTCTTACAGATTCACTCGATAAGGCTTCCAAAACAGAAGAGCGCGTCATTCGCATAATCGAGGCTGCAATTCCCAGCGCCAGCGTAAACGCCGGCAAGATCAATCTTAAAAAATGTGCTCCTGCATTTTTTGAAATATCCGTATATCCACTGGAAGGCATTGCAAAACCAAAATGGAAGATATCCAAACTGAAAACAATAATAAATAGATAGCCAAGGACGTAAACCGGAATAGAAGTTCCCAGGGAAGCTCCGGTTGTCATAATCAAATCTGAAATTTTGCCTCTCTTTTGTGCGGAAAGTACACCGAGCGGCAAACCAATGATACAGGCTAAAATCATTGCAACAAATGCAAGTTCCAACGTACGGGGAAGCCGTGTCCCAATAGAGGCCATAACCGAAATCTTTTCGCTGTAGGATTGTCCCAGGTTGCCCTGTAACGCTCCAAAAATCCAGCTTCCATACTGCTGCAAAATCGGCTTATCGAGTCCCAATTGGGAACGTAACGACTCTACCGCAACAGGATCGGGGTTCGTATCAGTTCCAAGCATTTGCAAGACCGGATCACCTGGCATCATATGTACCAGGATAAACACAATTGTCATGACTGCAAAAAGCATGACAATTGCTGTTCCAACTCGTCTCAGAATAAAATTTTTCACTGTACATCTCCCTCCTTTTCATATAAAAAGCAGGCAACTGCATGTCCGTCTTTTAAATGATAAAAGGGAGGACGCTCTTTGCTGCAGCGTTCCGTTGCTTTCCAACAGCGCGTACAGAAACGGCAGCCTTGGGGCACATTGACCGGGCTTGGAATATCTCCCTGCAGAATAATCCGATTCGGCTTATCCGGCACGGAAGGATCCGGAATTGCAGAAAGGAGTGCCTGCGTATAGGGATGCAACGGGTTATGATAAAGTTCCGTTGCTTCTGCCGTTTCCATGATAGAACCGAGATACATGACCGCAATTCGGTCGGACATATGGTTGACAACCGAAAGATTATGAGAAATAAAAAGATAAGTTAATTTATCTTCTCTCTGCAGCGCTTTCAAGAGATTCAAAATCTGCGCCTGAATCGAAACATCCAGCGCCGATACCGGTTCATCACAGACGATCAGTTTTGGCCGCATCGCCAGCGCACGAGCAATTCCGATACGCTGTCTTTGTCCACCGGAAAATTCATGGGGATACCGGTCAATATAAGCTGATGGCAATCCCACTCTTTCCATTAACTGTAGTATTTGCTTTTCTCTTTCTTGTGCACTGCATTTTTCATGAATTCGAATTGGGGTTCCTATAATCTCCCGCACTGTCTGCCGGGGATTTAAAGAATCGAATGGTTTCTGAAAAATCATTCTCATATGCCGACGCTCTTTACGAAGATCATTTTTAGAAAGCTTTCTTAGATCCTTTCCCTCAAAGATCACTTCTCCGCTGTCTGCCGGGATCAGCTGAAGAATCGTACGCGAAAGCGTACTTTTCCCACAACCGGATTCGCCTACGAGCCCGAAAGTTTCTCCTTTGTGAATCGTAAATGAAACATCATCAACTGCATGTACAACTCCATTGGATTTGGAAAACATTCCGCCCTTAATTGGAAAGGTTTTGTTGACATGACATACTTTTAATAAATCCTCACTCAACTTCAACAACCACCTTTCGCCTGCGGAACCGCTTTATGGCACCGCGCAAAATGTCCGGGTTCGATTTCCCGCATTTGAGGCTGTTCCTCTCTGCACCGATCATCTGCCAATGGGCATCTGGTGCAAAAACGGCAGCCTTTTGGCATATGTCGGATATCCGGTACCATTCCGTCGATACTGTAAAGCATATCCTTCTTTTCTCCGACCTTTGGGATCGCCTTCATGAGGCCGGAAGTATAAGGGTGACTGGGGTTATGCATGATGACTTCTGTAGAACCGATCTCCATGGATTGGCCGGCATAAAGCACAATCACATTATCTGCAATTTCTGAAACAACGCCTAAATCATGTGTGATCAGCACAATCCCCATCTGATATTTTTTTTGCATATCTTTGAGCAAATCCAAAATCTGCGCCTGTACGGTAACATCGAGCGCCGTAGTAGGTTCATCCGCAAAAAGGAGTTTTGGATTACAGCTAAGTGCAATTGCGATCATAATCCGCTGGCACATTCCTCCGGAAAGTTCAAACGGATAGGAATCATAGACTCGATCCGGGTGTGGGATTCCGACCGCCCCAATCAATGAGAGGGCTCTGTTTTTTGCTTCTTGCCGACTCACTTTTTCGTGTGCCAAAATTGCTTCAGAAATCTGATATCCAACCGTATACACCTGATCCAGGCTCATCATGGAATCCTGAAAAATCATGGACATTTCGGAACCGCGAATTTTATTCATTTGTGCTTCCGAACATTTTCTGAGATCTTTTCCCTCAAAAATGATCTCTCCAGCGCTGATTCTTCCCTGGTTAGGCAACAATCCCATTACAGAAAGGGAAGCCATCGTTTTTCCACTGCCGCTTTCTCCTACAATTCCAAGCGTTTTTCCACGTTGTATAGAAAAGCTCAGATTATCTACTGCTGTAAAGGATCTTTTTTTGTTCTCAAATACCATCTGCAAATCCTTTACCTGCAATAACTCTTTCTCCAAGCGAATCGCCTTCTTTCTCCAGTGATATAGAAGATAAAAACATCTAAATTACGGAACCATCTTTGTTCCATATTCGAAAGCTCCATAGGTCATGCACGTTTTCGCGGACAGCTCTGCCCCTTTTTCCATTGCCTGCTTCACCATCTCACGATAAGCTTCTGAATCTTTCTGCAAAAGCCCTTCTTTTCTGCCTTCCCCATAAACCAGAAGGACTCCCGTTGCAAAAGAATCGCCGGCACCAAGGGTATCGATTGCTTTCACTAAATGCGGAACATTTTCATAAAAGCAGTTTCCATCATAAAGAATGGCGCCTTTTTCTCCACGGGTTGCAGTAATCAATCCACAGCCCCAACCATACATCTTAATTTCCAGATCCTGCACTTCTTCTTTTGATAAGGAAGAACAAGAGAGAAATGCCGCATTCAGATAAGGACAAATTTTTTGGGTCTGTTCCTTATCTTTCCACGAACCAGAAAAATCATAAGATAAAATTCCGTTTAGTTTTTGCAATTTAGGCAGTTCTTTGACGATATAACTATTATTGCTGGTGTGCATAACGTCAAATTCATTCAGATACTGAAGGTCTTCCTGAGAGAGCACCAATGGGTGATTCCTTAAAGCACCGCCTTTATTGCTTGTAATAAAAACCCGGTCTCCATTTTTCAGGTCAACCATTGCAAAACCATTTTCTTCCGGATACTCTCTGCAATGAGAGTGATCCACGCCCAATAAATCTAAAACATGTTTTACATGCGCAGCTACCGCATCGTTCCCAAAAGCACCCAGATAAGCACTTTGCTGTTTTTCCATTCGACAGTAAACAGCAAAATTCAGCGCCTGCCCTCCTGGAAACATTTGCGATAAATGCCGGTATTTATCGCAGACATTATCTCCGATTCCAATCGTTCTAATCATATCCGTTACCCTCCGCAGTAATAGAAAATCGAAAATTATAATCCTGCATTTTCCCACTTTGATTATTTCAATGTTAAGATATCAGTTGTTCCTCTTTTTATATTGTTCCAATATAATATCTTATATATCATTATATACACCAATTTTTTTTAAAAGTCAATTATTAGTCGCATAATATTTAGTATTCATTTTATTTCATCAATCTTTTGGTAATTTTTTAACAAAATTAATTAATATCCAAATCATTCGTTGTTTTTTAAATCTTCACAAAAACTTGAGCCTTTTTTTATTACTTTTCGAAGTTGAAACAGAAAAAATCCATTCATTTTGAACTTTTTATCATCATAAAATTCATAATTTGCAAAATAAAAGGGCTAAAAACTTTTAAAAAGTTTAAAAAAACCATTGAATTTTCTAAGATAAATAAAAAATTCAATGGCATAAAATTGATCTCAAACAATGATAATAAAAATAATAATTTTTTCAGCGCACAATAAAATCGAAATCTTCACCGTACCCTACCTGATGACAGGTATGCAGAACATCCCCATCTCCCTTTCGGGTACAGCTGTCAATCTGGAGCATGGGAGTTCCGCGGCTCACTTCCAACAATTTTGCCGTTTTAGAATCGGCGCGGACTAAACGAAGGATCACTTCACCCGGAATAATTTCAATTCCTTTTTTCTCACGAAGATAGTGATACAGAGAATTATGCTCTAAATCGACCGCCAACAAATAAGCATATTCCATAGAAAAATAGTTATCCTCGATCACCAGAGGGCGACCATCTGCATAGCGAAGGCGCAAAATTCTGACTGCCTGGGCTCCCGGGCTCAGTCCCAACCATTTGACTACCTGTTCATTTTGGGGAATTTCCACTCCGGAAAAGAGTATTTTCGCACTGGCCTTCATTCCATTCGCAGCACAAATTTCTGTAAAGCTCATTCCAGGGCGATTAAATGCTTTACGTAATTTTGGCGCAGCAACAAAAGTCCCTTTGCCCTGCTTTTTTTCAACAAGGCCCTGCTTAACCAACTCTGCAATCGCTCTTCGGATCGTAATTCGGCTTACACCATACTGCGTACTTAGCTCATCTTCTGTTGGCAGTTTTTGATGTGGAGCCAGACTTCCGCTATTCATTTCCTGCTTGATGCTCTCCATGATCTGTTCATACAGCGGCACAATGCTCTCATAATTTAATTCCATAATGTTTTCTTCCCTTTTTATCTAATTTTTAAATTACATAAATATAATCACCACTGCTAATCATTATAATATGTTTTATATGAAATCACAACATTTCATATATTTATTTTTTTCAAAAAAGCAGGTCCGCCCGAAGAAAAAAAGGCGAAGCCTGCTTTAAAAAGTCAAACACTAAAAAGATAACCTGATCTGATTAATAATTAAATTTCCACATATATCTGCGATAAGTCATGGGGTGCATCCGAACCTCTCCCATTGCAGCAATTAACTGCTTACTGATTGGATGCAGAAGCAAGGAATTAAAGTATTCCGCAACAGAAGCGTCGAGCTGATCGAGTCCCAATTCTTTCGCATCAACCACAAAATGATGTCCGCCAAACTGATCAAGGAAACGCTCTGCCCGTTCGTCCAAGTATCTGGTACGTCCTACACTCTTTAAGAGCAAAACCGCCAAACTTGCATCGGTTGTTTCAAATGCACCATGAAAATACTCTCCGGAATGGATCGGGACACAATGTACCGTCTGCATTTCCTGGAAGAAGCAAAACGCATCGGAATAAACAGCTTCCCATGCAACACCGCTGCCTAAAACATTGAAAACGGTATCATCTTTATACCGCATTCCAAACTGTACCGAGATCGGTTTCATTGTCTCGTGCGCAGCGGCATAGATTGCAGGAAGTTTTTCAAAAGCTTCTAAAGCTTTCTCATAATTCTGATAGTGGTCATACTCTTTTAAAAGCCAGAACGCGACCTTAAGGGCTGTTCCTTGGCTGTTGTAATGAACCAGAGAAGCGTCTTCATACCACTCATCTGCATGATAATAGGTAATATAATACTCGGCTGTCTTAGCTGTCAGGCTATCGGCATAACCGGTAAGTCCAATCGTAACAGCACCAAGTTTTTTCGCTGTTTTGACAGCTTCTACTGTTTCTGCTGTTGCTTTTGTTGATGTGCAGATCACCAAGCTGTTTTTTCCAACGCATTTCGGCGTTGCATGAACAAACTCATTGCTGTTATATCCAAATACACTAAGATTGGTACTCTCAGCATTCAGAAGATAACGTGCCGGATAAGAAGAAGCGAAAGAACCACCACAGGCTACAAAAACGACATACTTAAGCCCGCCATTCACTTTTTCGAACTGAGCTTTTACCTGCTCCATAACATCGGTAACTTCCTGCATTCCTTTGATCATATAAAAACTTCCTTTCCTATTAAGTTGTAATCAGCGCAGTGCTGCAGTCGCTTTTTCGTCAACATGGTAGTCTCCGTCCGAAGTTTCCAAAATAACAACACCATACAGTTCTTTTGCTTTTTCAACTGATACTTTCTGTTCGACAACATCTTTCAAGACTTTTTCTACCGGACGTTTTTTAGGATCTCCGTATCCGCCGGCTCCCGGCGTAATTACACGGATCACATCGCCCTTTTTCATCGGTTTACTGGTTGTCTTATGCCCCATTTTCGTGATCTTGCCGTCCGTTTCAACATGATAGAATCCTCCGGTGCCTCCTTCGAGACCTCCCTCTAATCCCCACGGATGGAACTTATGACGATCGCCAAGGCCGGTATATAAAACATGATCCTGCAGAATTTCCAGCTCTCTCTCGATTCCGCAGCCACCGCGCATTTGTCCAGCGCCTCCGGAATCTTTTTTGAGTTCATATTTTCGGGCAAGAATCTTTGTAAACTCCATCTCTGTCGCTTCGATCGGCATATTAGAGGTATTTGTCATATTCACTTGTACCCCGGAGAGGCCATCATAGTGACGCGATGCTCCGCCGCCGCCAGCAATTACCTCATGGAAAATAAAGACGTTATCGGTACCGATTTCTCCATTTCCGGAAAGGATTGTTGTTGTGCAGGCACCATTTCCTGCTGTTACAACGGTATCCGGGAACACCGGTGCCAGTGCTC
The DNA here is from genome assembly GCF_053613275.1 of Caproicibacterium sp. NSD3. NCBI lineage: Bacteria > Bacillati > Bacillota > Clostridia > Eubacteriales > Oscillospiraceae > Caproicibacterium > Caproicibacterium sp. NSD3. The sequence continues at coordinate 2,051,634 of NZ_CM132119.1, forward strand.
CAAAAATCGCATCTGGAATACGCTGGCTGCAGTCAATCTGTGCTCCGATTGGCGCAGGCTCATTTGGATTAACAATACAGCCCTTCGGTGCAATGATCTGAATTGCACGATTAATTCCCTCATTGGCAGGAATATCACTGCCCATGAGTGCTTTTACTGCAAAAAACACGGCCGCTTTCGTGCAGGGATAAGGTACATTGATTGGTGCCTCAATCTGATCTGCAGTCCCGGTAAAATCAAAGATCAGGTGATCCCCTTTAATGGTCACTGCCACAGAAATCGGCAGAGGATCCGGATATTTATCGCCGCAGCCGTCTACATAGTCGATATAAGGATAGGTCCCATCAGGCAGCTTTTTGACAACTGCACGTACACGGCGCTCTGAATATCGAATCAGTTCTTCCATACAATCAATCAGCGTATCCTGATAATGTTCATACGCTTCTTCAATTCTCTGGATTCCGATCAAGTTTGCTGACATCTGTGCTGTGAGATCTCCATAGCGCTCCTGCGGTACACGGGTGTTATCCAAAAGCATGTCCATAACGCTGGGAATCAGTTCTCCGCCCTGACGAATCCGAATGACAGGAATGCGGATTCCTTCCTGGAAGATACTGTCCGCATCCCCCGAAGTGGAACCAGGTACTTTTCCGCCGATATCAGAATGGTGGGCAATATTTGCGATCCAACCAATCAGTTTTTCACCAGAAAAGGCAGGTGCTGCCATAACAATGTCCGGCAGATGATTGCCGCCGCCATGATAGGGGTCGTTTGCAATAAACATATCGCCGGGCTTTACATTTTCCTTGCCGAATTTTTCATAAATATTCGGTACAACACTCAGCATAGAGCCAAGAAGAGCCGCTAAGCTTTCCACCTGTGCCACACTGTTTCCATCGGGATCGATTACAGCAGTGCAAACATCATGGCGCTCTTTCATATTCGTCGAATAAGCACTGCGGATAATGATTCCATAAGTCTCTTCAGCAATACTCATTAAAAGGTTTCGTACCACTTCTACCGTAACGGTATCTGCTTTCTTTCCCGCCATTTCAGTTCACCTCGTTATCTTTAATCAACAAGTTTTCATATCCGTCCACATGAAGAGTCCAGTTTTTGGGAACCACAAGCGTCGTATCCATCTGTTCCAAAATGCACGGACCGGAAAGTGTTTGTCCAGGTACAAAGTCAAAGCGCTGGTAAACCGGAGCTTTCACATATTCGTTTTTCCCTTGGAACAATACTTTGCGGGTTTCAATCGGTTTTGGCAGAGGAGCATCAGGGGTAAGCGGAGCAGGCTTCATTTCCGGCTTATCGATGATTCCAATTGCAGACACACGATAGCTGACAAACTGTACTGCTGCTTTTTCATTGCAGTATCCGTAGCTGCGCTTATGTTCCGCATGGAAATCACGGATTGCCTTTTCCATCTCTTTTTTACTGATTTTGCCGCTGCTTACCGGAATGTTAATTTCAAAATTCTGGCGCTGATAACGCATGTCAATAGAAAATTCAAATTTGCGGCGATCCTGCGGTACCTCTTCACGATCCAGCGACTCTGTTCCCTGCTGCATCATACTCTGGAACTGTTCATTTACTGCAGCAAGATTTTTAGCAACACCGTCTACAATCATAGTCCGGCTCATATCAAATTTGGTATCTGCAAGGAGCAGACCCAAGCTGCAGAAAGTACCCGGATGCGGCGGAATGATAACGGTATGAATTCCGAGGTCTTTGGCAACTTCGCAGGCGTGTAACGGTCCCGCTCCGCCAAATGCCATCAGGCTGAATTCACGCACATCGTATCCCTTTTCTACTGATACGCTGCGCACCGCACGCACCATGTTGGAATTGACAACGGTAATAATTCCGTTTGCCGCTTCTGGTATGCTCAGATCGCTCCGATCACAAATCTTTTTCTGAATGGCTTCCTGTGCCAGTTGTACGTTGACATCCATTCTGCCGCCGAGGATCTTTTTCTGATTGAGTTTTCCAAGAACAATGTTGGCGTCTGTTACGCAGGGATCTTCTCCGCCGCGCTCATAACAGGCAGGTCCCGGCGTTGCACCGGCCGAACGTGGGCCAACCTTCAGTGCGCCGCCTTCATCGATTTTTGCAATAGAGCCGCCGCCTGCTCCGATCGTAATGATATTGATCATTGGAATCCGGCATGGATATCCTTCTACATCACGCTCATTGGAAACCTGCGGCGTATAATTTTCTATCAGAGAAATATCTGCGCTGGTTCCGCCCATATCAAATGTAATGACCTTATCGGCATTGCATTGTTTGCCAATATAAGAGGCGGCAACCGCTCCTGCAGAAGGTCCGGAAACTGCACATTTAATGGGGCAGTCGATTGTTTCTTTAATCGAAATAATCGAACCATTAGACTGCGTGATATACGGTTCCACTTCTACTCCAAGGTCACGAATCGATTCGCGGAAATTATGCACATACTCTTTCATGACCGGTCCAAGATAACTATTGAGAACGGTTGTACTCATGCGGCTATATTCCCGGAATTCCGGTGTCAGTTCACTGGAAATCGTAACATATGCTTCCGGAAATTCCTCTGCAATCAATTCTTTGATCCGCTCTTCATGCTTCGGATTAATAAAGCTAAAGAGTGTGCAGACTGCAATGCTGGAAACTTTTTTAGATTTCAGATACCGAATTACTTTTCTGGTCTCCTCCTCATCCAAAGGAGTCTCTACTTCGCCGTTAAAAAGGATTCTTTCCGGAACCGTACAATTTAAACCGGACGGAATGAGCTGTACCGGCTTTTGTGCCTGCAAATTATAAAGAGAAGGACGACGCTGTGTCCCGATTTCCATCAGATCTTTAAATCCTTTGGTTGTAATCAATCCCATACGTGCGCCTTTTTTCTCAATCAGGGCATTTGTCCCGACTGTTGTGCCATGCGCCAAATAAACGACTTCATCAGCTTTTGCTTTCTTAATCTCCAGTACATCCCGAACTCCTTTTACGATTGCCCGGGAAGGATCCGCCGGTGTGGAACTGTCTTTGTAATGGAACAGTTCTCCAGTTTCCTGATTGAAAACCGAAAAGTCTGTAAAAGTGCCGCCCACATCGACACCAATCATATAACCCATGGATTTTCACCTCGTTAATACTTTTTAGTCATACTATTTGTTTGTTAATGGTCTTTTATAATGTAACGTTATAGTACAACTCAATTTGTAATATATCTTACTGCTGGATATTTGTCAATAGTATCTGGTTAATTACTTTCTTTATTAACAATAATAAAAATTTAAATGATTCAAAAAACTTCTCTTTTAATTTGGGCAAAAGTCAAATGCTTATTATAAATACAGTCACCGCCTATCCAACCACGTTCAAAGAAGCAGTAGAGAAAGTCCCCGTCTACACTGCATCCCAAATCTGAATATCCTCCCTGTTTTAAAAGCTGAATTCCTTTACTCCATGTTTTTCCATTATCCATGCTTCTCCGCAAAGTCAGATTCTGCCGCGCATTCTTGCTCCAATGCAATGTTCCTCCTGCACGATACTGTAAAAGATATGCTTCATCCTTCCATGCGCAGTTTGAAAAAAGTAAAGTTTGGTCGGGTAAAGATAAAATGCTCCCGGCACAAATCGGATCCGGCAGAGAAGGGTCCAGATAAGCATTGCCCCAATGTTCCGGAGTTCCCCTGACAAAAGCCCTGAGACGAGTTTCCGGTGCTCCATGGCGCAAAGTTGCCAACAAACTGCCGTCTGAAAGCTCCGCAACTTCTCCCTCCGTAGGATCAAGGACATCATCATTGGAAAGCACTAAATTACTTCTTTTCCATGTATCCCCATGATCTTCACTATACAAAGAAGCAAAGCAGGCCGGATTATGAGCATTGATTCCACAGCTGAGCCACAAAGGAAGCACCAAAGTTCCATTTTTCATTTGAAGGCCGTGCCCCGGTGCAACTGCAAACAATGTTAATGGCCAATCTTTTCTCCAGCCTTCCACAACATTTGTCAGCTCCACCTGAGGCAGCCAGCTTTCCCCATAATCTTGGCTTTTCTGAAAATACAGTCGTTTATAATCCTCATTCCAGAAAAAATAAACCTCCTTTCCCGTTCCTGAAATCATCAGAGGATTATGCACCATAACTCCGTCTTTTTCTTTTTTTAAAGCGGAAGGTTCCCCAAAACTTTTTCCTCTGTTACAGCTTCGCCGCAAGAGCAATCTTCGCTGATCCGACGCAGCAGCACGCGCTTCGTAATACAGCAAAACGTCATCGTTGCTAAGCACCACCATCCCTGGCACCCGGTACATGTCGTAACCGTTTTTTCCATACGTCTCGATGTCTGTCAGAGAAATTTCACTCATTCAATCGGCCCCTTTCTTTTAAATTCTTATATATCGTTCTATTACATTATTTTTCATATCTAATTGTATTATAGTTAGATCTCCATAAAATGCAAGTACTAAACAAAAATTATGCACATAATTTTTTTTATTAAGTAAATTTGCACTTGTCAGAAAATGATTCTACGAGTAAAATAAAAGCAGATTTAGAAAAAGACTGAGCTTTGATGCTGTCTTTATTCTGATCACACGAAATTAATCAATGAGTCTTTTAGAATGACAGGTGGACAAAACCATGTACTATTTATCACATTATTCCTCACCCGTTGGTTTTCTATCTCTAGTCGCAACCGATCAATCCCTAGTAGGGCTATGGATTGAGGGACAAAAATATTTCAAAAGCACTTTGTCAGATCCCCCAATTGAGCAGGAAAATCTGCCCATCTTATCCATGACGAAACTTTGGCTGGATCGATATTTTGCAGGCGAAAAGCCTTCTATTTCCGAACTATCTCTCTCTCCTTCCGGCAGCGAATTTCGCCAAACAATCTGGAAAATCTTATGCTCTATCCCATACGGCCAAGTCATGACATATGGGGAGGTTGCCAAAGAAGCGGCAGTCATCCTGAAAAAAGAAAAGATGTCTGCACAGGCAGTCGGCGGTGCGGTAGGACACAATCCAATTTCAATCATCATTCCCTGCCATCGGGTCATCGGTACAAATGGGAACCTTACCGGCTATGCAGGAGGGATTGATAAAAAGCAAAAGCTGCTGGAGCTAGAAGGTGTTGATCTATTAAAAATACAACGTGAAAAAAAGGCAAAATCAGCCTCACAAAAGTCATAGACAAATCCATTATTTTTTCCTTTTTCCGTATGTTAACTTTCGATTTGTCCATACTGAAAAAGAGGTGATTGCTTTGAAAGACATGGAGCTGCCTTTGGGATTCGGTATGGCGTTGGCACAAAATGAAGCAGCCATGCAAAAATTTGAATCCTTATCTAAAGAGGAAAAAGAAGCTATTCTTCAAAAAACGCACACGATCGATTCCAAAAACGAAATGCGTGCACTGGTAGACAGTCTTGCTTCTGAAAACTTTTCCGCTTTTTCATGAAAGAAAGAAGCCTGCAAATTGGTTCTCATGAATCAACTTGCAGGCTTCTTTTTTAATCTTCTTTTGATTTTTCTTCGTTTTCTTTTAAAATCTGCGATGGCATTTTCCACGCATTATGATTGGTATGTAAAAGATCGTGTGCTTTTCCCTTAAGTGGTTGTCCTAAATATTTTCGATACAAAATTTGAACTTCCGGATTCTCATGGGAGAAGCGAAGAGGCATCGCGGAATCAATTTGCCAGAGACACTCTCCGCGCTTTTCTGCCAGTTCCAGCCCTTCATGAATCGGCTGTCCGCCGCCTCCGGCACAGCCTCCCGGACAGGCCATCACTTCTACAAAGTCATAGGAAACATCACCTTTATCGATTGCTTCCATCAGTCTGCGCGTATTGGAAAGACCGCTTACCGCTGCCACATGAACCTTTCCGATTTTCGGAATAGAAAACGTTCCTTCTTTCCACGGGTGCGTTTTGTAAACAAGCTGAAAAGCATCCGGATCCGGCTTAGACCCAGTCAAAAAGCAATACGCCGAACGCAGCGCGGCAACCATTACGCCTCCGGTAGCACCAAAGATCACTCCGGCTCCCGTGCTAGTACCCAGCGGAGAATCAAAGGATTCTTCCTTTAAATTGACCGGTACAATATGTTCACTGTGAAAAACGCGACAGATCTCACGGGTGGTAAGTACAGCATCTACCGATGGCACTCCGTGAGCATCTTTCATGGTCGGCAATTCACTTTCTTGCTTTTTTGCAATGCAGGGCATGATAGAAACTACAAACAGCTTTTTGGGATCAATTCCCTTCTGCTCTGCAAAATAGCTCTTCACTACCGATCCAAACATCTGCTGCGGAGATTTCGCTGTAGAAAGGCAATCCACATAAGAAGGGTACTGCGATTTCAAGAACCGTACCCACGCCGGGCAGCAGGAAGTAAACATCGGCCAACGATATTGATTGCGATGAGTCAATTTTTTAGCAAGCTCATGGCTTTCCTCTACAATCGTCAAATCAGCGGAAAAATCGGTATCAAAAACATAATCGAAACCAACATGCCGCAAAGCTGAAACCAAGCGGCCAATCGTTGCAAATTCCGGTGAAAGCTGAAATGCTTCCGCCCACGCTACCCGAACAGCGGGCGCAACCTGCACTACCGTTGTGATTTCCGGATCTGCCAAAGCGTGAAACACCTCATTTGTATCATCCCTAGCGGTCAGTGCCCCAGTAGGACAATGGGTCACACACTGTCCGCAATAAGTACAGTCGGTATCCTTCAGTTTCCGATTATAGGAAACATCAACCGTTGTTCTCGACCCGGTTCCAGCCACGTCCCAAATCTTCATATTCTGTACTTTATCACAGATTTGGATACACCGCATACATTTAATACACTTACTAGCCTCTCGAATCAAGGGCACATCCATATTGATCTCCGTGCGCTCGATACGAACCCGATATGGCTGATAGTGAATGTTCAGATCATTGGAAAGCTTTTGCAGCATGCAGTTTCCGTTGCGGATACAGGTCGTACAGCTCGTATCATGCTGTGAAAGGATCAGCCGCAGATTGGTACGCCGAGCCTGCCGAACACGAGGAGAATTCGTGCGAACCACCATGCCCTCGAGCAATTCATTATTACAGGCCGGCACAAGGCGGTCTGTCCCATCCACTTCCACGACACAGACACGACAAGCTGCAATTTCATTGATCTCTTTAAGATAGCACAAATGCGGAATCAAAATTCCAACACTTTTTGCAGCGTCCAAAATTGAAGTTCCGTTTTCTACACAGACAGAAAGGCCGTCTATTGTTGCGTTTACCATTGTTTTTCACGACCTCCCTTAAAGTTTCCATATCCAAAGTGATCGCACCGCAGACAGCGAGACGATTCCTGTTTGGCTTCTTCATCCGTCATGCCGCATTCAATACATTCAAAGTCACATTTTCGCTCTGAAGCCTCCCGCATCGTAATATCGATACGCCCTCGCGGCCGCATATCATAAAACCGTGGAGTCGGCACCTCGACCTCGGCTTTGATTTCATGATGGAACCCCAAATATTCATCAATATTGGCAGCTGCCACCTTTCCGGCTGCAATCGCCTGAATAACGGTAGCCGGGCCGGTTACACAATCCCCTCCGGCAAAGACGCCTTCCATCTCCGGCATCTCCGTATTCGAATTTGCAAGCAAGGTACCGCTGCGCTGGATTTTAATGCCGGTTTGTTCAAATCCGGCCGTCTCGATTCCCTGGCCGATCGCCACTACAACAATATCTGCAGCGATCCGTTTCTGCGGGACATCTGCTGTTTTAGGGCGTGGACGTCCGCGGGAATCTTTCTCTCCGATAATCTGCGGCTGGGTCCAAAGTGCCGCTACGTTGCCTTTTTCATCCGCTTCAATCCGAATAGGAACCTGCAAAGTTTGGACTTCGGCTCCTTCTGCAATCGCTCCGACAATTTCTTCTTTCTGCGCGGTCATATCTTCCTGACGGCGCCGATACACACAAGTCACTTCTTTCGCACCAAGCCGTATGGCACTGCGCGTCACATCCATTGCAACGTTTCCGCCGCCTACAACGACGATCCTTTGACCCGTAAAATCGGGCATCTCGTTGTCCCCGATATGCTTTAAAAGTTCCACAGCCGAAACGACACCATGACAGCCATCTTCCCCTTCAATCCCCAGTTTTTTATCACTGTTGGCTCCGATCGAAAGATACAAGCAGTCATAGTCTTGCTTTAATTTACTAAATGTAATATCTGTTCCTACATTGATCTCTGTTTTTACTTCAATTCCCAAGGTCAAAATCGAACGAATTTCTGCATCCATTTTTTCTCTTGGCAACCGGTAATCCGGAATTCCATACCGCATCATCCCGCCTAGCTGCCGATGATGTTCATAGATCGTAACCTTGTGGCCCATCAGCGCAAGATAATAGGCAGCCGACAATCCACCAGGTCCACCGCCTACAACCGCAATCTTTTTGCCGGTAGATGGTGCGCATTTTGGCTGCGGTACTTCGCTCGCATGATCGGCAGCATAGCGTTTAAGGCCGCGGATATTGATTGGGTCATCTACCATGCTTCGGCGACAGCGCGCTTCGCAGGGGTGATCACAAATATATCCGCAAGCAAGCGGCATTGGATTATCTTTTCGAATCAAGCGGATCGCGTCATCGCAGCGTCCGCTGTTAATCAGAGAAATATATCCCGGAATATCGACTCCCGCCGGGCAAAGTGCAACACAAGGAACCGGTGTATGTAAAGCTCCTAGGCAGCGGTGATGAAGAATATGCTCTTCGTAATCATCCCGAAAGCCCTGTAATCCCTGAAGAACAAGCTGTGCTGCATTTACACCGATCGCACAGTCTGCCGTATCCACAATGACCTGTGCGGTCACATGAATTTGATGCAGGATATGCATGGAAGCTTCGCCATCGAGCACCCGCTGCAGCATTTCAGACAGCTGACCTAATCCGATTCGGCACGGCACACATTTTCCGCAGGTCTGCGCATGGCATAAGTTTAAAAAATTCAGTGCCATGTCGATTGGGCACAACCCCGGAGGACTTGCCGCGATCCGCTGCTCCACACTCCGGTAAAGCTGCTCTACAACCGCCTGTGGTTCACTTTGCGTCTTAATATATAATCGGCTCATAAATATCACTTCTTAAAAAATTTTATTTCGACAACCTTTGTTAAAACGTGAACATTAATACTGTATCATACTTTTAAGGAATGTTAAATAAAAAACATCTTTCTTTTAAAAAAATTTTACAAAATATTTCTAGCTGCACTTGATATATAAAAACTCTCCTTTTAAAGCCCATTGCATAAATCGCTATGTGCTTTAAAAGGAGAGTTGAAAATTAATTTTTTGATTCTGATGTGCTTATCCTAAAAAATCTAGAATTCTTTTATAGAATCATTGCTATGTTTTATTTGGTGATACTTCTTTCCCAACACAAAATAAACAATCAGCAAAACAACAGCCACCAGTACAAGGATTCCTATCGTCACGAGGAGCAAAGAAAGCGCCTGATGGGCATAAGTTGTAATCAGAGCATAAAGCGCTTTTTGAGTAATCCCAATTTTCTCAATTCTGCCCGAAAAAGCAACAACAGCCCATGGGACAAACAGTGTTAAAGCGGCACCGGAACAGGCATAAATACAGTAGCGGCAAAAAGAACGTTTATGCCGAAGAAAGTAAAGAAATGCTATCACAAAAAGCGATAAACCAGTCAATCCAATGGTCGCTATTAAGATTGGTTTCTTTAAAAATTGCAGCATACCGGAAGCATACGAAGATAATGGAATATGAATCGTCTCCTGATAGCTTTCGCGGCAAACCTGTGCAAGATACTGCAAAGCCCCATCAACGGTATCCGTCACTTCAATGTTCCGTTCTTTTACGTTTTCCAAAAGCTTTTGATACATTTCCTTCTGGAAGCCGTCAAGATCGATCTCCGGAGCAGAAGGATCATATAATCGATCCACTTCCTCAAAAAGATCCGACTGAACCTGAGTTTCATCTAACGCTGAATCAAAAAACGCTTCATCAAAATCGCTGCTGATTCCATAAGATACAAAAGTTTCCCTCAAGTCCTGTGTCAAATAAGAAACCGCATTGCTTTTGACAATCTGTTCTTTCAGAAAAGACGGAGAAAGGACCGTCATTTGAAGGAGAACCGCACAGGAAAGCAAAAAGAGAAAAAGGCTTAAAAAAAAGGATAGAATCCATGAAATGATATGTTTCATAATTGGCCTATGGTCTGCATTTGATTTTATTGACATTCCATTTTCCCTCCCCTTTTATGATAAGATCTCAGGCCCGGAAACATATTTAGCATAGACAAATACACGATAGGGAGTCGCACCAATCCCTGCTATATTGTGACAGGTATAGAGAATCAGGTTTTCTTCCTGCTTTGTCAGGTCATAGGCAGTCGTATTATCGTATCGAGTCGTCTGCGAACCGGTAATCTCATAAAGATAAGTCCCATAATTTGTGCAAATTTCTACCTGATCTCCAACATTGACGTTCGGGAGTGGGAGAAAATAAGTGTTATTATGTCCGCCAATCAAGATGGTTCTCCCCTGTCCGGGAAGGTAAGTTCCAGAATAAAGCTCCACCCCATTAATCATGTTTTTGATGTTGTCTCCATAAATAAGGGGCGCGTCGATCCCCACCGATGGAATGTGCAGCTCTCCAAAAGTCTCTCCTTCAGAAGGAAATTTGATATCACTGCTTTTTAAGGTATCCCCCGTATTCTGAACGGAGCCCTGATAAATATTGGCAGCATTTTCATCAAATTGAGGAGTGCTGGACGTAAAAGCCAAATCCATCATATTTACATATGGCATGACAACAGGACCAAATGCAACGGCTATCAGGAAAACAGTTAACAGAAAGAAAGCAATGGGATAAAAAATAAATTTTACCCCATTGCTTTTTCTGGATTTTTTTTGAAATCGATGTTCCATGATAATCAGTGAGCTTTTACCAGATGATTCTTAGCGGAAACTGCAACAACCGCTCCCAAAGAACCAAGGACTGCAAGCGTGACTACCATCAAAGCAGTATAATCCGCACCGGTCTGTTTAATTGGATTAGACTGTGTAGAAGTACTGTAAGTTTTTCCATTTTTATCGACAATTGAAATGGTTTTGCCGTCAAAAGTAAGAGTAGCTCCCAATTTTTTAGCAGCTTCGACTGCCATATTCTCAAGCTTTGTCTGAACATCAGATGGGATCTCATTGAAGGCCAGCTTACCCGTATTTGCCCAGGTCTCTTTGGCTTCTTTCAAATCGCTAAGTGCCGTAGAAAGCTGTGCATCCGTTAAATCGTTAGCGTTGAGAAAATCTTCCGCCAATTTAATGTACTGAGCCGGAATCTGCCTTGTCTGTGTACCAATCTGGATTCCAGACTTCATCTCTGTGATAACATCATCTTTTGTGGTTGCAGCGAAAGCCGGAATTGCCATTGCGACCATCATAATTCCTGCACACAAAATTGCAAGTAACTTCTTCATAAAATAACCCTCCTATAAATATTTTTATCACTTGATTTAATTATCCTAAAATATCCTTAAACGATATTCCATATTATAACAATTTTTAATCAAATTGTAAAGATAATCTTTTGAATTTCATTATTTCTTACTTATAATTTTAAGTTAGCCCATGTTTTTTGTACATTTGCAAGTAATTCCTGCCCATGCCGCTTTTTTGTTAACACAGGCAGCGCTTTATCAAAGGAAGGCATCCGTGCGCTCATATCATGAGTATCGCTGCCAATCAGCATCGGATAACCCTGTTCTGAAAGTGAATAAAGGAAGCGGCAATTTTCACGGTTTTGAAGTGCCCCGGCATTAAACTGCAAAATCAAATCTTCAAAAGATAAAAGCTCTTCAAAATCCCCCGAATGATAATATGCCTGATACCGTTCAATATGCGCCAGCACAGGAATAATATTAAGCGCATAGGTCAAATTGTGCAGTTCTTCTAAGATCCATGCATGATAGGGCTGCCTGGGAAGCTCCAATAAAAGGATTCTCGTGTCTCCAAGGCAAAGCGGCCGCAAATCCGCTTCACATAACCCCCGAATCAAATAAATCTCTGCACCTAAAAAAGCTTCCGGACTATCCGCCATCCCTCGAAACGAGCTAAGAATTCGATAGGAATCTGACCGTCTCTGTAAAAAATCAGAAAGTGATTCTCTCTGCGGATAATAATGCGGAGTTAAGAAAACTTTTCTGACTCCCTGTTTTTTAAGAGTCTGAAGCATCTGAATCGACATATTGCAGTCTTTAGCACCATCGTCCATTTGCGGAAGACAATGTGTATGAAGATCTACAAAAGATGAATTATTTGTCTTTGTATTCATAGTCATAGCGATATTGATACTCTTTGGAATAAGCATAGGGTTTATCCTTTTCATGGACATCGGTAACGATTACTCCAAGCAGATTTCCGTGAATATTTCGAATACTGTCGATTGCCTTTTGAAGTTCAGCATACCGGGTCTGTTTCTGACGTGCAATCAAAACCGCACCAGCCGCATGATCGATACACACAAGTCCATCCGCTACCACATTGATTGGCGGCATATCTACAAATACATAATCATAGGACTCGGACAAAGTGTCTAAAAGCCGCACCATACTTTCCGAGCCAAGGAGTTCTGAAGGATTTGGCGGAATCGGCCCAGCAGTAATTAAGTCCACGTTTGGAAACACATTTAGATACATGCTGTCTTCTAGGCTATCAAGTCCACACAAACATTTAGATAGTCCCTTTGCATTGCTAAGACGCACATATTTATGCAAAGTTGGTTTTCTCATATCAGCATCAACCATCGCCACACGGGCCCCAAGTTGCGCCGTTGTAATCCCCAAATTCATACAAGTCGTTGATTTTCCTGCATCGGGCTCTGCACTGGTAAAAATAACTGCTTTATTCTGAGAAGTCGAAGTCGCAAAAAGAAGATTTGTCCGAATTGTTTTATATGCTTCCACGACTGAAAAATCCGTTTTATTGTTCAGTAAAATGCTGGAAGGATTCCCATATCTGGGCTTTTTATTTTTAGGCATAACGGGACCCCCTCTTATTTTTAGCTTCCAAATCAGGGATCTCTCCCAGCACAGGAACTTTTAATTTTTCCTGAATATCCTTTTCTCCCTTTACGGTATTGTCTTTCATAAATACAATAACAGATATAAAAACAGCTACTATTAAAAAGACAAAAGCCCCTATTAATGTATTTCGTTTTATATCAGGAGAAGAAGGTTGGCTGGGAATCGAGGCAGAGCCGATCACTTCGACAGAACCTGCTTTTACGACCCGCTTGAGGATATCCGGTGCTGTATCTGCCATTGCCTTACAGATATTGGCAGAAAGCTGTGCATCCTCTGATTCTGCAGAAATTTTTAAAATTTCTGTATTATCCACTGAACTCATAGAAATATCTGACTGCAGCTGTTCGTAAGAAATATTTCCAATTTTTGCAGCTACTTGACCCAGAACATCTCGATTTTTTAAAATAACAATATAGGTACCGACCAGCTTCTGGGATGCGGTCAAGTCATTTGGATTAATTGCATTTGTAGTGGAAGTATTCGTTCCGTTATTCACATATAATTCAATTGAAGAGGTGTACTTTTTCGGGATCAAAAAAGAAGAAACCAAAAAAGTAACCAACGCCCCCGCGATAGTCACCAGTAATATTTTTTTCCATTGCTTTCGAATGGCAAAAAATATCTCATTGAGAGAAATCTCATCTTCCATCATTCGCATACTCCTGTTTTTCTTAAATTCTGACTATATAAACATAACATATTAAATAAAAACAATCAAGACAGATTGAGAATTTCAAAACATAAACACACTTTTTTGAAAAACTTTTTTGAAGCAATGGCACTTTTTTGAAAATTTAGAACAAGTTTTGGAAAATTTTGCTTGAATATTTATTGCTAGCATGGTACATTAAAAGTAGTCATTAGATTTATCTAAATCCCCTAAAAACGATCAAACCTAATTGGTCAATGTTTAAAATTAGCTCATAAAATGTGAGGCGTTATGTGATCAATAATTTATCAAAATAATCATTTTGCACAATCGTATTATCTATATTGTATTATCTGTTTCTTGTAGCATTAAAAGTAGCATTAAAAAAATAATGAGGAAGAAAAATTGAATGAAAGAACATCGGATTATGGATAAACGAAAAACAACTTTATGTGGATTTGATCTGCTAATATTAGCGTTGTCTTACAGTATTATTTTACTCTGTTCCCTAAATAGCTCATTGATTTTAATTTTAAATGGAAAATTCGAACTGCAAATTTCCATATTACGTTTTTTCCTTTTAGCTGTTTGTATCATCGGCTTTCGAATCTGTTCTAAAATTTACAATCACATCTGGAGATATGCTGGTATCAAAGTTTATCTTCGTCTGATTATTTCTGATTTTATTGCAGGATTAGAAATCCTTTTGATCGGTCAATTGATTCCCTATCTCAACTTAGGGTTTGGAATCAATTTGTGCGTCGTTTCTCTGAACTGTCTTCTCTCTCTATCGGCACGTATGTTCTATCAATTACAATATGCACGTCGTAACGCTGCACAATCTACTCCCGTCGAACAAAGTCATAAAATGAATGTAGCAATTGTCGGAGCTGGTAATGTTGGCGCAAGTCTTGCTCACGAGCTGTCCCGTAATCCGCAGTCTCATTATAAACCGCTTTGTTTTATTGATATTGATAAAGATAAAATTGGGCAAAGGCTTAATGGTCTGCCGGTTTACGCAGAGGATGAGCATATTGTACAGCGGATTCAAGAGATGCCAATTCACGAAGTGATTATTGCACTGCCGGATTTGGATAGTGATCATCGGAGACGTCTGTATGATCTCTACAGTCAGACCGGATGTAAGGTAAAACTTTATGATTATCCTTTTGGCGAACGCAGGGAACAAGGGATTCGCAATTTTATCAGAGATATCAAAATTGAAGATTTGCTTTCTCGAGACAGCATTCAGTTAGATAATAGCATTTCAGAAAACTACTATAAAGGAAAAGTCGTACTTGTCACTGGCGGCGGTGGCTCTATCGGCTCAGAATTATGCCGTCAAATTGCAAAAATGCAACCTAAAAAGCTAATTATCTTCGATATTTATGAAAACAATGCTTACGATGTACAGCAAGAGCTGCTCTTAAAATATGCTTCTTCTCTAAACTTAAAAGTTATTATTGGTTCTGTTAGAGATATAAACAGACTGGAACAAGTTTTCTCTGCCGAGCGTCCGCAGGTTGTCATTCATGCAGCGGCCCATAAACATGTACCACTGATGGAGCAAAACCCTGTAGAAGCCATTAAGAACAATGTATTTGGCACCTATAATACAGCCAATATGGCTGAAAAATATAATGTCGAAAAATTTGTCCTGATTTCTACCGACAAAGCGGTCAATCCCACAAATATTATGGGGGCTTCCAAACGCTTATGCGAAATGATTATCCAAAGTCGTCGTGACAGCAAAACACAGTTTGTCGCTGTACGTTTTGGAAATGTATTGGGTTCCAATGGGTCTGTGATTCCTCTATTTGAAAAAGAGATTGCACAGGGCGGGCCTGTAACAATTACGGACAAGCGTATTATTCGATATTTTATGACTATCCCAGAGGCAGCCCAGTTAGTTCTGCAGGCGGGGGCAATGGCTAAAAAAGGAGAGCTGTTTGTTCTCGATATGGGAAAACCTGTACATATTTATGACCTTGCTAAAAATATGATCCGCTTGTCCGGCCTTGTTCCTGGACAAGATATTCAAATTGTTGAAATTGGGCTTCGTCCCGGAGAAAAGCTTTACGAGGAATTACTGATCAAAAGTGAAGAAATGGTCAAAACAGAAAATGATCGTATTTTGATCGAACGGGATAAACCGCTTACGCGGGCACAGGTTGAAGAAAAACTTTATATCTTAAACCAAGCAATACAAGATGCAAGCAATGAAGTCGTAAAAGAAGCGTTTCGAAAAGTGGTTCCCACTTTTCAGGATCCGGATATTGTCAATGCGGCGGCTGAGTTTCAAATGGATTCAAATGCAAAAGAAAATCTCCCCCTTCCTGTATCGGTAGGAACACAAAAATTGGCATAACCAACCATATAATAAGTAAATAAGTCAATCCGGACAAAGTGATTTGCTTTGTCCGGATTTTTATATCCCAATTTTCAAAAGTAACAAATAGAGGGAAGATTTACAAAAAAGAAACTCTTCCCTCTCAAAACCAATTTATTTTATGGGAGGCTCTTTCAAAAGTGCCCAGCGCTTTCGGTAATCCGGAAGCACAGAAGCAATCAATTGATAAAATTCAGCACCATGATTTTTATAGCGAATATGTGCAAGCTCATGCACGACAACATAATCGATTGCTTCTTTTGGATATCTCATCAGCCGCCATGAAAAGCAGATACCGTTTTTTGTACTGCAGCTCCCAAAACGTGCCTTTGCATCTGTAATCCGAACTTTGGTCGGAAAAACTCCCATGACATCTGCAAAAAAAGCCGTCCTTTGTGGAAGAATTTCATTTGCCTGCCGAATATATTCGGCCTTCTCCTCTGGAGAACCCGCTCCTTCCGCTTGTGCTTTCTGTTGCTGCTGCAAAAGATGGTATCTAAGCCATTCTGTATGGCTCTCCAAAAATCGGTCAATCTCTTTCTGAGGTAATCTCTGTGGTGCACGAACGATTACTTTGCATTCCCGTGTAATTAAAAGCGCCAGCGTACGTCGTTTGGAACGAATCAACTGATAGGGAACCTGATTATTCATTTCCAAGATAAGTAAAACGCTTGATCGTTTTCCCATCTTTGCTGACCGTTTCATTCCACATAGAAGCAGGCCGCACCCAAACTTCATGCTCTCCATAAAGCGCCTGATAAACCACCATCTCTTCCAATGTTTCGGAATTGCGCGCTAAACAGAGCACTCTGTACTCATTTCCTTTAAAATGGCGATATCTGCCTTTTGGAATCTCCATTTTCCATCCTCCCAAAATTTTTCTTCAGTATGACACAAATGATTCTAATTTGCAACAATCCTATCAGGCATCGAACCCGCCGCATTGCCGATCCTTAGCACCATCTTAGCCCCGCCGAAATTGTAAGCCGGTTCTCCCCTTTTCAGCCAAAATAAAAAAGCCGCATGATACAGCTTTTCTCGGTATCAAAACGGCTTTTGTAAAGTAAACATCCACTCAGGGCTTTTTGTCCTGTGTGGGATCAGGAAAGAATGAGTCCGGATCTGCTTTAAACCGTGCAACCGCATCTTCCTGCCGCTCTTTGATAGCGTCCCTTTGGGCATGAGTCCAAACAGGCTGTGGATTCTCTTTCGGATCCATACAGTGATACGTTTTCGTCTCCATAGAAAAGCACCTCCATGCCAATCTATGCCACAAAGATTCATTTTGCGCATAAAGGAAATTTTCAAGCACGATATTTAGAAGAAAATAAACCCAAAGCACCAAAAACAATCGTCGCAGCTCCACAAAGAGCCGTAATAATTCCGATCACTATTGAAGCTATCGAGATTCCTTTTTTCATAGAGTATTTCCCCTTTCTTCTAACGATCAAAATTTTTCATTAAGTTTATTATAATTTTAAAACATCAAAACCGCAAGGAAAAATTCAAACAAAATGTGCCCTCTTTTTTAAAAAAATACACTTTTTCTCTTGACAACTATTATTTAGAGCTCTATAATAATCTAGTGTCAATCGCGATGCGCTGGCGTAGCTCAGTTGGTAGAGCAGCTGATTTGTAATCAGCAGGTCGTAGGTTCGAGTCCTATTGCCAGCTCCATAACTCCGGCAAGTGGCTAAGTGATTGCCGGTATATGGAGGAGTTCCCGAGCGGTCAAAGGGGGCAGACTGTAAATCTGTTGCTTCGGCTTCGATGGTCCGAATCCATCCTCCTCCACCAAGTCCCAGAAAACGTATGAGAATGCGGTTTCTGGGACTTTTTTATATTAAATTAAAGAAGCAAAGCGCTGTGGAAATCTATCAAAACTGGAGTAATTGGGGTATAAAAATGATCCCATTACGCAAGCTTTGATAGATTGTTTTTTTATTTAGGGAATTCTATATTTTTCGCATTATCAGATGGACCACAATGAATTGATCATATGTAACTGCCTAAAATTTTTCAATGGTTTTGTTATATGTATTTTTTTAGTAAAAATTGAAAAGAATAAAAATATCTCCGAAAGGACGTGAACGCTAATGATATTGCAAAATTTACTGAAAAAAATAAAATATAGAACCATTCTAAATGAAGCGACAAAAAATGCTGCAGATCCTACACCCGAATCTAAAAATCAAAACTCCCCCCAACCAACCATGACGACCTCTTTAAAAGATAACATTGAAATCATGAAAAGCTATCTTGGTGATTGCAACGATGTAAAGATTCGTGAGTTCACGTTTGGAAGATTTCCTGCTGTCAATGCCGCCTTAATCTTTATAGATGGGCTTGTAAGCAACGATATTATTACTGAGGGAATCATGAAGCCTCTGATGTTATATGACGCCAGGACAAAAGGAAACGTAATAGAAGATGTACAAAAGCGCATTATTTGCTCAGGGGATGTAATAAACTCCGACAAGGAAAATAAGCTTTTGGAATGCTGCTTATCCGGAGATACCGTTTTACTGATAGACGGATACTGCTCTGGAATCATTATTAGCAGTAAAGGATGGGATAAACGCAGCGTTACAGAGCCCCAGACTGAAGCTGTCGCAAGAGGTCCTAGAGAGGGATTTACCGAAAATTTCAGAACAAATACATCACTTTTGCGTAGAAAAATAAGAAATCCTGCTTTCAGAATGGATACCTTTGTGATTGGTGAAAAAACAAGAACGATTGTTTCAGTCGCTTACCTAAAGGGAGTGGTAGACGAAAGCCTTATCACTGAAATTAAAAGGCGGCTCAACTCAATAAACGTGGATGCCATTTTAGAGTCCGGCTATATTGAACAATATATAGAAGATGCTCCACTTAGCATTTTTCCAACAATCGGAAAGAGCGAAAAGCCAGACGTAATAGCAGCCAAAATTTTGGAAGGACGGGCTGCAATCATTGTAGATGGTACGCCTTTTGTATTAACAGTGCCATTGCTTTTTACTGAAAGCTTTCAAACAGCTGAAGACTATTATGTGCGAACTTTTTATGCAAGTATTATACGTTTGCTAAGATTTTTTTCTTTTATATTTGCGGTGTTTGCACCAGCCTTTTTTATAGCTATTACAACATTTCATCAGGAAGTAATTCCGACTACATTAATGTTTACCATTGCAACCGCTCGAGAAGGCACCCCTTTTCCAACTGTCATCGAGGCATTCATCCTTTTGCTAGCCTTCGAAATTCTGCGGGAAGCCGGATTGAGATTACCTCGCCCAATTGGGCAGGCAGTTAGTATTGTTGGTGCTCTGGTAATGGGTGATGCAGCCGTTTCAGCTGGATTGGTTGGTGCACCTATGGTCGTGACGATTGCTTTAACCGCAATGGCAGAATTTGTAACACCAGAGCATCAAGATGCAATTATAATCATGCGCATTATTTCATTAATTTTAGCATCGATTCTTGGAGGTTATGGAATATTATTGAGCATTTTAGGGATGCTAGTTCATTTAGCCTCGTTAAAATCATTTGGTGTGCCCTATTTTGCAGGAGTCGCGCCGATGCATATCCAAGATTGGAAAGACTTGTTTATTCGTACTCCTCTTTGGACAATGAAAAAACGCCCATCAGAGTTTGCACATCAGGATGTTATCAGACAAAGAGTCAATGTACCGCCGGGAGATACTTCCATTCCCTCGAATGGGGATGATAAATCATGAAAAAGGGAAAGAAGTTTTCACTTCTGGCAATTTCCCTGGCTGTTTGTTTTCTGTTTTCGGGATGCATGGACAGCAAAGAAATGAATGAAATCATTCCGGTTATCGGTGTTGGAATTGATAATAATACGGATAATGATTTAACAACGCTTACCATGCAATTAGGATGTATCGGAAATTCAAGTCAAAAAAGCCAAGTAAGCTCAAAGACTTTGATTTATGAAAGAACTGGGAAAAATCTTTTTGATATGTTTAGGGATTGTGCACGTGAAAATAGCCACAAGCTATTTATAGGGCATAATCAATGCTTAATTTTTGGAAAAGAAGATGCATCCAAGGGCATAAAGGGACAATTAGATCTTTTCTTACGTGACCATGAAGGCAGAATAAATGTATCGATTCTGGTGTCAGATACGACTGCAAATGAAGTACTGACAACAAAATCCGAGATGTCTCCCCTGTCGGCAATAGATACCACACAGCTGCTTAAAAACCAAGGAATAAACTCAGAGTCCATTAATGTGGACCTTCTGGAATTTGCGACTAAGCTTGCGGGCGGAACAACCTGTCCCATTGCTAGTCTGATAAAAATAGACAAGCAAGCAGAAAATCCAAGGGTCCAAGTGGCCGGATTGGCGGTTTTTAAAAGTGATAAAATGGTTGGAGAATTAGATAAAAATAAATCACGCGGCTATTTATGGACAATGAACAAAGTGGAAAGCGGCGTGGTGAATGTAGAAACTGAATTTGGGCGAGCCTCTCTTGAGATATGCAGCAGCAGCGGTAAACTAGATGCTTCTGTAAACGAAGATGGAACTGTGTCTGTTCCCATCACGATTAAAACGGCACTGGGAATAAGAGAATTGACTGGTTTTGAAAATAAATCTGCAGAATGCATAGAAAAAGAATTACAGAAAGCTGCTGAGGAGCAAATCAAGGACAATGTGCTTACGTGTTTTCAAGCGACTCAATCTTATCAGGCCGATATCTACGGGATTGGAACTTTGATCAATCAAACAGAGCCTCAAAAATGGACCAGTATAAAAGATAACTGGGATAAATTATATACTGAAATAAAGCCTGAAATTAAAGTTGAAGCAACAATTAAAGACAGCGGAAAAATCTTGAAGAAATTGGATTGAGGAAACTATGGAAAAAGAAACAATCAATTGTTCACAAATGCTTTTTACAATTATATGTTATATTCAATCTTTTTCATTATTAACAGCATTTTTCTTTGCGGTAACGGGAAGGGATTCTTGGTTTTCGGTAATTTTAGGCTGGATAGTTGCATTGCTTTTCCTTTTAATTCAGTTATCTGTTATGAAAAAATATCCAGGAAAAAGTCTTTTTCAAATCAACGAACTTGCCTTTGGAAAGTGGGTAGGCGGAATCTTTTCTTTGCTGTATTTATTTTACTTTTTTTGTCTGTCTTTTTTAAATTTAAGAGACCTGAAGGATTTCGTAAACTTCAGTGTTCTACCCGCTACGCCGCCTATGGTCATATTGATCTCATTTATGATTGTATGCAGTTGGGCCGTTATAAAAGGATTAAGAGTAATTGTTAGATACAGTATGGTATTTGTTATGCTTATTGTGGTAACGTTTATTTTAACAACATTTTTCGTTTGGGACCGACTTGACCTTCATAACTTACTGCCATTATTCTCTGTTCCTCCCACAACGATTTTGAAAAGTGCTAATCTGGTTGCGGTTATTCCATTTGGTACGGTCATTTTTCAAATGATTGTTCCTAGACTCGAAGATAAAAAGCGCATGTCAAGTTGTTTATTAAAAGGATTTTTATTTGGTGGTTTATTCCTACTGGCAGTAACGATTAGAGATACAGCTGTACTAGGAGATATGGTGAAAGTATTCATATTTCCCTCATTCTCAACGTTACAGCTTGCTGGGTTGACTGAGATATTTCAAGGCACTGATGTAATCTATGCAACTTTTCTGGTTACCCTAGAATTTTTCAAAATCTCTCTCTTATACTATGTTGTAGTAGCTGGACTTGTAGAATTACTAAAATTAAAATCCTATAAGCCATTGGTCTTCATCATAGGAGTCTTAATTATTATTTGCTCGCATATTGTATATTCATCGGTGATGGGGCATATAACATCTGCACAGACTATTACGCCGATATTATGGCTGCTATTTGAGTTTGTGTTGCCGTCTTTGACTCTTCTAAAAATTGTAATTTCAAAGAAATTGAAAAAAGCTAATCAAACAGCATCATAACCATTGGGGTTAGCATAAACTCTTTTATTTTTATGCCTTTAACTTGCGATTTTACCCCTTATCTGCTATTATTAGTTATAAATCACTTAAGCGCTTTTATTGGACGCACATGCCTATCCGGTGGAGATTCGTTTTAGGAAACAAAGAGCAAACATGAAGGGAACTGATGGTTTCAGTTCCTTTACATATAACTTCAAATGATAAACCTGTTGTTTTGGCCTTGAATATCTGAATCCATTCTTTCTCCACTAGAAAACTGGGTGATAAAATTATCACCCAGTTTTTTGTTGCGTATAGCCAAAAGTCCTTTATGTTGCGGCTCAACAAAGGATCTGCTGGTTAAAAAATTGTACGAAAAGAGAGAAAGTTAATTATGCAAAAATTATCTTCAAAGGAACAGCTCTTTGTTGGAATCACGCTGTTTTCTATGTTTTTTGGCGCAGGGAATTTGATTTTTCCGCCATTTCTCGGTTACTCTGCCGGAACTGCTGTACTTCCAGCTTTTTTAGGGTTTGCTCTAAGTGCAATCGGACTTCCAATTTTAGGTGTTATCGGAGCAACCCGCTCCGGCGGTATCAAATCACTTGCCGGACGTGTCAGTCATCCTTTTGCTTCCGTTTTTACAATGCTCATTTACCTTTCCATTGGACCTTGCCTAGCGATTCCACGTACTGCAAGCACTTCATTTGAAATGGCTGTAACCCCATTCATCGGAAAAGAAGCTCCTTCTGTATTGTTAAGCATCCTTTACTCCGTCCTGTTTTTTGGAATTGCACTGGCACTTGCCCTGCATCCCCTAAAGCTAGTCGATCTGCTCGGAAAACGTCTCGCACCGATTTTGCTGGTTTTGATTGCAGTTCTGTTTTTTGGATGTGTCTTTTTCGGAAATGTTTCTGCTAATACACCTGCTACTGCTTATCAGAGCATACCCGCCGCACAAGGATTTCTCGATGGATACCAGACAATGGATGCGATCGCTGCACTGATCTTCGGGCTCATGCTTGCAGCAAATATTAATGCCCGTGGAATTACTGAAAATCACGCAGTTATTCATTCGACTGTAATCGCCGGTGGAATTGCCAGCGTTCTATTTCTCTGCGTTTATGGGGCTCTCACTTTCATTGGATTTTCAAATGGAAATTCTTCTGCACAAAACGGTGCACAGCTTTTGAGTATCTCTGCAGACCGCTTGTTTGGAAAAGCCGGCGCTATTATTCTAGCGGCAATCTTTGTAATTGCCTGCCTCAATACGTGCATCAGTCTGATCTGCTGCTGCGCACAATACTTCTCTCAGCTGTTTTCCCGCTTCTCTTACCGAACCTGGGCCAGTTTCTTTGCCGTCTTCAGCGCCGTCCTTGCAAATGCAGGACTAAATATGATTCTAAAAATTTCTGTTCCTATTTTAAACTGCCTGTATCCTATTGCGATTGTGCTGATTGCTTTGGCATTTTTCCCAAAGCAGTTACAGGAAAAGCCACTGCTTTTTCCGCTGAGCATCACGCTGACCGGAATCGTCAGTGTAATTTATGCACTCTATGAAATTGGGATCCAGATTCCCGTACTTACCGATCTCATCTCTGCTCTTCCGCTTTACTTTGCAGGTCTCGGTTGGATCTGCCCTGCAGCAGTTGGGATCATTCTTGCACTATTAATTCCGAATAAAAAAGAAGGATAAAATTCATTATAAAAAATAGCACAGATAGAGGATCTTTTCTCTATCTGTGCCATTTTCCCTTATACGTCAATTTTCTATAATACCAGTTGATGGGGGTATTTAATATAACTTTATGTATGTATAAATTTATATGTTATTTAAATTAACATATTATATCTATTTTTTTATTTTATGCAATTATTAATTATTTTTATTGTACTTATGCTTTAATTATGATACATTATCTATGTCTTTAAATGTATAAATAATTCGTTTGTAAATCATTAAAATAACACTGCAAGAAGGTATCCATCATGAAAAAGCTATCACAGTCATTACTTTCTGAAATCGTTTCCAGAAATCGAAAAGCAAAGTCCATGACCCAGCAAGAGTTAGCCAGTGCTACTGGAATGAATCGTGCACTGGTGTCTAGATTAGAAAAAAAAAGCTTTATACCCTCTATCCCACAGTTAGAAAATTTAGGAAAAGTATTGGGCTTCGAACCAGATTCTATATTTATCAATCCAGAAACATCCAGTAAACTCAAATCACCTTCTCCTATGAATATTGCGGTTGCCGGCACCGGTTATGTTGGATTGTCCATTGCCACACTTCTTGCACAGCATAACCACGTAACAGCAGTAGATATTATTCCAGAAAAAGTACAAATGCTGAATAACAAAAAATCTCCCATCCAAGACGACTATATTGAGAACTACTTAACCGAAAAAGTACTTGATTTGACGGCTACCTTAGATGCCAAAGAAGCATATAAAAATGCTGATTTTGTTGTCATTGCCACTCCAACCAACTATGACAGTAAAAAAAATTATTTTGATACTTCTGCTGTAGAAGCTGTTATTGAACTTGTTTTGAAGGTAAATCCAAATGCCATTATGGTCATTAAATCAACAACACCAGTAGGATACACAGAAGCTACACGTAAAAAATATAATACTTCAAATATTATCTTCAGTCCGGAATTCTTACGTGAATCAAAAGCATTATACGATAATCTTTACCCAAGCCGTATCATTGTATCTACTGATAAGAATGATGAACGTTTGGTCAAGGCATCTCATGACTTTGCAGCTCTTCTGCGAGAAGGCGCAATTAAAGAGAATATTGATACCTTATTTATGGGATTTACTGAAGCCGAAGCGGTCAAATTGTTTGCAAATACCTATCTGGCATTACGTGTCTCCTACTTCAATGAGTTAGATACCTATGCAGAAATGAAAGGACTAGATACCAAGGATATCATCCAGGGCGTATGTTTGGATCCTCGTATTGGTACTCATTATAACAACCCATCATTTGGATATGGAGGATACTGCTTGCCTAAGGACACAAAGCAGCTACTTGCTAATTATAATGATGTTCCTCAATGTATGATGAGTGCTATTGTCGAAAGCAATAGCACGCGAAAAGATTTCATTGCTGACAGAGTCTTGGAACTCGCCGGTGCATATGAAGCGAACAGCCAATGGGATTCTGCAAAGGAAAAACAGGTTATTATCGGAGTCTATCGCTTAACTATGAAATCGAACTCAGACAACTTTAGACAAAGTAGTATTCAAGGTGTTATGAAACGAATTAAAGCCAAAGGTGCTACTGTTGTTATCTATGAGCCAACTCTAGAAAACGGTGCTACATTTTTTGGAAGTAAAGTTATCAATGATTTAGAAAAATTTAAGAAGGTCAGCCACAGTATTATTGCAAATCGCTATGACAATTGCTTAAATGATGTAAAAAATAAAGTTTACACCAGAGATTTGTTCCAACGTGATTAGAAAAACATAATCCCAAATGAAATCATATATAGCAACTTCACTTGGGATTATTTATGTGTGTACTTTATACATAATTCGTAAAAATATGACTTACACTTGGTAGAACTTTTTGTACCATTCTGCAAACTTACGAAGTCCATCTCTCAAACTTGTACTTGGTTTAAAACCAAAATCCGCTTCTAAAGCCCTTGTATCCGCATATGTAACTGGTACATCACCAGGCTGCATAGGAACCAATTTTTTATGTGATTCAAAATCATAATCTTTGGGCAATACTTTTGCGCGAATCAATTCCTGCTGAAGAATATCCACGAAATTCAAAAGATTTTCCGGCTGATTATTTCCAATATTATAAATCTTATAAGGCGGAACAGGTAGCCCATCTTCACCAACCACTTTTGCTGGTGGTACCTGCATCACTCTCTTTATCCCTTCTACAATATCATCCACATAAGTAAAATCTCTCTTGCAGTTTCCATAATTAAAGATTTGAATAGTTTCACCCTTTAAAAGTTTATTCGTAAAACTAAAGTATGCCATATCCGGACGTCCTGCCGGACCGTATACGGTAAAGAAGCGAAGTCCAGTAGATGGAATATTATAAAGTTTTGAATATGCATGAGCCATTAACTCATTTGACTTTTTTGTAGCTGCATAAAGAGATACTGGATTATCGACCTTATCATCTGTGGAATACGGTACTTTTTTATTAGAACCATATACAGAAGAACTGGACGCATATACCAAATGTTCTACCCCTTTGGCTTCATTATCATAAGAATGGCGGCAAGCTTCTAGTACGTTATAAAATCCAATTAGGTTAGATTCCACATAGACATCTGGATTCGTAATAGAATAACGTACTCCAGCCTGCGCAGCTAAATTTACTACAATATCAGGTTTTCTCTCTTCAAATATCCTATTTACTAATGTTCGATCAGCAATGGAACCTTTCACAAAAATCCACGAGGATTTTGAATGCTCTTTCACACATTTCTTGATTTTTGAAAGTCTCCACTCTTTTATGCTCACCTCATAGTAATCGCTCATATTATCGATGCCGATAATACAAATTGGGAAAACTGATCTTAATAATTTTAATGCCAGATTACTACCTATAAATCCAGCCACTCCAGTTATCAAAACTGTTTTATTTTCTAAGTCTATTTTTCCTGACATTGTACTTCTCCAATCATTCTAAACTAATTAATACTCTCTCCATACCATCTTATTTACAATACCAGTGTAGCTCTGAATAATTTTCACCACCTTAGAAGAAACATTTTCTTCAACATAATCTGGGACTGGAGTTCCGAAATCTTTATTCAAATTCATCTGTACAGCGGTTTCGACAGCCTGTAATAAACTCTTTTCATCTATACCTGCCAGTACAAAGCAAGCTTTATCCAATGCTTCTGGTCTCTCTGTACTTGTACGAATACAAATTGCTGGAAAATGATAGCCTTGACTTATGAAGAAGCTAGCCTCTTCTGGCAAAGTACCTGAATCTGATACTACAGCAAATGCATTCATCTGTAAGTGATTATAATCATGGAACCCCATTGGCTCATGTTGAATCACACGTGGATCCAGTTGGAACCCAGATAACTCAATTCTTTTTCTACTTCTTGGATGGCAAGAATATAGGATTGGCATATTATATTTTTCTGCCATTTTATTAATAGCTGTAAATAAGGATAAAAAATTTTTTTCTGTATCAATATTTTCTTCTCTATGAGCTGAGAGCAGAATATATTTATGAGGTGTTAATCCGAGCTTATTAAGAATATCTGATTTTTCTATATCCGCGAGATTTTGATGCAGTACCTCAGCCATTGGAGAACCTATTACATACACTCTTTCTTTAGGTAATCCACATTCATGTAAATATTTTCTTGCATGTTCAGAATATGCAAGATTTATATCCGATATAATATCAACAATTCGGCGATTTGTTTCTTCAGGAAGGCATTCATCTTTACAACGATTTCCAGCTTCCATATGGAAAATAGGGATATGAAGTCTTTTAGCTGCAATCGCCGAAAGGCAACTATTTGTATCTCCAAGAATCAATAATGCATCTGGTTTTAGTTGATTCATTAATTTATAGGAACAATTAATAATATTGCCTACAGTAGCGCCCAGATCATCGCCTACCGCATTCATATATACTTCTGGATTCCTCAATTTTAAATCATGAAAGAACACACCATTTAAACTATAGTCATAGTTCTGCCCGGTGTGAGCAAGAATCGTGTCAAAGTATTTACGGCATTTATTGATTACTGCACTCAGGCGAATAATTTCTGGTCTAGTTCCAATAATAATCAATAGTTTAAGTTTTCCATTCTCTTTAAATTGAATATCAGAATAGTCTGTTCTAATTTCTGTATTTGACATTCTATACCACTTCTTTTCTATTGTTCATCTACTGGTTCAAAAAATGTATCAGGATGTGTCGGATTAAATAGCTCACTTGCCCACATCACTGTAACCAGATTTTCCGTATCTGAAAGATTTATAATATTGTGTGTATATCCTGGAAGCATATGAATCGCTTCAATTTTATTTCCAGATACTTCAAACTTCATTACTGGATATATTTTACCATTCTCATCCAATCCAATCTTACGTTCTTCAATTAAGGCATGCCCAGCAACAACAATGAAAAATTCCCATTTACTATGGTGCCAATGTTGCCCTTTCGTAATGCCCGGCTTACTGATATTCACTGAAAGCTGCCCGCACTTGGCCGTCTTTAATAGTTCGGTAAAACTTCCTCTATCGTCGCAATTCATTTTTAGTGCAAATTTAATTTTACTTTCTGGAAGATAAGACAAATAAGTAGAATAAAGTTTTTTAGCAAATGAATTAATTGGAATCTCAGGCATCAAAAGTGTATTCGGCTGTTTTCTGAACGATTTCAACAATGATACAATCTTCTTTAATGTTGTTTTATAAGTTGTTGGGACATAACAATATTTTCCATATTTGTTGCCTACAGCACCTATCCCTTTAAATTCACAATGATGTTCTTTGTTTTCTAATGCATCTAACATCTCGTTAACTAAATCATCAATATAAAGTAATTCCAACTCAACAGATTCATCATTTACTTGTATTGGCAAATCATTTGCAATATTATTACAAAATGTAGCTACAACAGAATTATAGTTTGGGCGGCACCATTTCCCAAATAAATTAGGAAAGCGGTATACAAGTACCTTTGCACCTGTTTCTTTTCCATACTTAAAAAATAATTCTTCCCCCGCCAATTTTGATTTTCCATAATCAGAATCAACATATCTTCCTTGTAGCGTCGCCTGGATAGATGATGATAACATAACTGGAACTAAATTATGATGCTTTTTCAACGTATTCAACAAAGTAGATGCAAAGCCAAAGTTTCCCTTCATAAATTCTTTATTATCCTTTGGTCTATTAACACCTGCTAAATTGAAAACAAAATCAGTTTTTTCACAGTATTCATCAAGCAATAAAGGATCAGTTTTAATATCGAATTCAAAAATTTTTTCAATTTTTAAATTTGGCCTTGTTTTATCCTTATTTTGCTGTATATTTTTTAACGATGCAACTAAATTTTTACCAACAAAACCAGCTGCACCAGTTATTAAAACTTTCAATCAAATGTCCTCCAACTTTACATTTCCTCTATTTTTTAATTCAATCAGTGCTTTTTTCACATAATCTGTAGTCATAATTTTTTCAACAGTTTCCTCAACATCTAATCTCTTTGTATTATGTGAAGTGTAAGCTTCGTTTGCCATGGTATGTACTTGCCCTTCTACAAAAAACTTATCATAATTCAAATCACGTCCGTCTGGAAGGACTCTATAGTAATTACCCATATCAATACTTCTAGTACACTCTTCGTTGGTCATAAGTGTTTCATATAATTTTTCGCCATGCCGTGTTCCAATGATTTTTGTGCCAGTATCCCCAAATAACCGCTGTACTGCCTTTGCCAAATCGCCAATTGTACTTGCATCAGATTTTTGAACAAATAAATCTCCTGGTTCTCCATGTTCAAAAGCGAACATAACTAAAGCGACCGCTTCATCCAAATTCATTAAAAATCTGGTCATATCTGGATCAGTAATTGTAATTGGGTTTCCAACTTTTATCTGATCTATAAAAAGCGGAATAACTGAGCCACGTGAACACATAACGTTACCATATCGAGTACAACAAATGGTTGTTTTTCCAGCAGCTACTCTTGCATTTGCTCCAATTACTTTTTCCATCATTGCCTTCGAAATCCCCATCGCATTGATTGGATATGCAGCTTTGTCTGTAGATAAACAAACAATACGCTCTACACCAGCTGCTACAGCCGCATGGAGTACATTATCAGTACCTTCTACATTTGTTCTGACAGCTTCCATAGGGAAAAACTCACATGATGGAACCTGCTTTAATGCTGCTGCATGAAAAATATAATTCACTCCTTGTACCGCATCGTCCACAGAACGCATATTTCTAACGTCACCAATATAAAATTTTACTTTCCCTGCTAAATTAGGATGTTTTGCTTGTAGCTTATGTCTCATATCATCTTGTTTTTTTTCATCACGTGAAAAAATACGTATTTCTTTTAAATCCGAATCTAGAAAATGTTTTAAAACCGTTGAACCGAAAGACCCCGTCCCACCAGTAATCATTAACGTTTTGTCTTTAAAAAATTTTGCCGTGTTCATTATTTTTTCTCCTTTATTTATCATTTTGCAAAACATTACAAACAATAATTTCACAATCTATGTATATAAACTTTCTTTTCATATGTGACATATATTAAAACAAAAAAATCTCACAAATAAATTTCTTTATATATAATTATTTTTTTTCTTTAACACTTTAAGAGAAAATGATATGATTGCTATTCCAAGTAATCCTGATAACAAATATCTTAATACTGTAAATTGATATAATTCTATCCCCAGCAATAGTATTAATATCGTTAAAACTGATAATGTATATATTTTTTTATTATCATATATAATATTTAACGATTTTTTTTCCTTCAATAAAAACGATCTATTGGCAAAAACAATTAGTACTAAAAGCATTAAGATATATGCAAACATTGTGGTATAAGCTGCCGCCATATACCCAAAGATCGGAATTAAAGTGTAATTTAAAATTAAATTTGCTACTGCAGCAATACATGAAGCGATCATAATATGTATAGAAGATTTAGTATACAAAAGAATATTCGAATACATATTAGCTACAGATGTCATAAACACCCCAGCTGCTATTGGAGGCATAATATAGATAGCCTCGTAATATTCATCAGTTGCAAGTATTTTAACAATTTCAGGAGCTAAAAAGACCATCATAATTGCAATCATTGCATATACAAATAAAAGGGAAAAAGATATTTTTCTTATTGAATTGTCTTTTTTGTCTATATTCTCATATAAATATGGAACAAAAGAAGCATTCACTGCAGTCCATACCATTGTAAAAAGAGAACTAACAGAATAAATAGTACTATATATTCCAACTGCACTATTATTGACCATACTACTAATCATCATTCTATCTGAAACACTCAAAATCTGCGATGCAATTGAATATCCAACCAATGGCAAACTTAATGACAAAGAAAATTTCCAATACTCAACATTTACAAAAGTTCTTCCTTTTATCATAAGGCTTGTCCATAATACAATAGCAACTCCGTATACAACAATATAATTTGATATTAGCCGACCTTCTGCTAACTCCTTTTCCCCCTATTATTCATAGCTATTATAGTAAATATTGAAAATGCTGATGCAACCAAAGCTGATATCATAATTAATAATGCTGATTTTTTATATCTATACTCATATCTTTCGTAAGCAAGCCAAAAGTCTGTGGCTGGTGCAACAAGAAGCCCAATAAGTATTAAAATCATCATTTTTGTTGACAGTCCTGTTATATTATTCCAAAATTGAATATTAATAAAATAGCAAATTGAAATAAAAATAGCCATGATAGATGTTAATGATAGGACCGACGATATATACTCTTGTCTTTTGTTTTCAAACTCCTTCATAGCTACTGAAAAACCCCCTGATGTTAACGAAAGAGTCGCAATACAACTTATCATAGAAAACCACGAATTATATAAATTTACAATTCCGATTTGATTAGTTGTCATTAACCTTGTAAAAATAGGCATCGTAATTATTGCAAGTCCCCTTGAAAATACATTTGCTACAGTATAAACCATAGCAGATTTTGCTCCTAATGGTATACTTATCTTACTTCGCAATGCTTTCAACATTTCAATTCATATGATGTTTTTCGGAATTAATAACACCATGTTCCTTTCCTTTTGTTGCACCTTTTTAGCGATACTACAAAATCTTTTATCTAATAATATTCACTCTTATTAATCATAATTTATACTTCAGATATTTATATAACTTAAATTAAAACAAAACCCCAAAATTAGTAGTCCCTTCTTTCTTTATTTATTAAAAAGTGTTTTTAATAAAATATACCCATTTGTAAGGACTCCCTGACAAAATTATAAACTTTGCTTATTTTTATAAAATTTGGTGTATTAATACATCTTTCCTAAATAAGACTGCCATAACAGTTAATGTAAGTTTTTACTGCGCTTAAAGCACCACACCTGCCTGGTTTTTAAGCGTACTTAATATACCAATCTCAAAACTCATTTATGTACATCAAATTAGCACATAGTTTACTTTTTACATTTACATCAACATTATTTTTCTTTTTTGATTGTATTAAATCTAAATGTACCTTATACACTCTTAATACTTCATTTATATATCTTTTTTATAATTATTTGTTATTTTATACCATACTGCAGCTTCAGATCAAAAATATTCCTTCATTTCTTCGTTATGATACACTTTCATAATATCAGCATGTATTTTTCCCCATGTACTTTTATAAATTCTATCTTCAAATCGTTAGAGTCAAAAATGTTAGCTAACCATAAATTCCCAATTAAATTTCTATTGTTATCCATTAAATGTACGCCTATATTACTATACATATTTTTGTTAGATTTATCAATTGACTACCACGTTCCCTATAATATTTCTAAAACATTGGGAACAATAGTATCATCAGAATCTAAAGGCAAAAACAGCTCCCCCGTTTGCTATATCTAAAGCTCTATTTTGTGCAATATATTTTCCTTTATTTTTTTAGTTTATATACTTTATTGAAATGACGCCTTCTTTTATAAACCCCTGAACAACAAAATTTGTATCGTCTGCTGATCCATCATTAACAATAATCCATTCAAAATTTTTATACGTTTGTTTTTTGAGAAAATGATAAACCTGCAATAGATAATTAGCTCTATTGTAAGTAGAAGTAAAAAGCACTAAAAGAATAGCTCATATAGTAGTCTTCCTTCCATTCGTTATCGTTCTGTTATTTTTCATTTTTTCCCTAAAAAAGAATAACACAAACAACATAATACTCCCCATTAAAGAAGTTCTTGATTGGAAAATTTGCATATTACATGGTAAATACATTACTGTAATAATCATTTGCACATATAATACAGCTGTAATAATATTCCCATGTTGTCCAAAATCATCTTCCAAATGTCTAATAAAAACTCCCATAACAAGCAAAACAAAAGGAACTAGCCACATAGAAACCGCATTGCCAATCCATGTAAAAGCAGATGGCCACCATTGTCCATTTAACCATCCAAATTGCGTTTCAATTCGTGCATTGTATGTCAAATCAGCTAAATTTAATCCTAAGTATTGATCAGCATATTCCATTAGTGACCTTGAAAATCCTAATAAATATGTATTTTTAAATGGTAACTCAAGAGCAAACGCTAATCCCGTATATCCATGAGAGATATACAACCCTATTTTATCAATTAATAAGCTTATGGTGCTGTTTGAACCAAAAAGCAAATAAAATATATTGTTTTCTCTAATGGAAGCTAAAGAACCATATGGATTTATTAAATTACTTGTAGTAACGCTATTACGTAAATTTTGAATAACATTAAATACAATAAGAAATGCTATAATAATACATGTTACTCTTATAATACCTTTTCTGTTTTTACGATGTGCACTCGTTGAAGTATTAACAGCATTTTTCAATAAAGTAACCCCTAAAAACGCGATTACTATATCGCCAATATTTTTACTCATCCCCATATTTAATCCAGCAACTACGTCAATAAAAATTGTTAAAGCAAACATAATTTTATCAATTAATGGCATTTTTTTATAAAACATAAAGCCTATCGGATAAGCAAATAATGTAATACCCCAAAAAAGAGTCCTAATCTGCATAATAAGTATACTAGAATTAAAAGTAGTATCTAATCGAGCATAATAATTGTCACCTAGTAAAGAAAAAACATTGCTAATACTAAAACGATTAAAAAATACTATTACCCAAACAATTTGAAAAACTATAATAGAAATTGCGCTAATCCAAAAAAGCATTCGAATACTACTATAATCTACATCAATCTCCGGATAACTTCTTGTAAGGCCTCGCCGAAGAATTCCTTTTCCTTTCCATGAAAAAGAATATCCTATATTTAAAAGTAAATAGCAAAGAAATATATAAAGCAAAAGCTTAGGATATGAAGGAATATTCCACCTATATCTTCCCAAGCAATAATATATTATTGATATCAAGAAATATATATTGAAAATTTTTAAACTGTTTTTTTTCAAATAGTTTCTCTTTCCCTTCTACATTAATTTCTATATTATCAAACAATAATATCTATAAATTTACTCATTACTTCTTTGTAACTTCTATAATCAAATGCTCTAGCAGCCATATTATAAGCGTTTTCTCTCATTAGTTCTCTTTTATGTTTTGAGAAATTTAATATTTTCCTAATTGCAGCCGCACACTCTTTAGGACTTTCATTGCGGCATACTACTCCTGTATCGGAATCAATAATATATTTTTTTAAATCACTAGTATAATTTGCAATTACAGGTGTAGAACATGCCATACTTTCTCCAACCTTTGTTGGAAAACCAGCGTTAGCATAGCGTTCATCAGGACGTAATAAAATTGTAAAATCCGAGGCAGCAATTTTATTTTTAACTTCTTCATATGGAATTTTTCCATGACAAAAAATAGTTGATTGATAATTACTTAAATACTCCTGATTTATTCCCAGATTCACAAAATTTTGTCTAATAGCACCATAAAAATGAATTTCAATTTTATTAATTTCTTGTTTAGTTAAAAATTGCAAAGACAAAACCACATTTTTAATATAATCCTTTTTTGCAGGAACCCCTGCATAAGAAATAATTATTTTCTTATTTTCTATATGCGATAAATGCTGATATTCTGCTATATCGAGTATCGTTGGAACTACAATTACATTACAATTCCGAGCCTGATAATAATCACCTAAAAATGTGCTTATTGCTATAATATTTTTCATTCTAACATGAATATATTTTAAAGCAATTCGATTTTGTATAAAACGTAATTTTCCAAATAGCCCACAAAACAACTCATTGTTTGCATCATACCATTCAACAGCATTAACAATTAATGGAACTTGGTTTTTATTTGAAAAATCCAAAAAAATCTTTGAATAATTAAAATATATATTAGACAAAATTATAGCATCAAACCGACAATTCCTAAATTCGTTATTCAAAAATACTCTAATTGATTTTCTCAAATCGTCTATTCTTTTTATCGCTTTTATTCCAGAATAATTTGATGCTCTTAGCATTCTATATTCAATAGAATTATAATTTCCATTAAGTTCAATATTTTGATTATATGCAATTCCCACAAGACTCACATCAATTTGAAGCTCTTTTAATATCTTTGCAAAAGCAAAAACTCTTGTTGCATTAGCACAACTATTTGGCAATTCAAAGTTTGAAAATAACAATACTCTCATATTTACCTCATTGTAACAGCTCATCAATATATGATTCCCATTGTCTATAAACTTTATCTGGATAAAATTGTTCTGCTCTCTTTCTACTTTCACTTCTCATTGTAGTTCGTAATAAATCATCTGATAATATCTTTTCCAATGCTAAGGACATTGATTTAACATTATTACAAGGTACTAGCAAACCTTGATTTTTATTTTCTAAAAGGATTCTTGGTCCGCCGCATGGGCAGTCTGTAGCTATAATAGGTATTCCTACAGCCATTGCTTCCATTAAAGCATTCGGCATTCCTTCATAATCAGAAGATAATATGTAGACAGCTACTGAAGACAAACGTATTTCAATATCATTGACAGTCCCCCTCAAAAAGACCTTATCTTGCACTTTTAACTCATTTGCAAGATGATAGAGATGATTTTTTAATTCCCCTTCTCCATAAAACGATAATGTATACTCCGGATATTTATTGCATATTAAAGCAAATGCACGAAGCGCTAATTCTGGATTTTTTTGTGCAACTAATCTGCCCACGACTGCAATTTCTTTATTTTCCAACTTTCTTTCTTGATTATAAAATTTTGTAGCTACTGGGTTAAATATAATCTTTGAGCGTTCTCTTAGTTTGTCCGAAAAATACATAGCCGCATCGTTGGTCTGAAATATACATCCATCTGATAAACTAAATACAATTCTAGATACATACTTTTTTATACCGTTTCCATATTCTTTATATGGATCATTACGAACAGATACAATTTTTTTTGTTTTCATCCCTATTGTAGAAAGTAAAAGCCTATAATTTGGCGGTCCCATAAACGATATAACGGCATCCGGATTATCTTCCCATATAAGCTTTCTCAATTTAAACATCATAATAATATTTTTTAGCAGCTTATTTTTGATATTATTCTGCAAATAAACTCGATGTACTTTTCTATCTACAGCATATTCTTTTTTATTACAAGGAATTACATCATTTATCAGCGTAACCTTAACATCTTTATTAACAAAATATTTTGTAAGATTCGCCATTACTCGATTCGCGCCGCCCATTTGCATAGAACCGATATAAAACATTAGTCTTTTCATCTTTTCACCCATTCAAAGCAAGAAACATTCTTCTCATTTCCCATTTATTATTTCGTTATAAAGAGAAACGTAATTTGAAAACAAGACTTTTGAAGAGTAATAATCATTAACGACCCGGATATTCCTTTCTGAATAACTTTTTCTCAGTTGTGGATTCTCCATATTTTCTATTGCCTTCACAATAGTTTCCGTTTTGCTGTTACAAACTGTTATTCCTCCCTCATTTCCAATCATATCCCCATTGGCTGCCCAATCAGTTACAATACAAGGTAGCCCACTTGCCATTGCTTCCAATAAAGCCATAGAAAATCCTTCCCCTTTAAACTTTGACAAAAACATAAAAACGTCCGCCTTTTTTAATTCTTCCTGAACCTCTTTTTTAGTTTTAATCCCAGTAATTATAACATTAGGCACTTTTTTAGCCGCATCAATAACATCCTGTTCAGGATTTCCTACTAATTTAAATATTATTTTTGGAAATTCTTTTGCTACATTAATGATATCTAATACCCCTTTACTTTTGATCACACCACCAACATATAACACAGAAAAAATATTTTCATTAATAACATGTGACTTAACAATTTCTTGTTCTTCAACAAAATTAGGAATCACTTCAATTTTAGTTGTTGTTATTTTTTCTAAATATTTTTTTGATTGGTCATTTAGCACAAAAATGCGGTCACTTTTTTTACATATTTTTTTTATCATAAGATTCCATAATATCCCTTTTTGAGTGTTTGGAACTGTACAATGGAAATTTATAATAAATTTTTTCTTTTTATTTTTAGTTATGCATGCACAAACATATTCTCTTAACATGGATAATGTTGACGACGGAATGCATGATTGTACAATATTTATATCATTTTCTTTAATCTGTAGAGAAAGATTTTTCCATATGCCAAAACATCTTTTAACTTCGTCATTAAATTTATGTTTAGTATTATTTCCAAACATATCTCTATGACCAATCATTTTTTCATCAACTAAATAATACTGACACCCATAATCTTGACTTATATTTAACATTCTCAATGTCCATGTTGCTATACCTCCAACTGGTGGTGGTGTAGCAGCCAACAATACTACCTTCATCCATTATTCCTTTCTCTTCCAAACCGTATTTATTCTTTTTTGTATTACAACTGACTCACTTGGTACGTCTTTCGCAATGATTGAGCCCGCTCCAATTATACTATTATTACCAATTTTAACGCCCTTTAAAATTATACAGCCTGCACCTATCCAAACATTTTCTCCAATTTCAATATCCTTTGAATAAAAATCTCCATTTGCATCATGGTCATGATCGTATATACATGTATTAGGTCCTATTGATACATGCCTCATTAATTTAATATTTCCATGAGCTACAATTAAACAATTTCGATTAATAAAGCATTTATCTGCTATACTAATAGTCCCATTTGAGGCGTGTATTTCTGTATTAGCTCTCACTGCAGATCCATATCCAATAGAAATACTAGATTTCTTTCCTTCCGTCCTAATATGCGCAAATGGACTTACAAAATTTATTGGATTTGCTTTAATTCTATTCCCCAATATTATTCTAAAAAATAAAAATATTTCTGAACATATTATTTGTAAACTAAATCTAATTTTTTTCATTACAAAAAATGCTCCATGATTATTTTGTAGCTCAGTTCAACGTTATACATTTTTAATAGAAAATTATATTCTATTTCTTTCATTGAACTCAACTCTGTATTTATAATTAATTTTATTAATTTATCAAATGAAGTAATGTCATTGCTTTCACACCACCATCCATATCCACCATTAACAATTATTTCCCCAATATCTGTATTTAAATCTGTAACTGCCAGCACTGGAATTTTTGCCTGCATATATGATAACAATCGACTTGGGAAATTTGGAATTGTAAATCTATGATTCAAAAAGATCAGCCCAATATCACACGCACCAACCATAATGTCATAATCTTCTTTAGGAAGCCTTTTCATTAATTTTACATTTAATGGTCTATTATTATTAACATAATTATACAATTTGTCATATTCTGTTCCATCACCAACTATTAAGAAAAACACTTCTTTATTATTTTCCTGACTTACTAGGCATTGGATTAGGAAATCTATCCCTTGAGGGGCTCCTAAATTTCCTCCATATATAAACACTTTTTTTCCTTTTGGAATCCCATATTTACTTCTAATATTATTTCTTGTTTTATTATCTACACTCATATCTACTACTTCAACACTGTTAGGACAAACTTCAACTATTTTAGGATCTAATTCTTTATTATTTTTTATTACATATTCTACATTTGCAGGGCTCATACATCCAATATAATCTGAAATTCTATATAATTTCTTTTCCTTGTTTCTAAAATACTTATAAATCAGACCTTTTAATCCAGATTTACTGAGTATTCCTATATCAACAGAATTTTGCGGGAAAATATCTTTTAACAATAAATATGTTTTCGCATCATCTCTACGTTTAATGTACTCAATAGTATTACAAAACGTAATAGGAGGCGTCGAATAAATAACTAGATCAAATTTTACATTTTTGAAAAATCTTTTTATTCCTCCAATAAATTCATTGCCTATTTTAAGCGTAGAACACCCTTTTTGAATCATGTTATTTTGTGTAATATTCCCAATCTTTAGTTTTAGTATTGTTGCGTTTGGCAAACTTATCATCCTAGTATTCTGTTTTTTCCTTTTCTCCGAAGGTGAAATAACAAATATCTTATGCCCGTTCTGAGCAAATTTGCGCAATAAATCTGTATATATCGTCCGTTCATCAATTGAATTAAAATCCAAAAGTGTTAAAAATAAAATATTCATATTATATCCTTTATGCTCTATATTTGGAAGGAATCTGAACACAATGCATTGGAAATCGACTTTTTTCTCAATGTCACAAAGTTATTATACTCTGCTTTATAATTCGCCTTCAAAACATACTTCCTATATGTTTTATCTAAATATAAATAACAATTTTTATATATTACTTTCTATTTATCCTTCATACAATACATAAAAATACATTATATTATTCTTAATTTCAGTGATTATCTTAGAAAAATAATATTTATGTTCTATATTACTACAGTTCATATTAAAATAACAAATGTCTTAAAAACTTGAATACATCTATATATTCTATTACTATTTTTAATGTTGGATAGCATTCTTACTACTATCAACTGAATGTACAAACTTACCGACAAGCTTTCGCGAAATGGTGAAAAAACAAAAGCATTACTTACTACATACAATTTACTTACATCAGTTCTATAACCAAGCAACTTTACTTGGCCGGGTATTTCTCAGCCAACTGATCTAAATGCTCCTTCTTATCACCTATACCGGCGATGGCATAGTCATAAATGTCTTTTCCATTTAATCTAAGTTTACGCTTTTATGACCGTTTCATTGTTTTTATTTTAATCCAGTCCACCTACAGAAAATAGCAAAAGCACAATTGGGACACGTCATTCTCTGAATGCTTTACATTTTTCAACTATGATATTTTAAACTCCTCTGCATCTATTCCTACACCTGACAACATAGCAGACTTCCTTCGCTTTCATTTTCTCCTGCGTCAGCGCATAGTCCTCTTTATTAATCGTTATCAAAACTTCGATCCAATGAGGACACGGTTTTTCAATGGAGCACTTTTATACTATGAGCTATATAAATTGCTTTTAAATTTTCCCCCATTGCCGATAGCAATCTGGAATTTCGCTCGTCGCTTCGTTGCAAGCAATACCCACAGTATCCCCACTATTCAACAGATTTTGGATAAGTGGTTGAAAGAAGCGCATTGTCATCCCAACAGTAGTGACATATAATAGTTTCATTTAACGATCCCCATTATTTGTTGCTTTTAAAAATCTTGCTGGGACCCCAATATAAATACCCGGTTTTCTAATGTCATCCACCACAACCGCACCTGCACCAATAATAGTATTACTTTCAATTCTTCTGCCCTGAATAATCTGTGCTCCTGTTCCAATTTCTGTACAAGAATTGATCGTTGTAGTTCCTGATACGTTCACACTAGGATATAAGGTTACAAAATCCTCAATAATAGCGTCATGTCCAATAGTGCAATCAAGGTTAACTATCACATGATTGCCAATAGTAATATCAGTAGTAATAATATTGCCAGCACATATTATACAACCTTCCCCTACTGATACTCGTTTTGAAATTAAAGTACTGGGATCAATAAGCGTAGCATATCTCGCTGGAATTAAGGAATTGATTTTCTGAACGATTTTCCGTCTAACTACGGCGCAACCTATAGCACAAACATACCAAGCATTAGGGTATTCACTTGAGACTCCGCAGCCCCCAAGTACCGAATACCCTCCAATCATTTTTCCCTTAAAATCAGGGTTGTCATCAATGAAGCCTAACAAATTCCATGTTGGCGAGGCTTCATTCATTCGTTCCGAAAGCCATGCAATTTCTCTCCCAAAGCCTCCTGCGCCGACAATAATAAGGTCTTTCATATTGGGACTCCTCTTTCATGCCACAATCGTAGCTGGTGTATCCTGCATTTTCATTCATGTATATTTATATTACCAACGCCCACTATAAAACTCCACTTCATCTTAGTCTTGTTTTGCCATCTCAGTATTGCTAATTACGACCGAATCATTTGACTTTTAATTATTGAAAATTCTATTATCGTACCTCAAGATTTTTGGTGACCGCAGTAACAGCTCTAACATGCCAATGTCTAAGATAACTATGTTTTTACACATTGGCATGATTCTTTGTCCCTTGAAATTTCATCATTGTTGCCGCATTCTCATGATTGACCCCGTCCCGCTTAACAGTCTTCCATATTGTCTGAAATACAATTTTAATATCAAGCAAAAAAGATATATGATCCACATACCAAACATCTAATTCAAACTTGTCTTCCCAACGAATTGCATTGCGACCATTTACCTGCGCCCAGCCGGACAATCCCGGTCGAACCTTATGACGTTGTCTTTGACGCTGATTGTACAAAGGGAGATACTCTACAAGTAAAGGTCTCGGTCCAATTACGCTCATATTGCCCTTGAAAATATTCCACGCTTCTGGCAACTCATCAAGACTAGTACTACGTAAAAATTTACCAAACTTAGTCAATCGAATAGCATCCGATAATAAATTACCATCCACGTCCTTATCGTCAGTCATAGTTCGAAACTTATAGAGTGTGAAAATTTGCTCCTGCCCAGTTTTTGGATTAATCTTTCCTGGACGTTTCTGCTTAAAAATTACTGGACTGCCCAATTTTATACGGACAAGTATTGCAATAATAGCATAAAGCCAACAAAACACAATCATTGCTAACAATGCACAGACAATATCTAGGATTCTCTTTATGTATTTCTGATACACCGCAATAACACCTCAAGTATTAAAATAGCCCTTTGATTACGCCAATAACCCTCTTCATATCCTCATTGGTGTTTTTAATATCACTGGGCAAACACAAACCATGTTCAAAAATTTCACCACCAACAGAAAAACTATTCTTGTTCAAAGTAATAAAATCTCGATCCGCAAACACCGGCTGGAGGTGCATAGGTTTCCAGATCGGCCGACTTTCAATATTCTCGGCAGCTAATGCTTCCATCACATTGCCGGGTTTCACATTGCTTTTCATTGGATCAATGGTCATGCATGAAAGCCAGAAGTTCGGCTCACTGCACGCCAAATAAGGGTTCATAGAAATTGCATCAATATTAGCAAATGCTGCCTTATAGGTTTCATAAATCTTCTTTTTTAGTTGACGGTGTTCATCCAAATGGAGCAGCTGCCCACGACCAATCCCAGCAACAATATTGCTCATGCGATAATTGTAGCCAATTTCTTTATGCTCGTACCACGGAAAAGGCTCTCTTGCCTGGGTAGCCCAAAAACGAGCTTTTTGAATTGCCTGCTCATCATTTGACAGCAGCATCCCGCCACCGGAAGTTGTAATAATCTTATTGCCATTAAAACTAATCACATTATACTGACCAAAAGTACCTGCTTTTTTTCCTTTATAAGTAGCAGACAAACTTTCAGCCGCATCTTCAATCATAATGGCATGATGTACATCGCAAATAGAACGGATCTCATCTAATTTTGCCGGTGTGCCATATAAATTTGCAACAATCACGCATTTACACGCAGGATATTTTTGAAAGGCCTTCTCTAAAACCTTCGGATCCATGTTCCAAGTATCTCTCTCACTATCAATAAAGACTTGTCTGCCATTTTCATAGGAAACCGGATTTACAGTCGCTGAAAAAGTCAAATCGGAACAAAAGACAATATCTCCAGGTTTTACTCCAGCTAATTTTACCGCTAGATGCAGCGCCGCCGTTCCGGCAGATAAAGCTGCAGCAGACTTAACACCAAGATATACTGCCATCTCTCTTTCAAATTCATCAACATTTTTTCCAAGCGGTGCAACCCAATTTGTATCAAAAGCCTCTTGGATGAATTTTTGTTCTTCTCCATGCATGGTCGGAGACGAAAGCCAAATCCTATTTCCCATTTTCCTACATCTCCTGTCTTTTTGTCTAGTTAGTATATTAGAACCATTTTTACAATTCATAAAGTGACTAAAGTATACCATGATATTTTTCCGTCGTCAATATTTCACAAAAATCAATCTTTTATATCGTTTTATTTTCTATTATTCTTATAGTTTATTCAGAAAAAGACTACCACAGACCTTTTTGAAAGCTAAAAAAGGAATCTATC
The DNA here is from genome assembly GCF_053613275.1 of Caproicibacterium sp. NSD3. Lineage (NCBI taxonomy): Bacteria > Bacillati > Bacillota > Clostridia > Eubacteriales > Oscillospiraceae > Caproicibacterium > Caproicibacterium sp. NSD3. The sequence continues at coordinate 2,094,924 of NZ_CM132119.1, forward strand.
CATTTTAACAAAATACCGCAGCTTTATCTCTTCGACGATTGATCTTTTTTCTTTTGCTTTCTTCCCAAAGTAATATGTATCAGCAAAACGCCAAGTAAAAATCCAGTAAAATCAATCCAGATATCCCGAACCTCACCAGAACGACCAGCAGTAAACAACTGAATGGTTTCGTCAATCAGCGCAGTACTTACTCCACAAAGGAAAATAGAGACCCAATTCTTTTTAAAATCATACTGGAATAAAACTAAAGTTTCCATTCCCAAAGCTGCGAATTCGGTTGCGTGTGCCACTTTTCTAAGCACTCCGTCACCACTAGATCCCATTTTATGATCAATCGTATGCCAAATCATATTCACTAAATCATTGACTTGCCCACTAAAGGCTCCTGACACTGATGCCGGAAGCAGTGAATTGCCCCAAATAAAACACAATGTAAAAATCAGAAAAATGATCAGCATACGATGATTTTTCAAAAAGCCATGCAATCTCATGCCCCTTTATTTCATCCCAATTGTTTTCTCGTAAGCTGCCGTCACAGCGCTCATTGCCGCTCCACGGAATCCTCTGTCCTCTAATGCACGCACGCCGGTAATCGTTGTTCCTCCCGGAGAACAAACTGCGTCTTTTAATTCTCCCGGATGTTTCCCAGTCTCAAGGACCATCTGAGCTGCTCCTAAAACAGTCTGTGCCGCATATTTAACGGCGCTTTTTCTTGGCACTCCTGTCTGGACAGCGCCGTCTGCCAAAGCTTCAATAAACATAAAGACCCACGCTGGTGCACAACCGGAAAGATTTCCGGCTGCGTTCATCTGGTCTTCCGCTACTTCTTCCATTAGTCCGGACTCTTTCATCAGAGAAAAATACTCCTGCATCTGTGCATCTTTTACAAATTCATTGCGTGCCGCAATCGTCATTCCCCGTCCAATTGCTGCCGGCATATTCGGCATTGTCCGAATAACCGGCAATTCTCTTAATCCGATGATTTCTGTATAGTCAGCTATTTTTTTGCCGACTACGATAGTCGTCAGAACTAACTCTCTTTTTTTCGATTCTGCCCGAACAACCGGAGCAATCTCTTCCAAGACTCCATTAATAACCTGTGGCTTTACACACAAAACAACATAAAAAGCGTTTTTGACCGCTTCCAGATTATTTTGCGCCACACAGCATCCCAATTGATCAGCAAGCTCCTGTGCTTTTGCAAGTGTGCGATTCGTAATCAAAACTTCTTTTGGGTCAACTGCTTTACAGGCAGCTTTTATCAAAGCGCCTCCCATATTCCCTGTTCCAATAAATGCAATTTTTTTCATATTCATTCCTCCAACAATTTTTTAATAAAAAAGCGGTACTGCGTGGCTTTTCTATGCCCGCAGATACCGCATGATTTTAAGCTGGTTCCGAACCGCCCTGCATCTTTGGGGACGTGAAAAACAGAGAAACCCCAATTCCAATTACTAAAGTAATGATTGCAGCAACCGTCTGTGCCTGTCCAAAAGCGAATCCGGATTTTAGATAAATAGAAACTGTAGAACCCAACACCAATCCTAAAATCGTAAAAAACGTTGCATTCGGATAGTGATGCAAACAATAATCGATCAACTTGCTTCCAAAAATCAGGCCAATTAAAATTCCAATTCCTACTGGAATCAAATAAGGAACATCCAAGTGTTTTACCGCGTTGATCACGCTGTAATAGGTCCCGAAAATGACCATCATCATACTGCCACTGATTCCGGGTAAAATCAAACAAACGGCAGCAAGACATCCTACCAAAGCAAAACGGACTGCCTGCACAGAGTCCATTACAATGATCTGGTCTCCAACACTATTATTCCGCGCCGAAACAAAGGTAAGAAAAATCATCAATGCCATCATCAAGAAAAAGGGAATCGTCGAAGTCTTTTTCCATTTCCCCTCGGTTGCACGACGATAAAGCATCGGAATAATTCCAATCACCAACCCCAAGAAGAAAAAATTGACCGCCATCGGAAAATGTTCCAATAGATAAGTAATCACAAAACTAAACCCAATAATTGCGCTCCCCATTCCAATCAAAATTGGGACGAAAAGCCGAATTGATTCTTTTAAGTTTTTACTAAAATGGCTCATGGTGCCGATCAATTTATCATAAATTCCTAGTAGCACCGCCATTGTACCACCACTAACGCCCGGAATCACTTCTGAAATTCCCATAACCACGCCGCGCAGCACATTTTTTACAAACTCCATGAAATCCTCCTATTATGGATTAAATGCGGGCAACCCCGCTTTTTCTCGCCGCTTCGGCAACCGCTTTTGCCACTGCTTTTCCGACACGCGGATCAAAAGCTTTTGGCAAAATATATTCGCTGCTAAGTTCCTCTGCCGGCACAAGATCTGCTAAGGCCTTCGAAGCCGCTAATTTCATCTCATCATTGATATCCCTTGCGCGAACATCCAACGCTCCACGGAAAATCCCCGGAAACGCAAGCACATTATTAATCTGGTTCGGAAAATCAGAACGGCCGGTTCCAACCACGGCAGCGCCAGCTTTGAGCGCCTCATCCGGCATAATTTCCGGAACCGGATTCGCCATTGGAAAAACAATCGGCTTTTCTGCCATTGCCTGAATCATATCCGGTTTCAAAACGCCAGGTCCGGAAACGCCGATAAAGAGATCGGCACCTTTTAAAGCATCTTTCAATTCTCCATGCAGATGCTCCTGATTCGTCACCTGGCTCATTTCCTGATGTGCCGGATTCAAATTCTCCATATCCTCACAAATGATTCCAAATCTATCGCAAAGAATCAAATCTTTTAAGCCAAGTCTCATCAGATGCTTTGCAATGGCGATTCCCGCGCTACCTGCCCCATTGATCACACAGCGAATTTTCGAAATATCCTTATGCACCACTTTGAGTGCATTGAGAACAGCCGCCCCCACAATAATAGCAGTCCCGTGCTGATCATCATGAAAAACAGGGATATCGCACAATTCTTTTAACCGACGTTCCACTTCAAAGCAGCGAGGCGCAGAGATATCCTCCAGATTGATTCCTCCAAAGGAGCCAGAAAGCAAATAAATTGTACGAACCAGCTCGTCCACATCCTGCGTTTTAATACATAAGGGAAAAGCATCTACTCCTGCAAATTCCTTAAAAAGAACGCATTTGCCCTCCATAACCGGCATACCGGCTTCCGGCCCGATATTTCCAAGCCCCAAAATTGCGGAACCATCTGTAATGACGGCGACCATATTCCACCGTCTTGTAAGAGAAAAACTTTTTTCCGGATCTTTTTGAATGGCAAGACAAGGTTCTGCTACTCCCGGCGTATAGGCAAGGGATAATGCTTTGCTATCTTTTACTTCTACGCGGGAACAGACCTCGATCTTTCCTCGCCATTGTTCATGCATACGCATGGCTTCCTGCTTCACATCCATCTGAAAAAAGCCTCCCCTATTTTAAATAGATATAAACTCTAAATCGTTGTTAATTGTAACAGATTTCGGCTTTTCCCGCAAGACAGTTTTCACAATTTTCAAAGTTCCTGCGTCTGAGTAAGATATTCTTCTGCCATATGTGCAGCAACTGCACCATCTGAAACAGCCGTGACCACTTGACGCAGCGGTTTTTTGCGCAAATCGCCTGCTGCAAAGACACCAGGTAAATTTGTTTTGGTATCCTCTCCTGCAGCAAAGTATTTTCCTTCGGTCAATTCGCACTCATTTTCAAAAAGGCCGGTATTCGGCAGATTTCCTACCGCAATAAACACGCCGCTGCAGGGAATTTGCTTTTCTTCTCCGGTGTTCTTATCCTTTACCACAACACCGCTTACTGGACTTCCCTCTATTTCCTTCACGGTACTGTTCCAGCAGAATTCCAAATTCTCTGCTTTTTTTAAGGATTCCCAATAAAATTTTCCGGCGCGCAGAGCATCACGCCGATGAACCATCGTCACTTTTTTACAGATTTTAGTCAAAAACAAAGTATCTGCGGCAGCGGTATCTCCGCCTCCGACCACTACGACTTCTTTTCCCCGATAGAACATTCCGTCGCAGGTAGCACAATACGAAACGCCCTTTCCGCGCAAAGAATCCTCATTCGGCAGTCCAAGAGAACGGGGAGAAGCTCCCGTTGCCAGAATCACAACTTTTGATTCGAATGTTTTTCCGCTAGCGGTTATCAATTTTTTAACCGATCCACTCAAAGAAACCTGTGTTACTTCTTCCAAAAGCGTTTCTGCACCAAAGCGTTCTGCCTGCTGCTGCATATTTACTGCCAAATCAAATCCGCCGATTCCTTCTGGGAATCCTGGATAATTATCAACTTTCTCCGTCGTTGCAATCTGTCCACCTGCTGAAAAACGTTCGACAACGGCCGTTTTTAAAGCCGCACGTGCACAATAAAGTGCAGCCGTATAACCGGCAGGGCCTCCTCCTAGCACTAAGACATCATAAAGCATCTTAATTTCCTCCACTAAAAATCTTTATTTATGATCAATAAATCAATAAATAATTCTATATAACTTCTATCATATCCAAAAAAAGTCCAAAATCAACCATAAAACGGCTTTTCTAAAAAAATTCACAAATTGATTCTTAGAAACTTTCGGCAAAAAAATACGCGTATAAAAAAATCGGTGCCGTAAAAAATACTTTTACGGCACCGACACAAAGTCTCATGAAATTATTTTGGAACTAATCAAACTTAAAACAAATGATATGTTGGATGATCTCCAAATTTTATGGGCGTTCAATTTTTGTGTTTTCAACTACTCGCAAGTCTCCAATCATTCTTATGTTGGTTTTAAAAACCGCCTTTTATCAGAAAGGCAAAAACTATGAACGGACAAGCGTTAGATCACATTAAACGAAAAAGAATCAAGTATCTCGTTTTTCTTTTCCTTTCTTGACGTTGGATTCCGAGTCGTCAATAACCTTGCTTTCGGACTCATTCCTTTCTGTCATAAAATAACGGAAAATAAAACTGAACTTTTTCTCCCCCTGATTTGTAGAGAAGCTTCTTTAAAATAGAAACTTAACGCCTACTTTTCGCGCTTTCCGGTTTCTACGGTCTCGCTCGATTTCTGTCGTTAAGTTTGAAAGCAAATAAAAGAGAAGCTTTCTTACAAATTGGAATATCTCAGCAGGTTGGCCCAACAGACTTTCCTGCCTGAGACTGTCCGACTGGCTCTATGCCCATTGGGCTCACCCCTTTCTAAATCTAAAATCAATTTTCGGCAGATTGTCGAATTCTTAAAAAGAGAAATCCAGGATGATTCTTCTGCACGGTTTCGTCTTGATGAACCCATTTTTGTAGATCCACTATTCTTGGATTCCGCTAAATCCTGTCCTGAACTTTATCTCTTTTTCTGATTTCATTATATGCAATAAAGTGTGTAATGTCAATACTATTTTTTTAAATTTTAAAAAATTTTTATATAGATTTGTCCATTCTGGTAAAAATTTCGATTCGTCTTGCTTTTTTCTGGAAAGAATGCTTTTCGTCTTGACTTCTCGATTTTGGCTGTGTACAATAAACAAGGATCAAATAATTATTTAAGAAAAAGCAGCGCCGAATTTTTCCGCTGCGGAGGATTTACACATGAATGATGAGTACGGCCCCGATCTGCTAACCTTAGTAGATGACGAAGGCAAAGAGCATGAGTTTGAGGTACTGGACGTTATTGACAACGATGATGGAACCTTTTATGCGCTACTGCCCACCTTTGAAGATCCGCAGCAGAAGTTGGACGCAGAAGGGACCTATTATATCTTCCAGTCTATCGACAATAACGGCGAAGAAGAGTTGGCAGAAATAGAAGATCAGGCTTTGCTTGATCGGCTTGCCTCTCAGTTTGAAGCTCATTTTGCTGAACTTTACGATGATGATGATGACGATGAGGATGAAGAGGACCATACGGAAGAATAAAAAATCTCCCTGCCTGGTGCGCGAACCTTGTGCATTAAATGACCCTACAATTTTTAATCGGGAGCCCAGCTCCAACAGTTGAGTGCAGACCTCCCGGCTTTGGCCGGAAGAAGGGAGCTAGAGGCTGCTGGGCGGGCACCCACCTGTCATTAGTAGGCAGGTCGTTTCAGCACACCTACGGCCAGGCGGGCTATTTTAAAAACCAAAAGCTTCTTTTTCGATCTTTCCGAAAAGAAGCTTTTTCTTTTTCGATTTTTATACTTTTCCGAGGAATCCCTTGCAGAATTTTTTATAATTCGATATAATAAAAAATGAGATAAAAATCCATTTCGGATCTTTGACAGGAGGAGTTTTGATGAATTATCAATTAATCACCGATTCCACTTCAGATATGAATGTGGATCTGATCGAAGAAATCGGCGTTTACGTTATTCCAATGGAATATGCAATGGATGGGAAAACCTATCACAATTATCCAGATTATCGGGAACAAAGCCCGCATGATTTTTACGATGCACTGCGCGCCGGTTCTTCTTGCAGCACAAATCAGATTAATCCGGATACCTTTCAGAAGGTTTTTACCTCTTATCTTAAAGAGGGAAAAGATATTCTTTATCTCTGCTTTTCCAGTGGGCTTTCCGGCACCTACAACACTGCCAGAATCGTTGCACAGGATCTTTCCGAAGAATATCCCGACCGTAAAATTGAAGTCGTAGACACAAAAGCCGCCTGCGTAGGAGAAGGACTTTTAGTCTATCTCGCCGGGCTCGAAATGAAAAAAGGCAAAAGCCTTGAAGAAGTGCGTGACTGGGTTCTTGCAAACCGCGATCACTTAGCACACTGGTTTACCGTAGATGATCTGAACCATCTAAAACGCGGCGGCCGAATCAGCGCAACTTCCGCTTTAGTAGGCACCATGCTCTCGATCAAGCCCGTTATGAACGTGGACACGAATGGTCATCTTGCGGTTAAGGAAAAAGTCCGCGGCCGCCGGCAAAGCCTGGATGCGTTAATTCGCCACATGCAGCAAACTGCAGTAAATCCCAAAGACCAAATTGTCTTTGTAGGACACGGCGATTCCTTAAAAGATGCAGAATATGTTGCGGATAAAGTAAAATCGACCTTTGGTACTTCTCGCGTTGTAATCAACAACCTGGGACCTGTCATCGGCTGTCATACCGGCGCCGGATTCGTCGCATTATTTTTCCTCGCAACTACAAAAGAATAAAAAGGCCGAATGAATATGAATTCATCTTATCAAATTATTACGGAAGCCGCCTGTGGTCTTTCACAGGATTCTCTCGAAAAAGCTGAAATTTTGGCAGTTCCTATGGGATTTAAAATTGGAGATCAGAATTATGACCAAGTGCCCGAAAAAGAAAATCCCGATCTTCATTCGATTTATCAACTACTGCGGACAGCTTTGTCTGCCGCTGCAGTCACCTTTGATACATCGGATCTGATTGAGTTTTTACGCCCTGCTCTTGCTCGTGGAAAAGATCTTTTGTATATTGGCGTTTCCGACGCTTTGGGTGAAACTTGGCACAACGCTACCCGTGCACTTGCCAATCTGCAGCGAGAGTTTCCCACACGTCGCATTGAAGCGATCAATTCCATGACATTGAGTGCCGGACAAGGAATTTTGCTTCAACATCTTTCCAAGCTGCAGCAAAAAGGCGCGTCCCTTTTAGAAGCAAAAGAATGGGCAGAATCGAATGTCCCTCATATTTATAGCTTGTTTGCCGTCCAAAACTCAGATTTTCTAGTCCGGTCTTTTAAAGGAAATTTTTCGAACCGCCAAAACCAAATTTTACAGATCACAGAAGGACAGCTTCTTTTTAAAGAACAAGCCGAAAATCGTCAAGAAATGGTCTCCTGCCTTTTGAAAAATCTGCAAAAAGCGGCATCGCTAAGCACGATTCAATCCGTTTCTATTGTTCATGCAGACTGTGAAAAGGATGCACAGGTTCTAAAGCAGATGATTCAAAAACAAAATCTAACAGATATGGTTTCTATCTCTTTCTTAGAGCCGATTTTTGGATGCCAGTTTGGTCCCGATACATTAGGACTTTTCTATGAAGCAGAATAGAAAATAGTTGAATTTAGATTAAAGCTTTAAATCAGCTCTCTGCGTTCGCAGAGAGCTATTTTTGTTTTGATCCACCAAACTATAGAATTCAGATATCTTTAAAAATCCCGTTTTACAATCGCATATTTAGCAGAAAAACATTTCTGCCAATCATTGTCTTAACTACTTTTTTGATTTATTTTGCTTTTATTGTGCTCATTGTTAAAAATTAAACGGATTTTTTGTACTATTTTTAGTTATTTCTTGCTTTGGTCACTTGATTCAAGTCGACTAATTCGCTACAATAAATAAGAAGAGATCAAATACGGGAGGTATTAAAAAATGCGGGATCAGCGTTTTTTGCAGCTCTTGAGCAAAACCTATCCCAACGCTCAGGCGGCAGCAGCAGAAATTATTAATTTGAAAGCCATTCTGAGTCTGCCAAAAGGGACTGAATATTTCTTCAGCGATTTGCATGGAGAACATGAGGCCTTTTTGTACCAATTAAAAAGTGCGTCCGGCGTGGTTCGCAAAAAAATTGATGAGCTCTTTGAGCAGTCGCTTCCAGAAAATGAGCGTGCGGAATTAGCCGCTCTGATTTATTATCCAAAAGAGGGACTTGCGAAAGCACATCACAAGCACAAGGATTTTACCGGCTGGAGCCGAGTCATTATTTATCGTCTAGTGGAAGTCTGCCGGGAAGCCGGCAGCAAATATACCCGCAGCAAAGTGCGTAAACGTACCCCACAAAACTTTGCCTATATTATTGACGAGCTCCTGCATGCAGACGGCGGCAGCAACAGCAACAAGCCTCATTATACTTCTGAGATTATCCGCGCAATCGTCGACACGGGTATGAACGAAGAATTTATTATGGAACTGTGTCTTCTGATTCAGCGTCTTCTCGTCGACCGCCTACATATTGTAGGGGATGTTTTTGATCGTGGCCCACACCCGGATTTAATTATGGATGCACTGATGGAGCGTCCGGATATTGACATTCAATGGGGGAACCATGATATTTCATGGATGGGCGCTGCCTGTGGAAACCGAGCGCTTGCCGCAAACGTTGTCCGTCTTGGCATCAGCTACAACAGCTTCGATGTTTTGGAGGGGGGCTATGGAATCAACCTGCGTCCGCTTTCTGATTTTGCGGCGCGCGTCTATCACGACGATCCCTGTGAACATTTTCAGCCCCATGTTCTGGACGAGAACCAATATGATCCGGTGGATATTCCTTTGGCGGCAAAAATGCACAAGGCAATGGTGATCCTTCAGCTAAAGCTGGAAGGACAACTGATTCACCGACATCCTGAATATCATATGGATGACCGGCTGCTTTTGGAAAAAATTAATTTTAAAGATGGCACAATCGAAATTGATGGCACCTGTTATCCCCTTTTGGATACCAATTTCCCGACTGTCAACCCTCACGATCCGCTCAAGCTAACACGAGAAGAGCAAGAACTTTCCAATTCTCTTGTCTCCTCTTTTCTTCATTCTCCAAGGCTGCAGGAGCATATCCACTATCTTTATTCCAAGGGCGGTATGTATCTGCGCATGAACTCCAATCTGCTTTATCATGGCTGCATTCCTCTTAATGAAGACGGCAGCTTTGCAGTCGTTAGCCTCGGAAACAAAGAGTATTCTGGAAAATCTTATCTTGATAAAATAGATTCGATTGTCCGCAACGCTTATTTTGCACCTGAAGGCAGCCACGAACAAAAGGATGCCTGTGACTTTATGTGGTATCTCTGGTGCGGCAAACTTTCTCCTCTTTTTGGAAAAAGCAAAATGGCCTTATTTGAACGAATTTTTATCGCCGATAAAAAAACACATAAAGAGATCATGAATCCCTATTATAAACATCTTGACACGCGAGATTTATGTGAACGCATTTTGCGCGAATTTGGGATGGACCCCTCCTGCAGTCACATTATTAACGGCCATGTTCCGGTTCGCCTAAAAGAGGGAGAATCTCCGGTAAAAGCCGGCGGCCTGCTTTTTATGATCGACGGAGGCATCAGCAAAGCATATCAAAAACAGACTGGAATTGGCGGCTATACATTTATTGCAAACTCCCGCTATCTGGCACTGGCACAGCATAAACCCCTTTTGCCTGGGCAGCTGATGGAAGAAACCAGCCCCAAGGTACAGGTGATCGAAGCGATTCGGCAGCGCATTACTGTGGGAGATACCGACACTGGCGTTGAGTTGAGAGAACAGATCGCTGATTTGGAAGAACTGCTGAAAGCTTATCGCAGCGGCCGCTTACAGGAAAAAATTATTCAATCAAAATAAAGTTTCCCTTGTTAAATTTAAAGACAAATTTAATTTTTTGATTTTTTATCGTGGAACTCATTGCGCAATACGGAATAAAACGATATACTAAACTTATATTTTAGACTTTAAAAGAACGAGGTTTTTTATGATATGATTCAAAGCTTACTCCGCGCATTGGATCTGCTGGAAGCATTAAAAGGGCCCCAGAAAGCTTTTTCAGTTGCGGAACTTTCGGAAACTCTTGACCTTCCGCCAAGCAGTATTCATCGAATTCTTCAAACATTGTGTACAAAAGATTTTGTAGTGAAAAATGACCAAACTCATTTATATCAACTGGGACCTGCCCTCATTTCTCTGGGGACCGCGGCAACAAATCAGACAAAACTGCAAACGGTTTGCCAACCGGTTCTTGCTTATCTTTCAGAATGTACCGGAGAAGACGCCTTTCTAATGATTAGAATTGGGCTGCGAGGATTAATTCTTGCCAAAGCGGAAGGGCCCAATAATCTAAAAGTGGTTGATCATTTCGGTTATGAACAGCCTTTGCATGTAGGTGCAATTCGAAAAGTATTACTTGCCTATCAGTCTCCAGAATTTTTAAAACATTACTTGCTGAACATGGAAGAACATCCATCTAAGCTCAGCATCCAAACTCCTGAAACGCTTTTGAAAGACTTAGCAACCATACGCAAAGAAGGAATCTCCATTTCCCGCAGCGAATATATTGAAGATGCAGTAGGAATTGGTGCTCCTGTATTTGGATCAGATAGCCAAATGAAGGCTTCTATTGGGATTATTGCCCCTGCTTCTCGTACTATCGGAAAGCACTTTACGGATCTAAAACATGATGTCATGGATAGTGCTGAAAAACTTTCGTATCGTCTGGGATATTCACTTCCATAAAAAACAACCTTTAAAGCTAAAAACGAACCGGCAATTACAGTCAAAAAACTGTTTTGTCGGTTCGTTTTATTATAATTTTTTATTTTTTAATCCTTTCTTCGTGTGCTAGTTTAGGCATAATTGCAAAAGCTTTCCCAAAAGTATAAAAAAGGAACCTTGCCGAAAATATCGACAAGGCTCCTTCATTAAAGACTACTTGCTTTAAAAACCAGATTACTTCTGCATACTCAGGACATCAGCAAATGCCTGAATTGCAGTTGCAGCCTGACCAAAATCGTGCATCTGCTGGTCAATGCCCAGTTTGATGTGCGGAATCTGTGCAGCATCCAAAGCCTTCTTCAGGTAAGGATACTCCATCTCTTCCGGATCACAGAACTGCTGCATAAAGACAATCAGACCCTGAGCGCCGCTCTCTTTAACGAGATCGACAACATGCTCAGCACGACGGTTCTCAGAAGAATGCTCATCATAAAGAAGAACATCATAATCCTGATTTGCAAACTGCATTGCAAGTGCCATCATCGGATCATCACACTCAGGAACATCTACGCGGAATGCGCGGCTCTCGTGTGCAACATCGTCAGCTGCAATTGCAACATTGTTGTCCTCAAAGATCTTCAGCAGAGCTGCATTGTCACAGATAATACCGCTTGTAACAACCTTTGTGCCCTTCCAGTCGCAGTCAGGTAGCTTCTTGAGTTCCTCATTCAGAGCAACCAACTTTTCGGTGTAAGCATCTTTCAGCATAAACCAAGAAGCTTTCAGAACAGCACTGCGCTTTGTCGGGGTAACTACATCACAATGCTCGTTTGCCAGTTTGACAAAGTCACGACGGGCAGCACGGCTTGCATTGTAAACCTTAATTGCGTTCTTCAGAGCGTCATCCGTAATCGGAGCACCGCTGATCTCTTCCAGAGCTTTCTTGACATTCGTGTACTGGTCTACGCAGAATTTAAGGCCATAAGCCGGTTTGCGGTTCTGCGGATGTGCCAGGAAGATTGTCGGCATTTTCTTGAGTTTCGCCATTGCAACACGAATGTTTTGGCTCATTGGACGAAGAGTATCACAGATGGTCGGTGTAATCACTCCATCGAGCTGATCCATTGTGCCGTCAAGCAGCATTTCCAGATCCAACTGTGCGATTGTGCAATAGAAAGTAGCACAATACTCTTTTGATAAACTAATACCCTTGTCATTGGTGCCCCACATGCCAAACGGAACCATGCCTGCGGCATAGACCAGTTCTTCAGGTGCATAGTAAGGCAATACGCCGATTACTTTTTTGCCTTCGGCTTTATAGTTTGCCAGCTGCTTTGCGGGACTTGCCGCGATGCCGGCGAACTCACTGATAATCGATTCGATACTCATGTTCGTTAGCCCTCCTTCGCAGCTTTATTTGATTCCATAGCTTCAACCAAGCCCTGTACACGAGTCTCGTACTGAGCATCGTTGAAGTTCCGGGGATCCGCCTGATCGCCATCAAAAGCAACACACGGAACACCCAAGTCTTCAGTAAAGCGACGCTGCATCTCAGGCATGTAACCAGACCATGGTTTGCAGCTGCGGTTGTAATGGACCAGTACGCCGTCTACCTTGTTCTCACGGCAGATTCCTTCACGCCAATCAACGCCCTGCTCAATGCAGACACTGTTCGGAGCCTTGCAGTATGCGCGGCACAGATCATCCAGGCCGTCATATACAAATCCAAAAGCAGGTGCATACACAACAGCAGTAACATTCAAGCCGTTTGTTTTCAAAGGCTTAAAGAGTGCGCGCAGTTCAGGCCAGCAAGGAATACCTTCGAACATGATACGGTATTTCTCCGGGAACGGCAGTGTAGACTTACCTTCCTTGATGTTCTCCTCCAGCTCAGTAGCCAACAGCTCAAACGCCTCTGCAGTCTGAACCTTGCCACGGGCAGTAACAACATCAGCCATATGGTTGAAGAGGTCAAAGCCGGACATCGGGGAAGGCTGATACTGAAGATAATTACAAACTTTCAACCATGCTTTTGCAGTACGGTTTGCATTTTCACAGACTTTTTCGAATTTGTTTTCGTCAAATTTCTTGCCTGCGATATGTTCCAGCTGTTTAATTGCATCGTCAAACTGACCACGGATATATGCAACATAAGTATCATCGACATGGGTGGTATTATTGTACGGCACATCGATCATAATCAACGGGATGTTATGCATACGAGCGATATTCTCATACCACTTTGTCATGCAGTTGCAGATATTGTTGCAGCACAGAACGAAGTCCGGCTGCGGCATCTGACGGGATACGTTGGTGGTTTCTACACCAGCAGAATATGCGAGGCTAATACGGGCATATCCGCAGATATCGGCATCATAGCCCATATCTTCGGCAGCCTGGCAAAGGCGCTCGCCATCATGCTGAGCAGCAATACCAGCGGCCTGGTTTTCAGGATACACAACTGCCAGATCCAATGTTTCTGCAATTTCACAAGGGAACTTGGAAGAAGACCAGCCTACCGGACGGCCTGCTTTCTTTGCTTCCCATGCTGCTGCATAAACATCAGAAACTACCTTACGCAGAGCAGCTACACCGGGTGTTGGCGGTTTCTTCGGTTTTTTAGCAGGCGCTGCAGGCTGTGCAGCGGGTGCTGTTTTTTCGATTTCAGCCATAGTAAAAACTCTCTCCTTCAAATAAAAATATGAAAGGTGATCAAGTATGTGGGGAAAACCCCGCACACTAGACTGCAATAGTTAATTATTTCTTTCGGGTTGCTTTTTGCCAAGCAAATAATGCAGCTCCAAGCGCACCAATATATTGTGCAAGCGGAGTGGTATAAACCTGATGCCCTAACTCCTCCTGCAAAGCAGAGACAACGCCGCTGTTCTGCGCAACGCCGCCGGTCATAACAACTCTATCGCGTACTCCGACGCGATGTGCCAGACCAACAACACGCGCAGCCACCGAATGGTGAATCCCATTGATGATGTCGCATTTATCGCTGCCCTGTGCCAGCTGACTGATTACTTCGCTTTCTGCAAAGACCGTGCAGGTAGAACTAATTGCTACCCGCTTGGTCGACTGTGCAGCCAGCATACCGAGATCGTTAACATTGACTTCGAGAACACGTGCCATTACATCCAGAAAACGTCCTGTACCAGCGGCACATTTATCGTTCATCTGAAAATTGACCATGGCTCCGTTTTCAATCTGAATCACTTTAACATCCTGTCCGCCAATATCGATTACAGTGTGAACATCAGGAAATACGAAGTAAGCGCCCCTAGCATGACAACTCAATTCACTCATCTGCTGGTCAACCCAGTCGATGGAATTGCGGCCATAGCCGGTAGCAAGGATATAAGCCATATCCTCTTTCTTCATATTAACATCATCCAACACATTAGAAATTGCACGACTAGGACCGCTGGTACCGGTACCAACCGGGATCAGCGATTTGCTGATGATCTCTTTGCCATCCTTCAGAATGACACATTTCGATGCGGTAGAACCCACATCAATTCCGAGTGTGTAAATTGTATCCATTCAAATTGCTCCAAAATTTTTAATTTATTCGGCAACCGCAGTCTTGGCGCGGGGCAGAATTCTTACCGGAAAACTGCTCTCAAAAGCCTATATTATTTTCCGAAAATGTTACCAAAAACGGAAAGCGCAACTGGGTTGAAAATATCGTCGATGATAACAGCGAAAGACGGATACAGAACCCATGCGATGTTGTGCCAGCCATACTCTTTCATAACTGCTTGTTCGTTCGCAACAGCATTCGGACCAGAGCCGCAGCCCCATCCACAGTTACCAGCAGCCATAACAGCAGCGCCGTAATCGCGGCCAAACATATTGTAAGAAATAAAGATTGCAAACAAAGCCATCAAAATAGCCTGTACCAGCAATACAATGCCCATCTGACCAGCAACAGGAGCCAAAGCAGTAATATCGATTCCCATCAGTACCAGAGCCAGATAGAGCTCAAGGAACATGTTCTCAATTGCGTCAACTTCAGGTACATAGAACGGAATGTGAAGAGCTTCCATCACATTACGGCCAATTGCACCAGCGAACAGGCAGCAAACGAACTTCGGAATGGAAAGGCTTGGGACCTGGCTAATAAGCGCATAAATCGGCATGCCAAGTGCGGAAAGCAGCAGGCACATTGCAAACATGGAAACCATACGGTTGTTATCCAACTTGTTTACGACACCGTTTGCTTCGGAATCTGGCTTATCATTCGGATCAGAATGCAGATTGTGATGAGAAATCAGGAATGCTGCTACAGGGCCGCCAATCAGAGAACCCATAATGTTACCCAACGTACCTGCTGCAACACCAACAGTTGTTGCACCTGCTGCACCCATCTTCTCGTAGATCGGGCCAAAAGCAGAAGCTGTTCCTACACCGCCGGACATAGAAGCGGAAGAGCACTGCAGAGCAAGCAGCGGATTCATTCCAACTGCACTGCCGACTGCAACGCCGACGACATCCTGCAAAACAATCAAGACACATGCAGCGATGGCAATCATTGCACAGAGTTTGCCACCTGCATGCTTAATTAATTTTGTGCTGAACCCAAATCCTACACAAAGGAAGAACAGGTTCTGGCATAAATCTTGCATAATTTTCGTATCAAATGTAATTGCAATCGCTCCACTTGCTTTAACACAAGATATCACAATAGATACAATCAAACCAGAAATAACTGGCGCCGGGATTGCATATTTTTGTAAAAGCTTAGACCGTTTTACAATTGCATGACCAAGGAAAATAACAATTGCTGCTATTCCCAAGGTTGTTAAATATTCCAGCTTCAAACTGGAAATCGTAGCGACTTGGCCGCTAACCTCGGTACCTTTTGCAACAAAGGTACCAAAATATTTCGCTAAATCCATGTACATTTCGCTCCCTAATTACTTTTTTATTTATAATGCACACTGGAAGTCTCGTGGCTATTTTTATAAGTCCTGGGGCACCAAAAAAACAGTTTCCTCCTTTCTCCCCATGTCAGGATCATGGCGAAGCCCAACAACTCATCGCACATAGTCACAGGGATTTTCCATTACACTATAGACAGTTTTCCTAATGAAAACGGAAAGCAAGTGTAAAATCATATTGCACCTTATAATTTACACTTGGTACAATTATAGAAGATCTTATAAGAAACTTCAACCTTTAAAGTACAGAAACATTAAAAAAATTCTTGATTTTCCTCTCGAAGTTGTGAAAATTGACAAAAATTAATCAATCTTCCAATTAAAGAGTCAAACATTCTTAAGTTTCTCTTCCGTTTTTTAGGCATAAAATATGCTCATAAAACACCGGGGACTTCCCTTTCCACTCCCCAATCGGAATGGATCGGGCAGTCCCCGGTATGATTTTTATTGAATCAGAACTTACGGCTTCTTAAATGTATCAAAGTCGCGCGTTACACGGGGCAGCAGCATCTGATGGAATGCGCAGATCGACTGCGGATTCTGATAGGAGCTGTCTGCAAAAGCTTTGATATAAGAACGCATTGCATTCATGTTGACAATTTCATCAACAAAGCCTTCCTGAGCACAGAACTTCGGACGAGATTTCTCGTCGTATTCTTTGATCAGTTCGTTCATCTTATCAATCGTCGGCTGCAGGTCCTTACCAGCCTTGTCGTCTTTTACAAGACGGCGAGAGTACATTGCAGCAGCAGCAGTTTCACCATTCATGACATACATCTCAGTTGCAGCAGTACCAAGCGTAAAGGCATTGGTATCATTGCCCTGAGGGCCACCCATGACATAGTGAGCTGCAGCAGTTCCTTTGCGCAGCGTGATCTCCATCTGCGGAACATTGCTGTTCTGGATGGAATAGATCAGAGACTGGCCCAAGCCAAGCAGTTCAGCCTTTTCAGCAGGATCGCCAACATCAATGCCGGTTGTATCCTGAACCCAAACCATTGGAATGCGGTCACGAGCACACAAAGTAACAAATTCATTCATCTTGATCAAGCCCTGACGATAAAGTTTACCGCCAATGCCGACAGAATTCTGTTTGTACTCCGGATAATGCATCAGCAGACCCTGAACGTTGGTGATAACACCGACAAGCAGGCCATCCGCTTTTGCCATGCCGCAAATGATCTCGGGGCCATAGCCCTTCTTGAATTCAGAGAACTCACTGTTATCAAACAAGCGAGCAAGAACATCATAAGCATTGTACTGGCGTTTCTGGTTAAACGGAACAATGGAATAAAGATCATCTGCCGAGAACTGAGGCTCCCGAGGATCATCGACACGGAAGAAATCGAGGTTATAAGCCGGGATATCATCCATGTATTTCTTCAATGCTTCGATAACGCCCATTTCCTCTGTGTAAACTTCACGGAAGAAACCGGTCTGGCCGTAATGAACTGCAACAGATCCTGGAGGATCCTGCTTCGGTCCCTTTTCGGTCGCTTCGACCATCTGCTTTGCGCCTTCCATATCGACATAGCCCTTCGGGTTCATGCCGCCGAGGATTCCAGCACCGCCGACTGCCATGTTTGCTTTTGCGTGGGCAATCAAGATTGTCGGGCTAATGCTGTGGTATCCACCACCTGCAGGGTTTGTTCCATAGATGCCGACAAGCACCGGAACACCCAACTGCTGGAGTTCTGCATTGCGATAGAAAGGAGTGCCGCCGCCGCGGCGGTTTGCATAAACTTTCTCCTGTTCATCCAGTTTAACACCGGAGCAGTTCAGAACATAGACCAGCGGAACATGAAGAGTCTTTGCAGTGTCGGAAGCACGGAGCAAATTCTCGGACTGCCCCGGGATCCAAGCGCCGGCAAGCTTCTTGTTATCAGAAGCAACAACGACTGCCCATTTTCCATGGATGCGGCCGAGGCCCTTGATGATAGCAGTAGAGCCGTTCTTGTTGTGCTGAGGATTATAGAGGCTGTTGAGCGGGCACCATGTGCCAGGATCAACCAGTGCGTTTACACGCTCCATAGCGGTGTATTGGCCGGAAGCGTGCAGGGAATCGTCAGCACGGCCTGCCTGCTCAGCTGCCTGAGTCAGGGAGGCAATCTCATTTTCAACCTTCTTAATGTCCTGCTCATTTTCAGCGTTTGGTGCTGCTACCGGGCGTCCGATAACAGGCATATTCTGAAAATAGCACGGCATTGAATACTGATGATCACTCATTATGCTTTTTCCTCCACGGGTACTTTAATAAATGCCTGACCAGGATCAATTTCTTCGCGGATCATGCGGATAACTTCCGGATCAGGAGCATCCAACTTGACAGCCTTAGAAACATCAATGTCAAAACCAGTATTTTCAATAATTTCTTCCGGAGAAGAAGACGGATAATAACCGGCAAGATACATTCTCTTGGTATCTTTGTCAAACTTCAGAATACCGCGGTCGGTAACAACCATCTGTGGGCCACGGTTTCCAGGCAGGCCGTGAGCTTCACGTCCGCCAGGGCCTTCCATCCAGCCAGGGCTGGTGATATAGTCAACCTTTTGCATAAAGCGGCGTTTCTCATGCTGCATCATAATGATTGTGTTGCAGTATGTAGCAATGCCGTTCGCTCCACCGGAACCGGTGAAACGAGTCTTCGGATGATGATAATCGCCAATGCTTGTGGAGTTTACATTGCCGAACGGGTCAATCTGAGCGCCGCCGATAAATGCAATCAGGCGGTTCTCATCATGAAGCCATTCATTTGCTTCAAACCCGATAAAACGGATATTCGGCCACTGAACAGCACAATGTGCCATAAAACGAGCATCACCGACGCTGCGGGGAACTTCGATTGGGGCGCAGTCCATCAAACCACTCTCAACGATCAGGTGGCATTTCGGAGCGTAAACGCGCTTTGCCAAAGATGCACCGATCAGGGGAAGGCCAGTACCAACAATTACGATCTGATCATTTTGAATGCATTTCGCAATGTTTACAGCCTGAATTTCTTTATTCGTATAATTCGTGTAATCAGCCATCACTTAACCCTCCTTCGTCATATCTACAGCATAGCCGAGGCCCGGAATGACCTGCAGCTTTGCAAGGCGGGAAGCACCAAGTTTGTTGATGTATTCCTCGTGGTCTTTAACACCGTAGACCCATTCGTCCACAAATGTCTTAAAGTCCTCTTCAGTCTTGCTGGCGACATCATAAGCCTTGTAATAGACCTTATCGTAATCGTAAATGCTGTAGCACTGAGACGGATGTGCACCAAAAGGAGCCAATACAACAGCATCCACACAGAAGCCCGGAATGGAGTTGAGGGTCGGATCACGACGGATCTGTTCATTGCTGATGATCTGCTCGCAGGTAACGATGGTCTTCTTAGCTGCAACTGCAATATCAACATCATGGAATTCGTCGCCGATGATACGGCAGGTTCCGTCCGGAGAAGCATACTGTACATGGATAATTGCAGTATCAATTTCCGGAACCGGGCAAGCCAGAACTTTGTCACCCTTCTTGAACGGGTTCTCGATGGTAACAAATTTATCATCCGGCAATTTGTCGATCTTCTGGCGCTGTTCCTTCGTAATGCCCCACTCAGTTTCCAAACCGGAACCGATCATCAGTTTGACCGGCAGGAAAGGAAGGCCAAGGGAAGCTGCATGCAACTGGAGCATCAGAACATCCTGAGAGTAATCCTCCATCAGGAGCTTGCCCTGCTCGTACGCTTTACGGAAGCGACGGCATACATTGGTAAAACCGGAGTTTGCAATGTAGCAGTTGATGAATGCCTTTACACGACCTTCGCCGATCAGCATATCGACATCATGGCCGGCAGGGCCTGTCTGGACAATAAAGTCCTTTTTGCCCTGACGCAAAATTTCATGAACAGCAGCGAAAGGCTTTCTGTTCGTTGTGAAGCCACCGAATGCGATAAAGTCGCCATCGCTGACGTACTTAGCAATCGCATCGTGCAGAGAATAGATTTTTCCCACGCTAAAAACCCCCTAATTATATTTTCATTGCCCGTAAAGGGCAATTAATGAACAAAAGGATTAATCAGAAATTAGACTTTGAAAACGGTCAGGAAGAAACCGGCAGCCATTGCAGTACCAATAACGCCAGCCACGTTCGGGCCCATTGCATGCATTAGCAGGAAATTGGTCGGATTATATTTACGACCTTCTACCTGTGAAACACGCGCAGCCATAGGAACTGCAGATACGCCGGCGGAACCAATCAGAGG
This sequence comes from Caproicibacterium sp. NSD3, assembly GCF_053613275.1. Lineage (NCBI taxonomy): Bacteria > Bacillati > Bacillota > Clostridia > Eubacteriales > Oscillospiraceae > Caproicibacterium > Caproicibacterium sp. NSD3. The sequence continues at coordinate 2,115,258 of NZ_CM132119.1, forward strand.
ATTGACCTTGCCGTGAGTCAGATGGCAAAGAAGTTTGCCAAAGAGGACACCGCCTACAGTAGAGAAGCCAAATGCGAATAAGCCCATGGCAATGATTGCCAGAGTCTGAGTCCGCAGGAAGAGGGCTCCGTTTGCAGTAGCGCCAACGGAAAGGCCAAGGAAAATGGTAACAACATTGCACAGACCGTTCTGCGCAACATCGGAAAGACGCTCAACAACACCACTCTCACGGAACAGGTTGCCCAACATCAGCATACCTAACAGCGGAGCAACAGCCGGCAGGAGCAGCGAGCAGAACAAAACAACAAAAATCGGGAAAATGATTTTTTCGACCTTAGATACTTTGCGCAGCTGACCCATCTTAATCATGCGCTCTTTTTTAGTGGTAAGTGCGCGCATGATCGGAGGCTGAATCAGCGGGATCAAAGCCATGTACGAATATGCCGCAACAGCGATTGGCGCAACCAGTTCCGGTGCAAGGCTATTTGCAAGGTAAATGGAAGTCGGGCCATCAGCACCGCCGATGATGCCGATTGCAGCAGCCTGCTGAGGTGTAAAGAGGCCAGTTGCCAGTGCGAGCAGGAATGCGCAGTAAACACCGAGCTGTGCAGAAGCACCGAGCAACAGGCTGACCGGGTTTGCCATCAAAGGAGCAAAATCGGTCATTGCACCAATTCCAAGGAAGATCAGGCAGGGGAACAAGTCGCCTGTAATGCCTTGATACAGCACCGAAATAACGCCGCCTTCTTCAGCACCCATATTTGCCAAAGGCAGGTTTGCAAGGAAAATACCAAAAGCAATTGGAAGCAGAAGCAAAGGCTCAAACTGCTTTTTAATTGCCAAATACATGAGGACAAAGGACACAACAATCATCACAGCCTGCTGCCATGTAATCGCAGCGAAGCCGGAATCCTGGAAGATCCTCTCCAGAATACTAATAAAATTCATTCTAAGCGTGCCTCCTTACTTCAGCACGACTAGCGTAGCGTCTGTATCAACCATATCACCTGTACGTACCAAAATATCTGCTATAGTTCCGTCAGCTGGAGCAACGATCTCGTTTTCCATCTTCATAGCTTCCAACATAATGACAATATCGCCAGCCTTAACAACATCGCCGACCTTGCATTTGACATCCAGAATTTTGCCAGGCATCGGAGCGATCACGTTGTTTTCACCAACAACAGGAGCAGCAGGGGCAGCGACCGGAGCGGCAACAGGAGCCGGGGCAGCGACCGGAGCAGGAGCAGCAGTGCGGGACATCGGCTGATATCCGCCCTCTACTTTTTCAATTTCGACCTCATATTTCTTACCATTCAAAGTTGCAACGTATTTCATCACAATTCTCCTTTAAAATTTAAATTTAAGAAAAAGCCATTTGTAGACCAATGAGCCAAAGCTTTATTTAATTTCCTTGATCTCCTTGATCTGAATAGTATCCGGAGAAGCATGTGCTTCCTCACAGGCTGCAGCCATCAGAACTGCATAAGTCTCATCATTGGCACTGGAAGCAACCGGCGCAGCCGGTGCAGCCGGTGCGGCTGATGTGGCTGGAGCAGTTTCTTCGTTTTTCTGGGTTGAATTCACAATTTTAGAAACAATCATAATTGCCAAATCTAGTGCAATCAAAGATAGAAAAACAACTGCCATACCCATCAGAGAAACCATGATTGCAGTACCGGCATCCATTGTATTCGAAGTCCACATATTAACATTACACCTCCTTAAGCAAAAATTTTTGAGAGAGCGAAACGCGCCAGAATTGAATTGGTACTGATTTACTAATTTGCCTCCCGCCGCCGGCGGTAAAAGCAACTTGTCAACGGCAGCGTCAGCAATCAAGATACCGGCGCAGCACTCTTCTATTTCACATTGTGGAATCCATTCCAATTTCATGTCATAGAAAAATGCCGTTCAACCGGCGCCGGAAAACTTACAATATATTTTCCCCAAAAAAGGCTTGCAAAAAGAATCATTTTCCCTATATTGTTTGAATAATCAGCATTTTCAACAAATCCGATTGTTCATTTTTAGGCATCTTGTTCAAAACCATTCTTGAACATTTTGTAAATTTTCATTCACATTATATCATAGATTCTTGGAAAAGCAACTAGAAAATTCGAAGCTATTTTTAGTTAAGACAGACAAATTTTCTTCTTTATTTTTGTTTTATAAATGTTTTATAAAGCGACTATAAAAATCAAAGTTTGACTTTTATTTTCTTTCTTTTGAATGATGAATAGATACTTTCCTTCAAAAATCGAAAAGAATCATTTCGATTTTATTTTCTCTCAATGTTTAGAATCCACATAAAAATCCAAATCGTATTTCGCAAGATCCAGTTCTTCTTTCAGCCTAGTAAACTTGATTTTACGCTCGTAAATCAGAATTCTTTAAAAATAATTTGTTTTTTAGGAACAGAAATAATTCCAAACTTCCATCGAAAAATATTTCTGCTACAGTATGGATTTTATTAAACTTTATTAAAGTTATAACTTGTTTTATGACAACAAACGTTATAAATCCTGCATTTTTAATTTTCTGATTATTACCTTAATGCGATTGTAGAACCCATTTTTTTAGTTCTTTCAAAGTTTCCTGCTCCCCTTTGTCTTTGAGCATTTTTAAATAAGTTTCTAAATAACGGCGAGTCTTTGGATGAAGAACATAATGATCTCTGGAATGCATATAATATTCATACGGATCACTATCAGAATAAAGACTTCCGCGATAAGTGCGGCTGGCAGCAATACGGTCACAAATCATTTCTGCCACATAGCGCGGTGGTATCTCCATTCCACAAAGCTGATGATCAGCCCCTGTAGAATAGTCGATCCAGTATTCCAGATGATGTCGGTTGCGTCCTTTATGATGCAGCCATGCAGCACTATACCCTGTTTTTAAACGCTGTGCATCATTTGGGCTCCGGTTTCCCTGATAATATTTTGCACCTGCCCAAAATTCCGTTGGTGAAAATTTGGACAAATCATGCAAAAGTCCTTGTTTATAAAGGCCGATACGAAAGCAGTATTTTAAGACAAGCCATCGATGGTGGCTGACTGTTCGGAAATGTTTAATCGGATGCAACATAAAATTTTCCTCTCAGAAAGATTTTCCCTTTCTATTATATATATTATATAAGATTATATAATTTATCTTCTTCGTTTTTTTCTTTTAAACACATAAAAAATTAAATCCGCATTCATAAATTATTCTTTGACTTTAGATTTCATTCAGTATAGAATATCTTACACAAATGAATTGTTTGGAAAGTGAGGGAATCAGAATTATGAAAAGCGAGTTTGTTCCGGAATTGGAAGGCGCTCTAAGAAAACATATGATCAAAATTCCAACGGTCATCAATGAAGTCTGTGGCGTGCGCGTAATGGGCAAGCTGATAAAATCATTGCTGTTTTCCACCGATATTGCCATCATCAGAAATTGCAACGCCGATGCTATCATGGCCGTCTATCCATTTACACCGCAGCCGATCATTGCCAACTCCATCATCACCTGCGCAGATGTTCCTGTTTTTATTGGTGTCGGTGGCGGCACAACCCTCGGAAAACGTGTAACAAATCTCGCCGAAAATGCGGAATATCTTGGTGCTGCAGGCGTAGTCGTCAATGCACCGACTCCCGATGAGACGCTTACTTTCGTTTCGGATAAGATTAATATTCCAGTCACAATTACTGTCGTCTCTGAAAAGACCGATATTGAAAAACGGCTGGAAAGCGGAGCCAGCATTTTAAACGTTTCAGCTGCTGCACGCACTCCGTTCGTTGTCTCTGAAATTCGCAAGCGCTTTCCAAAAGTTCCGATCATTGCGACTGGGGGTTCCACAGACGACGATATTCTTCGTACAATCGATGCCGGTGCGAATGCAATCACCTACACTCCGCCGACTACAGCAGAACTTTTTAAAAAGCTGATGACTTTCTACCGCGAAGAATCAAACCAATCATAACAAAAGCCAAAAGAGTCAATCTGTGCAAAATACAGATTGGCTCTTTTCTTTGCAACAGGTTCAATCGCACTAGATGCAGCAATGGTCCAAAGGCTTAAATCACACAACTCAACAGCAACAATAAAAGTCCATCCCTTATCGCAAAATAAGCGTCTTCTTTATTCAGGACTTTATTGTTTAGACTTTTTCAAAAAGTCAATATACTCATTTCCCCATACCTCGATAGCATCTAAGACAGGCTTAAAGTGCTGCCCGAGACTAGAGAGCGAATATTCAACTTTGGGCGGAATTTGATTATAAGCCGTACGAATCAGCAGTCCATTCTCCTCCATCATGCGAAGCTGCTTGGATAACGTTGCCTGGGTCAGGTTCGGCAGTTCTCTTTGCAGTTCATTGAATCGCATGGTCCTGAGGCTCAAGTAATACATAATCAACAGTGTCCATTTTCCCGTGAGCAGTTTCTGTGAAGTGACATAGGGACAGATCCCAAATAAGTCTTTTTCCATTTTTGCCTCATTAGTATCTAATAAGATACTTACTATATTAAAATATTGTACTTGAATAATTTCTAAAACTATGTTTTTATTATAGTGTTGAAATGTGTTTAAATCAATCTTTTTACTAAAATGGAGGCGTCAATTCATGAAAGAAGTCTATGATTTTTTAAAGCAGGCCAATACTTATTTTCTTGCAACGGAGGATGGGGACCAGCCCAGGGTTCGTCCATTTGGTACCATAAACATTTTTGAAGGCAAACTTTATATCCAAACAGGCAAAGTAAAAAAAGTATATCGGCAAATCAAGGCAAATTCAAAGATTGAAATCAGCGCCACAGTCGGCGAAAAATGGATTCGTGTCGAAGCGAATGCCATCGAAGATGACAGAATTGAGCCCAAACAAAGTATGCTGGATGCATATCCCTCTCTCCAGAAAATGTATAAGGCTGACGATGGAAATACCACAGTGTTCTATCTGAAAAATGTTACTGCAACGATATTTTCCTTCTCAGAAGAGCCTAAGACCTATCAATTTTAAGAGGTAATACAACCGATTGTTTTTGCGGCCGGAGCCATCAAAAATTTGATGGCTCCGGTTTTTTATGCTTAAATCCAGTTGTTTTCTGCATGTGCGGCTATGCAAAATCAATTTTCGTTTTCTGTGCCCACCTTTTCAGATAACGATTCCTTTGCAGTGGTCGATCTCGTGTTGGATAATCTGTGCCGTCCATCCGGTAAAAGTCTTGTATCGATTCTGAAAGTCACTATTTTGATACTGCACCTTGATCGATTTCCAACGCTTTGTTCTGCGCGTACCGAGAAGAGATAAACAGCCCTCCTCGGTTTCAAAAGGCTGGAATTTTTTAATAATTTCCGGGTTAAACATCACCATGTATTTTCCATCGTTATCAAAGGCAATGATACATTTATGCACTCCGATCATATTTGCCGCCATGCCCACACAACTCTCTTTATGAGCCTCTAGTGTTTCCAGCAGATCCCCCGCAACCGACAGATCCTCCTTTGTAGCGGGTTGCGATTTTTGCGAAAGAAACCCAACCTCTTTCATAATTTCGCGAACCATCCGATTGCCTCCCCCTCAGTTAAAAATATTTCGACATCAATTTTATATGAAAACGGTTATTATGCTATCAATCAGGAAATCATAAATCATAAGTTTGATTATCATGCGAAACGGATTTCTATGAATCTTTAAGATTGCGCCTAGTCATCTCAAAAAATAAAAGCAATGCCCTTTTTGAAAATGCCAAAGATTTCAAAAAGGGCAAAAAGGTTAAGATGAAAAATGTTCAGTTGACTATTGCAATCCTGCCCCCAAATAAACGGACGGGTTTGTAACAATGGAATCTCTGATTGAAACAACGTAATCAAAAATCCCAGGAAAAGCAAATGCACAGCGGCAAAAACCGCTGTGCATCTAATGTGACCGTATCACATGGTTGCGGGGGCTGGATTTGAACCAACGACCTTCGGGTTATGAGCCCGACGAGCTACCGGACTGCTCCACCCCGCGATATCTGCGCTCTTTTCTAGGCGCGATATTTATTATAACGCGGTCTTTCATAAAAAGCAAGTGTTTTTCATTTTTTTATTATAATAATTTTTACAATTAATATTTCTGTTTTCTTTTATTTAAAATGTTCCCCTTGTGTTCTTTTACAAATTACGCTATGATTAATAAACTGTTGTATTGAAGTCGTTTTAAGACTAGTTAAAACTTTTTTCCAGAGATTGGAGTCATTTCATGTCAAAAGTCAAACATGTAATTAAAAAAAATCTATTTGTAATTATTACACTTTCAATTTCCCTCGGGCTTTTAATTGGCTTTCTTATGACACAGGATCAAAAAAGCCTTCAAGAAATTCTTGCACACTTGGAACCCGGCTGGATGCTTGCCGCCATCTTCGCCATGCTGCTCACTTGGTTTTTAGAAGGAGTCTGCAACTGGCTTTTATGTCATCACCTGTATCCTGAATGGACGCTAAAACGTTCCATTATTGTAGGAATGATCGGTATTCTGTATAACAATATCACGCCGTTTTCTACCGGCGGTCAGCCTATGCAAATCTACTCCATGCATAAAATGGGAATGAAAACCGGAAAAGCCGGTGCCATTATTGCGGTAAAAACCCTAACTTACCAGTGCGTCATGGTCCTTTATGCCCTGATTCTCATGATCTTTCATCTTCACTTTTTTCAAACAGCTGTCAGCAACCTATCTTTTCTAACAATCTTTGGTGTTTTGACTAACGGTGCTTTTATTCTCTTGGTTCTGCTATTTTCAATTTATCCTCCTTTCGTTTACCGTCTAATTCACGGTGTACTTCATCTGCTGGAAAGAATTCATGTGGTTCATGATTTTCAGGCCAAATATGACGATACCGTCTTAAAGCTCAAAGTTTTTCATGACGGTATCAAAACAATGGGACAATCTATTAAACTATACGCATGTGTTTGTCTGGTCACTGTTTTCCAAATTACGTTCAACAGCATTGTTACCTATTTTATTTTTCTCAGCTTTGGACTGCGGGGTACCGGAATGTGGGTAATGATCGCTGCACAGGTATTTGTGAATATGATTGCTTCCTTTGTCCCACTGCCCGGAGCTTCCGGCGGAGCAGAAATTAGTTTTGGCATGTTCTTTCATATATTTTTCCGCGACGCCACCGCTCCGGCCATGCTGATCTGGAGAATGATCACTTATTACTTCGGGATCATTTTGGGCTGTATTTTTGCTTCAATCGGCAATCACAAATACAGTACCGCTATTCCTGATGATTTTTCGGGAAAAGACCTCTCGGATTTAACGGACGATTCAGATGAATAAAAGGTTTCTCTTTTGGCATTTCGCTTTTTGCGGAATGCTTTTTTGTTTCTTCGGGGCCATTTTTTAAAAGCTTTGCTCTTTTGCGCTGCGCAGCGGATTTTTCCAGTTCCACCAGAAGGATCGGACTAAGAGACAACAGGATGGTCACAAGCCATTGAAATCCGCTTAAAACAGCAGTGTGGAATACAACGGAAAGACTTGGAAATACAATCACGGAAACCATCAGCAAAGTACAAATAATAGCTGCGACTGCTAACTTAGGATTGCGCGTCTGATTCCGGTCAAAAATCCGGTATTCACTGCGCATATTGAACGTATGGGCAATTTCGCTGAGACTTAAAACTGCAAATTCCATGGTACGGCCAACCACTGGGCACGCCGGATTTACATCGAAGAATACACGTCCGATGGAATAGGCAAGAAGGCTGAGAGCCCCAATAAAGCAGCCTTCTACAACGATCGAATAGCCCAATCCGCCTCCAAACATTCCTTCATCTTTGCGAATCGGCGGCTTCTTCATAATATTCGGCGAGATTGGTTCTACTCCCAATGCGAGAGCCGGCAGCGAATCCGTAACAAGGTTGATCCACAAAAGCTGAATCGCAATCAATGGAAGTGGCAGACGAAGCAGGAATCCCACAAACACCGCCAAAATTTCTCCCATATTACAGGAAAGAAGAAAATGAATCGTTTTCCGAATATTTTCATAAATCCCGCGGCCTTCGCGGACCGCGTCTACGATGGTTGTAAAATTGTCATCGGCGAGGATCATATCTGCGGCACCTTTTGCAACATCCGTGCCGGATCTCCCCATTGCACAGCCGATATCGGCCGCTTTGAGCGCCGGCGCATCATTGACGCCGTCCCCGGTCATAGCGACTACCTCTCCATGTGCCTGAAATGCCTGCACAATCCGCACTTTATGAGCAGGAGAAACTCTTGCAAAGACACTGCATTTTTCAATTTGTTCCACCAGTTCGGGCTGCTTCATGGCATCGAGCTGAGGGCCGGTAATCACCTGCTCCGAACCTTTCAAAATGCCCAGTTCTTTTGCAACTGCACAGGCTGTCTGACGATAATCCCCTGTAATCATGACCGGCCTGATCCCAGCTTCTCTGCAAAGGGAAACAGCCGCCTTTACTTCTTTCCTCGGCGGATCATACAACCCGATCAGTCCCAAAAAGCGCATCCCGCTCTCCATCTGCTGCACAGTCATCCCCTGTACGGAAGAAACGGTTTTTTCCGCTACCGCTAAAACACGCAGCGCATTTTCCGCCATACGGTCGTTTTGGCGGGGAAGTCCCCCGCAAAGAGGGTACAATACATCCGGGGCGCCCTTCATAATCACCCGATAGTTTCCATCCGGCTGCCGTACAGCGACTGTCATACGTTTGCGCTCACTGGAGAAAGGAATCTCACGGACTCTCTGGAATTGTGCGTCAAGCACAGCCTTATTTCCAAAGACTTCACAGATAGCACGTTCAGTAGGCTCCCCAAGGATTTTATCACCGTCGGCTGTACAATTTGTACAGAGAGATGCAGCATCCAACAGACGGCGGGCAGCGGCACTATGAGGATTTAGCTGACCCTCTGCTGCATAAAGTTCACGAACCGTCATATGGTTTTGGGTAAGCGTGCCCGTTTTATCACTGCAAATTACGCTGGCACTGCCAAGCGTTTCTACCGCCATCAGATGACGTACAATCGCTTTCTTTAAAGCCATTCTCCGCACACCGGAAGCTAAAACAATCGTCACCACTGCCGGCAGTCCTTCCGGAATGGCAGCAACCGCCAAAGAAATTGCAATCAAGAACATTTCAAGCGGTGGAATCTTCTGAAACAATCCCATCAAAAAAATAATGGCGCATAAAATTAAGACGCCAATTCCCAAAACTCTGCTCACCACTGCCAGTTTTTTCTGCAGCGGTGTCTGCGGTGTCTGCGCAGTCTGCAGCATATGGGCGATTTTTCCAACCTGAGTATTGGTCCCTGTCGCTACTGCAATTCCGCGTCCATTTCCCGCCGCTACCACAGTGGAGGAAAAGCACATATTGCTTCGATCCCCTAAAGCTATCTTTTCCGGAAGCGGGTCAGTCCCTTTTGAAGCCGGCACACTCTCTCCGGTAAGCGCACTTTCTTCTACCCGCAGATCACTTGTTTCTGTCAAGCGCACATCGGCAGGCACCAGATTCCCTGTTTCGAGCACGACCAGATCCCCCGGTACAACCTCTTGTGCAGGGATTTTTCTGGTCTTTCCATCTCGAATTACTTTGGCCCATGGGGTCGCCATTTTACGCAAAGCAGAAATTGCCTTTTCTGCGCGGCTCTCCTGAAGGGTTCCAATCACCGCATTGACGGTTACAATGATTAAGATAACAATTGCATCCAGATAGTCCTCATCTTTCTGTAAAAAAGAAGTTAAAAAAGAAACTCCTGCCGCTATCAGCAAGATCAATACCATAAAATCAGAAAATTGGTGAAAAAAACGCCGGATCAGACTTTCGCCCTTCGCTTCCGGCAAAAGATTAGGTCCATACTTATGCAACAGCGATGTTGCCTGACTTTCTTTTAACCCTTTTTGGCAGTCTGTTTTCCATTTTTTAGCAGTTTCTTCCTTTGTCAGGTGATGCCAATCCATACTATTCCCCTTCCTTTCTCTGCTTTTAACCTATGCAAAAGAAGGGCAAAATAGACTTGCTTTTTATCGTCACGATTTTGTAGCCCTCCGCAACATGTTGCGCTTTTTACAACTTTTTGAAAAATATCCCAAATTATTCTTGATTTCGCAAATTTTTTGCACTATTCTAATGGAGTTCACAGAAAATGTGAAATATATTCACATAAGGGGGAAATAATGAAATGAATCGTATCCACGCAGGAACAGCCATTGAAGGAAATGTTCGTCTGGAATATTTCCTAGAGGAAGAGCCCTCGGTACAAAAGTCAGATTCTACCACTCCAAACTATTTGATTAGTATTGAAAAGATAGAATTTGAAACGGCTAGCGCTTCTATTCCATGTGAGAAAAATGGTGCGCTAAAATTTCTAGAGAAGCTTCGGCGCAATTCTGTTTTTCCAAGTACCCTTTCTGAAATCATCCAAGATTACAATTTTTCACAAACCAGTTGACATTTAAAAAGATTCTAGCTATACTTAACCCAAAGAGAAAAACAATAATAATTGTTATTTTTGGAGGGCTTTTGTCATGAAATATGTATGCAGTGTTTGTGGTTATGTTTACGATCCAGAAATTGGTGATTTAGAACATGGTATCCCAGCCGGAACAAAGTTTGAAGACTTGCCTTCCGATTGGGTATGTCCTCTTTGTGGGGCCGAAAAAGATCAGTTTGAAAAAGAATGAGGGTGTTAGAGGATGAGCGCAATGAAACTAAAAAATGGAATTTATTCGGTCGGCGTGCTAAATCCTGCCCTCCGCGTCTTTGATATTGTTATGGAAGCAAAATATGGAACCAGTTATAATGCGTTCCTAATAACCGGAGAGAAAAACATATTAATCGAGACCGTTCATGCCGACTTTTTTGAAGAATACATTAAAAATATCGAGCAAGTCGTCTCGCTCGATAAAATTGATGCACTGATCATGAATCACACGGAACCAGATCATTCTGGTTCGGTTGCACGGCTTTTAAAAAGATGCCCAAAGCTCACAATTTACTGCACTGTGGCAGCAAAAAAATATATGGAAGCGATTGCAAATGAAAGTTTGCCCTGCCATATTATAAAGCCAGGAGAAATTTTGGATCTCGGCAACAACAGGGAACTGCAATTTATTCCCGCGCCGCTCCTGCATTGGCCCGACAGCATGTTCACATGGTATCCCGCCGAAAAGACGCTTTTTACCTGTGATTTTCTGGGTACCCATTACTGCGAACCCACCATGCTGGACACTGGTATTCATGACCAAAAGGCTTATGAAGAACAGTTTGCCTACTATTTTAAAGGGATTTTCAGGCCATTTAAGCCTTATGTTTTAAAGGGACTTGCTTTGATAGATGCTCTTCCTGCAGAAATGATCTGTCCAAGCCATGGCCCCTGTTTAACAAAAAATATTGAGCAAAGAAAAAAGCTCTACCGTCTTTGGAGCACTCCGGAATCCCCGGGAAAAAAGTTGATTTTTATTCCTTATGTTTCTGCATACGGCTATACCAAAAAACTTGCAGAAGCTGCAGCAGAAGCACTCTCTTCGAATCAAGATCTGGAAGTCTCTATGATGGATCTTGTTCATGCAGATGCTTTTGAGGTTGCCTCTAAAATCAACAGCTGCCAGGCGCTCTTGGTCGGTTCCGATACGATCAACCGGGACGCGCCCTCCGTTGTTTGGAAAGCGCTCGCGATGATTGACGCCATCAACACCCGCAAACCTGCCGGTGCATTTGGTTCCTTCGGCTGGAGTGGAGAAGCTGTTCCTATGATAAAAGCCCGCTTGGAAGGATTGAAATTTAAATTCCAGGGGGATGGGCTGCGTGTCAACTTTATGCCTACCGAAGAAGACCTGAATTCTATGAAAAATTACGCTCTTCAGATCGTTTCATCTCTTTGAGATTGTTAAAAGCAGAGCAGAAATTAATTTTTTAATTTCTGCTCTGCTTTTTAATTTTGTAAAAATTTTGATGTAAAAAACGTCTCGCCCTTTTTAATAAAGAAAGGGGCGAGACGAAAATAAAGCTCCCAGATTTAATCAGGGGTCATTTTTAAGGCCCAAAAGCCACTCTACCGAAACACCAAGGATCTTTGAGAGAGCAATCAACTCAATATCAGATACACTCCGGATCTGCCCTTCCAGTTTTGAAAGACCAGAAGCATTCATATCCACACCGTTGACCTGCAGCTGTGCAAGAAGCTCTTTCTGCTTCATCCCAAGATCCTTACGGGCTTCTTCTACACGGGCTCCAACTAGATTGCGGCTCCCAAGTGCCTGTTTGCGTAATCTCAACGTGCTTCATCTCCCGTAAATTAATCAATTATCGCTTGCATTCGGGAATGGAATCCCCGGAAAATGATTCATCCCATATAAATTGTTAACAGTATAATCTTTTTCCCCTAAAAGCGCAATAATAAAACTAATTTTCCTTTTAATTTAAAGAACAATTCAAAAAATTTCAAAATCATAAATTTTTTTTACATATTATTTGTTATTTCCCAGGAACCTTGCTATAATATCCCTAACGCAACTTTCTATCCATACTATGCTGCTATGCCATTTAAGGTGGCAGCAGCCAAAATTTTAATGGAGATGAAGATTCCATGTACACACCCCCTGTAAAAACAAATTTGACGATGCTGACCGATTTTTACGAAATTACGATGGCCAATGGCTATTTTCAAAATGGATACCGCGACCGGATTGTCTATTTTGATATGTTTTTCCGCAACATCCCTGACAATGGCGGGTTTGCCATCATGGCAGGTGTTCAAGAAGTCGCCGAATACATGAAAAACCTGACCTTTACCGAAAAAGATATTGATTACCTGAGAGGCTGCAAAATCTTCAGCGAAGAATTTTTGCAGTACTTGAAGGACTTCCATTTTTGCTGTGATGTGTGGGCCGTTCCGGAAGGGGTACCGATCTTTCCGGGAGAGCCCATTCTGACTGTCCGCGGGCCGGTAATTCAGGCACAATTTGTCGAGACAATGATTCTTCTGACAATCAATCACGAAAGTCTGATCGCCACGAAAGCAAATCGGATCGTCCGTGCAGCGGAAGGTCGCCCTGTTATGGAATTCGGCTCCCGCAGGGCACAGGGGGCCGATGGTGCCATTTTAGGCGCACGTGCGTCCTATATCGGCGGCTGCTGCGGAACTGCCTGCACGATTTGTGACCGAGACTATCAAGTGCCGGCACTGGGGACTATGGCACACAGCTGGGTTCAGCTTTTTGATAATGAATATGATGCCTTCCGCGCTTACGCAAAAGAATATCCGCACGCCTGCACATTGCTCGTAGATACCTACAATGTGTTAAAATCGGGCATTCCAAATGCGATTAAAGTGTTTAATGACGTGCTTCTTCCCATGGGCTATCGTCCCGCCGGTATTCGAATTGACAGCGGTGATATTACCTATCTTTCAAAGCTCGCACGCAAGATGCTGGACACTGCAGGTTTTCCGGACTGCAAAATCTGTGCCAGCAACAGTTTAGATGAATACATTATTCGGGACATGCTGGCTCAAGGCGCCAAAGTAGACTCCTTTGGAGTTGGCGAACGCATGATTACCAGCAGCAGCTGTCCGGTTTTTGGCGGAGTGTACAAGCTCTCTGCGGTAGAAGAACCAGATGGCTCCATTACACCGAAAATCAAAGTCAGCGAAAATGTAACGAAGATTACGACTCCCTGCTTTAAGGAACTTTGGCGTCTATATGACCGGGATTCCGGAAAAGCGATCGCAGATGTGGTAACCCTGCATGAAGAAAATATCGACGATACAAAGCCTTACGAAATCTTCGACCCTGAACACGAATGGAAGAAAAAGAAAATTACAAATTTCCGTGCGGTACGGCTGCGTGAACGGCTTTTTGACGGTGGAAAATGCGTCATGCACAAAAAGACACTGCCCGAGCTAAGGGCCTTCTGCAAGGAGCAGGTCTCTACCCTATGGGATGAGGTGCTGCGTTTTGAAAATCCCCACAACTATTATGTAGACTTAAGTCGTCCACTCTGGGAAGTCAAGCGCCAGCTTCTGGACTCCTATACCTATTGATAAAAAGATTAATTGACTTTCATTTTAAAATTCGATATAATGGATAAACGCGAGCAGACCGGGCAGCTGCGGATACAGCGGGAAACGGCGTATCTGAGGAAAGTCCGAGCTCCACAGGGCATGGATAACGGCTAACGGCCGCCGGGGGTGACCCTAGGGAAAGTGCAACAGAAATATACCGCCGCTCTTTTGAGCGGTAAGGATGGAAAGGCGAGGTAAGAGCTCACCAGCATTCGGAGAACCGAATGGCTCTGCAAACCCTATCCGGAGCAACACCGCAGTGGGACATTTTGTGTCGGCCCGGCACGTCCCTAGAAGGTGGCATCGAGCTATGGCGGCAACGCCTGGCCAAGATAGATAGCTGTCAGAACAGAACTCGGCTTATAAGTCTGGTCGTAAACCCGGTATGGAAACATGCCGGGTTTTTTATATCCTAAATTTTAAAACAATCTCTTAGACAAAAAGCGATCAAGGACAATAGTCCCTGGTCGCTTTTTGTATTCTAAATTGAAAGTTTATCATACAAGTATCACTGAAAATCGCCTTAAATTATCCTTTGGCAGAAAAACGATCATATTTTAACGCATCAATCTGCACACAAGTCGGTTCTCCGGTAACGAGTTCACTCATAATTGTACCGACTCCAGGCCCGATGCCAAATCCATGGCCTGTAAAGCCACAGGCGATAAACAATCCCGGAATCTCATTGACCTTATCAATAATTGGAACCTGATCAGCAGAGATATCAAGCCAGCCTGCCCAATGACGAACAATTTTTGCATCCGCCAAGACCGGAAAATATTTCATAATTCCTCGGCAGACACTTTCCGCCGTCATGGAAGTGGACTTTGCGGATTCCGATTCTTTATGATTTTTATGATAATTTTCCAAGCCGGAACAACCACCAAACGCAAAAGAACCGTGCTTCGTCTGATGGCCATAAAAATCCGCTTCGGCCGTACCCAGCATCTGCCAGAACATCGGCGGCTGCACTTCTGTTACCAGACATTCATTCAGCATCCGATAAAGCGGCACATCAATTCCGACGGTATTTAAGATTGCACGGGAACCATATCCCGCCGCTACAATAATGTTGTCTGCTTCATAAGTATTTCCGGCATCCGTGACCACCGCTCTGGCTTTTCCGCAGTGAAGCTGAATCTTTGTAATTTTTTCTCCAGTGATAAAATGAACTCCCAGTTGGAGCGCACGACGATAAAATGCCAGCGTCGTCATCATGGGATTCGCATGCCCGTCAGTGGGGCACCAGGAAGCACCAATTACCTCTTGAGACATATAGGGACAGATTTCTCTAGCCTCGTCCCCTGTAATCATTTTGACGTCCAGCCCTGCCGCCTGACTCTTTTGAGTCAGCTTTTTTAAAGTTTCGAGATGTGCCGGCGTTTTTCCGAGACGAAGATTTCCGTCCTGATGATACTCCACATCGACACCCAGTTCTTCGTTCAGGTTAGGCCACAGATTTTGAATGGCATACATAGCAATCGGCAATTCACGCACATCACGCGCAGACTGGCGAACACCACCGCCATTGCGGCTCGAACCGCCATTTCCAATCATGGTCTGTTCTAACACCAAACACTTTAATCCTTTTTTCGCAAGATAATAAGCGGATGAATTCCCAATAATTCCGCCCCCAATAATAATTACATCTGCATTCATTAATCATCCACCTCATTGCTGAAAATTTTCATTTCAATGGGACGCGCCGGGCCACGGGCAGTCGGCTCTTCTAAATCTGAAGGGCGAATTCCCAGCTCTTTTGCCATAATTCCCTTTACAATTTTTGTGCAGGTACCACCTTGACACAGTCCCATTCCCGCACGGGTAAACCGTTTTAGTTCCGTCATCGTGCGCATGCCGTCATGGATTGCGCGACGGATTTCTCCTTTTGTAATTTCTTCACAGCGACAAATAATCAAATCATCGTCCGGCTGAGGAACGAATTCGCCAATATCAAGATTACGGTCAATTATTTTTGCCATTTTTAAGCCTCCCCCTTAAAGAATCGCGCCTTCATAGACATGTTAGCCGGTACTTTCATGGTGAGAAGCACGGTTCCATCCATAATCGGTGCAGTTCTTGTCTCCAAAACTTCGGCATCACATAGGACGGAGCCATCCCGTCCCAATGCTTTTCCGTGATCTCCTTTTGCTGGAAGCGGCAAAAACTCGTAAGGTAAAGTGACGCTGGCATATCCGGGCTCATATTCTTCGTTGACCAGGAAAATCGCCTGTCCGGAGCAAGATGCAACACACATTCCGCAGCCGGTACATTTTTTCTGAGAATCAACGGCCGGCAGGCGGGTAATCTGACTTCCTACCCGAATACAGCCAAATTTACAGGCATCCTGACAAGGATTACAAGGAATATTCTGTGTACATTCGATAACCGGGTGAATCCCTTTTGCATGGGTAACACCGGGAAATTTCTCGATTTCTTCATCTGAAACAAATCCCTTTTTCAGAAGGCTCTGAGAAAGCGGAATTCCCTCATCCGTTTCTTTTAGATCGATCCTTCCACGATTTTGAGGAGAGAACATTCCCTGATGCAGCTGATCCATAGAGGAACGCAGCTTCTGAACTTTCTCTTCAAATACGGCATCTTCCAAATAGCCCAGACGATGTGCGGCGGCCGCTCCGGCAATTCTTCCGCCGATCATTGCAGAGGAAGCCTCTTCAATTCCGGCAACATCTCCTGCCGCAAATAATCCGGGCACAGAAGTCTGATTATAAGCATCTACCGCCGGAACCGGTCCGCCCTTATCAATCATTTCACAGCCTGCCATACGTGTTAGCTGACTCATCGGTGACAGTCCTACTGCCATGCAGATGGTATCAACGTCGAAATGCTTTTCGGTCCCTTTGATGGGCTGAAACTTTTCATCTACTGCTGCAATCTTTACGCCGGTCACACAATCTTTGCCCTCTGCTTCCACAACCGTGTGGGAAAGATAAAACGGAACTCCCATTCGTGTCAGCTTTGAAGCATGAACTCCGTATCCGCCGACACGCGGTGCCGCATCAATAATTGCCGCAACTTCGATTCCCGCCTGCATCAGCTGAAAAGAAACAACCAGTCCAACGTTTCCGCTTCCAACCATCAACACTTTTGTGCCGGGTTGGACTCCATGCAGATTCATCATTGTCTGCGCTGCACCCGCTCCGATCACGCCCGGCAGAGTCCATCCTTTAAACGGAACCATGTTCTCCCTTGCGCCGGTTGCTACGATGATATTATCGCCCTTATAGTGATGAACTTCTCCATCCTTCATAACGGTAATTTCCATGCAGTCAAAAATCCCCATTACAATCGCATTGAGGCAAACTTCTACACCCAGTTTTTCCGCTTCTTCCAACAGTTCCTGCCCAATTCGAAATCCACGGATTTTGGCTTTATGTTCCTTAGAACCGAAAAATTTATGAATCTGTTTAAAAAGCTGTCCTCCGGGACGGGCATTTTCATCAAACACAATGACTTTCATTCCTGCTTTAGCGCCTTCAATTGCAGCAGAAAGCCCGGCCGGTCCAGCTCCAATTACAATCAGTTCGTATCTTTTCATTTTCATATTTGCTTACTCCTTTGCCTTGATGCCATATTGTGTCTGTACTTTCATACCGGCCTTGAGCGGTGTTACACAAGTACGGATATTGGGTTTTCCGTCCACAATCATGACACAGTCTGTGCAGCGCCCAATCGCACAAAACACGCCGCGCGGTTTTCCAAAGCGGGAAGTATAACGGTGAGTCATCACCCCTGCCGCACGCAAAGCTGCAGCAATCGGTTCTCCTTCGTATCCCTGCATATCTTTTCCGTCCAATGTGAAGGTGACCAATTCACCTTTTTGAAATTCTCCCAAAATCGGATGTTTCTGAATTCTCACGATATTCGCCCCTTATATTCAAAGTTCCTCTGCTGAAGTTCCTTTTACAACGACAACAGGAGATTCTGTTCCTTCTAGAATTCCCTCATAATTGACTGCAGACTCTTCTTCTCCCGGACGCAGTTCGGCTCCTGTTCCTTTTTTCCATTTATAAATACCTATGCTGACAGCCACGATCACCAAAGGCACAATTAGCCAGATTACCATTGCGGGAATCAGCTGCCCGCTCATAAACATGATCGGTACCATCGAAACCTGGAACATATCCACAAAGGTCGTAAAGATTCCGGCTACTCCAACATCTTCCAAAACCGGTGCTTTATAATCCGGGTCACTGATACGATACAGGATAACGCCGATCGCCATAACGCCGGTGCACATTCCAAAGATATAAATTCCACGCTCGAACCAATAATTGTGGAAAATGTGGCGGGATACAACCAAAAGCCATATCAGGCAGCATGCAAGGCCAAGCAGAGAGATGATGATCAGCGGCACCGCATAGCTGATAACAACACTGATATTAATTGACGCAACACCGAATCCAACCAAATAATCGGTCACACAGGAACCGATTCTTGTAATCAGTTTCTGATCCACATAATGATCCAACTTTACAGCTTGCAGCAATTTATTCATCAGCCAGCCGCAAATCAATGCGATTCCATAAGTCGGTACGGAAAAAGAAGGCCAAATGCTCTTGAGCACATTGTTTAAAAGATACGCGCCGCCTACTGCGGTCAAAATAATGCAGAGATGCCAGGCTAAAGGATCAATAGAAATTGAATTAACCGTAGCTTTGCCGATCGATTTCTGATCCTTTTCTTCCACTAATCCTGTTTTCATTTCCTGTGAAAGCCCACTAACTTCTTTGATCAGTCGGGTCCATTTTTTACGTGTTCCGATATTAATCAAAAGGATTCCGATGAAAATTCCATCCAGCAAGCCAATCGTTGCGAACGTCTGCCCGATCGAAGTGGCGGAAGTCCAGCCGCATCCCTCCGAAAGAGCTGCTCCAACGGCAGCGGCGGTTCCATGGCCGCCTTCAAATCCGGATGCCATCAGCATTCCGAAGCCCGGATTTAGATCTGGGAAAATTGTGGCCGCCAAAATCAGAGACGCTGCAATCCCGACTCCCCACTGGATCATGATTCCGCTCGTCGTCACTGCAAAAGTATCGCCAACACTTTTGATTGTCTCTTTAAATTTTGTTTTTTGTTTGCGGCCGATCAGCAATGTTCCAAACAATACCGAAATCATGATGCTTGGATAGACTGAAATACTGCTGCTCAGCGGTAAAATATTCATAAAATATTTTCCGCCGATCACCCCTAAGATTCCTGCTACTAGCGAAGATGGAATATACCAATTTTGCAAGAATTTCAATTTTGTCCGCAGAATATTTGCAATAAACAGTAGCGCGGACATAATCGCAAAGTCGTAAAACAAAGTTGTTGCCGAAAATTCCATGATGTTTCCTTCTTTCTTAAATCAGACAAGTGTAAACCCAAAAGCAAGTTAACTCGAAGGAAAGAACGTCATTGTTCAAAATTGCCAGGGCCGTCACATGTAAATGGAAAGACTAGTCTTTTTGGCATCAAAAAAGGAGCCCATGACAAACGAATGTCATGAACTCCTCTTTGAGCTTTTCTTTTTCCGGAATACCTTTACTATAAATTTCTTTGTTATGAAAGTCAACATCCTAAGACGTACTAAAAAAAATACATTTTATCTTATTTTTTAAAGTCTGAAGAAAAATCAAAGCTGAAATCTTTGATATACCTCAGTGCACCACTCAAAATATTCTTCTGTATGTCGGCGATATGTCTTCTCAAATTTCAGAGCATCTCTTTCTTTAATTGCCTCCATCAAAACCCTATTATCTGCAATCGAATGAAGATGATTTTCCAGTGGAATCCCGTTCCAAAGCCAATTAAAATTACAAAGCGGAGGAATGGAAAGCCATGCTTTCAGCACAAGCGGCATTTTTGCTTCCTCCATAATAGAAATTCGAAACTGGCGGCACAAATCTGCAGCATGATGAATTTCCCGCTGTTCCACAAGCAGCTCAATTTGTTCCAACTGTTTTTCTAAATAAAAAACAGTTTCTTCTGTGATCCGTTCCATTGTATGGCAAATCATTAAATCCACCAAAGCACAATCCATCCCAAGCATTTCATGAATTTCTTCCAAACGAACCACTGTAATAGTCCAGCCACAGCCGGTGGAATTTCTTTTGATCATGTTTTCGTTCTCTAATTTTCGCAGTGCTTGCCGCGCCGGGGTTCTGCTCACCAAAAATTTCTGCGCAATTTCTCCCTCGGTAAGGACCACATTCGGATTAAATTGTCCGTATAAGATCTCTTCTTTTAATCTGCAATAAACATCTTCTTTTAGAGAACGACCCATTTTCTCATCTCCTTCTATTGAAATCATTTTAATAAGAAAGAGAATTTTTGTCAATCATGAATATAATTTGTTTATAAGAATTGATAAAAACGCCTAAATTTGATTTACATAATCTCTAAATTATCCTAGCGTGTTTTTATATGATTCCCTTATTAAATTAAAAAACAGCACTTTTAATTTAATAAAAAATAGTTTTTAAGCAATTTTAAGTATTATGCTTCATTTTTGCCCAAAAGCCGGGGTGCCAAAAAGAGTGCCAAGAGCATTCCGCTAAAGCCCCCCACCAATTTTCCAAAAATCAGTGCAGGAACAATCTGCGGAAGCGTCTGGGAAGCATATGCCATATGATCGCCGAATGTGCAGGATGCAGATACAATCAAAGAAATATTCAGCATTCTGCCTCGGTCATCCATATCAGACAGCATTTCCATCGTTGGCAGAGGGTTCGCAAGCGTAATCAAAAGCCCCGTTACGGAAGTTTTATTGATTTTCATCCGTTTGCCGATACGCTCCAGTCCTTTGTGCCCAACTTTTCGCAATACAAAAAGTAACGGAAACGCTCCCGCTAAAAAAATCGTGATCCCACCAACAATCTGAAACACTTCATTGATGCTGCCCATTCCGTCTAAAACTTTCAACCCTGTCAGCTGAGAAAATCCGGCTATTGCCAGACCTGCTATCGAAATTCCTAACATGATTTTCCCAAAAACCGAAAAAGCAGGCACAATCTTTTCTCCCAAAAGCAACAAAGCAATTAAAAGGGCTACCGAAACGATCAATACCGGTATCGTATTAAAAAACAGCATCGAAAAAGGAAAGCCTGCCGCCAAACCACCTGCAAGACATCCCAGCGGAACGGTTGCAACTCCGGCTACCATTCCATAAATTGCTGCCGGACGTTCTTTGTCTTTTGTAAAGGTCATCGTTAAGGGCAGCTGAAACATAATCGTTGTCCCTAACATGGAACCTACGATCATTCCATTGTAAATTCCGGCCTGCGGATCGTTCGCCATCTCTGTTGCCAACACATATCCGCCGGAATCGTTTGCAATC
Organism: Caproicibacterium sp. NSD3; assembly: GCF_053613275.1. Lineage (NCBI taxonomy): Bacteria > Bacillati > Bacillota > Clostridia > Eubacteriales > Oscillospiraceae > Caproicibacterium > Caproicibacterium sp. NSD3. Next base: position 2,136,653 of record NZ_CM132119.1, read on the forward strand.
ACCAGGCCCGCAAAACTAGAAGGGTCCGCTCCAATGGACTGAAAAATCGGAGCTAAAACAAAGCCTAGACTATGTGCCGCTACCGGTGCCAAAACCATAAAGCCTGACATGCACAGAATCAATCTTCCCGCTGATTGAAATCCATTTTCAAATTCTTTACCCAGCCCAAATCGGTTCCCAAAAATATCATCCAATGCACCCAACAGCAAAAAGACAGCCATAATTGCAGTTAGGATCATTTGGAAATTCACTTTCTACTCCTCCTTCCCATACTTTTTAAAATTCTATCTTTCAGTCTACGAATTCTGTCTTTTTGCTTCTCCGCTAGCAACAATATCCACCCCGGTATCCATAATGTTGGGAATCAGCACCTGATAACGATGAACCGGGGCCTGTAAATGGAGCATATGAATTTTTTTCATACAGTTCATCAACAATTCTTTTGGCAACGGACGGTTGGAACGCACCGCTACAAGCGGCTCATTACTGTCGCTTACTAAAGCAGTAGAGGTCAAAATTCGTACCGGATGAACAAATTCGCTGCGGGCGTACTGTTCTCCGCGAGCACAAGTATAACCTTTTATGGAGCGAATCACTTCTCCTTCTCCGCAAACAGTGATCCTGCATCCCATCGGACAAACTGTACAAGTAATTTCTTTTTCCATGATCAATTCCTCTTTTCCGCATCGACTGTAAGCGTTTTCCCTGAAAGTGAAGCGGTTGGGACACAGATATGCTGCATTTCGCCCGGATTCACACGGGGCAGACGTTTTTCGAAAAGCAATCCTTCCTCACAGAATACTTTTAATGTCGTTTCTTTCTGTGGCTGTTTGACACGAAAATAGACCGTTATATTTTCCGCTTCATTGGAAACGGTAATTTTCTGCGGACAAAGATACCGCACATTTTCTCCCGGCCGGCATACCACCACCTGTTTAGGAGTTGGAAGCTGTCCCATCGCATATTTAGCCGCATTTTTCCCAGCAAGCATACTCTCTGTTGAAACATTATCCACCAAATCGTTTACATGGACTACATTTCCGCAGGCAAAAAGTCTGGGCGCACTGGTCTGCATATACTGATTGACAACCGGTCCGTTTGTCACGTTGTCCATTTCGATCTTGGCTGCTCTTGAAAGTTCATTCTCAGGAATCAAGCCAACTGAAAGCAGTAAGGTATCGCAGTCAAAAAACACTTCTGTATTCGGAATCGGGATACGGTTCTGGTCAACTTTTGCTACATAGACTCCCTCTACACGCTGATTTCCAACAATTCTTGTTACAGTATGAGAGAGCAGCAATGGAATTCCGAAATCATCCAAACATTGCACCCGGTTACGAGTGAGTCCCGCGAGATAATCCATAACTTCTACTACCGCGACCACTCTGGCTCCTTCCAATGTAAGACGGCGTGCCATAATCATCCCGATATCTCCGGAGCCCAAAATCACTACTTTTTTCCCGACCATTTCGTTCTGCCGATTGACCATTCTCTGAGCGGAACCGGCGGTATAAATTCCTGCTGGACGGGTCCCCGGAATCTGGATATTCCCCCGGGTCTTTTCACGGCATCCCATAGCAAGCACGACACTTTGGGCTTTTACCATCGTTATTCCATAGCGGGAATTCGTGCAATAGATCGTCCCATCTTGCCGAACTTCCAAAACCATGGTATCCAGCAGCGTTTTAATACCGGCCTGCTCCACTTTTTCAATAAAACGTGCTGCATATTCGGGCCCGGTGAGTTCTTCCTTAAAAAGCGACAACCCGAATCCCGGATGCACACACTGCTGCAAAATGCCTCCCAATGCGGTGTCACGTTCAATGATCAATACTTTCTCTGCACCCTGCTCTTTCGCTGCAGCCGCTGCTGCAAGCCCCGCCGGGCCTGCTCCGATCACCGCTACATCACATGTAATTTCATACATTATGTAATCCCCCCTTATCTTACTTTTCCGGCAATCATGTAAGAACCTTTATCATTCTTATTGATTTGGTCAGCAGATACTCCCAGTTCGCGTGCAAGGATTTCCAGTACCCTTGGCCCACAAAATCCGCCTTGGCAGCGCCCGAGCCCTGCGCGCACGCGGCGTTTAACTGCATCCATGCTACGGGCAGGAATAGGGCTGTGAATTGCCGCAACAATTTCTCCTTCTGTAATTGTTTCGCAGCGGCAGACCACTCTGCCATATAAAGGATTTTTCTGGATCATTTCATCTTGCTGCTCCCGGGTAAGCTCTCGAAACCGTATAATTCCTTTCCGAACCGGATTAAAATCGGGATTCATTTCTGCAGGCATTCCAAGCTTTAAAAGGGTCTGTGCCACATATTTTCCAAGGGAAGCGGAAGCCGTTAATCCCGTAGAACGCACTCCTGATAGGTTTATATAATTTGTTAAGTCGTCATAAGTATCTACATGCAGTCCCTCCGGATTTCGATTTGGGCGCAGACCGCTGTACTGTGTGATCGTATCACGAAGATTGACATTCGGAATCAAGTGCCGCACATCTTCCGCAACACTCTTAAGCCCTGCCGCATCCGTTGATCGATCCTCCTTATCCGAAAGATCCTCCGCTGTTGGGCCAACCAACATATTCCCGTGAATAGTCGGGCACATCAGCTTTCCTTTTGTAACTTTCGTTGGAATCGGCAATATAATATGTTCCACTTTACAGGATGTATTTTTATCAAGAACATAAAACTGTCCTTTTCGTGGGTTAACCGTATAATCATTTTTTCCAACCATTGCTGCAATTTCATCGCAATGCAGTCCGGCCGCATTGACGACCCATTTGCAGGAAATCTCCCCGGCTGTTGTTTCCACCGCTGTTATTTTTCCTTGTTCCCTATGCATTTCGGTCACTTCTGTTCCCAGAAGGAAATCAGCACCGTTCTGCTGTGCATTTTCAGCATAACCAACGACTAACAGGAATGGATCAATGATACTCTCCCGCGGAATATATAACCCTGCTTTCGTCTCCGGGTTCAAATTTGGTTCCATTTTAAGCAATTCTTTGCCTGAAAGATATTCCACATCATATACACGGTTTTTAAATGCCTTTTCTTTCAATGCCGGTAATTTTTCATACTGCTCCTGTGTGATTGCCGGAAGAATCCCACCAATTCTTGAAAACGGGACATCTAAATCTTTTGTAAGCTTGTCATACATAGGGTTTGCTGCAACAACCAACTGAGATTCCAATGTGTCCGGGGAGGCATCATATCCCGTATGAATAATTGCACTGTTTGCTTTGGAAGCGTCTCCACCAACATCTTCCTTTTTTTCGACCACCAATACGCGGACCTGATATTTTGTCAGTTCTCGTGCGATGGAACAACCGACCGCTCCGGCCCCAATAATCAGCACATCTGTGTTTCTCATTGTTTTTCCTCCTAAAACTAAAAACTTTATGGTGTCTCTGTTTGAAGCCATCCAAGAGAACGTTCCACTGCTCTGTGCCAATGGTAGAGTAGTGTCTGCCGTTCATCGTCCGACATTTTTGGCTCGTATCGACACTGTAACTGCCAATTACACTCAATCTCGCTCAAAGACGAAAACCAACCTTCTCCAAAAGCAGCAAGATAAGCGGCTCCCAAGCTGCTGGTTTCCGAAATCACCGGGACATCTACTGGAATATTCAAAATATCCGCCTGAAACTGCATCAAAAATGAATTGACCGCCATTCCCCCATCTGCTCGCATTACTCCAATGGGGAATCCAGAATCTCTAACCATAACATCAAGATTGTCTGATACCTGATAAGCAATACTTTCCAGAGTTGCCCGAACGATCTGCTCTTTTTCCGTCGTAGAACTGATTCCAAAAATCGTTCCGCGCGCACAACTATCCCAATGAGGGGCTGCCAATCCCACAAACGCCGGTACAAAATAAATACCGCCATTATCCTCTATACTCTCTGCCATTTGCTGCGTTTGCTCAAAAGACTCGATCATTCCCATCTTTTCACGCAGCCAATTAACCGCCGCCCCGGCCGTATAAATACCGCCGTCTAAAGCAAACGTATCTTTTTGCCCAAGATTCCACGCTACCGTCGTCAAAAGTCCGCCCGAAGACTTTATAGGGGTCCGCCCTGTATTCATAAGAAGAAAGCAGCCTGTTCCATAAGTTGTTTTTATCATTCCTGTATGAAAGCAGCACTGTCCAAACAACGCTGCCTGCTGATCGACTATTAAGCCTGAAACAGGAATTTGAAGCCCTAAAAAGCACTGCGGTTGGGTCATACCGAATCGCTGTGCACTGCTGCCAATTTGAGGGAGCATCTTACGAGGAAGGGAAAGTATCTCTAAGATCTCGTCATCCCACTCCCCCCTATAAATGTTATAAAGCATGGTGCGCGAAGCAGTGGAAGGATCCGTCATATGGATTTTTCCTCCCGTCATTTTCCAAAGGAACCAACTGCCAAGCGTTCCAGCGCAAAGTTCCCCATTTTCTGCCCGCTGATATCCATTGGGAATTTGATTCAATTCCCAAACAAATTTTTCTGCACTAAAATAAGAATCCGGAAAAAATCCCGTCCGTTTTTGAATTTCTTCCCCATACTTCGCGGCTAACTCTTCCACCGCTGATACCATTCTTCGGTCCTGCCAATTAATTGCCTGGGAAAGCGGATTTCCAGTTGATCTCTCCCAAATCAAGCAGCTTTCTCCCTGGTGGTCAAGCCCGATTTCTAAAATTTGTGCATTTAAAGGGAGCTGCAATAACGCTTTTTTTACTGCACACAGTAAATCTTCCCAAAGGACATTCGCATCTTGCTCCATCCAGCCAGGATTTGGGCTGTTCATTATATGTTTTTGATAACCTTTTGCTGCAACATTCCATTTCTCATCCATTACCAACACTGTCGTTCCAGTTGTTCCAGCATCTATTCCCATAAAATATCCTGTATGCTTCATAGGCTTCCCCTCCGTATGTGGAATATTGATGATATTGTGTGATATTTTATGGATTTATAATAGCATAGGAAATAAAAAATAGCAAGAAAAGAAAAGCATTTTCTTGCTACTTTTTCATAAAATTTTATCAAAATAATGAAAGAACCTGCACTCTCAAAAATGATGAGTACAGGTTCTCTCTTTTGTAATTTTTATCATGAAAAGATCACCGAGCAAAACAAATCCGCAGTCCCTTATCACGGTAACGCTGAGCTTCTTTTTCTGGTAAACTGTCATCCACTACAATGGTATGAATATCCGAAACAGGACAGACACGGTTCATTGCAATCACTCCGAACTTGCTGGAATCTGCAACGATAATCACTTGATCGGAATGTCTGATCATCAGACGCCGGGTATTGGCTTCTGCCAAATGATAATCGGTAATACCGTTTTCAATGGTAATCCCTCCAGCACCAATAATCGCTTTATCCGCATAAAAATTTTCGAGACTATTATCACATAAATATCCGGAAACCGATAGATCCCCATTTCTAAGCTCTCCGCCAAGCAGAATTACCCGGTTTTCTGGATTTACTTCAATGAGTGCCTGAGCAGTTAAAGTAGAATTTGTAATAACGGTAATCCTCTTTTTGCTGCCGAGCTGGCGTGCCGTTTCTAAGACGGTCGTTCCTACATCCATAAACAAAGTATCCCCATCCGATACCAGTTCTGCCGCAGCAGCAGCAATTTTTTTCTTTTCATCTTCCTTCTCTACTTCACGCCGTTTATATGCCGGCTCTTGTGTATTGAACCCTTTTTTAACAGCCCCGCCGTATACACGTTTCAAATAATTATTTTCTTCAAGATATTCCAAATCACGCCGAATTGTTTCGATCGAGACGCCGAACTCTTCCATTAAATCGCTGACCTTTATCACATTGGTCTGCTGAATCTTTTGAATGATCTTGCTTCTTCTCTCCTGTAGCATAAAGATTCCTCCAAAAAACGAAATTCTTTTAATTGGATTATATCACATTGTTTTGTGTAATTCCACACAAATTCATCATTTAAACCAAAAAATGCCGATCTGCAAAATTGCAGACCGGCAAGTAAAAAAGTATATAGGAAGCAGGGCTTTTATTCAAAAACAATTCCATCAATTGCGGTTGTGCCAAACTCAGTCAATGCACCACCGCCGCCATCGGCACGATTGCATCCTGCCGGGAAAAATTCATCTCCAACTCTCATAATGCCATTCGGCATTACCAAAAGTTCTCCACATGACCCGGTTTCAATGATTTTATGCCCTTTCTCTCTTAAAAGTTTCTCGGTATCCGGAGAGAATCCGTCTTCAAGTTCCAGCCCCTGATCGAGCGTTAAGCAGCACATATGCGGCGCACGAGTGGCCGGTTCCATCATCATTCCATAGTCAAGCGTATTGACGATCAGCTGAAGCGTACTTGTGATGATTCGTGGACCACCAGCACACCCAACAGCCAACACCGGGACCCCATCTTTCAGCACAATCGTAGGAGACATGCTGGAAAGCGGCGTCTTTCCCGGACGTACTGCATTTGCCATTCCATAGGCAAGTCCCTGTGTAGTACGCACGCCAACTTTAGGGCTAAAATCAGCCATTGTATTATTCATGATAAATCCATAGCCGGGAACCACTACACCACAGCCCCACCAGTTACGAATTGTCTGAGTCTGCACAACAACATTTCCCTCTTTATCCATGACGGAGAAATGCGAGGTACAGCCCGGATAGCTTTTTGCTTCGATCCCTTCGGTTGGCGCAAACTCCTGCGCTTTATCCGGATCAATCTTTTTGGCAAGTTCTTTCGCATATTCTTTAGAAAGAATCTTTTCAACCTGTACCTGCACAAAATCAGGATCTCCCATTGCGACCGAGCGATCGGCAAACATAATTTTCATTGTTTCTGCCAAAAGATGTGTGCTTTCGGCAGAATGCCATCCCATTTTTGCGAGGTCAAAATTCTCAAGGATATTCAGCATTTGGATAATATGACTTCCGCCGGAAGATGGAGGCGGCATCGATACAACTTTATATCCCCGATAGCTTCCTTCTACCGGAGTACGCGGTTTTGGCGAACAGTTTTCTAGATCTTCTTTTACCAAAACGCCTTTATTTTTTTGCACAGCCTTCACGATAGCATCGGCTACAGGCCCATTATAGAACCAGTCTACACCGTTTTTAGCAACTGTCTCCATCGTATCGGCGAGCTCCGGATTCTTAATCACTTCACCAAAAGTACGTGGCTTTCCGTCGTGCAGGTAAAGTTCTTTAAAGCCTTCATAAGCTGCTGCATTATGTTCTGCTTCGGGAGTATCGCTGATGCGTGTATACATAAATCCGCATTTGAATCCTTCGCGGCACAACCGGATTGCAGGAGCCGACACCTGCTCCCAGGTCATTGTTCCAAATTTTTTCAGCAGATTATCCATTGCCCGGTAAAGTGCCGGAACCGCGGTAGAACGGCCTGAAAATTCGGTAAGATTCAGATCGACATCTCCATTTTCATCCAAGAACATATCCTGGTATGCGTTTAACGGTGCCACACCGCGTGCATCGCAGGCATAAAACTGGTTGCTTTCTTTGTGATAAACAACATGAAAACATCCGCCGCCAATGCCGCAGTGGTATGGTTCAACAACTCCCAGCACCAAAGAAATCGCAACTGCCGCATCAATGGCATTCCCACCATTTTTCATCATTTCCAACCCAGCGCTGGTCGCATATGGGCTATTAGAGCTTACAGCGCCTCCACGACCGGATGGATATGGACGAAACATCGCAATTTCTGAAAGAGTTTTTCCCAAATAGGGCTTTGTAGGCATAAGACAAACCTCCTTATGACAGGGATCATTCCCCTGAAACAAATTTTTTATCTTCAATTACGCTTGAATCGCATTTTCTTTTTTAGATGTTAAAAGTGTGGTGATGATACCTACACCATAGCTGACAACAATTACGGCATAAATTGTTTCAATTTGATTGGACAACCCGCTGATTACCCAAAGCAATCCAACAATAATACCGGAAACCATGCTGGCCAGCGACGCTTGTTTCGTCGTACGTTTCCAAAGTAAACCGGCAAGAATAGAAAAGCTTACCGGACCGGTAGAACATTGAATCAAAATTTGAAAAGTCGTTGTCAAAGCTGTGCTGGGCAGTAAAAAAGCAGGAATCAGAGTACAAACGGAAAAGATCAAGGTTCCATAACGGGAAACTTTCAACATTTTGTCTTCAGAAGCCTCTTTATTGACCTGTGTTTTATAAATGTTTGTAATAATTGTTCCTGTCGCCATCATCATAGTAGCCATTGTCGCTGCAATAATCATGGTGGAAACTGCAAAAATAACGCCTGCCATGACTGGGCTGGTATATTCTTTAATGGTCCACGCAAAAGCGGTTGCACCATTTCCCAAATCACTGGTGGTAGCAGCACCTATCATGCCAATGATTGCGGTGAAAATGCAAATTGGAGCTGCGAATACATAACCAATAATGCAGCCCCCGCGCGCTGCTTTTGCATCTCTTGCCGCCATAATCGGCTGCAGAACAGACTGCATAACGACAGAGGACAAAATACCGGAAAGCAACCATCCAACCCATTTTTGCGTTGGCATACTGCTGAGTTCTCCGTATCCTTTTGGCAAAGAGGAAACCAAGCCCGAATATCCCCCAAAGTGCTGCAGAATAATTACCACAAATCCAACCAAAAGCACATAAATGCCAATACAAACCACTTTTCCGACGGATGCTGCACCTTTCATTCCTGAGAATGCGGTATAAACAGCGGCAATCGCCAATCCAAGAACAATGGCCCAGTTCCCATCCAAATTTGGTACTGTAATCTGGATAACTGAGGCAACTGTTTTAAGCTGAACCGGAATATACAAAAATCCGAGAATAACCCAAACATAAGAATAAAGCTTAGAACTGCTGGTGGAAAAACGACTTGCTAAATAAGTTGGTACCGAATCCCCCGGCATTCTGTCGCGCAAAATTTTTGCAAGTCCTGCCGCAACCAACAAATAAATTCCACCTGCCAGCGAATACCATGCACCAGCAATTCCCATCGTATAGCCATTCTGAGCTGCACCGACAATACTCATGCCTCCGATCTGCCATGCTCCCAAAACACAACCGACTCCGACTGCACTGAGTGTTTTGTCCCCACCTGACCACTGTTTGGAATTGGACATTGATTTTCCTGCAAACATTCCAATTCCTACAATCAAGACAAAGACAATAATCCATGTAATTGTAGTAACCATATAAATCCTCCTTCATTTTTTTCTTCTATCAAAACAGCCGCCGTACCAAAGTGACTGCTTTTGACTCAACATAAAATTTGTAATCTTGAGTTGACGTCTGGCAAATCTGCGTTTATAATGAAATCGAGATTCCAAGATTCCTTATAAAATCACCGATTTGTACAATTTTTTTATAAGGTCATTTCGTTTTATGTCTATCGTGCCACCATAATATCATGTGAAATCCACAAAAACTTGTAAAAATCAGAACAATACCTTGTAAAAAGCAGAATATATTTCCGTCAATTTTAAAGTAGGAGAAATAAGGAGGGGCACTATGGACAAAAATAGAACGGATTTCAGTACAATGGTATCCGTTCAACCGTTTTGGGATGCAGAAAAAAGCCATAAAAGCCTTTTGGCCGAAGGAAACAACGGCACACCCATTGCGGTTGTGCATGAGCTGAAAAACACCGGTAAAGCAGATGGATTAAGTTGTGTTCCTGGAATTGGTCTGGTTGGAATTTTATTTTCTATAGATCCAAACAATCCATATGCTGTCTGTTGCGGCGCATTGAATCAAAGCAAGAAAGTTCCCCTTTACGGAATGCTGCAAGTTTTTGCCTGTCAGTTTTTTCCAGGAGAATTTACCAGAATTTTTGGAATTCCCAGCAATGAGCTTGCAGACACAGAAATTCCATTGGATGATCTTCTGCAGCCAGGATCCATTTTGGAACAAATGGCATGTGCCGAAACTTTTGAACAACGCATCAAATATCTTCGAAATTTTATTTTTCAATGGGAAAACCGCACAAAGCAGCGGGAAACTTCTGCTTTAATCCAAAATATGATGCACGATGCTCTGATGCAGCACGGCAATATTCGAATTTCTGAACTGCAGGAACAAACCGGCTATAGTGCCCGATATCTTCAAAAAGTGATTACAGAACATGTGGGGCTTGCCCCTAAGACGGTTTTAGCAAATATTCGTTTTCAAAATGCACTGCGAACGATGATTGAACACCCAGGAATGTCCATCGTTGATGTTGCACAGGACTGTGGATATTATGATCAATCCCATTTTACAAAAGCATTTAAAGAATATATGCATATGCCACCTTCTGTTTTTCAGGAAAAAGTTCGAAAAGAATTTTCCCCGGGAAAATTGGATTTTATTACCCTTTAAGAATATAAAAAAGAGAGAGAATACAAAGTCGTTTTTTGACTTTGTATTCTCTCTCTTTTATCAATAAAATCAGTTTATTTAATTTACAGAAAACAAAAGATCTCCATAGCAGGGATAGGGCCAGTAAGTCTTGCCAACTAACGGTTCTATCTGATCGGCAACTACGCGGGTCTTTTCCATCTGCACCAAAAGTACATCTGCACAATACCGGCAGAGCTTTTCTATATCCATAATTTTCTGCTCCCCAGAGACTGCCGTCTTCAAAGCTTCCAACTCATGGAAAAGCTCTACCGACAAACTCGAAAGCTTTTTGAGCAGAGTTTCCTCTACCTCGTAAGAAATCCCCTCCCCGATCTGTTTTTTTAGAGAGATTCCTTCAGAAATCATCTTCATATAGCTGCACATCGCAGGAAAGATCTGCTTTTGAATCATATCCTCCATTGTCAGAGCTTCAATATGCTGCTGTTTATTATAGTTTTCCATCTGAATCTCGCAGCGGGAACAAACCTCCATACGAGACAAAACTCCATATTTTTCAAATAGCTTAATATTCTCTTCTTTTTTGTAAAGAGGCATACAATCGGCTGTAGTCGCGAGATTCAGCAATCCACGTTTCTCGGCTTCTTTTACCCATCCATCGGTATATCCGTCGCCGTTAAAAACAATCCGCTTATGATCCCGATACGCATGACGAATCAAATGCTCCAATTCATAGTTAAAATCCTTCGCTTTTTCCAGCCGGTCTGCATATTTGCAAAGCACATCAGCAACGATGGTGTTCAAAATCATATTCGGACAGCCAATAGAAACGGTAGAGCCAAGCATACGAAACTCAAACTTATTTCCGGTAAATGCAAAAGGAGAAGTACGATTACGATCGGTCGCGTCTTTCGGCAAATTGGGCAATACATCCACACCAATTGTCAAAACAGATTTGCCCTGACTTTCCTTATATTCCTCTTTCTTTTCAATGGAATCCAAGACTTCGGTAAGCTGATTGCCCAAAAAGATCGAAATAATTGCCGGTGGCGCTTCATTTCCGCCAAGACGATGATCGTTCCCTGCACTTGCAACGGAAAGGCGCAAAAGATCCTGATGCGTATCGACCGCTTCAATAATTGCGGTTAAAAACAGCAAAAAGCGCGCATTCGTCCGCGGAGAATCCCCAGGCTCCAAAAGGTTGATCCCACGGTCGGTACTTAACGACCAGTTATCGTGTTTGCCGGACCCATTCACCCCATTAAACGGCTTTTCGTGCAGCAAACAAGAGAGACCATGCTTTGCCGCAACTTTTTTCATGATTTCCATTGTCAGCTGGTTCTGGTCAGTTGCTACGTTCACAGTTGTAAAGATCGGAGCCAATTCATGCTGCCCGGGGGCAACTTCGTTATGCTTCGTTTTTGCAAAAATCCCCAATTTCCACAATTCCTCATCCAAGTCTTTCATAAAGGCAGAGACCCGCGGCTTAATGACGCCAAAATAATGGTCTTCCATCTCCTGCCCTTTTGGCGGCATGGCACCAAAAAGTGTACGTCCGGTATAGATGAGATCTTCACGTTCTTCAAACAATTTTCGATCAATCAAAAAATATTCCTGTTCCGCACCTACAGTCACATTTACGCGCTGTGTCTTTTGATCGCCAAACAGCCGTAAGATTCGCAGAGCCTGTTCATTAATGACATTCATGGAACGCAAAAGCGGTGTCTTTTTATCAAGTGCTTCCCCTCCATAAGAGCAAAAAGCAGTGGGAACGCAAAGACTACCATCCTTGATAAACGCATCGCTGGTGGGGTCCCAAGCAGTATATCCACGCGCTTCAAAGGTAGAACGCAGACCACCGTTCGGGAAAGAACTAGCATCCGGTTCCCCTTTAATTAATTCCTTACCGGAAAACTCCATGATAACTTTTCCGCCCGCCACGGGAGAAATAAAGCTGTCGTGCTTTTCCGCGGTAATCCCGTTCATCGGCTGAAACCAATGCGTAAAATGGGTGCAGCCATTTTCTACTGCCCAATCCTTCATGGTGTTTGCTACCACATTTGCCACCTGAGGATCTAATGGCTTTCCATTTTCGCGGGTCATTTTTAAAGCCTGATAGGTATCCTTGGGCAGTCTCGCCTTCATAACCGAATCATTAAAGACCAGTGTACCGAATAACTCCGGAACTGTACTCATCATAAAAACTCCTTTCAAATAAGCCGCTCTTTTAGATGTTCCTTTTGACTATTCACTTTGTTTTTTTAAGTCAATTTAAAAATGTTGCAAAAAACAAACTCATTGCTGACCATTCATAAAATTAAATTTAGTATAATACGCTGATTATATAAAAGTCAACGCAGTAAATACGAAATAAGCTCGAATTTTTTGAGACCTTTTTTAACTTTGTTTTTTTGCTTTTATTCTTTCGTAAAAACAGAAATTCATTCTTTTTTAAGAGTTTTATAATGGTCCTAGAAACGAAGCAAAATAAATCAGAAAATATGTTTTCTCTTGTAGAAATTCTAAAAATGTATTATACTATTTACTGCATGCAAAAGATACAATTAGTATATCTGCAGCTAAAAAAGGGGGCGACAGAACGCTTTGTTTCGAGAGATGCCTTTTCTCAAAATGCTGATAAACAATCTGCTTTTGATTGGCTTATGGCAAGGGATCACTGTATTCGCATGCCAGCATCTTCCTGATTCCCTTTTTGATGCTCGGCGCGCCCTTTATCAACCGCGAAAATGGGAACAAAACGGTCGTTGGTACCGGTCCCACTTAAAAATCCAGGACTGGAAAGATTGTCTTCCTCAGTTTATCTCCAATGGTGGTTTTTCCAAGCGTTCTCTAGGCAACGCCCTAACTTTGGAATATGTAGACCGTTTTATTTTAGAAACTTGTCGTGGCGAGTGGATGCATACTCTCGGCGGATTTTGCTTAATCCCGATTATTTGGCTGAATACACCACTGGTTTCCATTACCATTTCTATTCCTCTTTTTCTTGGAACATGGCCTTTTATCATCATTCAGCGCTATAATCGTTTTCGACTTGAAGTTCTTCAAAAGAGACTGGTTCGGGAACAAAGCCATGAACAGCATGTTTCTGTTTCCACTTGAATCTTTTACAATAAAGAGATCCTATTTATGAAAAAACGAATCCAAATCAGAATTCTTTTAATCGGAATTGTATTCTGTCTGGCTGGTGTCTCCGCCCGGGCGGCTGAAATGACCCCTTTTTCTATTTGTGAAAAAGGTTCAGCCTGTCCTGGCGGAGCTTTTTCAGTTTTGCTGCAGGCGGCTCCATCAAAAGAATCCCCGGCAGCTTTTCGGGCAAGCTTTTCCTTTGACGAAGACGTTTTTTCCTATGAGGGTGTAACTCTCTCAAAAGGCGTCACCCAAAACGAATTTTTCGTTGGGAACGGTTCCCCTTTACAGTGTATTTATGCCTGCAATGTAGAAGATGGTGTTGCTTCTGTCCTCTCCGGCACAATCGCCACCTATCATTTTCATGTAAAAGATACGGTTCATGAAGGAGTATCGTACCCATTTTCCCTGTCAATCAGTGAGGTGTGCGATTTTTCTGCCCAGCCACTTAATTTAGACACCCAACAAAATTTATCGATTCCCATCGTGAACAGTTCCAACAGTACAGATGATGATGATGATTCTGGTCCGTTTCTGCAAGATCTTTCGATAACCCAGCCGGAAGGAGTTTCTCTTTCCCCCGACTTTTCTTCAAACCATCTGGAATACGAGACAACCGTTCCCGCGGATGAAAATGAGATTTGGTTTTCTGCACAGAGTGCAGAAGAAGGAAGCAAAATTACAGTTAACCGCCATACTTTAAGTGCTGCCGGAAGTACGACAATCATTCGGATCACCGTAAAATCTGCAGATGGAAAACGTTCTTCCGAATACCATGTACAGGTATCCCGTTCAGAAAGAACCTCTGAAACAAAAACGGAAGCCGGAACCAGAACCGGCGGCACTGTCAAAAAAAGCTCCTCCAAAAAATCGACGGGAGCAAGTGTAAAACGCTCCACTTCATCAGGGGACCCCGAAGAGAAATCTTACACCATTGATTCTAATTCCAGCCGCAAAAATTCTTCTTCTTTTTCCCAAAATCAATTTCCAGCCTTTTTATCCGGCGCTGCTATGGTCGGTGCCGGTGCGCTGATTGCTTTGCTCTGTATTCTATTGCTTCGTAAAAAGAAGAATTAAAACGATTCAAAATAATCTAAAAATTTATTTTATGATTGAAAAAGTGCCTGATGGAATCAATTCATCAGGCACTTTTTCAACGTTTTATAAAACCCTCAAGCTATTTTTCAGACCGCTGTATCAGAAGTAGCTTTCTTAGAATCCCCTTTTTTCCCAAAGAGTGTCTTTAAACAGGAAGCTGCTACCATAACACCAAGGGCAACCAGCAAAACCGCCACAATCAGCTGGAGACCATCGGTCATGAAAACAAAATTATTGGAACCGAGTTTGACAACGATCGAGATGATCGACTGTACTAGAGCGGTAAAAGTAACCGCCAGCATTACAAACATCGGTACATAGAGCATCCAACCCTGGCGTCCTGTACATTTGAGGAACACCGCAAGGCTGATAAGCACCAAAGCTGCGAGCAACTGGTTTGCAGAACCAAACAGCGGCCAAATATTGTTATAACCGCCAAGGCTCAGGACACAGCCACAAGCAAGCGTAATAATCGTAGAAATATATTTATTGCTCAGGAATTTTGCTACGGAAGAACTCCCCTGCCCAAACAGTTCCTGGAAGGCAATTCTGCCGATACGGGCAACTGCATCAAGGCTGGTAAGTGCCAGCGTGGAAACCGCCATATTCATGACACACATTGCGGCGTCCTGCGGCATACCGATCTGCACAAGGAAGCTTGCAACCCCTTTGGAGAAGATTGCAAAAGGAGTTCCCTGGGCAGCTGCATGCGTGATCGGATCTGCAGCGGCACCTGCGACGCAAAGTGCAACAACCGCCAGCAAAGATTCCAGCAGCATAGCGCCATAACCGATCGGAAGCATATCTTTTTCATTCTTGATCTGACGGCTGCTGGTGCTGGAAGAAACCAAGCTATGGAATCCGGAAACTGCACCACAGGCAATCGTCACAAACAGCATTGGGAAGAGCATTTTTCCATTCACATTAAAGCTGGTCACTACCGGCAGATTGATGGAAGGATGCATTACCAAAAGTCCGATCACCGCGCCGGCGATCATGGTCAAAAGCAAAAACGTGCTCAAATAATCACGAGGCTGAATCATTACCCACATAGGCAATGCGGCAGCAATGAACAGATAAGCAAAGATAACTGCCAGCCATGTCCCCTTATCCGCATAAAGTGGGAAATTAAGGCCGATCAACATCAAAACAGCTGTAAAAACAATTCCACAAGCCGCCATAACGCCACCCTTTGGCTTTGCATATTTCATGAAAAATCCAAAAATTACCGCACCAAAGATAAAAAGCATGGTCATGGAAGCTGTGCCGCCGTTTGCATAAATCTTGGCACCGGTATCGGGTGCAAAGCCGCTAAACGTGCCGGCAACCATATCCGCAAAGGCTGCAATAACCAACAGGCTGAAAAGCCATTCAAAAATCAGGAACAATGTTTTACCGGTTTTCCCGATATAATTTTCGATAATAGAACCGATCGTCTTGCCTTTTGTCTTTACCGAAGCATACATGGAAGTAAAATCCTGTACTGCTCCGAAAAATACACCGCCGATCAAAATCCAGAGCAGCGCCGGCAACCAACCAAACATACAGGCAATAATTGGGCCTGTGATTGGGCCTGCACCCGCAATTGAACTAAACTGGTGACTAAATACAACCAAGCTGTTGGTAGGAATATAATCCTCACCGTCTTCTTTTTCATAAGCAGGCGTTTTCGCATTGGGATCAATTCCCCAAGTTTTGGCCAACCATCGGCCGTACAACAAATACCCACCGCCCAGCACGACGATAGAAATTGCTACGATGATAAGTGCGTTCATCTGTGATCTCCCCTTTTCCTCAAAAAGTCCCTCAAGTTTTCTTCTATGCTATATAAAAAAACCCCCGCCTCTGATTTTTTAATCAGAGGCGAAGGTTTTGAATTTTCTCCGCGGTACCACTCTGTTTGTCGTCTTTTAAACGACCGCTTTTCCCGCTAAGGGGTTCCCTTGTAACGGTGGGTATTCCGGCTTCGGCTACTTTCCAATTCACCGAAACAGCTCGCAGGTGAGGGCCATTTCTCTTTTTCCGCCACCGTCTTTCACCAAATAACGGTTCTCTGTATGCTCAAAAGAGCAGGTCATATCCTGATCCATGCTTTTGTTTGATTTGATTTGTCTCAAAGCATAGCACTGTCATCGTGATTATGCAAGAATCTTTTTGCATAATTCATTCATTTTGTACGAATGCACAGTGTCCATCCCCTTTAATTCCTCAATTTTTAGTCAACTTGCGTTTTTTGCTTTAAAGCAGTAAATTTTTTGAAAAAAGCATTGACTTTTTTTGAAAAAGCTCATAAGATAAAACAAATATAATTTTTGAAATGCAATGATAGGGACAAAGTTTCTAATGTGGATTCCTCACAGAGAGACGCCATTTGGTGAAAGGCGTCAGGAGCATATTTCTGAATCATCCCCCTTGAGCAGACGGCTGAACACAATTTTTGTCAGTAAGTGACGTCCGGACTTCCCCGTTATCGGAAAACGCATTTTAAAGTTATCCTAACTCCGATGCGTATGAGGTCACAAAACCTTTTGTGATAAAGCAGAGTGGTACCGTGGTATCTGAAAAAACAGAGCCGCCTCTGTTTCCTGAATTTTTCGGGAACAGAGACGGCTCTTTATTTTTTTACAGTAAAAAATACCGGCTTTAGAGCTGGAAGAGAAGAAAGGGGTTCAACTTATGAAACTGACTGGTGCGCAAATTCTCATGGAATGTCTGCTAGAACAGGGCGTTGATACGGTATTTGGCTATCCCGGCGGCGCCGTTCTCAACATCTACGATGCACTTTATGAATATCAGGACCGAATTCACCATATTCGTACTGCACATGAACAGGGTGCTGCCCATGCCGCAGACGGTTATGCCCGCTCTACTGGAAAACCTGGTGTCTGCATCGCGACTTCCGGTCCGGGCGCTACCAATCTCGTCACCGGAATTGCCACTGCCTATATGGATTCCGTTCCGATGGTAGCAATCACCGGAAACGTCAATGTCGAACTTTTGGGGCTGGACTCCTTTCAGGAAGTAGATATTACCGGAATCACGATGCCGGTCACAAAGCATAATTTTTTGGTAAAACACATTGAAGATCTCGCCGACGTTATTCGGCAGGCCTTTCAGATTGCAACAACCGGGCGGCCCGGCCCCGTTTTGGTGGATATTCCAAAGGACGTGACGGCTCAGCTTTATGACTATGAAAAATGCGCTCCGCTGCCCGCACCCAAAGGGAATTTTCCAACCGATGAACGGTTCTATGAAGCACTCGACATGCTAAAAACAAGTCGGCGTCCCTTTTTGTATCTCGGCGGCGGCGTCATTTCAGCAGGAGCTTCTAAAGAAGCACGCGCTTTCGCTGATCTCCTCGATGCGCCGGTCGCTTCCTCTCTGATGTGTCAGGGCGGAATAGATGCGAAAAGCCCCCGTTATTTAGGTCTTCTCGGAATGCACGGCACAAAAGCCAGCGCCCAGACGTTGAAAAACTGTGATCTTTTTGTTGCCGTTGGAACTAGATTTTCCGATCGGGTTTCATGCAATTCCAAACTTTTTGCACAGCATTGTCCGATTCTGCAAATTGAGATTGATACCGCCGAATTTAACAAAAATATCGACTGTGATCTCAAAATGAAGGGAGACGCAAAAAAGATTCTGCGCGAACTTTTAAAGCTTCTCCCTCAACAAGATCATCAGAAATGGATGGAACAGACAGCCCTCTGGAAAAAGCAGTATCCGCTCTCTCAGTCTTCCCCCACTCCGGAACTCCCTACCCCAAAAGAGCTGATCGAAACGTTGGATCGATTAACTTCCTCCAATGCGATCATTGCGACAGAAGTCGGGCAGCATCAGATGTGGGCGGCACAATTTTATCGCTTTCATCGTCCCCGCCAGTTTATCAGTTCCGGAGGCTTAGGCACCATGGGATTTGGTCTCGGCGCCGCCATGGGCGCACAGGTTGCAAATCCAAAGCAGAAAGTGATCAATATCGCCGGAGACGGAAGCTTTCATATGAACTGCAATGAGCTTTCTACACTGGCAAATTACCAGATTCCCGTGGTGGAAATGGTCTTTAACAATTCTGTTCTCGGCATGGTGCGGCAATGGCAGAAACTCTTTTATCACAATCATTTCTCTCAGACAATTCTTGATCACAATACCGATTTCTGTAAATTGGCAGAAGCGTTCGGGGTCAAAGCCTATCGAATCCACACAAAAGATGAAGTAGAACCGATCCTCAAAAAAGCACTTGCAGAAAAAGGGCCTGTTCTGATCGACTGCTGGATCGATAAAGATATTAACGTGCTGCCGATGGTCCCTGCCGGAGCCTCTGCAGAAGAACCGATGCTGGAAATGTAAGGAGGAAAGATCATGTACGACAAAAAGCAAAGCGGTGACAAAGAATACGTGCTCTCTATCCTTGCCAGAAACAATCCGGGGGTCCTGCTCCGGATTGCGGGCCTTTTCAGCCGGCGCTGCTACAATATCCTTTCGATTGTTGCCTGCCAAACGGAAGACACCGATTATTCACGGATCTTGATCGTTGTCTCCGGAGATGACCGAATCGTCCGTCAGGTAGATAAACAGGTCAGCAAGCTGATTGATATCCAAGAAGTTACCGTTCTGGACCGCAACAATACGATTATCCGCGAGCATTTGCTCCTCAAGGTAAAACGCACCCCAAAAAACAGCGAACGTCTGGTAGAAATTGCGAACGTATTCCACGCAAACATTCTGAATGTGGAACCGAATTCTATGATTTTGGAACTTACCGGAGACGCTTCTACGATTAATTCTTTTATTGAACTCTACACGCCCTACCAAATTTTAAAAATTCTCCGTACGGGCTCTATGGCAATGTCTAAATAAAAGGTAAAACCTTTAAAATTGATTTCATCATTCGACCAAAAAGGAGGAGCAAATCCATGCTCACACAACCTATGCTTACACTTGATAACGTTTATCACGCCGCCTTTGTCTTGCGGGAAATCGCTCGAAAAACCGATTTGATTCCCGCCCCCCAGATCGGCGAAAACTGCAGTGTTTATCTTAAAACCGAAAATCTTCAGGTAACAGGTTCTTTTAAAGTCCGCGGAGCTTATTACAAAATTTCGCAGCTGACTCCCGCTGAAAAAGAAAAAGGAGTGATCGCCTGCTCTGCCGGCAACCATGCTCAAGGCGTTGCGTTGGCTGCTGCCAAAAATCATATCTCCTCTCTGATCTGTATCCCCGCCACCGCTCCAATCAGCAAAGTGGAAGCAACCAAACGCTACGGCGCTGAGGTCTGCCTGGTTCAGGGCGTTTACGATGATGCGCATGACAAGGCTGTAGAGCTTCAAAAAGAAACTGGCCGAACGCTGATTCATCCCTTTGATGACCCGGATGTAATCGCCGGTCAGGGGACAATCGGTCTTGAAATTCTGGATCAAATGCCGGACGCCGATGTCGTTTTGGTCCCGGTAGGCGGCGGCGGACTTGCTTCTGGGGTCGCTTTTACCATTAAATCTCTGCGTCCAAACTGTAAAGTTTACGGAGTACAGGCAGCCGGCGCTGCCAGCATGGAGCATGCCCTTCAGACAAAAAAGCCGGAAGGTGTGGAAGAAGTACACACTTTTGCGGATGGCATTGCGGTCAAATGTCCAGGAGATCTGACCTATCAACTATGCAGTAAATATCTAGACGGCATCATTACGGTTTCTGAAGATGAGATCGCGGCGGCAATTCTGACTTTAATTGAACAACAAAAGCTGATTACAGAAGGTGCAGGCGCTGTTTCTGTCGCAGCGGTCCTTGCAAACAAGCTGGATCTCAAAGGCAAAAAAGTGGTTTGTTTGCTCTCTGGCGGCAACATCGATGTGACCATTCTCAGCAAAGTCATCAGCCGCGGCCTTCTCAAATCCGGCCGCTCTGCAGAACTGACCTTTAAGCTGCTGGATCGTCCCGGTGAATTGAGCACAATCTCCTCTACGATTGCAAAGCTCGGCGGCAACGTTGTCGGTGTTTATCACGACCGAAGCGATTTGGAAACCGATGTTTCCGGCTGTTTTCTGCGAATCCGAATGGAAACCCGCAACACCGAACATATCGAACAAATTCGTCGTGCGCTGGAAGCCGAAGGATATCCTTCTATTTAATGATTCGCACCTCGATCCATATATATAAATAGAAAAGGGAACCACAAATGAAATAGGTGGTTCCCTTTTCTATATTATAATGTAAAACAATTGGATTTTCAGATAAAGAACATATAAGAATTCAGCTCACCGGCAACCTTTTCCGCTAAGTCGGAAAGCGTAAAAGATTCCAAAGATGTTTTGACCTCTTCATCCATCTTTTGATAAACAGTATCCAAAACATGATTGAGCGCCTGATGACCTTCATTAAGGACTGGCTCAGCCTTTTCAAAAAGCGCCTGATCACAGGCTTTTAGCACTGCATAAGCGGTGATTTTCTCCGGCAGCAGCGCCAGCCGATAACCGCCCTGTGCGCCTTTCGTCGAGAGGACTAATCCCGCTCTTTTTAATAAAGAAAACACTTGTTCCAAATAAATCTTTGAAATATTCAGCTCCTCAGAGATTCGCGCCACCGTTTTTACAGTATCGTGGCCACTCTGTGCCAAATAAACCATTGCTGCCAAAGCATATTTTCCTTTTGCGGAAACGCGCATAATCAGCCGCCCTCCTTTTTACTTCTTCAATGATACTCAATTTCAAAATGCTTGTCAATCAGGAGGGCTTTTCTTAAAAAAAGAAAAATCCTCCGACTGGCTGGATCGGAGGATTTGCGCTTTTTAAAAAGCGCAGTTGTAAGAAAAGAGAGGCTTATCTATTCTAAGCACTTGCAAGCATGTTGAACATTCAAGATACAAAATGATATTCGATATTTCTTTATGTGACATCATTATTGTTCCTTGAAGGTATTTATAGAATATCAGAAAAATGCAAGAATGTCAATAAAAAATTCAACAAAGAGTTTTTTAAACTTTCGTTAATTTTTTATTTTTCTCACATTAAACGGTCATCATAATGGGCGCGAGGGCCTCCAACATACTTTGCTCTGGTACGAGCACAGATCAAAATAGCCTCTCCAATATGATCAATCGAAAGACGGGTTGGCACCGCTACCCGCTTCAAATGCATCCCAATCAAAGTCCCCCCGATATCCATTCCGCAGTCAGCCCGAATTTCTTCCACTGCCACCGGGTGTTCGAATGTTTGATAGGCTGTTGTTGCAAAACTTCCACCGGCATGTGGTTGTGGAACAACATTTACCTGCTCATAATGAAACTTTTCCGCTGCCTCTTGCGGAAGGATCAAAGAGCGGTTCAAATGTTCACAGCATTGTGCCGCCAGATAAACGCCTCTTTTTTGTGTTTCTTCATAGATTCCGGAGAAGATTTCTTGTGCTGCTTTTAGGCTGCTGTCGGTTCCAATTTTTTTCCCGACGACCTCACTCGAGGAACAGCCGACCACCATTAGCTGCCCCGCTTTCATATGCGCGGCTTCAAGCAGTTCGGCCGCTGCCGCTTTTGCCTGCTGATGCAGTTCTTCAAACGATTTCATGCAAAACGCATCCTTTCCATTTTAAATTTTTAGGTGTTTTTTCTAATTTTACTCTCATCTAAAAAAGCCCTTCCAAAGACAATCTCCCTGTGATTTGGGATTTTGTCTCAAAAGGAGCTTCTCTGCCGGATTTTAGTTGATTTTTTCCAAAATTCAGTATACTATTTTTGTATCAGAAGTCAAGAAATCGCTTTTCCTTTAATATAGCAAAACGATTCAGCTATTCGTCACGCACTTTTCACAAAATTCTGATAGGATAAAAAATCGAAACATGAGAGGAGATTGAGAATCAAAATGAACCGTTTGTTAGTAGTGGATGACGAAGATAAAATTCGCCTGTTGATTCGCAAATATGCAGAATTTGAAGGTTATTCTGTGGAAGAAGCCTCCGACGGCATGATTGCCGTGAATCTCTGCAGAAAACATCCTCACAGCTATGATCTAATCATTATGGATATTATGATGCCGGAACTTGATGGATTTTCGGCCGTGCATGAGATTCGAAAATGCTGCTCCACTCCGGTTTTAATGCTTTCTGCCCGCGGAGAAGAATACGATAAAATTCATGGATTTGAGCTTGGCATTGACGATTACGTTGTAAAGCCTTTCTCCCCAAAGGAATTGATGATGAGGGTAAGTGCAATTATCAAGCGTACGCACCCCGAATTAAACACTGCTCAAAAAAAGATTCTTTCTTTTGAAGGTCTCAGCATCGATTTTACTGGCCGAATTGTTACCATCGATGGCAAGAAAGCAGATCTTTCTCCAAAAGAATACGATCTGCTCTTCTATCTTGCAGACAACCGCAATATTGCACTGACTCGTGAAAAGTTGATTACAAATGTATGGGGATACGATTTTTACGGAGACGACCGCACCTTGGACACCCATATCAAATTACTCCGCAAAAGTCTTGGCCCCTATGCAAAATTTATTGTGACACTAAGAGGGGTGGGCTATCGCTTTGAAGCTTAAATCGCCGAAAAAATTGGTTCACTCCATGCGTGAAAGATGGCAAAAGATCAGTATTAAATGGCGAATTCTCAGTATTTTTGTTTTGTTCATTGTTTTCGTTCTGATTTTACTGTGGCTATTCCAAACTGTCTTTTTAAATCAGTTCTATGAAAATACCAAGCAAAAAGAAATTTTGAGTTCTTCATCGACGATAGAAAAAGCAGTTTCAAGTGATATGCAGCCAGAGGATTTAAAAGCACTCTGCAAACAGGAGGCACAGCGCAACCAGCTTTGTATCCTGATTTTGGACAGCAGTGGGAACGTTTATGGGGCAGATGCCTCTCCAAACCGTCTCTCCACTGAAATGGGAGAATCTTCTATTCGTCTATTCCTCAATTTTCTTTATCAAAACACGCAGGCAGAAGGTGGAACCCACTTTGAACTGGTGAATCCCCAAAATGCAAGTTCTTCTGTCTGGGACACGCTTTTCCGCAGTCGTGCTTTTATCTATAATTCGATTCGGCAGGACTCCAACGGAAGTCCTTATATGATTTTTCTCTATAGCGTCATTACGCCGCTGAGTGCAACCGTCAGTACTATTCGTTCTCAGCTGCTTCTGATTACCGGAATTCTATTGGTTTTTGCCGTGTTGTTGGCCTTTTATCTTTCCAAACATATCAGCAAACCAATTATTCAGATCAATGATGCCGCAAAAGAACTCGCAACCGGAGATTACAACGTCACATTTCAGGAAGGTGGCTATCGGGAGATCAGTGAGCTTGCCCGCACCTTAAACTATGCGGAACACGAGCTGGGCAAAGTGGAACATCTGCAGCGGGAACTGATTGCAAACATTAGCCATGACCTGCGTACACCGCTTACGATGATTTGTGGCTATGCGGAAGTAATGCGCGATCTTCCGGGCGAAAATACCCCTGAAAATATCCAAGTCATCATTGACGAAGCAACTCGTCTGACTAATCTGGTAAACGATGTGCTGGATATCAGCAAACTGGAATCCGGCACACAGAAGCTGGAAAAATCAGAGTTCAGTCTAACGGATGAAATTCGTGAAACAACGAAGCGTTACCGCAAGCTGACCGACTGTACCCTAACTTTTGAATCTGACCGCAACGTAACTGTCTTTGCCGATGAACTCAAAATTTCCCAAGTTCTCTACAATCTGATTAATAATGCAATCAATTATACAGGCACTGATCGAAAAATTCAGATTCGTCAGCTTGTTTGTGATCATCAGGTAACAGTTGAAGTCACCGACACAGGAGAAGGGATTCCTGCCGACAAACTTCATGATATCTGGGATCGTTACTATAAGGTAGATAAAGAACATAAGCGCGCACAAATCGGCACTGGCCTAGGGCTCTCGATTGTAAAGTCAATTCTAGATATGCACGACGGCACCTATGGAGTACGCAGTGCAATCGGTGTTGGAAGCACATTCTGGTTTTGTCTGCCGATTCTTTCGGAATCTCCAGTAGGGGCCCTTCCGGAAGGAACCCATCAACCAGATTCTGATTCCCCGCAATCCTGATTTTTCTCTTTTATCTTTATTTTATGAAGAGCAGCTCAAAAGGGAAAGGGTATGATTCTCTTTCCCTTTGGCTGCTTTTGAATTTTAAAGGATAAAGTGCCAATAGTTTTCGTAAAAAGCATCGATTATTTTGTGTTTTTTAGTGATTGGTGGTTTTTCTTTACGAAGCATGTTATACTAATTAAATTGCAATAAAAATTATCTCTTCTGGAGGGATTCGATGAATATAACAGTGATTGGCTGCGGCCGTTGGGGAAGTTTTCTCGCATGGTATGCAGCTAAACTTGGACACGCTGTGACAATTTACGGACGCGAAAGCTCCACTCATTTTCACCAATTACAGGAAACCGGCACAAACGGTCTTGTTTCCTTCGGGCCGGAAACAAAAATGACCACCGACCTGCCAAAAGCGGTTGCTTCTGCCCAAATGGTGATCATTTCGATTGGCGCTCAAGGGCTGCGAGATCTAATGGCACAGCTTCAGCCCCTGTCATTTTTCGGAAAGACAATGGTTCTCTGCATGAAAGGGATCGAAGCTTCCACCGGTCTGCGCCTAACGCAGATTGTCCGCGAATTTTTGCCAGATATTGATTTAGGGATCTGGGTTGGTCCCGGGCATGTACAGGATTTTGTAAAGGGACTTCCAAATTGTATGGTGGTAGACAGTGATCGAGAAGAAGTAAAAGCACGCATCATCGACGCAATGGGCAGTGACCTCATTCGCTTTTATTATGGGGATGATCTTCTCGGCAATGAGATTGGCGCCGCCTCTAAAAACGTAATTGGAATTGCCGCCGGCATTTTGGACGGCAGAAACAAAACTTCCCTGAAAGGGCCTTTAATGTGCCGTGGAACCCGCGAAATTGCACGGCTAATCAAGGCAATGGGTGGAAATGAACTTACCGCCTATGGCCTTTCCCATCTGGGTGACTATGAAGCAACTGTCTTCAGTAAATACAGCCACAACCGGCAATTCGGCGAAAGTTTTGTCAAAAAAGAGCCTTATGGGGAACTTGCCGAAGGCGCCGCTACTGTGAAGGCGCTGCTGCTCTTAGGGAAAAAATATCAGGTTGAGCTTCCGATCTGCGACGCGGTGGACCGCATTATCCACCAAAATCAGGATGCCGACGCCTGTATTAATCGTCTCTTTACACGCAGCCTAAAACACGAGTTTTAAAACCATCTGATAAAAGATAAAGGAGAGATCTTCATGAGTGAATGCAATCATGACTGCAGCAATTGTCAAGAAAACTGCTCCAGCCGTCAGCCAAATCCGCAGGATTTTCGGGTCCCGCTTAATCCCAAAAGCCATGTAAAAAAAGTAATCGGGATTGTCAGCGGCAAGGGCGGCGTCGGTAAAAGCCTGATTACCTCCATGATGGCGGTTCAGATGAACCGTCTTGGGCATCGAGTCGGTATCATGGATGCCGATATTACCGGCCCTTCGATTCCGAAAGCTTTTGGAATTCATGAAAAAGTTTTTTCGCAGGACGAATTGATCGTTCCACGCCGCAGTGAAAATAATATTCAGATTGTTAGCACCAACCTTCTCTTGGAGGAGGAAACTACGCCGGTCGTTTGGAGAGGCCCGATCGTTGCCAACATGGTCAAGCAGTTTTGGAGCGATGTTTTCTGGGACGATGTAGACTATCTGTTTGTGGATATGCCTCCGGGAACCGGCGATGTTCCGCTGACGGTCTTTCAGTCCCTTCCGGTAGACGGCATTCTCATTGTCACTTCCCCGCAGGAGCTGGTCTCTATGATTGTCTCTAAAGCAGTTACCATGGCAAATATGATGAAAATTCCGGTTCTTGGAATTATCGAAAATATGAGTTACATGATATGCCCCGACTGTGGTCACAAGCTCTTCCCCTTTGGGCAAAGCCATACCGAAGAAGTAGCCGCTCGCTATTCTTTAAAGGTGTTGGCACATTGTCCCATCGACCCGCAAATCTCTGCAAAAATCGACGCCGGAAAAGCAGAAGAAATCGAAACCCCCTGGCTTTTGGACGCCTCACATTCTTTGGAATCTCTTTAATAAAAAGAAGACTTGCACAAAGTGAGCCTTCTTTTTTTATTTATTTTTTAATCTTGTATTGACAATTAATTATTTATGTATATAATAATTAATGCAGTTAACATTTTAAAAGGAGAGATTTTTACGGAACGCGAACGTCGGCAGCAATTAATGGAGTCTATTCATCAGCTAAAGAGTACCCATCATTGGTTTCCGTGGCCGGAAGGCCTCGGCCCAGGGGAATTTTTTACTCTGAATATGATAATCCACGCACAGCATTTAAATCCGGAAGGCTTAAAATCCAGCGAAATTGGCCATCATTTTCATATGAGCCGCCCGGCAGTAAGCCAGATGCTTTCTTCTCTGGAGAAAAAGGGATTTATTGAACGCACAATTTGCCCGGAAGACCGCCGTGTCATTTATGTCCGTCTAAGACTCGAAGCAAAACCAAGATTTGAGGCTTATAGAAAAGAAATTATGAAACGGGTGGATGATATATTTGACGACCTTAGCGAGGATGAAGTTCAACAGATGATTGCGCTTTCCGATCATCTTTATAGCTCTCTTTTGCGGATTCGTGAAAAATATGAATCTCAAAGCTGGAAGCCAGATTGTGACCATACAAAGGAGGAACCACACATTTCATGAAAAAAGTAATGCGATATCTCGGGCACTACTGGGCACCGATTCTCTTTGCAATTGTACTTTTATTTGTGCAGGCGTCATGCGATTTGAACCTGCCAAATTATATGAGTCAAATTGTCAATGTCGGTCTGCAGCAAGGGGGCGTGGAAAACGCCTCTCCCGATGCAATCAGTGCAAAAGGAATGACCTTTCTGCAAACCTTTATGGACGAAAACGAAAAGACGGATGTCAATGCTTCTTATTCCCTTAAATCCGTCGGAGAATTAGAAGACAGTTATCCGCTTAACAGCACCGAAGAAATTTATACGCTCAATAGTGGTGTTCCTACCGAAACACGCAGCCACCTGAACGAAATCTTCGGCCAAAGCACATGGACTTTCATTGATACGATGAAAAGTCTTCAGTCACAGTCTGGTTCTTCCTCTCAAATGATGGGAAATACAGACTCCAGCAGCACCTCCGACCTTTCCAATATCGATTTTTCAAAACTCTATCAGATGATGCCGATGCTTCAAAGAATTCCTGCTTCCGTCATTGACGAAGCCCGAACAGAAGCTCAGCAGAATCAACAGTCTCTTTTGGAACAAAGCGGAACCATCTTAGCCAAAAACTTTTATGAAGAATTGGGAGTCAACACCGATTCTATTCAGCAAAATTATATCATGCACCAGGGACTTCTGATGGTGCTCATCACACTAGCAAGCGGCATTGCCTCCGTTTTGGTCGGTTTGATCTCCGCAAGAGTCGCCGCAGGGATTTCGCGTGATCTGCGCCGGGATATCTTTTCCAATGTGGAGGACTTCTCCAACTCGGAATTTGACAAGTTTGGCACCGCTTCTCTGATTACCCGTACCACCAACGATGTCACACAAATTCAAATGTTTTTCGTCTTTGGAATCCGTATGCTTTGCTATGCACCGATTATGGGAGTCGGCGGAGTTATCATGGCAGTCAAAAAATCCAGTTCCATGACCTGGATTATTGCGCTGGCCTGCGCTTTGCTGATTGCTTTAATCCTAGTGATCTTCACAGTTGCCATGCCGAAATTCAAAATTATGCAGAAGCTGGTCGACCGGCTCAACCTGGTCGCCCGTGAAAATTTAAGCGGTCTGATGGTAACACGCGCTTTCAGCAATCAAAAATTTGAAGAAGACCGCTTTGATACCGCCAATACGAATCTTACAAATACACAGCTCTTTGTTAACCGTGTGATGGTCTGCATGATGCCAACCATGATGTTTATCATGAACGGCGTCTCTCTACTGATCGTCTGGGTAGGAGCGCACCAGATCAGCGAAAGTGCCATGCAGATCGGGGATATGATGGCTTTTATCCAATATGCAATGCAGATTATCATGAGTTTCCTCATGATTTCCGTCATGTTCATTATGTTCCCCAGAGCTGCTGTAGCAGGAGACCGTATTGCAGAAGTACTGGACACAAAGCCTTCGATCCACGACCCTAAGAACCCGGAATCTTTTGACGAATCCCAAAAAGGAATCATCGAATTTAAAGACGTCTGCTTCCGGTATCAGGGCGCCGATGAAGACGTTTTAAATCACATTTCCTTTACCGCAAATCCCGGTAAAACCACTGCTTTTATCGGCTCCACCGGCAGCGGAAAATCCACGCTGATTAACTTGATCCCTCGCTTTTATGATGTGACGGGCGGCGAAATTTTGGTGGATGGACGCGACATTCGCAAAGTTCCCCAAAAGGAACTTCGCAGCCGAATCGGCTATGTTCCGCAAAAAGGAGTTCTTCTCTCCGGAACGATTTCCTCCAATTTGCGTTACGGCGCGCCGGATGCTTCCGACGAAAAAATCGAAAAAGTTGCCGAGGTTGCACAGGCTTCCGAATTTATCAATACAAAGTCGCAAAAAATGGAAGAGCCTATCTCCGAAGGCGGAAACAACGTTTCCGGCGGACAAAAACAGCGACTCTCGATTGCCCGTGCGCTTGCCACCAATGCAGAAATCTACTTGTTTGACGACAGCTTTTCCGCATTGGACTTTAAGACAGACGCTGCTTTGCGTAAAGCACTTCGTCTTTATACTTCCACAGCGACAATCCTTCTGGTTGCCCAGCGAGTGAGTACCATTATGCATGCAGACCAGATCATTGTTCTGGAGGAAGGAAAGATCGTCGGCTGCGGCACTCATCACGAGCTTTTGGAAACCTGCCCCACCTATTACGAGATTGCATCTTCACAGCTTTCAAAGGAGGAATTAGAATGAAAGACCAAAAATCCGCTCCTCCGATGAAACACCGCGGTCCAATGGGACACGGCCCCAATGCCGTTATGCAGCGCGGTGAAAAAGCAAAGGACTTTAAAGGCACCATTCGCAAACTGATTAAATATATCGGCAAATACCACTTGGCTCTGATTGTCGTCTTCTTGTTTGCAATTGCCAGCACTGTTTTTGCGATCATCGGCCCAAAAGTGTTGGGAAATGCCACGAATGAAATTTTTTCCGGTTTGATGAATCAAATTTCCGGCACAGGAGACGGAATTGACTTTTCCAAAATTGCAGGCACTCTTTTGACTCTTGTTGTCCTCTATATTCTAAGTGCCCTCTTTTCCTATATTCAAGGCTGGATCATGAGCGGCATCTCAATGAAAGTCACCTACCGCATGCGTAAGGAAATTGAAGCAAAGATTCAAAGCCTTCCGCTCGGCTATTATGATACAACAACGACCGGTGAAGTTTTGAGCCACATCACAAACGATGTTGACACGATTGCGCAGAGCTTTAACCAATCGATTACGCAGATTATCACCAGTATCACCACTCTGATTGGAATCCTCATCATGATGTTCTCCATCAGTTGGCAAATGTCTTTGGTTTCCCTCTGCATTATCCCGATCGCTGGAATTTTCATTGCTTTTATTGTCAGTCACTCTCAAAAATACTTTTCTTCTCAGCAGGAATATCTTGGCCATGTAAATGGGCATATCGAAGAAATGTATGGCAGCCACATTGTAGTAAAAGCTTTTAACGGCGAAGGGAAAAGCAAAGAACAATTTTCCGATTACAATGAGAACCTCTATCGCTCCGCATGGAAAAGCCAATTTCTCTCCAGTCTGATGATGCCGGTCATGCAATTTATCGGCAACGCCGGATACGTTGCTGTCTGCATTCTCGGCGGCTATCTCGCAATTAACGGCACCGTGAGTCTCGGCGATATTCAGGCCTTTATGCAGTATGTCCGCCAATTTACGCAGCCGCTGACTCAGGTCGCCAACATCTCCAACGTTTTGCAGTCCACTGCCGCCGCCGCGGAACGAGTCTTTCATTTTCTCGAGCTGCCGGAAGAAGTTGCCGAAAGCGAACACGCAATTACAGTGAACCATACGGACAAACCTGATACCGATCTGAATATTCATATCAATGGCTCCGTCCAATTTGCACATGTGCATTTCGGTTATACCCCGGATAAAATTATCATCAATGATTTTTCCGCTACCGTTTCTCCCGGTCAGAAAGTAGCCATTGTCGGCCCTACCGGCGCAGGAAAAACCACCATGATCAAACTTCTGATGCGTTTTTACGATGTCAATGAGGGCGCTATTCTGGTGGATGGCTATGATATCCGTGACTTTAAGCGCAGCGACCTGCGTTCTCTCTTTGGCATGGTTCTGCAGGACACCTGGCTTTACAATTCTTCTATCGCCGACAATATCCGTTATGGACGCCACGATGCAACTGATGAAGAGGTCATTACTGCTGCAAAAGCAGCACAGGTCGATCACTTTGTTCGCACCTTGCCGGACGGCTACCAGATGATTCTAAATGAAGAAGCAAGCAATATTTCGCAGGGACAGAAACAGCTTTTGACGATTGCGCGAGCAATCCTCGCAGATCCGCAGATTCTGATTCTTGACGAAGCAACCTCCAGCGTTGATACTCGAACTGAAATTTCCATTCAAAAAGCAATGGACCATCTGATGGAAGGCAGAACAAGCTTTATCATTGCGCATCGTCTTTCTACCATTCGCAATGCCGATATGATTCTTGTCATGAAAGACGGCGATATCGTCGAAAAAGGAAAGCATGAAGAGCTACTCCAAAAAGGCGGCTTCTATGCAAATCTTTATAACAGTCAGTTTGATTTCTGTGATGTCGATAACTGATTAAAATTTTCTTTCTAAATCTCAGCAGTCGCATAAAAAGCGGCTGCTTTTTTTATCCCATTTGCTCTTTTCTGTTACAAAAAGGGACAATTTATGCAAACTGTCAAAAAAATTAAGGATAAAAATAATAATAATATTGTATTATGCTAATTTTTTGTGTAAAATGGACTTAGTATTATAAAAGCGAAGTGAGGTGATAAGTTTTATGGTCAGAGAATCCATAGATACCATTCGGCAGACGGAAAAAGGCGCTGACCAGGTAGAAAAGGACGCTGCCGCAGAAAAACAACAAATTCTTCAAAAAGCACAAGAAGAAGCGGATCAAATTCGAAAAGATGCCAAAATACAAGCACAAAAAGCAGAGCAAACGCTTTTACAATCCGTAAAAGCCGAATCTGATCAATTTCTCGCCCAAGAAAAAGAAAACGCCTTGCGCAAAGCAATGCTGCTGCAAAAATCAGCACAATCTAGAAAAGAAGCTGCAAAGCAAGCAGTTCTTTCCGTGATTTTCGAATAAGGAAGGAGATCTTTTTATGGCGGTCGTACAGATGCGGCGGATTAGCCTTTTGGGGCTGCGGAAAAACCGCAAACAGACTCTAGAGCTCCTTCAGTGCCGTGGAGTGGTGGAAATTACGTCTCTTAATAAAGAAGAAGATCACATTTTTCACCGAATGGACGTTTCTTCCAGCAAAGCACAGTTTCAGCAGATGCAGCAGTCTGCGTCACAGGCGCTTTTAACGCTGGACTCTTATGTCCCGCGAAAAGCGTCTCCGCTCGCTATTTTAGAGGGACGCAAAGCCATCACCCTAAAGGAATATCACACTCTGGAGCGAAAACGAGAAGACATTCTTGAAATTGTAACAGCCATTAATACTTGCGAAAAAGAAATCCATGAAAAAAATGCAGCAAAATTAAAGCTGCAAATGCAGCTAGAAGCTTTACATCCGTGGCTTTCCCTAGACGTTCCTCTGCAATTTTCCGGTACTCGAAAGACTAGTGCATTTATCGGCACCATGCCTGGAGGCGTTACCAATGAAATGATAGAGGAAGCTTTTTCAAAAGCATTGCCGGAAAGCGGAATCTATACACAAATTATTGAAAGCACAACAGAGCAAACCTGCGTTTTTTTGCTTGTAAACCAGTCAATTTCTGAAAAGTCAGAAGAACTTTTGCGTTCTTTGGGATTTTCCCGCCCGACCAATTTATGCGCAAATCCTCCAAAAGAGGAAGCAAAACGGTTAGAGGAAGAAATTCAAAAGACAGAGGAAGAAATCAGTGCTGCCAAAGATGGGGTTGCCTCTTATGCAGACAAGCGGGAAGAGATTACTTTTCTTGTGGATTATTTCTCCATGCGGGAAGAAAAATATGAAGTTCTTGGAACACTGATTCAGTCAAGCCGTACATTTCTGCTTACAGGCTACGTCCCTGCGGAAAATGCGGAGAAACTTTCCAAAGAGCTTTATGAAACCTGTGGGGTAGCGGTAGAGATCGAAAATCTTTCCGATGAAGAAGAAGCGCCCGTACTGCTTAAAAACAATGACTTCACTTCTCCAATGGAATCCGTTGTAGAATCTTTCAGTCTCCCCGGGAAAGGAGAAGTTGATCCTTCTTCCGTGATTGCATTTTTCTTTTATTTTTTCTTCGGTATGATGCTCTCTGATGCGGGTTATGGCCTCTTAATGGTCATCGCATGCGGAATTATTTTAAAAAAATATCAGAATATGGAACCAAATCTCAGAAAATCGATCCGTATGTTTTTCTTTTGCGGAATCTCTACAATGGTCTGGGGATTTCTTTTCGGCGGATTTTTCGGCGACGCCATTCAGAAAATTTCCGCTACCTTCTTTGGGCATGAGATTGCCATCCCAGCATTATGGTTTACGCCGGTTAAGGATCCCATGCGGCTTTTGATGTTCTGCCTGGGCATTGGCATCATTCATCTGTTCTTAGGCGTCGCTGTAAAAGGATTTCAGGATTGGAAACAGGGCGCACACCTTGATATTATTTATGATGTTGTTTTTATTTACCTCTTTGTAGGCGGACTGATTTTACTTCTTTTTACAACATCTCTATTTCAAAATATGGCAGGTGTAAAATGGGACTTTTCGCCGATGGTAGGACAGGCCGCCACCTGGATCACTATAATCGGTGCCGTCGGAATTATTGCGACCAGTGGAAGAGAATCCCGAAACCCTGTTAAACGCATTTTAAAAGGAATTTTTGCTCTTTATAATAACGCAACCGGTTATTTGAGCGACATCCTTTCTTACTCCCGTCTGTTGGCTCTCGGTCTTGCGACCGGGATCATCGCAAACGTCGTTAACCAAATGGGCACGATGGCAGGCGGAGGAATTGGCGGAGCGATTCTCTTTATCGTCGTTTTTCTGTTAGGCCATACGATGAATATCGGCATCAATATGCTGGGCGCTTATGTTCACACTGTTCGCCTACAGTATGTAGAATTCTTCGGTAAATTCTATGAAGGCGGCGGGTATAAATTTCACCCCTTCGGCGTTCATACAAAATTCTTTAAATTTAGGGAGGATTAAAACTATGGAAAATCTCGGAGTTGTATTTGCACTTTTGGGCGCTGCTCTGGCAGCCCTTCTCGCAGGAACAGGTTCCGCAATCGGCGTTGGCCGCACCGGCCAGGCCGCAGCAGGTGTTGTAACCGAAGACCCCAGTAAATTCGGTAAAATTTTGATTCTTGAGCTTCTTCCCGGCACACAGGGAATTTATGGCTTAATTATCGCTTTTTTAACCCTTTCCAATATCGGTATTCTCGGCGGAAATCCACACCTCTCCATCGCAAAAGGGCTCCTCTATCTGATGGCCTGCCTGCCAATCGCAATTGTCGGCCTCTTCAGCGCGATCAGCCAGGCAGACGCTTCTGTTTCTTCCATGGGACTTCTGAGCAAACGTCCCGATCAATTCGGAAAATCCATGATCTTCCCGATCATGGTCGAAACTTACGCCATTCTTGCTCTGCTTGTTTCGATTCTTTCGGTGAATGCTATTAACGGAATGAACATCTAAAACTCCTTTTATTAAAATCTATTTATTTCAAAGGAGCGTGAATCCATGACCGGATTAGAAAAAATTATTGAACAGATCAAAAACGAATCCGAAGAAACCGCAAAAAGCATTCGTCTTTCCGCAGAGGCAGAAGCGAAAACGATTACCGGCAAAGCACAGATAGACGCTGCTGAATTTCGCCGGGCTGCTTCTGAAAAGATTCAAAAGCAAGCGCAAGATCTAAAGGCACGCTCAAAAAGTGCCGCTGTTTTACAAGAACGCCGGATTTTGCTCAACGAAAAGCTGCAAATCATCGAAGAAACGGTGGCAGATTCCAGAAATGATCTTCTGAATCTGCCCGCAGAAGAGTATTTTAAGGTGCTTTTAAAAATTATTGCAAAATATGCGCTTCCAGAAAAAGGTGAAATTTTTCTTAACTCTAAGGATCTTCAGAGAATGCCAAAGGATTTCGCCGAAAAGGCAGATGCGCAGGCAAAAGAATCCGGTGGAACGCTAAATCTCAGTCTAGAAACAAAATTGATTTCAGGAGGACTGATTCTTTCCTATGGCGGGATCGAGGAAAACTGCTCTTTTGAGGCACTCTTTGACGCACAAAAAGAACAAATGCAGGACAAGGCCGCCACTCTGCTTTTTCCGGAAGGAGACTGAGACATGGCAAAAAATCTTTATCCTTATGCAGTTGCACGAATTCGCTCAAAAGAACTTTCTTTGCTGAATTCTTCGATGATGGATCAGCTGATTGGTGCAAAAACAGAAGAAGACTGCCTTAATCTTCTGGCTGGAAAAGGCTGGGATCCCCAAAATGGTGTTGATAAAATGTTCGCGGCCGAACAAAAAAAGACATGGGATCTTCTTTCAGAACTGGTCTCTGATTTGAGTGTTTTTAACGTCTTTCTTTTAAAAAATGATTATCACAACCTAAAAGCGGCAATTAAGCTGCGCTGTACCAATACTTCCATGCCGAGCGTTTATATTCCAAACGGAACCGTTCCCGTGGAAAGAATTCAGACAGCTGTCCAAAAATCGCAGTGGAATCTTCTCCCCGAAGAAATGCAGACTCCCGCACAGGAAGCTTTTGAAGCGCTTCTCCATACGAGAGACGGACAGTTATGCGATTTAATTCTGGACAAAGCTTGTCTTTGCGCCATCGAAAAAGCCGGAAAAGCTTCTGATACCGAAGCCATTCGAGAATATGCAGAGCTAACGGTGGCCGCTGCCGATATCAAGATCGCGGTTCGCGCATTTCATACCGGAAAGCCACTCTCCCTGATCGAACGTTCACTAGCCCCCTGCGACTCTCTGGATGCCGACCGTCTGGCAAAGGCTGCGACCCAGAGCGAAGAAGCTATCTTCGACGTTCTCTCCACCAGCCGCTATGCAGACGCAATCGATTCTCTCAGAGAATCCGCTTCCGCTTTCGAAAGTTGGTGCGATAACCTGATCATCCGCCAAATTCGAAAAGAACTCTATAACCCCTTTACGCTTGGCCCTTTGGCAGCCTTTCTGATTGCCAAAGAAACGGAACTCAAATCGGTACGGATTCTGCTCTCCGGTAAGCGCAACGGGATGCCTCAAGAATTTATCCGCCAGCGCATGCGGGAACTTTATGTGGTCTGAAAAAGGGAAGTGTCTATGATGTATAAAATTGCAGTGCTCGGCGACCGGGACAGCATCTATGGATTTGCTGCCCTGGGGCTTGCCACCTTTCCAGTTTCTGACCCCGAAAAAGGTGCCCATCTTCTGCGGCAGCTTTCGGAGCAGAATTATGCGGTGATCTATATTACCGAATCCTTAGCTTGTCAAATTCAGCCGGAAATCGACTGTCTGCGCACGCAACCGCTTCCCGCGGTCATCTTAATTCCCGGTATCTCCGGAAATACTGGAGAGGGAATCCGGGCAGTCAAGCGCAGTGTAGAGCAAGCCGTCGGTTCGGATATTATTTTTAATAATGATTAAAAGCAGGTGAAAATAGAATGAGCATCGGAACCATAAAAAAAGTAGCCGGACCTCTGGTGATCGCCGAAGGAATGCGAGACGCCAATATGTTTGACGTGGTACGTGTCAGTGCCCAACGGCTGATTGGCGAAATTATCGAAATTCACGGCGACCAAGCCTCCATTCAGGTCTATGAAGAAACCAGCGGACTCGGCCCCGGAGAACCGGTAGAAAGTACCAACGCCCCGCTTTCGGTAGAGCTTGGGCCCGGCCTCTTGGGCAGTATCTATGACGGAATCCAGCGGCCGCTTGTTAAGATCATGGAAGAAAGCGGCAATAATCTGCATCGCGGCGTAGAAATTCCCAGCCTCGATCGAGAAAAAGTTTGGCACTTTACCCCTTCAAAGAAGGCCGGTGATCCAGTAAAAGAAGGCGACATTCTCGGTATTGTACAAGAAACCGAGATCATTACCGATCGGATCATGGTACCAAAAGGCGCAGGCGGTGTCATTACTTCTATCCGCGAAGGGGACTATAAAGTCACTGATTTCATTGCAGAAATAAAAGGCGAAAATGGAATTAAACATAAAGTGACACTCATGCAGAAATGGCCTGTCCGCAAAGGACGCCCCTATCAGAAAAAGCTCTCGCCGGATATGCCGCTCGTCACCGGCCAGCGCGTCATTGATACGCTGTTCCCCATCGCCAAAGGCGGCGTTGCGGCTGTACCGGGGCCTTTTGGTTCCGGCAAAACCGTTGTGCAACATCAGCTTGCAAAATGGGCAGAAGCCGATATTGTCGTCTACATCGGCTGCGGAGAACGCGGCAACGAGATGACAGATGTTTTGAATGAATTTCCGGAATTAAAAGACCCGAAAACCGGTTTTTCTTTAATGGAACGCACCGTTTTAATCGCCAATACTTCCGATATGCCGGTTGCCGCGCGTGAAGCCAGTATTTATACCGGCATTACGATTGCTGAATATTTTCGCGATATGGGCTATTCTGTTGCACTGATGGCAGATTCCACCTCCCGTTGGGCAGAGGCCCTGCGGGAAATGAGCGGACGTTTGGAAGAAATGCCCGGTGAAGAAGGCTACCCCGCTTATCTCGGCAGCCGACTTGCACAGTTCTACGAACGCGCCGGGCGAGTAAAAGTTCTCGGCAGTGATGATCGGGAAGGTTCCCTTTCGGTGATCGGCGCTGTTTCCCCTCCGGGCGGCGATATTTCCGAACCGGTTTCCCAGGCAACTTTACGAATCGTTAAGGTCTTCTGGAGTCTTGACTCCGACCTTGCTTATAAGCGTCACTTCCCTGCTATCAACTGGTTAACTTCTTATTCTCTCTATGTAGATAAGATGGAAAAATGGTTTAACTCCCACGTAGAACCGGATTGGATGTCCCTGCGGGGAAGGATCATGCAGATTCTGCAGAAAGAAAACGAGCTCAATGAGATTGTTCAGCTGGTCGGCATGGATGCACTCTCGGCACCTGACCGCCTAACGCTGGAAGCCGCCCGCAGTATTCGTGAAGATTTTCTGCACCAAGATGCTTTCCATGAAGTAGATACTTACACCCCACTTCAAAAGCAGTATCAAATGATGAAAATGGTTCTTTCCTACTATGATTTCTCCAATGATGCACTGCAAAAGGGAGCTTGCATCGATGATCTCGTCAAGCTGCCTGTGCGTGAGCAGATCGGTCGTTTTAAATATCTTTCCGTTGACAAGACCGATGAAGAATTTTCCGCAATCGAACGCGAGCTTTCCAAAGAGATTGCAGATATCCTCACAAAAAAGGAGGAAGCATAAATGCCTAAAGAATATAAAACGATCCAAG
This sequence comes from Caproicibacterium sp. NSD3, assembly GCF_053613275.1. NCBI lineage: Bacteria > Bacillati > Bacillota > Clostridia > Eubacteriales > Oscillospiraceae > Caproicibacterium > Caproicibacterium sp. NSD3. The sequence goes on from NZ_CM132119.1 coordinate 2,174,905, forward strand.
AAATTGCCGGCCCTCTGATGCTGGTTCGCGGAGTAGAAGGTGTCGCCTATGATGAGTTAGGTGAAATTGAGCTTTCAGATGGCGAAAAGCGGCGCTGCAAAGTTTTGGAAATTGACGGCAGCAATGCACTAGTTCAGCTATTCGAAGACAGCACCGGCATCAACCTTTCCAACAGTAAGGTGCGTTTCTTAGGGCGCAGCATGGAACTTGGTGTCTCCGAAGATATGCTTTCGCGTGTTTTCGATGGTCTTGGCCGTCCAATCGATAATGGTCCTGACATTCTTCCGGAAAAAAGGCTCGATATTAACGGCCTTCCTATGAACCCCGCAGCCCGCAACTACCCGCAGGAATTTATCCAAACGGGCATTTCTGCGATCGACGGTTTAAATACCCTTGTCCGTGGACAAAAGCTGCCGATCTTCTCCGCCTCTGGTCTCCCCCATGCCAATCTTGCCGCCCAGATTGCGCGGCAGGCAAAGGTAATTGGTACAGATGAGCCTTTTGCGGTCGTTTTTGCCGCAATGGGCATCACTTTTGAGGAAGCAAACTTTTTTATAGAATCCTTCCGTGAAACCGGTGCAATCGACCGTACTGTCCTCTTTGTAAATTTGGCGAACGATCCCGCAGTCGAACGAATCGCGACCCCGCGTATGGCACTCACCGCTGCCGAATATTTGGCTTTCCAGAAGAACATGCACGTTCTCGTGATCATGACCGATATTACAAACTACGCCGACGCTCTGCGTGAAGTTTCCGCCGCACGAAAAGAAGTTCCGGGGCGCCGTGGCTATCCGGGCTACATGTACACGGATTTAGCTTCCCTCTATGAACGCGCCGGACGCCAAAAAGGCAAATCCGGTTCCATTACGCTGATCCCGATCCTGACGATGCCGGAAGACGACAAGACTCACCCGATCCCCGATCTGACCGGATACATTACGGAGGGACAAATCATTCTTTCCCGTGAACTTTATCGAAAAGGAATTACGCCGCCGATTGACGTTTTGCCAAGTCTTTCCCGTCTAAAGGACAAGGGCATTGGCGAAGGCAAAACGCGCGCCGACCACTCAAATACGATGAACCAGCTTTTCGCAGCTTATGCCCGCGGCAAAGACGCAAAAGAACTAATGACGGTTTTAGGTGAAGCGGCTCTTACCGATATCGATAAGCTCTATGCAAAATTTGCTGATGAATTTGAGCGAGAATATGTTTCGCAGGGATATTATACCAACCGCAGCATTGAAGAAACGCTGAATATTGGCTGGAAACTTCTTTCCATTCTGCCACGCAGTGAATTAAAGCGAATCAAGGACGAATATCTTGACAAATATTATGGGAAAGTCCAATAACGCCCAAAAACTGTAACGCAGAAAGGAGGAAAGTCAAATGGCTTCGACCCATATTAATCCAACCAGAATGGAACTGACCCGGCTAAAAAAGAAACTCGTAACAGCCACCCGCGGGCACAAGCTGCTCAAAGATAAGCGGGACGAATTGATGCGTCAGTTTTTAGATCTGGTACGGGAAAACAAAGCACTGCGGGAAAAAGTGGAAGCCGGAATTTATAAAGCCAACAAAAACTTCCTGCTGGCTCGCGCCGGAATGCAGGACGAAGTCCTTGATGTGGCACTTTTAGCGCCAAAACAAGAGGTTTCGGTAGAATGCGGGACTCGAAATGTAATGAGCGTTGAGATCCCTGCTTTTACCTATCATACCCGCACTTCGGACCCGAACGATATTTATTCCTATGGCTTTGCCTTTACGAGCGCAGATCTTGATTCCGCTGTACATTCACTCTCTGAACTTCTCCCGGATATGCTTCACCTTGCGGAGACAGAAAAATCCTGCCAACTGATGGCAGAAGAGATTGAAAAGACCCGCAGACGGGTAAATGCGCTGGAACATGTGATAATTCCGGATCTACAAAGCAACATTAAATATATTACAATGAAATTGGACGAAAACGAGCGCAGCACACAGATTCGTCTGATGAAGGTAAAAGATATGATGCTCGAAGAAGCGCACCATTACAAAGAAAGACTCTTAGAAGAAGTTCCACAAAATTAAATTTTATGATAAAAAGCTTCTGCCTGATTTCATTTTTAAGGCAGAAGCTTTTTTATGTTTTACACCGTTTTATTTTATCCCATTTCATGATCAATTTATAAGAAAAAATGAACCGTCTTCCATCAGCAAAGGGATAGTATTTTTTCTCTCATTATGGTATAATACGGCTTATCAAATTCTTTTCTGTCTAAATTTAAAAAGCGATGGAGCGTCTGAACGTTGAATAAATACAAGAAATTACTATCAAACACCCTGATCTTTGCAGTTGGCACTTTTAGCTCAAAAATTCTCGTTTTTTTGATGCTGCCGTTCGTTACCAACGTTTTAAGTAAATCAGACTATAGTACCGCTACGCTTTTGCAGGATATGGGCAACCTTCTGTTCCCCATTTTTTCTTTGCAGATCGTCGACGGTATTATCCGCTTTGGTCTCGATAAACATTACCGAAAACCGGATGTCTTTACGACCGGTTTACTTTCTGTCTTTAGTGGATTTGCCGTCCTATTGTTGTGCTCTCCGCTCCTGAGCAAAATCAGTTTTCTAAGCTTTATGCAGGGACGTGAAATTCTAGTTTCCATCTTTGTTTTTACCAGCTCTCTAAGAAGCGTATGTAGCCAATTTGTGCGAGCGCGAAACATGGTTAAGCTTTATGCTTTTGATGGAATTCTCGCCACTTTTACCAATTTGACGCTGACGCTTCTTCTGCTTTATCCATTCCATCTCGGTGTAACCGGTTATCTTCTTGGAATCATTCTTTCGGACGCTTTAAGCTCGATTTTCCTTTTCTGGGTTGCCGATCTTCATAAATTTGTGCGTTTCAAAGGCTATCAAAAACCGATTTTCCGGGAAATGACCCAGTTTACCATTCCGCTGATCCCCAGCAAAATCTGTTTCTGGATTACAAACTCCAGCGACCGGCTGATGGTCGCAAATATGCTTGGAGACGCTGTCAACGGTGCTTTCTCCGCAGCCTATAAAATTCCAAACCTGATTACCATGCTGAGCAGCATTTTTATGGACGCGTGGCAGATGAGCGCCATTACCGAAGAAAAAGGACGCGCCAGCTTTTTTACCAGAGTGTTTAAAGCGCTTTGCGCTTTGATCTTTTCCGGAAGCGCTGTTTTGATTCTGCTCTGCCGTCCTCTGATGAGTGTCATGACGAGCAAAGATTATCATGAAGGTTGGATCTATCTCCCAATTCTCGTAATTGGAACAGCCTATGCCTGTCTCTGCAGTTTTCTCGGCACGATCTATATCGTAGAAAAAAAGAGCTTTAACAACATGGTAACAACGGTTTTAGGCGCCGGAGCAAACCTTATTTTGAATTTTCTTTTGATTGGTCCTTTTGGCCCAAATGGTGCCGCATTTGCAACTGTCTGTTCTTACTTAATCATGTTCATTACACGGGTAATCGACACCAGGCGATTTATCCCCATAAACTTTAACGTTTTCCGCATAACCGTCGATACCCTTATTTTAATTGTGGAAAGTGTCTTTATGATTTTCTCAATTCCAGGCTGGCAAATCTGGTGCTCTGTTTTGACCGTATTCATGCTTCTGATCAATTTAAAACTTCTCATACAGACAATTCGGAAAGTTATTCCTGCAAAAAAAGAAAGATCATTAAAAAAATAAAAGTAAATATTAAAAGAGCGGCTTTCATAACGAAAAGCCGCTCTTCTTATTTTCCGACAAGCATCATGATAAAGATCACAAAAAGGGTTCCGCAGCATACCCAAATTGATTGCGCTCCTAACAATTGGCTGAACACTGCTCCAAGAACTGCACCCAGGGCAAACATTGCGATAATAAATAGATATCTCCCTGCAGCACGCCCTTCAGATCGGTCTTTTTCAAAAAGGAACCGATAAAAATGTTCCGCACCGCTGCGCAGGTTTCCGGTACACATGGTAGTCGCATAGGGCATCCCGGCCGTTTTGCGGAAAGTATTCACTTGCAGTGCACAAACAAAGGCAATCGTCAAATTGACAATCACATCAGGAAATGTCTGCGGAACAAATCCTGCCAGAAACAAAAGGAACATTTCTAAAAGAATCACCATATGCTCCCAAGCTAAAATCTGACGTCTTGCAAAATGCCGTTTGATTCCCTCTGCACAAAGCACTCCACAGAAAAAAGCCACGATCTGCACAAGGCACCGCATAGCAACTTTCATATCACCGCTTGCTAGTTTCATTGCGAATAAAACCAAATTTCCGGTCTCTGCATTCGCAAAAACCCCGCCGCGAATCAAATACGTATAAGCATCTAGGTATCCGCCGGTAACCGCCAGCAACGCTCCTACCGGCAACATTTCATGAATCGAAATCGGTTGATGCAGGAAATCTCGCTTCACGCTGTTTCTTCCTCTTTTCCACTTTTATTCCATTATATTTTAACAGATATTCATGGAAAAGACCAGTGTCTGCTTTAAATCCGTCTGTTCGGCAAGAATCAATGGGTTTTGCAGTAAGCTCTGATTGCATCACAAACGAACTGTGCCATCCCTTTTCCAAACTGCTCATAGTAGGCAGTAAATCGTTCGTCGGATACATACATCTCTCCTAGATGGCCCAGCATCTCATCGCTGCAGGTATAAAAATTCTCGGTCAGATATTTTTGCCATTCGCCGACCAATTCCTGCACAGCCGGAGAATCAGGCTTTTCAGAAAGGTGCTGTGCAAAGCGCTTCCAAAAGACTTCTCCTTCCTCTATGATGTCTACCGATTTCTTCGGCTTCGTCTTCATTTTTTCCTGATACTCCTTCCATTCTTTAGAGGTTCCCCATCTCTCCTGGGCTTCTTCCTGATATGCTTTCTGCGCATTTTCGTATTCTGTTTTATCAAATGCTTTAAAATTCATTTTAGAATCTCCTTTCAAAATTTGATCGATTGACTCGATCAACCGGTCATAGCGCTCTTTCTTGAGTACAAGAAGATGGCGATGAGAAAGCAGCGCTTTTCTTTCATCGAAATTGGGGCTATCAAGAATTTTTTGAATTTCTCTCAACGGAAATTCCAGTTCTCTGAAAAATAGGATCTGCGAAAGCCGCTTGATTTGCTGCTCTCCATAAAAACGATATCCCGAATCGCTTACTTCTTCCGGACGAAGTAAGTGGATTTCATCGTAATAATGCAGCGCACGCACACTGATTCCTGTTTCCTTTGCGAGTTCATGAACGGTTAATTTCATTCTTTTCTGCCTCTCTTTCAACAATTTTTAGTTTATACTATGACGTAACGTAAGAGTCAAGGCTTTTTAAAAAATTTTTAAAACATAAAAAAGGCCCAGCTTTCGCTGAACCTTTTTGAATCATCTAATTCGATTTTTAGCCAGCATCCTGAACCTGGATAAGAGTAGCTGTTATCGTTGAGGTCTGATGAGAAGAAGCATGATAAACTTCAAGGGTCACGGTATCGCCCGGCTTTTTGCTGACCACAACGTTTGTAATCGTTCCGGAGGAGGTCACATTCGTATCATCAATCTTTGTAATAATATCTCCCTTTTGCAGTCCTGCCTGCTTTAAGGAATCATTGCTGACCGACTCGATCATATAACCAACCTGCAAATTATAGAAACGAGCCGTCATAGAATCGACCATCGTTCCGGTAACGCCCAGCATTGCACGGTCTTTTACATATCCATACTGTTTGAGATCGTTGATAACAGGCTGAGCCGTATCAATCGGAATTGCAAAACCCAAACCTTCGGCTGTAGTATTGCCTACTTCGGTATATTTGTTGGAATTAATCCCAATTACCTGCCCATAGAGATTGACGAGTGCTCCACCGGAATTGCCAGGGTTAATCGCCGCATCAGTCTGGATAAATTTCATGGTATAGCCGCTGGAAGTGGTAATTTGCCGCTCCAGAGCAGAAACGTTGCCAAAAGTAACCGTAGAGTTTAATGCAGTACCGCCCGGGTTGCCAATTGCCAGAACATCATCTCCGACCTGAAGATCGGAACTGGAACCAAATTCTGCGGCTGTAAGGCCGGTCGCATCAATTTTTAAAAGTGCAAGGTCTGTGACGCTGTCACTTCCTACCAGCTTCGCCTGATAGGTAGAACCATCCGACAAAATCACCTTTAAACCGGTAGCGCCTTCCACGACATGCGCATTGGTGATGATATATCCGTCTGATGTTGCGATGATGCCGGAGCCTTCACTGGAAGGAGCTCCTTCTACACCGCCATCGCTGCTGCTTGCCGTATTCCCAGCAGCGCTTCCGCCCTGCTGATTTTTGCTGTAGCCTGAGAAATTCGAGGTAGTATTCTGGTAATTCTCAATACAGACTACTGCAGGAGTTACTTTTGCTGCTGCCTGCTGCTTTGTTAAAAGCTGTGTCGTTCCGGTAGAAGAAGTATTGGTAGCACCGCTCGCCGTATCGTTGATCAGCTTATTTACCGTAAAAACGCTGCCGCTGCCGCCGGAGTTTCCAAATTTAATGACATTGTTATTCACCAACGCGATAAATCCGCCAAGTGTTGCGGCTGAAACCAAAAAGCAAATCAGCACACAAGCAAGGATTCGCTTTCCGGTTCCTTTTTTTCCGGAATGATTCTTTTTCTCCCGAGCATTTTTCACCGGGGGCTGTGTATTCGGAGCTTGCCATGTATTCTGATGCCATTGCCCCCTCGAATTTTCATTTTGGCCAGCGGGATCTTGATAGCGGGAAGCAGAACTGGAATAAAAATCCGATGATTGGTCTTCTTTTGAATCCGACTGCCATCTGCCATTATGCTGCGAGCCGGAATGATAGCAACCGCCTTCCCAAGAAGTCTCGCTGTCCTTTCCCCCATAAGAATTGATCGAAGAATTATTCATATCGGAATGATTTCCCTGAACATTTTTCTCATCATTGGGATCATACATGAGAAATACACCCTTTCATTTTTAATTTATGGCTTTAGAATAACGAATCTATGTGAAAATCAGGTGATAGGCCTCTCATTATTTTATGATTCTTCGCAAAAAAAATTAATTTTTCGCTTTTGTTTTTTTAAAAACCGGTATACACTAAAATTAATGCAACAAAAAGGGGCTTTAAAAAGAATGATTCATTATTATTATGGATATGGAAAAGGAAAAACTTCTGCCGCTTTAGGGCTTGGCATTCGCGCGTGCGGCGCTGGTAAAAAAGTAACTCTGCTGCAATTTTTAAAAGACAATCACTCCGCCGAACGTCAGATTCTACAGTCGCTTCCAGGATTTCAGGTTCTGCCAAATCCGGAACATCTCAAATTTACAAATCAGATGAATCAAAGTGAAAAGGAAGAAGCAGCTCTTTTTTGGCAGAATGCTTTTTATTTTGCTCAAAAAACGCCCTATGATGTATTAATTTTAGATGAAGTTACTGACGCTGTAAAAATCGGATTTCTCTCCCGAACTGATCTGCTCCTTTTACTCCATCATTTTCCGCAAAATCGGGAGCTCATTCTGACCGGGCATGAATCGGACCCGGAGATCGAAGCCTTGTGCGATTATGTAACCGAAATGAAAAAGAAAAAACATCCCTTTGATCATGGCGCAGCGGCACGCGCAGGGATTGAATTTTAATTAGAAAAAAGGATAAACACAAATCGTTTGTGTCTATCCTTTTTAAATGTTTGATTTCTTCATCTTGATAAAATTCGATTCAGGTCTTTCTGTGATTTTCCTTCACAGACTGCCACAATTTCGTCTCCCGAAGAAAAGACTAAATCGCCGTTTGGAATAATCATTTGTCCGTCCCGCAAAACAGAAACAATCAGTGAACCGTTCGGCAGCTCCACATCCCGCAGCTTGGTTCCGTTTATGGTCGAACGGTCGGTCAGCGTCATTGCTACAATGGCAGCACGACCACGGTTCAGAGTTGTCAGAAGGTGCATCTCACTGACGTTCACTTCCTGCTCAATCATATTGGTAATAATTTCAGTACTGCTCACAACAATATCGATTCCCAAGACCCGCAGCGCCGTTAAATTTCGCGGATCATTGGCTCGAGCAATTACCTTTTTTACGCCGAAAGTCTGCTTTGCCAACTGACAGGCCACCAAGTTATCCTGATCACTACCGCTGACTGCCAAAAAGCAATCCGCTTCAGAAGTTCGTGCTTCTTTCAATATTTCCAGTTCCGTTCCGTTTCCGGAGATGACCTCTAAATCGAGTTCGTTTGCAAGGCGCAGACTCCGCAGACGATCCTTTTCGATAATCTGTACTGTGCTTTTTCGTTCCAGCATATTAAGTGCCAGCTGACGGCCAAGTTTACCGCCACCCATAATTACAATATTCACAAGATTCCCCTCCGATCAATCAATGACCTGTGCCCAAATCATACGGTCTTCCCGCTGAATCAGATAATCCGGATCTTTTCCGACCAAGATCATCGTTCCATCCTTTTGCAGCAAAGCAAATGGGACTTCTTCTCCATTCACACCGATACTGCCAAGTTGCTTCCCGATCATAAAGCTTTCTACCGGATAAGTATGGAACGCTGCATTGGCAGTGCCAAAAGCCATCTGTTTACTCTGATTTGGATTGACAAGCGCCTGCACAATCATATCGCCGGCAAGATTGGTTGGGCAAACCGTTTGCAGACCAAATGCCGTAAATACCTCTTCTCGAGCCGGATCGCTGATTCTCGTAACAACATTTTCCACTTTAAAAAACTGCTGAATAATCTGTGTCACCGTAATATTCAAATTATCGTCCGGAGTAACAACCGCCGCCATATCGCAGTTTTCCACTCCGGCATTCTTCAGGATCCTTAAATCCATTGGCATTCCCGTTACGGTCATCCCGCTAAAATCGGTCGGCAGCCGATAAAAAAGTTCCGGATGCTCATCCACAACTGCCACGTCATGCCCCATAGAATCCATGATTGCAGCGATCTGGGAACCAAGACGTCCACATCCCACCACTAGAACATTCATAATTTCGTTTCCTCCTGCTTAATTACCACTCTTCGGTAAATCTCAAAAATATATCCGAGTATATCATAAATGGCTCTGGAATACAAGATTCTAGCGAAATTTGCAAAAGTAGTCCTCATGAAATTTTTCATATGTTATAATTTTAAAAAAAGGGAGACTTTCTTATGCGTTTTTTTGATCTTCACTGTGATACACTGACGATGAGCGGACTTTTAAAAAAAGCTCCTCTTCGCCGGAATAACGGTCACCTCGATTTTGTTCGCCTGCAAAGCACCGGCGCCATTGCGCAATGTTTTGCAATCTGGATTCCGACCCACAGATGCGCACAAAAATATGGCGTAAAAGATTCTCCATGGGAATTCTATCAGAAAGCAAAGTCCCTTTTTAAAGAGGAACTGCAAAAGAACAGCGATTTAATTGCGCCGGCACTAAAAATAGAAGATGTTGAGCAAAACATAAAAAACGGGCTTGTTTCTGCAATTCTGACCATCGAAGATTCGGTTCTCCTATCCGACAGTCTCGAAAAACTGGAAACCCTTTATCGGGACGGTGTCAGGCTGATGACGCTGACCTGGAATTACGAAAATTCTCTGGGCTATCCCAACGATCGCGAGGAAGCAAAAACGAAGCTTGGGCTAAAACCATTTGGAAAAGAAGCCGTCTTGCGAATGATGGACTTAGGAATCGCCGTAGACGTTTCTCATCTCTCTGATGGTGGCTTTTATAATGTTGCCGAACTGAGCCAAAAAATGCATATTCCATTTCTTGCAAGCCATTCCTGTGCACGCAGTTTACAATCGCATCCACGCAATCTTACCGACGAAATGCTACATATTTTGGGAAACTGCGGTGGAATCTGCGGAGTCAATTTTGAAGATAGTTTTTTGCCGGGCACCGAAAATCACCTGACAAAAATTGCCGATATCGTGCGCTGTGCCTGCTATCTTTGCAATCAGGCAGGAATCGATGCGGTTGCACTCGGCAGCGACTTTGATGGAATCGAAAGCAAACTCGAAATGGGCGGATATGAAGGGCTGCCGCTTCTTGCAGAAGCACTTAACAAAAAGTTGCCTGCCGCTCAAGTAGAAAAGATCTGCTATCAAAATGCTATGCGCTTTTTTGGAGCCGCCATCCATTAAAATATGGATATTTTGTTCAATCATATGAGGTGTTATTCCATTTTTATCCCCTCAAAATTTCCTTTTTATGGGAATTGGTCTCTTGACAAATACAGAAATTCGTTGCATAATACAAATAAAAATTTTTGTTAAAATATTTTAACCATTTTAGTTAGAAACGGATGTGTTTTGTAGCAGATGAGTTTTGAAATACTGGGAACCGGAAGCGCCCACCCGGCCTGCCGGAAAACAAACGACGATATCGCCCAACTGGTCGACACTTCTGATGAATGGATCAAAAGCCGCACTGGAATTGAATCACGATACGTCTGTACCACGGAAACGCTCCAGGATCTCGCCTTGGAAGCGGCTCAAAAAGCACTCAAAATGGCCAAAGTACAACCAAAAGAACTAGATTTAATTTTAGTTGCCACCATCCGTGGCGACTGCATCACCCCCTCTGCTGCCTGCATTCTGCAGAACGCTCTGGGGGCCTCTTGTCCTGCGTTTGACCTCAATGCCGCCTGTTCCGGTTTCCTTTATGCGCTGGATACAGCAGACGGCTGGTTCTGCCGCAATCGTGCCAAAAAGGTACTGGTTGTTGCCGCCGAGACAATGAGCCGTCTATTAAACTATCAGGACCGCACCACCTGCCCTCTCTTCGGAGACGGTGCCGGTGCAGTCGTTCTTGGACAAGGGGATGCTTTATTATCGATTCACCTCACCGCAAAGGGAGATCCTCTGACGCTTAGAATCGATAATACCGACGGACAAAGTCCATTTTTAAAAATGGATCATCCTGCCGAGCAATATCTGCACATGTCCGGACAAAGCACCTACCGTTTTGCAGTGAGCAATCTATGCCGCCAACTAAAGCTTGCCGCCGAAGAAGCCGGCATCGATTTAAAAGATCTTGACTGGGTGCTTCCTCATCAGGCAAATCTGCGAATTATTGAGGGGGCACAGCACCGTTTGCCGATTCCAACGGAAAAATTTTGTATCAATATTCAGAACTGGGGCAACACTTCCGCCGCAGCAGTCCCAATTCTGATGGATGAGTTTTGCCGAAAAGGCACTTTCCAGCCCGGTGATCTTTTAGGCCTTGTCGTTTTCGGCGGCGGCCTGACTACCGGCAGCGCAATTCTGCGCTGGACGATTGATCCTAAGAAATTTTTTGATTCGGAGGTTTCAAAATGATTCATTCACCAATTTGTGATTTATTTGGAATCAAATACCCCATCTTTCAGGGCGGCATGGCGTGGGTCGCCGACGCTTCTCTCGCAGCGGGAGTCAGCAACGCAGGCGGTTTAGGCCTGATCGCCGGAATGAATTCCAATGGAGAACAGCTTCGCGCTGAAATCCGCAAATGCCGGGAACTGACCGACAAGCCCTTCGGCGTTAATGTCATGCTGATGAGTCCCTTTGTCGAAGAGGTCGCGCAAACTGTCATTGAAGAAAAAGTTTCCATCGTAACTACCGGTGCCGGCGTTCCCGGAAAATATATGCCGGCCTGGCTAAAAGCAGGCATTAAAGTGGTTCCGGTCGTTGCCTCTGTAAATTTCGCAAAACGAGCTGTCCGCAATGGAGCATGCGCCGTAGTGGCAGAGGGCTGCGAAAGCGGCGGCCATATCGGAGAGCTTACCACCATGGCGATGGTGCCGCAGATCGCAGATGCTGTAGACGTTCCCGTTCTTGCCGCCGGCGGAATTGCCGACGGAAGGCAGGCAGCCGCAGCCTTTATGCTGGGTGCGCAGGGAATCCAGGTCGGCACCCGCTTTTTAGTTGCAAAAGAATGCACCATCTCTGAAATTTATAAAGAACGAGTCTTAAAATCAAAAGATACCGACACAATCGTGACCGGCCGCCGAACAGGCGATGCGGTACGAGCTCTAAAGAGTCCTTTTTCCAGAGAATTTGCCAAGCAGGAAGCCGATCTTTTCATTTCGGAAGAATCCCTGCAGGAATTGGGAACCGGCGCATTGCGCAAAGCCGCACGCGAAGGCGATCTGGAACACGGATGCTTCCTTGCCGGGCAGGTTGCTTCCATGGTTAAAAAAGAACAAACCTGTGCCGAAATTATTGAAGATCTGTTTTCCGGCGCAGAAACTGCATTGAAAGGGGCTTCCAAATGGATCAGATAGCATTTCTGTTTAGCGGTCAGGGGACCCAATACACCGGAATGGGACAATCCCTCTGTCGTGTCAGTCCCGCTGCGAACGCAGTCTTTGAGATGGCTGATAAAATTCGTCCCGGCACAAAAGAGCAATGCTTTTCCGGTACAAAAGAAGAACTTACCATCACCCGCAATACTCAACCCTGCGTTTGGTGTGTCGATTACGCGGCAGCGATCGCTCTAAAAGAAGCCGGCATTACCCCCAGCTGTGCCGCCGGTTTTTCTCTGGGAGAAATTGCAGCGATAACCTTTTGCAAAGTCGTTTCTCCCGAAGATGGCTTTCGCGCCGTCTGCCGCCGCGGAGAGCTGATGGAAAAATCAGCAGAGGAAAATCCGGGTTCCATGGCAGCTATCCTTCGTCTTTCAGAAGAAAAAGTGGAGGAAATCTGCAAAAAATTTGAGGCCGCATGGCCGGTCAATTATAACTGTCCGGGACAAATTGCCGTCTCCGCAAAGCTTTCGGAAATTGAGCCGCTCTGTGAATCGGTAAAAGAAGCAGGCGGACGCGCAGTCCCAATCAAAGTCAGCGGCGGATTTCATTCCCCTCTGATGAAAAGCGCTGCGCAGTCCTTCGGCGATTATCTTCAAGATGTAGATCTACATTCCCCAGAGCTTTCGCTCTATGCAAATTATACGGCAAAGCCTTATCCTGCCAATAAAAATGAAATGATTCGGCTTCTTTCCCTACAGATCTGTTCCCCGGTTTTATGGCAGAAAACCATTGAGCACATGGCGCAGGCCGGCATTCATACCTTCATCGAATGCGGCCCAGGAAAAACACTTTCCGGACTTGTCAAAAAGACATTGCCGCAGGCACAGATTTTACGGGTAGAAGACGCCGAAACTCTCCAATCTACATTAGAAGCATTAAAGGAGGGCAAAAAATGAAAACACTCTCCGGAAAAACTGCCGTCATCACTGGCGGTTCCCGTGGAATCGGCCGTGCAATCGCTTTAAAAATGGCTTCTGAAGGCGCCAACATTGCGATTCTTTATGCCGGAAACAAAGAGGCCGCACAAAAAACGACCTCTGAGCTTTTGGCGTTTGGCGTTAAAGCGCAAGCTTATCAATGCGATGTTGCCGACGCAGATGCCACAAGTGCTGTCTGTAAAGAGATTTTAAATGACTTCACTTCTGTACAAATCCTCGTAAATAACGCGGGAATTACTCGGGATGGGCTTTTACGCCGCATGAAAGAGGAAGATTTAGACGCTGTTCTCAATACCAATCTGAAAGGCGCCTTTCATATGATCGAAGGATTTTACGGCACTTTCTTGCGTGCACGCGAAGGCCGTATTATCAATATTTCATCTGTAGTCGGTCTTTCTGGAAACGGTGGACAAACCAATTACTCCGCCGCAAAGGCCGGATTGATCGGCTTAACAAAATCGGTGGCCAAAGAACTCGGCAGCCGAAATATCACCTGCAATGCGATTGCCCCCGGCTTTGTTGAAACCGATATGACCGCTTCTCTTCCCGAAAAAGTGCGGGAAGAGACCCTTTGCTCTATTCCGCTCAAACGAATGGCTCAGCCGGAAGATATCGCCGATGCGGCAGTTTTTCTGGCAGGCCCTAGCGCCTCCTATATTACAGGAGTCGTACTTCGGGTAGACGGCGGAATGTGCATGTAATTTCTAACAGAGAAAGGAGCTGTTTTGATGAATCGAGTTGCCATAACTGGAATCGGAGCCATTACGCCGATTGGAAACGATGCCCCTACTTTTTGGGATCATCTTGTCCACGGTGTCTGCGGAATTGCTCCCATCACTCGCTTTGATACAAAAGACAGCAAAGTAACCCTTGCGGCCGAAGTAAAAGACTTTGACCCGCTCACTTATATGGATAAAAGGGATGCGCGAAAAGCGGATCTCTATACGCAGTACGCTGTAGCCGCTGCCTCTGAGGCAATGGAAGACAGCAAACTTCTTGGGACTGTTCCGGATAATCGCCTTGGCGTTTATGTCGGCAGCGGAATCGGCGGAATGGAAACCTTTATGAAAGAATGCATAAAATGCAAAGAAAAAGGACCACGCCATGTTTCGCCTTTCTTTATTCCGATGCTGATCTCCAATATGGCTGCAGGCACCATTGCCATCCGATTTTCGGCAAAAGGGCCCAGTATGTGCATTACGACAGCCTGTGCAACAAGCGCCAATGCGATCGGCGAAGCTTATCGCGCAATTCAGAACGGCTATGCAGATGCAATGATCGCGGGCGGCAGCGAAGCGACTATCAACGAACTTGCTACCGCAGGTTTTGCAAACTGCATGGCACTTCACACCGGTACCGATCCGAACTGTGCCTCTGTTCCTTTTGATAAACGCCGCAGCGGCTTTGTCATGGGAGAGGGCGGAGCCATTCTGATTTTGGAAAACTACGATCACGCTAAAAAACGCGGCACGCACATCTATGCAGAAATCTGCGGCTACGGGAATACAAACGACGCCTATCACATGACAGCGCCGGAAGCCTCTGCGGAAAGCCCTGCCGAAGCAATTCGTCTGGCAGTCGCCGAAGCAAAAATTGCAAAGGACACTCCGCTTTATATTAACGCTCACGGCACCAGTACGGCTCTCAACGACAAAACAGAAACACTGGCATTTAAAAAAGCACTGGGTGAATCATGGGCAAAAAGCGCATGGATCAGCTCTACCAAGAGCATGCATGGTCATATGCTGGGTGCAACCGGTGCAGCAGAAGCAATCGCCTGTGTAAAAGCCCTTGAGACCGGAATCATTCCTCCGACCATTCATTATCAAGAGCCCGATCCCGAATGCGATCTTTTCTATACCCCGAATGAGGCGCTTAAAAAAGATCCCGAATGGGCAATCAGCACCAATCTCGGCTTTGGCGGACATAATGCCTGTCTGGCTTTTCATAAAGAAAAGGAGGACTAATTCTGAATGAAACTGGAAGAAATTCGTTCGCTCTCACGTCTGATGCAGGAAACCGGTCTTTCGGTTCTCGATCTGAAAGAAAACGGCACACACCTGCGGCTGGAGCGCGCTTTTTCTGAAAAAGCACCGCTCCCGGCGACATCGGCGCAGCCGCAGGAAAAGGCAGAAAAATCCGCTTTGAAAATTTCTCCTGCACCGGAAGGAACCCCATTAAAAGCTCCCATGGTCGGCGTTTTTTATAACGCCCCTTCCCCCGATGCAAAACCGTTTGTAAGCGTAGGCGATTTCGTCAAAAAGGGCGACACTCTCTGTGTCATCGAAGCTATGAAGCTCTTTAACGAAATTTCTGCCGAAAAGGATGGAAAAGTGCTCCAAATTTGCGTTCGAAACGGTCAAGTCGTTGAATATGGTCAAACACTTTTCTATATTGGCTAAAGATTTTTCAGACGACGAACCAGTTCGCCGTCTTTGTTTATTCTTAGAAAAAGAGGGATTTTCATGACGAAAGAAGAATTAAAAACGATTCTCCCCCACAGGGAACCGATGCTGCTTTTGGACGAAGCAGATCAAACCGGTGAAAACAGCGCGGAGGGGCGCTATACCATCCGCGGAGATGAATGGTTTTTAAAAGGCCATTTCCCGGGATATCCAATTGTTCCCGGTGTCATTCAGTGCGAGATGCTTGCCCAGACCTGCTGTCTGCCGTTAAAAGAGCAATTAAAAGGGAAAACGCCCCTTTATGCAGGCATGAATAAAGTACGATTTCACGGGCAGGTACGTCCCGGTGACACCTTGATTCTAAAATGTGAAATCACAAAATCCCGCCCTCCGTTTTATTTTGCTTCTGGAAAAGGATATGTAAAGGATAAGATGGTGGTTTCCGGCGAATTTTCTTTTGCGGTCTCCGAGAAATGAGGTGCTTTTGTGTTCTCTAAAATTCTAATTGCAAACCGTGGAGAAATTGCTGTTCGGATTCTTCGCGCCTGCCGCGAAATGGGGATCTCAACAGTAGCAGTATACTCCGAGGCTGATCGAGACGCACTGCACGTTTCTCTCGCCGACGAAGCCATCTGTATCGGGTCGGCTCCCGTAAGCGAAAGCTATCTGAATATGACGGCAATCCTGACTGCTGCCAGTGTGACCGGTGCCGAAGCCATTCACCCGGGCTATGGTCTTCTAAGTGAAAACGCCGAATTTGCCGATCTCTGCAGAACTTGCGGGATTACCTTTATCGGGCCGCCTGCCGAAGTGATCTCCGAAATGGGCGATAAAGATGCGGCGCGCCGAATGATGCAGGAGGCCGGCGTTCCGGTGATTCCCGGCAGCGAAGTAGTGGATACCTTAAAAGCAGCTTTCGCCGCCGCGCATCAAATTGGATTCCCACTTCTGGTAAAAGCCCGCTCCGGCGGCGGCGGACGCGGGATTCGCTTAGTAGAGCGCAAAGAGGATTTTGAAAACGCGTGGCGTACCGCTTCGGCAGAAGCACAGGCCTCTTTTGGAGACGGCGGCGTTTATCTTGAAAAGTATCTTTATCCTGCAAAGCACATCGAAATGCAATTGCTTTGCGACAAAGATGGAAACTATGTAACGCTTGGCGAACGGGAATGTACAGTTCAGCGCCATCACCAAAAGCTTTTAGAAGAAAGCCCCAGCCCGGCGATTTCTCAGTCGATCCGCAAAAAGATGCAGGAGGCAGCTCTCAAAGCCGCAAAAGCCTGCGGTTATGTGGGCGCCGGAACGGTAGAGTTTCTTTATTATGATGAAAAGTTCTACTTTATGGAGATGAATACCCGCCTGCAGGTGGAACACCCGGTTACGGAACTTGTTACGGGACTTGACCTTGTCAAATGGCAGATTCGAATTGCCGCGGGCATTCCGCTCAATTTTACGCAAAAAGAAATCATTCCTTCGGGCCACGCTCTGGAATGCCGCATCAATGCGGAAGATCCCGAACACGGATTTTTACCGAGCTGTGGTACCATTCGTTTTCTTCACATTCCAGGCGGTCCCTGCGTGCGTTTTGATACTGCCCTTTATCAAGGATATATGGTTCCTCCGTTTTATGACAGCATGATCGGCAAACTGATCGTAGCCTCTTCTTCTCGGGAAGAAGCGATTCGCAAAATGCGCACTGCTTTATGTGAGTTGGTTATCGACGGAATTCATCATAATGCCGGACTGCAATTACAAATTTTAGATGATCCTACTTTTCGAAACGGTACCTACCGTACCGATTTTATGGACCTTTTAATGAAAGAAAAATAAGGAGAAGGTGAAAGAGTGCTGAATAAAGAATTATTCCAAAAGCCGAAAAACACGCTGGAACAAGGCGGTGAAAGCGCTTCTCAGCCAAATATTCCGGGCAGATTATGTATTAGCTGTCCCAAATGCAAAAAGATTTTATTTGCGCACGATCTGGAAAAATCATTTTTTACATGCCCAAAATGTGGTCATCTTTTACATATGAGCGCTCGTGAGCGCATTGCCATGATGACTGATGAAGGTTCTTTCTCTGAACTTTTTGGAAAACTGCGCAGTAAAAACATTCTGGATTTTCCGGATTATAATAAAAAACTTGCTCATTCCTTTCTTTCGACCCACGAACGAGAGGGCGTTATCTGTGGAACCGCGCAGATTCATCAGGAACCATGCGCAATCTTTGTCATGGAGCCTAATTTTATGATGGGTTCCATGGGAACTGTAGTCGGAGAAAAAATTACACGTCTTTTTGAATATGCTACCGAAAATCATTTGCCCGTCGTAGGCTGGACGGTTTCCGGCGGTGCGCGCATGCAGGAAGGGATTCTCTCTTTAATGCAGATGGCTAAAACCAGCGGCGCCGTAAAGCTGCACAGCGATGCGGGACTTCTTTATATTGTTGTTTTGACCGACCCGACTACCGGCGGCGTTACGGCAAGTTTCGCAATGGAAGCGGATATTATCCTCGCGGAGCCTCAGGCGCTGATTGGATTTGCCGGCCCCCGTGTCATTAAACAGACGATTCGCCAAAAACTGCCTGCAGGGTTCCAGCGCTCAGAATTTCTGTTGGAAAAAGGATTTGTCGACGCACTTTCCAATCGGGAAACCCAAAAGAAACAACTCTCAAATTTTTTGAGCTTACATCACAGTGAGGAGGCAGATTCCATATGACAGCATATGAACGTGTTTTAGCGGCACGCGCAAAAGGCCGCCCTACCGCCTCCGATTTTCTTTTTCATTTGGTTTCGGATTTTACAGAGCTTCACGGTGACCGACGCTTTGGCGACGATCCGGCAGTCATTGCAGGGATCGGACGGCTTTGCGGGATGCCTGTAACAGTGATTGCGTTGGAACGCGGCCATAATACGGCAGAACGAGTTGCACATAATTTTGGCATGGCACATCCGGAAGGCTACCGCAAAGCGCTCAG
Source organism: Caproicibacterium sp. NSD3 (assembly GCF_053613275.1). NCBI lineage: Bacteria > Bacillati > Bacillota > Clostridia > Eubacteriales > Oscillospiraceae > Caproicibacterium > Caproicibacterium sp. NSD3. Next base: position 2,193,481 of record NZ_CM132119.1, read on the forward strand.
GCTTATGAAACAGGCGGAAAAATTCCATCGTCCGATTCTCTGCATTATTGATACTGCCGGTGCATACTGCGGTGTCGCCGCCGAAGAACGCGGACAAGGGCAGGCAATCGCAGAAAATCTCTGCGAAATGATGACGCTAAAAGCCCCCATTCTATCTCTCTTTGTCGGAGAAGGCGGCAGCGGCGGTGCACTTGGTTTAGCAGTTGCCGACGAAGTCTGGATGCTGGAAAATGCCGTTTATTCGGTCATTTCTCCTGAAGGCTGCGCTTCTATTCTTTGGAAAGACAGTGAAAAAGCAGCCGAGGCGGCAGAATGTCTGCACATGACAGCAGAAGACTTATTAAAACTAAAAGCCGCCGACCGTATTTTTCCGGAACCGGAAAACGGTGATTTTACTTTGCTCTATGAAGACCTCGGAAAGAACATTTTTTCATTCTTTCAAAAAGAAAAGACCTTTTCAGGAGAAGCGCTCGCTAAGTCACGTTACGAACGTTTTCGGCAAAGATTTTAAAAGATTGCTTTTTTTCTTCCTTTTTACTATACTGAATGAAATAGGTTGTTCATTATATTCGATTGAGGAGGAATTTGCTTATGCGCAGAAGTGATCGACAAGTGGTTGACCAAACAAAAATATTTTCCATCATTCAAAAATGCGACTGCTGCCGTCTTGCAATTACAAACGACCCCGTTCCCTATCTAATTCCACTGAATTTTGGATTCCTTCCGGAGGGAAACGGAATCTTTTATTTTCATAGCGCCAAAGAAGGAACAAAGCTCGACCTTCTTCGGAAAAACCCAGAGATTTCTTTTGAACTCGATACTTCACACGCCGTGAAAAAAGGCCGTTTTGCCTGTGAATATTCCTTTTACTATCAGAGCATCATCGGAACTGGAAAAGTACAATTTGTAGAAGAGCCTGCTCAAAAAGAAAAAGCTCTCTCCCTTTTGATGAAACAGTATTCTACAGAACAAAATTTTTCTTTTTCTCCGGCATCATTCGCCCGCACGGTGATTCTAAAGATGACTGTGGAATCAATTTCCTGTAAAGAATATCTTCCGCCGCAATCATAAGCGGTTTCCGTTTCGGTTTTTGCCGGGACGGCTTTTTTTTCGGCATCTTTTATGCTATACTTATTTAGAATATTTTAAATAAATAAGTCTTTGATTTTTTAATAGGAGGATTTCTTTTTATATGGAATTAAAAGAGGCACATAAGTGTCCGCTTTATCACAAATGCGGCGGGTGCCAGCTACAGAATCTTTCCTATCCGGAGCAGCTTCGTTGGAAAGAGCGCCGGGTCTTTTCTTTTTTAGGACGTTTCTGCAAGCCGAACCCGATTTTGGGAATGGATTTTCCCTATCATTACCGCAACAAAGTACAAGCGGCTTTTACAACCGACCGTAAAGGACAAATCATTTCCGGCGTTTACCAGCCAAATACACATCGGGTCGTCCCAGTAGAATCCTGTCTGACAGAAGACGAAACCGCCGACCGCATTATGGGAACCATTCGAAAACTACTCAAAAGTTTTAAACTTTCCACATTTGATGAGCGCACTGGGCGCGGATTTCTGCGCCACGTTCTGATCAAGCGCGGATTTTCCACCAATCAGATCATGGTGGTTTTGGTGGCGGCAAATCCGATTTTTCCAGAAAAGAAGTTTGTAAAAGCGCTGAGAACTGAACATCCGGAAATTACGACTGTTATTTTAAATCTAAATAAACGCCATACCAGTCTTGTGCTTGGTGACCGGGAAAAGGTTCTCTGGGGACCGGGATATATTGAAGACGATCTCTGTTCCTGCCGCTTTCGGATCTCTTCCAAAAGTTTTTATCAGATCAACCCCTTGCAAACTGAAGTGCTCTACCGCACCGCGATGGATTTTGCACATCTAACGGGGACGGAAACCGTAATTGACGCCTACTGTGGAATCGGAACGATTGGACTCGTTGCCTCTAAAAAGGCAAAAGAAGTAATCGGTGTCGACATTAATCCCGCCGCAGTAAAGGACGCCATCCGGAATGCAAAGCTTAACAAAGCCACAAATGCGCAGTTCTTTACCGCAGATGCGGGAGATTTTATGGTCGAACTTGCCGCCGACAAAGAGCAGATCGATACTGTTTTTCTAGATCCGCCCCGCGCCGGAAGCAGCGAGCCATTTTTAGCAAGTCTCAACCGCCTGAATCCAAAGCGAGTCGTCTATATTTCGTGTAATCCTGAAACGCAGGCAAGGGATTTTGATTATCTTGTCAAGTTAGGTTGGAAAGTAAAAGCACTTCAGCCGGTAGATATGTTCCCGCATACAAACCATATCGAGACGGTAGCGCTTTTGATGAAAGCTGAAACGAGAAAATGACAACTCAGGCTCCGATTTTATCGATTCTAAACTTTTCCCATATCTACGAGGAAGAACGCTTCTACCAGCACGAACGAATCCACTGGATCGACTGCACCGACCTCAGCGGAACAGACGGTTTCTGCGATGAAAAAGCCTCCCGCGAAATTCGGAAACGAATTTCTTTGGAACCGGTTCGCAGCATTCACTTTATTGATTCCGGAAATTATCATTATATAACCAGGTTTTGGATAGAAAAAATTTTGACTTCTTTTTCTCTGGTCGTCTTTGACCACCATTCTGATATGCAGAAGCCGCTTTTTTCTGATCTTCTTTCCTGCGGAGACTGGATTTTAGATTCTTTAAAAAAGCTTCCACTGCTCAAAAAAGTGATTTTGGTGGGACTTTCCAAAGAGCAGGAAGCAAGGATTCCCTCAGAATTTCAAGACCGGGTCTTGTGTGTTGACAGTTCCCATCTGAATCTTTCGGAAGCTCAATTTTCGGAACTCTGTGGAAAATTTCCGATTTATATTTCCATCGATAAAGATGTTCTCAGCAAAAAAGTAGTGAACACCTCTTGGGATCAAGGCATCATGAGTCTTTCCCAACTGCGCCAAATGCTTGCTTTTCTGCTGCGCCATCGAGAAATTCTCGGCATTGATATCTGCGGGGAATGCCCTGACTGCATTGAGTTTTTAAAAAGTATCAGTCAAAATGACCGCATTAACTTGTCTCTGCTCAAATTTTTGGAATCTTTAGAAACATAGGAATCAAAGTGGGATTGGCCTCCCATTAAACAGAAAAAGAGAAAAAAGAGAGGATTTTATCAGCTATGAATACATCACCTGACTCCCCGCACAAGAACGGGAATTTCAGCTCAAACTTTGGATTTATTATTGCCTGTGTCGGCTCGGCCGTAGGGCTGGGAAATATTTGGATGTTTCCTTACCGTCTTGGGCAATACGGCGGTGCCGCTTTTCTGATTCCCTATCTGCTGTTTGTATTTTTATTCGGCTGGGTAGGGCTTTCCGCTGAATTTGCGATTGGACGCCGCGCGCGCACCGGAACCCTGGGTGCCTATGAATACTGTTTCGAAAGCCGCGGCAAGAAAAAACTCGGTTCTATTCTCGGCTGGATTCCGCTTTTAGGTTCTCTTGGCATTGCCATCGGCTATGCGATTATTATTGGATGGGTTGTGCGTTCCTGCTATGGCTCTATCACGGGAGAAATTTTCGTTGGAGAAGCAAAAGAATTTTTCTCACAGGCGACCGGTGATTTTGGAAGCCTTTTCTGGAATGCACTGGTTATTATTCTTGTGTGTTGGATTCTTCTTGCCGGCACCACAAAAGGGATTGAAAAAGCAAGCCGGGTCATGATGCCGCTTTTCTTTGTGCTGTTTCTAGTTTTAGCAATCTGGGTTGCATTTCTTCCTGGCGCCAAAGAAGGATACGAGTTTCTGCTAATTCCAAAATGGGATGCGCTTCTTCGTAGTGATACCTGGGTAATGGCTATGGGACAAGCTTTTTTCTCTCTTTCCATCACCGGTTCCGGCATGATCGTCTACGGCGCTTATCTGGACAAAAGTGCCGATATTCCAAGTGCTTCGCTGCGCACTGCACTATTTGATACCATTGCCGCCCTGCTCGCTGCATTCGCCATTATGCCGGCTGTTTTTGCATTCCACATTGATGCAACCAGCGGTCCCTCTCTGATGTTTCTCACCTTACCTGGCATTTTTAAGCAAATTCCGATGGGGCAGATTTTCTCCATCTTTTTCTTTGTTTCCGTGATATTCGCCGGAATTACCTCTTTAATCAACATGTTTGAAGCGGTAATTGAAAGCTGGCAGCATCGATTTTCTATCCCCCGCAAAGCAGCCGTCCTTTTATGCGGTGCGCTGACGCTTTTAATCGGAATTTTTATCGAGGCAGAACCAAAAGTAGGAAATTGGATGGACTTTGTTTCCATTATTGTCGTGCCGATCGGAGCTGTTCTCGGTGCAATTTCTGTTTACTATATTCTCGGATATGATAAAATTAAAGAGGAACTCCAGATTGGTCACCCAAAGCCGCTTTCAAAAAGCTATCCAATCTTTGCAAAATATATTTATGTTCCACTCACCATTATCGTACTGGTTCTGGGGCTCTGTTTCCACGGAATCGGCTAACGGAAAGTTTTTAAACTAAAGGAGGATGCCCTATGGATATTCAGAAAACGATCCAAAATCTTCAAAAGCATGGTTTTACTGTCTCGTATTTTAAAACCGGAGCAGAAGCTGCCTCTCATCTTGTCTCTGAACTGCATGGAAAAACAATTGGGATTGGTGGAAGTGTGACGATTGATCAGCTCGGCGTCTATGACCAACTTACAAAAGAGAATACCGTTTTTTGGCACTGGAAACAGCAGCCGGCAAAAGAAGTACGGACTTCTTCCCTTTCTGCACAGGTTTATCTGACCTCTGCCAATGCAATCGCACAAAGCGGCGAGATCATCAATATTGACGGCAGCGGAAATCGAATTTCCGCCTCCCTTTACAATCATGAAAAAGTAATTTTTATTGTCGGAACCAATAAAATTGCCGATGACTATGATTCCGCCATGTGGCGTGCGCGAAACATTGCCGCACCACTTAACGCTAGAAGGCTGCACCGAAAAACGCCTTGCGCCATGGGAAAAGAACTAAAATGTTATGATTGCGATAGCCCCGAACGTATCTGCAATGGCGTTTCTGTGCTTCTTCGCAAGATGGGCGGTATCCCTGAAATGGAAGTTATCCTGATCGACGAAGATCTGGGATATTAAAAATAAAACAGTTCCCCCAATCGTAGAAAAGACTATGACTGGGGGAATTGTTTTGCTAATCGGATATTTTAAGCTTTCATTCGAATAAATTGACTTCTTTTGTTTAGGCATGATATACTTAGAGCATTAGTTAAATGAAAAATCTTTTACAATTTGAGGGGTTCATTCATGAAAAAAAAGATCACGGCAATTTTTGCGGCAGCTATTTTATTGTTCGCCGCCGGCTGCAGCACGCAAACTGCTCCTTCCGGCGCTGCTGCCAATTCTTCCTCTTCGGTTTCTTCTTCGTCATATCAAGCAACCGATTATTTGCCGCTGGGAAGCATTGTAACCTTGGTGGATAGTTCGAACAAAATTATGATTTCCGGATATGCCTCTAAAGATTCCGATGGTTCTGTTTGGGATTACTGCGGCATTCTTTATCCGGACGGATATACAGACGCTTCTAAGCTTTATCGCTTTAATCGTTCCCAAGTGAGCAGTATCGTCTCTGATGGATATACTAATGATGATATGAAAGCGTGGTTGTCTCAGATCAAAAATCGAATGCAGGCACGCGGATAATTTTTACAAATCTTCGATGAAAAGGAGTTTTCATGAACGAATCAAATCCTTTTTCGGAAGGTTCTCCGAAAAATTCTGTTCCAAATCTGGAAATTTCGGACTCTGCGAAAAAAGTCCCAACGGCACAAAATGATTTTACTCTGCCAAGCGACCCAAAAGTCGCTGATTCTACAGAACAGACTTTACCACCAGAAACGCAGAAGGATCCTACTAATCAAACCACCTTTGAAAATCCAATCTCGATTGCCTCTCTTGTAGCTGCACAACGCCTTTCCTATGCGGAAATGCGGGATACCCGCCGCTGCGCAAGCCATTCTTCTTTTCTGGTGCTCATCTCTATCTGTCTGATGAATCTTCTGATCTTAGGGTTTGTTTGGTTATGCCGTTCCAATCCCGCTTTACACAGCAATAACAGCAGCTTTTTCTACCTAAAGCCAATCATTTATTATTCTATTTCCTGCTTTTCCTACTGCGTAGCGATTGGATTTCCGGCTTTGTTTTATCAGCTCCATACTCACCAGCCGCTGGAAAAAGTTGTTCGGTTTGATTCTCCAAAAAGTCATGGCCTTTCGCGCAGCGCAATCATTTGCATGTTTTTCGCCGGGATGGGGCTAACTCTGCTTGCAAACTATCCCACTTCTTTTGTCACTCAAATTCTGCAGATGTTCGGGATTTCTCATGTTTCTCCCGACGATATGCCGCTCACATCAGACGTTGCCACCCAAATTTTTTACATGCTCTATGGCACCCTGATTCCTCCCCTTGTGGAAGAGCTGCTTTTCCGCGGTGTGATTTTAAACATTCTCAGGCGGCATGGCGATTCCTTTGCGATTATCATGTCAGCATTTATTTTTGGGCTTTACCATGGGAATATTCCCCAGTTCGTTTTTGCATTTCTAATGGGTCTGATTGCCGGATATCTTTATATTCGAACTGGCTCTATTTTAATTTCGATCTTGATTCACATGTTTAATAACGGGTTTTCCTGTCTGAGTGTTCTTATCCAGCAATGGTATGGGAATACTGTCTTTGAGAATTTTCAAAGCGCTTACTTTTTGGTGTTTTTACTGCTCGGCGCCGTCGGACTTGGATTTCTCATAAAAAATCGAAAAAAATATTTGCCGCTCCCAAAAAGCAAAACGCTTCATGCTCCCCTATCGGTTCGCATGACCTGTGGGATCGGAAACCTTGGAACAATCTTTCTGATTCTAAATTTCATTGTGCTGTGCGCAGTGACAAACATCCTATGACTGATTCTGAATTGATGCGGGAAGCCCTTCTGCTGGCAGCTCAATCGGCGGCAGAAGGGGAAGTCCCGGTAGGAGCAGTATTGAGCAAGGATGGTGAAATCATTTCACGGGGGCGTAATCGGCGGGAAACAGCCAAAAATGCTCTGTGTCATGCAGAACTTGAAGCAATTCAAAAAGGCTGTGAAGCGCTCGGCGGCTGGCGACTGTGGCAATGTACCCTTTATGTAACATTAGAGCCCTGCCCCATGTGTGCCGGTGCAATTATCAACGCCCGGATTCCACGGCTGGTTTATGGTGCATCCGATCCAAAAGCCGGTTCCTGCGGTTCTGTCGTTGATTTATTTTCGCTTCCTTATAATCATCATCCAATAGTGGAATCCGGCCTTTTAGAACCGGAATGCCGAGCACTACTCCAAGAATTTTTTTCAGAATTGCGAAAAAGGCGTAATTCGAAAAATTGTTAAATAAAAATTAAAAGGAGATCATTATGAAAAAGCCTCTCAGCAAAAACGGGAAAAAAGCTGTTGCAGCAATTGTTATTTTGATTTTGGCATTTATTTACTACTATATAAAACTGCCGGCAATCAATATTCATTCTGTTGGCTTTTGGGAATTTTTAATTCTTACCGCAGTGGTAATTGTATTTATTCTGACCGTCTTACCAAAGCTCAAACATTCCAGCAAAGCAAATCCTCCCGATCTTAACCCCAAACATGATAAACGTTTAAAAAAAGGACTTCTTTGCATTGGCTTTTTAGTTGTGGTATTTCTTTTAGGTGCGTTACTCTCTTCTCCGATTGTTAACGCCTCCAAATATCAACAGCTGCTTACCGTACAAAACCGAGAATTTACTGATGATATTAAGCAGATCTCCTATGACGAAATCCCAATTCTGGACAGTGACTCTGCTGCCCTTTTGGGGAACCGAAAAATGGGAAGCATGGTAGATATGGTTTCTCAGTTCGAGGTCGGTGATACCTATACGCAAATCAACTATCACAATTCTCCCGTACGAGTGGCCCCACTGCAATACGCAGATCCGATCAAATGGCTGACAAACCAATCCAATGGCATTCCGGCTTATATCCTAATCGATATGGCAACACAGGATACCGAACTGGTTAAACTGGATCAGCCAATCAAATATTCAGAATCGGAATATTTTAACCGCAATATTTACCGTCATTTGCGGTTCCGTTATCCTACCTATATCTTCGACAACATTAATTTTGAGCTCGATGAAAATGGAACTCCGTGGTGGGTTTGCCCCGTAAAAGGCTTTAGCATCGGATTGTTCGGCGGACAAACCGTCGATCGCGTTGTTCTCTGTAATGCACAAACCGGTGAATGTCAGGATATGTCTGTAAACGATGTTCCACAATGGGTTGACCGTGTCTACTCCTCTTCCCTCTTAGTCTCTTACTACAATTACTACGGAACTTTAAAGCATGGTTTTCTCAACTCGGTTTTTGGTCAGAAAGATTGTCTGAAAACCACTGATGGCTATAATTATCTTGCGATTGACGACGATGTATGGCTTTATACCGGAGTTACTTCCGTTACAGGCGATCAAAGTATTGTCGGATTCGTTTTAATGAATCAGCGCACAGGAGAAACCCATTTCTATAGTGTACAGGGAGCTGTCGAAAGCTCCGCTATGAGCAGTGCTGAGGGCCAGGTACAGAACCTCGGATACAAGGCAACCTTCCCACTTCTACTCAACACTGCTGATCAGCCAACCTACTTTATTGCGCTAAAAGATAATTCCGGATTGGTTAAAAAATATGCCATGGTCAATGTTCAAAAATATCAGATTGTCGCAATCGGTGACACGGTTGCGGAATGTGAAAAGAAATATGTTTCCCTAATGGCTCAGAATGGAATTTCTGGAGGAACCGTTAACACTGCAAATGATAAAAAAATTACCGGCACAATTCGCAAGATGGCTCAGAGTGTGTTGGAAGGCAACAGCCATTATTACCTGCTTCTAGACAGCAGCTCGTCCCTTTTCGATGTTCCAGTCTCTCAAGAGCTTGATGTTCTGCGCTATTCTGAGGGAGATCGAATTACACTGACTTATACGCCCCCAGCAGATAGCAGTGCAGATGGCGTCTGCACCGTCACAGGGATTGTAAAAGCTTCCACTGAATCTTCTAATTCATCATCATCTGCTGCAACGTCTTCCACTGCCTCAGCAACAGAATCCACTTCCAGTACTACAAAATAATATTGGAATCATAAAAAGACACCAGCCTTAAAATAATAAGGCTGGTGTCTTTATTTTCTCTTCTTTGACTCTTTCATAAATAACAAATTTCATCAAAACAAAAGCAGCAGATTCCCATCATTTTTTAGGAATCTGCTGCTTTTGTTAAACCATAAAAACAAGAAATCAGCTTGAACTTTTCTGAACAGCCTGCTCGTAAATTTGATAATTGTCATTCCAGAAAGAATAATTGGGGTCACTACGGTAATCCGTTAAAGAATAATTTTGTTTGAGATATTCTCCAAGATAATTTGTCACTTTAGCAGCACCGACTACATTAATATGATATCCAGCATCCATCGTATCTGTTTCCCAGCTAAATCCCATATTGTCAAGCTCCGTGTTAAGATCTAAAAATGGAATTCCTTTTGACTCTGCATACGCCTTTGCTGCATCATGTCTTGCACCGGTCCATGTAATCGCTGCCGGAACATCAATCAAAACAAAAGCCGCTCCATTTTCCTGGCAAAGCTTTTGCATCTGATCCATGGCATATTTAGAAGCCCATGGGATACTGACAAAGCTGGAGTTCTTTTTCATATTATTTTGACCTGTATAAGGCTTTATTTTACTATTAAGGTGCTGTCCTCCGATTTTAATGGAACTTTTTTGGTTGGTATAATTTGTCTCTTGAAAAGCGCTGGAAAGGTCTAACGTTTTCCACCGGTTATGATAATTAAAAATTGGGAATTCATAAGAAAAGATATCGCTAAAAGCATTTCCAATCGTATTTTTTCCTTCAAAGATTTCGTCTAAATCGAGAAGCACTACTTTTGGTTTATGTCGAGTAAAAATTTCTCTGAGCATGTTTAAGCCCTGAGTTGCGCGCTGTTCCGGCTCCCCACTGTTATAAGAAGTAAATCCATAATTATGCCAAAGTTCCATCGGAGAAAATCCACAGTAAGAATCGCTGTTTCCAATGACAAAAACATCGATCGAATTTTGCGGATAAGAATAAAATCCCCGCCCATCCGGATAATACATACCCGCCTTTGTTGTATCATCCCGCGGCGTTACGAGAAAGGACAGCCCTTTTAACGCACCGAAAAGGATCCCCAAGGTCAGAATGACGCAGCAGCATCTTTTTAAAATCGTCTTATTTTTTATCTGCATAAATCGGTCTCACCTACTCCTATTCGTTTAGAAATTTCCATAAATCGGGTTGATTGCAACATATCCATATCCATAAGCGCCGAAAATAACAATTACAAACAGCATCGCCATGCTCAGTCCCCAGCGCAAAAGTGAATTTCTTTGTGCAAGTTCATCGCGCAGATGATGCCCTTTTGTATGCAGCCGGCCAACAATCCACAAGAGAAGTGTACCGACCGCTAAAATGATCAGGTCTTTATAGTCTAACCCCAAGCTTAAAAGAGACCCATCCGTCAAAACAGAAGGATTAAATCCACTAAACATGGAAACAAACATGGCTCCAAAAGATTCTATTGTATTTGCCCGGAAAAGCAGCATTCCGACATTGACTAAAAAGAAAGTACGCACCACCTGAAATGCCTGAAAGCCTTTTCCTTTTCGATCAAGTTTCGTAGCTTCAAAGAAGCGGCGAAACAGCGGTTCAAAGAGAAGCCCTAAAATCGTGATCACATAATAATACATTCCATAAAGAATATATTTTACTCCAGCACCATGCCAGAAGCCATTTGTAAACCAAACGCAGAATAGCGAGATAAACGCTGGAACCAAGCCGGCCAAAAAGGTATTAAAATGTTTGCGTGCAAATTTTGCAAGAGAAAAAATCGGTTTGGAAATAGAGACAGGATAAAAAACATAATCCCGCAGCCATGTGCCCAACGTAATATGCCAGCGCCGCCAAAACTCGTTGACCGTATGAGAACTGAACGGACGATCAAAGTTCTTTGAGAGGGAAACGCCGAACAGCTGAGCGCTTCCTGCAACGATGTCAATGGAACCCGCAAAATCTGTATAAATCTGCAGGGTATAAATCAACATGGTCAAAATAACCGTAATCCCGGAATAATTTGCAAAGCTGCCGCAGACTTTCCCGACCAAAATATCTGCGCGGTCTGCAATCACAACCTTTTGGAAAAGTCCCCACAAAATCAGCTGGATTCCTCCAATTGTCCTCTGCCAATCAAAAGCATGTCCCTCATAGAGCTGGTCTGCTAAAAGATCAAAACGCCCGATCGGGCCCTCAACAATCTGTGGGAAAAAGACCAAATAAAGCGCCACTTTCCCAAAATTCCGATCCGCGGTATATTTTCCGTGATAAACATCCATCACATAGCTGATTGCCTGCAGCGTATAGAAAGAAATCCCTAAAGGCTGAATCTGACGGCTGATCACAGGAAAGATCTTTGGAAGCCTTATGGAAACTAGCAGAGCATCCATCGCTCCACCGAGAAAATTATAATATTTAAGTACCAGTAAAATTAAAAGATTGACTAAAACAGTCAACAGCACAATCCTGCGCTTTTTTTTATCTATTTTTTGACGAAAAGCCTTCTTTTCCTCTTTGGGAAGTGTCTTTCGAACGACCGCTGCATTCTTTGCAACCTTGTCCAAAGAAAGAGCACAAAAATAAATTGAAACAGTTGTAATCAGTAAAAAGATCACCAAAAAGCCGCTGCCCATCAGATAAAATCCATAGCTTGCCGCTAAAAGGACAATCCATTTATATCTTTTGGGAACAATTGTATAAAGAAGAAAAACAGGCACTAAAAATACAACCAGATAGGCCAGTGAATTATATGCCATAAGAACGATTTCTCCTCTTTATTCTTCTTGTAAACGTTTTACCATATCATAAATAGTTTGCGCAGAGAAAAAGTTTTTAGGAACAATATCAAGAAGTGTAATCTCAATATCAAACTCATCTTTCAGTTCATTTACAAGCGTAATGATGGTCAAGGAATCGAGAACGCCTCTTTTAACAAGATCGATTTCTTTCGTAAAATCGACGCCTGGTTTTAAAGTGCTTAAAATTTGCAGTAATTCGTCCATAATGAACCTACTCCTTCTGATAAAATATCATATTATCTGATTCTTAAAAATCAGTTTTTAACATTTTTTTGCTTCTGATAGTCTTTCAAAAGCTTTTTGCGGTCAATTTTTCCATTCTGGTTATAAGGGAAACTTTTTAGACGACAAAGCCGCCCCGGCAACATATAAGGTGGAAGCCGGCGTTTTAGTTGTTTCATCAAATCTTCATCGGAGATCTTTTTTCCCTGATAAAATAAAATGATCTGATCGCTTTCCATATCATAACAGACTGCACAGGAAGAAATCTCCGTCACCGCAGAAGCAGCAGCTTCGACTTCTCCCAATTCAATCCGGTAACCCATATGCTTAATCTGAAAATCCTTTCGTCCGGCATATTCGAGCTCTCCATAAGAATTATACAGAACAAGATCCCCTGTTTTATAAACAGATTCCGGATAATAAGGATTGAGCGGATTTTGTACAAAAACATCCGCTGTCTTTTCTGGTTCTGCATAATATCCGGGTGCAACAAAAGAGCCTCGTACGAAAAGTTCTCCTTTTTCTCCAGGCTCAACCAGATGATTATTCTCATCCAAAACAAATACGTCGCAGTTATTGCAGGCATGTCCGATCGGAAGAGATTCCCCATCTGCAAATTCCCGGTTCACTACATAATAAGTGCAGATATCCGTAGTCTCGGTTGGTCCGAAGAGGTTTGCAAAAGTGCAGTCCGGCAGATGTCCCATCCAATAATTGAGCTGCCTTGTCGGCATTGTCTCTCCTGCAAAAAGTACTCTCTTTAAAAACTGCGGTTTTTCGTAATCAAAAGCTTTCCAGTTTGCAAGCAGGCAAAGTGCAGAAGGCACCCAATAAATAGTATTGACTTTTTTGGCATTCAGCAACTGCAGCAGCTGCAATGGAAATGAAAACGTCTGCTTTTGAATAATCTGCAGGGTACCTCCAGCGCAGAGCGTGCTGTAAACATCCGAAACAGACATGCTGAAATAAAAGGGCGTTTGACTGCCAAAGACAACGGAATCATCAATAGAAAATGCCGAAACATACCAGTTGATATAAGAAATTACATTCCGGTGGCAAACAACAACTCCTTTGGGCATCCCGGTAGAACCGGACGTAAAAAGTGCATAAATCGGGTCCGCATCCACCATATGCTCGCGGATCTCCAAAAGCAATTTTTCATTAATCGGCTCCTGCACCGCATTTTCAAAAGCTACGGTTTTTCCGGGCAAAAGCTCATCTGCTTTTTCTTTTAAAGCATCTATAGTAAGAATTGCAAATGGCGAAATTTTCCCAAGAATTGCGGTCATTCGTTCCTGCGGCATTTCAGTATCCAGCACTACATAAAAGTTCCCGCTGTAAGCAACCCCCATCATTGCAATCAAAGTTTCCACGCTACGGGGAATCAGCAACGCCACAGCATGATTTTTCTGACCAAACTTTGCCAAAAAACTTCCAAGTGCTTTGGCGCGCTCCAAAAGCTGCCGATAGGTCACTTTCTGTTGATCATCGGAAAATGCTGTTTTCTCCGAAAAAAATTTTTCTGATCTTTCAAGCCATTCCAATATATTTTTCATCATCAAAAATCCTTACTTTTATCAATCGTCTTTTTGCAGAATTAGCTGCATAAAAGAACAATTCCTTTATAAAAATACATTCTTTTTTATTATAACCATATCATCATCAGAACACAAGGGATAACTCCTACTGAGTGGGATTTAATGGCATAAACCAAGCATCATTTTCCTGATTTTTTCTTTTTTTCGACAAAAAGCAAGACTGTTTCCCAGATAATCCTTTTATTTTATAATCTGTAATTTTATACAATTTTAACTTGATCTAAAAATTCTAAAAATTTTTGACAATCTTCGTTAGAAAAATATTCTAGGGAAACAGGAAGATATTCTTTAGAAAAAATGAGAAAAACAAATTGCGAAGTTCCAAAAAGATTTTGCAGATCACTCCAAAAAAAGCTATTGTTTGTTCCCTCTGCCAATACTGAAAGATGATCCTGACAAAACTGATAGTGAATTCTGTTTTGAGATGCAGGCATTCGTTCAAAATAAACTTTTTCTTGAAAATTTTCCTGATGAAAGGCAACTACAAAACTAACGATACTTAAAATGGCGGCCAAAACTGCAATCAGCATTTGTTCCGGCTGCACTGCACAAATAATAGCAATGATCAGAAATGCAAGTGCGCCCCCCAACAGACTGTTTTTCATTCTGCGCTGCAGCCTTCTCCCTCCGGGCAATTTCTCCCAAAGAAATCTGGCAAATTTGCCCATCTGATCATCGTCAAATTCTGTCACATTTTTAAATAGCACTGTTTTGTCCATCGGTTTTGGCTCCTTGAGGCAGAGTATTTTAATTGTGGCATAAAAAGTGTTTTATGTCACAACTTTGTAAAAAGCATATTTTTTATTTGTAAATTTGTATCCCTTTACCTTTAAAGTTTACATAGAAAGGCCACAAAAGTCAAGAATTGTTGCATCTCTTTTAAACTTGACTGCCTAAATTTACGCAATTTTGATAAAAATACCCCATTTCATTTTAAATAAAAATAACTGCTGCAAATATAATAAAACATTTGCAGCAGTCTTTATTGATCATCACGTAGTCCATAAAATTGACCGTTTTATATGAGCATCGTAAAAATTATTGTACCGGTGTCAATTTTCCAAACAACGCAAATCGTGCGTTATTAAACTCATAAGAACAAGTACATAAAGTAATGATTCGGTCATTAGCTCTCACGGTCGTATTAGACTTAAAAGTTGAAAGCTGCTTAAGTGAACCAACATAGTCCTCAAAATCAGAGTCATCCTTAAAGTCAAGCCGGATAGAGCTTTGATCCCCATTTACAAGAACACCTGCAAATAGTTCAATAACAAAATTTCCATTCGGAGTATAGAGGAAAATGGTTGGAAAACGATTATAATAGCTCTGTTCCTCATACTTTGCTAAAGAGGCAAACATAGAACCATCTTTCATATTGTGACCGTATATAATTGTATTTTTATCCCCAAAGTCTCCATGATTTCGGGCATCCATGAAAATGGAGCCCATTTTATTAGATTCCCCGGTGAACAGGCGATGAAGATAATCATCATTATCATTGCCCTGTACGATAGGATAATCAATTTCTGTCCCATCAGAGGTAATCCACCCGACAATGTCAGGATTGATTTTTTTTAAAGATAAAAAATCAATCCCATCTTTCTGTTTGCATTCGTTCGTTTGCTCCACAGCAGATTTTGATGTTTCTCGAATCTGTTGATAAGCGACATTTCCTTTAACATACTCCTGATGATCCTCAAATAACAGAAACGCTGAAAACAGAATTCCTGCTACACATAAAATCATTAATCCCCGCAGAATCTTGTGTAAATTTAATTTTTTTGCATCTTTCATGCTGATCCCCATTCGTGGACGAAAAAGATTATCGATTTATTTTAGTTTCCCTTAATGATTATCTGCGTTTTCCTTTTTCAAAATTCTTTCTGCGCAAAACCATGTCAACTGTAAATAAAACGACGAGAGCTATTAAGAAAACTATCAATCCAAGCCGAGCCACACTACCAATTTGGTTATCTCCCGTTTTCGGCATTCCGGATTCACTTGAAGGGCTGCTCCAATGATTAATGAATGATGCAGTCTGCAATGTACTGGCAGAGATCACCCCCGAAGCGCCCTCACTCGAAGCAGTATATCCATCCCCTGTATAGTCGCTCTCTGATACCGCATACTGAGCGCCTTCCGGCAAACCGGTTATTGTAATGCTTTCTCCGTTTGCAAGAGAAATGATATCCCCACTGCGGAGAGTCCCGGTGACTGCACCAGTAACCGAATAGGAATCAGGTGCGTTAGTAAGGGTCACCGTAAAATCGAATTTTTTGTTTAAATCAGCTCCCTGCCCGGTAACTGTTTTGTTAATTGCTAAGCTCCCTGTTGGATTCGGAAGTTTTATGTTAACAAAGGCGGCTGTCTTATCTTGAGTGGACGAAATCGTCCCGCTGCTTTCCGTACTCTCAATAGAGTAACCTTGCGCAGAAGTTTCATCTTCCTTCACTTCGTAGCTGGCACCGACAGGCAGCCCCATAATTGTAATGCTTTGCCCGTGGGCAAGAGAAATCGTGTCTCCGCTTTTAATTGTTCCATCCGGAACACCATGGCCAGTATAAGCATAGGTGTCATTTGCGTTAACGAAGGTCACCTTGAAATTAAACTTTTGGGTTTGGTCCGCCGCATTTCCAGCGACCGTTTTGCTGATCGTCAAATTTCCAACGGTGCCTTCCAAGTAGTTTTTAATCGTAACGGCATTGGCGCCTTTTCCAGTTTTGCCGTCGATGGAAGATACTATAGTGGACCCGGTCGTCGTAACCATTACAGAATGTGCTCTGTTGTCCATAGTATATCCTGCCGGAGCTGCCGTTTCACGAAGTACATATTCTCCATTTGGAATTGCCCTAAAAATTACAGTACCATCGCTGCCGGTGACCCCCTTCCGAATAATGGTTTGGTTATCAGACGCAAAAAGCGAAATTTCCGCACCAGCAAGAGGGGCTCCTGTTCCATCAGTCTTAGTTATCACAATCCAGCCATTTCTTTGCAAGGTAGCTGCGCCATCCGCACTTGTGATTGCATATGGCAGAGTACTCTCTTCCTGCTTTGCACTGTTGCCATATAATGAAACCTTATTGGATATAGTTCCCGGTTCACCCGTAACGTCTGTAAGATAGTTAAAACGGTATGCTTTCGCGCTATCGGGAATAAGAAAGCTCAAAACTCGCGTTGCGTTATCATAAAATAAGTTTTCTCCCATTTTCAGGGCAACTTCTGTCCCGAGGGTATAACTTCCGTCCGGATTTAAAGTCATTTCATAAGCGGTAATATTGCCGTCGGACAACACAGGCTTTCCGTTCGAATCCGTCCTCAAATCAATCCCAACAGGCAAAGTATCTTCTAATTTTGTACCGGTCTGCAAAAGATTATAAGGCTTATAATCTACTGTCCAACGCAGTTCTCCGTTAGCCGAATTGGCCAGAGATTTTTCCAGCAATTTACTGGTAATGGAAACATCCTGAAAACCGGTAATGCCAGGAGTCCAGTTTTCGGTATTTAAAGCAAGATTATTACGTACAGTTGTGGTTTGGTTGGCATCAAAATATCCGGCAGCGGTTTCGTCGGTTGGCTTTGCCTTAACTAATATCACATAAGGAGCATTTAAATCACTAAATGTGAATTTGGCGATTCCGGCGGTCGTAAAATCAGAATTCAACCCTGCAACGGTATCCAGCGGACTGGTGCTGCTTGCTGTAACAGAATTAGCGCTTCCTGTGTTTCCTGCAAAAATCAGATAGTTCTTTCCTGGTGCAATTTCTGTAAACTCCCAACCAGTCGGAAGGGTATCGGTAACAGCAGCCGCACCCAATATTTGTCCGGAAGCATCGGTCATATTGCTCAAATCCATGCCGCCTGCATTAACACTCAGCCGAAAAACAACAGACTTGTCTACATAATCAAATCCCTCGCTGGCATTTGTCGTCTTATTATTTACTCCTTTTGCAGGGTCGGAGATGGATTCTCTTTTGAGCATTTCCTTAGCCAACATATTATTCGTGTAATCAACCTTATTTGATGCTGTATTTAATTTTTTGTTAGCGCTAAAAAGGCTGGCAGTATTCCATACCTGAGAGGTCTTATTTCCAGCAAAAACGTTTGGATTGACAACCTGAGCGTCAAACGTAAAAGTGTTCACTTTCGTCATAGAAAATCCAGTGATCTCCAAAAGGTCAGCCACCTGTTTATCCCCTTGCATAATCGGATAAACCGTTATATTAAGGCCGTCCCCTTTGAATGAATGGTCAATATATTTCTGATCATAGCGGGGAGTAAGATCCGCCTGATTCATTCCCGTTGGAAAACCGGTTGCTTTAGAAATATCAAAGCCACTTGAGCTGCTCCCATAAACAAGAAGATCGTATACTTTTAAGTCTGGAATGCTCTGATTCTTTGTATCCACATTTACAGTCCAGTGGATGCTGCGATTTGCAGTATCCGCCACACCTGATTTTGTGATTGCGTTGTAGCCGATTCCTACGTTGACATTCCCTGTACCAATTCCTGTCCCCGGCAGTCCATCCCAACGTATTTTGGCAGAGTTTGTGTATGTCTTTGATGCCGTTGTGTAATCTTCATCCGGCACACTCGTCACAATCGTGAGCAGAATCTTGGAATCGATCTTGCCAAGCGCATACTCGCCGCTTACATTTGGAGCAATATTGGTGTCATCTACCCATGCAGAGCCATTCCATTTTGCCCAACTTGCGGACTTTAGGGTCAACCCACTCGGTAAAAGATCGGTGATGACCACATTATTCAGCGTTGCAACCATCTGGTTTGCTGTGATTGTCCATGTAATCGTACGGTCCTTCGGATTATATATTCCAATGTTTCCACTGTCACTGGAGGCTCCTGCTTTTTCAATCCATTTTGGAGTAAACGAAACTGTTGTTTGTCCCTCACTCTTGATATTGTTCTCATGATCAAGAAGCTGTGCCTTGTTTCCAATGCTTTGCTGTCCTGCACTGTAATATTTTCCATCCGGAATTTCGGTTTTAAATTTAATCGTCTGGGGACTAGTTGAACCGGAAAAAAAAGTATAGCTCAGTTTATTGCCATCTTCAGTCGGACTAGCGGAAACATCCCCTACTTTAAATGAATCCGTAAGATAGGTACCCACCGCACTTAAATCATCAGAAAACTGATAACCGGACAAGTCAATCCCCGCACCGGCTTGTGTAGCAGAAACATTAACCGTCCACTCAATACTTTTACTGGCCATATCCGGGATTCCCGATTTTATCACCTGATACTGAATCTCGGGGGCAGGAACCTTAACGGTATATGTCTTTTCAAGAATGGTAACCAGATGATCTCCCGTGTTTCCGGCATCCCCACTGGCATCATATGTAAAATCCGCACTAAATTTACATTTTACCGTATTGTCGGTCCCGTTAAAGACCTCATCATCCCCATCGAAAACGACATTCGCATTGACCATTTTCGTATTGGGATCTGTGGAAAAACTAACATGTCCAACTGTAATGCTTCCCATTTTTAAGGCAATCGTATCACTTGTAATCACCTTAAAAGCACTGCTTAGCTGAAAAGTCGCGGTATCGCCCTTTCGAACCGGATTGTTTGGTGTCGGATTGTCACCTTGAACCGGTACGTTGAAGGAAACTTCAACTGAAATGGGGTTACTGCTCGTTATAGCACCACCCTCATTGATTTCTGTTCCGTTCTGGCTGACTTTTACTGCAAGATTCGTTAAATTATTTTCTACACTTGCGGCATATACCGTATTAAATGGGGAAAACACATTTAGCAACATCACCAATACTAATGTCCAACTTATCAACAACCGTCTTTTACTTTTTACCATATTGAGTTCCTCTCTCTTTATCAGATCATCGTTAAAGTTTTGACTATCTTTTGCCGTCCATATCAAATGCATTTAAAATTATACCAAATTCTTACAAATAATTTTGTCCTACTTTTTCCGATAGACCTGCATCTTTTGAAAGGCAGAAGGTATTGCTGCAGAGTTGCAGAATCATATTTTTAACGTCTACAATATCAAAGCTTTTAATTGACTATCGTCAGTTTAATTTGTATAATTAAGTAAAAATATACCATAAAATGGGTTTTGATTAGGTGTGATTAGGTTGCGTGAACTTTTAGACATCCCTTCGCAAAGAATCATTAAAATTTTAGAAACTCTGGCTGTCCACGAAGGATGGACAACCTTGCCTGATTTATCATCAGCAGTGAATGCCAGCGAACGAACCATTGCAAAGGATATTTCGAAACTCAAAAATCAATGGGGACCGAAATTAAATATTGAGTCCTCCAAGAAAAATGGGGTAAGACTTCTAAACCAAACTGCTGCAAGCATTGGTTTGGTTTTTACTGATCTTTTTAAACATTCAATCGCACTTCGTTGGATTAAAGAACTGTTGTTTCATCCAAATAAATCCATTGAATTTTATGGAAGCAAACTTTTTGTAAGTCGATCTACATTAATTCGTCTGTTGCCGAAAATCAACAAATTTTTGGCAAGTAAAAAAATGGAGGTTCAATGCCAAAACAATCAATACCAATTTCTTGGAAAAGACGAACAGTATCTGCGAGACTTTAGCGCCAGCTTTTTGCTGGAAATGTACGGATTAAATTTACAGGAATACGACACTTCTGTTGATCTAAAAATCATATACCATTTAATTGCGTCCGCACTAGCAAAAAACCTCGATCCACAAGAATTGGATTTCGCTATCAATGACGATGTTTCGATTGCCTACCAAATTATGTTTTATTTGATCTCGCTCATACGCGAAGGACAGGGATATGTGATCCCTTCCGACTATCCTGTAGAAAATGAGATAGATGCAAAAGATCTCGTATCCCTGCAAAAATATTTTCCACATTTAGGAATAGATAATCTGAGACCAATTCATGAATTCATGTTTAATCAACACAATGGATGGAGCTCCGATGAAGAAAAGAATTTATTGGATCATGAGGCAAAGTCGTTTTTTGAGCGACTGTTTTTAACAATTCCAATTTCTTTAGATGAAAATTCGCTGCATTTGATGGTTTTTATTCTTAAAGCAATTTATTTGAATGCAAAACTTCGTCCTTATAAAACTTCTACCCTATTCGACCGTATTTATTATTTTTCCCTCTCATTAAAACGCATAAATTTTCCATTATACCAAATTATAGAATCCAATTTAAAAATTTTTTCCGATCATATACATTTTGAAATGTCTTCCCGAATAAGTGATCTTGTATTTTGGATGTGCTTAGTTTTCCCAGAATTGTACCAATTTTTAAAGCAAAAAGCTGCTTTACTGATTGATGATTTTGGAAGACTGCACGCTAAATTTTTAGCAAAAATCTTATCTGATTTTTTTAATCAGAAAAATTGTGATTTCCTTCAGATCGACATTGCCCCTTATCCGGATATTTTAACTTCGGCGAAGCTTCAAAATTATGATATTTTAATCACCACAATTCCAAATCTACCGATTTCCCATCCGCATATATTTCTGGTTAACGATTACCCGACTCACAACAATCTTTCTACAATTTATAAGGCCTTAGCTGACGATAAATATTGACTGCAAATCTATTTTCTCTCTATTCAATTTAATGGTTTGATCTTAAAAATTGCATTTATAATCAAAATGTTTTTATTTTAAAAGACAAAATAAGACCCCCGCACATTGCCCAAAAGCGACGTGCGGGGGTCTTTAAGTTAACGGTAGATTTTATTATTACTTGCGAGGATTCTTAATTGCAGCCTGTGCAGCAGCCAAACGTGCAACCGGCACGCGGAACGGTGAACAGGAAACATAATTAAGACCAACATTATGGCAGAATTCAACAGAAGTCGGATCGCCACCGTGTTCGCCGCAGATTCCGAGATGGATATCCGGGCGGGTCTTGCGGCCCAGCTCAACAGCCATCTTCACCAACTTGCCAACACCCTTCTGATCCAGATGTGCAAACGGATCCAATTCATAGATCTTATTCTCATAATAAGAATCCAGGAATTTCCCGGCATCATCACGGCTAAAGCCGAAGGTCATCTGTGTAAGGTCATTTGTGCCAAAGCTGAAGAATTCAGCTTCCTTCGCGATTTCATCTGCAGTCAAAGCCGCACGCGGGATTTCGATCATGGTACCGACCTGATACTTCATATCCATGCCGGATTCTTTGATCAGCTGATCCGCGGTCTCAACAACAATGTCTTTTACGAATTTGAGTTCCTTGACTTCGCCGACCAGCGGAATCATAATACGAGGCTCAACCTTAAATTTATTGCGCTTTGTAACAGCCATTGCAGCATTAATAACAGCAGTGGTCTGCATTTTTGCAATTTCCGGATAGGTAACGCACAGACGGCATCCACGGTGACCCATCATCGGGTTAAATTCATGCAGGCTTGCAATTACATTCTTCAAACGAGCAACGGTAATTCCCAGCTCGTCCGCAATCTCCTTAATGTCCTCTTCCTTCGTAGGCAGGAACTCATGAAGTGGGGGATCGAGGTAACGGATAATAACCGGACGTCCTTCCATTGCTTCATACAGGCCTTCAAAATCGCCCTGCTGGAACGGCATGATCTTTGCCAGTGCTTTTTCACGCTCTTCGGTTGTCTCTGCAACGATCATCTCGCGCATTGCCTTGATACGGGTCTCTTCGAAGAACATGTGCTCGGTACGGCAAAGGCCAATGCCCTCTGCACCAAATTTACGGCCCTGTTTTGCATCACGGGGAGTATCAGCGTTGGTGTAAACTTCGAGCTGACGGTACTTGTCGGCCCACTCCATAAAGCGGCCAAAGTTTCCGCTAATGGTAGCCGGAGCACTCGGAATTGCCTCTCCATAGATATTGCCGGTAGTGCCGTCAAGAGAAATATAATCTCCCTCTTTAATGGTCTTGCCGCCCAAGGTAAAGGTCTTTGCATCATAGTCGACAACGATCTCACCACAGCCGGAAACGCAGCAGGTTCCCATGCCACGTGCAACAACAGCTGCATGGCTGGTCATACCGCCGCGGACAGTCAGGATACCTTCTGCAACCTGCATGCCCTCGATGTCTTCCGGAGAAGTCTCGCGGCGAACAAGGACTACCTTCTCGCCGTTCTTTGCCCACTCTTTTGCGTCTTCAGCAGAGAAGACAACACGACCGCAGGCAGCTCCCGGGGATGCAGCCAAACCTTTGCCGAGTGCCTTTGCCTTTTTAATTGCCTCAGCATCAAACTGCGGATGGAGTAAGGAATCGAGCTGCTTCGGCTCAACGCGCATAACTGCTTCTTTCTGATCGATCATGCCCTCGTCCACAAGGTCAACAGCGACTTTTAAAGCTGCATTTGCGGTACGTTTGCCGTTACGGGTCTGCAGCATGTAGAGCTTACCATTTTCAATGGTGAACTCCATATCCTGCATATCGGTATAATGTTTTTCAAGGCGGTCTGCAATCGAAGCAAACTGCTTGTATACTTCAGGCATATCCTGCTTAAGCTGTGCAATCGGGGACGGCGTGCGAACACCGGCGACAACATCTTCGCCCTGTGCATTGATGAGATATTCACCGAACAGTGCTTTCTCACCAGTTGCCGGGTTACGAGTAAATGCAACGCCTGTGCCGGAACGGTCACCGGAGTTACCAAAGACCATTGCCTGTACACTAACAGCAGTGCCCCAGTCATAAGGGATCTCGTTTAAGCGGCGATAAACGTTCGCACGGGGGTTATCCCAAGAACGGAAAACAGCCTTGACTGCTTCCATCAGCTGAACCTTCGGGTCAGAGGGGAAGTCCTCTCCCTTTTGCTCTTTATAGAAAGCCTTAAAGCGAACGACTAAATCTTTCAGATCTTCAGCAGAAAGTTCGGTATCCATCTTAATGCCCTTTTCTGCCTTCTTCTGATCGATAATTTTTTCAAATTCAGGTTTCGGCAGTTCCATAACAACGTCCGAGAACATCTGGATGAAACGGCGATAAGAATCATAAGCAAAACGCTCATTGTTTGTAAATTTTGCGAGACCTTTGACCACAACGTCGTTGAGGCCCAAATTCAGAATTGTATCCATCATGCCAGGCATCGAAGCGCGGGCACCGGAACGAACGGAAACCAGAAGCGGATTCTCGGGATCTGCAAATTTCTTGCCGCAGATTTTTTCCATCTTTGCAAGATACTCGTTAATTTCCGCCGTGATCTCGTCGTTGATCTGACGGCCGTCATTGTAATACTGGGTACAGGCTTCTGTAGAGATCGTAAATCCCTGGGGAACCGGCATTCCTGCATTGGTCATTTCGGCAAGGTTTGCGCCTTTGCCGCCCAGGAGTTCTCTCATGTCCTTGTTGCCCTCTGAGAACAGATAGACATACTTGTGACTCATAGATAATCCTCCTACACTTTTAATATCAGTTTGCTGAAGTAAACTCAAATCCACAAAGTGGCAGATTTCGCCCACTTCGTTATTATTATAGCAACTTTCTGCCATGATTTCCACAGAAATTTTTGAAAATGCAAAGGTTTTCGAAGAAAATCGAAAGAAAAATGGCGCTTCCTACGAAAAAACAGATTCTTATCACTTCTCCCTTGAAATTTTATAGTAAAACACCTATACTAATAATATATTTTCTGATATTTATTTCACACAAAACAGACTTTTTACGAATTTTCCTTTTTTGTGCGGAATGATAGAAAAAGGGCTTTTTCCCTCTTGGCAATCTTATTATAGGACAAGCTGTCATGAAAAAAATCGGGAAAAAAGGGCCCACAAAACTGAATCATTTTACAGGGGGATATGACATGAATTTTCACGGCAAGGAAATCAAGATTTTCGCTGCCAGCGCCAGTAAAATCGTAGCAAAACAGATCAGCGAATGTCTGGGACTGCCCATGGGTAAGAGTGAAGTAACCACTTTCAGCGACGGGGAGATCTCCGTTTCTCTTCAGGAATCCGTACGCGGATCTGATTGCTTTATCGTTCAATCGACCTGTGCACCGGTCAACAACAACCTGATGGAACTGCTCATCATGATTGATGCGATGAAGCGTGCCAGTGCTGCCCGAATCACTGCAGTGATTCCTTACTTTGGCTATGCCCGCCAGGACCGCAAGGCAAAAGCACGTGATCCGATCAGTGCAAAGCTCTGTGCCGACCTGATCACCACAGCCGGTGCGGACCGCGTCCTCACAATGGACCTTCACGCTGCACAGATTCAAGGCTTCTTCAACATTCCTGTTGACCATCTGCGCGGAGTTCCGCTTTTGGCATCTTTCCTCAAAGAGCGCGTCGCAGACCACGTTGACGACTATGTGGTAGTTTCCCCCGACCTCGGCAGCGTTACCCGCGCCCGTGACTTTGCAACCCGTGTTGGCACACCGCTTGCTATTGTAGATAAGCGCCGCCAAAAAGCAAATGTCTGCGAAGTCATGAATATTATCGGCTCCGTTCAGGGTAAAAAAGTAATTCTGGTAGACGATATGATCGATACTGCCGGTACCCTCTGCAACGCCGCCAAAGCGATTATGGAGCACGGTGCACTTTCCGTTACCGCCTGTGCAACCCATGGTGTTCTCTCCGGTCCCGCAATTCAGAGGATCCGCGATTCCGTTATTGATGAAGTTGTTCTTCTGGATACGGTTCCGCTGCCTCCTGAAAAGAAGCTGGAAAAGATCACGCTTTTACCTACCGCTCCAACTTTTGCAGAAGCGATTGAGCGTATCTATGAAGATAAACCAGTTTCCCCTATGTTTATCTGAGATTCGGCTTGTTAAAATTCAAAATAGAGAAGGGACTGCTGGCCTCCCGGGCGGCGGCCCCTTCTTTTCATCTTTTTATAAGGAGGATTTTTCCCGATGTTTTTTCAAAAATCTCCTGAAGCTGTCGGCTCCATTGAATATCTTTTGGTCGGTCTTGGCAATCCCGGCAAAGAGTATGAAGGGACACGCCATAACACCGGATTTATGGCGATCGACAAAATTGCTAATGACGCGGGCGTAAAACTTGACCGCCTAAAATTTAAAGGGCTTTGTACGTCTGCAACACTCGGCGGTAAAAAAGTGCTGCTTCTAAAGCCCTCCACCTTTATGAATCTTTCCGGTCAGAGTGTCACTGAAGCCATGCGCTTTTATAAACTCCCTCCCGAAAAAGTGATCGTGCTTTTTGATGATATTTCTCTCCCCTGCGGACATCTTCGAATTCGCCGCAAAGGCAGTGACGGCGGACACAACGGCATGAAAAACATTTTGTACCTTTCCGGCAGTGATCAATTTCCGCGCATTAAAATCGGGGTAGGAGAAAAGCCGAATCCGAATTGGGATTTAGCAGACTGGGTCCTTAGCCACTTTTCAACGGATGAAATGAAACTGATGGACGAAAGCATCAAAAATGCCGCGGCCGCAGCTGCTCTCATGGTAAACGACAAAATTGACGAAGCGATGAATCGCTATAACGGATGAACGGGCTTTATCTGCATGTGCCCTTTTGTGTTCAAAAATGTCCTTACTGTGATTTTTTCTCTCTGCGGGCAACAGAAGAGCAGATGGAATCCTATACGGATTTTTTGATTCTCACTATGAAAAAATGGAAAAAGGAGCACCCGGATTTTTTCTGTGACACGCTTTATTTTGGCGGCGGAACCCCCAGCCTTTTGGGTGCTAAGCGCCTCTGCCGTCTAACAAACGCTGCCCGAACCGAATTTGGCCTTACCGATGCCGAAATCACGGTGGAAGTTAACCCCGGAGAAATTTCGCCCGATTTTTTTCCGCCTCTCTTTGAAGCAGGTGTCAACCGTATTTCATTAGGGCTTCAATCTGCAAATCCAGAAGAGCTTTCTTTTCTTGGACGCCGCCATACACCTCAACAAGCTGCTGCTGCAATGGCGGAAGCACGACGCGCCGGAATCCAAAATATTTCTCTTGATTTAATTTTAGCATTTCCGGGACAGACTGATGATTCTCTGAAAGAAAGCATTCAATTCTGCCGCGAAAACGGTGCTTCGCACGTTTCCGCCTATCTTTTGCAAATCGAGCCCGGCACATTATTTTTTAAAAATCGAAACAGTTTAAATCTCCCCGGAGAAGAAGAAACCTGTGAACGATATCTTTTTGCCTGCCAAGAATTAAAAGGTGCGGGCTTTTCTCAATATGAAATTTCAAATTTTGCAAAGCCGGGCTATGAAGGCCGTCACAATTTAAAATACTGGAACCAGGAAGAATATCTTGGACTTGGTCCCTCTGCTTCTTCCTATTATAATAGAAAACGATTTTACTGGCCGCGTTCTCTGCGGGGATTTTTAATGGGCGAACCACCCTTAGAAGAAACCGACCGTGTAATCCCTGCCGGCAGTTTTGCGGAATATGCACTTTTGCGTCTGCGCCTCTGCGAAGGGTTAACTGAAAAAGGCTGCCTTAGTCGCTTTTCTCATGGAATTCCAAGCTCTTTGCGCAAAGCAGCGATTCCTTATGAAAAAGCCGGGCTTTTAACTCAGTCACCTGAAGCACTTGCACTGACGCCGCATGGGTTTCTGGTTTCAAATTCCTTGATTGAAACCCTGCTAGAAGCGCTGTAAATTTTAAAACAGTTCTTCTAAAAAGAGGCTGGCAAAGATTTGCCAGCCTCTTTTTCTAGCTTTTTGTAAAAATTTTTGACAATTCATAATCTCTTTACAAATACCCTATTGACACCGGGGCAAAGTAATGGTACATTTATAAATGTAGTTAGCACTCGATCATATAGAGTGCTAACTTGTCAAAAGAGGTGATCGTTCATGGAACTCAGCCCACGCAAACAAAAAATTCTAACAGCGGTGATTGAGCTTTATACCGAAACCGGCGAGCCGGTCGGGAGCAAAGCGCTATGTGAAATGCTTGAGTTTCCAGTTTCCTCTGCTACTGTGCGAAACGAAATGAGCGAGCTTTCCGCGATGGGCCTCTTGGAGCAGCCGCACACTTCCGCCGGGAGGGTTCCTAGCGAAGCCGGATATCGTTTTTATCTGGACTCTTTAATTGAGCCGGAATCCACCACTCCGGATGAGCGGCATTTTATTGATGCTTTGCTTCTTCCCAGTGCCTATGACCCGGAAAAGCTTTTGGACGGTGTTTCACGAGCACTTTCCGGAATGACCCGTCTGGCCGCGATTTCCATTACACCCAGTGGGCGGGACGCAGTCGTTCGGGCAGTTCAATTTGTTCAGACAAGCCGTCGCACCTCAATGGTCATTTTGATGACCAGTAATGGCACCATGCACACGCGGGTTTTTCATTGCGAGTTTGATCTTTCCCCTGAAATTTTGCGGGTGTTTTTCCGAGTTTTTAATGAGAAGCTTGTAAATATGCCGATTCGCAAAATTACGCCTGCTTTTATCCAGTCTTTAGCCGCTTCCATGGGAGATGTCGGTATGCTGATGAGCAGTGCTTTGATGGCATTGTTAGAAGTAGCCCGTGAAGCAATGGGCGCTGACGTTCGCATGGATGGAGAAACGAACCTGCTCTATTATCCCGAGTTTGGAGAAGGCGATCTTCGCCGAGTGATGGGATTTTTGGCACGGCAAGATGAAGTTTACCGTCTGCTGATTGAACCCGGTGATCGGGTCTTGATTGGAAAAGAGATCGGCGTTCCGGCACTTGACAGTATGGCGTTAATTATTTCCCACTATGCAATCAATGGCATGCCTGCCGGAGCAATCGCACTTTTAGGACCCATGCGCATGAATTACAAGCGCCTTCTCGGGAGCCTTTCGTACCTTTCCGACAGTGTGGGGCGAATGCTCACGGAATTAATGAAATTACAATGACTTTAGAGTCAAAAAGATAGGGGGCATCATCTTGAATAAAAAAGAAGACAACCAGGAAAAGCAAAAAGAAAAGCCACAGGAAGAAAAAGCTGAAAAAGCTGAAACAGAAGAAAAGAAACCTGCTGAGGCAAAGCCCGAAAAAAAAGCGGAAAATCCGCAGGAAGATTCTGCAAAACTTCTGGAAACAGCGCAGGCGGAACTGAAAAAGCAAAAAGACATTCTGCTGCGCACGGCCGCAGAATATGATAATTATCGTAAGCGTACCGAACGCGAGAAAACAACCGCTTATGCCGATGCAACGGCAGCAGCGGTTCTGGAATTTCTTCCGGTAGCCGATAACCTGACGCGGGCTCTCAGTCAAAAAGACTGTTCCATAGAAGACCTGCGCAAAGGGATTGAATTGGTTCAAAAGCAGATGGAATCCGCACTTAAAAAACTCGGGGTCGAACCCATGGGCAAAAAAGGTGATCCATTTGATGCCGAATATCACAATGCCGTTTCTCACATTGAAAGTGACGATCTTGGAGAGAATGTCATTGCAGAGGTTTTTCAGCCCGGTTATAAACTAGGTGACCGTATTGTTCGTCACGCGATGGTTCAGGTTGCCAATTGATTTTTGGAAACCCTAATTTTTCCTTTGTCCTTCCGCATGGATTTCATGCAGATTTAAATAAAACATTTACACCGAAACATTGATTTGGAGGTAACAGATATGAGTAAAACAATTGGTATTGATTTAGGCACTACAAACTCTTGTGTGGCAGTTATCGAAGGCGGCGAGCCGGTCGTCATCGCAAATGCCGAAGGCGGACGTACAACCCCTTCTGTTGTCGGCTTTAAAAAAGACGGCGAGCGCATGGTCGGCGCAACCGCAAAACGTCAGGCTGTCGCGAATCCGGAGCGCACCGTTTCTTCTATTAAGCGCCACATGGGCACCGACTACAAAGTAAAAATTGATGATAAACAGTATACCCCTCAGGAAATCAGCGCAATGATTCTGCAAAAGCTGAAGGCAGACGCCGAAGCTTATCTTGGCCAGCCGATCACCAGCGCAGTTATCACCGTCCCTGCATATTTTAGTGATGCACAACGTCAGGCTACAAAAGATGCCGGCAAAATTGCAGGCCTCGATGTAAAACGTATTATCAACGAGCCAACCGCAGCAGCGCTTTCTTATGGCGTTGATAAAGGTCAGGAACAAAAGATCATGGTTTACGACCTTGGCGGCGGCACTTTCGATGTCTCTATCATCGAGATGGGCGACGGCGTTCAGGAAGTTCTCGCAACTGCTGGTGATACTCACCTCGGCGGCGATGACTTTGATAGCCGTGTCATTGATTGGATGCTCAAAGGCTTTAAAGCAGAAAACGGCATCGATCTTTCCAATGATAAGATGGCGATGCAGCGCTTAAAGGAAGCTGCTGAAAAAGCAAAGATTGACCTCTCCGGCATGACCACCACCCAGATCAACCTGCCCTTTATCACAGCAGATGCAAACGGCCCGAAACATTTGGATATGACGCTCACAAAAGCAAAATTTGATGAACTCACTTCCGATCTGGTCGAGCGCACCATGGGTCCTGTGAATCAGGCAATGAAAGACGCTGGCCTCTCCTTCAACGACATCAACAAAGTTTTGCTGGTCGGCGGCTCCACCCGTACGCCAGCTGTTCAAGAAGCTGTTAAAAAGGTGAGCGGCAAAGAGCCATTTAAGGGTATCAACCCTGATGAATGTGTTGCAATTGGCGCTGCCATTCAGGCCGGTGTTCTGGGCGGCGAAGTCGAAGGTCTGCTGCTTTTGGATGTCACCCCGCTTTCTCTGGGTGTTGAAACCATGGGCGGCGTCATGACAAAGGTTATTGACCGCAACACGACAATCCCGACCAAGAAGAGCCAGATTTTCTCCACTGCTGCAGACGGTCAGACACAGGTTGAAGTAAATGTTCTGCAAGGCGAACGTGACTTTGCCCGCGACAACAAACAGCTCGGCCTCTTTAAACTGGACGGCATTGCTCCGGCTCCGCGTGGAATCCCTCAGATCGAAGTCGCCTTCGATATTGATGCCAACGGCATTGTAAATGTCTCCGCAAAAGATCTTGCGACTGGCAAAGAACAGCATATCACGATCTCTTCTTCCTCCAACATGAGCAAAGATGATATCAATAATGCTGTAAAAGATGCTGAAAAGTATGCAGAAGAAGACAAGAAGCACCGCGAGGTTGTCGATGCAAAGAACAATGCAGAGCAGATGGTCTATGCCGCTGAAAAGCTTGTAAAAGACAGTGGCGACAAAATGGACAGCAACGATAAGACAGAACTCGAGAGCAAGATTGCCGCTCTGAAAGAAGCTTCCGGCAAAGATGACACTGCAGATATGAAGACAAAATCCGATGAACTGCAGAAAGTACTGTTCTCCATCAGTGAAAAACTTTACAAGAATGCAGCTCCTCAAGGGAATGCTGCTGGTGCTGCCCCACAGGGCGGCGCACAGCCAGACGCATCTCACCAGGATACAAACGGCAACACCGTTTATGATGCAGACTATAAAGATGTAGACGACAACAAAGACAAAAAATAATTTTGGAAGAGAAAACACCAAACAACGAATTCTCTGAAAAAATTTTTGTAACGCGTAATCTTGGCAGCTTCGGCTGCCTTTCGCGCGTCCTATAGGAGTGATAGAACCAATGGCAGAAAAACGCGATTATTATGAAGTCATGGGCGTGCCGAAGAACGCCTCTGATGACGAAATTAAAAAAGCTTATCGAAAGCTCGCTAAAAAATATCACCCGGACCTTCACCCGGGAGACAAAGTAGCAGAAGAAAAATTTAAAGAGGCCAACGAAGCTTACGAAGTCCTTTCCAATCCGGAAAAGAAAGCGCGGTATGATCAATTCGGTCATGCCGGTGTTGATCCCAATTTTGGCGGAGGTCCTGGTGGAAGCCCATTCGATGCAGATATTGATCTCGGAGATATTTTCAATTCTTTCTTTGGCGGCGGATTTGGCGGTACTCATCGTCAAAGCCCAAATGCTGCCCGGCGCGGCAGTGACGCGGAAACCAGTGTTTATATCAGTTTCCAGGAGGCTGCAAAAGGCTGCAAACAAACGGTTTCCTATGAAAAAATCGATGTCTGTGCTTCCTGCGGCGGAAGCGGCGCTAAAAAAGGCACTTCGGCCAAAACTTGTCCCACCTGCGGCGGTACCGGCCAAATACACGTCAGCCAGCGCACACCGTTTGGTGTTATGCAGACTACCCGTACCTGTGATCGCTGCGGTGGTTCCGGTCGGGTAATCGACAGTCCGTGTCCTACCTGCAGCGGTACTGGTCACGTTCGTCAAAAAAAGACACTGGAAATCAGCATCCCCGCAGGAATCGCTGATCAGCAAGTGCTCAATATTTCCGGGCAGGGCAATGCCGGAACACACGGCGGTCCTGCAGGAGATCTTCATGTATTTGTTTCGGTGCGTTCTCATCCGATTTTTGAACGCCGCGGATTTGATGTCTGGTGTGAAATGCCAATTACCTTCAGCCAAGCTGCGTTAGGCGCCGAGGTGATCGTGCCTACGATCGACGGCAAAGTAAGCTATCAGGTACATGAGGGTACGCAGCCCGGCGATATCTTTAAGCTGCGCGGAAAAGGAATTCAAAAGCTCGGCAGCCGTGGCCGTGGAGACCAATATGTCCGCGTTACGATTGAGGTCCCGAAGGATCTGACTGATAAGCAAAAGGAATTGCTGCGGAATTTCGATGATTCCGCCAGCGATAAAAACTACCAGAATCGCAAGTCTTTTTTCGATAAGCTGAAGAATTTGTTTGATTAAAACACATCTTCTAATCGGGACTGTTATCCTATTAAGACACAGTCCCGATTTTTTATTGTCCATAAACAGAAAAGCACCCTATCTGCAAATTACAGATAGGGTGCTTCCTTTATAATAGGGAGAATTGTAAGTAAATTAAAATGGATTCAAAAAAGCTACCGGTTAAAGTAATCAAAGAATTTTGCCAACTCTTCTGTAACTGCTTCGAAGAGCAGCCTCCCTTTTTCCGGTGATGCAAGATGCGGCTGCCCGATATGTCCCTCAGGATTCACTTCGTTAAAATTCGCATATTTCTGATACTTTTTGTACCCCAGAAGATCACGCTGAAACCATGGATCTCCTGGTACAGGATCGCATTCATGAATTAATTCCTTATGAACAAGCTTTGGGTGAAGATACATCATGATCGAAGTTTCAAATTCACCCGCATGGCCCATCCCGCCTAACTTTGATTCTCGAATTTCGCTGATTCTTTGACCTGCTACATCCCAATAACGCAACTCTTTGAGAGCAAAAGAAGTTCCATATTTTTCGCCCATCTCATTGATAACAGCAGAAAGATATACCTGATTTCCCCCATGAGAATTGACCAGATACATTCTCTTAAAACCATTTTCCCGCACGCATTCACAAATATTGCAGGCATAATTGACTAAGTCCTTTTGGGGCATGGTAATATATCCCGGCGCAAAGCGATGGTGCGGCGAATATCCATAGCAAACCTGCGGCAAAAGAATGATTGGTGTTTTTGCAAGCGCTGCTGCCTGTTCGGTAACTGCTTTGCCCAAAAAAGCGTCCGTCCCTACCGGGAGATGATAAGAATGCTGCTCTGTAGACGCAAAATTGATCACCACCGCAGCTTTTTCACGATACTGCTCAAATTCCAGCTGACTCAACTGGTTCCAGTTAATCAGCATTCCGACTCCTTCTTTCCTGTTTTCTGCAATTCAAAAAGGACTTCGATCTCTGCAGACTGCCCATTTGGCAAAGCGCTCACGCCGATTGCACTGCGCACCCCCTGATTTTGGATTCCAAAGAGTGCGGAAAACAGTTCGGAAGCTCCATCTGCAACTGCGCTTTGCTCATGAAAATCTCCTGCACTGGCAATAAAAACCGTCATTTTAATAATTTTGGAAATATAATTTAGATCTCCGATACATTCTTGTGCATTTGCCAAAATATTCAGCGCACATTGCCGGGCTGCTTTTTTGCCTTCTTCTAAGGAAACATCTTTTCCCAGGTGCCCCACAACTAACGGTTTTCCATCTTTTGCGCAGCCGGTGCCAGAAGTATAAAGATAATTTTCTCCGAACACTGTCATCATATTATAACGTCCAATCGAAGAAGTATGTTTTGGAAGTTCCAAAGAAAGTTCCTCTATTTTTTTATAAATATTACTCAATATAATAGCCCCTTTTCAAGCGGCTCAGTCGGCAAAGGCTGCGGCCGCACGAGTATAAAGCCGCAAGAAATTTTGGCTAAACCATTTTTCGAGTTTTTGCGGATCAATTCCGCTGAGAAGAACCGATCCCAAACTGACCGCCGGATCATTCCACGGGCCATCTGTTCCATAAAGGGCCTTATCGGGATTTAATTCCTGATCCACCATGGTCAATGCACCATAACGCTTATTGACCGGGCTGCAGAGATCATAATACAGATTCGGATAACGATTACAAAGTTCAATACATTTTCCGGTTCCAAGATCCATCGCACCATGGCCGATAATCAGCGGCGCCTCCGGATATTCTTTCGCAAGCTCCTCAAATACACTTAGCCGATCACCGCCAAAATAAGTATGGCTTAAAATCGGAATATGATGTTCGCTCGCATATCGGAACATCTTCTCATAATTTTTTCCATCAAGCGGATAATCTCCGGAAAGCTCCGGGTGAACTTTAAATCCAACAATTTCTTTATGAGAAAAATACTTTGGCACTTCTTCATCAAACAGTTCCGGATAATTCGGATTTACCATATACTGTCCCAAAAAGCGACCAGGATGTCTGCGGCAAACGTCCAGCGTATACTGATTTCCTCTGACAGGGTCCCCTGAAATTGCCATATTGGAAGAAAAGACGACCGTATCCACGCCCAAACGATCCATATTATCGAGCATCTGATACTCATTATTATAAGGAAGATAAAAATTCCAGATTGGTCCCATATGCGCATGAGAATCAATCACGCGATATTTTTTGCTTGCTTCCATCATAAATCCCCTCCTTTGATCGGCAATCCCATGATTCTGCGAGCATTATCTCCTGCAATCAACTTTTTCTCTTCAAATGACAAATTGGCAAATGTCACTTGACCGACCATTGTTCCAATTGTGGAAACCGGGAATTTAGAGCCAGCAATAAAACGCTGTGCTCCAACCTGATTCACCATATACTCAAGCTCTCTGTGAACATCCAGACCGGAAGTTTGCACATACAGATTCTGGCATTCCCGCAAAAGCTTAATTAAAGTCCATGCTGTACGCTGAAACCCATCCGCCAAAATAATGTCCAGTTTTGGAAAGTCCTTTGCGACTTCATAAAGTTTTGGCCAATCAGGTTCATCACGACGATTGGGAGAAAATTCAACGGTAATCGGAATGTGCCGACGCTGAAATTCTTCAAAATAATCCCCATAGAACCACTTTGTAAATGCATAGCGCGTCGCTTTTGCCGGATTTCCCGTAGAAGACGGGAATAAGCGAACTGCTTTTATGCCTTCTTTTTCCATCTGATCTACATAGGACTTCGGAGAACAGCCCATTGCTTCCTCACTGGGAACAACAACCCACGTCGGAATCATTTCCGGGCGATCGTCGCCGATTTCTTCCATTAAAAGATTGTTTCCATAATTCGCCTCATATGCTTTTGCGAGCACATGATACGGCGCCGACTGTGCAATATGATTGCGGCGCAGTTCTTTTAAAAGCCGTTCTTTATCCATCCAGACCCCGGTAAACGGAACCGGCGGCCGCCCAAAACTAACTGCGAAATCAAGAAATTCAAGTGCAGAAATTTTTTCGGTAAAATTTTGTTCTACCATTTCTGTTGCCCTCTTTCTAATAATATAAAAAGCATTTAATGCAACCAATTTATTTTTCAGGAGTCGGTTCTGTATTTTTTCACCTTATCCCAGTCGAGGCTGACCCCCAACCCCGGACGATCTACTGCCAGAGCATAGCCATCTTCTACCGGCAAAGTTTCTTTGATCACATCATCTTCAAAATAGAGATTGCCGATCACGTCACTAGGATGATCAATTCTTGGAGCAGCAAGAGCAAGCTGCAGCTCGGCAGCAGTCCCAATCCCAAATTCCGGCATGCTGCCAATGCAGAACCCAACTCCGGCAATATCGCAGAGATTTGCAATTTGCATGGAACGATAAAGTCCACCGGATTCACTGACATAAACGTTGAAAATATCGCCTGCATTTGCCCGCACTGCGTCGAGTGCATCTGCCGGCTCCCAAATACTTTCATCTAACATCAGCGGAATCGGGAACTTTTCCCGGATTCTGGAAAGCTTTAAAAGTTCTCTCGGTGCAAAAGGCTGTTCAATTGAAAGGACTCCCAAATCAGCCAACTGATGAGCAACTTTAATCAGCGCTTTTTCATCGCGCCAGCCCATATTGGCATCCACACGGATTCCAAGCTTTGGCCCGAACTTTTCGCGGATTGCGCGAACCGCTTCTACATCGCCTTCGAAATCAATTCCGACTTTTACTTTTACCGTATGAAAACCAGCTTTTACATGCTGTTCCACTTGAGCGACGCGCTCTTCGACTGTCCCCATCGCAACTGAATGAGAAAGAGGAATCCGCTCCCTGCGTTTGCCGCCAAGCAGCTGATAAACCGGCAGTCCGGTAGATTTTCCGATTGCATCATACATGGCCATTTCGATGCCGGCTTTAAAGCAAAGTGCATTTTTGCTCCAAGCGATGGCTTTATCCATTTTTGCAATCGCTTCGGTGATACTAAAAACATCAAGTCCTATCACGGAATCAGAGAGCTTCTGCCCCATATCCCGCAAAAGGCCGCTTCCGTATGTATCCCAAATTGAAGAAACTTCACCAAGGCCACAGATTCCATCATCCGTATGCAGTAAAACAATGACTGCATCTCCAAACGGATTGTTTCCAAGTGCTGTCTTCCAGACTTTTCCGCCTTTGGCACCGCGCTTTGGAATACGAATCGGTATGTACTCAATTTTTTCGATTTTCATTTGATTCCTTTCTTTCTCTCACAAATTGGTACGATAGTTTTGCTTTACAGATAAAGTCCGCCGCCAGGCCCTAGAGGCCATCCGGCCAGGAACCATACTGAGAACAAAGCGACCCAAGTCAGTAAATAAAATAATGTATATGGCATTAACAAAGACATTAAAGTGCCCATGCCTGCCTTTTTGTCATAGGTTTTCACAAGCCCCAAAAGCATTGCGAAATAAGCCATAACCGGTGTGATTGCATTGGTAACGGAATCGCCCATACGGTAAACCATCTGGGTCAATGCCGGACTATAACCAAGCATCATAAACATCGGAACTAGAATTGGTGCCAAAAGGGAATATTTTGCGTTTGCACTTGGCACAAAAAGATTGATTAGCGCGCAGACAACAACCAGAATCAACATCAAAGGCAGCCCGCTGAGTCCACTGTCACGAATGGCCGCCGCGCCATTTACAGCAAGAATTGATCCAAGGTTGCTGGTTGTAAACCACCCTGTAAATTGTCCTGCAAAGAAACAGAGAACGATAAACGGGGCTACATCACGAATTCCTTTTGCCATTGCGCTCCCAAGCGCTTTGCCATCCGGAATTGTACCGGCAACTCTGCCGTAAACAATGCCCGGAATGCCGATCAGAAGAACCATCGCTGTCACAATGGAACCAAGCTGCATTTTCTGATTATTGAAAACATTGACCCCATTTGCATCACATAAAAAGCCATATGGTGGAATAACGCCGATAATTAAAATAGCCAACATAATTAGAATCGAAATTCCACCGGCGCGCATGCCTTTTTTCTGTTCCGGCGTCGTCTGATAACTGGAAAGATCGACTGCTTTAATATCACTGTCTGAAAGGCTCGGATCCCATTTCCCCATTCGGGGCTCCAAAACTTTTTCCGTTACGAAAGTATTAACGACTGTTAATACAATACACGCAACCGCAATAAAATACCAGTTACAGGTTGGCAAAACCACTGCGTTTGGATCAAGGATTGCTGCCGCAGCCTGAGAGGTTGCAGAAATTCTTGCGTCGGAAATGCCAATCAGAAGGTTTGCTGCCAAGCCGCAGCCGGTAGCTGCATAAGCACAGCACATTCCGACTATCGGGTTTCTGCCAACAGCCAAAAACAGCATTGCTGCTAAAGGCGGCAGAATCACGAATCCGATATCAGACATAAAATTTGAAGAAATCCCAAGAAAAATAACGATTGCGGTAAGCATGGTACCGCTTACCTTCATCCCCATTCGAATAAACAAAGAATCCAAAAATCCAGATTTATCTGCAATACCGACTGCAATGAATAACGGCAGTGCAATCGCAAGCGGTGCGAAAGTAGACATGTTTTGATAACAGTTGCTGATCATATATTGGAAACCTGCGGGACTAAGCAAATTAAAAACGGTAACCAGTTTTCCGTCTGCCGGACTGATTGCACTCCACCCACAGATTGAGCCAATCCATGAAATAACTGCTACAAGGACAACCAGCCAAATAAACAGGATCACAGGATCCGGCAGTTTATTGCCAACCCTTTCTACTCCGTCCAAAAACTTTGAACGCTTTACCAACTTAGGCTGCTGCTCCCCTTCTTTTCCCATGAATAATTCCTCCTTCTAATTTTGGAATTGTTGATCAGAGTCCGCACACCAGCTAAATTCGATTGTTTCAATCCACCTTCTTTTTTGTAAATTTCGATTGCAATCGGCCAAATTCTTACATAATGTTTTTCTTTCAAACTAATTGTAAGTTTTGTCTTCTGCCCTTATTATAAAAGCCTTTTTTTAAAAGTCAACAAAAATCATGCTGTATTACTGCATAAACTATTTCTTTTTTGTTTGTATATCTTGCTTAATTTTGAGCAAAAAGCAGGGCTATAATTACAAATATTGACTAATCTTACGATATTGTTGACTTTTCTTTTTAATTTTTTAAAGCTTTAAATGTTTTAAATTAATTCTTTACAAAAAACTCCGAAGAATATTTGCTCTTTCAACAAGAGCTCAATTCTTCGGAGTTTTCGGTTGCAATTTTAATAAACTTTATTCCTTTGACGAATTTTGCTGGTCTTTTTGCTTTGCTTCTTCCAAATAGTTATAAAGTGTAAATTTAGAAATCTGGAATGCCTGGCACAATTCCACATTCGCTTTTGAAATTTTAAAGACCCCTTTTTTGTTTAAATAGCTGAGGGCCCGAATCTTTTCATTTCGATCCATCATAGACATTGGCTTTCCAATCTCTTGTTCACAATGGCTAATGTAATAGTGCAGCACATCGTCCACATTTTCAAAGCCAACATCTTCTTCCGGTATGGAACCGGAATCATTTCCATTTGGCACAAAACCACGCAGCATGTTTTGAGACAAAATGAGATCTGTCACATCAAGATTTACACAGACAGAACCAATAATTTGATCTTTCTCATCATTAATTAAAGTGGTACAGGATTTAAAAATATGCCCCGAGCGGTTGCCTGTTCCGTTAAAAAAATAGATCCGACTGTCATGATATTTTTCAATATCGTCCCCGCAATGAGCGATCATCCCCCCGCGCGGAGAACCACCTACCGAACGTCCGCTTACAGAACCGTTAATGATATGCACGATCGAATGATCAAATCCTTCTCGAAAATCATGGATAATAATTTCACATTTTTCCCCCATGAATTTTTGGATCCCTTCTGCAAAACGAATAAAAAAATCAAAGTCAATGTTCTCTGAAATTTTCATAAAATCCCACCGTCTTTCTGCACAGAAAAATTTTTAATATTTTTTAAATTTCATGAAAATAATGAATTAATCTGAATATATTTTTGATTATAGAACAAATAGTTTGATTTGTCTATTGTTTTTAAAAAATAGATTTTAAGTGACAGCGTTTTTGCTTTAGCATTTATAAGGATTTGATTGATTCTCCGTTTTTGCTGACATTTTGGCGCATGTTACTGAATTTGAATTGACAGAAAGAATGGTTGTAGATATAGTGCGAAGTGAACGAAGATGCAATCCGGCTAATTATTCTAAATAAATTATTTCGAAAAGATGTGATGTTTTTGTACAGTAGTAATAATAAAGTTTGTTCTCTTTTTGAGGCTGTTTCTACCTATGTACATTCCGGCGACCATATGGCATTTGGCGGTTTTACGACCGGCCGAAAACCCCTTGCGGCTGTTTGTGAAATTTTGCGGCAGGGGCAGACCGATCTGATCGGCGAAGGCGGTCCTGCCGGCAGTGACTGGGATCTGTTGATCGGCGCCGGAAGAGTAAAAGCTTACATAAACTGTTATACCGCAAATCCTCGTTTTTCCAATGTGAGCCGTCGATTTCGCGCAGCAATTCAAGAAGGATCCATTCTTTTCGAAGATTACTCTCAAGATGCGCAGATGACTATGTTTCATGCAGCGGCTATGGGTCTGCCCTACGTTCCTGTGCGCATGATGCTTGGTTCCGGCATGGAAAAAGAATGGGGGCTTTCCGAAAAAGAGCGGGAAAAAATTGATAAACTACCGAATCAGAAATTTTTGATTCAGCAAAATCCTTTTCATCCGGAAGAAAAACTACTTCTACTGCCGGTTCCTCGGCTGGATACCTCAATTATTCACGCACAGATTGCTTCTCCAGACGGTACCTGCCGCCTCTTGAGCGATCCTTTTCAAGATGTTGATTTGGCATTTGCCGCGAAAAACACGATTGTTACTTGTGAAGAACTAGTCTCAAACGAATGGATTCGCCGCGAACCAGAAAAAAACACCATTCCCGGTATTACCATAAGTGCAGTCGTTCATCTTCCTTATGGAGGGCATCCCTCTCAGGTTTACGGCTACTACGATTACGATCAGGAATTTTATCTTGAATATGATCGTGCAGGAAAATCTGATGAAGCATTTCAGCAGTTTTTAAAAGAGTGGGTCTATGGGGTCAAAAATCATGCTGAATATTTGGAAAAGCTTGGTGTTAACCGGCTGCTTAGTTTAAAGAATGTTCCCGGATACGGATTTCATGTTTCTGATGAGACTATTGCAGAGGAGGAGAGCAAATGAGTGAATCTTATACCCATGGTGAGATGCAGGCTTATACGATTGCTCTCCTCATCAAAAAAGATCAGGTCGTAATCGTTGGTACGGGGCTGCCTCTGGTAGGAGCAATCCTTGCCAAAAAGCGCCTCCAGCCAACCTGCCGTTTAATTGTTGAAAGTGGGCTGATGGATTTCAATCCAAAAGAAATTCCCCGCAGCGTCAGCGATAACCGTTCAATGGCACACTGCGCCGTAGCATGTCCGCCGATTCGTTATCTTGGTTATCAGGCAAATGCACTTTTAAACCACAATGACCACCTTATCGGTTTTATCGGAGGTGCGGCCGTCGATATTTACGGCAACGTTTCCGCGACTTCCATCGGAGACTACCATCACCCGAAAGTTCGTTTTCCGGGCTCCGGAGGTGCAAACGGAATTGCCTCTTTTGTCAATACCGTAATCGTCATGCCGCACGAAAAGCGGCGTTTTGTAAACGAAATGCCCTATATCACAAGTCCCGGATGGCTTGACGGCCCCGATGGGCGCAAAAAATGCGGACTTCCTACAGACCGCGGACCGCAAGTGGTTGTTTCTAATCTCGGTGTTATGAAGTTTGATGCAAAAACAAAAAAGATGTATCTCTGGGGCTATTATCCTTTTACCTCTCCGGAAGAAATTGCGGAAAACACCGGATTCTCAATGGATCTGTCCCAAGCAAAAGTTCTTCCGGAACCAGATGAGGATACCGTTCGTTTTCTGCGTAAAAAGATCGATCCGGATCATCTTTATCTTTAACCATAAACTGTAATCAGATATGGAGGAATTCCTATGAAAAAAGAAATCAGCATTTTTATTAACGAAAAACTTTGCAAGCAATGTGGAATTTGTTCCGCGCTGTGCCCAAAGAAGGTTTTAACGCAAGAGATCGGCTGTCCTCCGGTCGTCACAAATTTGGAAGACTGCATTGGATGTGCACTATGCCAGATGCGGTGCCCTGATTTTGCTATTGAAGTGGAGGTAAAATAAGCCATGCGAAAAACCGTTAAAAAATTTATCGAAGGCAATGTCGCCATGGTAGAAGGCGCCATCGCTGCCGGCGCTCGTTTTTATGCAGGCTATCCAATCTCTCCCAGCTCTGAAATTGCCGAAACCGCTTCCAAAGAGCTGCCAAAACACGGCGGAATGTATGTTCAAATGGAAGACGAACTTAGCTCTATGGCAGCCCTGCTTGGTGCTTCTCTCGCTGGTAAAAAATCATTTACCGCAACCAGTGGTCCCGGCTTCTCTTTAATGCAGGAAAACTTGGGGCTTGGAGTGATGTCTGAGATTCCGGCCGTTATCTATGATGTTCAGCGCTGTGGTCCTTCCACCGGTGCCGCAACAAAACCCGCCCAGGGAGATCTCATGCAGGCGCGCTGGGGAACGCATGGCGATCATGGAATTATCGCTTTGAGTCCTTCTTCTGCGCAGGATTGTTTTGACCTTTCCATTACCGCATTTAATCTCTCTGAAAAATATCGAACTCCTGTCGTTTTCCTTGCTGATGAAGTAATCGGTCATTTGCGCGAAACCGTTATTATTCGGCAGCCGGATCCTTCCGAGATCATCAACCGCCGGCAGCCGGATTCTACTACA
Source organism: Caproicibacterium sp. NSD3 (assembly GCF_053613275.1). Lineage (NCBI taxonomy): Bacteria > Bacillati > Bacillota > Clostridia > Eubacteriales > Oscillospiraceae > Caproicibacterium > Caproicibacterium sp. NSD3. The sequence goes on from NZ_CM132119.1 coordinate 2,235,752, forward strand.
AAGCCCGAAGATTTTCACCCCTACGATTTTTCCGGGAACATGCCCGCACCGATGCCTTTTATCGGCGATAAAAAATTTCTGATGCGCACGACTGGTTCCACACACGACGAAAAAGGTGCTTTTTGTCCGACGCCGGATAACATTAGCCGTGTGACCAATTATCTGACAAACAAAATCGAAAAGAACGCCGATAATATTGCAATAACCCGAGCATATCATCTGGAGGACGCCGACGAAGTCATTATTACCTTCGGATGCTGTGTACGCAGCGCCATGACTGCTGTTGATCGTCTGCGCCAAAAAGGAATAAAAGCGGGTCTTCTGCAGCTGGTTACGATCTGGCCCATGGCGGAAAAGAAAATCCGCTCCGTTCTCTCTTCCGTACATAGAGTTATCATTCCGGAAATGAACATGGGACAGCTTGCAAATGAAATCCGTAAATTTAACGATTACGGCTGCAGGGTCATACAGGTCAACCGAAATGATGGAATTTTGATCACGCCACAGCAAATCATTGATGGATTGGAGGCTAAATAAAATGGCTACTTATAAAGATTATATGCTTTTTAATAAGCTTCCCCAAACTTGGTGCGCCGGCTGCGGAGAAGGAATTGCACTGCAATCTATTGCCGCGGTACTTGCTTCTACCGGATATGATAAGCATGATATTGCGCTGGTCAGCGGCATTGGGTGCTTTGGCAGAGTTGATGATTACCTTGATCTCAACTGCATGCATGTCACCCACGGCCGCGCGCTCCCGGCAGCTACCGGAATTGCGCTTGCGAATCCAAATCTCCATGTACTTGTCACGATGGGAGACGGTGACGGCGTAACCATCGGCGGAAATCATCTGATTCACTGTGCCCGCCGCAATATCAATCTGACGGCCATCATTGCAAACAACTACAATTATGGGCAAACCGGCGGTCAGTATTCTGCCACAACGCCGACTGGAAGTATCACCTCGACTTCCCCTTACGGACACATTGAACCCCCAATGGATATTTGCAAACTGGCTGCCGCAGCAGGTGGAACCTATGTTGCCCGCGCCACCTCTTACAATCCGGTACAGATGCGCAAGCTGATTAAAGATGGGATTGAACATAAAGGATTCTCTCTGATTGAAATTATGGTAGCCTGCCCCACGCACTACGGCCGCTACAATAAGCAAGGAGAAGCTGCCCGCATGATGAAGCTGATGAATGAACAGAGTGTCACTCCAGAGCAAGCTTCCCATATGACGGAAGAAGAGCTCAGCAGCAAAATCATTGTTGGATGCCTTGTCAACAAAGAACGCGAAGATTACTATACAAAATATCATAAAATCATTGAAGAAGAGAGAGAGGAGGCGTAAAATAATGAAAAAAGAAATTGTTTTAAGCGGCGTCGGTGGTCAGGGTTTGATCTCCACTGGTGAAATCATCGGTCAAGCAGCTTCTATTTTTGAAGGACTGAACGCCACAATGACCGCTTCTTATGGTTCCGAAACAAGAGGGACCTTCACTAAAACAGACGTGATCGTCAGTGATAGGCAGATTGGCTACCCCAATGTAGAAATACCGGATTTAATTTTATGTCTCGCACAGGTCGCCTACGATAAGTACCTTCCCTTATTCCGCGATGATACGCTGATTGTATATGATACCGATGAAGTTAAAAAAGCAGATTCTTCCAAAGGGCAGTACATCGGCTATCCGTTTCGCTCGATGGGCCTTGAACTCGGCAATATTCAGGCTGCAAATACAATCGCGCTGGGTGTTATGATGAAGCATACCGGACTTCTGACAAAAGAAAATATTCTTTCTGCGATCGCCTTTCGATTCTCGGGAAAAGAAAAAGTCATCGCAATGAACAGCAAAGCGCTGGAAAAAGGATTCGAATTATAATCTTTCCCGAAAGCGAGGGGTCTTTGTGGAAAATGAATTTCAAATCTCCAAATATGAGCGTGACAAAAATCCGCATGCACATTTTCACGAAACTTATGAGATTCTGATTCCACTCAGCAATGAAGGAACTTTTTTTGTGCAGGAAAATGGCTATCAACTTTGCTTTGGCACCATTTTTATTCTCCACGAATATGTAATTCACCGCTGTTTTTGCACGGGAAACAAATCTTATGCACGCTATGCAATTCATTTTCCACGCCGAATTTTAGAAGAAATGTCTACTCCCCACACCAATCTTTCGGCTCTTTTTGAAAATGCGCCGCTGGTCCTGCGAGTACATGATGACGCGCTTGCGAATCTGCTGGGGATTCTCTGCAACCTGATTAAACCCGATTCGGATGATTTCGGCGACGACATAGAACGTGCACTCTCCTTTCGCAGATTTCTCCTCATGCTCGCAAAAATAATTGCGCAGGAGGAGCCGCTTCCTCCTCCACTGCCAAAATCAGATCCGCGCGTTGATAAAGTTCTACAGTACATTCATGCAAATTATTCCTGCCCTATTTCTCTGGAGACCCTTTCAAAAGAATTTTATATCAGTAAATCCAGACTCAGTCAGCAGTTTCGAAAATCCACTGGTTTTTCCATTGGGGATTATATCATTACCTATCGGATTCGGCGTGCCTGCGTTCTTCTTCGTCAAGGGATGAAAATTCAAAATATCAGCAAAGCTGTGGGCTTTCAAAATGATACTCATTTTATCCGTACCTTCAAAAAGCGAATGGGAATGTGTCCCAGCGACTTTGAAAAGCAGGTTCTCGTGGAATCTTCTCCAAATATTCTTTAAACTAATTGCAAAAAGGGCTTCGAAAAGAATTTTTTCTTTTCGAAGCCCTTTCTTTTTGTTTCGAAGGTGCAATTCGAAACAACAGGGAGAAAAATGAGATATTAGAATTCAGGAAGCGGCCGTCTCGTTTTCACGCTGAGGCGCCGGGAACGGAATCGTATGTGTTTTTCCAGAACCGGATGGATAGTACGGAAGTTGTTCGTCAAAACACTTTTTTCCATTCTCATACCATGCAACCAAATGCTGAATGGTATCGCGCGCTTTCGCGGCTACGGCCAGATCGGAGTTGAAAGCTTGATGAGGCTGCACATAAATATTGTCCGAGCGTTCTAACGAACGCTTTACAAATTCTGTAGCAGCCAAACAGTTTGGATTATCGGTCTCTGCCACATGATTTAGGCTCTTTGAAAAAGCTTCTTCATCGGTAAAAACGTCCAAACCAATTCCTTTAATAATTCCCTCGTCATAGAGTTCCAACAACTGTGATTCCGGTGCAATTTCGCCCCTTGTCACATTGATGAAAATCAGACCGGGCTTTGCTTTTTGCAGATATTTTCTTGAAAAATAATTGACATTATAAAACGGACTGTAAGAAAGCCTTGTCAAGTTCATGGCATTGATAATAATATCGCTATTTGCGATTGCCTGCTCTTTTGTTACAAAATTTACCCCATGGTGATAAAATTCATCCAACTGACCTTCGCGAATATCGACCGCCTGCGCAGTCAAGCCATTTGCCGCAACAAGGTCGTAAATCCGTTTGCCGATCTTCCCAACACCAAAGACTGTTGCAACACGGTTTCCTGCCAACTCTTCAAAAGAAGGCTCCCGGTTCCGTTCAAAGGTTCTGGTACAGACGGTATAATCGTTGAGCAGCCCGGCTGTTGCATATAAGAACTTAATTGCCGTCTGTGCCACCGCATTGACACAGTATTCACGCAAAGATGTAATGTTGGCACGATCCGCAAATGCCTCATAATGATCATATCCGGCACTGCGGGTAATGATGCTCTTCTTCTTGCCATCCAGATATCCCTTTGGTAAAACAGAATGTGTTTTTGTGCTGATGATATCAGGCAACTCTAGATCAGGATGCGCCGCTAAAAAGTCCTGTACATTTTCCGGTGTAATCAAATAATGCAGATTTGCCGGAAGTTTATGTGCCTGCTGTGCTTTTGTCGTCTCTTCTTCCAAATGTCTTGCTTCTTCGCCAAGCGCCTCAAAATGAATGATATCATATGGTTTCATGATTCTCATCCTCCTTATAATAAATTTAAGGACGCGCTTCCAATCTTCAATTTACTAATCATCAAGCTCATTTAATTTTAAGCTGCTTTACCTTGGTCATTTCTGCTGATCGGCATTTCTTCTACCTTACCAACATCAGCTTGCGAATAGGTTTGTACTTTTGACTTTGGAGTCCACCATTTGCAGGCATACGCTATAATTCCCATAAGCAAAACGACTCCAAAGCATACCCATGTGACAATATGAGGGCCTGCAGCTACCATCGAAGTCATCAAAACTGGAGGAATTACCTGCAATGCAACAACAATTGGACGATTGATCAGATCTGAAATGCCAGAGTCTTCAATTCCTCTGGATTTTAGTTCCGGATCACAAATACGCTGAAGCATAACGCCTGTTGCAGCTACGCCAGTCGCATGCCCCCAAACCATCATGTTGCGTTCGAACCAATCCTTCGGAGAAGAATGTTTGCCGACAAAATGGAACCAGAACCAGTTTGTCAGGAATCCTGCCGCACAAACCACAAGCAGCGGAACTGCATATTTGACAACAATTCCAAGCTGTAAAGAACCAATACCGGAAACCATCAGGAAATCAGTAGAAGTACCGCTGATCCGGCTGATGCTTCCCCGGTCAATATATTTATAACTACCCGTTTTATTCATAATGGCATTGACAATAAATCCAAAAAGAAGTGCTGTGCAGAAAGCTGGGATTTCGACTCCGATTACGGGTACTAACGCTTCCGAAAGAAAATAACCCAAAAGAGAAGGAACCAAGACTAATCCAAGATGAAATGCCATTGGGTCCATGCAGATCGTAGAAATGCTCGCCTTTGTACTAACCTTTTGGTCGATCGGCTGTATCAATCCCGTTTTCATGGATAAAGGAAGATCCTTCGGTGAAGTTACATAATGGGTATATCCCTTGCGGGCGCCCCAGTTAATGATTGCCACACCGGAAATAATACCACCGACTAAGCCGACCGTCGCGGTCGTATAACCCAATGCAGAAGCTTCATCCCAACCCAGGTCTGCATATGCCTGACCAACGGCAGCTGCTGTTCCATGGCCGCCATAGAATCCGGTTGCCATCATTAATCCAAACCCAGGATTCAGATTTTTGAAGAACAGATCCAGCACATAAACTGTTAGGAACATGCCAACTGCATACTGCAAAACCGCAATACCGGTAATGTTAAAGAACATTCCGCCGATTGCCGGTCCGGATTTTGCCTCTTTGCTCGGTCTATCTCCGATCGGCATTGCAGCAAATACCAAAACAATTAAAACGCTTGCATATGTACCAAGGCTCTTGGAAAACGGAAGGATTCCCCAGCCATTTGGGCCAAGCGCTAAAGCGAAGATCCCGGCTATCAATGCCGGCGGAATCAATAGTTTTTGAAAGATTTTTAATCTTGCACGCAGCAGTTCTCCCAACAGCAACAAACCGCCCATCATACTGACATCGGTCAAGACCGTCCAAAGGGTCATCATCAAACGCCTCCCATCAAATTTTAAAAAACAACTTTTGCAATTCCGGACTTGCTCCCTTTTAAGAGAGAAAAAGGTATCGGCAAACTTGCCAAAAATTTTTTTGTTCTCTCCCTTTTTCATGCACTATCATATCATTCAATTTCCGCAATTTCCTGCACTGTATTTGCATAAAAGTGATATATCTTGCTATTTAACAGTATATTTTCTTTTTTAGAATTATTTTTTACTTTTTTCCCCATATGATAAGGGAACAAATAAAATTTACAGCAAAACATCATTCATTTTTAGATAAAATCACTTTGGATTTCTTTCCTTTTTTCCCCTTTTTTTGTTTGTTAGTTCTGTTTTGGAATAAAACCGTTTCATAATATTCCTTTAATCCCTTAATACCAGCAAAAAGCTACAAAAACAGCACAATAAATGTCTCTTTTCTCTTGCTAACTCATTTGTTTGCTATAAAACTTGCATATCTTGCTCCGCAATTTTTATCGTTTTCAATGAAAAAATCAAACAAAAACTTTCATTTTGGGAAGGAGATCTTTTTTATGATTCGCTACAAATATGAAATCCATTCTAGTCGAAATGATACTTATTCCATGGATCGGCCGCACTTTCACGAAGATGTCGAAATCATGATGTGCACTTCTGGTGAAGGGCTTTTCTTTTTGGAACCGGAAATTTATCCGCTCCACCGAGGACAGTTGTTTCTTTTTGGTGCTTCTATTTTGCACCGAAGCGTCGCAAACGAAGCCTACCGCAGCAGAGTTCTTCATATTGCGCCAAGTCTGCTGCAGTCTCTCTCCACTCCGCATACAAACCTCGCTGCTTGCGCCGAACGGTCAAAAATTCAAGTGACTCTGACGGAAGAAGAAACCGTCGAACTCGAAAAGCTTTATAATCAGCTTCAGACTCCCTGCACCAGTGGGAACTTTGGGGAAGATATGCAGCAGCTGCTGACTCTCTTAACGTTTCTACATAAAACATTCTGTTATTTTACTACAGCAGATTTGAAGGCAACAGAAATCAATCACGATTTGGAAAAGGTTGCACCAATTCTGGAGTATATTCGAGCACATTTATCGGAATCATTAACCGTTGATTCCATTGCTTCACATTTTTTCCTGAGTAAATACTATCTCTGCCATATTTTTAAGCCCGCAACCGGATTTGGCGTTATGGAGTATGTCATTCATTGCCGAATTTTGCGTGCCCGGGAACTTTTACGCAATGGAATGCGCGTGCAGGAGACTGGTGAAACCGTTGGATTTCGCAACAATGAGCATTTTATCCGCACTTTCAAAAAACTGACCGGAACTTCTCCTAAGCGTTATGCCAAAGGATATTTGCTCAGTGATCAAAATAAAAAAGGGGAAAGTCTTTCAGCCTGAATTTGTGCTGAAAACTTTCTCCCTAACTACTTTAAAATAAAGATTTTAAAAATAGCGATAAAAAAGGATCCCAGCCATCTAGGCGGGACCCTTTTCATTTTCTTCTCAGAAAATTATTTCATATTCGCGAGTTTTTCCAGTTGATCGTAATGATCTTTAGCACCCTCTTCTGCTTTCTCAAAGAGCATCTTTGCACGATCCGGGAATGCACGGGTCAAAGAATTGTAACGAACTTCGCCCATGATAAAGTCATGATAGCTTGCAGTTGGCTCTTTAGAGTCAAGCTGCATCGGGTTCTTTCCAATCGCTACAAGGCGCGGATCATAACGGAGCAGATTCCAATATCCGGCATCTACAGCCTTCTTTTCCTCGGTCTGTACAATACTCATGCCGCCCTTGATGCCATGATTGATACAAGGAGCATAAGCGATGATGATGGACGGTCCATGATAGCTCTCAGCCTCCTGGAACGCTTTGACACACTGATTCATATTAGCGCCCATTGCAACCTGTGCCACATAGACATAGCCATAGCTCATTGCAATCGCAGCCATATCCTTTTTCTTGGTTGACTTTCCGGTAGCCGCAAACTGGGCAACTGCGCCGATCGGGGTTGCCTTGGATGCCTGTCCGCCGGTATTGGAATAAACTTCGGTATCAAAGACGAGAATGTTGACGTCTTCTCCAGAAGCCAAAACATGGTCAACTCCGCCGAAGCCGATATCATAGCACCAACCGTCGCCGCCGAAGATCCATGTAGATTTCTTGGAGAGGAATTCTTTTTCTTCCAGAATTCCCTTGGAAGTCGGGCAGCCTTCTGCAGCCGCTTTTTCCAGTTCCGGAATCAGCTTATCAGTTGCAGCACGGTTTGCACCACTGTCTTTTTCGGTATCAAAATAATCACTGCAAGCCTTTTTAAAGGACTCGGAAGCACGCTCATCTTTTGCAAGTTCCTTGATTTCGTCCATAAGACGGTCACGAATTGCAGCCTGACCAAGTGCCATGCCCATGCCATATTCCGCGTTATCTTCAAAGAGGGAGTTTGCCCATGCCGGGCCAAATCCGCGCTGATTGCGGGTATACGGTGTTGAAGGCTCACTGCCGCCCCAAATGGAGGAGCAACCGGTAGCATTCGCAATATACATACGATCGCCGAAAAGCTGGGTCGCAAGTTTTGCATAAGGAGTCTCGCCGCAGCCTGCGCATGCACCAGAGAACTCAAGAAGCGGCTGTTTAAACTGGCTGCCCTTAACGGTAGTCTCCTTAAACTTCGCAATCACTTCCGGTTTCTCCGGCAATTTTACGCCATAGTCAAAGCCTTCCTGAGAAACAGCCTGTGTCTCCATCGACTTCATTGCGAGTGCTTTATTGCCCTTCATTCCTGGGCAAACATTTACGCAGGAACCGCAGCCGGTGCAGTCATAAGCAGAAATTGTCACAGCAAACTTCATGCCGGGCATACCGGTCATATCTTTTGTCTTCTGAGAGGCAGGTGCTGCCTTTGCTTCTGCTTCAGTCATTGCAGCTGGGCGAATGCAGGCATGCGGGCAAACGTAAGAGCAGAAATTACACTGAATACAGTTATCAGGATTCCACTCCGGAACATCTACAGCAATTCCGCGCTTCTCATAAGCAGAAGAACCTGCAGGAGCTGTGCCGTCCGCCATATCTTTAAAGGCAGAAACCGGCAGCTTATTTCCCTGATAGCGGTTGATCGGCTTCAACACGTTGTTTACATAATTTACAGTGTCAGGATTTCCCTCGGTTGCAACAGAGACCTTCTGGTCATCGGTGCAATTCTTCCAGGATTCCGGCACATTTACCTTATGATATTCTTTTGCGCCACGATCAATTGCCGCAAAGTTCATATCAACAATCTTTTGGCCTTTCTTCGCATAGCTATGCTCTGCAGCGGCCTTCATATATTCAGTGGCTTTTTCTGCCGGAATAATTTCTGCGATGCTGAAGAAAGCGGACTGGAGAATGGTATTGATCCGATTGCCGAGTCCAATTTCCTTGCCAAGCTTTACGCCGTTGATGGTGTAGAAGTTAATGTTGTGATCAGCAATGAATTTCTTCATCTTACCGGGCAACTCCTTGTCCAGCTCTTCATCACTCCACTGGCAGTTTAGCAGGAAGTTTCCGCCGTCTTTCAAGTCCTCAACCATATCGTAGTCGGTCACATAGCTGGACTTATGGCAGGCAACAAAATCGGCCTTGCTGATATAATAGGTGGATTTGATTGGACGATCGCCAAAACGCAGATGAGAAACAGTCAATCCACCGGATTTCTTGGAATCGTAGGCAAAATAGCCCTGAGCGTACATATCGGTATGGTCACCAATAATCTTAATGGAGTTTTTGTTCGCACCGACAGTACCGTCTGCGCCGAGTCCCCAGAATTTGCAGGAATGGGTGCCCTTCGGAGTGGTATCCGGGTTTTCCTTAACCGGCAGAGAAAGGTTCGTGACATCATCCACGATGCTGATCGTAAAGCGTTTCTTAGGAGTCTCGCTCTGCATATTGCGATAGACAGCAACAATATCTCCCGGGGTCGTATCCTTGGAACCAAGGCCATAGCGTCCGGTATAAATCGGCACGCAGCCGAACTCAGTGCCGGAAAGGCCGGCCAAAACATCCAGATACAGCGGCTCACCAATGGAACCGGGCTCACGGGTACGGTCAAGAACAGAAATTTTCTTTACCGTCTTGGGCAGAACTTTTGTCAGATATTCCGGTACAAACGGGCGATAGAGGTGAACCTTAACAAGGCCAACTTTTTCGCCGGCAGCATTCAAATAATCAACCACTTCTTCTGCGCATTCGCAAACAGAACCCATGGCGATAATCACCTGCTCTGCATCGGGAGCGCCATAATAGTTGAACGGTTTATAATCGGTACCGATCTTCGCGTTGACCTGATTCATATAATTCTCGACAACTGCGGGCAGCGCATCATAATAGGAATTAGATGCCTCGCTTGCCTGGAAGAAAATATCGTCATTCTGAGCAGTTCCGCGGGTTACAGGATGTTCCGGATTCAGTGCGTTCTTGCGGAACTTTGCAACTGCATCCCAGTCCAGCATATCGCCGAGATCTTTATAATCCCAGTAATGAATCTTCTGAACTTCGTGAGAAGTACGGAATCCGTCAAAGAAATGCAGGAACGGCACACTCCCTTTAATTGCGGCCAAATGTGCAACTGCGCCCAGATCCATAGCCTCTTGCGGGCTGTTGGAGCAAAGCATTGCAAAGCCGGTCTGACGGCATGCATAAATATCGGAATGATCACCAAAAATACAAAGTGCATGCGTTGCAAGAGAACGAGCCGCGCAATGAATAACTCCAGGCAGAAGTTCTCCAGCGATCTTATACATATTTGGGATCATCAGGAGCAGACCTTGAGAAGCAGTGTAAGTGGTCGTAAGCGCGCCGGCTGCCAAAGAACCGTGTACGGCTCCGGAAGCGCCTCCCTCAGACTGCATCTCTGTAATATTCACCTTGCGTCCGAACAGGTTTTTCTGTCCTGCTGCAGCACTCTTGTCCGCTTCATCTGCCATTGGTGAAGACGGAGTAATGGGGTAGATGGCAGCAACATCAGTAAATGCATACGAAACATACGACGCCGCCGTATTGCCATCCATAGTCTTCATTTTTCTGGAATCCATTGGGCAAATCCTCCTTTAATAAACGCATAAGAAGCACCTTATTCGATTTCCGCTTTCTTTTACGTAAAACTGTTTTTATTCTAACATTTTTCTATTCTTCTGTAAAGAAGCTTTTTATTGATTGTATATATTTTAACAATAAGCACCTGCTTTTTTTTGCAACATGCCTAGTTTTTAAAATTTCATGGCATAAAACCCCTTATTTTTCTCTCCAAAACAGTTGCACATTGACATTTCTCCTATTGATAGGATACAATAAGTAAAAATCTATAATTTAGATTATTGCAGAAAAACACCATTTTATGCTTTCCTAACTGAAAGGGGAAATGAACTTTTATGGCTCCTGAACCTGGGCCCACTGATTTTTTATGGACAACAATTATTTTACTGCTTTTACTTCTTTTGCTGACTGCAATTTTGACTACGGCAGAAATCGGAATCATTAATCTTTCCGACAGCCAAATCAAAAAGCTCACTGAAGAAGGGAATCCGCAGGCCGGCACCATTTCGAAACTCACCAAACATTCCGGACGGTTTTTGGGATCCGTACGTTTGGGAATCGGAATCTGCGAATTTCTGGCGGCAGGACTTGCCTCATGGGGAATTGCACCATTTATTGGAAATGCACTGTTCTCTCTAGGTCTTCCTCAAAATGGCGCTTTTATTCTTGGATTTGTTTTGACGATCCTTCTTTTGGTCTTTTTATTTTTGCTTTTCGGAGAAGCAATCCCCAAAAAGTTTGCTCCTCAGCGTATTGAATCCTCTGCTTATCGATATGCAGGCTTTTTAAAAGGTCTTATTATCTTTTTAAAGCCAATGTTTTCGCTGATTTCAAGCTGCACCCATTTTGCGATGCGAATTGGTGGGCTAGATCCCAATCATGAAGAATCGACCGTTACAGAAGAAGAAATTTTAATGATGGTCGATCAGGGCGAAGAAAAAGGGGTCATTGCAGAAGATGCGAAAGACATGATCTCCAACATCTTTGACTTCGATGACAGTACCGTTGCAGAAGTGATGACACACCGTACAGACATTACCGCTGTGGAAGATACCGATACTATTCAGGACGTTGTCGATCTTGCAATTCAGGAAGGTTTTTCCCGGATTCCTGTTTATCACGAAGACCTCGACAACATTCTTGGCATTATCTATGTAAAAGATCTGCTCAAATACGTTGGGGCTCCAGTCGATCAAACGCTGAAACTGACAAAGCTGATGCGTTTGGCTCATTTTGTTCCGGAAACCAACAAGTGCAGCGAGCTTTTCAAAGAAATGACGGAAAACCATTTTCAGATTGCGGTAATTGTTGACGAATACGGCGGAACCGAAGGACTGATTTCTCTGGAAGATCTGCTCGAATCCATCGTCGGCAATATTCAGGATGAATATGACCGTGAAGAGGAAGAAGTCATTGAAGAAGGGCCTAACTGCTGGAATGTTGACGGTTCGATTGCGATCGATGATGTGGAAGACCTCACCGGCATCACCCTGCCCCGCGGCGATTATGATACGCTTGCCGGCCTTTTGGTCGAACTGCTTGGCAGAATCCCCAATCCAGATGAGCAGCCTTGTGTCAAATATGGAATGCTTACTTTTACTGCTCTGCGAGTGGAAGAACGCCGAATCATCCGAATTCGTATCCGAAAAAAAGTTTTTTCACAGGAAGTCACCCAAAAGGGCAGCACAAAATCACAAAATAAAAAACAAAGTTAAAAAATCCTCACCGGAAAATTTTTCGGTGAGGATTTTTATTAGCACAGCTAACAATATAAAAAGCTATTGGTTATCCCTAACCTGTTTATTCATGATCCGGCTTTGGAGCAACCCCCGGAACCGGCATGCAGTTCCAAATATTTGCTGCATACTCGTGAATCGCACGGTCAGCCGCAAATCTTCCCGCATTTGCAATATTTGTCAGGCTCATCTTCTGCCAACTGAGCGAATCCTGATAGATTTTAGCCGATTTTTGCTGCGCTTTTGCATAGCTGTCAAAATCGGCTAAAACCATGTATGGGTCCTGATTGATGAGCGAATCTGCAATTTCCGAAAAATTATTTCCGTTCCAGCCGGTGCGCATCTCGTCGACCGCTCTGTGAATAATCGGATTGTTTTCATAAATCTGCCGCGGATGATACCCCGCTTGTCTTAAACTGTTTACTTCCTGCGTGGTCATTCCGAAAAGGAACATATTATCGTCCCCCACAGAATCATGGATCTCCACATTGGCGCCGTCCAGCGTTCCCAGCGTAACCGCTCCATTAATCATAAATTTCATATTACTGGTGCCGCTCGCCTCGGTGCCTGCTAGGGAAATCTGTTCACTGATATCGGCCGCTGGAATCATCAGTTCTGCCAGCGTGACTCGATAATCCTCGATATAGACAACCTTGAGTTTCTCTTTTACGCGGGGGTCATTGTCAATGGCCTGAGAAAGCTGATAGATAAACCGTATAATCTGCTTCGCAAAATAATAGCCAGGCGCCGCTTTCGCTCCGAAAAGATAGGTGCGCGGCTGAAAATCCGCATTCGGATTTTCCCGCAGCCACTGATAGGTAGAAAGAATGTGCAGCGCATTCAGATGCTGGCGTTTGTACTCGTGCATTCTTTTCACCTGCACGTCAAAAATAGAATCGGGGTCAAGTATGATTCCATTTTCCTGCTTAATATAGTCAGCCAAACGTTCTTTGTTTTCATGTTTGATTTTAGAAAGAGCTTCCAGCGTTGACCCATTGTCTTTAAATTTTTCAAATTTTTTAAGTTGATCGGCAAAATGAATATATCCGTCCCCGATTTTTTCAGTCAGCAGTTTTGAAAGCCCCGGATTCGCCTGGCAAAGCCATCTTCTGTGCGCAATCCCGTTCGTCACATTTGTAAATTTCTGAGGCATTTCCGTATAAAAGTCATGAAAAACCGTATCTTTTAAAATCTGACTGTGCAGACCGGAAACCCCGTTTACATGATGTGCCCCTACGACAGCGAGGTTAGCCATCTTGACAAATCCGTCGTTGAGCGGCGCCATACGGCCGACTTTATATCCATCCACGCCGTGCTCATGCATTTCGGCGCAGAAGCGGCGGTTGATCTCCTCGATAATCTGATAAATTCTTGGCAGGCGCAGACGGAACAAATCCGTATTCCAGCACTCCAATGCTTCTTTCATCACGGTATGGTTTGTATAGGCAAACGTACGAGTGGTAATATCCCATGCGTTTTCCCAGCTGTAACCACACTCGTCCAGCATAATCCGCATCAGTTCGGGAATCGCAAGGACCGGGTGCGTATCATTCAGATGAATTGCCACCAAATCGGGCAGATTGTCGAGCGTAGAATATTGAAAAAGATGATTCCTGACAATATCCTGGATACTGGCGCTCACCAAAAAATACTGCTGGGTAAGCCGCAGACTTTTTCCTTCCATGTGATTATCTTCCGGATAAAGCACCTTCGTAATTACTTCCGCCATTGCATTGCGTTCCATCGCCCGCAGATATTCGCCGGAATTAAAAAGCTTCATATTAAAATCCGGACTCTTGCTCTTCCAGATTCGCAAACAGGAAATTCCTTTGCCATCTGCACCGGAAACATACATATCACATGGAATTGCAATAATATTGGTATAATCTTTATGCGTCGTCATATGATGAGAGCCTGACCACGACTCCTCAATATGCCCATCAAAATGAACTTCTACTGCCTTTTCCGGAATTTCCCGCAGCCAGACTTGCCCACCAGGCAGCCAAAAATCAGGCAGTTCCGTCTGCCAGCCGTCTACCAGCTTTTGACGAAAGACCCCATATTCATAACAAAGACTGTATCCGGTAGCAGGATAGCCATCAGTCGCTAATCCGTCCAAAAAGCAGGCGGCAAGTCTTCCCAATCCGCCGTTCCCAAGACCGGCGTCCGGCTCACAGTCATAAAGACGATCGAGTTTTAAGCCCATTTCCCCTAGGGCCTCCCGAAAAGGCTCTTCTAGCCCTAAATTCCAAAGATTGTTTTTAAGGCTGCGCCCCATCAAAAATTCCATACAAAGATAATACACATGTTTTGTATGGTTTTTTTCTGCTTTTTCTGAAAATTCGCTATATCCTTTTGAAAGAAGATCAATCACAACTTTAGCGACCGCTTTATAGCATTGATCATCTGTCGCATTGTTCAGCGCAACCCCAAAATTCTGCTCCAATTTTGCAAGAACACGATTTTGTATCTCTTTTTCGGATAAATGATAATTCATTTGCGCTCCTCCAATGAAAGCCTCATTCGGATTGCTGCCGGCTTTCTCCAATGTTTCTGTTCGAAAATTCACAATGTGAGATGGTTTCATTATTATAAAATAAATCCCGCTGCGTTGCAACAATCCAAAATAATTTTACATCTAACCCATCAAACATATTCATTCCTTTCTATTTTCCTTTTGCAAAAAGTTGCAATCTAAAATAGAATCTATTAAACTAAAAGTAATTTGCAGCCGAATGATTAGAACCGAGGAACAACTATATGTTTAATTCACGCAGTCTGTCTTATCGCAGTCCTATGGGGGCAGTAGGCGATCATCAGCCCGTTCATTTTCGCGTGACCATGCCGCGCGATTTACGGGTCAGTGCAGTGCGGCTTTTGGTCCTGCGCGACCGAGATCAGAGTCTTTCCACACTGGACCTTTTCTGGTGCGGAATGAATGGGGAAAACTTTGAATGGTGGGAATGTCATTTTATTCCGCAGGAAGAAGGGCTCTATTTCTATCATTTCCAGGTGAATACATGGCGCGGCTGGCAGGATCTTTATCGAGGAACAGACGGCGAAGATTCCGCTTTTCACGGTCCTATCGGGAGGCTCTGGCAGCTGACCGTTTTTGAGCATACCTACCGCACTCCGGATTGGCTTTCCGGCGGTGTGATGTACCAAATTTTTCCCGACCGCTTTTTTGCTTCCGGTAAAGGAAAATCCAATGTTCCAAACGACCGAATGCTTCACAAAAAGTGGGACGAAGAACCGATTTGGCAGTCCGGTGAAAAGGGAGTCGTCAAAAATAACGACTATTTTGGCGGCGATCTCCCTGGAATTACTCAAAAGCTGGATTATTTAAAAGGATTAGGGGTCACCTGCATTTATTTAAACCCAATTTTTGAAGCTCATTCCAATCATCGCTACAACACGGCAAATTATGAAAAAATCGACCCGCTCCTCGGCAATGAGGATGACTTTCGCACCCTTTGCAGAGAAGCCAAAAAGCTCGGGATCCATGTAATCGTTGATGGTGTCTTCAATCATACCGGCAGTGACAGTATTTATTTTAACCGGGAAGGCCGTTATCCGGAGCCCGGAGCCTATCAGAGCAAAGACTCCCCCTATTATTCGTGGTATCGTTTTCATAACTGGCCAAACGATTATGAATGCTGGTGGAATTTTACTACCTTGCCCGATGTAAAGGAAGAAAATCCGGATTACCGTAATTATATCACAGGGAAAAACGGAATTATCCGCAAATGGATTCGGGCCGGAGCTTCCGGCTGGCGTTTAGACGTTGCAGACGAACTGCCCGACAGTTTTCTGGAGGACATCCGCAAAGCTGCACGGGAAGAAAATCCGGATGCAGTTATCCTCGGGGAGGTCTGGGAAGATGCCACCACAAAATACGCTTATGGAAAAAGGCGGCGGTATCTTTTAGGAAATCAACTTGACAGCGTCATGAATTATCCATTTCGCGACGCAATTTTAGACTTTCTCACCGGAGAGGATGCGGCGCAGATCATGGAATCCATTACGGAAATTTTGGAAAATTATCCGCCGCAAACGATTCGGATTTTAATGAATCATATCGGAACGCACGATACCGAGCGGGCTTTGAGTGTATTAGGCGGAGAACCGCTTAACGGGCGTGACCGAAAATGGCAAAGTGAGCAAAAGCTCTCGGAGGAACAGCGAGCTCATGCGGTTGGGCGGCTCAAAGCAGCATCCCTAATCCAATATACGCTGCCGGGGGTTCCATGCCTTTATTATGGGGACGAAGCCGGTATGGAAGGCTATCGAGATCCCTTTAACCGCCGGGTTTATCCATGGGGAAACGAAGACGCCGATCTTTTGGAATGGTACCGTGGTTTAGGTTCTCTTCGTAAAGAATTTTCCTGTTTAAAAGAAGGGGACTTTCAGCCGATTCACGCAAGCGGTCATTTGCTGATCTACACCCGCAGCAATCTGCGCGATCAGCTCCTAATCGCCGTTAACGCGGCAGATTCAAAAGAACCTTTCTATCTTCCCGACGACTGGCGCACCGCACAGATTGAATTTGGGCCGGAACCAGACCGAAACGGCAGTGTAACTCTCGAAGCGCAGGGGATGCTCTTACTCTCACGCAGAAAGATTTCGGGGCCAAATCCTTCTTTAGAAACGCTGCCTACCCCCTCTTCCAATGAAACAATCGAGTCCATCAAAGACCAGATTTTAGAGAGCGAAGAAAAGCCCGTAATCAAAGAACAGCTGATGGATTTTCTTCAAAAAATAGATTCCCAAAAGTCAGATTCCAAAAAAAGCACTTGACTTTTTTTAATAGATTGTCTATAATGAAAAAGCTGTCAAGGTGATAGCTTATGCGCTCATAGCTCAGCTGGATAGAGTGCTTGACTACGAATCAAGAGGTCCTGGGTTCGAATCCCCGTGGGCGCACCAAATAATTTTAAGAAAACCGCATTGGAAAGCCATTTGTTGGCTATCTGGTGCGGTTTTTCTTTTTTCTATTTTTGCATCAAAATCGCTGAAAATCACTGAAAAATTAGGGAAACGTCGGCGGTTGCTACGTGTTTTACAATAATTTTTCTATAGCCGACAGCGGCTTGTTTTTTGCTTTACTGTAGTAACGATCATGAAAGTAAATTTTACGAATGGATTGTTAGGTCTGCCCTATAGGGCAGACCTTTGATTTTTTAGCCTCGTGGCAAAATGAAAAAGTCGGCTAATCAAACTCTTTTCATCGGCTGTAAAACTCTCTTAGATTCACATCCCGTATCTGCTCTTTCAAAAGCTCCATAAAATCTTTCATATAAGAAGGCACGGTAGCTTTTTTTCGAAAAGCAATACTCCACTTGATATTTAACTTTGGGTCCCCCACAAAAAAACATTTCGTCGGTTTTGGATAGCTGAAATAGCGGTAATAGCTTTCCATTGTAAATGCCGCCCCCAGATTTTCCGCCGCAAGCTGGCACCCCAAATCAATGTTACTCACCTCTTGCACATGAGCAGGATGGATTCCCGCATAACGAAACGCACTTTCGGCAATCAGCCGCACAGAATGCGGACGCGGCAAAATATAAAACATATCATCCTGCACCGCTCGCAGGTCCAGATACTGCATATTGCGTTCCCAGTTCCCGTGATGTCCCAGCTTAGCAGCTCTGGCGGAACCCAGAACCATCCCCAGGCGATCCTCATAAATGGGACGCACAGAAAGCGATGGATTTTCCACCGGCTGGTTCGTCAGTATCAGATCTAAATCGCCATCTTTCAGCATTTTCTCCAAATCTGTCGGACTAGAATCGTGCAAAATGACCTGAATTCCTGGATGAACATTCTGAAAATTACGGATGAGACGTGGAAACAGATACAGATTTCGGTGACGCATACTGCCCACATGCAGGACCCCTCGATCTTCCCGCGCAAATTGAGAAAGCTTCTTATCGAAATCCATCTTCATCAGTTCCATCTGATGCGCACAGGCCAAGTACTCACGCCCTGCAGCGGTTGGTACCAGTCTTTTTCCAACCCTTTGAAACAGCTGAACCCCCATGCTTTTTTCCAGACGATTGAGGAAAACGCTCAGCGTCGGCTGGGTAATCCACAGCTCCTGCGCGGCACCTGTCAGGCTGCCGTGGCGGCCCAGCGCCAGCATATATTCCTGCTCTTTTAAATTCATCCTGCTCGTCCCCTCAAAATCATAGTTTTTATCAATGATATTTATAAAAATAATTGTTTTGTTTTTCTTTTTTTACTTTATTATAATTGAGAAAACAGGTGATAGCAAGGCTCAATACAATAAAAAAGGAGTTAGAATCATGTTGGAAAAAGCGGAAAAAGCAAAACCAAAAAAATCTTTTCAAATGCCTCATACCTTTGTCATCCTGCTTATCATCATCTTGGCAGCAGTACTTTTGACTTGGATCATTCCCAGCGGTAAGTACGAACGGTATGATAATGGCAGCGGCATAAAAGTCGTAAACGCGGACAATTTCTCTTATGTGGAGAATACATCGGTCAATCCGCTGTCCATTCCTTTTACCATTGTCAAGTCCTTCGTTGACAATGCAGATCTGATCTTTGTCGTGTTATTTAGTGGTGGTGCGATTTACATGCTTACCAGTGCGGGAGCCTTGCAGGCGCTGGTTGCCAAAGTTGCACGCAAATACAGCCAGCGGGTAGAAATTTTTGTTCCGCTGCTAATGCTCGTATTCGCCCTGATCTGTACCACTCAGGCGGTGAATACATTTATTGGATTTGCCCCCATTATGGTCATGCTCGCCCTCAGTCTTGGGCTGGATAGTATCGTAGGCGTAGGGATTATCCTACTAGGTGGTGCCATCGGTTTTTCCACCGGCACCCTAAATGTCAGCACCACTCTGGTGGCGCAAAAGATTGCCGGACTGCCCCCTTATAGCGGCATTGCTTACCGCTGGGTCTGCTTTGTGGTATTCTATATTATTACTTGCTTCTGGTTGGTTCGTTATGCCAAAAAGATCCAGAAAAATCCTACCCTCAGCCCCATGTACGACCTGGATCAGCAGAGCGAATTTAAAAAGGCAAACCTCGATGACTTCGGCCACATGGACGTTCGTAAGAGCCTTGCTATTGCGGCTCTGATCGTTGCACTGGGAGTCATCGTCTATGGCTGCATCAATCTAAATTGGAGCTTTTCAGAACAGTCGGCCGTGTTTTTGGTACTGGCAGTGGTAATTGGCATTCTGGCTGGATTTAGCGCCAATAAAATCTGCACTGAATTTTTGGCTGGCTGTAAAAAGATGCTCGGTGCAGGCTTTATCATCGGCATGGCCCGCAGCATCGGCGCAATTTTGACCGCCGGCGGCATCACAGATACCATCGTTCACAGCCTGACCGCCATGTTGAGCGGCCTGCCTCCAACACTTTTAAGTGTCGGTATGCTGTTCGCCAATACCCTGATCAACGTGGTCTTGACCAGCGGCAGCGGCCAGGCAGCAGCGGTCATGCCGATCATGGCTCCCCTGTCTGATCTACTGAACGTCACACGGCAGACCTGCATTCTGACTTTCAACTTCGGCGATGGTTTTTGCAACTACATTCTCCCCACCTCCACTGCGTTGATGGGCATTTTAAGTGCCGGCAATGTCCCTTATGACCGGTGGATGAAATTCATGTGGAAGCTGTTCCTTGTATGGTTTGCTACAGGCAGCGTATTGGTCATTATCGCCCAGATGATGAATTATGGTCCAATGTAATTTTCTAAATATTTTATTTAAAGGAAGCCCTATAAAATGAAAGAGACTCTTTATAAACTTATCGATAAACAGCATACCGATCTGTTTGATATGGCTGATTTCATTCATGACAATCCGGAATATGACGGGCATGAAGAAAAAGCCTGTGCACTGCTGACCGATTACCTAAAAAAGCACGGCTTTGAAGTGGAAATTGGTCTGGGCAAATGGTCCACTGCCTTTCGTGCTGTTTATCACCACGGAAACGGCGGCCCGCGTATCGGGCTTTTGTGTGAATATGATGCTCTGCCCGGCATGGGTCACGCCTGCGGCCATCATCTGCAGGGCCCCGGCATCTGCGCCGCCGCCATTGCACTAAAAGAAGCATGTCCAAGTGAAAACTTCTCTCTCGTTGTATATGGCACTCCCGCGGAAGAAACGCGCAGCGCAAAAGTCAGTCTACAGGAAGAAGGATATTTTTCCGACATTGATGTAGCTCTGATGATGCACGGCGGTCCAGATACCTGTGTCGATATAAAAAGTATGGCCTTGACCGATTACACAGTCACCTTCCACGGTATCAGCGCCCACGCGGCGCTTGCTCCGGAACGCGGCCGCAGTGCGTTGGATGCGCTTCTGATGAGTTTTCAGGGCGTAGAATTTTTACGGGAGCATGTAAGGGACGACGTGCGGTTGCATTACACGATCGGGCAGCTTCCGGGCCCCGAAAACGTTGTTCCGGACCATGCGGTCGGCATCTTCTGTGTGCGCAGCTACAGCACCGATGTGATGCAGGAAGTCTGTGGACGGTTTGAAAAGCTGATACAAGGAGCCGCCATGATGGCAGATGTGAGTTGCGAGTTTGTCAAGACCAAGACTTTGATGGGAAAAATTCCAGCTTTGCGGCTGAATGATCTTGTCATGGCCAATGCGGCAGCCTGTCATGCACCGGGGATCGCCCCCGCCCGCGAAAAAACCGGCAGCACCGATTTCGGCAATGTAATGAGCAAAGTCCCCGGCTGTTGTATTCGTGTAAAATTTGTTCCTTCCGGTACCAGCAGCCACACCCAGACCTTTGTAGACTGCGGTAAAAACGAGGACGCTCATTTGGCCATTTTGGTCGGGGCAAAAACCCTCGCCGGAACTGTCTATGACATCCTCACTGCTCCCGGCCTTTTGAAAGAGATTCAAACCGATTTTGAACAAAACCGGTCCAAGGTCTGATTCTCTCCGTTACTGATACAAGATAATTTTCTGGTAGGTCATTTTACCGCTTGCCGATTTTTCCTCTGTTTTTGCAAAACTGCTTTAACGAGCAAAAAAAGAAAGGCCGATTTAAAATCGGTCTTTCTTTTTTGTTTTCTAATTAAAAGCGCTGAAATGCAGAACAGATACAATGTACTTTAAGGTCTTCGTATTAGAATCGCTATCAGTGCAATTCCAAGGCAAATTTTCAAGGACAATATAGAACGTCTGACCCATCTATCCTGTTTAAACTTTTCCCGCTTTTCTTTTGTGTTCTCCGCTGCTGGCGCTCCTCCTATTATGATCCAATATAAAATGACACCAATTATGCCAATTACCGTTCCAATTTTCCCCATTGGGATGGAGACTGAATACATTTTAAGCGTTACAAGGATCGCACTACATGCAAAAATAAGCCCGCAAAGGAAGCAGAGCAGCGCGCATAGGTGCCATAGACTTTTTGTCTTATTTGATTGTTGTTGCATAGGATTCCTTCTCTCTCTATTAAAATCAGATTTTCATAACAGCCTTCTCTATGACAACAATAATTAATGCAGGTATGGGTCTGTTAATAAAATCGCTAAAACAATAAACCCCAAGCTTTCATTCACCAGATCCAAAATTTTTATTGATTTTATGTTTTCTTCTTGTGTCTGTTTTTTCTTCTGTCTCCTTGTTAAAAAAAGCGAAAGTGCAAAATAACCCACAAACGCCGCTGTCACCCACGGATTTCCAAATAATTCCGCCGCGGACGGCCATAAAAGCAAACTAATCAACATAAGGTTCAGGAGAAGCAGACCGATCGGAAAAATAAAATCTGTTATTCTTTTTTCACTCATAGGGACTCCTCTCCTTATTCAATGGTTGATGGTGTAAAAAACATATTTTCCTAAAAGGAAAAACTCGATCGTATAAAGAATCGACAGCACCATCATTGTACTATCTTGCCACAGGTCAAGGGTCCAATAACTGAGCCCTGTTTGATCATGTAACTTTTTATTGGGAAGCAGTGTTGCAAATATCCCAACCATCATCAAAATTCGAAGCCAACGCCGTTCTCTAAAAAAGTCTGTTCCATAAAACCGATCCATCAGAAAAGCAAAAATTCCCAAAGCCGTACACGAAATTACAGAAATTGCGACAGATTTTTTCCATTGCCGCATAAAGCTCGGTTCTAAATCAGATTCCTTCATAAATTCCCACTCCTAAACAAGATATTAAAAAAGGACCATTTTAATACTCAACGGGCTCACCCCTTTTGATGATTAAAAGTTGTACAAAACATTGCAATAATTTTCTAACTTATTATATAGTAATCCATATCTTAGGGACCGTCAATTCCATAATCAATAATATTAGGAAAATATTTCATGTTTTCCTAATTAAATCATCTGCTGCAAAATTCGCAAATCGGTTACCGGTGCCGAGCATTTTCCATCTTTACAAAGATAAAAAGCGAGCCCTTCAGTTGGAATCGGATAACTTTCGGTATAGGGAGCCACCTCCATTAATTCTTTTTGATTTGCGCTTGTCTTGATTATGCTGAACGGAAGTTGTTTTTGATGACGATGCAAAAAGGAGATCAATCTCGAAGGCGCCTGATTCTCTGAGGTAACACAAATCAGTTCTTGAGAGGGATACAGCACTTTGATCAATGCACATAGAGCGGCACAATTTCCGGCAGGAAAGTCAGAAAGATAGCCGGAATAAAATACCGATTGCTTTTCGAAAAGCTGCTGCCACATAACGTCTCCGGTAAGGTTAAAAAGCCAAAGCAAAGTAGCCAAAGCGGCCGAATTTCCCGAAGGGATTGCCCCATCGTATATCTCTTTCGGGCGGCCAATCAAAGATTCACTGTCCTTTGCATACAAATAGAAACCTCCCTCCTCATTATCAAAAAACAGATCGACCATCTGCTTGGAGTATTGGACAGCTTCCTTTAAATAGAGCACCTCAAAAGTGGCCTGATAAAGTTTGAGTAACGCAAAAATATAAAACGCATAGTCGTCTAACTGCGCGGCAATTCCAGCTTCGCCTTTGCGCCACCGACGGTATAAGCGGCCTGTCTGATGATTTACAAGAGACGCTGAAAGAAATTGTTGCGCATCTTGCGCCGCTTTCAGGTAACTAGGCTCTTGTAATATGATAAAGGCATCTGCCAAAGCTGAGATCATAAGCGCATTCCAAGCAGTCAGAACTTTATCATCCTTATGAAGTTTCGTACGTTTTAAGCGATAATCATAAAGGAGTTTGCAATCGGCTTCAATCTGTTGATCCTTTTCTGCACATCTTGAATTTGCAATTAAATTTAGAACACTCTTCCCCTCAAAATTTCCTGTTTCAGTGATTCCAAACCATTCACAAAATTTAGTTGATTTTTCTTTCCCTAATACCGTCTTGATTTCATTCGGTGTAAAAAGATAGTACTTTCCTTCTTCGCCGTCGCTGTCTGCATCCTGCCCGCAATAAAACCCGGACTGCTCATCTGTCAACTCGCGAAGAACATAATCCAGCACCTCTTCCGCAATGCAACGATAAATGGGGCGAGTCGTTTTTTCATATGCTTCAAGATAGACCTGAGAAAGCAATGCGTTATCATAAAGTGTTTTTTCAAAATGGGGGATTAGCCATTTTTCATCTGTAGAGTACCTCGAAAAACCGCCCCCGATATGATCATAAATTCCTCCTCTATACATTTGGTCGAGTGTGTGCTGAACCATTTCTAGCGCATTTTCTTGGGATTCGGCCGCTAAATAGCGCAGTAAAAACAATAAATTAAATGGAGTTGGAAACTTTGGCGCCGCACCAAATCCTCCCCAGTTGGGATCATAAATCTGTTGAAACCATTGAAAAGCACGCGTAAACACTTCCGCATTAAGTTCAGAAACAGGGCGCTTTTTTGTTTCCTGCTGTTGCAACTGCTGGACCGCATTTTCCCCCGATTCAATCAGTTTTGCTCGATCTGTTTTCCATAATTGCGAGATAGAGGTTAAAAGGTCCAACAACCCCATATGCCCATACTGTGAAGTTTTAGGCAAATAAGTTCCAACCCAAAAAGGCTTTTGCTCCGGCGTCATGATAACGGTCAACGGCCATCCTCCGGCTCCATGAAACGCCACGCATACAGACATGTACACTGCGTCTACATCGGGGCGTTCTTCGCGGTCTACCTTAATACAGATATAGTCTCGATTTAAGAGTTCTGCCACTTGTAAAGATTCAAAAGACTCATGAGCCATCACATGGCACCAATGACAAGTAGAATAGCCTATGCTTAAAAAAATAGGCTTATTTTCCTCTTTTGCCTTTTGAAATGCTGCCTTTCCCCACGGGAACCAATTTACAGGGTTGTGGGCATGCTGTAACAAATAAGGCGATTTCTCGTGAATTAACTCATTTGTATATTCTTTGATTCCCATAAATTGTCACTCCTAATAATCATAATCTTATGAGTATTAACATGCCCACTTATTTAAAGTATCATGATAAAAAGTTCTATGAAAAAATCCAAAAAAGGGCCTCACAGAAATTCTTCTGTGAGGCCCTTGATCTGATTAATTTAAAACTTTTCATCTTTTCTCAGTGGAATCTTTTGTTCTTCCGTGTTATCGTCGAGAAGCGTTTCGATCTTAAAGCGCGGACGTCCCTTCACTTCGCTGTAAATTTTGCCGACATAAGTGCCGACTACACCCAAGCACAGCATCTGAATTCCTCCCAGCAGCCAGATAGAACACACAATCGCCGTCCAGCCGGAAACAGCATTTCCTGTAAAGTGGGAGATCAGTGCATAAAGCAGTCCAAAAATGCTCAAAATTGAAACCAAGATTCCCAAATTTGAAATGATTTTCAGTGGTTTTACACTAAAAGAGGTGATTCCATCCACCGCGAATGAAATCATCTTTTTCAGCGGATATTTACTCTCCCCTGCAAACCGCTCATGGCGATCGTAGTAGACATAATCACTCTTATAACCGATCAGAGGCACAATTCCTCGCAGAAAAAGATTGACCTCTTTGTATTCGGAAAGCGCTTCCAGTGCCCGGCGGCTCATCAAGCGGTAATCCGCATGGTTAAACACAATATCTACGCCC
The DNA here is from genome assembly GCF_053613275.1 of Caproicibacterium sp. NSD3. Classification (NCBI taxonomy): domain Bacteria; kingdom Bacillati; phylum Bacillota; class Clostridia; order Eubacteriales; family Oscillospiraceae; genus Caproicibacterium; species Caproicibacterium sp. NSD3. The sequence continues at coordinate 2,261,058 of NZ_CM132119.1, forward strand.
AACTTCTGCATCACCTTATAGAAACCTTCGGCCGTCGTCCTTTTAAAGAAAGTATCCGTCTCGCGCTTATTGCGCACACCGTAAACCACATCGCAGCCTTCCAGATACTTTTGCACAAACTGCGGCAAAACGTTTACATCGTCCTGCAAATCGGCATCAAGACTGATTGCACAGTCTGCTACTTCTTTTGCCGTCATTAATCCAGAGAGCAGCGCATTCTGATGCCCACGATTATGAGAAAGCTTCAGCCCGCTCACCCAATGATTTTCCTCATGATATTTAGAAATCAGCTCCCACGTTTGATCACGGCTGCCATCATCGACAAAGAGCATTCGGCTCTTTTGGTCTGCTAAGCCATGCTTTTCCATTCCTTCTAAAACTTTTGTCAGCTCTTTCACCGTCTCCGGCAAAACTGCCTCTTCGTTATAACATGGAATTACAAAATAAACCGTTGGCATTTTTAAACTCCTTTATTTAATTTCTTTGCTGTTGGATCAATCTTTTTCTTTGACGACCGCGAAAGACATAAGCCCCTAAGATTAAAAATCCCGCAATTGAAATCAAAATACCAATTTTTAAGCCGGGTGTTTCATAATTAAATCGAATCTGTGCTTCACCGGCCGGTACTTTAACCGCCATAAATCCAACATTGACTTTTTCAATTTCAGCCGGTTGACCGTTTACGGTCGCACTCCATCCGCTCTCATAGGGAACGCTAAAGAAAATTAACCGGTCAGCGCTCGACTCAGCAACCGCTGAAAATCCATTGTTATCGGTCGTAAACGATGTACAGGCTCCTGCCGCACGCTCGACGCAGTCTTTAAAATAGCTCTGCTGAGAAAAATCCGCCAGCTGAGGGGAATCCAAATGTGTAAGCCCGCTCTGCTGGGCGATGGCCGCCGCCTTATCATTTGGCAGGACGACCGCCTTTAAGAGGACCAAACAACGCTGTGATTCTGAAAGTTCATTATATTCCGCGCGTGTGATGAATTTTTGATAACTGAACCCCATCGGAATAAAATATTCATTTTCATAAATATTGCTGCCGTTTTCGTTCGTAATATAAGTCCAGCCCGGCATGCGAGTCTGATTTGTCGCAGGATCTACAAAACTTTGTCCGCGGGTAGTCGGATCAAACAGCCATCGGCAGCTGGTAAAGCTGCGCAGCGCATAAACTTTCGTATCCGGACGGCTGGCAACATCGCGCTTGACGCCGATCGTGGGATAAAAGTCCATCACACTGCCCGGCACAATGCTGTGAAAAGCCTGTATGGTCGGCATCTGCCAATACATCGGCAGATTGTCCATTCCATCATAGACATCGATCCGAGAAAAAATATCCGAATAGGGAAGATCAATATCTTTTCCGCCATTTAAAGCATAGGGAATCAGTTCATTATGAGTATCATCGCCCTGTGTTTTCCCGGTTGTAATAAAGAACCAGCCATAAACGACCGAAATACAAGCGGTTCCAAAAATCGCCATTCTCATAAAGCCACGGCGGTTTTTCTGATATTCATGGAAAATGAGGAGCAGCAAAAGCAGGCTCAAAAGCGCAATGGCTACATACGGCCAGAACCGACTCGGATATTTTTCGAGGCCATAGCTCCAAGTGGTTTCTTCCCCGCTGGTAACTTTCTTCACCATAAATCCAATCGGCAGTGAAATCCCCAGCGTGATGCCGATTGTCCATTTGATTGCCCTGAGCCAATCCACATCGGAAAACTCCAGACTGCGCACAGTCGCAAGACTCATCATCAGGGTAATCATGTAGAACCAACGGGCATAATAACTGCTGTTAAAAAGTTGAAATGCATTGTTGAGCACTGGCACCATTGTCATGAAAAAGAGGATAAAGAGCAGCGTTTTAAGCCAATTTTTCTTTTTTCTCTGTAAAAATGCGATAACCCCGGTCATGCTAAACAGCGGAAGCCACGCGCCGAGCGAAGCCCATTGGCTGTTGGAATCCGGTGTAAAGTTAGCGCGGGCAGGAAGATCCGGTGGGAAGAAAAAGCAGGAAAGGATATGCAGATACCGCTGTTCATTATCATAAAGCAATGCATACCACCCCTGCGAAGGGCTATTGACACGCGGATTCTGAACAATACAAAGGATAGTGGGCAAAAGGATCGCACAGGCACAAAGGACGCCCAAGACCGCTTCCAGCGCCAAAAATCCAAAATCTCTTGCAGAAATCCGCCAATCTTTTTGAAAGAATCGGAGCAGCCAATAAATCAAAAGAAAAACGACCATTCCCACAAAGAAATAATAATTAATAAAAGCCGTGACAAAAACGAAAAACGCAAAAACGCCGCGCCGACGGCGGTACATATACTCGTCCAAAGACCACAGAAGCAGTGGGAAAAAGACGATCGCCTCATGAAAATGGTTAAAGAACACATTATAAATGGCAAAGCCGGAAAAAGCATACAGCATTCCGCCGAGGATCGCGCCTTCTGAAGAATGGACATACCGGCGTATGTAAATAGAACCGGTCATTGTGGCACAGCCAAACTTTAGAATATAAAGGGGCCCCATCAAATATGGAACCGCTTCGCTTGGGAATGGAATGGTCAGCCAAAAGAAGGGACTCCCCAAAAGATAGAAACTATAGGAACCAACAAAATTAGCTCCAAGATCGGTTGTCCAACTCCATTTAACATTTCCGCTGCGGATTGCATCGTGGCACATCTGATAAAACGGCACCTGCTGTACATTAAAATCACCGTAAAATAAAAAATATCCTTTATCATAAATGATAAATGGAAGAAAAAGCACTGCCGCCGTTAATATCCCATAGAGCAGCGCACGCAGAAGATAGGGCTTCTGTTCTAAACTCAAGCGCTTCAAAGGCTTAATCCTCCTTAAACGAATGATTGATACTGGAATATTATAACACATTCTGAAGGAAAAAAAAGCGTTGTTTCCGGGAAGCTTTTATAGAAATCCACATCCTTTTTCCTCTGCCTTTTTAGGCCGAAAGCATTGCCAAATTGGTTCCGTTGGTGGTACCATAAAAGAGCCCGCTTTAAGCGGAATTTTTTCGACAGGAGGAATCCTTTTGTTCCATTTTTTTGCGATGCTTTCCCGTATGAAATATATTCACCGCTGGGGTTTAATGCGTAACTCCCGCCCCGAAAATCTCTGCGAACACAGTTATGAAACTGCTGTTCTGGCCCATGCGCTTTGTCTTCTGCGCAATCGGCGCTTCGGCGGTCATGTCAATGCGGAGCGAGCTGCTGCACTGGCTCTTTTTCACGACTGCACCGAAATTTTAACTGGTGATCTTCCGACGCCGGTAAAATATGGCAACCAGAAAATTCAATCTGCTTATAAAGAAGTCGAGCATGACGCCGCCGGAAGACTTGTCTCTCTTCTTCCAAAAGAACTGCAGGGGGACTACCGCACACTCTTTTTGCAGGACGCCCCTGGTGATGAGGAACTGCGTCCGCTGGTAAAAGCTGCGGACAAGCTCAGCGCGCTCATCAAATGCACGGAGGAAACAGGAACCGGCAGTCTGGAATTCAGCAAAGCAAAAGAGACTCTGCTGTCTTCGATCCACGCCATGCATTTGCCGGAAGCCGAAGCCTTTTTGGAGGAATTTTTGCCGAGCTACCGGCTCACACTGGACGAATTAGAATCCCCGGCAGCGGGCAATCCTCAAAACTAATTTTTAGAATCCCCTGCTTTATTTCGAAAGGAGCTTTAAGAATGGCTGATTCTCCCCTTTATAACGCATTACGCCATCATCTTTCCCTAGGACGGTCGTCTTTTCATACGCCCGGCCACAAAAATGCTTTTCTTCCCAAAGACCTGCTTTCTCTGGATTTAACGGAGCTGCCGGATACCGACAGTCTCTATGACGCCTGCGGCCCTATTTTGAAAGCTGAACAAAACGCTGCCCAGCTCTTTGGTGCAAAGCGCACGCTTTTTTCGAGTGACGGCTGCACGCTTTGTATTCAGACGATGCTTCACCTCGCCTGCCCAGAAAAAGGCAGGGTCCTTTGTTCCCGCAAGATTCACCGCTCCGCGGTAAACGCTATGGCTCTTTTAGGGCTGGAACCCGTATGGGTAAAGCCCCAAGAGTTGCTGCTCTATCTGCATTCTCCGGTACAGGTAAACGCCTGCTATGTGACCAGCCCGGATTATTATGGCAGGGTACTCGATATTCCGGCTCTCGCAAAAGCCTGCAAAGAAAAAGGGATCCCACTCCTGGTGGATAATGCCCACGGCTCTCATCTGGCCTTCACCAAGCCCGACCTGCACCCTCTTCATCTGGGCGCTTCGATGACGGCTGATTCCGTCCACAAGACGCTTGGCGTTTTAACCGGCGGTGCTCTGCTCCAAATTGGAGATGAGCAATTTTTAAAGAACGCCAAGAGTGCTATGGCGCTTTTCGGCTCTACCAGCCCTTCTTATCCGATTATGGCAAGTATCGACCTCACTGTAAAATGGCTCTCTGAGCACCCGGACGCTTTTGGGCCGGTAGAAGAAGCCATCTTTAAGCTAAAAGAAAAAGCTGCTTCTCTTTCGATTCCTTCGATCAGCGACGATCCCACCCGACTGACACTGGATGCTTCTTCCCACGGTTATTCCGGCGAAGAGCTTGCCGAGTTTCTGCGGAAAAATGGGGTCGAACCCGAAATGGCAGACAGCCGCTACTGTGTGCTGATCGCAACCCCGTGGAATCAACCGGAAGATTTTGAGCGAGTCGAAAAAGCCCTTGAGACATTTTCAGAACTTCCTCAAAAAGAGGCGCTCCCTTCTGATTCGGATCTGCCGGAATTAGAAGAGCTACCGCCGGTCGTGCTGCCGCTTCGCGAAGCAGTCTTATCCGAAAATCATGAACTCCCGGTAGAAGAATCGGTCGGCGCTATCTGTGCCGAGGCAGCTTGTCCCTGTCCGCCTGGAATTCCGGTCGTTATGCCCGGTGAATTAATTCTTCCGGAAGCTGCTTCTCTTTTAAAGGACTATGGCTTTTCTACTGTAAAAGTGTTATAATATTACTAGGTTTTTTATGATAAATTTTCAGAGAGATACGGAGGGTATTTTAAATGAAACTGATTCTGGCTATTGTGAGCAACGACGACGCCCCTGCAGTAAACCGCAGTCTAAACAAAGAGCGCTTTCAGGTGACAAAACTCTCGACAACCGGCGGATTTTTAAAAGCGGGAAATACCACTCTTATGATTGGTACAGACGACGATAAGGTTGATCACGCGATCAAGCTGATTGCTTCCCAGAGCAGCCGCCGCACGCAGCTTGTTCCCAGCGCCACCACAATGGACGTTGGCATGTACTCTTCCTTCCCCATCGAGGTTACAGTTGGCGGTGCGACCGTCTTTGTACTCGATGTAGACCGTTTCCAAAAGGTCTGAGCAGCCTCTATGAAGCTGCTTCTTCCGGAAAGCATCGGTTTCCAAAGGTTTCGGCAGGATTTAGAAGGTGCTTTTGAAAACGGCAGATTCCCTCACGCGGTTCTTTTAGAGGGAACCTCGGATTCTACCCTGCCGATTGCAAAGCTGCTCGCTGCTGCCTGTGTCTGCACGGATGATGCTGCACGTCCGTGCGGCCACTGTGCCGGATGCAAAAAGGCACTTTTGGACTGTCACCCCGACATTTCCCTGCTCTCAGGGGAAGGCGGTGCGCGGTCCTTTCACAAAGAATCCATTACATTCCTGCGCTCCGATGCTGCAATTCGTCCTAACGAGGCTGCCTGCAAAGTTTATATTTTGGCAGACGCCCAAAATCTCAGCGAGCAAGCACAGAATGCGCTTTTAAAAACGCTGGAAGAACCGTTTTCTGCGGTTCAGTTCTTTCTAACTGCGGAAAATGCTTCTGCACTTTTGCCCACCATTCGTTCCCGCGTACAGACTTTCCGTCTGGAAGCAAAAATCTCCCAGCCGGATCCACTCTGCAAAACGCTCTGTGAAAAAATCTGTCATGGCGATGAGTTTGGATTTTTGTGCGAATGTGCGCTGCTTTTTCGTGATAAATCCCATACAGATACTATTTTTCATGATATGATCCTGCTTTTTCGGGATGCTTTGATCCTAAGATGCGGCGGAAAACCGCTCTGCGATCCGGAAAGTGCAAAGCTTCTCTCTAAAGGTTTGACAAAGGCAAAACTGTTCTCTCTTGTTCGCATTGCACAGGAAGAACAGAATGCACTGCACCGCAATGCAAATGTTCCTCTGCTGTTGACTCATTTTGCCTCTTTGATTTTTTCTGGGGAAGAATGAATTTAAGCAAGTCAGTAGAAAACAATTTTTAAAAATTGATTCCGGTGATATTCGGAAAAAGGAGAATTTATGGCCGAAGTAATTGGCATTCGCTTTAAAAATCAGGGGAAAATTTATTATTTTGATCCGGATGGGCAAATCGTTCATCTTGGAGACATGGCCATTGTAGAGACTACCCGCTGCATCGAATGCGGTGAAGTCGCCATGGAAAATCGGCATATAGAAGATTCCCATGTGGTTCAGCCGCTTAAAAAGCTGATTCGTATCGCCACAAAAGAGGATCTTGAGCATCAGGAAGAAAACCATCAAAAAGAAAAGGTTGCTTTCGGAATTTGTGAAAAGAAAATTGCTGCTCATAATCTTGAAATGAAATTGGTTGATGTTGAATATACTTTTGATAACAGCAAAATTCTTTTCTATTTTACTGCAGACGGCCGGGTGGATTTTCGGGAACTTGTCAAAGACCTAGCAAGTGTTTTCCGCACGCGGATCGAATTGAGACAGATCGGCGTACGCGACGAAGCTAAGATGTTAGGCGGCCTCGGAATCTGCGGCAGACCATTCTGCTGCAGCCAGTTTCTCGATGGATTTCAGCCGGTTTCCATTAAAATGGCAAAAGAACAGGGCCTTTCTTTAAACCCCACCAAAATCAGCGGGACCTGCGGCAGACTGATGTGCTGCTTAAAGTATGAACAGGAAGCCTATGAGGATCTTCTTCATTCCACCCCCGCTCAGGGAAGCTTGGTCGCAACACCGGACGGACGCGGAATGGTTACCGGAGTAAATCTTCTCTCTGGTATTTTACAGGTTCATCTTGATTCTGCTGCTGCGGACGCCGCTTCGGTGGGATACTCTGTGAAAAATTGTAAAATGCTGCGCCCTCCGCTTCCCCGCCAAAAGCAAAAAAAGGGCCCGCCAAAAGAAGATTCTGCTCCTGCAAAAGACGAATAACAAAAAGGGCGAAAGCTGGTTCTTTTTGTTAATTTTTTGCTAATTTATGTATTGTACCTTGCTTTTTTAGAAATGTATGGTAGAATAAAACTAATTTAGATTTGAATTGGAGGTGGATCCCAATGGCATATAAAATTACGGACGCTTGCATTTCCTGCGGCACCTGCGCTGGTCAGTGCCCGGTCGGAGCGATCTCTGAGGGCGACGGTCAGTTCGTTATTGACGAAGGTACCTGCATTTCCTGTGGTTCCTGCGCTGGCGCATGCCCTGTTGGTGCAATCGAGGAAGGCTGATTTTCCGAGACTTTTCGGGTTAAGTCTTTCAACAGAATTTTTTTGAGGCGGAGCGAAATAAGCCCCGCCTCAAATATTTTATACGGAGGTTTCTTATGGATTCCATCCTGCTGCCCGGCGAAAAGCTGGAACCTTTTGGAAGCGGAAATCAAGTGATTGTGAGCACCATTCATCACTTTAGCACAGATACTATTCTGCTTGCAGATTTTTCCATGCCAAAAAGAGGATCTCGCTGTGCAGAATTCGGCACCGGCTGCGGATTGATTTCTCTTCTCTGGTGTCAAAAAAGTGCTCCCGAAAAAGTCTGGGCAATCGATTTTCAGGAAGATGCCTGTTCACAGGCGAGGCGCAGTGCCGCTCTTAATCATTTTTCAGAAATGAGCGTCCTTTTGCTGGATCTGCGCAAAATTTTGGAACTGCCCGCAAAAGAACTCCCCCTTCCGCTTAATCTTGATCTTGTCGCCTGTAATCCACCTTATCAGCCGACAGATGCGGGACAGCACAATCAAATCCAAGGAAAAACCTCTGCCCGCCATGAGACAGGCTGTACTTTTCGAGAAGTTGCTTCTGCTGCTTCTCGTCTTTTGCGCTGGGGCGGACGTTTTTGCTGCTGTCTTCCACCGCGGCGCCTTGCAGAATCTTTTTTGGTCTTGCAAAGCGTTGGACTAGAGCCAAAAAAGATGCGGCTTGTACAGCATCGTGCCCAAAATCCACCCTTTTTATTTTTGCTGGAATCCCGCCGCGGTGGAAATTCCGGCATGGAAGTTCTCCCTACTCTAATTTTGGAAACAGAAAACGGCAGTTATTCTCCGGAAATGCTTAAAATCTACGGCGATTATAAAAACAAAAGCAGTCTTTCGGAAAATCCGGCAGCATCTTTAAAACAACAAGGAGGTTCCGTATGAGCGGAGTTTTATATATTGTAGGCACCCCAATCGGAAATCTGGGCGATTTTTCCCCGCGCGCAGTAGAAGTCCTTTCGTCCGTTGACTTCATCGCCGCCGAGGATACGCGAGTTACGCTGCATCTGCTCAATCATTTTGGAATCAAAAAGCCTATGATCAGCTATTTTGAGCATAATAAATATGAGCGCGGAGAAGTTATCCTTCATCGAATCGAAGCAGGTGAAAACTGTGCGCTGGTGAGCGACGCCGGCATGCCTGCAATCAGCGATCCCGGTGAGCTTCTGGTAAAACAGGCCGCCGAACATGGGATTGAAGTTTTCGCAGTCCCTGGGCCCAGTGCTGTCGTCACCGCGTTGGCAGTATCCGGCTTTCCAACTGGGCGGTTTACATTTGAAGGTTTTTTAAGCGTCAACAAAAAAAGCCGCCGCGATCACCTGGAAGAAGTGCAAAATGAAACACGGACCATGGTCTTTTACGAAGCGCCGCACAAACTTCTTGCCACTTTGCAGGATATGTACGCCTGTTGGGGCGACCGGCCGATTGCTCTTGTGCGGGAACTGACCAAAATCCATGAAGAAGTATTACGTACAACGCTCAAAGATGCGGTCACTCACTATGAAGAAACGCCGCCCCGCGGAGAATTCGTTTTGGTCATCGGCGGAGCTGCCCCGCAAAAGGAAACAAAAATTACGCTGGATGAAGGAATTCAGATGGCAAGAGCCTTGATGGAAAAAGGAGCTTCTCAAAGTGCGGCAGCAAAAGAGGTTGCACATAAAACCGGCCTTCACCGCAACGAACTTTACGAAAAGCTAACGAAAGAAGTATAAAATCTACTAAAAAATCAAAAACCATTTGCGAAATTACTTTTCGCAAATGGTTTTTTAATCATGGTAAATTATTTTTCATCCGGATAAAAGATAAGTCCTCCGCCCAAAACCAAGCCTTCGGAATCATAAAATACGACTGCTTGTCCCGGAGTCACTGCACGCTGAGGTTCATCAAAATCTACCCGAACGGTATCATTTTCTTCCGGCGTAATCGTAGCTCCCGCAGGACGCGCCTGATAACGAATCTTCACCTGTACGTGAATGGGTCCTTCCGGTTCTTCAATCGAAACCCAATTCACCTCCGATGCATACGTAAACGAACGATACTGGGTGCCCTCCGGCCCTAAAACAACCTGATTTTTAGAGGGAATCAACGCATCGACATACATCGGCTGTCCAAACGAAATCCCCAGCCCCTTGCGCTGTCCTACAGTATAATGAGTCAGTCCAAGGTGATGCCCAAGGACATTTCCCTCTCGGTCGATAAAATCTCCGGGCTGAGAATCATGCCCGCGGTATCGTTTTAAAAATGCGTGATAGTCATTATCCTCTACAAAGCAGATTTCCTGGCTATCCGGCTTATGTGCCACCCGCAGCCCTGCCTCTTCGGCAATCGCCCGGATCTGCGGCTTCGTATAATTTCCCAGCGGCAGAAGCAGATGCTGCAGCTGTCCTTGTTCCAGGCAATAAAGCACATAGCTCTGATCTTTATCTGTCGGTGCCGCTTTCAAATAATAGCGGCCGTTTTCTAGCTCCCCTGTCAGCGCATAATGTCCGGTTGCGATATGGTCGATTCCAAGCTCTCTCGCACGCTGGAGCATTGCGCCCATCTTTAAAAAGCGATTGCAGCGAATACAAGGATTCGGCGTGCGTCCATTTTCATATTCTGAAGCAAAATTTTCGATCACAGATTTTTCAAAAATTTCGGTAAAATTAAAGACCAGATGGTCAATCCCCAGCTGATAGCAAACCATTCTAGCATCCTGCACATCACGAAACGAACAGCACCCGCCTTCGCGTGGGGGTGCGTCCGGCGAATCAGTATGCAGGCGCATGGTACAGCCTATGACTTCCCAGCCTTCTTTTTGCAATAAAAGGGCGGCGACGCTGCTGTCTACGCCGCCGCTCATCCCCAGTAAAACTTTTCGGTTCACGCTTTGGGCTCCTCCGAATCCTTCTGTACTTCGTCTTTGTTTTCTTCTGTTTCTGTAGGAACTTTTTCCGCTTCGGGGGCTTCAGCCGCAACTTCTTCAGCTGCCTCCTCAGCCGCTTCTTCCGACACTTCTGCCGGATCTGCCGGAATATCTTCATTTGCATAATATTCGCAGTCCTGGCACGAATCTTTTTCGCATCCGGCGCAAACATCTTCTTCATCTGCTTTTGCAAATTCTTCGCGCAGCTCATCCAGCTTATCAAAAGCACGTTTTAAGCGAGCCTCGCTCTCTTCTACAGCCCTGCAAAACTGCTCGGTATTTCCGTTTTCCGGATCCCGAAGATGTTCAAAATAATATTTTCCCAGAGCGGCATAAGTGCGTTCGGTATTTTCCCGCTCGTTTCGAATCACAACTCGTATCCGACTGATCATTGCTTTTCGGCGGTTTGTTTCGATCATGGAATCAACTGCACTGGAAATCGTTTTCCCTGCATAGGACAAAGCTTTTCCGAATTCGTTCAATACATCCATTGAAATACCTCCCTGCCGCACTTTTAAGCTTTTGTGCGGGATTTTCTTTTAATACGATTTTCTGGCTTTATTATATCGCATTTTTAATAAAAATAACAGTATTTTTTCTGAAAGTAGGCAAAGCACGGATTTTGTGTTATAATAAACGATAACTTCTGGAAAAAAATCGATTCTTTTCCTTATGGGGGTGTAAAAAGATGTCGACAAAAACAACAAAAGAAATCATCTGCCCTTCCTGCGGAAAATCTGATTCCATTGGAATGTTTCAGAGTATCCGCTCGGATGACGAAGAACTGCGCAAAAAGATTATGGACGAAACGCTTTTCGACTGGAACTGCACTCACTGCGGATGTTCGGCGGAATTTGTATATCCATGCCTCTATCATGATATTTCTCATTATTTAATGGTTTATCTGGTCCCCGAAAAAGAGGAAAAATCTTTAAAAGATGTAAAAGTTGCTTCTGAATTTCCGCAGCTTTCCGAGCTGAGCAAACGGACCGTTACGACTTTACAGCAGATGAAGGAAAAAATTCTGATTTTTGAAAGCGGCCTCGATGACGTCGCCATTGAAGTTGTCAAGGCAGGCATGAAAGCAATTGCAGAGAAAAAATACCAAAAGCCGGTCGAAAAGGGATTATTCTGCTTTTCCGATCCAAAAGATCAGCGGATCGGATTCCAGTTTTTTCTCAAAGGGCAGGAAGAACCATTAAAACGCGCGGTAAGCATGAACACTTATAAAACCGCTCTTCATATCGTTAACTCTTGCTATGAATCAAACAAGGACGATTTTATTCAGGTGGACAACCATCTGGCAGAAAAGATCTTGGAACGTTACCAAAATGAGGAAGCTGCTTCCTCCAATCAGGAACCAACAAACGATTGATAAAATTTCTTTTTAGGAGGATTTTTATTTTATGTGCGGATTGACAGGTTTTACCGGAGAGGTACTTGATTATAACGAAGTCATCGGGAAAATGACCGATGTAATCACCCATCGCGGGCCGGATTCCAGCGGTGTTTATACAGATGACGGCATTTGCATGGGATTTCGCCGCCTCTCCATCATTGATATTGCCGCAACCGGCGACCAGCCGATTTACAACGAAGACAAAAACTTAGTGATCACCTTTAATGGTGAAATTTATAATTATCAGCAGCTGCGCGAGGAGCTGATCGGTCTTGGCCATCAGTTCTACACCCATACCGACACCGAAGTCATTCTGCACGGTTTTGAAGAGTGGCAGGAAAAGGTTTTGGATCGGCTGCGCGGAATGTTCAGCTTTGCAATCTGGAACCGTCAGGAAAAAAGTCTTTTCATCGCTCGTGATTTCTTTGGCATTAAGCCAATGCACTATGCGATGGTAGACGGTCATCTTGTTTACGGCAGCGAAATTAAATCGATTTTGGAATTTCCGGGATTCGAAAAGAAACTGAATCTTAAAGCGCTCGACAGCTACCTTTCCTTTGAATATGTCGTGCCGCCTCAGACCATGTTTGAAGGAATCACCGTGCTTTTGCCCGGTCATTATCTCTGGTATAAAGATGGAGAAGTCACCACGACCCGCTATTGGGAGCCGAAATTCGAAGAAGATGATTCCATCACCGAAGATCAGGCGGTCAAGATGATCGAAGACGTCTTTGAAGACAGTGTACAAGCGCATCGAATTGCCGATGTAGAAGTTGGCTGTTTCCTTTCGAGCGGTGTGGATTCCAGCTATGTTGCCTCCTATTTTGGCGGACAAAAATCCTTTACCGTCGGATTCGGTGAGGATATTCGCTACAATGAAATTAGCTATGCACAGGATCTTTCCAAAGAAGTTGGACTTGAGCATCATTATAAACTGATCAGCCCGGAAGAATACTGGGGCAATATCAAAAAAGTCCAGTATCATATGGATCAGCCCGAGGCGGATGCTTCCTGTATTGCACTGTATTTTGTGAGCAAAATTGCCAGCCAATATGTCAAAGTCGTTCTTTCCGGTGAAGGTGCAGATGAGCTCTTCGGCGGATATAATATTTATCATGAGCCGGACGATATGGCCGGCTATAAAAGAATTCCTCGTCCGATCCGCAGAGCGCTTGCAAAACTCGCAGAAGCAATGCCGTTCCGCTTTAAGGGCAAGAATTTTCTGATTCGCGGCGCGCAGGACATTGAAGAAAGCTTTATCGGAAACTGCAGCATGATCACCATGAAGGAAAAGCGTGCGATTCTCCGCCCCGAGATCCCCGTATACCGTCCGCAGGAGCTCACAAAGCCCATTTATGATCAAGTGAAAGATAAGGACGATGTTACCAAGATGCAGTATCTTGATCTGCACGTCTGGATGGCCGGCGATATTCTTTTAAAAGCAGACCGCATGAGCATGGCAAATTCCCTCGAACTTCGGGTTCCATTCCTTGATAAAGACGTCTGGGAAGTTGCCCGTCATCTGCCCAAAAAGCTGCGGGTAAATTCCCAGAATACAAAATATGCAATGCGCAAGGCTGCTGAGCGTCATCTACCGCAATCCACCGCTCAGAAAAAGAAACTGGGATTTCCGGTGCCGACTCGGGTGTGGCTGCGAGAAGAACCTTATTACACCATTGTAAAAAATGCTTTTCAGAGTGAGACTTCCAAAAAATTCTTTAACCCTGACGCATTGATTAAACTGCTCGATGAGCATAAAGCCGGAAAAGTTGATAATAATCGTAAGATCTGGACCATTTTCGTCTTTTTGATGTGGTACGATGTTTACTTTAACGGTGCTTCTCATGAACCCGGCAGTGAACCTGTGATGTCAAAATAAGATCCCTAAAAAAAGCTAAAAAGTACCGCCTTTAAAATGGCGGCATTTTTTAATTTTATACTATTTTTTTTCGAATTTTGGGAAATTTTCGAAGAAGTTGTCTTTTTTTCTTCTTTTCTTTTTTAGGGGTTGCTTTTTAAGAGCTTTTATCGTATGATAGTCACGCTCTCTTTATAAACACTTTATAAAAGGAGCCCTTTTTGCGGTATTTTACCGTCTCGGTCAGTCGCAATTCCCTGACCTAAATTAAAACACGGAGGGACTATTTCTATGCAAAAACAAAATCGTACCGTCTATTTTCTATGCCAAAGTGCATTGATTGCTGCCGCTTATGCGGTATTGACCCTTGCCGCCGCCGCGCTCGGTTGGGCATACGGTCCTATTCAGTTTCGTTTTAGCGAAGCGCTTACTATACTGCCTGCCCTAACTCCGGCTGCAGTGCCGGGACTCGCTGTCGGATGCTTTCTAGCAAATCTCGGCAGTCCTTTAGGCCCGGTTGATTGGATCTTCGGGACACTTGCTACCCTTTTGGCAGCATTATGGAGCCGCTCCCTGCGCCACATTAAGGTGCGCGGAGTTCCTGTTTTGGCACCACTCCCACCGATCATCTGCAATGCCGTAATCATTGGCCTTGAGATTGCCTGCCTTGGAGATTCCGGCTTTTCAATGAGCGGATTTTCTATCGCAGCATTTTTGCCAAACGCGCTCTATGTTGGTTTGGGAGAACTGGTAATCTGCTATGGTTTGGGACTGCCGCTTCTTTATATTTTAGAACATGTTTTGCAAAAGAACAGTCATTTAAAAACACTTTTCCCTCAAAATTGATTATTTTGAGAAGGGAATCGCTCTGATTGAGGTGTCAATAAAATGTCTTCCAAGATTCACTCCCCGTTCCGCAATATGCCGCCGATCCGGCTGATTGTGCTTAGCTTTATGCTTGTAATTTTAACGGGGACTATTCTGCTGATTTTCCCTTTTTGCAGCCGCGACGGCAGTTTTACTGCTCCGATCGACGCACTTTTTATTGCGACTTCTGCAACATGCGTAACCGGGCTGTCCCCTTTTGATACTTGGACACACTGGAATGAAGTTGGTCAGCTGGTCATTATTCTTTTGATTCAAGTCGGCGGCTTGGGGTTGGTTACTTTTACGACGGGCGTTACCATGCTGCTGCGCCGTAAAATGGGACTTAAGGAACTGCGGCTCGCTGTAGAAAACACCAATGGAGAAAGCGGTTTGATCCGTCATTTAATTCGCATTACGCTCGGCTTTACTTTCTCTTGTGAATTGCTTGGTGCACTTCTGCTCATGATTCGCTTTGTTCCAATTTATGGCTCCTATGGAATTTGGATTTCTGTTTTTACTGCAATTTCTGCTTTTTGTAACGCCGGATTCGATATTTTGGGCCTTTCCAATCCTGGTCAAAGCCTGATTCCTTATGTGGCAGATCCTTTGGTCTGTGTGACTGTTGCGACACTTCTTGTCGTTGGCGGACTTGGATTCGTTGTTGTCAGCGATATTTTCTATGCAAAAATTCGGCCGCGTCTTCTGCATCAAGAACATATGCATCGTCTTTCCCTTCAGTCAAAATTGGTTCTTTACTGCAGTGTCGCTCTTCTTCTGGTCGGTGCCATTTTATTCTTCTTCTTGGAAGATCACAACACCCTTGAGGGACTTTCTCTCGGTGCAAAAATTAACGCTTCTTTCTTTCAGTCCGCCAGCGCAAGAACAGCCGGATTTTCTTCTGTTCCTATCGCGTCTGAATTGGACATCACAAAAATCGTTACGATTCTTTTGATGTTTATCGGTGCCTCACCAGGATCAACCGGAGGCGGTATTAAAACAACCACTTTTGTTGTGCTTGTCTTTACTGTAATTTCCGTACTGCACAACAAATCATATACTGTTATTCAGCACCATCGGGTCAGTCAGCACATTGTTTACCGTTCTCTCGCAATCTGCAGTGTAGCGCTTTTGACCGTCATTTTGACAACTTGCGTCATTACTTTCTGCGATCCCATTAACGGTATCGATGCTTTATTTGAATCTACCAGTGCTTTTGCGACCGTAGGACTTTCGGCAGATGTTACTTCAAGGCTTACATTTTGGCCAAAGCTTGCACTCTCATTTACGATGTATCTCGGCAGAGTTGGTCCGGTCTCTTTGGGACTCTCGATGCTTTTGCATAGGCACCAAGATAAAGATGTCATTCGAACGGACTGCATCCTGCCGGAAGCTAAAATTAGTGTAGGATAATTTGAAAATTCAAAATCATTAGCAAAATAAACTCTTTTCTCTTTGCTGATGATTATAAAAAAGGCTCCGACGTTGTAATAGAACAACGCCGGAGCCTTTTATTTTATGAAATTAAGTTTATTTATAATCTTTTTTCTCTTTTTGCCATTGAAACTTTTTTACAAAGCTCCAGCCATTGACACCCTGGACAAAATTCTTCCAGACGGTCAAGAGCAAGTTCCCTTGTCCGGTTAGAAAATTCTTTCCAGCTCACTTTCTCTCCAGGAGAAAGTTTTATTTCTTTGAGAACCAGTTGATCAAACAACAACGGATGATCGGATTCACAGCGGCTGCCCCTTCGGTTTGGACAATTCTTGCAAAGGTCGTCCGATCCCTCTGTAATCTCGATCTGTGTTTCCGGATGCGCTTTAAGCAGCGCTGCTGTTTGGCTCATATTGTTCGTAAATTCACCGCTGTAGCCTTCCCCGACAAAATTCAGAAGGCACAGCCCATGGTGTGGCCGTAAATACATTTTAAGCCGCCGGATTACAGCGCGGGCTGATTCTTTTAAGCGCTTTTTCCAACTGTGGAACAAGAACTGCTACTGCCGCAATTTTAACAGCGTCACCGGGCAAAAACGGCACCGCACAAAGCATTAAAGCAGAAAGTGGCGTTGTATGGGTAACAACAACAAACCAAGCTGTCCCAAACGCATACAGCACGATCGTCCCTAAAATCATGCTCAGTACCATTCCTATCACTTTTTTTCTGCCTTGTGCATTCTTCCCAAAGTGCTCATAAAGTACCCCGCTCAGTGCAGCCAGTGCAAGATATCCTATCAGGTATCCTCCTGTAGGGCCTACAATCGCCCCTACTCCAGAACTGTATCCCGCAAATACCGGCAATCCGACAGCGCCGAGAATCAAATAAATAAGCTGACTCAAAGTTCCATATTTTGCCCCCAGCAAAACTCCCGCCAACATAACGGAAAAAGTAGCCAGAGAAATCGGTACCCCACTCGGCATCGGAATCGAAAGTGGCGCCAGCACGCAGGTAATTGCCGCACACATCGCGCAGAGAACTAAATTTTTTGTAGACTCTTTCATCATGATTTTCCCCCTCTTTAAAAGCAATTTTATTATAATCCTTCCTATTTTAATTGTCAACAAATATTAAAAATGTGGTTGACAATTAAAATTTCTGTCTTATAATAAAAACCATGATTTCACGAGACAGAAAGGTTGGGCTTAAATGGAACTAATTTGCAATTTAAAAAACCGTATTTTAAATGGTGGGGCAAAAGTCTGCCGCAAAGAGGCATTGGAATTAATAGAAGCCCCTTTAGAGGAACTCACCAGTGCTGCAAGAGAACTGCAACAAAAGCTTTGCGGGACTTCTTTTCACCTTTGCACCATTATCAACGGAAAAAGCGGACGCTGCAGTGAAGACTGCGCTTACTGTGCACAGTCCTGTCGTTTTCATACAGGTGCCGACGTTTACGGCGTTCTTCCTCCGGAGGAAATGGCCAAAAGTGCTCTCAATAATTATCAGCAGGGAATCCGCCGCTTTTCGATCGTCACTTCCGGCCGAGCGCTCACCGATCAAGAAGTAGACGAAGTCTGCGAAGGCTTTTCTGCCATTCGTAAGGCATGCCCCATTGGGCTTTGTTCTTCCAACGGATTGCTCACCCTCCCGCAGCTCAAAAAGCTGAAAGCGGCCGGTGTAACCCGCTATCACTGCAATCTGGAAACTTCGCGCCGCTTTTTCCCGTCTATCTGTTCCACTCACACTTACGATGAAAAATTACAAACCCTGCGCTGGGCAAAAGAAGCCGGTTTGCAACTTTGCAGCGGTGGAATTCTCGGGATGGGAGAAACCATGGAAGACCGCATTGATATGGCATTGACTCTGCGGGAATTGGGCGTTGATTCTGTTCCAATGAACGTATTAAACCCAATTTCAGGGACTCCTTTGGAAAATTGTTCGGCACTGCCTTATGATGAGATTCGCCGTACTGCCGCAATTTTTCGCTTTTTGCTTCCTAAAAAACAAATTCGCATGGCCGGAGGCCGCGCTCTATTTCCCGACAAGGGTCTTGCCCTGATGGAAAGCGGCCTAAATGCCGCTATTTCCGGCGATATGCTGACTACTTACGGAATCAGCCCTAAAGATGACTTTTCCTTGGCCGAAAAAGCGGGCTATCACACAATCCGCTCATAGCCTAATTGTTAACTTATTTTTAAAATATAGTTGACAATTAGGCAAAACGCATCTATACTAAAAATCGTTTGAATAGGAGAATCGACATGAAAATTAAAAATCATACTTACTTGATGGTAGTATCAGGACTTTGCGTCGCTCTAACGGCTGTATGTGCACAGCTGATCGTAATTTTGCCATTCACTCCGGTACAGATCACATTATCTGTCTGCGCCGTTTACATGACCGGCGTTCTTTTGCCAAAGCGCTGGGCTGTTTATTCTCAGCTCGCCTATATTTTGCTCGGTGGAATTGGAATCCCGATTTTTGGAAAATTTTCTGGTGGATTAGGCGTTCTGGCAGGCCCAACCGGAGGTTATATTTTGGTTTATCCGATTATGGCGCTGATTGTCGCGGCAATATTGCAAAAATTCTCAGAGCGCAATCCGCTTCACTATATGTTGGCCATGTTTATTTCTCTGGTCGTCTGTTACATAGGCGGCTCTATCTGGTTCTGCTTTGTAGGCCATGTTGATCTGCTGAAATCATTGAGCCTCACTGTTTTGCCATTTGTTCCGTTTGATTTGGTTAAGATTGTTTTCTGCGGATTTTTGGCACAGGCGTTAATAAAAGCTCTTTCTAAACAAAAACAACTATTTGCTTGATACAAAATTGCAACGGCAAAAAGCCCGGATCTAAAAGATCCGGGCTTTTTGTATCCTGTATTGTTAATTTATTAAAGGGTGCGTCCAATTGCTTCGGCCACTTTTGCAGCATGCTGAAAAAGTGCTGCATACTGTTCAAATGTCAGCTGCTGCGCCGCATCACTCATTGCTTTTTTCGGTTCTGGATGTACTTCTACAATCAGTCCATCCGCTCCCGCAGCAACACCAGCTAAAGCCAAAGGCTCCACATAGCGCTGCTTGCCGGCCGCATGAGAGGGATCTATGATAATCGGCAAGCTGCTACGCTCTTTCACCACCGGCACAGCAGAGACATCCAACGTATTGCGGGTCGCTGTCTCAAACGTACGAATCCCACGCTCACAGAGGACAACATTTGCATTGCCTTCGCTGAGAATATACTCAGCAGCATCCAGCCACTCTTCAATCGTAGAGGCCATTCCACGCTTTAAAAGTACCGGCAGCCCACTGCGTCCAAGTTCCCGCAAAAGGCGAAAATTCTGCATATTCCGGGCACCTACCTGCAGCATATCACAATATTTTCCCGCAATTTCGATTTGCTCGTAATCGGTTACTTCACTGATTACAAGAAGGCCCGTTGCATCTGCCGCTTTGCGAAGAAGGCGATATCCTTCATCTTCCAGCCCCTGAAAAGCATAGGGGCTTGTTCTTGGCTTATATGCACCGCCACGCAGAAATTGTGCGCCGGCTTTTTTAACGCCCTGTGCTGCTGCCATAATTTGCTGCTCACTTTCCACTGCGCAAGGCCCCGCCATCATCACAAGCTCTTTTCCGCCGATGATTACATTTTTTACCTTTACCTTACGCCCTTCCGGAACCATCTCACGACTTGCAAGCTTATAGCTATGCATAATCGGCACGCATTTTTCTACTCCGTCCATCAATTCCAGATTTTCAGTCTCCAAGCGACTTTTATCTCCAAGAACCCCAATGATGGTTGCCTGGCTTCCGGTAGAAAGGTTTGCTCCCAATCCTTTGTTTTTTAAAACTGCAATCACTTTCTGGACTTGATCGTTCGTGCAGTCTTTTTTCATTAAAATAATCATTAAAAATCCCCTCCCTCTTAAAATTTTACAATTTAAAGCTTAGACTCGCTAAAGCATCATTTGTAAAAAAACAACCACCCTATTGGGTGGCTGCTTTAAAGTGTTGGCGTTTACCTATTTTCCCGGGCCGTTACCAGCCAAGTATCTTCGGCGCAAGTGAGCTTAACTTCTGTGTTCGGAATGGGAACAGGTGGACCCTCACCGCTATCTGTACCAACTCGTGTCATTTCCTGACGACTTATTTATAATACCATACCCATTCCGAAAATGCAAGCATTTTTTTAAAGTTTTTAATTTTTTTTGACTTTTTTTAAAGTTCCATCTCTGTATTCTCCAAAATGTTTCTGCAAGCGGCAAAAATTCCAATACTAGCAAGAGCATTCCAAAGGATTGCAGGCAGCCCGCAAACCCAACCTGGGATTTGGGGAAGGAACTGTGATACAAGATATCCGCTGGCAATGACTCCCGGCAAAACAATAATCATCAAGACCAGCAAATAAAAGATCACGATCAAGCCCTTATTTTGTACGCGCCCGAAAAGGCGCTCAGACAAAACAGAAACAGAAATAAAGGCCATTCCCAAGGTGCCGAGGCAAAGCGCACAAGAAATTGCAGTAAGCGGATTGCCCCGAAAAACAGCACACATTACGGTAAAAAGGATCACTGCATCTACAAACGGTTTAATGATCGATGTCAGCACCGCCCAAAGAAGTTTTTTAAACGGTTTTTCCGGCACCAAATAAATGTATGGCTTTACAAGTTCCAAAGTCCAAGGACCGGAAACCTGCATAAAATATTCTACATATCCCGCGATAATCAAGCAGATCATCATTAACATCCCGGACGACATGTCTTCTTCTCCGGCAAAATTTATCTGAATGATTTTGCTGACCACAAGACAAATTGCCAAGCAGGTAACGGTTGATTTCCCGACAAAAGGCAGCCTATCCTTGCGGCGCATTTCTAAAACATGTTTATAAAAAAAGGTGCTTGCTCCCCAACCGCCATTGAGTCCGGTTTTATTGACACGAATTTTTCGGCTGCGCAGAGCAGCATTAGCAGAAGTACGCCCTGATTTTGCTGCACGCTGAATCGCATAATTATGCTCGGTCATATCGAGCACGTCTTCGTAATAATCTGCATCACTTTTAATAAACGCAATAATGATTCCCAGTAAAGCCAGTACAAAAACGCCGATCCAAATCAACGCACGAAAAAAATTCTTTCCAATCAATGCAAAAATTGCGCCTTTGACCCAGCCCGCTATCGGAATCCATTCTATTTGTGGGCCTGCCATTGCTGTGAGCATAGCATCCAGTGAAAATCCACTCTGCCAATAAGCAAAAAGCAGGATCAACGCTGCACAAATCGGAATCATCGTAATAATTCCCCGTGCGACCTGCACCTTACGGTCATCTTGATTGGTCACGCTGTAAAGCAGCAGCGACAGCACCTGCGCACTAAACGCCACTAACATTACACCGAAAATCATCAACAACATGTCAGCTGTGGAAATTGAAAAGTTCTGCATCAGCGTTGCAGAATAGCAAACCAAAAACAGCATTGTAATGATTGTACTGCCCATTTGTTTAATCAACCCATAAATTAAAATCCGCTTTGAACTCAATGGCGAAACAAACAAATAGTTGACATCGCTCATGGAAAAAAAGGTTGCTCCCCGCTGTAAACCAGCATAAAGATTACTGCACAAAAAGAAAATCAAAAGGGCCAGATAGCCAGCCTGCAAATAACGAATATCTATTGCATGCTGACGCTCTGATGCAGAAAATGCCCCCATGACCAACATAACGACAAAGAACGCTGCAATCACTATGTATAAAACCAGTTTTGCTGGCTTATGCAGCAATTCTTTGAAGCCATTTTTGATCTCTTTGCGCATTAGATATCCAATGGCATTCATGCTTTTTCCTCCCCGTCTTCCTGCGGCCCGTGAGGATTTCCTTCCGTAATTTGAAAAAACGTCTCTTCCAAATTTTCTCCGCTCTCTTCGACTTCTTTTCGAGTGCGGATTGCTGCAATTTTTCCATTCATCATAATTAATGCGCGATCCCAAAGCTCTGAAACGCTGTCCAGCATATGCGTAGAGACTAAAATCGTACAACCTGCCTGTTTTAACTCCTGCATCATCATCTTCAGCTCTTTGATTGCATGCGGATCAAGCCCGATAAGCGGTTCATCAAGCAAAATCACTTTGGGGCTCGGCAGCAGCGCACAGGCAATCGAAAGCTTTTGCTGCATGCCTTTCGAAAGTTCCTTGCCTAATTTTTGCCGTTTATCGGAAAGTTCAAGTCGTTCCAACAGATGATCTGCTTTTTCTTTCCAGTTTTCCACCCGATATGCCCTGCCGATAAACTCCATATGCTCCTCTACCGTAAGCATTTCAATAGGGGCAGGTAACTCGGGAATATAGCCAAAACATTTCTTTGCCTCTGTGCTTTTATTCGGATTCCCACAAACAGTAATATTCCCATGGAACCGTAAAAGCCCTGCAATACATTTAATTGCTGTACTTTTTCCTGCGCCGTTTGGCCCGATCAAAACCGCAATTTCCCCCGGATAGACCGTAAATGAAATGTCGTCGTTTGCCTTTAATTTTTTGTATTGTTTCGTCAGATGTGATACTTCCAGCATCTTTTTCCCTCTTCCTTTTTCATTTGCTGTCCATTTCTAAAAATAGAACAGATCCTCAAATTTTACGTCCAATGCAGCACAAAGAACGAGCGCAAGTTTTGCGGTAGGACTAAATTGTCCGGTCTCAATGGAGCTGATCGTTTGTCTGGAAACGCCCACCATCTCGGCAAGTTCGCTCTGAGATAGATTCTTTTCCGCACGCGCTGCTTTCAAATGATTTTTTAAAACAAGTTCTTCTTTCAAAATAGATCCACCTCATTTTTCAAGGTGTCGGTGATATAATTGATAAAATCAGATAGCAAATTGACGCAACGGCAGCAAAAATCGTTACAACTAATTCTGTTTTTAACTTTCCCGTCCGGTATTTACCAAACGCTTCTGCAGCTAAAAATCCCCAAAACAATGTAAAAACCTGATAATTGGTATGTCCGCGAAATAAATTATAAATCATCAAAATTGCTGCTAAAATTACAAAAACAATCTCTCCATAATATCTGCCGCGTCCTTCTATATACTCCTTACCCTCATCGCACTCTTCCGACCGACTCTTTTTTAAAATTTCTTCCCTCTTCATATTTCCTCCAGATTAGGCCATCGTTAAATATTCATAAATGGCGGACCCAAGCGCCAAAAGTGCCAGCGCGCCAAATAAAATCCCATATGCCAGCTCATGCTTTTCTTTTAATTTAATTCCTTTATAAAAATGAATGGAAGCTATGCTAACAAACATGAGACTGTATAAATCATACCAAGGCTGATTGGTGCAAATTTTGACAACCATCAAAATCAATGCAAAAACCAGCATGCAAAAGACTGAAATTCCGCTTCCTTTCTGCATAATCTGCATTTCTCTTTCGTCAGGATGATGCTTTTTCTCATTTTGTACTTTTTCTAAAACTTTATCGCGGTTCATCGTATCCCTCCAATCAAAAATGACAAGTTTACTTGTCTTATATCTTATCATGGACAAGTTTACTTGTCAACAGCAAAAGTAAATTTTTAATAAAAAAAGCACTAAATCATAATCCAGTGCTTTTTTCTTCTTTAATTAGCAGGTTCCACAAACTCCAGCAGAATTTTTGTCATCAAATCCTTTTTCCCTGTTTTATAATATCTCCAGCAAAAAAGTGCAGTCACAAGGCCTCCCAAAGTACAAACAATCATATCCGTCATCGTATCGGTAACACCGGTCGTTTTGACCAGCTGTGGATCGTATGTTCCGCCGCTGACCAAAGAAGCTGTAAACTCATAGATTTCCCAAAGCTGCCCCAATGCCATAGAAGAAAGCAGCGCTGCCCATGAAACGCGGGCTCCATCCGTTCTTTCAAGGCGATGATTCGGTTTTAAGTAATAATAAAAAAGCATTCCGCCTTCAGCAAAAAGGAATCCCGCAATGGTATGTAAAATCTTATCAAAATGTGGAATCAGTGTATATCCATTTAAAAGGCTGGCAAAAGTAACCGCTAAAATCAAAAAGCTATCAAAAATCACATCAATTAAATAAAGGCGAGGCAATCGCAATGCTCGGCAAAAAACACGGGGTAAGAATGGTAAAATCCACGCAGAAAAAATCATCACATAGGAAAGTCCCAACAGTTGTTCTGTCTTTTGAGCAAAAATCTGTGCGGCCAATGTTACTGCTGCGTAAAATACAATAAAAACATAAAAACGTTTTTGCCAAACCATCTGACGCTTTTGAAGAAACAACATAAAATTTCTCCTCTTATTGGAAAATTTCATCTCTACTTTGTCAATTTTCCATTCAAAAATACGCCTATGCCTCTGTAGGATTGTTAAAGCAAGCTCCACCTGCCGTATAAAAATAAGGGCCATCCGTCGGCAACTGATCATTGCCTTCCCAAGCAAGATAAGCCACCCTCACAGATTTTCCTTTTAATGCTGCAATGGTATAATCAGGGCCTCCAGTTCCGGAAGAAATGCGCTGTATTGCGCGATCATAAAGGATTGCATAAGAAATCCATTGTTTTTTTCCACTGGCAGAGGAAAAAGCAACCGTATAAAAAGAGGCATAACGATCTGATTTTCCGGAAGAAGTAAGCTGCAAAGTTCCAGCCTGATAATCAGTCCGATACCCCGAAAAGACCGGATTCGTCAACGCTACTGAAACCGTTCCTGACTGATTTTCATAAAAAGTCAAATTCCCGATTTGTGTAGACGCAGATTTCAAAATCGTTTCTACTTGAAAATCAGAGTTCACTTTACTAGAAGCCTTAAATACTGCAGCTTCCGATGATTTTGGAAGCCGATCATACCAAAAACCAAAGCATACGAGTGCCAATAAAGCCACTGTAACAAAAACGGTTTTCTTTGTATTTTTCATACAAAAGCTTCTCCTTTTATTTATCATCTTATTTAAATAACATTGTAAACTTTCCTACAAAATCTTAATTCATATCATAACAAAAATAATATCTTTTTTCAAGGTAGGCAAAATGAGATCAAAATAAAACATATTTTAAATCAAAAATAAAAAAAGCCGCCCAAATTCAAGGGCGGCTTG